>CAVQBY010000009.1:0-24778 GCA_963710925.1 uncultured Pseudomonadota bacterium | reverse complement strand
CGCGGGACGGGCAGGGGCGTCCGGTCCTGGCCCGCGGCTTCAGGGTGCTGGTCGTCATCTCCGACGATCCCGGGCCGGCGCCGTCCGGCCCCGCTCCGTCCTGAGCGCCGGGACCGGGGCAAATCCGGCCCCGCGGTTAACTGGAGGCCGTCTCGAAACGGGACAAGCCGGCTCTGAGCGGTTAGGCTGGCGGCGAAACGGCGGAATTCCCCCCGGCATGGCGGTCCTGAAGCAGCTCTGCGTGATCTATCTGGCGGCGGCCTCGGCCTTTGCCGGCGCCATCGTGCTCGACCGCAACCCGGCACTGGACAAGGCCGTGCGCCACGCCGCCGCCCTGACGGCAGAGGCCGGCGGCACCGCGGCGGTGGCGGTCAACGATCATGTGCTGCGCCCCGGCTGGGTGCATCTGGCCGATGCCGGCAGCCGGGCGATTGATTTTGTCGCGGCCGCTATGAGCCCGCCGCCGCGCGCTGCGAAGGCGCCGCCGCGCGTCGCAAAGGCCCCGCCCGCCAGGACACCCGCCAGGCCAAAACCGGCGGCCGCGCCGCGGCCGGCCGCGCCGCCCGCTGCAATCGCCGCAAAGCCCGCACCGGCGGCCGGAACGGCATCTGGTCGGGTCGCCAGGGCCGTCCCACCCGTGCCGTCGCCCTCCGCGGCTCCGGCGCTGCGGCCGCAGATCATCGAACCGTCGCGGTCCAAGGTCACGATTGCGATTGCCCCGCCGCCGGTCCCGCCGGTGCCGAAGCCGTCCGCCCCGAAGACGAAGGTGACGATCGCGATCGCGCCGAAGGCGCCGGCTGTGGCCGAGCCGCCTGCGGCGCCGGCGACCAGCCCTGCCGAGATCGCCCGCGTCGAGCAGCGCCTCAAGGACAATCTGACCGATGCGCTCTACGCCAATTTCGATCTGTTCCTCTATGTCAGCAAGGCGGCCTCCGGGCCGGTGGCGCAGCGCATGTATGTCTTCGCCAAGCGGTCCTCCGGCGATCTGACGCTGCGCTATGACTGGCCGGTTTCGACGGGGCGCGAAAAGGTCGAATACAACAAGGCCGGCTGGAAACTGCCGAGCTACACCCCGGCCGGCTATTACGAGCTGGATCCGCACCGGATGTACAAGCATTACCGCTCCATCCAGTGGGGCACGCCGATGCCCTATGCGATGTTCTTCGACTGGGTCCATGACGGCAACCGGTCGGGTCTGGCGATTCATGCCGCCCATGGCGACGACATCGCACTGCTCGGAAAGCGCGCCAGCGGCGGCTGCATTCACCTGGCGCCGAAGGATGCGGCAATTCTCTTCCAACTGATTCGCACGCAGTACAAAGGGCCCGTCCCGCGATTCGCCTATGACCGCAAGACGCGCACGATCAGCAACCGCGGCGAACTGATGCGCGATGCCCGGGGCGATCTGCGCTTCTCGAAGGGCTACCGGGTTCTGGTGTTCATCGAGAACTATGGCGGGTCGGACACCGTCGCCACGATCATGTAGCCCGGATCGCCCGATATCCCGGAAATCCGGCATTTTACCGGTCTGTACCGTCCCGGGAATCTGACCGGATCGTGCCATCTTTGCGGCGGTCCCGGGAACAATGCGCCGCCTCTCGGAGTTCATACCGCAGAAACGGGGGACCCCGATGACGATACATGCAAAGCCTGGCACGTTTGTTACGGAAGATGTCGTTCGCTGCAGCGTCTACGTACCGGTAGACCGGGCGACGGCATTCGAGAAGTTCCGGCATGACCTCTTCGATTGGTGGCCGCACGAATACACCTGGTCCGGGGACACCGTCGAGGCGCTTTTCTTCGAGGGCCGCCGCGGCGGTTGTGTCTGGGAGCGGGGACCGGACGGTTTTCGCTGCGACTTCGCGCGCGTGCTGCGCTGGGTGTCGGCGGACTGGATGCTGCTGCGTTGGCACGTGGCTCCGGACTGCAAACCGCAACCGGACCCCGCCAAGGCCAGCGAGATCGAGATCCGCTTCATATCCGACAATTGCGGCGGCACCCATGTCGAGCTGGAGCATCGCCACTTTGCGCGTCACGGCCGCGGCTGGGAGGCCTACTGCGCCCGCGATGGGCGCGCCCGACGGCTGGCCGCATATTCTGGCGTGCTTCGCGGCGCATCTTGAACCGGCGAAGCGGTTGCGCCCCCTCGGCCGGTGCCGCCTGTGCGTGCGCTCGCCGCGGCGAGTGGCTGACGCCGATTGCCCGCTTTCACTGCGGCTTTTGCG
Source organism: uncultured Pseudomonadota bacterium (assembly GCA_963710925.1). Classification (GTDB taxonomy): domain Bacteria; phylum Pseudomonadota; class Alphaproteobacteria; order Micropepsales; family Micropepsaceae; genus Rhizomicrobium. Next base: position 22,553 of record CAVQBY010000009.1, on the reverse strand, counting down.
GTCTCGCCATCGGTTGACAGGCCCGCCCATTTGGCCGATATCCGCCCGCCACAGCCAAGCTTCACCAGCGAAGGTCCGGTGATGTGGAGGGGTGCCCGAGTGGCTAAAGGGGACGGACTGTAAATCCGTTGGCTACGCCTACGTTGGTTCGAATCAACCCCCTCCACCATTCCGCGAGCCCGAGGCAGGTTGTTGCTAGGCAGCACCGGCGAAAGACAGGGGAAGTCGGATCGGTTTAGCGGGTGTAGCTCAATGGTAAGCAACAGCCTTCCAAGCTGACGGCGAGGGTTCGATTCCCTTCACCCGCTCCAGACTCAGGCCGGTTGGGTGTGCCTACGGTGATCCGCGTCGGGCCGGATTCGAGTCTGACGAGCCTTGAAGGACCATGACATGGCGAAGGCCAAATTTGAGCGGAACAAGCCGCACTGCAACATCGGCACGATCGGTCACGTTGACCATGGCAAGACGACGCTGACGGCGGCGATCACGAAGGTGCTTGCCGAGACGGGCGGCGCGACGTTCTCGGCCTATGACCAGATCGACAAGGCGCCGGAAGAGAAGGCGCGCGGCATCACCATCTCGACGGCGCATGTCGAGTATGAGACCGAGAAGCGTCACTACGCCCATGTCGACTGCCCCGGCCACGCCGACTATGTGAAGAACATGATCACGGGCGCGGCGCAGATGGACGGCGCGATCCTGGTGGTGTCGGCGGCCGACGGCCCGATGCCGCAGACCCGCGAGCACATCCTGCTGGCGCGCCAGGTCGGCGTGCCGGCGCTGGTGGTGTTCATGAACAAGTGCGACATGGTCGACGATCCGGAGCTTCTGGACCTGGTGGAGATGGAAGTGCGCGAGCTGCTGTCCTCCTACGAGTTCCCGGGCGACGACATCCCGATCGTGCGCGGCTCGGCGCTGGCGGCGCTGGAGGACCAACAAGGAGCTGGGCCACGACGCGATCCTGAAGCTGATGGAAGCGGTGGACGAGTACATCCCGCAGCCGGAGCGTCCGATCGACCAGCCGTTCCTGATGCCGATCGAAGACGTGTTCTCGATCTCGGGCCGCGGCACGGTGGTGACGGGCCGCGTCGAACGCGGCATCGTGAAGGTCGGCGAGGAAGTCGAGATCGTCGGCATCAAGCCGACCTCCAAGACCACGGTCACGGGCGTGGAGATGTTCCGCAAGCTGCTGGATCAGGGCCAGGCGGGCGACAATGTGGGCGCCTGCTGCGCGGCGTTGACCGTGAGGGCGTTGAGCGCGGCCAGGTTCTGGCCAAGCCGGGCTCGGTGACGCCGCACACCAACTTCAAGGCGGAAGCCTACATCCTGACCAAGGACGAGGGCGGCCGTCACACGCCGTTCTTCGCCAACTACCGTCCGCAGTTCTATTTCCGCACGACCGACGTGACGGGCATCGTCAAGCTGCCGGAAGGCACGGAGATGGTGATGCCGGGCGACAATATCACGATCGAGGTCGAGCTGATCGTGCCGATCGCCATGGAGGAGAAGCTGCGCTTCGCCATCCGCGAAGGCGGCCGCACCGTCGGCGCCGGCGTCGTCGCCAAGATCCTTAAGTAAGGACCCGGCGCCGCGCATCCGTAAAAGGGCGCTCCTTGCGGGGCGCCCTTTTTGTCAGCGTTCGAGCGCCGCGGCGATGGCCGGGCTGCGGCCGCCCATTCCGGCCAAGAGCGGCCCCCTGCGATCTCGTCGCCTGCAACCGCCTGTGCCTGCCGCAGGACCGCCGCGCAGCGCTGCGTCATAGGCAGCTCGGGCCTTGGAGTACCGGGTCATGGCCGGTCCGGAGAGGATCGTGCCAATCTGCGCGCGTCGAGCCCGAAATGGCCAAAGTCCGCTCAGGCCACCTACGGATCGTCGAGGAAGGCGTCGAAATCCATCCACAGCACGCGTTCCCCGGCCGCTCCGCTGCCGTGGCCAGCGCCGTCGTCTCGCACGCCCAGCCCATCGCCACGGTCTCTCCGATCGAGAGCGTCTCGGGCGAAACGTCGAGCGCCGCAGCCGCCTCGATCGGCCGGGCGCCAGCTGTCTCGCTTCGCCCGGCGAGTGCTCTGCTGCAAAATCGTGGCCAGGAAGTTTACAGGCGAAACAGTCAGGAACAGGGCTCGTGGCGCTGCGGCCGGGAGAGGAGCATGCCAATTCACAGACGTAACTCGTCCTCTTCACCACGGGATCTGCTCCGGCGCGAAGTGACGCGACAGGAGCTTTATGAGGATCGGCAGCCGAGCGGCGACCGGCTCCAGCCCCGCGCTCTCGACATCTTGGCCAGGATGCGCTGGACCTGTGGCTCGCGCAGCGCCAGGACCCGGGGGCGCGCCCATCAGCCGCGATAGCAAGGTCGAGCCGACATGGCCAATATGGAAAATGTAGCCGCAGTCCTCCGTCAGGTCCGCCGTCGCAGCGGCGATCTGGCTCCAGGGCACGGTCAGCCATGCCCGGACAGGCGGTCGTCGAGGAAGCTGGCCCGCTTGAGGTCGGGCTCCGACGCGGACCAGCGTCACCGCGCCGGGGTCGGGTTCAACCGGTGCGGGAACAGCGCAGGGGAGGCGGAGAGCGCCCGGTGAACGGATCGTCCGATCTCGCGGGCATGGGCCTGCGTAGCACGGCGGCGTGGGCCATGCACCCGCATCGCGGGGCGGACGGGCTGGCTGGCGAACTCGGTCGGCCACGGAGCCCGGTGCGGCAGCGGCGGTAGGCCGCGTCCCTTCCCGGTGGCCCTGTCCCCAGCACGCGGCAGCGGCCTGGAACGCCAATGGCTGCTGCGCTCTGGCCTTGGATGCGTTCGCCGGCTGGCAAACCGGCCAGCAGGCAGCACGCGCAGGCTGGGAGAACGAGATAGCGCATGGCGTTCCCCACCGATATCGAGGCGGCATATACGACCTGTTTCGGATGGAAGCCGAGTTTCTGCGAGTAGACTCGCTCCGAAGCCCTGGCCGTGCCACGGTCGCGCGGCCTCGAAACGGCCTGCCAGGGCGAAAAAATCCTATTTTGCCGCTTGCGATGGCCATGCCGGGCTGGTAAACCGCTGCCCCTCGACAAAGAGCCTGTGCGCTGGCGGGCGGGGGCCGTCCCCGGCGCGCTGGCCTTTGTCTTTAGGAGTGTAGCTCAGCTGGTAGAGCGGCGGTCTCCAAAACCGTAGGTCGCGGGTTCGAACCCTGCCACTCCTGCCAAGTGACGGCTGGTCAGTAGAAATTAGAACGGATCACCATCGTGGCCGATCAGAAAAAGAAGAAGGCGGCAGAGGGCGCGACCAAGGATGTACCCGCCGCGGCCGTCAAGCGCACCGGCCCGATCCAGTTCTTCCAGGAAGTGCGCCGCGAAATCTCGAAGGTGACCTGGCCGAGCTTCCGCGAGACCTGGCTGACGACGGTCATGGTTTTCATCATGGTCGGCATGACCATGGTGTTCTTCTTCGCAGTCGATTGGGCGCTGGCCATGGGCGAGCGGCTCCTGATCGGCGCGGCGGGCTGAATTCCCGGACAACGTAACATACGAAGGCCGTCCATGAGCGAAGCTGGCACCGCAACGCAGTCCGACGCCAAGTGGTACATCGTCCACACCTACTCGAATTTCGAGAAGAAGGTGGCCGAGGAGATCAAGCGTCAGGCCCAGATCCAGGGGCTCGACGATCTGATCGAGGACGTGCTCGTGCCGACCGAAGAGGTGATCGAGGTGCGCCGCGGCCAGAAGGTCAATGCCGAGCGCAAGTTCCTGCCGGGCTATGTGCTGCTGCACGCCAAGCTGACGGACGAGGCCTATCACCTGGTCAAGAACGTGCCGAAGGTCACCGGCTTTCTGGGCCAGAACAACAAGCCGATGGCGCTGCGCCAGGCCGAGGTCGATCGCATCCTCAACCAGGTCACCGAAGGCGCCGAGCGGCCCAAGCCGTCGATCACCTTCGAGATCGGCGAGCAGGTGCGGGTCGCCGACGGGCCCTTCACCTCGTTCAACGGCGTGGTGGAGGAAGTGGACGAGGCGCGCTCGCGCGTGAAGGTCGCGGTGTCGATCTTCGGCCGCGCGACGCCGGTCGAACTGGAATACACGCAGGTCGAGAAGGTCTGACCTGCATCTAGAGCGGGAGGGCCAGCCAGCTCCGTTTGCACCGCAAACCGCAAAAGGAGGCGGTCAGAAGTGGCAAAGAAGATTACCGGTTACGTCAAACTGCAGGTGCCGGCCGGCGCGGCCAATCCGTCGCCGCCGATCGGTCCTGCGCTGGGTCAGCGCGGCCTGAACATCATGGAATTCTGCAAGGCGTTCAACGCCAAGACGCAGGACCAGGAAAAGAACATGCCGATCCCGGTGACCATCACCGTGTTCTCGGACAAGTCCTTCACCTTCGAGATGAAGACGCCGCCGGCGTCCTACTTCCTGAAGAAGGCGGCCAAGGTCGGCGGCGGCTCCAAGGCCCCCGGCCGCGACGTCAAGGGCAGCGTGACCAAGGCGCAGGTGCGCGAGATCGCCGAAGCCAAGATGAAGGATCTGAACGCCAACGACATCGATGCCGCCATGCTGATGATCGAAGGCTCCGCCCGCTCGATGGGCATCGAGGTGAAGGGGTAAGGCCATGGCCAAGCAATCCAAGCGCTACAAGAAGGCCATCGAGGCATCGACGCGACCAAGCTCTATTCGCTCGACGAGGCCGTGAAGCTGATCAAGTCGCGCGCCAGCGCCAAGTTCGACGAGACCATCGAAATCGCCGGTCAATCTGGGCGTCGATCCGCGCCATGCCGACCAGATGGTCCGCGGCGTGGTCTCGCTGCCCAACGGCACCGGCCGCACGCTGCGCGTCGCGGTGTTCGCCAAGGGCGCCAAGGCCGAAGAGGCCAAGAAGGCCGGCGCCGATATCGTCGGCGCCGAGGATCTGGCCGAACAGGTGCAGAAGGGCGAGATCAATTTCGACCGCTGCATCGCCACCCCGGACATGATGGGCGTGGTCGGCCGTCTCGGTAAGGTGCTGGGCCCGCGCGGCCTGATGCCGAACCCCAAGGTCGGCACCGTGACCATGGACGTCACCACCGCGATCAACGACGCCAAGGGCGGCGCCGTCGAGTTCCGCGTCGAGAAGGCCGGCATCGTGCAAGCCGGCGTCGGCAAGGCCAGCTTCGACGAGGAGGCGCTGGTGCAGAACATCAAGTCCTTCGTCGATGGCGTCGTCAAGGCCAAGCCGGCCGGCGCCAAGGGCACCTATCTGAAGCGCATCTCGCTCAGCTCGACCATGGGGCCGGGCGTGAGCGTGGCGTTGGGCAGCGTCGGGGAACCGGCGTCGGCCGCGTAAGGCGTTCGAGAATTCCGGCGGACGTATCGCCGGAACCTGTCCGAGACTGCGAGTGCTGGGCTTCGCCAAGGCTTAATCACCGCTCGCAATAGACAGGGTGAAGAACCGTTTCGCGAGATGCTCCGGTCGCAAGGCGGGTTTGAGCCCTGGGGCAGGCCCCGTCCCGGAATTGGTTCGGCGGGGAAACAGCAACAGGGCGGTGCCCGGAGCGTCACGGATGCCGGTTGTGGATGGCCTCACGCAGCGATGCGGCCGGCCATCGAGAAGGAGAGCCAAGTGGAAAGAGCCAAGAAAGCCGAAGTCGTCGAAAGCCTGAACGGGCTTTTCAACGAGGCCGGCTCCGTGGTCGTCGCCCACTACACCGGCCTGACGGTTGCCGAAATGAGCGATCTGCGTGCCCGCATGCGTGCGGCAGGCGCCTCGTTCAAGGTGGCAAAGAACCGTCTGGTCGTGCGCGCGCTTAAGGGAACGGCCGCGGAGCCGATCGCCCACCTTTTCAAGGGCCCGACGGGGATCGCCTATTCGAACGATCCCATCGCGGCCTCCAAGGTGGCGGCGGCCTACGCCAAGGAGAACGACAAGCTCGTGATCCTGGGCGGCGTGGTCGGCGCATACGGCGCTGGATGTCGAGGGCGTGAAAGCCCTGGCCGAACTGCCGTCGCTCGACGAACTGAGAGGCAAGATCGTGGGCCTGCTTCAGGCACCCGCGACCAAGATTGCCGGCGTCCTTCAGGCGCCCGCTGGCCAGCTGGCCCGCGTCATCAGCGCGTATTCCAACAAGGAAGCGGCGTAATCCGACGATTGAACGAAACAACCGAATCAAACCCGTAACGAAAGAAAGTGCGAAGAAATGTCGAAGATCGAACAAGCTGGTTGAAGACCTGTCCGGCCTGACGGTCCTGGAAGCCGCCGAACTGGCCAAGCTGCTGGAAGAGAAGTGGGGCGTTTCGGCGGCCGCGCCGGTCGCGGTGGCCGCGGCCGGTCCGGCGGCGGGCGCGCGGCGGCGGCCGAGAAGACCGAATTCACGGTCATGCTCACCGATGCCGGCGACAAGAAGATCAACGTCATCAAGGAAGTCCGCGCCATCACGGGCCTGGGCCTGAAGGAAGCCAAAGACCTGGTCGAAGGCGCCCCGAAGGAAGTCAAGGCCGATGTCGGCAAGGACGAGGCCGAGAAGATCAAGAAGCAGCTCGAAGACGCAGGTGCGAAGGTCGAGCTGAAGTAAGGAGGCGTCGCCGGGTTGAAAAACGGCGTACGCGTACATATTTCGTTCACCCACCCCCTCCGGCGGCGCAAGCCGCCGGAGGGCCGGTGGTTTTCGCCTTTCCACTTCGGAGACGGCTCAGGCAAGGGATCGCGGGATGACGCTTTCATTCACGGGACGCAAACGGCTTCGCAAGTATTTCGGCAAGATCGCCGAAGTGGCGCAGATGCCGAACCTCATCGAGGTTCAGAAGACCTCCTACGACCAGTTCCTGCAGGTCGCCAAGCTGAGCGATGGCAGCCGGCTGGACGAGGGTCTGCAGGCCGTCTTCGCCTCCGTGTTCCCGATCAAGGACTTCTCCGAGCACTCGCTGCTCGAATATGTGGATTACCACTTCGAGGAGCCCAAATACGACGTCGAGGAGTGCCAGCAGCGCTCCATGACCTATGCCGCGCCGCTGAAGGTGACGCTGCGCCTGATCGTGTTCGATACGGATGAGGAAACCGGCGCCAAGTCGGTCAAGGACATCAAGGAACAGGATGTCTATATGGGCGACATCCCGTTCATGACCGAGAACGGCACCTTCGTCGTCAACGGCACCGAGCGCGTCATCGTCTCCCAGATGCACCGTCAGCCCGGGCGTGTTCTTCGACCACGACAAGGGCAAGACCCACTCCTCGGGCAAGCTGCTCTTTGCCGCCCGCGTCATTCCCTATCGCGGCTCCTGGCTCGATTTCGAATTCGACGCCAAGGACATCGTCCATGTGCGTATCGACCGTCGCCGCAAGCTGCCGGCGACGACGCTGCTCTATGCCCTGGGCATGGATCAGGAAGCCATCCTCGACTATTTCTATGCCAAGATCGCCTTCAAGCGCGCCAAGGACGGCAGCTGGACCACGCCGATCGAACCGGCCTGGATGCGCAACGCCAAGGCGACGACCGACTGGGTCAACGCCAAGACCGGCGAAGTGCTGGTCGAGGCCGGCGCCAAGATCACCGCCCGCACGCTGCGCAAATGGACCGAAGAGGGCATCAAGTCGATCTCCGTCGGCGACGAGGAGCTGCATGGCCGCTATTCGGCCCTCGACATGGTCAATGTCGAGACCGGCGAGATCTTCGTGGAAGCCGGCGACGAGCTGACCCAGGAATCGCTCGAACAGCTCGCCGAGGCGGGCTTCGACGAGGTCGATGTCATCAATGTCGACGGCATCAATATCGGCGCCTATATCCGCAACACGATGGCCGTGGACAAGAGCCACAGCCGCGAACAGGCGCTGATCGACATCTATCGCGTCATGCGCCCGGGCGAGCCGCCGACGCTCGACACCGCCGAGACCCTGTTCAACCAGCTGTTCTTCGATTCCGAACGCTACGATCTTTCGAGCGTCGGCCGCGTGAAGATGAACATGCGCCTCAACCTCGATGCGCCGGACACCATGCGCGTGCTGCGCAAGGACGACATCCTGGCCATCGTCAAGGCGCTGGCCGATCTCAGCGACGGCCGCGGCGAAGTCGACGACATCGACAATCTCGGCAATCGCCGCGTGCGCTCTGTCGGCGAACTGATGGAAAACCAGTTCCGCGTCGGCCTGCTGCGCATGGAGCGCGCGATCAAGGAGCGCATGAGCGCGGTCGATATCGACACGGTGATGCCGCACGACCTGATCAATGCCAAGCCGGTGGCCGCCGCGGTGCGCGAATTCTTCGGCTCCTCGCAGCTGTCGCAGTTCATGGACCAGACCAATCCGCTGTCGGAAGTCACCCACAAGCGCCGCATGTCGGCGCTCGGCCCGGGCGGTCTGACGCGCGAACGCGCCGGCTTCGAGGTGCGCGACGTCCATCCCACCCATTACGGCCGCATCTGCCCGATCGAGACGCCGGAAGGCCCGAATATCGGTCTGATCAATTCGCTGGCCACCTATGCGCGCGTCAACAAGTACGGCTTCATCGAAAGCCCGTACCGCAAGGTCGTGGACAAGCGCGTGACCGACGAGGTGATCTATCTGTCGGCCATGGAAGAGGCGAAGTACACCATCGCCCAGGCCAATGCGACGATCGATGGCAAGAACCGTCTGACCGACGAACTGGTGTCGTGCCGCAAGGGCGGCAACTTCGTCATGACGACGCCCGACCAGGTCGAGTTCATCGACGTCTCGCCGAAGCAGCTCGTGTCTGTGGCCGCCGCACTCGTCCCGTTCCTCGAGAACGATGACGCCAACCGCGCGCTGATGGGCTCGAACATGCAGCGTCAGGCCGTGCCGCTTCTGCAGCCGGAAGCGCCGCTCGTCGGCACCGGCATGGAAGAGGTCGTGGCCCGGGACTCCGGCTCCGCCATCGCCGCGCGCCGCGCCGGTATCGTCGACCAGATCGACGCCACCCGCATCGTCGTGCGTGCGACCGAGGAAACCGATCCCACCAAGCCGGGCATCGACATCTATCGCCTCAAGAAGTTCCAGCGCTCGAACCAGTCCACCTGCATCAACCAGCGTCCGCTGGTGAAGGTGGGCGACACCGTGCACAAGGGCGACATCATCGCCGACGGTCCCTCCACCCAGCTCGGCGATCTGGCGCTCGGCAAGAACGTGCTCGTCGCCTTCATGCCGTGGAACGGCTACAACTTCGAGGACTCCATCCTCATCTCCGAGCGCATCGTGCGCGACGACGTCTTCACCTCGATCCATATCGAGGAATTCGAGACGATGGCCCGCGACACCAAGCTCGGGCCCGAGGAAATCACGCGCGACATTCCCAATGTCGGCGAAGAGTCGCTCAAGAACCTCGACGAGGCGGGCATCGTCTATATCGGCGCCGAAGTGAATGCGGGCGACATCCTCGTCGGCAAGGTCACGCCGAAGGGCGAGACCCCGATGACGCCGGAAGAAAAGCTGCTGCGCGCCATCTTCGGCGAGAAGGCGGCGGATGTCCGTGACACCTCCCTGCGGGTTCCGCCGGGCGTCACCGGCACCATCGTCGAGGTGCGCGTCTTCAACCGCCACGGCGTCGACAAGGACCAGCGCGCGCTGGCCATCGAACGGGCGGAAGAAGAACGCCTGGCCGAAGACCGCGACGACGAGCTGGCGATCCTGGAGCGCAACATCTTCGCGCGCCTGTCGGAGATCCTGCTGGGCAAGACCGCGGCCAGCGGTCCCAAGGGCATGGCCGCCGACACCAAGATCACCCAGGCGGTTCTCGACACGCTGTCGCGTCACCAGTGGTGGCAGATCGGCCTTCGCAACGACAAGGCGATGAGCGAGATCGAAGGTCTGCGCAAGCAGTATGACGAGTCCAAGCAGCGCCTCGACAAGCGCTTCGCGGACAAGGTCGAAAAGCTGCGCCGCGGCGACGAGCTGGCCCCCGGCGTGATGAAGATGGTCAAGGTCTTCGTCGCGGTGAAGCGCAAGCTGCAGCCCGGCGACAAGATGGCCGGCCGTCACGGCAACAAGGGCGTGATCAGCCGCATCCTGCCGATCGAGGACATGCCCTATCTCGAGGACGGCCAGCAGGTCGACATCGTGCTCAATCCGCTGGGCGTGCCCAGCCGCATGAATGTGGGCCAGATTCTGGAAACCCATCTGGGCTGGGCCTGTGCGGGCCTCGGCAAGCAGATCGGCGACGTCGTCGATCAGGTCAAGCGCGACGACAAGGCCGAACCGCTGCGCCGCGCGCTGAAGCAGGTCTATGGCGACGACGAGCGCCTCAAGGAGCTCGACGACGCCAGCCTCATGGAAATGGGCAACAACCTGCGCGCCGGCGTGCCGATCGCAACGCCGGTGTTCGACGGCGCCAAGGAACGCGACATTGTCGAAATGCTGACCCAGGCCGGGCTCAACGAGTCGGGCCAGGTGACGCTCTTCGACGGGCGCACCGGCGATGCCTTCCGCCGCCAGGTCACGGTTGGCTACATCTACATGCTGAAGCTGCACCATCTGGTGGACGACAAGATCCATGCGCGCTCCATCGGGCCCTACTCGCTGGTCACCCAGCAGCCCCTGGGCGGCAAGGCGCAGTTCGGCGGCCAGCGTTTCGGCGAAATGGAAGTCTGGGCGCTCGAAGCTTACGGCGCGGCCTACACGCTGCAGGAAATCCTGACCGTGAAGTCCGACGACGTGGCCGGCCGCACCAAGGTGTACGAAGCCATTGTCCGCGGCGAAGACACGTTCGAGGCCGGTATTCCGGAATCGTTCAACGTTCTGGTCAAGGAAATGCGTTCGCTGGGCCTGAATGTGGAGTTGCTCAACGGCTGATGCGGATGTCTGCCCCCATCCGCAAACGATTTGTTATGGAAAGAAAGGCTCGGTAATGAACCAAGAGCTCTTGAATGTCTTCTCCTCCGGCAAGGAAGTCCCTGCCTTCGACCGGATCAAGATTTCGCTGGCCAGCCCGGAACAGATCCTGCGCTGGAGCCACGGCGAGGTGAAGAAGCCGGAGACGATCAACTACCGCACGTTCAAGCCGGAGCGGGACGGGCTGTTCTGCGCCCGCATCTTCGGGCCCGGTGAAGGACTACGAGTGCCTGTGCGGCAAGTACAAGCGCATGAAGTACAAGGGCATCGTCTGCGAAAAGTGCGGCGTCGAAGTCACCGTGCAGAAGGTGCGCCGCGACCGCATGGCCCATATCGAGCTCGCCAGCCCGGTCGCCCATATCTGGTTCCTGAAGTCGCTGCCGAGCCGCATCGGCCTGATGCTGGACATGACGCTGAAGGATCTGGAGCGCGTTCTCTATTTCGAGAACTATGTCGTCATCGAGCCGGGGCTGACGCCGATGAAGGAGCGCCAGCTCCTGACCGAGGACGAGTTCTACCGCGCCCAGGACGAATATGGCGAGGACAGCTTCACCGCCATGATCGGCGCCGAAGCGGTGCGCACGCTGCTGATGGCGATCGATCTGGAAAAGCTGCGCGAGGATCTGCGCCAGGAAATCGCCGGTTGCAGCGGCGGCGAGAAGCCCAAGAAGCTGACCAAGCGGCTGAAGGTCGTCGAAGCCTTCATCGATTCCGGCAATCGCCCGGAATGGATGATCCTGACCGTCATCCCCGTGATCCCGCCCGAGCTGCGCCCGCTGGTGCCGCTGGACGGCGGCCGCTTTGCGACCTCCGACCTCAACGACCTGTATCGCCGCGTCATCAACCGCAACAACCGTCTGAAGCGGCTGATGGAGCTGAAGGCGCCGGACATCATCGTGCGCAACGAAAAGCGCATGCTGCAGGAATCCGTCGACGCCCTGTTCGACAATGGCCGCCGCGGCCGCGTCATCACCGGCGCCAACAAGCGCCCGCTGAAATCGCTCGCCGACATGCTGAAGGGCAAGCAGGGCCGCTTCCGCCAGAACCTGCTCGGCAAGCGCGTCGACTATTCGGGCCGCTCGGTGATCGTCGTCGGTCCCGAGCTCAAGCTGCACCAGTGCGGCCTGCCCAAGAAGATGGCGCTGGAGCTGTTCAAGCCCTTCATCTATTCGCGCCTCGAGGCCAAGGGCTTCTCGCAGACCGTCAAGCAGTCCAAGAAGCTGGTCGAGAAGGAAAAGCCGGAAGTCTGGGATATCCTCGAAGAGGTCATCCGCGAGCATCCGGTGCTGCTCAACCGCGCCCCCACGCTGCATCGTCTCGGCATCCAGGCCTTCGAGCCGGTCTTGATCGAAGGCAAGGCCATCCAGCTGCATCCGCTGGTCTGCACCGCCTTCAATGCCGACTTCGACGGCGACCAGATGGCCGTGCATGTCCCGCTGAGCCTCGAAGCGCAGCTGGAAGCGCGCGTGCTGATGATGTCGACCAACAACATCCTCAGCCCCGCCAACGGCAAGCCGATCATCGTGCCGACCCAGGACATCGTTCTGGGCCTGTACTATGTCAGCCAGGAGCGCGAGAAAGAGCCCGGTGAGGGCATGGTCTTCAACGACATCGGCGAGATCGAGCACGCCCTGTTCTCGGGTGCGGTGACGCTGCACACCAAGATCGAGGCGCGCTACAAGACCGTCGATGCCGACAACAAGCCGGTCACGCTGCGCGTGAAGTCCACGCCGGGCCGGATGATGATCGCCGAGATCCTGCCGCGCAATCCGATGATCCCCTTCGATCTGGTCAACCGCCTGCTGCGCAAGCAGGAGGTCAGCCACCTGATCGACGAGGTCTATCGCCATTGCGGCCAGAAGGAGACGGTGCTGTTCGCCGATGCCCTGATGAGCCTGGGCTTCAAGGAAGCCTGCAAGGCCGGCATCTCCTTCGGCAAGGACGACATGGTCGTGCCGGACGCCAAGCACACGCTGATCGAGGAAACGCGCCATCGCGTGCGCGAATACGAGCAGCAGTACCTGGACGGTCTGACCACCGACAAGGAGAAGTACAACCTCGTCGTCGACACCTGGTCGAAGTGCACCGATCAGGTCGCCGCCGAAATGATGAAGGAAATCTCCGAGCCGAAGATCGATCCCGAGACCGGCCGCGTGCTGGAGATGAACTCCATCTACATGATGAGCCATTCCGGCGCCCGCGGTTCGCCGCAGCAGATGAAGCAGCTGGCCGGCATGCGCGGCCTGATGGCCAAGCCGTCGGGCGAAATCATCGAAACGCCGATCCTGTCGAACTTCAAGGAAGGCCTGACCGTGCTCGAGTACTTCAACTCGACCCACGGCGCCCGCAAGGGCCTGGCCGACACCGCGCTCAAGACGGCGAATTCGGGTTACCTGACCCGCCGCCTGGTCGACGTGGCGAACGACTGCATCATCACCGCCGAGGATTGCGGCACCAAGCACGGCGTCTCCGTGCAGGCCGAAATCGACGGCGGGCAGGTCGTCTCCTCGCTGACCGAGCGTATTCTGGGCCGCACCACCGCCGAAGATGTGAAGCACCCCGATACGGGTGAGGTCATCATCAAGCGCGGCAAGGAAGTGTCCGAGGATATCGCCGAGAAGATCGAGGACGCGCACATCCAGAAGGTGCGCGTGCGTTCGGTGCTCTCCTGCGAGCTCAAGGAAGGCGTCTGCGGCAAGTGCTATGGCCGCGATCTGGCGCGCGGCACCTCCGTCAATATCGGCGAGGCGGTGGGCGTGATCGCCGCCCAGTCGATCGGCGAGCCGGGCACCCAGCTCACCATGCGCACCTTCCACATCGGCGGTGCGGCGCAGTTCGCCGGGCAGTCGAAGATCGAAGCCAGCTATGACGGCAAGGTGAAGATCGCCAACCGCAACATCGTCAAGAACTCCGACGGCGAACTGATCGCGATGGGCCGCAACATGCAGGTCGTGATCCTCGATCCGAAGGGCGAGGAGCGGGCCTCCTATCGCATCACCTATGGCGCGCGGCTGAAGGTGGACGAGGGCGCCACGGTGAAGCGCGGCGATCGTCTCGCCGAATGGAACCCGAACGCGCTGCCGGTGCTCACCGAAGTGGAGGGCATCGTCAGGTTCGAGGACCTCGTCTCCGGCATCTCGCTCAAGGAAGTGGCCGACGAAAAGACCGGCGTGACCAATCGCGTCGTGATGGACAGCCGCGGCGCGGGCTCCAAGTCCCAGGAGCTGCGTCCGGCCATGATCATCACCGACAAGAAGGGCAAGATCATCACCCTGCCCAATGTCGGCGAGGTGCGCTATCCGCTCTCGGTCGACGCCATTCTCTCGGTCGAGGAAGGCGCGGAGGTCAAGGCCGGCGACGTCATCGCCCGTCTGCCCACCGAAGGCGCCAAGACGCGCGACATCACGGGCGGTCTGCCGCGCGTGGCGGAGCTGTTCGAAGCGCGCAAGCCCAAGGAATGCGCGGTGCTGGCGGAAAACGACGGCTTCGTCGAATTCGGCAAGGACTACAAGAACAAGCGCCGTGTCATCGTGCGTCCGCGCGACGAGAAGCAGGAGCACTCCGAATATCTGATCCCGAAGGGCAAGCATATTTCGGTGCGCGAGGGCGACTATGTCGAAAAGGGCGATTACATCGTCGAAGGCAATCCCAGCCCGCACGACATTCTGCGGATCAAGGGCGTCGAGGAACTGACCACCTATCTGGTCAAGGAAATCCAGGATGTCTACCGGCTGCAGGGCGTGAAGATCAACGACAAGCACATCGAAGTGATCTGCCGCCAGATGATGCAGAAGCAGGAAATCCTGGACGGCGGCGAAACCACGCTGCTCACCGGCGAACAGGTCGACCTCAACGAGCTGGAAGAGGCGAATGCCAAGGCCGCCAGCGAGGGCATGAAGCTGGCCGAAGGCCGGCCGATCCTGCTGGGCATCACCAAGGCGTCGCTGCAGACCCGTTCGGTGTTCTCGGCGGCCTCCTTCCAGGAGACCACCCGCGTGCTCACCGATGCCGCCGTCAACGGCAAGGTCGACACGCTGGAGGGCCTGAAGGAGAACGTGATCGTCGGTCGTCTCATCCCGGCGGGCACGGGCGGCGCGGTTGCGCGGCTGCGCCATGTCGCGATGGAACGCGACCGGGCGATCCAGGCCGAACAGGCCGCGGCCCAGCCGGTGCCGCAGCTCGAAGGACCGAGCGAGCCGGACGCCGGCGAAGGCACGCCGCAGGAAGCCGCGGAGTAAACTTGCCGCCTCATGAGATGCGAAAGGCCGCCCCCCCGGGGCGGCCTTTTGTTTTGCCGCTGTGGAGGTGCTCAGCCTCCGGCCAGCGCCGCGGCCGGCACCCAGTTGCCATGGATGGCGTATTTGAGGCGCACCGGCAGCTTGATCGTGGCGATGGGGCCTTCGTCGATGCGCTGCGCATCCAGCACCACCACATCGCTCCTGTTCTCGGCGCGCCGGTTGACGACGCCCAGCACATAGCCTTCGCCCTCGGCCGCATTCGGCCCCTTGGGCGCGAACACCGGCTCCTGGGTGCTGGAGGTGTCGCCGCAGAACCAGCTCTTCGCCTTGCCCGTCGCCATGTCGATATGGGCATAGCTGTTGAAGAAGAAGCCCATGATCGGCCCGGCCTTGTCGGGATTGTAGGGCTTGGTGGGGTCGGTCGCCTGCACGAAGGCGTGGGCATAGGGCCGGCCGACATAGCGGTCGTCGATATGGGGGAATTCGGCGTTCATGCCGTTGACGAGCTGCGCCTCGATGCGGTCGCTCCTGGAATTCATGTCGATGGTCCAGCGCATCACCTGGCCGGTGACGCTGCCGGGCGGCGGGGAATTTCCGTCCTTGTCCGGGAAGAACCAGAACACATTGCCATTGGCCACCGGCATGTCGAGATACAGCTTGCCGCCGTCGTCGAAGGCATTGATGACATGGCCGGGGAAGGCGTTGGGGGCGCGGAACCAGCGCACGTCCCGGGCCTCGCCATCGCGCGGCAGCACGCCATACAGCTGGTCCCTGGTGCCGTCCCACTGGAAATGGATGCCGCCCGCCTTCAGCCGCGCCAGATCGCTCAGCTGCGGGATCACCGGCAGCACGATGTAGTTCTCGCTGATGGCGCAATCGTGGATCATGGCGGCATAGGGCGCCTGGAACCACGTTTCGCGGGTTTTCCTGCCCTGCTTGTCGAAGGTGTAGAAGGCGATGTCCGGCGTGCATTCGCCCTTGGCCGCATAGGCATAGCCGACCAGATCCTGTGTGGCCGGATCGATCTTGGGATGGGCGGTGAAGCTGGTCGCGGTCATCTGGCCGTCGAAATCCCACAGCGCCGTCGTCTCCAGTGTCTGCGGGTCCATGGCATAGGGCGGCCCGTCCTCCTTCATTGCCAGCAGCTTGCCGTTGTGCAGCACCACATTGGTGTTGGAGACCGTGCGCTGCACGCCCTTGACGCTGGCATCGTCGGTGAAGGGGTTGCGGTAATGGCCGAACAATCCGCGCCGCGCCGCGCGCTCGGCCTTGAAGCGCTCGGTGCGCACATAGCGGTTCTGGAAATCGACATGGCCGTCCTTGAAGCGGAAGGCGCTGACGCAGCCATCGCCGTTGAACGGATTGGCATCGCCCAGCATGGGCGGGAATTGCGGGTCCGGCCCGACGCGATAGAAGGTGCCGTCCAGCGCCGCCGGAAGTTCGCCTTCGACCTCCAGGTCGAAAATCTCGCCTTCCATGCGGAAGGGTTCGTCGATGGTCAGGAAGGTCGGCGTCTTGGGGAAGGGCGTGGTCATCGGGTCGTCCCTGGCTGCGCGGGCGTCTGGCGGCCCGTCATGGATGCGGAAAACTCTAGCCCGCCGCCTTGGCCGACATCAAAAGCGCGAAATGGGAGGTGCATTCGCCCGTCCCACGCTAAACTCGGCCCATGTTACCGAAGCCCTTTTCGTGGGACCGCGAGGCGGCCCGTGCCGGCAAGTTCAACGGCAAATTCCTCATCGGCGTGTTGTCGACGGGGATCTATTGCCTGCCGTCCTGTCCGGCGCGCCCGCCCAAGCCCGAGAATGTGCGCCTCTTCAAGACGGAAGCCGAGGCGCAGGGCGCCGGCCTTCGCGCCTGCAAGCGCTGCCGGCCGGACCTGTTCTATCGGGGCGAGGATGGCGACATCCAGCTGTTCGACGGACTCGCCGCGCGCGTGCGCGCAGCATCCCGAGGCTTTTGCCGACACATCGGCGCTGGCCAGGAGCTGCGGCGTCAGCCAGACCAAGCTCGGCGATCTGTTCCGCAACCATGCCCATCTGGCCCCGGCCGCCTGGCTCAGGCGCGAACGTGTGCGCGCCGCCTGCGAGGCGCTGCTGGCGGGCGAGGATCGCGTCGTCGATGTCGGCTATGCGGCGGGCTTTGAAAGCGAGTCCGTGTTTCACCGCCAGTTCCTGATCTGGACGCGGATGACCCCGGGCGGCTTTCGCGCGCTGCGCGATGCCTCGGTGTTCCTGCTGCAATTGCCGGCCGGATATCGCGCGCAGGAGATTCTCGCCTATCACGACCGCGACCGCGAAAGCCCCTGCGAGCGCGTCGACGGCCATCGCATCTTCAAGGCGCTGCTGCTGCCCGAAGGCGCGGTGGTGCTCGAAGTCTCGCTGGAAGGCGAGGGCGCCTGGTGCCGCGTCCATCCCGAGCGCGCGCTCAGCCGCGAGAGCATGGCCAGGCTGCATGCCTCCGCGCTGCGCATGCTGGGTCTGTCCGGCGAGGTCACAGGCTTCGAAACCCGCATGGCGCGCGCGCCGCAGACCGCACGCTTCTTCGCCCGCCGCAAGGGGCATGCGCGTGCCGCTGATCCCGACCGGCTTCGACGGGCTGTGCTGGGCGATCATCGGCCAGCAGATCAACATTCCCTTCGCCGCCGCGCTGCGCCGCGAAATTCTCAATCTTGCTGGCGAGAAGGTCGGCGAGCATGCGCGCCCATCCGACACCGGCGCGCGTCGCCGACCTGGGCGAGGCCGCGCTGACACGGCCGCCGCTATTCGCGCTCCAAGGCCGAGCTATCTCATCGGCGCGGCGCGCGAGGTCGCCGAGGGCGCGCCTCGATATCGAGGCCCTGCACGAAGGCTCCGCCGTCGGCGCCGAGAAGCGCGCTCACCGCCACGCGCGGCATCGGCACCTGGACGGCGCGCTATCACTGCTGCGCAGCGGCTTTGCCGATGCCGCCCCGGTGGGCGACTCCGCACTGGCCACCGCGCTTCAGCGCCTGCACGGCTGGCGACGCGCGGCCCGCGCATGACGAGGTCGACACGCTGATGAAGGCCTTCGCGCCCAATCGCAGCCTCGCGACCTGCCATCTCTGGGCCAGCCTGAAGGATGCGGCATGAGCGCGGACTCTACTGGAGCCGCATCGAAAGCCGCTTCGGGCACTTCGCCGCCTGGGTGGACGGAAGAGGCCGGCTGCTGCGCTTTCATCTGCGCGCCAAGGGCGCGGCCATCGGTCGATCGCGACGCCGGTCGAAGACAAGGCGGCGCTGGCCGATATCCAGCGCCAGATCCGCGAATATGACGCCGGCACGCGCAAGGTCTTCGACGTCGTGCGGGCCGCCGAAGGCCCGCCTTCCAGCATCGGGTCTGGGAGGCGCTGTGGGACATCCCCTATGGCGGCACCACCAGCTATGGCGCCATCGCCAAACCCTCGGCCTCGTCAACGGCGCCCGCGCCATCGGCCTGGCCAATGGCCAGAACCCCATCGGCCTGATCGTGCCCTGCCACCGGGTGATCGGCGCCGACGGCAAGTCTCACCGGCTATGGCGGCGGCTTGCCGCTGAAGAAGGCGCTCCTCGCCCACGAGGCCGCACACATGCTGCGCGAAGGCGACCTCTTCGGGGCCGCGTGAGAGATGCGCAAATTCAACCCCCAAAGCCGTCATCACCCGGTGCGCGGATAGCGCATCCCGGTGACCCACTTGACTGCCAGAGAAATTGCATCACCCGGACGCGCTCCGCTTGCCGGGCGATGACGGAAAGGGGAGTGATTAAACCAGCCCCTCGGTCTCGCCGTCCCCGGCCCGCAGCTGCGACTGCAGCGGCACGGGTTTGGCGAGACGGTGCACGAGGAAGGGCAGCGGCACGGCCAGCCCGATCGCCCAATGCATCACCGAGACCGACCGCGCGCGTCTCTCCCCGCCGGCATAATAAAGCAGATAGCCGCTGGCGATCAGCACGGCGAGCACGCGCGAACATCATGCTGCCCGATGAGGCGATGGCGCCCGGTCTTCCACGCCCCGACGATGTGCTGGCCCCAGAGCAGGCCGAACAGCCACAGTGATCGCGAATGCGAACAGCCCATGGGCCGCCAGCCACCAATGGGTCAGCGGATTCTCCGCCGGGCCGAACAGGCTCGGCGTCTTGAGGAAGTAATGAAACACCAGCCAGGCGGCGCCGGTCAGCCACAACCCCAGGCCGATGCCATAGGTCAGCCAGCGCCGGCTGCGCTTGAGCCGGACCGGCTCATACGGTCTGACCGGCATGTGCATCAGGCGTGCCCTTCGATTTCGCGCCATCCATGCGCGGCATCGTGGATCGACGGCGCGCGCGGCAAAAGCGGCGAGGCTTCGCGCGCTGCAGGCGCCGCGCGCCATCACCACCTTGGTCAAGGCGTCGGCGTCGATGCAGCGCGGCGCGACGACGGAGACGAATTGGCGGGCCGTGGCGCTGGCGCCGGCGCGGATCGATATGCGGGCCGCGGGGCTGCCCGCCGAACTGGCCAGGCTGCCATCGGCCAGTTCGATCACCGGCACGCGGTCGCCGGCGCCGTGATCGGCGGCCAGCCGCACGCGCTCGCTGTCCGGTCCGGCGATGCGCAGATCCCCGCCGGCATTGACGCAGGCCTGCACCGGCGCGAAGCGCTGCAGCGCCGCCATCGCGCGATCCACCGCATAGCCCTTGGCGATGCCGCCCAGATCGATCCACAGCGGCCGCCGGAAGCGGATGCGGTTGTCCGGCAGAAGTTCGATGTCGCGCCAGATGGCGGCCCCGTCCGGCTCGGGCGCAAGGGCGGGGCAGGGCAGGTGGCCGCGCGCGACCAGTATCGGCGCCACGGTGATGTCGAAGGCGCCGTCCGTCATCGCCGAGAGGCGCAGGCATGGGCGATCACCGCATAGGTCGCCTCGCTCGACCTGCACCGGCGCGGCGTGCGCATCGCGGTTCAGCCGTGACACCTCGCTGTCGCGCGTCGTGAAAGCTCATCGCGTCCTGCACTTCGCGCACGGCGTCGAAGGCGGCGTCGATGGCGGCATTGCGCGCGCGCCGGGCGCCAGGCCGTGCACGCGCACCGCCACGGTGGTGCCCAGAAGCGGTTTGGCCCGCGCGATGCCGCAATCAGCGCTTGGCGAGAACGAGGTCATAGGTCGCCAGCAGACGGCGCACGCCGTCGGTGATGTGCTTGGACGACAGCGTCGCCCCGGAGATGTTCTGGATGTCCTCCGTCAGCTTCAGGTGTCGAGCGTTGCGGTCTTGCCGGTGAACTGCGCGCGCCATTTGGGATTGCGCACTTCGTCGCCATAGGATTCGCGGTATTCCAGAATCTCCATGTCCTTGACCGCGCCATGGGCGTCGATGCGCCAGCGCGATCGGAATGAATTCGTGCTTGCCGACGACCTGGTCGGCGATGAACCAGCCGCCGCCGGAGGCCTTCCAGGCCTTGAGCGCCGTGTTGCAGCACATCGGTGTCGCTGGCATCCTCGATGCTGGAGACCTGTGCGTCGGTCAGGGTGACGAAATGCGGCGTCAGGCTCTCGCCGGGAAACATCAGCGCCTGCGCCTGCTCGACGCTCAGATAGACGGTGGCGTGCGCCGGCACGGCGATGGTCAGCGCCGCGACCGGCAGGAGCAGGAAGCGGGATCTGATCGCCGCCATTACAGTGCGACCCCGATGCGCAGCTGGACACGCAGGCGTTCTTCCTCATGGGCGAAACCGCCGACGGTCTCGCCGGGCGTGCCGCTCAGGTTCTGCGCCCAGGGCAGCTGCGCCTGCACGCCGAGCGTCACAAAGTAGTCCGCGCTGGCATAGTGGAGCGTCGGCCCCAGGAAGTAGGAATTGGCGGCGGCGCTGCTGGTCTGCCAGGGCAGAATGCCGTCGAACTCGCGCTGGCTGGCGAATTCCAGCCCGCCCGACCAGTTCGGCGCGAACCGATAGGATGCCCCGGTTCAGGATCGGTAGATGTTGTCGATTATGCCATATGGCAGATACATTTTATTAGATAATGCCAACTTTACATTGATTCCCAAGCCATAACACGCTATTATTAAAATAACGTAAGCTTAACCATTTAACATGAATACATCACATTTCCTTCATATAAAAAAAATAAGGGAGAGATCACGACCATAATTCTTCTTCTCACGATGGGGGTAATTACTGCCGGTATTGCAGCTGGGAACTATGTAATTCAACAACGGAATACCACAGAAACACAAGCAGAAGACCGGTCTGCTGATGCTGTTCCTGCACAGACACAAGTGAAAGTTGTTGACACGCTCGGGGAACCCGGTTGCGATAGACAAAATGTTTCGATTGGAATGTGACACTGGACATGTTGGGTGTACCGACGACACGAAGCTCGACTGGTGCAGGCATGAACTCTATCAATTTAATAAGAGCGACGTTACCTTCGCGGCAAGTACAGCTGGGAAATGTCGAAGTGGAGGAGGCATCTATTTTAATCAGGATCTGTACACATTGCAGAGCGTAACGGCAAACCCAAATACTGGGTACGAGATGATTATGATGTACCGGCATCGCCTGAGTTTGAATCGGGGTATGCGTGGAATATCTGGACTGAAGGCCTTCGAACAATCACCTATGTACTTGCGCCGGTGGGCGCACAGCCGGATTTAGTAATTGAGTCCATAACAGCAAATACGACTTCGGTAGTCATGGGGCAAAACATAAGCTTTACCGTGGCGGTCAGAAATCAGGGATATGCAACAACAGGGACTGGTTTTTGGGTGAATTATTATAAAGGGGAACCAACTTAATATCTCAAAAAGCATTTGCTACGATTGCCCCTGGCGATATTTCTACAGATGTTGTGACATGGGGACTAAATCAATATGGTGTTTCGCCTGGCACCTTCAGTTTCATTGCGGCAGCAGACCCCGTAACCTCTACTGAAATAAATGGTCGAATCATTGAGAGCGAGGAAGCAAATAATGCAAGGTCTTTGAGTTTTACACTCGTTGCCCCGACACCGACAGCAACTAACACTCCAGTACCTCCAACGCCTACCGCAACTAACACTCCATACCTCAACGCCTACCGCAACTAACACTCCAGTACCTCCAACGCCTACCGCAACTAACACCCCAGTTCCTCCAACACCTACCGCAACAAACACTCCAGTTCCTCAACACCTACTGCAACAAACACGCCAGTACCTCCAACGCCTACCGCAACTAACACTCCAGTTCCTCCAACACCTACTGCAACAAACACGCCAGTACCTCCAACGCCTACCGCAACAAACACGCCAGTACCTCCAACGCCTACCGCAACAAACACGCCTGTACCTGCAACCCCGACGATGTTTCCCGCTACTCTCACACCCACCTTTACGCCGACACCAACAGCTGTCCCAGACTGCAGGCTCGACATGGGGAATTCGAACTGTGACTTTTTGACTGACACTTCAGGAAATATCATTGGGCCAAATATCGATGTGATTGATTTTGTCTGCTGGACAGAATGGTACCATTTTGAAGTGACGAAGCTTTATACCCAAGGTGACATCAGCGCTTCATGCGACAGAGCCGACT
>CAVQBY010000008.1:0-126679 GCA_963710925.1 uncultured Pseudomonadota bacterium | reverse complement strand
GACAAGTGGCGCGATTACTCGGCCTATGTCGTCAAGCGCGACGACCTGCTCGGCGACATCCAGCGCGGCAGCGAGTTCGAATGGAACCGTGAGCTCAAGCGGCTGGACAAGCCGGTCGACAAGGACGAATGGGAGATGAACCCGCAGACGGTGAACGCCTATTACAATCCCTCGCTCAACGAGATCGTGTTCCCGGCCGCGATCCTGCAGCCGCCCTTCTTCGATCCCAACGCCGACGACGCCGTGAATTATGGCGCGCATCGGTGCGGTGATCGGCCACGAGATCAGCCATGGCTTCGACGACCAGGGCTCGCAAATATGACGGCGACGGCCGGCTCGACAACTGGTGGACGGCGAAGGACCGCAAGAACTTCGACGCAGCGCACCAAGGCGCTGGTCACCCAGTACGACAGCTACGAGCCGCTGCCCGGCCTGCACGTCAACGGCGCCCACGCTGGGCGAAAACATCGCCGACCTGGCCGGCCTGACCGTCGCCTACAAGGCCTATCACCTGTCGCTGGACGGCAAGACAGCGCCGGTGCTGACGGCTATACCGGCGACCAGCGCTTCTTCCTGTCCTATGGCCAGGTCTGGCGCATCAAGCAGCGCGAAAGCGCCAAGCGCGCGCAGGTGCTGTCGAACGAGCACAGCCCGGCGAAGTTCCGCGTGATCGGGACCACCCGCAATCTGGATCCGTGGTATGCCGCCTTCGATGTCAAGCCCGGCGCAGAAATACTATCTCGCCCCGGACAAGCGCGTCGGTCTCTGGTAGCGCGCAACGCATAAACGACCAAGGGCGCGGCAGATTGTCTGCGGCGCCCTTTTCTTTTCCAAATCCCGGCCGGGGGCTCAGCAGCAGGCGCGGCCCGTCTCCTGCACCGGCGGGCAGGCCACATCGCCATAGGAACAGAAGACGCAGCAGTCTCCCGCCTTCGGCTTCAGCACTGCGCCGCAGCCCTTGCAGTCATAGAAATACTGGCAGGCATCGGTCGGCATCGTCTCGGTCTGTGCGTGGCCGCACACCGGACACCTGATTGTCGACACCGCCACGATTGTTGGCGGCCCAGCCATCACTCGGCGTCGTCGCTGCGCCGGCGTGATCGCCACGCTCTCGCCGCAGCCGCAGGCGCTCGGTCTGGTTGGGATTGTTGAAGACGAAGCGCGCGCCAAACTTCTCGGTCACGAAATCCATCTCGGTGCCGAGCAGAAACATGATCGCCTTGGGATCGATGAGGATCTTCACGCCCTGATCCTCGACCACCTCGTCCAGGGGCTCGGCCTGCTCGGCATAATCCATCGTGTAGCTCATGCCGGCGCAGCCGCCATTGGTCACGCCCACGCGCACGCCCTCATATTGGCCTTCGGCGTCCGCCATGATCTCGCGGATGCGCGCGGCGGCCGCTTCGGTCAGCCGCACGGGCTTGGGCCGGGCGCGCCGGGCACGTGTCTGTGTCGCGTCGTCATCGTCGTATCACCCATCAATACATGTTGAGTTCGAGTTTGGCGGTCTTCGCTCATGCGCTCCGGCGTCCAGGGCGGATCGAACACCATGTTCACCGTCACCTTGCCGATGCCCTCGACGGTTTCCAGCGCATTCTGCACCATGACCGGCATCTCGCCGGCCACCGGGCAGCCGGGCGCCGTCAGGGTCATGTCGACATCGACATCCTTGTTGTCCGAGACGTCGACCTTGTAGATCAGGCCGAGTTCGTAAATATCGACCGGAATTTCCGGGTCGAACACCGATTTCAGCGCGGCCACGAGCTTGGCCGTGAAATCCTCAAGCTCTTCGGGCGACAGGCCGCAGCCGTCGCCCGCTCCGAGCCTCCATATTGCGCGTCTTGCGGCTTCCGCACTCATTCGCTCTTCGCGGTAGCGCCGCCCTCCAACGCCGATTTCATCGTATGCCAGGCCAGCGTTGCGCATTTCACCCGCATGGGAAATGCCGACACCCCCGCCATCACGTTCAGCGTTTCGCGATCGTCCGCATCCAGATCCTCGCCGACCTCTTCGCCCTTCACCAGATGCAGGAAGCCGCCCATCAGCTTGTCGGCTTCGGCCAATGTGCGGCCCACCAGCATGTCGGTCATCAGCGAGGCCGAGGCCTGGCTGAAATCGCGCAGCCCTTGCCCTCGAAGGCGATGTCGGCGATGCGATCGTCCTCGTCCATCGTCAGGTAGATCTTCACCCGGTCGCCGCACAACGGATTGTGGCCCTCGCCGATCATGGCTCGCGCCGTCCAGCGCCCCGAAATGGCGCGGATGGCGCGAATGATCGAGGATCACTTCCTGATAAAGCTCACGCAGACTGTCATCCATTCCGGTCAACCCAACCATCACGTCAATATCTTCCGCGCCTTGGCCAGCGCCGCCACCAGGGCATCGACTTCGGCGCGCGTATTGTACACGGCAAACGATGCGCGGATCGTCGATGCCGTGTCGAACCGGTCCATCAGCACCTGCGCGCAATGATGGCCGGCCCGCACCGCCACGCCTTCACGGTCCAGGATCGTAGCCAGGTCATGGGCATGCATGCCCTCGGCCTCGAAACTCAGGATGGCGCCCTTGCCCGGCGCATCGCCGATCACGCGCAGCCAGTTGAACTGGCGACACCTGCTCGCGCGCATAGGCGTACAGATCGGCCTCATGCGCGTGCACCGCGTCGCGGTCCAGCGCCGTCAGATAGTTCAGCGCCGCATCCAGACCCACCGCTTCGATGATCGGCGGCGTGCCGGCCTCGAAGCGCGCGGGCGGCGGCGGCATAGGTGATTTTTTCGCGGCCGACCTCGGCAATCATCTCGCCGCCGCCGTGATAGGGCCGCATGGATTTGAGATGCGCGAGCTTGCCGTAGAGCGCGCCGATGCCCGTGGGGCCGTAAAGCTTGTGGCCGGTCACGACATAGAAATCGATATCGAGGTCCTGCACATCGACCAGGCCATGCACCGCGCCCTGGCAGCCATCGGCCAGCACTGGCACGCCCTTGGCATGGGCGCGCGCCACGATCTCCTTCAGCGGCGTCACCGTGCCCAGCACATTGGACATGTGGGTGACAGCGACGAACTTCGTCTTGGGTCCGATGGCGGCGTCCAGCGCCTCGATATCGAGCGAACCGTCATCGCCCACATCGACCCATCGCAGCACCGCGCCCTGCCGCTCGCGCAGGAAATGCCACGGCACGATATTGGAGTGATGCTCCATCACCGTCAGCACGATCTCGTCGCCGGGCTCGATCCGCGGGCTCGACGAAACTCGAGGCCACCAGATTGATCGCCTCGGTGCCGCCCTTGGTGAAGACGATTTCCTCGGCCTTCGGGCAGCGTTGAGGAAGCCGCGCACCCGCTCGCGCGCCGCCTCGTAGGCCTCGGTCGCCATTGCCGACAGATAATGCACGCCGCGATGGACATTGGCGTAATCGCTGGCCGCGAACTCGCGCATGCGCATC
The DNA here is from genome assembly GCA_963710925.1 of uncultured Pseudomonadota bacterium. Taxonomy (GTDB): domain Bacteria; phylum Pseudomonadota; class Alphaproteobacteria; order Micropepsales; family Micropepsaceae; genus Rhizomicrobium. The sequence goes on along the minus strand of CAVQBY010000008.1, from coordinate 123,237 downwards.
CAGCACCTGCCGCGGCTTCTGCGCCGAGGCGGCGTTGTCCAGATAGACGAGCGGCTTGCCATAGACCTCGCGGCCGAGGATTTCGAAATCCCCGCGCACACTTTCCGGATCGAACGCCGCCTTGATCTTCAGCTCCGCGCTCATGCCGCCGCCCCCGCATCGACAAGCGCGGCTTCGACCACATTCCACACCGCGGCGCGGATCGCTTCATTCTCGATCTCGGAAACCGCGTCTTCGAGGAAGGCGCGCATCAGCATGGCCCGCGCCTCGGCCTCGGGAATGCCGCGCGCCCGAGATAGAACAACGAATCCGCGTCCAGATCGCCGACCGCCGCGCCATGGGCGCATTTCACGTCGTCGGCGAAGATGATCAGCTCGGGCTTGAGATCGGCTTCGGCGTGATTGCCGAGCAGCAGGGCCTTGGCGGTCTGGCGGCTGTCGGTGCCGTCGGCGCCCTCTGCCACCGTGATGCGGCCCTGATAGACCGCGCGCGATTTGCCGGCCACGCACATGCTTGAACAGCTGCACGCTCTGGGTGTCGCCCACTTGCATGGTCGAGTCGCGTCGTCACGTCGCCGTGGCGGCCATCGGTCAGAACATGCACGCCGGAAAGATTGGTTTCCGTCTTCGCACCCTTGAGCGCGATGGCGAATTCCAGCCGCGACAGCTTTGCGCCCAGATCGGAAAAATGGCCGCGATAGGTCGAGCCCGCGCCTTGCGTCACCGCGACCTCCTGCACCTGCACCGCTTGGGCCGGGCTCTGCGCCAGGCGGATATGCGTCAGCACCGCCTTCTCGCCCAGCACGATCTCCATGCCGAGATTGGCCAGGCTCGCCGCATTGACGTGGCTCTCGAGCAGGCTCAGCGCCGCGCCGTCTTCCAGCACGATCAGCACGCGGCCGTGATGCGCCGCCTGCGAGGTGAAATTCAGATGCGACGGGGTCTTCAACCATGACGCCCGACGGGACGCGCAGCGCCACGCCGCCAGCCACTAGCGCCAGCGAGGCCGCGGCCATGCCGTCCTTGCCGGTTTGCCCCAGATGCGCCTGCACCCAGTCCGGCGCATTGGCCAGATCCGAAAGATCGAAGGCCTCCACCGTTTTCGGCATGCCGTCCAGCGCCGTCGCAAGCTTGCCGTCCGCGATGTCGAGCCGCGTGCCGGAAATCTCCGCAAACGGATTGGACGCGGCAGCCACTGCCGATTCCGCTTCGCCCGACAGCGCCGCGCGCAAATCGGAATATTTCCAGTCCTCGACGCGGCGATGCGGCAGCCCCCTGGCGCGATAGGTCTCCAGCGCGGTTTCGCGCCGCGCCTTCGCCCAAGTCACTGCCGGCAGGCTCGCGCCCGCCCCGATATCGGTCAGCATGTCATTGGCCGCCACGCTCATGCCGCATCCTTGATGATGTCCGCATAGCCCTTGGCTTCCAGCTCATGGGCCAGTTCCTTGCCGCCTTCGGCCACGATCCGGCCCGCCGGCCAGCACATGGACGCGGTCGGGCACGATGTAATCCAGCAGCCGCTGGTAATGGGTGATCACCAGCATGGCCCGCTCGGGGCTGCGCAGCGCATTGACGCCTTCGGCCACCAGCTTCAGCGCATCGATGTCGAGGCCGGAATCGGTCTCGTCGAGAATCGCCAGGCTCGGCTCGAACAGCGCCATCTGCAGCGTCTCCAGCCGCTTCTTCTCGCCGCCCGAAAAGCCGACATTCAGCGCGCGCTTGAGCATGTCCTCGGAGATGTTGAGCGCCTTGGCCTTGGCGCGCACCAGTCTTCAGCATCGTCATGGCGTCGACTTCGCTTCTCGCCGCGCGCGCGCCGCTGGGCGTTGAGCGCGGTCTTGAGGAAGTTCAGCGTGGTCACGCCCGGAATTTCCACCGGATATTGCAGCGCCAGGAACATGCCCTTGGCCGCGCGCTCTTCCGGCGCCATCTCGGTCAGGTCTTCGCCCTTGTAGGTGATCGTGCCGCTCGGTGATCTCATAGCCCGCGCGGCCCGCCAGCACATAGGACAGCGTCGACTTGCCCGAGCCGTTCGGCCCCATGATGGCGTGCACCTGGCCCGCCTCGATCGACAGCGACAGGCCCTTTGAGGATTTCCTTGCCACCCACGGCGGCATGCAGATTTTCGATTTTCAACATTATCCCACACTACCTTCGAGGCTGATGCCCACGAGTTTCTGCGCCTCGACCGCGAATTCCATCGGCAATTGCTGCAGCACTTCCTTGCAGAAGCCGTTGACGATCAGCGCCACCGCCTCTTCCTCGGGAATGCCGCGGCTGATGCAATAGAACAGCTGGTCTTCGGCGATCTTGGAGGTCGTCGCTTCATGCTCGATCTTGGCGGTCTTGTTGCGGCTCTCGATATAGGGAACCGTGTGCGCGCCGCACTTGCCGCCGATCAGCAGCGAGTCGCATTGCGTATAATTGCGCGCGTTCTCCGCCTTGCGGATGCACGCTCACCAGCCCGCGATAGGTGTTCTGCGCCTTGCCGGCCGAAATGCCCTTGGAAATGATCCGCGAGCGGCGTGTTCTTGCCCAGATGGATCATCTTGGTGCCGGTATCGGCCTGCTGGTAATTGTTGGCGATGGCGATGGAATAGAACTCGCCCACCGAATTGTCGCCGCGCAGGATGCAACTGGGATATTTCCAGGTGATGGCCGAGCCGGTTTCGACCTGCGTCCAGCGAAATCTTCGAATCCCGCCCCCGGCAATCGCCGCGCTTGGTGACGAAATTGTAGATGCCGCCCTTGCCCTCTCTCGTCGCCGGGATACCAGTTCTGCACCGTCGAATATTTGATCTCCGCACCGTCCAGCGCCACCAGCTCGACCACCGCGGCATGCAGCTGGTTCTCGTCGCGCTTGGGCGCGGTGCAGCCTTCGAGATAGCTCACATAGGAGCCTTCATCGGCGATGATCAGCGTGCGCTCGAACTGGCCGGTCTCGCGACGCATTGATGCGGAAATAGGTCGACAGCTCCATCGGGCAGCGCACGCCCTTGGGCACATAGACAAATGTGCCGTCCGAGAACACGGCGGAATTCAGCGTGGCGAAGATAATTGTCCGTCACCGGCACCACCGTGCCGAGATATTTCTTCACCATCTCCGGATAGTCGCGGATCGCTTCGGAGATCGGGCAGAAGATCACCCCGGCCTTGTTCAGCGTCTCCTTGAAGGTCGTCGCCACCGACACCGAATCGAACACCGCATCCACCGCCACGCCGGCCAGCGCCATCTGCTCATGCAGCGGAATGCCCAGCTTGTTGTAGGTCTCGATCAGCTTGGGATCGACCTCGTCCAGGCTCTTGGGCCGGTCGGAATCCGATTTGGGCGCCGCATAATAATAGGCGTCTCTCATAGTCGATCTTCGGATAATGCACGCGCGCCCAGCTCGGGCTCCTTCATCTCGCGCCAGCGCTTGTAGGCGCCCAGGCGCCATTCCAGCATCCATTCCGGCTCGCCCTTCTTGGCCGAGATGAAGGCGACGGTGTCCTCGGTCAGCCCGCGCGGCGCGCGCTCCATCTCGATATCGGTGACGAAGCCGTATTTGTACTTCTCGCTGAGGGCCTTGACCTGTTCTTTGGTGCGTCTCGACGGCTGCCATGCTCGCCTCCGTCACGCGGCCGCGCGCGCATGCGCGCGTTCGGCCAGCGTTTTCAGTGCGGCGACGGCCGCCTGCGCCGTCGCCATCTTGCGAATTCCATCCGAAGCTGACGCGCAGCGCGCAACGCGCCAATGCGTCGTCCACGCCCATCGCCGCCAGCACATGGGAGCGCGCCACCTTGCCGGAGGAACAGGCCGCACCCGAACTCACCATGATGCCCTCCAGATCCAGCGCCATCACCGCGGTTTCAGCGGCCACGCCCGGCAGGGCGAAATTCGAGGTGTTGGCCAGCCGCGGCGCATCGGCGCCGAAGATCGCCACATACGGCATTGCCGCTTTCAGCTCCTGCTCGAAGCCATTGCGCAGGCCCGCGATCCGCTGCGCTTCGCGCGCGGAAATCGGCGGACGGCCACGGCCGCGCCGAAGCCGGCGATGCGCGGCCATGTTTTCGGTGCCGGCGCGGCGGCGCTTTTCCTGCCCGCCGCCCAAGATCTGCGCGCGCAAACGGCGCTGCCGGGTCCACGATCAGCGCGCCCACGCCTTGCGGCCCGCCCAGCTTGTGCGCCGAGATGACCATGTAATCGGCCTCGCCCAGCGCCATCTTGCCGGCGGCCTGCACCGCATCGACCATGCAACAGCGCGCCCGCCTCCTGCGTCAGGGCGCGAATCTCTTCCAGCGGCTGGATCACGCCGGTCTCGTTGTTGGCGGCCATCACGGCCACCAGCGCCCGGCCCTTGCCTTCGCGCAAAGCCGTGCGCAGCGCCTCCAGATCGAGCACACCGTCCGCGGTTACCGGCAGCGTTTCGAGCCGGAGCCCCGGCACCTTTTCGGCCAGGGCCGTCGCATTGGCGCGCACGCAATCATGTTCGATGGCCGAGACGAACAGCCGCGTGATGCGGGCCTCGCTCGTCCAGCGCGCCGGCGATGGCGCCGGTCAGTGCCAGCCACGCGGCCTCGGTGCCGCCGCTGGTGAAGATCACGCTGTCGGCCGAAACATCGGCCAGCGCCGCCACCTGTTCGCGCGCCGCCTCGATGCGCGCGCGTGCCTTGCGGCCCGGCCGCATGCACCGAGGACGGGTTGCCGCCCGCCTCCAGCGCGGCCGTCATCGCGGTCCGTGCTTCGGGCCGCAGCGGCGAAGTGCATTGTGGTCGAGATAGATCATGGCTGTGATGTGGTCGCCCTACTCCGCCGCCACGGCATGGACGCCGTCGGCTTCTTGCTTCGTCCGGACGCTCGGCGCCATGGACCCGGCCCAGCACGCGCCGCTCGACCACATCGGCCAGCGACACCGAGGACAGGAAGACGTGGATATGCCGGCCCAGCTCTTCCCACAGATCGTGGGTCACGCAGCGCCCGGTCGTGCCGGTGCAGCCCTTGGGGCTGCCCTGGCGGCAGCGCGTGGCGGTGATCGGCTCGTCGACGGCCAGAATGATGTCGGCGATGCGCACATCGGGGCCGGCCGGCTCAGCCGGTAGCCGCCGCCGGGGCCGCGCACGGATTTGACCAGCCCGCCGCGGCGCAGCTTGGCGAACAGCTGTTCGAGATAGGACAGCGAGATTTCCTGCCGCTTGGCGATCTCCGCCAGCGACACCGGGCGGGCTTCGCCGGTCATGCGCGGCCAGGTCGGCCATCGCCATCACTGCATAGCGCCCCTTGGTGCTCAGCCTCATGATTGCCTCCTTCGCAAAGCCCGCCGGGGCGGGCTGCGGCGATTCCGGGCTTGCTTCCGGGGGGGCGCTTCGGTGTAAGAAACGGTCCCCTCCCGGCACAGGCCGGGAAATCTGACACGCCGGATATATGATTTCCGAGTAGCCTGGTCAAGAATTAGAGCGCGATAGTGCGACGATTTGGGGCTTAAGGCCCTGTAATAACTTGAAGGTCTCGGTCCCTTGAGCCCGGAATATATTCCAGTAAATTACTCAGATAAGCGCCCACGGCCTCTCGGGCCGGTGGGCCCTCAACCCCGAGACCCCCCGCCCATGCCTGACATCATCCTTCCCGGTCCCGCGGGCCGCATCGAAGCCCGCTACCAGCGCCAGAAAAACCCCGGCGCGCCGATGGCGCTGGTGCTGCACCCACACCCCCAATTCGGGGGCACCATGAACAATCCGCTGGTCTATGACCTGTTTCACATGTTCCACGGGCTGGGCTGCACCACGGTGCGCTTCAATTTCCGCGGCGTGGGCCGCAGCCAGGGCACATTCGATTCGGGCGCCGGCGAACTCTCCGATGCCGCCGCCGTGCTCGACTGGATGAACACGCTCTATCCCAACCCGTCCTTCGTCTGGGTCTGCGGCATCTCCTTCGGCGCCTGGATCGGCATGCAGCTGCTGATGCGCCGGCCCGAGATCACCGGCTTCATCTCGATTGCGCCCCCGGCCAGCATGTATGATTTCGCCTTCCTGGCCCCCTGTCCGGCGAGCGGACTGATCGTCCACGGCACCAAGGATCAGGTCGTGCCCGAGCCGGATGTGCAGAAGCTGGTCGACCGGCTGACCGCCCAGAAGGGCATCACCATCACCTACAAGAAGATCGACGGCGCCAACCACTTCTTCGACAAGAACGAAAGCGAAGTTCTGGAGACGGTGAAGGACTACGTCGCCGAGCGCATGGGCGTGGAAGACCCGGAAAAGGGCTGACACCGGCGCTCCGCGCGCACTTATCCCCATTTGCACCTCGCAAATCGCGCGGGCCACGTCGCGCAATCGTAGCGCAAATGTACTTTCACGCGGAAATCTGATCCCCCTGCGCTTGAGCGCGCGTAAAATGCGCGCATGACAACCGAAGGCGCGACAGGCGCGAAACAGCCTAACTTGCGCGATGTAGCCGGCCGCCCGGCATCGGCTGTGGCACGCCTGTTGTTGTCGGCAGGCTGAGCGGAAGGCCGCGGCGCGCGCGTTCGGCCAGATAGGCGAACGCTTCGGCTTCCAGGAAATCGCCACGCCAACCCATATCCTCGGCGGCGAGCACCGGGGCATTCACCCGCGCGCGCAGATTGTCCATCAGCACCGGATTGTGCCGCCCGCCGCCGCAGACGACCCAGCTGGTGGCCGGGTCGGGGAAGTGCTCGCGGGCCCGGGCAATGGCCGCGGCGGTGAACGCGGTCAGGGTCGCCGCGCCATCCTGTGGCGAAAGCCCGGCGACACGGGCAGCATCGAAATCCATCCGGTCGAGCGATTTGGGTGGCGTACGGTCGAAGAAGGCGTGCGCCAGCATGTCGTCCAGCGCCGCATTGTCGACGCGGCCCGCTTGTGCGAGCGCTCCGAAGGTAATCGACCGGCGTGCCGGTATGGCGCTGGGCCCAGTCGTCGATGGGGGCGTTGCCGGGACCGGTATCGAAGGCCAGCACACCGTCCTCGCCCACCCAGGTCACATTCGCGACCCCGCCGATATTGATGACCGCGATCGGCGGCTGGAGCCCGATTGCCTGCCGGACCAGCGCGGCATGATAGAGCGGCACCAGCGGCGCGCCCTCGCCGCCCGCCATCACGTCGGCGCGTGCGGAAATCGTTGATCACGTCGATGCCGGTGGCCCGCGCCAGCCGCGCGCCATCGCCGATCTGCCAGGTCAAGCGCTGTTCGGGCCGGTGCAGGATGGTCTGCCCGTGAAAGCCGATCAGCGACACCGCGCGCGGGTCCATCCCCGCCTCCTTCAGCAAGGCGATCACGGCCCCGGCATGGGCATCGGTGCAGCGCCGTTCGGCCTCGCGAATGGATTCGGGCATCGGCCCGCCCTCCGGCAGGTCCCGCGCCAGATCGATCGCCGCGCGCAGCAGTGCCCGGGTTTCGGGGGCGTAAGGCACCGTCAGTCCCGGACCTGGCCGGACCACCTCTTCGCCGTCGGTCTCCAGCAGCGCCGCATCGATGCCGTCCAGCGAGGTCCCGCTCATCAGTCCGATGATTTTATGAATTTCGGCCATCCGTGCTAAACACCCAGCCCTTTCTCACGCAGAGCATAAGACAATGTCCGCCACGCCGTCCCGTTTCAAATCCGAATTCCTCCGCACCTTCGTGGCGCGCGGGCAATATTACGACTGCACGGACCCAGATGCCCTGGACGCGCTGTTCGGCAAGGAGCGGGTGACCGCCTATATCGGCTTCGATTGCACGGCAGCGAGCCTGCATGTCGGCAGTCTGGTGCAGCTCATGACGCTGCGCCGGTTGCAGCAGGCCGGGCACCGCCCGATCCTGCTGATGGGCGGCGGCACCACCAAGATCGGCGACCCCTCGGGCAAGGACGAAACCCGCCGCCTGCTCACCGCCGAGCAGATCGAGGACAACAAGAACGCCATCCTGTCAGGCGTGCGCCATCTGCTCAAATTCGGCGACGGCCCGAGCGACGCGATCATGGTCGACAATGCCGAATGGCTCGACAAGCTGGAATACATTCCCTTCCTGCGCGACGTACGGGCGCCACTTCTCGGTCAACCGCATGCTGACGCATGGAGAGCGTCAAGCTCAGGCTCGAGCGCGAGCAGCCGATGTCGTTCCTCGAATTCAACTATTCGATCATGCAGGCCTATGACTTCGTCGAGCTGTACCGGCGCTATGGCTGCCGGCTGCAATCCAGCGGCTCCGACCAGTGGGGCAATGTCGTCTCGGGCATCGATCTGGGCCGCCGCGTCGAGAATGTTCAGCTCTTCGGACTGACGACGCCGCTGATCACGACCGCCTCGGGCGCCAAGATGGGCAAGACCGCGGCGGGCGCGGTGTGGCTCAACGCCGACATGTGCTCGCCCTATCAATACTGGCAGTTCTGGCGCAACACCGAGGACGGCGATGTCGGCCGCTTCCTTCGCATGTTCACCGACATGGCCGAGGAGCGAGATCGCGCGGCTGGAAACCCTTGAGGGCGGCGAACTCAACGAGGCCAAGAAAATTCTCGCCACCGAAGCGACGACGATCCTGCACGGCCGCGCCGCCGCGGACGCCGCCGCCGAAACCGCGCGGCGCACCTTCGAGGAAGGCGCCATCGGCGAAGGCCTGCCGACGGTGGAGATCGCGCGCGGCGAATTCCCGCTTGGCGTGTTGACGCTCGCCGTGCGCGCGGGCGTCGCCGCATCCAACAGCGAAGCCCGCAAGCTGATCGCCAATGGCGGCCTGCGCATCAATGATCGGCCCGTCAGCGATCCGAAATCCGAAGTCTCGGCCTCCGATGCGACCGCGGACGGGGTGCTGAAGATTTCTGCCGGCAAGAAAAAGCACGTCCTGATCCGACCGGCCTGACCGCTAGCGCTTCGGCGGGATCTGGGTGTCCGGTGCCGGCTTGTCCGGCGCCGGGGCGGGCTTGGACGTGTCGACCGCGTTGTCTTTTGAGTTCGCGGGCGGTAGGGCGGCCGGTGCGGGCGCCCCGTTGTCTTTCGCCCCTGCGGCATCCTTCGACGTCTTCTTGTCCTGGGCGGCCGGCTTGGCGCGCTTGGCCGCGAGTGCGCGCGGGGCCTCCGGCGTGCCCTCGAAGATCCGCCGCAATATGCCCGGCGCCAGCACCGACAGGGGATTGACGGAAATCTTGGGCTCGTCGGCGACCCCGCTGACCGTGTAACTCATGCCGATAATGCCTTCGCCTGGCTTCGACACCAGCACATCGCCGATCACCGGAATGGCTCCCAGGACGCTGTTGAGCCCATAGATCGGCGCCAATGCGCCTTCGAGCGCGATCTTGTCGTTGCGCCGGTCGAGATAGCCTTCTGCCGTGATCCCGATCGAGGGACCGCTGGCGCGCGCGTCGCGGATGTTGAGCACGCCGTCATGCATGCTGAACGGCACCTGGAGCCGCTCCACGGAGATCCCGTTGCCACCCAGCAGATCGATCAGCCCGCCAAGAGAGCCGGCCGAAAACAGACGGGTCAAGAAGGGTTGGTCGACGATGCTGAAATCGGTGATCGTCAGCGCGCCGCGATAATCCGGCACGCGCCTGTCCGCGATCTCCTTCTTGGTCGGCACCGGCGACAGCGCCGCGACCAGATTGAGTTGGCCGCTGCGCATCGACTTGAAGCCGAAGAGCCCCTTGAGGAACAGGCCGGCATCGTTGGTGCGCAACCGGATGCGACGCTCGCCCTTTACGGTGACAAGATCGCCCGACAGCCGCGCCGTCTTCGACAGCATCCCGGAAAGCGCCAGCGTTTGCGGACTGTCGCCGGCGCCACTGGTCGACAAGGCGAACGGCGCCAATGTGACCCCGTTGCGCATGACGAGACGATCCAGATTGGCGTCGATGACGAAGTGCTTCTTGTCCGGCGCCTTGGCCTCATCCTTCTTGGCGCCTTTCAGATCGGTCCGTGCCAGCCCCGTTCCGTCGGCGGAGCGGCCCGTGACCGAAACCTTCAGGCCCGCCGCGGGAGTGTCGGTCATGCGCAGCGCGAAGTCATTGTCGGGCCCGGCCCGAACCATCGGGAAGTCCAGTCGTTCGAGTGCACCGCCGGCGCCAAAACTGATGCTGCCGCGCGCATTGAGCCCGGCGCCCGACAACGCCAGATTCTCACCCGTGATCGTGTTGTCCTTGAAACCGGCTGTGACGTGCACGGTGGCGGCGACGCCGGGCGGCTTGCGATAGTTGATCAGGTCGAGCATCACGGTCGCCGGCGTCAGCGCCATGTCCATGCTGGCCTGGGTGATGCTGCCGCGATGCCCGTCCAACGTCGCCGTGACATTGACCGGGCCTTTGAGGAAATCGCCGGAGTGGAAGTGCAGCTTCTCCCGCGCCGCATCGTCCAGCACGCCGCGTGCCGTGATGTGGGTGGTCATCGGCCCCTTGGGCTTGAAGGCCTCGTCCCAGGAGGCGTTCAGCCTGGCGCCGGCCAGCACGATATCGCCGCCGACGTGGAGGCTGGAATTGTCGATGGTGAAGTCGGCCGTGCCGTCGGTGACCTCATGATCGCCGACCGTGAGGCCCAGGCCCTTGACCTGGCCGCCAATGGAAATCCCGACATCGTCGATGCTCAGACCCTTGACCATCGGCACGTGGAATTTGAGGTCGATGGCAGCCTGTCCCCGCGCGCTGTCCTTGCCGATATGGAAGCGGGTCGGGTATTGCAGCGGCTTCATGTCGATTAGGGCCAAAACATCGCTGAGCGTGCCCTCGGCATGGGCCACGATATCGCCCGGCGCGCCTGCGACGTGCAGATTGGGAATCTTGACGCTGCCGCCGCTGACCCCGATCGGGCCAATCTTGGCGGCCTCCACACCGGCCGAGAAATTGTCGCCGGTCAGCGTCGCTTTGCCCGACAGCTGCGTGAGCGGCGTCAGCCCGGTCAGATAGGTGATCGTCGCGTCACGGATCGGAAAGCTCAGATTGATCGCATTGTCCGGCATCACGGGGGCATCGAGCGCGCCGGGCGCGATGTCGGTCTTCAGGACGACCGGCCCGATCGTCCCCGCCGAGACGTTTTCGGCGATCCACTCGCGCGCGCCCTCGCCCAGCTGCAACGGCCAGTAGTGCAGCAGATTGGTCACGCCCAGCGGTGCGATGCGGCCGGTCACGGCAATCGCCGGCGTCTGCCCGGGCGACAGCGTCACCTTGCCGTCCAGCGAGGCCGACAGCGGCCCGCCGGAGACCAGAAATTTGTCGATCTGGATCAGGTTCTCATCGGGCGTATAGCTCGCGCGCAGGGCAATCCGGGCCAGGGTCACCGCCCGCTGCATGATGCCGGGCATGTTGACGCCGATCTTGTCCATTGTCAGGTCGACGTCGCCCTTTTCCAGGCCGCCGGCGGAATTGAATTTGAGATTTCCCGAGCCCGACAAACGCGCGCGGGCCTCATTGCCCGCCAGCGTTCCGTCGTCGATCAGCAACTTGCCCGTGCGGCCGTCATAGCGGCCGACGAGACGCAAGGTCTTGACGTGAATCGGATGACCGAAGCCGAGAACCGTTCCCGCCGCGCCAAGCCCAAAATCGGCGTCACGCAAATGGGTGCTGCCGTGATCCAGCGTGAAGGACCCGGTGATATCGGTCTTGAGGACGTAAGGCTTGAGGAAGGCCAGCGCCTTCGCGTTCTCGCCGAGCGCATTGATGTCGAGCCCCCGAATACTGACGTCGCCGCTGACGCGGTCGGCATCCGCCGGAAGTTTCAGATTGGCAATGAGATGGGCGCTATGGCCGGAAATCTCGACGTCGGCGTCGATCCGGGCCCCGATCGTCCCGGCCGTGCCGCCCGCCTCGTCTCTTGCGATCTGAAGGCTGGCCTGCGGCGCCACGACGAACAGGCCGGTGCGCTCATCATAGAAGGCGAGCCTGGCGTTGCGCACCGCAAAGCTCTTCAGGGTCGAGGGCCCGCCGCCCGACGACAACGCCTGGCGCAGCCGCTCCAGCACGTCGCTCTGGTCGTGGTCCCGTTCGATGCCGAGGCGCAGCGCCCCGTCCATGGTGTGGACCAGGGTAAGTTGAACGCCGACCAGGGCGATCCGCCGGACCACCACCTTCCCGAGCAGCACCGGGGCCGCCGCCAGGTCGATCTCGGCCTTGGGCGCCTGGGCGATGATCCGCTGGCCCCTGTCGAACACGCGGGCGCCCAGAACCACGAGATTGACGCGCCCCTCGTCCCGCGACCATTGCAGGGCCGCCTCGTCGTAACGCACCGACATCCCGGGCACCGCCCCGGAGATGGCCTCGCTGAGTTCGCCGGCGAATGGCCCGAGCGAAATCGGCCCCAGCAGCAGCCTGGCGACAGCGCCGGCGGCAAAGAAGACCACCGCCACGGCCACGGCAGCCGCGACCAGCCCCGCCCGTCGCACGTGATGACGCTTCAACTTCGCTTCTACCAAGAGGGCCGCACCCTGTTCCGTAGCGGCGGCGCCGGAGACGGGCCTACACCCCGTCGCTTCGGGCCATTCAGATCCGGCACCTTGCACCGGATCACGCATCAGCTTATCGCCTAACGGTATTTTCTGGTAAATGCCAGTCTCGGACGACGGTCCGGCCGCGCCTCTTGCTCAGGAGAACCCATGGCACCAGCGCCAGCCCCCCAGACCCTGCAGCCGGGCGACAAGGCGCCCGGCTTCAAGATGGCGACCGACGGCGGCGGGCAGATTTCGGCCTCCGCCCTCAAGGGCAAGCCCTTTGTCCTCTATTTCTACCCCAAGGACGACACCTCCGGCTGCACCAGGGAGGCGATCAGCTTTTCGGGAGCCAAGCGGAAATTCGATGCCGCCGGGGTCACGATTCTGGGGGTCTCCAAGGACACCGTGGCCTCCCACGACAAATTCAAGGCCAAGCACAAGCTCAAGATCGCGCTGGGCTCCGACCCGGAGGTCAAGGTCGCCCAGGCCTATGGAGTTTGGGTCGAAAAAAGCCTGTATGGCCGCAAATATATGGGTATGGAGCGGGCCACCTTCCTGGTCGACGCCAAGGGCAAGATCGCCCAGGTCTGGCGCAAGGTGAAGGTTCCCGGCCATGTGGAAGCCGTCCTTGCTGCGGCAAAAGCGCTATGAATGCCCGCCTTCCGCTTTGGGTGCGGTTAACCTCGGCGTCATTTTTTCCTGCTAAGACCTTGAACAGACGCTCACAATTGGGTGAAATCAGCCCCTCAAATGGGGTTGGTGCAAAAAGCACCCAAAAGGGAAGTCCGTTGATGACCGAAACGCTCATCGAGCGTGTATGGGCTTGGCTTCATGCCACGTTCCCAGAACGGCAGGTCTACATCCGCAGTGACGGGCGGGTGCAATTCTTCACATTCGGGCCGACTCTCCAGGCCACTATGGCCGGTCTGACCCTGATATTCCTGGGCTGGGTCGCGTTCGCATCGGTCAACGTGATCTTCAAGGACCGCATCATCGCGGCCAAGGATCACCGCTATCAGCAGATGCAATCGACCTATGAAAACCGGATGGCCGATCTTCAGGTCTCCTATGACGAGCTGAATGGGGCGCTGGTTTCCGCCGAAGACACCTTCAAGTCCACGGCCGATCAACTCGAAAGCAAGCAACGCACGGTGGCCAAACTTCTCGGCCGCAAATCTGCCGTCGACCATGCGCTGGCGAGCCTGCAGCCGACACGGCCCCTGCCGGCCGGTCTTCCGGACGATGCCGCAGCCGCCCCGACGCCAGATCCGGCCGCCGACACCAATGACACCGACGATGCTCAGGCCGACAGCACCAACAGTTCCGAGATCGGCGTGATGCCCGAAGCGGCCAGCCCGCAGCCGCGCACCGCCAAACCGACCAAGGCGAGCTTCCTCGGCGAGGCCGTGCAGCAGCTGGCCGCGGCCTTCTTCCCCAAGAAGGCCAAACCGACGCCGCACAAAGTCGCCAACCTTCCCGCATTTCGCGCCCTGGCCCACGAGACCAGCCGGCTGAAGCGGATGAGCCATGTCGAAACCGCGCTGCTGATTGCCGCCGACAATCAGATCACCGGCAGCATCCACCAGATTGACTCGATCCTGCACTCCGTCGGCATCAAGCCGGACAAGATGGAACAGCAGGTCAACGAGGAAGGCATCGGCGGCCCCTTCGTGCCGATCAGCGCATTGCACATCGACGGGATCGCCGATCCGAGCTTCACCAAGGCCTTCGCAGAGGCGAGCGCCCATGTGAAGGAACTGGACACGCTCTTCACAGCCTTCCGCCACGTACCGCTGACGACCCCTGTCCATGGGCCGCGCTATGAATTGACCAGCGATTTCGGTCCCCGCGTGGATCCCTTCACCCACCATCTGGGCTTCCATCCGGGCCTGGATTTCGGCGGACCCTGGGGTTCGACAATCCGTGCCACCGCGCCAGGCAAGGTGGTCTGGGCCGGCCGCCGCGGCGGCTACGGCAATATGGTTGAAATTGACCATGGTTTTGGAATCAGGACGCGCTACGGCCACATGTCGACTATCTTGGTGAAGCTTGGCGCGAAGGTGCAAAAAGGCACGCCCATCGGAAAACTCGGATCGACTGGGCGCAGCACTGGACCCCATGTGCATTACGAAGTGTGGCTGGGCGATGTCGTAAGGGATCCGAGCAAGTTCATCGAGGCAGGACGCCATGTTCTCCAGTAAGAGTAAAAACGTCGAACCTGCAGCTCCGTCTGCGTCCGCGTCGTCGGGCAACACGCAGGCCGGTCAGGCCAAGCGCGGGAGCGCGCGCACATCGTCTGTTCCGTCCCTGATCAGCGCCGATCTGGTCGTCAGCGGCACGCTGACCTCCAGCGGAGACATCCAGATCGACGGCCGCGTCGAGGGCGATGTGAACAGCTCCGGGCTGGTGATCGGCGAGAAAGCGTTTATCAACGGCGAGGTCATGGCCGAAGACGTCACGGTGCGCGGACGTGTCCAGGGCAGCATTCGCGCCCGCAAGGTTCTGCTGGCCGCAACCAGCCACGTGGAAGGCAATATCCTGCATGAGGCCTTCGCGGTCGAAGCCGGTGCGTTCTTCGAAGGCAACTGCCGCCATTCCGACAACCCGCTGGCCGAAGAAAACCGCCGCGGCACCGAATATGAGCGCAAGCCGGTCGCCGTCGCGCCGGCCAAGCCGGCGGAGCCCCCGCGCCCGACGCAACCGGGCCCGGCTGCGACCGTCGCGCCCCTGAAGACCGGCGCCTAGTTTTTCAGTGTATCGAAGAGCCCGGTCCGCGATCCGCGGGCCGGGCTTTTTCGTGACCGCTATTCGATGTCCTGCACGGCTTCGGGCGGCTTGCCGCCGATGGCCTGCGCCAGCGCGGCGGCCATGAACGGATCGATATCCCCGTCCAGAACCCGGTCCGGATCCCGGATTTCCACGCCGGTGCGCAGATCCTTCACCAGCTGATAGGGCTGCAGCACATAGGAGCGGATCTGATGGCCCCAGCCGATATCGGTCTTTTCGCCGATATGGGCATCGGCCTCGGCCTTCTTCTTCTCCAACTCGATCTCGTAGAGGCGTGAACGCAGCATGTCCCAGCAGATGGCGCGGTTCTGGTGCTGGGACTTCTCGGTCTGGCATTGCACGGCAATGCCGGTGGGAAGGTGGGTGATGCGCACCGCACTCTCGGTCTTGTTGACGTGTTGGCCGCCGGCCCCGGACGCGCGATAGACGTCGATCCGGACATCCTTTTCCGGAACGTCGATCTCGATGTTCTCGTCCACCACTGGATAGACGGTGACCGATGAGAAACTCGTGTGACGGCGGGCATTGGCGTCGAAGGGTGAGATCCGCACCAGGCGATGCACGCCCGCTTCGGTCTTCAGCCAGCCATAGGCGTTCTTGCCCTTGACCAGGATGGTCGCGGATTTGATGCCCGCGCCCTCGCCTTCGCTCTCCTCAAGGTAGTCGACCTTGTAGCCGTGGCGCTCGGCCCAGCGCGTGTACATGCGGGTGAGCATCTCGGCCCAGTCCTGGCTCTCGGTCCCGCCGGCGCCGGCATGGACCTCCAGATAGGTATCGTTGCCGTCGGCCTCGCCCGAGAGCATCGATTCCAGCCTGAGCTTTTCGGCACGCTCGTGGAGCGCCCCGAGGCTGGCTTCGGCGTCGGCAACCATTGCGGTGTCGCCGTCCTCCTCGGCCAGTTCGATCAGGCCCTGTGCATCGGCCAGTTCGCGCTCCACCGCCCGAACGGCTTTGATCGCATCGTCGAGCGACTGGCGTTCGCGCATCAGCTTCTGGGCTTGCTGCGGCTTGTTCCAGATGTCGGGGTCTTCGGACTTGGCATTCAATTCGTCGAGACGACGCAGCGCGCTGTCCCAGTCAAAGATGCCTCCTCAGCAGGGCGACGGCCTGCTGGATTTCGTCGATCGTGCGTTCGGTTTCGGCGCGCATGACAACTCCCTCGTGCTGCACACCGATATGATCGGGCCGCACCCGCTTGTAAAGGGTGCGAGCTGCCGCCGCTAGGAGGACTGGCCGTCGGGCTTGCCGCCCCCCGGAACCTTGGGAAGCTTGAACTCGATATGGACGCGCATCCAGCTCGAGTGCGCATCGCCGTCCTTCGTCCTGGCCGGAACATAACGCCAGTTGAGGGCCGATTCGAGCGCCGCATTGTCGAGATCGTCGTAGCCCGTCGACTTCGCGATCTTGTAGCGTCCGGTCGGGTGACCGCCCGAACTGATGAGCAGGAAGAGGTCGATATTGCCTTCTTCCCCGCGCGCCTGGGCGTCCTTGGGGTACTTCAACGTCACCGGGCCAGCACTCTTGTCGATCTCGGCCGGAATGAGTTGGGCATCGCCGGCGCGGGCCGCCGTGACCGCCCATGAGGGAGCGAGCAACAGGAAACTTGCCGCAATTACCAATGCGCCTGCAATCTTCTTTCGCAATTTCCCGCCCTCAGCGCTTCCCTGGAAAGCATACCCCGCCACCGTCGATCTGCAACCGCTCGGTACCGTCGCGGCCACACAAATCCGTGAGTCCGGAACCGTGAGCGACAGGGTCCACCCGCGGAGGCCCTGCCCATTGACAATCATCACCGCCCCGGCGCCTTGCCGAGGGAGAACAGGTCCTGTTCCCCCAGTTCGGCCATCCTTCGGCGCTCAAGCTCCTGCGCATAACGGCGCAGGGCATAGGATTCGGTCAGATACCCGACAATGCGTCGGTCGTTTCGGGCGGCCAGGACGACCAGACACTCCGTCCGGCTGTCCTCGAAACGGCTGAGCGCTGCGCGAACATTGTCGCGGGGAAGAAGGAAGACGTCGGTCTGGTCGAGCAGGTCGGCGACCGCCGCGGCATCCAGGGCCTCGTCGATCTCCGGGTCATGGATGGACGCCATATCCACCAGCCCCGCATATGCCCCATCAGGACCCAAGACGAAGGCGCGCTTGGCCGAGCCAGGCGGAAAACGCTCGCGCAGGGCCCGGATCGACAAATCGCTGGGCACGATCTTCGGATCGGCGCGCATCATTCGGCCAACGGTCAATTCGTCGATCCAGCCTATATCGTGGGCCCCGCGGATGCCGAGCCCGCGGACATGGAAGCGCCAGGTCGCGAAGGAATAGCCGAAAGTCAGGCGCACAATCGTCGCGGCCACGATGACGCCGACAAGAACACCGACGCTGACCGAAAAGTCGCCAGTGGCTTCCAGTACGAGAAACACCATCGTGAATGGCGCGCCGACGATCGCAGCGGCAACCGCTCCCATGCCAACCAGCATGAAGGCATTTTGGTGGACGGCCGCGGCCGGTACGAGCCACGCAACGACATGGCCGAAGGCCGCGCCGAACAGGCATCCAAGGAACAGCGACGAACTGAACAATCCGCCGCGGAATCCGGAGCCAACGGAAATCGCTGACGCCACGAGCTTGGCGGCCAGCATGAGCAGGAGCGGCAGCAGCGCCCAATTGTGTTCGAAATGAAACTGAATCGCCCCGTGGCCGCTACCCAGAACCTGGGGAAAATAATAGGCGATCCCGGAGAGGATAAACCCGCCAATGGCGGGCCTGAGCCATTCGGGTACGGGCAGGTTGCGCATGGCCCGCTCGCACCAGGTCACCCCCATCATCGCCGCCACCGCCACGCCGGCGGCGCACACGCCGGCCAGACCGAACAGCACATAGCTGAGACTGTCGAGCGGCAGCGATTTGCTGACCTCGAACAGCGGCCGCATGCCGCCCAACGCCCGCTGTACCAGCGCCCCACACACCGCCGCCGCGGCGACCGGCGCCAGCGCCCGCGGCATGTAGGAGCCCAGCACCAATTCGTAGCCGTAGAATGCGCCGGCCAGAGGGGCATTGAAGGCCGTCCCGATAGCCGCCGCGGCGCCCGCTGTGACGAAGACGCGCTGATCCTCCCGACGAAGGTGGAAATAGTGGCCGAGTGTCGAAAACAGGCCCGCGCCCAACTGCGAGTAGCCAGCTTCCATGCCGAGCGACGCGCCGGCCCCGTTCGAGATCAATGTCGACAGGGCCAGCCTGGTGCTGTCGATAAACGACATTCTGCCCGCCGCGCAGCGCATTGGCCTCGATTGGGTCGACGATTTCGCCAGGACGGTAGCGGCGCCAAACCAGCGCCGTCACGCCAAGGAGGATGCCACCGGCCACCGGCACAAGGAGAATGCGCCAACGGTCCACGCCCACCCCGGCGCTGAGGAGCGCGCCGTCCGGCAGCAGGAAGTCGAAGCCGTGGAGAATTCCCACGGCCCGCCGCAGGCCTTCGACCATTGCGCCGACGACAGAGCCCAGACCAGCACAGACCAGAATCTGCGCCAGTTCGCTCGAACGCAGGTTCCGTTGCAGCGCCGCTACGGACCAGCGCCAACGCCGGCTGGCGCCGGATCTCAATTGACGTGTCTGCTGACGAAAACGCGCACCGGCCGGCATCGACACCCTCAACGCGGCGTGCCGGCGCAACTGCCGCTAGCCGATATCGGTCGATATTCCGCGCGCAAATTGCTGCAAAATAATGGCACGTTCGCCGTTGCCGGACGCGGTGGCGGCGAATGCCGAGCTAGTAGAGGCCGCCGGTGCCCTGCCCCACATTGCTTGCCGGCTTCTTGTTCTGCTGTTGTGCGCCCGGTGTGTTGGCGAGACTGGCAACCGAAGGTTCTGTCCCCGCCTTGAAGGCTTCCAGAATGGTTCCCGGGGCGCCCGCAGGTGCGGCCGCGCCGGTCATCCGGTTGACCGTGGCGAAGTCGATCCCCGGCGGCACCCGGAAGGGTGTCGGCGGGACGTTTTCCAGGGCGTCCTTCATGAAGTCGCGGAAGATGGGCGCGGCGGCCGACGCGCCCTGCTCATGCGGTCCCAGCGTGCGCGGATTGTCGAAGCCGACAAAGACCCCGCAGGCCAGGTCCGGCGAGAAGCCGACGAACCAGGTGTCCTTGGCTTCGTTGGAGGTGCCGGTCTTGCCGGCGAGCGGCTTGCCCACCGATCTCACGGTCACGCCGGTGCCCCGCTGCACGACGCCTTCGAGAATCGACACGATCTGGTAGGCGGTGCGCGGATCGAGAATCTGACTTGCGCGGGTCGGACAGCATCGGCTCGGCCTGTCCATGCCAGGGGCCGTTGCAGCCGCTGCAGTCGCGCGTGTCGTGACGATAGATCGTCTTGCCGTTGCGATCCTGTACGCGGTCGATGAGTGTCGCTTCGATTTTCTTTCCGCCGTTGACGAATTCCGAATAGCCGGTGGTCATCCGCATCAAGCGTGGTTTCGTCGGCGCCCAACGCGTTGGAGAGATAGTTGTGCATGTGGTCGTAAACGCCGAAGCGCACGGCAATCGGCACGATCTTGTTCATGCCGACATCGTTGGCCAGCCGCACCGTCATCAGATTGCGCGACAGTTCGAGCCCGCGCCGAGCGTCGTCAGGCCGAGATAGCTGTGCTCATAGTTCTTCGGCGTCCACAACGGCAGGCCCGGCCCCTGAGGCAGTGCAACCGGAGCGTCCAGAACCTCGCTGGCCGGCGTGTAGCCATTGTCCAGTGCTGCGGCATAGACGAAGGGTTTGAAGGCCGAGCCGGGCTGACGCTTGGCCTGCATGGCACGGTCGAACTGGCTCGAGGCAAAGCTGAAGCCACCCGACAGGGCCAGCACACGGCCGGTATGCGGATCCATGACGACGATGGCACCGTTGATTTCCGGCACCTGGCGAAGGCCGAAGCATACTTCCACCGGACTTGTTGTCGTCATCGGCCGGTTCGACATAGATGACGTCCCCCGGCTTGACGACCTCCTGTGGGCTTGTTGGGCGCCGCGCCGACACGGCCGTTCCTGAGTTCCTTGCGGGCCCATTTGAGTTTGTCGAAGGGAATACGGCCCTTGCTGCCATCGTCGAGGCCGATCTTGACCGACTTGTCAGCGCCATAGCCCAGCACCACGGCGAGGCGCCAGGCTTCGATGCCCGACTGGTTGCCGGCACTCTTCAGCGCGCTGGCCCAATCGCCGCTGATTTCGATATGGCTGACGGCGCCGCGCCAGCCGTGGCGGCGGTCATAGCGTACCAGCCCGGTGCGCAGCGCGTTGACCGCGAAGTTCTGCAACCGCGTGTCCAGCGTCGATCGGACTTGCAGGCCGCCGTCGTAAAGTCCGTGCTCGCCATATTTGCCGTAGAGGACGCGGCGCACCTCCTCGACAAAATAATCGGCGTCCTCGGCCTGGCTGCCGAGCGGGCGGCTCTGCGCAACCAGCGGCTCGGCGATCGCCGCCTTGGCCTGCGCCGCGCGTGATGTAGCCGTTGGCGCGCATCTGGCCGATGACCCAGTTGCGCCGGCTGGTTGCGGCCGCCAGATGGATAGCGCGGATCGTAATTGCTGGGCGCCTTGGGCAAGGCTGCCAGGAACGCAGCCTCGTCGATGGTCAACTGGTCCAGCGACTTGCCGAAATAGTTCAGCGCCGCCGCCGCCACGCCATAGGAGTTCTGGCCGAGGAAGATTTCATTGAGGTAGAGCTCGAGGATCTTGTCCTTGGGATAGGTCGCATCGATGCGGATGGCCAGGATCGCCTCGCGGATCTTGCGGCGAGAACTTGACCTGGCTGTTGAGCAGGAAGTTCTTGGCCACCTGCTGGGTGATGGTCGACGCGCCCTGCAGGCGCCGGTGGGTCATCACATTGTAGACGTCCTTGACACCCGCGCGCAGGATGCCGCCGACGTCGATGCCGGGATGGGAATAGAAATTCTTGTCCTCGGCCGAAACGAAGGCGTCGATCACAAGCTTCGGCACGAAGGCGATGGGCACGAAGATTCGCCGTTCGCGCGCATATTCGCCGATCACCGTGCCGTTGCTGGCATAGACCCGCGTCGTCACCGGCGGGTTGTAGTTCTTCAGCGTGTCGCACGCTCGGAAGGTCGCGGCTGACGAGATAGACATAGATGCCCAGCGACGACGAAACCCGCCAGCGCGAGCGTCGCCGAAACCGATGCCGATATAGGTCCAGATCTTACGCCGCGTCATACGCTGCAGCCCTTTACGCGAAATTTTACTGCCCGGCTCATCGCCCTGTGGCGGCGGCCAGCCCTCGTGGCGGCCCCTTTAGCACGTCGCGGGGCGCCGGATCATTCTACACGACCAGCCGGCGCCGTGGCCACGACTGGCTCGAACTGCCGGTCGACCGCATCGGCGATCGCCCCGGCGACCCCGATTTCGCCACGCGATGTGGCCATTTGACGGCAGTCATGCGCATTCGACAGATAACCCAGCTCGATCAGCACGGCGGGAACGTCGGGCGAGCGCAAAACCACGAAATTGGCGGACCGATGCGGCTTGCGCGGCAAAATGTCCGTCGCCTCAGAGCTGGTGCATCGCGATCTGGGCAAAGCGCGTCGACCGGTTCATCGTGTCGCGCTGCGCCAGGTCGATCAGGATCGAGGCGACTGCCGAATTGTCTCCGCGACAGATCGACGCCGGCGATGATGTCCGACTGGTTTTCCTTGCGCGCCAGCGCCGGCCGCCTCCTTGTCCGACCCCTTTTCCGACAGGGTATAGATCGAGGCGCCGTGCGACGCTGCGGATCGGGGTTGGAATTGGCATGCAGGGAGATGAACAGATCCGCCTTGTGCTTTCGCGGGCGAACGGCGCGCGGCTGTAGAGCGGGATGAACATTCGGTCTTGCGCGTCATGATAGACCGTGTAGCCGCGGGCCCGCAGCACCTTGGCCAGGCGCATGCCCTCGTCCAGCACCACGTCCTTCTCCTCCATGCCCGGTGACGCCGACGGTGCCGGAATCGATGCCGCCATGGCCCGGATCGATGACGATGATCTTGCGCGCTGCGAGGCCGGCTGGGACCGGGCGCTGGGCGCCATCCGTGGCTCCGGCGCCGGCGGGCGCGCAGGGACGCCATCGAGCGGCCGCCGCCTCCTCGCGGGCCCGCAGATCGGCCGGCCAGCCGGCCGTCTTGTCGAAGGCGGTCTGGGTGGTCGGGAACAGGTCGAGGACCAGGCGGTAGCCATAGCCGTCCTGGGGCGGCAGAACCATCGGCTCGGCCATTCTCACCGGCTCGGTTGAGGTCGATGACGAAGCGCGAATTGCCGGGCCGGAACAGGCCGTAGCGATAGCTCTTGACGGCGCCGTGCCGCTCGGCGCGGGCGGCCCCTTCAGCCGCCACAGCACCTCGCGGCATGTCGATCACCAGCCGGTCCGGGTTGGACAGCGTGAAGATGTGGAACTTGACCGGATCGGACAGTTCGACCACGAAACGGGTGCGGTCGGCATGCGTCGCCGATCCGCGCATCGATCACCACCGGCTCGGCAGCCGGCCTTTCGGCGGGGACGGCCGGCCGGCGAGCTCGGGCGGTCGTAACCGGTGCCGGCCGGATCGGCGAGCGGCGGCCGGTCCGCAGGGGATCGGGCGCGGCTGCGGGTTGTCGGCCGCGGCGCCGCAGGCAGGCTGCGCGGCCAGCCGGCCGGCCAGCCGCCACCAGCCAGAATTGCCAGCCAAAATGGCCTGAAAGCGCCTCATCCGACCCGAATTCCGCTCCCCCGCCCCCGGGCCAAATTGCCCGTAAACCATTTACGCTTCGTTAGCACATCGGGGACTTTGATTGAATCCGGATCTGCGGCCACTTGCCGGGACCCGCGTTAGACACCTAAAAGTAATGTCACCTGCTTCGCCGCAGAGCCTGAGCGCCCTTCGGGCCGCTCGCTGCGGCGCCCGCGGCCCCCGGCCGGGACAGCGTCCATGCGGCGCACTCTGCCCGCTGGACCAGCCACGAGGACGCGGGTCGCGGCGAGACGGCAGGCTTTCCGGCCGGCGATTGGCGCCAGCCGCATATGTGATTCGAAATGACCAACGCTGCCAGGACCCCTCTGACCGACCTCGCGGCTTTGCCGCGGGCGGTCGCGGCTCCGGCGCCTTTGCCAAACAATGCGTCCGCCCTTCCCCATCCAGCCCGCTCCAGGCGCGACTTGCGCCTGGACCGGCCGCGCGCGATGGCGGCGCCCGGAGACTGTAATGCCCAAACGCATGCTTATCGACGCAAGCCACCCGGAAGAAACCCGGGTGGTCGTTCTCGACGGACAGAAGGTCGAGGAATTTGATTTCGAGGCCGCCTCCAAGCGGCCGCTCAAAGGCAATATCTACCTGGCCAAGGTGACGCGCGTAGAGCCGTCGCTGCAGGCGGCCTTTGTCGAATATGGCGGCAACCGCCAGGGCTTCCTCGCCTTTTCGGAAATCCATCCCGACTATTACCAGATCCCGGTCGCCGACCGGCAGGCGCTGATCGCCGAGCAGGAAGCCGAGGCCCGGCGCCGCGGCGACGACGATTTCGAGCGCGTCGAAACCGCGAAATCGAAGGCGGCACGCAAGACGGCCGCGGTCGAGGCACGCGCCGATGACGAGGACGACGACGACGAAGAGACCGATGCGGAGGACCGGCAGACGATGCCGACCATGGCGCAGGACGACAGCAGCGACGACGACGCAGGCCGAACTCGGCCGAGGACGAACGACGACGCCTCGTCCGAACGACGGCGACACGATGGCTGATGGCGACGGCGACGCCGGCGCAGCGCGCAGCGCCCCTCGCAGCGCTGGATGCGCAAGCGCCACTACAAGATTCAGGAAGTCATCAAGCGCCGCCAGGTCATGCTGATCCAGGTGGTCAAGGAAGAACGCGGCAACAAGGGCGCGGCGCTGACCACCTATCTGTCGCTGGCCGGCCGCTATTGCGTGCTGATGCCCAACACCCCGCGCGGCGGCGGCATCTCCCGCAAGATCACCAACGCCGCCGACCGCAAGCGCCTGAAGAGCGCGGCCGCCTCGCTGGAACTGCCCGAGGGCATGGGCCTGATCATCCGCACCGCCGGCGCCAACCGCACCAAGCTCGAGATCAAGCGCGACTATGAATATCTGCTGCGGCATGTGGGACTCGATCCGCGAGACTGACGCTGAAATCGAATGCGCCGGCCTGCGTCTATGAGGAAGGCGACCTCATCAAGCGCGCCATCCGCGACCTCTACAACAAGGATGTCGCGGACGTCGTCGTCGAGGGCGAGGACGGCTACCGCAACGCCAAGGACTTCATGCGCATGCTGATGCCCAGCCATGCGAAGAATGTCAAGCAGTACAAGGAGACGGTGCCGCTGTTCCACAAGCATCATATCGAGGCCCAGCTCGATGCGATGTTCTCGCCCACGGTCACGCTGAAATCGGGCGGCTATATCGTCATCAACCAGACCGAGGCGCTGGTGGCGGTCGACGTCAACTCGGGCCGTGCGACGCGCGAACACAATATCGAGGACACCGCCTACAAGACCAATCTCGAAGCGGCCGACGAGGTCGGACGCCAGTTGCGCCTGCGCGATCTGGCCGGCCTGATCGTCATCGACTTCATCGACATGGAAGACAGCCGCAACGACCGCAATGTCGAAAAGCGCCTGCGCGATGCGGTGAAGACCGACCGCGCCCGCGTGCAGATCGGCAAGATCAGCCAGTTCGGGCTTCTGGAAATGTCGCGTCAGCGGCTGCGCGCCGGCGTCATCGCCGGATCCACCATCGCCTGCCCGCATTGCGACGGCCAGGGCATCGTGCGCTCGGTGGAATCGACGGCGTTGCGCGTGCTGCGCGGGCTCGAAGAGGAAGGCCAGAAACAGCGCGCCGCCGCGGTGACCCTGCGCCTGCCCGCCGATGTCGCGGTCTACACCCTCAATCAGAAGCGCCGCGAACTGATGCGCATCGAAAACGACTACGGCATGAGTGTCACCTTCGAACCGGACGATCGGGTGACCGCCGGCAACTTCGAGATCGAGCGCACACAAATCAGGGCCCCCGAGGAGCGCAGGACCGCGGTCACGGTCGACAGCGTGGCGCAGGTCGAGGAACCGGACGTCGAGCCCGAGCAGGAAGCCGAGGTCGAAGAACGTCCTGCCCGCGCCGAGAGCGAAAACGGAAATGGCGGCCGCCGTCGCCGCCGCCGCCGTCGCGGACGCGACCGCGACCGTCCCGCCGTGATGCAGGAGGTCGTGCCCACGGACGGTGAAACCGAATTCGATGCCGAGAAGGCCGCCGAAGCCGGCGAGCGCGGCGTCGACGTCGTGGATGCCACCGAGCAGGAGAGCGAAGACGGCGAGGGCAAGCGCAAGCGCCGCCGCCGCCGTCGCGGCCGCCGCGGGCGCCGCGACAATGGCGAGACCGAGAACACCGCCCAGCAAGCCGGCGCCGAGTCGCAAAACCTCGAAGGCGTGCCGGTCGACGCCAGTGTGCGGTCCGACGACGAGCACACGCCGGAGGAGATCACGGCCGAAGCCGGCTATGTCGCCATACAACCCAATGCCCCGTCCGAGCCGGTCTGGTCGCTGGCCGGCGACGAGGCGGCGGAACTTCCGGCAGTCGCGCCCGAAGCGCCGCAACCGCCCCAGGACGAGCCTGAGCCACCGCGCCCTGCCGAACCCGCCGCCGCCGAGGCGTCCCCCGAACCGCAGGACGAACCCGTCGCGCAGATGGCAGCGCCGGCGGAGACCGCGGAAGAACCGAACCGGCCGCAGGAAGACGAGTTGTCTGAGCCCGAAGGGCCGCCTCGCAAGGGCTGGTGGCAGCGCCCCTTCCGCGCGCGCGAATAGAGGCCATGTCCGGGACAGTGACGGTCCGCCGCGCAACGGCGGCGGACCTCGAAGCCTTGAACAGCCTGACCCAGGCCTCACGCGCCTATGACGGCCCCTATCGGGCCATGCTCGACGGCTACCGGATCAGCGCTGACCAGGTTGCGCGCGACACCATCTATCTTGCCGAACGCGACGGGGAAATTCTCGGCTATTACAGCCTGATCACACGGGAACCGGAGCTCGACCTGATGTTCGTGTCCGATACCGCCCAGGGTCTGGGCGTGGGCCGGCTCTTGTTCGCGCATTTGCGCGAGACGGCGCGCCGCCTCGCCATCACCCGCATCACGATCGTCTCGCACCCGCCGTCGGAGGGCTTCTATCTGCGTATGGGCGCCGAGCGCGTAGGAACCCGCCCGCCGCGTCCCCGCATCAACTGGGAACAGCCGATCCTCGAACTTGCCGTGTGAGACTATCCGCCCGCCGCCGCGCCCAGGCCATGCGAACGCGCGTCCGGCAGCACCGCGCAAATGCCGTGCTGGCAAGCGATCGCATTGACCGTGTCATAGGGCGTCGAGGTGACGCCGCTCAGGGCACCGGGCCGCGTCGTGTCCTCGCCGCGAGCCAGTCGCAACAGCCCCTCGGCGATGGCGGCGGTGCCCTGCGGACCGCCCGCCCCGGCGCCCGCCAGAGTGACGGTGAGAGTGGAATTGTCCGACAGACCGAGCGGCCCGCTGGCGTCTTTGGCCGCTATCACCGGGGTGAGGAAGGCAGCGGCCAGTCCCGTCTGGCCCGCGTCCGGCGCATTGGCGAGCGTCACCCCGGTCCCCGGAACCGTATGCCCGGAACCGAAGGGGCCGTTCATGGTCACCGCACAAGCCACCGCCTGCCCGTTGTGGTCCAGCGCCGCGAAGCCGGTCGCCCCCAGATCATCGGGAAGCGCGCCGACCCCGAATCTGCCGCAAGGTCGCCTGCACCGCCTTGCGGGTCACCGCCGGCGCGGGCCCGGAAACCGGTGCACCGTCCGGTCCGGCCAGCTGCGCCAGCACAGCGGCGGCAAAATGTCCGGCTCCGACGCTCGACGGCGGCAGATAGATACGCTGCGCGCCGAGTTGCACCTGTTGCGGCGCATGCAACTGGGCGCGATAGGCGGCGAGGTCGGCCTGCGTCACCGCCCCGTCCTGTCCGGGCGCATAGGCGGCGAGTTTTTGTGCGAACTCACCGGTATAGAACTGCCCGGCGCCATCTTCGCGGATCGTCCCCAGCGTCGCCGCCAGTGCGGGATTGGAGACGACCGTGCCGGCGGTTTTCACCTGCCCTGCTTCATTGAGGAACTCCGCCGCCAGCCCGGCATCCAGGCGCACGATGTTCTGCCCGGCGTTCAGCCGCGCAGCCAGCGCGTCGGAGATCGGAAAGCCTGTTGCCGCCAGCGCTTCGGCATTGGCGACATCGCGTTGCCACGGCAAGGCGCCGTAACGTCCCTGCAAGGTCGCAAACCCGCGCACATTGCCCGGCACCGCAAAGGCGCCGCCGGCCGCCGCGTTGCGCGCGAGAAAATCGATCGCTTCGCTGCGCCGACTGGCCGGATCATAGACAAGGCATAACCCGCCCCCACCAAGACCGGCGGCGCCGGGATAGGTGACTGCCATCGTGAAATACGCCGCCGTCGCGGCGTCGGCGGCGCTGCCGCCCTGCGCCAGAATGTCGGCCGCGGCCTTCACCGCATGGGGTTCATCGCCCACGGCGTAACCAACGCGTCGCGCATCCGATCCGGACCCGAACAAGCCGCCGAAAGTCAGCCCGGAGGACCCGCCGCTCGCGGTCGTAGGCTCTGTGGGACCGGCGTCGGTCCCGCCGGTGCCGGACGAACAGGCCGTCAGAAGGAGTGCGGCGGCAAGGCCGGCGAAGAAGGCAAATCTGGACATGAAAGCGGCCAACTTTCCTGGTTCTATTTCTTGTCACCCCGGAGCATGCGGATATCTCGCTCCGTTGACGGACAGACCCCGCGCACCTACGGTCCCGGACGGGATGTGGCGCGGGGTAAAGGAGAGGTCAAGCCTTGGCGTTTTGCAACCCGTTGAGCCGCCCCCGCAGGCAGACGATTCGCGTGATCGCACGCGCGCTCGCCTTTTCATTTCCGGCCATCATTGCCCTTCTCGCAACGGCGGGCCCCGCCGCGGCGCAGGGCATCAGCATCATCCGCGACACCGAGATCGAACGGACGCTCTACGGCTATGAGCAGCCGCTCCTGGAAGCCGCCGGCATCGATCCGTCGACCGTGAAGCTCTACATCAACAGCGACCCGTCCTTTAACGCCTTTGCGACGCAGAGCCCGCTGGCCTCCGAAAGTGAAGACATCTTCATCAATACCGGCCTCATCCTGCAGACCAAGAGCCCGAATGAGGTCATAGGCGTGCTCGCGCATGAAACGGGCCATGTCGCCGGCGGCGATGTAATTCGCGGCGGCATGGCGATGTCGAAGGCATCGATTCCGATGCTGATTGGCATGGCCGTCGGTGTGGCCGCGATGATCGCCGGCGCAGGGAACGCGGGCATGGGCGCCATGATGCTGGGCCAGAGCGCGGCGCAAGCGCAGTATCTGCAGTTCAGCCGCGCCCAGGAATCGACAGCCGACCAGCGCGCGATGACCTATCTCAATCGCACCCACCAATCCGGCCAGGGCCTGCTGTCGGCCTTCGGACGCCTGGCCAATGAGGCGGCCATGACACGGCGACAATCTGTTGTCGGATCACCCCGCGGACCGCGAACGTATTGCCGAGTTGCAAAATCGTGTCGATGCATCGCCCTACAAGGACAAAAAGGACAGTCCGCAGGCGATGCACGAATTCCATATGATCCAGGCCAAGCTCACCGGTTACCTGTCCGATCCGGAGGAGGTTCTGCGCCGCTACCCGCTGACAGATGACAGTGACGAAGCGCATTATGCCCGCGCCATGGCCTATTTCCGCCAGCCCCAGATGAAGAAGGCGCTCGAGGAAATCAACATCCTGATCAAGCGCGAGCCGAAGAACCCCTATTTCTGGGAAATGCTCGGGCAGATCTATGTGGAGATGAGCAAACCGGACGAGGGCATCGCACCCTATCAGAAGGCGGTCGACCTGATGCCCGATGCGCCCGCTGATCCGGATCTCGCTCGCCGCGGCGCAGCTCGCGTCACCAGCCAGAAGCCTGCCATGGCCAAGCCGGCGCTCGACAATCTCAAGGTCGCGTTGCAGCAGGAAGTCGACAACACCTTCGGCTGGTATGAAGCTGCACAGGCCTATTCGACGCTTGGCAACAAGCCGATGGCGGATCTGGCGACGGCCGAACGCTACTACTGGGCCGGTGGCATGCAGCAGGCCATGGTCTTCGCCACGCGTGCCGAGCGCGGGCTGCCAAAGGCTCGACCGATTGGCAGCGCGCCAATGATATCGTCGCCATTGCCGGGCCGCAGGCCAAGCGCCAATAGGCGCACCCATCAGGAGAAGTTATGAGACTCGGATTGGAAAGCGGCTGCCCTGGGCGGCATTGGCGGCGCCACATTGGCGGTCGCGATCGTGTTCGGCCTGTGGCGTTTCGGCGGGCTCGGTGCGCAGGGCGACGAGGCCATCCACGGCTATCTGATGGACCATCCCGAAATCCTGATCGCGATGTCGAACAAGCTGCAGATGCAGCAGCAGCTCAGCGAGGACTCGGCGCGGCAGACCGCCGTCGACAAGCTTGGCGTCAAGGCGTTCTTCGATCCCAAGGTCGCGTTCATCACCGGCCCGAAGGATGCGAAGACACACCTTTGTCGAATTCTTCGACTACAACTGCCCCTATTGCCGCGCCTCGAACCCGACGATCGAGGCCTATTACGAAAAGCACAAGAACGACGCCCGCTTCGCCTTCATCGAGTTTCCGATCAAGGGCGAGAACTCCAATGCCGCCGCGCGCCTGGCACTCGCCGCGCGCAAGCAACCGGACAAATATCTCGCCTTCCATTTCGCGCTGATGCGCGAGAAGGGCCTGGCGACGCCGGCCATGGCCGTGGCCATCGCCAAGAAGGTCGGGCTCGACCTGGAGCAAGCTGCAGAAGGACGAGCAGGACCCGTCCGTCTCCTCCGCCATCGCCGCCGAGCCACGCGCTGGCGCAGGCCGCCAATATCGACGGCACGCCGGCCTTCATCATCAACGGCGAAGATCCGCGAAGGCGCACTCGACGACGAGACGCTGAACGCGATGTTGAAGGGCAAGGCCGGCTAGTTCAGCCGCGCGCCAATGCCGCGCAGCCGATGCAGGACGGCCCGACGGCTCTCAAATCAGGCCCGCCAGCGGGCTGGAAGGATCGGCATAACGCTTCTTGGCCATGCGGCCGGCGAGATAGGCCAGCCGGCCGGCCTCCACGGCGTGCTTCATCGCGCTTGCCATCATCACCGGGTTCTTCGCTTCGGCGATGGCGGTGTTCATCAGCACCGCATCGCAGCCCAGTTCCATCGCAATGGCCGCATCCGAAGCGGTGCCGACGCCGGCATCGACGATCACCGGCACCTTGGCCTCCTCGATGATCATGCGGATGCCGACCGGGTTCTGCAGGCCCAGCCCGGAGCCGATCGGCGCCGCCAGCGGCATGATTGCAGCCGCGCCCAGCTCTTCCAGCCGCTTGGCCATCAAGGGATCGTCGCTGCAATAGACCATGACCTGGAAGCCTTCCTTGATCAGAAGCTCCGTCGCGCGCAGCGTTTCGATCATGTCGGGATAGAGTGTCTTGCGGTCGCCCAGCACCTCCAGCTTGACCAGCTCCCAGCCGCCGGCCTCGCGCGCCAGCCTGAGCGTGCGCACAGCGTCCTCGCCGGTGAAGCAGCCGGCGGTATTTGGCAGATAGGTCACCTTCTTCGGATCGATGAAATCGACCAGCTTGGGCTGGCCAGGATCGGTCAGGTTCACGCGGCGCACGGCCACGGTCACCATCTCCGCCCCGCTGGCCTCCAGCGCCCGGGCATTCTCCTCATAGGTCTTGTACTTGCCGGTGCCGATGATGAGCCGCGACGTGTAGGTCTTGCCGGCGATCACCAGCGGCTTGTCCTCGGGTGGCCGGGAGACGCCCGGGGGCATTGCCGCCGCCGATGAAATGGACGATCTCGAGCCTGTCGCCCTCGCCCACCTTCACGGCGTCATACTGGGAGCGCGGCACGATCTCCAGATTGCGCTCAACCGCGATCTTGGCCGGCTCCAGCCCCAGCTCGGCCAGCAGGGCCTTGAGGGAGATCGGACCCGAAACCTGGCGGTCCTCGCCATTGATCGTCACTGAAAGGGGCATAAAGCCTGTTCCCGCTTAGCGTTTCCCTTGGCCGCAAAGGGCCAGTATAAAGCCCCCCGGCGACAAGCGTTAACCGGAGTTCCCGTGGCACGAAAGCCCTCCACGAAGCCCCAGCCCCGCGCCGGCAAGGCTCAACCGCAGCCTTTGCCGGTATATGTCCTGAACGGGCCCAACCTCAATCTCCTGGGGGCGCGCGAACCCGAGGTCTATGGCCGCATGACGCTGGCCGAGATCGGCAAGGCGGTCGAGGCCCGGGCCCGGACACACGGCCTGGGAGTGACATTTCGTCAGTCGAATCATGAGGGTGAACTGGTCGACTGGATCCAGGAAGCCCGCAGCCGCAGCTGCGGGGTCATCCTCAATGCGGCCGCCTACAGCCACACCTCGGTGGCGATCCACGATGCGCTGCGTGCGCTTGACCGGCCGCTCATCGAGGTTCATCTCTCCAACCCCTATACGCGCGAGCCGTTCCGCCACCACTCCTATGTGAGCCCGGTTGCGACCGGCGTGATCTGCGGACTCAAGGACACCGGATATCTGCTGGCTGTCGACGCACTCGCAAGCCTGCTCAAGGATAGGACAGTATGACAGTCAAGGACGCCAAGCAGATCGGCGAAAAGCCGGCCTCCGCTTCCCAGAAGAAATCTTCCGGCAGCATCGATGCCGCGGCCATCCGCGAGTTGGCCGAACTGTTGACCGAAACCAGCCTGACCGAAATCGAGGTCGAACAGAACGGCTTGCGCATCCGCGTCTGCCGCCAGGCAAGCCATGTCTATGCGCGGGGCGCGCCCGCCCCTGCCGCACCGCCACCCGCCCCGGCGTCCGGCGACGCACCGCCGCCCAAGCGCGAAGGCCATCCCGCCGGCACCGTCACCTCGCCGATGGTCGGCACGGTCTATGTCGCGGCCTCGCCTGGCGCGGCGGCCTTCGTCAAGGTTGGCGATCACGTCAAGGAAGGCGACACGCTTCTCATCGTCGAAGCGATGAAGACCATGAACCCGATTCTGGCGCCGCGCAGCGGCACGGTGAAGGAGATCTGCATACAAGACGCCGAGCCGGTCGAATTCGGCCAGCCTCTGATCGTCCTGGGCTGACATGTTCGAGAAAGTCCTGATCGCCAACCGCGGCGAGATCGCACTGCGCATCAACCGCGCCTGCAAGGAAATGGGCATCGCCACCGTCGCGATCCATTCGACGGCCGATGCCGATGCCATGCATGTGCGTCTCGCCGACGAAAGCGTCTGCGTCGGGCCGCCCTCGGCGGCACAGAGCTATCTCAACATCCCCGCGATCATCGCGGCCGCCGAGATCACCGGCGCCGAAGCCATCCATCCCGGCTATGGCTTTCTGTCGGAAAATGCGCGCTTCGCCGAGATCGTGCAGGAGCACGGCATGACCTTCATCGGCCCCGATCCCGAGCATATCCGCCTGATGGGCGACAAGATCGCGGCCAAACAAGCCGTGAAAGCCGCCGGCATCCCCACCGTGCCCGGATCGGACGGCGGCATCCGCACGGACGAAGAAGCCAAACGTGTGGCCGCCGAGATCGGCTATCCGGTACTCATCAAGGCGGCGGCCGGCGGCGGCGGGCGCGGCATGAAAGTCGCGAAGAGCGAATCCGAGCTCAACATGGCGCTGACCACAGCGCGCGCCGAAGCCAAGTCGGCATTCGGCGACGATGCCGTCTATCTCGAAAAATATCTGCAGAAGCCGCGCCACATCGAAGTGCAGATTCTCGCCGACGGCCACGGCAAGGTGCTGCATCTGGGCGAACGTGACTGCTCGCTGCAGCGCCGCCACCAGAAGGTCCTGGAGGAAGCCCCCTCGCCCGCGCTCAACGCAGCGCAGCGCGAGGAGATCGGCGCCATCGTCACCAAGGCGCTGGAGAAGATCGGCTATCTCGGCGCCGGCACGATCGAGTTCCTGTTCGAGGAGGGCCAGTTCTACTTCATCGAGATGAACACGCGCCTGCAGGTCGAGCATCCGGTCACCGAAGCCATCACCGGCATCGACATCGTGCGCGAGCAGATCCGCATCGCCGCCGGCAGTCCGCTGGAGATGGACCAGTCCGATGTCGTCATTTCCGGCCATGCCATCGAGTGCCGCATCAATGCCGAGAACCCCTTCACCTTCCAGCCTTCGCCTGGCACCATCACGCAGTTCCATGCACCGGGCGGTCTGGGCGTGCGCCTCGATTCGGCGATCTATACCGGCTATCGGATCCCGCCCTATTACGACAGCCTCGTGGGCAAGCTGATCGTCCATGGCCGCAACCGCAACGAATGCATGATGCGGCTGCGCCGGGCGCTCGACGAACTGGTGGTCGGCGGCATCGAAACCACGATCCCGCTGTTCCAGAAGCTGGTGCGCGAGCCGGACATCATCAACGGCGATTACCACATCCACTGGCTGGAGCACTGGCTGGCGGCCCGCGGCGCCTGACCCCGTCGCGACTCAGGTTACACTGGCCGCGAATCGCCGCAGGGAGCCGACCGTGGTCACGCTGGGATTTCTCGAGAAATACCGCCCGCAGCTTCTGAGCGTGCTGCGCATCGCCTTGGGGTTGATGATCCTGCAGTTCGGCATGGCCAAGATTTTTCACTGGCCGCATGTGGCGATGTTCGATCACATTCCGCCGCTCATCGTCGTCGCCGGCGCGATGGAGCTGGTCGGCGGCGTGCTCCTGACCATCGGCTGGTTGAGCCGCCTCACCGCCTTCATCCTTTCCGGCGAAATGGCTTTCGCCTTCTGGCTTGGCCATGTTGCGCCCAGCGGCCAGATCGTGCCGATCCTCAATCACGGCACGCTCGCGGTCATGTTCTGCTTCACGCTGCTCTATCTCGCCGCCGCCGGGCCGGGGCCTTGGAGCCTCGATCGCAGATAGGGCTCACACCCGCCGCCACACCACGGTGAGATTGTTGGCGGGCATTTCGACGATCTCCTCGAGGCGGAAGCCGCAGCGCACGGCCAGCGGCGTCACCTCGCCGTCCAGGCATCGCACACCGAAGCGCCGGTCCTGATCGCGCAGCCAGCGCTCGAAGACCTCGTTCGAGGCCGCCGTGTGGACGCCGTCACGCCGGTAAGGCCCGTAGAGGACGAGCGGCGCGCCACCTGCCAGAACCCGGGCCGCACCGGCAAACAACCCTTCGGCCGCGGCCCAGGGCGCGATGTGGATCATGTTGCAGCAGAACATGGCGTCGGCCTCCGACACCGGCCACTCCGCTGATGCGGCGTCGAGCATGAGCGCCGGGCGGATCCGATCGCAGCGTTCGAACTGCGCCACGTCGTCAATGTCGGCCAGTGTCGCCGCATCCCGGTCGGTCGGTTGCCAGATGATTTCCGGCAGGCGCGGCGCCATGAAGGCCGCATGCTCGCCCGAGCCGCTGGCAATTTCGAGCAGCAACCCGTCGCGCGGCAGCACGCGCTTGAGCACTTCGAGAATCGGCTCGCGATTGCGCGAGGTGGCGGGGGCGTGGCGCATGAGGAGATCCGGTCGGGTCGCGGTTGCCTTTTGGTTAAGCCTTTATCAACCACATCGCAACCGCACATTAACCACAAGGGCGCAGGGTGACGGACGAAAACGGAGTGCCGCCATGACCGAACCCGCCCGACTTGTCCCCGCCGAAACGCTCGCCCTGTGCCCGCGCATCGGCCTGGCCAACCTGACAAGACTCGCCTTTAACGGCGAGGACCTGAATGCGGTCTGGTCCGAACTCGTACCGAAGCTGAAAGCAGACACCGCCGACGTCGATACCGCGATGGACCTGTCGGTCATCGCCCAACTCGTCGGCCAGCAGGAGCTCGGGCTTCAGCTTCAGGCCGAGGCGCTCTCGGTGCGCACACTCTATCGTTCGCCCTGTGGCACCGACGCGCCGCGCTTGCGCCTTCTGGCCTTCGCAGCGGCGACCGATATTGGCGGCAACACCCCGCTGGAATTCCTGCTCGAGGGATCCGACATCGAGCTGTATGTCTACTATGTGGTTCCCGGCGCCGAGCCCCCGGAAGTCCTGCCCGAACATGACGTGGCCTTCGTCGCCGTGCCGGATTCGGATGAGACCCGACGGACACTCGACGCGATCCAGCTTCTGACGCGCGACTGGCCTCGCCCGGTCCTCAATCGGCCACGCCGCATCACGGAGCTGGAGCGTGACCGCCTGCACAAGCTTCTCACCGGCGCCCCGGGAATCGAAATACCGGGCACCGCGCGCGTCGATCGCGACGATCTCGAAGATGTTCTCGCCGGAGAGACGACGCTCGAAAAACTTCTGGCGGACAACGCCATTTCCGCTCATCATCCGGCCGGTCGGATCGCAGGCCGGGCGGGGCCTGGAGCGGATCGAGAGCCTTGACGACGTCGCAAGCTATCTGGAGAGCTGCGCAGACGAGGAATTTTTCCTCTCACGCTATGTCGACTACAGCGGCGATGACGGAATGTTTCGCAAATACCGCATCGTCTTCATCGACGGTAAGGCCTATGCCTGCCATCTGGCAATCGCCGATCAGTGGAAGCTCTGGTATCTGAACGCCGATATGGCGGACGACGCGCAAAAACGTGCCGAGGAAGCCCTGTTCATGGAGACCTTCGAGCAGGACTTTGCGCAACGCCATGCGATTGCCCTGCGCGAGCTGTCGCATCGTATCGGCCTGGACTATTTCGCGATCGATTGTGCGGAAACCAAACAGGGCAAGCTGCTGATCTTCGAAGCTGATATTGCGATGATCGTGCACAACATGGATCCGACCGAAGTCTATCCCTACAAGGGCCCGCAGATGCGCAAGGTCTTCGCGGCCTTTGCGGAGATGATCGACGCGCGGACCCGCCAGGCGCCGGATGCCAGCGCCCGGGCCGCCTGAAAAACGCAGGAATTCCGCGTCTTTCCGATCCCTCAAATTCGATTCAACTTCGAGACAATCTCGATTCAACTGCGCCGATAATTGTTGGCGTAGTCTTAGAAATTGCGCGTCACACTGCCCCTCATGTGCAGCGCGTTCTCCATCTCTGCTTCGGGGCTGGCCGCCAGTGCGGCCCAACTCTCCAAGGCTGCGGGCAAGGTCGTTGACGCGTTCACAGGCGGGCCTGCACCCAATGTCCCCCAACCGCAACCGGCTGTCTCGGCGCCCCCCGCCGCGGCGCCGGTTGCGGGTCCGCTTGCCGGCACCACGAAGGTCGCCGCCCAGCAGAGCGAACCGGCATCCTGGATGGTGGAAATTCTGCGGGCCAAGGCTGCCTACAGCGCCAATCTGGCGGCGGCCAAAGCCGCCGAAGAGATGACGAAGACGACGATCGACACCCTCGGCTGATCGCTACACCTGAAAGAATTCGAGCATCGTTTCGCCGACGCGCGCGGCCGCGTCGGTCAGCGTCCAGTGGGTGGCCGCGTCGAGCTCGAGCAGCCGCCCCTCGTCGCACATCGCCACACTTTGCTCCGCCAGAACCCGATCGCCATAGATATCCTGCGCGCCCCAGATCATCAGCGTCGGCGGTTTGATTCGGTAGGCGCCGGGGTCCTGCAGCGGGGTTCGCAGAATCGCCCGGTACCAGTTGATGCCCCCCGTCAGCGCGCCAGGCTGGCGCCAGGCATCGCGATAGCGCACCAGATCTTCTGCCGTCACCGCCCCCGGCACGGCTGTCGCCGACACGGCCTCGGCCAGGGCCTTGAAGTCGCGCGCCCGCATTATCCATTCGGGCAGCCAGGGAATCCGGAACATCTTGACGTAGCGGCTCTTCTTGCGCTGCTCGGGATCATTGTCCATGCGCGCGCGCCACACGGCGGGATGACCGGCGCTGAGCGCGATGAAGCGGCGGACCCGGTCTGGCGCGGTCTGCGCCGTCCACCAGCCGGCGATCGCGCCCCAATCATGTCCGGCCAGGAAGAACTGCGCGGCGCCGTAGTGATCGGCCAGGCCGAGCACGTCGGCCGCAAGCTGGTCCACCCGATAGGCGTCGACATCTCGGGGCTTGTCGGAGAGGTTGTAGCCGCGCTGATCCGGCGCGACGACATGGAAACCGGCCGACGCCAGCAGGCCGATCTGGTGGCGCCAGCCATACCAGAACTCGGGGAAGCCGTGCAGAAGGATCAGCAACGGACCGTCCGCCGGCCCCGCTTCTGCGACGTGAAGGATGATGTTGTTGGTCTCGACCCTGGAAAATTGGACTTGCGTCAGATCGCACATGGATGCCGAATCCGCTCTTGGAATGGGAGAAGCCTAGCATGCACGGCGCGCCGCGCCTCACACCTCAGATCGTGCTTCGCGCCTATGCCGAAGGCCTGTTCCCGATGGCCGAGGCCCGGGACGACCCGACCCTGTACTGGATCGCGCCCGACGCGCGCGGCGTCATCCCGCTGGACGGTCTGCACCTGTCGCGCCGGCTCGCGCGCACCATCCGCAGCGACCGATTTGCGGTCACCGCCGACACCGCTTTTGCCGACGTGATCGCCGCCTGCGCCGCGCCGGCGCCCGGGCGCGAGGACACCTGGATCAATCCGCAGATCGAAGCGCTCTACACGGCGCTGCACGCGGCCGGCCACGCCCACTCGATCGAGTGCCGGCAGGACGGCGAACTGGTCGGCGGGCTGTATGGCGTCAGCCTCGGCGCCGCGTTTTTCGGCGAAAGCATGTTCAGCCGCGCGCGCGACGCCAGCAAGGTGGCGCTGGCCCATCTGGTGGCGCGGCTGCGGGTGGGCGGCTTCACCCTGCTCGACACCCAGTTCATCACGCCGCATCTGGCGCGGATGGGGGCGGTGGAGATCCCGAAGGCGGCCTATCTGGCGCGCCTCAAGGCGGCGGTGGCCCGGCAGGCTTACTGGCCGGAGCCTTCCGGCAAGGGAACCGTCTTCTTCCTTGGCGTTCTTGTTGGGCGAGACGGGCTTGACCGGCGCCGTCGAGGCCACAGGCGGCGCCGCCTGGCCAGGCTGGTTGGTCTTGCAACTGATCACCCAGACGTCATAGAGCGGGTGCTGCATCGCGTTGAGCGACGGGCTCGAGGCCCACATCCAGCCCGAGAAAACCGGATGCGGCGCCTTGTTCGGGCGCTTGTCGACGACCTTGAGAAATGCCGTGGTCTCCGGCGTCTCGCTGGGCGGCGTCGAGTAGCAATACTCGCGCCGTTATGGTCAGCGTGGCGTAACGCACCGGCACGCCGATCGGCGCGTCGATGTTGACGGCCTGGCCGGTGATCTTGTCCAGC
This sequence comes from uncultured Pseudomonadota bacterium, assembly GCA_963710925.1. Taxonomy (GTDB): domain Bacteria; phylum Pseudomonadota; class Alphaproteobacteria; order Micropepsales; family Micropepsaceae; genus Rhizomicrobium. Next base: position 84,798 of record CAVQBY010000008.1, on the reverse strand, counting down.
CCGCGCAGAATCGCCATGCGGCTGCACGCCGTTCTTGTCCGGCACGGCATCGCCAACGGTGTACGTCCGCGGCGCCCGGCCAAGTTCGACCGCCGGATTGCTGTCCACGGTCGCCGCGGCCGGATGCGTCACCGGGGCGCTCAGGCCGAGGAAGGCCATGGCCAACGCAAACATGTGGAAGACCAGACGCATAGCGGCGTTACTTGCCTCCGCCGGTGATCATGCGGCCGATCAGCCCCATCAGATCGACCGAGCCCTGGGTGTTGGCGATGCGCCCGCCCGGCGCGATCATCTTGTCGCTGCCCCCCGGGGTCACCGACAGATAGGCATTTCCCAGAATGCCCGACGAGGTGATCTTGATCGACGAATCATCGGGCAGCTTCACCGATCTGGTGATCGAAAGATGGGCGACGGCCAGATAGGTCTTCGGATTGAGATTCAAGGCCGAGACCGTCCCGATCTTGATTCCCGACATCCGCACATCGGTGCCGATCGACAGGCCGTCCACCCGGTTGAAGGTGGCCGTGACCTCGTAGCCGCTGAGCGCGCCTTCGCTGGCCGAGGTATAGGCAAAATAGAGGAACCCCGCGGCGATGCCGATCACCAGGGCGCCGATCAGGGCCTCGACCGATTTGCTGCTGTTCATGTTCGAATCCAGACCCTATTCCGGTTGCCAGGCCTCGTAATCGCCGGTGGCGGCGGGGCGCTCGCCCGTCGCCGCCAGGCTGCCCCGCGGCCGATAGGCCTCGGGCGTCCCCGACAGATTGGGCACATGGTCACGTTCCCAGGCCCGCGACACAACCGGGCTCACGGTCGGCGGCTCCTTGAAGGTGTGGTGCAGCCAGCCATGCCACTCCGGCGGCACCCGGCTGGCCTCCACCGTGCCGTTGTACAGCACCCAGCGCCGCGTGCCGGTGGCGTCCTGGTAGTAGCGGTTGCCGTATTTGTCGGTGCCGACGGGGCGGCCATGGCGCCAGGTCGTCCACAGCGTCCCCAGCGTCGCGCCGCGCCACCAGATGAAGATCATTCTGAGCAATGCCATATACGCCTCGTCTCGCCCCATGCCCGCATTCGGAATCGGCCGGACTATAGTTGGGAAACCCGCCGCGCGCCAAGCTGCCGAACGCCGCGCCGCCGGCCTCCCCGGCGGCCGCCCTGGCGCCGGCCGGAACGCTCCACAGAACGCTCACAAGACAGCTCGATTGGGGACAAAAAAAATTCTTCGGCCCCCCGAGCGATCTTGACACCTAGTGTTTGCAGGCATTTCCGGCGCGGGGCTGAGCCACTAGATGTAGTGGGTAAGTTCTTGTTAACCACTTAGCTCTTGCGTGCCCGAAAAGGCCGTGCCCATACTTCGCCCCTGTCGCCCAGCGCGACACCAAATCTGGCGGACGAACCAAGACCTAGCGTCCGGGAGCCCTGCTGCGCAGGCCGTTCCCGGCGGCAGGAGAACTGTCCCCGAAATGGTGCGAGCCAGGCGGCAACCGGAACAACTACAGGCCTGTCGGGGGAGCACATGCGTATTCGGCGTCAGTTCACGGTTGAAGGTCATTCGCCTTATGAAGGCATCGCCTTCCGCACCGCCATCAGCGAGATCCGAAACCCGGACGGCTCGATCGTGTTCCAACAGACCGACATCGAGGTCCCCGAGGCCTGGAGCCAGGTCGCCTGCGACGTCCTTGCCCAGAAATATTTCCGCAAGGCAGGCGTTCCCGCCAAGCTGCGGCCGGTCCCCGAAGAGGGCGTGCCGGAATGGCTGTGGAAGAAGGCCCCCGATGGCGAGGAGACCTCCGGCGAACGTTCCGCCAAGCAGGTGTTCGAGCGTCTGGCCGGCACCTGGACCTATTGGGGCTGGAAGGGCGGCTATTTCGACGACGAGACCGATGCCCGCGCCTTCCATGACGAGCTCTGCCACATGCTGGCGACCCAGCGCGTGGCCCCCAACTCCCCGCAATGGTTCAACACCGGACTGAACTGGGCCTATGGCATCGACGGCCCGAGCCAGGGCCATTTCTACGTCGACCACAAGACCGGCCGGCTGGTGAAATCGGCCACGGCCTATGAGCACCCCCAGCCGCATGCCTGCTTCATCCAGTCGGTCAGCGACGATCTGGTCAATGACGGCGGCATCATGGACCTGTGGACCCGCGAGGCGCGGCTGTTCAAATACGGCTCCGGCACTGGCACCAATTTCTCCTCGCCTGCGCGGCGAGAACGAGCCGCTCTCCGGCGGCGGCAAGTCCTCGGGCCTGATGAGCTTCCTCAAGATCGGCGATCGCGCGGCCGGCGCCATCAAGTCGGGTGGCACCACGCGCAGCGCCGCCAAGATGGTGATCGTCGATGTCGACCATCCCGACATCGAGGAGTTCATCGACTGGAAGGTGATCGAGGAGCAGAAGGTCGCCGCCATGGTGGCCGGCTCCAAGCTCGCCGAGAAGCATCTCGGCGCGATCATGAAGGCCTGCGTCAATTGCGAGGGCGAGAGCGACGACTGCTTCGATCCCAAGAAGAATCCGGCGCTGCGCCGCGAGGTCAAAGCCGCGCGCAAATCCATGATCCCGGACAACTACATCGAGCGCGTGATCTCCTTCGCCCGGCAGGGATACACCGATATCGATTTCCAGCACCTACGACACCGACTGGGATTCGGACGCCTATCTGTCGGTCTCAGGGCAGAACTCGAACAATTCGGTCCGCGTGACGGACGAGTTTCTGCAGGCCGTGCTCGAAGATGTCGGACTGGAACCTGACCGCACGCCGTTCCGGAAAGGTCATCAAGACGGTCAAGGCGCGCGATCTGTGGGAGAAGATCTCCTACGCGGCCTGGGCCTGTGCCGATCCCGGCATCCAGTTCCACACCACGGTGAACGACTGGCACACCTGCCCGGCCGGCGGCGACATCCGCGGCTCCAATCCGTGCTCGGAATACATGTTCCTGGACGACACGGCCTGCAATCTCGCCTCGCTCAACCTGATGGCGTTCCGCAAGGGCGACGGCGTCAAGACCTTCGACGTCCCCGCCTTCGAACACGCCGTACGGCTGTGGACCATCGTGCTCGAAATCTCGGTGCTGATGGCCCAGTTCCCGTCCAGGGAAATCGCGCAGCGCTCCTACGACTACCGCACGCTGGGCCTGGGCTTCGCCAATATCGGCGGCCTGCTGATGGCCGCCGGCATCCCCTATGACAGCCGCGAGGGCCGCGCCATTGCCGGCGCCATCTCGGCCGTGATGACGGGCGTGGCCTATGCCACCAGCGCCGAGATGGCCGGCGAGCTGGGCCCCTTCCCGGAATTACGCGCCAACCGCGACGCCATGCTGCGCGTCATCCGCAACCATCGCCGCGCCGCCCATGGCACGGCCGAGGGCTATGAAAGCCTGTCCACCAATCCGGTGCCGCTCGACCTGATGGCGGTGGTGCAGGACGATCTGGCCGACGGCGGCCAAACGCGCCTGGGACGACGCGCTGGCGATGGGCGAAGACTTCGGCTTCCGCAATGCACAGGCCACCGTGATCGCGCCCACCGGCACGATCGGCCTGGTGATGGATTGCGACACCACCGGCGTCGAGCCCGACTTCGCACTGGTGAAGTTCAAGAAGCTGGCCGGCGGCGGTTACTTCAAGATCATCAACCGCTGCGTGCCCGAAGCGCTGCAGACTCTTGGCTACGACCAGGCCGAGATCGACGACATCGTCGCCTATGCCGTGGGCCACGGCACGCTGGAAAGCATGACCGAAGGGCGTGACCCACGAGGCCCTGCTCGAACCAAGGGCTTCGGCAAGGAGCAGATCGTCGCCGTCGAGGCGGCGCTGGAATCGGCCTTCGACATCCGCTTCGTCTTCAACAAATGGACGCTGGGAGAGGAATTCTGCACCGAGACGTTCGAGGCTCGATGCCGAAGTGCTCGACGCGCCCGATTTCGACATGCTCAAGGCGCTGGGCTTCGCGCGCAGCGAGATCGACGCGGCCAACCTTCATGTCTGCGGCGCCATGACGCTGGAAGGCGCGCCGCATCTCAAGGACGAGCATCTGCCGGTGTTCGATTGCGCCAATCCTTGCGGGCGCATCGGCAAGCGCGCCTCGTCGTCGAAAGCCACATCCGCATGATGGCGGCCGTGCAGCCCTTCGTTTCCGGCGCCATCTCCAAGACCATCAACATGCCCAACAGCGCCGGCGTGGCGGAATGCGGCGAAAGCTACCTGCTCTCCTGGAAGCTGGGCCTGAAGGCCAATGCACTCTACCGCGACGGCTCCAAGCTGTCGCCAGCCGCTGGCCTCGCAGATCCTGCAGATCGACGACGAGGATGAGCGAGGACGACGATCTGGTGGCGGCGCCGCAGGCACAGCGCACCGCGCGTGGTCTCCGAGCGCATCGTCGAGAAGATCGTCGAGCGGTGGTGCGCGAGCGCATCCAGGAGCGCGAGCAGCTGCCCGACATCGCCGCAAGAGCTACACCCAGAAGGCCGTCGTCGGCGGACACAAGGTCTATCTGCACACCGGCGAATATCGAAGACGGCCGGCTGGGCGAAATCTTCATCGACATGCACAAGGAAGGCGCCGCCTTCCGCAGCCTGATGAACAATTTCGCCATCGCCATCTCGATCGGCCTGCAATATGGCGTGCCGCTGGAGGAATTCGTCGAGGCCTTCACCTTCACCCGCTTCGAACCGGCGGGCCTGGTGCAGGGCAACGACACCGATCAAGAACGCGACCAGCGTGCTCGACTACATCTTCCGCGAGCTGGCGGTGTCCTATCTCGGGCCGCAACGATCTGGCCCATGTGCCGCCGGCACGCGGACGAGGATCTGGGCAATGGGGGCGATGCCCCGGCCCCGGCCCGAGCTCGGGCCGACGAGAAGATCGCGCGTGCGATTTCCTCGGGCTATCGTCCGCGGCAAGCCCTTCGTGGTGGTGCGCGGCGGCGCGGCGGTGAAGATGGATCTCGACGCGCATGCCGAGCATGCCCATGACCACAGCCCGATGCTCGTGCAGGTCCATGAGGACGGACACCGAACTGCACACGCCCGAAGAAGAAGCCGCGCATTTCGATACCTTGAGCGAAATCCGCGCCAGCGTCCTGGAGGCGTCCGGCAGCGATGTCTCCGGCAATCCTGTGGGCGCGGCAGTCGCCACCATCGAGGCGCGCATGACGACCCGCGCTCAGCGAGAAGGAGACCTATGCCCGGCGCGCGGCCGAAGCCCGGATGAAAGGCTATGAGGGCGATGCCTGCGGCGGTTGCGGCAACTTCACGCTGGTGCGCAACGGCACCTGCATGAAGTGCAACACCTGCGGCACACCAGCGGCTGCAGCTGATCAAGCCTCACACGGGGCGTACGGAAACGGCCGGGCACATCGCCCGGCCGTTTTTCATTGTGAGAGTGCCGTCGCCTGCAATCGCGCCCTCCACAACCTGCCCACAGCCCCGTCCACAGGTCGGCGCACAGACCGCCCACACCGCAATCCGCAGAGATAATGCCCGCGACTCAGGGCAAGCGGCTGAGGACACGCGACTTTCTCAATCCATCCACATATCAACCGCGATCCACACGGCAGGAGAAGCAGCCGCGCCGGGCGTTGTGCACATGGATGTAGGCGGCGCCATCGGCCGCGAACAGCCGCTCCAGCACCGGCTCGATCTCGCGGCCCTCGACGACCTCGGCATCGACCATCATGGCCCTGGCGTCATAGGCCCGCACCGAGACCAGCCGGCTGCGCACCACAGGCGGCACCTCAGGGCCGTCATAGGGGCGCTGGGCGGCCTCGCGCACAAAGATGGCCCCGCCACCGCGATAGGGCGAGCGCGCCGGCTGGTGCTCATGGTTGAGCAGGAGCAGCCGCTCACCAGGCGCGGCTTCGGTCAGGCTGACGCGGCAGGGGAAGGTGTCGCCGGGGCCCGCCACCATGCGGCGCATGTCGCGCGCGGCGAGGTCTTCATCGCTGAGCGCAAAGAGGTGGCGGAAGGGCTCGGGGGAAATGCCGGTGAAGCGAAAATTCATGTCACACCTTGCGGCCTGGGGTTGCGATCCCCATATCGCCGGCACGGCTCTGGCCTGCCACCCGATCCTTGCGGATCTGGCACCGGACCTGGTCGGGGAAAATCGGGCGGCGTCATGGGCGCCCTGCGATGGGGAGGGTTGAATTCGATTTTTTCGCCCCCCTCCCCCGGCGAAAACCGTCCCAGAATGGAATTCAAATGGCTGGGCGGCGTTCCGGCCACAACATCTGGGAGGGACAGGCCCGGCATGGGCCTTGCGACAGCTTGGGCGCGTGTCTCAGAGAAGAACAGGTCAGCCCCCATGTCCCATCTATTCGCCGCCATGCTCGCCGCCTTTGCCTGGAGCGTTCCCGCCCATGCCGCGATGCCGAAGGCCGATCCGGCCGCCGTGGCGCGCATTCATGGCGGCATCGTCGATTGCGTCGGCTGCCAGCTTCAGGGCGCGGACCTGACCAACACCTGCGTCAAGGCGCACGATCTGCACGGCGCAGACTTCGACGGCGCCAACGCCACGCTGATGTGCATGTCTTACGCGAATTTCAAGGGCGCCAGCTTCCGCGGCACCAACCTGTCGGGCGCCAATCTCGCCCATGCCGATGTCGACGGCGCGGACTTCTCCGGCGCCAAGCTCAACATCACCAGCTTCAAGGGCACGGACTTGACCAAGGCCAAGGGCCTGACCCAGGCCCAGCTCGACAAGGCCTGCGGCGATGCCGACACCAAGGCCCCGGCCGGCCTACACGTGCCTGTCTGCTCCTGATCCGAATTTCCGTCGCGTGACACCCGACGGCCGACAGCGAACTGGCCCCGCACCGGACCCCCGCGGGGCCTTCTTTTTGTCCGCGCTACTCGGCCGCCTGGGCCAGATCCGGGGCACGCCAGCGCAGCACCGGCTTGCGCGCGGCGCCGGTCTCGTCCAGGCGGCGGCGCGGGGTGAAGTGCGGCGCCCCTTCGAAGCGTGCCGTCTTGCCGGCCCTGGCCTCCTGGGCCAGCGCCCGCAGCACATGGATGAAGCGGTCGACGCTCTCCTTGGACTCCGACTTCGGTCGGCTCGATCAGCATCGCGCCATGCACAACCAGCGGGAAATACATCGTCATCGGGTGATAGCCCTCGTCGATCATCGCCTTGGCAAAGTCGAGCGTGGTCACGCCCGTGCCCTGAGGAAGCTGTCATCGAACAGCGCCTCATGCATGCAGGGGCCGTCGCCGAAGGGCGCGCTCATCACATCCTTGAGCGAGGCGAGGATGTAATTGGCCGAGAGCACCGCATCCTCGCTGCGCCTGGCGGATGCCGTCGGCGCCGTGGCTCAGCATGTAGGCCAGCGCGCGCACGAACATGCCCATCTGGCCATGGAAGGCGCACATGCGGCCGAAGGGCTTGGCGCCTTCCGGCAGATCGGCGCGGTCCTCGACGAAGCGGAAGCCCTCGGCGTCATGCACCAGCAGCGGCAGCGGCGCGAACGGCGCCAGCGCCTCGGACAGCACCACCGGCCCCGCGCCCGGCCCGCCGCCGCCATGCGGCGTCGAGAAGGTCTTGTGCAGATTGATGTGCATGGCATCGACGCCCAGATCGCCCGGCCGCACCCGGCCGGCGATGGCGTTGAAATTGGCGCCGTCGCAATAGAAATAGGCGCCGGCCTCGTGCACCGCATCGGCGATCTCGACGATCTCGCGTTCGAACAGCCCGCAGGTGTTCGGGTTGGTCAGCATGATCGCGGCGACATCGGGCCCGAGCTTGGCCTTCAGCGCCTCGGCGTTCACCTGCCCGTCGCCGCTGGCCGGGATCTGATCGACCGTGAAGCCGGCAAAGGCGGCGGTCGCCGGATTGGTGCCATGCGCCGATTCCGGCACCAGAACGCGGCTTGCGGCTTTCGCCGCGCGCCTCGATGAGCGGCCCTGATCGCCAGCATGCCGCACAGTTCGCCATGGGCGCCCGCCTTGGGGCACATCGCCACCGCCGGCATGCCGGTCAGCGTGGTCAGCCAGTGCATCAGTTCGGAGATCAGCGCCATCGCGCCCTGCACCGTCGCTTGCGGCTGCAGCGGATGCACATCGCCGAAGCCCGGCAGCCGCGCCATCTTCTCGTTGAGGCGCGGATTGTGCTTCATCGTGCAGGAGCCGAGCGGATAGAGCCCCGCGTCGATCGCGTAGTTCTTGCGGCTGAGGCGCACATAATGGCGCACCACTTCCGGCTCGCGACAGGCCCGGCAGGCCGATCGGCCCCGTCGGCGCTAGGCCGCCCAGGCGCGCTCGCGGACACCTGCACATGCGGGAATATCGACGCCGCGTCATGCCCGGCCGGCCGAGTTCGAAGATCAGCTGCTCTTCGTGGTCCAGTCCGCGATCGCCGGAGATGGTCGGCAGTTCGCGTGCACCTGCGGCCGCTGCCCGCCGCGGTGGGGCGGCCCTGATTGTTCATGCTCATGACAGCGCCTCCGTCAGCGCAGCGGCAAAGGCCGCGCAATCGTCTTCCGACATTGGTTTCGGTGGCCGCGACGATGAGCAGATTCTCGGCCGCCTTGTCGCGCGGCATCAGCCGCGAAGCCGGCACGCCGGCGATCACATCCTTTGCCACCAGCGCATCGACCACGCTGCGCCGCCGGCTTGCGGCAGGCGCATGGTGAACTCGTTGAAGAAGGCTCGGCGTCACCAGCTCCACGCCGGGAATCCGCGCCAGCCGCGTCGGCCAGCGCCGTCGGCGCGGGCATGGTTGAGCGCGCGCCAATCCGCGTAAAGCCCTCCTCGCCCAGCAGCGACAGATGGATCGTGAAGGCCAGCGCGCACAGACCCGAATTGGTGCAGATATTGCTGGTCGCCTTTTCGCGGCGGATATGCTGCTCGCGGGTCGACAGGGTCAGCACAAAGCCGCGCTTGCCGGCGGCATCGACGGTTTCGCCAGCCAGTCGGCCGGGCATCTGCCGCAGAAACTTTTCGCGCGTCGCGAACAGGCCCGACATAGGGCCCGCCGAAATTGAGGCCATTGCCGATCGACTGGCCTTCGGCCGCGACGATGTCGGCGCCCTGCGCGCCCGGCGGCTCGATCAGGCCCAGCGAGACGATCTCGGTCACCACCGCGATCAGCAGCGCGCCCTTGGCATGGGCCGCCTCGGCGATCGGGCGAAGGTCGCGGATCAGGCCGAACACGTCCGGGCTCTGCACCACGACGCAGGCGGTCTCCTCATCGATCAGCGCGACGATGTCTTCCGCCGCTTGCCCGGCGTCACCGGCGTGCGCACGACTTCGCCGGACAGGTTGGCCACCGTCTCCACGGTTTCGGCGTAATGCGGATGCAGCCCGCCCGACAGGATCGCCTTCTTGCGGCGGGTCACGCGCTGGGCCATCAGCACCGCTTCGGCGGTCGCGGTCGAGCCGTCATAGAGCGAGGCGTTGGCGACCTCCATGCCGGTCAGCAGCGCCACCTGGGTCTGGAACTCGAACAGATATTGCAGCGTGCCCTGCGCGATCTCCGGCTGATAGGGCGTGTAGGAGGTCAGGAACTCCGAGCGCTGGATCAGGTGATCGACCGCAGGCCGGCACGTGATGGCGATAGGCGCCGGCGCCGCAGAAGAACGGCACGCGACCCGGCCGCCACATTCTTGCGCCGCCAGCCGCGACAGCGCGCGCTCGACCTCGAGCTCGCCCTGGCGTGTCGGGCAGATCGAAGACGCGACACGGCCGACCACGGCCGATCTTCGGCACATCGCGGAACAGCGCCGTCGATATCGGCGCGCCGATCTTCGCCAGCATCGCGGCGCGGTCATCGGGGGTCAGCGGCAGATAACGCATGGCTCAGAGCTTCCTTCACGAACTCGTCGTACTGCTCGCGGGTCATCAGCGCGTCGAACTCGCTCTTGTCGGCGATCTTCAGCTTGAAGAACCAGGCCGCGCCTTCGGGATCGGCATTGACCTTGGCCGGATCGTCGGCCAGCGCCGGCATTGCCTTCGGTGACCTCGCCGCCAAGCGGCGCATAGACGTCGCTCGCCGCCTTGACGCTCTCGACCACGGCGGCCTCGCCGTCCTTGGTCAGCGCACGGCCGGCATCGGGCAATTCGACGAACACGACATCGCCCAGTTGCTCGGCGGCGTGGGCGGTGATGCCGACGGTGGCGACGTCGCCATCCAGCGTCACCCACTCGTGTTCCTTGCTGTAGCGCGTCTCGCTCATCGCGAATTCCAACTCTGTTCCTGTTAGCGCTTGTAACCGTTGGGCACGAACGGCATCGGCGCCACGCGCGCCGGAATCGGCTTGCCGCGCACGATCAGATCGAGCTCGGTGCCGTCGCCCGCGATAGGCGGTTTCGACATAGCCCATCGCCACCGGCGCATTCAGGCGTCGGGCCGAAGCCGCCGGTGGTGACCCGGCCGATGATACGGCCTGTCTTGTCGGCAATCTCGGTGCCTTCGCGCGCCGGGGCGCGGCCGTCGGGGCGAATGCCGACGCGCTTGCGCGCGGCGCCATCGAAGAGCTGCGACCATGATCTTTTCGGCCGGCGGGAAAGTCCTTGTCCATCTTGCGGCGCTTGCCGATCGCCCAGGTCAGGCTGGCCTCGACCGGCGAGGTCGTCTCGTCGATGTCGTGGCCATAGAGGCAGAGCCCGGCTTCCAGGCGCAGCGAATCGCGCGCACCCAGGCCGATCGGCAGCACTTCCGGCTCGGCCAGCAGCGCGCGGGCGACGCTTCTCGGCATCCTTGGCCTGCCACGGAAATCTCGAAGCCGTCCTCGCCGGTATAGCCGGAGCGCGAGATCGCGCAGTCGATGCCATCGAATTCAGCGCGCGCCGCCGTCATGAATGTGAGCGCTTGCAGCCTTCGGGCAATGGCGCGCCAGCACGGCTTCGGCCTTGGGGCCCTGCAGCGCCAGCAGCGCGCGGTCATCGGCTTCTCGGCGAGCTTCACGTTCTGCGGCAAGCGCACACGCGACGAAGGCGTCGTCGACGTCCTTGTCGGGCACCGTTGAAGACGAGACCCAGCATGCCGTCTTCGTCCTCGACGAGTGGCCGGGTGACCATCAGATCGTCGACCATGCCGCCGCTTCGTTGAGCAGCATCGTGTAGCGCATGCGCCCGGGCGCCAGGCCGAGCGATGTCGCCTGGCGTCAGCGCCTCGAGCGCGCGCGCCGTCGTCTCGTGGTCGGGACCGACAAGGAACGCTGGCCCATATGGGAGACGTCGAACAGCCCCGCGGCGGCGCGGGTGTGCAGGTGCTCCTTGAGGACCCCGGCCGGATATTGCACCGGCATCTCATAGCCGGCGAACGGCACCATCTTGCCGCCAAGCTCCAGATGGAGCGCGTAGAGCGGCGTGCGCTTCAAATCCATGTCAGTCGTGTGGGCCATAAACGGTCCGGAATTCGAGGGTTGCGCGGCACGCAAGGCCGATTCCGGCTCAAACGCGCGCCCCTCTGTCATCGGACCTGAGAGATTTTCCGCGGATCGGACGAATCCGGCGCGGGATTACCCCTTCGGTGAGGGCCGCCGAGGCAGCCCTGCTTTCCAGAAGCTCAACGCCTGCGCGGTCCTTCTGCCTGAGAGTTTCCGGGGCGGTTGCTCCTTCGGCGCCCGGCGTCAAAGCCAGGTCTCTCCCGCGCGGGAGTGTGTGTTGGCCGCTTCAGCGCGCCTCCCGGCGGACTCAAGCGTTGGCGCCGATAATAGTGGGCAAAGTGGGATAGTCAATGTGAGCCCGAATTCGGGCCGTTTCCCGGCTCACATCCGGGACGGAACCTCGATTCCGAGCAAATCCAGGACCTTGCGCAGGACATTGAGAGTCAGTTCGCAAAGCCCGAGTCGTGCCGCGCGCAATTGCGCGTCCGTTTCCGACAAGATGTGGTGCTCGGAATAAAAGCGGCTGAATTCCTGCGCCAGACCGAAAGCATAGTCGCACAGTACATTGGGCGCGCGCTTGTGTTCGGCAGTGGTCATGGCATCGGCGAGCGCCAGCAGCTGCAGCGCCAACTTGCGCTCCTCCGCCGACCGCACCACGGGCCGCGTCGCGGCGAAGCCTTCATCGCTGGCCTTGCGCAGGATCGACTGGATCCGCACTGCCGCATATTGCAGATAGGGCCCGGTCTTGCCTTCGAATTTTGAGAATCGATCGAGGTCGAAGGTATAGTCGGTCAGTCGGTAGTTCGACAGATCGGCAAACTTCAGGGTCGCGATCCCGACCATCCGGGCGATCTCTGCGCGTTCCTGCGCGGGGTATCCCGCGCCGAGCCCCTGCTCGGCGAGCCGCTTCTCGGCCTCGGCCGTCACCATCGCGATCAGATCGAAGAGCTTCATGACGCCGCCTTCGCGCGTCTTGAATGGTTTTCCGTCGGTGCCGTTCATCGTACCGAAGCCGGCATGCTCGAGCGCGGACCTGCCGGCAATCCCCGCCCTCTCCGCGGCGCGGAACACCTGCTCGAAATGCAGGTGCTGGCGCTGATCGACCACATAGAGGATCAGATCCGGATCCTTCGAGTGGACACGGTCGACGATGGTCGCAAGATCGGTCGTGCCGTAGAGCACCGCGCCATCCTGCTTGACGAGGATCAGCGGGGGCATCGCCTTCTTGTCGGAGTTACGTTCGACCGGCACGACCAGCGCACCCTCGCTGGTGACCGCGATGCCCTTGGCCTTCATGTCTTCGATCATCGGGCCGACCAACGCGTCAACGCTCGCCTCGCCCTTCCACAGATCGAAGTGAATTCCGAGCGCGCCGTATTCGCGGTCGAGCCCAACCTTGGACACAGTATAGAAATGCTGCCAGAGAGCGCGGTAGCCGGCTCGCCCGGCCTGCAGCTCCGCGGTGGCCTGGCGCGCCTCGGCCAGCCGGGCCTCCTCGGCCTTGCAGGCCGCGGCGGCAGCGGGATAAATCTCCTCGAGATCCTCCATCGTCACCGGCGACTCGGCCGGATACGGACCTTCGAACCCGGCATCGAAATAGACCGGCGCAATGCCGCGCCGGCCAATCTCGGAGATCAGCTGGCCCATCTGCAGGCCCCAGTCGCCCAGATGCACGTCGCTCGTCACTGTCCAGCCATTGGCGCGGAACAAGCGCTGCAGGCTGTCGCCGATGATCGCCGACCGGAGGTGGCCGACATGCATCGGCTTGGCAATATTGGGTCCGCCAAAGTCGAGCACGATGGCTTTCCCCGCGCCCGTCTGCGGCGCACCCAGATGCGCATCGTCCGCCAGCGCGGCCGCGCGCGCGGCCAGGACGGTGTCGGTGACATCCAGATTGATGAAGCCCGGACCGGCGATCTCGACCTTGGCGAAGACCAGATTGTCCTTCAGCCGCGCCGCGACCTTCTCGGCAATCGCGCGCGGATTGGTTTTGGCCTGTTTGGCGGCGGGCAGCGCGCCATTGCACTGGAATTGCGCCAGATCGGGCCGATCGGAGGCTTTGACCTCCCCCAGCTCCGGAGCAAGCCCTTCAGCGGCGAACGCGGCAGCCGCGATCGCTGTCAGCTCTGCGGCGAGGCCGATCATGGGCCATAATGTCCGATCTTGCGGTTGTACTCGAGCTGTTCCTTTGTCAGCTGGAAGCCCACCAGGATCTGGTACTCATAGGGCTGCTTGGTATTCGCGATCTTGATCACCGTGGAGCCGATCGACTGATCGAAGGTCGTGCTGGCCTGGCCTGGGGAGAATCCGAAGCGCACCCAGAAGACCTTCTTCGCGACTATTTCGGTGCCGCTGCGCACGGCGACGAAATAGGGCACGCGATAGGAAACCGCCTCGCCATTGGGCGCGCGCGTCGCCACAAAGTGAATTTCCACACTGGAGTCGGCCGTGCGCGCGTGGCGGTCGATGCTGCAATCGGTCGTCACATTGCTGATCGCAGCCCGGTACTGGGCCTGAGCGGGGTCCCCGGTCGCGCCGGCGGTGAAGCCGGTCACGTTGGAGGCTTCGACCAGAGAGGCCGCGCCGGGGCAGAGGGGATCGGCCTTGGTGGAACAACCGGCCAGAAGGCCAACCGCGGCAGCCATTACGAGAAGGCGGGAGATTTTTTGGAGCATGACCGAACCGTTATAGAGCCGCATGCGAGCCGTCGCAGGTCGGTTTGGACCCGGAGTGCTTGCAGCCGCAGAAGAATACCGTTTTGGCGGCGTCCGCCGTGTAGGCCACCGGGGTAAAGGCCGTCCCCTTGTGACTGCCGTCGCAGAAGGGCTGGCGCTGGGAGCGGCCGCAGGCGCACCACCAATAGGACTTGCCAGCTTCCACTTCGACCGCGTAGGGCGATTTCTGGGCGATTACGGGCTCAGACAAGAGCGTCCTCCGCTTGACATTTCGGGTGCCGGGGCCGACTTGTCGGGGGTGCCGGCAGCGGCGCGGGACTGTAACCAAGCGGATTGTCCATGGGAAGCGCGGACGGAACTCGCGGAAGCGAAAAACCACATTTGAAGCTGCTGCTGGCCGCCCCGCGCGGCTTCTGCGCCGGCGTGGAACGGGCCATTCGCATCGTCGAACTGGCCCTGGAGAAATATGGCGCCCCGGTATATGTCCGCCACGAGATTGTCCACAACCGCTTCGTCGTGGAGCGCCTGGAACAGCTGGGCGCGGTTTTCATCGACGAGTTGGACGAGGCCCCAGACGGTGCCCGGGTGATCTTCTCGGCCCACGGCGTGCCCAAATCTGTGCCCGCCGAGGCCCAGCGCCGCCAGCTCTATTATTTCGATGCCACATGCCCACTGGTCTCCAAAGTTCATGTCGAAGCCGAGCGGCATTACCGCGCAGGCCATGAGGTGGTCCTGATCGGCCATGCCGGCCACCCCGAGGTCGAGGGCACGATGGGCCAGCTCCCGGAGGGCGCCATCACCCTGGTCGAGACGGTTGAGGACGTGGAGAATTTCGTCCCCAAGGACACCAAGCGGCTCGCCTATATCACCCAGACCACGCTGTCGGTCGACGATACGGCGGAAATGGTGTCGGTGCTGCGCCGGCGGTTCCCCGATATCGCCGGGCCGCACAAGGAAGACATCTGCTATGCCACGACCAACCGCCAGGAAGCGATGAAGGCGATCGCCCCGCGGGCCGATGTGGTCTTCGTGGTCGGGGCGCCCAATTCCTCAAACTCGATGCGGCTGGTTGAGGTGGCCAAACGAGCCGGTGCCAAGCAGGCCACCTTGATCCAACGTGCCAGCGATATCGACTGGTCGCTGGTCGACAACGCCAAAGTGATCGGGTTGTCGGCCGGTGCATCGGCGCCCGAATTGCTGGTGGAGCAGGTTATCGCCGCATTCCGCGAACGCTACACCCTCGACGTGGCGGAAACCACAGTCACCCGCGAAGACGTCATCTTCAACGTGCCGCGCGCGCTCGCATCCTGAGTCCGCGCGATGGCCGTCTACACTGAAGTCTCCTTCGAAGACCTCGAAGCGTTGCTGACCGGTTACGACATCGGCGAGGCCGTCAGCTTCAAGGGCATTGCCGAAGGCGTCGAAAATTCCAATTTCTACCTGCAGACCGATCGCGGCGCCTATATTCTGACGCTCTACGAAAAGCGCGTGCACGCGGGCGACCTGCCCTTCTTCCTGGGGCTGATGGATCATCTCGCGGCCCGCCAGATCAGTTGCCCGGTGCCGGTGCATCGCAGGGACGGCGCCGCAGCGACAGAGCTGAACGGCCGCCCGGCGGCCATCCTCACCTTCCTCGATGGCCTGTCGCTGCGACGGCCGGAAGCCAACCATTGCAGCTCTGCCGGCGAGGCGCTGGCGAAACTGCATCTGGCCGGAACCGATTTCGCCTTGCGCCGGGAGAATTCCCTGGGCCTCGCCGGCTGGTGCAAACTGGCCGCACAGACCAGCGCCGAAGCCGACGACGTGCAGCCGGGACTGGCTGAACTGATCGCCACGACATTGGCGCGCTGCGAGGCCGAATGGCCGGCGAACCTACCCGCCGGCGTCATCCACGCCGATTTGTTCCCCGACAATGTGCTGTTCATGCACAATGCCGTCTCGGGACTGATCGATTTCTATTTCGCCTGCAACGATGCCTATGCCTACGACCTTGCCGTCATGCTGAACGCCTGGTGCTTCGAAAGTGATGCAGCCTTCAACATCACCAAGTCCCGTGGTTTGATCGCGGGCTACAGGCGGCACCGCGCCCTCAGTGACGCCGAAGTCGCGGCGCTGCCGCTGCTCTGCGCCGGTGCGGCGCTGCGCTTCATGCTGACTCGCCTCTATGACTGGCTTAACCGCGACGCCGACGCGTTGGTGCGGCCCAAGGATCCGCGCGAATTTGCGCGGCGCCTGCGCTTCCACCTCGCCGTCAAGTCGCCGCAGGAATACGGATTGTGACCGCTTCAAAAGTCGAAATCTTCACGGACGGCGCCTGTTCCGGAAATCCAGGCCCCGGGGGCTGGGGCGCGATCCTGCGCGCCGCCGGCCACGAACGGGAAATCTCCGGCGGGGAACGCGAGACCACCAACAACCGCATGGAACTGATGGCCGCGATCCGGGCGCTGGAAGCCTTGAAGAAGCCCAGCGCCGTCGTCCTCCACACCGATTCCCGCTACTTGCTCGATGGCGTCACCAAATGGATGGCACGTTGGAAGGCCAATGGCTGGAAAACCGCCGACAAGAAGCCGGTCAAAAACGAGGATCTGTGGCGCGCGCTCGAAGATGCCGCCGGCCCCCACGCCGTCGACTGGCGCTGGGTCCGCGGCCACAACGATCATGCCGAGAACGAACGCGCGGACGCATTGGCCCGCGCCGCTGTCCCCTCGCGGCGCTAGAGGCGTTCGAGCCCGGCCGGAAGGCCGAGCCAGCCATGCTTGCGGTCCTCATAGACAGAGCGCGTGGGGGCCGGAAATTCCGGATCCGCAAAGCCGCCGACCGCGATGGCCACGAGGTCCGGCAGGCCATCGGCCGTCCAGAACAAGGTCGTCCCACAATTGGGGCAGAACCGAAACGTGGCGGTCGTGCCCTCGTCACCGCTGCGTCTGTATTCGGCGCCGGTCCCGGCGATGCGGACCGCGTCCACGGGATATCGCGCGGACAGCCCGAACGCCGACCCGGTACGGCGCTGGCACTCCAGGCAATGGCAGACAGAGACGACCTTCGGTTCGCCTTCGGCTTCCACCGAAAGCGCCCCGCAGGCGCAGTGCGCACGGCGGATCACAGCTGCTTCAGCATATGCTCAACACTGGATACGGAAAACGCGCCGGGCTCTTCGACATTCAACGCCTTGACCACGCCGTCTTCAACGATCATCGAATAGCGCTGACTGCGCAGGCCCATGCCGAACTTGCTGCCGTCCATCTCCAGGCCGACCGCACGGGTGAAATCGCCATTACCGTCCGCCAGCATCACGACCTTGTCACCAGCCTTCTGCTGTTCGCCCCACGCGCCCATCACGAATGCATCGTTGACGGAAATGCAGGCGATGGCGTCCACGCCCTTGGCCTTGAGTTCGTCGGCATGCTGGATAAAGCCGGGCAGATGCTTCGCCGAGCAGGTCGGCGTGAAGGCACCCGGCAGCGCAAACACGGCCACTTTCTTTCCGGCGAAAAACTCATCGGTCTTGACCGGCCGCGGCGTGCCCCCGGACATTTCCATCAGGGTTGCGGACGGAATCTTCTCACCAGCTTTGATCGTCATCTGTCTCTCCTCAGGATCCATAAAATACCCAGCCAATGCGCTTGTAACCCAGCCCGAGTGCGACGGAAAGTCCACCGTGTTTCTGCCGGGTCATATCTTTCGCTGGCGACGCGGGCAAGCCGTGCTAACCTAGGAGAATGGGTGCCAAAGAACCTCAGCGCACGGTCGAGGGTGATAGCTTCCTGGAAGGCAAGCTATTGATCGCCCTGCCCGGCATGACGGACCCGCGCTTCGAGCGGAGCGTTATCTTTATCTGTGCCCATTCGTTGAACTCGGGCGCCATGGGCATTTGCATCAACCGGCCGATTGACGGGCTCACATTCCGCGAACTCGCAACCAAGCTGGAGATCGAACCGGGCCCGGAAACGCCAGACTTCCCAATCCTTTATGGCGGACCGGTGGAGACCGGCCGCGGCTTCGTCCTCCACAGTTGCGACTATGAGGGCGAGGAGGCCACCCTGCCGATCACCCAGGAGATTTCGTTGACGGCCACGCTCGACATCCTGCGCGCGATCGCTCGCGGCGCCGGACCGCAGCGGGCCATCTTCGCGCTGGGTTATGCCGGTTGGGGCGAAGGCCAGATCGAAGCCGAGATACAGGCCAACGCCTGGATTCACTGCGACCCCGATATGGAGCTTCTGTTCGGGGAGATTTCACAAACCAAATGGTCCGCGGCGTTGCACAAGCTCGGCATCGATATTTCAGGACTCACCGCGAACGCCGGTCGCGCCTGAATCGCCGCCGGGTTCCCTGTCTGCGGCATCGTAATGCAGCGCGATGAAGTTGAGAGCCTCACGGGCCGGCAGCGGAACGCTGAAGAGAAACCCTTGCGCGAACTCGCAGCCCATTTCGAGAAGGAGGCGCGCCTCGTCCTCGTTCTCTACGCCTTCGACCACGATGCTGCGCTTCAACTCGTGCGCCAGGTTGACCACAGAACCAAGAATAACATCCCGGTCGCTGCTCGCGCCGTCCTGTCCGGCGAGGAAACTTCGGTCTACCTTCACGATATCGAACGGGATCGCCTTCAGCTGGCCGAGACTCGACATTCCCGTGCCGAAGTCATCGATCGCCAGGCCGGCACCCATTTCGCGGATTCGTGCCAGGCGCGCCGGTGCCTCATCGCTGGCAGCGATAGCGCTTTCGGTCACTTCCAGGCGCAGCGAGCCGGGCGCGATGTCGTTCGCTTCCAGGACTTCGGCCAGATAGATCTCGAAGTCGGCATCTTGCAACTGACGGCGCGAAAGATTGACGCCGACGAAGAGCGCCGGCTCGACCGGAAAGAAATGCTGCCAACGAGCAATGTCTTCGGCCGCCCGTGCCAGGGCGAATTTTCCCAGAGCGACAATCAACCCGGTCTCTTCGGAATGGCCGATGAAATCGGCAGGCCAGACCAGCCCGCGCTCGGGATGATGCCACCTCAGCAGCGCTTCGAATCCGGCCACGGTGCGGTCGCTAAGCCGCATGATCGGCTGGTAAAAGACATCGAGCTGTCCTTCGTCCAGTGCCTTGCGCAGTTCGGCCTCGAGCGCCACCGGGTCCTGCTGGCCAGCTCCGTCCAGCGCCGGAGAGTAGACCCGGGCGCAGCCACCGCCCTGCCGCTTGGCCTGCCGCAGGGCCAGTTCGGCGTTGCGCAAAAGATCGAGCGGCTCGCCGGCCTCTCGCCCGCTGGCCACGCCGACACTGACCGGGGCGAAGATCTTCCGGCCATTTTCGACGAGCGGCGCGCCGCACAACTCCACAAGGTCGATACCGATAGCATTCGCATCCATGCTGCCCGTGCCGAACAGCACGGCAAACGCATCGCCGCCTATACGAAAGAGGTCGCCCACGCCCTCAAACTTCTTCGCCAGGCGGGTCGCCAGATGCTTCAGGACCGAGTCGGCGCCCGCATCGCCAAGGCTGGCATGGATGGACTTGAAACGGTCGATATCCAGAACGGCGAACGCGGCGTCATGCGCATGCCGGTCGAGACGTTCCAATGCATCCATTAGCGCCACGCGGTTTCCCAGACCCGTCAGCGGATCGCGCAAGCCGCGATCCACGACCGCCGCCTCCGCTTCCTTGCGCGTCGTCACGTCGGCCATCAGACCGAGGCAGCGATCCGCAAGGTCCCCGTCTCCGATCATGGAGGCGCGCAACTCGAACCAGGGATAGCGATTGCTCTCGCTGCGCACGCGGAACTCGATCCGAAAGGCCAGTCCCGGATGCGCGCGATAGTCATGCAGGGCCTCCTTGTAGATCGCCCGGTCGTCGGCGTGCACGCGCCCGATCCAGGACGAATGGGCAATCGCTTGGGCGCCCTTGGTCAGCCCTATCAGCCGCGCCGCGTCCGCCGACAGGTGCAGCGTGTCGGTGCGAAAATCGAGTTCGTAGACCCCCTGATGAGAGGCCCCGATCGCCGCCAGCATCGCCGGCACGGCCTCGTTGCCTGCCGCAGCCGGCTTGGGCGAACGTTCTGCAGGTATCGCCGGTGCTGCCAGCACAGGCGCCGGCGTCGGAGCCGCGGCTGCGGGCTTGACGCCCAAGAGCCCAAGCCCCTCGCCTGCCGATATCGCCAGGGCCACAAGCACCGCTCCGGCCGCCGCGAACCCGCCGATCACCTGTGCGGCAATGGGATTGTCGTGAAACCCGCCCAGCACCGCCAGAGCGGCTGTCAGGACCACCAGCGCGAACACGGCGGCGCCCGGCGCCAGCACCCGTGCGGCCTGCGAACCGGCGATGCCGCGGCGCACGAGATAGGCCGCGATCGCGCCAACACCACCCACCAGCAACGCATTCACGAGCAAGCCCATGGCCGGCAGGCCGATAAAGGCCAATAGCGACACGGCCACGAGCCCCATGAGAGTCCAGCGCCGGTACTTTTCCGCCCACGGCCACAGATCGGAAAGTGGCGCCACCGCCTCGGTGAGGCGGACCGCAGCGGCCAGGGTCAGGCCCTCCACCATCGCGATAAAGCCGTAGGGACCACCGACCGGTGTGGTCCAGCCGCGATCGAACAGGCCGATGACCGCCAGCCAGATCACGAACACGCCGAGCAGCGTCACAGAAGCCCAGCGCGGGGCAATGTGCCCCGTCATCGCCGCGACGCCACCGGTGATGGCCGCGGCGGCCGCGATCAGGCCGGCGACAGCCGCGATGAAGATCGCCAGCTGCCGGTAATAGGCAACCAGCGCCGGTTCGGTCCAGGCGACGACCGAGGGCAATCGATCGCCATTGGAGACGCGCAAGGCCAGGGCCGCCGTGGTGGCGGCAGGAACGGTCACGCGAAACGCATCGCGGCGGAAGGCCGGCTCCCGGGCGACGCCGATACCGCCGTCCGAACTGGCGACCTGACGCAGCATGGCCCGCGTAGCATGCGGGAAAATTCGCAATGCGGCATCCGCCGGCTCATCGACCAGGAGGATACGTGCGACCGGCCGCTGCGCGGAATTGGCCACCGTGACGATGTACCAATTCGAGCCATCGGTCTGCTCCTCACCGGGTGCGTGATAGGGAGACATCGCCTGTGTGAGCGACACCGCTGCCGCCGGTGTCGCGAAATCGATGCTCGCCGCCGCCGCGGAGTCCTCTCCGGACGCCGGTGCGGCGACGGCCGCTGCCCCGGCCAGGACGGCACACAGAAGCGCGACGTAGAGGTGCACGGTCTTGCGCAAGCGAACTCCGGCAAAAGGGGTGAATGGCGGAAGCGCTAACCTAACCGCGCCTCATCCTCGAGCAAAGCAAATAGCAGGTGATCGCGCCATTCGCCGTTGATTTGCAGATAACGCAGCGCCCGGCCCTCCTCTCGGAAGCCCGCGCGCGCCAGCAGGCTCCGCGACGGGGCGTTTTCCGGCAAACAGGCCGCTTCGATTCGATGCAGACCGAGGGTCCGGAAGATGAACGGAATGATCGCCTCGACCGCGTCCATCGTATAGCCTTGCCGCGCATATCTTTGGCCTACCCAATAGCCGAGCGCACAGCACTGAACGACACCACGCCGGACGTTCGACAGCGTGCAGCCGCCGATCACCGCATCGTCCGTTTTGCGAATCACGAAGAAGGCGTAAGCCAGATCAAGACGCGCATCGTGCTGATAGCGCTTGAGCCGGCGACGAAACGCCCCCTTGCTCAATTCGTCCGAAGTCCAGAGCGGTTCCCATGGCACCAGGAACTCGCGGCTTTCCTCACGTAGCTTGGCCCAGGCAGCATGATCCGACATACGCGGATAGCGCAGATAGACGTTCGTGCCACGAATGACCGGCTGCTGGCCGCCGGGAAATGTGAGGCCGCGCATGAACGCCATGACCGGCCTTCACTCGGCTGCGGGGCGCAGAGCGCCGAAGCGGTTGGCGAAATCTCGAATAGGATTCGAGCTTGCTCACCGGGCCCAGGGCGACCAGCGTCGGCGAGCCGGTTTCCATGAGGCGCGAACCAAAGGCCCGTACCGCATCGACATCGACCGCGTCGAGTTTGGCGGTGAGCTCGGCCGGCGGGATCACCCGCCCGAAGGACAGCAAATGTCCGGCAATCTGCTCGGCGCGGGCAGCCGGACGTTCCAGCCCCATGAGCAGGCCGGACTTCAACTGTGCCTTGGCGCGGGCCACTTCCTCGGCGCTCGCGGTCTGCGCAATTGACGCCATTTCGCCGGCGATGACAGCCGACAACTCTGCGGCTTCCGCCTCGCCGGTGCCCGCATAGATCCCAACCATCCCGCCATCGGTGAAGGAATGCGCGAAGGCATAGACAGAATAACAAAGCCCGCGCTTCTCGCGGACTTCCTGAAACAGTCGCGAGGACATGCCCCCGCCCAACGCCGTCACATAGACCTGTGCAGCATAGATCTCCGGATCGGAACTGGCGATGCCGGGAAACCCGTAGGTCACATGCACCTGCTCGTGATCTTCTTCGAGCCGCAGATCGCCGCCGCCATAGCGCGCGGCCTGCGCAGTGGCGCGGGCACCGCGCGGCAGCGAGGCGAACCTTTCGCCAGCAAGCCGAACGATCTCATCATGATCCACCGCGCCTGAGGCGACGAGGATCATCGCTTCGGCCCGGTAGTTCGCAGCCATGTAGTGCCGCATGTCCGCCCGCGTGAATGCGCCGACGGTGTGCTCGTCGCCAAGAATCGGAAAGCCCATCGGCTGGTCGGGATACACCACGGTCTGAAGATGATCGAAGATGATGTCGTCCGGCGTGTCGCGGGC
Source organism: uncultured Pseudomonadota bacterium (assembly GCA_963710925.1). Lineage (GTDB taxonomy): Bacteria > Pseudomonadota > Alphaproteobacteria > Micropepsales > Micropepsaceae > Rhizomicrobium. The sequence continues at coordinate 62,042 of CAVQBY010000008.1, read as the reverse complement.
CTGGCCGATCTCCTGCAGCACGACCTGGCGTTCGCGCTCGAGCTCGTTCTGCTCGAATGTCGGCTCGGTGAGGATGTCCGCCAGAATGTCGATCCCCAGGCCGACATCGTTCTTCAGGACCCGCACATGGAAGGCCGTCTGCTCGCGGCTCGTATAGGCATTGAGATAGCCGCCGACGGCCTCGACCTCTTCGGCGATCTGCCGGGCGCGTGCGCCGGCGCGTGCCCTTGAAGGCCATGTGCTCCAGCATGTGCGACACGCCCATCTGGTCGCGGGTCTCGTTGCGGGTTCCGCAATTGACCCACACCCCCACGGCCGCGCTTTCGAGTTGCGGCATGGGGTCGGTCACAATGGTCAGGCCGCTGTCCAGCCTGGTGATTTCAATGTCCATAAGGTCCTGATCGGCCAGATCGTTCAGCGATAAATGCCCGCACCTGGGCCAGATCATGGCCCAGCGCGGTCACCCGCTCCACCCCCTCATAGAGGCCCTTGAGCTGCGGGGGCAAGGGGGGTGCGGTTCCGGTGGCCCGCTGCACGGCCTCGGGGAATTTGGCCGGATGCGCCGTCGACAGGACCACCACCGGCCCGGCGAACTCGGCCCGCAGGTCCTCGGCGGCGGCCAGTGCCACGGCAGTGTGGGGATCGATCAGCCGCCCGCCCGTCCGGTAGAGCGCGGCGATGGTCGCCAGCGTCCGCGAGTCGTCCACGGACCGGGCCGCGTAGCGCCCTCGCAGGGCCGTGAGGATTTCGGGCGGAAGCGCCAGGCGCCGGTCGCGCGAGAAATCGGCCATTGCACCGCGAATCCATTCGGCATCGCGGCCGGAGGCCTCGAACAGCGCCCGTTCGAAATTGCTGGCGATCTGAATGTCCATCGAGGGACTCAGCGTCGGTCGCGTGTCCCCGGCGGCGTAGAGGCCGTCGTTCAGAGCGCGCGCCATGATGTCGTTGGCATTGGTGGCGACGACCAGCCTTTCGACCCCCAGTCCCATCCGCATCGCCGCCTCGCCCGCGAACACATCGCCGAAATTGCCCGTCGGCACGACGAAGGCCGGCGCCGCGCCCAACTGGGCCGCCGCCGTGAAGTAGTAGACGCATTGGGCGGCAATCCGCGCGAAGTTGATCGAATTGACGGCCGTCAGGCTCGTGCGCGCGGAAAACTCCGCATCGGCAAAGAGGGCCTTCACGATCGCCTGGGCGTCGTCGAAGGTGCCCTCCAGCGCGATGTTGTGGACATTGGCATGCCGGGTGGTCGTCATCTGCAGGCGCTGCACCTCGCTGACCCGGCCCTTGGGGTGCAGGACAAAGAGGTCGATATTCGGCAAGCCACCCAGCGCGGCGATGGCAGCCGAACCGGTATCGCCGGAGGTCGCCGCCACGACGGTCGCGCGGCCGCCGCGGGCGGTCAGGGCGCGCGCGAACAGACGCCCCAGCACTTGCAGCGCCAGATCCTTGAACGCCAGGGTGGGTCCGTGAAACAACTCGAGCAGATAGAGGCGATCGCCGATCTCGACCAGCGGCGCGATCGCCGGATTGTCGAAATCGGCATAGGCGTCGGCGATATCGCTGCGGAGTTCGGCGTCGCTGAAGGAGACGCCGACAAGCGGCTTCAGGATCGTGTGGGCGACGTCGGTATAGGGCTGGCCGGCGAAGCGGCCGATCTGGGCCGCAGGGATGCGTGGCCAGGCCTCGGGCAGGAACAGCCCGCCATCCGGCGCCAATCCGGCCAGCAGTACATCGGCGAAGCTGTGCGGCGCGGCACGGCCACGGGTGGAAATATAGTTCATCGAATTCGCATCGCATCCCGACCGGACGCAAATCGGCGCCCCGGCATATGATGCCTATCTTGGCAGGAACCGGTCAGGTCCTGAACCCCAATCGTCCCTGCGCGCGATGATAGGCGAGATAGACCAGCACCAGGCCGGCTGCCAGTGCGAACCAGGTAATCGCGTATTGCAGATGCTGGTTACGGAACTGGACCACGGTCTGTCCCCCTTTGGGCCAACCGCCGGGATTGGGTGTCGCATCCGCCTCGACAACCACGGGCGCGAGCAGGTGCAGCTTGTCGGTGGCGGCAATTGCCGTCACTTCGCGGGCATACCAGACACGCGCCTTGCGATCCGGCGCCGGCGTGAAGTAACCGGCCGCGTCGGGCCGCCGCCAGACGCCGACCACCCGGCGCGCGCCCGTCAGCTCACCCGCGGGCCGCTTGGCCGGGTCCTTCAATTCGAGGGGAATGTAGCCGCGGTCCACCATGATCGCCTTACCACCGGCGACGATGAAGGGGGTCAGCACATGATAGACGGGATGGCCGTCGGGCCCGGTCGTGAAGACATAGGCCTCCTTCGCATTGTCGAAATGGCCGGTCAGGGCGACGCGATGATACGACGCCGCGTCCGGCCCCATCCGCAGCGCCTCTTCCAGCGACAATGGCGGGGCGGCCAGATTGTGGTTCACCGTGGCGATGAGGTTCAACTTCCAGTGGAGTCGCTGGATCTGCCACACGCCGAGCCACATCAGCGCCGTGAACATGAGCGCCGCGGCGATGGTCAACCTGGGGAGTGGACGGAAATAGAGGGACATGGGTGGATGGCGGCCTAGTCGACGCGCCGGCCCTCCTGCGCCTTGTGCTTGTACTGGAGGATGACAAGCAGCGATTTGGCCAGCCGCAGGAAGCCCAGGCTCAGGATCGCGACCGTCGGAATCCACAGAATGACGTGCACCCAGAACGGCGGCGAGAAGGTGAACTCCACCCACAGCGCCGCCGCGGCCACGAAGGCGCCGACAATCAGGATGCCGAAGACTGCCGGCCCGTCACCCGGATCGAAGACAGCGTAATCCAGTCCGCACGCCGAACAGCTGGGCCTGATCGTCAGGTAACCCGAAAAGAGCGGGCCCTTGCCGCAGCGCGGGCAGCGACCGAACAGTGCCGCATGGAACGTGTTCGGGCCGCCCGCCTCGTCCATCCTAACCGGTCATGCCTCCACAACCGACCCGGCGCCCCACACGTAGATGCAGGCGAACAGGAACAGCCAGACGACGTCGACGAAGTGCCAGTACCAGGCAGCCGCTTCGAAGCCGAAATGGCGGTCCGGGCGTGAACTGGCCGGCGATCGCACGCCCCAGGCACACGGTCAGGAAGATCGTGCCGACGATGACATGGAAGCCATGGAAGCCCGTCGCCATGAAGAAGGTCGAGCCGTAGATCGCATCCAGCGAGCCCATCGGATTGGCCAGGCTCATATGCGCGGCATCGGTCAGCGGCGCCAGCGCGGCCCCGTTGAAGCCGAAGGTGAAGGGCGCGTGCATGTATTCGTAGGCCTGGATCGCAGGTGAACGACATGCCCAGCAGCACCGTGATGAGCAGGCCCTGGATCGCGCCCTTGCGGTCGCCCTGCTGCAGCGCGTGATGCGCCCAGGTGACGGTCGTGCCCGAGCACAGCAGGATCAGCGTGTTGAGCAGCGGCAAGATGCCAGGGATCGAGCGTGACGATCCCGCTCGGCGGCCAGCCGCTGAGGCCGACATCGTGCGGGAAGATCGCCGAATTGAAATAGGCCCAGAACCAGGCCACGAAGAACATCACCTCCGAGGCGATGAACAGGACCATGCCGTAGCGCAGACCCAGCTTCACCACCGGCGTATGGTCGTGCCGGACGACCGACTCCCTGATCACGTCGCGCCACCAGCCGGCCATGGTGTAGAGCACCAGCAGCAGGCCGCCGATGAAGATCCAGGGCTGGCCGTTAACCGGCAGTCCCCAGAACTGGCTGTAGTCCTTGTTCATCCAGAACACGGCGCCGACCAGCATCGCGAACGCGCCGATCGAGCCCAGGATCGGCCACGGACTGGGATCGACCAGATGATAGTCGTGCTTGACTTCCGCGTGCGCCATTGTTCTTTCCGCCTCTTCTATTCAGCCCCGACCGCGTTCACGGCCCGTAGAAATTCCCGATGCGTACCATCGTCATCAGGAAAAACAGTACCACCAGTGCGCCAAGGACCAGCGCGACCGCATAGTTGCGGATCCTGCGCGTCCTGGCGTCGTCCCGCCCATTGTCGTTCGTCATGGTCCCGCCCCATCGCCTCACATCCAGGCGCCGAACGAGGCGGTCCCGAACGGCGCGATCCCGAGCAGATGCTCGCCGATCAACGCCGCAAACAGCACAAACAGATAGGAGATCGAGACCGCGAACAGCCGGCGCGCGGCCGGTTCCCTGACCTCGTCGGTCTCGCGCAGCACGGCCACTGCCTCGACAATCATCCAGCCGCCGAACAGCGCCGCGGCGGCGGTGTAAAGCGGGCCGGCCAGGCCGACAAAGGCCGGTGCCAAACCAACCGGGAACAGCACTAGCGCATAGGCGAGAATTTGCCGCCGGGTCGACGGCTTGCCCTTGACCACCGGCATCATCGGCACGCCGGCACGCGCATAATCTTCGGAGCGCCACAGCGACAGCGCCCAGAAATGCGGTGGCGTCCACAAGAAAATCAGTGCCACCAGCACCAGCGGCGCGAGCGTCAGGCTGCCTGTCACCGCGGCCCAGCCGATGGCCGGCGGCAGCGCTCCGGCAAGCCCGCCGATGACGATGTTCTGCGGCCGTGCGGCGCTTCAGCCACAGCGTATAGACGACCGACATAGAAGAAGATCGTGAAGGCCAGCAGCCCCGCAGCGACGTAATTGACGAGCAGCCCCATCGTCGCCACGGCGCCCACCGACAGCGCCCAGCCGAAGGCCAGCGCGTCGTCGCGGCTGACGCGGCCCATCGGTACGGGCCGCCCCGCCGTGCGCGCCATCAGACAGTCGATGTCGGAATCATAGGCCATGTTGAGCGCGCCCGACGCACCCGCCCCCACCGCGATGCAGAGCAGTGCGGTGAACGCGGTGAGCGGATGGACGCCGCCCGGCGCCACGACAATTCCCGCCAGCCCAGTGAAGATCACCAGCGACATCACGCGCGGCTTCAGTAGCGCGAAGAAGTCGCCGATGCTCGCCGGGACGCGGCGGATATGCAATCGTGGCGGCGGTGGCCATGGACAGAGCGGTTCGCCTTGCCTACTTCACGTGCGGAAGTTCGTTGAAGCAATGGAACGGCGGCGGCGAGGACACCGTCCACTCCAGCGTCGTCGCGCCCACGCCCCACGGATTGTCGCCCGCCTTGCGCTTGGCCATGAAGGCCTCGGCCATCACGATCAGGAACACAGATCACGCCGGCGCCGGCGATGAAGGCGCCGATCGAGGAGACATAGTTCCAGCCCGCAAAGGCGTCCGGATAGTCCGCATAGCGGCGCGGCATGCCAGCCAGGCCCAGGAAGTGCATCGGGAAGAAGGCCAGATTGACGCCGACGAAGGTGATCCAGAAGTGAAGCTTGCCCAGCGTCTCGTTGTACATGTAGCCGGTGATCTTCGGGAACCAGAAGTACCAGCCGGCGAAGATCGCGAACACCGCACCCAGCGACAGCACGTAATGGAAGTGCGCCACCACGTAATAGGTGTCCTGCAGAACCACGTCGACGCCGGCATTGGCCAGCACCACGCCGGTCACACCGCCAACGGTGAACAGGAAGATGAAGCCGATCGCCCACAGCATCGGGGTCTTGAACTCGATCGAGCCGCCCCACATGGTGGCGATCCACGAGAACACCTTGATGCCCGTTGGCACCGCGATGACCATCGTCGCGAACACGAAATAGGCCTTGGTGTCGACGCTCAGGCCCACCGTGTACATGTGGTGCGCCCACACCAGGAAGCCGATGAAGCCGATCGCGACCATGGCATAGGCCATGCCGAGATAGCCGAAGACAGGCTTCTTGGAGAAGGTCGAGACGATATGGCTGATCATGCCGAAGCCGGGCAGGATCAGAATGTAGACCTCGGGGTGGCCGAAGAACCAGAACAGATGCTGGTAGAGGATCGGATCGCCGCCGCCGGAGGCCTCGAAGAAGGCGGTGCCGAAATGGCGGTCGGTCAGCAGCATGGTGATGGCGCCCGCCAGAACCGGCAGCGACAGCAGCAGCAGGAAGGCGGTGACCAGCACCGACCACACGAACAGCGGCATCTTGTGCAGGGTCATGCCCGGCGCGCGCATGTTCAGGATCGTGGTGATGAAGTTGATGGCGCCCAGGATCGAGGAGGCGCCGGCGATGTGCAGCGAGAAGATCGCGAAATCCATGGCCGGGCCGGGCGAACCGGCGGTCGACAGCGGCGCATAGATCGTCCAGCCGCCACCCATGCCGATGCCGCCGGAGTCGCCCTCGACGAACATCGAGGCCAGCAGCAGCAGGAAGGAGAACGGCAGCAGCCAGAACGAGATGTTGTTCATGCGCGGGAAGGCCATGTCCGGCGCGCCGATCATCAGCGGCACCAGCCAGTTGCCGAAACCGCCGATCATGGCCGGCATGATCATGAAGAACACCATGATCAGGCCATGGGCGCTGACGAACACGTTGAAAGTGTGCGGGTTGGAGAAGATCTGCATGCCCGGCTCCATCAGCTCGGCACGCATCATCATCGACAGGAAGCCACCCACGATGCCCGCGCAGATCGCGAACACCAGGTACATCGTGCCGATGTCCTTGTGGTTGGTCGAATAGACGTAGCGCCGCCAGCCTGTGGGGTGGTCTGCGTGGGCGTGGGCCAGATCAGCCATGTCGCTCAATCCCTCGATTAGTTCGCAAGCGCGGCAACGCGCGTGTTTTTGTCAGCCGGCACCTCGTTGGCGGCGAATTTCTGCTTCGCTGCGGCCAGCCATTTTTCGTAGTCGCCTTCCGAGACCACCTTCACCTCGATGGGCATGAAGGCGTGACGTGCGCCGCACAGCTCCGAGCATTCGCCGTAATAGGTGCCGATCTTGGTGGCCTTGAACCAGGTGTGGTTGATGCGGCCCGGCACCGCGTCCATCTTCACGCCGAAGGCCGGCACGGCCCAGGAATGGATGACGTCGGCGCCCGTGGTCTCGACCTGGATGACCTTGTTGACCGGCACGACGACCGCATTGTCGACGCCCAGAAGGCGCGGCTCGCCGGCCTTGGCGGCCGTCGGCATCGTCGAGCATCAGCGAATCGAACTGGAACTTCTGGTGCGGGATAGGCGTAGGTCCAGTACCACTGCTTGCCGATTGCCTTGATCGTCACGTCGGGCTTGGGGATCTGCATTTCGAAATAGAGCAGACGGAAGGACGGGATCGCGATCAGCACCAGGATGATGACCGGCACCGCCGTCCACGCCACTTCGAGCAGGGTGTTGTGCGTGGTCTTGCTCGGGGTCGGGTTCGCCTTGGCGTTGTAGCGGATCATCACCCACAGCAGCAGCGCCAGCACGAACAGGCTGATCGCCGTGATGATGTACAGCAGCAGGCGGTGGAAATCCTCGATGTTCGCCATCACCGGCGTCACCGCCGGCTGGAGGTCCATCTCCCACGGTTTGGGGGCTGCATATGCCGCGCCCGCGGTGGCCATCAGTCCGGCCAGCGCGCCCACCCCGGCGCCAATCTTTTTCAGGAACATCCAGCAACCTCGCAAAGGCTTGTCAGGGCGCCCAAAGGCCCCTCTCCCCGAAGACTCTTCCGCGTCGGTGTACGGTCGCAACCCTCTGAAGTCATTGCGACCTTATGCCACGCGAGGGTTTTGATCCGCCTCACGAGGGCCTGCCCACCGGCACGGTGACGAAACCGGCCCGCCACGCGGGCCTTGTGCTTCGACCGCCGAAGCACATATCCAAACTCATATGCCACGATGACGGGCGCCCGTACCGGGGGCAATATGCCGCGAGGCCGCGGCTGCTGCCCCGGCCGCCGCCACATGCGCCCGACCAATGCGCCAAGGAGATGCCCCCATGGCCGACCAGGACCTGTTTTTCCAGCCGCACGGGCATGGACCGGGGGCGCGTTCAGTCCCTGGTCGACGAATCGCTCAAGGACGCCGATGACGGCGAGCTGTTCCTGGAATACCGCCAGTCCGAGAGCTTCGCCTTCGACGACGGGCGGCTGAAGGCGGCCAGCTTCGACACCATGCAGGGCTTCGGCCTGCGATCGGTGGCCGGCGAGGCCACGGGCTATGCCCATGCCTCGGAGCTGTCCGAGGACGGCGATTCGCCGGGCCGGCGACACGGTCCGGGCCGTGACCAAGGGCTATTCCGGCACACATCGCCGCGCCGCCCGCGCGCACCAATGTGAAGCTCTATTCCGACCTCGACCCGCTGAAGTCCGCCGAATTCGCCGTCAAGGTGAAGCTGCTTCAGGACATGAACGAATACGCCCGGGACAAGGACAGCCGGGTCCGCCAGGTCTCCTGCTCCCTGTCCGGCGAATGGCAGACGGTCGAGATCCTCCGGCCCGGCGGCGAGACCTATCGCGACATCCGCCCGCTGGTGCGAATCGGCGTCTCGGTCGTGGTCGAACAGGACGGCCGCCAGGAATCGGGCAATTACGGCGGCGGCGGCCGCGGCACGTATGAGACCTATCTGGATCCGGCCTATTGGCAGGCCGGCGTCGACGAGGCCCTGCGCCAGGCGCTGGTGAACCTGGCCTCGGTGCCTGCCCCGGCCGGCGAGATGCCGGTGGTGCTCGGTCCGGGCTGGCCGGGCGTGCTGCTGCACGAGGCCATCGGCCATGGCCTGGAAGGCGACTTCAACCGCAAGAAGACCTCGGCCTTTGCCGGCCTGCTGGGCCAGCGCGTGGCGGCCCCGGGCGTGACCGTGGTCGATGACGGCACCATGGCCGGCCGCCGCGGCTCACTCTCCATCGACGACGAAGGCACGCCGACCACACGCACCGTGCTGATCGAGGACGGCATCCTCAAGGGCTACATGCAGGACCGCCAGAACGCCCGGCTGATGGGCATGGCCGCCAACCGGCAATGGGCGGCGCGAAAGCTATGCCGCCACCGTGATGCCGCGCATGACCAACACCTACATGCTGGCCGGCGACAAGGACCCGGCCGAGATCATCGCCAGCGTCGACAACGGGCATCTATGCCGTGAACTTCGGCGGCGGCCAGGTCGACATCACCTCCGGCAAGTTCGTGTTCTCCTGCACCGAGGCCTATCGGATCGAGAACGGCAAGGTCGGCGCCGCCATCAAGGGCGCGACCCTGATCGGCGACGGCCCCGACGGCGCTGACCCGCGTCAAGATGATCGGCAACGACATGAAGCTCGACACCGGCATCGGCGTCTGCGGCAAGAACGGCCAGTCGGTGCCCGTGGGCGTCGGCCAGCCGACCATGCGCATCGACGGGCTCACCGTCGGCGGCACCGCCCAGGCGGCATGAGCCCGCGCATCACCGCCGTCTATCGCGTCCGCGGACAGCGCCGCCACAATCGAGGCGCGGGCCAAGACCATCGCGGTCGAGCAGAGCGTCGAGATGCCCGTCAGCGCCATCACCAAGCGCAGCGGTGCTCGACGAGATCGTCGGCACGGTCGAGGACATCCGCGACCTTGGCGGCGGCACGTTCGAGCTGCGCATCGGCCTTGCCGTCTCCACCACCGGGCTCGAAGCCGGACAGATGCTCAACATGCTGTTCGGCAACTCCTCGCTCCATGCCGACATGGTGCTGCACGACGCGAGCTTTCCCGATGAGGTCGTGCAGGCCTTCGGCGGACCGCATCATGGCCTTGCCGGCCTGCGCGAACGCGGGTCGGTGCCGAGGGCCGCGCCCTCACCTGCTCGGCCCTGAAGCCGCAGGGCTTGTCGCCCGCCGAACTGGCCGATCTTGCCGCGCAATTCACGCGCGGCGGCATCGACTATCATCAAGGACGATCACGGCATCGCCGATCAGGCCTACAGCCCCTTCGCCGCGCGCGTGCCCGCGATCGCCGCCGCCGTGCGCAACGCGCAAAGCGACGTGCCGACGCGCTACTTGCCGAGCCTGTCGGGCCATCTCGACCAGCTGCGCGCGCCAGATCGAGATCGTGCGCAAGGCCGAGCTCGACGGCGTGCTGATCGCGCCGATGATCGTCGGCGTCGCCGTCATTCCACACGCTGGTGCGCGAGAACCCGGACATTGCCTTCATGGCGCATCCGGCGCTGGCGGGCGCGGCGCGCATCGCCCCGGCCCTCCATCTCGGCAAGCTGTTCCGCCTCTTCGGTGCGGATGCGACGGTATTTCCCAACCATGGCGGGCGCTTCGGCTATACGCCCGAACAATGCCGCGCGCTGGCCCGAGCCGCGCTGGCGCCGTGGGGCGACGTCAAACCGACCGTACCCGTTCCCGCCGGTGGCATGACCAGTGATCGCGTCCCGGAAATGCTCGACTTCTACGGAAGCGATGTGATGCTCTTGATCGGCGGCGCCCTCTTGGCCGCCGGCCCGCGCCTGACCGAGGAAACCCGCGCCTTCGTCGACGCCGTGCACGCGCACGGCCAAGGATGACCCAGATGTCCGACACGCCATCGATCCGTTCCGCGCCTTTGCCGACTTCCGCTGGGAGCAGTGGCACTGATGCCCTACAAGGAAGAGGGCGCGGCGCCCTTCAAGTCCATCACACGGCAGGTGCTGTTCCACGATCCCGATCTCAAATGCGAGATGCGCTATTTCGAAGTGGCGCCGGGCGGCTATTCCACGCTGGAGCGGCACGAGCATGTGCACGGCGTGATGATCCTGCGCGGAGAAGCCGATGTGATGGTCGGCAGCGAAGTGCGCCATGCCAACACCTTCGACCTCGTCCACATCCCGCCCATGACCTGGCACCAGTTCCGCACCACGGGCACTGAGCCCATGGGCTTCCTCTGCATGGTCAATGCCGAACGCGACCGCCCGCAATTGCCGGGCGAGGACGACCTCGCCGAAATGCGCCGGCACCCGGCGGTGGCGGAATTTCTTGCGGGGCGGTGATCGCATGCTGATCTTCAAGATCTGCCACCACGACGAATGGAAAGATGCCGAACGCGCGGGCCGTATGACGGCACGGCGAAGGACAAGGAAGACGGCTTCCTGCATTTCTCCACCTCCGAGCAACTCATCGGCACGCTGGAGAAATGGTATGCCGACGCCGACGATCTGGTGCTGGTCGCCGTCGATCCCGACGCATTGGGCGACGCATTGAAGTGGGAGCCCTCGCGCGACGGCGCGCTGTTCCCGCATCTCTATGCGACGCTGCCCTGTCGGCGGTGACATGGACCGGCGAGATCGGCCGCGAAACCGAAGGCCGCTTCACCCTGCCCTCGTCGCTCGGCTGACCACAAAAAAAGCGGCCCGCCGGCCGCGCAAAGGCGATTGTTCAATGTCCTGCGCAGCGGCGTCCGCTTTTGGCTCGAAAATTCGGCAGGCCGGCCAAACGTCTTTTCACGAACGCTCGTCCGGCACCTACGCTTCGCCACGGTCCTTGTGAGAAATCCCCAGCCCCACATGGGTGCACGCGAGTTTGCACCCGGCCCTGTCTGGCCTCGCGCTATCTTCGGATCAAAACGCGCGGTCGCCCGCGCCGGGGAAAGAGCATCGCGCTCTCCAACAGTTTCGGATGGTGGAGATGGGGTCTGAAAAGCCGATTTCAAGGGGTCAAATCGATTTTTCCTCAAAAAAACGCGCGCCCGCAACCGCACCGCGACGTGCTCATTCGGGATCGAGAATCGTCAGAGACGGCCACAGCGCCTTCCAGCGCGCCGCCTTCTCGCGATAACGTTCGGCCTGGAAATTGGCGGTCTTGTTGGGCCGCACGATCATCGCGGCGATGTCGTCGAAGCCATGCGGCGCGTAGACGTCGAATCCGGGCCCGTTCGGGCGTATCCCCACCATGCAGTTGCGGCTCAGGAAGCGGTCGATCCCCTGCGTGGCGCAGGTCAGCGGTGGGTAAGGCGCGCCGAATTTGGCCTCGTACCATAGATGCACCCGCGCCTGATTGCGCAGCTCGACCGTCACGCCGAGGTCGGCGAAACCCGCGTTGGCACGCCGGATGGCGCTGTCTTCCGCCTCCCAGGAGGTATCCGGTTCGAAACAGAACAGATCGTAGTCCCTGATGCCGCGATCCGGCGGGTGGCCGGCCATCGCATTCCAGACACTCTGGAACAGGCAGCCGGAGACGAGCCAGCAATCGGGCAGCCCCAATGCCGGCAATCGCTCCAGGATTTGCGCATTGGCGCGGTTCGAGATTGCCAGCGCGAGGAAGACCGATTCCGTCATGCCGCCAGCCTACGCCACGACGGCACCGCGGGTGAATTTGCCGACATGAAGTCGCCACACGATTGACCCGCACGCGCGCGGCGGCGTAACCGGGGTCTCCGCCGCCGAAATCCGCGAGGGCCCATGCGCGCCGCCTGGACTGCTTTCTGGATCGCCTCCACGTTCTTTCTGTTCGAATTCGTCACCCGTGTGGAGCCGAGCCTGGCGGCCGGTTCGATCTCGCACGTCTACGGGCTTAGCGCCGCCGGCTTCGGCACGCTCGCGAGCCTGTTCTTCTGGGTTTATGCGCCGATGCAGATCGCGGTGGGACTGCTGCTCGACCGCTACGGCGCCAAACGCTTCATCCTGCTGGGCAGTTTCGCCTGCGCCACCGGCGTTCTCATCTTCGCCACCACGCATAATGTGATCCTGGGCGGCGCGGGCCGCGCGCTGACGGGCTTCGGTGCATCGTTTGCCTTCGTCGCCGCGCTGTGGCTGGTCAATCACTGGTTTGCACCGGAACGCTTTGCCCTGCTCTCCGGCGGGGTCAATGCGGTGGGCATGCTGGGCACGGCCATCGGCGGAGTGGCGCTCTCGGCGCTGATTTCCCAATCCGGCTGGCAGAAGGTGTTCATCGGCACCGGCGCGGCGGGCCTCGTCATATTCCTCGTCGCGCTCGTGTTCCTGCGCGAACCACCCTCGCCCGCGCAATCGGCGACCAGCCGGCCAGCCGAGCACATCCGCCAGAGCCTCGGCGAGGTGATCGCCAATCCGCGCATCTGGGCCATCGCCATTGTCGGCTTGCTCTTCTACATGCCGGTCAACGTCTATGGCGGGCTGTGGGGCACGACAGAGTTGATGCACGACCATCACCTCAGCCGCGTCACGGCCGAGAGTGCCATCTCGATGATCTTCTGGGGCATGGCGGCCGGCAGCGTCGCCGGCGGCTGGCTGTCGGACCGGCTGGGCCATCGCAAATATCTGGTGTTTGGCGGTGCGGTGCTGACGGCGCTGGCCTATACCGGCGCGCTCTACGCAAACGGGACGGCGACTTGAGGAAGGCGCGCTGCTGTTCGCGGCCGGCTTCTTCGGCGGACTGCAGATGCTGACCTTCGCGATGGCGAAGGAAGGGCTGACCAACCGCGTGGCCGGAACGGTGCTCGCCTTTGTCAACATGATCGGGATCGGTGGGGCGCTGCTGTTTCAGCCGCTGGTCGGCTATCTCGCCGATGCCAGTGGCGGCGACTACCGCACCGCGCTCACCACCATGCCCGCCTGCGCTGCGTTGGGCGCGCTGATCGTTCTGTTCATACCCGAATATCGCCATCCCGATCATGCGCCGGGGGCGCGGGCACCCGCGGCGACGACCGGACCGACGGCAGCGGCAGCCGGATAACGCGCCCCGGCAATTCCCGGCCGATAGCGCGGTGGAAACAGCGGCGCCCAGCCCTTAGGCTGTGCTGGCGGCAGGAAGGAAACCAGCATGATGCGCTATCGACAACTCGGCAACACTGGCCTCTTCGTATCCGAAATCTGCCTGGGCACCATGACCTTCGGCGGCGTGGGCTATCACAAGGTCGTCGGCGAGGTCGGCCAGAAGGATGCCTCCGCCCTGGTCGCGCGCAGCCTGGAGGCCGGTGTGAACTTCATCGACACCGCAGACGTCTATTCGCAGGGCGCCGCGGAAACGATCACCGGACAGGCGCTGAAGGATGCCGGCATCAAGCGCTCCGATGTCGTGCTGGCCACCAAATGCCATGGCCGCACCGGCCCCGGCCCAAACGACATTGGCTCCAGCCGCGGCCATATCATGGACAGCGTCTCGCGCAGTCTCGAACGCCTGCAAACCGATCACATCGACCTCTACCAGGTCCATGGGCAGGATCCGGTCACGCCGGTGGAAGAAACCGTGCGCGCGCTCGACGATCTCGTCGCCCAAGGCATGGTGCGCTATGTCGGCTGCTCCAACTGGCAGGCCTGGAAGATCATGAAGGCGCTGGGCGTGGCCAAATACACCAACGCCGCGCGGTTCGAGACGCTGCAGGCCTATTATTCCATCGCCGGCCGCGATCTGGAACGCGACATCGTGCCGATGCTCGAAGACCAGAAGATGGGCCTGATGGTGTGGAGCCCGCTGGCCGGCGGCCTGCTCTCGGGCAAGTTCAACCGCGACGGCACCGGGCCGGACGGCGCGCGCCGTGCCGTTGCCGATTTCCCGCCGGTGGACAAGCCCCGCGCCTTCGATTGCGTCGATGCCATGCGCGAGATTGCCAAGGCGCATGACGTCTCGGTGGCACGCGTGGCGCTGGCCTATGTACTGGCCAAGCCGTTTGTCACCACCGCTATCATCGGCGCGAAGACTTTGGAACAGCTCGACGACAATCTCGCTGCGCCAAGCCTGCAGCTGTCGGGGGAAGAGATGGCAAAACTGGATGCCGTCTCCGAGCTGCCGAACGAATATCCCGGCTGGATGCTGAAGCGCCAAAGCGAAACGCGCCGGCCAAAGCCGAAGTAGCGCTCAGAGGAAATTGTATTCCTTGAACAGCGGGGTGAGGTCGCCTTTCCACTCGCCGTGATAGCGGCGCAGCAATTCTTCGGCGCGCGCATAGCCGCGGTCGACATACATGCGCAGCGGATTGAGGAAGCCGTCCTCGCTGGCACCGGCGGCATCGGTGGCGGCGCGGCGCTGGAGACCCGCCGAGGAGATGTCCAGCATCCGGCGCGCCAGATCGCCGACATTGCCCTTGCGGAACGGCGTGCGGAATCCCTGATGCGGCACCGAATCGCGCATTGCCTGGCGCTCCTCGGCGCTCCAGTCCTTGACCATGTCCCAGGCCGCATCCAGCGCGGCCTGATCGTAATACAGACCGACCCACAGCGCCGGCAGGCCGCAGATGCGCTGCCACGAGCCGCCATCGGCGCCGCGCATCTCCAGAAATTTCTTGAGCCGCACCTCGGGGAAGATCGTCGTCAGATGATCGGCCCAGTCCGACATCATGGGCGTGATGCCCTTCAGCTCGGCGATGCGCCCATCGAGAAAGTCGCGAAAGCTCTTGCCGGCGACGTCGATATATTTGCCGTCGCGATAGACGAAATACATCGGCACATCGAGGGCGTAGTCGACATAGCGCTCGAAGCCCATGCCGTCCTCGAACACCCAGGGCAGCATGCCGGCGCGGGCATTGTCGACATCGGTCCAGATCTGGCTGCGATAGGACAGGAACCCGTTGGGCCGGCCCTCGCGGAAGGGCGAATTGGCGAACAGCGCGGTGGCCACCGGCTGCAGCGCCAGGCCGACGCGAAACTTCTTGACCATGTCGGCTTCGCTGGAGAAGTCGAGATTCACCTGCACTGTGCAGGTGCGGAACATCATCTCCAGCCCGTAGCCGCCGACCTTGGGCATGTAGCGGCGCATGATGCCGTAACGGCCCTTGGGCATTTGCGGGACTTCGGCCAGGTCCCAGTTCGGCGCATAGCCAAGCCCGATCACGGCCGCGCCGATTTCGCGAGGCCACTTCGCGCACCTGGGCCAGATGGGTGTTCACCTCCGAACAGGTCTCATGAACACTGGTCGAGCGGCGGCGCCGGACAGTTCGAACTGGCCGCCCGGCTCCAGGCTGATCGAGGCGCCGTTCTGGATCAGGCCGATAATGTTCTCGCCTTCGAGGACGGGCTCCCAGCCGAAGCGCTGCATGCCTTCGAGCAGCACGCGGATGCCCGGCGTGCCTTCATAGAGCACCGGCTTGAGGGTCTTGGGGTCGTAGACGAATTTCTCGTGCTCGGTGCCGATGCGCCAGTCGGCCTTGGGCTTGCAGCCGGCCTCGAGATAGCGGACGAGCTCGTCGCGCGACCCGATCGGGCCGCCCGCCGATTGCGGAATGGACATGCGCCTCGCCTCCTCCCGGGCCTTCCCGCGGAATGCCCCTGCGGCCGAGTGTAAATCTTGAACCGGCCGTTCACTGTCCCGCTATTTAGGGGTCCAACCGCGCGGCCGCAAGCGCCGCGAATGCAAGGCCGATCTGCGTCAGACCCAATCGCCCCTGAGCGCCTGCCACACCGCCAGCGCGGCGAGCCCGGCGGTGTCGGCGCGCAGGATGCGGGGCCCGAGCGTCACCGATGTCACATTCGGCAGGGCGCGGATCGCATCGCGCTCGGCCGGATCGAAGCCGCCCTCCGGGCCGATCAGGATGGCCCACTTTCCGGCTGGCGCGTGGGCAAGCGCCTCGGCGATGGGCGGCGCGGCGCCGGCCTCATCGCAAAAGACGATCCGGCGGTCGGCCGGCCAGCCGGCCAGCAGCCGGTCGAGATCGACGGCCGCGCGCACCTCCGGCACGGTCAGCCGGCCGGATTGTTCGGCAGCCTCGATGGCATTGGCGCGCATGCGCTCGTCATTGACGCGGCGCACGATGGTACGGCGGGTCTGCACCGGCTGCAGCACCCGCACGCCGAGCTCGGTGGCCTTCTGGGTCAGATAGTCGGCCGGTGTCTTCTTGACCGGGGCAAAGACCAGCCAGAGATCGGGCGTATCGGATTGTTCGGCCAGGCGCCCGTCACAGAGCAGCGCGCAGCCGCGCTTCGTCACATCGGCAAGATGGGCGGCCCATTCGCCGTCGCGCCCGTTGAACAGGCTCACCCGGTCGCCCGCCTTCGCCCGCATCACATGCAGCAGGTAATGCACCTGCCCGGCCGTGGGCGCGACGCGCATGCCGGCGCCGAGCGGGGCGTCGACAAAGAGGCGGAGCTTGCCGCCGGGATAGGTCAGATCGGACATGTCGGATCAGGGGCGAGGCTGCGGGTCGATAGGCATGGGCGGGACGCTACTGCTATAGAACCGTGATGACCAATACCGAGATGAAGCCGCTGGATTCCGTGCCGGAGAGCTGGGTCGACCGCATGCCGGCGGGGACGCGGCCCTATCTGAGGCTAATGCGGCTGGACCGGCCGATCGGCAGCTGGCTGCTGTTCTGGCCCTGCGTCTTCGGGCTGGCGCTGGGTGCGGCGCTCGAGGGCCGGCCCTTCCTCGCCAGCCGGGCCGATTGGGGGCTGCTCGTGTTGTTCGGGCTCGGCACCATCGTCATGCGCGGGGCCGGCTGCACCTATAACGATATCGTCGACCGCGAGTTCGACGCCCGGGTCGCGCGCACACGGGCGCGGCCGATCCCCTCCGGCGCGGTCAGCGTCAAACAGGCCTGGGTCTTTCTCGCCGCGCAGTGCCTTGTAGGGCTCGCCATCCTGCTGGCGTTGAACCGGCTGGCGGTGATCGTCGGCGCGCTCTCGCTGCTGCTGATCGCGGCCTATCCCTTCATGAAGCGCATCACCTGGTGGCCGCAGGCCTGGCTGGGCCTGACCTTCAACTGGGGCGTGCTGCTGGGCTGCGCCGCCGCAGCCAACAGCCTGCCCGAAAGCGCCTTCGTGCTCTACATCTCCGGGCTGTTCTGGACCCTGGGCTATGACACCATCTATGCCCTGCAGGACATGGAGGACGATGCGCTGATCGGCGTGCGGTCGACGGCGCGGCTGTTCGGCCATCGCGCGCCGGTCTGGGTTTTCCTGTTCTACGCCATGGCGCTGGCGCTGTTCGCGATCGCCGGGCTGTTCGTCGGGCTCGGGCTTGCCTTCGCGCTGCTGCTGGTGTTCGTGGGGCTCCACTTCCTGTGGCAGGTGCGGCGAATCGATGTCGACCGGCCGGCCGTCTGCCTCAGACTGTTCCGCGCCAACCGCGATGCCGGCGCCCTGATGGCGCTGGCCCTGATCGTGGCAACATGGCACGCCTAGAATCGGGTCCAACCGAAGGAAACCAGAGATGTCACCTGCCCCCACCGCCCTGATCGCCCTGACCTTCTATGCCATGTGGGCGATGTTCCTGGTGCTTTCGGTCGGCGCGGTCCGGGTCCATCAGGTGCTGCGCGGCGGGGCCCATCCCACCAGTTTCACCGCCGGCGTGCCGCATGGCCCGGAGCCCTATTGGCGGCTCAACCGCGCCCATATGAACACCATCGAGAACCTGCCGATCTTCGCCACCGTGGTGCTGGCCGGCTGGGCCGCAGGCGCCATCGACCCGGTGTTCAACGTGCTGGCCGTGATCGTCGTGGCGGCGCGCGCGGTGCAGTCCCTGATCCATATCAGCTCGGGCACGGCGCAGGCGATCAATCTGCGCTTCACCGCCTTCGGTGTGCAGATCATCTGCCAGTTCTGGATGGCCTGGCTGATTCTCGAGGCGACGGGCGTGCTTCGGACCGGGGCTTCGCATTAAGCGCCGGGGCGCTATACTCGCCCGATGGCGCTGACGCGGTTCGATCCGACAGAATATTTCTCGCGCGACGAGATGGCGGCTGTGCGCGCGCGGTCAAACCTGACCGGGCTGCTCTGCGTCCTCCATGCCTGGCTGGTGATCGGCGCCGCCATGGCGGTCTATGCGATGTGGCCGAACCCGCTGAGCTTCCTGGTGGCGGTGATCGTGATCGGCAGCCGTCAGCTGGGCCTGGCGATCCTGATGCACGACGCGGCGCATGGCGTGCTGGTCAATTCCAGATGGCTCAACGATCCGCTCAGCCAGTGGCTGTGCGCCTGGCCGGTGTTCACCGACACCATCCCCTATCGCCACTATCACCTGATCCATCACCGCACAACGCAGCAGCCGGACGATCCGGACCTGCATCTGTCGGCCAAGTTTCCGATCACGCGCGCCAGCTACCGGCGCAAACTCCTGCGCGACATCACCGGCCAGACCGGCTTCAAGCTGCGCCGCGCGCAGATCCGCAATGCGCTGGGCAAGCCTGGCGACGGCTTCGCCAAACGTTTCGCCACCTTCCGCCGGCGCATGGGCGGCATGGTGCTGGCGAACATCGTGCTGCTGGCGATCCTGACCGCCTTCGGCAAGCCGCATTACTATCTGATGTTCTGGATCCTACCGCTGATCACCTGGCAGCAGGTCGTCACCCGCATCCGCAATATTGCCGAACATGCGATGGTGCCGGACAATGACGACATCATGCGCAACGCCCGCACGACCTATGCCAAATGGTGGGAACGCGCGATCTTCGCCCCCTATTGGGTCAATTATCACGTCGACCACCATCTGCTGTTCTATGTGCCCTGCTACAACCTGCCGCTGCTGCATGCGCTGCTTCTGGAAAAGGGGCTCGGACCACGCATGGAAATCCAGAAGACCTATGCCGACATCCTGAAACTTGCGACCTCCAAACAGCCGGAGCCTGTGCCACAGGCTGCATGAGCGATATCGCCGCGTTCATTCGCGCCAACACCGAACTTCAGACCCCGCCGCTGGTGCCGGAGGTGCGCCTGCATCTGGCGACCGAGGTCGTGCCGCTGTGGCGCAAGACCGAACAGGAGCTCGAAACCGAAGGTATCCCCCCGCCCTTCTGGGCCTTTGCCTGGGCCGGGGGACAGGCGCTGGCGCGCTATGTGCTCGATCATCCCGACGTCGTCGCGCGAAAATCGGTGCTCGATTTCGGCGCCGGTTCGGGGCTGATCGGGATCGCCGCGATGAAGGCCGGCGCCCGGGCGGTGCTATGCGCCGATATCGACGCCTATGCGGTCGCCGCCATCGCGCTGAATGCCGGCGCCAACAAGGTGGTCGCTCGGCGCGACGGCCGAGGATGTGATCGCACGGCCGGGCGATTGGGAGGTCATCCTGGTCGGCGACATGTGCTACGAGCGGCCACTGGCCGAACGGGTTCTGATCTGGCTGCACAGGCAGGTGACGGCGGGCGCGACGGTGCTGATCGGCGATCCCGGGCGAAGCTATTTTCCCAAGAGCGGGGTCGAGAAGCTTCAGACCTACAATGTCGAGACGACGCGCGAACTCGAAGACCGTGAAATCCGCGAGACCAGTGTCTACCGGCTGCTTGCCGATGCTCTGGCCGGCGCCGGACCGACATAGCGCGCACGCGGACGGATCAGGGTTTCGCTTCTGAGCTGCTCGATGCCGTGGGCGATCCAGCCGGCCGTGCGGGCGATGGCGAACAGCGCCATTTCGTGGCCGATGCCCAGGCCGAAATTGCGCATCATCACGGCCAGCGCGAAATCGATGTTGGGATAAAGGCCCGTGGCTTCGGTGAACAGCGCCGGCGCCTCGACAGCCAATCGCGTGTCGGCGCCCGCCTTGGCCAGCGCCGCGAGCAGATCGACGGCGCGCGGATCGCCATGCTTGTAGACCGAGTGACCGAGGCCCGGAATGCGTTCGCCCAGCGCCACGCGCTCGCGCACATAATCCGCGATGTTCGCGTTTGCCAGCTGCGCCACCATATGGGCCGCGAGCGGCCCGGCCCCGCCATGCTTCGGGCCCTTGAGCGCCACCAGCCCGGCAATCACCGCATCATAGAGATTGAGACCGGTGGAAGCGGCACAGCGCAGCGTGTAGGTCGACGGATTGAGTTCATGATCGGCGAGCAGCACCAGTGCGCGCCGAAACAGATCCTCGGCCGGTTTGTTCCCGGGGACCCAGGCCGTGGCGACCTGCTTGTGGAGCGGCGCGGCAACCGGTTCGGACTTCAGGATGGCGCTCGCGACAAGCCGCATGATGCGCGCGCCGATCTGCGCCCGGCCCTCCCGCGAACGATTATACGCACGCGGATCGGCATCGCTGGCCAGCGCCAGCACGGCGACGGCGCGCGCGACCGGCGCGGCGTCTCGCGTGGCCACCAGCACCGCGCGCATGACCTCGCTCCTTACCGGCAGATTGTCGTCTGCAAAGGGGTCGGCGCCATTGGCGTCCCACAACAGGGTCGCGGTCTGTTCAAGACTGGCCGTTTGGGCCAGCGCCACGGCGGGAACGCCGCGATAGATCGGGCCGTCTTCGGTCAGGGTGCAGATGGCCGAATCAAGCACCGGCATTTCCCCCTCGGGGGCGCGGGAGCCGCCCGGCGGGGCCCGGCGGTTCTTGAGGCTGCGGACATCGTCGGCGCGGTAGCGTTTGGCGCGGCTGTCCCCCACCGGCTCTGAGCGGATCAGGCCACGGCTGACATAGGCATAGAGGGTCGCCGGGGACACCGAGAGCTCGCCCGCCGCTTCGCGGGCCGTGAGGTAGAGGGGATCGCTGGATTTTTTCATATTGATCAAGCTAATCAAGATTGATCAATATGAAAAGGGGACCAATCTTTGTTGCGACGCAACAAGGAGCTGGTCATGACCCTGCAATCCAAATCCCCCATCGGCCTCGATGGGGTCGCCGCCGCCGAAACCGCCCTCTCCCATGTGGACGGCGAGAAGGGCGAGCTGATCATCGCCGGCGACCGGATCGACGATCTCGCGCTCCAGGCCAGCTTCGAGGCGCTGACGGCCCGCTTGTGGTCGATCGGCAGCGGCCGGGGCGTGACCGAGGCCGAGGTCCGGTCCCAGCTCGGCGAGGCGCGGGACCGCGCCTTCCGGCGCCTGCCGGCGATCCTGCCGGCGGTGAAGAACATGCCCATCGTCGACGGCTTCCGCATGGCTGTGGCCGCGCTCTGCCCCGAGCCGGGGCTGACGCCCGAGGCGGTGCTGGTCGGGGCCATGCCGGTGCTGGCGGCGGCGCTGGTGCGCCATATGCGGGGCGACACGCCGGTGGCGCCGATTCCGGTGCTGGGCCATGCCGCCGACACGCTGCGGATGCTGCGCGGCGAATCCGCCTCACGCGCGGAAGCCGCGGCCCTCGATGCCTATCTCGTCACCGTGTCCGATCACGGCATGAATGCCTCGACCTTCACCGCGCGCGTCATCGCCTCGACCCAGGCCGATCTCTTCATGGCGGTGACGGGCGCCTATTGCGCGCTGACCGGGCCGCTCCATGGCGGCGCGCCGGAACCGGTCCTCGAAATGCTCGACGCCATCGGGAGCGCCGGGCGCATCGCGCCGTGGATCGACGCGGCGCTCGCCCGCGGCGAACGGCTGATGGGGTTTGGCCACCGTGTTTATCGCGTGCGCGACCCGCGCGCCGACGTGCTGAAGAAGGCGGTGGAGGCGCTCAAATCGAACAAGTCCGACCTGGGCTTCGCCGCCGAGGTGGAAGCCTATGCGCGCAAGGCGCTGGCAAACGCCAAGCCCGACCGGCCGCTCGACACCAATGTGGAGTTCTACACCGCGATCCTGCTCGACGCGCTGCAGATCCCGCGCCAGGCCTTCACGCCGATCTTCGCCGCCGCGCGCACGGCCGGCTGGACCGCCCATGCGCGCGAACAACAGCGCACGGGACGGCTCTTGCGCCCCGCCTCGATCTACACCGGGGTGATGCCATGAGGATCGACGGGCATTGCCATTGCGGACAGATCACGTTCCAGGCGGAAGTTGAGCCGGGAACGGTGCGTATCTGCCATTGCACCGACTGCCAGATGCTGAGCGGCACCGCCTATCGCACGGCGATCGCGGCGCCGGCGGAAAGCTTCGTGTTGCGCGGCACGCCGAAGACCTACGTCAAGACCGCCGACAGCGGCGGACAGCGGGTGCACGCCTTCTGCCCGAACTGCGGCACGCCCGTCTATTCCGCCGCCGTCGGTGAGACGCCAAGCTATACGCTTCGCGTCGGGACCATCCGTCAGCGCCGGGCGCTCGGCCCGCCAAACCGACAGATCTGGTGCGGTTCGGCGCAGGCCTGGGCCTTCGACCTGTCAGCCATCGCCGCAACCGAGCGGCAATGAACCAGGGCGATTTCCAGGCGGCTACTCCGCGGCGGCCGTCGCCGGAAGCTCCGGCGGCGGCGCGTCGAGGTCGCCTTTGGTGGCAAGGCGCGACGCGCGCGTCAGCTTGAAGATCGTGCCGCTCAGCAGCAGCAGCGCGATCAGGTTGGGGATCGCCATCAGGGCATTCATGATGTCGGCCACGGTGATAATCGTCTTCAGTTCAATGACCGACCCGATGAAGACAAACCCGACCCAGATGTAACGATAGGGCGTGACGATCTTTTCGCCGAACAGATATTCGGCCGCGCGTTCGCCGTAATAGCTCCAGCCCAGGATCGTGGTGTAGGCGAAGATGATCGAACCGAACATCACCATCCAGCGTCCGCCGGCGATGCCGCCATTGAAGGCGAGCATGGACAGATCGGCGCCTGTCTTGCCGCTCTGCCACGCCGGCAGCATATGCGCGAGACCATCGGCGCCGGCCACGGGCACGTGCACGGTGACGATGACAAGTGCGGTGATCGTGCAGACGCAGATCGTGTCGATAAAGGTGCCGAGCATCGCGATCATGCCCTGACGCACGGGATCCCTGGTCTGCGCGGCCGCATGGGCGATGGGGGCGCTGCCGAGGCCCGCCTCGTTGGAGAAGATGCCGCGGGCGACGCCATACTGGATGCCGATCCAGACCGCGGATCCGGCGAAGCCGCCCGCCGCCGCCGTGGGCGTGAAGGCATTGCGCACGATGAACAGGAGCCCTTCGGGCACATCGCCGAGATGCAGCGCGATGATGAAGAGGCCGCCGCCAATATAGACCGCGGCCATGAAGGGGACGAGATATTCGGCCACCTGCCCGATCCGCTTCACCCCGCCGATGATGACCAGAAAGGTCAGCCCCGCCATGACCAGGCCGGTGATCCAGTTGGGCACGCCCAGATTGCCGCCGACCACATCGACGACGGCCTTGGCCTGGAACATGTTGCCGATGCCGAAACCGGCGATGGTGGCGAAAAAGGCGAAGGTGAATCCGAGCCACGCCCAATGCCGGCCCAGCCCGTTCTTGATGTAGTACATCGGCCCGCCGACATAGCGGCCGGTCGAGTCGGTTTCGCGATAGCGGATCGCCAGCACGGCTTCGGAATATTTCGTCGCCATGCCGACCAGCGCGGTCATCCACATCCAGAACACCGCGCCCGGACCGCCGATCGCGATCGCCGCGGCTACTCCGACAATGTTGCCATTGCCGATGGTCGCCGACAGGGCCGTCATCAGCGACTGGAAGGGGGTGATATCGCCCTTGTCGCCCGACACCGATTTGCGGCCGCGCATCAAGAGGCGGAAGGCCGTCGGGATGCGGCGCATGGGCATCAGCCCCATGCCCAACGTCAGATAGAGCCCGGTTCCGAGCAGCAGCACCAGCATGGCCGGGCCCCAGACGAAACTGTCGATCGCCCCCAGCCAGGCGGTCATCTGTGCGCTGAAATTCCCCGTCGAATCCATGCCCCTGCCCCCTCCGAATCCAAGATTTCCGACGATGGCGTGAAACGCATAGCGCCGCAAACTCCGGCCGGTCTTGACGCGCGGCGGCCCGTTCGGCCTAATGGGAACAAAGAAGGAACAATCTCATGCCCGCAGACGGATCGCTCGATTACATCGAAATTCCCGCGCCCGACATGGCAGCGACCAAACGGTTTTATGGTGACGCCTTCGGTTGGAGCTTCACCGATTACGGGCCGGACTATGTCGCCTTCACGTGCGAGGGCCGCAATGGCGGCTTCAACGCGGACCGCAAGGTGGTCCGCGAGGGCGGACCGCTGATCGTTCTTTATGCCGCCGATCTCGACAGCATGGAACGGAAAGTGACAAGCGCTGGCGCCGAAATAATCGAACGGCACGACTTTCCCGGCGGGCGCCGGTTCCATCTGCGCGATCCCAACGGCAATGAGCTGGCCGTCTGGTCGGAAAGCTAAGCCCGCGAACGCACTCGATTTTGAACACCCCGCCGGGCGCGTGCGAGGTTGGCTTGGCCCCGGCCTCGTGCAAGATTGCCTGCAGAACGAATCCGCGGCGAGGTCCGTCGCACGCGGCACAGAGGGGGTACTTCATGTCCGACACGCTCGCCCGTCCGGAAGCGGACGAAGACGAACTGCATCGCGCATTGGGCCCATGGTCGCTGATCGGCCTGGGCATCGGCGCCATCATCGGGGCGGGCATCTTCGTCATCACCGGCACGGCCGCAGCCGAGCACGCCGGGCCGGCGATCGTGATCTCCTTCATCATTGCCGGGATTGGCTGTCTCTTCGCCGGACTTTGCTATGCCGAAATGGCCTCGATGATCCCGGTCTCCGGCAGCGCCTATACCTACACCTACGCCACCATGGGCCGATTCCTGGGCTGGTTCATCGGCTGGGACCTGGTGCTGGAATATGGCGTCGCGGCCTCGACCGTCGCCGTCGGCTGGGCCGGCTATTTCCGCAGCCTGCTGGCCGATTTCGGCATCCATCTGCCCAAGGCGCTGTCCAGCGCGCCACTCGACTTCAATGGTCACGCCATCGTCTTCACGGGCGCCATCATCAATCTGCCCGCGATTGCACTGGTGGCCATGCTCACAGCCTTCCTGATCGTCGGCGTGAAGGAATCGGCGCGCTTCAATGGCGCCATGGTGCTGGTGAAGGTGGCCGTGGTGCTGGCGGTGATCGGCTTCGGCCTGTCCTACGTCAAAGCCGACAATCTCACGCCCTTCATCCCGCCGAATACGGGCCCGGGACAGTTCGGCTGGTCCGGCATCTTCGCGGCGGCCGGGCTCGTCTTCTTCGCCTATATCGGCTTCGACGCGGTGTCGGTCTCGGCGCAGGAAGCCAAGAACCCGCAACGCGACATGCCGATCGGCATCCTGGGATCTCTGGCGATCTGCACCGTGCTCTACATCCTGATGTCGATCGTGCTGACCGGGATCGCGCCCTACAAGACGCTCGATGTCGATCATCCGGTCTCGCTGGCCGTTGCGAACGTCCAGGGCCTGGCGTGGCTGGCGCCGATCGTCAATATGGGTGCGGTGGTCGGCCTGGCCTCGGTGGTGTTCGTGTCGCTCTACGGCCAGTCGCGCGTCTTCTATTCCATGGCCCGCGACGGCTTCCTGCCGCCGCTGTTCCGTCAGATCCATCCCCGTTTCCGCACACCTTTTCGCGGCACGCTGGTGACCGGATTCGTGGCGATGATCGCCGCCGGCCTGCTGCCACTCAACGTGCTGGGCGAACTGGTGTCGATCGGCACGCTGTCGGCCTTCGTGCTGGTCTGCATTGCCGTGATGATCCTGCGGGTGAAGGCGCCCAGGGCCAAGCGGCCCTTCCGCACGCCCATCGTGTGGTTCACCGCCCCGGCCGGCGTCATCGTGTGCGGAGCCATGATCGCCGGCCTGCCGCCCGAGACCTGGGCCCGGCTGGTCGGCTGGCTGCTGATCGGGCTGGTCATCTATCTCGGCTACGGCATCCGTCATGCCGCACGTTCGAAATGGACCGTCGAGAACGAGGACTGACTGATCTGCGATGAGCTATCGCTCGCTGCGTGACTTCATCGCCAGGCTCGAAAGCGAGGGCGAACTGGTGCGCGTGCAGCGAGCCGGTCTCCACCGTGCTCGAAATGACGGAAATCCAGACCCGCCTGCTGGCCGAGGGCGGGCCGGCGGTGCTGTTCGAAAAGCCCCTCAAGGCCGACGGCTCGCCCTCGGACATGCCGGTGCTGGTCAATCTGTTCGGCACGGTCAAGCGCGTGGCCATGGGCGTGACCATGGGCGGCAAGGAGCGCCGCGATGCGGCATTCGCTGCGCGAGGTCGGCGAACTGCTGGCCATGCTGCGCCAGCCCGAACCGCCGCGCAGCCTCGGCGAAGCGATGGATCTGCTGCCGCTGGCGAAGACCGTGATGTCGATGAAGCCGAAGACGGTGGGCGGCTGCTCGGCGGCAAGCCGGCCTGCCAGGAGGTCGTGCTGAAGGGCGACGACATCGATCTCGCGCGCCTGCCGGTCCAGACCTGCTGGCCGGGCGAGCCGGCGCCGCTGATCACCTGGCCGCTGGTCGTGACCAAGGGCCCGGCGAGGCGCGCGAAGACAATTACAATCTCGGCATCTACCGCATGCAGGTGCTGGACAAGAACCAGACGCATCATGCGCTGGCTGAAGCATCGCGGCGGCGCCCAGCATCATGCGCGCTGGAGCAAGGAAAAGCGCGAGCCCCTGCCCGCCGCCGCCGTGATCGGCGCCGATCCGGGCACCATCCTGGCCGCGGTGACGCCGGTGCCGGACACGCTGTCCGAATACCAGTTCGCCGGGCTGTTGCGCGGCAGCCGCGTCGAGCTGGCCGATTGCGTGAGCCAGCCGCTCAAGGTGCCGGCCGAGGCCGAGATCGTGATCGAGGGCGAAGTCTCGCTCGACGACTATCGCGACGAAGGCCCCTATGGCGACCACACCGGCTATTACAATTCGGTCGAGCACTTCCCGGTCTTCACCGTCGACCGCCATCACCATGCGGCGCGATCCGATCTATCTCTCGACCTTCACCGGCCGGCCGCCGGACGAGCCCTCCGTGCTGGGCGAAGCGCTGAACGAGGTGTTCATTCCGCTGCTGAAGCAGCAGTTCCCGGAGATCGTCGATTTCTGGCTGCCGCCGGAAGGCTGCTCCTACCGCATCGCCGTCGTCTCCATGAAGAAGGCCTATCCCGGCCACGCCAAGCGGGTGATGATGGCGCGTGTGGTCCTATCTGCGCCAGTTCATGTACACCAAATGGGTGATCGTCGTGGACGACGACATCGATGCGCGCGACTGGAAGGACGTGATGTGGGCGCATCTCCACCCGCATGGACCCGGCGCGCGACATCACCGTGATCGAGAACACGCCGATCGACTATCTCGATTTCGCCTCGCCCGAATCCGGCCTGGGCTCGAAGATCGGGCTCGACGCCACCAACAAGTTGCCGCCCGAGACCCACCGCGAATGGGGCCGGAAGCTCGCCATGGACGAGGCGGTCGTCCGGCGGGTCAACGAGATGTGGGGCCGGCTGGGCCTGCCGGGCTCCGGCGGACCGGCCCGCAAATAACCTTCCAAGATTCACGCCCCTGCCCCTGAATACACATGTATTCGTGGCGTGCTCTTCGAATTATTCTTGATCTCACCTGTCATGATGTGGATGACTTTCAGTATTGGTGGCAAGGGGGATGTCATGAAATCTGTAAAGCGAGGGCTCCTGGCAGCCTTGATCGGGGCTGGGCTGTGCTGGAGCCCAGCGGTAGTGGCCGGCCCGGCCTGTCAACTGAAGCAGGCGGCTTCGCTGGACATCGTCCGCACCTCGGACGCCGATCTTCTGATCCCGGTGAACGTCAACGGCGCCGATGTCTACTTCAAGCTATCGCCTTCGATGACCATTTCCGCGATTACGGCCGCGGCGGCCAATGCCGTCCACCTGCGACGCTCCTCCATTCCCCAGAACCTTTCGATGACGTTGGCCGGACAACAGGTCAAGGAACAGGTCGCGGCGGATCTGAAACTCGGCCACGCGGCGGTGCGCGCATTCCTCGCGGTGTCATACGGGGCACTGGGCAGGGACCCGCGCGTCGCGGGCATCCTCGGCTACGACGTTCTCAAGATGATGGATGTCGAACTCGATCTGGGGCACGGAAAAGTAAGACTGTTCTCGCAGGACCACTGCCCGCACCAGGTCATCTACTGGACGCGGAGCGCGCCAGTGGCCGCGATCCCGCTTCAGTCGCGTGGCCTGCACTCGCAAACCTTCTATTTCGACATGACACTGGACGGCGAGACGGTCAAGTCGCAGGTCGAACCGTCGGTGCCCGACGGGATGCTCAGCTCGCGCGCGGCACGGCTGGCGTTCGGGATCGCCGAAGATGAAAGTCGCCGGATGCCGCGCCGGCGCCGCACGACTTCAAGTCGCTCAGCGCCAGCGGCATCACGATCAAAAATCCGCAGATCGCAATCTATCGCGACAATTCGGACAGCAAATGCGGGGGTAGCTATTCCTTCCGCAGCCATTCGCTGCACAACGACACCAACGGCATGTTGATACGCTGCTTCGGAAATGCACCGCTCTATCTGGGCTATTCGGAGCTCACCAAGCTGCGGATGTTCTTCGCCTTCAAGGAGAAGATGCTCTACCTCACGGCCGCGGACGCGACTTAGACGCTTGCCATGGCCGGAGCGAGGCCCTGTGGGCTGCGCCTGGACCGATCCCCGCCCGCTTGACCCGGGGGCAAATCGGCCCTCACATGCCCCTTGCTGTGGCTGGAGACCCGATCATGCTCGACGCCTTCAATGAGCCGTTTCACCTGTTTGCATTCTATGCGGCGATCAACGCCTTCATCATGCTGGTGCTGGGCATGCTGGTCGTCCGCGCGCGGGTGAAGACCGAGACCGGAATCGGCGACGGCGGCAATCCGGCCATGGCCCGGCCGCTGCGCGCGCACGCCAACAACACCGAATACACGCCCATGGCGCTGCTGCTGATGTGGGCGCTGATGCCGCTGGGCGGCTCCGTCTGGGTTATCCACGCGATCGGAGTTCCGCTCACCCTTGGCCGATTGTTCCACGGCATCGGCCTGAGCCGCAACGAAGGCCCCTCGGCCCTGCGGCTGATCGGCATGGTCCTGACATTCCTGGCCTATATCGTGGGCATCGTCGCCTGCCTGTGGCTTGCCTTCGTGCCGGAAGCTGTGGCTTTGTGAGCGCGTGACAGCACAGACAAAACAAGCTCCGCAGCGCGTCCTCGAACAGCTGCTCGAGGCCGCACGCAAAGCCGGCGCCGACGCGGCCGATGCCCTTCTGGTGGAGAGCACTTCGGCGGGCGTCTCCTACCGGCTGGGAAATCTGGAAGACGTCGAACGCTCGGAAAGCGCCGACCTGGGCCTGCGCGTCTTCGTCGGCGCGCGCGTGGCCTTCGTCTCTTCCACAGACCACTCGCCCGAGGCGCTGGCCGAATTGCCGGACCGGGCCGTGGCGATGGCCCGGCTGGCGCCGGAAGACCGCTATGCCGGGCTGGCCCCTGCCGAGCTGCTGGCGCGCGACTATCCGGCGCTCGACCTGGAAGATCCGGACGAGCCCTCGGCCGATCTGCTGATCGAACGGGCGCGGGCGGTCGAAGCCGCGGCCATGGCCGTCAAGGGCGTGACCAATTCGGAGGGCGGCGGCGCCGGCTACGGCCGCAGCGCGATTGCGCTGGCCACCTCCGAAGGATTTTTCGGCCGTTATGCCAGCACCAGCCGCAGCATCGGTGTCGCCGTTCTGGCCGGCGAGGGCACGGGCATGGAGCGCGACTATGACAGCGCCAGTGCCCGCCATGCGAGCGACCTCGAAAGCCCCGAAACGGTGGGACGCCGCGCCGGCGAACGCACTGTGGCGCGCCTCAACCCGCGCAAGGCCAAATCGGCAACCGTGCCGGTTGTCTACGATCCCCGGGTGGCCTCCGGACTCGTCGGCCATTTCGTCGGCGCCATCTCCGGCAGCGCCATCGCCCGCGGTGTCAGCTTCCTCAAGGACCAGATGGGCAAGGCCGTGTTCGGGCCGAACATCCGGATCATCGATGATCCGCACCGCATCCGCGGGCTGCGCTCCAAGCCGTTCGACGGCGAGGGCGTCGCCAACAAGCGCACGGCGTTGATCGACGCGGGCGTGCTGACGACATGGCTGCTGGACTGTGCCAGCGCCCGACAATTGGGCCTGACCTCGACCGGCCATGCCGCCCGCGGCACCGGCGGTCCGCCGGCCCCCTCGCCCACCAATCTCTATATGGAGGCCGGCACGCTGACGCCCTCCGACGCTCATGTCCGACATCAAGGACGGGTTCTACGTCACCGAGCTGATGGGCATGGGCGTCAATTCCGTGACCGGCGATTACAGCCGCGGCGCCAGCGGCTTCTGGATCGAGAACGGGCAGATCGCCTATCCGGTCTCGGGCGTGACGGTCGCCGGAAACCTCAAGGACATGTTCCGCGCCCTGACGCCAGCCAACGATCTGGTGTTCCGATACGGCACCAATGCGCCGACCCTGCGCGTCGAAGGCATGACCGTTGCCGGCTCCTGAAGCCGCGCCGGACCGCGATCTCGCGCTGCTCGAAGAGACCGTGCGCGAAGCCGGCAAGATCGCGCGTAGCTATTTCGGCGGCCAATACCGCAGCTGGGACAAGGGCAAGGGCCAGCTCGTCACCGACGCCGATCTCGCCGTCGACAGGTTTCTGTGCGACACGCTGGGCGCCGCCCGCCCCGCCTATGGCTGGCTCTCCGAAGAAACCGAAGACGACCCGGCTCGCCGCATCGCCGCCCGGACCTTCATCGTCGATCCGATCGACGGGACCGTCGCGTTCCTCAAGGGACGGCCCCATTTCACGATCTGCGCCGCGGTGGTCGAAGCCGGCCGCCCGCTCTGCGGGGTCGTCTACAATCCCGTCACCGAGGAATGCTTCACGGCCGCCGAGGGCGGCGGCGCCCGCCTCAATGGTGTGCCGATCCGGGTCAGCCCTCAGGCGAGCGTCGAGGGGTGCCGCATGCTGGCGGCCAAGGCCACCTTCGCCCATCCGGTCTGGTCGCAGGCGCCCAACACCCCATGGCCCGAGATGACGGTTGAAACCCGCGGGTCAATCGCCTATCGGATGGCGCTCGTTGCCGGCGGCAGTTTCGACGCCATGCTCGCCCTT
The DNA here is from genome assembly GCA_963710925.1 of uncultured Pseudomonadota bacterium. Taxonomy (GTDB): domain Bacteria; phylum Pseudomonadota; class Alphaproteobacteria; order Micropepsales; family Micropepsaceae; genus Rhizomicrobium. The sequence goes on along the minus strand of CAVQBY010000008.1, from coordinate 30,651 downwards.
TCGGCCAAGCATGATTGGGACCTAGCGGCCGGCGACATCATCGTCCGCGAAGCGGGCGGACGGGTGACCAACCATCGGGGCGAGATGTTGCGGTACAACGGTGCCGAGCCGCTCCAGCCCACGGTCGTCAGTGCCGGACCGGCGCTGCAACGCGCGCTGCTCGACCGGCTGGTGCACCTTGCCCTGCCCCGACATTGAGGATCGCCATGACCGGTTCCGAATCCAAACAGCTGCTTCACATGGTCTTCGGCGGGGAAGTCGTTTCCCCCAAATCGACCCAGTTCCGGGACTTGTCCAAGCTGGATGTGATCGGCATCTATCCGAACTATAATTCCGCGCTGGCGGCCTGGCGGGGCGCCGCACAAGCGACGGTGGACAATGCCCATATGCGCTACTTTGTCGTGCATCTGCACCGGTTGATGGATCCGGACCACCCGGCGGCGACTTAACCTCGCCGCCCTGCCAGGGTCGCCCGGCGGCGCCGGGCCGTGGTATGGGCTCTCTGCCATGGCGCTCCGGTCCGAAAACATGACAGCTGACAAAGGCTCCGCCAGCCCGCCGCCCAGGAGCGCCGCAACCGGGGGCCGATCCGGCGATTTCGCCATTATCGGCCGCCTGCTCCGCGATTACATGGGCGGACACTGGGCGGCACTGGCCATCGCCGCGGTCTGCATGATTGTCGCCTCCGGTCTGAACGGGACGCTGGCCTACATCACCGATCCGGCCACAAAGGCGATCTTCCTGGACAAGAACGCGGAGATGCTCATCGTCATCCCGCTGGCCATTCTCGCGATTGTCGTGGTGCGCGCAATCAGCACCTTCGGCCAGGACGCATTGCTCAACACCATTGCCGAGCGCATCGTCGCCGCGGTGCAGCGCGACATGTTCCGCAGCCAGATCCGCCTCGACATCGGTGCGGTCAATGCCAGCCATTCGGGCGAACTGATCTCCAATTTCCTGTACGACACGACGCTCCTGCGCAATTCGATCACCCGTGGCGTCGCGGGCCTCGGCAAGGAGGTCTTCTCCTTCATCGGCCTGGCGGTCGTGATGTTCTATGAGGACTGGCAGCTTTCGCTGATCTCGATCGTGCTGCTGCCGGCCGTGGCCTGGGTGACGCAGGCGCTGAGCCGTGCGCTGCGCAAGGCCTCGACGCGGGGCATGGAGGAGACCGGCGTGCTGTCCAAGGCATTGTCCGAAGCGCTCTCCGGCCGGCGCATCATCAAGGCCTACAATCTCGAGGAACACGCTGCCGCCGCGTCCGACCGGCTGATCTTCCAGCGGCTGCGCTATCTCTTGCGCGCGGTGCGCGCGCGCGCCGCCGCCGTTCCGGCCACCGACGCGATCGGCGGCTTCGCAGCGGCCATCACCTTCGGCTATGCCGGCTATCAGCATCTCAACGGCCAGCTCGAATTCAACCAGTTCATCGCCTTCGTCGCGGCGATGCTGCTGGCGCAGCAGCCGATCCGCACGCTGAGCCAGCTCTGGGCGATCTCGACGGAGGGCCTGTCAGCCGCCAACCGCATCTTCGCCATCATCGACGCCAAGCCGCAGATCGTCGACAAGCCGCAGGCAAAACCGCTGACGATCGCGCCCGCGCCGCAGGGCGGCGCCGTGACGCTTCAAGGATGTCGCCTTTCACTATGCCGACAAGAACGCGACGCCGGCCGTCGACGGGATCTCGTTCGACATCGCCCCGGGCAGCACGGTTGCGCTGGTCGGCCCGTCCGGCGCCGGAAAATCGACGATCTTCAATCTTCTCCTGCGCTTCTATGATGTCGAGCGCGGCACCATCGCGATCGACGGGCAGGATATTCGCGGCGTCACGCTTGCCTCGCTGCGGGCGCAGATCGCGCTGGTGACCCAGGAACCGATTCTGTTCGACGAAACCGTTGCCGAAAACATCGCTCTGGGCCGCCGCGACGCAACGCGCGCCGAGATCGAAGCGGCCGCCTCGGCGGCGGCCGCCGATGCCTTCATCCGCGAACTGCCGCAGGGATATGACACCCGGGTTGGCGAGGGCGGCTTGAAACTGTCGGGTGGCCAGCGCCAGCGCATTGCCATTGCCCGCGCCATGCTGCGCGATGCGCCGATCCTGCTGCTGGACGAAGCGACCTCGGCCCTCGACACCGAGAGCGAACGCCACGTCCAGGAGGGCCTGGCGCGGCTGATGAAGGGGCGCACGACCCTGGTGGTCGCCCATCGCCTGTCGACCGTGCTCGAGGCCGATTGCATCTATGTGCTCGACCGGGGCCGCATTCTCGAATCCGGCAGGCATGGCGAGCTGATCGCGCAGAAAGGCCTCTATGCCCGGCTTTACAGCCATGGGCTCGAGGCGGATGGCGAGAGCGGCGCCGTCCTGCAGCCCGCGCGCCCGGGCTGACGCGCAATGGCAACGCTTCCGCTCGGTCTCACCGCCTATCGCTGCGCAAGTTACGCACTGGCGCCCGTCGCGCCGATGCTTCTGCGCCAGCGCATGCTGCGGGGCAAGGAGGATCCGGCGCGCATGGCCGAGCGCGTCGGACGAACGAAACTGGCACGACCGGCCGGGACCCTGCTGTGGATTCATGGCGCGAGTGTCGGCGAATCTCTGGCCGCCCTGCCGCTGGTCGATGCGTTGCGTGACGAGGGCCGGAGCATTCTGGTGACCAGCGGCACGGTGACGGCGGCCAAGCTGCTCGCCGAGCGCCTGCCGGAAGGTGTGCTGCATCAATTTGCGCCGATCGACACGCCATCCGCCGTGGCCCGCTTTCTGGATCACTGGAAGCCCGCGATCGGCCTGTTCGTCGATTCCGAAATCTGGCCCAATATGGTGCTGGGCGCGCATGCACGCGGCGTGACGCCTGGGCCTGATCAATGGCCGCATGTCGGCGCGATCGTTTGACGGTTGGCGACGCGCCCGACGCAGCGCCGCGGCGCTGTTGTCCCGCTATGATCTGTGTCTGGCCATCGATACACAGACGGCCACGCGGCTTGCGGTTCTGGGGGCAAGAGACGTCGAGGTGACGGGCAGCCTCAAGGCCGACGCCCCGCCCCTGCCCGCCGACCCCGAATCTCTGGCGGCGCTGCGCCTGGCGATCGGCGACCGCCCCGTTCTCCTGGCGGCCCAGACCCATCCCGGCGAGGAGGAAACGGTTCTGCCCGTGCACGACGCCTTGCGGCAGAAATTTCCGGATCTGCTGACAATCGTCGTGCCGCGCCATCCCGAACGCGGCAGTGACATCGCCATGCTGTGCGGCACGCGCCATGCGGTCCGCCGCGCCGAGGGCACACTGCCCGCGGCCGATTCCGCGATCTATATTGCCGACACGATCGGCGATCTGGGCCTGTTCTACCGGATCGCACGTTTCGCCTTCATCGGGGGCAGCCTCGTGCCGCATGGCGGTCAGAATCCGCTCGAAGCCGCGCGGCTGGACTGCGCCGTGCTGGCCGGCCCGCACACGGCCAATTTCGACGATGCCTACGCCGCCATCTTCGAGGCGCAGGGCGCCGGCCGTGTCCATTCCAGTGGCGAGATCGCGGCCCTGGCCGAGCGCCTTCTGCGCGCGCCGGACGAGGCAGCCGCAATGGCGCAGCGCGCGGCATCGGGCGCGGCAACCCTGGGCGGCGCGGTCGAAAAGACACGATCGGCCGTCGAAGCCCTGATGGCGCGCCATGCGTGCACCTGATTTCTGGCAAGAACGAGACATGACCGCGCGTCTCGCGGCGCGCATCCTGTCGCCGCTCGGCTGGCTCTATGGCGCCAGTGTCGCCTGGAAGGCCCGGCACGCGACGCCATACCGGCCGCAGGCGCGCGTCATCTGTGTGGGAAATCTTACGGTCGGCGGCAGCGGCAAGACGCCCGTCGCCCTCGTGCTTGCGCGCAGACTGGCGGCGCAGGGACACCGTCCGGTGTTCCTGTCGCGCGGTTATGGCGGCAAGATCGGTGGCCCCTACCTTGTCGACCCCGCAAAGGACAGCGCCGGCGAAACCGGCGACGAACCTCTGCTGCTGGCCGCGGCCGCGCCGACGATCATTGCGCGCAACCGCCCGTCCGGCGCCCGGCTTGCGGACGACAACGGGTTCGACACCATCGTCATGGATGACGGCCACCAGAATTTCACGCTGGCCAAGGACCTGTCCATCGTCGTCGTCGATGCAGAGATCGGGTTCGGCAATGGCCGGGTCCTGCCGGCCGGCCCCTTGCGGGAGCCGGTGGCGCAAGGCCTGGCCCGCGCCGACGCGGTCGTGCTCGTCGGAAACGGCGCGCCCGGCCTCCCGGGATTTTCCGGTCCCGTTCTGCGGGCGAGATTGCAGCCGTCCAAAGCCCCGGCGCTCGCCGGCACGCCGATTGTCGCGTTTGCCGGCATCGGGCGACCCGAGAAATTCTTCGAGACATTGCGGGCACAGGGCGCGGAGGTCATCGAGGCACGGCGCTATCCCGACCATCACCCCTATACCGCCGCCGAAATCGCCCGCCTCAAGGCCAAGGCGCGCGACAATCGAGCCCTGCTGATCACCACCGAAAAAGACTACGTTCGCCTGGCGCCCCTGCACCGCGAAGGGATTACGGTATTGCCGGTCGAGGCCCGATTCGACGACCCTGCGGCGCTGGACGGCCTGCTGACGAAGGTTGCGGGCGGGCCGGAGGAGACGAACTGATGGCCCAGACGGACGATGCGGGCACGCCCCTGTCCTTCGCCATGCGGCTGCGCTACGGCGCGGAGGCAGCGCTGTTTTTCGCCTTCATGGCGCTGTTCCGGGTCCTTGGCGTCGATCGCGCCTCCGCACTGGGCGGCTTCATCGGGCGGCAAATCCTGGCCCGCACCAGCGTGACAAGACGGGCCCGCGACAACCTGCTTGCGGCCTATCCCGACAAGACCGCCGACGAGATCGCCCCCATCCTGACGGAGATGTGGGACAATCTGGGCCGCACGGTCGCCGAGTATCCCCATCTCGAAGCCTTCCGCATGACCGGAGACGATCCGCGGATCGAAGTCGTCGGTCTCGATCATGTCGAAACCGCCAAGGCCAGCGGCAAGGGCATCATCTTCCTGTCCGGCCATCTCGCCAATTGGGAAATCATGCCGATCACCGCGGCCGATTACGGTGTCGAGGGCGGAACGGTCTACCGGCCCGTCAACAATCCCTATGTCGATCGCTGGACGGTCAAGCAGCGCACGGCCAACGGTCCGGCCGAAGTGATTTCGAAGGGTGCGCAGGGCACCCGCCGGATCTTCACCCTGCTGCGCGCCAACAAATCGATCTTCATCCTTGTCGACCAGAAGACCAATGAGGGCATTCCCGTGCCGTTCTTCGGGCGGATGGCGATGACGACGCCGGCGCCTGCCGTGCTGGCCCTGAAACTGGGCGCAGTGCTGCTGCCGGTGTCCAATGAGCGGATGGGCGGGGCACGATTCCGCGTCACCGTGCACGAACCGATCTTCGCCAAGGCGAGCGAGGATCACGACCGCGACGTACTGCGGCTCACCGAAGCAATCAACGCGGTGATCGAGAAATGCGTGCGGGCCCGGCCCTCGCAATGGCTTTGGATTCATCGGCGCTGGCCGAAAAGCGGCGACAAGCCGCGCAGCCGCCGCGGACGCGACGCTCAGGACTTGGGCGGCAAGGGCGTCGGCGTGAGCAGCGAAGGATCGAGCTTGAGCTGAAACCAGCACAGGCCCCAATGGGTGTGCGGGCCCGTGGCCCGGCCCGTCTGTCCGACCAGACCGATGACCTGACCGCGCGCGATCTTGTCGCCCACCTTCACCATGCGCTTGCTCTGATGCAGATAGCAGGTCGACACGCCATGGCCATGATCGAGAAGCGTAAAGCCGCCATCGAGAAAATAGTCGCCGGCGATCGAGACCACGGCATCGGCGGGCGCATGAATGGGCGTGCCCTCCGGCGCGGCGATATCGACGCCCAGATGCGGCGCCATCGGCGTGCCATTGTCGATGCGCCGGCTGCCATAGAGGCCCGAGACGATTCCGGGAAAGGGCCATTCGAAAGGCTCGGCGAAGCCGACGCCGGGCGTGTCGCGCTTGCGGGCGGCCACGATGGTCATGGCTTCGCGATGGATGCGGGCGAGGTCTTTCTTCGAGGGCGTCACGAATTTCTGCGGCAGGCCGTTGACGTGCTGTTCCTCATAGGTGCGGGCACTGGGCTCGACCGCCCGGGCCTCGCGGGTGCCATCGGCATAATGCGCGACGACATGCGCCGGCCTGGTGCGGTCATAGGCAAAGCCGAAGGCGAAGCGGCCCGCAGGCGAGACCCGGACCGCATCGCCATCCACGGAGACTTTGGCGCCCGGTTGCGCCGTGCCGATGACAAGGGCGCCCTGCTCCAGCTTGCCCTGAAACGACAGCCGGCCTTCCGACGCCCAGGCCAGCCGTGGCAGCGCCAACGCGGCCGCACCCGCCGCCAGAAACTCCCGGCGAGCAATCATTCGGGGGTCTTCTTGGCGTCGCGGAAGCGCTTGAGCGCCTCGACCGGGGTGGCATAGGCCTCCTGCAGATCGACGCTCCAGTAGCGCAACGCCTCCAACGGGATGTGGACGCCGGTCACGGCGCAGATCACGAAGGATCCGGGCCGGACGATGTGATATTCGCCGTCCAGATATTCCAGTTCGGCGAGGCCCTCAGGCCTCAAATCTCGGTCCATTTTGTTCATTGGCTTGCCTTCCGGACGTAAGTCTAGCGCGGGCGCGCGGCGCGCGCGACCCGGCGCCGCTCAAAACAGGGTTCCCTGCCCGCCCTTGCCGCCGCCGCGCCGGCGCGGAGCTTTTCCTGCGGCGTGGGACGGGCCGTTGTCGGCGCCGTCGTCGGCGGTGGCCCGGCGCGTGCCGTCGGCGAAGGTCAGGGTCAGGCGCTCGCCGGCCTGCACGGTTCCGGCCCGGCGGCGGATGGTGCCATCGGCCCCGCGCAGCACGACATAGCCGCGCTGCAGCGCCGCGCGATAGCTGACGCCTTCGAGAACGCGGCCAAGTCCGTCGATATGCTTGCCGAGTTCGCCGAGGCGCGTGCCGGTGCACCGGGTAAGGCGCCGCTCCAGCGCGTCGAGACGTTCGCGACCGGTCGCGATCCGGTTGGCGACGCGGTTGGGCCGCAGCAAGGTGACCGCCTCGATGAAGGCCCGGCGATGTTCCTCGACATTGCGGCGCAGGGCGTGACCCAGCCGCTCGGCGGCGGTGTCGAAGCGCTGGCGCGACGGTGCAAAAAGCTGGTCGGCGCGCGGCAGGGCCCGCGCGAGACCGGCCAGCCGCGTGCGGCGCTCGCCCATGGCGCGGGTAAAGCCGCGCAGATTGCGCCGCGTCAGATCGAGCACCTGCTGCAACAAATCGGTGCGCACCGGCACCGCGATTTCCGCGGCCGCCGTGGGCGTGGGCGCGCGCCGGTCCGACGCCAGATCGATCAGCGTCGTGTCGGTCTCATGGCCGACGGCGGAGATCAGCGGGATCGCGCTTTCGGCCGCAGCGCGAACGACCTCCTCCTCGTTGAAGGCCATGAGGTCTTCCATCGAGCCGCCGCCACGGCCGACGATCAGCACATCGGGCCGCGGGATCGGCCCGCCGGGCTCCAGCGCATTGAACCCGCGAATGGCGGCCGCCACTTCGGCCGCGGCCCGTTCGCCTTGCACTGCGACCGGCCACAGAATCACCCGGCGCGGGAAGCGTTCCTGCAGCCGGTGCATGATGTCGCGAATCACGGCCCCGGTCGGCGAGGTCACGACACCGATGACGGCCGGCAGATAGGGCAGCGGCCGCTTGCGCTCGACAGCGAACAGGCCTTCGGCGGCGAGCTTTTTCTTGCGCGCCTCGACCAGCGCCATCAGCGCGCCGATCCCGGCCAGCTCCACCCGCTCGACGATGAGCTGGTAGCGCGAAGAGCCGGCATAGGTCGAAATCCGCCCGGTGCAGACCACCTCGGCCCCCTGTTCGGGGCGCGTCTTCAGCTTCTGGGCGACGCCGCGCCAGATCACGGCATTGAGCACGGCCTTTTCGTCCTTGAGGTCGAAATAGACATGGCCGGAGGAGTGGAATTTGAGACCGCTGATTTCGCCGCGCACCCGCACAAAGGGGAAGGCGTCCTCGACCGTGCGCTTGAGGGCCCCGGAGAGCTCGCTGACGCTGAATTCGGGCAGATTGGCCTTGGCCGGATTGGCTGCTTCGCTCATGGCCCATTCATGATACATCGGCCCGGCAAATGCACCTGCCGCTCCGGGCGGGTCTGCGCCGAGGCTGTGGAAAGGGGAATTTCGTGAAGGTCCTGCTGGTGGGCTCCGGTGCCCGGGAACATGCGCTGGCCTGGGCGCTGGTCAAGAGCCCGCTCGTCTCGAGCCTCACCTGCGCCCCCGGCAATGCGGGAATCGCGTCGGTCGCAGAGTGCGTGGACATTGCCGCCAGCGATCTGGACGGACTGGTCGGATTTGCGCAGCGGGAGGCCATCGATTTCGTCGTGATCGGACCGGAGGCCCCGCTGGTGGCGGGCCTGGCCGACCGGCTGGAGGCGGCCGGGATCAAGGCTCTGGGGCCAAGTGCGGCCGGCGCGGCGCTGGAGGGCTCCAAGGGCTTTGTGAAGGACCTGTGCGCCGAACACGACATTCCGACCGCGGCCTATGGCCGTTTCGCCGAGGCCGGGGCGGCGAAGGCCTATGCGCGCAGCCTGCCCCTGCCGGTCGTCATCAAGGCCGACGGGCTGGCCGCCGGCAAAGGGGTGATCATCGCCGAAACGCGCGACGAGGCCGACAGCGCCATCGAATCCATGTTCGCCGGCAGTTTCGGCGAGGCCGGGCACGACATCGTGGTCGAGGAATTCCTCGAGGGCGAGGAAGCCAGCTTTTTCGTGCTCAGCGACGGGCGCAATGTGCTGCCGCTGGCCGGCGCGCAGGATCACAAGCGCGCCCATGACGGCGACACCGGTCCCAATACCGGCGGCATGGGCGCCTATAGCCCGGCCCCTGTGCTGACGCCGGACGTCATCGAACAGACCATGGCGCGCATCATCCGCCCGACCATCGCCGCGATGGCGGCACGGGGCACGCCCTATCAGGGCGTCCTTTATGCCGGGCTGATGATCACCGCCGAGGGGCCCAAGCTGATCGAATACAATTGCCGCTGGGGCGATCCGGAATGCCAGGTGCTGATGATGCGGCTGAAGTCGGATCTGTGCGCCGCCCTGCTGGCCGCGCGCGACGGCACATTGGACAAGATCGATCTGGCCTGGCGCGACGAGGTGGCGCTCACGGTGGTGATGGCGGCCAAGGGTTATCCCGGCGCCTATGCCAAGGGCAGCGAAATCCGGGGGCTCGACACCGTCGCCCAATCGGCGGATCTCGCCGTGTTTCATGCCGCGACGGAACGCAAGGATGGCGCGCTGATCGCGACCGGCGGCCGCGTGCTTTCCGTCACGGCAATCGGCGCCAGCGCCACCGAAGCCCAGGCCCGCGCCTATGCCGCCGTGGACAAGATCGACTGGCCGGGCGGATATTGCCGCCGCGATATCGGCTGGCGCGCGATTGCGCGCGAAAAGCGGCGCTGAGGACATGTCCTGGCCGGCCAAGCGGCTTGTGTCATACCGCATCTGCGGCCCAAAATGCCGCAAACGCAATTGGGAGTGAGCGCAGATGAGCGAAGCCGAGACAGACGACCGCCAGGAAAAATTCTCCGGCACCAAGGAGGTCGCGGACCGCTATCGCTTCGACGTCAAGAAACTGGAGAGCTATCTGGCCGAACGCATCGAGGGCTTCCAGACGCCGCTCGAAGTGCGCCAGTTCAAGGGCGGACAATCGAACCCGACCTATCAACTCGTGACGCCGAACCGCAAATATGTGTTGCGGCGCAAACCGCCGGGTAAGCTCCTGCCCTCGGCGCATGCGGTCGACCGCGAATTCCGCATCATCTCGGCGCTTCACCCCACCGGCTTTCCAGTCGCCAAGCCCTATCTGCTGTGCGAAGACGAGAGCATCATCGGCACGATGTTCTACGTCATGGATTGCGTGGAGGGCCGGATCTATTGGGGGCCGCTCCTGCCGGACTGCGAGCCGGCCGAGCGCACGGCCATCTATGACGCCATGAACGAGACGCTGGCGCGGCTGCACATGCTCGACCATGAGGCGCTGGGCCTGAGCGATTTCGGCAAGCCCGGAAATTATATCGGCCGGCAGATCTCGCGCTGGACCAAACAATACAAGCTCTCCGAAACCGAGAATATTCCGGAGATGGAAAAGCTGATCGAGTGGCTGCCGGCGCATCTGCCGCCGGAGGGCAAGCCGTCGATCGTCCATGGCGACTACCGCCTCGACAACATGATCCTGCATCCGACCGAGCCGAAGGTGCTGGCGGTGCTCGATTGGGAACTGTCGACGATCGGCGATCCGCTGGCCGATTTCACCTACCACCTGATGCAGTGGCAGATGCCGCCCGGCGGCGGCACGGCCGGCACCACGACCTTGCTGGGCGCCGACCTCAAGGCCATGGGCGTGCCCAGCATGGAAGACTACACGGCCCTGTATTGCCGGCGGACGGGGCGCGAGAAGACGCCCGACATGAACTATTACGCGGCCTACAATTTCTTCAAACTGGCCGGAATTCTTCAGGGTATCGTCGGGCGCGTGCGCGACGGGACGGCCGCCAATGCCAATGCGGCACAGAATGCCGCGGCCGTGCGCCCGCTCGCGGAAACGGCCTGGGGATTCGCCAGGAAGGCCGGCGCGCGCGACTGAGCCTGGTTAACAATGCCCTAATATGCCGCACGTTTGACGCGCAGTCTGACACCATTGCAAGCATTGCTTAATACGGCCGGTGTAGCCTTCCCGACGTCGGACAAGTGCCCGCGCGGAGAGATTCCATGCCGTCAGATAAGACGCGCGCGACAGACAATGCCACAGAAGATGCCACGGCGCTTGAAGGCGTGCGGGCGCAGTTTGCATTGGCCGAGCGGGCGGCCAAGATCGGCTATTGGCGGCACGATCTGACGACCGACACGATCACCTGGTCACCGGGGATGTTCCGATTGCTCGATGTGGATCCGGAGGATCGCGGCGCAGATACCGAATGGCTGCTCGCACAAGTGCTGCCCGAGGACCGGAAGCTCATCGCGGACTCAATTGCCAAGGCGGTCAAGGAACGCCGGCCATTCTACTATCGCAGCCGCGCCCGCGATCCCCAATCCGCCATCAAGGTGGTCGAAACCCACGGCGAAGTGGAACTGGGCGCGGACGGACGGGTGACCTGCATCATCGGCGTTTGCCACGACATTACCGATCGCGTCGCCGCCGAAGCGGCCCAGCAACGCGCCGAGGAAACCTACCGGGTCATGGCCGAGCAGGCCTCTGACATCATCATCCTCTATGACAGTGCGGGGCGCATCGTCTCTGCGTCCCAGGCGTTGCAGCGGGTGCTCAAGCGCTCGCCCGCGGAAATCGACGGAAGCCATTTCCTCGACCTCGTTCATCCCGACGACCGTAGCGCGGCGGGCAAGATCTATGCCGAACCCCTGCCCGGACAAACGCTGACGGCCGCATACCGGGTGCGCCACGGCGATGGGCATTACGTCTGGATCGAGGCCTCCAGCCGCGCGATCTATGACGAGGCCGGCAATCTGCAGAACATCATCGGGGTCTCCCGGGACGTGACGGAGCGCAAGCGCCGGGAGTTCGAAACGGCCGCGGCACGGGACAAGGCGGAAGCCGCCAATATCGCCAAATCGACGTTCCTCGCCAATATGAGCCACGAGTTGCGCACGCCGCTGAACGCGATCATCGGCTTTGCAGATATCATGCGGCAGAAGATGTTCGGGCCTCTGGGTGCGCCACGTTATGACGAATATGTGCAGTTGATCCACGATTTAGGCGAATTGCTGCTCGACCTCATCTCGGACGTGCTCGACATGGCCAAGATCGAGGCCGGAAAATTCGAGCTGCATATGGACCGGGTCGATCTGCGCGCCGTAGTGCAGGACTGCGTGCGCCTGCTCCGTGAGCGTGCGCAGGGCGGCGGGGTACGGCTCGAGATAGATATTCCCGCCGGGGAACTGACCCTCGAGGGCGACCGGCGCGCGCTGAAGCAGGTTCTGTTGAACCTGCTCTCCAACGCCGTCAAATTCACGCTTGCCGGCGGCGCCGTGACGATCCGCGGGCGTGTGGATTCCGACCGGATTGCGCTGGCCGTCATCGATGACGGGATCGGCATTCCCGCCAGCGAACTGCCCCGGCTGGGGCAGCCATTCGAACAGGTCGCCACCGATCCGACACTGTCGCGCGGCGGAACGGGCCTGGGTCTGGCGCTGGTTCACGCACTCGTCGGCCGGCACGGCGGAGAGGTTCGCATCGAGAGCGAAGAGGGCCTTGGCACGACCGTGACCGTCGATCTGCCGCGCGAGCAGCGTGAGGACGACCGCGTCGCCGCCGCCTGATCCCCGAAATACCAACGGCGGGGCCTCGCGATCCGCGAAGCCCCGCCGCCCGGTCTGTGCCCTGCGGGCCTAGCGCCGCGGCATGTTCATGTGCTTGCCGAACTCCAGCCGCGCGATGGTGCGGTTGTGGACTTCGTCCGGACCGTCGGCCAGGCGCAGCGTGCGCTGGCTGGCATACATCCGCGCCAGGCCGGAATTGGTGGTGACGCCGGCGCCACCCCAGGCCTGGATGGCATCGTCGATCACCTTGAGCGCCATGCGCGGCGCGGCCACCTTGATCATCGCGATTTCGGTGCGGGCGACTTTGTTGCCGACCTTGTCCATCATGTCGGCCGCTTTCAGCGTCAACAGACGGCACATGTCGATATTGGTGCGGGCTTCGGCCACGCGCTGTTCCCAGACCGAGTGCTCGGAGATGCGCTTGCCGAAGGCCTCGCGTGACAACAGGCGGGTGCACATCAGTTCCAGCGCGCGCTCGGCCGCGCCGATGGTGCGCATGCAGTGATGGATGCGTCCCGGCCCGAGGCGCCCTTGCGCGATCTCGAAGCCCCGGCCCTCGCCCAGCACGATGTTTTCGACCGGAACCTTGACGTCCTCGAACAGAACCTCGCCATGGCCATGCGGCGCATCGTCAAAGCCGAAGACGGGCAGCATGCGCTTGACGGTGACGCCGGGCGTGCCCATTTCGACGAAGATCTGGGACTGCTGGCGGTACTTGTCGGCGTCCGGATCGGTCTTGCCCATCACGATCATCAGCTTGCAGCGCGGATCGCCGACGCCCGACGACCACCATTTGCGGCCATTGATGACGTAGTGATCGCCCTTGCGTTCGATACGGGTGGAGATATTGGAGGCGTCCGAGGAGGCCACGGCGGGCTCGGTCATGATGAAGGCCGAACGAATCTCGCCCGCAAGGAGCGGCTTGAGCCAGCGTTCCTTCTGCGCCTCGTTGGCGTAGCGCTCCAGCACCTCCATGTTGCCGGTGTCCGGCGCCGAGCAGTTGAACACTTCGGAGGCGAAGCCGACGCGGCCCATCATCTCGGCCAGGGGCGCGTATTCGAGATTGGTCAGGCCGGCGCCGTGCTCGCTTTCATTGAGGAAGAAATTCCACAGCCCCTGCGACTTGGCCTTCTTCTTCAGTTCCTCGAGCACCGGCACCACGATCCAGGGATTGCCCTTGTCGCGGGCCTCCTGCATCTGCGCCGCATAGACCTCTTCGGCCGGATAGACATGCTGCTCCATGAAGTCGCCGACGCGCTTCATCCATTCCCGTTGGCGGGGCGAATAATCAAAATCCATGGGGTTTACCTCCGGATGGGCCGCTGGCGGGCCCTGTTTGCGATAGCGGTGGCCGAAGTCTAGACCCCATGGCCAGCGCCCACTAGCCCCAGGACCCCGCCCGGGATGCGGCAGATCGCGTTGACAGGACGCCCGCCGCACGGCAAGCAGCCCGCCATGTTGCTATGGTCCGGATTCGCGCTGCTCCTGGGCGGCCTTCTCAGCTTCGCCTTCGACCGGCGGGCCGCGCATGCCTTTCACGAAATGGTCAACCGCAGGGCCGAGCGTGCGATCTATCGGACCACCGACTGGGCCAAGGGCGCCCATTGGCTCGTCGCCGCGGTGCTGGCTTATGCGCTGGCGCGGCTCGGCGAATGGATGCTGGGCAGCGCGGAAATCCTGCAGCTGACGGCCGCCAGCGCCCTGGCCTTCCTCATCAGCCTCTCCGTCGGCAGCCTCATCCTGCACACGATGAAGACCGTGCTGGGACGGCGTCGTCCGCGCGACGAACTGGAACTGGGGCTTTACGGCTTTGAGCCCTTCGGACTCAATTTCCGCTACGATTCCTTCCCATCGGGACACGCCCTGACGATCTTCTGCGTCGCGGTGATCCTGTCCGGGACCATTCCCTGGCTCGCCCCGATCTGGTTTGCGATCGCCCTCTATCTGGCGTTGACGCGGGCGCTGCTCAACGCGCATTTCCTCAGCGACGTGTTCATCGGCGCGGCCGTGGGTCTGCTGTCCGCGCGCGAGATTGTCGTCCACCTCTTCCCGAACATGGCCCAGCCCTGGTTCTGAAAGATGGGCGGCCCATCCGATCCGCTCAGGAAGCCGGCCCTTCGGCCGGCTGGCCGTCGCCGACATTGGTGATCGCTTCCGAATCCGAGGCGAGCGCCGCCCCGCCCACCATGATGCCGGGCGGCAGCATGTCGTCGGCGGAATGATGGCTCTGGTGCCGGCGATCGATCTGGGCCCGCAATCCGCGCTGACGGGCCTCGTCCAGCGGATAGCCCAGCATGGCCGCGAAGTTCACCACGCTCAGCAGAACGGGCAGCGCGATATAGAACAGGCGCATGTTCTCGATCGCCTCCGGCGTATTGGTGACCTTGGGGTCGAACCCCAGCCAGGCCAGCATCACGAAGGTGATCCCCACCGCCCAGCCCATGCCAAACTTGTTCGTCAGCGCCAGCAACGAGTACATGACGCCGGCACGTTCGGCCCCGTTCTCCGCGGCATCGACATCGGCGATGTCGGCCATCATGGCGCGCAGCAGGAAGGACGGCGCACCATAATTGAACCCGACGATAACGAAGATCGGAAGCGCGACCGCGAAATCGTTATGCGGAATGAAGAACAACAGCGGTGTCGTAATCACGCTGTAGACAAAGGACGCCATCATGGCGCGATGCTTGCCGATGCGCCGGGCCAGCCAGATCCAGAACGGAATGAAGATGAATCCGCTGACGAAATAGGCCAGCAGCAGTGTGCCGGCAAGCTGCGGCAAGCCCAGCGCGTAGCGCGCGAAGAAGAAGAACATGGCTCCGATCGCGCCCCCACTGGTCGAGGCGATCAGGTCGACAATGATGACACGCCGCAAGGCGCCATCCTTGAACAAGAACTTCATCGTCGCCAGCATGGGCGCGTGTGTCTTCAGCTTGACCTCGGGCTCGGGCAGAACCCCGGCGGCCAGAGCCACCGAGGGCGCAAGCAGCGCAATCGCGAACACGGCCATCGCCAATATCTGGTTGGCCAAGGTGAAACCGCCGGCATATTCAAGAATGGCCGGCAGGACCAGCACGCCGACCATGCCGATGATATGGGCGGCCTGCGCCCAGCCATAGATGTGCGAGCGTTCGTGATAATCCGTCGACAGCTCCGCGCCCCATGACATGTGCGGGATCGTCACCATCGACCAGCCCACATACATCAGAAACAGCCAGAAACTCGAGATAGAGCGCACTGACCGGTCCGCCCGGCACGAAGGTCATCCAGATTCCGGCGATCAGGATCGGCGTCCCCAGGACGAAGAGCGGGCGACGGCGGCCCCAGCGCGTGAGCCAGCGGTCGCTGAGATAGCCCATCATGGGGTCCACGAAGACATCGGCGATCCGGCACAGGCTGAAGACAAGCCCGGTCACCGCCAGGCTCAGGCCAATCTCATGCGAGGCATAGAACTGGGGCAGATGCACGACAATGGGCAGCCCGAGCGCCGCCAGCGGCAGACCCGGAAACACATAGGCGAAGATCTGAAAGGGCGAGACCTGACGCAAGGTCTTTTTTGCGGCCGGCGGGGGCTGAGCATTCATGAAGATGTCCGTCAGGCTGCGCGGAAGCGTGCGACGGCCGGACGCTCCTCGTCGAGACAGGCCTTGAAGGACGGCCGTGCATGGATTCGCGTCACATAGCCGGCCAGTTTCGGCCAGCGCTCGGAATCGGGCGTCTCGCCGGCATGTTCGAAATTGACCAGCATCGAGCCGACGGTCGACGTCGGCGATCGTAGAAGGCATTTCCGACGAGGAAATCAGCGGCGCCGAGCGCGCTTTCGAGATAATCGAAGATGGGCGGAATCTTGCTCGTCAGCGTGGTGGCACAGACCGCCTCGTCCGGCTCCTGGCGCAGCATCTTCTTGACGATGCGCTCGAAGAAGAGGCCGCGGCCGATGGTTTCGGCAACGGCGCTGTCGGCGTATTCCTCGAACCATAGCGCGCTGGGCACGTGTGAACGGATCGGCCGGATAGAGCGGCGGCTCTGGATATTTGTGCTCGAGGTAATCGCAGATGACCGAGGAATCCGGCAGCGTGTTGGGCTCCGGCAGATCGGTGTCGCGCAGAACCGGGATGCGCTTGAGCGGGCTGATCTTGAGAAACTCCGGCGGCGGGGCGAACGGATTTACCTGATCGAGTTCGTAATCGATGCCCTTCTCGGCCAGGACCACGCGAACCTTGCGCACGAAGGGCGACATGTTGGCGCCGTAGACGATCAAGCCCATCCGATTACCTCCCAAAGCCCGCAGGTTCTCCTGCCATGTAGGATGACAGCCTGTCAGTTACAAGGGGGCCGATCAAGCGGGCGCTTCGACCTTCAGCTTCGGAGTCCGTTCCGGCGGCAGGCTGTCATACAGATCGGCGATGAGATCCGATCTGAGACTTTTGTTATGGGCAGGAACTCAACGACGAGTCCTACGCCATCTGCCGGTCCGACATGATGCTGAAGGGCAGTCGCGGCGAACATCGCCAATGGCAACTCGTTCTCGCAGGACCGCTTCCCCGGCCGGACCTTCGACTACCTGATCGCCAATCCACCGTTCGGGGTGGAGTGGAAGAACGTCCGCAAGGAAGTCGACGACGAGCACAAGCAGTTGGGCTTCGCCGGACGGTTCGGGGCCGGGACGCCCCGGATCAACGACGGCTCGTTGCTGTTCCTCCAGCACCTCATCTCGAAGATGAAACCCGCCCATGCCGGAGGGAGCAGGCTGGCGATCGTATTCAACGGCATCGCCGTTGTTCACGGGTGCAGCCGGATCGGGGGAGTCGGAGATCCGCCGGTGGATCATCGAGAACGACTGGCTCGAAGCCGTCGTCGCCCTGCCCGATCAGTTGTTCTACAACACCGGGATCTCGACGAACTTCTGGATCGTGACTACCCGCAAGCGGCCCGAGCGTCGAGGGCAAGGTGCAGTTGGTCGATGCCCGTGAGCAATTCGTCAAGATGCGTAAATCGATGGGGGAGAAGCGCAAGGAGATCAGCGCCGAGCAGACCGAAGGACATCGTCCGCACCTACTGCGCCTTCACCGAGGCCGACGGCGACGACGGAACCATCGGCGTGAAGATCTTCCCCAACGAGTCCTTCGGGTTCCAGCGCATCACCGTCGAACGGCCCCTCCGGCTCCCGCTGGGCCGTCACCGGCACCACCACCGCCGAACTCGCTGCTACCAGAGGCATGGTCGCTAAACTCGACCCCGAGGAACAGGTCAGACCTCATCGAAACGCTCGACACCCTGGCTGGGACCGACGGCGCATCCGAGAAGGCGCTGCTCGACAAGATCGGCCCGGTCCCGAAGACGATCGCCAAGGACCTGGCCAAGGTCATCGCCATCTCCCGATCCCGAGGGCCAACTCCAGACCAAGAAGGGCCAGCCTCTTCCCGACCCTTCGCTTCGGGACCAGGAGAACGTCCCCCTGCCCGACGGCAGACCGGTGTGGGACAAGACGGACCCCGACGCCACCCAGCGGCTCGCCGACGACGCCCACGGGGGCCGCCGTGGACGCCTACATGGAAGGCGAAGTGCTTCCCTGGGTGCCGGATGCCTGGGTCGATCACACGAAGACCAAGATCGGCTACGAGATACCGCTCACCCGGCACTTCTACCGCTACACGCCACCCCGGCCCGTCCCACGAGATCGACGCCGAGATCAAGGTCCCTCGAAGCCCCAGATCCAAAGACTGCTTGCCGAGGTGACGGAGTGACCGAAGGACTGGTGGAGCACCCTCCGGATGGCTGTGCTCTGCCCCTCTCTGGTCGATGTTCGAGCCGCATCAAGGACGTTGGGCATCCTGACGAGCAGATGCTCAGCCGCTGTACCGGGAGCACGGTGCTCGTGCCGAAGGACGATCGCCACTGACAACTTCAACAAGACCCCGCCGAGAACAAGGAGACATCTACCAAACTGGTCGGGGCCGCTGGGTGGCCTCGTGGTCAATCGTATGAAGGCGTCTCCAAGGGTCCCGTCGGCGTGTCCAGTCACCGAGGGATCGTCTCGGGGCACTACCTGGCTTCCGGCCCTCGCCACTGCGAGAGCGATCGCTTCGTCAACTACCTGCTTCGGTCCCGGATCTACGCCGCAGAGTTGAAGCGGCTGTCACGTGGAGTCCGGCCAAACCAGTCTGAGATTGACAACGATCTCCTCCGAGTCCTTCCCGTCTGGCTTCCACAGCGGGATGAGCAGGAGCGGATCGCCAACTTCCTCGACGCCGAGACCGCCCGGATCGACGCCCTGATCGCCAAGAAGGAGCGCATGGTCGCCCTCCTCCGGGAAGCAGATGATTCGGCCGTCGAGCGTCTGTTCCAGCCGAGGGCTGAGGAGCGGCTGGTGCGACTCGGTCGTCTTGCTCACCTCCAGACCGGCCTTACGCTAGACGGTGGTCGTGACGTCGGAGAGGGCGGCGTCGAGTTGCCCTACCTCCGGGTTGCCAACGTGCAGGCGGGATGGCTGAACCTCGATGACGTGAAGCACGGTGCTCGTACCTTCGGCGGAATGGCAGCCCGCTGTCTGCTGCGCCGTGGGGATGTGCTGATGACGGAGGGCGGCGACCTCGACAAGTTGGGCCGGGGCACAGTGTGGCGTGGCGAGATCGACCGCTGCCTGCACCAGAACCACGTCCTTTGCACTTCGCCCCCGAGCCCCCGGTCGCTTGGACCCGGACTACCTGGCGCTGCTCACCCGGACGAGCCACGCCCGGATCTACTCTCGCAGTCGACCGGAACCCGGTCTACGAACCTCGCATCGACCAACAGTTCCAAGGTCCGGGACTTCCAAGTGCCCCGTTCTCCCTCCCCCGAAGAGCAACGAGAGCGGGCTCGCTGAGTACGAGCAGTCCCGGTTGATGCTGGAACGCCTGTTGGCGGGCGATCCGAGCGGCAGGTCGACTTGCTGCGGGAGCATCGGCAATCGTTGATTACGAGTGCGGTGGCGGGCGACTTGGAGATGGCGTGATGGCGAAGTCGAAGGAGGTCCACTTCGAGGAGGAGGTGGTCGACTCACTGATCAGCGGGGGTGGCTGGGCGCTCGGCCTGGCTGACGACGTTGATCTGGATTCGGGCCTGGCGCTGTCCGAGACCTTCGTCTTCATCGAGGCGACGCAGCATGAGCGGTGGGAGTCGTTGCTGGTGCAGATGGGCGGGGATGTCGAGAGGCGCAGCGGGCGTTCGCGTCAGCGGCTGGCCACGGAGGTCGACCGGCGGGGCACGATCGACGTGCTGCGAAACGGGGTCAAGGGCAACGGCTGCAAGTTCGCCCTGTGCTACTTCAAGCCAGCCCACGGCCTGACCCCGCTGTTGACCGAGCGCTACGCAGGCGAACCTGCTGACGGTGACCCGCCAGCAGCGGTACTCGTCGGCGAACACCAACACGATCGACATCGTGCTCTGGGTGAACGGGCTGGCCGTGGCCACCGTCGAGCTCAAGAACCCGCTGACCCACCAGGACGTCAGCCACGCCATGGCGCAGTACCGCACCGACCGCGACCCGAAGGACCCGTTCCTGGCCAAGCGGGCCGTGGTGCACTTCGCGGTCGACCCGCACCTGGCGTTCATGACCACCCGGCTCGCCGGGGCCGACACTCGGTTCCTGCCGTTCAACCAGGGCAACGACGGTCGGCAGGGCAACCCGCCTGCCGCGTCGGGGCGTCACGCCACCGCCTACCTGTGGGAGAAGGTGTGGCAGCGCGACGCGTTCCTCGATCTGATCGGCCGGTTCATCCACGTCGAGGTCGACGAGAAGGGCCACCCGACCGGGACGGTGATCTTCCCGCGCTACCACCAGTGGGACTGCGTGCTGAAGCTCGAAGCCGATGCCAAGGCGCACGGGGCCGGTCACCGGTACCTGGCGCAGCACTCGGCGGGTCGGGGAAGTCGAACTCGATCGCCTGGTTGGCGCACCGGCTTTCGCAGCTTCACGACGAGCACGACAAGTCGGTGTTCGACAAGGTGATCGTCATCACCGACCGTCGGGTGCTCGACGAGCAGCTCTCGGGGACGGTGAAGCAGTTCGAGTCGACCGCCGGGCGTGGTCCGACGGGTCGACGGGGCGGCGGTGCCAAGAACAAGGACCTGGCCGACGCGCTCACCACCGAGACGGCTCGCATCATCCTCGTGCACCCTGCAGACGTTCAGCCAGTCGACGCCGGTTGGCCGGCTCGGGCGCGGAACTACGCGGTGATCGTCGACGAGGCCCACTCGTCGCAGACCGGAGAGGCCGCCAAGGACCTCAAGGCCGTGCTCGGTGCGGCGTCCGAGGAAGAGCGCCTGGCCATGGCCGAGAAGGAGGAGGCCGGCGAACCGGTCACCGGCGAGGACCGCATCGCCGAGGCCGTCGCCGCTCGTGCCACGCAGAAGAACCTGTCGTTCTTCGCGTTCACCGCAACCCCGAAGGCCCGGACGGTGGAGCTGTTCGGCACCCCGATCCAGGCCGGGGCGAAGGCCCCGTTCCACGTGTACTCGATGCGCCAGGCCGTGGAGGAGGGGTTCATCCTCGACGTGCTGCGCAACTACACCACCTTCGATGTGTTCTGGAAGGTTCGACAGTCCAGCCCCGGCGATCCCGGAGGTGCCCAAGGCCAAGGCGTCTGCGGAGATCGCCAAGGCGCATCTCGCTGCATCGAGCACAACGTTGCGAAACGAGCGAAGATCATCGTCGACCACTTCCGGGAGCACGTCGCGCACCAGCTCGACGGGCACGCCAAGGCCATGGTCGTCACCGCCAGCCGCCTCCATGCGGTGCGGTACAAGCAGGCCATCGACACTATATGGCGGATCACCACCTCACCGACACGCCGGGCGCTTGTCGCCTTCTCCGGGCAAGGTCATCGATCCGGACGACCCACACGGTCAGGCGATGGTACCGAGACGTCGATGAACACGTTTCCCGGACCGAGACCGCCAAGAGGTTCAAGGGCGAGAGAAGGATTTGCTGTCGACGACTACCAGGTGATGATCGTCGCCGAGAAGTTCCAGACCGGCTTCGATGCCCCGCTGCTGCACACCATGTACGTCGACAAGAAGTTCGAAGGCGTCAACGCCGTGCAGACGCTCGCCCGGCTCAACCGGGTGTTCCCCGGCAAGGTCGACACCTTCATCCTCGACTTCCGCAACGATGCCGAAGCCATCGCCGACGGCTTCCGGCCCTTTCGACACCACCATCGTCGACCCTGTCGACGCCAACGTGCTCTATCGGATGGCGGGAACTCGAGACTTCGGAGGCGTTCTCGACCGACCGACGTCGACATTACTGGGAGGTTCTTCGCCCGTGGCACCCGATCAACGGAAGGGCAACGGCGCGCTCTACTCGGCGTTGGCCCCGGCGGTCGCAGCGGTTCAAGGACCTCGATGAGGATGCGCAGGAGCAGTTCCGGTCAGCGCTCGACGCCTACTACCAGGGCGTACTCGTTCCTGTCCCAGATCGTCGACCTGGACCGACCCGGACCTGGAGATGTTGTTCGTCTTCGCCCGCTCCCTCGCTGCCGACCTGCCCCCGCCGAGAGAACGACGGATCATTGGATCTCGGCAGCGAGATCGAACTCACCCACTTCCGCATCGACAAGGCCGGACCGTTCGACGCCTCCCTCGCCACCGAAGAGTTGAGCGAAGAGCCACTCGACGCCATGCCCGGCCAAGGCGGCTCCGGCCCCGACCCTGCCAAGGCACGCCTGTCGGCCATCATCGACCGCCTCAACGAGCGTCACGGCCCGAACTCTCGCTCAACGACGCCCTGCTGTTCGAGCAGTTCAAGGGCGACTGGGTTGAGAACGAGAAGTTGGCCGCCGCTGCCAAGGTCAACTCCCTAGAGAACTTCAAGATCCTGTTCGACAAGACTTTCATGCAGACGTGTTCGCCCGCATGGACGTGAACGCCGACATCTTCAAGGCGATCAACAACGATGCTGGATTCCAAGCGGACCTGAAGTCGACCTACGCCAAGGAGGTCTACGAGGCACTTCGGGAAGGCAGCGGTGGTAATGATGACCCCGAAGTGTGAGTGCGGACGATACGCAGTCGGGGAGTGCCTCGACTGTGATCTGCCGCTGTGTGACGGACACACCGTCGAGGTGGGCGAGAGCATCAAGTGCGAGTCCTGTGCTCGTCCTCCCGATCCTCCACGGTCGCCGATCGCTGGATTAGTGAACAGTGAAATCGAGAAGTGGCGGCGGGCGACCGAGTTGACGAGCGGACACCTCCGACTTGAGTACGGGGGCAATCGTCTCTGCGATGTGATCAGGGTGAAGGATGGCATTGTCGAGCCGGAGGATCGGCTCTCGCAACGGGGCTGCCCGAGATGCCGGGACGCTCAGACGGTCGAGATCGGATGGATGCTTAGGGCGATTTCGGACCCCACGTTCACCACCTGGTGCGACAGCGAGGCACGTAGGAGGACCTACATGTCCGCCCTCGGGATGTTCGACGATGAGGACGACGATCACAGCCTCGTCTTCGAGGACATCGCTCAGGCTCTGTTCGAGGAATTCTGCATCCGGGTCGACGACGACTTCCCCACGGTCTCGACATCACAACTGGAGACGATCGGTTGGACCATCGCTGAGGCGGAGGACGCAGGCTTCACGATCAGCGATCGTTAGCGAAGTCGGAGTGGTGTCCGATAAGCGGTCGCCTAGACGAAGAAGTCACGGCCCGCCGGGCGAGAGGCATGTCAAGGAATCGGTCAATTCGTTGTGCGCTGCAACGAAGTCGAACCGTGACTTTCTGCCCAACCTGGGCTGTCGTCCGGAGGATCGGAGGTGGCGCTTCCACTGCTCCCACAAGGCGAGTCGTCGGAGCGACGGCCGAATGCATTCGCTCTGTACCTGCGCACCATGGTGCGGTCGTCGCCATCCAATCCGTGGTGCCACGATCGTGTAGAGAACAGCTCTGACAAGTAGCGGTCTCGTCGGCTGCGGTGTCACGGGTTCCGGTCGTGCCAAATCTGTGGTCTTATCGACTGCGTGGTTATCGCTGAGAATATCGTCGGGCAGCGTCCTGCGGTGGGTCGTCTTCAAACCGCTGTCGACGTCTCGAAACGGCAAGAGGCGCCTCTACCCCATATTTTGCTAATATCTGACGGGCCTGGGATGGGAAAGAAGACGCTCGTCAAGGAGATCGCATGGGAGGCCGATCGGCCATGGACTTTCATCCAGATGCCCTCCTCGGTAAGGGCGTTCGTCAATCTCCTTCTCGTACATGAGGGTGTGCTCAGTGTCCATGAGGTTGAGCGAGCAGGCGCTGCCGTAAGGTCCGTGATGGAGGAGTTCCTCGCCACCCAAGTGATCCGTTACCGACACGTCCATGAGTTCAAGAAGAATCTGTCGCTGATAGCGACGTGTTCGAATCCAGCGAGGTTGTCTGCGCAGCTCGTGGAGGGCTTTCGGCTGCGAATCGACCTTGATAACTATTCGGTTTCTGAGATCCAGGAGGTCCTTGAGCGCCACGGTGTTCCGACCGATGCGGCCTCGTCGCTCGCCCCATATTGTCGTCGCAACATGGGCGAGGCCTCGCGGATATGGCGCACATACCATCAGCTTTCAAGTAGTGAGCTGCTCTCTCCCGATGATGTAGTCGACTACCTTGGGCTTGCGGCTCCAGCTGGCGACGATGGCGCGTCGTCCAGGCGAATCAGCGCAGATGTTCGCCGTGCTGTCTGGCGTCGTGATCAGGCGCAATGCGTTGAGTGCGGCTCTAGAGAGCGGCTCGAGTTCGATCACATCATACCGATCGCAAAGGGCGGCTCTAATACGGAGCGCAATGTCCAGCTGCTGTGCGAGCCGTGCAACCGCAAGAAATCAGATTCGATCTAGCCCGTCTTTCCGGCTGATCTCCTGATCATGGGCCCGAAGCAAACGTTGATAGCTAGTCCGTTTCTCTAGCGGCGCAGCTGGTGTAGCAATCGGATCGGCACAACGAGGACGCAGATCGTTGCGACGGCCGCTCGTCAGCTCCCTAGCTGCCCAAGTCGTCCTGAGCGAACATCCGGCGGCCTGTGTCGGAGTTCTTCTCGTTGGTCTATCCGTAGTAATAGACCTCCCAGGTTCCGTCACCCTTCCAGTCCGCCCAGACACGATCTCCATAGACGGAGGTGCATGCGTAGCTGTCAGGGTAGGAGGTGTCCTGAACGCACGAGACTTCGCTCGACTGGAGTCCAAGCCACTCGGCTGCGGAACCGGCGGCCGCCGCAGCGGAGTGCGGTGGTGGTGCCGCCGGTTCTGCCGCTCGAAGTTCTGTGGATGATGCGATGGCGAAGACGTTTGCATTGTCGTCCCACGCCCAGATGAGTTCGGTGACGGCTCCGTCGGCGCAAGACGGATCGCAGTCTTTGGTGTAGGAGACGAGATCTCGTCCTTCTGCGTGTAGGCCCTCTGATCCGTCGTCATCTCCCCATGAGTGACGGAAAGTGGCAGGTGCCCAGGTTCCTGTGTGGTTCGTGATCACCATGCCGTGGGGGTCGTTACCGAAGACCTCGAACAGCACGTCGGGGACGTCGTCGCCCGTCCAATCGGAGGTAGGGGCGACTTCGCCGTCGCCATCAGCGAAGTACCCGAGGGGGATCTGGTCGCCACTGCGGCCCCATCCGGCGTCGCTGAAGTCCCAGAGGCTGACCGTTGCGGTGTTAGATGTGGCATCGCCGGACAAGGTCAATGCGGTCCACGTACCATCGACAAGGATCGGTTCGGACCGCTGCACAGCAGCGGTGAATCCTTCATGCACCTTGTCCCACTCCGATGCGACGCTATCGAAGCTCGGCGGCGGCGCCGTGGTCGAGGTAGTTGATGATGCCTCACTCGTTGTAGAGATCGTCGACTCGATAGAAGGAGCCTCAGGCCGGGTTTCGGCCGAGGTTCCCTCACCACCGCAAGCAGACAGAACCAAGAGCAGCGTGGCGGCCCAGGCGACGGGGCGGATGTGGCGTTGAAGAAGGTGTTCGCTCCTCACGATGGCGTCTCGTCAGTCGCAGGAGTGAAGTTCCGCTCGTCACAGACCCGACGATCACTGAAGACACGTGGGCGATTAGGTGTGAGGACCTGAACCCATGAACGGTGAACGGATCCCATGTCAGCAGCTTCGAGGCTGCCGGGGGAGTTGAAGCCGTGAAGCATTGGCATGTCAGCCATAGATGGCGTTCTCAACGGACGCCTCAACATCTGGAGAGATGGCAGCCGTGCCGCCGTACATGAATGCGCCCCGTACATCGACGCTGCGGATGTAGCTCGCCGCCGCTTGTGCTTCGGAAGCAACGAGCAGCAGGGGCACGTCCTTGATGCCCAGCATGAGCGCCGCCACTGAGTGCATCCGGGAACGTGAGAGACGTTGCGATGGCGACTCTCGAAGGACTCGTGAAGAAGCGGCGGGCGAGTGCGGCAGCCGTGTCAGGCGAGGACGTGGTACTACCGAGGCCCTCGGCTCCGGCGTAGGAACCCTGGGCCTTCCCGACTGCGTAGATCGTCGGCGATGCAAGCGAGTTCAGGTAGGACTGCGTTGCCTCAGGAATAGAACGATCGGCGGTGAGGATTACGACGCCACCGACATGGGCTGCGCTGACCCCGGCGGCCAAGCCGTCGCCGTGGGACAAGCCAGTGGCAAGGAACACCTTGTTCGGCGACCCAAGCTCCTTGGCGATGGCAACAGCCGTGGCGAACCGGGTCTCTCCCGCTAGTCGGCGAGGTTGGTAGCCGAGGTTCTTGAGCTGTGTCGAGATGTCGGCGCTCAGTGCAGACGTACCGCCGAGTAGGTAGACGTTTCGCCCGCTCGGGAGCACTCGTCGAAGTTCGGCCGAGGTGTTGTCGTCGAGGTGGTACCGGTTCGTGAGCAGGAGGGGCGCATTCTTCCGCACCGCCAGTGCGGTACCGGCGAGGGCGTCGGCGTAGTTGTCTGAGCGCACGAGGACAACTGCACCGGCCGCTCCTGATTCGAACTGGTCTTTCGACGCTGCGACTGCGGTCCACGTCCGGTTCGTTCCGGCGATCCGGTGGATCGGCGTCGCCTTCCAGGCCACGCTGCTGCCGTCGACCAGTCGCTTCCCCTGTCGCTGAGGCAGATTGAAGATGGTGACGTTGTCGTTGATCACCGACGCCAGGAACCGGCCGTCCGGTGAGTACTGCAAGTCGCTGTCACACTCGTAGTCGTAACCCTGCCAGTCGGGTACGCAACCGGAAGGGGAGGTGAAATAGTCGTTGCCAGCGAGGAGCCGGTCGTTGGAGCCATCTGGATTGATCGCTCGCACATCACCGTCGGCCGAGTAGATGATGTGGGACCCATCGGGTGCATAGGAAGGCTCAAAGGCATTCGAGCCGGTCGTGATTTGACGAAGCGTTCCGCCCGACACGTCAACCTCGAAGAGGTCGCAGCAGTTGTTCGTGTTGGTGGAGTCCTGGCCAGCGAAGACCACAGAGGAACCGTTGGGGTTCCATGAGGGCTGTTGAGTGGTGCCGACTTCTGAGCCGTACGGCACGCCACCGGACGTGTTGGGACTGGAGTTGTCCTGGACCAATGGTCGCTGGTTGGCGCCAGTCGGATCCATCACCCACAGTTCGTAGAGACCGTCGTCGTCGGCGTAGCCACGATTGAAGGCGATCAGGTTCCCGGTCGGTGACCAGGCTGGATTGCGATCACCCCATGTGCCACCGGAGATGTCGACTGCACCGGTGCCGTCGGCGTTGACGACATAGACCTGAGGCTTCCCTGAGCGGTTCGAGGAGAAGGCGAGCTTGGTGCCCTCGGGAGACCAGGAGACGTCTTTGATCGTGCCGAAGTCGTTCACCAGCCGCACAAGCGATGTGCCGTCAGGGCGGACGGTCCACAGTGACTGGCTCCCTTTCTCGCCCCGAACGATGGCGAGTACGCCGTTGTAGCTGTCGTAGTCAGTTGTTGCTGCCGAGGTGACGACGGCTGGAATGACCGTCATGGCCAGAACAATTGCGAGCACGACCCCGCTGATCTGAAGCCGCTTCGTAGCCGAGCATTTCATTACCTTGCACTCCTCCGCCGTGGTGGCCGACCCGTCGAGGCCGGATCCCGCCTCCGGCCACTCTCCCAACTGGAGATGAACGCCACAAGTAGGCCAAAGGCCCATTTCGGCCTGTCATCGGGTCATTCACGTCGTACGTGTCCGAACTAGTCATCGTGAGTCAGGTGGGCCACATCCACAGGAGAAGGGCCAGGCCGATCCAGGCGATGAAGAACCAGACGATGAGCCGATCGGGCGTAAGTCGTCTCCGAGGGCTCGGCTGGGGCGGCGGGATCGGGGGCAGGCCCTGGTGCCTGCGAAGCAGATTCAGCTCTTGGCGCTGGTACTCGGTCTGCTCCTCTTGGAGGCGGCGCTGGTCCATCGAGGACCCGAGGAGCATCGCCAAGAAGAAGTCGTCGTGCAGCGGCCCATCGTTGTTTCCGTGCGGGGTCGTCACGCCGCCTCCTCTTCAAGGTCGGAGGCTCGGCGGGAGACGTAGACGTATCGGGCCGACGCCGCACTCCAGACACTGGCTCCGTGGCCCGTCTCGATGCCGTCATCGGTCAGCACCTCGGCAACGGACCGCCAGGTGTGACCGTTCTGCCGAAGCGCTTCGATGCGCTCGGCGACTTCGTCGGGCACGGCTCGGGGTCGGCCGAGTCGGACGCCTTGGGCCTTCTTGATGGCGAGGGCGTCCTTGGTGCGTTGCCCGATGAGGCGGCGCTCGAACTGAGCGAAGGTGGCCATGACGCTGGCGACCATCTCGCCGGAGGGGGTGGTGGTGTCCACGCCGAGGTCGAGGGCGACGAGCGCCCAGCCCTCCTTGCGTGCAGTCTCCATGAGTGCGGCGAAGTCGAGGAGGCTTCGGGAGAGTCGGTCGAGCTTGGCGACGACGAGGGCCTCTGCCCGGCCCGATCGGAGAGCGCTCAAGGCACTGTCCAGACCGGGCCGGTTGGAGACGCTCTTGCCGCTGGCCCCGGCGTCTTCGTAGATGCCGAGCAGGTTCCAGCCCCGTCGCTCAGCCTCGGCCTGGATGGCGGCCCGTTGGGCGGCGAGGCCGAGCCCGGAGTCCGCCTGTTCGGTCGTGGAGACTCGGATGTAGGCGAGGACGTCCATCAGAACAGCCGTCCCTGGCCGGGAGTCGGTGTTGGGCGTGAGACCGAGGAAGCCGACGATGTCGGCGAAGGCCTCAGACAGCGGTTCCAGTGCCCGGCGGGGGATGAGGATGCCGTTGGTGAACCGGCCGTCGTCGTAGGCGCCGAGACCGATGTGTTCGGCGTGGTCGATCCAGCCTCGGCGGATCTCGATCCATTGGCCGTCGCCGAGGCGGATGGTGGAGTGGATCTTGCCGAGCGGCTTCCGCTGGGCGGGTGTGGGGTTGCCGGTGGAGGGTGCCGTAAGGGCACCCGCTTGGGTGAGCGTGGTGGTCATGTTGACCCCTGGCCTTTCTTATCGCTCTTGGCATTGCCACCGGTGCCAATATCTGGTCCGGTTGGCCGAGGTATCAACGGGCCAAGTCCCTACGCCTCGTCTGAATAAGCGGACGAACATCATGGACGTAATTTCAGCGGCGGTCAAGGGGCTCACCTCGGCCACTGACCACGACACCGTTCGGGTCGCTCGTAGCGTTGTCGACATGCCATCGCATGACGACGGTGACGGCTACGTCCGCATCGGAGCGCTCGCCAGAGCGCTCAACCGCTCAACGGTCACCGTGCGGCGGTGGGAACGGATCGGTCTGTTGCCGCCCGCACGACAGCGTTCCGTTTCGCACTCGGTCAGGGGCGAGCGGCGGCTCTACACACGGCACGAGGTGCAAGCGCTGCGCCGTGCAGCTCGATGCACCGGAGTCCTCTACCTCGGACACGGGTCGGCCGACTTCGAGGCGTTCGCCAAGCTCGCTCAGAGCCTCGTCGGCGCCTCGGCGACGGCACGCCCTACCGGCGGGATCTTGTCCGGTTCCGCATGAAGCGGCCGTAGCCCGCATGGACGGGCGAAGGGGAAGCGGCTTCGGCTCGGCACTCAGCGCACACCTCGAACGGACTGCCAGCCAACGGCCAGACCTCTCGGACCTCCCGTTCGCAGAAGTCGCAGATCATCATCAGCAGCCTCCCTCCGGCGACGTCCCAACGCCTCGTAGCCAACAGCACCTTGGCGGCGTGGCGCACCCCTCGTCGTTTCCTTGGCATGCATGCGTCCAACGCCAGGTAGCCATCATCGCTCATCACCAATGACAGCTTGCAGTGCCTCGATGACCTGCGACGCCACCTCGTCATCAGGCACCACCGCTACTTGGTGCGACACGATCGCCTCCACAGTCTCCTCGACGGTCACGGCCACTGAGCCGAGGTGCGACGGGCCGACCACCAAGCCCGGCACCCGTAGATCGACCCTCTCGGCTGGATGAGGTCCATCTGGGACAACGCACCGGCCCAGCACTGGTCGGTCCTGAAGCAGAGCAGCGCAGGAGCGGTGGTGGCCGTTCAAGATCACGTGCTTGCCGTCAGGGCGTACCTCGATGACGGGGAGTCGGTTGAACAGGCTGTGCCTGTCGGCGTAGGTCTCGCCGGTGATCCACCAGCGCAGGCCGAGGTAGTACTCCACTCCGGCTCTCGTCACACCCGGCTGGGATGCCCACAGCGTTGCCGGGTCGAAGAACCCAACGGCCGGGCGCTGGTGCTCGAACTCCGCTTCAACTGCGACCCGGTCGAACAGCCGCCTGTCGGGGAGGCGAGGAGCCCTTGGCCATGGCACCGTCGCCTTGGGTACCGCCTCCGGGAACAGGCTCTCCAACGACCCCGAGCCTCGCTGCCGGGCGAGCGTCGCCTCGACGTGGCGGAGGTGAACGGGGTAGATGCCCATGGGGGCGAGCACGGTAGCCAGCGAGACGGCCCTTGAATATCCAATAACCGTCGAGGAGGCCACTGTCCTCGGTGACCCGGCGCTGGCGACGTGAGACACGGGGTTCCAGGGGAGTGCCGGTCAGATAGCAGTTATCGCGGGAGGTAGTTGGTCATGCCCGTGCGGATCCGCTATCGGGTGGTGGCCGCACAATGCTTCGGTAGTTGCTACCTGAGGGCCGCCGGTGGCCTCTCGGCGCCGCCAGGTGGGCCGCTTGTACCCGCCCACCCGGGCGTGGTGCTCGGATCGGGTTACCCAGCCCACCGCCAACCCACCGTCTCCTCCGATTGCAGGCTGTTCCTGGCTGTCTCAACGGTTGCGAATGACCTGCTCAGAGACGGTGGGAGACATCGGTGGACACCCCCGGGAAGAA
>CAVQBY010000007.1:0-374555 GCA_963710925.1 uncultured Pseudomonadota bacterium | reverse complement strand
TAGTGGAGTTTGGTGGTCATGGCGTGCTCTCCGGTAGAGGCCGTGATCATAACAGATCACTATCTCCGCCGCCCGCGCGGGCGTAATATTGCCGAGATCATGGCCCTTGTCCGAGAGGCGTTGCGTGCGAAGCGGGATGTTTTTTCTACTGGCCTGCGTGGCCTTGCTGATCGTGCAGGCACCCGCCCTGGCCGACGAGCATCCGGCCGGTGCGCAAAGCTCCGCCGACAATCGCGGCGTTCTGACACTGCTTCTCGAAAACGATCTCTTCTTCCACCCGGATCGCAACTACGCCGGAGGTGGTGCTGATCGCCTATACGACGGCGCCGGACGACACGCCGGACTGGGTCGTGCGCGCCGCGCGCCACATGCCGTTCTTTCCGGCCGGCGGCACGGTGGTCACCAGCCCGTCGCTGGGCCAGAATATGTACACACCCACCGACATAGCGTTGCCGAACCCGCCTATGACGGAGCGGCCTTATGCCGGTTTCCTCTATCTCGGCCTGGGCTTTGCCACAGACAACACCAAGGAGCAGCAGCAATTGCAGCTCCAGCTGGGCGTGGTCGGGCCGGCCTCGCTCGCCGACCAAACCCAGACCTGGTTCCACCGACTAATCGGGGTTTGCCAAAGCCAAGGGCTGGCACACCCAGCTCAAGAACGAACCCGGCCCTGTCCTGATATACGAACGCAGCTGGCGCGGCTATGTCTCGGGCAAGCTGCTGGGTCTGCATTCGATCTCAGTCCGCATCTCGGCGGGGCGATCGGCAATGTCTACGACTATGCGAATGCGGGGGCGATGGTGCGCTTCGGATTTGAACTGCCCAATGATTTCGGTCCCATGCGGATCGACCCGGCCCTGCCGGGCGCCAATTTCTACGAGCCGAAGGATGATGGTTTCAGCTGGTATCTGTTCGCCGGGGTGGATGGGCGCGCCATCGCGCGCAACCTGTTCCTGGACGGCAACAGCTTTGTGAACAGCCGCAGCGTCGACAAGCTGCCCTTCGTCGGCGACATGCAGTTCGGCGCGGCGATCAGCATTGGCGGGTCCGGATCGCCTTCACCCATGTGTTCCGCACCAAGGAATACCGCACGCAGCCCGGCGTCGACCAGTTCGGCGCGGTCAGCGTTTCGTTTCGAATTCTGACTTGCCGAAAAGCGTGCTAGGAAGCGGTCATGCGGCCGCTCGGCGACATTCTCTACAATTTCCACTGGGTCGTGCCGGGGCGCTGCGCCCGCGCGGCGCAGGCCTATGCCGGCTTTCTGGGGCCCTTTCTTGACGCGCCACGGCATCGCCGCGGTGATCAATCTGCGCGGCCCCAATCCCGCACTGGCGCTGGTGGCATTACGAGCGGCGGGTCTGCGCAGGCGCGGGCATCGCGCATTTCGATGTCATGCTGTCCTCGCGCACGGCTGCCCACGCGCGCAGATGCTGGTCAACCTGATCGCGGCCTTCGATGCCGCGCCCGCGCCCGCTGCTGCTCAAATGCTCGGGCGGGCAGGACCGCACAAGTTTCGCCGCCGCACTCTATCTGCTGCACACCCAGGGCTGGGGGCGCGCGAGGCCGAGGCGCTGGCACAGTTCGCGCGCTGGCCCTATCTGCATTTGCCCAAGCCGCATCAGCGCTGGCTGAAGCTGTTCATCGATTTCGCGCGCGAGGACGGCGGCCGGCCGGCCGCTGGCCGAATGGCTGGCCCAGAGCTACGCGCCCGAAACGCTGAAGGCCTGGCTGGATGGCGCGCGGCCTGGGCGATGCTTTCGCGGGCTCTACGACAACCCGGCACTGCACCGGGGCTGTAAGCCATGGCCATCGTGCCGCGCAGCAGCTCGAGGTCGCACCCGGTGTCTATGCTGTGGCCGCAGGCGCTGGATGCGGCCGCGCAGGCGGCGTTGGTCGAGAGGTGTTGGCGCGGGTCGAGGCGGCGCCGTTCTATCGCCCGCACATGCCGGGCATCCGGCAAGGCGTTCTCCGTCGAGGAAACCAATTTCGGAACGCTGGGCTGGTTCTCGGACCGGGCCGGCTATCGCTATGTGGCGCACCATCCGCTGACCGGCGCGGCCTGGCCAGCGATACCGCAGGTGCTGCTCGAACTGTGGCGGGACGCGAGCGGCGGCGCGGCGGCGCCGGAATGCTGCCTGGTCAACCTCTACCGCGACGGCGCGCGCATGGGGCTGCATCAGGATCGCGACGAGGCGGCGCTGGAGGTGCCGGTGGTCTCGCTGTCGCTGGGCGACGAGGCGGTGTTTCGCATCGGTGGCACCAGCCGCAAGGCGCGCACACAAAGTCTGCAGCTCAAGTCCGGTGACGTGCTCGCATTCGGCGGGCCGGCGCGGCTGGCCTTTCACGGCATCGACCGCGTGGTGGCGGGAAGTTCGCGGGCCGTGCCGGGTGGCGGACGGATCAACCTGACCCTCAGGCGGGTGCGGCCGGTGTGACCTGGCCGGCACAAAAAAGGCGCCCGACCAGGGGGCTGATCGGGCGCCATGCGCCGTTACGCGCTGGTGTCGGGAGGGGATGACCGACACCTGGAGAAGAACGCCGTCCGGCTTGCGAGCGGGGGGGCAGTGCCTGCCGGACAGTAAGCCGCTCTTCTCAATGCCAAACCTATGCATATCGGCCACAGTTTGCAAGTATTTTTGCGTCCACGCGAGAATATGGTGCGTTTTTAATGGACAGTGGTTTTTTTGTGACATTGCCGTGACCGACTTGAATTCCGCACAGGCGGGCGGCCGCCGGCCGCACAATTGACGCGCGCCGCTCTGGCTGCGCATGGAGCGGACGCGCCCGCGACCGCCGGGGGCGTTCAGATCAGGATTTTCACCGCCATGGCTTCGCCGTCCTCCCGCCGCGCCTTCGATTCCCGCCTGCTCGAGGGCCCGATCATCCGTTCGCTGTTCCTGCTGGCGGTGCCGATCATGGGCGCCAACATCCTGCAAATTGCCTATCAGCTGATCGATGCCTTCTGGGTCGGCCGGCTCGGTGCGGACGGGGTCGCTGCGGTCTCGATTTCGATGCCGATCCTGTTCCTGATGATTTCCGCCGGAATGGGCTTCGCGGTCGCCGGCTCGATCCTGATCGCCCAATATGCCGGGGCGGGCGATCACAAGATGATCGACCATGTCGCCGCGCAGACGCTTGTGATCGTGACCGCGATCTCGATCCTTCTGGGCGGGCCCGGCGTGTTTCTGGCGCCCTATCTGCTGATGCTCATGAATGTGACGCCGGCCGTCCATGACGGCGCGCTGGCCTTTCTGCGCGTCAGTCTGGCGGCGATGCCGTTCGTCTTCGCCTACATCATGTTTCAGTCACTGCTGCGCGGCGTCGGGCAAGTCACCGTTCCGCTCTACATCATCGCGGGCACGGTGTTCGCGAATTTCTGGCTCGATCCGGTGTTGATCTTCGGCAAGTTCGGCCTGCCGGCCATGGGCGTGATGGGCGCGGGCGTCGCCACCATGATCGCACAGGGGATCGCGGCGGTGATCGGGGTCGGGCTTCTGTTTTCCGGCCGTTACGGAATTCATCTGAAGTGGTCGGCGTTCAAACCGGACTATGCCTTTATCCGGCGCGCCTTTCGCCTCGGCTATCCGGCCTCGATCGAACAATCGGCCCGGGGACTGGGCATGACGATCATGATGCTTCTGATCACCGGCTTCGGCACGGTGGCCACGGCCAGCTTCGGCGTCGGCATGAATATCCTCAATGTCATCATCGTGCCCTCGATGGGGTTCTCCATGGCCACGGCCACGCTGGTGGGCCAGAACATCGGCAACGGCAATATCCCCCGTGCCGAACGGGTCGCGCATCTGGCGGCGCTGCTGACCTTTGGCGCGCTCAGCGCGGTCGGCATCGTCGCCTTCCTCTTCGCGCGCCAGCTGGTGATGTTCTTCGTTCCGGCGGATGCGGCGGTGATTGCCGAAGGCACGCGCTTCATTCGCATCGTCTCGTGGAGCTTCGGCTTCATCGGACTGCAATTCGCGCTGACCGGCGTGCTGCGCGCCTCGGGCGATGTGATGGCCGCGATGATCATCAGCCTGGTGTCGCTGTGGGTGCTGCGCTTTCCGCTCGCCTTCGTGCTGGCCGAGCGCACCGCGTTGGGCATTGACGGGTTGTGGTGGGCCTTTCCGATCTCCAATGTGGTGACGGTGGTGATCGCCGGAATCTGGTTCGCGCGCGGCGACTGGAAGGCGCGGCGCCTGATCGGGCACAGTCCCGGCGAAGACGACGAGGCCGCGGTCGCCGAACAGGTGATCCCGTAAGCGGCTACATCTTGCCGTAATCGCGCGCCGTGCGATCGACGGCGTCGCGCAGCTTGGCCAGCATCTCCTCGATCTCGCCTTCGCTGATGGTGAAAGGCGGCGCCACAACCATGGTGTCGCGGATGGCGCGGGAGATGAGGCCGTTGTTGAAGCAGTAGTTGCGGCAATGGGTGCCGACCTCGCCGACATTGGGGAAGAAGGCGCGCTTCGCCGGATCGGGCACCAGCTCGACCGCCGCCAGCAATCCGTGACCGCGCACCTCGCCAACGATGGGGTGATCCTCGAAGATCTCGTGCAGGCGCGTTTGCAGATAGGGCCCGATCTCGTTCTTGACCCGCGACACGAGCCCGCCGGCCTCAAGCACTTCGAGATTCTTGAGGGCCACGGCACTGGCCACGGGATGGCCGGAATAGGTGTAGCCGTGGACCAGCTCTTCATTGGCGCCGACAATGGCCTGGGCCATGCGCGCGCCCAGCGAGATGGCGCTGATCGGCTGGTAACCCGACGACAGGCCCTTGGCCATGGTCATGATGTCGGGGGCGATGTCATAGGTCTGGGCGCCGAACCAGTCACCGAGGCGGCCGAAGCCGGTGATGACTTCGTCGAGATGCAGCAGCACATCATATTTTCGGCAGATGCGCTGGATCTCCGGCCAATAGGTCGGTGGCGGGAAGATCACCCCGCCGGCGCCCTGCACCGGCTCGGCGGAAAAGGACGCGACATTGTCGGCGCCGAGCTCGACGATCTTGTCTTCGAGCGTGCGGGCCATCAGCAGGCCGAATTCGTCCGGATGGATGTCGCCATGACCGGCCGCCTCGGCGCCGAACCAGTAGGGCGCGGGCATCTTGGCGAACCCGGCCAGCGGCAGGTCCCATTGCGGATGCATCGGCGTCAGGCCCGACAGCGAGGCGGCCGCGAAGGTGACGCCGTGATAGGAATAGTCTCGGCTGATATGGATCTTCTTGTCCGGACGGCGCTGCAGATTCCAGTAGTAGCGGATCAGCTTGAGCGCGGAATCATTGGCTTCCGATCCGGAATTGGCGAACAGCACGCGCTCGTGCCCGGCGGGCAGAAGGCGCGCGAGCCGGGCCGCCAGTTCGGCGGTGTAGGGGTTCGTGGTTTTGAAGAAGTGATTGTAGTAGGGCAGCGTCTTCAGCGCGTCATAACCCGCCTCGGCCAGATCGCGATTGCCGTAGCCGACCTGCACGCACCACAGCCCGGACATGGCGTCGAGAATCTTTTCGCCATTCGAATCCCACAGATAGACGCCGTCGGCCCTGGTGATGACGCGCACGCCTTCGGCATTGAGGGCGGCGGTGTCGGTGAAGGGGTGGATGTGATGGGCGGCGTCGATCGCCTGCCAATGTCCGGTGAGATTGTGGGTTGCTTTGCTCATGGTCTGCTCTGCGAATGGCGCGGATGGGAGGGGGGTGGCGTCGGGGAACGCCGGCCTCAGGGATTGAACCCGATCCGGGCGCACAGGATCAGCAGAGCGCGCTTGCTTGTCATGGCGGCAGCCTAGCAATGCCACCGCACCGCGTCAGGGGCTATTTGCCGGCCTCGGCATAGGCTTTCAGATGGGCAACAAGATCGCCCAGCATGGCGTCGGCCGCTTCGGGCCATTTGGCAAATCCGCCCCGCATATAGCCGCCCACCACATCGTCGAGCACAAGGTCGGTGCCGCCATCGGCGGGTTTCAGGGTGAAGGTCATGGCGGCGGCCACACCCTCGCCCTGGAACGGGCCGAAAGGTCCGCGCAGGCGCAGCGCCTTGCCCGGCTGGACGAAGACCACGGTCGCATGACGCACCGAGGCATCGCCCCAGGTCTCGCAGAAGCAGCCGCCGGCCCTGGCCTCCATGCTGAGATTGGCCGCATCGCCGGAGAAGGTGTGCGCCTTGTTCCACCAGGATTTGGGATGGATGAGCGCGGCGTAGACCGCATCGGGCGTCGCCGCGATATGGGCGGCTTCGCGGATCGCGAAACCGGAGGCGCCGGTTTCGGTCACGGCCGCGTCAGCCGGTGCGGCCGACATCAGCACAAGGGCGGCGCAGGCAAGGTTAGGCAGGATTGTCGACATGGCCGGGCGGGCTCCGTACGGGCCATGGCAGTGTAGCGCAGCCCTGCGCTCAGCCCCAGGTCACCTGTTCGCCCTTGCGTTTGGCGACGCCGGATTTGCGGGTCGGCACGACCAGGGTCTTGGCGGGTTTGCCGAAATGGTAGCCCTGGCCGAGGTCGAAGCCGAGCGCGCGAACCCGCTTCAGCCGTTCGGCGTCCTCGACGCCCTCGGCCACGGTCTTGACGCCCAACTCGCCGCAGAGCTTGACCAGCCCGCCGACCAGCATGTCCTCGCGGGTGTTCTGCCCCAGATTTGCGATCAGCTTATGGTCGAACTTCACGAAGTCGACCTCGAAGGCATGCAGATACTGAAACGAGGCGGCGCCGGCGCCGAAATCGTCCAGACCCACTTCAAAGCCCATGCTGCGAAGGGCCTGGAGCGACTGGTTGGCCGTTGCCAGGTCGAGAATCTGCGCGGTCTCGGTGATCTCGATGAGGACGCGTGGGGCCAGGCTGTGCCTGGTTGCGAGAAATCCGGCGACCAGTCCGAAGGTCGATGGCGAGCACAGGCTTGCGCCCGACAGGTTGAGCGCCACGCGGGCATTGGCATTGCGCTCGACATCGCTCAGCACCTTGGCGGTAACGGCGATGTCGAAGGCGTCGGACACTCCGAGCGCTTCGGCAAAGGCGACCGTTTCGCCCGTGCTGTCGGGATTTTCGAAACGCGCCAGCGCCTCGACGTGGCTGAGCGCGCCGCTGTCCAGATCGATGACCGGCTGATAGGCGAGGGAGAAATTGCCCTGAAGCACGATATCGGTCAGCGCCAGGGCCCGCTCCTGGGTGTCGCTGACCATGTTGTCAAAGGCCGCGACCAGATCCTCGCCGGCTTTGACCTCATGTTTGCCTTCGGCAAAACAATTGACGACATGACGGACGGCCAGCAGGCGCTGCTCCGCGGTCAGGCCGCGGGCCGCCAGCGAGACCAGCGTTTCGGCGACCCTCGAGTTTTCGAGACCGCCCTCTTTCAGGGCGGCGCGGACGGAGGTGCCCAGCTTGCTGGGTTTGTCGGCCTCGTCGATCGCGCCGAAGGTCGAGTCGCCGACCATTCCGGCGGCCTTGGCGCCGGTGGCTTTGACCAGTTCGCCGATCCGCGCCATCAGCCGGGTGCCCTCGCCTTCCGGCAGACGCGCACACGCCTCCGGCAGGCCGGGAACATCGACCAGGGTCATGGCATGGTTTCCGTCGGCCATGGCCGCGGCGGCGTCCAGGAAACTGTCCCGGCGGGCAAGCCCGGTAACGGGGTGGACCCCGGACCGGCCCATGCCCTGGCGTGGGCCCGGGCGGCTCAGCGTGCAGGAGATGCTCTTGCCGTTTTGCGGCAGGTGGCACAGCGAAACCGCCACCTCCTTGCCGCCGGCAAGCTTCATGCGCAGGGGGCCGGCCCGGCCGCCTTCGCCAAGTGCCTTGGCATAGGTGACGAATTTGACCCCGTCGGTGGGCTCGAAGAGCCGCGCGGCGCCGCGCCCGACCATCTGCGAATCCTTGTCGTGCAGAAACTCACTGACCGCCCCGGTCGCAAAGACGATGGTGGCCTCGTGATCGATTTCGAAGAGCAGATCCGCATTGGCGAATGCAAAGCCCAGAAATCTCGCAGGACTCGACATGGGGGGCTCCAAAGAATGGAGCTGGAGGATAGCTCAGGAGTGTTATTCAGGTGTGAATGCGCGCAAGACGTGCATGACATTCCTGTCATGTTCTGCCCATGCATCAGAAGTCAGACGTTCAGGAGCAGATGCTGACGTTCCCAGGGGCTGATCACCTGCTGATAGGCATCGTGCTCGGAGCTCTTCACGTCGCTGTAGAGCTGGACGAAGCCCTCACCCAGGATCTCCTTGAGATCGGAGGAGGCGCGAAACTTCGCGGTGGCGTCGAGGATATGGCGCGGCAGCTGGTAGCGGGACGATTCATAGGCATTGCCTTCCATCGCCTTGGTCGGCGCCAGCTCCTGGACCATGCCCAGATAGCCGCAGGCCAGCGAGGCCGCGAAGGCCAGATAGGGATTGGCATCGGCGCCCGGCACCCGGTTCTCGATCCGCCGGCTGCCCGATTCCGACACGGGCACGCGCAGGCCGACGGTGCGGTTTTCATGTCCCCAATGGGTGTTGATCGGCGCCGACAGGAAGCGCACCAGACGGCGATAGGAATTGACGAACGGTGCGATCAGCGGCATCGCCGCCGGCAGATGCTTCTGCAGCCCGGCGATGTGGGAGAGGAAGAGCTTGGAGTCCTTGCCGTTGCGCGTGGCGAAGAGATTGGCGCCAGTGCGGGCATCGACAATGCTTTGATGGATATGCATGGCCGAGCCCGGTTCGGCTTCGTAGGGCTTGGCCATGAAGGTCGCATACATGTCATGGCGGATCGCGGTCTGACGCACGGTGCGCTTGAACAGGAAGGTCTGGTCGGCCAGCGCGATGGGGTCGCCGTGATTGAAGTTCATCTCGACCTGCGCGACGCCTTCTTCATGGATCAGGCTGTCGATGCCGATCTGCTGGGCCTCGCAGTAATCGTAGATGTCCTCGAATAGCGGATCGAATTCGTTGACCGCGTCGATGCCATAGGCCTGGCGGCCCGATTGCTGGCGGCCGGTCTTGCCGGCCGGCGGCTGCAGCGGATAGTCCGGGTCGAGGTTCTTGGCCGCCAGAAAGAATTCGAGTTCGGGCGCGACGACGGGCTTCCAGTCTTTCGCCGCATAGAGGGCCAGAACGCGTTTCAAAACCGCGCGCGGGGCGTATTCCACGGTCTCGCCGCCGAAGGTCACGCAGTCGCAGATCACCTGGGCCGTCGGCTCCTTGTACCAGGGCACGATCCGCGTGGTGCTCGGATCGGGCAGCATGATCATGTCCGGGGCCTGATAGGTCAGGATGTCGGTTTCGGCGTCGGCGCCGGTGACCATCTGCCCGAAGACGGATTCGGGCAGGCGCAATGTGGAGTGCTGCAGTGCCTGCAGAAATTTGTCGGTGGGCAGGATCTTGCCGCGGGCGATGCCCGCCATGTCGGGCACCACGCATTCCACTTCACCGACCTGGCGTTCCTTGAGCCACTCGCCGATCTCGTCGGCGTCTTCTTTTCGGCTCATGACGCCGTCTCCGTTCGCGGGCGCGCGGATTTGACCTGGCGCAATGCCGCCCCGAAGGCCGAGAAGATCGCCCGGCTTTGCGCGTTGTCCCACCACTGCCATTCGGGATGCCACTGCACGGCCAGCACGAAACCTTTTGCCTCCGGCATCGAGACCGCTTCGATGGTGCCGTCCGGGGCGCGCGCTTCGATGCGCAGGCCCGGCGCCAGACGGTCGATGGCCTGGGCATGCAGCGAGTTGGTGGTGAAGCTCGTCTCG
The DNA here is from genome assembly GCA_963710925.1 of uncultured Pseudomonadota bacterium. Lineage (GTDB taxonomy): Bacteria > Pseudomonadota > Alphaproteobacteria > Micropepsales > Micropepsaceae > Rhizomicrobium. The sequence goes on along the minus strand of CAVQBY010000007.1, from coordinate 364,849 downwards.
CCAACGATGCCGGCCAGCAGGCCGCCGTCTTCGACCTTCACCGGATGAGACGGTCCGTATTTCTCGGCGATGGTTTTCTTGCTGGTGGCCGTGTGGTCGAGACGTCCGCGCTCTTCGCTGACATGCTGGAACAGCGTGCCGCCCAGCGCCACGTTCAGTTCCTGCATGCCGCGGCAGATGAACAGCGCCGGCAGCCCGGCGGCAAGAATGGCCTCGATGAGCGGCAAGGTGGTGGCATCGCGAACGGGATCGGCCAGATTGCCGGCGCGTGGCTCCGCGCCGCCGTAATAGCTTGGCGAGATGTTCGAGGGCGAGCCGGTGAAGAGAACGCCGTCGACGGCAGCCAGAACCCGGGCCGGCGGCAGCGGCGGGTCGAGAGCCGGGATCAGCAGCGGCGTGGCCCCCGCGCCGTCGCGTACGGCCACGATGTATTTCTCGCCCACCATGTCGAAGGGGTGACTGTCCACGGCACGGTGGTCACAGGGCAGGCCGACAATCGGAGGTGGCGCGGACATGACGATGCGCTAGCACGCTGCCCGGAACCCGGCAAGCGCGGGCCGGCTAGTCGTCGTCCTTGGTGAAGCGGTTGTGTTCCTTCATCTCGAACAGGGCCGGGGAGAGGCTGACGCCCTTTTCGACATCGCGCAGCGCCACGGTGGTGGTGCTGCCCTGGGCGTCGATCACGGTCCACTGGCGCAGCTCCAGGCCGGGATCGGTGAACACCAGCGTGATCGCACCCTGGACGTTCTTGTCGGCGGCGCGCGCCTTGACGATGATCGAATTGTCCCGCCGCTCGACATCGGTGACCGCGCCGTTGGATTTGAGGTCGAGTTTGTCCGACAGCACGATGTCGAGCGGGGTCGAGATCAGCGGATAGCGGTCCACCGTGTCGAGCTTGGTGTTCTTGACCGCGACCGTGGTGCCGTTGCTGACGATCAGCGTGGGCGATGGCGGATCATATTCGAACCGCATGCGGCCGGGCTTCTGGATATAGAACTTGCCCTGTTCCGTGCTGCCGTCGGGATCGATCTGCACAAAGCCGCCGCGCATGGAATGGATGGCGTTGAGCGCGGCGCTGACGCGGTCGAGCTCGGCCTTCTGGGTGGCGTTGAACTGGGCCGCGGGCAGATTGCCGGCGGCACCCAGGCCGAAAGCGGCGAGCGAAAACAGGGCAGCGGTGAGGATGCGGCGCATACAGCTTATCTAGGTGCCGTTTGTGGCGGAAAAGCGGTGCCGAGCAAGAAAAGCAGGCGCGGCGTCAGGCGGCTTCGGTGTTGTTGTGGCGTGCTTTCGGACACACGCCGTTGATCAAAAGCCCCAACACGCCTTCCAGTTCCCGCTCGAGCTTGGGCAGCGTCAATTTCGACCACAATTGCGGATAGCGGAATTTCATCGTCGCGGACTGGATCATTTCGGCGACATGCTCCTTGTCGTCGAAGCTGGCCTCGCCGCGGCGCTCGGCCTCCTCCAGCAGTTCGACCAGGATCTTGCGCTCGTTGGCCAGCATCCAGTTGGCGAATTCGGGGCGCTCATGGGCGATGACGCTCGCCATTTCGTAGGCCCGCGGATCCTTTTCCAGCTTGTTGTAGGTGCGGCGCAGCTCCTCGAACAAGAGATCATGCAGGCGTTCGCGGGTGGATTTGCCCGGCGCGATGGCCAGTTTGCGAATCGCGGCCAGATGCCGCTCATAATCGGCGGTGGCGATCGCTTCGGCGATGTCGAGCTTGCCCGGGAAAAAGCGGTAAAGATTGCCGGGCGACATGCAGCAGTCGGACGCCACTTCGGCCATCGTGGTCTTCCCGTAGCCGAAATGCGAAAAGCGCTTCTTGGCGGCTTCGACGATCTTGCCGCGGACGGTCGTCCTTGCCTGACATTGGCGCCTACTCCCGGTCGTTTTCTTTTCGCGGCGAGTGTAACAAGTCTTTCTGAATATTCAACAAAACGTTCAATCTTTGCAGCGCAGCATGAGGTCCGGGTTGGAAGAATTCTAATACCAAATCAACGCCTTACGGTCACATCGGGGTCATCGGCGCCGGCAGCTGGGGCACGGCCCTGGCGCTGGTTGCGGCCGGTGCCGGCCGGCGCGTCAGCCTCTGGGCCCGTGAGGGGCAGGCCGTGGCGGCGATGAAGACGCGTCGCGAGAACCTCGCCTATCTGCCCGGAATCCGGCTGCCGGACAATATCGTCCCCGACCGCCGACCTGGCCGAAGCGGCCGGGGCCGATGCGGTCCTGCTGGCGACGCCGGCGCAGCATCTGCGGGCGGTGCTGGCCAGCGCCGCGCCGCGCTTCGCCCCGGGGGCGCCGGCGGTGCTGTGCGCCAAGGGGATCGAGCGGGGCAGCGGCAAACTGATGACCGAGGTCCTGGCCGAATGCGCCCCGGCCAGCCGAGCCGGCGATTCTTTCCGGCCCGTCCTTCGCGCGCGACGTCGCGCGCCAGCTGCCGACGGCGGTGACCATCGCCGCGCGCATGGATGTGGCCGAGCGGCTTCAGGCCACGCTGGGCCATGCCCAGTTCCGGCCCTATGCAAGCGACGACCTGATCGGGGTCGCGCTGGGCGGGGCGGCCAAGAATGTCTATGCGATCGCCTGCGGGATCGTGGACGGAATGGGGCTGGGCGAAAGTGCGCGCGCCGCCCTTCTGGCGCGCGGCTTTGCCGAACTGCGCCGCTTCGGCGAGGCGCTGGGGGCCAACACCGAAACCCTGATGGGGCTGTCCGGCCTGGGCGATCTGGTGCTGACGGCGACCAGCATGACCTCGCGCAACTTCACCTTCGGTCTGGCCTTCGGCTCGGGGCGTCCGCGCCCGCAGATCTTTGCCGAGGACCGGCCATTGGCCGAAGGCGCCGAGACCGCGCCGGCGCTGGTGACGCGCGCGCGCCAGCACGGTGTCGAACTGCCCATCGCCGAGACGGTGGCCGAACTGCTCGATGGCGCGCTGTTGCTCGATGCGGCGGTGCCGCGTCTGATGTCGCGTCCGCTCAAAGCCGAATGACACAAGGAGACAAGATGCTTTTCATCATCAATGCCATGGACAAGGACGATGGCGGACCGCTGCGCCAGGCAACGCGGCCGGCGCATTTCGAATATGCGAAAAAGACCGCGCAGGTGCGGCTGGGCGGGCCCTATCTCGACCATGCCGGCAACATGATCGGCTCGCATGATCATCCTGGAAGCGGAGAGTCTTGCGGCTGCCGAAGAATGGGCGCGCAACGATCCTTACGCGAAGGTCGGTCTGTTCCAGTCGACATCGGTGACGGCGTGGAAGGCGACGGCCAATTTCTGCGGCGCGGATTTCTGAGCATGGCGTATTGGTTGTTCAAGAGTGAGCCCGAAACCTGGTCCTGGGCTCAGCAGAAAAAACGCGGGTCCGCGGGCGAGCCCTGGAACGGCGTGCGCAACTATCAGGCCGCCAACAACATGAAGGCGATGAAGAAAGGCGATCGCGGCTTCTTCTATCACTCGGTGAAGGAGAAGCGCATCGTCGGCATCGTCGAGGTGATCGGCGAATATCGCCCCGACCCGACCGACGACAGCGGCCGCTTCGGCCTTGTCGACGTCAAGGCGGTTTGCGATGTGCCCCATCCGGTAACGCTCGAAGACGTCAAGGCCACGCCCGCGCTTCACGGCATGGCGCTGCTGAAGCAGTCGCGCCTTTCGGTGCAGCCTGTGACGGCCGCCGAATGGAAAGACCTTGTGCCGCATGGGCGGCGTGAAGGCGTAACGTTGTTCTAGTGCCTGGGCAGGCCGCGCAGACGATGGGGCACCTCGCCGTCGCGGGCGATGCGGGCCAGGCGTGCGTCGCCGGGCTCGAATTCCGGCGCCAGCGTCACGCCGCGGCGGGATTCCTTGTCGCGGTGGCCGGGCGCCGTGGCGACCGGGCCGAGGCGGGCCACCGGCCGGCCATCGCGGGTGATGACGATCGACTCGCCGTGCTCGATGCGGGCGATCAATTCGCGCGAGCGTTTCGCGCGCGTTCTGCAGTTCAACGAAACGGGTCATTGTGCGGCCTCCAATCTATGGCCCCGCGTCAGGCGCATCCCACGCCCGGCCGCGCCGGGTCGGCGCGCGGCTATTCTTTCCGCCGGTAGCGGACCGCGCCGCCATCCTGTGCGACGACATAGAGTGACACGCAGTGCGGATTCTTCAAGTCCGTACAGGTGAAATCGGCCAGCAGGGCGAATTTCGTCGCGCCATCGGCGGCGGCGCACAGATAACGTCCCGTTTTTTCGGTATTGCGGGGATCGGGACTTGCCAGCGTTGTCGACGCCGGAACCGCGCCGGCATCCTTCGCATTGCGCAATGCCATGGGGCAGAAGGCCGTGACCGCCCGCGCGTTCGCCGCTTGCGCCCGTTCGGCGGCGGCCTGCTGTGCGGCGACGATCTGTCTGTTGCGTTGCACTTCGCTGCGCAAGGCGAAGGCCAGATAGGCCGCGCCGGCAAGGGCCAGCACAAAGCCGCCAAGGACGACGATGCGCGTGACCCGCCATTCGCGTTTCAGGGCGGCGAGTTGTGCGGTGTGATCGGTCATGGTGGCGCTCCCCTGGCGACCGGGCAATTTGCGGCGGCGCCCGCGACCATAGCAAGCGCGCCGGTGTCCGTCGCGCGCCCAGGCGGCATCAGCGCAACCGCAGACAGGCAAAAGGCCGCGCCCGGCTGGGAGCGCGGCCTCCGCCTGTCAAATGCGATCGCGTGCGGTCAGCGGCTGAGCGCCACCTTGCGGCCACCGCTGATCTGCCGGCCGACATAACCATCGCCCTTGTGATGCAGGGAGGCGACGAGATCGCCCGCCGGGGACATCAGATGAAGGTTGGACCCGACGGCCCGCCAATGGCCGACCGCGTTCAGGCCGCCGGGGCAGTTTTCGCCGGGGGCGGCATCGCCCGCCGAACCGGTGGCGTTGGTTGTCAGGGTCAGGCTGCAGGTCGTGTTGCTGCCGATCTTGTAGGTCCACTTTCCGGCGACGCCGGTCGGCGTCGCGGCCTGGGCCAGGGATGCGCCGGTCATCGCAAGCCCGGCCGCCAGGGCGAGAGCGCTGATCTTGATCATGTGAATATCTCCTTCAACATTTCATGTTCATAGATTACGCATATTCGCGCGCCCATAAGAACTGCGAAAAGCGCATACCCCGAATGAATTTGCCGAGAGATCGCCGTCACCGTTCGACCATCCGGACGAAATGGACGTCATAACAGTGTGTTAGGAGAAGCCCACCCCATGCTGCACTGCGGCAAAAGGTGGCGGGTCACGCGCCGCGGAAGCCGCGCTCGTACCAGGGCCGGCTGTGCCGGACGGCCGCCGCGACCGACAGCATGACCGGCACTTCGACCAGAACTCCCACCACCGTGGCCAGCGCCGCCCCCGATTGGAAGCCAAACAGGGCGATGGCCGTGGCCACGGCGAGCTCGAAGAAATTGGAGGCGCCGATCAGGGCCGAGGGCCCGGCCACGCACCAGGCAACGCCGAGGCGGCGGTCCAGCCAATAGGCCAACGCCGGCATTGAAATAGACCTGGATCACGATCGGCACGGCCAGCAGCGCGATGATGAGGGGCTGGGCGAGGATCTGTTCGCCCTGCAGGCCGAACAGCAGCACCAGCGTGGCCAGCAGAGCAGAAATCGAAACCGGACCAAGCGACTTCAGGGTTCGCGCCAGCGCTGCCTCGCCGCCCCGCGCGACCAGGCGCCTTCGCCAGAGCTGCGCCAGCATCACCGGCACCACGATGTACAGCACCACAGACAGCAACAAGGTGTTCCACGGCACCACGATGGCCGAAAGGCCCAGCAGCAATCCGACCAGCGGCGCAAAGGCGACGATCATGATCGCGTCGTTGAGCGCGACCTGCGTCAGTGTGAAATGCGGATCGCCGTCGACCAGATTCGACCACACGAACACCATCGCAGTACAGGGCGCCGCGGCCAGCAGGATCAGGCCCGCAATGTACTGGTCGATCTGTGCCGCCGGAAGCCAGTCGCGAAACAGAATGCCGATGAACAGCCAGCCGAGCGCGGCCATCGAGAACGGTTTGACCAGCCAGTTGACGCCCAGCGTCGCCGCCATGCCGCGCCAATGCCGGGTGACGCGGCTGAGCGCGTGCGGATCGACGCGCAACAGCATCGGCACGATCATCAGCCAGACCAGCGCGGCGATCGGCAGATTGACCTGCGCGATCGTGGCCGCGCCCGCCAGATGAAACGGCTCGGGAAAGAAACGGCCGAGTACGATGCCGGCCACGATACAAAGCCCGACCCATACGGTGAGCAGGCGCTCAAACAGGTTGAGCGCGGGCGCGGGCTTGACGCCCACTGGCTGCGGCGCGGCGGCTTGGCTCATACCGGCATCTTCTCGGCGGGCAGAGGCAGCTTGCCGATCTTTTCCGCCTCGCGCGCGACGGCGAGGCGATCGAGCCTGTCAAAGGGCAAGGCGACGAACATGGCGATGCGATGAAAGAGGCTGTCAAAGGCCAGTCGGAACGCGCGCGTCCTGTCGCTCTCGCTGCCCTCGGTGTGGGCCGGATCGGGCAAGCCCCAATGTGCCGTCACCGGCTGACCCGGCCACAGGGGACAGGCTTCGCCGGCGGCGTCGTCGCAGACGGTGAAGACGAAATCCATCTGCGGCGCGCCCTCGGCGGCAAATTCGTCCCAACTCTTCGAGCGCAGCGCGCCGGTCGGAAGACCAAGGCGATCGAGCAGGGCAATGGCGTGGGGGTTGACCTTGCCGGCCGGAAAGCTGCCGGCCGAAAAGGCGCGGAACCTGCCCTTGCCTTCGCTGTTCAAGATCGCCTCGGCCAGGATCGAGCGCGCCGAATTGGCTGTGCACAGGAACAACACATTGTAGGGACATTGGCCGGCCTGCGGCGCGCTCATCCGCAGGCTCCGGCACAGCAGCCCGCGCCACGCGTGTCGCGGACCGGCAACGCTTCGATGCGCCGTTCGTCGGCGCCGATCCCGAAGGTCGTCAGATCACCGCTGGTCAGGAAGGTTTCCCAGCGCACGCCTTGTGGATCCTCGGCCCAGCTCTTGTCGCTTTTGGCGTAGCAGCAGCTGGCGCCCTCCTCGACCAGCACCTGGCCGGCGGCGGCCCTGGCGCGCGCGGTTGCATGCGAAAGTTCGGCGGTATCCTCGACCTGGATCCCCAGATGGCTGAGGCCGGCTTCGCCGCCGCGCGCGGAGATGGCGAAATTCACCCGCGGGTCCTCCAGCATCCATTTGGCGTAGTCGGATTCGCGCCGGCTCGGCTCGGCCCCGAACAGCGCCGAATAGAAGCGCACCGAGCGGTCGATATCGCGGACGTTAAGATGCACATGCAGACGGTTCATCACAGCTCTCCGTGTCAAAGGCGCAGATCTCGGGATGGCCTGCGCAGCAATCCTTCATCAGGAAATCGAGCAGTCCGCGCATGCCGGCGTAATGGGCCGCATAGATGATGTTGCGGCTCTCGCGCCGGGCCTCGATGAGCCCGGCCCGTTCCAGCTCCTTGAGATGGAAGGACAGGGTGGGGGCGGCCACGGCCAGGGCTGCGGCCAGGCTGCCGGCATTTTCGCCTTCGGGGCCGGCCTGGATCAGGCGGCGGAAGGCGGCGAGCCGGGTTTCGTGGGCCAGGGCCGCAAGGGCGGCGAGGGCGGATCTTCGATTCCATAATTCGAGAATAGTCGAAATATGGACAAGGTCAAGCGAAAAGCGGGCGCGGCGTCCGGGCTTTGCAAACTCCTGAGGTCGGCAGGGGAGACCTCAGGTCGGCGGGGGAGAGTGCATGTAACTGGCCACCAGCGAGCCGGCGACCAGCCGCCAGCCATCGACCAGCACAAAGAAGATCAGCTTGAACGGCAGCGAGATGATGACGGGTGGCAGCATCATCATGCCCATGCTCATCAGGATCGAGGCGACCGCCATGTCGATGATGAGGAAGGGCACGAAGATCAGAAAGCCGATCTCGAAGGCGCGCTTCAGCTCCGACAGCATGAAGGCCGGCGCCAGGGTCGCAAAGGAGACATCCTGCGGGCCTGAAGGCTTCTTGGCGTGGCTCATGTCGATGAACAGCTTGAGGTCCGCCTCGCGCACATGGGCCAGCATGAATTCCTTGACCGGTTTGCCCGCGCGATCAATGGCCTGTTCCGTCGTGATCTGCTGCTTCACCAGCGGGGCGATGCCGGCATTGTAGGCGGCCGTCAGGGTCGGGGTCATGACGAAGAAGGTCAGAAACAGCGCCAGACTGACGATTACCGAATTGGGCGGGCTCTGCTGAATGCCGAGCGCGGTGCGCAACAGCGACAACACGACGACGATGCGCACAAAGCTCGTCATCATGATGAGAATCGACGGCGCGATCGACAGGATCGTGATCAGTGCCACGATCTGCATGACGCGGTCAGTGAACATGCCGCCGCCGGTGAGATTGATATTGAGGCCGCCATCGGCCGCAGCTCCCGCCGCGCCCGCGGCTGCCGGCGCCGCCATCGCCACCTCCGGGATCAGGAGCAGGAGGCCCGCGGCAAGCGCGACAAGACCGAGCCAGGCGATGCTTCAAGACACGGCCTCCAGTAGCTGGGGCGGGCTCTTCGGATTTGTGCGGCAGACCGGTTTCGACCGTGGTCGTGCCCTGCGGGCCGATGACCACAAGATGTTCGGTGTCGTCGCGGCGGATCAGATAGGCCTTGTGACGCGCATCGAGCATCAGTGTTTCGACGACCGCCAGCCGGCGTGCGCCGTTCGGCGCGACGACGCCGGGCAATCCGTATTTGCGCGCCGCCACCCAGGCCATGCCCAGAAGTCCGAGCACCAGAACCAGTGCGCCGAAGTAACGGGCGATCTCGATCACGTCCATCTGTGGTCCGAAGAAGTGTTCCCCGGACCCATCCTCGGCGCGTCAACCTTAATCGCGCGTTAAAAGGGGGAAGTTTTTGCCCGGCAAAAAGGTTCGCCTGTGTTAAGCGCCGCTTAATTCTTGGCGCGCAAAGTGGCGTCCGGTTAGGGCTAATAATTCGTTTACGGAGTGCGCCATGGAGCTGCCCGGCATCCCGCTTCTCGACGTCTTGCGCCAGCGCATGTCCTGGCTGAATGCGCGCCAGTCGGTGCTCAGTCAGAACGTCGCCAATGCCGATACGCCCGGCTACGAAGCGCGCGATCTCAAGCCGATCGATTTCGCCCGGCTGGTGCAGGAATCCCGCAGCAGCGCGACCTTCGACAATTCGTTGGCGGTCACGAACCCGCGTCACATCGCGATCGAGCCCGCGGGAGGTTCCGGCTTCACCGATGACGTCAGCGCCGATACCCAGGCCAATCCCACGGGAAACACCGTGTCGCTGGAACAGGAAATGATCAAAGTCGCCGACACGCAGGCGCAATTCCAGGCGGCCTCCAATCTCTATGCCAAGGCCGTCGGCATGCTGCGCACCGCGATCGGACACTGACGCGAAGGAGGAGTAGCACCATGGATTTCTCAACGTCGCTGGCGGTCGCCGCCTCGGGCATGCGCGCCCAGTCGGACCGCATGCGCATCATCGCGCGAGAACATCGCCAATGCGAATTCGACCGCGACCACGGCCGGACGGCGATCCCTATCGCCGCCAGGTGCCGACGATCAACAGCGAATTCGACCGCCAGCTCGGCGCCACGATGGTCGAAGCCGGGAAAGCCGGTCGAGGATATGAGCGACTTCCGTACCCAATACGACCCGGGCAATCCGGCGGCCGACAAGCGCGGCTATGTCAAGCTGCCCAACGTCAATCCGCTGATCGAAATCATGGACATGCGCGAGGCGCAGCGCTCCTACGAGGCCGATCTGACCGTGATGGACGCGTCCAAGACCATGCTGTCGCGCACCATCGATCTTCTGAAACGCTGATGCGTCCGAGGAGCTGAACCATGGCCATCGCACCCGCCGCCGCCACCGCCGCCTATCAGGCGATCGCCAAGATCGGATCGAACGCGGCCGCGAGCGGCGCCGCCTCGGCCGGCGCCGTCGCCGGCACGCCGAGCTTCTCGCATTTCCTCGAGGGCGCGGTGAAGGACGCCGTCACACCATGAAGGCCGGCGAGGAAATGGCCGCCAAGCAGGCCGCCGGCAAGGCCGACATGGTCAGCGTCGTCAACGCGGTGAACTCCGCCGAGCTGACACTAAACACCGTGGTCGCCGTTCGCGACAAGGTGATCCAGGCCTATCAGAGCATCATGAACATGCCGATCTGACGGCACCCACGCGGAGCTTCCATGACACCCGCCGATTCCATCGATTTCGCCCGCCAGTCCATCTATGTGCTGCTGGAGATTTCCGCGCCGGCCATGATCACCGCCCTGGTGGTCGGGCTGGGCATCGGCCTGCTGCAGGCCCTGACCCAGATCCAGGAAATGACCCTGGTCTTCGTGCCCAAGATCATCGCGATCTTTCTGGTGCTGCTGATCGCGCTGCCCTTCGCGGGCCAGGCCATGTCGGGGCTGATGGCCAACATCGCCGCGCGCATCGCGGCCTACTGAGCCGCGATGGCCGCGCGATGACTTTCCACCTCCCAGATCTCTCGGGCATGCTTCTGGTCTATCTGCTGGTGTTCGCGCGCACCGGCAGCATGATCATGCTGCTGCCCGCCATCGGCGATCACGGCGTCCCGCCGCGCGTGCGGCTGGCGCTGGCGCTGGCGGTCTCCTTCGCGATGGCGCCGGCGGTGGCCCACGCCTATGCGCAGACCGGCCCGCAAACACCTGACCGCGATCGGCCTGATGCTGGCCGAGGAGATCACCGCCGGGGTGCTGATCGGGGCGATGGCGCGGATCATCATGAGTTCGCTGCAGGTGGCCGGCTTTCTGATCGCGACGCAGACCGGCCTGGCCGATGCCCAGACCGTCGATCCGGCCATGGGCGGCCAAAGCGTCGTGCATCGGCAATTTCATCGTGCTGCTGGGCGACCGTGCTGATCTTCGCCACCAATCTGCATCATCTGGCGATCGCCGCCATCGAGGGCAGCTACACCATGCTGCCGCCCGGCAGCGCCGCTGCCCACCGCCGACATGGCGCAGCTGGCGATCCGGCTGGTCAGCGGCTCCTTCGCGCTCGGCCTGCAGCTGGCCGCGCCTTTCATCGTGTTCGGCTTCGCGGTCTCTGCCGCGATCGGCCTGCTGGCGCGGCTGATGCCGCAGATGCAGGTGTTCTTCATCGCCATGCCGCTCAACATCCTGGCGGGCTTCTTTCTGCTGATGCTGCTGATCGGCTCGATGATGACCGTCTTCCTCAACTACTACGCGACCGAAATGGCGCGTTTCTACGGGCTGAAGGCGCACAGATGGCCGACGACACAGACGACTCCGAAAAGACAGAAGAACCAACACCACGAAGGCTCGAGGAAGCCGCCAAGCATGGCGACATCATCAAGAGCCAGGAGGTCTCGACCTTCGTGCTGCTGGGCGCCGGCACGCTGGCCATCGCCCTGTTCGGCCATTCCGCCGCCGAAGCTTTTCGCCCGCGGCTTTCGCGCCCTGCTCGAACAGCCCGACCAGTTCTCGGTGACGGGCAGCGGCGTGATGGCGCTGATGCGCCATGCGCTGTGGAGCCTGTTTCTGATCCTCGGTCCGCCGCTGGGCCTGCTGATGGCGGCCGGGCTGGCGGGCCAATGTGCTGCAGCACCGGCCCGTCTTCAGCGCCGAGCGCCTCAAGCCGGATCTGGCCAAGCTGTCGCTGATCAGCGGGCTTCAAGCGCATGTTCGGGATCGAGGGGCTGACCAATCTGGCCAAGGGGCTGGCCAAGATCGGCGTCGTCGGCATGGCGGTGTGGACGGTGCTGTGGCCCGAGCGCGGCCGCATCGTCGCCGTGCTCCATTCCAGCGCCCGCGACGTGGCCGGCGACATGGTCCATCTGGCGCTCAAGATCGCGATGGCCGCGCTGGCCGTGCTCGCGGTCATCGCGGTGCTCGATTACCTGATGCAGCGCTACCAGTTCTTCAAGCGCAACCGCATGAGCCGGCAGGAGATCAAGGACGAGCATCGCCAGACCGAAGGCGATCCCACGGTCAAGGCCAAGGTCCGGCAGATCCGCCAGGAGCGCTCGCGCCGCCGCATGATGGCGGCGCGTGCCCGAAGCCACGGTGGTGATCATGAACCCGACCCATTATGCGGTCGCGCTCAAATATGAATCGGGCCAGATGGCGGCGCCGGTCTGCGTCGCCAAGGGCGTGGATGCGCTGGCGCTGCGCATCCGCGCGCTGGCCGAGGAGCATGACGTCCCGGTGGTCGAAAATCCCGCCGCTGGCGCGCGCGCTCTACGCCGCCGTCGAGGTCGACGAGACGGTGCCGCCCGAGCACTACAAGGCCGTGGCCCAGGTCATCGGCTATGTCCTGCGCCTGACCGGGCAGATGCGCCCCTAGGCCCGGCGCGGCGATCAGAAAACCGGCGCGCGCGAACGCGGCGAGTTCGGCTAAGGTCGAATCATGATGGCGACTCGCCCCCTGACCGGAAGCTATGGCCTGCCGGCCGGCGCCTGGCGCTGGGCCGCACTGGTGTTCGTGGTGCTGGCGGTGCTGGCCGCCGGCGTCGCCCTCGGCGCGCCCAACGCCGCCAACTGGGCCGGTGTGGCGCTGCTGGCCGGGATCGGCGCGGTGGCCTGTCTGTTCCTCTATGCCGTTTGGCCGCGCGAGGGAATCAGCGCGGCCGAAGCGCGCCGCGTCGCCGAAGCGGCCGCCCGCGCCAATGTCGCCTGGGCCGTGACCGGAGCCGATGGCGCGGTGCTCGACTGCAACGATGTCTATCGCCGCATGGCCGAAACCGGCGAGGGCGAAGCCCCGGCGCCGCCCGAACTGGCTCTGGCCGGCGAAAGCTCGGCGGCCGTGCTCTATCGCCTCAGCCGCCGCGCCGCCGAGGGCCGGCCCGGCGAGGAAAGCTTCCGCGTCGGCCCGGGGCTGGAGCTGGTGGCCGCCGTGCGGCCGCTGCCGGACAGCCAGGCGGCCTGGTGGTTCACCCCGCGGCTGGGCGCCAGTGCGCAGCCGGCCGAGACTCGAAGCCGCGTCCGGTCCGCCGCCGCCGCCTCCGCAGCCGGCGGTCACGGCCAGACACCTCCACCGGCGACGCTGTTCCGCGATGCGCCGGTGGGCCTGGCCCTGGCCGACGACAGCGGCCGGCTGGTCGAAACCAATGCCGCCTTCGACAGCTTTTTCGGAATCGGCGGCAGCGCGATCGGGCGCAGCCTGGCCGAGCTCGTCGAACAGGCCGACCGCGCAGGCCGTGAGCGACCTGGTCGCCGCCGCGCCGGAGCGGGGCCGGGGCCCCGGCCGCGCCGGCCGAAGTGCGCCCGCTCGGACCCTCCGACCGGATGGGCGAGCTCTTCGTCAGCGCCGCCAATGGCGGCAGCAAGGCGGTGATCCTCTATCTGATCGACATCTCCGAGCAGAAGGCGCTGGAGACCAAATTCGCGCAGTCGCAGAAGATGCAGGCCGTCGGCCAGCTGGCCGGCGGCGTCGCGCACGACTTCAACAATCTGCTCACCGTCATCATCGGCAATTCCGAATTCCTCCTGATGCGCCATCAGGCCGGCGATCCCTCCTTCAAGGAGATCAACGAGATCCATCAGAACGCGCTTCGGGCCGCGACGCTGGTGGGCCAGCTTCTGGCCTTCTCGCGCAAGCAGACGCTGCAGCCCAAGGTGCTGGTGCTGCGCGACGTGGTCGGCGAGCTGGCGCTGATGCTGCGCCGGCTGTTGCGCGAGGGCGTCGATCTCGAACTCGAGCATGGCGAGGAGCTGTGGCCGGTTCATGCCGACGAGACGCAGATCTCCAACGCGATCATCAATCTCGTCGTCAATGCGCGCGACGCCATGCCCAAGGGCGGCACGGTGACGATCCGCACCGCCAACGAGACCGTCGAACAGTCCGCCGCCATGGGCTCGGCGCTGATGCCGGCCGGCGACTATGTGCGCATCGATGTCGCCGACACCGGCACCGGCATCGCCAAGGAGCATCTGGGCAAGATCTTCGATCCCTTCTTCACCACCAAGCCGACCGGCCAGGGCACGGGGCTGGGGCTGGCCACGGTCTATGGCATCGTCAAGCAGACCGGCGGCTTCATCTCCGTCGACTCCGAGATCGGGCGCGGGCACCAGCTTTCCGCATCTACCTGCCGCGCTTTCGCGGCGAGGCCGCCCCGGCGGTCGAAGCCGAGCGCGCCGCCCCGCGCGACGTCACCGGGCAGGACACCATCCTGCTGGTCGAGGACGAGGAGGCGGTGCGCAGCTTCGCGGCGCGCGCCCTCAAGCTGCGCGGCTATGACGTGCTGGAGGCCGCGCGGCGGCGAAGAGGCGCTCGAGATCGTCAAGAATCGCGACGGTGCCATCCACCTGCTGGTCACCGATGTGGTGATGCCGAACATGGACGGGCCGACCCTGGTGCGGAACGTGCGCCGCCTGCGCCCCGACATCCAGGTGATCTTCATGTCCGGCTATGCCGAGGAAGCCTTCCGCCGCAATGACGAGAAGGCCGAGACCCTGCACTTCCTGCCCAAGCCCTTCGGCCTCAAGCAGCTGGCCGCCAAGGTCAAGGACGTGCTCTCCAGCGCCCCGCCGCAGGGCTGAACGGGCCGCCGGGACCCGGCGCCCGGGCGAATCGCATTCATCCATGGGCTGTGGCTCCGGCGGGGCTTTCAACCACATCTGGTGAGGGGGGCCGCCCGGCCCGGATGCCCACATAATATTGCGCCGCGGGCTCTTGTTCCGGCGCGCGGAACATGTGCCGAACGAATGCCTAAAAATGGCAATTCTATCAATGGGTTATATGCCATCTTGCGAATGAGAACAAAGCATGTACTCTGCGGCGTTACAGGCCTCTTGGGATTTGCCGGGGCCTATGGAATAAGGAGCGAGCGGCGATGGCACAGGCGATTTTTCGGGTGGTGGGAAAAGAGGACAACGGCGATCGGAAGAAGGCGCTCGAAGCGGCGCTGTCCCAGATCGATCGGGCCTTCGGCAAGGGCTCGGTGATGAAGCTGGGCGGCCGCGAGGCCGTGGAGATCGAAACGGTGTCGACCGGCTCGCTGGGGCTGGACATCGCGCTGGGCATCGGCGGGCTGCCGCGCGGGCGCGTCATCGAAATCTACGGTCCCGAATCCTCGGGCAAGACCACGCTGACGCTGCATGCGGTGGCCGAGGCCCAGAAGAAGGGCGGCGTCGCCGCCTTCATCGATGCCGAGCATGCGCTCGATCCCGTCTATGCCCGCAAGCTCGGCGTCGACATCAACGAATTGCTGATCTCCCAGCCCGACACCGGCGAACAGGCGCTGGAGATCGCCGACACGCTGGTGCGCTCGGGCGGCGTCGACATCGTCGTCATCGACTCGGTCGCGGCGCTGACGCCCAAGGCCGAACTGGAAGGCGAGATGGGCGACCAGCTGCCGGGCCTGCAGGCCCGCCTGATGAGCCAGGCGCTGCGCAAGCTGACCGGCTCGATCTCCAAGTCGAACACCATGGTCATCTTCATCAATCAGATCCGCATGAAGATCGGCGTCATGTTCGGCAATCCGGAGACCACGACCGGCGGCAACGCCCTGAAGTTCTACTCCTCGGTGCGCCTGGATATCCGCCGCATCGGCGCGATCAAGGACCGCGACGAGGTGGTCGGCAACCAGACCCGCGTCAAGGTGGTCAAGAACAAGGTCGCCCCGCCCTTCAAGCAGGTCGAATTCGACATCATGTATGGCAAGGGCATCTCCAAGACCGGCGAGCTCATCGATCTGGGCGTCAAGGCCGGGATTGTCGAGAAGTCGGGCGCCTGGTTCTCCTATGACGGCCAGCGGGTCGGGCAGGGCCGCGAGAACGCCAAGACCTTCCTGGCCGAGAACCCGGACATCGCCGCCAAGATCGAAGCCCAGGTGCGCCAGTCGGCCGGCCTGATCGCCGAGGTGATGGTCCATGGCGACGAGGACGGCGAAGCCGAGCCGGTGGCCGCAGAAGAGTAGAGTTTTGTCGTTCCTGTTGGCATGGGAACGGCTCCTGAAGGGGCGCTCCGAAAGGGGCGCCCCTTCGTCTTCGGGGCCGGGCGGCGCGCGGCGCGCCCCAGACCCGGTGACAAGATTTCGGGCGGCGGCTACAAGCAAGGCATGAAAAGCCTTGCAGACATCCGTTCGAGCTTCCTCGAATTCTTCGGCCGCCACGGTCATGAGGTTGTGCCCTCCTCGCCGCTGGTGCCGCGCAACGACCCCACCCTGCTGTTCACCAATGCCGGCATGGTCCAGTTCAAGAACGTCTTCACCGGCCAGGAGACGCGCGACTATACCCGCGCCACCACGGTGCAGAAATGCCTGCGCGCCGGCGGCAAGCACAACGACCTCGACAATGTCGGCTATACCGCCCGCCACCACACCTTCTTCGAGATGCTGGGGAATTTCTCCTTCGGCAATTATTTCAAGGACGAGGCGATCGCCTTTGCCTGGGACCTGCTGACGGGCGAATTCGAGCTGCCGAAGGACAGGCTCACCGTCACGGTCTATGCCGAGGACGAAGAGGCGCCGGTGCTGTGGAAGAAGATCGCCGGGCTCCCGGACTCGCGCATCATCCGCATCGCCACCAGCGACAATTTCTGGTCGATGGGCGAGACCGGTCCCTGCGGACCGTGCTCGGAAATCTTCTACGATCATGGCGACCACATTGCCGGCGGCCCGCCCGGTTCGCCCGGACGAGGATGGCGACCGCTTCGTCGAGATCTGGAATCTGGTGTTCATGCAGTTCGACCAGCAGGCCGGGGGCGCGCGCACCGACCTGCCGCGGCCGTCGATCGACACCGGCATGGGGCTCGAACGCATCGCCGCCGTGCTGCAGGGCGTGCACGACAATTACGACATCGACCTGTTCCGCCATCTGATTGCCGCCTCGGTCGAGATGTCCGGCGCACCGGCGACGGGCGGCGCATGCGGCCAGCCATCGCGTGATCGCCGACCATCTGCGCTCCACCTCCTTCCTGATCGCCGATGGCGTGCTGCCCTCCAATGAAGGGCGCGGCTATGTGCTGCGCAGGATCATGCGCCGGGCCATGCGCCATGCCCATCTGATCGGCTCCAGGGAGCCGCTGATGTACCGGCTGGTGCCGACACTGGTCGCCGAGATGGGGCAGGCCTATCCCGAACTGAAGCGCGCCGAGGCGCTGGTCAGCGAAACCCTGAAGCTAGAAGAGATCCGCTTTCGCGACACATTGGCACGTGGGCTCAAGCTTTTGGAAGAAGAAGTCGAACAGCTGGAACAGAGCGAGGTCACGGGCAAAATTGTGACCAAGTTGGGAGGTGTCGGGCAGAAGGCACGTGGCGCCGTGACTTCCCGGGTGAAGTCGCCTTCAAGCTCTATGACACCTATGGCTTCCCGCTCGACCTGACAGAAGACGCCCTTCGGGCGCGCGGCATCGCGGTCGATCGCGACGGCTTCAACGCGGCCATGCAGAAGCAGCGCGAAGACGCGCGCAAGGCCTGGTCGGGATCCGGCGAGGTCGGCGACGAGAAACTGTGGTTCGAACTGCGCGACGAGTTCGGCGCCACCGAATTCCTCGGCTACGACACCGAAGCCGCCGAGGGCAATATCGTGGCGATCGTCAGGGATGGCATGCGCGCCGACGCTGCGACAGCGGGCGAGACGGTGCGCATCCTCACCAACCAGACGCCGTTCTATGGCGAGTCGGGCGGGCAGATCGGCGATCGCGGGGCGATCTTTTCGGGCAAGGGCGGCGAGGGCGAGGTCATCGACACCGAAAAGAAGCTTGGAAGCCTGCATGTCCATGTCGTCAAGATGACGGGCGGAGCCTTCGCGCTCGGCGACGCGGTGGAACTGCGCGTCGATGGCGAACGCCGGCGGGCCACGCGCGCCAATCATTCGGCCACCCATCTGCTTCATGCCGCGCTCAAGCGCGTGCTCGGCCCCCATGTCAGCCAGAAGGGCTCGATGGTCGGCCCCGAACGGCTGCGCTTCGATTTCAGCCACCCCAAGGCGCTGAGCGCCGAAGAGCTTGGCGCGATCGAAACCCAGGTCAATGCGATCATCCGTCAGAACAGCGATGTGTCGACCCGGCTGATGCCGACCGACGAAGCCATAGACGCCGGTGCCGAAGCCCTGTTCGGCGAAAAGTATGGCGACGAGGTGCGCGTGCTGACGATGGGCGAGGACGACAAGGCCTCCAAGCCCTATTCGGTCGAGCTGTGCGGCGGCACCCATGTCCATCGCCTGGGCGACATCGGGCTGATGACGATCCTGTCGGAAAGCGCGGTGGCGGCCGGGGTGCGCCGCATCGAGGCGATGACCAGCGAAGGCGCCCGCCGCTTCCTGACCGGACAGGCCGAGCTGGTGCGCGATGCCGCGGCGGCGCTGAAAACCAGCACGGCGGACCTGCCCGCCCGTGTCGCGCAACTTGTCGGAGGAACGGCGGCGGCTGGAGCGCGAACTGGCCGAGGCCAAGCGCGCGCTCGCGCTCGCCGGCCCGTCGCAATCGGGCGAGGCCGACGCCGCCAGGGAGATCGGCGGCGTCAAGGCGGTGCTGCGCCTGGTCGAAGGCGTCTCGCCCAAGGATCTGAAGGGGCTGGCCGATGAGGCCAAGGCCAAGATCGGCTCGGGAGTCGTGGCCTTCGTCGCCGTCGCCGACGGCAAGGCCTCGCTGGTCGTGGGCGTGACCGACGATCTCAAGGACCGCATCAACGCCGTCGATCTGGTCAAGGCCGGTGCCGCGGCCGTCGGCGGCAAGGGCGGTGGCGGGCGGCCGGACATGGCGCAGGCCGGCGGACCCGAAGGCCATCGCGCGGCCGAGGCCCTCAGCGCCATCGAGGAGCGGCTGGCGGTCGCCGCAACCGGCTGATGGCGGCCCGCGAACCGCCGGGCCATTCCAAACATGCGCGCAGCCTGCGTCAGCGCGTCTATCTTGCGCTGGAGGGCGGGTCGGCAGGTGGCACCGCCGGAGCGGTGGTCGACGGCGCGCTGATCGGCCTGATCGTGGCCAATGTCGCGGCTTTCACGCTGCAAAGCGTGCCGTCCATCGAACGCGACTGGCTGGGCGACCTGGTGGAATTCGAGATCTTCTCGGTCGCGGTCTTTACCATCGAATATCTCCTGCGTTTGTGGGCGGCGCCGGAAGACCCGCTTCTGGCCGATCATTCCGCGGTGCGCAGCCGCGTCCGCTACGCCTTGCGGCCGGCCATGGTGATCGATTTCATGGCCTTTGCGCCGAGCTATCTCGCGCCCTTTTTTCCGATGCTGGACTTTCGCCTGCTGCGGCTGTTCCGTCTGTTGCGGCTGCTCAAGATCGCGCGCTATTCGCCCGCGCTTTCGACCCTGGTCGACGTCGTGGTCGAAGAGCGGCGGGCGCTGTTCGGCACCTTGCTGCTGATGCTGTGCGCGACGATGTTCGCGGCTGCCGCCATGCATGCCGTCGAGGGCGCGGTGCAGCCCAAGATATTCGGAACGATCCCCGATGCGATGTGGTGGGCGGTCACGACCCTGACGACCGTCGGCTATGGCGATGCGGTGCCGATTACCGCGGTCGGGCGCATGATCGGGGGCGTGACGATGATCATTGGCCTGGGGCTGTTCGCCCTGCCGGTCGGCATCATTGCGACGGGCTTCGTCAATGCCATCCACCATCGCGACTTCGTCGTTACCTTCGGCATGCTGTCCCGCGTGCCGCTGTTTCGCGAATTCGAGGCCCCGGTGCTGGGCGAGCTGATGGCCTTGCTGCACGCAGAAATGCTGCCGGCCGGCAGCATTATCTCCGCGCGCGGCGAGCCCGCCAGCGCGATGTATTTCATCGTCTCCGGCGATGTCGAGGTGGAGCTGCCGCAGCGCAAGCTGCGTTTCGGCCCCGGGGACTTCTTTGGCGAGCTTGCGCTGCTGCACGACGCCACGCGCATGGCGACGATCGTGGCGGTGTCGCAATGCCGCCTGCTGGCGCTTGGTGCCGATGATTTCGCGGCGCTGTTGAGCCGCCATCCCAGGCTCGAACGCCGGGTACAGGAACTGGCCGAAGAACGGTTGAAGGATTTTGGGGGTGCGAGCGGCATCTCCCGCGAAGAGGTCGCCCGTGCCGGCCAATCGCGCGACGACGCCCTGGGCGGCTGATTGCGTCATGCGCGATGTGTCCGCGGACGCCAGAGATTATCGCGCCGCTCCGTCCTTCAGAATGGCCCGGATTTCCCGGGCGGCGTGACGGGCGCGGGACAATTGCGAGATCGCCCGCTCCACGACTTCGAGATCCGGCGGCGTGCCGTCCGCCTTGCTCAGCCCGTGTTGCAGCGCGCTCAGATAGTTGCCCGTGGCCTGTAGCCCCTCCACGAGTTCATGAAGCATCAGGACGAGCGGCTCGCTTGTGGGGTTCTCCGCCATACGGGCTCCCTTGCGCGGCCGCGTCACGCGTCATTCGAGCACCGAGCCGTCAGAGAGTGGAGGTCAGCGACCATCTCCAGCTCCGTGTCGCGCCTGAAACCGCCAGCCGACCCACGCTACGGCCGGTCAAAATGCCCGTCTGTCCGCTTTTGTACACTTTGCCGCGCCAGAAAATGCGCTCCCGGCTTGCTCCGACGCGCGTCAGAATTCGCCGAATGCCTGCTCGAATTGGCGGCGGGTGGCCGTGTAGCACTCGCAGCTGCTGCTCTCGAGCTGGCTACGATCGAGCACGGTGATGCTGCCCCGATTGCTTCGAATGGCACCGGCCTTCTGAAAGGAGCTGGCGATGATGGAGACACCCGAGCGCTGCACGCCCAGCATCAAGGCCAGTGACTCATGGGTCAGCGGCAAGGTGTCGGAGCCCGCCGAGTCGCGTGCGGACAGCAGCCAGCGACTGAAACGCTGGCTGAGAGAGTGCAGCCGGTGGCAGGCGGCGGTCTGCGCCAGGTGGCTCAGCATCAGATAGGTGTAGCGTGTCAGAAGCCGGCGCACGGACTCATGGGCGTCAATCTCGCCGCGCAGCACCTCATTGTTGATCCTAAGACCGGTGCCGGGAATTTGCACGACCGAGTCCCAGACCGCGTGATCGATGCCAAGGAGCCCGAACAGGCCCACCACGTCATGCTTGCCGTTGGTGCCGATCTCCACCGTGCGGCCGTCCTGCATCGTCTTCACGATCGACACGAAGCCGCGATTGATGAAGGTCACACGTCGCACCGGCGCGCCCACGCGCAGGATGCTCGTCCCGGGCGCCAAATCCACCGGCTCCAGGTGCGGTTCCAGGCGCTTGAACGATTCGGCGGGCAGCGCGCGAAGAAAGTGGTTGGTGACCGGCTCGCCGCTTGCCGTGTGATGCTTCTCCAGCGGGAGCCCCCAAATTTGTCCACCCCGCCGTGTTCGCGCACAGGGGGAAAAGAATCAGGATGCAATCGAGACGTTTAGAGCGGACGTTGTCTGTGCGGTGGCGAACAGAGTTAACGGATTTCGCGGGCAAGCTGTGAAAGTTCCCGCGGGCCGGCTCGGGAACCCGATGCCGGTCTTACCGCGCGGCCGCGAACAGCCGCTCGATGACCGCCCGGACGCTCGCGTAGCATTCGCAGGCCTCCTGCTCGAGGTCCTTGCGATCGACGATCGTGACCTTGCCGCGGCTGTAGCGGACCAAGCCCGCCTGCTGGAGGCTCTGCATGGCAACGGAGACGCCGGGCCGGCGCACCCCCAGCATCATCGACAGGAACTCATGCGTCAGCGCGAAGGTATCGGCGCCTGCGCTGTCATGCGCGGTGAGCAGCCAGCGACAACATCGCTGTTCCAGGGTGTGCAGCCGGTTGCAGGCCGCGGTCTGCGCCAGTTGGCTGATCGTCACATTCTGATAGGCATGCAGGATCTTGTTCAGCGCGGGATCGCGCGCCATCTCCTCGCGAAGAACGTCGCGGTCGATTGCCAGTGCGTCGCCGGGAACCTGCGCCACGCATTCCAGGATAGCGCTATTGCCGTCGAGCAATGCGCTCGTGCTGGTCACGCCTTCGATACCGATGGCACCCACCTCGACGGTGCGGCCGTCATGCATCGTCTGGATCAGGGATGCGATGCCGTGCTCGATGAAGTGGAGCTTTCGGATCGGTTCGCCGACCCGTGACAGCACGCGCGCGGCCGGCAGGACTTCGCGCGTGAGATGAGGCCGCAGCCGCGCGAGGGTCGATGGCGGCAGGGCATTCAGGATGCGATTGGATATCTTCTCGTCGGCGGCCAGCCCCCTCATGCCGCACCTCCCAGCCGGCCTGCATGTTGCCAGAAATGACGTTCGCTCGAACTATATCGCCCCGGTCCTACGGGACAATACCGGGCACCAGTCCCACAATGGGAAACGGCGCCCGCAGGGGGCGCGCGCCGTTCCCGATCGTCGTGCTTTCAGAGCAGTCTAGCCCATCGCCTGTTTGAGGTTTTCGTCGACCTTGTCGAGGAAGCCCTCGGTGGTCAGCCAGTTCTGTTCGGGGCCGATCAGCAGCGCCAGGTCCTTGGTCATGAAGCCGGATTCGACCGTGTCGACGCAGACCTTTTCCAGGGTCTGGGCGAATTCGGCCAGCTTGTCATTGCCGTCCAGCTTGGCGCGATGGGCGAGCCCGCGCGTCCAGGCGAAGATCGAGGCGATGGAGTTGGTGGAGGTCGCCTGACCTTTCTGATGCTGGCGGTAGTGGCGCGTGACCGTGCCATGGGCGGCCTCGGCTTCGACCGTCGGCCGTCCGGGCGTCATCAGCACCGAGGTCATCAGGCCGAGCGAGCCGAAGCCCTGGGCCACGGTGTCGGACTGCACATCGCCGTCGTAATTCTTGCAGGCCCAGACATAGCCGCCGCTCCCATTTCAGCGCGGCCGCCACCATGTCGTCGATCAGGCGATGCTCATAGGTGATGCCGGCGGCCTTGAACTTGTCGGCGAATTCGGCATCGAAGATCTCCTGGAACAGATCCTTGAAGCGGCCGTCATAGGCCTTGAGGATGGTGTTCTTGGTGGAGAGATAGAGCGGGTATTTGCGCCCCAGCGCATAATTCATCGAGGCGCGGGCGAAATCGCGGATCGATTCGTCCAGATTGTACATCGCCATGGTCACGCCGGAGCCCGGCGCCTGGAAGACCTCGTGCTCGATCACCTTGCCGTCCTCGCCGACGAATTTGATCGTCAGCGTGCCCTTGCCGGGGAAGCGGAAATCGGTGGCGCGATACTGGTCGCCGAAGGCATGGCGGCCGATGACGATGGGCTTGGTCCAGCCCGGCACCAGGCGCGGCACGTTCTGGCAGATGATGGGCTCGCGGAAGATCACGCCGCCCAGGATGTTGCGGATCGTGCCGTTGGGCGACTGCCACATCTTCTTGAGGCCGAACTCTTCGACGCGCGCCTCGTCCGGCGTGATGGTGGCGCATTTGACGCCGACGCCGTGCTTCTTGATGGCATTGGCGGCGTCGATCGTGACCTGGTCGTCGGTGGCGTCGCGGTGCTCGACCGACAGGTCGTAATATTCCAGGTCGATGTCGAGATAGGGCAGGATCAGCTTCTGCTTGATGAGATCCCAGATGATGCGGGTCATCTCGTCGCCGTCGAGCTCGACGACCGGATTGGCAACCTTGATCTTTTCCATGGAACTCCTCGGCAGGCTGATCGGATGGCGGATTTTGCCGGAGCCTATAGCCTTGCGGCGCCGGGCCGTCAAAGCCGGGCGGGGGCGGCGCTGGACGGGCAGGGTGGACCGGTGCAAAACCCGCAGATGACCACGCCCCCGCCATCATCCTGGCCCGGCCCCAGCTGGGCGAAAATATCGGCGCCGCCGCCCGCGCCATGGCCAATTTCGGGCTCACCGATCTCAGGCTGGTGGCGCCGCGCGACGGCTGGCCCAATGAACGGGCCTGGTCGATGGCGGCCGGGGCCCTGTCCATCGTCGAAGGGGCACAGGTTTTCGACACGCTGGCCGAGGCGCTGGCCGATCTGCAGACGGTCTATGCCACCACGGCGCGGCTGCGCGGGGTTGCCAAGCCGGTGCTGACGCCGCCTGAAGCGGCCGCCCGGCTGCGCGCGGCCTCAAATGGCGAGGCCAGGACCGGGCTGCTGTTCGGCAGCGAGCGCGCCGGCCTCGACAATGACGAGGTGGCCCTGGCGACCGCCATCATCACCATCCCCACCAGCCCGGACTTCTCCTCGCTCAATCTGGGGCAGGCCGTGCTGCTCAATGCCTATGAGTGGTTCAAGACCGGCGATGCGACCCCGGCCGAGCGCATCGAGCACAGCGCCATGGCGGTGCCGGCCAGCCGCGGCGACATGCTGCACCTGTTCGAGCATCTGGAGGGTGAGCTGCTGAAATCCGGCTTCCTCTACCCGCCGGACAAGGTTGGCCAGATGCGGCTCAATCTCAGGGCCATGCTCAACCGCGCCGATCTGACCGACCAGGAAGTCCGCACCCTGCGCGGGGTCATCGTGGCCCTGACCCGGGGAAAACACCGCAAGACCGAGCCCGAATAGGCCGGTTCCGACTGGCAATTATTCCTCGCAGCCTCTATATCGGCGCCGGGAGTCCGGTTGCGGGCGAAGCACTCGCCAACCCGGTCAGGTCCGGAAGGAAGCAGCCGTAACGAATCCGCTTCGGGTCGTGGCCGGGCTCTCACTTTATCCACAGAAGCCAGGCTTTCCCGCGCACCCCGCGCCGGCGGCTTGCTATAGTCGGGCATGGACGAAACCCCAGACGACACGCTGACCGACGGCCCCGGCCTGGGCCTGGACGCGCCGCCCCAAGCCAAGGGCGCCGAGCAATATCGCGTGCTGGCCCGCAAATACCGCCCCTCCGATTTCACCGGGCTGATCGGCCAGGACGCGCTGGTCCGCACGCTCCGGAACGCCTTCGCCACCGGCCGCATCGCCCATGCCTTCATGCTCACCGGCGTGCGCGGCGTCGGCAAGACCACGACGGCCCGCATCGTGGCCCGGGCGCTCAACTGCATCGGGCCGGACGGCAAACGCACCGAACCGACGATCCAGCCCTGCGGGGTGTGCGAGCCCTGCCGCGCCATTGCCGAGAGCCGCCATGTCGATGTCCAGGAGATGGACGCCGCCAGCCGCACCGGCATCGACGATGTGCGCGAGATCATCGAGGGCGTGCGCTACGCCCCGGCCTCGGCGCGCTACAAGGTCTACATCATCGACGAAGTGCACATGCTGTCGAAGCAGGCCTTCAACGGCCTGCTGAAGACGCTCGAAGAGCCGCCGCCGCATGTGAAGTTCATCTTCGCGACCACCGAAATCCGCAAAGTGCCGGTGACGGTGCTGTCGCGTTGCCAGCGCTTCGATCTGCGCCGGGTCGAGACCGATGTGCTGATCGGAAACCTCGCCTCCATTGCCGAGAAGGAAAACATCAAGATCGAGCAGGCGGCGTTGGCCCTGATCGCGCGCGCGGCGGAAGGATCGGTGCGCGATGCGCAATCGCTGCTCGACCAGGCCATCGCCCATGATGAGGGCGACACCATCACGGCGGAAAGCCTGCGCGCCATGCTGGGCCTGGCCGATCGCGGCCGCGTGCTCGACCTGTTCGAAAAGCTGATGGGCGGCAAGATCGCCGAGGCGCTCACCGATCTGGGCGAGCTCTACGATCGCGGTGCCGACCCTCTGCAGGTGGTGCAGGATCTGCTCGAGATCACCCATTTCCTGACGCGCGTGCGTGTGGCGCCGGGCGCCGAAGGGTTCTTCGACGGGGGCTCCTCGGAGGCCAAGCGTGCGGCCGAGATGGCCGGCAAGCTTCCGGTTCCGGCGCTGACACGCGCCTGGCAGCTGTTGATGAAGGGATTGATCGAGGTGCGCGATGCCACGCGCCCCCTGGCGGCCTGCGAGATGGCGCTGATCCGCCTGGCCTATGCCGCCGATCTGCCGCCCACCGACAAGCTGGTCAAAGAGGTTATCGAGAACGGCGCCCCGGCCCGTGGCGCCGCAGCACCGGCGCCTGCGCCCTCGGCCGGACCGCGCGCACACGCAGCCCGCGGCCCCGAGGCGCGCGGCAGCGAGGCGCGCCAGACGCAGACCGCGCCCGCCCCGCGCGGAGATGCGGCGGCGGCGCCGAGCCTGCGCAGCCTCGAAGACCTCTCCGCGCTGGCGGTCGCCAAGGGCGCACAGATTCTCAAAGTTCACATCGAAAACGACATGCATCTGGTGGCGCTTGAGCCCGGACGGATCGAATTTCGGCCCTCGGCGCGGGCCCCGCGCAGCCTGTCCGGCGACCTTGCACAGAAGCTCAAGGACTGGACCGGCCAGCGCTGGGTCGTGACCGTGGCGGGCGAAGGCGGGGCGCCGACATTGGCCGAAGCCAGGCGCAATGCCGCGGCCGCGCGTCTGGAAAGCGTGATGGCCGAGCCGATGGTGCGGGCGGTGCTGGACCGTTTCCCCGGTGCCGAAGTTGTTCGTGTGATCGAAAAGGATGCGGGGTCGCAGCTGGCCGCCGAGGCCGATGGCGATGCCGAACCCGATGAGTCGGAGGACGCGTAATGGAACTGTCCGATCTGTTCAAACAGGCCAAGGCGATGCAGGAAAAGGCCGCCGAGATGCAGGCCCAGCTCGCCGAGATCGAAGTCGAAGGCACCGCCGGCGGCGGCCTGGTGCGCGTGACCATGAGCGGCAAGTCCGAGGTCAAGCGCGTCAAGATCGATCCGTCGCTGATGAAGCCGGACGAGGCGGAGATTCTCGAGGATCTGATCGTCGCCGCATCCGCCGACGCCAAGGCCAAGGTCGAGCGGCGCACCGGCGAGGAGATGCAGAAGCTGGCCGGCAGCCTGGGCCTGCCGCCGGGCATGGGCATTCCGGGGCTCTAGTTCTAGAGAAAATTGTCCGGCCAGATCATCGTCCGCCACATATGCGCGGACGGTGAGCTGTCGAAGCCGAGGCCTTCCTCGGGCTGCTTGAAATTGCGGCCGATGATGTCTTCGAACAGCTCCGGCACGATCGTCACATCGTCCTGGAACGAATAGACGTCGTTGAGCGTCAGGATCCGGCAGGTCATGTACCAGCGGTGCTGCCGCGCCGCCTCGGCCTCGCGCTGGATATGCGGCGGCGGCACATAGTCCTCACCGAAATACTTCACATAGGCTTCGGGGTAGCCATAGCCGACTTCCTCGTCCGGCAGGAACCGCAGCGCCTGATGCTTCTCGACCGCCCAGGCCACTTCTTCGCTGACGTAAGGGCGCACGAGCTGCGCGCTCCAATAGCCGTGATCGGTGCGGATCAGCGCGCCGTTGGAGATGTCGTGCAGCAGGCAGGCCATGACCACGGTTTCGCTATGCCCGGCATCGAGCGCCAGCTTGGCGCTCTGCAGCAGATGGTTGTAGGTGATCTTGCCGAAGCGGTGGCGGAAGAAGTCGAGCAGGGTCGGCTTGTCGGGCATGGGGGTGCGCGCGGGATTGTCGCCCATCATGAACACGGTGTCCGGGTCCATCCGCGCCAGCATCTCGCGCTCGAAGCTGCCGTCATTGCCCACCATGGTCACGGGCTGCGGCAGGACCAGGCGCGTCTTGCCGGCCTGCGGCGTGGGTTTCGGTTCGTCGTGCTGCGTCATGCCATGTTCCTGTGGGGTTGCCGCCGGGGCTCCCGGGACCATGGCAAGCTTCGCCCGCGCCTGCTAGAAAAAACACCATGGCAAATCATCCCGCCGGCCCCGAGATCGAGCGTCTGATCCAGCTTCTGGCGAAACTGCCGGGGCTGGGCCCGCGCTCGGCGCGGCGCGCGGCGCTGGTCCTGCTGAAGAAACGCGAGCTTATGCTGGAGCCGCTGGCGAGCGCCCTGCGCGAGGCCGCCGACGCGATCACCACCTGCCAGATCTGCGGCAATCTCGACACTACCAGCCCCTGCGCGTTGTGCCGCGACACGCGGCGCGATTCCCACGTCTTGTGCATCGTCGAGGACGTTGCCGATCTGTGGGCGCTGGAGCGCGCCGGCGTCTTCAGGGGCCGCTACCATGTGCTGGGCGGGGCGCTGTCGGCGCTCGATGGCGTCACGCCCGAACGGCTCAATGTGAAGGGCCTGCTGGCGCGGGTGGCGGACGGTGTGGACGAGGTGATCCTGGCCATGAACGCGACCGTCGAAGGCCAGACCACGGCGCATTATCTGATGGACACGCTGGAGCCGACGGGGGTCAAGATCACCCGGCTGGCCCATGGCGTGCCGGTGGGCGGCGAACTCGACTACCTCGACGAGGGCACGCTCAGCGCGGCGTTCAGCGCGCGGCGGTCACTGTAAAGGTCACGCCCCGGGTAGCGCCTTGGTTGCGTCCTCGGGTGCGGAGAGCTCCACATTTTCGATTTTCTGGGATCGCGAGACGATCCGTCCGGCGCGCGTCAGGATGTCCTTGATGTCGCCATCGGCCTGACCCATGTGGCGTTGCAGCTTGTCGGTGGCATCGGCCAGCAATCGCACATCCTTGGAGAGCTGACCCACTTCCTTCTGGATCAGGCCGGCCTGTTCGCGCATGCGCGCGTCGCGCATCAGCGTCTGGATCGTGTTGATGGCCAGCATGAACACATGCGGCGAGACGATGACGACCTGCGCGCGCCGGGCCTGCTGCACCACGTCGGGGAACGAAGTGTAGAGTTCGGCATAGATCGATTCCGACGGCACGAACATGATCGCCGGCACCTGGGTCTCGCCCGGAATCAGATATTTCTCGGCGATATCTTTCACGTGTTTCAGCACATCGGCCTTGAGGCGCGCCGTCGCGACCTTGCGTTCGTCATCGCTCGCAAGGCCGCGCAGGGTTTCGAACGCCTCCAGCGGAAATTTGGAATCGATGACGAGAACCGCTTTCACATTGGGGAGGCGAATGATGCAGTCGGGCCGCTTGCCGTTGGAGAGGGTGAACTGAAAGTCGTAATGGCCGGGCGGCAGCTGGTCGGCGACGATGGCCTCCATCCGTTCCTGGCCGAAGGCACCGCGCGTCTGCTTGTCGGACAGAATTTCCTGCAGGCTGACCACCTGCCCGGAGAGCGCGCTGATATTCTTTTGCGCCTCGTCGATGACCGTGAGCCGCTCGCCGATACTGCCGAGCGTGGCAGCCGTCTTCTCGGCGGAATCGTGCAGCGAATTCGCCGAGCCGCTTGTTCAGCGCGTCGAGCCGTTCGCCCAGGGCCTTCTGCAACTGGGCCTGGGCTTCCAGTGTCTGGGCGAACTGGCCGGAGATCGCGCCCTGGGCCTGGATCAGCGTGTCGAGGCGGGGGTCGGGCGGCGCCGATTCGACCGGCGCGGCGCGGCTTCTGAGCATCGCAAACGCGACGATCGCGGCCGCCGCCAGAATGGCAAAACCCAGCAATATCAAGGACAAATCCATAGCGTTCCTTCGAGGCGATCTTGACCCGGCCGGGCGCCTCGCCTATCTCCCAGCCATGAGCGTTCGCCCCATCCTTACCGCGCCCGATCCGCGCCTCAAAGTGGTCTCCGCGCCCGTCGACACGGTCGATGGGGAAATCCGCACCCTGGTCGCGGACATGATCGAGACCATGTATGCGGCCGACGGCATCGGCCTGGCCGCGATCCAGGTCGGCGTGGCCCAGCGCATCCTGGTGCTGGATATCGACCAGCGCGACGGCGAGAAGAACCCGCGCGTCTTCATCAATCCCGTCATCACCTGGGCTTCGGAAGAGACCGCGGTGATGGAAGAGGGCTGCCTGTCGGTGCCCGAAATCTGGGATGACGTCGAGCGCGCGGTCGCGATCCGTTGCAGCTATCTGCGACGAGCAGGGCGCCGCGCAGACGCTGGAGGCCGACGGGCTCCTGGCGGTGTGCCTGCAGCACGAGATGGATCATCTGGACGGCATCCTGTTCCTCGACCATCTGTCCAAGCTCAAGCGCTCGATGGCGCTGAAAAAGCTCACCAAGGCCAAGAAGCTGAAAAAGGCGGGCTGATATGCCCCTGCGGCTTGCATTCATGGGCACGCCCGACTTTGCCGCGCCCACGCTGGCCGAACTGGTCGGGCAGGGCCACCAGATCGCGGCCGTCTATTCGCAGCCGGCCCGGCCGAAGGGCCGCGGCTTGGCCGCCGAACCCTCGCCCGTCGCCAGGCTGGCCGCGGCCTATGACCTGCCGCTGCGCACGCCCGTCAGTCTGAAGGACGCCGACCGAGCAGCACGCCTTTGCCGAGCTCGGGGCTCGATGCCGCCATCGTCGTGGCCTATGGCCTGCTCCTGCCCAAGCCGGTGCTCGAGGCGCCGAGGCTCGGCTGTTTCAATCTCCATGGCTCGCTCCTGCCGCGCTGGCGCGGCGCCGCGCCGATCCAGCGCGCCATCATGGCCGGCGATACCGAGACCGGCGTCATGGTCATGCGCATGGAAGAGGGGCTCGACACCGGCCCGGTGCTGATGGCCGAACGCGTGGATGTCGGGCGCAAGACCTATGGCGAACTGCATGACGAGCTTTCGCGCCTCGGCGCGGATCTGATGGCGCGCGCGCTGGCCGCGCTCGAACGCGGCAGCATCGCCGAACAGCGCGCAGGCGGACGCCGGCGCGACCTATGCCAGGAAGATCGCCAAGGACGAGGCCCGCATCGACTGGACGAAACCGGCGCGCGAGATCGATTGCCTGATCCGTGGGCTGTCGCCGGCGCCCGGCGCCTGGTGCGAGGCCAGGGGCGAGCGGCTGAAGATCCTCTATGCCGAGCCGGTGGAGGGCCGCGGCGCGCCGGGCGAAATTCTCGACGACGCGCTCACGGTCGCCTGCGGTGCAGGCGCCCTGTCGCTCAAGCGCGTGCAGCGCGCGGGCAAGGGCCCGATGGATGCCACCGAGCTCCTGCGCGGGTTCGCCCTGCCGGCCGGCACGAGGCTGACATGACCAGCCACCTCCAGCGTTTCCTGCGTGAGATCAAGGAAGCGCGCAAGCGCCGCAAGGACAAGGCGGCGGTCGATCTGACCGGGAACGGCTTCATCTTCACCCGGCGGCGTCAGCCGGTCTGCGTCGAATGGGATGCGGTGACAACCCTGGCGGCCGGCACCCATGCGATGATTTCGGGTGAGGTGTTCTTCGTGCAGGTGACAACCGCCGAGACGGTGATCGAAATCGACGAATTCGCCGACGGCTTCGCGGGTTTTGAACAGGCGCTGGGCGACCGCTTTCCGGGCGCCCGCGAGGGTCTCTACGCGCTGCAGGCCTCCACCTCCACGCATGACCGTCTGGACGTGCTGTGGACGGCATCGGGTTGATCGCATCCGATGCCCCGCTACAGGCTCACGCTCGAATATGACGGCGGCCCCTTTCAGGGCTGGCAGCGCCAGGACAATGGCCCCTCGGTGCAGGGCGCGCTGGAAGCGGCGATCCACAAGCTCAGCGGGGAAACCGTGACGGTGACGGGCGCAGGCCGCACCGATTCGGGCGTGCATGCGTTGGGGCAGGTCGCCCATTTCAATCTCGAGAAAGCCTTTGCCGCCGACAAGGTGCGCGATGCGCTGAATTATCACCTGCGGCCCGATCCGGTCGCGGTGTTGGCCGCCGAAGAGGTGCCGGAAGATTTCCATGCAAGATTTTCGGCGCTGGGCCGGCACTATCTCTATCGCATCGTCTGCCGCCGCGCGCCGCTGGTGCTTGATCGCGGCCATGCCTGGCATGTGACGCACGACCTCGATGACGAGGCCATGCATCATGCCGCGCAGGCGCTTGTCGGGACGCATGACTTCACGACCTTCCGCGCCAGCGAATGTCAGGCCAAATCGCCGGTCAAGTCTCTGGACAAGCTGAGCGTGCGCCGCGCGGCGGACGAAATCGTCATCGAGGCCTCTGCGCGCTCCTTCCTGCACAATCAGGTGCGATCGATCGTCGGTACGCTCAAGCTCGTCGGCGAAGGCAAGTGGTCGCGCCGCGATGTCGAGGCCGCGCTGAAGGCCGCCGACCGCACGGCCTGCGGCCCCGTGGCGCCGCCCGACGGGCTCTATCTCCTGCGCGTGGATTACTGAAGGTCGACCAGTTCGACTTGGCCGGGATCGATCGCCTCGCCGAGAAAGATCTCGCCGACGCGGGCGAAGCGGTCGGGCGCATCGGTGACGAGGAATTGCGGCGGCGCCGATTCGCGGCGTACCGATTGCAGCCCGCTCTGTGTCAGCAGGCGTTCGACGGCGGCAGCGGTGGTCTGGGCGCTGTCGACGATGCGCACGTCCGGTCCGGCAAGGCGCGCGATCGTCTCCTTGAGCACCGGATAATGCGTGCAGCCCAGCAGCAGCGCCCTGGGATGCGGCCAGGTGGCGAGCAGGGGATCGAGATAGCGCCGGACGATGGCCTCGGCGATAGGGCCACCGGTCAGGCCTTCCTCGGCGATGGGCACGAAGAGCGGGCAGGATTGCTGCACGACGGGCGCCTCGCTGCGCGCCCCGATGGCCGCCACATAGGCGCCGCCGCGCACCGTGCCTTCGGTGGCGATCACGGCGATGGGGCCATCGGGCGCGGCGGCAATCGCGGCCTCGGCGCCCGGTTCGATGACGCCGACGACCGGCAAGGGCGCCAGGGCCGCCTTGAGCGTCGGGAGCGAGACCGAGGCGGTGTTGCAGGCGATGACCACCATTTTCACGCCACGCGCGGTCAGCGCATGCGCGGCCTGCAACGCATAGCGGCGCACCGTGTCGGCGCTCTTGGTGCCATAGGGCAGGCGTGCGGTGTCGCCCAGATAGACAAAGTTCTCATGCGGCAGACGCGCCCGCAGCGCCGCCATGACGGTGAGCCCACCCATGCCGGAATTGAACACACCGATGGGGGCATCGCTCATGCCGGCGGCGCTGCGAAATAGGCGGTGAGGATCGCGGTGTAGATGCCGGTGAGCGTTTCAATTTCGGCGACGGGCATGCACTCGTCGACCTTGTGCATGGTGGTGCCGGGCAGGCCGAGTTCGGCCACAGGACAATGATCGCGGATGAAGCGCGCATCGGAGGTGCCGCCGCCGGTCGACAGAGTGGGCGTGACGCCGGTGACCTCGCGTACGGATTTGGCCAGCAGATCGGTGAAGCCGCCCGGTTCGGTGAGGAAGCAGACGCCGCTGCAATGGCTTTTGACCTCGATCTCCCCGCCCATGCGCTGTCGGATCGCGGCGGCCTTGTTTTTCATGCGTTCGGTCAGCTCTTCATGGCTGTGCAGATCGTTGAAGCGGATGTTACAGGCCGCGAAGGCCGAGGCCGGCGAGACATTGGAGGCCGGATTGCCGACATCGAAGGTCGTGAAGACAAGCGTCGTCGGCTCGAAATGTTCGGAGCCCTGGTCGAGCGGTTCGGCCGCCAGCTCGCTGACCAGCGTCGCCAGAATCGGGATCGGATTGAGGGCACGGTGCGGATAGGCGGTGTGGCCCTGGATGCCGCGCACCGTGAATTCGACGCGCATGGTGCCGCGGCGGCCGATCTTGATGGTGTCGCCGGCCTCGGCGGCGGCGGTGGGCTCGCCGACCAGGCAATGGTCGATGTGCTCGCCACGCTCCTTGAGCCAGCCCAGCATCTTCTTCGTGCCGTTGATCGAGACGCCTTCCTCGTCGCCGGTGACGAGCAGGCTGACGGAGCCGCGCGGCGGGCCGGCCTCGAGCATGCGCGCGGCGGCGGCGGCGAAGGCCGCGACCGAGGCCTTCATGTCGGAGGCGCCGCGGCCATAGAGCACGCCGTCGGCGATTTCGGCGGCGAAGGGCGCATGCGTCCACAGCGCCACATCGCCCGTCGGCACCACATCGGTGTGGCCGGCATAGCAAAAATGCGGCGCGCCGGTTCCCAGTCGCGCATAGAGGTTTTCGACCGGGGCGGTGCCGTCCTCTTCAAAGCGCAGGCGGTGGCAGGTGAAGCCGAGGGGTTTCAGCGCGGCCTCAAGCACGGCCAGCGCGCCGGCATCTTCCGGGGTGACGGAGGGGCAGCGGATCAGCGCCTGCGACAGCGCGACGGGGTCGATCTTGGGCACGGTCATGGCTTGCGATTTAGGCATTGGGCTGGGCCATGGTCAATGAAACGGCATCTGGAGGCGGAAACATGGCGGAACAGCAGTCCTAGTCCCGCAGCAACTCGTTGATCGAGGTCTTGGAGCGCGTGCGCGCATCGACGCGTTTGACGATCACCGCGCAATAGAGCGAGGGTTTGCCGGGCGCCGACGGCATGTTGCCGGCGACGACCACCGAATAGGGTGGCACACGGCCATAGAGGACCTCGCCGGTTTCGCGGTCGAGGATCTTGGTCGACTGCCCAAGATAGACGCCCATCGAAATCACGGAGCCTTCGCCGACGATGACGCCTTCGGCCACTTCCGAGCGCGCACCGATGAAGCAATTGTCTTCGACGATGACGGGATTGGCCTGCAGCGGCTCCAGCACTCCGCCAATCCCGACACCGCCGGAGATATGGCAATTGGCACCGATCTGCGCGCAGGATCCGATCGTCGACCAGGTGTCGACCATCGTGCCTTCGCCGACGCGGGCACCCAGATTGACGAAGCTGGGCATCAGCACCGCGCCCCGGGCGATGAAGGCCGAGCGGCGGACGATGGCGCCCGGCACGGCGCGGAAGCCGGCGCCGGCAAAGCGCGCCGCATCCCAGCCAAGGAATTTCGACGGCACCTTGTCCCACCACGGCGCACCGCCGGGCCCGCCAGCGATCGACGCCATGTCGTTGAGACGGAAGGACAGCAGCACCGCCTTCTTGAGCCATTGATGGACATGCCATTCGCCGCCCAGATTTGCGGGCAATTTTTCGGCGACGCGTGCCTGGCCGGAATCGAGCGCCTCGAGCGCGGATTTAACGGCATTGCGAACCGGGCCCTGCGTCTGACCGCTCAAACCGTCGCGGGCCTCCCAGGCCTCTTCGATGATGCGCTGGGTGTCGGCACTATCGGTCATCGTTCAAATCCTGATCATGTGCAGGAATGCTGCAAGGTTGTCGGTCTGGTAATCGATGTGCGGCGCCGCCGGTCGCTCCGCGTCCGCCGCCAGGCTCCAGCCGGCCGGGCTGTCGCTCAGCCACACCGTTGTCATGCCCCGTTCGGATGCGGGCAGGAGATTGCGCGGGCTGTCGTCGAAAAAGGCCGACGCGCCGGGCGCGCAGCCGCGGGCGAACAACGTGTCATAGGCGCTGGCATTCGGCTTGGGCACGAAGTTCATGGCATGGGCATCAACAATGTCGCCAAACAGATCGGCGATGCCGATCCGCTCCAGCACACTGGCGGCATAGCGTCCGCAATTGTTGGTGAAGATGAGGCGTCGCCCGCCCAGCCGCGCCAAGCCGGCGCGCAGCTCGGCATCGCTCTCCAGCCCGAGCGCGTCGATGTCGTTGACGAAGTCATGGTAATGATCGGCATCGACGCCGTGATGGCGCACCAGCCCGCTCAGCGTGCTGCCATAGTCCTTCAGATAGCGCTTCTGGAGCTCCCAGGCCGGATCGCGCGCCAGGTCGAGATGGCGCTGGACGTAGGCGCAGATGCGCTCGGCCATGGCCTCGTGGCCCTCGGGATCGACGGTGTAGAGGGTGTGGTCGAGGTCGAAGACCCAGCAATCGACGTGACGAAAATCCGGCCCGGAATCGGCCGGCGGGACGGCGGAACTTGCAGGATCGGGCGATGGCGCGGACATGGCCGGAAAATGCGCGATTGCCAGGGCCTGCGCAAGCGCGCGTTAACGCTCTCCTGCCGCGGCCGGGGCGGATTTGTGCCCGGGCGCGTTCACCAATTCTCTTTATGCCGCCTTAACAGCAAAAGCGCGATCCTCAATGCCCATTCCCAGACCGGGAGAATGAAGTGACAGCGGCGCCTGCTTCCCAGGACGATCCGGTCGTCGGCCATCTGGACCGCGACGAGATTCTGCGTCTGCTCGAAGAGCGCGGCCAGGAGTTGCGCGAAGCTTTGGCCCACCGGCCCGATGTCGGCTCCGAAGTGCTGGCCTTTATCGCCAGCCAGGGCTCGGCGGCCGCGCGCCGGGCCGTTGCCGCCAATCCCGCCGCCAGCGCGCAGACCAACCGGCTGCTGGCCGACAGCGAGGATGGCGAAGTGCGCGGGGAACTGGCGCGCAAGATTGGCCGGCTGCTGCCCGAACTCACGCAAAGCCAGTGCGACGAGGTACGCAGGCTGACGATCGAGACGCTGCAGTGTCTGGCGGACGACCAGCTTACGCGCGTCCGCCAGATACTGTCCGAAGAAGTTCGTTCGCTGGACTGCCTGCCCCGGCGAGTTGCGCTGAAGCTGGCGCGCGATGTCGATTGCGTCGCCGCGCCAATCCTCGAATATTCGCCGATGTTGTCCGATTCCGATCTGATCGACATCATCACCACCGCCCAGGCGCGGCATGCGCTTTCGGCGATCGCCAGACGTCAGCCGCTCAGCGCCGGCGTGTCCGACGCCATTGCGGAGGCGATGGACGTGCCGGCCGTGGCGGCATTGCTGCGCAACGCCAGCGCGCAGATTCGACAGAAGACAATCGACAAGATCATTGATCAGGCCGAACACATTCGCGAATGGCAGGGACCGCTGGTATTGCGCAACGACCTGTCACAGCGCGCGATTCGGCGCCTTGCGAGTTTTGTCAGCGCATCGTTGATCGAACAGATCGCCAACCGCAGCGAGCTCGACGAAGACACGCGCGCCTTCCTGCGCGAGAAGATGCACGACCGGCTGGATGGCGACGCCGATTTTGGAAACGCGGCCGCCGTCGTTGCAGCGCGCAACAAGGAGGGCACGCTCGACGACGAATATGTCGCCTCCGCGGCGCAGGACGGTCAACGCGATATCGTTGCACAGGCGCTGGCGTTGCTGGCGGTCGTGCCAAAGGATGTTGTGGATCGCATCCTCGATTCGCGTCTGCCCAAGCCGGTGACGGCGCTGGTCTGGCGCGCGGGGTTTTCCATGCGTGTGGCGTTCAAGATCCAGACCTATTTGTTGCGTCTGCCGACGGCCGAACTTCTGCCCGCGCGCCAGGGTGTGCATTTTCCGCTCAGTGAAGACGAGATGCGCTGGCACCTGAGCTATTTCGGGCTGGACGACTAGCGCCCGAGCCGCAAGGTCGGCAGCAATCCGTCTTCACTGATGTGCGCGGCATAGCCCGTCATGGAGCCGGTGTCGGTGACAGCGAAACCCGCCGAAACCAGGCCGCGCTTCTTGCAGTCTCCGCGTCGCTCGATGTCGAAGGCGATGGTCGTGATGCAGAAGTCTTCGGGACCGGAGACGAGGCGCCGGCCGTCCTTGCGCTCGACCAGCAGATAGATCTTGTCCTGCGACAGCGGCTCGGCAATGGCCCGGGCGCAGGCGCCGGGCGTGATCTTCCACCAGCCGCGCGTGTGCCAGGTCTTGGCCAGACGCAGAGCGAGCGCCGCCCATACAGGTGCGTCGGTGTCGTTGCATATGGAATAGCCGGCCGGGGCGGCGCTCTTCAGCGCTTCGGTTTCAAGCGCGTCGAACAACTCGGACGGCCCGGCATCCTTGGGCATTT
This sequence comes from uncultured Pseudomonadota bacterium, assembly GCA_963710925.1. Lineage (GTDB taxonomy): Bacteria > Pseudomonadota > Alphaproteobacteria > Micropepsales > Micropepsaceae > Rhizomicrobium. The sequence goes on along the minus strand of CAVQBY010000007.1, from coordinate 327,555 downwards.
TCATGCGGTCGCGGAACTTGTCGAGCGCTGCCTCGATGTCGTCCTTGCCGAGCGCGCCGAGCCGGTAGCCGGTATCGCCGAGCAGGCGGGCAAGCCCCGCCCTGCGGGCAGCCTCGGCACCGGCAAGCGGCGGAGAGGCGGTGAAGGTCGTCGTCCAACCGGTCTGGCCCTTGGTGTCGATCTGGGCGAAGGGGGCAGTGAAGGCGTCGTCGGGACAGCGATTGGTGGCGCCGGGTTGTTCGAGCGAAAAGTCGTTGTCCTTGACGCAGAATTCCGATCTGCCGCCCCACAGATGGGCCGGACCGTTATGCGCCTGCGCGGTGTGGGCATAGAGATAATAGGTCGACTTGCCGAGATCGCCCTTGATCGCGGTGGCGCAGCCACCGGGGATGATGCGGGTCCAGCCTTCGGTCTTGACGCGATCGTTGGTCTGTATCGCGGTCGCGGCATAGAGGATGTAGCTGGTGTGGTTGCAGACGCGCAAAGCCGCCTGCGCCGGCGTGGCGCCCCAGGCCAGAAGGCTCAGAAGCACAAGCGCGCCTGAAACCGCTTTCCGCATCATTCGGCGGTGATCAGCGTTCCGGCGCCGTGCTCGGTGAACAGTTCGAGCAGCAGCACGTGGGGGATGCGACCGTCCAGGATGACGGCGGCGTGGACGCCGGACTCGACGGCTTCGATCGCGGTCTGGATCTTGGGAATCATGCCGCCGGAGATGGTGCCGTCCGCGATCAATGCGCGCGCCTCGCCGATCGTCAGCCGCTGGATCAGCTTGCCGTCGCTGTCGAGCACGCCTTCGACATCGGTGAGCAGGACCAGGCGCGCCGCGTTCATGGCGCCGGCCACGGCGCCCGCCACGGTATCGGCATTGATGTTGTAGGTCTCGCCCGTGCGGCCGACGCCGATGGGGGCGATGACCGGAATCAGGTCCGAGCGCATGATCGTCTTCAGCACTTCGGGATTGACCGTTTCCGGCTCGCCGACGAAACCGAGATCAACGCGCGTCGTCTCCCCGGTCTCGGGATCGGTCCTGGTGGGCTCGAGCTTGCGGGCGATGACCAGATTGCCATCCTTGCCGGAGACGCCGACGGCGCGTCCGCCAGCCGCGTTGATGCCGCTGACGATCTGCCTTGTTGATCGAGCCGGTCAGCACCATCTCGACGACTTCGATGGCGGCCGCGTCGGTCACCCTGCAGCCCGTCGATGAATTCGGAGTGGATCTGAAGCCGCTTCAGCATGGCGCCGATCTGCGGGCCGCCGCCATGGACGACGACCGGATCGATGCCCGTCTGCTTCATCAGGACGATGTCCTGCGCGAAATTGTGCGAGACCACTTCGTTCATGGCGTTGCCGCCATATTTCACGACGATGGTCTGGTTGTCGTAGCGCAGGATGTAGGGCAGGGCCTCGACGAGAACGCGCGCGGTTGAGCGCCAGCGCGCCATCACCCGCAAATTGCGGTCCTGCGTGTTGTCGTCGTGCACCGTCATGGCGGGCTCCCGAAACCGCGGGCCTTATATCGCAAAGCCTAGGCGGTCACCAGCGCGCAAAGCTGGCGCTTGAGTTCGACCAGGCCCTCCCCGCTTTCCGCCGAGGTCATCAGAACCTCCGGATAGGCCGCGATATGGCCTGAAAGCTGGCCCAGCAACTTTGGCCCGCGCCGCCTCGCGTTCGGCCGGCTTGAGCGTGTCGATCTTGGTCAGGGTCACGACATAGGAGACCGCGGCCTTGTCGAGCAGCCCCATGACCTCGCGGTCAACGTCCAGGACGCCGCGCCGGGCATCGATCAGCAGCACGACGCGCCTGAGGCTGGCGCGGCCGCGCAGATAGGTGGAAATCAGGTGCTGCCAATCGGCCGCCATCTGCTTGGAGATCTTGGCATAGCCGTAACCCGGCAGATCGACGAGGAGGCACTGCCCGCCCAGATCGAAGAAATTGATCTGCCGGGTGCGGCCCGGCGTCTGCGAGACGCGGGCCAGCGCATTGCGCCCGGTCAGCGCGTTGATGAGGCTGGACTTGCCGACATTGGAGCGGCCGACAAAGGCGAACTCCTGCAGCGTGTCCGGCGGGATCCTCTCGGTCGTGGCCGCCCCGGCGACGAAATCGCACGCCCCGGCGAAGAGCTTGCGGGCCCGCTCGTCCAGTTCGCGGATGGCCGCCTGCTCGGCGCCGGGCTCTCCGCTCATCGCTTGTCCGCGGCGCGCCCGGTCAGCCGGCCGAACATCTGACGCAGCTTCAGATTGTCGACCAGATGCACGTCGACGCCCTGGCGCCGCATCACGACATATTGCTGGGCTGCCGTCAGCAGGTTGTTCCAGGTCCAGTAGATCACCAGCCCCGCCGGGAAGCCGGCCATCATGAAGGTGAAGATCACCGGCATGAAGGTGAACATCTTGGCCTGGACGGGATCGGCCGGCGTCGGGTTCATCTTGGTCGACAGGAACTGGGTGAAGCCCATCAGGATCGGCCAGATGCCGATGGAGAGGAAGGCCGGGATAAAGGCCGGGATGTGATAGGGGAACAGCCCGAACAGGTTGAGGATCGAGGTCGGGTCGGGCGCCGACAGATCGTGGATCCAGCCGAAGAACGGCGCATGGCGCATCTCGATGGTGACGTAGAGCACCTTGTAGAGCGAGAAGAACACCGGCATCTGAATCAACATGGGCAGGCAGCCCGAGACCGGATTCACTTTCTCGCGCTTGTAGAACTCCATCATCTCCTGCTGCTGGCGCGCGCGGTCGTCGGCGAAGCGCTCCTTGATGCGCTCCATCTCCGGCTGCAGCTTCTTCATCTTGCTCATCGATTTGAACGAGGCGTTGGCGAGCGGGAAGAAGGCCAGCTTGATGGTGACCGTCAGCAGCAGGATGGCGATGCCGAAATTGCCGATCCAGTGATAGAAGGTATCGAGCAGCCAGAAGATCGGCTTGGTGAAGAACCAGAACCAGCCCCAGTCGACGGCCAGATCGAAACGCTGGATGCCGAGCTTGTCCTCGTAATTGTTGAGCGTGGTGACGACCTTGGCGCCGGCGAACAGTCGCTGGTCCAGGCTGATGGTCTTGCCCGGGGCGATGGTCTGGGCTTGCAGCCGGTAATCGGCCTGGAAGGCCTTGCCTCCGTTGGCCGCATTGGAGCCACGATAGGCCGCGTCGAAGGCGGCATCCTGCGGCGGGATGACGGCCGCCATCCAGTATTTGTCGGTGATGCCGACCCAGCCGCCGGTCGAGGAGAAGGTTTGCGGCGGCTTGTCGTCCTTGAAGTCGGAATAGCTGGAATCCTTGAGGGAGCCGTTGCCGACGCCCACAAAGCCTTCATGCAGAATCCAGGTGGAATGTTTGGCGGATTTTTCGATGCCTTCGCGCGCGACATAGGCATAGGGATACAGCGTGACCGGTTTGGCGCCGGTGTTGGCGACGGTATCGCGCACCGTGAACATGTATTTGTCGTCGACCGAAATCGTGCGGGTGAAGATCTGCCCCTGGCCGTTGTCCCAGCGCAGCGTCACCGGCGTTGACGGCGTCAGGGTCTGATTGCCGGTCGCGGTCCATTGCGTCGAGGCGTCCGGCACCGCCACGCCGCTGCCGGCCGCCGGCACCCAGCCGAACACGGTGTAGTAGGGATGGGCCGTGCCCGCGGGCGACAGCAACACGATTTCCGGACTCTTGGGGTCGACGGTTTCGCGATAGTGCTTGAGCCGCAGATCGTCGATGCGCGCGCCCTTCAGGCTCAGCGAGCCGTCGACCGAGGGCGTGTCGATGGTGATGCGCGGGCCGCTCTTGGCCAGCGCGGCCTGGCGGCTCAGCGTATTGGATGCCGCCGGCATGGCCGATTGCGGCGTCGACGGGGCTTCGACCGGCGCAACGGGTGCGCCCGCCTTGGGCTTGGCCGCCTGACTTTGCGCAGTGTGCTGCTTGGCCGCCTGCTGTTCCTTCATCTGCGGGCCGGCCATGAAATATTGCCAGCCGAACAGCACGGCGGCGGACATGACGATGGCAATGATCAGGTTGCGGTTTTCGTTCATCGAATTTCTTGAACTCTATCGGGCTGGCGGAACGGGATCGAAGCCCGACGATCCGCCGAGCCAGGAAATGGGGTGGCAGCGGCCGATGCGCCGGACCGCCAGCCACAGGCCCTTGACGGGGCCATGCGTGGTCAGCGCCTCGATCGCATAGGCAGAACAGGTGGGCTGGTAGCGGCAGGATGCCGGCAGCATCGGCGACAGCAGCAGGCGATAGACCCGGATCGGGGCCACGAGCGTGGCCACCGCGATTTTGCGCAACAGCAATGGCAGGCGGAGCGTCACGAGAGGCCTCCGGCGTGTGGCTTGCCGATGGGGCGGCCCAATCTGGTGTGGGCCGCCTGGAGTGCGCTGGCGAGGTCGGCGAGAAGGCCATCATAGGGCCGGGTCAGCGTCTCGCGCCGGGCCACGAGAACATAGTCATTGCCCCCCTGCCCATAAAGGGGGAGCAAGGCCGCAGCCGCCGCGCGCAGCCGCCGTTTGGCGCGATTGCGCTGGACCGCGCCGCCGACCTTGCGGCTGGCGGTATAGCCGACCCGCAAATGGCCCGGGGCCGCGAATTTCTCCGGGGTGGGGCAGGCTTCCAGAGTCAGCGAGGCGGACCGGCGGCGCACGCCCTTCTGGGCGCGCAGGAAATCGGCGCGGGTCTTGAGGCGGTCCATCACAAGGGGGCTTTCTGGCCCGGGGTCCGGCAGGCCCGGGGGCACGCGGCCCGCATCCGGACCGGCCGGCGGCACGTCAGGCGTCAGGCCGACAGCTTCTTGCGGCCATGGGCCCGGCGACGGGCCAGAATCTGGCGGCCAGACTTCGTCGCCATGCGCGAACGGAAGCCATGACGCCGTTTGCGGACGATCTTGCTGGGCTGATAGGTGCGTTTCATGGCTCACATCTCCTCAAGGGCCAGCGTTCCGGCCCTCCCAAGGGAGCCGGGGTTCTAAGCAGCCTGACCCCGGCTGTCAACGGTTTCGGGCGGGATCTCGTGGATTCCGGGCGAGTTTCCCGCGCCTCGCAAAAAAAGACCGGCCGGAGGGGCGTCCGGCCGGTCAGCGGGGTCCGCCGGCCCGGGGCGATGGGTGTGCGCCCCGGGTCAAGACGGGGGGAGTGCTACTTGCCGTTCCAGCCCTGGATCTGCTTCCAGGTGCCCTGGACCATGCCCACGACCTTGTCCGGCATCGGGATGTAGTCGAGCTTGAGGGCCATGTCGTCGCCATGGGCATAGGCCCACTGGAAGAACTTCAGGGCGTGATTGCTGTCGGCGACGCTGACCGGCTTCTTGTACATCAGGATGAAGGTGGCCGCGGTCATCGGCCAGGTTCCGGCGCCCGGCTGATTGGCCAGGATCACGCCATAGCCCGGCTTGCTGTTCCAGTCGGCGCCGGTCGCGGCGGCGGCGAACGCCTTGGCGGTCGGGGCGACGACCTTGCCGTCCCGGTTCTTCATCCGGGTGTAGGTCAGCTTGTTCTGGGTGGCATAGGCGTATTCGACATAGCCGATGGCGCCGTCCGTCTGCTGGACACCGGCAGCCACGCCTTCATTGCCCTTGGAACCCAGTCCGACCGGCCACTGCACCGACTTGCCGGTGCCGACCGCGCTCTTCCAGGCCGGGCTGACGTCCGAGAGGTAGTAGGAGAAGTTGTAGGTGGTGCCCGATCCGTCGGAGCGATGGACCACGGCGATGGCCTTGTCGGGCAGGTTCACGCCCGGATTGAGGGCCTTGAGCGCCGGATCGTTCCACTTGGTGATCTTGCCCATATAGATGTTGGCCAGCGTCTTGCCGTCGATCACCAGCTGTCCCGGCTTCACGCCCGAGAGATGCACGACCGGGACGATGCCGCCCATGACCATGGGAAACTGGACCAGCCCGTATTTGTTCAGTTCGGCGCCGTCGAGCGGGGCATCGCTGGCCCCGAAGGTCACGGTCTTGGATTCGATCTGCTTGATGCCGCCGCCGGAGCCGATCGACTGATAGTTCAGGCCGGTCCCGGTCTTGGCCCGGTAGGCGCTGGCCCACTTGGCATAGATGGGGTAGGGGAAGGTCGCACCCGCGCCGGTGATGATAGTCCCGGCGACTGCTGGTACGGACGCGAAAAGCAGCGCTGCGGCCACCGTTGCGGTAAGACGTCGAAGCATCCTTGCCTCCGATTGTAGTTTGAATGTGAACTCAGCTGGGCTCTAACGGGACCTGCGATAGGCCCGGATTGTTACGTGCCGGTGACGGTCCGCGTGAAATAAGTGTGATGGTCCCGATCCATCCACAGGAGGCGACGGATATGGCGGACGATGTTGCCGATGGGGCACGGCCGGGGGGCAGCCGCCGCTGGCGCCGATTTCTGCCGCTGGGCCTGCTGGTGGCCGGATTTGTGCTGTTTTTCGCCCTCGGGCTCCAGCACGAGCTGTCTCTGGAGGCGCTGAAAACCCACCGTGAGGCGCTGGAGAGCTGGGTGGAGCTCCATCCGCTGCTGGCGGCCCTGCTGTTCGGCGCCCTCTATATCCTTATCGTGGCCTTTTCGATCCCCGGCGGCGCGGTCATGACGCTGGCCGGCGGCTTCCTGTTCGGCACTTGGGAAGGCGGTGGGCTGGTCGTGGTGGCCGCGACCATCGGGGCAACGATCATCTTCCTGGCCGCGCGGACCGCGCTGCACGACCTCATCAGCCGGCGCGTCGGCGCGCGGGTGCGGGCCATGGAGGCGGGCTTCCGCAAGAATGCCTTCAACTATCTGCTCGTGCTGCGGCTGATTCCGGTGTTTCCGTTCTTCCTCGTCAATCTCGGCGCCGGGCTTTTGGGCGTGTCGCTGCGCACCTATGTGCTGGCCACGGCCATCGGCATCGTGCCGGGCACCTTCGTCTATGCCGGGCTGGGCAACGGGCTGGGGGCGATCTTCGAGCAGGGCGGCTCGCCCGATCTCGGTCTGATCTTCAAACCGGCGGTGTTCTGGCCGCTGATCGGCCTGGCCGTGCTGTCCCTGCTGCCGGTGGCATGGCGCGCGGTGCGCGGCCGCTCCGGACCGCAGGTCTGACGCCATGGAGACGATCAAGGCCGACATCTGCGTCATCGGGGCTGGTTCGGCGGGGTTGAGCGTGGCCGCGGGGGCGGCCCAGCTCGGCCGCCGGACCGTGTTGATCGAAGCCGGCGAGATGGGCGGAGATTGCCTCAACACCGGCTGCGTGCCGTCCAAGGCGCTGATTGCCGCCGGCGCTGTGGCGCAGACCATGCGCACGGCGTCGGCCTTCGGCATCGCGGCGGCGTCGCCGGCAATCGATGGGGCCGCCGTGCATGCGCATATCCGCGATGTGATCGCGCAGATCGCCCCCAACGATTCGCAGGAACGCTTCGAAGGGCTGGGTTGCACGGTGATCCGCGCCCCGGCGCAATTTGTCGATGAGCGCACGGTCGAGGCCGGCGGCAAGCGCATTGTTGCGCGGCGCTTCGTCATTGCCACCGGATCGCGCGCGGCCGTGCCGCCGCTGCCGGGGCTGGGCGAGATCGCCTATTTCACCAACGAAACCATCTTCGACAAGGATTTCCTGCCGGCGCATCTGCTGGTCATCGGCGGCGGGCCCATCGGCTGCGAACTGGCGCAGGCGCATCGCCGTCTGGGCAGCGCCGTCACCATGGTCGAGGCCGCGCAGCTGCTGCCGCGCGACGATGCCGGGGCCGCCGATCAGGTGCGCAAGGCGCTAACGGAGGAGGGCGTTGCGCTGTTCGAAAACGCGCAGGTGACCTCCATCAAACCGGCAGCCGAGGGCATCGAGGCGCAGATCGTGAGCGCGCGCGGCAGTGACACGCTGCGTGCGAGCCATGTGCTGGTGGCGACGGGCCGCAAACCCAATGTCGAAGGTCTCGGCCTTGAACGCGCGGGCATTGCCCACAGCGCCAAGGCCATTCAGGTCGACCATCGCCTGAAGACGACCAACCGCCGCGTCTACGCGATCGGCGACGTGGCCGGTGGGCCGCAATTTACCCATGTCGCCGGCTATCATGCCGGCCTTGTGATCCGCAACGCGCTGTTCCGGCTGCCGGTGAAGACCGATTACGCGGCGATCCCGCATGTCACCTATACCGATCCGGAGCTGGCGCAGGTCGGTCTGAGCGAAGCCGAGGCCAGGGCCGCCGATCCCCGCGTCCGGGCCGTGCGGGCCGATTTCGCGGAGAACGACCGCGCGTTGACGGCGCGCCAGGGCCGCGGCTTCGCAAAGCTGGTGCTGGACCGGCGCGGACGGCTGGTGGGCGCGACCATTGTCGGCCCGCACGCCGGCGAACTGATCGCCCTGGCAGCGCTCGCCATCGGTCAGAAGATCAAGCTGTCGGCATTGGCGGCGATGACAGTCGCCTATCCGACCCTGGCCGAGGCGGTGAAGCGCGCCGCCGCAAGCCACTACACCGGGGCCCTGTTCAGCCGCCGCACGCGGGCGCTGGTGCGGGTTCTGTCCTGGTTGGGGTGAGGCGCCCCGCAGGGTTTCGGCTTCATTTTCACCGCTTCTTCGTGCTCTATGGCAGCCATGCCGGGACGGGTGCGCACGCGCATGGGAGATGCCTGGAGGCTCGTCGCGCACAGCCTCTCGGGGCGGCTGCTGCTGCTGACAATTCTGTTCGTCATGGTGACCGAGGTGGCGATCTTCTATCCGTCGATCGGCCGCTACCATCGCTCGCTCCTGGAGAGCCATATCGAGTCCGCCGAAATCGCGATCCTGCCCTTTACCGAGGCCGGCGGCGAACAATTGTCGGCCGGCCTGCGCAGCGAGCTTCTGGCGCGCGCCGGTGCCAGCGCGGTCATGTTGAAGCGGCCCGAGCAGCGTGAGCTGTTCCTGGTCACCGAGATGCCGCCCGAAATCAATGTCACGATCGATCTGCGCAACCGCAATTTCCTCACCGAGATCTGGCGCGCCGTCGATTGCATCATAAATGGCGGGAACCGCGTGCTGCATGTGATCGCGCCGACGCGCATCAAGGGCGCCGAAACCGTCGAGGTCATCGTCGGCGAAGCGGCAATCCGCGCCAAGCTGATCGATTACGCGCGCGGCATTCTGCTTCTCGCCCTGCTGCTGTCGACCGTCACCGCCGTGCTGGTCTTCTTCAGCCTCTATTTCAGTGTCGTGCGGCCGATGCGGTTCATCACCCATGCGATGATCTCCTTCCGCAACAATCCCGAAGACCCGTCGCGGATCATCTCGGCCTCCAAGCGGCGCGACGAAATCGGCATCACCGAGCGCGAGCTGGGCGCGATGCAGCGCGACATTTACGGCTTCCTGCAGCAGAAGGCGCGGCTGGCGGCATTGGGCGCGGCCGTCGCCAAGATCCAGCACGATCTCAGGAACATTCTGTCCAGCGCGCAGCTGGCCTCCGACCGCCTGTCGACCATCGACGATCCCGTGGTGCAGCGCCTGGCGCCGCGGCTGGTGGCCGCGCTCGACCGCGCGGTGGCGCTGGCGACCAACACGCTGCGCTACGGCCGCGCCGACGAAAAGCCGCCGGACCGCAACCAGCTGGCGCTGCGCCCGCTTGTGGATGAGGCGGGCGAAGCCGCCCTCGCCAGTGCGCGGGAGGGGCAGGTCGCAATCGCCAACGAGGTCGATCCGACGCTGGAGATCGATGCCGATGCCGAACAGCTCTATCGCATTCTTCTCAATCTCATGCGCAATGCCGCGCAGGCCGTGGGCGACGCCGGCACCATCACGGTGTCCGCGGCGCGCAAGGCATCAGGGGTGAGCATCGACGTCGCCGATGACGGACCGGGGATCCCCGAGGCCGTGGCGCCGCGTCTGTTCCAGCCCTTCGCCAGCACCTCGCGCGCCGGCGGCACCGGGCTCGGCCTGGCCATCAGCCGCGATCTGGCCCGCGCGCATGGCGGCGAGGTCACGCTGGTCGAGACCGGTCCGCAGGGCACGCGCTTCCGGATCACCATTCCAGACAGGCAGGGACGTTGACAATGGCGTGGGATCCCAAAACCTATTTGAATTTCGGGGCCGCACGCACGCGGCCGGCCGCCGAATTGCTGTCGCGTGTCCCGATTGAAGCGCCGGCGCGCGTTGCCGATCTGGGTTGCGGACCGGGCAACTCGACCGCCCTACTGGCCGCGCGCTGGCCGCAGGCGCGGATCGATGGCGTCGACAATTCGCGCGAGATGCTCGAGGCCGCGCGTGGGTCCGGCGTGCCGGCCAACTGGGTCGAAGCCGATGTCGCGGGCTGGGCGCCGGGGGCGCCGTGCGATGTCGTGTTCTCCAACGCGACGCTGCAATGGATCGCCGGCCATCGCGCGCTGCTGCCGCGCCTGATGGGCTATGTGGCGCCGGGCGGCGCACTGGCGCTACAGGTGCCGCGCAATTTCGACGAACCCTGCCATACGCTGATCCGCGAGGTCGCATGTGGCAGGGCCTGGGCGCAGAAATTCGAGGGCGTGCGCGACTGGTGGCATGTGCTCGATCCGGCGCAATATTACGATCTGCTCGAGGCACAGGCGGCGGCGATCGACATCTGGGAGACGACCTATTGCCAGGTGCTCGAGGGCGAGGATGCGGTGTTCCAGTGGATGAGCGGCACGGGCCTGCGCCCCTTTGCGGCGGCGCTCGACGGGGCCGAACGCGCCGAGTTCCTCGAGCTTTATCGCGCGGCCGTTGCGCGCGCCTATCCGCGGCGCGCAAGCGGGGCGACGCTTTATCCCTTCCGGCGCCTGTTCGTCGTGGCGCAAGCCAAGGGCTGATTGCCGCCGAACGTAGCCGGGCGCGAGATTTTTTCGGTGCGCCGCGGCCCTCCCGAGGCTAGCCTTCGCGCCATGGCGGGACCGGGCCCACGCAATCTCATCACCGACGTCGCCGGGCTCCGTGTGGGCCAGGCCGAGGATGTGCAGGCGCGCACCGGCGTGAGCGTGGTCCTGGGCGACGCCCCCTTCATGGCGGTGGCCGACATCCGCGGCGGGGCGCCGGGCACCCGCGATGTCGAGGCGCTGGAGCCGGTCGGGCTGGTCGAGGCCATCGACGCGATCTGCCTGTCGGGCGGATCGGCCTTCGGGCTCGATGCCCCGGGCGGGGTGCAATCCTGGCTGGCGGCGCAGGGCCGCGGCTTCGAGATCGCCCCGGGCGCGCCCCTGGTGCCTGTGGTCTCCGGCGCGATCCTGTTCGACCTCGCCAATGGCGGAAACAAGGACTGGGGCGAGACACCGCCCTATCGGGCCCTGGGGGCCAGGGCGGTGGCGCAGGCGGGCACCGATTTCGCGCTCGGCAATGCCGGGGCCGGTTTTGGCGCGGTGGCCGGGCGCTACAAGGGCGGCATCGGCAGCGCCTCCTGGGTGACGGATGACGGTTTCACGCTGGGCGCGCTGGTCGCGGTCAATGCCGTCGGCTCGCCGGTGATGCCGGGGACGGACGCCTTCTGGGCCTGGCCCTTCGAACAGGGCCGCGAGTTCGGCGGGCGGCGGCCGCAAACCGGCATGCCGCCGGTGAGCGGCGAATTGCCGGACGATCTCAAGGGCGCGGTGCGCGCGCGTGCCAACACCACCATCGCCATTGTCGCCACCGATGCGGTGCTGACCAAGGTCGAACTGAAACGGCTGACGATCATGGCCGCCGACGGTTTCGCCCGCGCGCTCAGGCCCGTGCACACGCCGTTTGACGGCGATCTTCTGTTCGGCGTGTCGACGGCGAAGAAGGAGATCGGCGCGGCGCGGCCGCGCGAGGTCATGCGGCTGGGGCATGCGGCCGGCGACTGCCTGGCCCGCGCCATCGCGCGCGGGGTTTATGCCGCCGAGACGTTGGGCTCGACGCAAAGTTATCGCACAATCTTCCCCGAAGGCGCTTGAAGGAGGGCTTGGATATGGCGGTGAACGACGCGGCGACAACCCTGTCGCGACGGGCCTTTGCGATTACCTCGCTGGCGGCGGGCTTTGCCGCGGCAGCGGGGCCGGTGCATGCCGAAGTGATCCACACCGATGCAAAAGGGCTGACCGCCGGCGAGGTCAAGCTTCCGGTGTCCGACGGCAGCATCCCGGCCTATCGCGCCAAACCCGCGACCGGTACGAACTTTCCGACCGTGCTGGTGGTGCAGGAAATCTTCGGCGTGCACGAGCATATCAAGGATATCTGCCGCCGCTTTGCCAAGCTTGGCTATTACGCGATCGCGCCCGCGCTCTATGCGCGCTATGGCGACCCGTCGAAATATTCCGATATCCGCACGCTGGTCGACGAGATTGTGCGCAAGGTGCCCGACAAGGAGGTGCTGTCCGATCTCGATGCCACGGTCGCCTATGCGGCCGGCGACGGCGCCGACACAAACCGCATGGCGCTCACCGGCTTTTGCTGGGGCGGACGTATCGCCTGGCTCTATGCCGCCCATAGCGACAAGCTGAAGGCCGCGGCCGCCTGGTACGGCCAGTTGCGCGGAGAGCCGACTGCGCTGCGCACCGCCTTCGGCCTGGATCTGGCGCCGAAGCTGAAGGCGCCGGTGATCGGCTTCTATGGCGGCCTCGACAAGGGCAATCCCAAATCCGATGTCGAGGCGATGCGCGCCGAACTGAAAAAGGACGGCAAGACGGCCAGCCACATCTATTTTTATCCGGACGCCCATCACGGCTTCTTCGCCGATTACCGCGCCAGCTATAACGAGAAGGACGCCAAGGACGCCTGGGCCAAGATGCTGGCCTTCTTCAAGGCGAACGGCGTGGGTTAGGCGGGTGTTGCGCCGGCGATCCGGATTGGGGCCGCGGAGATGAGCTGCGGCCTTGAGGTGACGGCGGTGCGCGCGGACGAGCGCGCGGCGCTGGCCAACATGATGCAGCTTTACGTCCACGATTTTTCGGAGCAATGGGCCGGGACCGCAAAGGGCGAGCTGGAGCCGGACGGCCGCTTTGCCCCCTATCCGCTCGACAGCTATTGGCGCGAGCCGTCCCGCATCCCCTTATTCCTGCGTTCGGACGGCCATCTTGCCGGCTTTGCACTGATCAATGCGATTGCGCATAGCGGCCAGCCTGTCGATTGCAGCATGGCGGAGTTCTTCGTTGTGCGAAAACATCGCCGGCACGGGTTTGGGGCCGCGGCGGCCCAGACGATCTTCGCCCGCCATCCGGGACAGTGGGAGGTCGCGGTCGCGCGCGCGAACACCGGCGCATTGGCCTTCTGGCGCAAGACGATTGCGCGGATGCCCGGTGTGGCGGAGATGGACGAGTTCGAATCGGCAAATGCGGCCTGGGACGGGGCCATCTTTCGCTTCCGCATCGCGCCGGGCGCCGCCCCACCGCGATAAGCGCCGGCAAGGAAAAAGGCGCAGGAGGCTGTCCCGCGCCCTTCTCGTTCCGGCAATGCCGCTTGCGCGTCAGCGCACGTAGATGCGCACCTCGGGGGCGTGGATGGTCGGATCGGTGGCCGACGAGATGGCCAGCCGCGTGCCCGGCACGCCCATATCCGTCATTGCCCGCAGAACGCTCTGCGCATGGCGCTGGGCCGCGGTCTGGGCCAGCTGCACGGCCGCCGCGGTGCCGCGCGTCGGCGAGACGGCGACGACCGAGAAGGTCGCGTTGGGGCGCGTCTGCAGCGCCTGGCTGAGGGCTGTGTAGAGGATCTGCTGGTATTCCACGTCGGCGTGGTCGAAGCGGATCGTGACCAGCGGCGCGCCGGTGGGCGCCGTCGTGTAGGGCGCCGGCCCCGCCGACGCCGTCAGGCCCAGGCCGCCGCCATAGAGTTCGCCATTCTTGATGGCCGCGGCCAGCGTCGTCAGATTGGCGCGCTCATTGGCGACATAGGCGGTCTGGCGCTGGATGTCGTCGGAGACCTCCTTGAGCAGGCGGTCGATCAGCACGATCGTCTGGTTGGTCTCGTCTTCCAGCACCGAGAGCTGGCGATGATCCTCGTCCACCGCGCCGGAGACATTGTAGGTCGCCTGGATGGTGTTGAGGACGTAATGGGCGCGCGAGGCGATATCGGAGATCCGGGTGCCGACCGCGTTCATGGAATTGATATTGCCGGTCAGCGAATCGAGCGAGCTCTGCGCCGAATTCCACTGGCTCACCAGCTCGGGATTGCCGCGCGTGGTGCCGATCTGCAGCCGGGTGGTGATATGGGCCTTGTCCTCGTGATAGGCGCCGGCGAAGCGGGCGGCGGTGTTCTTCAACTCGGCCAGCTGATTGGCGGCGGAGACGATCTTGCCCTGCATGCTGGCCAGTTCGCCGCGCAGGCTGGCGATGGTGTGGCCGACGACGGTCCCGGTATCGCGGCCCGGCTCGATCTGGACCGGGGTGATATTGGCCGAGTCGCTGCCGCCGGTGGCGGGCGTGGCCATGGCAGGGGCGCTGCCATCGGAATCGGACAGCGTGCCCGGCAGGCCCTGCGGCTGGGGCGGCGGGGCCGCCTCGGTGGTCTCCGCGCCGAACAGGGCATCGTCCACCGTGCCGCAGCCCGCCAGACCCAATGAAATCGTGATCACGGCCGCGAAAAGAGCCAGGGATCGCTTGGATCCCGTCCGCGTCGCCGAAAGTCCCCTCATCTGTCGATTCTCCGCTCCGGCGGATCGAATGGCCCGCCCCCGGCTACGCACCCTGGCACCTCACGCGCCTGACGCCCTGTCCCCACACTGCAGATCCGGGCCGGCCAAGTCTTAACCACGGTACGCGACCGGGACAAGGGCAAGTCGCATTGCGCTTGGGGGCAAATTTCGCGTATGGCACCGGGACTTGCCCCAATCCGGGCCGGGAGGCCTCCCGAAGCGGGCGCCGGCTGCGGCAGCGCAACACAGCGGCGAGATCAGCGCTTGCGTTCTGGCCCGGCTCTGCATAGTTTCTGCGCCCTTCGGCAGGCGCCCGTAGCTCAGCTGGATAGAGCACCAGACTACGAATCTGGGGGTCAGAGGTTCGAATCCTTTCGGGCGCGCCATTCCTTCTCTGACAAACTTTCAATGTCCGGCCTGCGATCCCGCGGCCGGGGCCGCCGTTTTGTGGAGAAGCAGTCGCCTCTGATCGGCGGGTGTTGCGCCGGCGGCGTCTGGCGACAGCCGGTTCGCGTCGCAGCGGGCAGTTGGCTGACGCGCAACGTGCCCGCGCCAGCGGACGATCAGAGCTGTCCGCCCAGCGCCGCCGCCAGAGCCGCGGGCTCGATCGGTTTCTGCAGCACGGGCACCCCGGCAAAGCGCGGATCGATGCTTTCGGTGCTGTAGCCGGTGACGAAGACAAAGGGGATCTGCCGCTTGGCCAGAAGCGCGGCCAGCGGATAGACCTTCTCGCCGCCGACATTGACGTCCAGCACGCCGCCGCGCAGCTGGCCCACACGGGCCGCGTCCATGGCGTCCTCAAGGCGGTGATAGGGGCCGTCGATGGCGTAGCCCTGCTCGCTGAGGATGTCCGCCAGCATGATGGAAACCGTCGGTTCGTCCTCGACCAGAAGAACGCAATTGCCCGCATTGGGGGCCGGATCCGGCCCTGAGGCGCCGTTCTGCGCGGCGGCGGGATTTTCCGCATGGCTCGCCGCAGCATCGTGGCGCGAGGCTTCGACCAGCGGCATCGAAAGCCGGCATTCGAGCCCCGCCGGTTCCCAGCGGAAATCGACGGTCCCCCGCAGCTGCTGCTCGATCCCGGCCTTGAACACGCGCGTGCCATAGCCGCGGCGCTTGGGCACCTCGACACGCGGCCCGCCGGATTCGATCCATTCCAGATCGATCCGGCCCTCGCGCGCCTGCCAGCGCAAACGGATCTGGCCCGTCTCGCAGGACAAGGCGCCATGCTTGACGGCGTTGGTGACGAGTTCGTGCAGCGCCAAGGCCAGGGTCTGCGCCATGGCGGGGGCGAGAAGAAGATCGGGTCCTTCGATCCGCACCCGCTCGGCCTCGCCCGCCAGATAGGGCGCGAACTCTTCCATGACGAGGCCGCGAAGATCGGCGCCTTGCCAGCGCGATCCCGCCAGCAGCTTGTGGGCCGTCGACAGCGCGCCGATGCGCCCGTCCACGGCGGAAATGTATTCCTTGATGGTGTCGGCCCGCGTGATCCGCAGGATCGACTGAACCACGGCCACGACATTGCGGGCGCGGTGATCCACCTCTTCGGCCAGAAGCTTTTGCCGCTCCTCGGAGCGCTTGCGGTCGGTGATGTCGACGGTCACGCCGCTGACGCGTACCAGCCGCCCCTCATCGTCGAAACTGGCCGCGGCCGCGCCCACGCACCAGCGGATCTCGCCGCCGGGCCGCACCGCGCGAAACTCGTGCTGGAAGGTCGAGGCCTCGGCGGTGACGTATTGCAGGAGATCGAGCACCTGCTCCAGATCGTCGGGATGCAGCAGCGCACGCAGCTCCTCGGCGGGGACGGGTTCTTCGAATGTCCGCCCGAAAATCTGCGCCTGACCCTTGTCCCAGCTCACCGTGCCGGTTTCGGCATCCCACTCCCAGGACCCCATATGACCGGCGGCGAGGGCCAGGCTGCGCAATTGCTCGGCCTCGCGCAGCTTGCGCTCGGACGAAGCCAGGGCAGAGGTGCGCGCGGCAACGCGGCCCTCGAGCAGCCCGTTCAGCTCCTCCAGCTCGCGCGTCTTGCGAAACAGATCGAGAAAGACGCTGACCTTTGCGCGCAACACCTCGGGAATGATCGGCACGGACACATAGTCGACCGCGCCCATTTCATAGCCGCGCAGGCGGTCGATATCGTTCAGAAGAACGGCCGAAATGAAAATGATCGCCGTATTCTGGAAGCGCGGATGCTCGCGGATCATGGCGGCCAGCTCGAAGCCGTCGGTGTCCGGCATGTAGACATCGACGAGAACGATGGCGATCTCGTTCTTGAGCAGAACCTCCAGCGCCTCGCGGGCGTTCCCGGCCGTGAGCAGGTTTTCGCCCAGATCCGCCAGGATCGCCTTGTAGGTCAGCAGCTTCGCGGGCTGGTCGTCCACCAGCAGGATGTTGAGGTGTCGATCTGTCATCGCCCCGGCCTAACGGTGCAGCCAGCTTCGCAGGGTCGAAAGCAGCTGCTCTGTGTTGACCGGCTTGGCGAGATAATCCGATGCCCCGGCTTCCAGGCACTTTTCCCGATCGCCCTTCATGGCCTTCGCCGTCAGGGCCACGATCGGCAGGCGCCGCCAGATGGGATTGGCCCGGATCGCGCCAATCGCCTGATAACCGTCCATCCCCGGCATCATGATGTCCATCAGCACGATCGCCAGGTCGGGGGTCGCTTCGACCAGCTGGATGGCCTCATTGCCGGTGGTCGCCGTCAGCACCTTCATGCCGCGGCGTTCCAGGACGCTGCTGAGCGCAAACACGTTGCGCGCATCGTCGTCGACAAGCAGCGCGGTGCGGCCGGCCAGAATCTCGTCGGAATCGCGCAGGCGCTCCAGCATGCGCTGCTTCTCCTCCGGCAGGCGGGCGAGCACGCGATGCAGGAACACCGCCGTTTCATCCAGCAGGCGTTCGGGCGATTCCACGCCCTTGGCGACGATGCTGCGCGCAATCGTGTGCAACTGCGCGTCCTCTTCGGCCGTCAGCTCCCGCCCGGTGAACACGATCACGGGAAGATCGCTCAGCTCGGGATTGGCTGCGATGGCCTTGAGCAGATCGAAGCCGGACATGTCGGGCAGGCGCAGATCCAGGATCAGGCAATCGAATGTCTCGTCGCGCAGCCGGTCAAGGCATTCCCTGCCGGTGGCGACCGCCACGATCTCAAGATCGTCATGGCCCAGCAATTCGCGGATGCCGAGCTGCTCGCCGGGATTGTCCTCGGCCACCAGAAGCCGTTTGGTCTGCCGCGCCGTGTAGTCGCGGATGCGCGCATAGGCCCGCTCGAGCTGGTCGGCATCGCCCGTTTTCGACAAGAAGGAAAACGCGCCGCGGCTGAGCCCGTGCTGGCGGTCATCGTCGGCAGTGATGATCTGCACGGGGATGTGGCGGGTGGCCGGGTTGTGCTTGAGGTGGCTGAGCACGTTCCAGCCCACCGTGTCGGGCAGGAAGATGTCCAGCGAGATCGCGCTGACCTCATATTGCTTGACGAGGTCGAGCGCTTCGCCGCCGCGGGCCGCGACCAGAACCTTGAATTCCTGCTCGCGGGCCACGCCCACCAGCACGCGCGCATAATGCGGATCGTCCTCGACGATCAGCAGCACCGCATCCTCCGGCTGGATGAAATCGCGGTCGTCCGGAACCTTCTCGATCACGCGCTCGTCGGTCGTGTCGACTTCCAGCAATTTGGTGATCTGCGCCGACACGGCGGGGCGCGGTGTCGCCACCGGGCCGGTATAGGAGACCGGCAGGTAGAGCGTGAAGGTGCTGCCGGCGCCGGGCGTGCTGCGCAGGGTCAGTTCGCCGCCCAGAAGGCTCGCAAGTTCGCGGCAGATCGCAAGCCCCAGCCCGGTGCCGCCATATTTGCGGCTGGTGCTGGCGTCGGCCTGCTGGAAGGCCTCGAAAATGATCTTCTGCTTTTCGAGCGGGATGCCGATGCCGGTATCGGTGACCTCGAAGGCCACCACCTTCTGCGCAGCGTTGAGCAGCTCGTGCTGCGCGCCCCAGCCTTCGCTGGCGGCATGGACGCTGAGACGGACGCTGCCTTCCTCGGTGAACTTGAAGGCATTCGAAATCAGGTTCTTGAGGACCTGCTGCAGGCGCTTGCTGTCGGTAAAGATGTTGCGGTCGAGCGTCGGATCGATCGCGGCCTCGAAGGAGAGCTTGCGGCGTTCGGCCTCGTGACGGAACTGGCGCGAGATGGCATCGGCCAGGCTGGAGATCTGCACCTCCTCGGCATCGACCGTGACCGTGCCCGATTCTGATCTTCGACAGATCGAGAATGTCGGTGATCAGATGGAGCAGGTCGGTCCCCGCGCCGTGAATCGTGCGGGCGAACTCGATCTGCTTGGGCACGAGGTTGCCGTCGCCATTCTCCGTCAGTTGCTGGCTGAGAATGAGGATGCTGTTGAGCGGGGTGCGCAATTCGTGGCTCATATTCGCCAGGAATTCGGACTTGTATTTCGAAGTCAGCGCCAGTTCGCTGGCCTTTTCCTCGAGTGCCCGGCGCGCCTGCTCGATCTCCACGTTACTTTCGGCCAGCTGCTGCGCCTTCTGTTCGAGCTGGTCGTTGGTCTGCTGCAATTCGGCCTGTTGCGTCTGGAGTTCGCCGGCAAGCTGCTGCGATTGCTTGAGCAGCCCTTCGGTCTGCATCGTCGCCTCGATGCTGTTGAGGACTGTCCCGAAGCTGTCGGTCAGCTGTTCCAGGAAGGCGGCCTGCAAGGTGTTGAATGTCCCCAGCGAGGACAGCTCGATCACCGCTTTGAGCTGGTTCTCGAACAGAACCGGCAGCACGATCACGTGACGCGGCGGGGTCTTGAAGGATGCCGAGCCGACGCGCACCGTGTCCGGCCCGAGGTCGCTGACGAGCATGCGGCGCTTGTCCGAAGCGCATTGGCCGACGAGGCCTTCGCCGATCTGCAGCATCTCCGGGTGGCCCTCTGCGCCGTCATCGGCATAGGCGGCGACAAGCTTGAGGCAGGGCCGGTCGGTATTGTCGACACGATAGATCACGCCAAGCTGGGCGTTGACGAGCGGGCACAGTTCGGTCAGCAGAAGCCGGCCCACCGTCGCGAAATCGCCCTGGCCCTGCAACATGGTCGTGAACTTGGCCAGATTGGTCTTCAGCCAGTCCTGCTCCATGTTGCGTTCGGTGGTCAGGCGCAGATTGCCGATCATCGTGTTGATGTTGTCTTTGAGCTCGGCCACTTCGCCGCGCGCATCGACCTTGATCGAGCGCGTCAGGTCGCCCTTGGTCACGGCGGTGGCCACTTCGGCGATGGCGCGCACTTGGGTCGTGAGATTGGCGGCCAGAAGATTTACGTTGCCGGTGAGGTCCTTCCAGGTGCCAGACGCGCCCGGCACATTGGCCTGGCCGCCCAGCCGCCCTTCCACGCCGACCTCGCGGGCGACGGTGGTCACCTGATCGGCAAAGGTCGCCAGGGTTTCCATCATGTTGTTGATGGTTTCGGCGAGCGCGGCGACCTCGCCCTTCGATTGCACGGTGAGCTTCTGCTTGAGATCGCCATTGGCGACCGCGGTCACCACCTTGACGATGCCGCGCACCTGTTCGGTGAGGTTGGCGGCCATGACGTTGACGGTGTCGGTCAGGTCCTTCCAGGTGCCGGCGGCGCCAGGCACGCGCGCCTGGCCGCCGAGCTTGCCGACGGTGCCGACTTCGCGGGCCACGCGGGTCACTTCCGAGGCGAAGGCGTTGAGCTGGTCCACCATGGTGTTGATGGTGTCCTTGAGCTCGAGGATTTCGCCCTTCACGTCCACCGTGATCTTGCGCGAAAGGTCGCCGCGGGCCACGGCGGTGGTCACCTCGGCGATGTTGCGCACCTGGGTGGTGAGGTTGGCGCCCAGAAGATTCACGTTGTCGGTCAGGTCCTTCCATGTGCCGGCCACGCCCGGCACATGGGCCTGGCCGCCCAGCTTGCCCTCGGTGCCGACCTCGCGGGCCACGCGGGTGACTTCGGCGGCGAAGGAGCGAAGCTGCTCCACCATCGTGTTCAGCGTGTCCTTGAGCAGCAGGAGCTCGCCGCGCACGTCGACGGTGATCTTCTTCGACAGGTCGCCATTGGCGATGGCGGTCGCGACCTCGGCAATGTTGCGGACCTGTGCGGTGAGGTTGCCGGCCATGAGATTGACGTTGTCGGTCAGGTCCTTCCAGGTGCCTGCGACGCCCGGCACCTGGGCCTGGCCGCCAAGCTTGCCTTCGGTGCCCACCTCGCGGGCCACACGCGTCACCTCCCAGGCAAAGGCGTTGAGCTGATCCACCATGGTGTTGATGGTGTCCTTCAGCTCCAGGATTTCGCCG
Source organism: uncultured Pseudomonadota bacterium (assembly GCA_963710925.1). Lineage (GTDB taxonomy): Bacteria > Pseudomonadota > Alphaproteobacteria > Micropepsales > Micropepsaceae > Rhizomicrobium. Next base: position 306,771 of record CAVQBY010000007.1, on the reverse strand, counting down.
CGCACGTCGACGGTGATCTTGCGCGAGAGGTCGCCGCGGGCCACGGCCGTCGTCACTTCGGCGATGGAGCGCACCTGATCGGTCAGATTCGAGGCCATCGAATTGACGTTGTCGGTCAGGTCTTTCCAGGTGCCGGCCACGCCCGGCACGATGGCCTGTCCGCCGAGCTTGCCTTCGGTGCCCACTTCGCGGGCCACGCGCGTCACTTCGGAGGCGAAGGCGCGCAACTGGTCCACCATCGTGTTGATGGCTTCCTTGAGCTGGAGAATTTCACCGCGCACATCGACGGTGATCTTCTTGGACAGGTCGCCATTGGCCACGGCGATCGTCACGTCGGAAATGTTGCGCACCTGGGCCGTAAGGTTGCTGGCCATCGAATTGACGCTGTCGGTGAGGTCCTTCCACACACCGGTCACTTCACGCACTTCGGCCTGGCCGCCGAGCTTGCCCTCGGTGCCGACTTCGCGCGCCACGCGCGTCACTTCGGAGGTAAAGACGCCGAGCTGCTTGATCATGCGGTTGACGATGTTGGCGGAGCGCAGGAATTCGCCGCGCAGCGGACGGCCGTCGACTTCGAGCCGGACCGTCTGCAGCAGATCGCCCTGGGCCACGGCCGCGATCACGCGGGTAACTTCCGCGGTCGGCCACAGCAGGTCGTCGATCAGGGTATTGATCGAGGTTTCCATCTCGCCCCAGGCGCCGGCCGAAAGGGCGAATTTGGCGCGCTGGCGGATCTTGCCCTCGCGGCCGACGACCTCGCCGGAGCGCTCCAGCTGCTGGGCCATATTCTCGTTGGCCGCGACGATTTCGTTGAAGGTGTCGGCGATCTTGCCGAGAAGCCCGGTGCGCTCACCGGCCATGCGGACCGAAAAATCCCCGGCGCGCACGCTTTGCAGCGCCTGAAGCAACTCGCGCAACTCCCGGTCGTCCCGGCCGCCCTCCAGCTCGCCCGTCTCGCCGGCTTCAAGCGTGGCCTGCGCCGCGCCCTTGGTCTGCCTGCGAGGCGTCGTCGGTTTCATCGATTGCATCTGGCGCCCCCTTGCCCGTTCGCATTTTCACGCCCCAACCGAGGCGTCGCCCCTCATGCACGCGCAGCGAACCGGCGATCTGTCATCGCGGCCCCGTGCTGGTCATGCAGCAATCCCTTGGCGCCAGGCTGGATTTTCCTGGGGCCCTTCCCCGCGGGCAGAACCGCCCGCTGACATCGAACGCTGCACCAGCCGAGAAGTTCCCGGCCAGTTCGCCGCGTCACCGGAAAAATTGCATCGGTCCGGCCAGGCGCGCCCGGACCGGCGGCTCGGGGCGGCCCCTGTCCCAAACGGGCGTTCGGGCGCCCCATGGGCCGGCCCTGGCCCGGCGGGTCAGGCCTCGAGCGTCAGATCCAGCGCGTAGAACCACTGGTCGGCATGGGCCGCGATGATGGGCTCCAGGACGGCATTGATCGCCGCCACGGTGCGCACCCGGGCGACGCGCGGATCGGGCGCCTGGGAGGGCTCGACCGGCGGCAGGAAGGTCACGCGGAAGCGCACCGAATTGTCCAGGCGCAGGCCATAGGCGGGCAGCAGGATGGCGCCGGACGCCTTCGCCAGCCGCGCCGCATAGGCCATATTGGCCCTGGGCTGGATGCGGCGGCCGAAGGCCGGCGCCTGGACCCGGCCGCGGACGAACTCGTCGACGAACATGATTGCCAGCCGCCCATCGCGCAGCGCGCGCAGGAGCTTGCCGACATTTTCCGGGCGCGCGGGGATGCCCGCGAAGCGGCCACTGCGCTCGCGCGCCCGCACGAGGATGCGATGTTCGAAGCGGTTGTCCGGAACCAGGTAGATGCCGGTCGGATTGCAGCCCAGGCAACTGAGCGTGAGCGGGATCATCTCCCAGTTCCCCAGATGGGTCCCCAATATGATGACGGGCCGGCCGGTTTCGACCGCCGCGCGCAGATGCTCCTCGCCCTCCAACTGTATCCGCCCGTTGGCCCAGAACCGGTCGGCCACCGAATATTCCGCCATGCTGCGGCCGACATTGCGCCACAGCCGCCGCAGCGCCGCGTCTTCCGCGGCGGCCCCGCCGCCGGGATGCAGCTTGCGCCACAAGGCACGCGCACGGGCGTCGCTCTCGCGATAGCGCCGCGCCGAAAGCTGGCCGAGCACCGCGCCGCAGGCCGACGCGGCGTCCATCGGCAGCAGGCGAAGCGCATAATGCGAGATCAGATTGCGCAAGCCGATGGCCGTGTCGGTCAGCCAGTAGCGCCGCGCGGCGGCGCGCTGCGCCGGCGTGCCGAAAAACCAGCCAAGCGGAATGGGCCTGTCCATCTCAGCAATGCGCGGCGGGGCGGGCGCGCGGAAGTGCCCGCGCGGCCGGCGCGGACGAGACGGCGGGCCGGGTTTCGACAATCATCGGCAGCCGGTCTCCGGGCCGCAGTGTCAAGCGGCACACCGGCTGGACGTCGTGTCCCGGTTTCAGGTGCAGCCGCAGGCGCTGTCCCAGCACCGCCATGCAGATCACCAGTTCGGTGATCCCGAATGACAGGCCGGCGCACACCCTTGGCCCGATGCTGAACGGGATATAGGCGAATTTCGAAATCGCGCCGGCCCTGTCCGGCAGGAACCGCTCGGGCAGAAAGGCGTCGGGTTGGTCCCACAGCGCCTTGTGCCGGTGCAGCAGCCAGGGCGAAATCAGCATCATCGAGCCCTTGGGAATGGCGAATCCGCGAAAGTTTTCATCGGCCAGCGCCTCCCGCGTGAGCAGCGGTACGGAGGGATAGAGGCGCAAGGTTTCGTCGATGATCGCGCGCGTATAGGGCAGAGCCGCGACATCGTCGAGGCCCGGTGCGCGGCCACCAAGGACCGCGTCCAGCTCGGCATGGAAATGGGCTTCGACGTCCGGGGCCTGGGACAGCAGGTATAAGGCCCAGGCCAGCGTGTTCGCGGTGGTCTCGTGACCGGCCATGAACAGCACCGCGACTTCGTTGCGAATCGCGTCGTCGCTGAGCGGCGCGCCGCTGTCTTCGTCGCGCACGGCCAGCAAGCGGCCGACGAGCTGACATTGCCGGCTCCCGGTCGCATCGGGAAGCTCGAGCATTTGAGCAAGGCCGATCTGGCGGCCGCGATGGATCGCTTCTTCAGCGCCGGCGGCTATCAATTCACGACGCCGCGCGACAAAGCCTATTATGCGGAAATCGATCGTCGGCTGCGCGCCTTCTGGCCCGGTCTGGAGAATGGCGATATCCTCGATATCGCCTGCGGGGACGGCCGCGTCGCCCGGGCGGTGCCGGCGTTCGGCAACCTTGTCGAGACGGACCTGTCGCGCGCCGCCGTGGCGTTGGCGGCACATGCCGGCCGTGACAATCCGCGCAGGACCGCGCGGGTCATGGATGCCGAAGCGATCGAGTTTCCGGAAGCATCCTTCGACGCCGTCACATTCATCGAGGGCGCCGAACATGTTCACGACCTGGCGGCGGCGATTAGCGAGGCTGCGCGTGTCCTGCGACCGGGTGGGGTTTTCATCATGACCGCAGCCAACGCCGACAGCCTGCACCAACGCGTGAATTTCAAGCTTGGATACCCGTATTTCAAGACCAACAATCAGCACATCCATGAATATCCGTGGCCTCGGGTTCGGGCGATCGTGGAAGCGGCGGGCCTGGAAATCGAGTGCGCCGAAGGGATCTTCCTGTTTCCCTATTGGGGTATTCCGGGTGTCGATCACCATGTGCGCGACGTCATGGACAATGATGCAGAGCTGGTGGAAGCCATGCGCGTGCTGGGTGAGCGTGCCGGGCCAGACTTCGCCTATTGTGTGATCTTGCGCGCGCGCAAGGGCGGTTTAGGCAGAGCCGGCTCGGCCGGGGCGAGGGATCCGGCTGCGATGGTCGTGGTAGAGGAGATGGAGCAATGACGACAGGACAGCATGCGCGATGGCTGGGCGGACGGCGGCTGTGGTTTGCGCTGATCGCGGCACTTGTTCTGGTCGGTGTGGTCCTGTCGCCCTATGCATCCTATGCGGTGCACGGCCTGCCGGTGGGGGCCGGGGTGGCGGCGGAGCTTGCCTGCGCGGGCGTTTTTGTCTCCGACCGTACGCTCGACGATGTGGTGCGGAACGACATCACGCGGCTGTCGCCACTGACCAAGATAAACCGCTATGTGCTCGATCGCGCCGATCGGTCCGTTTCGGTGACGGCTCTGGGGCTCGTCACCCGCACGGCCGTCTATCGTCCCGGAATTGGCTGCACGCTGCTGGTCGATGACGATGCCAAAACGCTGCGCCGGCAGGCGCGCGACATTCCGGTCCCGGCGACCGCGCCACGGCCGGCGATCTGGCCCGCCGGCGATGCCGTCGATCTGGCGAACCTGCCTGCCGGGATCGATCGCGCGGCGCTGGACAAGGCCGTGGCCGCCGCCTTCACTGATGAAACACCGGGCAAGGCCATCGATACGCGCGCCATCGTCGTGGTCTATGACGGGCGCATCGTCGCCGAGCGTTACGCGCCGGGCTTCGGCAAGACCGCGCGGTTCCTCGGCTGGTCGGCAAGCAAGAGCGTGACCGCGACACTTGTGGGCACGCTGGTCGCCGATGGCAAGCTCGCGCTCGACGCGCCGCCGCCGGTGCCGGAATGGACGGCGCCGGGCGACGCGCGCGGCAAGATCACGCTGCGCCAGCTTCTCAATATGTCGAGCGGGCTCGAATTCGACGAGCCCTATGATCCGGGCTCGGACAGCACGGCGATGCTGTTCGAGAGCCACGACATGGCGGCCTACGCTGCGGCCAAGCCGCTGGTCCACAAGCCGGGCACGGTGTGGTCCTATTCCTCCGGCACCGCGAACATTCTGTCGCGGCTGGTGTTCCAGGCGGCGGGCGGCACGCTGGCGGGCTATGAGGCCTATGCGCGCGCGCATCTGTTCGATCCTGCGGGCATGACCAGCGCCGTGTTCGAGCCCGACGAGACCGGAGATTTTGTGGGCAGTTCCTATCTTTATGCCACCGCGCGGGACTGGGCGCGGTTCGGCCTCATCTATCTCGACGGGGGCACGATCAATGGCCGGCGCATCATCCCCCAAAGCTGGGTGGATTTCGTGCGCCGGCCGGCGCCCGCCGATGCCACCAGGGGCTATGGCGGACAGTTCTGGCTGAACGCGCAAACCGGCCCCGACGGCACATCGCGCAAATTTCCCCATTTGCCGGCGGATTATTTCGCGGCCGAAGGGCACAATGACGAGTTCGTCGCCATCTTTCCCGCGCGCAAGGTGGTGATCGTGCGCCTGGGCTGGACCACCGGTTCGGCATCGTTCAATCGCGACAAGCATTTTGCGGCCATGCTCGCGGCGCTGCCGAAGCCTGCGCAATAGATCCGGCCCCAGGGCCGCGCTGATCGGGAGGTTTTCATGACAGACACCGCCACACTGTCGCGCCGCCGCAAGCTGCGGTTTTACGGCTGGGGTTATGCCGATGAAGCGCTCACGCCCGAGGAAGAGACGCGCGTGCGCGGGGCGGCTGCGCGGTTCGGCAGCACCGTCCCCGTCGAAGTCTCGGCCCCGTCGCTGGACGATTTCAACCTGCCGCCGCCGCGTCTTGGGGTCCCGAGCGTCTTGACGCCGATCATGTCGGCCACGCCCTATGACCGGCTGGTGCACAGCTACGGCAAGTCCTTCCCCGATATCGTGCGCATGTTCCAGCGCGCCGTGCCGCATCCGCCCGACTGGGTGGCCTTTCCGAAATCCGAAGATGATGTCACCGCCGTTCTGGAATGGGCGAGCGGCGCCAATGTCGCGGTCATCCCGTTCGGGGGCGGGTCGAGCGTGTGCGGCGGGGTCGAGCCGGATGTCGGCGACGGTTATGCGGCCACGGTGTCGCTCGATCTGCACTATCTCTGCAAGGTGCTGGAGATCGATCGCGAGAGCCGTGCCGCGCGCATCCAGGCCGGGGCGCTGGGCCCGGCGATGGAGGCCGAGCTCAAGCCGCATGGCCTGACGCTTCGGCACTTCCCGCAGAGCCTGCAATTCTCGACGCTGGGCGGCTGGATCGCCACGCGCTGCGGCGGCCACTACGCTTCGCTCTACACCCATATCGACGATTTCGTGGAAGCCACCCGCAGCGTGACCCCGGCCGGGATTATGGAAACGCGACGGCTTCCCGGCTCGGGCGCCGGCCCAGTCCCCGACCGCATGATGATCGGGTCCGAAGGCACGCTCGGCGTCATCACCGAGGCATGGATGCGGCTGCAGGACCGCCCGCACTATCAGGCTTCGGCGGCGATCGCCTTTCCGGCCATGGCCAAGGCCGTCGCCGCGGTGCGGGCACTGTCGCAATCGGGCCTCTATCCCACCAATTGCCGGCTACTCGATCCGGTCGAGGCGCGCAACAACGGCGTGGGCGACGGCGGCACCGCGATCCTCGTCCTCGGCTTTGAATCGGCCGATCATCCGCTCGACGCCTGGATGGCGCGCGCGCTCGAACTCGTCGCCGATCATGGCGGGCTCTACGATGCCGACGCCGTGGCCCGCTCCTTGAAGCCCGGGGGCGGCGCGGCCGAACATCGCCAGGGCGCCGCCGGGCAGTGGCGCCACGCCTTCATCCGCATGCCCTATTATCGCGATCTGATGGTCGCACTCGGCGTCATCACCGACACCTTCGAAACCGCGATCACCTGGGATCGCTTCGATGCGCTCTATGCCGGCGTTCGCGAAAAGGTCGAGGCGGCGATTGCGGAGATATGCGGACACAAGGCGACGGTGTCCTGCCGCTTCACGCATATCTATCCCGATGGGCCGGCGCCCTATTTCTCCTATTCGGCGCTCGGCACGGCCAATGGCAACCTCGCCGATTCGCTGGCGAAGTGGCGCGAGATCAAGGTGGCGACCAATGAGATCGTGGTCGCACTGGGCGGAACGGTGACGCATCACCACGCCGTGGGCCGCGATCACCGCAGTGGCTATGAGCGCCAGTCGCCGCCGCTGTTCCGCGGCGCATTGGCCGCCGCGAAAGCCTCGGTCGATCCGGCCGGCATCCTCAATCCGGGCGCCCTCATCGATCCGGCCGGCCGTGCGGTCGGCATCCGCGGAGCGATGGGCTGAACCTATTTGGGTTTGCGGAACAGTTCGGCCATGCCGAGCGTGGCGGCGACGGCGGCGTTGAGGCTTTCGACGCCTTCGCGCCCGCCGGGAATGTTCACCAGCCAGTCGCAATAATCTTTTGTCTTGGCCCGCAGCCCTTCGCCCTCGGCTCCGATCACCAGCACGGTGTGATCGGGAAATTCGGTTTCGGCCAGCGTGCGTTCGCCGCGCTCATCCAGGCCATAGACCCAGAAGTCGAGCGCCTTGAGCGTCTTCAGCGCGTGGGACAGGTTGGTGACGCGGAAGATCTTGACGAATTCCGCGCCGCCCACGGCGTAGCGCACGGCCTCGGGCGAGACATCCACCGAGCGGTCGCGCAACACGATCACGGCATCGACGCCGAAAAAGGCCGCGCCGCGCAGGATGGTGGCGAAGTTCTGCGGATTGGTGACCTGGTCCAGCGCCACGACAGTGCGCGCGCCGGCCAGGATGTTGAGATCCTTCTCGCCATAGATCGTGCGTGGCTCGGCCAGGATGAAGATGCCCTGGTGCTTGTCGTCGTCGGTGAAGCCGCCCAGGCGCAGGAATTCCGGCCAGGCCATGAACTCGGCGGCGAGGCCTGTCTTGGCGGCCATGGCGATGAAGTCCTGATGATAGGATTCGTCGCCGGCAATGACGAGGCGGCGGATTTCCTGCGGCCGGGTCAGGAAGACCGCGCGCACCGAATGCTTGCCGAAGATCCGTTCGAGCGCGGGGCCGCCGGCCGCGGCGGGCTTGTCGCGGCGATGGCGGGCCGGGCGATGCCGGAAGGCGGGTTTGCGCGGGCTCATGGCCGCGGGTGATAGGCGATCCGGCGCGGGATCGCCAGTGCCTCTAGCGCCCCTTGAACACGGGTGGGCGTTTTTCGAGGAAACTGGCGACGCCTTCGCGGTGATCCTCGGTCTTCATCAGGCGGCGGATTTCGGCGATGGCCCAGCTGCCGATCTCCGCCGGGTCGCCATAGGCGCTGCGCTTGAGGCCCTGCTTGAGCGCGCGCACGGCCAGGGGCGGGTTAGCGGCAATCCTGCCGGCGAGCTCCCGGGCACGGGCCAGGAGTGCCTCATGGGGCACGACTTCGCTGACCAGCTCGATACGCAGCGCCTCGGCCGCGTCGATGACATCGCCGGTGAACAGCAATTCGGCCGCCTTGGCCGGGCCGACGATGGCCGGCAGGCGATAGAAGCCGCCAATGTCGCTGACCAGTCCGCGCTTGACGAAGAGCTCGGCGAATTTCGCCTTCTGCGAGGCGATGCGGATATCGGCGAACAGGGCCAGCTCCATGCCCCAGCCGACCGCGGCGCCGTTCACCGCCGCGATGACCGGGCATTCGCATTCGAGCGCGGCCATGGCCGCCGGGGTGGGCTTGCTTGCGCCCGGCGCCGGCGCTTCGGTCTGCGAGAAGGCTTTGGGTCCGGCCATGATTTCGCCGACGTCGTCGCCCGAACAGAAGGCCGGATCGGCCCCGGTGACGATGACGCAGCGAATCTCAGGATCGGACGAGGCCGCGCGGAACGCCGTCTCCAATTCGTCATAGGCGCGGTAATTGAGGGCGTTGCGCCGTTCGGGGCGGTTCAGCGTGATCGTGACGACATGATCCTCCACCACATAGCCGGTGCAGGTGAAGTCGGACGGCGTGATGGGCGTGTCGGTGTGCATGCGCGGCTCCGGTTCGGGATGACCTGTCCGCCGCATAGAAGCACCAAGGCGGCGGCGGCGCCAAACCGCCGATGCGGCGGCCTAGTGGTCGTGCGGGCCGGCCGGCACCGAATGGGCGCCCAGCGTCACGCCGTTCACGGTCTTGCCGTACATCCACATGGCATTGTCATGGAATTTCTTGCGCGTCTCGGCGACATTGCCCGTGAAGCGCGGATCCTGCGGCCGCTCGTGGCTGTCGACGAACATGGCCACATCCCATGCATCCTGGTCGGATAGCGTCATGCCCTGGCTGAAGGGCATGTTGGCCTTGATGAAGGCAGCCGCGTTCTTGATGTTGCCCATGCCGGCGCCCCAGTTGAAGGACTTGGCGCCCCAAAGCGGCGGGAAGACCGGTCGCGCCATCTGGCGATTTGCTGGCCCTCGCCGTCCGCGCCATGGCACAGCGCGCAATGTTGCGTCATAGACCTTCTGGCCGCGCGCATAGTCCATCGGCTTTGCCGGCTTGGCAGGGCGGGATAGCCGCGGCCCTTCATTTCGGCGCCGACCGGCGCGCCCTTGGCCAGGAAATAGGAATAGGCCTCAAGCGCCAGCAAGGGTCTTGCTGCCCAAAGCCGGCGGCTTGCCGTTCATGCTGTAGCGGAAGCAGCCCTGCAGCCGTTCGGCATAGGTGTTCACGTGCTTGTTCTTGGCGCGATAGGCCGGATAGCTGACATAGGCCGCCCATAGCGGCGCCGAATTCGCCAGCCGTCCGGCATCGAGATGGCAGTTCTGGCAGTTCAGCGTGTTGCCGACGTATTGGCGGCGGCTATTTGCCGGTGTCGCGGAAGATGTTCTGGCCCAGCTTGCACCATCTGGCCGAACTCGTTGTCGGGAATGGCGCTGTCCGGCGGCGGGGTAAAGTCGCCCGTCTTGCCGACGTGGCCGGTGGAGGCGCGGTGGCTGATGCCGGCACCTTGGGCTAGGCCGCGTAATAGGCCGCGACCGCGGCGATCTGCGTGGCGTCCAGTTTCTTGGCGATGCCGGCCATCAGGCCCATGGGATCGTTGTGGCGCGTGCCGGCCTGCCACGCCTTGAGCTGGGCCGCGATATACTCCGCGCCCTGGCCGGCGAGTCCGGGAAAGTCTGCGCCGACACCGCTGCCCTTGGCGCCATGGCACTGGCTGCAGCCCGGCACGCCCTTCGACCACGCCGCCGTTCTCGCCAGCGACGCGCCGGCGCTGAGCACGGCCTCTGTCCGGCGGTGCAGGCGGTGCGGCAGCCGGCGTGTGGAGACCGGCGTAGATAGGCGGCCACGGCCTTGCGCTCGGCGGCCGTCAGCGCCTTGGCGATGGGCGACATCGTGCCGTTCTTGCGCGCCCCCGAGGCGAAGCCGTCAAGCTGGCGGGCAAGATAGCCCGCGTCCAGGCCAGCAAGGCGGGGGATGTCGGCGGCCGGCTGGCCCTCGCCCTTGGCGCCGTGACAGGCCGAACAGGCCATGGCGCCGGCGTTGGTGCCCTGCATGGCGATGTCGCGCCCGCTGGAAGCCAGGGCAGGGGCGGCGGCAAGGGTGGCGAGCGCAATGGCAAGCGCGAAAAGCTTCATCTCGTATTCTCCCGCCGGCCCTGCCCGGATCTACGGACCCTTATACGGCCTGAATCCGTAACGCGCGAAGATGGCCAAGGATTGCGGCGAGCGGATGAAGGCGAGCCAGGCCTTGGCGGCCCCGGGATGGGCCGCGCCCTTGACCATGGCTCCGGCATAGATCGCGGTGGTGTTGTGATCGGCCGGGATATCGACATGCGCGATCGGATGGTCGGCCTGTTCCTGGAACATGGCCTCGGATTGCCAGGTCACGCCGGCATCGGCGATGCCCTGCATCAGGAACAGCGGTGTCTGGCGGTGATGGACGTGGGTCAGGATCGTGCCGCCGCTTTTCACCTTGTCGGTGTAGACGGTTTTCAGCAGCGCCTTGCCGCCGGCCTTGACCAGCGATTTCTGGATCTGCCGGGCGATGCCTTCGAAGGCCGGATTGGGCATCACGAGCTTGACCTCGGCCTTCGCCAGATCCTTGAGGCCGGTGATGTGGGCGGGATTGCCCTTTGGCACCATGATGGTCAGCGTGTTGGTGACATAGGGCAGGGCCGGGCCGACAAGCTTGCCCTTGGCCACCATGGCTTTGACGCGCGCCAGCCCGGCGAAATAGGCGTCCGGTTTGGCCGTCCAGGTCATGTTGCCGGAGGTGACGGTGCCGCCGGCATCCAGCTGTTTTTCGAGCAGACCCGGCGGGATCGTCTCCCAGATAGATGCGGCCCTTGAATTCGGGGTGGCTGTCCTCGAACGCCTTGACCAGATGCGCCATCGCAAAAAAGTAATTGCCGCCGACATAGAGCACGAGCTTGGGATCGGTGATGTCGCCGTGGAAATCGGCCAGCACATCGACTTCCGGAACGGTGAAGTCGAGCCCGCGATGCAGCGCGTCATTGTTCAACCCGCGCTGCCAGGGCGGGAACACCTCGCCCTTGTAGTTGGGCGCGTGCACCTTGCCGTGCCAGCCTTCGAAGGCCGGCTGCGCCAGTGCCGGGACGGCCAGCGCCGCGCAGGCCGTCAGGGCCAGCGCGGCACGGCGAATGGTCTTGCGAAGCGTCATGGGCATCACTTTGCGTAGTAGAAGCCGGACATCTGCAATTCGGGCATGGTCGCAACCGCACCCGGCGTCAGCACCACGCCCGGCAAAAGGTGGTTGGTGAGATCGGCCGCGAGTCGGTCGACCGAAAGCTTGTCCGGGTTGAGCCCCTTGGCATGCAGCTTGGAGGCCTGCTCCCAGATCGCGTTGTGGCACGACATGAAGACGACGCCACGGCGCATGAGGGCGGGGATCGTGTTGTCCTTGGGCGAATAGGCGCCTTGCGGATCCTCGTAGTTCTTCGGATCGGCAGATCCGGCCTGGGCTTCGACGATCAGCGTGTTGGTCTTGAACGCGTCGCCGGCCAGCTTGGTGATCTGGTACTTGTCCCACATCTTCTGATCGTAGAGCGCCAGATTGGCCGAACCGTGGGTCAGCGACACGGCGAGAAAATCGGGATGCTTGAACGACCAGATCTGCGCATTCAGCGAATTGCGCATCAGGTTGAGCCACGGGCCATCGATCTTCGTGTTGTCCCAGGCCTGCTTGGGCTTGGGCTTGTAGGCCATCAATTCGCGAATCGCCTTGTCGTCCCACTGGTCGGGGTTGTCGAGGATCATCGGCACGGTCTTGAAATCGCGCCGTCCGCGTGCCTTCTCCAGCCGCGCCATCAGATCGCGCAGATGCGTGGCGCCCGCCGCTGTCAGCGTCGGTTCGGTCGCGGCCGCGGCCGCGCCGCCGCCCAGCGCGGTTGCCCCCGCCGCCGATGCCAGTCCGATGCCGAATGTCTGCAAGGCGGCCCGCCTGTTCGTGATCATGCAATTCCTCCTCGAATGGACGCCCACAGTGGCCCGGCGCGCTGTTGCGGACAAATCAATTGTTCTGTTCGAACCGTTCTTGCTCCGCGATGGCCATGACATGGCCTCGGCGCACAAGGTCGCGCGATCGCGTCGGCCCTTGCGCGGTCCGGGAATGTCCTGTCCGGCAGGCAAAAAAAGAGGGGCGCAAATTGCGCCCCTCTCCATTTCCGTCGATCGGGAACGATCGCAGATCAGAAATTGTAGCGATAGCCGATGGTGACGTCCCATTGCTTCATCGCCAGCTTGATCGTCCGGCCGGGATTGGGGCCGAACGGCGTGACTTCGATGCCGCTGACCGTGCTCTCCGGAACATACATGACCGAGAAGTCGAGGCCGGAATGGCCGGCGAATTCGTGGCTGAAATCCGGCGCTGAAGTGATCCGAGACGATACCGGGCGCCAGGATATTCAAGGTCACGTCTTCGGGACCGACCGGATTGGACGAATGCGCGTATCCCGCGCGCAGAGTCCAGGTCGGAGCGACATGCCAGGCCGCGCCGACGGAGATCACATCGACATCATCCCAGCCGAAGCCCGGCCCGTTCTTGGCGCCGAGGGGAATGCCCGTGAACAGGGTCGAACGGCCGACCGACGGGACGTCCGAATAGAAGATGTGCTTGTAGTCGGCCATCAGCGTCCAGGTCGGCGCCGCGTCCCAGGCCAGTCCGACGGTGACGTTGGCCGGAATGTCGAAGCTGCCGCCATCGGCGAACAGGCCCTTATACTTGCCGAATTTCGACATCCACATCGGCGTTGCGCCGGCCACGGCCAGACGCACCGTCGGTGCCATGTTCCAGATCGCACCGACGCGCACGCCGCCGCCATAGGAATAGGAGATGCCGTTGTTGGTCAGATTGGCCGGCGAGGCCGAGATCGGCGAGAAGGCGGCCAGTCCCTTGGCGTCGAACATCTGCAACGCAAAGATCGGCGCGATGCCCCACTGCCAGGCCCCGGAGCGGTGCGAATAGCCGACCGAAATGAACATCTGGTTGAGGTTCACGCCGGCCTTGCCACCGCAATAGACGCCGCTGAACGGCCCGCAGGCCGGGTTTGGCGTGTCGCCGGGGTAATTGGTGTTCATGCCGCCATTGCCATACATGGCGATGCCCCAGGACGAATTGGCATCGATCGGCTGGCTGTAGGCCAGTCCGGGAATAGCAAAGTTTTCCCAGCCGCTTTTGACGGTGCCGGGGGCGACGAAGCCCGGTCCGCCGGTGACGGTGTAATTGCGGATCGGCGAAAACCACGACAGGCCGACTTCCAGCTGCTGGCCCACCGATGTCAGGCCCGCCGGATTGATCGCCAGCGTCATCGCATCTTCAGGATTGGCGACACCGGTACCCGCCAGCGATTTCTGGATCGCACTGTATCCCGGCTGGAAATAACCCTCGGTCGCCGAGGCCGGGCTTGTGAACGCGCCCCCCGCGATCAATCCCGTTGCTGCCGCGGCCAGCGCGGCCTTCTTTACGCTAATCCCCTTCATAACGCTCACCCTCCCGGTGCTTTTGTGTTTTCGGTCCTTCCCGAAAAACTACACGCTTCGCTATGTCGTGTGCTGTCTGCGGTGCGCGTCATGGGCGCCCCGTCATTGTATCGTCAGGCGACATGCTTGATCAGGAAGCGGAACGTCCCGCCGTCCTGGGATTGTTCGACGATCTCATTGCCGGTCGTGCGGCAGAAGGCGGCGAAATCGGCCACGGAGCCGGGATCGGTCGCCAGCACTTCGAGCGTGCCGCCCGACGGCACATCCTTCAGTGCCTTCTTCGCTTTCAGGATCGGCAACGGGCAGTTGAGCCCCTTCGCGTCGAGCGTCTTGTCGGCCATGGTCAGTCCTCAGATAAAGAGATTTACGTCGGCTTTAAGCGCGTTTTCCATATAGGTCGCGGCTCCGCCCACGGTGACACCTTCGATCATGTCCTCTTTCTTGTATTCGAACAGATCCATCGTCATCTGGCAGGCGACCAAATTGATTTCGGATTCCACGGCGGCCTCACGCAGATCTTCGATCGAGGCCACGCCCTTCTTCTTGATGAGGTTCTTCATCATCATGCTGGCGCCGGCATCGACGCCAGGAATCATGCTCATGAAGTTGGGCATGCCCATATGCATGCCCATCATCGGCATCTTCATCGCGGCATTGCCGAGCGCTGTGACCTGCAGGTCCAGTTTCTTCAGGAGAAGCGGCAGCCCGTAGAAGGTGAAGAACATCGTCACGTCGACGCCCATCGCCGCCGCCGTGGTGCCCAGGATGAAGGGCGGATAGGCCCAGTCGAGCGAACCCTTCGTCACGATGATCGACATGCTCTTGGTGTTGGCCGAGGCGTCGTTCTGCGGTTGCGCATCCATGACGGTCTTCTTCCTTCCCAATGCGCGCCCCGCGAGACGCGCACATCTTGTTTAGCTTGGCGCGGCGACCGGCCCGGCATCGTGATCTGGATCAGAACTGCTGCGAACGATGCAGCGCATCCTCATCGCGCATCGCGATGCTTCTGTCCGTCGCCCGTCCCTCTCTGTCCTCATTTCGCAAATCGCGATACATGAGTATTTTATAATATGAGGATAGATGAATAGAGACGCAATGCGCTGTCAAGGTCTACGGGCGCCCGCCTTCATCCATAGCGAGATTTATCGCCGGCCTGCCTATGGACGCAATCACCCGCTCGCGATCCCGCGGGTCGAAACCGCGGTGGCGCTGTGCCGCCATCTGGGTTGGCTGGACGGTGGCCTGACCGAGAGCCCGACGGCCGATCTTGCGACCCTGACCCGCTTCCACGATCCGGACTATGTCCGCGCCTTGGCCGAGGCCGACCGGAGCGGGCATGTGCCGCTGCAGGCGCGCGCCGCCTATGGTCTTGGCACCTTGGAAAATCCGGTGTTTTCGGGCGTTTTCGAACGGGCTGCGACGGCAGTCGGCGGTTCGATCCTGGCGGCGCAGACTGCGCTGGACGGACGCCTTGCCTATCATCCGGCCGGCGGCACCCACCATGCCCGGCCCGGCGGCGCCAGCGGCTTCTGCTATTTCAACGACCCGGTCTTTGCCGTGCTGACGCTGCTGGAGGCCGGGCTCAGCCGCGTGCTCTATGTCGATCTTGATGCCCATCACGGCGACGGGGTCGAGAACGCGTTTGCGGCCGATCCCCGGGTCTTCACCATTTCCATCCATGAGGCCGGGCGCTGGCCGGGCACGGGGCAGCGGGGCGAGCGCCGCCAGGGCCGGGCGCGCAACATGCCGGTGCCGCAGGGCCTGAATGACAGCGAATTCGCGCTTCTGATCGAAGGGGCGGTCCTGACCCTGGCCTGTCGCTTCGCACCCGACGCCGTGGTCATCGTCGCCGGCGCCGATCCGCTGGCCGGCGATCCTCTCTCCAGGATGGCCCTGTCCAATGCCGCGGTCTGGGAGGCGGTGATGCAGGTGGCGGCCATGGCGCCGGCGGCCGTCGTCCTCGGGGGCGGAGGCTACAATCCCTGGACCGTCGGCCGGTTCTGGGCCGGGCTATGGGCCCGCATCGCCGGCAAGACGATTCCGGACAGCTTGCCGGACGCCGCGCGCGCCCTGCTGGCGGAGCTGAGTTGCGATCTCGTGGAGGACGAGGATGTCGATCCGCTCTGGCTCACCACGCTGCGCGATCCGCCTCACACCGGTGCGATCCGCGACGAGATTGTTGCACTGCGGGATGAGGTGCTTGTGCCGTGAGGCCACAAGGGATCGAATTCCGTTTGAACTGGCGCGGGGTTTCGCGCATGTTGAATATTAGAGAAAACGCATAAACGAGGAAGCGCATGGCCTGGAGCGATCGAACTCGCCGCCATCGAAGCCCTGGAAGACGCGCCCTTCGACGCCGGCTTGGTGGCGGAGATGCAGGGCGCCGCGCCGGCCATTGCCGGTCGGCCGATCCGCTTCTCGACACCGACCTTCAAGGAATATTCCTCGAGCGAACTTTCGGGCTGCGGCAAGAACAGCTTTCCCGCCTTCTCGATCACGGCCGGGGCCTGTGCGCTCGATTGCGATCACTGCAAGGCCAAGATTCTCGAGCCCATGATCCCGGCCACCTCGCCGGAGATGCTCGACCGCAAGGTGCGCGATCTGGTGATGTTGCAGGACCTGCAGGGCTTTTTGCTCTCCGGCGGATCCAATAAGCGCAACGAAATAAAATATGAGCGCTTCTATCCGGTGATCGAAACGCTCAAGCGCGACTTCCCGCATCTGAAGATTGCGATCCATTCGGCGCTGATCGATGAGCCGCGCGCCAGGGCCATGGAATCGGCCGGCGTCGACACCGCGATGATGGATATCATCGGCTCCGAAGAGACCATCGGCGAGGTCTATCACCTCGACCGGCCGGTAGAGGATTTCGAAGCGGCCCTGGCGGCGCTGACGTCGACGCGCATGGAAGTCGTGCCCCATATCGTCATCGGCCTGCATTACGGCCGCATTCTCGGCGAGCCGCGCGCGCTCGACATCGTTTCGCGCTACCCGATCCATTCCCTGGTGCTGGTCGTGATCATGCCGTTCTACGCCGCGCCGGGCACCTTCATCACACCGGAGACCGCCGATGTCGGGCGCATCTTCCTGGAGGCGCGCAAACGCATTCCCGATCGCGACGTGCTGCTGGGCTGCGCCCGGCCGCCCGGCATGCACAAGCGCGTGACCGATGCCTATGCCGTGATGGCCGGGCTGGACGGCATCGCCTTTCCCGCCGATGGCGCGGTGGCCGTGGCCGAGATGATCGGCCGGCCCGCGCAACAGCAACATGCCTGCTGCTCGATGAAAGTCGGCGGCAGTTTGAAACCCGCCGTCTCCTGCGCGGCCTAAGGGAGATTCCATGACCTGTCTCAAGCCCGAAAACGCCCAGCCCGCGCGCACCGCCAAAGGCGCGCCCGACTACAATGCCTATGACGCCATGCAGCCGCGCGCGCCGGGGGTGACGCCCAAGGAACTGAAGAATGGCGGGCGGGTGAAGGCCGCCCACCAGGCGCCCCAGGGCGTCTATCTGCCGAACAACAATGTGCTGACGCCGCAAATGCGCTCGCCGGAATATGTGCAGATGTCGACCGCCGCGGCGCTGACGCTGGGCATCATGCCGGGCAAGATGCATCGCTGCGCCTGCACGCGCTGCCTCAATCTGCTGCTGACCTATCCCGAGGGCTGCCGCGCCAATTGCGCCTATTGCGGGCTGGCGCGTCATCGCGAGGCGGACCGCGACTATGCCGACCGCAACTTCATCCGCGTCGACTGGCCGGCCGTGCCGATGGCGCAGATCGTCGACATCGTCGCCAAAGACGGCGCCAACAGCCCGTTCCATCGCATGTGCATCTCGATGATCACCCATCCCGGTTCGGATGAGGACACGGTCAGTGTGCTCAAGGCCTGGACCGCGAAAATCGATCCGTCCGCAATCCCGATCTCGATCCTCTCCAATCCGACGACGATGCAGCGCGAAGACGTTGCCAATCTGCGCGATCTGGGCTCCGACATCTTCACCGTGGCGCTCGATGCCGCGACGCCGGAATTGTTCGACCGCACCCGCGGCAAGGGCGTGGCCTCGCCGCATAGCTGGAAGAAATATTGGGAGATCCTCGAGGATGCGCGCGACATCTTCGGCCCGCAGAAATTCGGCGCCCATATCATCGTCGGCATGGGCGAGAGCGAACACGACGTGCTGACGCTGGTGCAGAAACTGGTGGACATGGGCGGCCACAGCCACATGTTCTGCTTCTTCCCGGAGCAGGGCTCGCTGATGGATCATCTGCCGGCGACACCGCGCGACCAGTGGCGCCGCGTGCAGCTGGGCCGCTATCTGCTCGACTATTGCGGCGCGCGCGTCGAGCAGATGCGCTTCGACGAGAACGGGCGGGTCGTCGACTTCGGTCTGCCCAAGGCCGAGCTGGACGCCATCATCGACGCCGGCATTGCCTTCCGCACCTCCGGTTGTCCGGGCAAATTCGCCGACGACATCTCGGCCTGCGACCGGCCTTATGGCGATTCGCCGCCCAGCAATATCGCCAGCTATCCCTTCCAGCCCAACAAGAAGGACATCGCCAAGATCCGCACCCAGCTCGGCATCAAGAAGGTGAACTGAGATGGCGCGGGCCTTCCGCATCATCGACACCGGCGTGCGCGCCGATGCGCGCAACATCGCCTTCGATGCGGCCCTGATCGAATTGCACCAGCAGGGCCGCGTCCCCGATACGCTGCGCTTCATCCAGTTTCCGCCAACCGTGCTGATCGGCCGCCATCAGGCCCTGTCGCGCGAAGTGCGCGTCGCCCATTGCCGCGCCAACGGCATCGGGCTTGCGCGCCGCATCACCGGCGGCGGGGCCATCTATATGGATGAAGGCCAGTTCGGTTTCGAATTGGTGTTCGACAAATCGGCGCTTGGCCTGACGTCCCTCGCGGAATTGACGCAAACCCTGTGCGAAGGCGTGGCGGTGGGTCTTGGCAGGCTTGGCGTGGCCGCAAAATTCCGTCCGCGCAACGACATCGAGGTGGCGGGGCGCAAGATCAGCGGGACGGGCGGTTTTATCGACGGCAACACCGTGATTTTTCAGGGCACGATTCTGGTGGACATGGACTCCGCACGCATGTTGTCCGCCCTCAATGTGCCGCAGGAAAAGCTGGCCAAGCGCGCGCTGGATTCGGCGGCGCAACGCGTCGTCACGCTCAGGGAATTGTTGAAAGAGGTGCCGCCGCTGGCCGACATCAAACAGGCGCTGGTGGTCGGCTTCGCCGAACGGCTCGGGATCGACACCGAGTGGGGCGAGATCACCGAGGACGAGGAAACGCTGGCCGCGCGCCATTACGACGAGGAGATCGGGACCGAGGAGTTCCTGCACAATATCGACGATCCCGAATCGGGCCGCGATGTGCAGGTCGGCCGTCATCTCGGCGCCGGCGGATCGGTGACGGCGCATGTGCGGCTCGAGGGCGCGCGCCTGGACCGCTTCCGCGAAGTGCTGCTCACCGGCGATTTCTTCGTCACGCCGCCGCGGGTGATCTTCGATCTGGAGTCGCATCTGCGCGGCACGCCGGTGGCCGATATGCGCAAGGCTGTCACCGACTTCTTCGCCGCCAGCGATATCGGCCTGCTCTCGGTCCGCCCGGAAGATTTCGCCGCCGCGATCGAGAATGCGCTGGCCGCACCGGCCGAGCGCGCCAGGGCGCCGGCATGAAATTCGTCAGTGTCGTCCAGCACACCTCTGCCGACTATCTCGGCCTGATGGAGGATCATCTCGAAGGCCGCGGCATCCGCTTCAAATATTTCCGCCCCTTCACCGAGGGCACGCCGCTGCCCGAAGCCGGGCGACATCGGCGACGCGTTGTTCGTGCTCGGTGGCGGGCCCTGGGGCACGGCCGGCGCGCGCGACCTGCCGACGCTCAAGCAGGAACTGTCGCTGATCTATGCCTGCCTGATGCAAAGCAAGCCGGTGGTCGGCATCGAGCTGGGCGCGCAATTGCTGGCGCTGGCCGCCGATGGCGGCAGCGAGCCGGCGCCGCTCGCCTTCGAGATTGGCCATGGTACCCGGACCGACGCCGATGCGCTCAACGGCTTCCTCCCCGAACGCTTTCCTTTCGTCTCCTATATGCGCGACCGGGCCCTTCCGCCCGCCTATGCCCGCGTGCTGGCGGCGGACCCCGCCGGTGCACCGGCCCTGTTCCAGATCGGCGAGAATGCCTTCGGCTTCGGCTTCCATCCCGGCTTCAAGCTGGCGATCGGCGAGGACCTGATCATGGAATTCGACGACAACCCGCCCGATCCGGCCGCCGCCGCTCGAACGGCTGCGGCCCATGAAGCGGGAAATCGAGGATGCGCTGGTGCCGATCATGACCGGTCTGATCCAGAAAACCGGCCTCATGGACGCTTGAAACAATATTTCTAGACCTTACAGAAAATGGGCGGATTCCCTCGTGAATTTCCCCCTTGCGCTTTCTAAATTAGTTTTCTCTAATGGAAGATGAAGTGCCGCCAGCCGGGGCGTTGATCCGCCTCAGCAATGTGCGGCCCAAGGCGTCGGATAACAGGCACCGGACCAGAATGCTCGGGAAGGACCTCATGGCCAGCAAACTCCTTATCGTGATGGCGAACACCGATCCGCGGAATGGCGAGGAACTGGGCGCGCCCGATCTTCCAGGCCACGGTTGCCGCGGCCATGGACTATGAGGTCGAGGTCGTCTGCACGGCGACGGCCGGCCGCCTGCTCAAGAAGGGCGTGGCCGAGAAGCTGTTCGTCAAGGAAGGCTCGCCGAAATCGGTCTACGACTTCATCAAGGATGCGCATGAGGCCGGGCGTGAAGTTCCTGTCCTGCTCGCCCAATCTCGATCTGTTCGACATGACCAAGGAGGACATGATCCCCGAATGCTCCGGCATTGTCGGCGGCGCCTATCTGATCGAACAGATCATGGAAGACGACGACTGCAAGGTCCTGACCTACTGAACGGAGCTTGAGCGATGGATCACAGCCACGCCTCGCGCGTGCAGACCTATATCGGCGATCCGGTCACGGACGCGCCGGCGGTCGATCGTGAACAGCTCGAAGAAATCTTCGCCGATATCCAGGCCGATCTGCGCTTCGACCACGAGCTCAATGGCTGCCTGAATTGCGGAATCTGCACGGCCACCTGTCCGGCCGCCCACTATTACGATTTCTCCCCGCGCGAGATCGTCCAGCTTTTGTGGACCGAAAATCTCGAGGGCATTTACGACGCGATGCAGGAGAAAATCTGGTCCTGCGCGCAATGCTACACCTGCGCCGCGCGCTGCCCGTTCGGCAATTCACCCGGCGGTCTCGTGATGCTGATGCGCGAGACCGCGATCAAGCACGGCATGGAATCGGCCAAGAACGTGCTTCGGCCCTTCAGCCGCGTGATGCTCAAGCTGATCTCGACCGGCAACCAGCTGGCGCCGGACATGATCACCAAGGACGCCTTCCCCGATTGGGGGCCGAACGTCGCCAAGATTGACGCACCGCTCAAGATCCTGCGCAAGGCCATTCCGATGCCGACGCTGAACACGACAGAGACGGCGTGGGAAGTGAACCTCAAGACCTCCGTCGAGCTCTACACGATCTGGGAGATGACAGGCGTTCTCGATCAGCTCGAAACCATCGACGAGAACCTGTTCGACGTCATCACCGACATCATGGATGAGAAGCGCCAGGACTATGAGGACTGGCAGGAAGAACAAGAGGACGCAGGACGCCTGACAGGCGTCTCCACGAGGAGCCGAACATGACCGACAAGCCCACCACGACCGGCGAACGCTTTACCGGACACGGTTCGGAATGGCGCGATTCCAACTCTCGCCCGACAGATGCGCAGCGCGCCACCTCCTGGGTCGAGCAGCGCATCGACAAGCGCTCGATGCTGACCAACAAGGATCGCGTCGCACGACGTGCGCGATATCATGTGGCAGCTCGAAAAGGACGGCGAGATCGTCGTCCATCGCATCGCCGACGAGCATGAGCCGGTCACCGTCAAGACGCTCTATGGCTGGGACAAGCGCGTGCCGACCACGCGGCTGTGGCATCACAAATCCTGCGGCCAGTGCGGCAACATTCCCGGCTATCCGGCCTCGCTGCTGTGGCTGATGAACAAGACCGGCAAGGAATATCTGGACGAGACCGACCAGACCTCCTGCACGGCCTGGAACTATCACGGCTCGGGCATCGGCAATCTGGAGAGCCTGGCGGCCGTCTTCCTGCGCAATTTCCATCAGGCCTATGTCTCGGCCAAGGCGGAAGGCAAGCCGGAAGGCTATTACTATCCGCTGGTCCATTGCGGCACCTCCTTCGGCAATTACAAGGAAGTGCGCGGCTATCTCCTGCATTCGGCGGAATTGCGCGAGCGGGTGAAGAAGATCCTCGGCAAGCTCGGCCGCCTGGTCGACGGCAAGCTGCTGATCCCCGAAGAGATCGTGCACTATTCCGAATGGGCGCATGTGATGCGCCACGAGATCGCCAAGCATCAGGTGATCGATGCCTCGAAAATCCGCGCCACCATCCATCCGGCCTGCCACGTCTACAAGATGGTGCCGGAAGACGCGATCTATGACGACAGCATCCTGGACGGAAACCGCGTCGCCGTTTCCACCGGCCTGATGGAAGCGCTCGGCACCCAGGTAATCGATTATTCGACCTGGTATGATTGCTGCGGCTTCGGCTTCCGCCACATCATCTCGGAACGTGAGTTCACGCGCTCCTTCTCAATCGACCGCAAGATCCGGGTCGCCGTCGAAGAGGCCCAGGCCGACATCATGGTCGGCCATGACACCGGCTGCATCACCACGCTCGACAAGAACCAGTGGATCAGCAAGGCGGCGGGCCCGGGCAAGGAAGTCTCGCTGCCGGTTCTGGCCGACGTGCAGTTCGCCGCGCTCGTCTGCGGCGCCGATCCCTATCGCATCGTGCAGTCGCACTGGCACGCCTCGGCGACGGAAACGCTGATGGAGAAGCTGGGCATCGACTGGCAGGCGAAGAAGGCCGAGTTCGAAGCCTATCTGGAGCAGGTCAAACTGGGACATCAGGACAATCTCTACGATCCGCGGCGGCGCATCACCTCGGGGCCTGGCTACACGCGCATCGAGCTCAATCCGGGAGCGGGAGCATGAACGACAACTATCTGATCGTCGGTGGCGGCCCGTCGGGCCTGGCGGCGGCACATGCGCTGGCCAGCGTCGGGCGCAAGGTCACCCTCGTCGAGAAGATGGACAGGCTCGGCGGCGCGCCGATCCTTTCCGGCTACGCCAAGCTGGTGCCCTCGGGCGAATGGGCGTCCGATGCCATCGGCGGCATGGTCGCGCGCGTCGCCGACAATCCGCTGGTCGATGTGAAGCTCAACACGATCGGTCAAGAATTTCGACGGCCAGCCCGGCGATTTCCGCGCCGACGCTGTCGGACGGCAGCAAGGTCAAGGCCGGCGCCACCATTCTGACCACCGGCTTCACACATTTCGATTCGATCAACAAACCCGAATGGGGCTTCGGCATGTTCCCCGACGTGGTCACGACCACGCAGGTCGAGCAGATGATTTCCTCGAAACAGGGCGTGCGCTGTCCCTCCGACGGACGCAAGCCCAAGCGCGTGGCGATCCTGTCTGTGCGTCGGCTCGCGCGACCGCCAGATCGGCCGCGAATGGTGCTCGAAGATCTGCTGTTCGGTGTCCTCCAACATCGCCATGGAGATCCGCGAGGAACTGCCCGATTGCCATGTCTATATCTACTACATGGACATCCGCACCTTCGGGCTTTTGGAGACGAAGTACTACTGGAGCAGCCAGGAGGAGTTCAAAGTCAAATATATCAAGGCGCGCATCGCCGAGGTGACGTCGAACGGCAAGCAGCTGATCGTCAAGGGCGAAGACACGCTGGTGAAGCGGCCGATCACCATCCCCTTCGACATGGTCGTGCATGCCGTCGGCATGGACCCCAATGTCGACAACATGCTGCTGGCCTCGATCTTCGGCATCAAGCTGGAGCCCAACGGCTTCATCGATCGCGCCAACACCTATGGCGTGATGGGTGCGACCAGCCGGCCGGGCGTGTTCGTGGCCGGAGCGGCGACCGGGCCGGAAACGATCGACGATTCGATTGCCCAGGGTCATGCCGCGGCGATGTCGGCCATGGGCGCAATGCAAACCGCCACCACCGTGGCCGCCGAATAGGACGGATGCCTTGAGCGTGCTGTCGGCCTTCCTGTCGTCCACCAAATCTCCGCAAGCACCGGAGATCGCCCGGCCGCATCTCGATTTGTCGGGCGAGGCGCTGGCCGAGGCGCTGCGGACCATGGTGACGGGCGCCGAAGCAGCATGGCGGCATCGAGCAGCTATGTCGCGGCGGTCCAGCTCAAATCGGCGCTGTTCAAGGAGGTGTTCGCCGGCGGCGCGGCGGCGCTGGAGCCCGATCGGCTTCCTGGAGGCCTGCGCCTTCATGCCGACGGTGCGCCGGCGGCTGGCGCCCTATCTCGACGAAAAGGGTTTCGCCCGCATCCGCGAGGCGCTGGGCGGATTGCTGGACGGGATGGCGGACGTGACCACGGCCGATGCGCGCATTGCCGCCTTCTGCGCGCGCTTCCCCCAGGACAAGGAGCATCGCTTCATCCGCGATCTGGCGGCCGAGGTCCTGCACCATCTCGATCCCGAGCGTTATCCGCTGATGATGCGCTGGGTGTGGGATGCCAAGGCCAATACCGGCGTGCTGCGCGAAATCTGGTTTGCCGACGATGTCGATCACCTGACCATCCGCGTCGACGACGATTACGCCACCTTTGCGATGCTGCGCGAGGAACTGGCCCAGTTTCTGACCGAAAACGGCATTTTCCGCGACGTGCCGGCCTATATCGACATCCTCTGCGCGCAAGTCTACGCGCAATATATCTGTGCCCAGGGCGGCACCTATCTGCGGACCGATTTCTCCGCGCCCGAAGACCCGATGCAGCATGCGCGCCGCATGCTCGGGCTCGACGGCGTCCGGCCCGGTTCGAACCGCACGCGGCTCAAGGCCATCGACGGGGCGGCCTACACCATCGAAGACCCGAAACTGATCGGGTAAGGATCAAGAAGCGATGCCGATTCACGAAAAGCATCTCATCCGGCCGGAGAACCTGAAGACGCACGACCACCTGGTGATCGATGGCGTCGATGTCTCCGGCCATTGGAGCACCTTCATCGAGTCGCGTGTCGTCACCGATTACAATGAAGCGATCCAGGACGAGATCGCGGCGCTGCCGGGCGGCGAATATATCCACCGCTGCTGGCAGTGCGGCTCCTGCACCAATTCCTGCACTGTCAACGCCGTCAACCCCGAGTTCAATCCGCGTTACTGGATCTATCTGATCCGCATGGGCATGGAATCCGAACTGCTGCGCGACAAGGACATCATCTGGCAGTGCGTCTCGTGCAACAAGTGCACCTATGCCTGCCCGCGCGACGTCGTGCCCGAAGGCGTGATGAAGGCGACGGCACATTGGCTGGAGCTCAAAGGCCACACCAAGCCCTCGCCCTCGACCGTGTTCGACGCGGAGTTCTCGAGCCAGGTCATCGAGACCGGCAAGATCGAGGAGAGCCGGATCATCCGCAAATTTCTTGCCGGCACGGGGCAGCCGCTGGTGCAAGACTGGATCGTCGAGATGGTCAAGCGGATGATCAAGCATCTGCCCGTCGCCTTCCTGATGCGCATGGGTCTGTCGCTCCTCTTCCGGCCGCGCACCCATGATTGGTCGAAGGCGCGCGATGCGATCAGCGACTATGTGGACGAACAGGAAGGAAAACAGCGCAAGGCGCTGGGGCTCGACCGGCTCGTCGAGATGGCGCAGGCCGAGACCGAACAAACCTACAAGCATGCAGCGGAATAGGAACAAGCAATGACCGTGTTCAAATACAAGAAGGTCGCCTATTACCCCGGCTGCGCGCTGGAGGGGACGGGCCACGCCTACAACAAGTCCACCAAGGCCGTCGGCAAGTCGCTCGGCCTTCAGCTCGAGGAAGTGAAGAACTGGAATTGCTGCGGGGCGATGGAGGTCAAGAACATCGACCCCAAGGTGCAGACCTATCTGTCGAGCCGCGTGATGTCGATCGCCGCCAACGAGATGGGCTACGACACGGTGATGGCGCCCTGCAATGGCTGCTATCACAATCTCAAGAAGGCCGAATACGATCTCAGCCACGACGAGACGTCGCGCGAGGTCGTCGGACGCATTTCCGAAAAAGCCGGACACGAGACCTACAAGGCCGGCCAGATCGAGACCATCCATGCGCTGGACTGGATCAAGGACGCGATCGGCGAGGAGGGCCTGGCCGCGCGGGTCAAGAATTCCCTGAAGGGCCTGAAGATCGCCAATTATTACGGCTGCATGTACACGCGCCCGCGCCACATCTTCCCCGAGAAGGACCAGGGTCCCGGGTCGGAATCGACCTCGCAGCCGCATTTCATGGACGATCTGCTGGCCGCGGCCGGCGCCACCAATGTCGACTTTCCGCTCAAGACGGCCTGTTGCGGCGGCGCCCACAGCCTGTCCGACAGCGACATGTCGACCAGGCTGGTGCTCAACATCATCCAGGCGGCCGAAGCGTCGGGCGCCGAGGTCATCGCCACCGAATGCCCCACCTGTCATTCGGGTCTGGAGATGCACCAGATTCGCGCCGAAAAGCGCCTCGGCGTGAAGACCCATGTGCGGATCAT
This sequence comes from uncultured Pseudomonadota bacterium, assembly GCA_963710925.1. Classification (GTDB taxonomy): domain Bacteria; phylum Pseudomonadota; class Alphaproteobacteria; order Micropepsales; family Micropepsaceae; genus Rhizomicrobium. The sequence goes on along the minus strand of CAVQBY010000007.1, from coordinate 280,397 downwards.
GTACTTCACCCAGCTCCTGGGCCTGGCGATGGGATTGAGCCCACGCAAGGTGGGGCTGGATGAAAACGTGTCGGATGCGCTGTCCTTCATGCGCGAGAAACAGCTGGCATGAGATCGCTCGCCGAGATCGGGTCCGTGGTCGATGGCGGGATGGCGGATGCCGCCCCCGCGGATCGCGCGCGCGCCTATCTCGCCGCCGGCGAAGAGGTTCTGGAGCATTGGCTCATCGCCCATGACCGGGTGCCGACCGACCGGCGCAGCGAGGGCTTCCGCCTGCTGGCGCTGCATCGCCAGGCCGCCAGGGGAAATCCCAGCTTCAACGCCTGCCGGGAGACCTGCCGCGAATTGGTGTATCATTACAATGTCATTTTGGCGCAGCCGCAGGCCGAGGCGGCCGCGGCCGGGGCGACGATGATGCGCTTCGTGCTCAACCATCTGTACCTGTTCATCAGCGGCAAGATGGAAGTTGCGGGATTGGGCGAATTCTGTTGTTCCTCGCGCCCGCTGAGAACGGAAACGGCCTAACCAAGGAGATCCGACCATGCCGGTCGTACGTGGATGCAATCTTCCCGACGAGCTTCTCTACGATGTGGACAATCACATCTGGTACCAGGAGCAGGGCGACGGCAATGTGAAGATCGGGATGACCCAGGTGGCCACGGCGCTTGCCGGGCAGCTTGTGGCCTTCACCCCCAAAAAGGTTGGTCGCAAGGTCCAGGCGGGAAAATCCTGCGCCACCATCGAGTCCGGAAAATGGGTCGGTCCGGCCAAAACCGCGGCCGAAGGCGAGGTTGTCGCCATCAACGATGACATGGTGGCCAAGCCCTCCACCGCCAATGACGATCCCTATGGCGCCGGCTGGCTCTTGATTTTGAAGCCCGAACAATGGGAAGAGGTCAAAGGGAAACTGACGCCGGGCGCTGCTGTCGCCGCGCCTTATGAGGCCAAGATGGCGGCGGACGGTTTTGCGGGCTGCGGCGGATAATGCTGGATTTACCGGAGGATATGAGCGTCGAGGCGCTCGAGGAAAATGCCGAGCGCGCGGCTTCGCTGCTGCGCTCCATTGGCAGCAAATGGCGTCTTCTGGTCCTCTGCCAGCTGGTCAAGGGTGAGAAATCGGTCGGCGAGCTGGAGCGCATCATCGGCCTCAGCCAATCCGCCCTGTCCCAGCATCTGATGGTTCTGCGCCGCAACGATCTGGTCAAAACCCGCCGCGCGGCGCAGATGATCTTCTATTCGCTCAATGGCGAAGAGGTCACGGCCATCCTGACCACCCTTTACGGCCTCTATTGCGGCTCGGCCGAGGATGCGGACTGCGGGATCGCCGCCTCTGGCGCCTGAGTCGGCGGCTAACCAATCTATATAATAGATTGATCACACAAATATAATCAGTTGGACCGTTTGATTTGGCCGCGCGATACTGCGGCCATCCTCAACAAAGGTCTGACTGACATGAAAAATTCCGTGGCCGAGGCCGCGCCACAGGGTGCCGCCTTCAAACCCGCCAGTCGCGCGCAGGCCCCGGCGGCCGCCGGGCTGTTCGGTGTCGCGCCCGGTCTGGCCCTGACCGCGGGGGTGGCGGCCCTGGCCTTCGCCCTGCGCAAGATTCCGGGCATGACCATCCTCAGCCCGATGATTCTGGCCACGCTGATCGGCATGGTGTTCCACAATGTCGTCGGCACCCCGGCCTGGGCCACGCCCGGCGTCAAGTTCAGCCTCAAGCGGATTCTGCGCCTCGGCATCATTCTGTTGGGACTGCAGCTCATGGCCTCGCAGGTGGCGCAGGTGGGGCTGCTGGGTGCCGCGGTGATCGCCACCACGCTGCTGTCGACCTTCGTCTTCACCAAATGGCTGGGCCGCGTCCTCGGCGTCGACCGCAAGCTGACCGAGCTGATTGCGGCCGGCACCTCGATCTGCGGCGCCTCGGCGGTGATCGCGACGAACACCGTGACCGAAGGCAGTGACGAAGATGTTGCCTATGCGGTCGCCTGCGTGACCGTGTTCGGCTCGCTGTCCATGTTCATCTATCCGTTGTTGCCCGGTCTGTTGCATCTGGGGCCGGACGCCTTCGGGCTGTGGACGGGCGCCTCGATTCACGAGATTGCACAGGTCGTGGCGGCCGCCTTCCAGGATGGCGCCCATGCCGGCGAGATCGCGACCGTCTCCAAGCTCACCCGCGTCATGATGCTGGCGCCGCTGGTCATTGGCCTGGGTGTCATTGCGACGCGCCGCGCGGCCCACGCGGTCGATCCCGACCTCAAGCGCGCGGCGCCGCCGATGCCGTGGTTCGTGCTGGGCTTCATCGGGCTTGTCATCGTCAACAGCGTGGTGACGATCCCGGCGCAGCCCAAGGCGCTGATCGTGTTGGCGACGACCTTCATGCTGACCATGGCATTGGCGGCGATGGGATTGGAAACCGATTTCCGCAAGCTGAAAGCCGAAGGCCTGAAGCCGTTGGTGCTGGCTGCGGCAGCCTGGATCTTCATCGCGGGTTTCGCGCTGGCACTCGTCAAGCTGACGGGCTACGCGTAGGAAAGCCTTGCGGGACGGGGTTTCCCGTCCCGCAAGCCGTCAGCGCCGCCGTGTCAGCAGCGGCACAATGAGTCCGGGAATCAGCAATGCGAGTCCGACCTGCCAGAACGGCTTGAGATCGAAATCGCCTTGGGTCGAATTCGGCGAAGTTGATCGAGGGCGGTGCGCCGAGCAGCATGCCGGCCAGCTGGCAGGCGAGAAAAAATATCCCGAGCAGCACGAGAAGCCAGGCCGCCAGTCGCGCGAGCCCGCCGCCCCGGCCGGTCACGAGTTGCGCCAGCGTCGCCAGAATGCCGATCGCCACAAGGGCGGCGCCGGCATAGACGATCCACATCATGTACGGCATCATCTGGACCATCAGGTCGAGCATCATCTGCTTCATGGCGGTCACTTCTGGCGCACGAAGTCGCCGGAGGCGCAGACCCCGGCATCGGTGCAGCCATCCATGTGCCAGACATCGCCCTTGAGCGTCATCTTGGTGTTGTAGATCTCACCGGAGGCGGGATGGGCAATCTTGCCGAAGAACGAGCCGTCCGGCTTGTCCTGGAATTTGGACCGGATCATCTCCAGTCCGATATTCTTCGGTCCGGCGATCACCTTCATGCACAGTCCGGCGCCGGACGGATTGCTGTCGCAGGTCTTGGCCTGAACCGTGAAGTCGGTCCATTTGTAGGTGCCGACAAGCGTATTGACATCGATCGCCGCGGCCGGTGTCGCGGAGACGGCCAGCGCGGCGAATGCGGCGGCCGCAAAAATCCTCTTGTGATGCATGGATGTTCCCCCTTGGTGACTGCCACCCGGCGCCGGAGAGCCCGGTTCATTGCGGGTTGGCTTGAGGAAACTATAATCGCGAATACCGTATATCACTAATATTAGGTATACCGCGCTGCAGCACTAAAGCGCGTAGCTGGACAGCAGCAGGCTGGTCTCCGAGGCGGCAATGCCCTTGATCTGGCGGATGCGGCGCAGGGCCTGGTCGAACGCCTCCAGGCTGTCGGTGCGCAGTTCCAGAACCAGATCCCAGCGGCCATTTGTGGTGTGGATCTCGGCAATCTCGGGATGACCGCGCAGCAGTTTGAGGATCCGGTCGGTGCTTTCGCCCCCGACCTCCACCATCATGATGGCCCGCACATGCGCCGGTTCGGCGTCGGGGCGCACGCGCACCGTGAAGCCCAGGATTTCGCCGCGCTCCATCATGCGGTCGATGCGGTTCTGCACCGTGCCGCGCGACACCCCCAGCGCGTCGGCCAGTGCGGAAACGGGCAGGCGGGCATTGCCGCGCAACAGCGTCAGCAGGCGCTGGTCTTTCTCGTCCATGGCAGGGTCCGGCAGATTGCTGGTGACATCCTGCAATTTGCCAGACTGTCTGACACTTCGCCAGATCGTTCGGACAATTCAGAAATAGCGGCGCAGCTGCAGATAGAACCGCGCCGGCGCTTCCAGCAAGGGTGGGGCGGGCGCCAGAAGCGGCAGCCCGCCGAATTCGGTACGGGCCGGCCCGATGGGAAGCTGCGCGCCGGCGATGAGATTGAGATTGTCGCTCAGCGACCAGGTCGCCTCGCCGATGGCATAGAGGCTGCGGTCGTCGAGATTGACGATCAGCGTCGGGGCGATCTGCACGAGCGGTGTCCACTGGATCTGCGCACCGGCCGCCAGATAGTCGCGGCCGGTGTTGAACACCTGTCCGCGCAATAGCCGTCCGATCAGCGGCGCCGGCAGCGAGGCCAGCGTGTAGTGCTGCGCGTCCAGCCCGAAGCCATTGTGAAAATATTCGGCGAAATAGGTGACGTCGCGATCCCACAGCTTGCCGGCATTGGTGATGTTCAGCAGGGCGGAAGTGTAGGTACCGCCGCCACGGACCATGGTCGGAATGATCTCGGCATTCCAGCTCGCGCCGCCCAGCGACCCGTTGAGGCCGAGGCCGAATACGGTGTCGCCATGGTCTCGGGCGATCAGCCAGGTGGTCTGCAGGTCGGCGATGACGGTGTGGAAATGCAGCGCAAACGAACTTGCATCTGCAGTCACCCCGCCGCCGCGACGGGCCGGCCGCGGCACGATCACGGCCTGCAAATCCGAGCCGTCATCGAACAGATACTGGCCGTAGAGCATGTCGGTGCCCGGCTTGTATTCGGTGTCGGTGGCGTCCGGCGCGAAGGGATCGAACAGGTCCATCGGCCGGAACACCAGCCCCGCGCCCCAGGTCAGCGCCTGGCGGCCGGCGCGGACGACCAGATGCGTGCTCGTATAGGCGAGGGACAGCCGGTCGATGCGTTGCGTGGCCGTCAGATGTTTGTTGGCGATGAAGGTGTCGGTCAGATCCCACCAGCTTGCAGGCGGGGCAAGCGAGAAGATCGCCAGCGGCGCATAGGCGGGACTGTCGCCGGCATCGAAGCCGACCGTATAGGCGGCGTCGAACGACCAGGCGCCGAAATGCGGGGCCCAGCTCACGCGCAGATCGCCAAGGACGTCATTGCGCCGCTGCGCGCCCATTGCGGCGGCCAGGCTCTGCGAGTCCTCGGCCGCATAGACTTCCTGCAGTTGCAGGCGGCCATGCACCGGCTCGGCCTGTGCGGTCAGGACCGACATCAGCACGAGGCCCGAGGTGATGAGCGCAAGGCGGGTCATGTCATCCGGCCGGCGGCGCGCGGTGTTCGTCGGAGGCGATTCGTCCGTCGGTGATGACGATGTGCCGGCGGGTGCGCGCGATCACGCGGGCATCGTGGGTTGCCATCAGAAAGGTGACGCCATGTTCCTGGTTCAGATGCGACATCAGGGTGATGAGATCCTCGGCCGTCTTGGAATCGAGATTGGCGGTCGGCTCGTCCGCGAGCACGATGGCCGGTGCGCTGGCCAGTGCGCGGGCCACGGCCACGCGCTGCTGCTGACCTCCGGAGAGCCGGGCCGGCCGCCGGTCTTCGAGTCCGTCCAGCGCCACCTCATGCAGCATTTCCATTGCCCGCGCCCGCCGCTCCTTGGGCGCAACCTCCATGAGCTGCAGGATGAATTCGACATTCTCGACCGCCGACAGCACCGGAATCGAGATTGTAGGACTGGAACACGAAGCCGATTTTCCTGAGGCGCAGATCCGCCAGCGCATTGTTGTCCAGCCTGGTGATCTCTTCGCCGTCGATGGTGACGCTGCCATCGGTGGGCCGGTCGAGTCCGCCCAGGATGTTGAGAAAGGTCGTTTTGCCGGAACCGGACGGGCCCGCCAGCGAAGCAAAATCGCCCTTCTCGATGTCGAGATCGATCCCGCGCAGAGCGGGGACATCGATCGCGCCCTGACGGTAATGCTTTGTGATGCCGCGGCAACTGACGATGGCGCTCATGATCCCTTCCTTCCGCTCAAGCGCGGCCCATGGCTTCAACCGGACTGACTTTCGAAGCGCGCCGCGCCGGCCACAGCGTCGCAATCACGCCCAGCACCCAGACAATGGCGCTGTAGAGCACGAAGTCTCCGGCATTGATGTGGGGGTATAGTATCCGTCCGGCCCCGACCAGTTCGGCGCCGCGGCCCAAAAAACCCAGATCGATGCCGTTCGGAAAGGCCTGCACGCTGGCGGCAGCCAATGCGATGCCGATGCCAATACCGATCCCGATCAGAAGCGTCGATTCGAGCGCGACTTCGAACAGCACCAGGCGCGGGCGCATGCCCAGCGCCTGCAGCAGCCCGAATTCGCGCATGCGTTCGAACACCGCCATCAACTGCGTGTTGACGATGCCGATGGCCATCAGCGCAAACATCACCCACAGCCACATCATGATGAATTCGTTGAAGAAGGTGCTGACCGCATAGGCCAGCGGCGCCAGCGTCTTCCAGGACTGGATGTCGAGCTTCGGCGCGGCGGCTTTGAGATCGGCCAGAAGCTTCGGCAGCGTCTCGTCGCTTTGCGCGTCGAAGACGATTTCGGAGATGTCCGTGCCAATTCCCGTCAGAGATTGCGCCGGCCGCAGTCCGGTAAAGGCGAATTCGTCCTCGATCTGCTGGCTGGCCGCATAAAGACCGACAACCTGGAAGGCGCGCTCGGCCAGCTTGCCGTTGGCATCTTGCGCCATCACGACGACGCGTTTGCCGACCCGCGTCTTCAGCCGCTTGGCGAGGTTTCGGCCCAGCACGATGGCGGCATCCTGCGGCCCCTCCAGGTAGCGGCCCTGCGCCATGTCGCTGGGGATCGCGGACAGCCTGCGTTCGTCGCGGGGGACCACGCCGGTGAGCGTGATGGGCAGGGTCTTGTATTCGCTCTGCACAATGGCGCTGACGCGCACCCGTGGCGCGTAGTCGGCGACCAGGCCCGAACGCAGGACCCTGGCCAACGCCCCGCCCGGCGGGGCAATGCGATGGGCGGCGGTGGGATCGTCCAGATAGCCGGCCGCGTGGATCTGACCCTCGCCCGTCATCATCTTGAGCGTCGTGTCGCGGCTGGAATCCGACCAGGCCCGGAGCAGAACGGCGAAAGTCAGGATCGACCACAAGCCGATGCTGACCACCAGCACCGTGATGATGGTGCGTCGCGGATTGCGCCACAGGCTGCGCCAGGCGAGCGGTAGCAGGAGGCGGAAGCGGTCCATCATGCAGCCCTCATCGCCGAGACGGGTTGGAGGCGGCGCACATGCCGATATGGCACGAGCCCGGCCAGAGCAATGGCCGCGGCAATGACCAACGGTCCGGTCAGTATGCTCCACGCGTTGAGTTCCGGGTATAGCGTCGAGGGCATGTTGAATTGGGCCATCAGTGCTTCGGCGCCGGTAAAGACGATGCCTTCGAGCGAAACCCACCAGGTTATGGCCGTGCCGAGCACAAGGCCGCATGCGACGCTGATACCGGTCAGCATGATGAGCTCCAGCCACACCATGCGACCGATCTGATCGGGCCGCATGCCTAGCGCCAACAGCATGCCGAATTCGCGCGTGCGTTCCAAAACGCTCATCAAGAGCGTGTTGAGGATGATGAAGACGACAACGGCAATCAGGCTGGCATAGAGCAGCGTCGAAAAGCTCATATCGAGCAGGATGTGCTCATAGACGCCCGGTTGAAGTTCGGTCCAGTCGCGCAGCACCAGCCCTTCGCGCTCGGCGATATGCCGGAGGTTGGTGAGCCCGTTCTGAAACTCGGCCAGGCTGCGGCCAGTCAAGGCAAGCGTGTTGACGCGGTTGCCGAGCGCGAAATCGTCCTGGAAGCGCGCCAGCGGCATTTGCAGCATATGGCGATCGATCTCCGGCGCGCCGGTCGCGAAGATCCCAACCACGGTCAGCACATCGGCCGCGATGGAGCCATCATAGGCTCCGCCCAGCAGCGTCAGTTCGCTGCCAATCGTCAGCTTGAGGTTGCGCGCCAATCCCGCCCCCACAATGGCGGCGTCCGTGTCGCCCGGGCAGAAGGGCGCGGCCGCGGAGAATCGAATCGCCGATGACGGAGAGTTTGCGCTCGCGGGCCGGATCGATGCCGTAGGCTGCCGCGCCATAGCTGCGCGGCCCGTTCGAGGCGATAACGAAGCCGGTCGCGCGCGGTGCGCCGGCGGTAATATCCGGCAAGGCCGTTGCCTTTGCCATCAGCGCTGCCGGGTTTTCGATCGTGCGACGGATATCGGGATCGTCGGCATAGCCCGGCGGCTGAATCTGCGCGAAGCCGTCAAACAGCCGCAGCACGCTTTCGCGCATTGTGTTGTAGCTTCCCTGCTGTAGTGCCAGCACAAAGATGGTGACGAGGCAGGCGAAGACGATCGACACAAAGCTCAGCACCGTGCGATGCGGGTGGCGCCACAGATTGCGCCACGCAAGGCCTGCCAGCAGGTGCAATTGCCCGAAGCTTCGCAGCATCACGCAGCCCTCATCGCCGAGACGGGTTGGAGCCGGAGAACGCGCAGAAAGGGCACAAAGCCGGCAATGGCGATGGACACGGCGATGGCCAGCGGACCGGCCAGGGCGCTGATGGCGTCCAGCTGCGGATAGAGCGTGGACGGCATGTGCCATTGCTCGAACAGCGCTTCGGCACCCGCAAAGGCGATGCCGTGGTGCGCGACCCAGGCGGTAATCCCCATGCCGATGGCAATGCCGATTGCCGCCCCGCTGCCGGCCAGAAACAGGAGTTCGAGCCACACCATGCGCCCGATCTGGGACGGGCGCATGCCGACGGCCATCAGCATGCCGAATTCGCGGGTGCGTTCCAGCACGCTCATCAACAACGTGTTGAGGATGATGAAGACGACGATGACGATGAGGCTGACATAGAGCAGAAGCGAGAAGCTCATATCGAGCAGGATGACGTCATGCAGGGCCGGCTGCAATTGCGTCCAGTCGCGCACGACGAGGCCGCGCTTGTGTGCGATGGCTTCGAGCGCCGGTTGCGCGGCCAAAATGTCGGCGAGATGGTGACCGACGACAGCGATGGTGTTGACCCTGCCGCCGAGGGCGAAGTCGCTCTGGAACCGCGGCAGGCCGATCTCGATCACTTGGCGGTCCAATTCGCTGGAACCGGTGGCAAAGATGCCCGCCACCGTCAGCACGTCGGCGGCGACCGATCCGTCGCGCGCACCGCCCAGCATGGTCACCTGGTCGCCGACCGCAAGCTTGAGATTGCGGGCAAGACCCTCGCCGATCACCACCGTGCCGCCGTCGCCGGCTTTCAGATAGCGGCCCCGGATGACCGTGGTGCCGAGATTGGAGACCTTCGGCTCCCTTGCAGGATCGACCCCGAACACCGCCGCGCCATAGCTGCGCGGTCCGTTGGAGAGGATGACATAGGTGCTGGCGCGCGGCGCGCTGGCCGTAACCGCCGGCAGCCGGTCGAGCCGGGACATAATCGCGGCCGGATCGGCGATGGATTTGCGCAAGTCGGGATCGGCTGCGTAGCCGGGCGGCTGCAGTTGCGCGAAGCCGTCGAGCAGGTGCAGCACGCTTTCCTTCATCGTGCCATAGGCGCCCAGCTGCAGCGCCAGAATGAAGATGGTGATGGCGCTGGCCAGCGCGATCGAGGTCAGGCTCAGCGCCGTGCGGTGCGGCTGCCGCCAGATATTGCGCCAGGCCAGGCCCACAACCATCGATCAGTTCCTCGGGTTCTGCAGGTTGGAGAGGGTGAACAGATATCCGGGAATCTCGATGTTGAAGCGGCCGGTTTTGGTTTCGATGCGGGTCCACTTTCCCGGTTCGCTGGCCGGCGTCATGGTCATCACAACGGGATAGTCCCGCCCGCCGATCTGGCCGACCTTGTCGGTGGTCATGCGGCGCACCGGCTTCATGTCCTGGTCGAAATAGGTTTCAGCCAGCATCACGCCGTCATCGCGCACCTTGAGTTCGAGCTTGCCCCACACCACCGGTGCGCCGGGCTTCGGAATCGCTTCGATGGTGTAGACGGGATGGCCGTCCTGTTGCGCCGTGGCCGTGAGCCTGTGCGTGTACTGGGTCAGGACGGCGTCGGATTTGGCCAGGTCATTGTAGGAGAAATCCGATCCCATCCAGCTCTGCGCCAGCATGCTGGCCGGCAGTTTGATCACGCGGTTGAGCTTGGGATTGAACACCCAGGTTTCGTCGCCCTTCTTCAGCGTGGCGTTTCCGGCGTCCTTGGCCGGCGCGGTGAAGCGCACCAATGCGTCGTCGTCGCCTTGCGTCCAGGCTTTCATTTCCATGCTGCGCTGCCAGTCGGGCCGGTGCACGGTCATGGTGATGTCGGTGTTGGAGCTCTTGGCACGCCAATTGTCGAAGGCCGCGCGCAACAGGGCGTCGGCGTTCGGCGCGGCCGCCTGTGCGAAGGCGGGCAGTGTCGCCAGTGTTGCGGCGGCCAGGACGGCGGCGAGGGGAATGCGCATCCTCAACTCCTTTTCGGGGTGCTGGCGATGCCGTCGAACAGGGCATCCATGAAGCTCCGGACCCAGGCGCGCGGGTCGAAGCTGGGGTCGAGCCAGTATTGCAGCAGCAATCCGTCCACGGCGCCGATCAGCATGCCGGCCAGTGCGGCGGCATCGGTGTCCTTGCGGATTTCGCCGGCCGTCTGGGCCTCGGCGATCAGGGCGCCGACCTGCGCGCGGAAGGCGATATAGATGTTCTGCAGCGCCTGCGAAAAACGTGCGCGCGTGCCGGATTTGGCAGAGGCCGCCCAGACCTCGAGCATGACCGGATAGAGCGCGACATTGTCGATCAGCGCGCAGACCGAAGCGTCGGCGAAATTGGTAAGCCGGGTGCGGGCGTCGGCGCCCGCCGTCATGCGCGCCATGCTAGCGGTCATCACCTGCTGCTCGAACCATTCGAAGGCGGCGTAGAACAGGTCGTCCTTGCTCTGGAAATAGTCGTAGAGCGAGCCCTTGCTGACGCCGGCCGCCGCGGCCAACCCCTCCATGGAGGCGGCCTCATAGCCGACCTCGGCGAAGCGCGCGGTGGCGGCCTCGACGATCATCTGGCGTTTGGCGTCGCGGTCGACGGTGCGGGCCATGCTGGAACCTTTATATGACCGACTGGTCGGTCATTTATAATCCAGACCTCTGGAACGTGCAAGCCGGGCGGAATAATCCGGCATTGGTGCTAGGAAAAGGGCGCGAATGGCGCGCGAAAGGCGAAGGCCCATGGATCCCAACTCCAGCGACCAGGCCGGCTACAAGGCGGTCTCCAGGCTCTACAACGCGCTGATGACCGGGCTCGTGCTGACCCTCGTCACCCGCGCCGGCGAGGCCGAGGCGGCCCGTTTCGTGTTCGGCCACTTCCGCCGCCAGCATCTGGCGAAATTCCTGCCCGGGCTCAAAAAGCTGGGCCTTGACCGTCTGCCGGATGCGGTGGCCTGCGCCCAGTACCATTATTTCTCCAATGCGCTGGGCGGGGTGAAGACGCTCTATGTCGCCGAGTCCGGTAAGAAGGCCTGGGTGCGCTATCCGCCGCCGCGCTGGATCTGGCAGGGCACGGCGATCTGCGCGGTGCCGCGCGCCGTCAATGAAGCCATGCTGCATGGCTGGCACGGGCACAACGGTGTCAGCCTCGGCAATCCGCGGCTCGGGTTCGTCTGCACCGGCCAGACGGTGAATGGCGATGCCGGCCTCGAAGGCTATTACCTCGAATATGACCGCGAGATCGCGCCGGACGAGCGTGTGCGCTTCGCCCCCGACGAGACACCGCCCCGCTACGATCCCGCCGCCGCACCCGAACTGGACTCGGCGAGCTGGCCGCCAGCGCGCCTGCAAAAGGTCGAGCGCGCCTATGCGATGGAATATGTGCGCACGCTTTTGCCCGTCATGCTCGGGCTGTTCGGGCCGGACGGCACACGCGCCCATCTCGGCCGAACGGCGCGCCTGATCGGGCTGCAATTCTTTGAGGAGACCGCCGCGATGCTCGGCATTGCCGGCGGCGATGCGGCAGCCTTCGCGCAATGGCTGGGCGCAATCGCTGCCGCGCAGGGCGAGAATGTGCATGTCGACGGCGGCGAGATTGTCCAGCAGGGCTGGCGTTTGATGGATGGGGTCGGCCCGCTCGATGATGCGGCGTTCGAGAGCTGGAACGCGCTGTGGCAGGGCGCGCTCGCCGCGCACAACCGCGATCTGCGCCTGATCACGCGCCGCGACGGCAACGGCGTAACCTGGCGCGTCGAGACCTAGCGCAGCGCCACAAACGCGTAGCGATTGAGGCTGAAGAAGAATTCGCCGCGTTCGATCAGCCGCAACTGATCGTCATGCCAGGCCTGAATCTCTTCGGCGGCCAGGCCATGGCGGCCGCCATGGGCGCGCACGAAGCCATGGATCGAGCGCATGATGCCGGCCGCATAGCTGACCGGCTGCCACACCGGCGACAGCATCGGCACGATCTCGACACGCAGGGTGGAAAACCCGGCGCGGGTCAGCATCGGGCCCAGCGTGGCCGGCAGATGCGGATCGGCCAGATGATCGTCCCACACCGCGAGCACGCGCTCCATCCGCGCCGGATCGGAGGAATGCCAGACGATGCTGCGCCAATCGGTGTCGAGAACCAGCACGCGCCCGCCGGGCCGCAAGACGCGGTGCAGCGCGGCCAACGCCCGCGGCATGTCGGCGACATATTCGTAGACCTGGGTCGAAACCGCAGCGTCGAAGCCGCCCTCAGAGAAATCGAGCGTGGTGGCGTCGCCCTCGACCGCCTCGGCCTGCGGCAGGGCGGCGAGCCGCGTTCTGGCCATGGTGATCATCGCCGGCGCCGTGTCCAATCCCACCACCTTGCCTTCGGGGCCCACCAGCCGGGCCAGGTCCTGGGCCAGCAGGCCGGGGCCGACGCCGATGTCGAGGATACGCTCGCCGGGTCGGGGGGCCAGAAGGTCGAGCACCCGCGCCCGCTGGGCCACGACATCCGGGGTCAGATACATGGCCTCGACGGCTTTGGCCGCGGCGTCGTCGAACTGAAGCTGACTCATGACCGCTACGGCCTCCCCGGATCGCTGCTGGTGAGCATGCCCCAAAGGGGCGGTCCTCGGGAACCACAGGGGACCGCCAATGTGGGTGGTGGGAACCTTGCCGGGACGCACACGATCCGGTGAGGGGCCCCCGCATCGGCGCTTGTGAGGCCAATTTCATTTGCCAGCCTCGGAAATTTGTTCGTAAGACTTGGGTGAGGGGCCTGCCGCCCCGCCGATTTGCCGACCGTTTGCGACGCTCTCCCGGACAGACCGTGACCGCCCCGGACTGGAGCGCCGTTGCCGCGAACCAGAGGGGACTTCCATGAAACGTGCTTACTTCTTCGCCGCCGGCATGATGCTGGCCGGCATGATCGTTTCGGCCGCCGCCAGCGATGCGCCGAAATCCGACAATGCCGCGAAATCCGACGCCAGCCAGCCCAAGAACTTTTTCGAACCGACCGAGAGCAAGACCTCCGGCACCGTGACCGTGAACGGCGCGTCGATCGGCTATGACGCCTATGCCGGAACGCTGGTCGTTCATGCCGAGGGTTATGACGACGCCCCGCAGACCGCGGATCAGAAGAAGGCGGGCAAGAATCCGAACGCCGAAGCTTCGATGTTCTACGTCGCCTATTTCAAGAAGGGCGAGAAGCCGGGCACGCGGCCCATCACCTTCTTCTACAATGGCGGCCCCGGCTCCTCGAGCGTGTGGCTGCATATGGGCGCCTTCGGACCCAAGCGGGTCGTCACCTCGGACCACACCCACACGCCGGCCGCGCCCTATCAGGTCGTCGACAACGGCAACAGCCTGCTCGATGCCACCGACATGGTCTTCATCGATGCGCCGGGCACCGGCTTCAGCCGTATCGCCGGCAAGGACAAGGAAAAGGCCTTCTACGGCGTCGATCAGGACGCGCACGCCTTCTCCGAATTCATCAAGGCGTTCATCACCAAGTACAATCGCTGGAACTCACCCAAATATCTGTTCGGCGAAAGCTACGGCACGCCGCGTTCGGCCGTGTTGTCGAACATCCTGCAAAGCGATGACAGCATCGACCTCAACGGCGTCATGCTGCTGTCGCAGATTCTGAACTTCGATTTCAGCGTCGACGGGCCGGAAACCAATCCGGGCATCGACAAGCCTTATGAAATCGCGCTGCCGACCTATGCGGCGACGGCCTGGTACCATCACAAGCTCCCGGGCAACCCCAAGAATCTCAACGATGTCATCCAGAGCGCCGAGCGTTTTGCGATGGGTCCCTATGCCTATGCGCTGGCGCAGGGTTCCAGCCTCAGCGAGAAGGACCGCAACAACATCGCCAAGTCGCTGCATCAATACACCGGTCTGCCGGTGTCCTATATCCTGAGGGCCAACCTGCGCATTTCCGGCGGGGTGTTCGAAAAGCACCTGCAGCAGGACAGCGACATGACGACCGGGCGTCTCGACACCCGCTTCTCGGGGCCGACCATGGATCCGTTGAGCAAGGATTCCGATTACGACCCGCAGTCCGCGGCGATCAGCTCGGCCTATGTCAGCGCCTTCAACACCTATGTCCGCAACACCCTCGATTACGGCAAGGGCAAGACCTACAAGCCGGAAATCAGCGTGTTCAAATATTGGCAGTTCAAGCACAAGCAGCCGGGCATGCATTTCGCCTTCCCGGGCGCCACGAACACGATGCCGGATCTGGCCGCGGCGATGAAGTACAATCCGGACATGAAGGTGTTCCTGGCCGGCGGCTATTACGATCTGGCCACGCCCTTCTATGAGGGCTGGTTCGAGATGCACCACCTGCCGATTCCGGCCTCGCTGCAGAAGAACATCGAGTACCGCTACTACGAATCCGGCCACATGGTGTACGCCCATGAGGAATCGGCGAAGAAGCTGCATGACGATGCGGCCGCCTTCATCCGCTCGACGGACAATGTGAAGTAAGGCCACCGGCCGGAAGCCTTTGTCGGCGCCGTGCGGAGACACCCGCGCGGCGCCGATTTCTTTGGGACCCAGGGTGCGGCGACGGCGCGGTTGAACCCGGACAGGGCGTTCCCTACATAGAGGCCATGCTCCAGGACGATGCGCCCACCGATATTCCGCTGCCGCCGCGCGACATGATGCTGGCGGCCCGCCGTGGTCTTGCCGGACGCTGTCCCAGCTGCGGCAAGGGCAAGCTGTTCCGCGCCTATCTCAAGCCCGTCGCGTCCTGTCCGGTGTGCGGCGAGGACATCTCCCATATCCAGGCCGATGACGGCCCGGCCTGGCTGACGGTCCTGATCGTTGGCCATCTGATCGTGGCGCTGGTGCTGATGGTGGACGGTTGGTCCGGCTGGCCGATGTGGACCAGCATGGTGGTCTATCCGGCATTGGCGCTGGTCATGATCCTGGCGCTGCTGCCCTATGCCAAGGGCGTCTTCATCGGCGCCATCTGGGCCGGCGAGGGCGGCGATCCCGCCGCCCAATAGGCCCGCCGAGTCTATCGACGCTGCTGGCGCGCCATCCGCGCTTCGAGCCACATGGCATTGAGCACGGCCAGCGTGACCGCAAAGCCCAGCCCCAGAACCCAGGAAAAATACCACATCGGATCGTCCTTTCAGTAGGCGGTCTTGGAATTGTCGGTGATGTGCTCGGCCTTCACCGGTCCGCGCAGCACGCGATAGACCCAGGCCGTATAGGCGAGGACGACCGGCAGCAGGATCACAACCGCGCCCAGCATGATCTCCAGCGTCAGCTTGCTGGAGGAGGCGTCCCACACGGTCAGGCTGGCGCCTGGGGTTCGGCCGAAGACGGCATCAGGAACGGGAACAGCGCCGATGCCCGCCGTTGCGATCGTCGCGGCCGGCACCACAGCCGACGACAGGAAGGCCAGAAGTGGACGCTTGCGCCGCAGACAGGCAAGCCGCTGCGCCGCAGCGATGGCCAGGACCGGCGCAGCCCATAGCGCCGGATGGCCGAGAAATTCGCGAACCAGCCGCCAGGAACGAGCGCCACGGTCTTCAGGAGCGGATTGGACGGACCATCGGGCGCCAGTTCGCTGGTGATGGCGTAGCCGTCGAGCAGCGTCAGCCAGGCGCCTGCCGCAACAAACAGTACCGAATAGATCGTGCGCGGCATAGGGCATCACGGCGCGCGCGCGGCGCTGGACACGCGCCCTCGGTCTTGAGGTTCAGCCAGCTGGCGCCATGCAGTGCGATCATCGCCAAGGCTGACCAGTCCGACCAGCAGCGCGAACGGATTCAGCAGCGAGAACAGCGTGATGGTGGAATGGAAGCGCAGATCGCTGTCATAGCCGAACGGCACGCCCGAGAAAGAGGTTGCCGAACGCGACGCCGAACACCAGTGCGGGCACCAGCCCGCCGGCGAACAGCGCCCAGTCCCAGAAGCTGCGCCAGCGCCGGCTTTCGAGCTTGCTGCGGAACTTGAACCCGGCAGGCCTGAGGATCAGCGTCAGCAGCACCAGGAACATCGCCAGGTAGAAGCCGGAGAAGCTGGCGGCATAGAGCGGCGGCCAGGCCGCGAAGATGGCGCCGCCGCCCAGGATGAACCACACCTGATTGCCTTCCCACACCGGGCCGACCGTGTTGATGACGATCGCGCCGTTCCATGTCGGTCCTGCCGACAAAGGGCAGCAGCATCGCCGTGCCCAGATCGAAGCCGTCCATGATCGCAAAGCCGATCAGAAGGATGCCGAGCAGCGCCCACCAGATGATTCGAAGCGTTTCGTAATCCATGGCGCTTACTCCGCGGCGGCCGGTGTTGTGATGACGTCGGGATTCGTCACCGGATAACCCAGCGTCTCATTCGGCCCCATCCGGATGTATTTCTGCAGCAGATAGAGATCGGCGACGAGCAGTGCCGAATAGAAGACCACAAAGCCGATCAGGCTGAACCACACATTGGCGGCTCCGGTCGACGACACGCCGAGGGCCGTCGGCAGCACGCCTTCGATCACCCAGGGCTGGCGCCCATACTCGGCGACGATCCAGCCCAGTTCGGCTGCAATCCAGGGCAGCGGCAGGCTCAGCAAGGCCGCCCACAAGAACCAGCGATAACGGTCGAGCCAGCACTTCGCTGAAAAGAAGAAGGCCGTCGCGAACAAAGCGATGAACCAGAACCCGAGCCCCACCATGATACGGAAGCTCCAGAACAGCACTGGCACATCGGGGATCGTGCTGTTCGCCGCGGCCTGGACCTGCGCCGGCGTGGCGTTCTCGATGTCGGGTCGGAAGTGCTTGAGCAGCAACGCATAGCCCAGATGATCCGCATGGGCTTCGAATGTCCTGCGAAGAGCTTCGTTGGCGGGATCGGTCTTGATCTTCTGCAGCGCACGATAGGCGATCAGTCCGTCCGCGATGCGGCTCTTGGCGCGGGCGACCAGATCGTCGATGCCGAGAACCGGCTTGTCGATGGAGCGCGTGGCGATCAGACCGAGCATCCACGGGATGCTGACCTTGTACTCGGTCTTGTGTGTCTTGAGGTTGGGAAGCCCGAAAACCGTGAAAGACGCCGGCGGCGGTTTCGGTCTCCCACATCGCCTCGATGGCGGCAATCTTCATTTCTGGTGCTCGCCGGCCGTATAGCCGGACTCGTCGCCCAGCACCACGACCGACAGCGCCGAGGCCAGCCCGAAGCTGGCCGCCACCGTCATCGACCGCCGCGCCAGTTCGATATGGCGGCCGCGCAGCAGGTACCAGGCGCTGATCGCCAGCACGAAGACCGAGCCGACGACATAGCCGGCGCTGACCGTGTGCACGAACTTGTCCTGTGCCACGGGGTTGAACAGCACGGCCATGAAGTCGGTGACCTCCATGCGCATGGTCTCGACATTGAAGGCCGCGCCGACCGGGTACTGCATCCAGCCATTTGCGATCAGGATCCAGAGCGCCGACAGATTGGTGCCGAGCGCCAGCCCCCAAGTCACGACCAGGTGCTGCACGCGGCCAAGCCGGTCCCAGCCGAAGAAGAACAGGCCGACGAAGCGTAGCCTCCAGGAAGAACGCCATCAGGCCTTCGATGGCCAGCGGCGCGCCGAAGATGTCGCCGACATATTGCGAGTAGTAGGCCCAGTTCGTGCCGAACTGGAATTCCATGGTGATGCCGGTGGCCACGCCCATCGCGAAGTTGATGCCGAACAGCACGCCCCAGAACTTGACCATGTCGCGCCAGATTTCGCGGCCCGTCATCACATAGACCGTCTCCATGATGCCGAGCAGGATCGAAAGCCCCAGCGTCAGCGGCACGAACAGAAAGTGATACAGGGCCGTGGCGGCGAATTGCAGGCGGGAGAGTTCGACGACATCCATCGCGGATCCTCAATGCGGCTGTGTGGCCCCGTCCGTCAGATGCGCGGCGAGATCGGACGGGGCGATGTGGGGTCGGGTGGCGGGGCCGAAAAAGGCGAGGTAGAGAATGCTGAGCGCCGCGAGCTTTACCAACAGAAGCCCGGCGATTTCGCGGCGCAGCGCGCGCCGGCCGGCGGACGGGGGATCGGTCTGGCTCATCCCATTCCCTCAAGCGGAGCATTGCGCTGCGCGCGGGCAGCGCGGTTCAAGGATCGGCGCAGTAGTCCTAGCATGGCTGACGCGGCCGTGCATGCCGCCGCCGCTTCTACCCACCTGTCGGGGTTTCTATCCCAGGCGCTTGAGCTTGCGCAGCCCCAGCTGTTTCAGCATCCAGCTTTCATAGAAGGGTTCGCTCTCGCCGCGGCGCATCTTGTGGAGATAGTATTTCTCGAATGCGACCTTGGCGTAATGCACCCACTTGCCTTCGCTCGACCAGTTGACGTTGCGCGGCGGCAGCTGCGGCTGGGCCACGAAGGCCACGCCATTGTCGCCGAAATCGGCCAGGCAAACGGCGTTCCACGTCGCCTCGGTGTCCGGCTGCTGGCCGCGCACCAGCCGGCCGATATTGCGGGCGCTGGCCGTCACCATCGATTCGATCATGAAGCCGGTCTTGGGCACGCCCACCGGCACCGGCGTCGGCCGCGACGGGCGGGATGGCGATGCACACGCCGATGCCGAACACATTGGGATATTTGGGATTGCGCTGGTGCTTGTCGGTGATGACGAAGCCGCGCGGATTGACCAGGCCCTCCAGCCCCATCACGGCGGGCACGCCGCGGAAGGCCGGCAGCATCATGGCGAAGTTGAAGGCCAGCTCCTGGGTCTTGTCGACCTCGCCGCCTTCGCGCACGCTCTCGACGGTCATCTTGCCGGCCTCGATGCCTTTGACGCGCGCATTGGTGATCCACTTGATGTGATGGTCGCGCAATTCGCTTTCGAGCAGACCCTTGGTGTCGCCGACACCGTCCAGCCCGAGATGGCCGATATAGGGTTCGGAGGTCACGAAGGTCATCGGCACCTTGTCGCGGATGCGTCGCCGCCGCAGTTCGGTGTCGAGGATGAAGACGAATTCATAGGCCGGCCCGAAGCAGGACGCGCCCTGCACGGCGCCCACCACGATGGGGCCGGGGTTCTTGCAGAATTCCTCGAATGCGTTGTGGGCCTTGTCGGCATGGTCGACATGGCAGATCGACTGGGTGTTCGCGTTGGGCCCCAGCCCTTCGATCTCGTCGAAGGCCAGGTCCGGCCCGGTGGCAATGACCAGATAGTCGTATGGCACGCTGGTGCCGTCGGTCAGTTCGACGCGGTTTTCTTGCGGGTGGACGCGCGCGGCGCCTTCCGGGCGATAGGTGATGCGCTTGGATTTCATCACCGATACCAGGTCGATCTCGATATCGCGGCGGTCGCGCCAGCCGACGGCGACCCAGGGATTGGAGGGCACGAAATGGTAGCCCGGGCCCTGTCCGATCACGGTCAGCCGGTCGCTGGGCCCCAGCTCCGGCACCAGCTCCTAGGCCATCAGGGTTCCGCCCAGTCCGGCACCCAGGACGACGACGTCAGCCATGTTTCGCTCCTTTGATCCTGCGGGTCTCCAAAATAAGCCGGCGCGCGGGCCGCGGCTTGATCTGACGCAACCAGGCCCACGGAACTATGCCCCTATGCTGGCGACGCCGCTATTGACTGTAGATTAGAAATTTCTTATATACGAAAGTATGAAGATAAAAGCGGACCGTATGCGCGAGGCTGCCGGCGCGGCCGAGGAGATGTTGAAGGCCATGGCCAATCGCCATCGCCTGATGATCCTGTGCCAGCTCAGCGAGCGCGAACGCTGCGTCGGCGAACTGGCCGAGTTTCTGGATTTGCGCGATTCCACCGTGTCCCAGCATCTGGCCTTGCTGCGCAAGGACGGGCTGGTGGCCGGCGCGGCGCGATGGCCAGACGATCTGGTACAGCCTGGCGAGCCAGCCCGCGGCCCGCATGGTCGAGACGCTTTACCGGATCTATTGCGCCCCCTCCGCGGCATGCGCCCCGGCCGGCCCAAAATCCACCCCCCGCGAGCCCACGCGAAAGGCAACCCGATGACCCTCCAGAACCTGTCGCCCGAAGACGTCGCCGCCAAACTCAAGGCCGGCCAGATCGTGCTGATCGACGTGCGCGAACCGCATGAATACGCGGCGGAGCGCATCCATGGCGCGCTGCTTTACCCGCTCTCCACCTTCGATCCAGCCATGCTGCCCGAGGGCGGCAAGCGCCCGCTGGTGTTCCAATGCGGGTCGGGCATGCGCTCGGGCAAAGCCGTCGCGGCCTGTCAGGCCGCGGGGTTGCCGCATGACGCCCATATGGCCGGCGGCATCCAGGCCTGGAAAGCCGCAGGGCTTCCGATCATCCGCGTCGACCCGGCCACCGGCAAGGTAATCGACCAGCGCTGATAGCGCGATAAGGGGCGGGCGAACATGTCGTTTCTCAAGAGCATCGCGGTGGCGCTGGGTCTGATGGCCGCGCCTGTCGCGCCGGCCCACAAGCCGCCGGCGCCGCCGCCATCGGATTATGTCGTCCGCCAGGCGTCGACACCGGATGAAAAGGCCGTGTTCGCCACCATCGAGACGGCCAATGTCGTGCCGGCGCGCGCGCGCGTCGGCGGCACCATCGCCGAACTCAAGGTCAGCCAGGGCGATCAGGTCGAGCAGGGCCAGGTGATTGCCCTGGTCGGCGATCCCAAGCGGGCGATGCAGCTGCATGCCTCCGCCGCCCAGGTGCAGGCCGCCCAGGCGCAGCTCGCCCAGGCCCGCGCCGACTACGATCGCGCCCAGCGCCTCAAGAAGGCCGACGCCATCTCGCAATCAGCCTTCGATCAGGCGCGCACGGCCTACAATGTCGCCGCGTCGCAATCTGCAATCGATGTCGGCCCAGCGTTCGGTCTCCGAGCAACAGCTCAAGGAGGGCGAAGTGCTGGCGCCGACCTCCGGCCGCGTGCTGACCGTGCCGGTGACGGCCGGAACGCGTGCTGATGCCGGGCGATCCGGTGGCCACGGTTGCCGAACAGAATTTCGTGCTGCGCCTGCTGGTGCCCGAACGCCATGCCCGCTTTCTCAAGGCCGGCGACACCGTTCGCGTCGACGGCGCCGATGTCGGGCTCGGCAATGGGCCGCGCTTCGGCACCATCAAGCTGGTCTATCCGCAGATCGAGAACGGCCGGGTGCAGGCCGACGCCACGCTCAAGGGTCTGACGGACTATTTCGTCGGCGAGCGGGTGCGGGTTTGGGTCTCGGCCGGGACGCGCCAGGCCATCGTGATCCCCGCCGCCTATGTCTTCACCCGCTTCGGCATCGATTATGTGCGCGTGCGGCTGAAAAATGGCCAGCTCGCCGATGTCCCGGTGCAGCGCGGTGAGGCCCGGCCGACGCCCGGACAGCCGCACGGCGTCGAGATCCTCTCCGGTCTCAACCCCGGCGACCGGCTGGTGTCGCCCGGAACGCAGAAATGAACCTGGGGCTCTCCGGCCGGCTGACGCGCGCCACCATCAAGTCGCCGCTGACGCCGCTGTTCCTGCTGGCGGCGATCGTGTTCGGCATTCTTGCCGTCGATCACGATCCCGCGCGAGGAAGAGCCCCAGATCTGCGTGCCGATGGTCGACATCTTCGTCCAGGCCAACGGGCTGAAGGCCGGCGATGCCGCCGAACAGGTCACCAAGCCGCTCGAAGAGATCGTCAAGGGCATCAACGGCGTCGAGCATGTCTACAGCCAGACCCAGGACGACCGGGTCATGGTGACGGCGCGCTTCTTCACCGGCACCAGCGAGGACGACGCCATCCTGCGCGTGCAGGCCAAGCTGCGCGCCAATTATGACCGCATCCCGCTGGGCATCCCCGAACCGCTGATCGTCGGCGCGCGGCATCAACGACGTCGCCATCGTCACGCTGACCTTGACGCCCAAGCCCGACGCCGCCGCAGCGCTGGACCGAGCAGGACCTCTACACGCTCGGCGACAAAGCTGCAGTCCGAACTGGTCAAGACCGACAATATCGGCCTGACCTATATCGCCGGCGGCGCGCCGCAAGAGATCAGCGTCGAGCCCGATCCGGAAAAGCTCGCGCTCTATGGCGTCACGCTGCAGCAGCTGGAGGCCAAGATCCAGGGCGCCAACCGCTCCGAACTGGCCGGCCAGCTGCGCGAGAACGGCAAGATGATGGAGGCGGTCTCGGGCACGCACGCTGCAGGGCGTGCCCGATATCGGCCTTCTGCTGGTCACCACGCGCGACGGCCGCCCGGTCTATGTGCGCGATCTGGCCAAGGTCGTCATCGGCCCCAGCCCGGCCGAACATCATGTCTGGACTATCGCGCCGCGACGGCAAGGGCTGGAGCTACCGGCCCGGCCGTCACCATCGCCTTCGCCAAGCGCGCGGGCGCCAATGCCGTGGTCGTGGCCGATTCGCTGCGTCGCGGCATCTCGACACGCTGAAGGGCAAGCTGATCCCCAAGGACGTCAACGTCGAGGTCACGCGCGACTACGGCAAGACCGCCAACGACAAGGCCAATGAGCTGCTGTTCCATCTGGCGCTGGCGACGATCTCCATCGTGCTGCTGATCGGCTTCGTCATCGGCTGGCGCGAGGCCGGCGTGACCCTGATCGTGATCCCGACCACGATCCTGCTGACGCTGTTCGCCGCCAATGTGATGGGCTACACCATCAACCGCGTCAGCCTGTTCGCGCTGATCTTCTCCATCGGCATATTGGTCGACGACGCCATCGTCGTGGTCGAGAACATCGCCCGCCACTGGGCCATGAACGACGGGCGCAGCCGCATGCAGGCCGCCATCGAGGCCGTCGCCGAAGTCGGCAATCCCACCATCGTCGCCACGCTGACCGTGGTGGCGGCGCTGCTGCCGATGCTGTTCGTCTCCGGCATGATGGGCCCCTATATGGCGCCGATCCCGGTCAATGCCTCGGCGGCGATGCTGTTCTCCTTCTTCGTCGCGATGGTGATCGCGCCCTGGGCGCTGCTGAAGTTCGCCGGCAAGGGCACGGGCGAACCGTCGGGCGAACATCACACCGAGGGCCGGCTGGGCGCGATCTATCGCCGCCTGGCCGCGCCCATCGTGGCGTCGAAGAAGAGCGCCAAGCGCTTTCTCCTGATCGTCGCCGTTGCCACAGTCGCGGTCTGCCTGCTGTTCGTGACCGAGACGTGACGGTCAAGCTGCTGCCCTTCGACAACAAGTCCGAACTCGAAGTGATGATCGACCTGCCGGAGGGCGCCACGGTCGAGGACACCGGCGCAGGCGCTGTTCGGCCGCATCGCGGGTCGTCGAGAAGCTGCCCGAGGTCCAATCGATCCAGGCCTATGCCGGCACGCCGGCGCCGTTCAACTTCAACGGCCTGGTGCGGCACTATTATCTGCGCAGCCAGCCGGAAATGGGCGAGCTGCAGATCAACCTCGCCGACAAGGCCGACCGCGACCGCGAGAGCCACGCCATCGCGCTCGATCTGCGCAAGCGGCTCGACAAGCTCGATTTTCCCAAGGGTACGGTGGTCAAGGTGGTCGAAGTGCCGCCGGGACCGCCGGTGCTGTCAACCTTGCTGGCCGAAATCTACGGGCCCGACATCAAGACCCGCCGCGCCGTCGCGACCGAGGTCGCAGAAGCTGTTCAAGTCGGTGCCCTATATTGTCGATGTCGACAATTCCTGGGGCCAGCCGCGCCCGCGCCTGCGCATCTCGATCGATCAGGACAAGCTGGAATATTTCGGCGTCGAACAATCCGACGTCTACAACACGATCAATGCGCTTCTGGGCGGTCAGCTCGGTGGGTTATTCGCATCGCGGCACCGACCGCAATCCCATCCAGATCGTGGTGCGCGAACCGAAGAACGATCTGACCTGGTCGCAGAAGCTGGCCTCGACGCCGGTGCCCGCCAATGCCCAGCCCGGCAACAAGGCGGTGGTGGAGCTGGGCGATCTGGTGCGGGTAACGCAGGAACAGGGCTCGCCGGTGATCTTCCGCCGCGACGGCCACTATGCCGACATGGTCACCGCCGAACTGGCCGGCGAATATGAAGCGCCGATCTACGGCATGCTGGCCGTCGACAAGCTGATCCGCGATCACGATTGGGGCAAACTGCCGCCGCCGACGATGTCCTTCCACGGCCAGCCGACCGACGAGCGCACGCCCTCGCTGCTGTGGGACGGCGAATGGGAAGTGACCTATGTCACCTTCCGCGACATGGGCGCGGCCTTCATCGTCGCGCTGCTGGCGATCTATGTGCTGGTGGTGGCGCAGTTCAAGAGCTTCAAGCTGCCGCTCGTGATCCTGACGCCGGTGCCGCTGACGCTGATCGGCATCATCCTGGGCCACTGGCTGTTCGGCGCGCCCTTCACCGCCACCTCGATGATCGGCTTCATCGCGCTGGCCGGCATCATCGTGCGCAACTCGATCCTGCTGGTGGACTTCATCCGCCATGGCGCCGGCGAGAGCGGCAAGACCCTGCGCGAGGTGCTGCTCGATGCCGGCGCCACGCGCTTCCGCCCGATCCTGCTGACCGCGCTGGCCGCCATGATCGGGGCCGCGACAATCCTGTCCGACCCCATCTTCCAGGGTCTCGCCATCTCGCTGCTGTTCGGCCTGGCCTCCTCGACCCTGCTGACGGTGCTGGTGATCCCGGCCATCTATGTGTGGCTGCGCGATGCCGATGCGCCGGTGACAACGACCCCCGAGAACGAATAGCTGCGCTTGACACGGAGGCCCGCGGGTGGACGAGTCGCATCTGGCAGATATTGACGGGGTGCGGCATGAACGGCGCGGAATCCTTGGTGCGGACCCTGGTGGATTCGGGGGTGGCGGCATGCTTTGCCAATCCGGGCACGTCCGAAATGCACTTCGTCGCGGCGCTCGACACCGTGCCGGGCATGCGTCCGGTGCTTTGCCTGTTCGAAGGCGTGGTGACGGGCGCGGCAGACGGCTATGGCCGCATGGCCGAGAAACCGGCCTGCACGCTGCTGCATCTGGGCCCGGGCTTCGGCAATGGCTGGGCCAATCTGCACAATGCGCGCCGCGCCGCCACGCCGCTGCTCAATATCGTCGGCGATCACGCCACCTATCACGCGCAATATGATGCCCCGCTGGCCTCGGATGTGACGGGGCTGGCGCGCACCGTGTCCGGCTGGGTGCATTCCTCGGTCAGCGCCAGGACGGTCGCGGCCGATGGTGCCCGCGCGGTGCAGGCCGCCATGGCCGCGCCCGGTCAGATCGCGACGCTGATTCTGCCGGCCGATACCGCATGGCTCGAGGCCGAAGGTCCCGCCCCGGCGTTGCCGATCGCCGGGCCGGCGCCGGTGTCTTCGGCCGCCGTGGACCGCGCCGCCGCCGCGCTCAAGAACGGCAAGCGCACGGCGATCCTGATGCGCGGCGCGTCGCTCAAGGACGACGGGCTCAAGGCCGCCGGACGTATCGCCGCGGCGAGCGGCGCGCGGCTTCTGTGCGACACCTTTGCGCCGCGGCTGCAGCGCGGGGCCGGGCGCGTCATGATCGAACGCATTCCCTATTTCGCCGAACAGATTGTCGAATACCTCGCCAATGTGGAGCAGCTGATCATCGTCGGCTCGAAGCCGCCTGTCTCCTTCTTCGCCTATCCTGGCAAGCCGAGCTGGTGCGCGCCGGAGGGTTGCGAGCTGCTCTATCTCGCGCATCCGCATGAGGACGGCACTGGCGCGCTCGAGGCCGTGGCCGAGGCACTGGGCGCGCCGAAGGAACCGGCCAATGTTGCCCCGCTCGACAAGCCGGCGCTGCCGACGAGCGGCTTCAACCAGTACACGATCGGTGAAGTGATCGCCCACTATCTGCCCGACAATGCGATCGTCTCCGACGAAGCGGCCACCTCCGGTCTCGGTGCGGCCATCGCCACCGCCAAGGCCGCGCCGCACGATCATCTGTCGCTGACCGGCGGCTCCATCGGTCAGGGCGTACCGCTGGCCACCGGCGCTGCCGTGGCCTGTCCGGATCGCAAGGTCCTGTGCCTGCAGGGCGATGGCGGGGCGATGTACACGCTTGCAGGCGCTGTGGACACAGGCGCGCGAGAAACTCGACGTCACCACCGTGATCTTCGCCAACCGCTCCTATGCGATCCTCAATGTCGAGCTGGCGCGCGTCGGGGCGTCCAATCCCGGCCCGCGCGCGCTGTCCATGCTCGATCTGCACAATCCCGAGCTGGATTTTGTCGCGCTGGCGCGCGGCATGGGCGTGGAAGCGACGCGGGCCGAAACCCTCGAAGACTTCACCGCACAATTCTCCTCGGCCATGGCGGGCAAGGGGCCCCGCCTGATCGAGGCGGTGATCTAGGCTACATCGCCTCTTTCACGCCTGTGCGGATCAGCCACCAGTTGACGGGATAGGCGGTCACGAAGCCGAACAGCATCGCGATCTGCATCATGAACCAGAACTCGGGCGTGTTCACCGCGAGTCTGGCGCCCAGCAGGGTGCGGAAGATGTAGAAATTGGCGAACGCCATGAAGCCATACATGCCGATCTGCCAGGATGTCAGCGACAGCGTGTCGGCTTTGAGGGCCTGCACCAGGCCCTGGCCCGCGCTCAGATCGCGCATTGGCTTGATGGTGAAATACTGGAAGGCGATGCCGAAGCCGAAGGCCAGGATGAAATCGAGAATCCACACCGCAAAGATCTTGTCCGGGAAAATCGCTTTCCACCCGAGCGCGATCGCGATGGCGGGGACCGCAAAGGCCAGCCATTCGGCGACGATGTCGCCCAGCGTGCAGCCCGCGCCGCAATGGCACACGCCCTTCGCCACCATGATGGCATAGGGCGTGTGGACCTTGGCCGGCGGTTTCTCGTTTCGCGCCCTGGCGGCCTCGACCTTCTCGCGCGTGGCCAGGCGCGCATAGGAAAAGTAGAGCCACAGGATGGCCGGGCCGCCGAACAGGGCGGTCACCGGCCACACCACGCTCATGATCCACATGGCCTGCCGGTGTTGCCGCACATCATTTGCGACGATGGCCGCGCACAGCCCGCCCACAGCCAGCGCGGCAATGGAAAGTGCGTGCAGCCACTCCGGAATCATGAAAATCTCCAATATCTCGAAGGGGGGAACGTCCGGCGCGCGGTCCACGTTCCCCTATCGGGGCGCCTGCGCCGGGCGTTCTGCTCACCGGGAGAGAGTCTTGCTGCTGTCGCTGCTCGATCTTGCCGCGATCTTCCTGGCGTTGATCGCCTTTTTCGGCTGGCTCAATCTGCGCGTTCTGCACCTGCCGATGACGGTGGGGCTGATGCTGATCGGCCTTTTGGGGTCGGTCGGCGCGCTGATCGCCGACCGCCTGTTTCCGGGGCTCGGCTTCGCAGGCGCGCTGTCAGGCCTGTTGTCGCGGGTGGATTTCACGCGCGCGGTTCTGAACTTCATGCTGAGCTTCCTGCTGTTTGCCAGCGGCATGAACCTCGACATCACGGCGGCGCGCGGACAGGCCTGGACGGCCGGCACGCTGGCAACCATCGGCGTCTTCCTGTCGACGCTTCTGGTCGGCTTCGGCTTCTGGCTTCTGGCCGGCCTGTTCGCATTCAAGATCTCGCTGGCCTGGTGCCTGGTGTTCGGGGCGCTCATCAGCCCCACCGATCCGGCCGCGATTCTCGCAACCCTCAAATATACGCGTCTGCCCGATGGCGCGCGCTCGCTCATTCACACCGAATCGCTCTTCAATGACGGCGTCGGCATCGTGCTGTTCACGGCGTTGCTCTCGGTCGCCATGCGGGGCGGCGGCATCGATTTTCTCGATTTCGGCTGGCACATCGTCGTGGTGTCGGGCGGCGCGGCCGTGCTTGGTCTCGGCTGTGCGCTGGTGGCGCTGCGCGGCATCCACGGCATCGACGACTATGGTGTGGAAACCGCGATCACGCTGGCGCTGGCGACGGGGGTCTATGCGCTCTCCGACCGGCTGGGGCTCTCCGGGCCCATCGCGGCCGCCGTGGCCGGCATCGTCTTCGGCAGTGAGGCGGCCCGGCGGGCGATGAGCGACACCACCCAGCGTTATATCCGCGGGCTCTGGAACCTCGTCGACATCATTCTCAATGCCGCGCTGTTCCTGCTGATCGGCCTTGAGGTGCTGGTGGTGCGGTTCGACCTGACCTATGCCGGGCTGGCGGTGGCTTCCATCCTTCTCGTCATGGCCGCGCGGTTGGTTTCGGTCAGCGCCCCGGCTCTGCTGCTGGCCCGCAACAATGAGAAGATCGGTTACTGGATCATCCCGCTGCTGACCTGGGCCGGCGCGCGCGGGGGCATTTCCATCGCGCTCGCCCTGTCGCTGCACGTCGGCCCCCAGAAGACCGCGATCGTGATGGCGACCTATCTGATCGTGCTGTTCTCGGTGTTCGTGCAGAGCATGACGATCCCGCAGCTGTTGCGCTGGGTGCGCGCGGAGGGCCGCGAGGGCTGAGTAACCGCCACAGCCCCCCGCCCGCGCACGGATCGGGGGTGTGCGTCTCGGCGGTCCTTTTCGCCGCAGGTCCCGGGCTTATTGATCTAGATCATGGGCTGTGGGCGTGCCTTTGCCCATATGGCTTTGAAAATACCTTTGGGGGCCGCCATTGGCATCGATTCATGCATTGTCTGCCGCATCGGCGGACGACGTCCTCGTCGGCTGGGAAGCGTTCTGCGCTGGCGCCCGTCGCGCCGGGGGCCGCGCCGCACCGGCGCACTCCGCATCCAATTCGTCACTGATCCCGGCGCCGCGTTCGACGCCGGCGCCGGCCTTCGAGGGGGCACATGATGCAGCCGAACGCTGTGCAGACTGACACCCGCCTGGACCTGATTCTGATCCCGGGATTGATGATCCTGGGATTTTTCGCGGCGGTTTACATTGCCGCCCAGTCGCCGGACTGGCGCATGGTGGTCCAGGCTTGGACCTTCATCGCCTGTCTGGCCGGGCTGGGCATCTGGTTCCTGCGCCGCTACGGCGATGGCATCCCGGAGGACGACACCTCCACCTATGCCAATGGCGTGGTGAAGGCCGGGATGATCGCCTCCATGTTCTGGGCTTTGGCCGGCATGCTGGTGGGCATCATCATCGCCCTGCAGCTCGCCTATCCGAACTGGATGTATTTCTCGAGCCTGCCCTTCACCAATTTCGGGCGGCTGCGGCCGCTGCACACCTCGGCGGTGATCTTCGCCTTTGGCGGCAATGTGCTGATCGCGACCTCGTTCTATGTCGTCCAGCGCACCTGCAAGGCGCGGCTGGCGGGCGGCGCCTGGCCCTGGTTCGTGTTCTGGGGCTATCAGATCTTCATCGTCCTGGCGGGCACCGGCTACCTGCTGGGCATCACGCAGAGCCGCGAATATGCCGAGCCGGAATGGTATGCCGACATCCTTCTGACCATCGTCTGGGTCGCCTATCTCCTCGTCTTCCTGGGGACCATCTGGAAGCGCAAGGAGCCGCACATCTATGTGGCGAACTGGTTCTATCTGGCCTTCATCGTCACCATCGCGATGCTGCACATCGTCAACAATCTGGCGGTGCCGGTGTCCTGGGAAGAGAGCAAGAGCTTCTCGCTCTTCGCCGGCGTGCAGGATGCGCTGACGCAGTGGTGGTACGGCCACAACGCCGTGGGCTTCTTCCTGACCGCCGGCTTCCTGGGCATCATGTACTACTTCGTGCCCAAGCGCGCCGAGCGGCCGATCTACTCCTACCGGCTGTCGATCGTCCATTTCTGGACGCTGATCTTCATCTATATCTGGGCCGGCCCGCACCATCTGCTCTACACCGCGCTGCCCGAATGGGCGCAGACGCTGGGCATGACCTTCTCGATCATGCTGTGGATGCCGAGCTGGGGCGGCATGATCAACGGCCTGATGACGCTGTCGGGCGCCTGGGACAAGCTCAGGACCGATCCGGTCCTGCGCATGCTGGTCGTCTCGGTCGCCTTCTACGGCATGTCGACCTTCGAAGGACCGGTCATGTCGATCAAGACGGTCAACGCGCTGTCGCATTACACCGACTGGACCATCGGCCATGTGCATTCCGGCGCGCTGGGCTGGGTCGGCTTCGTCAGCTTCGGCGCGATCTACTGCATGGTGCCGTGGCTGTGGAAGCGCACGCGGCTCTATTCGATGCAGCTGGTCGAATGGCACTTCTGGGTCTCGACCATCGGCATCGTCTTCTACATCACCTCGATGTGGGTCTCCGGCATCATGCAGGGCCTGATGTGGCGCGCCTATAACGATTACGGCTTCCTCGAATACTCCTTCGTCGAAACCGTGCAGGCGATGCATCCCTATTACGTGATCCGCGCCATGGGCGGGGTGCTCTACCTCGCCGGTACGGTGATCATGACCTACAACATCTGGCGCACGATCCGCGGCGATGTCCGCGGCTCCGAGCCGATCGTGTTGCCGCAGCCGGCTCCGGCCGGTGCCGCGGCCACGGCGTGAGGGGCGCCCGCAATGCTCAACAAACACGGCATTCTCGAGCGCAACTCCATGCTGCTGCTGGTCGGGATCCTGATCGTCGTGGCGATCGGCGGCATCGTGGAGATCGCCCCGCTGTTCTGGGTCGAATCGACCATCGAAAAGGTGCAGGGCATGCGGCCCTACACCCCGCTCGAACTGGAAGGGCGTGACATCTATGTGCGCGAGGGCTGCTATCTCTGCCACAGCCAGATGATCCGCTCCCTGCGCGACGAGGTCGAACGCTACGGCCATTACAGCCTCGCGGCCGAGAGCATGTACGACCATCCCTTCCAGTGGGGCTCCAAGCGCACGGGGCCGGACCTGGCCCGTGTGGGCGGAAAATATTCGGACGAATGGCAGCGCGCCCACCTCGCCGACCCGCGCTCGATCGTGCCGGAATCGGTGATGCCGCCCTACCTCTTCCTGGAGAAGACGCCGCTCGACTATCGCGACATCGCCGCCCAGCTCAAGGCCAATCGCGACGTCGGCGTGCCTTACACGGACGACGACATCAAGAACGCCAAGGCGGACCTCGAAGCCCAGGTCAATCCCGATGGCGACGGCGTGGACGCGCTTCAGAAGCGCTATCCCAAGACGCAGGTGCGCGACTTCGACGGCAATCCGAAACAGATCACCGAAGCCGATGCGCTGATCGCCTATCTGCAGATGCTGGGCACGCTCGTGGACTTCTCGAAGTACCACGCCACCGCCCCGGGCAATGAGAGGTAAGCGGTCATGGATGGGACCATTTCCTACCACGAGATCCTGGAGTTCACGCGCAGCTGGGACGCCGTCTACTTCCTGATCGTGTTCGCCGGGGCCTGTGTCTACGCGCTCTGGCCCTCGAACAAGGCCAAATTCCAGCGAGGCGGCCGCCATACCCCTCCACGACGATGAGGATGCGTGATGGCCACGAACAAGGACATCGATGACGTCTCCGGCACCGAAACCACGGGCCATGAATGGGACGGGATCAAGGAACTGAACACGCCGCTGCCGCGCTGGTGGCTGGTGGTCTTCTATGCGTCGATCGTCTGGGCCATCGGCTACTGGATCCTGATGCCGGCCTGGCCGGGCATCACGGGCTATACCCATGGGCTCCTGCACCATTCGCAGCGTGCGGCCGTGGCCAAGGCGATCGACGAGCTCAACGCGCAGCGCGCAGCCGAGGCCGCACGATCTCGACAAGGCCAGCCTCGCCCAGATCGTCGCGACTCCGAAGCTGCTGCAATTCGCAATGGCCGAGGGAAAGTCGGTGTTCGGCGACAATTGCGCGCCCTGTCACGGCTCCGGTGCCCAGGGTTCGAAGGGCTATCCCAATCTCAACGACGACGCCTGGCTGTGGGGCGGCTCGCTCAAGGACATCCAGCACACCATCACCGTGGGCGTGCGCTCGACCAGCCCGGATACGCGCCAGTCGCAGATGCCGGCTTTCGGCCGCGACGGGCTCCTGAAACCGGCACAGATCAATGATCTGACCGAATATGTGGTGCATCTGTCGGGCCGCAAGGCGGATCCGGCGGCGGTGGCCCGCGCCAAGCCGCTGTTCGAAACCAATTGTGCGGCCTGCCACGGGCCGGACGGCAAGGGCAACCGCATGTTCGGCGCCCCCAATCTGACCGATCAGGCCTGGCTCTATGGCGCCAAGCGCGCCGATATCCACGACCAGATCGTCAATGGCCATGGCGGCGTGATGCCGACCTGGGGCGGGCGCCTGTCGCCGGAGACCATCAAGTCTCTGGCCGTCTATGTCCACAGCCTGGGCGGGGGCGAATAGGAAAGGAGTAGGCGAGGCCGCGCCTATCGCGGCGACGCCACATCATCATCATGGACGCGTCAACCGAGACCGGCGTGAAGACGCACACTGTGATCGACAATCTGGCGGCCGAGGGCGTGCAGCGTTCCGACGCGCGCGCCGGTCAATGCCGCCACACAGCGGGAACTCTACAAGTCGCCGCGAGCCGATCTACCCCAAGCTCGTGCACGGCACCTATCGCAAGCTCAAATGGGCGGTGATGCTGGTCACGCTGGGCATCTATTACCTCGTGCCCTGGATTCGCTGGGACCGCGGCCCCGGCATGCCAGACCAGGCCGTGCTGGTCGACATGGCGCATGAGCGCTTCTACTTCTTCTTCATCGAGCTGTGGCCGCAGGAAGTCTATTACATCACCGGCCTGCTGATCCTCGCCTCGCTCGGCATCTTCCTGGCCGCGGCGCTGTTCGGCCGGGTGTGGTGTGGCTACACCTGCCCGCAAACGGTGTGGACCGATCTGTTCATCGCCGTCGAACGGCTGATCGAGGGCGACCGCAACGCCCGCATCCGCCTCACCAAGGAGCCGATGTCGGCCTCCAAGCTGGCCAAGCGCGTCTCCAAGCATGCCGCATGGATCCTGATCGGCATGGCCACGGGCGGCGCCTGGGTGTTCTATTTCGCCGACGCGCCGACATTGGCCCATGGTCTGGTGAACGGCACGGCCGGCATCTATGCCTATTCCTTTATCGCGCATCCTGACCTTCACGACCTATTCGCTGGGCGGGCTGATGCGCGAACAGGTCTGCACCTATATGTGCCCGTGGCCGCGCATCCAGGCCGCGCTGATCGACCATGAAACCGTGTCCGTCGTCTATCGCACCGACCGTGGCGAACCGCGCGGTCCGCACAAGAAAGGCCAGCCCTGGGAGGGCCGCGGGCCACTGCATCGACTGCAACCAGTGTGTCGCCGCATGCCCCATGGGCATCGATATCCGCGACGGCGACCAGCTGGAATGCATCAATTGCGCCCTGTGCATCGACGCCTGCGACGAGGTGATGGTCAAGATCGACCTGCCCAAGGGGCTGATCGCCTATGACACCGGCGACAATATCGAGCGGCGGACCAAGGGCGAGACGCCGCGCTTCCGCTTCGCCCGCCCGCGCACCATGATCTATGCGGTGCTGCTGGTTCTGATCGGCGGTATCATGGCCTAGAGCCTGGCGACGCGCGCGACGCTGGGGCTCGATGTGCTGCGCGACCGCAACCCGACCTATGTCCGCCTGTCCGACGGATCTGTGCGCAATGGCTATACGCTGAAGCTGATGAACCACGCAGCTACTGCGCGCAAGCTGGTCCTGTCGGTGAAGGATGTCGAGGGCGCGCGGCTCAACGCCATCGGCCTGCCGCCGGGGCGCAGCGTCACCGTCCCCGTCGGCGCCGACAAGGTTTACAGTTTGCGGGTTCTTGTGAAGCTCGCGCCCGAGCATATTCATGGCCGCTCGATGGAGATGGAATTTGTGCTGACCGATCCGGCGACCGGTGAACAGCAGGACGTCGAGACCGTATTCCTGTCGGGAGACGAATGAGATGGCGCGCGAATGGACCGGCCGCGATATTCTGCTTGTTCTGGTCGCGACGTTCGGGGTCGTCGTCGGCGTCAATGTCTATTTCATCGTTCAGGCCGAGCGCACCTATCCCGGACAGGACGTCGACCATCCCTATCTTCAGGGCGTCGAGTTCAACCGCACGCTGGCCGCGCGCGCGCGGCAGGCGGCGCTGGGCTGGACCGCCACCGTCGCAGGCGCGCTGTCGCCAGACGGCACCGCCCGCATCACGGTGACCCTCGCCGACCGTGATGGAAAGCCCGTCACCAACGAGGATCTGTCGGGTTTGTTGCGCCATCCGATGGACGAACAGCGCGACAGGGCGATTGTGCTGCGCGAAACCGCGCCGGGCATTTATACCGGCCATGTCGCGCATGTGCGGGCGGGCCGCTGGGATGTCGTGATCACGCGCAAATCGGAAAAGGAGGCGCCTTTCGAGGCGGTGCGCCGGATATGGTTGCGCTGAATCCCGCCGCCCCATTTCCGCGCGCCCCTGCGCCTCCCGCGCCGGACCAGATCGATCCGTCGCCCTTCGTGCGGCGCGACGGCACGGGCGAGGCCCGGCTTGAACTGGCGGTCAAGGGCGCGCGCTGCGCCAATTGCATCGCCAAGATCGAAAAGGGTCTGATGGGGCTCGACGGGGTGCGCGAGGCGCGGCTCAATCTGTCGACCGGCAAGCTGGCCGTGGCCTGGCGCGACGCCGGGCTTCCGGCTTCGGCCATCCTCCAGCGGGTGATCGATCTCGGGTACGAGGCGCGGCCCTATGACCCCGAAGCCCTGCTGCGCAACGAGGATGAAGAAGGCCGCTTCCTGCTGCGCTGCATGGCCGTCGCCGGGTTCGCGGCGGCCAATGTCATGCTGCTGTCGATCGCGATCTGGGCCGGTGTCGGCGATATGGGCGAGGGCACGCGCACGCTGTTTCACTGGATCTCGGGCCTGATCGCCATTCCTGCGGCGCTCTATGCCGGCCGGCCCTTCTATCGTTCGGCGCTCAAGAGCCTGCGCGCGGCCCACGCCAATATGGATGTGCCGATCAGCCTGGCGATCGTGCTGGCGCTGGCGCTCAGCGTCTACCAGACCGCGATCCATGGCGAGGATGCCTATTTCGACGCCGCCGTGGCGCTGCCCTTCCTGCTTCTGATCGGCCGCTATCTCGATTCCCAGCTGCGGCGCAGGGCGCGTTCGGCCGCGCGCGAGCTCATCGCCATGCAGGCCGTCACCGCCACGCGGCTTGACGGCGAAGGCCATTCCCAATCGGTCATGGCGCGGGACATCGCGGTCGGCGACCGGTTGCTGCTGGCGACCGGCGAACGCGCGCCCGTCGACGGCACGATAGAGAATTTCGACACCGAGGCCGATGTCTCACTCGTCACCGGTGAAAGCGCACCGGTTCGGATCGCGCGCGGCGCGCTGTTGCGCGCCGGCGCCATCATCACCGGGCGGACGGTCGTGATGACCGCTGCGGCCCGGGTCGAGGATTCGCTGGTCGCCGAACTGGCGCGCATTCTCGAAACCGGCCAGCAGAACCGCAGCCGCTATGTGCGGCTGGCCGACCGGGCTGCGGCGATCTATGTGCCGGCCGTCCATGGCCTGGCGGCGGCGGTCTTCTTCGGCTGGCTGGCCTTCGGCGCCACGCTGTCTGTGGCGCTGACCAACGCCATCGCGCTTTTGATCGTCACCTGTCCTTGCGCCCTCGGTCTGGCGGTGCCGGCGGTGCAGATCGTGGCCACGGGGCGGCTGTTCAAGCGCGGCATCCTGGTCAAATCCGGCGATGCGCTGGAGCGCCTCTCCGAGATCGACACCGCCGTCTTCGACAAGACCGGCACGCTCACCGTCGGCCGCCCGGTGCTCCGCGGCGCCGAGGCGATCGATGCCGGCACGCTCGCGGCCGCCGCCCGGCTGGCGCGCGCCAGCCGGCATCCGCTGGCCCGCGCCCTGGCCGCGCAGGCCGGGCCCGGTCCGGTCGCGGAGGGGGCGTGCGAAGTGCCCGGCAGCGGGGTCGAGGCGATCGAGAACGGCATCACCTGCCGGCTTGGCCGCGCCGACTGGGTCGGCGCCGATCGGCAGGACGGGCCGGCCAGCGAATTGTGGTTCCGGGCCGGCGATGCCGCGCCGCTGCGGTTCCAGTTCGACGATCCGCTGCGCGGCGATGCGCAAGGCGCATTGGCGGCGGTGGCGGCCCGCGGGATTGCCATCGAGATGCTCTCCGGCGACCGCGAGCCCGCCGCCGCGCGCATCGCCCATCAGGCCGGCGTCGCGGACTGGCGCGCTGCTGTCGATCCCAAGCAGAAGGTCGCGCGCCTCGAAGCGCTTGCGCAGGCAGGCCGTCGCGCCTTGATGGTGGGCGACGGCCTCAACGACGCCGCCGCGCTGGCGCTGGCCCATGTCTCGATCTCGCCGGGCACGGCCGTCGATGCGACCCAGGCCGCCGCCGACATGGTGCTGCAGGGCGACGCGCTGACCCCCATCGTCGACGCCATCGATGTCGCGCGCCAGACCCGGCGGCGGGTTCTGGAAAATTTCGCCTTTGCCGCCGCCTACAATGCCGTTGCCGTGCCGCTCGCCGCGGCGGGTCTGGTCACCCCGCTGATCGCGGCGCTGGCCATGGCCTCGTCGTCGCTGATCGTCACGCTCAATGCGTTGCGCGTCCGCGCCGGACAGGATGCGGGAAGGGCAGCATGACCGTCCTCGGCTTTCTCATTCCGGCGGCGCTGCTTCTGGGCCTCGGCGGTCTTGCGGCCTTTCTGTGGAGCGTCAGATCGGGCCAGTACGACGATCTGGACGGCGCCGCCGCGCGCATCCTGATCGAGGACGAGGCCGACAGGATCGAGCCCGAACCTAAGGCGCGTTCGTAACCCGGCCCGCGGCCGTCCCGCGCCAGCCAGTGAGCAGCCAGACATCGTATTGTGAAATCACCTGCCCGTTGCGCCGCCGCGCGATCGTCGACAAACGCTCGACCTTTGTGAATCGCCGCCGCATGACGTCGATTTTCTCCCGCCGGGGCTCGCTGACATAGAGCAGCGGACGGGCCAGCAGGCCGGCGCTTGCCCTCGGCGCGTTCAGCCAGCGATAGGGCTCATTGATCTGCACGACCGGCTGATCTCCGGGGACATAGAACGCAAGCCAGCCTGTCGGCGCGTAATTCGTCGTCACGATTCCGGCAGCCCCGGTCCTGGCTTGCAGAAGGGCGATCTTCTGCGCCACCGGACCGAACCCGCTGGCCAGAAGCCGTGCCGTGGGATCACGCATCGGCAGGAAGCCGGTGAGGGCCTGATCATAGACGACGGCAAGAAACACCAGGGCGACGGGCGCCGCCCAACGCCGGGAGACATGTGTCAGCCGGTTGACCCATTTCGTGCTCGATACATGAAACGTGGCGCGCGCCGCGGAAATGGCAAGAACGGGATAAAGGAAGCTGGGCCAATTTCCCTGCACCGGCGCATGCAGCGCATGCACGGCGAAGAACAGCACCGACGGCACCACCAGCGCCGCCGGCAGGGCCGATCGGCCGGCCTGCGGTCCCATCAGATCGATGACCGCGAGTGCGAAGATGAACGGGCTTGCAAGCGCGATCTGGCCGGCCAGGAAGGCAGCAAGATAATGCGGCGCAAAACCCCCATGAC
Source organism: uncultured Pseudomonadota bacterium (assembly GCA_963710925.1). Lineage (GTDB taxonomy): Bacteria > Pseudomonadota > Alphaproteobacteria > Micropepsales > Micropepsaceae > Rhizomicrobium. Next base: position 242,772 of record CAVQBY010000007.1, on the reverse strand, counting down.
CGATCCTTCCAAACTGGAAGCGGAACGAAATCCAGTGATGCTGTGCGTTCCACCAGATCACCGGCGCGAACATCGCCAGTGCGATCGTGGCGCCCAGCCAGGGCCAGGGCGTCGCGATCCAGCGGCGGCCCTCGCGTGTAAACAGCAGCCAGACCAGCGCACCGGCGCCGAGGAACAGGGCGGTATATTTCGACAGCAGCCCCAGGCCTCCCGCCACGCCGGCCACCAGCCACCAGGCCGGCTTTTGCGTGTCCGCGACCTTCGCCAGCGCCAACACGAACAGCGCTGCGGCAAAGATCAGCGGCGCATCGGGCGTCGCGGTCATGGTCTCGACTGTCGTCATCAGCGTGAGATTGAAGAACAGGCAGGCCAGCGCCCCGGCTTCTTCGCGCTTCAGCAGCACGGCGCCCGTGCGCCAAACCGCCCAGCTGGCGCCGGCCGAGAGCAGCAGTGACAAAAAGCGCACGCCGAATTCGCTGGCGCCATACAGCGCCGTACCCAGCCGGATCGCATATGCGATCATCGGCGGATGGTCGTAATAGCTGAGCGCCAGGTGCTTCGACCACAGCCAGTAATAGGCCTCGTCGAACGACAGCGGAAGAACCGCCGCCATGACGCAGCGCAGCGCGATCAACGCCACAACCGCGGCTGCGATGCCACGCGTTCCTTGCAGACCCTTTCGCCAGCTCAGTGCGTGCGCCAGACGAAACGGCTCGACATCGTGTAGTTCCACAAAGCCCCCATCAACGCTCCGGCAAGTCCCGCCACCCACCACACTCGATCGGTTGCATATAGCCAGTCAGCGATGCCGACATTGGTGATCGCGCCGGCTGCACCGATCGTGCAGAAGCCGGCAAAGCCTCGCAGCATCGCCAAGCCGTGCAGCCTTCGGTCGCGATATGTCAGAAGATTGTTGAGCAGAAAATTGTTGGCCATTGCTGCCGCCGTGGCCAGTGCCTGGGCTGTGGGAAATGCGAGGGTTGCCAGAATGAGCCCCGCCCGCAATGCGAGAAGGTGCAAGCCAAGGCCCGTCGTTCCGACCAGCGCAAAGACGAGAAAGCGCGGGCTCACGACCCCGAAGCTCAATTTGGACAGGAGCAGGCCGAGGAATTCCAGTCCGACCCGCACATCCAACTTGCTCTCGCCGGCGAATCTGGCGCGAAAGCCATAGGCCTCCTCGACGACGCGCAGTTTCGGTCCCACCGCGGTTGCGATGTCGAGCAGAATCTTGAACCCGTCGGACGACAGCGCATGGGCATGGGTCTCGACAATTTCGCGGCGGAGCATGAAGAACCCGCTCATCGGGTCGCTGAGATCCGTGCCGAGAAGGCGTTGGGCCGCGGCATTGGCGAGTCGGCTCAGCGCGGCGCGGGCCCCCGAAAGTCCCTCGGCGCTGCCGCCCGTGACGTAGCGGGTGCCGACGACCAGATCGGCCTCATCGCGTTCGAGCCGGGCCAACATGGTGGCCAGCAGCGCTTCATCATGCTGCATGTCGCCGTCGATTACGGCCACGTAAGGAGCACTGGACGACAGGATGCCTTCGATGCAGGCGCCGGAAAGTCCGCGGCGGCCGACCCGGCGCAGGCAGCGTATGCGGACATCCCTCAGCGCCAGGGCCTTGGCGATCCGGGCGGTGCCGTCTGGCGAATCGTCGTCGACAAAAATCACTTCCCAGGCGGTGCCGGGCAGGATGCGCGCAATGCGTGCCACAAGCTCCGCGACATTTCCGGCTTCATTGAATGTGGGGACGACGATCGACAGGCGGGGCACGGCCATCGCATCGATGTGGGACTGCTGCGCTGGCGCCTGACCTGAGAACGATGACATGACCGATGCGACCCGAGAAATTTTGCCACAACCTCCGCGTGGCGGCCTCCATGTCGGGCCCGGTCTCCGCATTGGCGTTCCCGCAGCCCCGGCCTTGCGCGGTTTTACCCTGCGGCGTCGAGCGGCTTGCATGCCAAGCCGACAACGTGAAAATAGCCATGTGATCTTTGGTAGTTCTGTTCCCGGGGATTGATAGTTGGTATGGCGCCCCGGGGGGCATGGGAGCTTACGAATTCGTATAGTCCGGGGGCGGGCGCATCATATAACGAGCCGTTGCGCGACCGCAGACGAGGAGGGGCCGGTCGCGTGGCGCAAGGGAAGCCGAATGAAAATCCTTCTTGTCGAGGACGATGCCGAAACCGCGGCCTATGTCGCCCGCAGCCTCAGGCAGCATGGCCACCTCGTCGATCTGGCGGCGACGGGACGTGACGGATTGTTCATGGCCACGGGCGAGACCTATGACGTGCTGGTCATCGACCGCATGCTCCCGGGCATGGATGGGCTGTCGCTGGTCAAGACCCTGCGCAGCGCCGAAATCCGCACCCCGGTTCTGTTCCTGACCACGATGAGCGGTATCGACGACCGCGTCGAAGGGCTCAATGCCGGCGGTGACGACTACCTCGTCAAGCCGTTCGCCTTCTCCGAATTGCTGGCCCGAATCTCGGCGCTCGGCCGCCGCCCGCCGATGTCCGACGTGCGCACGGTGCTGCAGGTTGGCGATCTGGAGATGGATCTGCTCAAGCGGCGGGTGACGCGGGCAGGCGAAGCCATAGAATTGCAGCCGCGCGAATTCCAGCTGCTCGAATTTCTCATGCGCCACGCCGAACAGGTGGTCACGCGCACAATGTTGCTGGAAGGAGTGTGGGAGTTTCATTTCGATCCCAAGACCAATGTGGTGGAGACCCATATCAGCCGGTTGCGCTCCAAACTCGATCGCGGTCGCGCCTGCGAATTGATCCACACCATCCGCGGCTCCGGTTATAGCTTGCGTGCGCCCGCCTAGGATCGTCCGCACCGCAAGCTTCAAGCTTGCCGCCCTCTATGCGCTGATCTTTGGCGCCTCGGTCATCGCTCTTGCCGCCGTGGTCTATGTCATCTCGACCACGGCGCTGGACCGCCAGACGCGCACCCGCATTCAGTCCGAGGCGCTCGAACTGAGCCAGGAATACCAGGCCGGCGGTCTCACGCAGATGCTGTCGGCAATCCGCGCGCGCCAGCGCGGCAAATTGGTCGGCGGCCTCGACTACACCGTCTACGGTTCGGGCGATCGCCGCCTGTTCGGCACGCTGCCGAACAAGGCGGTCGCCGCCGGCTGGAGTCAGATGACCGGCCCGCCCGATGGCGACGAACCGAAGGGCGAGCAGGAGCGCCTCCTTGTCTATTCGGTGCCGCTCAAGGGGGGGTATTGGCTCATGGTCGCCGACGACATCGGCAAGGTCGAAAAGGTCGGCCGGTTGATCATGACCACCTTCGGCTCGGCGCTTGTCCTGATGATCCTCTTCGCGGCGGTTGGCGGGGTGGCGCTTAGCCTCGGCTTTCTCGGCCGGGTCGATGCGATTACGCGGACAGCCGAGGCGATTATCGGTGGCAATATCCGGCGGCGCATCCCGATGCGCGGCACGGATGACGATCTCGACCGGCTGGCGGCCACGCTCAACCGCATGCTCGATCGCATCACCGGCCTGATGGAGTTGCTGCGTCAGGTCTCCAGCGACATTGCGCATGATTTGCGCACCCCGCTCGGCCGCATGCGCCAGACGCTCGACGAAGCGCGCCGTACCGCGCAGACGACGGCCGACTATGAGGACGCGGTCGATCGCGCGTTGTCCGAGGCCGATGCGATCCTCGACACCTTTGCGGCCTTGTTGCGCATCACTCAGATCGAATCGGGCAGCCGCCGCGCCGGCTTCTGCGGCCTCGATCTGTCGCGGCTCGTGAACTCGGTCGGTCAGACCTTCGCGCCGGTGGCCGAAGACGAGGGCCGCAGCCTTGCGATCCATGCGGCACCGAATCTGCGCATTTTTGGCGATCGCGAATTGCTGACCCAGATGCTGGCGAATTTGATCGAGAACGCGATCCGGCACACCTCGGCCGGCGCGCATATCGATATCGCGCTCGGCGCCGAAGGCAGCGCCGTCACGCTGAGCGTCGCCGACAATGGACCGGGCATCCCGCCGGTGGAGCGCGCCAATGTGCTGCAACGCTTCTACCGGCTGGAGCGCAGCCGAACGCATACCGGCAGCGGTCTCGGCCTCAGTCTCGTCGCTGCGATTGTCGAGCTTCACGGCGCGACGATGGTGCTCGATGACAACGGACCGGGGCTCAAGGTCGTGATTCGTTTTGGGGCAAGGCTGCCAGCCGATACGCCGGCCGATTCGCATGTGTCTGCCGACGCTCCTGGTGCGATGCACGACCCCTTGCCGGACAGTGTCTGAGGGGCATTCGGGTGACGGATCGGGCCGGACCGCGCGGCCCGGCCGCGGCCGGTGCCATACATGATATGCGTGAAACGGGCCGCCCGGCGTGCCGGATGACCGGTTCGCGGCGTCCGGCGAAGCTTTGTCGAATGGGCGCAAGTGTCGGCAGACACGCCACATTTCACATCGTCGCGAAATAGTCTGTCATCTCCGCCAGGGGCGACGCGCCTTCTATTGCGGTAGATCAACAAGCAGGCGGGGCGAAGGTTTAGGCTTTTTCCACGGTCGGCGCGGCGCGCGTAGCGACCCGAAGCGGCGGAAGCCCTGAGACAACCAGCCAGCCCCTCCCTCGTCTCGGGTTTCCGCCGTTTCTATGTCTTGCCCGTTCCCGACAGAGAGACGGTGGCGCGCACCACGCCGCGGTTTTCCGGCTCCGGCCGAATGGCAAAGCCGAGTTCGCGGCACAGCGACAGCATGCGCGCATTCTCCTCCAGCACTTCCCCCACCATTTCGGCCGTGCCGCGGCTTTTGGCATAAGCGATCAGCCGCTCCATGAGCAGGCGCCCGAGTCCGTGGCCCTTGAGATTGCTGCGGACCGTCACGGCAAATTCGGCGCGCAGATTGTCGGGATCGGTCGAGATGCGGCTGACGCCCAGAAACTCTCCGCTGTTCTGGTTCAGAAGAACGAAGGCCATCTCGCGGTCGTAATCGATCTGCGTCAGCCGCGCGAGCAGGCCGGGCGGAAGGCTGCGCAAGGGCGTGAAGAAGCGCAGGCGCACATCCTCGGCGGAAAGCTGCGCGAACATCTGTTCGATCGCCGGGGCGTCCTCAGGCCGGATCGGCCGCAACAGCAGATCGCCCATGCCGTCGACATGTTCGATATGTTCGAGTTCCTTGGGATAGGGCGAGATGGCAAAGCGCCGGGGCCCGGCGCCCGCATCCGCCGGGGCAACCCGCACCCGCGCATCCAGCGCGATGACGCCCTGGGCGTCGGCCAGAAGCGGGTTGATGTCCATTTCGCAGATCTCGCCGAAATCGGCGACGAGTTGGGACAGCCGCACCAGCGTCAGCGCGATCGCGTCGATGTTCGCGGCCGGGATGTCGCGATAGCCCTGCAGCTGTTTCCACACCCGCGTGCGCGAAATCATTTCGCGCGCCAGCATCAGATTGAGCGGCGGCAGCGCCAGAGAACGGTCGGCGATCACCTCGGCCGCGGTGCCGCCGCGCCCAAACAGCAGGAATGGCCCGAACTGTTTGTCGACGGCCATGCCCAGGATCAGTTCGCGGCTCGCGGGCCGCCGCACCATTTCCTGGACGATGAAGCCGTCGATGCGCGCCTTGGGGGCGATCCGGGCCACACGCGCGCGCATGGCCTCGGCGGCTTCCAGAACCGCATCGGGGCTCTCGAGATTGAGCACGACGCCGCCGACATCGGATTTGTGGGTGATATCGGGCGAGAAGATCTTGAGGGCCACCTTGCCGCCGAGCTTCTGCGCATAGCTGGCCGCTTCGGCGTCGCTCTTGACGATGCGCGAGCGCACATTGGCGATGCCATAGGCATCGAGCAGGCCGTGCACGGCCGGCTCGTCCAGCCAGCCGGCGCCGGTCTTGAGCCCGGCCTCGATGATCGCGCGCGCCGCGGCCTCGTCGGGCGTGAAGCCCTCGGGCAGCGAAGGCGGCGCCTCCATCAGGTTTTCCTGGGCGCGGCGATAGCCGACCAGATAGGAAAATCCGCGAATGGCCTTGTCGGGCGTGTCATAGGCCGGCACGCCCGCCGCCGCGAAAATGGCATGGGCCTCCTCGGATGAATCCGAGCCCAGCCAGCTGGCGAAGACGGGCTTGCGCTGGCCGTCCACGGCCGCCGCCACGGCCCGGGCGGCCTCGGTGCTGGAGGCGACGGCCACCGGGCAATTGAGCACGAGGATGGAATCGCTGGCCGGGCTGTCCAGCAACGCCGTCACCGCGTCGGCATAGCGCTTGGGGGAGGCATCGCCGATAATATCGACGGGATTGCCGTGGCTCCAGGTCGGCGGCAGCACGGCGTCGAGCCTGGACAGCATCTCGTCCGACAGCGGCGCCATCACGCCGCCATGGTCGAGCAGCGTATCGGTTGCCAGCACGCCCAGCCCGCCGCCATTGGTCACGATGATGAGCCGGTCCCCGGCCAGCTTGACCGGTGTGGCCAGCGTTTCGACGGCATCGAACACATCGTCGAGGTCGCGCACACGCAGGATGCCCGCGCGCAGGAAGGCCGCATCATAGACCGCATCGACGCCGGCCATGGCGCCCGTATGCGAGCTGGCGGCCTTGGCCGCGGCAGCATGGCGGCCGGCCTTGATGGCGATGACCGGCTTCAGACGCGCGGCGGCCCGCGCCGCCGACATGAATTTGCGCGCCTGGGTGATGGTCTCGATATAGAGCAGGATCGAATGGGTCTTGGGGTCGTTGGCGAGGTAATCCAGCATGTCGCCGAAATCGACATCGGTCATGTCGCCGAGCGAAACCAGATGCGAAAAGCCGATGCCGCGCGCCGTGGCCCAGTCCAGGATGGTCGTCAGCATGGCGCCGGACTGGGCGATGAAGGCGACGCCGCCGGGCTTGGCGGCGACCGGCGCGAAAGAGGCATTGAGACCGGACTGGGTCGAGACGATGCCCAGGCAGTTCGGCCCGACGATGCGCATCAGCGTCGGCCTGGCCGCATCCAGCATCGCCTGTTCCAGCGCGCGTCCTTCATCGGTGCCGAGCTCGTTGAACCCCGCCGTGATGACGACCGCGCCCTTGGTGCCGCGCGCGCCCAGTTCGCCGATCAGCCCGGGCACGGTCTTGGGCGGGGTGCAGATCACCGCCAGATCCGGCGTCACCGGAAGGCTGGCGACGTCGGGATAGGCCAGCATCCCGGCGACCGAAGAATGCGACGGATTGACCGGCATGATCGGCCCCTCGAAGCCGCCGCCCAGAAGATTGCGCGCGACCACGAAGCCGACCGAGCCGGGCCGGTTGCTGGCGCCGATCAGGGCCACCGATTTGGGATGGAAGACGGCATCGAGATTGCGGATCGACATGGCGTTTCAATCCTGTGTGGGGGCGGTCAGGCGTTGCAGGACGGCGTCGGCGATATCCCCGGCCGGGCCCGAGGCTTCGATGCTGGCCCACTCGCGTGGCGCGGCGATGACGGCGAGTTGCTTGTGTAACACCTCGATGGTGGCATCGGATGCATCGCCGCGCCGTGCGGCAATGCGTTCGGCCAGGATCGCCGGATCGGCGCTGAGCCACACGCCGTCGAAGCGGGCGCCCGCCTGCGCGGCGATCGCGGCAATTTCGGCGCGCTCGTCCTCGCGACCATAGACCGCGTCCATGACGACCGAATGGCCGGTGGCCAATATCTCGGCCGCTCGTTCGGCCAGGGCGCGGAACACGTTCCGGTTCATCTCGGGCGAATAGGCGTCTTCGGGCAGGCGGGTGGTTTCGGTCACGCCCATCAGCCTTTTGCGCGTGACATCGCTTCTGAGGATCACCGCGCCCGGCGCGCGGCCGAGCGCCGGCGCGACCAGCCGGGCGATGGTCGTCTTGCCGGTGCCGGACAACCCGCCGATGGCGATGAGGCGCGGGGCCTGCTCTGCCAGGAAGCCCCGCGCAAGATCGAAATAGGCCTGGCCGGTTTGCATCTGCGTCGCATCGCCCGCGGTCCTGGCGCGCGAGACGCTGACATGGGCGCGGATCGCGGCCCGGCAGGCCAGAAACAGCGGCAGGGCCGCGAGACCGGCATAATCGCCGGTGATTTCCAGATAGCGATTGAGCAGCGCATGGGCGGCGGCACGCGCGCCGTGCCGCTCCAGATCCATCAGGAGGAAGGCAAGATCGTAGAGCACGTCGATGCAGGCGAAATCGTCCTCGAACTCGATGGCGTCGAACAGGACCGGCTTGTGTTTGTAGAGGAAGATGTTGTCGAGATGCAGATCGCCATGGCAGCGGCGCACCCGGCCCGCATCGCGGCGGCTGTCCAGCAGCTTTGCGACCGATTGCAGGGTGGCCTGGCTGGCGCGCGCGAAGCCGCTGACCGCCGCGGCTTCGAAGGGCGTGCCGGCCATGCTCTTCAGGATTGCGGCGTTCTCGCGGACCACAGCCTCCATCTGCGCGGCGCCGCCGAATGCCGGCGCGATCTCGGCATGGGCATGGAAATCGGCAATGACCTGTGCGGTCTGTTGCATCAGATCGCCGGTCAGTTCGCCGCGTTCGCACAACCGGCCGAACAGCGCGTCCTGGTCGAAGCGGCGCATGACGACGACATGATCGCGGGCGGCGGCCGCCTCGTCGGGGCCGAAGCGGAACAGCCCGTCGACGCCCTGCAGGATCGAACGCACCTCGAGATAGAAATGTGGTGCCAGCCGGCGGTTGATCTCCAGCTCGCGCTCGCACATCTCCTGGCGCTTCTGCGGCGTCGAATAATCCATATAGGGATATTTGACGGCGCGCTTGAGCTTGTAGGCGCGATCGCCCACCAGAAAGACGATGGCGCCATGCGTCTCGACGCGCTCGATCGTCGCATGTTTGAGGCCATAGCTTTCCGGTTTGGACAGGAAAGCGATGACGGCGTCCTGCTCGCTGCGTTCCATCGCTTCAAACCTGCCACAGGCGCGCCCGCCCCGCGACCCCGGCGCGGCCCTAGAAATATTTTTCGACCGTCTTTCGCACGGTCTCGAAATGGCGCTCCACCACATCGGCGCGAATCCCCGGCACGATGCCGCCGAAATGGATGTGGTCGCGCACCTGAAGCCCCGACAGCGCGGCCAGGTGGCGGTCGAACAACAGGCGTTCCGCCGCGCCGGCCCCGGAGCTTTCCACCCATTGCGTCGGTGCGCCCGAGGAGGTGAAGCTCAGCATCTTCTTGCCCGTGAGCAGTGGCTGGTCGGCGCTGCCTTTCGGCCCATAGGCAAAGCCCAGTCCGAAGACACGGTCGAGATAGCCCTTCAGGATCGCCGGCGCCGCATTGATCCAGAACGGATAGACGAAGACGAAGACATCGGCGTCCTTCAGCGCCGCGCGCTCCGTGCGGACATCGTCGCGGGGTGCGAAGCCGGCATGGCCGGGGATCTCGTCGGCCCTCAGCAGCGGATCGAACGCCATCGCATAGAGGTCGTGCAGCGCCGCCTCCTGGCCCCTGGCCGTGACGGTCTCGCAATAGAGGCGGGCGACCGACAGGGTGAAGCTGCCGGGATCGGGATGGGCCGCGATGACAGCGTGTTTCATGGCGTCGTCCGGTTGGGATTGCGCACCGTGCGAATGCCTTCCGCGAGAAGCCCGGCAATATCGATGCCGTTGCTCGCATGCACAATCGTGTTGGCCGTCACGATGCGCGCGGCGCCGGCCCGCTGCAAGGCGGCATAGGCATCGCCCGCGAAGATGGCATGCACGCCAATACAGACCGCCGGCTTCATGCCGGCCTTCGACAGATGGTCCAGTGTTTCGGCCATGGTCTGCCCTGTCGAGATGATGTCGTCGACCAGCACCGGCGTCATCGCGCGCCAGCGATCGACATCGGGCACGGACACCTCGACATCGCGGTCGCCGTGGCGGGTCTTGGTCAGCACCGTGAACGGCTTGCCCGCATCTTCGGCCACGGCGCGCACCCATTGGGCGCTTTCCGCGTCGGGGCCGATCAGCACGGCGTCCGGCACATGGGCGGCGATCCATCTGGCGATGGGGCCGGCCGCATGCATGGCCCGCGCCGGGATCGTATAGATCTGCTCGAGCTGGCGGATGCGATGCAGATGCGGATCGACGGTCACCAGCCAGTCCATGCAATGCGAGATCAGTTCGGCGAAGATCGGCGCGGTGACGGCATCACCGGATTCGAAATGCCGGTCCTGCCGCATATAGGCGAGATAGGGTGCCACCAGCCCCACGCTTTTTGCGCCGAACTCGCGCAGCGTGGCCGCGGCGAAGGCCAGCGGCAGGAATTTGCCGTCGGGCCGGTCCAGGCTCGCGACCAGGATCGCGTCCTTGCCCGTGACCTCATCGGCAAAGCGCAGATGGGCTTCGTCGTCGGGAAAGCGGCGGATCTCCAGCCGGCCGACATCGGCCGCCAGCGCCGCGGCCAGCGCCGCCGTCATCGCCTCATTGCCGGGCAGGGCGAACAGCAGCTGCGCTCATGACACCGCGATCCCCACAATGTCGGGATTGGCCAGCGCGTAATTGAGCCCATAGGCCAGTTCGCCGGGGGCTTCCGAATGGATCGTATAGGTCGGCTCGCCCTCGACCACGCGATGGCCGATGCGCACATGGATTTCCACCCCGGCGGACGGGTCGTCCGGAGCCCCGGCCAGCTTGGCGACCTTGGCCAGCCGGCGATTGTCGATGCGATCGACGATCCCGGTGCGGTCGGCCGCCATGAGATGCCGGTATTGCGCGCGGGGCGGCGTGCGCATGCCGCCCTGCGCCTTGCAGATGGCCTGAAACTTGTCCCAGGCCCGGCCGCTGGAGAGGATGTGGGTGGCCAGCGCCAGCCCCTCGCCCGGCGCGGCCGCCCCGCCCATTTCGACAAGCGTGCCCGCCAGGCGCAGCGCATGTTCGCGCAGATCCTCGGGCGCCTCGGCCTCGCCCTGCAGCACCGAGAGCACGTCGTGCGCCTCCAGCGCCGGGCCGATGCCGCGGCCCACCGGCTGGGTGCCGTCGGATTGCAGCGCCCGCACCGTGAGGCCGAAGGCGCGGCCGACCTCGATCAGGCTGTGGGCCAGCCCTTCGGCGGCTTCGTGGCTGCGGACCTTGGCGGTCGGGCCCACCGGCAGATCGAGCACCAGATGGGTCGAACCGGCGGCGACCTTCTTCGACAGGATCGAGGCCACGAGCTGGCCCTCGGCATCGAGATCGAGCACGCGCTCGACGCGGATCAGCACGTCGTCGGTCGGCGACAGCTTCACCGCCCCGCCCCAGACGATGCAGCCGCCTTCCTGCTCGACCACCCGGCGCATCTTCTCGAGGCTGAGTTCGACGGGGGCGAGCGTCGCCATCATGTCGGCGGTCCCGGCCGGCGAGGTGATGGCGCGCGAGGAGGTCTTGGGAATGGTCAGCCCCGCCGCCGCGACGATCGCCACCACCAGCGGCGTCGTGCGATTGCCGGGCAGCCCGCCGACGCAATGCTTGTCGACGATGGGCGTGCGGCCCCAGTCGATGCGCTCGCCGGCATCGACCATGGCCCGCGTCAATCCGATCATCTCCTCGATGTCGAGCGCGTTGGCGGCGCAGGTGGTGATGAAGGAGGACAGGTCGATATTGGTATAGCGGCCGGCGGCAATATCCTGGACGATCGCCTGGAACGCATGGTCGCCGAGCTTGTGGCCATAGACCTTGCTGCGCACATGGCTGAAGGACTCCAGCGGTGGCGGGTGGCTCACCGTCACCGTGTTGCCGGGCTTCAGCTTGAGCTTCTCCCAGGGATATTCGCTGAGGCCGATTTCCCCGGCGCCCAGCATCTCGGCCGACACCACGTAAAGCGTGGCGACGATCGAGGTTTTTCCATGGGTCACCAGCACGCTGTTCTGGGAAGAAAACCCCTCCGAGCGACAGACATGGCAGTCGGCCCGCATATAGATGTGCGCTTCATGCAGCGTCTCGATGCCCATGCGCCGCGCCGTCAGCCGGTTGTGCCCGTCGGCCGGAGCAACGCGATGCAGGGCGGGCCGGTGCTTCGCACTCATGCCAGCTCGGCCTCCTGGCGGTGCTCGGGCGCGCTGACGCTCCAGCCGAGTTCTTCGGCGATGCGATGGCGCAGGGCATCGGCGGCGGCGGGCTCGCCATGCACGACGAAGGTGTGTTTGGGCGGGCGCTTGAAATTGCCGAGCCAGCCCATCGTCTCGTTGGCATCGGAATGGGCCGAGAGCATGTCGAGATCGGCGATTTCGGCATGGATCGGGACATATTGGCCGTGAATCTTCACCGCTTTCTCGCCCGCCAGGATGCGGGCGCCGCGTGTGCCGCCGGCCTGATAGCCGGCGAACATGATCAGGCTGCGGCGGTCCGGCGCATAGGCCTTCAGGTGATGGAGCACGCGCCCGCCGGTCGCCATGCCGCTGGCCGAGATGATGACCTTGGGCATGGCCGCGCGGTCCAGCTCCTTGGATTCGTCGGGCGTGTGCACATAGCTCGCCACCTCGAACGCAGCCTCGGTCTCGGCCTTGCTCATCTTGTGGTCCTCGGGATGGGCCTCGAAGATGTTGCTGGCGTTGATCGCCATCGGGCTGTCGAGGAACACCGGCAGGTCCGGGATACGTTTGGCCTTCTTCAGACGATACATATAGACGAGCAGCATCTGCGCGCGGCCGACCGCGAAGGATGGGATGACGACCGTGCCGCCGCGCCCGGCCGTGCGGCCGATGGCTTCGGCCAGCATGTCCTCGGGGCTGTGCGAGTTGTGACTGCGATTGCCATAGGTCGATTCCACCAACAGGTAGTCGGCCTCTTGCACGGGCTCGGGCGCGAACATGGTGGGATCGTTGGGCCGGCCCAGATCGCCTGAAAAGACGATGGTAGTGCCATGGGCACGCAGTTCGATCATCGCCGCGCCGAGGATATGGCCGGCGCGCAGAAAGCGCGCCTCGACCCCGGGCCAAAGCGTCTGCGTTTTGTGAAACGCCACCGGATGGAAGCTCTTCAGCGCTTCGCGCGCGTCATGCTCGGTGTAGAGGGGCAGCGCCGGGTGGTGTTTGGAATATCCGTGACGATTGGCGAAATCGGCATCCTGTTCCTGCAGATAGCCGCTGTCGGGCAGCAGGATCCTGCACAGATCGGCGGTCGCCTCGGTCGAGATCACCTTGTGCCGGTAGCCGTTCTTGATCAGCAGCGGCAGGTAGCCGGAATGGTCGAGATGGGCATGGGTCAGCAGCACCGTATCCAGGCTCGCCGGCGCCACCGGAAGTCTGGCCCAGTTGCGCAGGCGCAATTGCTTGTAGCCCTGGAACAGGCCGCAATCGACCAGCAGCCGCTTGCCCTCGATTTCGAGAAGATATTTGGAGCCGGTGACGGTGCCGACCGCTCCGAGAAATGTCAGCCTGATGGTCATGCGGATCTGGTCCTGTCCGGTCTTCGATTATAGCCCGGTCGAGGCGGGGCGGGCGGTTTCTTTGCCGAGGGCGGTGACGGTCATGGGCTTCACCTCGCTGTTTGCGGCGGGCGCAGCCTAGGGCGGGCCGCCCCGGGCGGCCCTGATTTGCGTCAAAATCGGACGCGCGGCGCCCGGTCTCGCTGCGTCCCGGCGGGAGTGGCCATGGCGAGGAGCCGCTGGTAAAAAGAGTGGTGAACCGATGTGACCGGCCAATGCAAGACACCAACAGTGAGGCCCTGAGCGGCGCCGATCGCGAGGTCCTCTTCCGCACCGTCATCGAAACCGCCGTCGACGGCATCGTCGTCATCGGCGAGCGCGGCGATATGATGCTCTTCAACGGGGCGGCAGAGCGGCTGTTCGGCTACGCCGCGGGCGAGGTCCTGGGCCGCAATGTGGACATGCTGATGCCGGAGCCCTACCGGCACGAGCATGACGGCTATCTTGGCCGCTATCTGCAGACCGGCGAAGCGCGCATTATCGGCATCGGGCGCGAGGTCACGGGCCTGCGCAAGGACGGGGCGACCTTTCCCATGTATCTGTCGGTGGGCGAAGGTTCGCTGGACGGCAAGCGGATTTTCCTGGGCATCATCCACGATCTGTCCGACCGCAAGGCGCGCGAGCACGAGGTTCAGGCCCTGCAGAACGAGTTGCTGCACGCCCTGCGCCTGACCGCCATGGGGCAGCTCACCAGCGCCCTGGCGCATGAACTGAACCAGCCTTTGACGGCGGTCATGAACTATATGAATGCGGCCCGCCGGGGCCTGGAGGGCAGCGCCGATCCTGTCGCCGTGCGCACGCGCGAGCTCCTGGAAAAGGCCGTGGCGCAAACCGGCCGCGCCGGCCAGATCATTCGCCGGCTGCGCGAGTTCATCGAAAAGAAGGAGCCCAACCGCGCGGTGCAGGACCTCAATGCCGCGGTCGAGGAGGCCATTGCGCTGGGTCTGGTCGGCTCCGCCGCGGGCGACGTCGAGGTCAGCCGGCGGCTGCGGCCCGATCTGCCCGCCCTGGCGTTCGACCGGATCCAGATTCAGCAGATCATGGTCAACCTGATGCGCAATGCGGTCGAGGCGATGGATGGCGCCTCAAGCGGCAAGATCACGATCGTCACCGATATGCCGAGCGCCGATTTCGTCGAGGTGGCGGTGTGCGACAACGGCCCGGGAATCGCTGAAGACATGGTGCCGCGCCTGTTCGAGCCCTTCGCCACCACAAAGGCCACCGGCCTTGGCATGGGGCTCTCGATCTGCAAGTCGATTGTCGAAGCGCATGGCGGACGCATGTGGGCGGCCCCCAATCCGGGCGGAGGAACCCAGTTCCGCTTTCGCCTGCCGGCGCGCGCGGGCCTGGAGGACTGAGAGATGGCAGATGAGCTGACCATCTTCGTGGTGGACGATGACGAGGCGGTGCGCAGTTCACTGCAGGCGCTGCTGGAAGCCGAGGGCTTCACGGCAGAGATTTTCGAGTCGGCGGGTGCCTTTCTTGCCGGCGATGCGCCGTCGCGGGCCGGTTGCCTGATCGCCGATATCCGCATGCCCGACATGGATGGCCTGGAGCTGCAGGAAGAGCTGGTCCGGCGCAAGGCCGGCCTGCCGGTGATCGTCGTGACCGGCCATGGCGATGTGCCCCTGGCAGTGCGGGCGATGAAGGCCGGCGCGATCGACTTTCTGGAAAAGCCCTATGATGAGGCGGTGCTGCTGGCCTCGCTTCGGCGAGCCCTGGACGAGGCCCAGCAAGCCTCCGAGCGGGCGTCCGCTGCGCAGGAAACCGGCGACCGTCTCGCCAGCCTGACCGAGCGTGAGCGCCAGGTTCTCGAGCTTCTGACCGCCGGTCGTCCCAACAAGGTGATCGCCTATGAACTCGATATCTCGCCGCGCACCGTGGAAATCCACCGCGCGCGGGTGATGGAGAAGATGCGGGCCAAGAGCCTGGCGGAGCTGGTGCGCATGGTCGTCTCCGTTAACCAGCAGCGCGACGAAACCGCCCGCTAAGCACAACTACGTATTTTCATCGGGCCCCGTCTGCCTACCATCTGCCGCGGGAGGCTGGGTCGTTTGCTGTCTGACGGCACCGGCGCAGTTGGCGCTAGCCGCCGAAGATGGCGGCCGGGATCGGTTCCAGAATATGGATGGCAGCGAAACAATCTGCATTGTGGACGACGATGAGGCGGTCCGCGATTCGATGCGGATTCTCGTGGAGTCCTATGGCCATCAGGTCCGCGACTACCCGTCGGCCATCGCCTATCTGGATGACCAGCGCGGGCTGGAGGCCGGATGCCTGCTGCTCGATCTGCATATGCCCGGCATGGACGGGCTGGAGCTGGTCGAACTCCTGCGCCGTCGGCAAATTCAGACCCCCGTCATCATCATCACCGGCCGGGAAGACCCGCTCCAGACGCAGCGCGTCAAGGCCGCCGGAATTGTGGCGCTCCTCAACAAGCCCGTCACCGAGAGCAAGTTGATCGCCACGATCGACAAGGCGCTCCACCGCGACACCGCCGCCTTGCATTGAAATTGGCGCCTTAGGGTGCGGTTTTCTCCTGGCTAGGTACTATTCCGTATTTTCCTCCACTGGCTCGGCCCATTCCCGCCGGGAAGGGACGAAACGGCCTGTTTTGCGGGCCCTTCGGCCTACGCACTATTCCTTACGGGGAAATCCTGATTTTGCGCGGGCCGGCAACATCGCAAGGTTCCGTCATCGAGTGACACGCATGGGAAGGGCCCCCGAATATGACACAGACTCTTGCACCTCAGCACGCCGAAATGGTTGCCCCTCACCTGGCGGAGAAGTCCGCGGTCGCGCGCGCGCCTTACGCGATGTCGAAGGACGATGCGCTGTTCTCGCTCCAGGCCGTGAGCACCACCTCGCGTTTCGGCCGCAACCAGACGATCTTCAATGAAGGCGACGATGCGCGCTACTCCTACAAGATCCTCGAAGGCGGTGTGCGGCTTTGCAAGGTGCGCTCCGACGGCCGCCGCCAGATTGCCGATTTTCTGCTGCCGGGCGACATGTTCGGGTTCGAAGAGGGCGACGAACATTCGCTGACGGCCGAGGCGCTGTGCGACGTGGTCGTGATGCGCTGCGCCCGCAACCAGGTCGAACGCCTCAGCGACGAATCCCCGGATGTGCGCCGCAAGTTGATGACCTTGCTGCGCCGCGAACTCTCCGCCGCCCAGCAGCATCTGGTGATGTTGGGTCGCCAGACGGCCAAGGAACGGGTCTCGTCCTTCCTGCTGCTGCTGGCCGAACGCAACGGCGCCGAGGACGGCGAGGCGCTCGATCTGCCAATGGGCCGTCAGGACATTGCCGATTATCTCGGCCTGACCATCGAAACGGTGTGCCGCGCCCTGACCGATCTCAAGCGCGAAGGCCTGATCGCGATCCCCAATCGCCACCAGGTCGTGATCCGGCGTCTCGAAGCGCTGGAAGACGTTGCCGAAGGCGACGAGGACTGAGGCGCGATCCGCGCGTGCATGGAGGCCGGCCATGACGTTCCGAAAGATCCTGGTGCCGGTGACCGGCGCCGATAGCGACAGCATTGCCCTGGCCGGCGCCATGGCGCTCGCCCGCCCCTTCAATGCCCATATCCAGGCCCTGTTCGTCACCCCGGACCCGCGCGAGGCGGTGCCGTTCGTCGGCATGCCGGTGTCTCCGGAGATCGTGCAACAGATCATCGACAATGCCGGATCGATCGCCCAGGCCGCGCGCGTCCGTGCCGAGGCCCATGTGACGGCGGCGGCCGAAGCCGCCGGCGCCACCATGGTCGCCGCCCCGCTGTCGGGCGAGGCCGTCACCTGTTCCTTCCGCGAAGTGCAGGGCGGGTTCACCTCCGCCATCGGCGAGGCCGCCAGGCTCAGCGATGTCATCGTCTACGGGCCCTCGACCATGGAAGGCGGCCCCGACATCAGCGGCGCCTTCATCGAAACCCTGACGACCAGCGAACGGCCGGTGCTGCTGGCGCCGGAGCGGCCCCCGACCGAGCTGACGGCGAAGATCGTCGTTGGCTGGGATGGCGGGGCCGCCGCCGCCCATGCGTTGAGCGCCGCATTGCCGCTGCTCAAGCGCGCCGGGACGGTGGAGCTCTATGCCATCCAGTCCGTGCCGGGCGATTCGTCCGGCCTCGATGAGCCGATCGCCTATCTGGCATTGCATGGCGTCAGCGCCGGCATGCGGGTCATCGATCCCGCCGGCGAGGCGCCCGGTCCGGTCCTGCTGTCGCAAGCCGAACAGGCCGGCGCCTCATTGCTCGTGCTGGGCGGCTATGGTCACAGCAGGACGGTCGAGGCCCTGTTCGGCGGCACCACCGTCCATGTCGTCGCCCATTCGACACTTCCCCTGTTCATGGTTCACTAAAGGCGAAGCGGTGCCCCGGCGCTTCTTTCATGCGCCGCATGGGGCGCTGACGCATATCTCCTTTCCGATCCTCGCGATGCCGCAAGCGCTTTGTTGCGCGCGGTCGCGTTGATGCTCCCCGGCGCGTGCGCTGCGGCAAGCGTTTGGCGTGGTGAGCGTTCTTGACGGCGTGCCGCACCCCAAGATAATCCCCGCGCAAGAAAGTTTTCCGCCTGCCCTGGTCCCAACGGCGCGAATATGCGCTCGCCTCGCAAGGGCTGTCCGGCAGCAGGTATTCGGGAGGGCGTGAGATGAAGAACAGAAAGCCGCTCAGTCTGCGCGTGCCGGCGCCCAAGCACCGGCCCGGCGACAAGCCGGATTTCAGCGGCGTCGTCGTGCCCAAGGCGGGCAGCGTGCCGCGCCCCGAGATCGATGCCCGCGCCCACGACATTCGCGAGCTCGCCTATTCGCATGGTGCGGGTTCTCGATTCGAAGAACCGGGCCGTCGGCCCCTGGGACCCCAGGCTCGATCCCGAAACATTGCGCCGCGGCCTCAAAGCCATGCTGCTCACGCGCGCCTATGATGATCGCATGTATCGCGCCCAGCGCCAGGGCAAGACCTCCTTCTACATGAAGTGCACGGGCGAGGAGGCGGTCGCGATCGCGGCGACCTTCGCGCTCGAGCGCGAGGACATGTGCTTTCCCTCCTACCGCCAGCAGGGGATCCTGATCGCGCGCGACTATCCGCTGGTCGAGATGATGTATCAGGTCTACTCGAATGTGATGGATCCGCTGAAGGGCCGTCAGCTGCCGATCATGTATTCCTCGAAGGAATATGGCTTCTTCTCGATCTCCGGAAATCTCGGCACGCAGTTTCCGCAAGCCGTCGGCTGGGCCATGGCCTCGGCCTACAAGGGCGACGACCGCATCGCCGCCAGCTGGGTCGGCGACGGCACCACGGCCGAAGGCGATTTCCATCACGCGCTCAATTTCGCCTCCGTCTACCGCGCGCCGGTGATCCTCAATGTCGTCAACAATCAGTGGGCGATCTCGAGCTTTTCCGGGATCGCGGGCGGCGATGAATCGACCTTCGCCAGCCGCGCCATTGGCTATGGCCTGCCGGGCCTGCGCGTCGACGGCAACGACTTCCTCGCCGTCTATGCCGCCACGGTCTGGGCCGCGGAACGTGCGCGCAACAATCTCGGCGCCACGCTGATCGAGCTTTACACCTATCGTGTCGAAGGCCATTCGACGAGCGATGACCCCTCGCGCTACCGCCCCTCCGACGAAGCCAAGGCCTGGCCGCTGGGCGATCCCATCGAACGCCTCAAGGATCATCTGATCGAACTGGGCGAATGGGACGAGGAGCGCCATCAGGCCGCGCACAAGGAGTGCGTCGAGACGGTGCGCGAAGCCGACAAGGCCGCCTCGGCCTATGGCACGCTCGGCCATGGCGAAAAGCCCAGCCTCAAGACCATGTTCGAGGACGTCTACAAGGACATGCCCTGGCACATCCGCCGCCAGCGCCAGGAAATGGGAGTCTGATCATGGCCGCCATGAACATGATCCAGGCACTCAATTCGGCGATGGATGTGATGCTGTCGCGCGACCCCAATGTGCTCGTGTTCGGCGAGGATGTCGGCTATTTCGGCGGCGTCTTCCGCGCCACCGAGGGCCTGCAGAAGAAATACGGCCTGACGCGTTGCTTCGACACGCCGATCGGCGAGGGCGGCATCATCGCCGCCGCCATCGGCATGGGCGCCTATGGCCTTCGCCCCGTGGTCGAGATCCAGTTCGCCGACTACATCTACCCGGCCTTCGACCAGCTCGTCTCGGAAGCCGCGCGTCTGCGCTACCGCTCGGCCGGCGATTTCTATACGGCGATGACCGTGCGCACGCCCTATGGCGGCGGCATTTTCGGCGGCCAGACCCACAGCCAGAGCCCCGAAGCCATCTTCACCCATGTCTCGGGCCTGAAGACCGTCATCCCCGCCACGCCCTATGACGCCAAGGGGCTTCTGATCAGCGCCATCGAGGACGACGATCCGGTCATCTTCCTGGAGCCCAAGCGCATCTATAACGGCCCCTTCAACGGCCATCACGACCAGCCCGTGGTGCCATGGTCGAAACATCCCGCCTCGGAAGTGCCCGAAGGCTATTACACCGTGCCGCTGGGCAAGGCCTCGATCATCCGTCCCGGCGAGCAGATGACGGTGCTGGCCTATGGCACCATGGTCTATGTCGCGCTGACCGCGGCCGAGGAAGCCGGCATCGATGCCGAAGTCATCGATCTGAGAACGCTGCTGCCGGTCGATATCGAGGCCATCGTCACCTCGGTGGAAAAGACGGGGCGCTGCGTCATCGTCCATGAGGCCACGCGCACCTCCGGTTATGGCGCCGAACTGGCCGCGCTGGTGCAGGAAAATTGCTTCTACCATCTCGAGGCGCCGATCGAGCGCGTCACCGGCTGGGACACGCCCTATCCCCACGCCTTCGAATGGCAGTATTTTCCGGGGCCGGATCGCGTGGCCGCCGCGATGCGCCGCGCGCTGGAGGGTTGAGCCATGGGCATTTTCGTCTTCAAGCTTCCCGATGTCGGCGAAGGCACCGCCGAGGCCGAAATCGTCGCCTGGCATGTCAAGGTCGGCGACACCGTCGAAGAGGACCAGAACCTCGTCGATGTCATGACCGACAAGGCGACCGTGGAAATGACCGCGCCGGTTTCCGGCAAGGTCACCGGCCGTCCATGGCGAGGCCGGGCGACATGGCGCCGGTCGGCGCGCCGCTGGTCGAATTCGAGGTCGAAGGCGCCGGCAATGTGAAGCCGGGCGCCGCGAAACCCGCAGCCGAAAGCCCGCGCCGGCAAAGGCCGGAACCGCGCCCAAGCCCGCGCCGGCGAAAGCAGGTGCCGGCGGCCGCCGAACCGGAGGCCGCGCCGGCCACGCCGATGCCGCTGCCGCAGGAGCCGGCGCGCAGTCCCTCCGCCCGCGCCGGCCTTCACGACGCGCGTGGCCGGCGAAAAGCCGCTGGCCTCGCCCGCCGTGCGCCAGCGCGCGCACGATCTCGGCATCGAACTGCAATTCGTGCCGGGCACCGGCCCGGCCGGGCGCATCTCCCATGCCGATCTCGACGCCTTTGTCGCCAATGGTGGCCGTGGCGCCGCGCTGCGGGCCGGCCCGATGGTGCGCGATGGCGTCGAGGAGGTGAAGGTGATCGGCCTGCGCCGCAAGATCGCCGAGAAGATGGCAGAATCCAAGCGCCGCATCCCGCATTACGCCTATGTCGATGAGGTCGACATGACGGAGCTGGAAAGTCTGCGCACCCATCTCAACGCCACCAGGCGCGCCGATCAGCCCAAGCTCACCGTGCTGCCCTTCTTCATGCGCGCGCTCGTCAAGGTGCTGCCCGATTATCCGCAGATCAATGCCCGCTTCGACGACGAGGCCGGTGTTGTCCATCGCCATGCCGCCATTCACATCGGCATCGCCACGCAGACCGCCGAATGGCTTGATCGTGCCGGTCGTGCGCCATGCCGAAGCGCTGGATGTCTGGCAGAGCGCCGCCGAAGTCGCCCGCGTCTCGAGCGCCGCGCGCGAGAACAAGGCCAAGTCCGATGAGCTGCAGGGCTCGACCATCACCATCACCAGCCTCGGCCCGCTGGGCGGACTGGTGACGACGCCGGTGATCAACCATCCTGAAGTCGCGCATCATCGGGCCCAATGCGATCGTCGAGCGCCCAGTGGTGAAGGCGGGTCAGATCGTCGTGCGCAAGATGATGAACCTGTCGTCCTCCTTCGACCATCGCGTGGTCGATGGCTATGATGCCGCCGAGTTCATCCAGAAGATCAAGGCGCTGCTGGAACATCCGGCGACGCTGTTTATGGATTGAAGATCATGGCCGATACCATCCACACCAAGGTTCTTGTCGTCGGCGGCGGGCCGGGCGGCTATGTCTGCGCCATCCGCGCCGGCCAGCTCGGCCTCGACACGGTGCTGGTGGAAGCCGACAAGCTCGGCGGCACCTGCCTGATCCGCGGCTGCATTCCCTCCAAGGCCATCATCCATCGCGCCGGACAGTTCGAGATCCATGGTCGCAGGCCGACGAAGGAAGCGGTGCCCGGCATCGCCCTCAGTCGCCGCGCCGAGCGTCGATATGGCGGGGCTGGTCAAGTGGAAGGACGGCATCGTCAGGAAGCTCAACACCGGCGTCGCCGCGCTGCTGAAGCGCGCCAAGGTGCGCGTCGTCGAAGGCTGGGGCAGCTTCTCCGACGCCAAGACCTGCACGGTCGAGACCAAAGACGGCCCCGTCACCATCGAGGCCGAGCATGTCGTGCTGGCGACCGGCTCCAAGCCGGTTGAGCTGCCCTTCCTGCCCTTCGGCGGCAAGGTGATCTCCTCGACCGAGGCGCTGGATCTGAAGACCTTGCCGAAGAAGCTGGTGGTGGTCGGCGCCGGCTATATCGGCCTCGAACTCGGCATCGCCTTCCGCAAGCTGGGCTCCGAGGTCACCATCGTCGAGGCGCTGGACCGCATCCTGCCGCTTTACGATGCCGAACTGGTGGCGCCGGTGGCGAAGTGGCTGAAGAAGCATGACGTCACCGTCCATCTCGGCGCCAAGGCCAAGGGGCTGGATGGCGAATGCGCTCGCCGTCGAAACCGCCGACGGCAAGAGCGCTGACGCTCGACGCCGACAACATCCTCGTCACGGTCGGCCGCACGCCCAACACCGAAGGCTGGGGACTGGAGAACATGGCCGTCGACATGGACGGCAAATTCGTGCAAGGTCGATGATCGCTGCGCCACGGCCATGAAAAATGTCTGGGCCATCGGCGATCTGGTCGGCGAACCCATGCTGGAGCACAAGGCCGCGACCCAGGGCGAGATGGTCGCCGAAATTCATGGCCGGCGCAGGACCGCCGCTTCGAACCGGCCTCCATTCCGGCGGTGTGCTTCACCGAACCGGAAATCGTCTCTGCCGGGCATGCTCGCCGGACGAGGCAGCGAAACATGGCGAGACGATCGTCACCGCGCATGTTCCCGTTCCTGGCCAATGGCCGCGCACTTTCGATGGATGCGGGCGAGGGCTTCGTGCGCGTGATCGCGCGCAAGGACAATCACCGCATTCTCGGCATCCAGGCCGTCGGCGCGCATGTCTCCGAACTGTCAGGCGAGTTCAGCCATGCGCTGGAAATGGGCGCGGTGCTGGAAGACATCGCCGGCACGATCCATGTGCATCCGACGCTGGCGGAGGCCTTTCACGAGGCCCGTTCCGCGCACTGGGCCACGCAATCCATATCTAGTCGAGATAGGTCTCTGTTCCTGCGCCATCCAGATGGCGTACACGCGGCCTCTCCACCTCGGGTCCATCAGCCTGGCGTTGACGCCCATGCGCCCGACGGCCGGATCGACCGGTGCCCAATGAGTGACGCAGCCACAATCGGGGCAGCGATGGAAGGCCAGGGAGCGGTCATCCCACATATAGGTCTGGGT
This sequence comes from uncultured Pseudomonadota bacterium, assembly GCA_963710925.1. GTDB lineage: Bacteria > Pseudomonadota > Alphaproteobacteria > Micropepsales > Micropepsaceae > Rhizomicrobium. The sequence goes on along the minus strand of CAVQBY010000007.1, from coordinate 219,612 downwards.
GCCCTTGCCGCTGGTCGCGATCGAGACAGCGTCCGGCGGGTAGTACGCCCACAGCACGCCATAGCGCCGGCAGATCGAGCAGTTGCAATCGGTGATCTCTGTTGGCGCGGCGGCAATTTGCAAGCGCACGGCGCCGCAATGGCAGGACGCCTTGACCATGCTTTCCTCCAGGAAAAAGGGCGCCACGATCCTGTCGCAGCGCCCTTCATCCGGCAATTGCCGTGGCGTTTTACAGCCGCTCGATGATGGTCACGTTGGCCAAGCCGCCGCCTTCGCACATGGTCTGCAGGCCATAGCGCTTGTTATGGCGTGCAGCGCATGCACCAGCGTCGTCATCAGCTTGGTGCCCGAGCCGCCCAGCGGATGGCCCAGCGCGATGGCGCCGCCATTGACGTTCAGCCGCGCCGGATCGGCGCCGGTGGTCTTCAGCCAGGCCATCGGCACCGAGGCGAAGGCCTCGTTGACCTCGAACAGGTCGATGTCGTCGATCGACATGCCGGCCCGCTTCAGCGCCTTTTCGGTCGCCGGCAGCGGGGCTTCCAGCATGATCACCGGGTCGCCGCCGATCACGGTCAGGTTGACGATGCGCGCCAGCGGCTTGACGCCAAGCGCCTTGAGCCCGTTCTCGTTGACCACCATCACGCCCGAGGCGCCGTCGCAGATCTGGCTGGAGGTCGCCGCCGTCAAGCGGCCGCCTTCGGGATTGATCAGCTTGACGCCCTTGACGCCTTCCAGCGTCACGTCGAAGCGGATGCCTTCGTCGACCGTGTGCATTTCCTTCTTGCCGTCGGCGGTGGTGATCTCCAGCGGCAGGATCTCGTCCTTGAAGGCGCCGGCCTTGGTGGCGGCGATCGCCTTGCGCTGGCTGTCATAGCCGAACTGGTCAAGCTCGTCCTTGGTCAGGTCGTATTTCTTCGCCATCATCTCGGCGCCCACGAACTGGCTGAACTGGATGCCGGGATAGCGCTCTTCCTGCTTGGGGCTCTTGGGCCTGCCGAAGCCGTTCTTGGCGGGCAGCACAACCGGCAGGCCCATGGGCACGCGGCTCATGCTTTCCACGCCGGCCGCGATCACGCACATCCATGGCGCCGCTCATCACCGCCTGGGCCGCGAAATGCAGGGCCTGCTGCGAGGAGCCGCATTGGCGGTCGACGCTGGTGCCCGGCACGCTTTCCGGCAGTTTCGACGACAACACCGCGTTGCGCGCGATGTTGAAGGCCTTGCTCGCCGGCCTGGCCGACGCAGCCCATGATCACGTCTTCGATCAGCGCCGGATCGGCGCCGGTGCGCTCCACCAGCGAATCCAGTACGGCGCCGGCCATGTCGGACGGATGCCAGCCCGACAGCCTGCCGCCCTTGCGTCCGCCTGCGGTGCGGGCCGCCGCCACGATATAGGCTTCCATGTCACTCTCCTTGTCTTCAAGGGATGCGAATTCGGCCGCAGTCTAGGCAAAGGGGCGGCGGCGCTGGCGAGGTCTTTTGGCCGCATTGCCGTGGCGGCAGGCTGCAATTTGCCCTGTGCTCCGCTAGCCTTGGCCGCGAACAGGCAGGCAGACCATGAGCCAGACCGAAAGTTTTCCCGAAATCCGCCAGTCCGTGCGCAAGCTCTGCGCCCGGTTCCCCGGCGAGTACTGGCGCGCGCTCGATCGCGAAAGAAAATATCCGACGGAATTCGTCGCCACCCTGACGCGCGAAGGGTTTCTTTCGGTCCTGATCCCGGAGGAATTCGGCGGCTCGGGGCTGGGTCTGGGCGCGGCGACGGCGGTGCTGGAGGAAATTCACCGCTCCGGCTGCAATGGCGGGGCGGCCCATGCCCAGATGTACACCATGGGCACGATCCTGAGGCACGGTTCGGCCGAACAGAAGCAGCGCTATCTGCCGAAGATCGCGTCGGGGAATTGCGACTGCAGGCCTTCGGCGTCACCGAGCCCACCAGCGGCACCGACACGACGCGCATCCGCACCTTCGCCGAACGTCAGGGCGACACATTCATCGTCAACGGCCAGAAGATCTGGATTTGCCGCGCCGAGCATTCCGATCTCATGGTGCTGCTGGTGCGCACGACGCCGCGCGAAGAGGTTGCCAAGCCGACCGACGGCATGAGCGTGCTGCTGGTCGACATGAAGCAGGCGCTGGGCAAGGGCCTCACCATCCGTCCCATCCGCACCATGCTCAATCACGCCACCACCGAGCTGTTCTTCGACGATCTCGAAGTGCCGGCCGAAAACCTGATCGGCGAGGTGGACAAGGGCTTTCGCTACATCATCGACGGCATGAATGCCGAGCGCATCCTGATCGCCGCCGAATGCATCGGCGACGGCCGCTTCTTCATCGACCGCGCATCGGCCTATGCCAAGGAGCGCAGCGTATTCGGCAAGCCCATCGGGGAGAATCAGGCCATCCAGTTCCCGATCGCACGCGCCTATGTGCAGGTGACCGGCGGCGGCGGAGATGGTCGACAAGGCGGCGGGCATGTTCGACGCAGGCAAGCCCTGCGGCAGCGAGGCCAACATGTCCAAGCTGCTGGCCTCCGAAGCCTCGTGGTTTGCCGCCGATATGTGCATCCAGACCCATGGCGGCTTCGGCTTTGCCGAGGAATTCGATATCGAGCGCAAATTCCGCGAGACGCGCCTCTATCAGGTCGCACCGATCTCGACCAATCTGATCCTCAGCCATGTGGCGACGCATGTGCTGGGCCTGCCGAAATCGTTTTGACGATGGACATCGATCATCTCAAAAGCTGGGTCGGCCGCACCGAAGAGGCCGAGGATCACGCCGATGCGGGCCGCATCGCGGAACTTGCCGCGACGCTCGATCATGCAGCCCCGCCCTGGATCGACGGCGAAGCGCCGCCTCTGGCGCACTGGCTGTGGTTCCACACCCATATGCGCCAGTCCGAACTGGGGCCCGACGGCCATCCCAAACGTGGCGGGTTCCTGCCGCCGGTGGAATTGCCGCGCCGCATGTGGGCCGGCAGCCGCATCCGCTTTCTGGCGCCCGTGCCGGTCGGCAGCGCGCTGCGCCAGCTTTCCACCATCAGGAGCGTTGAGGCCAAATCGGGAAAATCCGGCGCCATGATCTTCGTCACGGTGAGCCACGAGATTTTCGCCAATGGCACGCGCGCGGTGATCGACGAACAGGATATCGTCTATCGCCAGGCCGCCAGGCCCGGAAGCGCGCCGCCGCCGGTTCAGCCGGACACGCGGAATTGCGATGTCACACGCACCATCCATCCCGATCCGGTTCTGCTGTTCCGCTATTCCGCGCTCATCTTCAACGGCCATCGCATCCATTACGACCGCGATTACTGCCGCGACGTCGAAGGTTATCCCGGCCTCGTCGTCCACGGCCCGCTGACCGCGACCTTGCTGATGGATCATTTTCTGCGCGCCCGTCCCGGCGCGCGTGTCGTCTCCTTTGCCTTCCGTGCCCAGCGTCCGTTGTTCGATATCGCGCCCTTCGATGTCTGTCTCGCCGAGACAGCCGGCGGCGCCGAAATATGGGCGCGCAACCCGGCCGGGGAAGTTGCCGTCACGTCAGTGCTGGAAACCGCCTGACGCGCTGCTATCCTCGGCCGCGCCCCCTCGAAAGCCCGCGACATGGATCTTGCCTATAGCGCCGAATACGAAGCCTTCCGCGCCGAGCTGCGCGGCTTCCTCGAAGCCAACAAGGCCAGATACCCGCAAAGCTATGGCGAGGGCCGGCCCAATGCCGAAACGCTGGCCTGGCAGAAGCTGCTGATCGAACATGGCTACGCCGCGCGCACCATCCCGCGCGAGTATGGCGGCTATGGCGCCGAGCCGGACATCTTGAAATCGCGCATCATCGCCGAGGAGTTCACCCGCGCCGGCGCGCCGGGCCCGCTCGCCAATCAGGGCATTTCCATGCTGGTGCCGACGCTGCTCGAACTGGGAACCGAGGAGCAGAAGCGCGAATTCATTGCGCCGACCCTGCGCGGCGACATCATCTGGTGCCAGGGCTATTCCGAACCGGGTGCCGGGTCCGATCTGGCCTCGCTGCAAACCCGCGCGATCCGAAGACGCGCACGACTTCATCATCAATGGCCAGAAGATCTGGACCTCGACCGCCCAGCATGCCGACATGATCTTCTGCCTGGTGCGCACCGAAAGCGACAGTCCCAAACATCAGGGCATTTCCTATCTGATCTTCTCGATGACAACGCCGGGCATCGAGGTGCGGCCCCTGCGCACCATGACCAACCATGCCGAATTCAACGAGGTGTTCTTTACGGATGTGCGGGTGCCCAAGCACCAGATCGTCGGCGAACGCGGACAGGGCTGGTTCGTCGCCAATGCCACGCTCAAGCATGAGCGCGGCATGCTGGGCGATCCCAATGCCGCCGCAGGGCCGCCTCAAGGCCATCATCGACATCATGAGCGAAGAAACGGTCGACGGCACGCGGCTGATGGACAATCCGCTCTTGCGCGACCGGCTGATGCAATTGCAGGCCCGCGTGCTGGCCATGCAGGCCAATGGGCTGCGCCTGCTCACGGCCTCCATGACGGGCGGCGAGGCGGGCATGGCCCGGCTGATCGTCAAGCTGCAGGGCTGCGAACTCAATCACCAGCTGGCCGCGCTGGCCATCGATGCGTTGGGCGAACTGGGTGTGCTTTACGAGGGCTCGCCCCATCTGCGCGCCGAGGGCCGCTGGCAGCGCATGTATATGTTCGATCTCGGCCTCATCATCGGCGGCGGCACCGCGCAGATCCAGAAAAACATTATCGCCGAACGCGGCCTCGGCCTGCCGCGCGAGCCGAAAACAGCAAGAGGATAAGCCAATGGCGGACCACAAGATCCCGGCGAGCGATGCCGACTGGCAAAAGGCGGTCGATGACGTTCACAGCCATATGGAAGCGCGCCAGCACGAATATGATCTGGGCCAGATGCTGTCCTTCGTCGACGATGTCGCGGTGCTCGGCCTCGTCGATCACGATGCGCTGGTGAAGAAGTACGGAAAGCCGGAATTCGTCGATACCGCGCTGGGGCATGTCACCAAGGCCGTGCATGGTCGTGACAGCGTGCCCAAGGAGGGTGGCTGGTACACCCCCACCAATCCGTCCCATCCCGTGCATCCCGGATTTGCGCAGGCCTGGCGGCAGAAGCGCGGTCTGGCGAAGGATTGATCCGATGGAATTCGCACTCAGTTCCGACCAGACCATGATGCAGGACAGCGTCGGCCGCACGCTGGAGCGCCTCTGCCCGCTCGATCGCGTCAAATCCGCCGTGCAGCAGAAAGAGCCGCTCGCCCGCGATGTCTGGACCGGCCTGATAGAGCTCGGTGTGCCGGCGCTTCTCATCCCCGAAGCCCATGGCGGGCTGGGTTTGTCGTTGCTCGACGCGGCACTGGTGTCCGAAACCCTTGGCCGCTTCGCCACCCCCGTGCCCTTCATCGCCTCCTGCGTCATGGCGCCCATCGCGCTCAGGGAAGCGGGCAACGCGGCGCAGCAGGCGCAGTGGCTGCCCAAACTGGCCTCAGGCGCGGCGATTGCCGGTGTCGCCGTCACCGAACAGGTATCGGGCGCGCGCGATGGCGCCGGCGTCACCGCCGCAAATGGCAAACTCAGCGGCAAGGCGCTGTTCGTTCTGGATGCGGGCGCCGCCGATCTCTTCATCGTCGGCGACCGCAATCAGAACCTGCACATCGTCGAGGCCAATGCCGCCGGTCTCGAACGCATTGCGCTCACCGCCATTGACGAGACCCGCAGCCTCGGCGAACTCCGGTTCACGAACACCCCGGCCGAGCCGCTCAATTCGGCCAATGATGCGGTGGTGCTCACGCAGATGCGCGATGCCGGCTGGGTCATGCTGGCCGCTGACACGCTGGGTGCGGCCGATTCCATGCTGGAAAAGGCCGTGGCCTATGCCAAGGAGCGCCAGCAATTCGGCCGCGTCATCGGCTCTTTCCAGGCGGTCAAGCATCTCTGCGCGGAGATGGCGGCCGAACTCGAACCGGCGCGCGCCCTGGTGTGGTATGCCGCCCATGCCTTCGATGCCATGCCCGCCGAAGCCTCGCTCGCCGCCGCCCATGCCAAGGCGCATCTCAGCGAAATCGGCCGCTTCGTCGCGCGCACCTCCACCGAGGTCCATGGCGGCATGGGCATCACCGATCTTCTGGGCCTGCATTACTGGTTCAAGCGCATCGGCCTCGACCGCCAATTGCTCGGCGGGCCGGAGCGCGTGCGCCATCTGGCGGCCGTGATGCAGGGTTTTGCGGCTTAACTCGCGAAGTTCGAAACCAGCGCAGGCCAGAAACCGTCCGCGCCTTCCCGCGCGGCGCGGGCACCGATCTGTTCGGCCCAATGGCGTTCATTGCCGTAATCGCTGCGCCAGCACCATAGCCGCCGCGTGAAGCGCTGCAGATCGTATTCGCGCGTGAAACCGATGGCGCCATGCACCTGATGGGCGATGCTGGCGGCCTCGCCGGCCGCGCGATTGGCGCGCAGTTTCGCGGCCGCGATCTCGAAGGACGCCTCGCCTGCATCGGCGGCGCGCGCCGCGGCCATCGCCGCGGCCCTGGCGGCGGCGGCTTCCTCGACCATGACAGCCATCTGCTGCTGGATGGCCTGAAACTTGGCCAGCGGCCGGCCGAATTGCTCGCGTTGCGCCACATGGTCGGCGGAAAGCGCCAGCGCCGCGTCGATGGCGCCGCTGATCTGGCAGGCCCGCGCCAGTGCCATGGCGCGAAACAGCCGCGCCGCGTTCCAGGCCGTGCTGGGCGTGGCGGTGATCTGCGCCCCGGCGAAGCGCAAGCTGTCATAGGGCGTGTCGGCGGGATCGGACCGGCTGTCGCCGGTCTGGGCATCGGCGCGATTGAAGCAGGCCACAAAGCGCTTGCCGTCCTGCTCGACAAGCGCGGCGATGCGCCGGCATTGCGCGCCAAAGGCGACCGCATCCAGCGTCCCGGTAAAGGCGATGCGCCCGCCGTCTTGCGTCAGCGTGCCTTGTGCGCGCCCGGCCAGGGTCAGGGCGCCGTCCATGGCGATCCCGGTTTCGGCCAGCAGCGCGGCGCCGATGATGGCCTCGGCGATCGGCAGGGCGACGGCATGGCGGCCGGCGGCAAACAGGATCGTGCTGGCATCCTCGAAGCCGCCGCCTATGCCGCCGGCCTCTTCGCCGGCCATCACCCAGGGCAGGCCCGCCGATTCCGCCGTGGCCCAGTCGGCCGCGAAATCGCCGCCGAGGCCGGCAAAGGCGCGGTCCGCGGTGTCGGCAAGAAGGGCGCGATGGTCGCTCATGGGCTCGTCCGGGCGAAAATTTCGGGTCGCCGGCATCGTGCCCGCCACGCCGGGCCGCCGCAAGCCGCCGCCGCAAGCCGCCGCCTCAGGCCTCGCCGAAGCGGTGCGCGTTGCTGCCGTGGAGGTCCGGATCGGGAAAGACGAGTTCGGCCACCGTGCCGCTGTCGGGTTTGGAGTGCACCGCGGCCCGGCCGCCGACCTGTGCGCCGAAGGTCTCGATCAGCCGCAGCCCCACACTGACATCGGTCGTATCCGTCATATAGCCGCCGCCATTGTCCTCGACCGCCAGCCGCAGATTGCCGTCGCCCTCGGGGCGCAGGCTGACGGTGATCGTGCCGCTGTCCTCCGGATTGGGATAGGCGTGCTTGAACACATTGGTCAGCGCTTCCACCGTGAACAGCGATAGCGGCACCGCCAGATCGCCGGAAACCTGACGGGGCACCAGATCCAGTTCGATTCGCAATTGCGGGCGGTCGCCGGCGATGCCTTCATGGGTCTGCGCGGCCAGATCGGAGATGAGTTCGACGAGATCGACCGTCGTCAGTTCCTCGACGTCATGCAGGATACGGTGCACCAGCGCCAGCGCGTTGATGCGCGCGCGCGTCTGCTTGAGCGCTTCGCGCGCCGCCGGATCGCTCACGCGTCCGGCCTGCAGACTGAGCAGGCTCATGACGACCTGCAGATTGTTTTTCACGCGATGATGGATCTCGCGGACCAGCATCGACTTCTGCTCCAGCGCGTCGCGCAGCCGGCGATCGCGGTCCTGGATCGAATCGGCCATGTCGGACAGATCCTCGCCCAGCAGGCGAAAATCGCTCGGTGCATCCTTGAGCTCCGGTCTGAGGGTGTAATGGCCGCTGCGATAGGCGGCCGATATGCGCCGCAGATAGGCGATCCAGCGTGTCACCTGCCGCTCGGTCACCAGCCAGATCGCGATCCAGCTCAGGGCCAGCATCACGAAGGGCAGAATGAAGTCCGTCCCGACATGGAGATAGGTCGCGCCGAACAGCGTGGATTCGCGCATCGCGAAGCCGACATAGACATTGCTGCCCAGCAGTGCGGCCGTCGAGTAGAGCCAGGTGTTGCCGTGTCCGTCCTGCGCCGTATACAGATCCTTGCCGAACTCGCGGTCCCGATTGGCATGGGCGAAAATGGGCGCGGCGACATCGCGGCTGTTGGCGGCGATGATATTTCCCTTCTGGTCGAAGATCGCGACCAGCGCGCCGTCCGGAAGCTGTTTGGCGTGGACCATGTAATCGAGCCAGCGCACATCGATGGCAATGGCGATGACCCCGTCGAAACCGGTGGCATTGTGCATCGGCAGCATGCCCCGGATCACCGAGCGGTTGGTCGTGGGGCTCTGGATGCGCTCGCTGATGACGAAATCGCGGCTGACCTTGGCGCGCTGCCACACCGCCTCTCCGGAATAGTTTCGCCCGACCGCGTCATGGCGCGCCGCGCAGATGACCTGTCCGTTTCGGTCGGCGCGCGTCAGATTGGTGAAGAAGACCAGCCCGCGCAGGGCATCGGTCAGGGCGCGGTCGCAGCCCCGGCCGCCGCTGCGCACCTCGGGCAGATTGGCGAGCGCCCGCACGATCTGTTCGGCGGCGGCCAGCATGTTCTCTTCGCTGGAGGCGGCCGCGCGCGTGGTCTGCACCAGCCTTTCGCGGATGTTCACCGTGTCGCGCTGGGCGCGATCCATGCCCTGCACGAAGCTGGCGATGGCGATCGGCGACAGCGCGATCGTGATCGCCACGAGAAGGCGCAGTCGCAGGGACCAGGTCTGATCCGGTCGAGGGGGTCTTATTCGGACGCGGTGTCTTTGGCGCGCCGCTTTTGTCCAGCGTCCCGGGTCTGCGGCCGGGCCAGCCGATCCAGCTGCGCCATGATCTCATCGGCAGCGTCTCCTTGTGCCGATTGATCGGCCGAGGGCAGGGGCTCTTCGCCTTCGAGTAGGGATATCAAAGCCTGTCTTGCGCGGGCAACCCGGCTTTTGACCGTGCCCACCGCGCAATTGCAGACCTTGGCGGCTTCCTCATAGGAAAATCCGCCGGCGCCCACGAGGATCAGGGCTTCGCGTTGTTCGTCCGACAGAACGCTCAGCGCCCGCGCCGTGTCGGAAAGCTCCGCGGCCCAGGATTGCTGGTTCTTCAGGCCGGGGATGCGCTCGGCGGCATCCTGGTCCCAGGGCGCCTGGCGCCAGGCCCGGCGGCGGTCGGAATAGAACTGGTTGCGCAGGATCGTGAACAGCCAGGCCTTCAGATTCGTGCCGGCCGTGAAACTGTCGCGGGCCTGCCAGGCCTTGGCCAGCGTCTCCTGGGCCAGATCGTCGGCCATCTCCGGATTGCCGCACAGCGAGCGGGCAAAGGCGCGCAGGAACGGGATCAGTTCCAGCAGGCCGCGCTTGAACGCGGCATCCGTCTCGGTCTTTGCCGGGGTCGTCTTGTGGGGTTCGGGGTGCGCGCCGGTCACGATGTTTCGCCGCCTTCGCCGTCATCGTCTGTGTCATCGATTTTCCGGATCAGCTCCAGAAAATCGTCGGGAATCGGTTCTTCGGCGACGCCGTCATAGAAGCGCCGAAGCTCGCGGCCGATCGCGCGCTGACGCGCGCGCAGAACGCGCTTGTCGTCTGGAGTCGCCATCGGCTGCTTTCTGAGTTTCTGTTTTTCTTGCACGTTTGTCACAAAGGCCAACCCTGCTTTCGCGGCGATGGTCCCACAGCTCCCTCGTGTTTGGCCTCGACGGCTGGTTGTGGGAAGATAGCTCTCCGCAGCAACCGTCTGAACCCGAACGCCGGGCCAGGCGAGAAAGTTCCCTTCGGGATGGAAACTTTCTCAAGGGGCGGACGTTCCCTGAGCTGGTGTACCGCGTTCTAAATGGACGAAGGAGCTGACTTTACCATGCCGACAACTCAGGCTTTGGGGCCTCATCTGCCTTATTTGCGCCGTTATGCCCGGGCTCTCACCGGCGAGCAGAGCAGTGGCGATGCCTATGTCCGGGCGGCCCTGACCGCGATTGCCTCCCAGGAGGAGGCGCTGGACCCCGGACTTACGCCCCGGGTGGGGCTCTACAAGGTGTTCCAGGCGATCTGGGGCAGCTCCGGTCACCCGGCCGGAGGCGTGGAGGACGACCGGGGCCCGGAGGCCCGCATCCGGGCGCTTCAGCCCGCGGCCCGTGCGGCCCTGCTTCTGACGGCCGTCGAAGGCTTCAGCCTGGAGGAAACCGCGGCCATTCTGGAGCAGCAGCCGGACGAGATCGAAAGCACCATTCTCGAGGCGCAGCGCGCCATCGAGACCGACCTGGCCTCCCGCGTGCTGATCATCGAGGACGAGCCGATCATTGCGCTCGACCTGGAAAATCTCGTCGTCGAACTGGGGCACCGCGTGGTCGCCTCGGCGACCACCCGCGACGAGGCCGTCCAGGCCGCCATCGCCCACAAGCCCGGCCTCATTCTCGCCGACATCAATCTGGGCGAGGGCGGCTCGGGGATCGATGCCGTCAACGACATTCTCGCCAGCTTCGATGTGCCGGTGATCTTCATCACGGCCTATCCCGAAAAACTGCTGACCGGCGAACGGCCCGAGCCGACCTATCTGATCGCCAAGCCGTTTCTGCCGGAAACCGTGCAGGCGACCGTGGGTCAGGCGCTGTTTTTTCATCGTGCCCGGGTCATGCCCGCCTGAGGGAGATGCGCCGGATGCCAGGGCCCGAAAAAAAATCGCGCCCTGGCACAATCTGCGGGAACCGCGTTCGAGGTCCCGAGTTTCCTTTCCAGAGCGGACGCCCGGTCCGGTACGCCCCAGCCCCTTCGACACCCCGCATCGGGGGTCCGCTCACCTTCTTCCCCACATTGATGCGACCGCAGACGGTGTCCGGTAACCCACTCCGGTCAAACCGCGGTCCCTGTCCAGATGCCTCTGCTTCCCACCTCTGACACTCGCTCCGGCCGGCGTGCGCGGCAGGGGCTGCGCCATGATCTGGCGATCATAAAATTCTGCGTGATCGGCCTGCTGCTTCTGGGCGGCCTGACCGCCGGCGCCGCCGCCGGCGCCATCCTCGCGCCGATCGCCATTGCCGTGGTCCTGGCCCTGGTGCTGGCCCCGGTGTGCAAGGGGCTGGAGCGGATCGGCGCCAATCCCGGCCTGGCTGCCCTTCTCACCGTCGGCATCACCTTTGCGGCTCTGGTGTTCGGGGCCTTCACCCTGGCGCCGACGGTTTCGGTGTGGGTCAAGCGCACGCCCCATCTGGTCTATTCGATCGAGCACAAGTTGCGGCCGATCAAGCGGCAGCTCGCGGAAGTGGAATCGGCCTCGCAGCGGATTGCGCAGGCGGCCACGACCAGCGCCCCCAGCCACGGGCCGGCCGTGGTGGAATCCAAGCCGGGCCTGTTGGAAACGGCGGCCACGACCGCGCCCGCCGTGCTGGCCGAAATCCTTTTCGTCGCCGTGCTGGCAGTGTTCCTGCTGTCCTACCGCAAGCAATATACCCGGCAGCTGATCCTGACCCCGCGGCGCTTTCCCAATCGCGTGCGGATGGCGCGGCTGTGCCGCGACGTGCAGCATCGCGTCTCCGGCTATCTGTTCATTCTCACCTGCATCAATATCGGCCAGGCCGCCGTCATCGCAGGGTGCTTTTATTTCGCCGGCATCGCGGACCCGATCCTGTGGGGGCTCGCCTATGGGGCGCTCAATTTCATCCCCATCATCGGTCCGACCGTTGTCGTCCTGGCTGGGCTTCTGGTCGGCTTCGGCACGCAGGATACGCTCATCGGGGCCTTGACGCCGGCGGCGATCCTTCTGGGGCTGAACACCATCGAAGCCTATTTCGTCCAGCCCTGGCTGCTGTCGCGGCGCATCGTCGTCAGCCCGATCGCGATCTTCGTCATGGTGGCCGTGCTGGTGTGGATGTGGGGCGTGGCGGCCGCGATCACGGCGGTTCCCATTCTCATCCTCGTCCACGCCGTCACCGTGCATGTGCCGTCGCTGCGGCCATTCGCAGAGCTCCTGGCGACCGAACATGGCGTGAACGCGACGCCGCGCCGGACGGAACGTCCTGCTTCACCAACCGTTTCCGTCGGGTAGAACAAGGGTGCGGCTGTCCGCGCCCGTTCAACCGAAAGAACAGGAGCACCCGCATGAATTGGGACCGTGTTGAAGGCAACTGGAAAGAGTACAAGGGCAAGGCCCGCGAACAGTGGGGCAAGCTCACCGACAGCGATTTCGACCAGATCGCCGGCCGCCGCGACCAACTTGTCGGCAAGATCCAGAATTCCTACGGCATTGCGCGCGACGAAGCCGAAAGGCAGGTCGACGAGTTTTCGCGCAAACTGGATTCCGCCGCGAAGGAGGCGCGCCACTAAGCGTGGGCGCGAAGAGACCGTGAGCGATCCGCTGAAGCCGCATCACTACCATACGCGGGAAAATGCCCCGCCGGACGGGTCGGATGTCGAGCTGACGACCCAGGACGCGCGCCAGGGCGAGAGTCAGGGGCACATGCGATATGTGCTCTTCGGCAGCGTCCTGGCGGTCTCTGCGATCTTTCTGATCATATGGCTGGTGATCGCCCGGCTCTAGGCCGGGCTGCGTCCAGCCCCGTCTTCAAAATGAGGTCGGACATGGAAACCCAAACCCGAACCGGACACGGTGTCGTCATGCTGGACGCCGGGCGTGGCGAAACGATGCGCCGCTCGCCCGAACAGCTGCGCGCGTCCATGTATGCCGCGCAGAAGCGCTATCGCGCCGCCTGGCGCAATCTCTTGGCGGGTTCGACCCTGATGGTGATTGCCATCGCGGCGGCCGTCTGGATCGCCGCGCTGGGCTGATATTCAGTCTTTCGACCGCTCGACATAGGAGCCGTCGGCCGTCAGCACGACGATGCGCGTGCCGGGAACGATATGCGTCGGCACCATGGTGCGCACGCCGTTGGACAGCGTCGCCGGCTTGAACGATCCCGAGGCGGTCTGCCCCTTCACCACCGGTTCGGTGTCCACCACTTCGAAGGTGGCGCGCGCCGGCAGCGTGATCGAGATCGGCACGGAATTGTGCAGCGACAGCTGCACCTCCATGTTTTCGACCAGATAGGGCAGCGCCTCACCGATCACGGTTTCCGGCACATGGACCTGGTCGAAGCTCTCCGGATCCATGAACACATATTGGTCGCCATCCTGGTACAGGTAGTTGTAGGCGCGCTCGTCGATGAAGGCCTTTTCCAGCGTGTCGGTGGTGCGATAGCGCTCATTGATCTTGGTGCCGTCGGAGATGCGCCGCATTTCCAGCTGGGTCACCGGCGTGCCCTTGCCGGGATGGATGTTCTCGGCGGTGAGCACGACATAGAGCTTGCCGTCCTTCTCGACGACATTGCCCTTGCGGATATTGCTTGCGATGACGGCAACCACGATCGACCTCGTTCACGATGGGGAGGCGGGGTCATAGCAGCCCGGCGCCCCAGGGCCAAGGCCCGGAGCCGGCGCGGCGCCGTCAGCCGGCCGTGAGTATGTCGACCAGGGCGTCGGGCTGCGAAAAGAAGGGCGAATGGTCGGTTTCCAGGCTGGCGACGATGCGGCAGCCTCCGGCCTCGGCCATGCTGCGCTGGCGGGCGATGCCGATGGCCTGGTCCTCGGTGCAGGCGATGTAGTAGCGGGCGAGCCGGCCCCAGTTTTCGGCCGTCGTCGCCACCGGTGTGCCCACCCCGGCCAGTCCCTCCGGAACCAGCAGGGCCCGGGCCAGCGCCACGTCCTCGTCGAGGCAGCGGGCATAGAAGACGGGCTTGAGCGCCTCTGGCCGGACGGTCACCGTGCCGGCCGCCGCGTCGACCTCCATCTCCGCGTTGAGGCGGGTATCGGCGTCGCCGCCGCCGAGGTCGCGGGTGCTCTCGCCGTCCCGCGGCACGAAGGCGGTCAGATAGACGAGGCGGCGGATCTTCCCCGGCCGCCATTCGGCGGCCTGGGTGATGATGGTCCCGCCATAGGAATGGCCCACCAGGATCGGGGGCTCGGCCTCGGCGTCGATCCGCGCGCAGATGCTTTCGGCCAGGCTCTTGAGCGTGGTCTGGTCCGGCGCGGTGCGGTCGATGCCGTGGCCGGGCAGATCAGGCGCCAGAACCCGGTGGCCCTGCGCTTCCAGCCGGGCCACCACCTTGTGCCAGCACCAGCCGCCATGCCATGCCCCATGGACCAGAATATAGCTGCTCATCGCCGCCCCCGATTTTTCGCGATGCGCAGCCTAGCCGATGGGGGACAATGAGCCCATGACCGACGCCGAAGCCTCGCCCTGGTGGGCGCCCGACCGTCATGCCGACCGCCGCCCGGCGTTGATGGCGCGCGGGCGCATCAAGGCGGCCTTGCGCGGCTGGTTCGAGGCCGGCGGCTTCACCGAGGTCGAATGTGGCGCGCTGGCTGTCTCGCCCGGCAACGAGGCGCATCTGCACGGCTTCGAAACCCAGGCGCTGACGACCGGCGGCGAGGCGCGCACGCTCTATCTCCACACCTCGCCGGAATTCGCGGCCAAGAAACTGCTGTCGGCCGGCGAGACGAACATCTTCGATTTCGCCCGGGTGTTCCGCAACCGCGAGCGCGGGCCCCTGCATGCGCCCGAATTCACCATGCTCGAATGGTATCGCGCCCATGCCGCCTATGACGCGGTGATCGCCGACACGCTGGCGCTGGTCCGGCTGGCCGCCGACACCACGGGCATCGAAGGGTTTGCCTTCCGCAACCGCAGCTGCGATCCGCGGGCCGAAGCCGAGCGGCTGACCGTCGCCGAGGCCTTCCAGCGTTATTCCGGCATCGATCTGATGGCGACGCTGAGCCGCGCCGGCGAAGGCGACCGCGCCGCCCTGGCCGTTGCGGCGCGCAACTCCGGCATGGCGGTCGCCGATGATGATGGCTGGTCCGACATCTTCTCGAAGCTGCTGGTGGCGAACATCGAACCCGAACTCGGCAATGGCCGGCCCACGGTGCTCTGTGAGTATCCGCGCTGCGAGGCGGCGCTGGCGCGCGCCAGCGATGCGGATCCGCGCGTCGCCGAACGCTTCGAGCTGTATCTGTGCGGCGTCGAGCTGGCCAATGGCTTCGGCGAGCTCATCGATCCCTTCGAGCAGCGCAAACGTTTCGAACTGGAGATGGCCGAAAAGGAACGCGTCTATGGTGCGCGCTATCCCATCGACGAGGAGTTCCTCGCCGCACTGGCGCAGATGCCGCCGTCGTCGGGCGTGGCGCTGGGTTTCGACCGGCTCGTGATGCTGGCCGCCGGTGCACGCAGCCTCGACGATGTGATCTGGACGCCGGCACCGTGAGCGGCACGCTGAAGACGGTCGAGGGGCTGGCGCTGGCGGGCCTGATTGCGCGCGACGAGACGGCCGCGCTGAAGCCGGTCGCCGCACGCTATGCCGTCGCGGTGACGCCGCAGCTTGCCGATCTCATCGAACGCGGCGCCAGCAACGATCCCATCGCGCGGCAGTTCCTGCCCTCCGGCGAGGAACTGCGCACCGCCCCTGAAGAGCGCGCCGATCCCATCGGCGACGCGGCGCACACCCCGGTGCCGGGGATTGTTCATCGCCATCGCGACCGGGTGCTGTTCAAGCCGGTGCTCTCCTGCCCGGTCTATTGCCGCTTCTGCTTCCGCCGCGAACAGGTCGGCCAGGGCGGAAACAATCTGCTCTCGCCCGCCGCCACCGACGCGGCAATCCGTTACATCGCGGCGCACCCGGAAATCCGCGAGGTGATCTTTACGGGCGGCGATCCCTTCATTCTCGCCCCCCGGCGCATTGCCGAGTTGTCGCAGGCGCTGGCCGCCATCGCGCATGTCTCGTTGCTGCGCTGGCACACCCGCGTGCCCGTGGTCGACCCCGGGCGCGTCAGCGACGATCTGGTGGCCGCCCTGCTGGCGCCCGGCGCCACCACATGGGTGGCGCTGCACGCCAATCATCCGCGCGAATTTTCGCCCCGCGCCCGCGCCGCCGTTGCCCGGCTGGCCGATGCCGGTATCCCACTGCTGTCGCAAAGCGTGCTGCTCAAGGGCGTCAATGCCGAGATCGGGACGCTCGAGGCGCTGATGCGCGGCTTCGTCGAAAACCGCATCCGGCCCTATTATCTGCACCATCCCGATCTGGCGCCGGGCACGTCGCATTTCCGCGTCACCATTGCCGAAGGCCAGGCGCTGATGCGCCACTTGCGCGCGCGCCTCCCCGGGATCGCCGTGCCGGACTATGTGCTCGACATCCCCGGCGGCTTCGCCAAGGTGTCGTTGCTGTCGGACGATGTCGAGGAGCTGGGCCCGGGCCGATACCGCATCCGCGACCATGCGGGCCGCTGGCACGCCTATCCGCCGGAGGTCTAAATCCAGCTGCGCACACCGAAGACGAAGCGCAGATCGGAGCTGCGCTCGCCGTTCGCGCGGGCGTAGTTGGCGGTGCCGCCGGAGCTCTGTGAAAAACTCACGCCCAGATAGGGCGCGAATTTGCGGCTGATCTCGTAGCGCAGCCTGAGCCCACTATCGAGATCGGCAAGGCCCGAGCCCAGCCCGCGCGCCGGATCGGGTTTGCTGTAGAGGTTCATCTCAATGCGCGGCTGCAGGATCAGCCTTTGCGTGATCAGAAGGTCGTAGGCGCCTTCCAGCTTGGCGGCGAAATGGCCCCCGCTGCTGACATAGCCGGTCGCCGAGACCTCGAAGAAGCCGGGCGCGAGTCCTTCCATGCCGAAGGCCGCCCAGGTCCGGCCCGGCGCCGAATCGATGTCGCTGCGCACACCCGCCTGCAAATCAAAGTATGGCGAGACCGGCCGGCTGTAGAGCAGCTCCTGCTGGCCGTTTTCCACCATGCCGTCCGCGGCGATACTGCCTTCGCTTTTCAGCCATAGCCGATTGGTGTCGGTGCCGGCCCAGGCTTCGCCGCTCCAGGCAAAGCTCGTTGCCGGCCGCGCCGAAGCGGCCCTCCATGCGATCCATCATCAGGTGCATGTGGATCGCCTCGTCTTCGATCGGAGAAAAGCCATAGGGCATGGAGCTGCCTGGATAGGGCCGGCACCTCCTGCGCAAGCGTGGCCGAGCCTGCGCCGATCAGCGCCGCGACCGCAAGGCCAAGCAAAATGGCGCGCCTCATGACACCACCACCGTGCGGAACATGCCCGTCGCCATGTGATAGAGCAGATGGCAGTGGAAGGCCCAATAGCCGGGCGCGTCGGCCGTGAAGACAAAGCTCACCCGCTCGCCCGGTTTGACATTGACGGTGTGCTTGAGCGGCAGGCGCGCGCCCTTGCCGTTTTCCAGCTCGAACAGATAGCCATGCAGATGGATGGGATGCTCCATCATCGTGTCGTTGATGAGCACGAAGCGCACGCGCTCGCCCAGCTTCACCTTGACGGGCGGGGCCTGCGAGAAGGTCTTGCCGTCAAAGCCCCAGACGAAGCGCTCCATGTTTCCGGTGAGATGAAATTCGATGGCGCGGGTGGGCGGGTCGCGGTCAACTTCCGGCGTCCGCGATTGCAGCATCGCATAGGTCAGGTTGCGCCGACCGTTGCCGTCGAGACCATCGCCGGCCTCGTCCAGCCGGCTTTTGGCCGCCATCGCCACATTGGCGACGAAGGGATTGCCCTGAAGCGTCTTGGGATCGATGCCGCTGCCATTGACGGTCGGGATCGTGTCGGCGGCCTTGTGCATCATGGTCATCTTGTGATCGGCCATTGGCATGCCGCCCATGCCCGCCATCCCGTCCATGGCGTGATCGTGCTTCTTCATCGTCATGCTGGACATGGTTTTCATGTCCATGCCCATATCGGCCATGGTGCGCAACGGCGGCTTGTCCATGGGCGGCACCACGCCGGCCATGCCGATGCGCGGGGCCAACGTGGCGCGGGCATAGCCGCTGCGATCTTCGGCCTGGGCGAACACTGTATAGGCGTCGTCGGTCTTCGGCGTGACGATCACGTCATAGGTCTCGGCCACGCCGATGCGCAATTCGTCGACCGCTACTGGCACCACATTGCTGCCATCGGCCTGCACGACACTCATTTCGAGGCCCGGCACGCGCACATCGAAGGTCGTCATGGCCGAGCCGTTGATCAGGCGCAGGCGCACCCGTTCGCCCGGCTTGAACGGCATGGTCCAGTTCGCCGCCGGCGGATGGCCGTTGACGAGGAAGGTGTAGGTCGCCCCCGTCACATCCATGATGTCGGTCGGGCTCATGCGCATCGCGCCCCATTTGAGGCGATTGTCGATCGTCGCGCCCAGCCCCTTGCGGTCGGCATCGTCGACGAAGGTGCCCAGGGTGCGCTGCTGGTAATTGTAGTAGTCGCTGCTCTGCTTGAGATTGGCGATGATCGTGTCCGGATCCTCGTCGGTCCAGTCGGTCAGCATCACGACATAGTCGCGGTCGGATTGGACGGGATCGGGATCCTTTGGCGCGATCACCAGCGGGCCGTGCAGCCCCGTCTGCTCCTGGCCGCCCGTATGGCTGTGATACCAGTAGGTGCCGGCCTGCTTGACCGCAAAGCGATAAGTGAAGGTCTCCCCCGGCATGATGCCGCGATAGGTCAGCGCCGGCACGCCGTCCATCGCGTTCGGCAAGAGGATCCCGTGCCAGTGGATCGAGGTCGGCACCTTGAGCCGGTTCGTCACGGCCAGCGCAATGTCGTCGCCCTCGCGCCAATGCAGCAACGGCCCCGGCATGATGCCGTTGACGACCGTGGCGATGCGCGTCTTGCCCGTGATGTCGACGGGCAATTCGCCAATGGTCAGGTCGTAGCGGGTGCCCGTCAGCGTCGGCAGGCCGCCGAAGGGTGCGTCGTCGGCCCAGGCCCGGCGCGCCCAGCCGGGTGTAAGCGCCAGCCCGCCGGCAGTCGCCAGGCCCTGCACGAAGTGCCGGCGGCTCGGTTTGACAAGCGGCGTCATGTTGGTGAATTCCTGCAGGTCGGCCGCGCTACTTGTTCTGCTTCTGCCGCATCATCATGTTCTGCTGATCGAGCATCTGCCCCATCATCTGCTGCATCATGTCCATGCGGGTTTGCATGCGGTTCAGCATGTCGGTCGAGTTGCCGACCTTGCCACCGCCCATGCCGTTGGCGCCCATCATGCCGCCATTACCCATCCGGCCGTTCATCATGCCGCCGCCCATCATGGAATGCATGGCCTGCATCTGCTGCTGCATCAGTTGCATATGCTCCTGCATGAATTTCATGCTCCGCGCCTGCGCCGACCTGGCCTGACCCATCATGAATTCATGCGGTCCAAGCGCTGTCCATCTGCGCGTGTCGGACATGTGCTGCTGGCCCATCTTGCCACCCATGCCACCGGGCCGGCTGGGCTAGGGCCCCGCTCGCGCCGAGCGCAAGTGCCGCGACCATGGGAACGAGAATGCGCATTTTCATGATTGATCCTCCTGTTCGCGTCGTCGGATCGGATGGACCGCCGTTCGATCCCGCCGCCTTCCAATTTATACCCCCTTTGGGGTATATTGTGACAAGCACAGAGCGGCAAGGCCCGCGCGGCCTTGCGGCGGTGCGGCCTCGACCGGCTCGTGGAGGTTAGCCTAGCGATAGCTCTCGTTGATGGCGTCGAGCGCTTCTGCGCCCGGCGTCAGCGCATCGGCATCCAGCGGTTGAGCGGGGTCTCCACCGTGCCCAGCGCGGCGTGCAGGTCCTGCGGCGGCGGGATCGACGTAGAGCAGGCCCGTAACGATCTCGCCGACCGCATGGCGCTCCTGCAGATAGGCCATGCGCCGCGACGCGGTCGTGGGGATCGTAGTCGGCGTGCAGCTTGGCCAGCTTGAGGCACCGAGCCGTCATGCTGACGGACGACCTCGACGTCGTGCCCGGCTCGTAGTCCACCGTGATCGGCTTCGCGCGGCTCGATCACGTCGAGCCGGTTCACCGCCTCGTTGTGCTCGCGCACGATAGTCGTAGCTCTTGGTCGATTGCCGGCGTGGTTGTTGAACTGCACGCAGGGGCTGATGACGTCGATGAAGGCCGCGCCCTGGTGCGCCATCGCCGCCTTGATCAGCGGCACGAGCTGCTCCTTGTCGCCGGAGAAGCTGCGGGCCACGAAGGTCGCGCCCAGCATGCAGCGCCAGGCGACCAGATCGATGCGGCGTCGTCGTTGATTGACGCCGCTTCTTGGTCTTCGAGCCCTTGTCGGCGGTGGCCGAGAACTGGCCCTTGGTCAGGCCGTAGACGCCGTTGTTCTCGACGATATAGGTCATGTTGACGCCGCGGCGCATGGCAGTGGGCGAACTGGCCCAGGCCGATCGAGGCCTGTCGCCGTCGCCGGAGACGCCCAGATAGATCAGGTCGCGGTTGGCCAGGTTGGCGCCGGTCAGCACCGACGGCATGCGGCCGTGCACCGAGTTGAAGCCGTGGCTGCTGGCCCAGGAAATAGTCGGGCGTCTTCGACGAACAGCCGATGCCCGACAGCTTGGCGACCCGGTGCGGCTGCGATGGCGAGCTCGAAGCAGGCCTGGATGATCGCCGCGGAGATCGAGTCGTGCCCGCAGCCGGCGCACAGCGTCGAGATCCGGCCCTCGTAGTCGCGCCGGGTGTAGCCCAGCTCGTTGGTCGGCAGGGTCGGGTGGTGCAGCTTCGGCTTGGCGATCTAGGTCATTCGGCGGCCTCCTCACTTGCGGCCAGGGCAGCGTCCATGCGCGTCGGCAGATCGCGCGGGTGATGAAGCGCGCGGTGATCGGCGTGCCGTCATAGTGCAGCACCGGCGACAGCCGCGCCGGATCGATCTGCGCATTCGTTGACCAGCAGCGTGCGCATCTGCGCGTCGCGGTTCTGCTCGACGACGAACACCCGTTCGTGCGCGGCGATGAAGTCGACCACCTCCTCGCTGAAGGGAAAGGCGCGGACCCGCAGCGCGTCCAGATGCAGGCCCTGCGCTTCCAGCACGTCAAGCGCCTCGTCGCATGGCCGGCGCGGTCGAGCCGAAATAGATCACGCCGTAGCGTGGTCGGCCTTCGGCGCATGCGCATGCACCGGTGCGGGCACCAGCGCCTTGGCGGTCTCGAACTTGCGCAGCAGCCGCTGCATGTTGTCGACATAGACCGAGCCCTCCTCGCTGTAGCGCGCGTAGGCGGTCGCGGCGTGGTGCCGCGGGTGAAATAGGCGCCCTTGCGTCGGATGCGTGCCGGGCAGGGTGCGATAGGGGATGCCGTCGCCGTCGACGTCCAGATAGCGGCCGAAATCGCTTGCCGGCCTCCAGCTCCTCGGCGGTCATCACCTTGCCGCGGTCGTAGCTGGCGGCTGTCGTCCCAGCGAAGCGGCTCGCACAGCCAGTCGTTCATGCCGATGTCGAGGTCCATCATCACGAAGACCGGCGTCTGCAGCCGCTCGGCCAGATCGAAGGCCAGCGCGCCGAGAATTCGAAGCTCTCGCGCGGGTCCTCGGGCAGCAGCAGCACGTGCTTGGTGTCGCCGTGGCTGGCATAGGCGCGCCGATCAGATGTCGGCCTGCTGGGTGCGCGTGGGCATGCCGGTCGAGGGCCCGCCGCGCTGGACGTCGAAGATCACCGCCGGGATCTCGGCGAAATAGGCCAGGCCGATGAACTCCTGCATCAGCGAGATGCCGGGGCCCGAGGTGCGGTGAAGGCGCGCGCGCCGTTCCAGCCGGCGCCGATCACCATGCCGATCGAGGCGATCTCGTCCTCGGCCTGCACGATGGCGAACCTGTTCTTGCCGGTCTCGGGATCGACGCGCAGCTCTTCGCAATGCTTGGTGAAGGCTTCGGCCAGCGAGGTCGAGGGCGTGATCGGGTACCAGGCGCAGACCGTCGCCCCGCCATAGACCGCGCCCAGCGCCGCCGCGTCGTTGCCGCCGATGAAGATGCGGTCGCCGACCTCGTCGCTGCGCTCGACCTGAGCTGGCATTGGCCGGCGAGATGCTCGGCGCGCATAATCGTGGCCCAGCTCGACGCGCCTCCATGTTGGGGCCGATCAGCTTGTCCTTGCCCTTGAACTGCTCGCGCGATCAGCTCCTCGACCACGCCGGGCTCGAAGCCCAGCAGCGCCGACAGCGCGCCGACATAGATCGATGTTCTTGAACAGCTGGCGCTCGCGCGGGATCGTGCCCTCCAGCGTGTTGCACAGCGCCGTCAGCGGCACGCCGAGCACGGTGATGTCGTCGCGGAACTTCGACGGCCGGCATCGGCTTGGTGGAGTCGTAGAGCAGATAGCCGCCCGGCTCGATCTCGGCGACGTCCTTGTCCCAGGTCTGCGGGTTCATCGCCACCATCAGGTCGACGCCGCCGCGCCGCCCCAGCCAGCCTTCGCCCGAGACCCGCACCTCGTACCAGGTCGGCAGGCCCTGGATGTTCGACGGGAAGATGTTGCGCGAGGCCACCGGCACGCCCATGCGCAGCATGCATTTGGCGAACAGCTCGTTGGCGCTGGCCGAGCCCGAACCGTTGACGTTGGCGAATTTGACGACGAAGTCGTTGGTCGCTGCTATCGGCTGCATGAGGAGGCCTGCGCGGTTTCGAGATAGAATTTCTTCATGTCCCAGGCGCCGGTGGGGCAGCGTTCGGCGCACAGCCCGCAATGCAGGCAGACATCCTCGTCCTTCACCATCACGCGCCGGGTCTTGAGCAGGTCGGAGACATAGAGGTCCTGCTCGGCGATTGGCGCGCCGGCGCGGTCAGCCGCGTGGCGCAGCTCGCTCTCCGGACCGTTGGGCGTGAAGGTGATGCAGTCCATCGGGCAGATGTCGACGCAGGCGTCGCACTCGATGCACAGATCTTGGTCTCGAACACGGTCTCGACGTCGCAATTGAGGCAGCGCTGCGCCTCCTTGAAGCCCAGATCGCGGGTGAAGCCGAGCTCCACCTCCATGTTCACATTGCTGCAGCGTCTGCTCATGCGGGGCATGCGGCACCTTGAAGCGCAGGTCCAGCGACACGTCGTTGTCATAGGACCATTCGTGGATGCCCATCTTCTGGCTGGTCAGATTGACCATGCGGCGGCGGGCCGGTCGGCCTTCACATCCTTGCCCTGGCAGTGCAGGTGGATGGAGACCGCCGCGCCATGGCCATGGGCCACGGCCCAGATGATGTTCTTGGGGCCGAAGGCCGCGTCGCCGCCGAAGAAGACGCGCGGATTGGTCGACTGATAGGTCTCCTCGTCGACCTTGGGCATGTCCCAGCGATCGTCGAATTCCAGGCCGATATCGCGCTCGATCCAGGGGAAGGCGTTTTCCTGGCCGACGGCGACCAGCACGTCGTCGCAGGGCATGTGCACGTCCGGCTCGCCGGTCGGGACCAGCTTGCGCCGGCCCTTGTCGTCGTATTCGGCCTTGACCTTCTCGAAGGTCACGCCGGTCAGCTTGCCGTCCTCGTGGGTGAATTCCTTGGGCACCAGGAAGTTGTGGATCGGAATGCCCTCGCCCATGGCATCGTCTTTTTCCCAGGGGCTGGCCTTCATTTCCTCGAAGCCGGAGCGGACCACGACATCGACCTTTTCGCCGCCCAGGCGGCGCGAGGTGCGGCAGCAATCCATCGCGGTGTTCCCGCCGCCCAGCACGATCACGCGCTTGCCGATGGAGTCGATATGGCCGAACGAGACGCTCGAGAGCCAGTCGATGCCGATATGAATGTGGTCGCTCGCCTCCTGGCGGCCGGGAATGTCGAGGTCGCGGCCGCGCGGTGCGCCGGAGCCGACGAAGATCGCGTCATAATCCTCGGCCAGCAGCGATTTGAGGCTGTCGATCTTCTCGCCAAAGCGGGTTTCCGGCTCCAGCCCCAGAATGTAATCGCATTCCTCGTCCAGCACCTTTTCGGGCAGGCGGAATTTCGGAATCTGCGTGCGCATCATTCCCCCCGCCTTGGGATCCTGGTCGTAGAGAACGCAGGTGTAGCCCAGCGGCAGAAGATCGCGCGCGACCGTCAGCGAGGCCGGCCCCGCGCCGATCAGGGCGATGCGCTTGCCGTTCTTCTTTGTCGCCGGCTTGGGCAGGCGCGCGGTGATGTCGTCCTTGTTGTCGGCGGCGACGCGCTTGAGGCGGCAGATCGCGACCGGTTCGTCTTCCACCCGTCCGCGCCGGCAGGCCGGCTCGCAGGGCCGGTCGCAGGTGCGGCCCAGCACGCCCGGAAACACGTTCGATTTCCAGTTGATCATATAGGCGTCGGAATAACGCCCTTCCGCGATCAGGCGGATATATTCCGGCACGGGGGTATGGGCGGGGCACGCCCACTGACAATCGACAACTTTGTGGAAGTAGTTGGGATCGCTGGTGTCGGTCGGCGCGATGCCGGAGGAAGGCTCGGGCGCGGCGATCACTTGCCCGTCAGCCGAATCAGGACTCATGAGATGCGTGCTACTCCACTGCCGTGTTCGCCGTTGCCGTCTGGCCAAAACCGTGCCGTGGGTTGAACGCTCACGGTTCTGCCATGCCCGTTGGCCAATTGCTGACGGCGAATCCCAAGCGTTACCTCTTGATTTTTCATATTAGCTCGCATGGCATCCCACGCAATATCTGTATGGGGACATTCCTAATGTGGGCTTTTGCGTGTGCCGAGAATGGGAGCCACTACATTAGATAATTCTAATGTGAAAGGTATACCAAGTGGATATCACAATCACAGACGATCAGAAGGCGATTGAGGAGGGCGTGGCGCGGGTCTGCGCCGGCTTTGACGACGCCTATTGGAGCGATTGCGACCGGGCTGCGCGCTTCCCCGAGGAATTCCACCGCGCCATGGCCGAGGGCGGCTGGCTGGGCATCACCATGCCGGCCGAGCTGGGCGGGGCCGGGCTCGGCGTCACCGAGGCCGCGCTGATGATGCACACGGTCACGCAAGCATGGCGGCGGCTTCTCGGCGGCCTCGACCATCCACATCAATCTGTTCGGCCCGCATCCGATCGTCGTCCATGGCACCGCCGAGCAGAAGGCGCGCTGGCTGACGCCGCTGATCGAGGGCCGGGAGAAGGCCTGCTTCGGCGTCACCGAACCCGATGCCGGCCTCGACACCACGTCGATCTCGACCTTCGCCACCAGGGTGAAGGGCGGCTATCGCGTCAAGGGCCGCAAGATGTGGACCACCACCGCGCAGGAGGCCGACCGTATCCTGCTGCTGACGCGCACCACGCCCAAGGCCGAGTTGCAAGAAACCGACCGACGGCATGACGCTGTTCTACACCGCAGCTGGACCGCGAGCAAGTCGAGGTCCGCCGCATCGACAAGATGGGCCGCAGCGCCGTCGATTCGAACGCCGTCTTCATCGACGATCTGTTCGTGCCCGAGGAGGACCGCATCGGCGAGGAGGGCAGGGGCTTTCGCTATCTGCTCGACGGACTCAACCCCGAGCGCATCCTGATCGCGCTGCGAGGCCATCGGCATCGGCCGCGACGCGCTGCGCCGCGCCGCCGATTACGCGCGCGAGCGCTGTGGTCTTCGGCCGGCCCATCGGCCAGAACCAGGGCATCCAGCATCCCGCTGGCCGAGAAGCTGGACCTATCTCGAAAGCGCCTTCTGGATGGCGATGCGCGCGGCCAATTTGTACGATGCCAAGCAGCCCTGCGGCGCCGAAGCCAATGCCGCCAAGTTCCTCGGCGCCCGCGCCGCCTTCGACGCCTGCACGCGCGCCGTCATGACCCATGGCGGCATGGGCTATGCGAAGGAATTCCAGGTCGAACGCCTGTTCCGCGAATCGATCCTCACCCGCATTGCGCCGGTGACCGAGCAGCTGATCCTGAGCTTCATCGCCGAGAACGTGCTGGATCTGCCGAAGTCGTACTGATCATCGCGAACGCCTATCTCATCTGTCATCCCCGGCGAACAGCGCACGCGACAGCGTGCGCTGTGAGGTCAAGGGGACCCAGGAAACGACGCAGCGCCAATGCTGCCGAAAAACTTTGTTCCGTCATGGCCGGAGAGCGAGAGCCAGCGGGACCTCCTGGGTCCCCTTGACCTCGCATCCGCATCTTCGATGCGAATGCTCGCCGGGGATGACAATCGGGTTTAAGCTGGCGCAGTCACCGTACCATCCACACTCATGAACGCCCCCACACTCTCTACCCCCCGTCTCATCCTGCGCGCCCATCGTCGCGCGGATTTCGACTTCGTCGCGTCCATGTGGGCCATGCCCGAGGTCGTGCGCTTCATCGGCGCCGGGGTGCCGCTCAGCCGCGACGAAGCCTGGCTCAAATTCCTGCGCTTTCCGGGCCATTGGACCCTGACCGGTTTCGGCTCCTGGGCCATCGAGGAAAAATCGAGCGGCCAGCTCATCGGCGAGGCCGGGTTCATCGAGCGCAATCTGCCGTCGGACAATCGCGCTGGCCGGCATTCCCGAGCTTGGCTATGGCGTCGTGCCGTCCGCCGCGGGCAAGGGCTATGTCAGCGAGGCGGTGCGGGCCGTGCTGGCATGGGGCCGCGAACATTTCGGGCCGGTCCGCACGATCGCGATCATCACACCCGGCAACACCGCCTCGGTGCATGTGGCCGAAGCCTGCGGCTTTGTGCGTGGCGCCGACATCGTCTCCGGCGAGCGCTCGCTGATGCTGTTCGAGCGCATCCTGTGAAATGTCATTGGCAGTGTGGCCGCGAGGCCGCAATCGCGCGCAATCGTCCGCGCTGGTCTTGAATGCGCGCGCGGGCGGCCCATATCTCCTATCGGAAAAGTGGCGCTTGCCGCGCCGGCGGAACGGGTGCGTTTCGGCGAACGGGAATCGTGCGGCCGCGCAAGATGAAAGAACGGAGAAAAATCGCGGAACAATTCTGTTGCGCAAGCCTCCCCCCGGGGACGCGAAAAGTCCAAAACGCGAAAACAAGCATCCGGCCTTTCGCCAGCATGCCCAAAGGCTTGGATAAATTCGCAGGGATCGTTTCGCGCGGTTCCGCCCTGCGCTAGGCTCCGGATCGGGGTGGGTTGAATTCAAAATTTTCGACCCCCTCCCCCCGATGATGTCAGCCAAGAGCGCGCAATGCCCGGTCTCTATTTCGAAGATTTCTCCGTCGGTCAGACCTTCGACCATGCGATACGGCGCACGGTGACCGAAGCCGACAATGTCTTCTTCACCGCCATGACCCACAACCCGGCCCAGCTCCACCTCGACGAGGAATACGCCAAGGGCACGGAGTTCGGCACCCGCATCGTCAACTCGCTCTACACGCTGGGGCTGATGATCGGCATCTCGGTGGGCGAGACCACGCTGGGTACGACGGTCGCCAATCTCGGCATGGACGAGGTGCGCTTCCCCAAGCCGGTCTTCCATGGCGACACCCTGCGGGTGGAGACCGAGGTGCTGGAGCTGCGCGAATCGAAATCGCGCCCCGCCAACGGCATCGTCATCTTCGCCCACCGCGCCATCAATCAGCGGGGCGAGATCGTCGCCCAGTGCAAGCGCTCGGCCCTGATGCTGAAGAAGACGGTGGAAGTATGATCCTGCGCTCGCTCCTCTTCGTGCCCGCCGACAGCGAGAAGAAGCTCGAGAAATCGAAATCCTCGCCGGCCGATGCACTGATCCTCGATCTCGAGGATTCGGTCGCAAGTGCCAACCGCCCGGCCGCGCGCCGGTTGGCTGTCGACTATATCCGCAAGGCGCCGGCCAAGGGCCCGGCGCTGTTCGTGCGCATCAATCCGGTGGACAGCGAAGATTGCGCCGCCGATCTCGATGCCATCGTCGAGGCCGCGCCGGCCGGGCTCGTCGTGCCCAAGCCGGATTCGCCCGGCGTGCTGATCGAGCTCGATCGCATGATCGCGGCGCGCGAAGCCGCCCACGGTCTGCCGCGCGGCGCCATCAAGGTGCTGCCGGTGGCCACCGAAACCCCGGCAGCCGTGCTCAACCTGATGCACTACACCAATCCGCCGCCCCGGCTTTGTGCGCTCACCTGGGGCGCGGAGGATCTGGCCGCCGCCCTCGGCGCCGCCGCCAATCGCGACGACAAGGGCGAATTCCTGTTCACCTACAAGGTGGTGCGCTCGCTGTGCCTGATCGCGGCCAAGGCGGCCGGCGTCGAGGCGATCGAAACCCTGCATGCCGATTTCCGCGATGAGCGAGGGCCTTGCGCGCGCCGCGCGCGCCGCCCAGCGCGAAGGCTTCACCGGCATGCTGGCGATCCATCCCGGTCAGGTGGAAATCATCAATGCGGCCTTCACGCCCTCGGCCGAGGATGTCGATCACGCGCGCAAGGTTGTGGCCGCCTTTGCCACCGGCGCGGGGGTCGCCTCATTGGACGGCAAGATGCTCGACCAGCCGCATCTGAAACAGGCCGAGCATATTCTGGCGCTGGCCAGGCAGATCGCCGCGCGTTAGCGCGGGCGCAGCATCCAGCGATAGAGCACCACCACCAATCCGGCAAAGGCGGCCAGGCCGATCGCATTGG
This sequence comes from uncultured Pseudomonadota bacterium, assembly GCA_963710925.1. Lineage (GTDB taxonomy): Bacteria > Pseudomonadota > Alphaproteobacteria > Micropepsales > Micropepsaceae > Rhizomicrobium. Next base: position 191,060 of record CAVQBY010000007.1, on the reverse strand, counting down.
CCCAGGCGAAATCGGCGCCAACCAGCGCCAGCGGTGCCTCCTTGCCGGTGGCCACGATGACGCCCGCAAGCGCCACGCCGAACAGGCTCTCGCCCACGATCATGCCCGAGGCCACCAGCACGCCCTTTTGTTCGACCTGTTTGGGCGATGCCGTCTTGGCGGCCCGTGCCTTGAACCATTGCGAGACCAGCGCCCCGAACACCACCGGCATGGAGGCCGACATCGGCAGATAGATGCCGATGCACACGCCCAGCGGCGGCAAGCGGATCATCTTGCGCCATCCCAGGAACTCGTCGAGCGCCACCACCGCCACGCCGATGCCGGCGCCGATGGTCAGCATGGTCCAGTTCAGCGTGCCGCCGAGCACGCCTTGCGCCAGTGACGAGATCAGCACGGCCTGCGGCGCGGGCAATGGCGCATTGCCGCCGACCGCGGCGCCGCCGACCTGTCCGGCAAAGCCATAGGCATGGGCCAGAAGATCGAGCACCGGCGGAATGATCGCCGCGCCCGCCAGCACGCCGACGATCAGCGCGATCTGCTGCGCCCAGGGTGCGGCGCCCACCAGTTGGCCGGTCTTCAGGTCCTGCAGATTGTCGTTGGAGGTCGTGGCCGCGGCGAACACGATGGACAGGGTGAACAGCGCAAAGGCGATCAGCGCCTTGTTGCCGCCATCGGCCACCATCGGCACGATCACCGCGAGCAGGCTGGCATAAAGCAGGATTGCCAGAATCCCGACGCCGGAAAGCGGGCTGTTGGTCGAGCCGACCAGCCCGGCCAGATAGCCGCAGATCGCAGACACCAGAAAACCGCCCAAGAGCACAAAGCCGATGGTGACCAGCACCAACTCGATTCGTTCGGCTTCGAGTGGCGTGCCGTGCACGAAGTGCAGCACCAGGCCTACGATTACCGCCATGCAGCCGAGAGCCCAGACGCCGATGGAGAGCGGCGACATGTCCCTGTCGGTCGGATGCGCGAGGCCCCGTCCGCGTGCGCTCACCAGCGTCGCCATCAGGCCGGATGCCACCGGTCTGGCGAGCTTGGCCAGCGTCCACAAGGCGGACACTGCAATCGCACCGGCGCCGATGAAACGCACCTGCGTCGACCAGATGTGTCCGGCGAAATCGGCGGCACTCATGCCCGCGGCCATCGGCGTGATGGCGGTGAGGTAGGGCACCGCGCCGACCCAGGCGATGCCGACGCCGAGCAGCAGCGCCAGACCGACCGACAATCCGACCAGATGGCCCGCGCCGAACAGCGCCAGCGACAGGCTGATGTCATAGCCGCTCGCGCCGCTGCCGACCTTGAAATAGCTCTGCACTTCCCCGGCGCCGATGCGCGTGGCGGCCAGGACCGCCAATCCGGTGGAGGCCACGGCGCCATAGATCACGGCCATCAGCCCTTCGCGGGCGTCGCTCGCGCCGTCGGCGCCGCTCTCGCCGCGCACGCCGGAACCGACTTTCAGCACTTCGGCGGCCGCGAGGCCTTCGGGATAGGGAAGATCGGAATTGGTCACCATCGCCCGGCGCAGGGGAATGGTGAAGAGCACGCCGATGATGCCGCCCGAGGCGCAGACCAGAAACGAGGTCCAGAAGTCGAAGCCGCTCCACCAGCCGATGATCACAAGTCCAGGCAGCACGAAGATGATGGAGGACAGCGCGCCGGCGGCCGAGGCTACCGTCTGCACGATGTTGTTCTCCAGCACCGAAGCCTTGGAGAAGAAGGAGAGCACCGCCATGGAAATCACGGCCGCGGGGATCGAGGTGGCGAAGGTCAGCCCCACCTTCAGGCCCAGATAGGTGTTGGCGGCGGTGAAGATGAAGGTGATGAGCACGCCAAGAATGAGCCCGCGCAGCGTCAGCTCGCGCGCGCGTGGTGTCGTCGATGGTTCGGTCAAATCTGCCCCCGGCCGGTTGTGCGGGGGCAGACTGTCATGCGTCGCGCGGAACTGCCAGCCCGCGCGTCAGCCCGCCAGAATGGTCTTCAGATAAGGATTGAGCAGCCGCTCCTCGGGATCCAGGCTCTTGCGCAGTTCATGGAACTGGTTCCAGCGCGGATAGAGCGCCGCGAAATCGGCGTTCCTGAGCGAGTTCAGCTTGCCCCAATGCGGCCGGCCGCCGTGACGGCGCAGGATCGGCTCGATCAGGCTGAAGAAGAATTTGTAATCGTCCTTGTAATAGGCGTGGACCGCCAGCGAGCCGTGCTCGCCGCCCTGGAAGGGCGACAGCCAGGCATCGTCGGGCGCGATGCGGCGCAGTTCGATGGGAAAGAACACGTCGGGACGATTGGCCTCGATGGCGGCGACCACCTCGCGCAGCGCCGCCAGCTGGGTTTCGGCCGGCAGGTGATATTCCATCTCGTTGAAGCGCACCGGCCGGTCGGTCGAGAGCAGCTTCCAGCCTTCGTCCACCGCCTCTTCGGGCTCGGAGGCATAGGCCGAGAGCAAGGCCTCGGCCGCCGCCTTGCGCAAGGTCGTCGAAAATCCCAGGAGGTTGCGCAGGCCCTTCAGCACCGACAGGAAGTCGGAATTGGTTTCGGGGCCGCGCGGCCGCGGTTTCTCGTCGGTCTCGTCATTGGCGATATTGGCGCACAGCCCGGTGAAGGGCACCGCATAGAATTCGAAATTGCGGTGCGTCTTCCAGCGCGCTTCCGCCTTGTCGAGCGCCTCGTCGAAATGTTCCAGCCACACCCGCCGGTGCACATTGCGCGCCGGCACGGTCTTCAGCGTCACCTGTGTGATGATGCCGATCGAGCCCAGCGAGACGCGCGCGGCATTGAACAGATCGGGATTGTTGGTCGCGCTGCACTCCAGGATATCGCCGGTGGCGGTGACCAGGCGCAGGTCCGTCACGTCGCCATGGATCGCGCGCAGCCTGGCGCCGGTGCCATGAGTCGCTGTGCCCAGCGCCCCGCCCAGCGATTGCTTGTTGATGTCGGGCAGATTGGCCATGGCGCGGCCATGGGCGGCGAGCGCGGGGCCCAGATCGCCCAGCCGCGTGCCGGCTTTCACCGTCGCCTCGTCGCCCTCGACGCGCACCAGTCCGGAGATTTCATCCAGTGTCAGAAGGGTGCCGTCGGTGGGCACCAGCGGCATGAAGGAATGTCCGGCGCCGACGGCGCGGATCGGGGCCGGCGCGCTTTTGAGCATTTGCGCCAGCTGCTCCTCGCTGGTCGGCGCTACGCGCAATTCGGGATAGGAATGCTGAATGCCCGACCAGTTGCGCCACACCATATGGCCCTGTTTGTCGGTGGCCGGGGGCGCCGGCGGTTCGGGCTTCTCGCGCGTGGCCGCCACATAGCCGGCGCCGCCCGCTGCTGCAACAACGGCTGCGCCCGCGCCGGCCGCCGTCAGAACCGTCCGTCTGGAAACGCTCATGACCCATCCCCCCTGTCCGCCAGGAAGCCTATCAGCTTTCGCAGGTCGTCGGGGGTGCAGGCCGCGCATTGGCCGCCCGCCGGCATGGCCTGAAAGCCGGTCACCGCATGGGCCAGCAGCACGGCTTCGCCCTTCTTCCAGCGCGGATCCCAGGCGGCATGATCGTGGACCAGCGGCGCCCCGGTGCCGGGCACCGCATGGCAGGCCTTGCAGGAATGTTCGTAGAGCTGGGCCAGATGCGCATCGTCCGGCGCCAGCTTCAGCGCCTCTTCGGGCGTCGGCGCGGGCTTGCGGGCCTCGCAACCGGCGAGCGCGGCGGCCAGACAGAGCGCGGCCGGGAGCAGAATCAGACGTGTCACGAGCGGCGATCCGGGGATGGCTGGCGGCGGGGGCAAATCATCCCATGGCCGGGCGGCATTGCAAAGCCGCGCCGGCCTGCGGCATGGAAGAGTTCAGATGACGGATTTCGACACCATCGTCGTGGGTTTGGGCGCCATGGGCGGCGCGACATTGCATCAACTCGCCCGTCGCGGCGGTGCGGTGCTGGGGATCGACCGGTTCGCGCCGCCGCACGATCATGGCTCCAGCCATGGCGATACCCGCATCACGCGGCTGGCCATCGGCGAGGGTGACCACCTGACTCCGCTGGTGCAGCGCAGCCACCAGTTGTGGCGGCAGATCGAAGCGGAGGCGGACGCGGATCTGTTCACGGTCAATGGCGAGCTGATCATCTCCAGCCCGGCCCGCACCGCCACCACCCATGTCGAAAATTTCTTCGAACACACGCTGGCCGCGGCGCGCGATCACGGCATTGCCCATGAACGATTGGACGCCGGCGATATCCGCCGCCGCTTTCCGCAATTCGCCGTGCGCGACAACGAGACCGGCTATTACGAGCCCGGCGCCGGCTTCGTGCGGGTCGAACGGGCGCTACGCGCCCAGCTCGATCTGGCGTCCCGTCACGGCGCGCAGATCCATACGGGCGAAACCTTCACCGGCTGGCGGCGTGAGGCCGGCGGCGTGCGGGTGACGACCGACAAGGCCGCCTATACGGCCGGCAAGCTGATCCTGGCCGCCGGGCCGTGGATGCCCCAACTGCTCGGTCGCGATTTCGCGGGCCTGTTCCGCGTCTTGCGGCAGGTGCTGTTCTGGTTCGAGGTGTCGCGCAATTTCGACCGCTTCGTGCCGGCGCGCTGTCCGGTCTTCATCTGGGAGCTGCAGACCGGCGACCAGGTGATCTACGGCTTTCCGGCCATCGACGGCCCAAAGGGCGGCGTCAAGCTCGCCACAGAGCAATATCTCGAGGAGACCGCACCCGATGCGCTGCGCCGCGAGGTCGGTGCCGACGAAATCGCAGCCATGTATGACACCTTCATCGCCCCGCATCTGCCCGATCTGGGATCGGACTGTGTCCGGACGGCCGCCTGCCTCTACACGCTGGCGCCCGATGCCGGCTTCGTCATCGACCGCCATCCCGATTGCGGCAATGTGATCATCGTGTCGGCCTGTTCCGGCCACGGCTTCAAGCATTCGCCGGCCATCGGCGAGGCCCTGGCACAGCTGGTTTGCGACGGGGCCAGCGGGGTCGATCTCGCACCGTTCCGGCTGGATCGTCTCACGCCATAAAAAAGGAGGGAGGGCGCTTGGCCCTCCCTCAAGTCGACATCCTCTGTTGCCCCCGGAGGATGTCGCGCGGATCGTCTCGACGGGCTAGTTGCCGGTCGAATAGTGGATGATCTGGGCGTTGTTGGCGATCGCGGCCGACGACGCGCTGACGCTGCCGCCGACATGGGCGACGTTGGCATTGACCTTCGAATGCACGAAGGAGGTGTTGATCTGGTTGGTCGTGACCGGCATGTTCGAGGCGTTGCTGTCGGCCTCGAAGCTGTTGCCGACCGCGTGGCTGGCCAGCCCGATATCGCCACCGATATGGGCGATGTTGGCGTTGATGGTCGAGGTCGGATCGATCGACTGGCAATCCTGGTTGCTGTTCACCGCGGTTACCGTCGGATCGGTCGAGATTCCGGCCGAGTTGCAGACGGCTTGCGAGCTGTAACCGACGCTGCCGCCGATATTGCCGACGCCCGCATTGATGGTCGATTTGATCGTCGCGCTCTTGTTGTACTGGTTGTTGGTGACATGGGTGTCGTTCATCGTCGTGATGTCCACCGCATTGCCGCCGGCAACCGACTGGCCGACCACGTCGCCGCCGATGCCGTAGGTCGAGGCATTGAGAGTCGACACGCTGATGTTGAAGTTGACCTGGCCGTTCAGGATGTTGCTGCCGGCCGGGTCAGTTGATCCCGCCGCGCAAGCTAGGCTGAGAGGCAGGATCGTCATTGCTGTAGCCATAGTAAGGGCTCTGGCGAGTTTGCGCATAGTGGTTCTCCGGGGTGGTTGCATACGCCGTGTTGGTGCGTGCCGGCGGGTAGTAGGGTTGGCGGTGCGAGGCATCGGCGAGCGGATCGGCCGCCGTGTTGAGAGTTCCGGTGCAAACGCCGGCCGGAACCCGGTACAGACGTGACGCCATTTCCAGCGTTGCCCGTTCGATCACGGAGCGGACGGCCAGCTGGATGGGTTCGAGCGCGCTCTCACCCAGGCTTGCGTCGAAGAAGGTGTGGCCCAGGAAGTCGAACACGCCCGCCGAAATCTGGCGGCCGATGATCTGCTTCTGGTAGGAGACGACGTCCACCACCTCGAGCGTGTCGGTGTCGACCAGTCGCAGGTCGAGGCCGACATTCATCACATACATGTTGCCGCCGGCGGTGCCCTTCAGGCCGTTGGCGGCGGTGTCGCCGCCATCGGCATTGGCGCCGATCGAGCGGATATTGAAGTTCAGCTCGGTGATGCCGCCGACCAGGTAATAGTTCGATCCGGGGATCGAGCCGGCGAAGATCTTGCGATAGTCGCCCGGGCCCTTGGCCGTCGGATTGTCGGTGATCAGCTTGTTGTTGGCGTATTTCAGCTCCAGCTCGGCGACCGAGGTGTCGAAGCGTTCGACCAGCGGCACGCCGGCCTTGGCAAGCGCGCTCATCGCCATCAGGGACGCGCCCTGGGTCACGGCCTTGCCGGTGCTGTCGGCGCTGTACTTGCCGGTGTAGTCGGCGATCTGGCCGACGGCGATGCGGATCGGCCTGCGCGCGGTATAGCCGTCCAGGCAGCGCAGCGCGTTCGAATAGGGCGTTTCGTTGGCGATCACCGGCGAGCCGCCGATCGGGCTGGTGTAGCGGCCGGTCGAATCGGGCATCGGCGTGATGCAGCCTTGCAGCGCGATCGCCGCCAGTCCGAAGACCAAGGGCTTCAGGAGATATCGTTTTCCGCGCGCAGTCATGGGAGGGGCTTCCCTTCTCTACCTAATGACCGTTGATGCTGACATTGGCTGTTAGGTCGCCAGTGTTTGTCTGCGTCGAGGTCACGATTACCGTGTTGTTCGTTCCGGTGGTCACGACGTTCAGCGAATTTCCGATTGCGGTGGCGCCGCCGAACATCGCGCCCGTTCCACTCGATCCGGTGCCGTTCACCGAAGCGCCGGCGCTCTGCACGCCGCTTTGCTGGATTCACCGAAGATGACGTCACCTGGCCGTTGACGATCGTCAGATTGCCGTTGGCGTCGCGCATCGACGGATTGATGGTCCGGGTTTCCTGTCCCGGCGCCATGCCGTAAGGCGTGTTGTAGGACGCCATGTTGTCGTAGCCGGCCGCCTCAGCCGAACCGGCCAGCAGCGTGGCGCCGAAACCGGCGGCGATCGCGGCAAGGACGATAGGGTTCAGGGTCTGGCGCATGGCAGTGTCCGTTTTGGTCTCGGACCCATGGACAGCAACCGCCGTGCCAGTCTGTGGACGCCCCACACGCCCATATCTGTTTCAAACCGGGACCGGGGCGGCTAGGTTCGGGCGCTTGTTGCGGGAAAGACGCTGATGACGCGCCTGGAATTCTTCTTCGACTGCTCCTCGCCGTGGACCTATCTGGCATTTGTCCGCATTCAGGACATCCTCGCCCGCACGCGGGTGCAGGTGGAGTGGCGTCCGATCCTGGTCGGCGGCGTCTTCAATGCCGTTAACCAGGAGGTCTATGAACGCCGCGCCAATCCCGATCCGCGCAAGGCGTCCTATTCCGAGAAGGATCTGCAGGATTGGGCGCGGCTGGCCGGCATCCGCATCGGCAAGCCGCCCGTGTTTCCGGTGCGGGCGGTTTCGGCCATGCGCTGCGTGCTGGCGGCCGACGAGCAGGGACGGCTGGTGCCCATTTGCCCGGGCGCTGTTCGAAGCCTATTGGGGCGAACTGGAAGATATCAGCCAGCCGGCGGTGCTGGCTGCGGCGGCGGCCAGCGCGGGTCTGGATGGCCCGGCGCTGCTGGCCCGCAGCCAGGCGCCGGAGATCAAGGAGGCGCTGCGCGTTAACACCGATGCGCTGATTGCTCGCGGCGGTTTTGGCTCGCCCACACTGTTCGTAAACGGAGAGGATATGTATTTCGGGAATGATCGCCTGCCGCTGGTCGAGGCGGCGCTGAGGCGGGCCGATGCAGGTTAACGGGGCGGATTGATCAGGTTATGACGTTTTTCCAGGAACCGCGCAGACCGCGCCAACCCTTCTTGCTGGTGCCCTGGCCGGTCTTGTTTCTTATCGGGCTTGCTGGCGACTTGCTATGCGGCCTTTCTGCTGGCGCCGGCCCCGCTGCAGGCGGAGATTCTGTATCGCTATGCCTTCATCCCGGCGGATTACTCCGGCGCGGCGGCGTGGCTCGGGCCGCAGGGCCCGATCGGGCTGGCGCTGCCCTTTCTCACTTATATCTTCCTGCATGGCGGTCTCAGCCATCTGACGATTAACTGTATCTGGCTGCTGCCCTTCGGCGCGCTGGTCGCCCGGCGCTACCACGCCGCCCTCTTCTTTGTCTTCTTCCTCATCTGCGGGGCGGCCGGGCGCGGCCACCCATCTGGCCTTCAACTGGGGATCGCCGCTGGCGGTGGTGGGCGCTTCGGGCGCGATTTCCGGGCCTGATGGGGGCGGCGTTCCGGATGATGGGGCCGCCGCGCATGGCCGACGGCGAGCCTTCGGCCCCGCTGGCGCCGATCCTGTCGCCGCGCATCCTGGTGTGGTCGGCGGTCTGGATCGGGATCAATATCCTGGCCGGAGTCACCGGGCTGGGGACGGGCGTGGAAGTGGCTCTGATCGCCTGGCAGGCCCATCTGGGAGGATATTTTGCGGGGCTTTTGCTGGCCGGCCCGTTCGCGGCGCTGGCCGCCACCCTTGAACGGCGCCGGGTCGAGCTTAGATAAATGTCATGAACGCGGCCGGCCCGGCCGCAAATGGAGGGTAGTGCGATGACAGACAGCATTCCGGGCTGCCGGTCCGTCGGCTGAAGGCCAGCCAGGGCAAAGCGGTCCGCAAAGCACCCCACCGGGCGGCGAGGCCGCGCGCGCGCCGTTTCCCGCGATTCGCCTGCTTTATGCGATCGGCTTCAGCGTCGTGGCCTGGTTCGTCTTCTGGATCACGCTGATTCTGGCCCTGGCGCAATTCATCGTCGTGGCCATCAATGGCCGGGTGAACGACGAATTGCGGACCTTCACCATCAATCTGATCCAGTATCTGTGGGAGTTGCTCGCCTTCATCAGCTTCGTGCGCGATGAGCAGCCCTTCCCGATCGGACCGTTCCCGAAACGGGCCTAGACCGCCCGGCAATCTGTGCGTGCAGCCGCGCAGGCCCCGACGGGCTTGCGCGGCTGCAGCATTTCATGTGTCGCGCCGCAACATTTCCGGACCGTTATTGGGCCACAACCATCCGGCAATATTATTCCGTTTCGAATAACTAGTTTGCACTGACAACAGCGATAGTTCTTCAAAATCATAGTGTTGCATTGAAGATACAAGCCGCCGAGAAATCATTTTCGGAAAATGGTTCCTGTTGCTGCACGGCCGCCCTCCCGCCTATCGTGCAGCCGCGAAAAATCGCCAGGGAACCGCGCCCGCAAGCCGGCCACCAGGCACAGGAACGAGACCCGGCGGCGTCGCAGGGTTAACGGGGAGCAACTTATGCCTGTACAGCGTCGGGTCCGGACCTTCCGGCCCCTTACTTTTGTAAGTGCCTTGCTGTTGTCGTCCGCCATTGCCGCGCCGGCGATGGCCCAGATCGAAGAGGTCGTGGTCACCGCGCAGAAGAAGTCGGAAGACGCTCAGACCGTCCCGATCGCCATCAGCGCCTTCTCGAACAAGGATCTGAAGGAGCACCAGGTCGCCCAGTTCAAGGACCTGCAGTTCTCCACCCCGAATGTCAGCTACACCAAGGGCAACTTCACCGGCTCGGATTTCCAGATCCGCGGCATCGGCATCACCGCGGTGGGCTATGACGCCGAATCGGGCGTCGCCATCAATTTCGACGATGTCTATCTGTCCGCCCCGCCGCTGGCCGATGGCAGCTTCTACGATCTGGAGCGCATCGAAGTGCTGCGCGGGCCCGCAGTCGACGCTCTATGGCCGCGGCGCCACCGGCGGCGTGGTCAGTGTCGTCAGCGCCAAGCCCGATCTGGATTCCTTCATGGGCAATCTGGAAGCCAGCTACGGCAATTACGACGCCAAGGAAGTCAAAGGCTGGCTCAACATCCCGATCGTGACCGGCCAGCTCGGCCTGCGCATCGCCGGCGACTGGGTCAAGCATTCCGGCTACACCACCAATATTCTCGACAACAGCCATGTCGACGACCGCGACCAGTACTCGGTGCGCTCGTCCGTGCGCTGGCAGCCGACCCAGGACACCACGGTTGACCTCGTGGCCTCGTTCTCCAAGGAGCACGACCACAAGATGCGGTCGCAGAAGCAGCTCTGCCACACCGATCCGACCGGCACGCTGGGCTGCCTGCCCGATTCGCTGGCCGCGCAGCCGGTCAATCTGAATTCCAACCTGTCGGTGATCGCCTCCTCGGTGCAGGGCATGAGCGCGGTCTTCGGTCCCGCCCTGGGATCGGCGCTGGGTCTGTTCGACCTGTCGACCGCGCCGAGCCTGCCGGCCGGCTATGTCGATCCGACCGATCCGCGCCAGATCGCCACCGACTTCAACCCGACCTACCGGGCGCAGGACAACTACCTGTCCGCCAGCTGGAAGCAGTCCTGGACCGAGTGGCTCGATTCGACCCTGGTGCTCGGCTACGACCACAACTCCACGCATTCGCAGGAGAGCTACAACAACGTCGCCGGCATTCCGATCGACCAGACCCGTCTGGCCGTGGCCGAAGGAACCTTCCTGGGCGTTCTGAGTGCGCTCGGCGGTCCGGCCTATGCCGCGAACTATGCGCCGTTCTTCACCGCCCATCCCGGCGAGCTGCCGGTTTCCGGCACCACCAATCTGGGCATCATCGGCGGCAACATTGCGGGCTATTCCGGCAATGTGACGGCCTATGACCAGTCCAACGGCACCAGCTCGCAGGTCTCCGGCGAATTGCGCTTCAACACGCGCTTCGACGGTCCGCTGAACTTCATGCTGGCGGGCTATTATCTGCACACCCATTCGAGCGGCGACTATTTCGTCAACTCGAACACGCTGGACTATCCGGCGATCATTCTGGGCGGGCTCGCCGGTCTGGGCGTTCCCTTCTGCTCGGATGGCTGCATTTACGGGCCGGGCTTCTATCACAATGACGGCTATCGCAACACGCTGACCTCGCAGGCGATCTTCGCAGAGGCGTATTACACCGCCATTCCCGACACGCTGAAGTTCACGCTCGGCCTGCGCTGGACCGCCGACAAGAAATTCCAGCAGGGTCGCATCGCGCTGCTCAGCGGCCTGATTCCGCTGGGCTCGACCAATGAAGACCAGGCGCTGCAGACGCTGGCCAATCGCGGTCTGGAGGATTTCAACGGGGCCAATGGCACGCCGCCCTACGATGCCTGGCAGATCAACCACGTCACCTATCGCAAATGGACCGGCCGCTTCGTCGCCGACTGGACGCCGAAGGTCGACTTCACCGACGCCACGCTGCTCTACGCATCCTATGCGCGCGGCTACAAGGCGGGCGGCTTCAATCCTGGCATTCAGCCCGGCACCTCCGGCGTGCAGCCGTCCTATGGTCCCGAATCCATCGACGCTTTCGAGATCGGCACCAAGAACACGCTGCTCGACGGCACGCTGCAGGCCAATGGCGATGTCTGGTACTACAACTACAAGGGCCTTCAGGTTTCCAAGATCATCGCCAACACCTCGGTCAACGAGAATATCGACGCCAAGCTGTGGGGCGTGGAGGGCACCTTCCTGTGGGCGCCGACCGACCGGCTGCAGTTCAACCTGAACCTGTCGCACACCACGACGAATATCGGCAATTCGCGCATCGTCGATCCGCGCGATCCCACCGGCGGCTATCAGAACGCGCTGCTCGTCAAGGATGCGACGCCCAGCTCGACCGGCGGTTCCAACTGCGTGCTCTATTACAATGGCGCGGCGCCGGGCTCGATGCCTGCCGGTGTCGGCTTCTTCGCGCCGCCGGGCGGCGTCGGCGGCCTGTCGGGCGTCGGTATTCCGTACACGGCCTATGGCAACTGCACCGATCCGTCCACCGTCGTCGCGCCGGGCGTCACCTATGGCGACGTTCTCGCCGCGCAGGGCTTTGCGACTTCCGATCCGGCCGTGCATGGGACCTACGAGGGTGTGCCGGCCAATCTGAAGGGCAACAATCTTCAGAACACGCCGGACTTCACGCTCAGCGTCGGCGCCCAGTACACCCAGCCGCTGCCGCACGACTATCACCTCGTCGGACGCCTGGACTATTACTGGCAGAGCTCGATGTTCGGGCGCATCTTCAATGCCTCCTCGGACAAGATCCCGTCCTGGGGCGTGCTCAATGCCCAGGTCACGCTGAACGCGCCCGATGACGCCTGGTATGTCCGCGGCTTCGTCAAGAACGTGCTCAACGACGACAATATGACGGGCATGTACCTGACCAGCCCGTCCTCGGGGCTCTATACCAATGTGTTCTACGGCGATCCGCGGACCTATGGGGTCGCCATCGGCACCAATTTCTAGGATCCGTCCCATCGCATCGGGGAAGGGCGCCGGTCTTCCGGCGCCCTTTTTCGTGGGCCGCGGCGTCCCCGCGCCTGGCCGGGAGGGCTTTTGCGGGCCCGGACCTCACCCCTAGGTTACAAAGCTGTTAATTCTGCAACTTCAAGGGTGTGCTGCCCACGCGATGCTCGGGCCGGTGGTGAGGGGTGACCACATTTTGCAACAGTTCGGAATATACGCGCGAGCGCGCAACAATCGCTCTTGCCAGCCTCTGCGACTTTGCCCATTCTTCCTAGCCTGACATAGGTTTAATGATCTCCCGTGGGAGGAACGCGGGCGAGCGGCATCCGACGGAATTCGAATACCAATATTACGAAACAGGGGGAGTACGTTATGTCTGTCACGCGCGTTCGGGCCACCAGGTCCCTGACTTTCATCTCCGCGTTGCTGCTCTCGACGGCGATTGCGGCACCAGCTTTTGCCCAGATCGAAGAAGTCGTCGTTACCGCCCAGAAGCGATCCGAAGATGTCCAGACGGTTCCGATCGCCATCTCGGCCTTTTCGTCTCAGGACCTGAAGGCCCATCAGGTGGTCCAGTTCAAGGACCTGCAGTTTGCGACGCCCAGCGTCAGCTACACCAAGGGCAACTTCACCGGTTCGAATTTCCAGATCCGCGGCATCGGCATTACCGCCGTCGGTTATGACGCCGAATCCGGCGTCGCCATCAACTTCAACGACGTCTTCCTCGCGGCCCCGAACATCGCCGACTCCGCCTTCTACGATCTGGAGCGCATCGAAATCCTGCGCGGTCCGCAGAGCACCCTGTATGGGCGCGGCGCGACTGGCGGTGTGGCCAATGTCGTGGCCAACAAGCCGCAGCTCGACACCTTCGCGGCCAATCTCGAAGGCACCTACGGCAACTACAATTACCGCGAAGTGAAGGGGATGGTGAACATCCCGCTCGTGACCGACGAGCTCGGTCTGCGCATCGCGGGTGATTGGGTCAAGCACTCCGGTTTCAGCACCAACCTGTTCGACAACAGCCATCCCGATGACCGCAGCCAGTATTCGGTGCGCGGCTCGTTGCGCTGGCAGCCGACCTCCAAGACCACGGTCGACTTCACGGCGTCGTTCAGCCAGGAACGCGACCACAAGATGCGGTCGCAGAAGCAGCTCTGCAACACCGACCCCAGCGGCGTCCTCGGCTGTCTGCCGAACGGCATCTCGCCGGGCGGTCTGGTCAATGGCCAGTCCACGCTGGGCGAGATCTTCTCCTCCGATCAGGGCCTCAGCTTTGCCTTCGGGCCGGCGCTCGGCTCCGCGCTCGGTCTCATCGACCTGACGGTCCCGCCGTCCCTGCCGGCGGGTTTCAGCAATCCGACCGACGTGCGGAAGATCTACACCAGCTTCAATCCGGTCTATGGCGCCCAGGACAACTTCCTGTCCCTGGAATGGAAGCAGTCCTGGACCGACTGGCTCGAATTCGACCGCCGTCATCGGTTACGACCGCGGTACGGTCTATTCGCAGGAAAGCTACAACAACGTCCCGGGCCAGGTGATCGATCCGACCCAGTGGGCGATCGCCTCGGGCACGTTCCTTGGCACCATGGCCTTCCTGGGAGGGCCCGCCTACGCATCCAAGTTCGCCCCGTTCTTCTCGGTTCCCGGCTCGCTGCCGGTTTCCGGCACGACCAATCTGGGCATCATCGGTGGCAACTACACCTTCTCCAACGAACTGTCGGCCTATGACCAGTCCGACGGACACAGCACGCAGTGGTCCGGCGAACTGCGCTTCAACACGAGCTTCCAGGGCCCGCTGAACGGCATGCTGGCGGTCTATTACCTGCAGCAGCATTCCGGCGGCGACTATTTCGTCAACGGCTCGACGCTCGACTATCCGGCCATCGTTCTGGGCGGCTTCCTCGGGCTGGGCAACCCGGCATGTTCCAATGGCTGCATCCTCGGGCCGGGCTTCTACCACAATGTCGGCGACTACAATTCGCTGACCTCCAAGGCGATCTATGGCGAAGTCTATTACGACGCCATTCCCGACACCTTGAAGTTCACCCTCGGCGCGCGCTGGACGCAGGACAAGAAGTACCAGCAGGGCCGCATCGAACTGCTCAGCGGTCTCATCCCGCTCGGGACGACCAACGAGAAGAATGCGATGGCGGGTCTCGCAGCCGCCGGGTTGCAGGACTTCGACGGGTCCAACGGCACGCCGCCCTACGATGTGTGGCAGCAGAACCGGGTGACGTTCCGCAAGTGGACTGGCCGCTTCGTCGCGGACTGGACGCCGAAGCTGGACTTCACCCAAGCGACCCTGATCTACGCGTCCTATGCGCGTGGCTATAAGGCCGGTGGCTTCAACCCGGGCATCCAGCCGGGTCTGGGCGTCCCGGCCAGCTATGGCCCCGAGCAGATCGATGCCTTCGAACTCGGCACCAAGAACACGCTGCTCGATGGCACGCTGCAGGCCAATGCCGATGTCTGGTACTACAACTACAAGGGCCTTCAGGTCTCCAAGATCGAGAACAACACCTCGGTCAACGAGAACATCGACGCCACGCTCTGGGGCGTGGAAGGCACCTTCATGTGGGCCCCGACGGAGCGCTGGCAGTTCAATTTGAACCTGTCCAACACGCACTCGGCGATCGGCAATTCGGCGTCGATCGACCCGCGCAACCCGTCGAACGGCTACAACAAGGCGCTGCTGATCAAGGACGCGACGCCTTCGGCCACCGGCGGCGAAAACTGCGTGCTCTACTACAATGGTGCGGCGCCTGGCACGCTTCCGGCTGGTCTGGGCTTCTTCCCGGGCGTCGGCGGCGTCGGTGCACTCTCGGGTGTCGGTATCCCGTACTCGGCCTACGGCCTGTGCATGAGCCCGTCCACCGTCGTTGCGCCGGGCGTCACCTATGGCGACGTGCTGGCACTGCAGGGCTTCTCGACCACCGATCCGTCGGTCGGCGGCACTTATGGCGGCGTTCCGGTCAGCCTGAAGGACAACCAGCTTCAGAACACGCCGGACTTCACCATCAGCGTCGGCGCCCAGTACACCCAGCCGCTGGGCGACGACTACAACCTCGTCGGCCGCGTGGACTACTACTGGCAGACGGACATGTATGGCCGCATCTTCAACGGCCCCGCGGACAAGATTTCGTCCTGGGACGTCATGAACATGCAGCTGACGCTCAATGCGCCGGACAATCAGTGGTATGTCCGCGCCTTTATCAAGAACGTGTTCGACAAGGACAACCTGACGGGCATGTATCTGACGAGCCCGACCTCCGGCCTCTACACCAACGGTTTCTACGGCGACCCGCGGACCTATGGCCTGACCGTCGGCCTCAACCTCTAAGCCTTTCGGCCCTCGGGCTGGACGGGAAGGGCGCCGGGAAACCGGCGCCCTTTTCCTTTGGCGGGCCGATCCGGCCGGGCCTGTGAAAAAAATTTCCGCGCCCCCCTTGAAGCGTCACGCTGCAATCCCCATCTCACCCAAATCCAGACAATTGCACCTGTGCCCGGCCCGCTTCACAGCGGGGCGGGCGCGGTTGTGCCGCGCGCCAATGGAGCTGCCATGATCCCACGCTAGCCATATTTGAATCCCCGCCGGCCGGCCGGCGGCATCGCCAAAAGACCCCCATCCGATGAACGGGAGAGCTGTGTCCGCGCGGCAGGGCCGGTTGTCTTCAGAATTATTCGGCCGGGTGTCCGGCGCCATCCGGCTGGCGGCCGCGCCAGGTGCGGACGCGTTCGCCCAGATGATCGAGATAGATGTAGATCACCGGCGTGATGTAGAGCGTCAGCAGCTGCGACAGGATCAGGCCGCCCACCACCGCCAGGCCCAGCGGCCGGCGCGGCGTCCGCGCCTTCGCCGAAGCCGATCGCGATCGGCAGGGTGCCCATCAGCGCGGCCATGGTCGTCATCATGATCGGACGGAAGCGCATGATCGCAGGCTTCGAAGATCGCCGTTTCGGCGGGCACGCGTTCCGCGCGCTGCCGGCTGCAGCGCGAAGTCGATCATCATGATCGCGTTCTTCTTCACGATGCCGATCAGCATGATCATGCCGACGAAGGCGTAAAGGCTCAGCGGCACGCCGAAAGATGAACAGCGTCAGCAGCGCGCCCACCGCGGCCGAGGGCAGGCCCGACAGGATCGTGAGCGGGTGGATGAAGCTCTCATAAAGAATGCCCAGCACGATGTAGACGACGATGATCGCGATCAGCAGCAGCAGGCCCATGTTCGGCCGCAGCGAGTCCTGGAAGCGCCTGGGCCGTGCCCTGGAAGCTGCCCTGGATCGTCGGCGGCATGTTCGATCTGCCGGCTCGCCTGCTCGATGCTCGGCGACCGCATCGCTCAGCGCATAGCCCGGGCGCAGGTCGAAGGAGATGGTCACCGCCGGCAGCTGGCCCAGATGGTTGATCGCAGCGGCATCGTGCCCTGGGTGATCGTCGTCACCGCGCTCAGCGGCACCAGCGTGCCGTCCGTGGAGGTGACGTAAAGCCGTTGCAGCGCGCTGGCGTCCCGCTGGTATTTCGGCAGCAGCTCCAGGATCACCTGGTACTGGTCGGTCGAGGCGTAGATCTGCGAGACCTGCTCGCCGCCGAAGGCCGCAGCCCAGCGCGGTCTCGATCTGCGGCCGGCGTCACGCCCAGCGCCGCGGCGCGGTCGCGGTCGATCTTGACCATCGACCGTGGGCGTCGACAGCGTCGAAGTCGCTGTTCACGCCGACGAAGCCCGGATCGCCGTTCGAGCTCGCGCTGACCAGCTGGGTCGACACAGCTCTGCAGCTGCTGCGAGGTCGAGGCCCTGCAGCGTGTACTGATAGCTGCGCCCGCGTGAAATGCGGCCGCCGATGCGGATGCGACGGCGGGTTCATGATGAAGACGTTGATGCCCGGGTATCGCCGCGAGCTTGCCGCGCAGCTCGCGGCGACCTCGTCGGCCGAAAGCGAGCGCTCGGCGAGCGGCTTCAGCATGCATGAAGATGATGCCGCTATTGGCGCCGGCGCGCGGGCCGCCCGCGCCGACCGCGACATGGCGCCATCGCACATTCGGATCGGCATTGACGATCTCGGCGACCTGCATGCTGATAGTCGACCATCTGCTCGTACGAGGTGCCGTTCTGCCGCCTGGGTGAAGCCGATGAGCATGCCGAGTTGTCCGTCGCTCGGCAGGAAGTCCTGCGGCATGATCTGAACAGCCCGAACGCTCGCCACGATGCTGGCAGCAGGAACAGGCCGAAGATCGTGCGCTGGTGCCGCAGGCTCCAGATCAGGCGAGCGGTGATAGGCTATCTGCATGGCGTTGAAGGAGTCTTCGCTCCAGCGATAGAGCGCGCTGCCGTGCAGCCCGGTCTCGTCGCCGCAGCATGCGGCTGCACAGCATCGGCGTCAGCGTGACCGAGACGATGCCGGAGAACAGGATGGCCATGATGATCGTCACCGCGAATTCGTGCAGCAGCCGGCCGACGATGCCGCCCATGAAGACGATCGGGATGAACACCGCCACCAGCGACACCGTCATCGACAGGATGGTGAAGCCGATCTCGCGCGAGCCCTTGAGCGCGGCCTCGTAGGGCTTCTCGCCCTTCTCGATGTGGCGCACGATGTTTTCGAGCATGACGATGGCGTCGTCGACCACGAAGCCGACCGACAGCGTCAGCGCCATCAGCGAAAGATTGTCGAGGCTGTAGCCGAGCTAGCGACATGCCGGCGAAGGTGCCGATCACCGCGATGGGCAGGGCCAGCGAGGGGATGATGGTCGCCGAGACCGTGCGCAGGAACAAGAAGATCACGCAGCACCACCAGCACGCGCGGCGATCAGCAGCGTCAACTGCACGTCGTCGACCGAGGCGCGGATCGACTGGCTGCGGTCGTAGATGCACGTTCAGATGCGATGCCGAGCCGGCAACCTGGGCCAGGAACTTCGGCAGCACCTGCTTGATCTCGTTGACGACCTGCGATGGTGTTCGAGCCGGGCTGCCGCGTCGATCGCCAGCACGATCGCGCGGCTGGCCGTTGTACCAGCTGCGCCGTGCGGTTGTTCTCGACGCTGTCGATCGACGTGGGCGACGTCCTCGACGCGCACCGGCGCGCCGTTGCGATAGGCGATGATCTGGTCGGCGAACTGGCGCGGCGTCGGTCAGCTGGCCGGCGGCGTGGATCAGCGCGGACTGCTGCGGGCCGTTCAGCGCGCCGGTGGCCGCGTTGGACATTGGCGGCCTTGGCCGCGGCGGCGACCTGATCGATGCCGATGCCGCGCGCGGCCAGCGCGTCGGGATCGGCCTGGATGCGCACGGCATATTTCTGCGCGCCGAAGACGTTGACCTGGGCGACGCCGTCGAGCGTCGAAAGCTGGCGCGCCAGCAGCGTCTCGGCGTAACTGGTCGACCTGGCGTCAGCGGCAGCGTGTCCGAGCTCGACGGCCATGATACATGATCGGCGATTGCGCCGGATTGACCTTGCGCAGGGTCGGCGGCGTCGGCATGCCTGGCGGCAGCCGGCGCGTGGCCGCCGAGATCGCCGACTGCACGTCCTGCGCGGCGGCGTCGATATTGCGGTCCAGATTGAACTGGATGGTGATGGATGTCCAGCCCTGGCGTGCTCGACGAGGTCATCGAGGCGACGCCGGCAATCGTCGAGAATTCGCTTTCCAGCGGCGTCGCCACGGCCGAGGCCATGGTCTCCGGGTCGGCGCCGGGCAGGCGAGGCGCGAGACCTGGATGGTCGGGAAATCGACATTCGGCAGTTCGCTGACCGGCAGCGAGAAATAGCCGAACCGCGCCGAAGATCACGAGCGCCGCCATCACCAGCGTCGTCATCACCGGATCCTTCGGATGAAGAGGGCGGAGATGTTCATGGCGCTGCGGCTGTCGGCACCCCCGCCGCTGCCGGGCAATCGAAACCGGCGCGCCGGGCACGATGCGCAGCTGGCCGTCCGTGACCACCGTGTCGCCGGGCTGCGAGCTTGCCGGCGACGGCGATTGTCGCTGCCGTCGTCATAAAGCAGCTTCGGACCGTGCGCATCGCCGGCGACGTTGTCCTTGCCGACGACGTAGACGTAATGGCCGTCGGGCCCGACATTGACCGCCTGGCTCGGCACGACGGTCGCGTTCTTGCAGTTCGTTCAGATCGACGGAGACATCCACCAGCTCGCCCGGCACCAGCCGGCCGTCGGTGTTGGGGAAGGTGGCGCGCAGTTCGATCGTGCCGGTCTGGTCGTTGACGGCGTTGCCGATGAAGTCGACCGGCGCCGTCAGCGTCTGTCCGCCGGCGCCATGCGGCGGTGACGACGGCGCGTGCAGCTCGCCGGTGCGCCATCTGCTTCTGGATGCGCGGCAGATCCGTCTGCGGCAGCGAGAAGGAAACCTTGATCGGCTGGATCTGGGTCAGTCACGACCAGCGCGTTGGTGTCGTTGGCCTTCACCAGATTGCCCGGCTGGATCTGGATCGGGCCGGTCTTGCCGCCCACCGGCGCCTGATCACGGCGTAATCGAGATTGAGCTTGGCGATATCCACCGCCGCCTGTCGGCCTTCACGCTGCCCGATAGGCGCCGGCCTGGGCCGCATACCTGGTCGCGCTGCTGGGCCGAGATCGCGTTCTGCTTGAACAGGGTCTGGTAGCGCGCCTCGTCGCGCCGGGCGGCCGTGAGCTGGGCCTGGTCGCGGGCCAGATTGGCCTGGGCCTGGGCCAGGGCGGCCTGGAATGGCCGCGGGTCGAGCTCGAACAGCACATCGCCCCTCGCCACCAGCTGGCCCTCCTGGAAATCGGCCTTCATCACTTGCCCGGCCACCTGGGAGGTCACATTGACCGTCGCATTGGCCACCACGGTGCCAATGGTGTGCTCGGAAATCACCATGTCTTGCCGGGTCACCTGGGCCACGTCGACCGGCGGCGGCTGGTGGTGGCCTCCGGCGCCGCGGCCGGGCGGGGCGGTCAGGGCGTGCAGACCCGAACGCTGTGCCCACCAGCAAGGCCGCAACCCCGATCAGCACCCAGCGGGTGCGCGACAGGCCGAGCCAGCCGCCGTTCTGGCCATCGAGACTGTGATATTCCCTGGGCATTTCAACATGACGCATGGCAAGTTCCGGCGGCACGGGGCCACAAAACCCAAAGGGCCGGCGCTGCTTGCGCGCAGCCAGCCTCGGGAAGACAACTTCGGAGCCTGTCCTAGTCGCGGCGCAGACAATAAGCCAGTGCCGGGCCCACTCTGGAGACAGTTTGAGACAGTTTGGCCTTTCATATGCTTAAGTGCGGGCGCCCGATCACCGGAAGGTGATCGGCGGGGCCTTTTGCGGGGTCTCGGCGCCGGGTGCCAGGAGGTGCCGCCCGGCGGGTTCCCGATAGCGGCGCGTGTTGCGCTGCGATTGCGGCTTGGGCAAGGCCCGTCTATAAGCCGCCCGCCTTTCCCCGCCAAATAGAGCGAGCCGCCAGAGCACACCATGGATATTCGCAACATTGCCATCATCGCCCATGTTGACCATGGCAAGACCACGCTCGTGGACCAGCTGCTCAAGCAGTCCGGCTCCGTGCGCGAAAACCAGCAGATGGCCGACCGCGCCATGGACTCCAACGATCTGGAGCGCGAGCGCGGCATCACCATCCTGGCCAAATGCACCTCGGTCGAATGGAACGGCATCCGCATCAACATCGTCGACACCCCCGGCCATGCCGATTTCGGCGGCGAGGTGGAACGCATCCTGTCCATGGTCGATGGCGTGGTGCTGCTGGTCGATGCGGCCGAAAGCGTGATGCCGCAGACCAAATTCGTGCTCTCCAAGGCGCTGAAGCTGGGCCTCAAGCCCATCGTCGTCATCAACAAGATCGACCGCCACGACGCCCAGCCCGAAGGAAACGCTGGAGAACATCTTCGACCTGTTCCTGGCGCTGGAAGCCAATGACGACCAGCTCGATTTCCATCACCTCTATGCCTCGGGCCGTTCCGGCTGGGCCGTGGATGAGCTGGAGAGATGGACGACGAGAAGAAGGACCTGACGCCGCTGTTCCAGCGCATCGTCGAGGACGTGCCGCGCGCCCAAGCCGATCGCGCTGGCCAGCCCGGACCATCCCTTCAAGATGCTGGTCACCACGCATCGAGGCCGACCCCTATCTGGGCCGCATCCTGACGGGCCGCATCGAATCCGGCGAGATCAACGTCAACCGCGTCATCAAGGTGCTGAACCGCGAGCGGCAAGGAAGTCGAACGCGCCCGCGTCACCAAGCTGCTGGCCTTCCGGGGCCTCGCCCGCGTGCCGGTGGTCCATGCCGCAGGCCGGCGACCTCGTCGCCATTGCCGGCCTTCAGATCGCCACCGTCGCCGACACGCTGTGCGACCCGCAGGTGGAGGAGCCCATCGCCGCCACGCCGATCGATCCGCCCACCCTGGCGATCACCCTGGCGGTCAATGATTCCCCGCTGGCCGGGCCGCGAAGGCGACAAGGTGCAGAGCCGCGTCATCCGCGACCGCCTGCTGCGCGAAGCCGAAGGCAATGTCGCCATCAAGCTGCAACGAAACCGGCGAGGGCGCCTTCGAGGTGGCCGGCCGCGGCGAATTGCAGCTGGGCGTGCTGGTCGAGACCATGCGCCGCGAGGGCTTCGAGCTGTCGATCAGCCGCCCGCGCGTGCTGTTCCAGACGCGACGAAGCGACGGGCGAGCGGCTGGAGCCGATCGAGGAAGTCACCATCGATGTCGACGATCCCTATACCGGCGTCGTCATCGAGAAGATCTCGCTGCGCAAGGGCGAATTGCAGGACATGCGCCCCATGGGCGCCGGCAAGACGCGCCTTACCTTCCATGGCGCCGGCGCGCGGCCTGATCGGCTATCACGGCGAATTCCTCACCGATACGCGCGGCACCGGCGTCATGAACCGCATGTTCCACGACTTCGCGCCGCACAAGGGGCCGATCGAAGGCCGCCGCAATGGCGTGCTGATCTCGACCGGCGATGGCGAGGCGGTGACCTATGCGCTGTGGAACATCGAAGAGCGCGGCCGGCTGTTCATCACGACCGGCGCCAAGATCTATCAGGGCATGATCATCGGCGAGAACGCCAAGGACAACGACCTCGACGTCAATCCGCTCAAGGCCAAGCAGCTCACCAATATCCGCACCACCTCGAAGGACGAGGCGGTCAAGCTGACGCCGATCACGCCGCTGACGCTCGAACAGGCCATCGCCTATATCGAGGATGACGAGCTGGTCGAGGTGACGCCGCAGAACATCCGCCTGCGCAAGCGCGAGCTGGTGCCGCATCTGCGCAAGCGCGCCAAGGCCGAAGCGGGCTAACTGGGCGCCAACCCGCTTCAACCCCAGCCGTCCGGCGATGATGTTGTCGACCATGTCGCTTGGGCAGGTGGTTGACCATGAAGTGTTCGATCCTGTCCGGCGTCACGACATAGCGCGTCTTGGGCTTGTCGGCCGTCAGCGCCTTCCACACCGCCTCGCCCAGCACCTCGGGCTTCAAGCCCTTGCGCCCCAGCTCGAGCATGTAGCGCTTGACCGCGTCGAGCGCCTTGGCGTAGACCGTGTTGGCATAGCGCGAGACATCGACCTCGTCGGCCTTGTCCCAGATCGGTGTGGCCACGGCGCCGGGCGCGACGATGATCACCTCGATGCCGTGGATCATCAGTTCGCGCCGCAGGCTTTCCGACAAGCCTTCGAGCGCGAATTTCGAGGCGCTGTAGGGTCCGATGAAGGGCGCGGCATTGGTGCCGCCGATCGAGGAGATCATGACGATGCGCCCCTTGGGGCCCGTCCGTCCCGGCTCGGCGCCCAGCAACGGCGCGAAGGCCTGGGTCACGATGAGCTGGCCGGTGACATTGACCTCGAGCTGGTAGCGCAATTCGTCGATGTCCAGATGCAGCAGCGGTCCGGCCACGGCGATGCCGGCATTGTTGACCAGACCGGCCAGCGTCTCGCCCGCCCAGCGCCGCCGCCACCTGTCTGGCGCCCGCGGCCACGGCGGCCGCATCGGTGACATCGAACATCAGGGGCACGAAATTCTGCCCCGAATTCGGCGCGCAGGCGGTTCGCATCGGCCTCCTTGCGGACGCTGCCGAATACCCTGAAGCCCTTTTGAATGAGGGTTTTGGCCGTCCCCCAGCCGATCCCGGTGGAGGCGCCCGTCACGACGATGCTCTTCATGCTGTCTCCATCGGCTGGCGGTCTGTGCAATAGTCTGTGTTCAAGGTAGTACGAGCCGATGCCCAAAATCGATCACCAAACCATTGCCTTCGCCCACAGGCTCGCCGATGCGGCGGGCGCTGTGATCCGTCCCTATTTCCGGCGCCGTCTCGATGTCGACGACAAGGGGGCGGCCAGGGGCCAGCCCTTCGATCCGGTGACCGCCGCCGATCGCGGCGCCGAGGAGGCGTTGCGCAAGATCATCGGTGCCGAGCGCCCGCAGGACGCGATCCTGGGCGAGGAATATGGCGCGACGGAGGGCACCAGCGGGCGGCGCTGGGTGCTCGATCCGGTCGATGGCACGCGCGCCTTCATCACCGGCCATCACATGTGGGGCACGCTGATCGCGCTGGAAGAGGGCGGCGAGCGCGTGCTCGGCATCATCGACCAGCCGGTGTTGCGCGAACGCTTCATCGGCTATCCCGGCACCGCCGAAGTCATCACGCCGGAAGACACCACGGCGCTGGCCACGCGTGCCTGCGCCAGCCTGGCCGAAGCCATCGTCACCACCACCCATCCCTGGAGCTATTTCAGCGAGGCCGAGGAGGCGGGTTTCGTGCGTGTCGCCTCGGCCGCGCGCATGAGCCGCTTCGGCGGCGATTGCTATGGCTATGCGTTGCTTGCGGCCGGCTACACCGATCTCGTCATCGAAAGCGATCTCAAGCCCTGGGACGTGGCCGCGCTGGTGCCGGTGGTCGAAAACGCCGGCGGCATCGTGACGGATTGGCAGGGCAAACCGCTCGGCAACGATGCCGCCACCTACGCCATCATCGCCGCCGGGGACCGGCGCGTGCACGCCGAAGCGGTGAGGCTGCTGAACGCCTGAGGTGCGGCGCAGCATCACGCGGCGTTGATTTTCGGTGTCCGCCCGCCGGTGCCATGCTTCCCGGTCACAGTGTGGAGGGGGCGTGATGCGGATATTCTCACCTGCGCAGTGGCAGGCGATTGTCCTGGGCGGCGTGATCGCGGGAAGCGTCGATATCGGGGCGGCCAGTCTGATCTATGGCGTCAGCCCGCTCATCGTGTTGCGTGCCGTCGCCAGCGGCGTTCTCGGCCGGGCCTCGTTTCATGGCGGGCTGGAAAGTTCGGCGATCGGTGCGGCGCTTCAGATCCTCATCTCCGTCGTAGCAGCCGCGATTTATGTCGCCGCCGCGGCGCGCTTTCCGATCCTGCTGCGTCGGGCGTTCTGGGGCGGGCTTGTCTTCGGCGCTTGCGTCTATGTGGTGATGAACAAGATCGTCGTGCCGCTCTCGGCGGCGCCTTCACCGAAGCATGTCAGCCTGCTGTACTTTTCGGAGAACATGCTGGCGATGTTCGTGTTCGGCTGGCTGATCGCCTTTGCCGCGCGCCGCATCCTCGTTCGGCCGGTTCAGGCCGTCACATAGGGCGCAACGAAGGCGTCGAACGCATCCCAGAAGCGCGCGCGGATGGAATCGTTTTCCATCAGAATTTCATGCTCGGAGTCTTCGAATTCGACATAGCGCCCGTTGGGCAATCGCGCAGTGAAGGCGCGTGTCGCGGCCGTGTCGACGATGCGGTCCTTGCCGGCGCCGCAGATCAGCACCGGCGTGGTGATGGCTTCGGCATAGCCGGGCGCCGACATCGAGGCCATCGAGCGATAGGCTTGTTCCAGCCAGCTCCAGCTCGGCCCGGCCAGCCGCAGATCGGGATGGGCGGCGAGAAAATCCTGGCTGCGCTGGAAACGCACCGGATCGGAGGTCACGATCTGGTCGGCAAATCCCATCTTCAGCGGATCGCGCGCATCCATGCCCCACACCCAGTCCTCGCCATGACCGATGAGGTTTTGCGCGTAGCACACCGCTCGCGCCGCCCAGCGCGGATAGCCGCGCGTCTGCACGCCGATCATCGGCGCGGAAAACACCGCCGCGGCGAAGCGGTCGGGCCGGGCATGCAGCGCCCGCAACAGGATGTGCCCACCCATGGAGTGGGCCAGCGCGATGGGCGGGCGGTCGGTCATGGGCCGCACCACCATGTCCATGAAGGCCGACAGGTCTTCGTCGTATTCGGTGAAATCGGCGATATGCGCCTTGAGCCGATTGTCGAGATCGCGCTTCGAGCCGCCCTGGCCACGCCAGTCCAGCGTTGCCACGGCAAAGCCGCGGGCGGCGAGTTCGCCGATCACTTCGTCATATTTTTCGATGTATTCGGTCTGCCCGTTGAGCAGAACGCAGACGCCGCGCGGGGCGGTCCCCGGCGCGGCGTCGAATGTCGCGGTGCGCAGGCGGTCGCCCTCGCGGCCGCAGATTGTCCGCGCCTCGATCTCTCTCAAGGCAACGTCCCGCCTAGCCGCGGGCCTTCTGCAGGATCGGGCCGAGCTTCATGGCCAGGCCCATATCGCCCGCCACGCGCAGCTTGCCTTGCATGAAGGCGGATGTGCCGTCGAGTTCGCCCTTGACCATCTTCTCGAAGGTCTCCAGCGACAGCGAGATCGTGCAATCCGCATCCTTGCCGGCGCCGTCGGCCACGGTGTTGGGCGAGGACTTGCCGTCGATATAGACGCTGCCGGGATCGCCGAAATCGAATTTCAGAGTGCCGCCGAGGCCGGAATTCGCCCCGATTGCTCCGCCCATCTGATCGATGATCTGCTGCACCTGTTCCGAGCTCATGAAACGTCCTTCCTGGGTTTGCTGGCTCTCACCCCCCGCACGCCCCTGCTGTGCTTGTCTGACGGGTGAGGCGGCGATTTGAGCATTTGTCACAAGCCGGCACAACGTGCTTTGCCAAGCAAACGGGCCGTTTTCTTTCCCCCGCGGCAGTCCTGGGCCGGCGCTTGGCGCGCGCGCCGGGCCGGCCTAAGCTTGCCGCGTGGCCGCGCGCGGAGGGAGCGCCATGTCCGGCGACGAACGGGAATCCGGCTCGGCCGCGGCGGCGGCAGCGGCCCGGCGCGACCCGCTGGGCCTGAGCTGCCACATCCTGCATCTGGCCATCATGGTCTATTTCGTCACCGGCTGGGCCGCGCCCTGGTCTGCGGCGCTGGGCTTCTATCTGGTCTTCGTGCCGGCCGTGGCCATCCAGTGGCAGTTCAACGCCAATGCCTGCGTGCTCAACAATCTGGAGAGCTGGCTGCGCAGCGGGCGCTGGCGCGACCCCGGCAACCGCGAGGAGGGGGCCTGGCTGGCCAGTCTGGCCGAGGACTATCTCGGATTCCGCCCCGGCCCCCTGGCGGTCGATCTCTTCACCTATGCCGTTCTTCTGGTACTTTGGTCTATGGCATTGATTCATTTGATATATTTTTAGCGCGTCACGGCGCCTCCGCCCCCTTGACGCCACATTTGGCGATCCCCATCTAATTGCTGTGCCCGGGAAGGCCTGATGGCTTCCCAGGGTCACGAAACCGGGTCCGGCCAGTTTGGCGGGCCCTTCGAACCACACCGCTTCTAGGAGGTTGTGAACCATGCGTGCATTCGATCTTTCCCCGCTTTTCCGTTCGACCGTCGGCTTTGACCGGCTGTTCGACATGCTCGATTCGGCCCCGCAATTGGACGCGGCCCAGGGTGGCTATCCGCCCTACAACATTGAGCGCACCGGCGAGACCCACTACCGCATCACTCTGGCCGTGGCCGGCTTTGCCGAGCAGGACCTCGATGTGGAAGTGCGCGAGGGTGTGCTGACCGTCCAGGGCAAGCGCGCCGAGGAGCAGGAGGACGAGACCGCCTATCTGCATCGCGGCATTGCCGGGCGCGCCTTCGAGCGCCGCTTCCAGCTGGCCGAGAATGTCGAGGTCCGCGGCGCCAAGCTCGAAAACGGGCTGCTGCACATCGATCTCGAGCGCCTCGTGCCCGAAGAGAAGAAGCCGCGCCGCATCGAAATCGGCGGCGCCGAGGTCAAGTCGATCAGCGGCCGCTCCAAGGCCGCCTGACCGCTGCGATCACGTGAATCCCCACGGAGGCGGGCGCCCTTGCGGCGCCCGCTTTTGTGTCGGCCGGGCGGCCTTCGCGGCCCACAGGTGACAGCGGTCCGGTCCTGCCTCTATTCTCCCGCCGTCTCACCTACCCGAAACGGACAATGCCCAGCTGGCAAAGCGCTTTCTTCGCACGCCTCACCCGCCTCTCCGGCCCGCGCCGCGTGGCCGCCGACACCTCTATCGAGGATCTGCGCGCCCAGCATGACCGGCTGTCCGATCGCTTCGGCCAGATCCCGGCCGATGCCGCGTTCGAGACCGGCCAGATCGGCCCCGTGAAAGGCGAGTGGGTGCGGGTCGAGGCCTCCTCGCCGGGCCGGCTGATCCTGTATTTCCACGGTGGCGGCTTCGTCGCCGGCTCGCCGCAGAGCCATCGCCCCCTGATCGCCCGGCTGTGCCAGGCCAGCGAGGCCTCGGCCTTTGCGCTGGCCTATCGCCGGGCGCCGGAATTCGCTTTTCCCGCCGGGCTGCGCGACGGGATCGATGCCTATCGCCATCTGCTGGGCCGCGGCTTCGCGGCCGAATCCATCGTTCTGGCCGGCGACGGTGCCGGCGGCGGGCTGGCCTTTTCCTGTGCCCTGGCGATTCGCAATGCGGGGCTGGCGCCGCCGGCCGCCATTGTGGCGATGTCGCCCTGGGCCGATCTGTCCCTGTCGGGCTGGTCGATGCTGCAGAACGCGCGCGCCGATGCGGCGCTGAGCTGGGACCTGCTGTTCGTCAGCGCCCGGCACTATCTCAAGAAGTCCAGCCCGGCCGATCCCTACGCCTCGCCGGTCTATGCGAGCTTTCACGATTTTCCACCGATCATGGTGCATGCCGGCAGCGCCGAGATCCTGCGCGACGACGCCAGCCGCCTCGGCGACCGCGCCGCGGAGGCCGGCATTCCCGTCTCCGTCGAAATCTATGACGGCATGCAGCACGTGTTTCAGGCCAGCCCCTATGTGCCGGAGGCGCGCATCTCGCTGATGCGTCTGGGCCAGTTCATCAAGTCGCGCACCCAGACAGACGGGCGCGCCGGCGCCGGCGCGAAGGTCGCGGCGGCCAGCGAAGGCTGACGGTATTGGAGGTTCAGGCCTGGCTGCGCAGCGCTTGCGCCGTCAGCCCCTCGGCGACCATGGCCGGCAGCTTTGCGCCGGCGATGATCGCGCCGCCCAGTTGCGAATCGCGCAGGTCGGCATCGTTCAGATTGGCATAGGACAGATCGGCATCGACCAGCCGCGCGCGCCTCAGATCGGCGCCGCGGAAATCGGCATAGCGCGCCTGGATGCCGTCGAGCCGCGCCGGCAGCAGCCTGGCGTCGGAAATCATCAGCGGGCCCAGCTTGGCATCGTGCAGATCGGCATTGTTGAGTTTGGCGCCGGCCAGATTGGCGCCGCGCAGGTCTGCGCCACCCAGTTTGGTGCCGCGCAGATCGGCGCCCTGCAGATTGCTGCCCTGGAGGGAGCAACCTTCGAGGTTGAGCCCGTAAAGAATCGCCGACGGGGCAATCAGCGCCGTCAACGCGCGATAGGACAGCGATTTCATGCCGCGCAGATCCATGCCGCTGAGGTCGGCCGGCTGGCCTTCGCGGCCATTGCTTTCGACCCAGCGCGAATGTGATTCCAGGATTTCGGAAACCGGCCTGACACCGTCCGCGGGCGGCTTTGACGCCGGGCTGTCGGTCAGGGTCCCGGTCATGTCCGCCCCATCCAGGATGACGCTGGTCATGCGCACGCCGACCAGGACCGCGCCACTCAGGTCGCAGCCCGCCATGTTGCAGCCGGACAGGTCCGCACCTTCCAGATTGGCGCCCGACAGTTTGGCCTGGCGCAGATTGGCGCGCGCCAGCGTGCAGCCTTTCATGATGGCGTCGGTGAAGTCCGCCTGCACGGCGACCACCCCGGTCATCTTGGCGCGCTCCAGATTGGCCGAATGCATCATCGCGGCCGGCATCTCGGAGGGGCCGATATCGTGCTGCATCAGGCGCAGATTGCCGAAGCGGTCCTTCTCGGCAATGCTTCCCTCGCGCAGATCCGCCTCATAGAGGTCGGCCCCGATCAGGTTGGCCCCGCGCATCGAGGCGCCGCGCAGGTCGGCCCGGCGCAGGCTGGCCTCGGCCAGGTTTGCCCGCCGCAGGTCGGCCCCGAAGAAGCTGCTGAAGTCCAGGCGGGTCCCGGCCAGATTGGTCTCCTCCAGGATCGCTCCGGTGAAGTCGGCATCGGCCAGATTGCGCCCCGACAGGTCCAGCCCGGACAGATCGCAGAAGGCGAAAACCGCCCGCGCCCCGCCCATCCGGCCGGCATACAGCATCTCGTGCCGGGCGGCTGCGGCCGCCGCCTGCTTCTGGGTGAGCTTGGAAAAACTGATCCGGCGATCGGGCGTCATGGGGACCGGTTGTCCATTCAGGTTAAGGATACTGACCCGCCATTCTTGCCGGAACCCGCTAACGCCTGATTAAAAAGCGAAAAATTGAACGTTTCGGGGGTCTTGCGGCTAGCAACCAGGGCCCGGAATTGGTTATGGTGCCGCCCGCTGCGCGAAAGGGGTTGCCGGGCATCTGGGTTTGGACCCTGCCCACCCTTTATCGATCCCTAACTGCAAGAGGTCCGCCTTGAACAAGCATGTCTTGATGCTCACTGCCGCCACGGTTGCGTTGATGGCGGGCCCGGCTTTCGCCGACCACGACCATCACGACCAAGGAGACCAGTCCCCGCAGAAGACCGAGCGTGACCGGGACGATCTGACCATCGATACCGGCGGCTCGGTCGTCATCACCGATTCGGTTCCGGCGATCACGATCGACTCGCCCAATACGGTGACCATCAATGCGACCACCACGGTCAGCAATCTCAACACCGACAGCGCCATCGGCGTGCAGCTCGACGCCATGGCGGGCGGCAACGGCCCGGGCACCGGGACGACCGCGCTCGACAATTTCGGAAAGATCGATCTGACCGGATCCGGCACCAACAAGATCGGCATCCTGGTCAACGCCACCAATCCCGGCGACAGCTTCCTCGGCGACATCAAGCTGGAATCCGGTTCGACGACCGCGGTCAAGGGCGATGGTTCGATCGGCTTGGAGGTCGCATCGGACGCGACGCTGGATGGCAGCATCACGATTCTGGGCCAGCTCTCCGCGGCGCCCACGGACGCGACTTCGACGACGGCCGGCAATGTCATGGGCGTGCAACTCGGCGGCACCGTCACCGGCGACGTGGTGATCGGCGTCGGCGGTGCCGTCCAGGCGGTCGGGACCGGCGCCAACGGCATGGTCGTCCTCGGTCATGTGATGGGCCGGCTGGAGAACAGCGGCAATCTCGAAGTCGTTGGCACGACGGCGCCCAAGACCACCGGCGGCAATGCGGAAGCCGGCTCCGCGCTCATCGTCGGCAACTCCGTGGACAACGGCATTTACAATGGCGGTCCCGCATCGACGGCGGACAGCACGACCCGGGCCAGCCTCGGCATCAAGGGCGCGGGCCCGGCGGTGCGGATCAGTCCCAACGTCACCGGCGGCGTGGGTAGCGCGATGAATATCGGTGTTCTCACCGACGCCACGGATCAGGGCTTCAGCTTCCTCAATCGCGGCAGCGTGACCGCCGCCTCGATCGACCCGAATCTTTCCGAGACCGCCATCCTCATGGGCGGCAGCTCCGGGGCCTATCTGACGCTGGACGGCGGCATCTTCAACGGCGGCGTGATCACCTCGACGTCCTCCACCGACAGCACATCGCCCACCAGCGCGACGGCGCTTTCGATCAGCGGTTATGTCACCGTGAACGCGCTGGGCGGCGCCGCCCCCTATGCGATCACCAATTCCGACGAAAGCAATTCGGGGCAGATCAAGGCGATTCTCAGCGGCACGGCCGGCGGCGCGGCGACGGCGATCGATATCGCGCCGAATTCGATTGTTCCCTCGCTCGGCAATATGGGCACCATCTCGGCCTCGGCGACGACCACCGATACGACGGTCTCAACGCTGACCGCCTATGGCATTCGCGACCGCTCCGGCAGTCTGTTGAACCTCTACAATTCCGGCACCATCGCGGCCGGCGCCACGACCCTCGACAATGGCAACCAGGTCCAGATGGCCGTCGACCTCTCGCTGGCCTCGAACAATGTGACATTCGACAATCCCGGCGTCGTCTCCGGCGATGTCGCCCTCGGCGCCTATAACGACACGCTCGATGTCAACGGCACCAGCGGCGCCATCGCGGCCGTCACCGGAAATATCGACTTCGGCGGAACCAATGGCGGCGGCTTCGACACGCTGATCATCGGCACCACGGGTAAGGGCCAGGTGGCCGGCGCGATCACCGAAGAGGGCGGCGGCCGGGTCAATGTCACGGTCGGCGGCAACGGCACTCTGACGCTGCAAAACACCGTGAAGACGCTTCAGGCCAATGATGTCACCGTGCAGGATGGCGGCATCCTCAACATCTCGCTGACCAATGGCTTCAACCAGGCCGCCGATGCGACCAACCCGGCCCTGATCACGACGAACACGGCCTCCCTGACACAGCTGTCCAAGCTGAATGTCTCCTTCGGCGGCTTCATCTCGACGCCGGGCGGCGATCCGGCGCAGTTCACGCTGATCGATGCCGGCACGAGCATCCTCCTGGGCGATCCGGATGCCATCTACAACAGCATCCATTCGACGATCCCCTATCTCTTCAAGGGCACGATCTGCGGCTACAACGTGACCGGCGGCTTCACCAACGATGCCGGCTGCACCGCGACGCCCGCCCATTCGCAATTGACCCTGAGCCTGGCGCCGAAGACGGCCGCTCAGGTCGGCCTGACAGGGCAATGCCGCCAACATCTTTAACTACGCCAATGCCGCATTGGCGACGGATGACGCCCTCGGCGGGGCGCTGGTGACCTATGTCACCGATCAGCCCACCGCGCAGGCGGCCTATGCGTCTTTCGTGCCCGACCTGTCGGGGTCGTCGCGCGCCGTGGTCGTGTCGATCACCGATCAGGCCACCGGCCCGGTCGGCGCCCGCCAGCGTGCCCTGCGCATGTATGCGTCCAAGCCGGGCGGCACGACGATGTGGGGCCAGGAATTCGCGCAACGCCTGAATTCGGGGACCAACAGCGATGCCTTCCGCGCCAGCGGCTTCGGCTTCGCGCTGGGTGCTGACAGCGGCTCGCCCGAGAGCGGACGCTATGGCGGCGCCTTCACCTTCTTCTCGGGCGACCAGACCAACAAGGGACCCAATTTCACCAAGACCACCAATGAGTGGTACCTGCTGACCGGCTACACCGACTGGCGCGGCAGGGGCTTGTTCCTCGACACCCAGCTCACCGCCGGCTACGGCAATCTCAACGGCAGGCGCTATCTGACCCTCGAGGATTCGAGCGGCAACGCGGTCGTCAGCCGCACGGCCAAGAGCAAGCGCGCCGGGCTGGTCTTCGCCGGCGGCCTTTCCACCGGTGTGGTGATGACCTATGGCGCGACCGTGATCACGCCGCAGATCAGCATCGACGGCCTGACGATGCGCGAAGAGGGCTACACCGAAACCGGTGGCGGCGACCGGCATGAACCTGCGGGTCCAGCCCTATTACGCCAATTCGGCGCGCGGCTATGTCGGCGCCACCATCCGTCACGACATCGATTTCGGCGACTTCTTCATCCAGCCCGAAGCGCGTGCCGGCTATCGCTACGACTTCCTGGCCGATCCGGTGAAGCTCAAGGCCGCCTTCGCCAGCGTGGGCAACAATTTCCAGCTCACCGGCCCCGATCCGGAACGTGGCAATCTCGTCGCCGGCGGCAGCCTGGCGGTGACCACGGACACCTGGTCGCTGGGTCTCAACTACGATTATCTGCGCGGCACCAACGGCGCGGTCTCGCAGACCGGCACGCTGACACTGATCGGCCGCATCTGATCAGCCGCAGGCGA
Organism: uncultured Pseudomonadota bacterium; assembly: GCA_963710925.1. Classification (GTDB taxonomy): domain Bacteria; phylum Pseudomonadota; class Alphaproteobacteria; order Micropepsales; family Micropepsaceae; genus Rhizomicrobium. The sequence goes on along the minus strand of CAVQBY010000007.1, from coordinate 157,704 downwards.
TCTCCACGAACTTCGCCACGTCCGTTTCGGGCGTGGCGAAGGACGTGACCAGCCGCACCAGCGTGCGGCCCTCCGCGCTCGGCGCCCAGTCGTAGAAATTGGCGCCCGCCGCGCGCAGCCGCGTCACCGTTCCGTCAGGCAGATGCGCGAACACCTGATTGCCCTCGACCGGGTGGGCCAGCGTGATGGCCTTGGCCGTCGTCAACCCCTTGGCCAGGCGTTGCGCCAGCAGGTTCGCGCGGTTGGCGCTTTCCAGCCACAGACCGCCTTCCAGATAGGCGTCGAGCTGCGCCGATACGAAGCGCATCTTCGACAGCAGGTGGCCGGATTTCTTGCGCCGGTATTCGAAGTCGGCCGCTCTGGCCGGATCGAAGAAGATCACCGCCTCGGCCCCCAGCGCGCCGTTCTTGGTCGCGCCAAAAGACAACACGTCGACGCCGGCGCGCCAGGTGATGTCGGCGGCGGCGCATTTGAGATGGGCCAGCGCGTTGGCGAAGCGCGCGCCGTCCATATGCAGCGCCATGTCGCGCGCATGCACGAATTCGGCGATGGCGGCGATATCTGCCGGCGCATAGGCCGTGCCCAGTTCGCTCAGTTGGGTGATCGAGACGGCGCTGGGCTTGGGGCTGTGCACGCCGCGCTGGAAGGCGGGCAGGGCCTCGGCGATCGCCTCGGCTGTGATCTTTGCGCCTGCGCCTTTCAGCGGCACCAGCTTGGCGCCATGGGTGAAGAATTCCGGCGCCGCGCATTCGTCGGTCGCGATATGGGCCTCCTCATGGCAGAAGATCGCGCCATGCGGCGGCGTCAGCGTCGCCAGCGCCAGCGAATTGGCGGCCGTGCCGGTCAGCACCGGATAGACCGCGACCTCGCGTTCGAAGATCTCGCACAGCCGGCGCGTCACCCGCGCGGTGATGTCGTCCGCGCCATAGGACGGCACGGCGCCCGCCGCGGAATCGGTGATTGCCTTGAGGATTTGCGGGGCGGCGCCATAGGCATTGTCGCTGGAGAAATTCATCGCTGTGCTCGTTCAGAATCGCGGCGGCGGGCCCCGGCGGAACCGGCCCGGACCGTGATGCGGCCGCGGGATACGCACCGGCGTGCCCTTGAAGCAGCCGATGGTATACGGATATTCGCGCGTCAGCACATAGTGGTAGATCGCCACGCGCGTGCCGTTCCACATCACCGGACTGACGCGGCCATGGCAGGCGTCCAGATCGGCATTGGTCAGTTCGGTGCCGTTCGCGTCATAGATCGAATAGATCCCGAAGCCGTCCAGCGCATAGCCGATCAACGTTGCGTTCTCCGTCTCGCCGGGCAGGCAGGGGCTGGGGCCGTGATAATGATATTCGCCGGCCATCTGCGGATGGCCGTTGCACAGATCCTGCACCTCATGGGCGACGGCGTCGCGCCCGCCATCGTCGAGCGCGTTGAAGATGGCCACGCCGTTGAGCGCCACCCCGATCATGCCCATCGGCACGCATGAGGGCGCGCTCGCCGGTTCGGGGTCCGCCGGCAAGGTCAGCACGATGTTCTGCGCCTGGATGGAATTGGGATTGCGGTCGATCTGATAGGCCGGATCGCCCGGCGACACCGGAAAGACGCCGGTCGGCGTCTTCACCGGCAGGCCGTTGCCCGTGATCCGCCGCGAGACGACCCGCCCGTCTTTCGTCTCGGTGATGGCGAATTGCGCTTCGGGCCAGTTCACCTTGCCCTGGACATGCAGCTTTTCGCTGAGGTCCCAGGTCGCGCCATGGATCCAGCTGCCGAGGTGCTGCGCCCCGCCGCCGCGCCCCGCGCCGCGCCGGCAGGCCATCTCATAGCCGCGCCGCGGCACGGTGCTGATATGGCCGTCGCCCAGCGGCAGGTGGTGGATGTCGAGGACATCGTGTTTTGCGGCCGCGTGTGCGCCCGGCGGCGCGCCCAGCGCCAGGGCGGCCAGCACAATGGCGGCTCCGAGATATCGCATGATCGCGCTTCCAACCCTCCGGGACACCGGCGGCATTGTCGGGGGCCGGCGCCGCCGGCACAACGCCGAACTGCCCCCTTCCCAAGCCCGCCCAGAGATGCACAATCGCCTCTGAGGAAATCGAAGGAACGGTATGGCCGCGCGCCGCCCGCTCCGCCACAGGGTTCGAACACCGACATGAGCGATCTGGAAAGCTTCCGCAGCGAAACCCGCGCCTGGCTCGAGGCCAACTGCCCGCCCAGCATGCGCGGCGGCGGCGGCCGTCCGACCGATGACGAGGTGGTGTGGGGCGGGCGCAGGCAGACCTACAAGAATCCCGAAGCCAAGCTCTGGCTCGACCGCATGGCCGAAAAGGGCTGGACCGCGCCGACCTGGCCCACCGAATATGGCGGCGGCGGGCTCTCGCGCGACGAGGCCAAGGTGCTGGACCAGGAAATGGCGCGCATCAAGGCGCCAGCCGCCGCTGTTCTCCTTCGGGCTGTGGATGCTGGGGCCGGTGCTGCTCGAATACGCCAACGAGGCGCAGAAGAAGGAGCATCTGCCGAAGATCGTGCCGCGGCGAAATCCGCTGGTGCCAGGGCTATTCCGAACCCGGCGCCGGCTCCGACCTCGCCGGCCTGCGCACCAAATGCGAGGACAAGGGCGACCATTATCTGATCAACGGCCAGAAGATCTGGACCTCCTATGCCGACAAGGCCGACTGGATCTTCTGCCTGGTGCGCACCGACACGACGAAGAAGCATGAAGGCATCTCCTTCATCCTCTTCGACATGGCCTCGCCCGGCGTCGAGGCCCGCCCGATCAAGCTGATCTCCGGCCAGTCGCCCTTCTGCGAAACCTTCTTCACCGACGTGAAGGTGCCCAAGGAAAATCTCGTCGGAAAGCTCAATGGCGGCTGGGAAATCGCCAAGCGTCTTCTGCAATATGAGCGCCAGAACATTTCCTCCGGCGGTTTCGGCGGCGGCTCGGCGGCGTCGAGCTGGAAGACGTGGCCAAGGACTATGTCGGTGTCGAGAGCGGCCGCATCGCCGATGGCGATCTGCGCGCGCGCATCGCCGAGCACCGCATGGAAGCCCGCGCCTTCTGCGCTCACGGTGCGCCGCCTCGAAGAAGAATCCAGGGCCGCCAAGGGGCCGAGCCCGGCGACCTCGATCATCAAATATGCCGCCGCCAAGCTGAATCAGGACCGCTGCGAACTGCTGGTCGAGGCCATGGGCCATCAGGCGCCTGGGCTGGGAGCGGCGAGGGCTTTGCCGAAAGCGAGATCGGCGCCGATGCGTCAGATGCTGCGCTCCAAGGGCAATTCCATCGAGGGCGGCACCAGCGAGATCAATCTCAATGTCGTCGCCAAGCGCGTGCTGGGGCTGATGGACCATCAATAGAGCGCCGCCGCATAAGACGGCGCCTTTGGGAGGAAAGAATGGCTGGGGACGATCTGGATGCCTTCCGCATCTCTAGCGCGCGAGCTGGCTCGCCGAAAATTTTCCGCCAGCGCTGAAGGGCAAGGATGTCGGGCTCGCGACCCAGATGGGCGTCAAGCCTTCGGGCGACGGCGCGCTATGGGTCGAACGCATGGGCGCCAAGGGCTGGGGCACGCCCACCTGGCCGAAGGAATATGGCGGCGGCGGGCTGTCGCCGGCCGAGGCGAAAGTGCTGGCCGAGGAGATGGCCGCCATCGGCGCGAACAATCCCATCGGCGGCATGGGCGTGATGATGTTCGGCCCGACCCTGCTCGAATATGGCAATGAAGAGCAGAAGCAGCGTCACATTCCGCCGATCTGCCGCGGCGAAATCCGCTGGTGCCAGGGCTATTCCGAACCCAATGCCGGCTCGGACCTTGCGGCGCTCCAGACTCGCGCCGAAGACATGGGCGATCATTATCTCGTCAACGGCCAGAAGATCTGGACCTCCGGCGCGCAATTCGCCGATTGGTGCTTCTGCCTGGTGCGCACCGACAAGACGAAGAAGCATGAAGGCATCTCGTTCCTGCTGATCGACATGACGCACGCCGGGCATCGAAGTGCGTCCGATCCAGCTGATCTCCGGCGACTCGCCCTTCTGCGAGACTTTCTTCACCGATGTGAAGGTGCCGAAGGAAAATCTCGTCGGCCCGCTCAATGGCGGCTGGACCATCGGCAAGCGGCTGTTGCAGCACGAACGCTCGGGCCTGTCCGGCGGCGGCACGCGCCGGTCGCGGCGGCGACACGCGCAGCCTCGCCGATGTGGCGAAGGATTATATGGGCGCCGACGAGCGTGGCCGCCTCGCCGATGCCGATCTGCGCGCCCGCATCGCGCAATACATGATGGATGCGCGCGCCTTCCAGCTGACATTGTCGCGGGCCCAGGCCGAAGCCAGGTCCGGCAACGGGCCCAGCGCCGCCGTGTCGATCATGAAGAATGCCGGCTCGAAACTGTCGCAGACCCGCGCCGAACTGCTGCTCGAAATCATGGGGCATCAGGGTCTGGGCTGGGAGGGCGAGGGCTTCTCGAAAACCGAAATCGAATCGACCCGCGCCTGGCTCGGCGGCAAGGCCGTGACGATCTATGGCGGCACCTACGAGATCCAGAACAACATCATCGCCAAGCGCGTGCTTGGCCTGCTCGATCATCAGTAATCGCATCGCAACCCAACGGATCGAGAACCATGGCAGTCTTGAACGAAGAACAAACCATGCTGCGCGATGCGGCGAAGAGCTGGACGAGCGAGAAGTCGCCGGTCACCGCCTTCCGCGCCCTGCGCGACAGCGGCAATGTCGATGGCTTCGACCGCAAGGTCTGGGCCGAAATGGTCGAGATGGGTTGGGCCGGCATTATCGTGCCCGAAGAATTCGGCGGCGTCGGTCTCGACTATCTGACGCTCGGTCTGGTGCTCGAAGAGACCGGCCGCACGCTGACGGCCTCGCCGCTATTCTCGACCGCACTGGTGGCCACCACCGCGCTGCTGCTGGGCGGAAGCCAGGCGCAGAAATCCGAATGGCTGCCCAAATTTGCTGCCGGTGAGGCGCTGGGCGCGCTGGCCGTCGATGAGGGCCCGCATCATGCGCCGGAGAAAACCGCGCTTGCAGCCAAAAAGGCCGGTTCGGGCTATGTCCTCAACGGCAAGAAGACCTTCGTGCTCGACGGCGGCACGGCCGATGTGCTGATCGTGGCCGCCCGCACCTCGGGCAAGCCGGGCGACACGGCGGGCATCACGCTGTTCCTGGTGCCGGGCAATGCCTCCGGCGTCACGCGCACCAAGCTGAAGATGGCCGACAGCCGCGGCGCCGCCAATATCGCCTTCGACAATGTCGAACTGCCCGGCGAGGCCGTGCTGGGCGGTGCCGATCAGGGCTTCGCGATTCTCGAGGCCACGCTGGACCGCGCCCGCGCCGGGATTGCCGCCGAAATGCTGGGCGCATCGGCACGCAGAGCTTCGACGTCACGCTCGAATATCTGAAGACGCGCACCCAGTTCGGCCAGCTCATCGGCACCTTCCAGGCGCTGCAGCACCGCGCCGCCAAGATGTACACCGATCTGGAGTTGACGCGTTCCTGCGTCGAAGCCGCGCTTGCCGCCATCGACCATCAGGCCAATGACGTCTCGGCGCTATGTTCGCTGGCCAAGGGCAAGGCATCGGAATTGGCGCATCTGGTGTCCAACGAGATGGTGCAGATGCATGGCGGCATCGGCATGACCGACGCCCATGATTCCGGGCTCTATCTCAAGCGCGCCCGCGCCACCGAAGCGACCTATGGCGGCGCCAGCTACCACCGCGATCGCTATGCGACACTGATGGGATACTGAAACTTTCCTCCTCCGTTCGCGGGGGAGGGGGACCGCGCAGCAGTGGAAGGGGGCCGATGCAGGGTTCCAACTCCCCCCTCGGTCACCTCGCTCCGCTCAGTGACGCCTCCCCCGCAAGCGGGGGGAAACGCTATTTCGCGTCCTTCAGCACCACATTCGACGTCACGCCCTTGGGCAGGTGATCGATGATCAGAAGCTTCACCGGCGTCTTGCCGTTGTTCTGTCCGTAATGCCAGGTGTCGTTCATCTCGACCAGGAACTGGCCCTTCTTCAGGTCGAAGGATTTTCCGGTCTCGACATTGGTCACGGTCAGCACGCCTTCCAGCATGTAGCCGTAATGCGGATAGAGATGCTTGTGCACCGGAAGTCGCGCGCCCGGCGGGAAGGTGGCGACGGTCGCCACCAGCGTCGGGTCCTTGGGCATCACGATCTTCTGGCCGATCACCGTCTTGTCGGTGTCGATGACCTTCTCGACCGTGATCTTCGGTGCGTCGGCGGCATGTGCCGCCGTCACCGCAAGCCCGGCCACCAGACCGGCAACAACAAATCCCTTCATCGCCCCCTCCATCATTGCGCTCAACTCCGGCCCGTCACGGGCAGCGAACTCGACAAGCCGCCATCCACAGGCAGCGCCTGCCCATTGACGTAGGACGCCTCGTCGCTGGCCAGGAACAGGGCCGCCGCCGCGATCTCTTCGGGATGGCCATAGCGCCGCAGCGGATTGAGCTGGCCGATCTTGGCTTCGGTGCCGCGCTCGCGGGCGCGGTCGAAGATCGGCTTGGTCATGCCGGTCTCGATGATGCCCGGGCAGATGGCGTTGACGCGCACGCCGGTGCCGTAAAGAAAGTTCGCCGCCGTGGTCACCAGATTGATGACGCCGGCCTTGCTGGCGCTATAGGGGCCCGGCCCCGCGCCCGAACGCAAACCCGCGACCGAAGCCGTGCAGACGATGGCGCCTTTCTTGTTGGGCACCATGACGCGGCTGGCATGCTTGATGGCCAGGAACACGCCGATCAGATTGACCGACAGGATCTGCATCCAGTCCTCGGCCGTGGCTTCGAAGAAACTCGGCCCCAGCCCGCCGCTGATGCCGGCATTGGCATAGATGGCGTCGAGCTTGCCGAATTCCTTGACCGCGGTATCGACGGCCTTGGCCACATCGGCCTCGCTCGAGGCGTCGGCGTTCATCGCAATGGCGCGCCCGCCCGCGTCGGTGATCATGGCGGCGGTCTCGTTCACGGCTTCGGCGCGGTCGAAGCAGAGAACCGATGCGCCTTCGCTCGCATAGAGTTTGGCCGATGCGCGGCCGATGCCGCTCGCGGCGCCCGTAACAATGGTGCCGAAGCCGTCCAGACGTTTCATGGGTAGTCCTCCGAATATTGGTTCGGGGAACTTTAGCCTGTCGCTGCTGGCGGAAACAGCCGGATCAGGAAATCAGCTTGAGGTATCGGACCGGCTTGCCGGAGGCCAGGCTCTGCGCCGCGCGCAGGATGCCGGCGACGTCGATGCCATAATGGGCATAGAGCTCGGCGATGCGCCCCGATTGCCCGAAATGCTCCACGCCCAGCGACAGCGTGCGATGGCCCTTGATCGCGCCCAGCCAGCTCAGCGTCGCCGGATGGCCGTCCAGCACCGTGACGATCCCGGCAAAGGCGGGCAGGTCCGACAGGAGCCGTTCGATATGGCTCTGCGCGTGGGCGAGCCCTTTCATGCGGGCGCGGCCCGCCGCCTGCCAGCCGGCATTGAGCCGGTCGGCGCTGGTCACGGCCAGCACCGCCACGTCGCGCCGGTCCTCGGCCAGATAGCCGGCGGCGGCGATGGCTTCGGGCGCCACCACGCCCTGATAGGCGATGCAGATTTCGCAATTGGGCCCGGGCGGGCGCAGCCAATAGGCGCCGTCGATCATGTCGGATTTCCGGTCCGCGTCCAGCGTGCGGCCCGGCTGCTCCAGCGGCCGGGTGGACAGACGCAGATAGACCGACCCGCCCGTCTCGTCGCGCAGCCAATTGGTTTCGTTCTCGCCCGCGCCGTCGCGCTGCATGTAATCGAAGGACCAGCGCCATGATGGCGGCCAGCTCGTCGACGAAGGCCGGCTCGAAGCTCGCCAATCCGTCCTGCGCCATGCCGATCAGCGGGGTGCCGATGGATTGATGCGCGCCGCCTTCGGGCGCCAGCGTCACGCCCGAGGGCGTCGCCACCAGCATGAAGCGCGCGTTCTGGTAACAGGCATAATTGAGCGCATCGAGACCGCGGGCGATGAACGGATCGTAGAGCGTGCCGATGGGAAGCAGCCGCTCGCCGAACAGCGAATGCGACAGTCCCAGCGCCGCCAGCACGATGAACAGATTGTTCTCGGCAATGCCCAGTTCGATGTGCTGGCCGTGCCGGCGACATCCCCCAGCGATAGGTGGAGGCGATCTTCTCGGTCTTGAAGCGGTCCTCGGCGGTGGCCAGATCGAACACGCCGCGCCGGTTGACCCAGCCGCCCAGATTGGTCGAGACCGTGACGTCGGGCGAGGTCGTGACGATGCGGTCGACGAAGGGCGCATCCTCGCGCGCCAGATCGAACAGGATGCGGCCGAAGCCTTCTTGCGTCGAAATTTCTTCAGCCTTCGGCACCGGCAATTCGGCCGGCACCGCCAGGCGTTCCGCGCGTGAAGCGGCGGGTGCCTTGCGCAACAAACGGGACCGATCTTCGAAAAACTCTGTCAGTTCGGCTGCATCGCGCGACAGGCCCTCGAACGGCTCCCATTCATGGCCTTCGCGCACGCCCATCTGGTCGCGGAACCCCGCCATCTGCTTGGGCGTCATCAGGCCGGAATGATTGTCCTTGTGGCCGGCCAGCGGCGTGCCCATGCCCTTGATCGTGTAGGCGATGAAGCAGACCGGCCGGTCGTGGTCGATGGCATTGAAGGTGTCGAGCAGCAGGCCCAGATCATGGCCGCCGAGATTGCACATCAGGTCCGACAAGCTGCATCGCCGAGGTCGTCGATCAGCCGTCCGGCCGGCGAATTGCGGCCCAGATCTTCGTGCAGCCGCGCGCGCCATGCCGCCCCGCCCTGATAGGTCAGCGCCGCATAGAGATCGTTGGGCGCATTGTCGATCCATTGCTTCAGCGCATCGCCGCCGGGCTTGGCGAAGGCCTCTTCCATCTTGCGCCCATATTTGAGCACGACGACGTCCCAGCCCATGGCGCGGAAGGTGGCCTCGAATTTCTGCTCCAGCCCTTCGCGGATCACCCCGTCCAGGCTCTGGCGGTTGTAGTCGATGATCCACCAGGTGTTGCGCAGCCCGTGCTTGGAGCCTTCGATCAGGCATTCATAGATGTTGCCCTCGTCGAGCTCGGCATCGCCGACCAGCGCGATCATGCGGCCCGTCTTCTGCGGATCGCGCAGGCCCTTGGCGAGCAGATAGTCCTGCGTCAGGCTGGCAAAGGCCGTCATCGCCACACCGAGCCCCACCGAGCCGGTCGAGATATCGACATCGTCGATGTCCTTGGTGCGCGAGGGATAGCTTTGGACGCCGCCGAAGGCGCGGAAGCCTTCCAGCTTCTCGCGCGTCTGGTTGCCGAACAGATACTGGATGGCGTGGAACACCGGGCTGGCATGCGGCTTGACCGCGACGCGGTCTTCGGGCCTGAGCACGCCGAAATACAGCGCTGTCATGATCGCGGTCATGGAGGCGCAGCTCGCCTGATGGCCGCCCACCTTCACATCGTCATGTTCCGCGCGCAGGTGATTGGCGTTGTGGATGGTCCAGGCGGACAGCCACAGCACCTTCTTTTCCAACTCACTCAGAATCTCACGCACGGCGATGAACCCCTGCCTGGGCGGTGGACGGGCAGGGGGCTAGATGGCCGAGTGGGCCGCGGAAATCAAACGCGAAGACGCCGCGCCGCTTAAGAATATTGCGGTCAGGCTCAGGCCCGCGCCGCCAGCTGGCGCGGCTGGGTGAGCGTGAGGTAGAGCCACACGGCCAGCACATTGGGCACCCAGGCGGTGAAGGACAGCCATGGCGACAGCGTCTCGTAGTCGGGGAAGCCGAAAAAGATGATTTCGATCGGGATCTGCAGCCGCAGGGTCACGGCGCCGAAGGTCATGGCGAAGCTGTAGAGCATCAGCTTGCGGTGGAGCGCGAAATCGCGCCGCACCGCGGCCCGCCAGGCGCCGGCCGTCGCCACCAGCCAGAACACGGCAAGAAGCCCGAAGCCCAGGCTGGCCACCGGTCCGCCCGAGGCGTGGGGCGCAATGATCAGCGCACCCACGCCAGCAATCAGGCAGGCGGCCACATAGATGCGGCCCATCCAGCGGTGCAGGCGGGGCCGGCGCGCCCTGAGTTTGGAGATGAACTGAAAGGGACCGATCAGAAGGGCAATGGGGGCGATCACCATATGGCTGAGGGCCAGAAGCGGCGTGCGCCGGATGACCTCCTCGATGCCCGGGGAGATCTGCAGCCAGAGGCCGAACGGCACAGCCAGCAGGCGGAAGGACTGGAGCGCCACCCCCACCGAGAGAAGAACCAGACCTCCAAACCCGATCTGCCAGAGCCTGCTTGACATCCCGCCCTCCCGAGGCCGAATTTGAACACTGTCAAAATCGATACCGCAACAGTCTGAACAGTGTCAAGATGCCCATCATCAAAAAACCGCCCCGCAAGGGCTACCACCACGGCGATCTGCGCCAGGCCCTGATCGACGCCGCCGAGGCGATCCTGCTCGAAAAGGGGGTGGAGGCTTTCACCTTGCGCGAAGCCGCCCGCCGCGCCGGCGTGTCGCCGGCCGCCCCGGCCCATCATTTCGGCTCCGCCTCCGGGCTGCTCTCGGCCGTCGCCCGCGACGGCTTCGCCGAATTCGGCCGCCGCCTCGAAGAAGCCGATCGGGCCGCCGCGGATCCGGCGGCGCGGCTGCGGGCCCAGGGCGAGGCCTATGTGCGCTTCGCCATGGCCAATCCGGCGAAATTCCGGCTGATGTTTCGCGGCGCCATGTGCGATCCCGATTGGGGCGATCTGCGCGCCGTCTCCGAGCGCTCCTTCAAGACGCTGGAAAATGCCGTGCGCGATCTCGTGGGGCTTGCGCCGGAGGCCCCCATGACTCTCGACGCGCAGGGGGTTCTCCTGGCGGCCTGGTCCATGGTGCATGGCTTCGCCCATCTGGCGCTCGAACACGGCTTCGACCATGCCACCGCACAGATCGGCGGGGAGGATCCGGTGCGCGATGTGCTGTTGCCGGCCATGCTGCGTCAGCTGCCGGGCAAGCCCCGCTAGCCGCCAGGCCCCGCACGCAATCCGAAAGCCGATCGCGTTGCGCGGGGAACAAAGTTTCCCGGCGCGCGGCGATTGTTGCGCCACGGTGCCCGCGCGGGAACGGCTGGCGCGCAGGAGGCGTTGGCTATTCAGACTCACACGCTGCCGATCCGTGCGGGCGACCGGTTTCAAGGGGCGGTCGTGAATGCTGCCTGCGCGCTGCGTGTGTCGTCCGTCAAGAAGGTTCCCCGGCCGGTCATGACCGACACGCTCGCACACCTGATTACGCAATATGGCTACTGGGTTGTGGCCGGTTTGGTGTGCATGGAGAGCCTGGGCATTCCGGTGCCCGGCGAGACCTCGCTGATTGCGGCCGGAGCCTTCGCCGCGACGCAGAACAATCTCAATGTCTGGCTCGTGGTCGCGGCCGCCGCCCTCGGCGGCATCGTCGGCGACAATATCGGTTATTGGGTGGGACGGAAATTCGGCTACTGGCTGATGCTGCGCTACGGCCATTACGTCGGCATTACCGATGCCCGCATCAAGCTCGGCCGGTATCTCTTCGTCGAACATGGCGGACGCGTCGTCTTTGTCGGCCGCTTCGTGCCGGTGTTGCGCGAGATCGCCGCGCTGATGGCCGGCGTCAATCACATGTCGTGGCGAACCTTTCTGGTTGCGAATGCCGCGGGCGCGGTGATGTGGGCATCGCTTTATGGCTTCGGCGCCTATCTGCTGGGTGAAGGGGCGCGCGGCACCGCGCATATCGTGCAGATCGGGATCTGGACGGCCGTGTGTGCGATGTCGATCGGCCTCGCCGTTTATCTGCACAAGCACGAAAAGCGGCTCGAACACGAGGCCCAGGTGGCGCTGCCCGGCCCGTTGCGCCCGGAACAGCCGCCGTCGGCGGTGAGCTGAGCGAATGGTTCCGTCCTGCAACTCCCAGCGACGGCTGTGCGTTTTCGACAGTGCGGGGGCCGAGCGGGAAATATTAGAGGTTCAATAGATTGCCGTGACAATTGGCTGTCCGGATTGCGGAATGCTGCAGGAATTGCCGCAACTCTCTGCGCGGTCGAGGGCGTTGTGCGGGCTCTGCCATACGGGGCTGGAGGCCAGGAGCGGGCGCAGCGTGACGGCGGCACTGGCCTGTGCGCTCGGCACGTTTGTCCTGCTTGTTCCCGGAAATGTTCTGCCGCTGATCCAGGTGCATCTGTTCGGTATGCACGCGCACAACCGCCTCTTCGCCGGCATTGCCATTCTCTGGCACAATCAATGGACCCTGCTCGCCGCGCTCAGCGCAGCCTTCGCGATCGTTCTTCCCTTTGTCCGGTTCGGCCTGTTGTCGGCGGTGCTGGGTGCGCTGCGCCTGGAGCGGCGGCCGCAATGGCTGGGCCCGGCTTTCCGCTGGGCCGTGTGGCTGGACCAATGGGCGATGGCCGATGTCTTCCTGCTGGCCGGCTTCGTGGGCTACTACCGGCTCATCCATGCGCTGCAGGTGTCGATCGATTGGGGCGGCTACTGCTATATGGCCGCCGCCTTCCTGACGATGATTTCGCGCGCTGCGCTGGACCGGCGCACCGTGTGGCGGGCCATTGCGCCGGAAACCGCATTTCCGGTGGGTGAGCCTTCGCTGTCCTGCACGACATGCGATCTCGTTCAGCCGCTCACGCGGGACGGCGAACCCTGTCCGCGGTGTGGGGCCAGGCTCCATCTGCGCAAGCCTGCCGCCATGACGCGCACGGCGGCGCTGACGACTGCCGCCTTCATTCTCTTTTTCCCGGCCAATATTCTGCCGATGAACACCTCCATGCAGATGGGCCATACGACAACGCACACGATTTTCAATGGCGTGCGGCTGTTGTTCGAGGCCGGACTCTGGCCGCTGGGCGTATTGATCTTCTGCACGAGCATTCTTATTCCGGTGGTCAAGATCGCCGGCCTGGGCTGGTGCATGGCGTCGGTGCATTGGGGCTCGCGGAAACATCTGGTGACAAAGACCAGGGTCTATCGGGTGATCGATGAGATCGGCCGCTGGTCGAATGTCGATCCGTTCACGATTGTCTTTTTCGTTCCGCTGATGAATTTCGGGTCACTGGCCTCCGCCGATGCGGCTTGGGGCGCAACGGCATTCATGCTCGTCGTGGTCCTGACGATGCTGGCCTCTCGCAGCTTTGATCCACGATTGATGTGGGACGCGGCACAGAGGGAGTACGATGCAGGATAAACCGCGCACATCGCCATCATCGCCGCACGCCGAGCTGCGCATCAGTCGCTGGCCCGGCTGGATCTGGGCGGTTCCGGTCGCAGCTTTGCTGATTGTCGGCTGGCTGGCGATCCGCGCCCTGGCCAATGGCGGCACGGACATCGCGATCACCTTCGCCAGCGCCCACGGGATTTCACCCGGCGACAGCAAGATCGTCTATCGTGGCGTCACCGTCGGCAAGGTGACAAGCGTGTCGTTGGGCAAGGGCGGCCGCAACGTGGTCGTCCATGCCAATATCCAGGAGGCGGCGGAGAATCTTCTCACGACCGGGACGCAGTTCTGGCTGCGCGGGACCCATCCCAGCCTGACAAATCTGTCCTCGCTGGGGGCGATCCTCTCGGGACCGACGATCGTCATGCAGCCGGGATCCGGAAAATCCGCGACCAGATTTGCGGGATTGGCCCGCAAACCGGTCGTCTCTGGCGATCACGGCAAGCCCCAAACCTATGCGGTGACCTTCGAAGGCGCTGTTGGTGCGCTGTCGGCCGGTGACGCGGTCAAGCTGCGCGGCTTCACCGTCGGTGAGGTCCGCTCGGTCGGCTTCGGCTACGATGCCCGCAGCGGCGCGCTCTCTTCGCCCATCACGCTCGCCCTCTATCCCTCGCGCTTCCATATCCATCACGCCAGGTCGCCGCAAAGCGATGCGGCGCTGCGGGCCGCGGTTTCGGCGCTGATCGCCAAGGGGCTGCGCGCCAGGCTGGGACGTTCGCCTCCGCTGATCGGCGATTATCGCGTCACGCTCGAAATGGTGCCGGGCGCGCCGTCTGCGTCGCCCGAACGGCTGCACGGCTTGCCCGTGATCCCCACGGCGCCCGGCGGCGGCCTCGATTCCATCCTGTCGCGGCTCAACAAGGTTCCGCTCGATCAGATCGCGCAGAACGTCCTCGACCTGACGCACAATGCCGACCGGATCGTCTCCTCGCCGAAGCTGCACGATTCGGTCGCCCAGCTCGACGCCACCCTGAAGCAGATCCACAAGACGGCCGCGAAGGCCGGCCCCAGGATCACGAGGCTGATCCACGACCTGCGCAACACGGCGGGCCAGCTCGATGCTGCAGCCAAGGCTGCCGACAAATCGTTGGGCGGGGCGCCGAGCCAGACCGGCTTGCGCCAGAGCCTGCGGGAAATCACCGAAGCGGCGCGCTCTGTCCGCGCCCTCGCAAATTATCTGGACCGGCACCCCGAGGCGCTGGTCCAGGGCAGATCCGGAGGTTGATGATGCGCGGAATGATCGCCCTTGCGGCGCTGCTGCTCCTGGCCGGTTGCGGCTCGAGCCCGAAGACGCATTTCTACACCCTTGATGTGGTGCGCGGCACCGGCGGGCAGCAGGCCGCGTTGGCTGGGCCCATACAGATCGCCGCCGTTCACATTCCCGCAGCGCTCGACCGGCGGCAGATGGTCCGGCGGACCGGCACCAACGCGGTCGATATCAGCGATCGGGATCGCTGGAGTGCGCCGCTTGGCCGGATGGCGCGCAATGTCCTGTCGCAGGACCTGGCCGCGCGGCTGCCGAAGGGCGCCGTGGTCCTGCCCGATGCGCCCGCACCCGCTGCGACCCGCCAGATCGTTGTGACGATTGCCGCTTTCGGGCCGCTGGCCGACGGCACCGTCCGGCTCCGGGCAGAATGGGCGCTCCTCGATGGAAGCCCGGCGAAACCGGTTTTGCGCCGCAACGTTGACCTTCAGGTGTCCTCCGGGCGCGGCGGTGCCGCGGTGGCGAGCGCGATGAGCCGTCTGCTCGGCCAGCTCGCCGACCGCATGGCCGTGGCGCTGCCGGCGGGCCTAGGGGAACAGTCAGGCGGGAGCTGACCATCGCTATTGTCACGACATTTGGCAGGCAGGCCTGGCGCACGACGCGCGAGATCGTCGAATCCTTCATCGAGGACGATGCGCTCAATCGCGGCGCCGCGATCGCCTTTTACGCCACGACGGCCCTGATCCCGGTTCTCTATATCGTCGTAACCATCGCCGGCAGCCTGTTCGGCCCGGACGCGGCCCGCGGCGCGCTGATGAGCGATGTGCAAAGGCTGATCGGTCCGCAGGTCGCCGCGCTGCTGAAGTCCGCGCTCAAGAACGCGGCCTATACCTCGCAGGGCTTCTTCGCCAATGCGGTTTCCGTTATCATGCTGATCGTCGTCGCCTCGGGGGCATTTGGCGAGATGCGCGCCGCGCTCAACGCCATCTGGCGCACGCCCCCCAAACCCACGACGATCTGGCATCTGTTGCGCGTGCGCGCCGAAAGCCTGGGCCTGGTGGCCGCGCTCGCCTTCCTGATGCTGACCTCGATGGTGATCACGACCCTGATCTCGGCGGCGGGAAAAACGGCCAGGCTCTACATGCCGGCCGGGCCCTTCATGACGGAAGTCGTCGGCTTCTTTGTGACCTGGATCGTCACCGGCGTCCTGTTCGCCGCGATCTACCGCATCCTGCCCGACGAAGATCTCAGCTGGCACGATGTGGCGATGGGCGGAGTGGTGACGTCCCTGTTGTTTCTGCTCGGTCAGTTCGCGATCAGCTATTATCTGAGCAGCAGCCGCGCGGTTTCGGTCTATGGCGCGGCGGGCAGCCTCATGGCGCTGCTCTTGTGGATCTACTACTCGGCCGAAATCTTCCTGTTCGGCGCAGAGCTGACCAAGGTCTATACCCAGCACCGCCGCCGCGCGCGCTAGCCGAAGATGACGGTTAGGCCGTGTCGGGAAGCTCCAGCATCTGCAGCCACTGTTGCGCACTCGCCTTGGCAATGAGCGTACCGTCCTGCTCACACGCTATCGTGGCTTCAACGGCAATCACGCTCCTTGTGTGCGAGACGACGCGTCCTTCGATCAGCAAGGGTTGGGCGCGGCCAACGCGGAAGAATTGCAGATTCAAATTTGCGGTGCGGAAGCCCTGCGCCGGTCCGACGACCGACATCGTCGCAAATGCAAGGATCTGGTCGGCAAGCGCGGCGAGATAGCCGCCGAACATCGTGCCGTCTCCATTGAGCACCGCGGGTTCTGGCGCCCAGCGCTTCCTCGCCCATCCGGGCCCCCAGTCCTCCAACGTACCGAGGCGCAAGGTGCGCACGATCGGCGGCACGTCCTTGGCCCCGGCCTTGAGGGCCTCCAGTCGATCTATCGCCCAGTGCATGGCTTGGCTCCCGAATTGCGATCTGAGAATATGAGGGTTGCTCATATTTTCGTACTCGCATCAGAGAACGCAGGCCTACGCCATGGCAAAGACGTCGAAATCCGCCCGCCGGCAGCCCAAACAGGCCCGGGCCCTGGTCACGCGGGATGCCATCCTGGAGGCCGCCACTCAGATTCTCGAGCGGCATGGCGAGGCCGCATTCACCACCAATCGCGTTGCCGAACGGGCCGGTGTCAGCATCGGCACGCTCTACCAATACTTCGCGGACAAGCAGGCGATCCTGGCTGCGCTCGCCCGCCGTGAAGCCGCTATGCTGCGGGATCGGACCCGTGCATCGAAGGCGCGCCAGCCACGTGATGCCACGCGCGCGGCCATCCACGACCTGATCTGGGCTTTCGAGGGCAAACCGGCCGTGCGCCGCGCGGCCGTGATCGCCCATCTTACGGCCGATCCCCCCAACGAAATCGCTGCGCAACTCGACGGCACGGCGGCGCTGTTCGCGGCGAAGGACAGGCTCGGATTCTCGCGGTTGGATGCCTTTGTTGTCACACGTGCGGTAATGGGCGTCGTGCGCGCCGCGGTGCTGGAAGATTTGGGTCTGCTCTACAAGCCGGCCTTCGAGGATGCCCTGGTGCGGCTTGTCGAAGGATACCGTCGCTCAAAGCGCCGCTAGAGAATCCCCGGCAGATCGAGCTTGTGGTCACGCGCGTGCAACGATGACATGCGCCTGAATTTTCCCTCTCACGGGCCCCTGGCCATGAGCTTTCGCGATGGCGGCGGCCGCGCGGGCCGTTGCTTCTTCAAGCATTCCGGCGGCGCGCGCTTCGATTTCGCTGCGCAGCGGTGTGCCCTGGCAATAGGCCACTGCCGCATCGCGGGCGCTGGGCGCGTCGCTCCATCCCGGATGGGTTTCGATCTCGACGTTTGAGAATCCGGCCGCGCGCAATTCGGAATCGATCTTGTCCGTGTCATGATAGCCGTGCGGCGTCCGCGCCATGAACAATGGCGGGTCTTCGGGAAAGATGGCGCCCAGCGCATCTGTCACAATGCGCGCGAAATCGTTCTCCTCGATGCGGTCCCAGACATTGAACAGAAAGCGGCCGCCAGGCTTCAGCACGCGCCTTGCGTCGCGATAGCCGGCGATGCGGTCCGGGAAGAACATGACGCCGAACTGGCAGCAAACCGCATCGAAACTTCCGTCGGCAAATGGCAGCTTGAGCGCATCCGCCTGCTGCCAGCTGATGCGTTGGTCCGCACCCTGCCGGCTCGCGGCCCGGTCGAGCATGGCCTGGTTCAGATCGCTGACGACATAGCGCGTATGCGGTCCAAGAAGCGGCGCCAGTGCCCGCGTCACCACTCCGCTTCCGGCCGCCGTTTCCAGAACGGATGCCGCATTCGTTTCGGCCACGCGGCGTGCCAGATCGGCGGCGTAGGCTTCGAAAATGAGCGGGACAAGATAGGTGTCGTAGATCTCCGGGATCGTTCCCGCAAAAAACCTGTCCGTATCCGTCATCGCTCACGCTCCTGTCGCGGGCATCATTGCGGCGCTGTTGCCGTCCTTCGCCCGCGCGGCTAAAGGCTCGGCAAGTCGAGTTTGTGTTCGCGCGCGCAGGCAATGGCTTCGTCGTAGCCCGCATCGGCATGGCGCATCACGCCGGTCGCCGGATCGTTCCAAAGCACGCGGCCGATCCGCCTCGCCGCCGCCTCGGTGCCGTCGCAGACGATGACCATGCCGGCATGCTGCGAGAAGCCCATGCCGACGCCGCCGCCATGATGCAACGACACCCAGGTCGCCCCGCTGGCGCAATTGAGCAGCGCATTGAGCATCGGCCAGTCGGATACGGCATCCGAGCCGTCTTTCATCGCCTCGGTCTCGCGATTGGGCGAGGCCACCGACCCGGAATCGAGATGATCGCGGCCGATCACAACAGGCGCCTTCAGTTCGCCTCTGGCGACCATTTCGTTGAAGGCGAGGCCCACGCGGTCGCGATCGCCCAGCCCGATCCAGCAGATGCGCGACGGCAGGCCCTGGAAGGCGATGCGCTCGGCGGCCATGTCGAGCCAGTTGTGCAGATGCTTGTCGTCCGGGATCAGCTCCTTGATCTTGGCGTCGGTCCTGGCGATGTCCTGCGGATCGCCCGAGAGCGCGGCCCAGCGGAAGGGGCCGATGCCTTTGCAGAACAGCGGGCGGATATAGGCCGGCACGAAGCCCGGGAAGTCGAAGGCGTTGGTCACGCCTTCCTCGAGCGCGACCTGGCGGATGTTGTTGCCATAGTCGAAGGTGGGAATGCCCTGTTTGTGGAAGTCGAGCATGGCCCGCACATGCACGGCCATGGAGGCCTTGGCCGCGCGCTCGACCGCTTTGGGCTCGCGTTCGCGTGCGGCGCTCCACTGGTCCAGCGTCCAGCCGGCCGGCAGATAGCCATTGACGGGATCATGTGCGCTGGTCTGATCGGTGACGGCATCCGGCTTGATGCCGCGTTTCACCATTTCCGGCAGGATTTCGGCGGCGTTGCCGAGCAGCCCGACCGAGACCGGCGTCTTCTCGCGCACGGATTTCTCGATGATGGACAGCGCTTCATCCAGCGTCTTGGCCGCCACATCGAGATAGCGTGTCTTCAGCCGCATCTCGATGCGCGAGGGCTGGCATTCGACCGCCAGCATCGAAGCGCCGGCCATGGTCGCGGCCAGCGGCTGTGCGCCGCCCATGCC
Source organism: uncultured Pseudomonadota bacterium (assembly GCA_963710925.1). Lineage (GTDB taxonomy): Bacteria > Pseudomonadota > Alphaproteobacteria > Micropepsales > Micropepsaceae > Rhizomicrobium. Next base: position 138,616 of record CAVQBY010000007.1, on the reverse strand, counting down.
GCCAAGCCCGGCGGTCAGGATCCAGCGGCCTTTGAGTTCGCCGCCGAAATGCTGGCGGCCCATCTCGGCAAAGGTTTCATAGGTGCCCTGCACGATGCCCTGGCTGCCGATATAGATCCACGAGCCGGCCGTCATCTGGCCGTACATCATCAACCCCTTGCGATCGAGTTCGTGGAAGTGATCCCAATTGGCCCAATGCGGCACCAGGTTCGAATTGGCGATCAGGACGCGCGGCGCATCGGCATGCGTCTTGAACACGCCCACGGGCTTTCCCGATTGCACCACCAAGGTTTCGTCGTCTTCGAGCCGCTTCAGGGTGGCGACGATCTTGTCGAAGCTTTCCCAGTCGCGCGCGGCCCGGCCGATGCCGCCATAGACGACGAGTTCCTCGGGGCGTTCCGCCACCTCGGCGTCCAGATTGTTCATCAGCATGCGCATCGGCGCTTCGCTGAGCCAGCTCTTGGCGGACAGCTCGGCTCCGCGCGGGGCCTTGATGTGGCGGGTGTTGTCGATGCGGGTCATGGTTCGCTCGCAAATGAAAGGCAGGCTTGGAGAATTTGGCTCAACGTGCCGCGCAGCGGCGCGGCGAATTCGGGGTCATAATGCGCCGGCCAGTTGTCCGGGGCGGGCTCGCCCTCGGGCTCGCGCAGATAGCCGCGGCAGGACAGCTCCATCTGGATGGCATGCACGCCGCGGCGCGGATCGCCATAATGGCGCGTGATCCAGCCGCCCTTGAAGCGGCCATTCGTGATCCATGAGCGGCCACTGGCGTCGCACAGGGCTTCCACTGCCGCGGCGAGCTTCGCATCGCAGCTCTTGCCGTCATGGGTGCCGATATTGAATTGCGGCAACGTGCCCTCGAACAGGCGCGGAATCACCGAACGGATGGAATGGGCGTCATAGAGCACGATCCGCTCATGCTTGCTGCGCAGCCGTCCGATCTCATGGGCAAGCCTTGCGTGATAGGGATCGTAATAGCGCTCGCGCCTCAGCCCGATCTCCACATCGCCCGGCGCATTGTCTTCGGCATAAAGCGGCGCACCATCGAAGGTTTCCACCGGACACAGCCCGGTCGTGGTCTGGCCGGGATAGAGCGACTTTCCGGACGGGTCGCGGTTCACATCGATCACGGTGCGGCTGATGGCGGTGCGGATCACGGTCGCGCCCAGCGCGGCGGCGAAATCGTAGAGCCGGTCCACGCCCCAATCGGCATCGCGCCGCGCCAGCCAGCCGTCGCGCAGTTGCGCCTCGATGTCGTCGGGAATTTCCGTACCCGTATGCGGGATCGAGACCAGCAGCGGGGCCCCGCCTTCGATGACCTCGAGCCAATGCGGGGTGTCCATCATTGTCCGTTCCTCACGCGCGCATGCAGCGGGTTGAAGCCCATGCGGTAGACCAGATCGGCCGGCTGCTCGATATCCCAGATCGCCAGATCGCAACGTTTTCCGGCTTCGAGTGTGCCGGTCTCGTCCAGCTTGCCCAACGCCCGCGCCGCTTCGCGCGTCACCCCGGACAGGCATTCGCGAACCGTCAGGCGAAACAGCGTCGCGCCCATGTTCATCGTCAGCAGGATCGAGGTCAGCGGCGAGGTGCCCGGATTGCAGTCGGTGGCGAGCGCGATCGGAACGCCCAACCGCCGCATGGCCTCGACCGGCGGCTTCATCGTGTCGCGCAGGAAGTAGAATGCGCCGGGCAGCAGCATGGCGACGGTTCCGGCCCTGGCCATCGCCGCCAGCCCGTCTTCGCTGGCATGTTCGAGATGGTCTGCCGAAAGCGCATCGAAGCGCGCGGCCAGGGCCGCGCCGCCGCCATCGCTCAACTGGTCGGCATGAAGCTTGACCCGCAAGCCGTGTTCCGCCGCCGTTTCGAACACGCGGGCAATCTGTTCTGGGGAAAACGCAATCGTTTCGCAGAAGCCGTCCACGGCATCGCCCAGCCCGTCCCGCGCAATCTTCGGGATCATCGCGCAGACGGCATCGATATAGGCATCCTTGTCGCCATGGGCCTCGGGCGGCAGGGCATGGGCGCCCAGAAATGTCGTGACGATGTCGACGTCGCGCATCGCGCCGAGCCGCCGCGCCGCGCGCAACAGCTTGGCCTCGTGTTCCAGCGAAAGCCCGTAGCCGGATTTGATCTCGACGGTCGTCACCCCTTCGCCGATCAACGCATCGAGTCGCGGCAGGGATTGCGCCACCAGTTCGTCTTCGCTGGCCGCGCGGGTCGCGGCGACGGTCGCGGCGATGCCGCCGCCGGCGCGCGCGATCTCTTCATAGCTTGCCCCGTCCAGGCGCTGTTCGAATTCGCGTGCCCGGTTGCCGGCATAGACGAGATGGGTGTGCGCGTCGATCAGCCCCGGTGTGATCCAGCGCCCGGCGCAGTCGATCCGCACTTTTGCCTCGAGATTCGTCGCCCCCGCCGCCGGCCCGGCATAGACGATGTATCCGTCCGTGCAGGCGACCATTCCGTCCTCGACAATGCCAAGGTCCGGTCCGGCCATGGTGGCAAGCCGTGCCGTGTGCCAGAGGCGGTCGCAACGCTTGGCGGAGCGGTCAAACATGTCTACGGATAGGCCCCGGAATGAAGGCTTGTCCATGCCCATGATGCGTCCATGACCCGGTTGTGGTTCGGCTCTGCGCTTTTGCCGGACGGCTGGTCCAATAATGTCCGGCTGACGCTGGATGGCGGAAAATTCTTGCGCGTCGAATCCGACGTCGCCGCCGAGCCCGGCGATGCGTGCCATGCCATCGCCATTCCCGGGTTGCCCAATCTCCACAGTCACGCCTTCCAGCGCGGCATGGCGGGTCTGGCCGAGCGGCGGGGGCCGGAGGGCGACAATTTCTGGACCTGGCGGGAGGTCATGTACCGCTTCCTCGACCGCCTCACGCCCGACGATGTCGAGGCCATCGCGGCCCAGGCCTATGTCGAGATGCTCGAGACGGGTTTCACCCGCGTCGGCGAATTTCACTATCTGCATCACGCGCCGGATGGCGCGCCCTATGCCAACCGTGCCGAACTGGCCGAACGGATCGCCGCGGCGGCGAATGAGACCGGTATCGCGCTCACCCTGCTTCCGGTGTTCTATGCCCATGCCGATTTCGGCGGCGTTCCGCCGGTGCCCGGCCAGCGTCGCTTCATCAACGGCCTGGATGGGTTTTCCGCGCTGCTGGGCGGATGCCGCCGGGCCGTCGCGGCGCTGCCGGATGCCCGGTTGGGCGTCGCCCCGCATTCCTTGCGCGCGGTCAGCGCGGACGAGCTGCCACGGGTCGTCGCCCTCGCAGAGGGCGGGCCGGTCCACATCCATGCGGCCGAACAGGTCAAGGAGGTCGAGGCGAGCCTCGCCTGGTCCGGCCAGCGGCCGGTCGAATGGCTGCTGGATCACGCGGGCATCGACGGGCGCTGGTGCCTGATCCATGCCACCCACCTGACCGACGCCGAAACCCTCGGCCTGGCGCGCAGCGGCGCCGTCGCCGGGCTGTGTCCCGTCACCGAAGCCAATCTCGGCGATGGGGTGTTTCCGGCAGAAACTTATCTTGCTGCCGGCGGTGCCTTCGGCATCGGCACCGATTCCAACATCCTGATCGACCCGGCGGGCGAACTCCGGGCGCTGGAATATGCCCAGCGCCTGACCCGCCGGGCCCGCAATGTTCTGGCCTCGGCCCCCGGCCGCTCGACCGGACGCGAGCTGTTCGATCGGGCCCTTGCCGGCGGCTCGCAGGCTCTGGCCGCCGGTCCGGCGGGGCTGCGTCCGGGCGCCCCGGCGGATTTTGTCACCCTGGCCCCGCACCATCCGGCCCTTGTGGGCCGCACCGGGGATGCGGCGCTCGACAGCTGGATCTTCGCCGGCCGGGCCGGGGCGATCGACGGTGTGTGGCGCGCGGGCCGCAAATATGTGGAGAATGGCCGTCACCGGGCCCGCGAGGCGATCTTTGCCCGCTATGGCGAGACGATATCCCGCCTCTTGGGTTAGGCTGTTTCGGGGACTGGTGCGTTGGAAATGGGGCCGGCGCACCGCCGCCATCCGGGGTCTTCGACGGCATGAGAAATATCCGCCCACCCTTTACGGTAGGAGAGCCGGCAACCCTGCGCGTGGAGCGCCAGCGCAGCCTGCGTCTGGTGGCGGCGGGCGACTGGACCGTGCCGGAGGTGCCCCGGCTCGACCGCGAATTGCGCGCCCTGGATCCGGGTGGATTGCGCAATGCGGAAATCGATGCCACGGCGGTCGGCCGTCTCGACACGGCCGGCGCATGGTTGCTCCTGCGCACCCGCCGCCAGCTTCGCGAAGCCGGTGTCGAGGTTGCGCCGATCGAGACCTCGGCGCGCTATGCCCCGCTGCTCGACACGATTGGACGCGAATATTCCTTCACCGCGCTTCCGGTGGTGCCGGCCAATCGCAGCTTCGTCGCGATATTGGAGCGGGTCGGCCGCAGCACGATACATGTCTTGCGCCAGGGCTATGAGCTGCTCGGGTTCCTCGGCCGCATCACGGTCGAAACCGTCGAAGCGGTGGTGCTGCCGCGGCGCGAACTTCCCTTCCCCGCGCTGGTCAACCAGATCGAGGAAACCGGGCTGACGGCGCTGCCGATCCTCGGGCTCTTGTCCTTTCTGCTCGGCATCGTGATTGCCTATCAGGGCGCCGACCAGCTTCGGCGCTTCGGCGCGGAGATCTACACGATCAATCTGCTGGGCGTGTCGATGCTGCGCGAAATTGCCGGGCTGATCGCGGCCATCATCGTCGCCGGCCGCTCGGGTTCGGCCTTTACCGCACAGATCGGCACCATGCGCGTCAACGAAGAGATCGACGCCATGCAGACGCTCGGGCTCAACGTCGCCGAGATTCTGGTGCTGCCGCGTGTGCTGGCGTTGGTGATCACGCTGCCTCTGTTGACGTTTTATGCCGACGTGATGGGTGTGATCGGCGGCGCGGTCATGAGCTATTTTGACCTTGGCATCACGGTCCCGCAATTTCTGCGCCAGTTCGAGGGCGCGATCGAAGTGCGCACGCTGATGGTCGGGCTGATCAAGGCCCCGGTCTTCGCGTTCATCATCGGGCTGGTCGGCTGCTTCGAGGGGCTACGCGTCGAGCGCAATGCGGCCAGCGTCGGCAAGCTGACGACGCGTTCGGTGGTGGAATCGATCTTCCTTGTCATCGTCTTCGATGCCGGGTTTTCGATCCTCTTCTCGGTCATCGGATTTTGACGATGGACACGACCCCGCAAAATGATGACGTCGTGATCCGCATCCGCGGGCTGGTCAATGCTTTTGGCGACAGCGTCGTCCATGACCATCTCGATCTGGACGTGTTGCGCGGCGAAGTTCTGGGGGTCGTAGGCGGATCCGGCACCGGCAAGTCCGTCCTGTTGCGCTCGATCGTGGGGCTGACCAGGCCGCGCGCCGGAAGCATCGAAATCTTCGGCGAGGAGACCTCCCATCTCGATGCGGCGGGCCTTCTGAATCTGCAGCTGCGCTGGGGCGTTCTGTTCCAGGAGGGGGCGCTGTTCAGCGCCCAGACCGTGGCGCAGAACATCCAGGTGCCGTTGCACCGCTACACCAGTATGCCCCAGCCTCTGATGGACGAGCTTGCGGCGATGAAGATTGCGATGGTCGGCCTGCCGCCCGATGCCGGGGCGAAGTTTCCCTCCGAACTTTCCGGCGGCATGCGCAAGCGCGCCGGTCTGGCGCGGGCCCTGGCCCTCGATCCGGAACTGTTGTTCCTGGACGAGCCGACCGCCGGCCTCGACCCGATCTCCGCCACCCATTTCGACGAACTGATCCGCGACCTGCAGAAAAGCCTTGGTCTGACCGTCTTCATGGTCACTCACGATATCGACACGCTGCGGGCCACGACCGATCGCATCGCGGTTCTTGTTGACCGGAAGATCAAGGTGGGGACGATCGAGTCTCTCGTGCATGATCGCGATCCGTGGATCCACGAATATTTTGCCGGCGTGCGCGGACGCGCCGCGCTCGGAACCTGAGGGACAGACGAAGAGGAGGCCGGAGCATGGAGACCAAAGCCAATTACGTCGCCGTCGGCGCCTTTGTGATGGCCTGTCTGTTGGGCCTGATCGTCGCCTCGTTGTGGCTCGCAGGTGCCCAATACAGCCAGGAGTTTGCGCACTACCAGACCTATTTCACCGGCTCCGTCACGGGGTTGGGAACCGGCACGACGGTGCGCTACAACGGCATCGAGGTCGGCCGCGTCAGCAAGCTGAAATTCGATCCCGAAAATCCCAAGCGCGTGATCGTGACCATGGAGGTCGATCCCTCGCTGCGTTTGCATGAAGATTCGATCGCCTCGATCGCCAGCATGGGGCTTACCGGCGGCGCCTATGTCGAGATCGAGGGCGGCTCCAAGGATGCGCCGATCCTGCGCCCCAAGCCCGGCCAACTTTATCCCGTTATCAAGTCCGCGCCCTCAACGCTTCAGCAACTGGCGGAATCGGCGCCGCGCCTGGTCGCCAAGCTCAATCACGTCGCCGACCAGCTCTCGACGCTCCTGAACGACAAGAACATCAAGACGATCTCCGACATCCTCGACGATGTGAAGACGACCACGGACATGATGGCGCGCCGCAGCGCCGATCTCGACGCCACCATTGTCAACTTCCGGAAATCCTCGCAATTGTTGAACCAGAACCTCGGCCAGCTTCATGTCACGCTGGGACATGCCGACCAGGCCGTCGTCAACATCGCCAAGCTCTCACATGATGCCGATGACCTTGTCAACGGCGATACCGGCGCACAGATCTCCGAGCTGTTGAGCCAAACGCGCAGCGCCGTCTCCAGCCTGCGCACTCTGTCCAACTCGCTGCAGAACCAGCCCACGCGGTTGTTCTTCGGCGATCGCCGCGAAGGATACACGCCGCCATGAACAAACATTCCGACCGCGCGCCGAGCCGGCGCGGCATTTTGTTGACGGGCGTAGCCGCCCTGGCGCTTGGCGGCTGCAGCAGCATGATCGGGCCCGGCCCGTCGCCGCAGCTTTATGTCCTGCGCCCGAGATTGAACGCCGTGTCGGATGCACCGCGGGTAAGCTGGCAGCTCGCCGTGGCCTTGCCCAATGCGGCGCTCAGTCTGGATACGGCGCGGATCGCCCTGCAGCGCACCGCCGACACGATGGACTATTACGCCAATTCGGCCTGGCAGGACCGCGCGCCGCTTCTCGTCCGGCGCGCCATCATCGAAGGCTTCGAGGAGAGCGGCAAGATTGCGGCTGTGGCGAGCGACACCGAAGGGGTCCGCGCGGATTACACGCTGCAGAGCGATCTGCGGGCCTTCGAGGCGCGTTACGATACGCCCGATGGCGCGCCGGAAGTCGTCGTCGACATCGCCGCGCGCCTGCTGCAAACGCCGGGGCGGAAGATCACCGCCTCGCTGATGGTGCGCAAGACTGCGCGTGCGAGCGCCAATTCGGTGCCTGCGGTCGTTGCGGCGTTCGATCGTGCGCTGGCCGAAGCGGTCGAGCAGATCGTCGCCTGGGCGCTCAAGGCGCCACCGCCCGCCGGTGCCTGACCTTTAACTGCGCGCGGGTCCGAAGCGACGCGCGATCAGGTGGTCGAGGGAGAAGATGCCCGGCCCACGCGCGATGACGATCAGAAAGCAGGTTGCCCAGACGCCATGCGTCGGCCATGCGTCGGGATAGACGAACACCTCGATGACCGTGGTCATGGCCAGCAGCGCGAAGGCGGCCAGGCGGCTCCCCAGTCCCAGGACCAGCAGCGCCGGGAAGAAATGCTCGTTGAACGCCGCAAGATGGGCGGCGATGACGGGGTCGATCAGTGGCAGCTTGTATTCGTGGCGGAACAGATACGCCGCGCTTTGCGAGAGGTGCCAACCCTCGAGCTTGGTCTGGCCGGACTGCCAGAACACCGCCGCCGGAAAGATGCGCGCCGCCAGTCCGATCGCGCTGTACGGAATGCGGTCGAGCCGGGCCAGGATCCTGTGCAGCAGGGCGGTCATGCGGGTCATGGCGTGCGCTCCGGGGCGGGGGGTGGGGATGTTCCGGCGATCAGGCCAAGGCCGAAGGCCCCGGCCAGCTGCGCGGCCAGATCGAAATCGGGATTTGTGCGGCGGCCGGCTTCGGCGGCGAGGCCCAGCGGCAATCCGGATGCCAGGGCGGCGACAAACAGCGCCGTGTCCTCAGGCAGGATCCGCACCTCCACCGCGCGGCGGGGGCGCAGCACCAGCACGTTTTGCCCGCACCAGTCCTCGATCGGGCCGGGCGTGCCACCGTCGATGTTCATCTGCCAGATCGTGCCGGCGGGGTGGACGCAGCGGATCATGGCAGCCGAGGGGTGCAGCCTGAAGCAGGTGTCGGCGAGCGCCGCATCGCTCAGGCCATTGAGAACCTCGGCCCCGGCGGGAGTGCAGTCCGCGGCGTGATAGGCGCAGATCCAGGCCCATTCGATCTGTGCGACACCGCTGAGATAGGGCAGGTCGGCAGCCGGCTCGAAGCTGTCGACGAAGTCCGCGAAGTCCGCGCCATACTCATGCAGGACCGGGGTCCGTGGCGGGTGCGCGGCGACGAAGGCGCGCGCCAGGCCGGCGAAGAAGCGCTCGCCGACGATCCGCTGTACCGCGGGGAAGCTCGCCGCCAGCGACTCGGTCAGCGCCGCCTGCCGGTTGCCGCGGTAGATTGCGAAGCGCGTTGGCGCATGGCCGGCGGGTCGTGAATTCTCGCGCAGCGCCAAGGCGAAATCGGCATGTGGGGAGGGGGCCATGATTCCGCCTCAGGCGCTGCGCGCGAGCGGGATGGCGGACAGGATCGCCTGTGCGCGCTGCGCTTCATCGCGCAACACGGGCCACTCCGGCACGTCATTGTCCCACTCGATCAGGGTTGGGAGGGGGCCCATGCGGGCGATGATGGCGTCGTAGAGCGACCACACGGCTTCGGCGATGCGCGCGCCATGGGTGTCGATTAGAACGGTGCCGTCCTCGGTGTCATGCCGGAAGTGACCGGCCAGATGAATTTCTTCGACCGCCGCCATGTCAAAGGCCGCCAGATAGGCCTCCGTCGAAAAGCCGTGATTGTGCGCCGACACATGGACATTGTTGATGTCGAGCAGCAGCCCGCAGCCGGTGCGCCGCATCAGTTCGCGCAGGAATTCGGTTTCGGAAATCTCGCTCTCCGCGAAGGTCAGATAGGTCGCCGGATTCTCCAGCAGCATGCGGCGGCCGAGCGTCTCCTGCACCTGGTCGATATGCGCGGCGATGCGCGTCAGACTTTCGCCGGTATAGGGCAAGGGCAGCAGATCGGCGAGAAACTCGCCGCCATGGCTCGACCACGCCAGATGTTCGGAAAAGCTTTCCGGCTGATAGCGCGCGCACAGCGCCTTGAGCCGCTGAAGATGGTTGCGGTCGAGCGGGTCTTCGCCGCCGATTGAAAGCCCGACACCGTGGATCGACAGCGCGATAGTCTTCGCGCAGGCGCTCCAGCATCGCATGCGGCGGCCCGCCCGCGCCCATATAGTTTTCGGCATGGACCTCGACAAACCCGCCGCGCAGCGGTTGCGACAGGTCGCTGCAAAATGCTGCGGCTTGAAGCCGATGCCAGCGGCCGGCGGCAAAGCGTGCATGGGATGGGTCCGGGCGAATGGGGGCGGGAGCGCCGCGGCGAAGGCGGCGCCCCGGCCGCAATTACATGGGGCGCTTGATCGGGGTCAGCGAACCCGGGACCGAACGGCGTCTTCATCGTCACGCAGGTGCCAGCCGGCACCTCCTTGAACGACTTGCCGTCATAATCGACCTTCTGGCTGCCGGCGCAGGTCGCGCCGGGATAGGCGGCCTTGCAGTCATTGTGCCCCTTCAGGGCTACGCCGTAGCATTTTTCCATCTTCTGGTTCATGTCCTTGTCCATGCCGGCGGCCTGGGCGGACACGGCTATTGTCGCGACGGCGGCGGCCAGGGTCCCGGCCAGGGCGAGATTCATCGAGCGGCGATTCATGCTATGCAATCCTTTCCAAATCCGGCCCGCCCATCGGGCCGTGCATGTCGTCAATTCGTCGCGCGCGCAGCGCCCGTTACGTTTCGGTACGAAAATTCTCGGAAAATAGTTTTCATCCATGCCTGTAACGAAACCCATGCCGGCGCCGAAATCCCCGGGAGAGATGTCTGTCCGCGAGGCTGAATGGTCGGGGTGGATGCGCGCCGGCCTGGACGGCGATGGCCAGGCCTATCGGCGGCTGCTGGAGGCGCTGGCGCCGGCATTGCGGCGGATCGCCGGCCAGGGTCTGAGGCGTGCGGGCCTCGGAAATGCCGATGTGGAGGATGTGGTGCAGGAGATCCTGCTTGCGATCCATCTCAAGCGTCACACCTGGCTGCGCGACCAGCCCTTTTCGCCGTGGCTGAACGCCATCGCGCGCTACAAGATGATCGATGTCATGCGGCGGCGGGGCCGGCGCGGGGAAGTGCCGATTGACGATCTGGTCGAGGTTTTGGCGGACCGGAGCGAACCGGTGGAAGCCAGTCCGCAGGAACTGACCAAGCTTGTGTCTCGCCTGCAGGGACGTGAACATGATGTCGTGGCGGCGGTTTCGCTCGATGGCGGCAGCATCGCCGAGGCGGCAACGAAATTGTCCATGACCCAAGGCGCCGTCCGCGTCGCGCTGCATCGCGGCCTCAAGCGGCTGGCCCAATTTTACCGGAACGAAAACGCGACATGAAGACCGATGACCTGATTGCGGCCCTGGCCGCGGACGACGCCAGGCCGCCGCCCCAAACCCGGCTCATGGTGTATGCGGTGGCCGCGGCTGCCATGGCGGCGGCCGCCGCGTTCTTCGTGCTGCTCGATCCGCGCCCCGATTTTCTGAGCGCCTTTCACACGCTGCGTTTCGATTTCAAATTCGTCATCACCTTCGTCTTGGCGGCTGGGGCCTTCGTGGCCCTGCGCCGTGCGATGCGCCCGGAAATGGGCGACAAGCCGCTGGCCGCGGCACTTCTGATCGCCCCGGCGCTGATGCTGGTCGCCGTGATCCTGGAACTGGTCGCGGTGCCGAGTGCGCAATGGCTCACCCGCTGGTTCGGCCACAACTGGCTGTATTGCATGGGCGTCATTCCCGTCCTGTCGCTGATGCCGCTGGCCATTCTGCTGGCGGCACTGCGAACGGGGGCGAGCACCGCGCCGGCCAGGACCGGTGCCCTGGCCGGCCTGCTGGCGGGCGGGATCGGCGCCCTGTTTTATGCGGCGCATTGCCCGGACGACTCGCCGCTCTTTGTTGCCACCTGGTACACGATCGCCATCGGCTTAGTGACGGCGGCCTGGCGCCTTTGCCGGGCCGCGCGTCCTGCGCTGGTAGGCCGCGGCGCGGCACCGCCGACTTTCTCTCATCGGCGACCTGGCGTGTGGTTTTGCTTTCCCGGCCATGGGCAGCCCGCTAGCCTGTCGGCAACCGCTATTGCCATCGGCCGGAGGCCAGAACCTTGACCATCAAAAACCGCATCACCGCCATGCTCGGCGTCGATTATCCCATTGTCCAGGCGCCCATGGGCTGTATCGCCCGTGCCCAGCTGGCCTCGGCCGTCTCCAATGCCGGGGGCTGGGCATTATCGAAACCTCCTCCGGCCGCCTCGATGAGATGCGCGAAGAAATCCGCAAGATGCGCGACCTCACAGACAAGCCCTTCGGCGTCAATATCGCCCAGGCCTTTGTGCGCGATCCGGACATCGTCTCCTTCGTCATCGATCAGGGCGTCAAATTCGTCACCACCTCCGCCGGCGATCCGCAGCGTTATTGCGCCGCGCTGAAAGAGGCCGGGCTGACCGTGTTCCATGTCGTGCCTTCGCTGAAGGCGGCGTTGCGGGCGATCGATGCCGGCGTCGATGGGCTCGTGGTCGAAGGCGGGGAGGGCGGCGGCTTCAAGAATCCGCGCGAAGTTGCGACCATGGTGCTCCTGCCGCTGGTTTGCGAGACGGTGAAGGTGCCGGTAATCGCCGCCGGCGGCATGGTGGACGGCCGCACCATGGCATCCGCCTTTGCGCTCGGCGCCGAAGGCATCCAGATGGGCACGCGCATGGTGTCCGCGGCGGAATCCCCGGTTCACGAGAACTGGAAAAACGCGATCCTGGCCGCGCAGGAAACCGATACCGTCTTTCTCAATCGCTTCGGGCCGGGCCCGGCGCTGCGGGCCTTGCGCACCGAACGCACGACGCGGTTGGAAACCGATCCGGGCGAAAACATCATGGGCGAGATGCGCAACGCGCTGGACCTGTATTTCGGCGGCGACATGGAGGCAGCCATCGCGCTGTCGGGTCAGGTGGCCGGTCGCATCGATGCGGTCAAGCCGGTGGCCGAGATCATCGCCGAGACAATGCGCGAATTTCACGCCGTGATCGGCGATCTATACGGTAAATACGGCAAGGCCTGAGCGGCTTTCCGGCCTCCGCCGATTGCATTCGCCGGCACAAAGCCCGATCCTTCCCGTGCCCTGGACGGGAATGACGGATGACGATCTCCCTTTCCCCTACGCAGCGGCGGCGCACACGGCGCCGTCGTCTGCCGCAAGAGGCGCGGGATGAAGCGCTTGCCTCCGCACGCCGGCTTCTTCTCGAACATGGTCCCGATGCCGTCACCTTGAAGGCCGTCGCCAAGGATCTCGGCATGACGCACACCAATCTGCTGCATCATTTCGGATCCGCCGGCGAACTTCAGGCCGCGCTGATGGCGACAATGATCCGTGACCTCGGTGCGGCCCTGCAGGATGCCGTCAAGACCCTCAAGGACGGGGAGGCGACGCCGGCGCTGGCCAGGGCGCTGGTCGACAAGATGTTCGATGCCTTCGGCAGCGGCGGTGCCGGGCGTCTCGCCGCCTGGCTCGCGCTCAGCGGCAAGGCCGGCCGGATGGAACAGGCCGAAACGGCGGTGACCGATCTGGTTCATGCGATCGAGGACCGGTTCGCGCCGATCGATGGCGAAGCCCGCCGCGCCGTGACCTCGGCCGTTCTGCTTCTGACACTCTGCGCCTTCGCCGATTTGCTCGCCGGTGAGGCATTGACCGAGATTCTGCAGCGCGAGCGGGACGCCGCACGCAACGTCACGGCCGAGCTTCTGCCGCGTCTGCTCTGAACGTCGCCTTGCGTTCTAGCCGGCCGTCAGCACGGCGGCGGGAAACGCGGTGAACAGCTCCGCGCAGCGCAGCGTGTTCTGCCGGCCGCCCGTCAACAGATTGTGCCACTCGCCACCGGCGACGATTTCGGTGTCGCCCCAGAACTCCGGACCCGGCAGCGGCATGCCGGCCGCGATGCAGGCCGGGCCGCAGCGCAGCGGCACGGCGACCAGCAGCGTGCGCCCGCCGGCCTGTCGGATGAATGCGAGCGTGCGGCCGGCCTCGGTCCCGTGCACATCCAGCGCTGCATAGTCGCCCTGTGCGAACAGCGCCGGCATTTGCGCCCGCAGCGCCAGCAGCCGGGCGATGACGGCCTGCTTGACGGTGCCGCTCCGCCACGCCGCAAGCGATGCGGGCAGATCGCCCTCTTCTCCCAGGGCCGTCCGCAAGCGGGCGTAATCGACCGGCCGGCGGTTGTCGGGATCGACCAGGCTGAAGTCCCAGCCCTCCGCGCCCTGATACAGGTCGGGTATGCCGGGGGCCGTGCAACGCAGCACCGTTTGCACCAATCCGTTCAGCGCGCCGGCCGGGGCGATCTTGGTCACGAATGCGGCCAGGTCTTGCAGAAACGCCGCCGATTGTCCGGGATCGAGCAGGGCGCGCACGAATTCGCGATTGGCCGCTTCGAATGCGGTATCGGGATCGGCCCAGGAGGTCCGCAGCTTGGCCTCGCGCAGCGATTTCTCGCGCCAGCCGCAGATGCGCTCGGCAAACCGGCTCAGCCCCTCGCGATCGGCGGCCCGTAGCGACAGCGGCCAGGCCCCGACCAATGTCTGATAGAGCTGGTATTCGTCTCCGGCGTCGAGCAGAGGGTCGCGCAGCGGTGCGTTGAGGCGGAACCAGCCGGCCACGGTCGCCGCCCAGTCTTCGGGCATCTCGCTCAGAACGGCGAGGCGCGCGCGGGCATCCTCGCCGCGCTTGTGGTCATGGGTCGCGGTCGCCAGCAGCGCCTGCGGTGTCGCCTGCATTCGTGCCGTCATGCGCGCATGGAAAGCGGCCGGGGAAATCGCGAAGTCTTCCGCATCGAAGCCGACATCGTTGCGCGACAACAATCGCCCATAGCGATAGAAGGCCGTGTCCTCCACCGCCTTGGCGGCCACCGGCGCGGTCAATTGATTGAACAGGCGCACGGCGCGTTCGCGGGCCGGGCTGGGCGGGTAGCCCTCGGCGGCGATCACCTGCGCCAGATAGTCGATCGCCACCGCATCCACCGGTACGGCCACGGCTTTCGCCGCCGCCACCGCCGCCGCGAAATAGGCGCCGGCGCATCGGGCGAATCGCTCCTCGCCCGTCGCATAGGTGCGATAGGCGCGGAATTCCTCGACCACGGCGATCAGGGCGCGGCGCAACGCCGGCGCTGGTCACATCATGGGCGGCGACCGCGCCCGGCGTCAGGTCCTGGCAGGCCTGCGCGGCGGCTTCCAGCGGACCTTCGAAGGCGCTCAGCAGCACCTGCCGCCGCGCCAGTCGCTCCTCGGGGGCGAATTCGGCCGGCCGCAAACTGGTCTGCGACCAGAGTCTGCCAAGCGGTGCGGCGCCGGCCGCATCGTGCTGCAGCGCCGAGACATCGTTCATGAATTCATAGCCGGTCGTGCCCTGCACCGCGCCAGTCGGCGGGCAGGGTTTCCGCGCGTGCCAGAATTTTCTCGACGACGATATAGGGCCGATCTTGCATGCGCCTCGGCGGGCCGCTCGCCGGCGCGCGCCTCCAGCCGCGCGCGCAGGTGCCGGCAATAGCGGCCGGGATGGGTCAGCCCGTCGACATGATCGATACGCACGCCGTCGATCAGCCCTTCGGCGATAGAGGTCGAGAATCTTGGCATGCACGGCCTCGAACACGCGCGGATCCTCGACGCGCAGCGCGGCCAGGTCGTTGATCGTGAAGAAGCGGCGCCAGTTGATCTGGTCGGAGGCGGTCCGCCACCAGGCCAGCCGGAAGTGCTGCCGCTCCAGAAGACCGTGCAGCGCTTCGGGCGTCTGGAAGGGCGTCAGGTCGGCGTCCTGTGGCGGCGTCTCCGCCGCAGACCTCGCCATAGTCGCCCGCCCGCAAGCGGAAAGCGATGCTCGTGATAGGCGAAGCACAGCCGGCCCAGCATGTCGTCCCAGATCAGGCGCAGCTCTCCCGATTCCAGCACCTCGCCATAAGGCGCGCCCAGAAAGGGCGCCAGCACCTTGTTGCGGAGCGCCGCACCGGGCGGATTCCAGTCGATGTCGAAATATTGCGCGAAAGGGCTGGCCGCGCCCTTCTCCAGCACGTCGAGCCACCAGGGATTGTCCGCCCCGCCGACGGCCATGTGGTTGGGCACGATGTCGAGCACGATCCCGAGACCGTGCGCGCGCAGCGCCGCTGCCATCTCGCGGAACCCCTCCTCGCCGCCGAGCTCCGGATTGATGCGCCGGTGATCGACGACGTCGTAGCCATGGCCCGAGCCGGCGCGGGCATGCAGGATCGGCGAAGCGTAGAGATGGCTGATCCCAAGCTTTGCCAGATAGGGAGCCAACGCCGCCCCGTCCGCGAAGGTGAACCCCTTGTGGAACTGCACGCGATAGGTGGCGCGCGGGATCATGGCACGATCCAGGCCAGCGTCGTGAAGGCACGAAGGTCATCGCCGTGAGGGCCGCCCCACAGCGGCGGCGCAGCCGGCAGATTCGCCGTCACAGCCTCCGCACCCAGGTTGCAGGCGATCGTCAGCGTCGATCCGTCGGCCAGCCGCCAGCGCGCCAGCACCGCCTTCGGCCCGATGGCCTCGGCGCCGTCACTTTTCGCACCCTTCAGATGCGGCACGATCCGGCTGTGCCGGATGTCCAGCAATTCGCTGTAATGCGCGCGCCACATCCCGGCCCGGGGGCCGTCGAAATCCGGACGCGACGCTTCATAGGTTTCGGCCGCATTGGGATCGGGGATGCGCGCCCGCGCGCCGGGATCGGAGAATTCGGGAAATTTTGCGAACTCGCTGCGCCGGCCCTGCCGCACGGCTTCGGCCAGCTCGTCGTGATGATCGGTGAAATAGAGGAACGGTGCGCGCGCCCCGGCCTCCTCGCCCATGAAGATGAGCGGGATCTGCGGGCTGAGAAGCAGCAGCGCCACGGCGGCCTTCAGCGCATCCGGGTCAGCCAGTACGGTCAGCCGCTCGCCGAAGGCGCGGTTGCCGATCTGGTCGTGGTTCTGCAGGAAAGCGACGAAGCGCGTCGGCGGCAGGCCTCCGCTCGAGGTGCCGCGCCGCGCGCCGTCGCGATAGGCCGAAGGCTCGCCCTGATAGATGAAACCCTGCGCCAGCGCCCGCGCCAGCTTCGCGGCCGGCATCTGCGCATAGTCGGAATAATAGCCGCGGGTCTCGTCCGTCAGCAGGTGGTGCAGCACATGGTGGATGTCGTCGTTCCATTGCGCGTCATAGCCATCGGCCAGCAGCGCCGCGTCATTGTCGTCGTCTTCCAGAACCAGATGGATATGCCGGCCCGGCGCCACGCTGCTGCGCAAATCCTCGGCCAGTTGAAAGAGCCAGCTCTTGTCCGGAAGGGCATGCACGGCATCGAAGCGGAGGCCATCGAAGAAAAATTCGTTGAGCCAGTAGATGGCATTCTCGGTGAAGAAGCGGCGCACCGCGCCCTGCCTGAGATTGACGGCGCCACCCCAGGGGGTGTGCGTCGTGTCGTCGAAGAACTCGGGCGCATAAAGATTCAACCAGTTCCCGTCGGGGCCGAAATGATTGTAGACGACGTCGAGAAACATCATCAGGCCGAGTTCGTGCGCCCGGTCCACCAGCGCCTTGAGGTCGTCGGGTGTGCCATAGGCGCGATCGGGCGCAAATGGCAACACGCCGTCATAGCCCCAGCTGCGCGCGCCGGGAAACTCGGCGACCGGCATGAGTTCGATCGCCGTGACGCCCAGATCCTTGAGCCGCGGCAGCTGCTCCGCCACGCCGGCAAAGCCGCCCATCAGTCCGGGATGGGCTTCGTAAAGCACCGCCTCTTCCCAGGGGCGCCCCTTCCAGTTCCGGCAGCGCCAGGAATAGCTATTGGGATCGCAGACGATGCTGGCGTCGTGCACATCGCCGGCCTGGCCGCGCGAGGCCGGATCGGGCACGAGATGTTCGCCGATGCGGAAGCGGTAGCGGCTGCCCGGCGCCGCATCGGCCACGGCTTCGCGCCAACCATCCCCGGCATCGTGCATCGCAACCGGGGCACGGTCTTCGATGTCCAGCGTCACATCGGGGGCGGCCGGCGCCCACAGCCGGAACCGCACCCGCCCGTCCGCGTCGCGCCGCGGACCGAAGGCGTAGTCGCTCACGGCCTCATCTCCACGATGGCGGCCAGGATCGCGGCGCCATGCGGGGCCATGCGATAGGGGCCGCCCGGCAGGGCGTCGGGAGGCTTTGTCGGCTCGGCGCTGTCGATCAGAAGGCGCCAGGGGAAATCGCCCGGCAGGACAAAGTCCAGTGTTTCGGTCGACGCGTTCACCATCACTGCGACGATTTCGGCCTCGCCGTTTCCGCGGTCGCGTGCCAGCCGCATGATCAGGGCCCGGCCTTCCGGATTGCGCCAGTCATGCAGCGTCAGGTCGCCGCCGCGCTCATCGAGCCAGTCGATGTTGGGGAGCCCCGGCATGATCTGGATGCGGCCGTGCAGATAATTGCGCGAGCGCAGAACCGGATAGCTCCGACGAATTTCGGTCAGCCGCGCCACGAAATCGATCAGGGTCTGGCCCCGTTCGGCTTTCGCCAGCGACCAGTCGATCCAGGAGACCTCGTTGTCCTGACAATAGGCATTGTCGTTGCCGCTCTGCGTGCGGCCGAATTCGTCGCCGGCGAGCAGCATCGGCGTGCCCAGCGAGGCGAGCAGCGTGGTCAGCAGCGAACGTTTCACCTTGTCGCGGGTGGCGAGGATGTCGCGGTCATGGCTCGGCCCTTCGGCCCCCCAATTGGCCGACAGGGTGTCGCCATGGCCGCCGCCATTTTCGCCATTGGCCTCATTGTGGCGGGTCTTGAAGCTGACCATGTCCTCCAGGGTCAGCCCGTCATGGCTGGTGATGTAATTGAGGCTGGCCCAGGGCCGCCGCGAACCGTGCCCGAACACGTCGGCCGAGCCGGACAACCGCCGTGCCAGATCCGGGCGCTGGTCGGAATCGCCGCGCCAGTAGCGGCGCACGGTGTCGCGATAGCGGTCGTTCCATTCGGAGAAGCTCGGCGGCAGATTGCCGAGCTGATAGCCGCCGGGGCCGAGGTCCCAGGGCTCGCTGATCAGCTTCAGCCGCGACAGCAAGGGATCCTGCCTGAGCGCATCGAAGAACCCGGCGCTGGGGCTGTAGCCATCCGGCTCGCGGCCCAGATTCATGCCCAGATCGAAGCGGAAACCGTCCACCTGGAAGGAGCGCGCCCAGTAGCGCAGCGAATCCATGACCATCTGGATCACGCGCGGATGGGACAGGTTGAGCGTGTTGCCGGTGCCGGTGTCGTTGATGAAGTGCCGCTTGTTTTCGGCCAGGCGGTAGTAGCTGGCATTGTCGAGCCCGCGCCAGCTCAGCGTCGGGCCCAGCTCGTTGCCTTCGCAGGTATGATTGTAAACGACATCGAGGATCACCTCGATGCCGGCGGCATGCAGCCGGCGCACCGCCATGCGCACTTCGTTGCTGGCGCCCGTCGACAGATAGCGCGGTTCTGGCGCGAAGAAGCCGAGCGTGTTGTAACCCCAGTAATTCGAAAGGCTCTGTTCCAGCAGCCAGCGGTCCTGCAGGAAGGCGTGGACCGGCATCAGCTCGATCGCCGTCACGCCCAGCCGCTGCAAGTGCCGGATCACCTTTGGATGGGACAGGGCGGCGAAGGTGCCGCGCTCGGGCGGATTGATGTCCTCGAGCAGCTTGGTCAATCCGCGCAGATGCGCTTCGTAGATCACGGTGTCCGACCACGGCGTATAGGGCCGGGTGTCGTCGGTCTCGGTGACGCTGTCCTCGGTCACCACCGCCTTCAGCATCGCAGGGGCGCTGTCGCGGCGGTCGAAACTGAGGTCGCCGCGCGGCGAGCGGATGCGGTAGCCGAACAGCGCATCGGTCCAGCGGAACTTGCCGGCGAAGGCGCGCGCATAGGGGTCGAGCAGCAATTTGTGCGGATTGAAGCGGTGGCCGAGCTGCGGCTCGTAGGGCCCATGGGCGCGATAGCCATAGACCAGCCCGGGCATCGCTTCGGGCATATAGCCGTGCCAGATCTCGTCGGTGTGTTCGGGCAGATCGAAGCGCGCGATCTCGCGCGTGCCGCCGGCATCGAAGACGCACAATTCCATGCGTGTGGCATTGGCGGAGAACACGGCGAAATTGACGCCCAGTCCGTCCCAGGCCGCGCCCAGCGGATAGGGCGCGCCGGGATCGAGGCGATCGGGCAGGGTGCGCATCGATCAGTCCTCGGGCCTGAGAAGGATGGCCGCCAGTGGCGGCAGCATCAGCTTGAGCGACTGCGCCTGGCCATGTGCGGCGGACGTCCTCGGTCTGCACTTGTCCGGCATTGCCCGCATTGCTGCCGCCATAGAGCTCCGAATCGGTGTTGAAGATTTCGCGCCACGCCCCGGCCTTGCGCGACGCCGATGCGGTAGTCCTGCGCGCGGCACGGGCGTCATGTTGAGCACCACCAGCACCGGCGGCTGGCCCGGGCGCGCGCCGCTCGAAGGCAAAGACGCTGTTGGCGCTGTCGTCGCCCACCGTCCAGGCAAAGCCGGCCGGATCGGCGTCGCTGGCATGGAGTTGCGGTAGCTTCGCATAGAGCCGGTTGAGATCGCCGACCAGCCGCTGCAGCCCGGCATGGCCTTCATCGTCGAGCAGATCCCAGTCGATCTGCGCTGTCGTGATTCCATTCGCGGATCTGGCCCATCTCGCCGCCCATGAACAGCAGCTTCTTGCCGGGATGGGTCCACATGAAGGCGAAATAGGCGCGCAGATTGGCCAGTTTCTGCCATGCGTCGCCCGGCATGCGGGTGTAGAGCGAGCCCTTGCCATGCACGACCTCGTCATGGCTCAGCGGCAGCACATAGCGTTCGCTATAGGCGTAGACCATCGAGAAGGTGAATTCGTTGTGGTGCCACTGGCGGTACATCGGATCCTTGGAGATATATTCCAGCGTGTCATGCATCCAGCCCATGTTCCATTTGTAGGAGAAGCCGAGTCCGCCTTCCGGCAACGGCGCGGAGACGCCGGGCCAGGCGGTCGATTCCTCGGCGATGGTGATCGCGCCGGGCGCGCGTTCGGCGACGATGCGCATTCATGCGCTTGAGAAATTCGATGGCCTCGAGATTTTCGCGCCCGCCATATTTGTTGGGCACCCATTCGCCTGTCGTTGCGCGAATAGTCGCGATACAGCATCGAGGCGACGGCATCGACCCGCAACCCGTCGACATGAAAGGTCTCCAGCCAGTAGAGCGCGCTGGCAATCAGGAAGCCCTGCACCTCGCGCCGGCCGTAATTGTAGATCAGCGTGTTCCAGTCCTTGTGGAAGCCTTCGCGCGGATCGGCGTGTTCGTAGAGCGCGGTGCCGTCGAATTGGCCCAGGCCGTGCGCGTCGTTGGGAAAATGCCCCGGCACCCAGTCCAGGATCACGCCGAGACCGGCGCGGTGGCAGGCATCGACGAAATGGGCGAAATCCTGCGGCGCGCCGAACCGCGCGCTGGGGGCGAATTGCGACAGCGGCTGATAGCCCCAGGAGCCGCCGAAGGGATGCTCCATGATCGGCAGCAGCTCGAGATGGGTGAAGCCCAGATCGCTGACATAGGGAATGAGCTTTTCGGCCAGCGCCGCCCAGTCGAGCGTTGCCGCCCGGATCGCTCCGCCGGCCGCAGCCAGGATTCGGCATGCACTTCATAGATCGAGATCGGCGCCGTGTTGGCATTGCGGCCGCCGCGCTGCGGCGCATCCAGTCGGCGTCGCGTCCAGCGCATGTCGAAGGGCCGCGGCACCACCGAGGCCGTGGCGGGCGGGCGTTCGGTCGCGCGCGCCAGCGGATCGGCCCGTTGCGGCAGCACCTCGCCGGTCGGCGCCGACGATTTCGTATTTGTAGCGCTCGTCCCGGCGCCCAGCCGCGGCACGAACAGCTCCCACACCCCGGCGCTGTGGCGCAGCCGCATGGGATGGCGCCGCCCGTCCCACATGTTGAAGTCGCCGACCACCGAGACGCGGCTGGCATTCGGCGCCCACACCGCAAAGCGCACGCCCGGCACGCCGTCGATCTCGGTGACGGCGGAGCCGAGCCGTTCGGCCAGATTCCAATGCGCGCCTTCGGAAAACAGATGCAGGTCGAGATCGCCCAGGATCGGTCCGAAGCTGTAGGGATCTTCGGTCTCCTGCACCGCCTCGGGCCAGTGGATCGCGCAGGCGGTAGGGTACGTCGCGCGACACCGGCCCGGCGAACACGCCCGTCTTCGCCGACCGGCGTCAGCTGGCCGAGCAGCGTGCCGCCGTCGCGCGCGATCACCTCGACGGCGTCTGCGCGCCGGGCTGGAAGGCGCGCACGATGCGGCCCTCTGCGCCGTCCTGCGGGCCGAGATAGGAAAATGGATCGGCCAGCCGGCCCGTCAGCAGCGCAGTGTAACGCGGCTCCTGCGTCGGATCGGAATGGGTCGGCTTCGGCTCAGGCGCCATCAGGCCTCCGGCGCTTGAGGTACAAGGCGCTCGGACCAGCTGCTCGAACCCGCTCAGCGGCAGATCGATCCAGTCGGGCCGGTTGGCGGCCTCATAGGCGATTTCGTAGGCGGCCTTTTCGAGCGTGAAGGCGTCGATGAGCGTGGCGCTCGGCATCGCGCAGCGGTGTGCCGCGGCCTTCCTCATAGCCCGTCGAGGAAAGTGCGTTCGCGCGGCCCGCCGGAATTCGGCGAGCAAGGTCGCTCTGCCGGCCTTCGCCGAGTCCGCCGGCGGCGATGCGGCTGTCATGGGCCGCCATCCCGGCGGCATAGTCGAAGGAGCGCAGAATGCCGGCGACATCGCGCAGCGGGCTCATCTTGGCCCGGCGCTGTTCCAGCGTCTTGGTCGGTTCGCCCTCGAAGTCGATGATGATGACGTCGCCGGCCGTGACCAGCACCTGTCCCAGATGCAGGTCGCCATGGATGCGCGTGCGCAGAGTGCCTTCGCCCTCGGCCAGCCGGGCCTGCATCTCACTGCGCAGCGCCCCGCGCAGCGCGGTGAGGTGTTGCACGCGGTTGCGATAGGCTTCGTTCTCGGCCAGAGGCGCCAGCGCCGCCAGTGCATCGTCGATCTGGTCATGTGCCTGGCTGGTCCAGGCCGTGACCGCTGCCTTGTCTGCGCTTTCAGGGGCAAAGGCCGGATCGTCGCTCGGCTGCGCCAGCAGCGCATGCATCTCGCCCACCCGCCGGCCGAGGATATGGCCGAATTCTCATAGGATTCGAAATTGATGCCCTCCTCGTCGGGCGCCGACCGACAATTCGTCGACGATGCGGGCGAGCTGGTCCACGGTCCAGCTCGCCCCGTCGCCCTGATTGGCGACAAAGCCCTGCATGATCGCCAGCGCGGAGGTCGTGCCGTCGGCCGCCTCACGGACCGCCTCGCCGAGAAGCGGCGCGGTGCCCGTGAAGCCGCGTTCGGTCAACACCCGGCCCATCTCGGCTTCGGGATGGATGCCGGGCGTCACCCGGCGCAACAGCTTGACCACGGCCCTGCGGCCGATGATCAGCGTCGAATTGGTCTGCTCGGCGCGCGGCCATTCGATCTCGGCCTCGCGGCGAGATCCCGGCATGGCCGCCGGCGACGGGGACGAACCGGATCCGTCCCTCGCCGAAGGCGATGCAGGCGCCGCTTTCCAGGCCTGTCATCAATGCGCGCGCCATGCGCGCCGAGGCGAAGCCGTCGGTCAGAAGTCCCACGCGCCGTCCGCGCCGCGCCCGCGCGAAGGCCAGCGGCATCTCGAAGGGGTTTGTCGGTTCGTCCTCCCAGGCAATCGCCATGGGCAGGGCATAGCGCTCGGTGCTCTCGCCCGGCCGTCACCTCCACATCGGCGAACAGCGTATCGGCTTCGCTGCCGGGCATCGGCGCCATCGCCGCGATCTTCACGCTCGAGACGATCGCGTCCTTGTTCTGGAACCAGCGGCGCTGCGGCGATATAGGCCGGGTAGGATATCCTGCTCCAGCGTGCGCCGGGTCGCCCCGTCGATGCCGGCGATGAGCCCGTCGCGCAGCACGAAGGTCTGGATCTCCGGCGCGGGCCCCGAATGCGCCATGCTCCAGGGCGGTCCTTCGGCTTCGGCGCTGAGCAGGAACCAGTAGAAGCCGAAGGGCTGCAGCGTCAGAAGATAGGAGAGCTGGCCGATCTTCGGAAACGCCGTGCCGCCCAGCAGTTCGACCGGCGTGCGGCCGTCGAATTCGCTGAGCTCCAGCTCCACGGCCTGCGCCGTGCGCGAGACATTGGCGACGCAAAGCAGCGTCTCGCCGTCGAACTCGCGCAGATAGGCCAACATCTTGCGGTTCTGCGGCGTCAGGAACCGAAGCGTGCCGCGGCCGAAGCGCGTGATGGCCGCGCCGCACCACCAGCATGCGCCGAAGCCAGTTCAGCAGCGAATGCGGATCGCGCCATTGCGCCTCCACATTGATCGCCTCATAGCCATAGAGCGGATCCATGATCAGCGGCGAGACCAGGCTGGCCGGATCGCAGCGCGAGAAGCCGCCATTGCGGTCCGGCGACCATTGCATCGGCGTGCGCACGCCGTCGCGGTCGCCCAGATGGATGTTGTCGCCCATGCCGATTTCGTCGCCGTAATAGATGATCGGCGTGCCGGGCATGGACAGCAGCAGCGAATTCATCAGTTCGATGCGGCGGCGGTCGCGCTCCAGCAGCGGGGCGAGCCGGCGGCGGATGCCCAGATTCAGCCGCGCCCGCCGGTCCGAGGCATAGACGTTCCACAGATAGTCCCGCTCCTTGTCCGTCACCATTTCGAGGGTCAGCTCGTCATGATTGCGCAGGAAGATCGCCCATTGGCAGTTTTCGGGAATGTCCGGCGTCTGGCGGATGATGTCGGTGACGGGGAAACGGTCTTCCTGCGCGATCGCCATATACATGCGCGGCATCAGCGGGAAGTGGAACACCATGTGGCATTCGTCGCCTTCGCCGAAATACTCCTGGATGTCCTCGGGCCATTGATTGGCCTCGGCCAGCAGCATGCGGTCGGGATAGTGCTCGTCCATCATACTGCCGCATGCGCTTCAGGATGTCGTGCGTCTCCGGCAGATTTTCGTTGTTGGTGCCTTCGCGCTCGACCAGATAGGGCACGGCATCCAGCCGCAGCCCGTCGACGCCCATGTCGAGCCAGTAGCGCAGCACCGACATCACTTCGTCGTAGACGCGCGGATTGTCGAAGTTCAGGTCCGGCTGGTGTGAATAGAAGCGATGCCAGTAATAGGCCTTGGCTTCGTCGTCCCAGGTCCAGTTCGATTTCTCGGTGTCGATGAAGATGATGCGCGTGCCGGTATATTTCTTGTCGTCGTCGGACCAGACATAGAAATTGCGCGCCGCCGAACCCGGCTTGGCCTTGCGCGCGCGCTGGAACCAGGGATGCTGGTCGGAGGTGTGGTTGATCACCAGTTCGGTGATGACGCGCAGGCCGCGCGCATGGGCTTCCTCGATGAAGCGGCGCACATCGCGCAATGTTGCCGTATTCGGGGTGAACGCCGCGATATTCGGAGATATCGTAGCCGTCGTCGCGGCGCGGGCTGGGATAGAAGGGCAACAGCCAGATCGCGGTGACGCCGATCTCCGCCAGATAATCGAGCTTCTCGATCAGGCCGGGAAAATCGCCGATGCCGTCATTGTTGGAATCGAAGAAGGATTTGACATGCAGCTGATAGATGACCGCATCCTTGTACCATTGCGGGTCCGGCGTCACGGCCGAGGGTTTCCTGCGCGCCATCTCAGGCTCACCCTTGCCGGTTTCACGCGCCAGATCGCATAGGGCTGCGTCCGGGCTGAAGCCGCATGATGCTGGATCTTGCCGGTCCAGATGAAATGTTCGCCGCGCAACAAATCCTCGGCCTCCAGCGCCGCATGATCGGCCGAGGCCCCATTCCCACAGCGGAATCTCGAAATCGCAGGCATGGGCGTTGTGCGGATCGAGATTGACGGCCACCAGGATGCGGCTCGCCTCGCCGGGCGCATGCTTGCCGAAATACAGGATGTTGTCGTTGAAGGCGTTGTAGAAGGTGATGCCGGTATGGCTCTGCAGCGCCGGCTCGGCCCGGCGCAGCCAGTTCAACTTGGTGATTTCGGCGACGATGTTTCCGGGCATTGAAAAATCGCGCGGCCGGATCTCGTATTTTTCGGAGTCGAGATATTCCTCGCGGCCGGGCAGGGCGGCGGCCTCGCACAGTTCGAAGCCCGAATACATGCCCCACAATCCGGACAGCGTCGTCGCCAGCGCGGCGCGGATCAGAAATCCGGGCCGGCCGGAGCGTTGCAGGAAATGCGGGTTGATGTCGGGCGTGTTGACGAAGAAATGCGGCCGGTACCAGTCGCTCACCGGCGGCTGCGACAGCTCGCGTCAGATATTCCGTCAGTTCGGCTTTCGTATTGCGCCAGGTGAAATAGGTGTAGGACTGCGAGAAGCCGAGCTTGGCCAGCCGGTACATCACCTTGGGCCGGGTGAAGGCTTCGGACAGGAAGATGACCTCGGGGTGTTCCTTGCGGACCTCCTCGATCAGCCACTGCCAGAACGCAAACGGCTTGGTGTGCGGGTTGTCGACGCGGAAGATCTTGACGCCTTCCTTGACCCAGTGCAGCACCACATCGCGCAAGGCGCACCACAGATCCGGAAGCGCCTCCGGTTTGTAGAAATCGACATTGACGATGTCCTGATATTTCTTCGGCGGGTTTTCGGCATATTTGATCGTGCCGTCCGGCCGCCAGTCGAACCAGCCGGGATGGTCCTTCAGCCAGGGATGGTCCGGCGAACACTGGATCGCGAAATCCAGCGCGAGCTCCAGCCCATGCTCCGCGGCTGCCGCGCACCAGAGCGCGGAAATCGTCCATGCGTGCCGAGCTCGGGATGCAGCGCATCGTGGCCGCCTTCGGCCGCGCCGATGGCATAGGGGCTGCCGGGATCGGTGATCTCCGCATTGAGCGAATTGTTCGGGCCCTTGCGGTTGGTGCGGCCGATGGGATGGATGGGCGTCAGATAGAGCACGTCGAAGCCCATTCGCGGATGTCGGCCAGCCGCGGGATCACGTCGCGCAGCGTGCCGTGGCGCCTGGGATCGTCGGTCATCGAGCGCGGAAACAATTCGTACCAGCTGGCAAAGCGCGCTTCGCGCCGCTCGGCGTCGACGAAGGTTGGCGGGCTCTGCGTGGCGTGCGGGCGCGTGCCGGCGCGGTGAATCGTCATCGATGGTTTCCGCGCGCGATCAGAAGCGCGACCTGATCTGGCCTCGCCCAATTCGTCCAGCGCCTGCAGAATGGCGTCCAGCGCCTGTGCCGGCGGCGCCGCGCGCCGCCTTGCGCGCGTCTTGGCGATCAGGGCCCGTCCTTCGGCGATCTCGAGCGACAGATTGACAGTCCGGCATCGCGCTTTTTGATGAGGTCGTGCACGAAGCTGCCATAGTGGTCGATCCAGGCTTCGATGGCGAAGCGGTGCCGGCCCATGCGCGTCAGCGGGAAATGCGCGCGCCAGCGGTCATTGTCGAGCGCATGCATGCGCACGCGCGTCCAGCCGCGCTCATCCTCGGCCCGGTGCAGGAGTTCGGCCGCCAGCACGGGATGGCCGTCGGTGAAGATGTCGGCTTCCACGCTCACGCGTTCGCCGGCGATGCGCTTGATCGCGAACCCGTCTTCGATATGCGGCGTGATCGCCTCGATGACGACGCGCGCCGCCTTGGTCGCCGCCAGCCCGGTCTTCTCGCGCGCGGTGGGAGAGGAGACGATCGCCCGCCTTCGTGTCGCCGCATAGAGCCGAACCTCGCCGGGGCCCAGCCGGTCAGGGGCGCCGGCAAACGCCGGCCATGGGCGCCAGCTCGCCGAATTCGCCCAGCGCCGTCAGCGTGTCTGCTGTGATCTCGGCGGCCAGCGTGGGATCGGGATTGATGAAGGCGGCCTGCGCCGTTTTCGCCCGGCGCGGATCGTGGCCATCGGCCCGCAGCAGGATCGTGATCGGCGCGCCGGGCCCGGACAGCGCGCACAATGCGCCGCCGCTGCGGTCTCCGGCTGTGGCGGCATTGGCGGCACGAATGCAATCGGCCAGATGCTCGCCATTCTCCGCCTCGTCCACGGGTGTGGTGAATTCGGCCTGCATCATCAGGCCGCTGCCCGTCAGCGCGGCAATTGCCAGCCGCGCCCGCCGCGAAGCCGTCGCCGCCGGGGCCAGTTTTTCGGGCGCGTCCGCCTGGGCGATGACCGGCGCGATCCGCCGCAGCGCTTCATGTTCCTCGACGAACCAGGACGCGCGGCCATCCCACCACGGCAGCGACGAGAGCGTGTAGTCGAAACCGCAACCGGCCAGCGAGGCCGTTTCCTCGCGGGTTTCGCCCGGTGTGTCGGCGATCATGATCAGGGCGCTGTCTTCGGCGCGGGCTTCATCGATCAGCGCGCGCCACAGCCCCGCGCCGGATTTTCCGGGATAGCGCGCGCGGAATCCGGCGATGCCCGCTTCGCGGTGGTCCGCGATCCACGCGCTCCACCACGAGACCAACGGCTCAGGATCGTCCAGTCGGCGCAGCAGCGCCTGACCGTGCGCGGGCATGGACTGGCGCGGGTCGACGATGCGGCCCTCGCCGCTGCGGCGCACCGCGAAACACTCCGGATGTTCCGCCACCAATGGGTGATGCAGATCGAGCGCATAGGCGTTCAGATCCGCAAGCGGCACCAGCCCGCGCGCCTGGCAGGCCCTGGCCAGGGCCCGGATCTCTGCATGGGCCGGATTGTCGCGTGCTGTGGTGGTCTTGGTGGGCGCGAAGAGAA
The DNA here is from genome assembly GCA_963710925.1 of uncultured Pseudomonadota bacterium. GTDB lineage: Bacteria > Pseudomonadota > Alphaproteobacteria > Micropepsales > Micropepsaceae > Rhizomicrobium. The sequence goes on along the minus strand of CAVQBY010000007.1, from coordinate 110,596 downwards.
CGCTGTCGAAGCCCAGTGCGAGGGCATGGTCCAGAACGCTCGTCATCGTGTCCCCGGACAAGCTCGGACCGATATGGAGAATTCTGGGTGACGGCATCAAGACCCCGGTTGCGCGGAAAGAATGTGGGCGCACGCCTGAGGGACGCCCCACGCGCGATGCTAGCCCTGTAAGGTAACCACGATCTGCGCCGTGGGTTCCCGAATCGAAGGTGCGTGGGGAGGTTTGGCTCCCGTGGAAGGCGCGACCCGGTCACCATAGTGTTGCACAGGTGACGGGATATTGCGCCTGATCAACCTGCGGTGGGCCTTGGCGGCCCTGCGGGGCTGGCATTTTGGCCCGTCTGCTCTACAAATCGCCTCCCCGCCGACGATCAGCCTCGCGGCGCCGCCGCAGGATCGACCCTCTATGCAGCCATTTCCGGACGGCCTGCCCCTTCCGCGCCGCTATTGGGCGGTGGCAACGATCGGCCTGGCGATCTTCATGGCGGTGATGGACAGCGCCATCGCCAATGTCGCTCTGCCGACCATCGCGCGCGATCTGCACACCGATGCCGCCTATTCGATCTGGATCGTCAATGGCTATCAGCTGGCCATCGCGATTTCGCTGCTGCCGCTGTCCTCCTTCGGCGAGATTGTCGGTTATCGCCGGGTCTATCTGGTCGGTCTGGTTCTGTTCACCCTGGCTTCCCTTGTCTGCGCCCTGTCGCAGAGCTTTCTCATGCTGGCCGCCGCACGCGTGCTGCAGGGCTTCGGCGCGGCCGGCGTCATGAGCGTGAACACGGCACTGGTGCGCTACACCTGGCCGCATCGCCAGCTGGGGCGCGGCATCGGCGTCAATGCGCTGGTCGTGGCCGTGGCGGCCGCGGCGGGACCGACGGTAGCGGCCGGAATCCTCTCGCTGGCGCAATGGCCCTGGCTGTTCGCCGTCAATGTGCCGATCGGCATCCTGGCGGTGGTCATTGGCCGATACGCGCTGCCGCACAGCCCGCGCGGCCATCGCCGCTTCGACTGGCGCTCGGCGCTGCTCAGCGCGGCAACCTTCGGCCTGCTGATCGTCAGCGTCGATGCGCTTGGCCATGGCGAGGCAAACTGGATGTTCGTGGCCGAGGTCGTGGTGGTCTTCGGCCTTGGTGTCGTGCTGGTGTTGCGCCAATTGTCGCTCCCCTCGCCGCTCCTGCCGATCGATCTGCTGAAGCAGCCGATCATCGCCCTGTCGGTCGGGACCTCGATCTGCTCCTTCATGGCGCAGATGCTGGCGATGGTGTCGCTCCCCTTCCTGTTGCAGACGCGCATGGGCTTCACCGCAGTGGCGACCGGCCTTCTGATCACGCCATGGCCTATCGGCACCGGCTTTGCCGCGCCGATCGCCGGCCGCCTGGCCGATCGCTACCCGGCCGGGCTTCTGGGCGGAATTGGCCTGGTGCTGTTCGCCGTGGGCTTGCTGGCGCTGGCGCTTCTGCCGGACCATCCGGCGGTGAGTGACGTCGTCTGGCGCATGGCGCTGTGCGGGCTCGGATTCGGGATTTTCCAATCGCCCAACAATCGGGCCATGATCGGCAATGCGCCGCGCGAACGCTCCGGCGGCGCGGCCGGGATGCTGGGCACGGCACGGCTTCTGGGCCAGACCACGGGGGCGGCACTGGTGGCGCTGCTGTTCGGCCGTCTCGGCGCCGGGGGCGAAGCGGCCGCGCTGTTCCTGGCCGCGGCCATGGCGCTTATCGGGGCGGGCGTCAGTGCGATCCGCCTGTTCGACTGGCCGGGCACGGGGACGCCGCAGAACAGCCAATGAGGAGAGTGACATGAAACTGGCAAGCTTCGAGGTCGGCGGCACCTGCGGTGTCGGGATTGTCTCGGGCGACAGTCTGATCGATCTGGCGCAAGCCGCGCCAGATCTGCCGCGGGACATGATCGGCCTCATTTCCGCCTGGCCGCAAATCGGCGAACGCGTGGGCCAGATTGCGCAAACCGCGCCCGCGCAGCGCAGACTCGCCGATGTGCATCTGCTGGCGCCGGTGCCGCGACCGTCCAAGATCCTCGCCATCGGCCTCAACTATGCCGATCACGTGGCGGAGACGGGCCGCGAGGCCCCGAAGGATCAGGTCTGGTTCCCGAAGCTCGTCAATGCCGTCAACGGCCCCTACGATCCGATCCAGATTCCGATTGCCTCCTCGCAGATCGATTACGAAGCCGAATTCGTGTTCATCATCGGCAAACGCTGCCGCCATGTCTCGAAAGAGGAGGCGCCCAATGTCGTGTTCGGCTATTGCGCCGGCAACGATGTCAGCGTGCGCGACTGGCAGTTCCGCACCCCGCAATTCATGCTCGGCAAATCCTTCGACACCCACGCCCCTTTTGGTCCGTGGATTGTGACGCCGGACGAAATCGGCGATCCCCACAGCCTGGGCGTGCGCGCCTTCGTCAATGGCGAGAAGCGGCAGGATTCCAACACCAGACACCTGATCTTCAACGTCTTCGACCAGATCGCCCATATCAGCCAGGCGGTGACGCTGGAGCCGGGCGATGTGATCTTCACCGGCACGCCGGGCGGTGTCGGCGTGGCCATGACCCCGCCGCGTTTCCTCGAAGCCGGCGATGTCGTTCGCGTCGAGATCGATCGCATCGGCGCGCTCGAGGCCACCATGACACCCGAGGCCGGTTGAGGCAGATCAAGGGCCAGCGGGGCGCCATCGCTTCCAATGGCGCGGGAGCCACGAAGGCTGGGCCATGCTCACCGACCATGTCGTCACGCTGACCATGAACCCCGCGCTCGATCTGTCGGCGGAAACCGACGCCGTCGAGCCGGTTCACAAATTGCGATGCCGGACGCCGCGCTATGATCCTGGCGGCGGCGGCCTCAATGTCGCGCGCGTGCTGCGCCGCCTCGGCGGCGATGTCTCGGCCGTTCTGCCTGTCGGCGGTGTGACGGGCCAGCGCCTGGAAGTCCTGTTGCGGACGGAGGGGATCCGCGCGGTGCCGGTGCCCATCGCCGGCGAGACCCGCGAAAACCTCACCATCCTCGAACGCCGTTCGGCGCGGCAGTACCGCTTCGTCATGCCGGGGCCGGCGCTGAGCGACGCCGAACTCGCCGATTGCCTCGAGGCCCTGGACCTGGCTCATGCCAAACCCGAATTCGTCGTCGCCAGCGGCAGCCTGCCGCCCGGCGCCGCACCGGATTTCTATGCGCAGATCGCCGCGCGCGTGACGGCGATGGGCCGACGGCTGATTGTCGACACCTCGGGCGCGGCTCTGCGCGCGGCGCTCGCCGAGGGGGTCTGGATGGTCAAACCCAATCTGCGCGAACTCGCCGAACTGGCGGGCCGGCCATTGGCGGACGAAGCCGCCTGGCTGACGGCGGCGCGCGAGATTGTCGAAACGGGCGGCGCCGAGGTCGTGGCGCTGTCGCTGGCCGAGAAGGGCGCGCGGCTGATCTCGAAATCCGGCGCCTGGTCCGCCCACGCTCCGCCGATCGTGCCCGTGAGCACGGTGGGCGCCGGCGACAGTTTCGTCGGCGCGTTCACCTGGGTCATGGCGCGCGGCGGCGAATTGCCCGAGGCGCTGCGTTACGCCGTGGCGGCCGGCACGGCGGCGCTGCTGTCGCACGGCACCGAACTGTGTCACGCCGACGCCATCGACTCGCTTCTTCCCGGAATCGTGGTCGAGAAGATCTGAGCCGCTAATCGGCCGTCATCGCGGCGCCCAGCAGCATCTCGACATGGCCGGCGCCCCATAGCGGTAGAAGCAGCCGCTGATAAGACAGCGCCGGCTCGGACGGCCCCGCCTTCCTCGCGGGATGGTGATAGAAGGTCGGCGCCGTTGTCCGGATTGTCGCGCAGCATTGCGGCTGCAGATCTTCGAACGGCGCGCGTGCGGCGATGTCGGCGACGAAATGGCTCTCCACATCCGCCCCGTAACGGTCTACGAGCCCACGCCCGACCATGCCGAAACGGAAGCGATCGGGACTTTCGAGCACGTCGATCATCATCAAGGCGTCGCTGTATTTGAGCAGCGCCGTGAGCCGTACCTGGCTCCAAAGCGGAATCGGGTTGTCGTTCCGGTTCAAGCTGTTCCAATAGGACAGGATTTCGGCCAGCCCGCGAGGCAGGTAGCCGGGCAAGGCAAAGCGATCGGCTGGCGAGGTGCGCGCGCGCACCGCTGCCCTTCCGCTCGTCTGCGACGAGGCCTGGCCGCCTTTGCGCGTCATCGCGGTATTCCCAGTTGATCCGGACCCTGACGCAAACCATGAAATCCGCTACAGGCGCGTCCGGTCTTGACGTGGATCAACGATGGTTCTTGCTTTTGGGCGGAAGAAAAGCGTGTCCCCTCTCCCATCCGGCACAACGAGGATCAGGCATGGCCGTTCCCGACTATATCCGTTGGTTCGCCGATCTGCGCATGCGCGACGTGCCGCTGGTCGGCGGCAAGACTGCGTCCTTGGGCGAGCTGCATGCCATGCTCTCGTCCGAGCATATCGCCGTTCCAAATGGTTTTGCCGTGACCGCGCAAGCCTATCGCGAGGCCATGACGGCGGCCGGCGCCTGGGACAAGCTGCACGCGCAGCTCGACGATCTCGACAAGACCGATGTGGATCAGCTTGCGCTGCGTGCCGCCGAATGCCGCCGGATCGTCTATGACGCGACCGGCGGTCCCGTTCTGGCCCGGCAGATTCGCGCCGCCTATGCGAAACTGGAAAAGGAATATGGCAAGTCGCTATCGGTTGCCGTGCGCAGTTCCGCGACCGCCGAGGACCTGCCCAATGCCAGCTTCGCCGGTCAGCACGAAAGCTATCTCAATGTGCGCGGGCCCAAGGCTGCGGTCGAGGCCTGCCGCCACTGCTTCGCCTCGCTCTTTACCGACCGCGCGATCATTTACCGGATCAACAACGGCTTCGACCATTTCAAGGTTTATCTGTCCGTTGCCGTGATGAAGATGGTGCGCTCGGATGTCGGATCGAGTGGCGTCATCTTCACCCTGGACACTGAGTCCGGATTTCGCGACGTCGTCTTCATCACCGGCAGCTACGGCCTTGGCGAAAATGTGGTGCAGGGCCTCGTCGATCCCGACGAGTTCTATGTCCACAAGCCGACCTATCGTGAAGGCTTTCGCGCGATCCTTCAGCGCCGTCTGGGCGCCAAGCAGACCAAGCTTGTCTATGGCCGCGGGCTCAGGGCGGCGACGCGCGAATTGAAGGTGCCCGCCGCGGCACGCGCGCGCTTCTGCATCGATGACGCGGACGCGCTGGCCCTGGCGGGCCACGCCATTGCCATCGAGGATCACTATTCGCACAACGCCGGACATGCCATGCCGATGGATATCGAATGGGCCCGGGACGGCGAGGACGGCAAGCTCTATATCGTCCAGGCGCGGCCCGAGACCGTGGCCTCGCAGCGCGGCGCGGTGGCCGAATCCTATACGTTGAAGGAAACCGGCAAGCTGTTGGCCACGGGGCGCGCCATCGGCGAGAAGATCGTCACCGGCGTGGTCCATGTCATCGCCGACATCAAGGACCTCAATACCTTCCGGCCCGGGGAAATCCTCGTTGCCGATACCACGACCCCCGACTGGCAACCGGTGATGAAGACGGCCGGCGCGATCGTCACCGATCGCGGCGGGCGCACCTGCCATGCGGCCATCGTCGCGCGCGAACTGGGCGTGCCGGCGGTGGTTGGCGCCGGCCATGCCACCAGGGCGCTGAAGACCGGCGACACCGTCACGGTCTCCTGCGCCGAAGGCGAGGCCGGCCATATCTATCAGGGCACGCTGGCCTTCGATCTCACCCGGACGGACCTGGCCTCGGTGCCGCGCCCGCAGACCAGGATCATGGTCAATCTCGGCAATCCCGACCTCGCCTTCCGCACGGCCATGTTGCCCAATGACGGCGTCGGCCTGGCGCGCATGGAATTCATCATCAATGATTTCATCGGGGCCCATCCCATGGCGCTGGCCCATCCCGAGCGGATCGAATCCGCGTCCGTGCGCCGCAAGATCGAAAAGCTGACGCGGGGCTTCGACACGCCCGGCGACTTTTTTGTGCAAAGACTGTCCGAAGGCGTCGGCACCATCGCCGCCGCGTTCTGGCCCAAGCCGGTCATCGTGCGTCTGTCCGATTTCAAGACCAACGAATATGCCAGCGCTGCTGGGCGGCAGGCAGTTCGAGCCGGTCGAGGACAATCCCATGCTCGGCTTCCGCGGGGCTTCGCGCTATGCCCATCCCGATTATGCCGACGGCTTTGCGCTGGAATGCGCCGCCATGGCGCGGGTGCGCGACGAAATGGGGCTGACCAATCTGCGCATGATGGTGCCGTTCTGCCGCCGCGAGGACGAGGCCCGGCGCGTGTTCGACGCCATGGCCAAAAACGGTCTGAAGCGCGGCGAGAACGGCCTCGAAATCTATGTCATGTGCGAGATCCCGAGCAACGTCATCCGCATCGATGCCTTCGCGCAGTTGTTTGATGGCTTCTCCATCGGGTCCAACGATCTGACCCAGCTCACCCTCGGCGTCGATCGCGATTCCGAGGTGGTGGCCTTCGACTTTGACGAACGCGACCCGGCCATGCTGGAAATGCTGCGACTGGCGGTCACGGGCGCCCGGCGCAACAAGCGCCATTCGGGGATTTGCGGCGAGGCGCCGGCGAACTATCCTGAAATCGCGGCGGCGCTGGTCGGGTTCGGCATTGATTCCATCAGCGTCAATCCGGCCAGCCTGATCAAGACGTTCCACGTCGTGGCCGAGGCGGAGGCCCAGACCCGGACAAAGGGCGCGGCCCGCCGCATGGCCTGAGGATTGTCCGCCGGACGAAGGAAGTCGCGATGGTTGCCGTCCTGTTGCCGCATCTGCCGGGCGAGTTGTCCGCGCTGCAGCAATTGGCGCTCGATCTGCGCTGGACCTGGAGCCATGAGGGCGACGCGCTCTGGGAATATATCGACCAGGATCTGTGGGAGCGCGCCGGCAGTCCCTGGGCCGTATTGCAGGGAACCTCTGCCGAACGGCTCGAGGTGCTGTCCTGCGACCCGACCTTTCTGGGCATGCTGCGCAACTTCGTCGAATCCCGTCGCCAATATATCGAGCGGCCGGGCTGGTTTCCCTCGGCCCATGATCGCGGCGCGCTCGGCGGCGTCGCCTATCTCAGCATGGAATTCGGCCTCGGCGAGGCCCTGCCGCTCTATGCCGGCGGCCTGGGCGTCCTGGCGGGAGACTTCCTCAAGACCGCCAGCGATCTCGATCTGCCGCTGATCGGCGTCGGCCCGCTCTATCAGGAAGGCTATTTCCGCCAGATGATTTCGCCGGACGGCTCGCAGCTCGAAGCCTTCCCCTATAACGAGCCGGCCACCATGCCGATCGAGCCGGTGGCCCGGCCCAGCGGCGGCTGGCTGCGCATCGCGGTCGAGCTGCCCGGCCGCACGGTGAAGCTGCGGGTGTGGCAGGCCAGCGTCGGACGGCTGAAACTCTATCTGCTCGATTCGCAACCATCCGCTCAATTCCCCCGTCGATCGCGGCATCACCGGCAAGCTCTATGGCGGCGGAAGCGAAATCCGTTTCATGCAGGAAATCGTCCTTGGCATTGGCGGCTGGCGCCTGGTCGAGACGCTGCATCCGGAAATCGAGATCTGTCACATCAATGAGGGCCATGCCGCCTTTGCCGTGCTGGAGCGGGCCGCGCGGCTGGCCCAGCGCCATGGCCTGAGCCTGCGCGAAGGGCTGTGGGCCGGCCGCGCCGGCAATGTCTTCACCACGCACACGCCCATGCCGGCGGGGTTCGACCGCTTCGAACCGGATCTGATCGCGCGCTATCTGCCGACGGCGCAGCCCTTCCTGGCGCAGAACGGCGAGAAGCTGGAAGACGTGTTGGCGCTGGGCCGCGCCGATCCCCATGATCGAACCGAGCCTTTCAACATGGCCTTCCTGGCCGCGCGCGGGTCCGGGCACAGCCTGGGCGTCAGCCACCTTCACGGCCATTTCAGCCGCCGCATCTTCCAACCCTTGTTTCCGCGCTGGCCGCAGAACGAAGTGCCCATCGGCCACATCACCAATGGCGTGCACATCCCCTCCTGGGATTCGGCGGAATCGGACCGCATCTGGACCGCGGCCTGCGGCAAGGAACGCTGGCGCCAGATGCCGGACGAGCTGCAGAGCCCGATCGTCGGCGTTTCCGACGAGGAATTGTGGTCGCTGCGCGGCAGCGGCCGGCTCAATGCCATCCGCCACGCCCGCCGCCATCTCGTCACGCAATTGCGCGAGCGCGGCTTCGCGCCCCGTCTCGTGCAACAGGCACATTCCGTGCTCGATCCGAATGTGCTGACGCTCGGCTTCGCCCGCCGCTTCACGGCCTACAAACGGCCCAATCTGCTTTTGTGGGACAAGGCGCGGCTCGGCCGCCTTCTCACCGACGAGCATCGCCCCGTGCAGATTCTCGTGGCCGGCAAGGCCCATCCCGCCGACGACGTCGGCAAGGCCATGATCCGCGAATGGATCGAGTTGGCGCGCCGCCCCGAATATCGCCGCCATGTCGTCTTCCTCGAGGATTACAACATCGGTCTGGCGCAGGAACTGGTGCAGGGCGTCGATGTCTGGATCAACACGCCCCGGCGGCCCTGGGAGGCCTGCGGCACCTCGGGCATGAAGGTGCTGGTCAATGGCGGGCTCAACTGTTCGGTGCGCGACGGCTGGTGGGACGAATCGTGGAATCCCGATGTCGGCTGGGCGATCGGCGCCGCCGACGGCCACCTGGAGAGCGACGACGAGGCCGATGCGATGAGCCTGTATGAGCAGCTCGAGAGTGCCATCGTGCCGGAGTTCTACACCCGCGATGCCGACGGGTTGCCGCGCCGCTGGCTGGCGCGCATCCGCGAGAGCATGACCCGGCTCACCCCCGCCTTTTCGAGCAACCGCATGGTGCGCGAATATGTGGAGCAGGCCTATCTGCCGGCGGCCGCGGCCGCGCGCCGGCGCAGCGCCGAGGAGTGCCGGGAGGCCAGGGAGCTGAACGAGTGGGCGGCGCATCTGGGCGCGCATTGGCACGGTCTGCATCTTGGCAGCGCCACGGCCATCGACAATGCGTCGGGCCGGACAGTCTCGGTGCCGGTCTCGCTGGGTGAGCTCGATCCGCAGGAAATATCGGTGCAGCTCTATGCCGATCCCGCCGGCGAGGCGCCGGCCGAGGCCATTGTCCTGCGGCAGGAGCGCGCCATTCCCGGTGCCGTCAACGGCTTCATCTACACCTGCGAACTGTCTTCGGTGCGTCCGCACGGCGATTACACCGTGCGAGCCGTGCCGCGGCGCGAGGGCGTGTTCCTGCCGGCCGAAGTGCCGCTCATCGCCTGGGAACGATAGATCCGCGCCGCCTGTATGGGGTAATTGCGGGCCACCCATATGAAGCGTTTGCGCGGCCCGCGCATTGTCTAGTTCTATTCCCCCACCCGCAAGGAGGCGCCGCCCGCTCGATGACCGATGACGAGGCTCTCAGGCAGTTGAGCGAATTGGCGGGCATCCAGCCCGTCTATTGGGACATTCGCGGCGGCCGTCACGAAACGACGCCCGAGACCGCGCGCGCGATTCTCGCCGCCCAGGCCGTCCCGGCCCATTCGCCCGCCGAGGTCGCCGCCAGCCTCGCCGGTCTCGAAGAAGAACCCTGGCGCGAAATTCTGCCGCCGGTCGTCGTCGCCCGCGAAGGCGCGCCGGTCGCCGTCACGCTGCATCTGCCGGCCGCGCTGGCCGCCGGATCCCTGGCGTGGAGTGTTCATCTCGAAGATGGCAGCCGCCACCCCGGCACGATCGATCTGTCGGCAACGCCGCTCTCCGGCAAGCGGGAGATCGATGGCCGGCCCGTCGAACGCCGCAATCTGCGTCTGCCGGCGTTGCCCTGCGGTTATCATCGTCTGGCGTTGTCCGGCGTTGCCGGCGATCTCGCAACCACGCTGATCGTCGCCCCGGCGCAAGCCCATCTGCCGCCGGCCATGGCCGCGGGCGGACGCGTGTGGGGCATCGCCGCGCAGCTCTATGCGCTGCGCAGCGCGCGCAATCCCGGCATCGGCGAATTCACCGATCTCGCGGAGCTGTTGGGGTGGGCGCGCGAACAGGGCGCCGAGGCGGTCGGCATCAATCCGCTGCATGCGCTCTTTCCCCGCAACCCGTCGCATGCCAGCCCCTATTCGCCCAACAGCCGGCGCTTTCTCAATCCGCTCTATCTCGATGTCACGGCCATTGCCGACTTCGCCGAATCCGATGCCGCGCGCGCGTCGTGGCAGTCGCGCGAAACCGCCCTGCGGCTGGCTGCGGCCCGGGCCGAAGATTTCGTCGACTACGATGCGGTGGCGGCCATCAAGCAACCGGTCTTCGACGCGCTCTATGCCAATTTCCGCGACCGCCACCGGGACAAGCCGGGCGACACAATGGACCGGGCCTGGCGCGAATTTCTTGCGCGCGGCGGCCTCGCGCTCGAACGCTTCGCGCTCCATGCGGCGCTGTGCGAGGCCTTCGGCACGCAGGACTGGAGCGTGTGGCCGCCGGCCTATCACGATCCGGCGTCGCAAGCCTGCGCCGTGTTCGCGCGCGAGCATGCCGACCGGATTGGCTTTCATCTCTATTTGCAATGGCAATGCGACCGGCAGCTCGGCGATGCGGCGACGCGCGGCGCTGCGGCCGGGCTCGGCATCGGCATTTATGGCGATCTGGCCGTCAGCACCTCGCCGGACGGCGCCGATGTCTGGGGTGCGCAGGACATCTTCTCGGCCGGGGCGCGGGTCGGGGCGCCGCCCGACCCATTCAACGAGGCGGGGCAGGAATGGGGTGTCGTGCCGATGAACCCCACGCGCATGCGCAAGACGGGCTATGCCGATTTCATCGCCCTGCTGCGCGCCAACATGCGCCATTTCGGCGCCCTGCGCATCGATCACGCCATGGAGCTGGCGCGCCTGTTCTGGATTCCGCGCGGCGCGCCGACCTCCAGCGGCGCCTATGTCAGCTATCCGGTCGATGATCTGCTCGCGATTGTCGCCCTCGAAAGCCGGCGCAACCAATGCCTTGTGATCGGCGAAGATCTGGGCACCGTGCCGGATGGTTTTCGCGAGCGTCTGGCGCAAACCGCGATCCTGTCCTATCGCGTGCTCTATTTCGAACAGCATGACGGGCGCTTCAAGCCGCCACAGGATTATCCGGCGCTCGCCGCCGCCTGTGTCTCGACCCATGACCTGCCGACACTGAAAGGCTTCTGGGAAGAAAGCGATCTCGACGATCGCCTGCGGGCCGGTGTCCTGCAGTCTCAGGAGGAGTTCCTCGCCGCCCGCGAGGCCCGCCGCGCCGACAAGCGTGCCTTGCTGGACGCGTTGGCGGCGGCCGGGCTGCTGCCGCCCGGTGTCGACCCGGCGGCGGCAGAGGGCGCGCCGCTGGATCCGGCGCTCGCCGCCGCCATCCATCGCTTTCTCGCGCGCTCCGGGTCCGGTCTTTTCATGGTGCAGATTGACGACCTGGCCGGCGAAGGCGCGCAGGCCAATATGCCCGGCACGACGGATTCCTATCCCAACTGGCGGCGCCGGCTGCATCGCCCGCTCACCGAGCTGGCGCAGAGCGCCACGGCCGCCCAGATCCTCGACGCCGTGCGCGCCGAGCGTCCGCCAAAGGCCTAGATCCGCCCGATCGCGGGAACCTTTGAGCCATATCAACATGGCCTGGCTGCGGCCCGCCTAGCCTTGTTTCGGAGCCTTTCGGTCGGAACCTGTGATGAGCGCAACGGGCCTCGATGTGTTCGACAAATCGATCCACGAAACCAACGCCTTCGTGAAAATCGTGATGCGGGATCTGGAAACGGACGACCGGCACATGGCCTTCGGCGCCCTGCGCGGCGCCCTGCATGCCTTGCGCGACAATCTGGGCGTCGGCGAAATCGCGCATCTGTCCGACCAGTTGCCGATGCTGCTGCGCGGGTTGTTCTATGAAGGCTGGACACCCGCCAGCAATCCGCCACACGAGCGGCATTTGCCCGATTTTCTTGCGCATGTCGCCCGCCAGCTTCCCCCCAGGTTCGAAAAATCGCCGGAAGCCGCTGCGCATGCCACCTTTGCCGCGCTGAGCGAACGGATGGAGCCGCGCGAACTCAACAAGCTCGTGGAGCATCTGCCGCACGAGCTGCGCGCGCTATGGCCGGTTCCCGCCTCCGCGGCGAACTGACGCCCGGCCGCAACCGACACCGCAAACCGGAATCTTCTGTGGGAGTGGTTATGAAACACGCGACAAAACCGACCTGGCTCGTGGTCCTGGACAGTTCGACGGCGAATTTTTACGAACTGCACCGCGATGAGGATGACGGTCTTCATATCGAACCCGTCGCAGAGGCGATGACCTCCGATCTGCATCGTCACAGCCGGGACCTGAAAAGCGACAAGCCCGGCCGCGGCTTTCGTGCCGGCAATTCCACCGCGCGGCACGGCATGGAGCCGCCGCACGACTACCACAAGCTCGAAAAGCACGACTTTGTGCACGCGGTTGCCGAGCGGCTGAAGGCGGCCCAGGACGCGCACAAGTTCGAGCATCTGGTGTTGGTGGCGCCCGATCGCAGCCTCGGCGAATTGCGCGGCCAGCTTGCCGATACGGTGACGAAGGCGGTGCGACACGAAATCCACAAGGATCTGGTCAAGCTCAACGATACCGAGTTGTGGAAACATATCGGGCCGGAAATTCGCCAGTCGATCGCGCCGCAAGCCTGAAGCCTGAATCTGCCGCGCCGATCCGTTCCGCGCCCGCGCCTTGCCACACGCACCGTTGCCAAGCTGCCACGTGGCATCGCCGAACGGATCGTGGCTGGCTCGAAGCCGCAGATGTGCTCAACACGCGCCCCTTGGCCGCAACTCAAGAGGTTTTTGTGCGCTGACCCCGGACGGATTGCCCGTCTGGCCGCGGCCGTGCCAGCATCGCCGCGGCAAACGAGGCGGACATGAGCGACAAGAGCGAAAAGATGAACGGTGCGCCGGAGACCCTGGCGGCCCAGGGTCTGGGCTGGATCGATCCGCAGACCGGCGCGGTGGCGCTGGGCATCCAGCCCTCGTCGACCTTTCTGCGCGATCCCGACAACCAGTATCGCCGCGGCCCGGCCTATGCCCGCGCCGACAATCCCACCTTCGATCAGCCAGAAGCCCTGCTGGCCGCGCTTGGAAGGCGGCGCGGCCGCGATGTTGTTCGCCTCGGGCATGGCCGCGGCCACGGCCTGCTTCCTGGCGCTGAAGCCAGGCGATCACGTCGTCGCGCCCAAGGTCATGTACTGGTCGCTGCGCAACTGGCTGGCCGGCACTGCCCGCGAATGGGGCCTGACGGTCGATCTTGTCGATGTCGCCGATCCGGCGGCATTGGAAGGCGCCATGCAGCCGGGCAAGACCCGGCTCGTCTGGGTCGAGAGTCCGGCCAATCCGCTGTGGGGCGTGACCGACATCGCCGCCGCCGCAAAGATTGCCCATGCGGCCGGCGCCCGCCTCGCCGTCGATTCCACCGTGGCGACGCCGGTCTTCACCCGTCCTCTCGAATTGGGCGCGGACATCGTCATGCACTCGGCCTCCAAATATCTCAACGGCCATTCCGATGTCATCGCCGGGGCTCTGGTGACGCGTGCCGAAGATGATTACTGGCAACGCCTGCAGGACGTGCGCGCCCATCACGGCGCCATCCTCGGCTCATTCGAGGCCTGGCTGCTGATGCGCGGCATGCGCACGCTGTTCCCGCGCGTGCGCGCGGCCGCCGCCAATGCGCAGCGTCTCGCCGAGGCCCTGCAAGCCGATCCGCATGTGGCCGAAGTGCTCTATCCCGGTCTGCCGGGATTTGCCGGCCACGACGTCGCCGCCCGCCAGATGAGGGGCGGCTTCGGCGGCATGCTGTCGGTTCGCGTCAAGGGCGGCGAGGCTGCGGCCATCCGCGCGGCGGCCAATGTAAAAATCTGGAAACGCGCGACCTCGCTGGGCGGTGTCGAAAGCCTGCTCGAACATCGCGGCTCGGTCGAAGGCGCCGGAAGTCCCTGTCCGATGGATCTGTTGCGTCTGTCGGCGGGCATCGAAGCCGCCGACGATCTCATCGCCGATCTGCAGCAGGCGCTTGCGGCCACATGATCCGGCTTTCCTTGCCTTGGGCGGTGGGCGCGGCCTAGGCTCTGCGCCGTCGTTCGCGTAGCGGAGAACATCATGATCCCAAGAATGCCCGTCGTCGCGCTGGCGGCCACGGTCGTCGTCGCGCCGGCCTCGGCTCTGGCCGCGGATAACTGTCACGCGCAAACGACCTTCGCCGTCGTCGCCCATGGCGGTGCGCTCAGCAAACGGATGGAAGGCGCGGCCCGTCTCGCGCGGATGAAATCCGCGTTGACGCAGGCCCGCGCGGCGCTGGCCTCCGGCGCCAGGGCCGTCGACGTCGTCGAGACCGTCGTGCGCGGCTTCGAGGATTCGGGGGAATTCAACGCGGGCAAGGGCGCCATCGCCGATCAGGCCGGGATTGTGGAAACCGATGCCGCCATCATGGATGGCAATGGGCTGCGTTCGGGCGCGGTCGCCTCGATGACCCGTATCAAGAATCCGGTTCATGCCGCGCGCCTCGTCATGGAGGCGAACCGCCATGTGCTGATGGTGGGCGACCGCGGCCAGGCCTATGCCGAAAAACTCGGCGCCGAAACCGTGCCGCGCAGCTATTTCATCAAGACGAACAAGATCGAGCGCAAAGCCATTCCGGAGCATGATGCGCCCGAACATGGCACGGTCGGTGCGGTGGCGCTGGATCGCTGCGGCCATATCGCGGCGGCGACCTCCACCGGCGGCTTCGATGCCAAGGTGCCGGGCCGCGTCGGCAATTCCCCGCTGGTCGGCGACGGGGTCTATGCCGCCGATGGCATTGCCGGGTTCTCCGGCACCGGTCACGGCGAGTATTATATCCGCTACAACGTCTCGAAGGATGTCGCCGACCGCATGCGCTATGGCGGCAAGTCTCTGGACGCGGCGATGCAGGACGATGTCTTCAAGATCCTGAAGCCGCTCAAGGCCGAAGCCGGCCTTATCGGCATCGACGCCAAAGGCAATGTCGGCATGTACTGGAACACGGTCGGCATGTTCCGCGGCTACGCCACCGATGCCGAGGCGCCGGTCGTCGCCGAATATGACGGCCCCACCCACAGCAAGCCGCGCACGCCATAGGGATGTCCGCGATGATGAAAACCATGCTCCGCGCCGCGGCCGGCTTTGTCCTGGCCTGCGGCCTTGCCGGCGCCGCCCAGGCGGCCGAACCGCATTTCGCCTCCCAGAAGGAGGGCGATTACGTGGTTTCCGATTTCCGCTTCCAGTCCGGCGAGACGCTGACAAAGTTACGCCTGCATTACACGACGCTGGGCACGCCCCGGCGCGATGCCGCGGGCCATGTCGACAATGCCGTTCTCATCATGCATGGCACCGGCGGCGACGGGCACCAGTTCTTCCGTCCACAATTCGCCGATGTGCTGTTCAAGCCGGGCGGGCTGCTCGATCCTGCGAAGTACTACATCATCCTGCCCGACGATATCGGGCACGGGAAATCCTCCAAGCCCAGCGACGGCATGCATGCCCGTTTCCCGCATTACGATTATCACGACATGGTCGTGGCCGAGCATGCGCTGGTGACCCAGGGCCTGAAGGTCGATCACCTGCGCGTCGTCATGGGCACCTCTATGGGCTGCATGCATTCCTTCATGTGGGGCGAGATGTATCCGGACATGATGGATGGGATGCTGCCGCTGGCCTGCCTGCCGATGCAGATCGCCGGCCGCAACCGGCTGTGGCGCAAGATGATCATCGACGGCATTCGCGAAAATCCGGCCTGGAAGGGCGGCGAATACAAGGATGAGCCGGTTATGTCGCTGCGCCTGGCGGCGGACATGCTGCGCATCGTCGGCTCCGCGCCGTTGCAGGATCAGAAGACCCTGCCGACCCAGAAAGCCGCCGACGCCCATCTGAAGAGTTTCACCCAGCGTGAACTCGCCACGCTCGATGCCAATGACCTGCTCTATCAGGTCGCGTCCTCGCGCGATTACGATCCCTCCGCGGGCCTCGGCAAGATCAAGGCGCAGGTGATCTGGATCAATTCGGCCGACGATTTCATCAACCCGCCCGAACTGGGTCTCGCCGAACAGCTCGTCACGAAGATCCCCCACGGCCGCTATGTGCTGATCCCGGCCAGTCTGAAGACCCATGGTCATGGCACCCATACCTGGGCGGCGGTGTGGCAGTCCTATCTGGCCGATCTGCTCGACAGGACCCGCCACAAGGCGCAATAGGCCGCCGCGATCTTGCCGCTATACTGCGGTACTCGTGGCCCCGCGCCGGCGCCTGGCGCGAAGGATGGAGGCTGACGGGAATGGAGGAGGCAGGCATGCCCGCCGCGGCGCACGCCAATGCGCCGGTGCAGATCAAGCGCGATCTGCGCATCGATTTCCTGCGCGGGCTGGCTCTGATCTTCATCTTCGCCGACCATGTGCCCGAGAGTCTGTTCTCGCTGGTCACGGTGCACAGCTTCGCCTTTGCCGACGCCGCGGAGATGTTCTTCTTCCTCTCCGGTTTCGTGGCCGCGATGGTTTATGGCCGTATTGCCGTGGCCAAGGGCTTCGCCGCCGCGACCGGGAAGGTGTGGCGCCGCGCCGTGGTGCTCTATGTGGCCCAGCTGATTCTCTTGGCGCTC
Organism: uncultured Pseudomonadota bacterium; assembly: GCA_963710925.1. Taxonomy (GTDB): domain Bacteria; phylum Pseudomonadota; class Alphaproteobacteria; order Micropepsales; family Micropepsaceae; genus Rhizomicrobium. Next base: position 93,933 of record CAVQBY010000007.1, on the reverse strand, counting down.
GTGGTCGCCGGGGTGGGGTTGGCCGCCGCCGGCACCGGCCATTTCCAATATTTTGCACAGCTGCGGCTCGACGCGGTTCTGACGCGGCCCGGTCCCGCCCTCGTCCATGCGCTCGCCCTGCGCTATCAGCCGGTCTATCTCGATATTCTGCCGGTCTATGTCGTGCTGATGGCGATCTTCCCGCTGGCGCTGCTCGGCATGGCCCGCAACATGTGGCTCGTGCTCGTGCCGTCGGCGGCGCTCTACGCCGGTGTCCAGATCTGGGCCCTGGCGCCGCACACCTTTCCGGGCGGCGAGGTGTGGTTCTTCAATCCGCTGGCCTGGCAATTTCTCTTCCTGTGCGGCGCCGCCCTTGGTCACCCGCAAACTGAGATCCGCTGGCGCGGGTTCGACAATCCCTGGCTGCTGCGTGCGGCCATCGCCGTCGCGGCGATCGTGGCCGTGGTGCAATTTCCCGATGCGCTGCGCACGGTCTGGCCGCAGCTGCCCGGGCTGAAACCGGCGGACCTGCCGGTGGACAAGGGACCGCTCGAACCCTTGCGTCTGGTCAGTTTTGTGGCCATGGCGGTGATCGCGCGCCGCTATCTGCCCGCCGGCGAACGCCTCGCCGCCAGCGCGGCCGGCCGCCAGGTGATCCGCTGCGGCCAATATTCGTTGCAGATTTTCTGCGCCGGGGTGCTGCTCGCCATCGCCGGGCGGATCGTTGGCGAGGAGAGCGGCTATACCTTTGGCATCCAGACCCTGGTCACCGTGGTCGGGATCGTGCTGCTGTTCGGCTTTGCCGCCTATCTTGAGCGCCTGCGCCGCGACGGCTCTTGGCTGGCCGCGTTGCGGCTGCGCCGCCCGCAAGCGGCCTGACGCCCAAATCTCTGTCACATTCCGGCCACCATTGGCGCCGAAATGCGTTTCCATACAGGTAGATGGCATATTTTGCGTATTTCAGCCACATTTTCCCCGTTGGAAGTGCAATGGCCCGATGGAAACACTGGAGCGCAGCTGCCGCGGCGGCCGCCTGTCTTGTCGCCGGCGCGGCATCGGGCCGCGCCGAGACCTCCTTCGCCTATACGGTGGAGATCAAGACCGGGAATAGCGACCTGAAGAGCCGCTTCGAAGAGGTCTCGCGCCTGATCAAGGCGCAGTCCAATCCGCCCCCCGGTCAGGTGGGGCTGGAACAGCGCGCCGCGGGCGACAAGGACAGCTTCCAGACCGTGATGCGGTCAGAGGGCTATTACGACGGCGACGTCACGATCGATATCGACGACAGCAAATCCCCGATCAAGGTTACGATGACCGTGTCGCCGGGGCCGCGTTACCTGATTGGAAAATGCAAGATCCAATATCGCGAGCCCGCGCCGGCCAAAGCCGCGAAAAGCTGCGAGGATATAGGTCTCACCGCCGGACAGCCTGCGCGCGCCGAGCCCATCATCGCGGCGACGCAGAACCTGCTGCACAATCTGCAAAGCCATGGCCGGCCGGCTGCGATCACCAAACGCGTCGCCGTGGTCAATCATCTGACCAAGAAGATGCGGCTGGTGTTTCGGACCGATCCCGGCAAGGAAGCACATTTCGGCAAGGTCAAGATCGCCGGCGCCAAGGGCGCCGACCATCAATTTCTGGCGCGCATCGTGCCCTGGAAGCCCGGCGCGCTTTACGATGTGCGCGAGCTCGACAAATACCGTCAGCGCCTGGCGGATCTCAATCTCTTCGACACGCTCACGGTCAAGCCCGATACAAAGAACCAGAGCCCGGACGGCGTCACGCCCATTGCCGTCAATGCCCATGACCGGCTCGAACATTCGGTCGGCCTCGGCGTCAAATACGCCACCGATACCGGCCCGGGCGGCAAGGCCTCCTGGGAGAACCGAAATCTGTGGGGGCGCGCCGAAGACCTCAGCCTCAGTCTCGAACTGGGGACGCTCGGCCAGTCCATCGAAGCCTCGCTGACCTTGCCGCATGAACCCGATACCGGACAGGTCATCGGCTTCACCGTGAAGACCGAGCGCGACACCACCGACGCCTATGACAAGAACGGTTTGGGCGCTCTGGCCAAGATCACCACACCGCTCGGCGGTCACTGGACCGGCAATGGCGGCATCGCCTTCGAAGCGGCCGACATCAAGCAGGCCGGCAATACGGTGTTCAGCATTCTCGGTTCGCTGCCGGTCGGCGTATCCTACGACTCGACCAAATCCCTGCTCGATCCGATAGACGGCGAAAGGCTGACGTTTCAGGCGCAGCCGGTCCTCGGCACCTCGGGCGGGGCTCGCGCGTTTCTGATTCTCGAATTCGACGGCCTCGGCCTATCGTCCGCTCGATGCCGAAAAGAAGCTGGTCGCGGCGGCCCGCCTGCGCCTGGGGACCATCCTGTTTTCGCCGCTGGAGGCGGTGCCGCCGGATCTGCGCTATTACGCCGGCGGCGGCGGCTCGGTGCGCGGCTATGCCTTCCAGCATGTCAGCCCGCGCGATCCGGCCGGAAATCTCATCGGCGGGCGCAGCGTCGGCGAAGCCAGTTTCGAACTGCGCTATCGCGCCTGGGACGATATCGGCATTGTCGGCTTCGTCGATGCCGGCACGGTCGGGCGCAACGCCTATTTCTCCGATGCCGATTCGCCGCGCGTCGGCGCCGGTCTGGGGCTGCGCTATTATACGAGTTTCGGGCCCCTGCGGCTGGATGTCGGCGTACCGCTCAATCCACACAAGAGCGATTCTCCTGTCCAGCTTTACGTCAGCCTCGGTCAGGCCTTCTGATGACGGACCGCACGCCAACGCGCTGGCGCAGGGTCCTCGCCTGGAGCGGCGCCGCACTGGCCGGGCTCATCGCCGGCATCGTCGGGGCCTGGCAGCTGGGCGCGCTCAACGGTCCCGCGCTGTGGGCCGTCGCGGAGATCAGCGGCTATCGCGTCTCTTGTGGCACGCTTGAGGGCGGCCTGCTCTCTAGCTTCACCTGCACCGATGTGAAGATCGCCGACGCCCAGGGCACCTTCCTCAAGGCGCGGAGATTGTCACTCGCCTGGCACCCCTGGGCCCTGATCGGCGAGGGCGTGTCGGTCGACAAGCTGGTCCTGGATGACGGTGTGCTGACGCGCGTGCCGCAATCGACCAGCCCCTCGACAAATACCGGCATCCTGCCCGGCACCCGGATCGCCGTGGCCGATCTGGCCGTGCGCCGCTTCACGCTGGCGATCGCGTCGGCCCCCAGAGCCTGCATCAGTCTCGGCGGCAAGGCGGTGGCCGGCCCCAAGGGTTTCGACGCCGCGCTCGGGCTGACGCGCTGCGCCCCGAAAAACGGACAGCTCAGCTTCAAGGGCCATTACGACAAGCCCTCCGGGGATCTGGCATTGGCGGCCCGGGGCAAGGACGATGGCGCGTTGCTGGCCGCGCTCACGGGCATTGAAAATGCCGGCCCGACCGATATCGCGCTTGATGGCCGCGGCACGATCTCCTCCTTCAACGGCACGCTGTCTCTGCATGCCGAGAATGTCGCCAGGGTTGACACCCGGTTCAACGCGCGCGATCTGACGGCGACGACGCTCGCGGCCAAATTCGATATCGCGCCGGCGCTGCTGCCGGCCTGGGCGCCGCGCGGGCCCGGCACCGTCAATGCCGATGTCACGCGCGGCCCGAATGGCGGCTTCGACATCAGTTCGGTCGTGATCGATTGGGCCGGCATCCGCGGCAATGCGCAGCTTTCGCTGGACAGCGACGGCGCCCTCAATGGCACGGTTGCGCTCGCCACGACGCGGCGCTTCGCGATCAGCGGCGCCTCGATCGGCGCGCTCAAGGCCCGCGCCAAGGTCAGCGGCACCCCAAAGCAGCCGCGGTTGCGCGGCATGGCCAGCCTGGCCGATGTCGCCGCCGGCAGCACGCAGATCGCGCAACTGCAGGCCAATTTCACGACGGCGCCCGAAGCCGGGGGCGCGGTCGGCGCCAGCATTGTCGGGCATGCCAAGGGCGCCGTGTTGCCGGCGCCGGCCGGCGGTCTGCTCGGCACCGCGTTCAGCTTTCATGCCAATGCCACGCGCGCCTCGGACGGTGCGATCTCCGTCGACGGCACGGTCAATGGCGCGGCGGCTGCGATGGTTCTCAAGGCCGCGCTCGGCAAGTCGAGCGGCAGCGGTCATCTGACGGTGACGGTGCCGGATCTGGCCAAGGCGAATGCCGGCTTTGGCGGACAGGCGACGGCGCGACTTGATCTGCCGCAGCTTGCTCTGAACGGCGATATGGTTGGCACGCTGGAAATTCACGGCGCCGGAATCGCGCCGCGCGGCCTGGGCGCGGCGCTGGGCAAATCGCCGGTGCTCACCGCGCATCTTCGCGCCCGCGCCGGCGCCTATGTCGTCAGCGACATCGCGCTCGATACGGCCGCCGCGGCGGTCCATGGCAATGCCAGCCTGGCGGGCGATGGCGCGCTCCGGGCGCATCTTCAGACCACGCGCGGCGACCTCAAGCCGCTGTCGAAGTATTTCGGCCGCAGGCTCAAGGGCAGCTTCACGCTTTCGGCCGATGTCACCGGGACCGGCAGCGCGCCCATCGTCCACCTCGCCGGCCAGGCGCCGCGCATCCGCATCGAAAACAATATCGTCAAGAAGACGGAGCTGAGGCTGGACGCCCGCAAGCAGGACCGATGGACTGGCAAGCTGGTTGTGACCTCGGCAACGCCGGGCGGCGCCGTCGATGTCGCGGCCAATTTCGAGACCGTGTCGGACGGCTGGACCTTGCATGTCGCCAAGGGCGAGCTGGGTCCGGCCGTTCTCTCCGGCCAGCTTGAGTCCCATGGCGCGCGCTACGCCGGCGCGCTCGAACTCAAGGGGCATTTGCTCGAGCCGCTGGGGTATTTCCTCGGCAAGGAGATGCAAGGCAGCGGCACGCTGGCCTTGCGGGGCGACGGCCGCAACCTGGCGCTCGTGGCCGATCTCAAGGATGTCAAAACCGATGGCCTCAGGAACGCCACCGTTCACGCCGATGCGACCGCCGAGGGAATGAGTGGGCCGCTCACCGCCCGCATCGAGATCAAGGATGGCGACAACCATGTTGCCGCCGCCGCCGGTGGCACGCTCAGCCCCGTCGCGATCACGCTGACGAAACTGGATGGCGTCTGGGCCGGCGCCAAACTCGCGCTGCGGGCCCCGGCGAGTTTCACGATGAAGAACGGCGCGTTCGCGCTTTCGAACACCGTGATCGGAATTTCCGGCGGAACGCTGACGCTCGCGGCGAAGGGCGGTCACGGCAGCCTTCAGGGCAATCTGCACCTGTCGGACATGCCGGTTGCCCCGATTGCCGCCTTGCTGCAGCTCGGCAAGGCCAAGGGTGCGATCGCGCTCGATCTCGCCGCCAACATGACCCCGGGCAAAACCGACGCTCAGCTCAAGCTCAATGCCTCCGGACTGATGTTCGCGGGCGCCGGCAAGGCGGACAAGCCCGCCAACATCACGATGACGGGCGGATGGGACGGACACGTGGCCAGCGTGGACGGACGTGTCACCGGCCTGGACGACAAGGAGGCGACGCTGACCGCGCGCGTGCCCATGGTTCGCAGCGGCACCGGCTATCTGCCCGTGCTGGCGCGATCCGGCCCCGTCTCGGCGCAGTTCCGCGCACGGTTGCGCGCCGGCCGGCTGATGGCGCTGTTGCCGGTGTCCGAACAATCGGCGACCGGGCTCTTGTCGGGCGCGGCCGATGTCAGTGGCGATATCGCCAATCCGCAGTTCTCGGGCAAGCTCGCCCTCACGGACGGAAGTTTCTCCGACTTCCAGACCGGCATCAAACTGGAGAAGCTCAACGCCACCCTCGATGCCACGGGCGGCAGCCGGGCCGTTCTCAAGCTCACGGCAACGGACGGCAATTCGGGTACCGTCAAGGCCGAGGGCGAATTCTCGATGGCGGCGTTCGAAACCGGCAGCGTGGGCAAGCTGGCCGGCCATCTCGACATGACGCTCAACCAGGCACAGATCATTCGCGACGATCTGGTGCATGGCAGCGCCACGGGCAAGCTTGCCCTCGATCTGCCAGGCGATCAGCCGCCCGCCATCACCGGCAAGCTGCGCACCAATACCGTGCGGATCGATGCCGGCGCGGCGCTGCCGCCCAATGTGCCGCAGATCGAGGTGCGCGAGATCAATGGCGGTCCGCCGCCTTCGGCCCGGAAGGCGGCCAAGACGCCGACGCTGTTCTCCACGGCGACGCTCGATATCGCCGTCGATATGCCCAACCGCGTCTTTGTCACCGGCCACGGAATGGATTCGGAGTGGAGCGGCGATCTCAACGTGACCGGTACGCTGGGCAGCCCGGAGGTCTCCGGCCGGCTGGATGTCGTGCGCGGCCAGGCCGAACTGATCGGCAAGACCTTCCAGCTCGACGAGGGCCGGGTGCGCTTCGGGCCCGATGTCCCGGGCAATGCCACCGTCCGTATCGTCGGCACCAACGACAGCAGCGATATCTCGGTCACTGTGACCATCGAAGGATCGGTCCTCGATCCCAAGATCACCTGGACCTCCTCGCCGTCCCTGCCGCAATCCGAGGTCCTGTCGCATCTGTTCTTCGGCACCTCGACGCCGCATCTGTCCGTGGGGCAGGCGCTGCAGCTCGCCGAGTTGTCGGGCCAGCTCAAATCGCTGGGTCTGGGCGGCGGCGGTGGCGGCCTTCTGTCCTTCGCGCGCGGGCTGACCGGCCTTGATGTGCTGCGCTTCACGACGCCCAGCGATCTGAGTGGCGGCGGGGCCAGCATTGCGGCCGGAAAATACATCACCGACCGGGTCTATCTCGGGGTCAAGCAGGGCACCGATGTTTCGGCCGGCACCGCCCAGGTCGAGGTGAAGATCACCCCGCACATCACGCTCGATGCCGAAGCCGGCGCCAATTCCAACGGCTCGGTCGGCGTCACCTGGAAATGGGATTACTGAGGCTCAGCCGCCCAGGGCCTCCGCCGTCGTATTGCGCAGGTCGTGCGCGCCGGCGGTCACCGCCGCGGTCAGGCCGGGGGCCTGCGCCAGCACGTGATCGGCATAGACGCGGGCCAGCCCGATTTTCGTGCGCCAGTAGAGCCCGTCATCGCCATCCCTGGCCCTCGCGCTGGCGATCACCGCGCCGCGCGCCAGCATCCAGCCGCCGATGACGTCGCCCAGCAATTTGAGGAACGGGGCCGCCCCGGCCAGTGCGTCGGGCTGGGCATGGCCGCGCCGTTCGATCAGCCAGCTCGCCGCGCTTTGCACCGCGCCGGCCCCGGCTTCGAGGCGCGCGCCGATCGAGTGCAGCCAGGCGTCGTCCGCGCTCTTCAGCTCGCCGATCGTGCGCCACATCTCGTCCAGCAATTCGCGCACCGCCTGACCATTGCCCAGCGCCAGCTTGCGGCCCATCAGGTCGATGGCCTGGATGCCGTTGGTGCCTTCGTAGATCGGCAGGATGCGCGCGTCGCGATAATGCTGGGCCGCGCCCGTCTCCTCGATGAACCCCATGCCGCCATGCACCTGCAGCGCCTCGGAGGCGACCGCGACGCCCATGTCGGTCGACCACGCCTTGGCGATCGGCGTGAACAGCTCCTCGCGCAGTTTGGCGCTCTCGCGCGTCGCACCATCGGGTGAGGATTTGGCAAGGTCCGCGGCCACCGCCGTCGACAGGCAGATCGCGCGCGCCGCTTCGATCCGCGCCTTCATCAGCATCAGCATGCGGCGGATATCGGGATGGTCGAAGATCGGTGCGGAGGTCTCGCCCGTCCAGGCCGAACGCCCCTGCTTGCGGTCGCGCGCATAGGCCAGTGCCGCCTGATAGGCGCGCTCGGCGATGCCCACGCCCTCGACGCCGACCTGCAGCCTTGCGGCATTCATCATCGTGAACATCTGGGCCAGGCCCTGGTTCTCGACGCCGACCAGTTCGGCGCGCGCGCCCTCGAAGGCCATCACGCAGGTCGGCGAGGCGTGGATGCCCAGCTTGTGCTCGAGGCCGGTGGGTTTGAGATCATTGGCAGCGCCGGGCGATCCGTCCTCGTTGACGAGTTGCCGGGGCGCCAGGAACAGCGAGATGCCGCGCGTGCCGGCCGGCGCATCGGGCAGCCGCGCCAGCACCAGATGCACGATATTGTCGGCGGCGTCGTGATCGCCCCAGGTGATGAAGATCTTCTGGCCGAACAGGCGATAGGTGCCGTTGCCATCGGGCTCGGCGCGGGTGCGCAGCTGCGCCAGATCCGAGCCGGCCTGCGGCTCGGTCAAATTCATCGTGCCCGTCCATTCGCCGCTGACGAGTTTTTCGAGATAGAGCGATTTCTGCCGCTGCGTACCATGCGCGCTCAGCGCTTCGATTGCCCCCTGCGTCAGAAGCGGGCACAGCCCGAACGCCATATTGGCGCTGTGCACCATCTCGAACACGGCGATTTCCAGCGCCTTGGGCAGGCCCTGTCCGCCATGCGCCGGTGCGGCCGACAAGGCGTTCCAGCCGCCTTGCGCGAATTGCCGATAGGCGTCGGCGAATCCGGGCGCGGCCACCACGCGGCCGTTCTCGAAGCGGGCCCCCTGTTGATCGCCGCCGCGATTGAGCGGCGCCAGCACGCCGGCAGCGAACTCGCCCGCCGCATCCAGCACCGCGGCCATGGTCTCGGCATCGAAATCGGGATAGGCGCCGGTGTCTTCCAGCCGGGCCGCGCCGGCCAGTTCGGTGAGCGCAAAGAGCAGGTCGCGGATCGGCGGGCGGTAGGTCATGGAACGCTCCGTTCAGTCGGACACGGGATCGAGCGCCAGGGCCGCGAAACTCGCCAGCCAGTGTTCGCCCATATAATCGCCGGCGATATGCGCCAGTGCCAAATCCAGATGTCGCGCAATCGTCGCCTCGGCCGTGGCCCGCAGCGGATCGGCCTCTGCCAGCCCGCCGGAAATGATCCGCCAGCACCAGGCGCGCGACAGATTGAGCCCGTCGAGATGGGCAATCTTGCCGTCGCTGCGGTCGCTGACCGTCGCCGGTTCGAACAGGGTGGCCGGCGCGCCATGGGCCGCATCGGGCAGGAAGCGCGCAAACCACGCCGAGAATTCTTCCGGATTCAGCACGCGCCGCATGCAGGCCGCCTCGATCAGCGCCGGCGAGAGGAATTCGTCCTGCGACGGCTCCCATGCCTGGCAGTCGCGGTCCTTGATGTACCAGCTGCGGGCTTTCTGCACGCACAGCGCGGTCAGATCGCGATCCCCGGCGGCCCGCGCATAATCAAGCGCGAGAATCAGCGCAAACGCGGTGTTGGAATGCACGCCCACGCGCACAGGATAGGTGGAGATCGGCAGGAAGTCCTGGAAGCGTTGCGCGAACGCATCGCCGAATGGTTTGAGGGTTTGCGCCCAGCGCCTGCCGTCTTCGCTGTCGTGCCGCAGCAATTCGCCTTGCAGCATCAGCGCCCAGGCCCAGCCATAGGGACGCTCGAAGCCGCGGCTCGACGGCGCGCGCAGATAGGCGACTTCGCCTTCGACCTTTTCAGGTGTGAATTGCGACTCCAGCAGCGCGCGAATTTCCGCCGCTTCCGGCAGATCGGGGAAGCGGCGATAGAGCCGCGCCAGAAGCCAGTGGCCATGCACGCAGCTATGCCAGTCGAAGCTGCCGAAGAAGATCGGATGCGCGGCGCGCGGGCTCTTCACGTCTTCGGGCCCGTTCAGCACATGATCCATCTTGTTGGGATATTCGCGCGTCACATGGCCCATCGCCACGCGGGCGAAGCGCGATGCGGTCTCTCGGGTCAGAACGGCGGTCATGGCAGCCTCAGAAGCGGAAAACGAGGAAATACATCAAAAGCACATTGCCGAGCAAAAGCGGAATGGCGGTGGGCACCTGCACCTTGATCACCGCATTGCGATCGGGAAGTTCCAGCAGCGCCGCCGGCACGATGTTGAAATTCGCCGCCATCGGCGTCGTCAGCGTGCCGCAGAAGCCCGACAGCATGCCGATGGCGCCCATGATGGTGGGGTCGCCGCCGAATTTGTGCACGATCAGCGGCACGCCCACTGCCGCCGTCATCACCGGAAAGGCGGCAAAGGCGTTGCCCATCACGGCCGTGAACAGCGCCATGCCGATGCAATAGGTCGCGACCGCCGCGAAGGGATGGCCCAGCGGCAGCCAGGTGGTGGCGATGTGCCCGACCGCCTCGCCGACGCCGGAGAGTGCAAACACCGCCCCCAGCGCCGCCAGCATCTGCGGCAGGATCGCCGCCCAGCCGATGGTGTCGGCCAGCCGCCGGCCTTCCTGCATCGGCGCCAGAGCTGGCGGCTTCAGCCAGATCATGGCCACGACCAGCGCGATCACGATGCCCAGCGCCAGCGAAATCAGCGTCACCTGTTTGGCATCGACAACGGGCGCGCCGCCAACCGTGACATCGCCCAGCGTCAACGTGCCGAGGATGGCGACGAAGGGGATCACCAGCGCCGGGCCGAACAGCCAGTTGCCGCGCGCTTCGGCATGGGCCTGGCGTTCGGTGGGTGTCGTGGTGTGCGGCTGGCCGATGCCTATGGCGCCGGCGCCGCCCAGCGCCACCAGCGCCAGTACCAATATGCCGTTGGCCAGATCGCCGATCTCCGAGCCGAACAGGAAGCTGATCGCCAGCACCATCCAGAAACCGGCATTGCCATAGCGCTTCTTGTTGCTGCGATCCCTGAGGCTGAGCCAGGAGATGACGACGAACATCATCCCGGCCAGCACATAGACGTGCTCCAGCGTGATCATTCGCGCGTCTCCGCCTGTTCGCCGTCATGCAGGCGCTTGAGCTTGCGATCCAGAAGCAGCAGACGCGCGCCATGGATCAGGAAGGCAAGGATCGCGGTCGGAATCGCCCACAGCGACAGATGCAGCGGCTCGATATCGAAGCCGCTCTGCTGCAGGAATCCCTTGATCAGAAGGATCGAGCCGACGGCGATGAAAATGTCCTCGCCGAAAAAGGCGCCGACATTGTCGGCACCGGCGGCCTGGGCGCGGATCAAATGGCGGGTGTCGTCGGAGATGGGGCCGAGCTTGGTTTCGGCCGCGCCTTCGGCCATGGGCGCGATCAGCGGGCGCACCATCTGCGCATGCCCGCCAAAGGACATCAGCCCCAGCGCCGCCGTGATCTGGCGCAAGCCCAGATAGGCCAGAAGCAGTCGCCCCGTCGTCGCCGCATGGACTTTGGAGATCAGCATGCGCGCGCGTTCCTGCAGGCCCTCGCGCTCCAGCAGCCCGATCACCGGCAGCACCAGCCACACGATCGAGACATAGCGGCTGTCGTTGAAGGCCTTGCCGAAGGCGGCGATGATGTGCAGCGGCGCCAGTCCGCCGGCGATGCCGGTCACCAGCGCCGAGGCCATGATCACCAGCAGCGGGTTCAGACGGATCAGGAAGCCGGCGACGACGACGCCGATCCCCAGCAATGTCCACATATGCATGAAACCTACTGCCCGCCGCCGTCGATATTGATCTTCTGCCCATTGGCATAGGGATTGGCGCTGGATACCAGCCAGGTCACGGCCGCCGCCACATCTTCGGGCACGCTGACGCGGCCGAAGGGCGAGCTGGCGTCGAGGTCGTGAATATCCTTGCCGCCGGTGCGCGCCTTGGTCAGGCGCTTGCCCATTTCGGTCACGGTCAGGCTGGGGGCCACGATATTGGTGCGGATGCCGTGCTTGCGTTCTTCCTTGGCCAGTGTCAGCGCCAGGGCTTCCATCGCGGCCTTGCCCATATTGTAGGGCGCGCCATTGGCGCCCATATGCAGCGTCGCCACCGACGAGATCATGATGATGTCGCCGCGTTCCTGCTTGCGCAGATGGGGCAGGGCGCGCCCGCACAGAAAATGCGGCGCCAGCGCATGCACCCGCACGACGCGCTCCAGCTCGGCCGGATCGGTCTCGGCGACGCTGTGTCCGCGGCTGGCAATGCCGGCATTGTTGATCAGGATGGAAAGCCCGCCGAACGCGCGCACCATCTCCTCGACCATTACGGCCACCGCGTCGAAATCATCGACCGGCGCGCAATAGGCGCGGGCCTTGCGTCCCAGCTTTTCGATGGCCGCGACCGTCTCCCTGGCCGCCTCTTCGTCGCGGCGATAGTTCACCGCCACATCGGCGCCGGCTTCGGCGAGGGAAAGGGCGATGGCCCGCCCGATCCCGCGGCTGCCGCCGGTCACCAGCGCCGTCCGGCCCTTCAGCGATATGTTCATGGCCCGTCTCCAGAAATGTCTGCCCGGCTTTGATAGCCTGCCATGGCCGCAAACCGAAGCCACATTGCGCCGGAACCCGGTCCGGGCGATCCTTGCCGCGACAACAGAACCCAGGGAGATCGCCATGCCGCGTTTGCATCAGGTACCGAAGGCCGAAGCCCATTCCGGGGCCCAGCAGATCTACACCCTCCTGTTCGGGGAGCGCGATCCTGTGAAGGAACCGGGCACGGCCACGGGCACGCCCGGCAATTGGTGGACGGTCTTCGCCAATTCGCCCGATGTGTTCGATCATTGCGTCACCGGCTTCCAGCTCTATCGCGGCAAGGGCCGCAAGCTCGATCCGAAATTGCGCGAGTTGGGACAGACGCGGGTCGGTTGGGCGCGCGGCAGCCAGTTCGTCTTCTCCCAGCATTGCAAGGCGTGCCGCGGCGTCGGCATCGCCGAAGACAAGATCGAGGCGATCCCGCATTGGCAGGTGGCCGATTGCTTCAGCCCGGTCGAGCGCGCGGTGCTGGCCTATACCGACGGGCTGGTGCTGATGGGCGGGCGCATCGCCGATGGCATATTCGCCGCCCTCAAGAAACATCTCTCGGACGAGGAGATCGTCGAGCTCAGTTACATCACCGCGCTCTACGATCTGCATGCGGTGACCACCAAGGCGCTCCGTCTCGAATATGACGACGTGCCCGAACGCATCGTGGAGGTTCCCGCGCCCGACGACGCCAAGGGCGATCCCATGGGGCTCGTCGACAAGAAGAAAGACTGATGGCGCAAACGCTCGACCAGCTTCTGTCCGGGCCGGATATCGTGATCGTGCCGGGGGCCCATGATGCGCTGTCGGCGCGCATCGCCATGCGGGCCGGCGCGCGCGCCGTCTATATGACGGGCTTCGGCGTGGCCGGTGCCAGCTTCGGCGTGCCCGATATCGGCCTTGTCGGGCCCGAACAGATGGCCGAGCGCGCGCGCGCCCTGGCCGGTGCGATCGCACCGCTGCCCCTGATCGCCGACGGCGACAACGGCCATGGCGGCCCGCTCAATGCGGCGCAGCTGACGCGCGCCTATGAGCTGGCCGGTGCGGCTGCGATCCAGCTCGAAGATCAGGTGCTGCCCAAACGCTGCGGCCATATGGAGGGCAAGGAGGTCATCGCGCTTGCCGATGCCGCGGCCAAGATCCGTGCGGCCGTCGAGGCCCGCCGCTCGCCGGATTTCAAGATCATGGCCCGCACCGATGCCCGCGCCCCCCATGGGCTCGATGAGGCCTTGCGCCGCGGCGATGCCTTCCGCGAAGCCGGCGCCGACATTCTGTTCATCGAGGCGCCGCGCGACGAAGCCGAAATGGCGCGCATCGCGCAGACCTTTGCGGGCACGCCGCTCGTCGCCAATCTGGTCGAGGACGGCAAGACGCCGTTGCTGCCGCCCGATGTGCTCGGGCAGATGGGCTACAAGATCGCGCTTTATCCGATTGCGGCCCTGCTCGCGGTCACCCGAACGCTGGAGACTGTCTATGCGCGCCTGCTCGCGGGCGGTGCGGACGATCCGGCCACGCGGGCGCGCTTCGATGGCTACAACGCGATTGTCGGCCTGCCGGAATTTCTGGCGACGTCCGGCCGCTACAAGAGCTGATGCCTAGGCGCGGGCCTCCAGCCCGTTGGCCAGCCGCCACACCTTTTCCGGCGTCGCCGGCATGTCGAAGCTCTTGACGCCCAGCGCATCGGTGATGGCGTTGATGATGGCGGGCGGCGATGCGATGGCGCCGGCCTCGCCACAGCCCTTCACCCCGATGGGATTGGACGGGCATTTGGTCACCGTCATGCCGACCTCGATGTCGGGCAGGTCGTCGGCCCGCGGCATGCAGTAATCCATGAAGGAGCCGGTGACGAGCTGGCCGCTGTCGCGGTCATAGATGCCGTGCTCCAGCAGCGCCTGGCCCGCGCCCTGGGCCACGCCGCCCTGCACCTGGCCTTCGACGATCATCGGATTGATGACCGTGCCGAAATCGTCGACGGCGACGAAGCGCACGATCTCGGTCACGCCGGTCTCCTTGTCGATCTCGACTTCGCAGATGTGGCAGCCGGCCGGGAAGGTGAAGTTCTTGGGATCGTAGAACGCCGATTCCTTGAGCCCCGGTTCGATTTCGCCGGTCGGAAATTTGTGGCCGACATAGGCGGCCAGCGCCAGCTCGGCGAAGGTCATGATCTTGTTGGTGTTGATGCCGGCGAACTGGCCGTTCTCGAATGTCACCTCGTCCTCGGGAACTTCCATGACGTAGGCGGCGATGCGTTTGGCCTTGGCGATCACCCGGTCGGTCGCCACCGAAATCGCGCTCAGCCCCACCGCCGCCGAGCGCGAGCCATAGGTGCCCATGCCGAATTGCACCTTGTCGGTGTCGCCATGCACGATCTCCACCTGCTCGATGTCGATGCCCAGGCGTTCGGCGACATATTGGGCGAAACTGGTTTCATGGCCCTGGCCGTGGCTGTGCGCGCCGGTCAGCACTTCCACCGAGCCGGTCGGATTGACCCGCACTTCGGCCGATTCCCACAAGCCGACGCCCGCGCCCAGCGAGCCCACCGCCGCCGAGGGCGCGATCCCGCAGGCCTCGATATAGGCCGAATAGCCCAGCCCGCGGAGCTTGCCGCGTTTCGCCGCTTCGGCCTTGCGGTCCGGGAAGCCCGCGACGTCGGCGCGCCGTATCGCTTCTGTCAGCGAGGCGTCGTAATCGCCGATGTCGTAATTGAGGATCACCGGCGTCTGGTGCGGGAAGCTGGCGATGAAGTTGCGCCGCCTGAGCTCCGCCGGATCGATCTTCAGTTGCCGCGCCGCTTCCTCGACCAGCCGTTCCACCACAAAGGTCGCTTCCGGCCGTCCGGCGCCGCGATAGGCGTCGACCGGCGCGGTGTTGGTGTAGACGGCATCGACCTCGGCATGGATCGCGGCGATGTCGTACTGTCCCGACAGCAGCGTGGCATAGAGATAGGTCGGCACGGCCGAGGAAAAGGTCGACATATAGGCGCCGATATTGGCGATGGTCCTGGCCCGGAGTGCGAGGATCTTGCCGTCCGCATCCAGCGCCAGCGCCGCTTTCGTCACATGGTCGCGGCCATGGGCGTCGGCGAGGAAGGCTTCGCTGCGGTCCGCGGTCCATTTCACGGGCCGGCCCACGCGCTTGGCCGCCCAGATGCACACCGTCTCTTCGGGATAGATGAAGATCTTCGAGCCGAAGCCGCCGCCGACATCCGGCGCGATGACGCGCAATTTGTGCTCGGGCGCGATCTGCACAAAGGCCGACAGCACCAGCCTTGCGACATGCGGGTTCTGGCTCGTCGTCGTCAGCGTGAAGTCGCCGCTGCCGGCATCGTATTCGCCGATCGCCGCGCGCGGCTCCATCGCATTGGGGATCAGCCGGTTGTTGACGATGTCGAGTTCGACGGTGTGTTTGGCCTTGGCGAAGGCGGCCTGCGTCGCCGCGGCATCGCCCAGTTCCCAGGAAAAGATGGTGTTGTCGGGCGCCTCGTCATGCACGGCGGGCGCACCGGGCTTTTGCGCATCCTCCACCGCCACCACGGAGGGCAGTTCGTCATATTCGACGATCACCGCCTCGGCCCCGTCCCGGGCGGCGGCCCGCGTCTCGGCAATCACGACGGCCAGCTGGTCGCCGACATGGCGCACCTTGCCGGTGGCCAGCGCCGGATGGGCGCCGGCCTTCATCGGCGTGCCGTCCTTGGAATGGACCAGCCAGCCGCAGATCAGCCCCTGCACATTGTCGGCCGCCATGTCCGCGCCGGTCAGAACCGCGACGACGCCGGGCACCGCCAGCGCCGGCGCCGGATCGATCGAGACGATGCGCGCATGGGCATGCGGGCTGCGCACGAAGGCCGCATGTGTCTGTCCGGGCTTGGCGAAGTCGTCGGTGTAGTGGCCGCTGCCGGTGATGAAGCGGAAGTCTTCCTTGCGGCGGACGGGCTGTCCGATCAGAGGGGCCGTCATCGTGAAGCCATGCCGGACATGAAGGTCACCTATGCGTTAGCCGCACATATTAGTACGAGATCGGATTGCATGCCGACAAGCGTGGGGCCACGGAAAATTGATCGTTGTGCGATGCAGCGCGGCGCATCCGCCCTTGTCGGTCCCGGCCGCGATACCTACATCTGCCAGGTTCAATCTGAGAGGGGAATCTCGTGCTCGATCGCCGCAATCTGCTCAAGACCGGTGCCGCCAGCGCCACGCTGGCCGTGCTCACCACGCCGTCGCTCATCGCCGTGGCCCGCGCCGCGGCCGGCAAGGCCGCCGCGCCGACACCGGCCCAGGCCGCCGCCGGCAAGAAGCTCGCGGCGCTGTTCGACAGCTTCATCCAGCAGACGCTGGACCATTCCCCCGAAGGCGTCACCTACCTGGGCATGGACAAGGGCAAGCGCGCCTATCAGAAGAGCGAGCTGAGCCAGGCATCCTTGGCCGAAATCGCGCGCAACAAGGCCATGACGGCCGAACAGTACCGCAAGCTCGCCGCCTTCGACCGCAGCCAGCTCGACGACCATGACCGCACCAGCTATGACGTCGTCATGTTCGGCCTCAAGCATGAGACCGAAGCCAACCAGGCGTTCGATTATGGCGGCACCGGTGCCGGTGCGCCCTATGTCGTCAGCCAGCTCACCGGCGCCTATCAGCAGATCCCCGACTTCCTCGACAGCATGCATGCGATCGCGACCAAGGCCGATGCCGATGCCTATCTGGCGCGTCTCGATGCCTTCGCCCGGGTTCTCGATCAGGAAGACGGCGTCGTCCGCCACGATGCCGGGCTCGGCTGCACGCCGCCCGATTTCGTACTCTCGCGCACGCTTGAGCAGATGAACAAGCTGCGCGCCGTGCCGGCGGCGAAATCCACGCTCGTCGAATTGGTCGTGCGCCGCACCGGGGAAAAGAAGATCGACGGCGATTGGGGCGCCCGGGCCGAGAAGATCATGACAGAAAAGGTCTATCCTGCGCTCGACCGTCAGATCGCGGTCATCAAGGGCATGCAGAAAGACGCAACCCATGATGCCGGCGTCTGGCGCCTGCCCAAGGGCCCGGAATATTACCATGACTCGCTGATCCAATGGACGACCTCGACCAAGGACCCCGCGGAGATACACAAGATCGGGCTCGAGGCCGTGGCGCAGTATAGCGCCCAGATCGACACCATCATGAAGGCCAACGGCATGGCCAAGGGCACCGTCGGCCAGCGCCTGCGCGCGATGTATAATGATCCCAAATTCCGCTACCCCAACACCGATGCCGGCAAGGAGAAGCTGCTGGCCGATCTCAATGCCAAGGTGAAGGAAATTCGTGCCAAGCTGCCGAAATATTTCGACACGCTGCCCAAGGCCGATCTCGTCATCAAGCGCGTGCCCAAGGCGATCGAGGCCGGTGCCCCCGGCGGCTACTACAACATGCCGGCGCTCGATGGCTCGCGTCCCGGCATGTACTACATCAATCTGCGCGACACCGCGGAGGTGCCGAGCTGGACGCTGCCGACGCTGACCTTCCATGAGGGCATCCCCGGTCACCATCTGCAACTGTCGATCCAGACCGAGGCCGACATCCCGCTGATCCGCAAGCTCACCAACTTCTCGTCCTATGCCGAGGGCTGGGCGCTCTATGCCGAACAGCTCGCCGTCGAGATGGGCATGTATGACAACGATCCCTGGGGCCATATCGGCCAGCTCCACGACGCCATGTTCCGCGGCGTGCGTCTGGTGGTCGACACCGGCATGCATGCGATGAAGTGGAGCCGCGAAAAGGCGATCAAGTATTATGTCGACACGCTGGGCGACCAGGAAGCCAGCGCCACGACCGAGATCGAGCGCTACTGCGTCTGGCCGGGACAGGCCTGTTCCTATCTGCTCGGCAAGCTCAAGATCCTGGAACTGCGCGAAAAGGCGAAGACGGCGCTCGGGTCGCGCTTCGATATCCGGAAATTCCACGATGCCATCCTGGTCAACGGCGCGGTGCCGCTGAGCCTGATGGAGGGCGAAGTCGACCGCTACATCCAGTCCGCAAAGGGCTGAGGCCACGGGCCCCCACCTCCGGCGCGCCCCGGCGCCGGAGGCCGCCGGCGCGAAGGCCGGTTGATTTTCCCGCCGCAATGCGGTGAGTGTCCCGCTGCGCCTTTCGGCAGGGACCTGGAATGCTCGGCACGCTCGTTGGCAGGATTGTCGGCTTTTCCAGCCGTTACGCGGGCATTGTCGCGCTGCTGGCGGTGCTCGTGGGGCTGGCATCGGGTTACTACGCTGTCACCCATTTCGCGATGGACACCGACAGCGAAAATCTGGTGTCGCCCAATGCGCCCTGGCGGCAGACCGAACACCGCTACGATGCCGCCTTCCCGCAGCAGAACAATCTCGTCCTGGTGGTGATCGACGGCGCCACGGCCGAACGCGCCGATGCCGCCGCCGCCCAACTGACCGCCGCACTCGAGCGCAATCGCGCGCTCTTCCCCTATGTGCGCCGGCCCGATGGCGGACCGTTCTTCGCCCATGAAGGCCTGCTGCTGCTGCCCGAAGACCAGGTCCGCGCCACCACGCAGCAATTGATCCGCGCCCAGCCCTTCCTTGGCGGCCTGGCCGCCGATCCCAGCTTGCGCGGGGTCATGACGACCCTCGACACCACCCTTCTGGGTGTGACGGGCGGACAGACCACGCTCGCCTCGCTCGACGCGCCGATCACCGCTTTCGATGGCACGTTGAAAAAAGTGCTGGCCGGCAAACAGGCCTGGTTCGCCTGGAGCGAGATGCTGGGCGCGAGCGCGCCGGCGGACGTCTCGCCGACGCGCCGCTTCATCGAGGTCAAACCCGCGCTCGATTACGACTCCCTGATGCCCGGCGAACGCGCCACGGCCGCCATCCGCAAGGCCGCGCGCGATCTGGGCCTGACACCCCAGGCCGGGGTGCGCGTGCGTCTGACCGGGCCGGTGCCGATGGCCGATGAGGAATTCGCCACCATCGCCGAGAACGGGCTGCTGCTGGCCGCACTCATGGCCGCAGGCCTGCTTGCCATGCTGTGGATGGCGCTGCATTCCAAGCGCATGATCACGGCCATCCTGGCCACGATGACGGTAGGGCTCGCCATCACCGCCGCGATCGGCCTTCTGGTCTATGGCGCCTTCAATGTGATCTCGGTGGCCTTCATCGAGCTGTTCATCGGCCTGGGCGTCGATTTCGGAATCCAGTTCTGCGTGCGCTACCGCGCCGAGCGGCGCATCCTGCGCGATCTGCCGAAATCCCTCGTGGCGGCCGGCCGCGGCATCGGCGCCGGGCTGACGCTGGCCGCGTTGGCCGCGACGGCCGGGTTTTTCTCGTTTCTGCCGACGGCCTATGCCGGGCTTGCCGAGCTGGGGCTGATCGCCGGCGCCGGCATGGTCGTGACCTATGTGCTCAGCATCACGGCCCTGCCGGCCTTCCTCATGCTGATCAAGCCACGCAGCGAGCTGGAGGATGTCGGCTTTGAATCTCTCGCCCCGCTCGACCGCTATCTGTCGAATCAGCCGCGGCGGGTGCTGCTGGCCGCGATCGTGCTGCTGCTTCTGGGGGCCTCGCTGATCCCCTTCCTGCATTTCGATTCCAATCCGCTGGATCTGCGCAATCGCAATTCGGAATCGGTGTCGACGGCGCTCGACCTGATGCACAATCCGCAGACTTCGCCCAACACGGTCAATGTCCTGGCCAACTCGCATGCGCAGGCGCGCGCCCTCGCTGCCAAACTCTCTGCGCTGCCGGAAGTGGCGCAGGTGATGACCATCGACACCTTCGTGCCCGATCATCAGGCGCAGAAGCTTGCGACCCTCGCCGATGCGGCAAACCTGCTCGACGCCACGCTCAACCCCTTCGTCACGCCGCCGCCGCCCAGCGATGCGCAGATCGTGGCCAGCCTGCGCGCCACCGCCGGCAATCTGCGCGCCGCCGCCAAATCCTCGTCGGGCAAACCGGCGGCGGATGCGCGCGCGCTCGCGGACACGCTCGAAAAGCTGGCCGCCGCGCCGCCGGACGCGCGCGCGCGAGCGACGCGCGCCTTCGTTCCCGGCCTGAAAACCTTGCTGGCGCAGCTTTCGGCGGCGCTGTCGCCTCGGCCCGTGACCGAGGCCTCCCTGCCGCTGGATCTGAAGCGCGACTGGGTTTCACCCTCCGGGCTCTATCGTATTCAGGTCTTCCCCGCCGGCGACGCCAACGACAATGCCGTGCTGAGCCGCTTCACCGCTGCGGTCGCGAAGGTCGCGCCCGGCGTCACCGGCACGCCCATCATCATCGAGGAATCCGGCCGCACCATCGTGCGCGCCTTTCTCGAGGCCGGCATCTATTCGTTCCTGACGATCGCGCTCATTCTGCTGGTGACGCTGCGGCGCTTCGGCGATGTGCTGGTGGCGCTGGCCCCGCTTGTGCTGGCTGGCGTGATGACGCTGGCCAGCTGCGAGATTGCCGGCATCCAGCTCAACTTCGCCAACATCATCGCCTTGCCGCTGCTGTTCGGAATCGGCGTGGCCTATGACATCTATTTCGTCATGGCCTGGCGGCAGGGCCAGCGCGGCCTGCTGCAGGCGCCGTTGACGCGTGCGGTGGTCATGAGCGCGGGCACCACCGCGGCGGCCTTCGGCACCTTGTCGATCTCCAGCCATCCCGGCACGGCCAGCATGGGGATGATCCTGCTGATCTCGCTGTTCTGGATTCTGGTGGCGATGCTGCTCGTGCTGCCGGCGCTGCTGAGCTATGTGGTGCCGCACGAGGGTCTTGCCGGCCAGCCCATGCGCAAGGTGTGACGCGCGGCGCTGTGTGCAAGCGCCGCGCGCGTTCGCCTAGCTGTCCTTCAGGGTCTTGTCGGTCATGGCGTCGAGCTTCTGTGCCAGGGCGCCGGCGCCGCCGTTTTTCAGCGTCGCCGCGAAGTCGGCGCGCCGCGTCGCCACTTCGCTGACATAGCCGTTCAGGAAAATGTCGACGATCTTCCAGCCCTTGGGCGTCTGGTCCATCCGGTAGACGAAGGGGATCGCCTGCTTGCCCGGCACGATCATCTTGCTGGAGACGACCTTGTCGCCCTTGCGCTCCTGCACGGTCGGATCGACGACGAAGGTCTCCCCGCCATAGCCGTCGAAATTGTGCGCATAGTCGGCGATGGTCAGCCGGCGGAAGGCGGCGATGAGCTTGTCGCGGTCGGGCTGGGGCATGCTGTCCCACTGCGGGCCGACCGTCCTCTTGGTCATGGTCGCGAAATCGAAGGCGGCATCGATGGCCGGCTCCAGCTTCTTGTAGCGTCCGTTCACCCCCAGCGCCTTGGCGTCCTTCATCGTCGCCAGCAACACGTCGTAGAAGTCGCGGATCTGCTTGGCGGCGGGGTCGCTCAGGGCGTCCTGCTTCTGGGCCGCCGGCGCGGCGCTCTGGGCCAGGGCGGGCAGGCTCGGGGCCAGCGCGAGAACGAGCAGGCCGGCGGGCAGGGAGGCTTTGATCATGGGGGCTCCATATTGGCGGACGAAATAGGATCGGGGGGCGGCTCGCGCCGGCACCGGGGGCAGGATGCAGAAACTCCGTATAACTCTATACAAACTCCCGGTGGGCTCCCGCGGATCCGGTCCCCGGGCGATTTTCGGTCTGACCGACCGTGCCGCTCGGATTCGTCCAATTTGAGGCATCGCCGCCCGGCGCCCGGGAAATTCCCGGGTGCGACATATCGTCAACAGCTTCTTGGCAATTCACATAGCAGAACGAACGGTGGGGTTATTCCCTCTCGGCGGAATGCTATATTAAATGGTGAACGCGATGGGTTGTGCCTGGGACTGGGAAGGACCGAAAGTGCCATGAACGATGTGCGGGGCATCGTGGGGAAACTCCCACTGATCTTGGCGCTTGCGGCGAGCCTTGTGGCGACGGGCTGCGCCAGCACGACCGGCAATGGGCCGGCCGACAACGATCCCTTTGAACAGACGAACCGCGATATCTTCGCCTTCAACCAGGTGCTGGACGAAAACGTCGCCCTGCCGGTGGCGAAATTTTATGTCGACACGGTGCCGGAGCCGGCCCGCGAGGGCGTTCACAACGTCCTGACCAATCTCAACGCCCCGGTGGTCTTCGCCAATGACGTTCTGCAGGGCGATTTCGAGCGCGCCGGCCAGACGCTGGGCCGCTTCGGCATCAATTCGACCATCGGCCTGGGCGGTCTGGTCGATGTCGCGGCCAAGGGCGGCATTCCCGGACACGACAATGATTTCGGCATCACGCTGGGCCGCTGGGGTTTTGAGGAAGGCCCGTTCCTGATGCTGCCGCTACTCGGCCCGGCCCCGCCGCGCGATCTGATCGGCAAGGTGGTCGATATCTTCCTCGACCCCATGACCTATGTGTCGTATCGCAGCAAGCTCTATTACGACATGGGGATCGGCCTGATCGGGATCATCGATCTCCGGGCGCAGAACATTGGCACGCTTGAGAGCATTGAACGCACCTCGGTTGACTATTACGCGACCACCCGCAATCTCTATCTGCAGTATCGCAAGGCAGCCGTGAATCGCGGCAAGCCGAATGTCGAGGATCTCCCCAACTTCTGAACGAGGGGGCGAACAGAGTGGGCGTATCGTCGATGACCAGTTACAACGCGGCTTTGCGGCCGGCGCGTCTTTTGATTCTCGGGATCTTCGGCCTGTGCGCGATCTTTGCGCTTGCCGTTCCGGCCCGGGCCGTTTCGAAGGACGACGCTGTCCAGGCCTTCATCCAGACCAGCATTGATCACGGCATCGCCGTGTTGAACGACAAGAGTCTCGGCGCCCAGGCGAAGCGCGACCAGGTACGCGAGATCCTCTCCAATCTGCTTGACACCCGGAAGATCGGCTTGTTCGCGCTGGGCAAGGATCGCGCCACCGCATCGCAGGCCGATCTCGACGCCTATGTCGCCGCCTTCAAGCGCTTCATGATCGAAAGCTATGTCTCGCGGCTCGACGGCTATGGCGGCCAGTCGCTCAAGGTCACCGGCGTCATCGACCATGCGCCAGGCGACTATGTCGTCACGGCGGTCCTGGTCGACCCGGCCGCGCCCAACGATCCCGATCCGCTGCGCGTCGCCTTCCGTGTGCTGGATGAAGACGGGAAATTCGCCGTGGTCGATGCGTCAATCGCCGGGGTCTGGCTCGGGCTGGCGCAACGTGACGATTTCGTCGGCTATCTCAGCCAGCACGGTGACTCCGTGCCCAAGCTGACCGCTCATCTCAAGGAGATGACGGCGAGCTTCAACGCGCAGCCGGCCTCCACCACGACACAGTAATCGCGGGTTTCGCGGCGTTAGATGCGCGCCAGCTTTCTGGCGGGCACCGCCTTGGTGATGGCGGCGGCGATGCCGTGCGCATCGAGCCCGGCCTCGGCATATTGCCGGGCCATGTCATCATGGTCCTGAAAGCGGTCGGGCAGGGTCAGCGCCCGCACCGTCAGCCCGCCCATAAGGTCGTGATTGGCCAGATAGTGCAGCACCTGCGAGCCGAAGCCGCCCGCCGCGCCTTCCTCGACCGTGATCAGGGCGCGGTGGTGGCGCGCCAGCTGGCGCACCAGCGCGGTGTCGATGGGCTTGGCAAAACGCGCATCGGCCACGGTGCAGCTGAGGCCCTGCGCCTCCAATGTCTGCGCCGCTTCCAGACAGGCCGCCAGCCGCGTGCCCAGGCACAATATGGCGACGTCGCTGCCGTCGCGCAGCACGCGCCCGCGGCCGATCTCGAGGATCCGGCCGGCCTCGGGCAACGCGATTCCGGTGCCCGGCCCACGCGGATAGCGAAAGGCGATGGGGCCCTCGTCATAGGCCGCTGCCGTCGCCACCATATGGACGAGTTCGGCTTCGTCGCCGGCCGCCATCACCACCATGTTCGGCAGACAGCCGAGATAGGCGAGGTCGAAGCTGCCGGCATGGGTGCAGCCGTCGGCGCCCACCAGCCCGGCGCGGTCCATGGCGAAGCGCACGGGCAGGTTCTGGATCGCGACGTCATGCACCACCTGATCATAGGCGCGCTGCAGAAAGGTCGAATAGATCGCGGCAAAGGGTTTGGCGCCCTCGCAGGCCAGCCCCGCCGCAAAGGTGACCGCATGTTGTTCGGCAATGCCGACATCGAAGCAGCGTTCGGGGAACGCCCGCGCGAATTTGTCGAGGCCGGTGCCCGAGGGCATGGCCGCCGTCACCGCCACGATCCGCGGATCGGCTTGCGCCTCACCGATCAGCGCCTCGGCAAAAACATTGGTGTAGGTGGGCGCGGCGGGCTTTGCCTTCGCCTGTTCGCCGGTCGCCACATCGAACTTGGCGACCGCATGGCCCTTGTCCGGTGCCGCCTCGGCCGGGCCATAGCCACGGCCCTTTTCGGTCACGACATGCAGCAGCACCGGCCCGCCATCCCGGTCGTCGCGGATCTGCTCGAGCAGAGCGACGAGACTTTCGACATCATGTCCGTCGACCGGTCCCAGATGGCGCATGCCGAGCTGGGCGAAGATCGAGCCCGCGGCGCTCTTCTCCGCCGCCATGCGGTTGAGATGGATGTTGAGGGCGCCGGTCGCCGGCGCGATCGACATGTCGTTGTCGTTGAGGATCACGATCAATCGCGCTTTCATCGCGCCGGCATTGTTGATCGCTTCATAGGCCATGCCCGCGCTCATCGCGCCGTCGCCGATCACGCTGATGATGTGCCGCGTGCCGCCGGCCAGGTCGCGGCCCACCGCCATCCCGAGCCCCGAGGAGATCGAGGTCGAGGAATGGGCGGCGCCGAAGGGGTCGTAGTCGCTTTCGGCGCGGCGCGTGAATCCGGACAGCCCGCCGCCCTTGCGGATCGTGCGCATCTGCGTGCGGCGGCCGGTGAGGATCTTGTGCGGATAGGCCTGGTGGCTGACATCCCAGATCAGCCGGTCGTCCGGGGTGTTGAAGACATAGTGCAGCGCCACGGTCAGCTCGACGACGCCCAGCCCGGCGCCGAAATGGCCGCCGGTCTGCGAAACCGCATGGATCAGCTCCGCCCGCAATTCGTCGGCCACGGCGCGCAGCCGGGCCTTGTCGAGGCGGCGCAGATCGGCCGGCGACTGGATCGTGTCCAGCAGGGGGAACATGGCGGTCGGCGGCGTCACGGTCATAAGGGCCTCGTCAAGGGCACGGGATCGTGCACGCGCAAAGGGGGATCGGCATCAGGCTTCGCGGGCGAGCAGGAAGTGGGGCAATGCCTGCAGCTCCGTGGCCGCGGCGCCATAACGCGCAACCGTCTCGGCGGCCCGATCGGCGAGTTCCCGGGCCTTCTCGCGGGCCGCCTCGATCCCAAGAAGGGAAACGAGCGTGGCCTTGCCCTGTTCCTGATCCTTGCCCACGGCCTTTCCGGTTTTTTCGGCGGTGCTCAATACATCCAGCAGATCGTCGGTGATCTGGAAGGCCAGGCCAACATCGCGTGCGTAACTGCGTAAACGGGCCTCGTCCCCGGCCCCGGCCTGGCCCAGGACCGGCCCGGCCACGCAGCAGAATTCGAACAGGGCCCCGGTCTTCAGGCGCTGCAGCAGCATCACCTCCTCGGCCCCGAACTGGCTGGCGGCCGCGCGCATGTCGATCATCTGCCCGCCGATCATGCCGTTCGAGCCGCCGGCCTGCGCCAGCTCGCCGACCAGCCGGCAGCGCACCGCCGCCTCGCCATGGGTGGCCTCGGCGGCCAGGATCTCGAAGGCGGCGGTCAGCAGCGCGTCGCCGGCCAGCACGGCGGTGGCCTCGTCGAAGGCGCGATGGGTGGTGGGCCGTCCGCGCCTCAGATCGTCGTCATCCATGCAGGGCAGGTCGTCATGCACCAGCGAATAGGTGTGCAGGGCCTCGATCGCGGCCGCGGTTCGCACCGCCTGCTCGTCGGGCACGCCGAACAAGCCGGCGCTGTGCAGCACCAGGAACGGGCGCAGCCGTTTTCCGCCCGCGAACACCGCGTAGCGCATGGCCTCGTGGATCCGGGCGTGCAGCCCTTCGGGTTGCGGCAGAAGCCGGTCCAGGGCCGCGTCGACGGCCTGGGCCGAGCGTCCCAGTGCCGCCTCGAAGCGGGAGGATGCCGCGATTTCGGCACCGCCAGCCTGCGCTGCCGTGGCCTTCGAAGTCTTAACCATGCTCTGTTCCCGTCGCGCCGGCCCCGGCGGCTGAGAGATTTTCGTGATCTTGCCAGCGGAACCGCCAAGTTTGCCAGCCTCTACAGCAATTTGCCGGTTCTGCCCATGCCGATTCTCTGTGACCGGCGGCGGGCGGGGCCGTGGGCGAGAAAGCGGTTGCGAGAAATCGGAAGTTTCCCGACACTGACGCCGGATTGGCGTGATCCGCCGGGCCGCGACAGGGCCTGGGCGCGAGGGTGACCGGGGTCTGAAAATGCGCGTTGTTCTTGCACAGCCTCGCGGCTTCTGCGCGGGGGTGGTCCGGGCGATTGACATCGTCGAGCGGGCGCTCGACCAGTACGGGCAGCCGGTCTATGTCCGCCACGAGATCGTTCACAACCGCCATGTGGTCGAGAGCCTCAAGGCCAAGGGCGCCCGCTTCGTCGAGGAGCTGGACGAGGTGCCTGACGGGGCCGTCACCGTCTTCAGTGCGCATGGCGTCTCCCAGGCCGTGGTCAACGATGCCCAGTCCCGGAACCTGCCGGTGCTGGACGCGACCTGCCCGCTGGTCTCCAAGGTCCACAGCCAGGGCAAGCGCTATGTCGGCCAGGGGCGGACCCTGATCCTGATCGGCCATGCCGGCCATCCCGGAGGTGGAGGGAACCATGGGCCAGGTCGGCGGGCCCACCCATCTGGTGTCCTCGGAAGCCGATGTGGCGGCGCTGGATATCCCTGAAGAAACTAGGGTTGCTTACGTGACACAAACCACGCTCAGCATCGACGACACCCGTTCGATCATTGCCGCGTTACATAGGAAGTTTCGCGATGTGGTCGGGCCGCAGACCTCGGATATTTGCTATGCGACCCAGAACCGGCAGACCGCGGTGCGGGAGCTTTGCAAGATCGCCGACATCGTACTAGTGGTAGGCGCCAAGAACAGCTCGAACTCCAACCGTCTTCGCGAAATCGGCCATGAGAGCGGGGTCCCCAGTTATCTGATCGCGGATGCTGGCGAACTCGACCCGGGCTGGCTGACGGGCAAAGAGGTGATCGGGCTGACCGCGGGCGCTTCGGCGCCGGAGGAACTGGTTCTGGAAGTGATCGAGGCCCTGCGCCAAATCGACGTGGACCTCGATGTCAGCGAGCTGGACGGCAAGAAGGAACATATCGCGTTCCGCCTGCCGCCCGAATTGAGAATCTGATCGGCCGCGCCGGCGACGCGGCGCGCAAACGGAGAGTGCAGTGGGAATTCCTTTCAAGCAGGCCGCGCGCATCGGCGCCTATGTGGTCAAGCAGCACCTGCTGGGGCGCAAGCGCTATCCGCTGGTGCTGATGCTGGAGCCGTTGTTCCGCTGCAATCTGGCCTGCGTCGGCTGCGGCAAGATCGATTATCCCGACGAGATCCTGAACCAGCGCCTGTCGTATGACGAGTGCATGGAGGCGATCGACGAATGCGGCGCCCCGGCTGTCTCCATCGCCGGCGGCGAACCGCTGCTGCATCGCGACATGCCCCGGATCGTCGAGGGCTATATCGCGCGCAACAAGTTCGTGATCCTGTGCACCAATGCGCTGCTTCTGGCCAAGAAGATCGACCAGTACCGCCCCCATCCGAACTTCACCTGGTCGATCCATCTGGATGGCGACCAGGGCATGCACGACAAGTCGGTGTGCCAGGAAGGCACCTATGAAAAGGCCATTGAGGCCATCAAGCTGGCCAAGTCCAAGGGCTTCCGCACCCAGATCAACTGCACCCTGTTCGACGGCACCGATCCGGAGCGCACCGCCAAGTTCTTCGACGAGATGATGGCGATGGGCCTGGACGGCATCACCGTCTCGCCCGGCTATGCCTATGAGCGCGCGCCCGATCAGGAGCACTTCCTCAATCGCGAACGCACCCGCAAGCTGTTCCGCGACATCCTCAGCCGCGGCAATGGCGGCAAGAACTGGGACTTCACCCAGTCCGAGCTGTTCATGGATTTCCTCGCCGGCAACCAGACCTATGAATGCTCGCCCTGGTCGATGCCGCTGCGCTGTGTGTTCGGCTGGCAGAAGCCCTGCTATCTGCTCGGCGAAGGCTATGTGAAGACCTTCAAGGAACTGATGGACGACACCGATTGGGACAAATACGGCGTCGGCAATTACGAAAAATGCGCCAACTGCATGGTGCATTGCGGCTTCGAAGGCACCGCCGTCGCCGACAGCGTCAAGCACCCGTGGAAGATGATCCCGATCGCGCGCAACGGCATCCGGACCGATGGTCCCATGGCGCCCGATATCGATCTGTCCAAGCAGCGTCCGGCCGAATTCATGTTCTCCCGCCATGTGGAGAACAAGCTAGCCGAGGTGCGGGCAACCAAAGCCAACCCCAAGAAGGTCGAGGCAGCGGAGTAGCTGTTTCATCGCCGCCTCGCTGCCGCGCCCCGTGCGGATCAGCGCGGGGATTTGCAGCGGGTTTTTCGCGACCGCGACAAGAACCGGCCCCAGCCGGACATGGCCCTGCGCGTCGACCGCGCCGAGCACGGCCGGCGGCAACCGCTCGTCCGCCAAATCCGAAATCGTGCGCAGGGCGGCAAACGGCAGGCCATAGGCCGAGGCCACGCCCGCCGCGATGTGGCTTTCCATGTCGACGGCCAGCGCGCCCGTATCGCGATGGAGGGCGGCCTTGTCCGCCGGTTCGGTGACGACCGCATCGGTGCCGGCGATGGCGCCGCGCCGGGCGTCCGCAATGCGCAGCGCCAGCGCATCGGACCAGTCCGCGTCGGCGTGATAGCGCGCGCCGGCGCCGATGACGTCGTCGGCGATCACGACGCTGCCGATCTGCAGATCCGGCGCCAGCCCGCCGCCGATCCCGACCGAGATGACGGCGCGGGCCCCCTCCGCAATGGCGCTTTCGATTTTGCCCGCGAGCTGCGCATTGCCGCTGCCCGAAACGATGACCCGGCATCCGTGCGGAATCAGCCGCGCCTCGCGCTGCATGCCCGTGACGGCGATCAGCATCTCATAGCCCGTATGCGACCTGCCGCGAATTTCCGGCCTTGAGATTGCGATAGCGCGCCACGGCCCAGAGCGGGAAGAATTTCGGATAGCCGTGATAGCGCAGATAGAACACGCGCGGAAACCCGCCGCCGGTGTAGTGTTCCTGCCCCCACAGCCCGTCGTCTTCCTGCGTGTCCTTCAGGTAGGCAATGCCGCGCGCCACGGCAGGATGATCGACTTCGCCGGCGGCCATCAGGCCCAAGAGCGCCCAGGCGGTCTGCGAGGCGGTCGAGGGCGCGCGCTCATAGCCCGCATAATCGAGTTTGTAGCTGTCGCAATCCTCGCCCCAGCCGCCATCCTCGTTCTGGATCGCGATCAGCCACTCGGCGGCCCGCTTCATCATCGGATCGCTTGCCGGCACTTCGGCCGCGTTCAGTCCGGCCAGCGCCGACCAGGTGCCATAGATGTAGTTGACGCCCCAGCGCCCGAACCAGCTGCCGTCTTTCAGTTGCACGCGGCGCAGATAATCGACCGCGTCCCTGACGCTCGGGTCGTCCTTGGGCACGCCCAATTGCATCAGCATGCCGATGCAGCGCCCCGTCACGTCCTCGGTCGGCGGGTCGAGCAGCGCGCCGTGATCGGCGAAGGGAATGTTGTTGAGGTAGTGATAGGTGTTGTCGGCATCGAAGGCCGCGTAGCCGCCATTCTTGCTCTGCAGCCCCTTGATCCATTCGGCGCCGCGGGCAATGGCCTCGTCATGGGCCTCGGTCGGTTCGATATGCTTGCGCGCCCGGTCCAGCGCCATCACGACGACGGCGGTGTCGTCGAGATCGGGATAATGATCGTTGCGATACTGGAAGGCCCAGCCGCCGGGGCGCACATCCGGCTTCTCGTCCGCCCAGTCGCCCACCACATCCAGCACTTGCAGCGGCTTCAGCCATTCCAGCCCCTTGAGCGCCGCCTTGTCGGCCGCCTCGCTCTTGGCTTCGAACAGCGCGTGGGCCGACAGCGCGGTATCCCACACCGGTGAAACGCAGGGCTGGCAATAGGCTTCGTCCTCCTTGATCACCAGCAGCTTCTCGACCGAGCGGCGCGCAATCGCCCGGTCCGGGTGATCGGGCGCGTAGCCCAGCGCGTCGAACATCATCACCGAATTGGCCATGGCCGGGTAGATCGCGCCCAGCCCGTCTTCGCCGTTGAGACGCGTGGTCACGAATTCGACGCAGCGTGCAATGGCCCGCTTGCGCAGGCCTTTCGGCCACACCGGCTCGACAAGTTTCAGGATCCGGTCGATGACCCCGAAGAAGGCGGCCCAGTAGCGGTTCTGGTGCGGCGCGCGCCCGCTGGCATGTTCGCCCTTTGGCAGGAACAGCTCGGGCACATGCACGCCGCGCGCATTCTTGGCCAGCGGCTTCAGCGCTTGCAGCACCAGCAGCGGCACGATCACCGTGCGTGCCCAATAGCTCATCTTGCTCAAGTGGATCGGGAACCAGCGCGGCAGCAGGATCAGCTCGGCCGGCACGCTCGGCGTCTCCTTCCAGGAGCACTCGCCATAGAGCGCCAGCTGGATGCGGGTGAAGACATTGGCTTTCAGCGCCCCGCCGGCCTTCAGGATCGCCGCCCGCGCCCGTGTCATATGCGCAGCATCCGGATCGTCGCCGATCATCTTGAGCGCGAAATAGGCCTTGACCGTGGCGCTGATATCGAAGGCCCCGTCATGGAACAGCGCCCAGCCGCCATGCTCGCGGCTCTGGATGCGGCGCAGATAGACGCCAATCTTGCGCTCCAGCTCGAGGTTCGGCGCTTCGCCGAGATAATGCACCAGAAGCACATATTCGGAAGGGATGGTGGCGTCGGCTTCCAGTTCGAACACCCAGTGCCCGTCCGCGCGCTGTTCCTTCAGCAGCGCGGCGGTCGCATCGGCGATCACCTTTTCGACCGCTTCCTGATCCACGTCCAAAACCCGATCCATATTCGAAAACCTGTCCAACCCCATGCGATTATACGGATGCAGCCGCGCCCGCCAATTGCGCGGCCCTGTGGCCGGAGCGGATCGCGCCCTCGATGGTGGCGGGCAGGCCGGTATCGGTCCAGTCGCCTGCCAGGATGAGATTGCTCCAGCGTGTCGTCGCCCCGGCCCGCTGCGCCGCCTGCTCGGGCGTGGCGGCAAAGGTGGCCCGCCGTTCCTTGACGATCTGCCAGGGCGGCAGCTCGGCGCCCAATCCATGCACCGCCGCCACGTCGCGCCACAAGCTCTGCGCCAGGGTCTCGCGATCCTGATCGACAATGGCATCGGCGCCGCTGACCGTCACCGAGATGCGGTCGTGGAAGGCGAACACCCATTCCGCCGTGCCGCCGATCACGCCCGTCATCGCGGCCGCGCCCGCCGGCGCGGGAATCGCGAAATGCGCGTTGACGATGGCGCGGAATTCGCTGGGCGCGGCCACACCGGGAATGAGATCGCGCGCCGCCCAGGCCGGCACGGCCAGCACCACCCGGTCCTCCGGCGCCAGCGTCAGCGTCTCGCCGGTGAAGTCGAGGCGCGCGATCCGGTTGCCGTCAAAGGCGATTGTGCGCAGGCGCTGGCCGAAGCGGATCTCGGCCCCGTTGTTTGTCAGATATTCGAGCGCCGGTTCGATGAAGGCCGCGCCCAGCGTCGGGGTGGCGATGCGCGGGCGATAGGCCCGGCCGCCGCGCGCCAGGGTTTCGCGGATGATGGCGCCGGCCAGCGCCGCACTGGCCGCCTCCGGCTCGGTGTTGAGCGCGGCCAGCAGGAAGGGGCCCAGCAGCCTGTCCCACAGGGGGCCCTTGCAGGAAATGACCTCGTCGATGCGCTTGCCCCTGGGCGGGACCAGCAATCTGGCGATCGACAGATATTCGCTGAGCGTACTGCCCGGCACGCGCCGGTTTTTCATCAGCACCCACCAGGCCAGGGGCCCCTCATTGGGGGCGATGGTCCAGCGCGCGCCGGTTTTCACGTCGGCAAAGCTGAAGCGCGCGGCGCTGGGCCCGGCCAGCCGGCCGGCGGCGCCGATGACGCTCAGATAATCATGGGTGGCGTGATTGCCCGAAAGCACCAGGTGATTGCCGTTGTCGATCACCTGGCCGAGCGTCGAATCGAAATAGGAGCGGCAGCGCCCGCCGGCCTGTCCGGCCCCTTCGATCAGGCACACGCGCGCGCCGCGATCGGTCAGCGCCACGGCCGCCGACAGCCCGGCGAGCCCCGCGCCGACGACATAGACCGTGCCGGAGGTCATCCGATCAGCCCCCAAAGATCCCGTTGGCCAGCACGATGCGGATCAGCTTGCCCTTGCTCAGGCTGACCCGTTTGCGGGGTGCTTCCCAACCGGCCTTTTCCATTTCGCGCAGGATTTCGGAATAGACCGCGCCCATCAGCCGGGGCGTCTTGATGCGGCCCTTGGGGCGGGCGCGCATGATGCGGGCGGCCTCGCGGTAATGGTCATGCGCCCGCGCCGCCAGTTTGCGGCAGGCCGCATCGATGCGCTTGTCGGCCAGAACCGAAATCGGGTCGATGTCGACAATGCCCGCGCCTTCCAGATATTCGCGCGGCAGATAGAGCCGCCCGATCGCGGCATCCTCGTCGAGGTCGCGCAGGATATTGGTCAGCTGCAGTGCCCGGCCCAGATGATGGGCCAGTTCGAAGCCCGGCCCGTCTTCCATGCCGAACACCTTGGTCGACAGCCGGCCCACGGCGCTGGCGACCCGGTCGCAGTACAGATCGAGCGTGGCCAGATCGGGCGCGATGATGTCCTCGGCCACGTCCATGTCCATGCCGTCGATGACGGCCAGGAAATCGTCCTTGCGCAGCCAGTAGTGGCGCACGGCGTCGGCGAGAAAACCCGTCCGCGCCGGCGTGCCGCCGGCATAGAGCGTGTCGAGATCGGCGCGCCAGGCGTTCAGCGCTTCGTGGCGTTCGGGCCGCGTGCCGATGCCGTCATCGGCGATGTCGTCGACGGCGCGGCAGAAGGCATAGATCGCGAACATGGCCTCGCGCTCGGCCTTCGGCATCAGCCGCATCGCCGAATAGAACGAGCTGCCCGCGGCCTTTTCCTGCACGGCGGCGATTTCCGGCGCCACGTCGCCGCCCAGGGTTTCCGCCGCGCTCATTGCCGTCCACTCGCCAGTTGCATCGGATCCTTCTTGCGCCCCATCCGCGTTGCGGCGAAGCGCAGCCCCGCGCCGATCAGCAGCGGGACCAGTTCGAACTTGTTGTGATGGACGCGCTCGGACAGCGGGTCGCGCCGCGTCAGCTTGGCCGCCAGATCCTCGGCCAGGGTCTGGATCACCGTGACCTCGAAGGCGAGCCGGCTGTCCCGGATCTGTCCGGCGAAGGGCTTCGAATAGTCGAGCAGCGCCTTGGTGCGCCGCGCCAGTCCGGTGATCACCCGTTCCAGCGCCGGGCAGGCGTGTTTGTCCATCAGCGCCTCGGGGCCGATGCCCTCGGCCCACATCGCTTCCATGGGAATGTAGACGCGGTCCAGTTCGCTGTGATCCTTCTTGCAGTCCTGCAGATGGTTGATGACCTGCAGCGCCGCGCACAGCGCATCATTGGCCGGCCAGGTGCCGGGATCCTCGCCATGGACGTCGAGCACGAAGCGCCCAACCGGCATGGCCGAATAGCGGCAATAGTCCATCAGCGCGTTCCAGTCGCGATAACGCTCGACCGTGACGTCGCGGCGAAACGCCTCCAGAAGGTCGAGCCCGTGCTGGGCCGTGATCGCGCGCGGCTTCAGCGCCTCGCGCAGCGCCACCGCGACCTCGGCGCTGTCGGCCTCGCCGCTCAGGCTGGCGCGAAACTCTTCAAGCAGCTTGAGCTTTTCCTCCGGCGCGGCCGTGGGATGGTCGGCGATGTCGTCGGCGGCGCGGGCGAAGCGATAGAAGGCCAGGATCACGGGCCGGTGCGCGGCGCGGATCAGCCGCGAGGCCACCGGAAAATTCTCGTCCCGATGCCCCTTGCCCGATTGCAGGTCGCCCGCTTTGCGCTCTGTTGCGTCCGTCATGCCAGCCGTCATTTTTGGCCCATTGCCTGGGCGCGACCTTTCCACATCCCGCCGCGGCCGCGCCAGTGCTGGACCGCCGAGTCCAGCGTGAACAGGGCATATAGAAGCCCGATCACCGGCAGGGCCAGCCCCCAGAACGGGGATCGGCCGTAAAACCTGAGCATCGGCCGGAAACTGGCCGCCATCAGGCCCCAGGTCACGGCCCCGGCGATCCAGCTGCCGCCCTCGGCGAACAGGGCCCAGAGCGGCGGGGCCAGGAACATCAGGACCAGGCCGATCAGCGTGCCCAAAAGCAGCAGCGGCGAATAGCCGAGCTGGGCATAGGCCGAACGCGCCACCATGCGGCGGATTTCGCCCATGCCCTGATAGGGCCGGATCGAGCGCGCCCGGTTGGTCAGCCCCAGCCAGATCGGGCCTTGCGCCTTCATCAGCCGGCCCATGGCGCAATCATCGATGATGGCGTCCCGGATGGCGGCGACACCGCCGGCCGCCTCGAGCCTGTCGCGCTTGATCAGCATGCAGCCGCCGGCCGCCGCCGCCATCTTCTTGCGTGGATCGTTGACCCAACGGAAGGGGTAGAGCATGGCGAAGAAATAGACGAAGGCCGGAATGAAGAACCGCTCGGAGAGGCTCTTGCAATGCAGCTTGGCCATCAGCGAGGTCAGCACGAGCCCGTCCTCTTCGGCGCGCGCGATCAGATGGCGCAGATTGTCGGGCGTGTGCGCGATGTCGGCATCGGTCAGCCACAGATAATCCGGCGCGTCGCGCTCGCTGGCCAGCGCCACGCCCTGGCGCACCGCCCACAATTTCCCGGTCCAGCCTTTCGCCCGCGCCGCGCCGGTGATCACGGTGAGTTTGCTGCCGTCATCCAGTTTGCGCGCCGCCGCGCCGGTGCCGTCCGCGCTTTCGTCGTCGACCAGGATCACGCGCAATTTGCCGGGATAGTCCTGCGCCAGCAGGCTTCCAAGCGTGTCGGCGATGACATCGGCCTCGTTGCGCGCCGGCACCACGGCGGTCACCGATGGCCAGTGCTGCAAGTCCTGCAGCGGCTCCAGCCGGTCGTCGCGTTCGCGCGCGCGCCAATACATGCCCCGGCCCAGCAGCAGCACGAGCCAGATCGCCAGCGGCAGAAATCCGAAGATCGCGGCCCACAGCATCACAGATACCCTGCGGCCCTGAACCAGTTCAGCGCGTCTTCCAGCGCCGCGCCATAGGGCCGGGCGGTGTAGCCCAGCTCGCGCGCGGCCTTGGCCGAGCTGAAGAACATCAGATGTTTGGACATGTCGAGCGCATCGGCCGTGACGAAGGGCTCCTTGCCGGTCAGCCGCGCAATCGCTTCAGCGGCATGGGCGAGGGGATAGAGCGGTGCGCGCGGCAGGCGGATGCGCGGCGCCTTTCGGCCCGTCAGCCGCGCGATCTCGTCCAGCATCTGTTTCAGCGTCGCGTTCTGCCCGCCCAGTATGTAGTTCTCGCCGATGCGGCCCGTCTCCAGCGCCAGCAGATGGCCTTCGGCGACGTCGTCGACATGAACGAGGTTGAGCCCGGTATCGACATAGGCCGGCATGCGCCCGGTCGCGGCTTCCACGATGATGCGTCCGGTGGGGGTGGGGCGGATGTCGCGCGGCCCGATTGGCGTCGAGGGACTCACCAGCACCACCGGCAAACCCTGCGCGGCGAAACTCTCGACCACGCGCTCGGCCGCCACCTTGCTCTTCTTGTAGGCGCCGATGGCGCTGTTCATGTCGGCGCGGTCGCGCTCGTCGGCGTCGCTGCCGTCGTCATGCGGCGTCAGCGTCGCCACCGAACTGGTATAGACGATGCGCTCGACGCCCGCCGCGCGCGCGGCCTCCATGACGATGCGCGTGCCCTCGCGATTGTTGACGATGATCTCGTTCGGATCGCGCGCCCACAGCCGGTAGTCGGCCGCGACATGAAAGAGGAACTGCACGCCGTCCATCGCGCGGGCGACAGATGCGGCATCGCGCATGTCGCCTTGGGCAATTTCGCAGTCATAGCCTTCGAAATTCGCACGCGGGCTGGTCGGCCGCGCCAGCACCCGCACATTGGCGCCGCGGGCCGCAGCCCCGCGCGCCACCGCCGAGCCGACAAAGCCCGAGGCGCCGGTCACCAGAACGGACGCGCCCTTCATGCCTCGATCTCCGGAAGCTTCGCGCCTTTCGCCGCATGGCGGCCCTCGGCGATCTGCCAGCTCAGCAGCACCGGCGCGCCGACGGCGATTTCGCGCGCCCGCTTCAGCAGCGACACGGCGATCCCGATTTCCGGCGTCAGGCCGAACAGCGGCATCATCAGCGCATAGCCGGCTTCCTGGATGCCGATGGCGCCGGGCACGAAGACGGCGGCGCTGCGCGCTGCGGTCAGAAGGCTCTCGATCGCGATGGCCGCGGCAAAGGGCGTCGGCGCGCCGATGAGTTCGAGCGCCAGCCATGTGCCGAAGGCGCTGGAAAGCCAGCCGGCGAAGTGCACGGCAAAGGCGGCCACCATGCGCCCCGGCATGGCGTGAATGGCGTTGATCTTGCGATGCACCGCCCCGGTATGGGCCGCGGCCTCGGGCAGGATGCGTTCGGCAATGCGCTCGAGATAGGAAAAGCCGCGGCGCTGCGCCACGACAAAGGCGCCGGCCGCCAGGATCGCGACCACCACCCCGCCTATGGCCGTTTCGATCATGTCCATATTGTCGGCCCTGAACGGCGCGTGCAGCACGACGATGACCAGGCCGATCAGCACGAAGCCGATCTGGGAGATCATCTCGACCGTCAGATCGACGACCAGCGAGCCGAAGGCGGTGCCCGCGCTCTGGCCGCGCAGCATCACGGCGCGCGCGCCGATCACCATCCCGCCAAGCTGCGAGAACGGCAGCACGTCGCCGGCGGAATCGCGCACCGCCCGTCCCCAGCAATAGGTCAGGGCCTTCTGCCAGCCGTAAGGCGGCACCAGCAGCAGCCAGGCCACCCCGACGATGAGGAAATTGGCGGCGCCATAGAGCCACAACAGGCCAAAGCCGCCCCAGCCCACCGAGGTGGCGGCCTGCCAGACGGCATCGAAGCCGACATAGAAAATCAGATAGGCCGCACCGGCCAGGCCGGCGAGCGCGGCAAGAATGACACCGAGTTTCATGGCACCCTGGTTTCTCGCGCGATCACGCCTGCGCGGGCTTCGGCGTGCGCATGAAGCGCCGCGCCAGCCTTACCATATTGGGCACGAAGTTGGGCCGCAGCAGGCGGCGGTCATAGACCCCCAGCCGCCGGTCGTTTTCGGCCAGGCAGATGTCCATCAGTTCGGGGATCGTGGTCTCCACGCCCAGATCCTTGGCGCCGTTGACGGTGAAATTGTTGTCCTGCGGCGCGCCGCCGCCGACATCGCTCGCCATGCCGATGCGCTCATAGATCAGGAAGGCCCACACGCCCAGGATCTTCAGTGCGAACCAGGGCCGGCGCCACAAGGGCATGTTGCGGCGATACCAGGCCACCCAGTTGACGAAGAACAGGATGTGGCGGCCTTCCTCCTTCATCACCGGCTCGAAGGTGTCGACCAGTTCCGCGGGGAAAAAGCCCGAGCGCTTGGCCAGCTCGAACAGCCCGAAGGCGAAGAAGCTGTCGATGCATTCGCTGTAGCCGGTGACCATGAAGGCCCATTCGGGATCCTTCGGCTTCAGATATTCCGGCTCCGGCTCCAGCTTGATGCCATAGGCTTCGACCATATTGGCCAGCACATGCTTGTGGCGGCGTTCCTCGAAGGCGTCCAGTTCGATCGCGCGCCTGAGCAGCGGATCGGTGACCTGCTCGCCGAAGGTGGCCACGCGCAACCCCGCCTTGCCTTCGGTCTGCACCGCGATATCCCAGATCGGCAGATTGACGATCTTGTCGCGGGTTTCGTCGTCCAGCTTCGGCCAGTCGATGACGGCCGGCTTGTAGGGATCGAAGGTCGTCAGCAGGGTGCGGCAGAACAGGTTCTTGTGGTCCTCGCTGCCCAGCCTGATGGGGCCGGGTGCCGGCGGGGCGCCGGCCTCCAGCGACAGATGGTCGGGAAAACTCAGGGTCACCCCGCTCATGCCCGGCCTCCGCAAGGCCGGGCCGGTCCGGCGGCGCGCCGCCCCGGCTGGAGGGTGCGATCTGGGCGGATATTGAGGGATGGCATGCTGCGTCCGTGATGAAGCCTTCGACCCTGCCATCATAACCGATCCGGCGGGGGCGGGGAAAAGGTGGCCTGTTGCGCGGGGGGCCGCGCGGCTCAGCCGCGCCCGGCGAAATCGATGAACCCGCCCAGTTTGAGCTGGGGATCGCGCGCGGCCCCGGCGACCTCGGGGTCGGTCAGCGCCGCCAGCTCCTCGGCATAGCGATAGCCGGGTGCCGCGCCGGCAAAGCCGCCCGATGTGGCGGGGTGCAGATAGATTTCGCTCAGGCCCTCGGGCAGCGATCCGATCAGGCCGGCCAGTCGCGCGGCCGTCATGGCGCCCGACCAGGCCAGCCCGAACACCTGGTCGGGGATCAGCAGCCCGGCGGCCCGCAGCCGCGCGCGCGACAATCTGGCCCAGGGTCCGGTGACATAGGCAGGTGCCGGCGCCTGGCCCGGTTCGGCGGCGGCCAGCACCGCGCGCGGTTCCAGCGGCACGCGCATGGCGCGCATGCCATGGCGGCGGCCGATCTTCAGGATGGTCGCGGCGATGGTCGGATGCAGATGGAAATGCTTGTGTGTGTTGACGTGGTCGAGCCTGAGGCCGGTCGCCTTGAAGGCGTCGAACTGGGCTTCGATTTCATGGGCCAGCTGGCGGCGCACCGAGGGGCGGAAGAACATGCCGGTCGCCGAGCGCACCATGTCGCTGCGGAACTGGCCGCTGGCATCGACCAGATCGGGAATGGCCTCGGGCGGCAGCATCGGCCGGCCCTCGACCAGCACGATGTGCAGGCCCACGCGCAGATGCGGCATCTGCTTGACGCGCGCCACCGCATCGGCGGCGGCTGGCGCGCCCACCATCAGGCTGGCGGCCGTCAATATGCCGTGCGTATGGGCCTGTTCGACCGCGTCGTTGACTTCGCGCGCGGCGCCGTAATCGTCGGCGGTGATGACGAGATTCTTCATGCCTCTGCATTTCTCGCGGACAGAGACTTGTCACACGGGTTCGAGGCAGCCGCCGAGACCGCGCAGACGCGGGTGGCGATCGGGCTGGTTTCGCCCCATCCAAAATCCGTCATCGCCCGCGTCATGCGGGCGACCCATTTGAATGTTGCCGCCGGGTCTCCATGCACAGTCGAAGCGCTCAATCCACTTCGCGTCTCCGCGCCTCCGCGTGAACCCAAGAAATGGGTCCCCCGCATGCGCGGGGGATGACGGAAAACGTGAACGGCAACAATCAAGCCGCGTGGCGCCGCTCGCGCAGGAACTGGAAGAATTCCACGCCTTCGCGCAGGCGCCGCTTCATCATGTCGGTCGAACGCACCATCTCGCCCGACGATCGAGGCGATCTTGCCCGGCCGGAAGTAGAACTGCTTGTAGAAATCCTCGAGCGAATCGAAGATTTCCTTGTGGCGCAGATGCGGGTAGTGCAGCGGCGCGATCTGGATGCCGTGCTCGTCCACCAGCTCGGCATTGTCCGCATCGAGCCAGCCGTTCTGCACCGCCTGATTGTAGAGGAAGGTGCCCGGATAGGGCGCGGCCAGCGACACCTGGATGGTGTGCGGGTTGATGCGCTTGGCGAACGCGATGGTCTCGCTTGATCGTTTCGGTGGTTTCGCCCGGCAGGCCCAGGATGAAGGTGCCGTGGATCCGGATGCCCAGCTCGTGGCAATCCTGGGTGAAGCGCTCGGCGACCTCGATGCGCATGCCCTTCTTGATGTTGTGCAGGATCTGCTGGTTGCCGCTCTCATAGCCGACGAGCAGCAGGCGCAGCCCGTTGGCGCCAGCAGCTTCTTCAGCGTCTTGCGCGGAACGTTGGCCTTGGCATTGCACGACCAGGTTACGCCCAGCTTGCCGAGCTCCTTGCGCGATGGCTTCGGCGCGCGGCAGATCGTCGGTGAAGGTGTCGTCGTCGAAGAAGAATTCCTTGACCTGCGGGAATTTCGCCTTCGCGTATTTGATCTCTTCGATCACGTGCTCGACGCTGCGCGTGCGGTAATGGTGTCCGCCCACGGTCTGCGGCCACAGGCAGAAGGTGCAGCGCGACTTGCAGCCGCGGCCCGTATAGATCGAGATGTAGGGGTGGCGCAGATAGCCGATGAAGTAGTCTTCGATCTTCAGGTCGCGCTCATAGACCTTGCGTGACGAAGGGCAGCGAATCCATGTTCTCGATCATCGGCCGGTCGTCATTGTGGACGATGGTGCCGCGCGCGTCGCGATAGGAGATGCCCTTGATGTCCTCAGCGGAATCTCGTCGGCGACGTCCTTGATGGTGAAATCGAATTCGTTGCGCGCGACATAGTCGATGCAGGCGCGCTTCGCGCAGCCAGCCTTCGGCGTTGACCGCCACCTTGGCGCCGATCAGCCCGACCAGCAGCTTGGGGTTTGCCGCCTTCATCGCCTCGATCACCTTCACGTCCGATTTGAACGACGGCACGGAGGTGTGGACGACGACATGATCGAAATCGTTGGCCTGCGCCACCACTTCGGCCAGCGTCGTGCCGGCCGGCGGGGCGTCGATCAGCTTGGAGCCTTCCACCAGCGCGGCCGGCTGGGCCAGCCATGTCGGAAACCAGAAGGACTTGATCTCCCGCTTGGCCTGGTAGCGCGAACCGGCGCCGCCGTCGAAGCCGTCGAAGGAAGGAGCCTGAAGGAAGAGCGTGCGAAGCATGGAATACCCGTGAAGCGGCCCTTATGATGGGGCCATTGCGCCGCTCCGTCCGACGCGAAGGCGTGTCCCGCGCCAGTCCACCCGTGTCCGAAGAGCGAAGCGATGAATAGACCAGAACGATAGCACATCCCGCACCGGCAACAGCCAGCCGGGACCCGCGCTCGCGCCGACTATATGGTCTATTCGCGTCTTGAGGAAAAGACGGGCGAGCAAGAATGATTGCCAAAACCGCACATGCCGCAGGGGCTAAAGCCCAGCAAGCGCGGCCCCGATCAGCCCGAGCGGCGAGGCATGGGTGACGAGGCTGCCGGCATGGCCGGCCGGGTCGATGATGCGGATGGTCCGGGCCCAGCGCAGCTCATGGGCGATCAGCGCGCCGGGGCGCGGTCTCGGTGCAGTGATGCACCACGGTCCAGCGGCGGATAGGCGAGGGTCCGGCCCGCCGCCCGCACCGCGCGGCCGATCTCGTAATCGTCGGCCAGGAGGTCGGCGAAGGCCTCGAAGCCGCCGATCTCTGTCAGGGTCTGGCGGGTGAGCGCGATGGTCGAGCCGAAGCAGGGATGGGCCAGCCCCAGCCAGATCCCGGCCGCCGCATTGGGCAGGAACTGGTAGCTCACCCCCATGGCCGCCAGCCGCGACCAGGCGCCCATCACCCCGACCCCGCTATAGAGGCAGGACACCGCGCCGACCCCCGGCGCGTCCAGCGCCGCCACCACCTCCTTGAGATAGCGCGGCGGCACGGCGATATCGCTGTCGGCCAGCACCAGCACATCGTGGCGCGCCGCGGCCATCATGTTGATCAGGTTGGAGACCTTGGCATTGCGGCCATGGCTGCGCGGATCGGTCACCAGGGCGATGTCGCGGCCGGGAAAGCGGGCCTTGAGCCTGGCGACCACCGCATGGGCGGGATCGGCCGGGTCCTGCAGCCCGAACACGATCTGCACCGGCGCCGGATAATCCTGCGACAGAACGCTGGCCAGCGCCGCCTCCAGGCCGGGCTCGTCGCCATGCAGCGGCTTGAGCAGGGTCACGGCCGGCAGCGGATCGGGCAGGGCGGCGGGCGCCCGGGTGAGCAGGCGCCGGGCGGCAATCCCGGCCAGCACGGCATAGGCGCCGCCCGCCAGGGCCAGCGCCATCACGATCCAGCCAATGATGTGCAGCAGTGTCACGGCACGGTTCCCTTCGCGCCGTGGGTCTAGCATGGCGGGCGCACGGGGCTCTATGCGGGGCAGTCGGGAAATCGTCGGGGGAGGCGTGGCGCGGCGCGCCGGCCCTCAGCTGCTGGTGGCCGACTTGCAGGCGTTCAGCAGCACCGATGCGTCGATCGGCTTGTTGTAGAAGCGGCTGTCAGGGACGCAGCGTTCGGTGTCGGGCATGTTGCCCGAGGCGTAGATCACGGGGCGATCGGGGTGGACTTCGCGGAAGGTGGCCGCCACCTCCCATCCGCTCAGGCCCTCGCCCAGGTGGATGTCGGTCAGCAGGACATCGATATGGTCCTCGGTGGCGATGACGCGCGCGGCCTCGTCGCCGGTCTGGGCCTCGACGACCCGGCAGCCGGCGGCCCGCAATTCATCGGCCAGCGCCAACCGGACCAGCCATTCGTCCTCGACCAGCAAGATCGTCAGCGGCCGCGCCTGCGGTTGCATGTCGGTCTCCGTAGCACCTGTTTCATCCCCATAGGACATCGGTCTCAAGCCCAAGGGGCCTAGCACTCTTTAACGGCAGCGACAGGTATGCGTTCCGTCCGGCCGTGTTTGCCGGGCCCCTGTGCCCCATTTGCAACCTATCGTATTGTACAAACGTGAAAATGCAGATTTCCGGTAAACCATCCGTTAGGAGTTGGCTCCGCAAACAATTCGGCGAATTTTCGGGGTGTGCGCCGGAAATGGCCGCCGGCGGAATCCTGACATTTAGGATTTCCATCCCTGTTTCGGGGCGCATCTATGTTGCCATTTGACCGTAGATTGTCTTTCGCAATAGTCTTCATGAAGTAAGGGCTTGTGGCGGCACTTCGGAATTCGAGTACCCCAATGTCAGAATCCACTGGTAGCCGCGGGTCCACCCCTGGGGCTGCAGCCCGCGCGCGCAAACCGAAAAAGGCGCCGCAACAGGACGCTTTCGTCCTGTCGGAAGCGGGCGCCCGCCAACTTCTCGATGCCTTGCCCTGTCCTGTCTTTACGGCCGATGCCGCGGGGCGGATCACCTATTTCAATGAAGCTGCGGCGCAGCTGCGGAGAGCCGAGCGCGGCACAGAGCCTTCGTCAGGGTTCCCTCGCCTCCTGTGGCGGGACGGAAGGGCGATGGCCCCTGGCGAATCCCCAACGGCCCGGGCGGTCGCGGAGGCGCGTGCGATCCATGGAACCGAGGTGCTGGTCGAAGCCCCGCAAGGCGAACGGATTCCGTTTCTGTCCTATGCCAGCCCGCTGACCGGCGCGGACGGTGCGGTGCGCGGCGCGGTCAATATCCTGATCGATGTCAGCGATCGCGAGCTGGCCGATGAGGGCCTGCAGCGGCTGGCCGCCATTGTCGCTTCCTCCGACGATGCCATCATCAGCAAGGACCTCAACGGCATCATCCTGAGCTGGAATGCGTCGGCCGAACGCATCTTCGGCTACTCCGCCGCCGAAGCCATCGGTGCGCCGGTGACAATTCTGATCCCGGAGGACCGGCGGGACGAGGAACCCTTCATCCTCGAGAAGATTCGCAGCGGACGGCGCGTCGAGCACTACGAGACCGTGCGCCGCTGCAAGGAAGGCCGGATGATCAATGTGTCGCTGACGGTGTCGCCGATAAAGGACAGCAGAGGGCAGATTATCGGCGCCTCCAATATCAGCCGCGACATCACCGATCGGCGGCGGGCGCAAGAGCACCAGCAGCTTTTGATGCGCGAGATGAATCACCGCATCAAGAATCTCTTTGCGCTCGCCAGCAGCGTCGTCACCCTGAGCGCCAGACAGTCGCAAACGCCCGCGGAAATGGCCGCGAGCGTGCGCGAACGCCTTGGGGCGTTGTCGCGCGCACATGCCTTGACCGTGACCAGCGGGGCCATTGACGGCGGCCGCGACAATCCGGCGACATTGCACGAACTGGTCGCAGCGATCGTCGAACCCTATGCGGGCGAGATGCAGAGCGGCCGGGCGCGCGTGGTCGTTGACGGCACCAACCCGGCGATCACCGATTCCGTGGTGACGGTGCTGGCGCTGGTGCTGCACGAAATCGCCACCAACGCCGCCAAATACGGCGCGCTGTCGGTGGAAGAAGGCTATGTCGACGTGGAGTGTCGCAAGGACGGCGACGCCTTCGTCCTGCAATGGTGCGAACATGGCGGCCCTCCGGTCGAGACGCCGCAACAGCAGGAAGGCTTCGGCACGGTGCTGTCGCGCCTGACGGTCGAAGGCCAGCTCGGCGGCAGGATCGAACGCGACTGGCAGCGCGACGGCCTGGCCATCAAGATCTCGATCCCCAGCGCCCGCATCCAGGCCTAGGGCCGGCGGCCGCGCGCTCCCTCGCGCCCGCGGGATTGCCTCGGCGCTTTTCCCATGTGAAGAAAATTGCCTGTCCCGCGGCGCGGATCCTTCGTGCTGCGGTGCCTTTGGGGGCCTCTGCATGAGCGATCGCGCCGATATTTCCTCTGCCCTGAGCCTGCCCTGCGGCGCGGTTCTCAAAAACCGCCTGGCCAAGGCGGCGATGACCGAAGGGCTTGCGGACCCCTTCAACCGCGCCACGGCGCGCCATCTGCGGCTCTATCGCCGCTGGGCCGAAGGCGGGTCGGGCATGCTGCTCACCGGCAATGTGCAGATCGATCGCCGCCATCTCGAACGCCCCGGCAATGTCGCCATCGACGGGCCGCAACCGCCCGAGGCCCTGGAGGCACTGCGCGCCTTTGCCAAAGCCGGCACGGCGGA
Organism: uncultured Pseudomonadota bacterium; assembly: GCA_963710925.1. Taxonomy (GTDB): domain Bacteria; phylum Pseudomonadota; class Alphaproteobacteria; order Micropepsales; family Micropepsaceae; genus Rhizomicrobium. The sequence goes on along the minus strand of CAVQBY010000007.1, from coordinate 49,006 downwards.
CAACACCCATCTGTGGATGCAGATCAGCCATGCCGGCCGGCAGACACCGGCCTCCGTCAATCCGTCGCCGCTGGCGCCGTCGGCCACGAGGCTGGAGATGCCCGGCGGCCAGTTCGGTCAGCCCCGCGCCATGAGCGGGGCCGAAATCGAAGACGTCATCGCGCGCTTCGGCTTCGCCGCGCAGATCGCGCGCGAGACCGGCTTCACCGGCGTGCAAATTCATGCCGCCCACGGCTATCTGCTGTCCGAATTTCTTTCGCCCGACGTCAACACCCGCGACGACGAATGGGGCGGAAGCCTCGAAAACCGCGCGCGGCTGCTGCTCGAAACGGTGCGCGCCGTTCGCCGCGCGGTGGGCGCGGATTTCCCGGTCTCGGTCAAGCTCAATTCGGCGGATTTCCAGCGCGGCGGTTTTTCGCATGCCGATGCGATCGAGGTCGCGCGCTGGCTCGATGCCGAGTCCGTCGATCTGCTGGAGATTTCCGGCGGCACCTATGAGCAGCCGCGTCTGGTGGGGCTCGACGATCTGACCCTGCATCCGGAAAAATCCGAACCGCGGCGGCAAAGCACGATCGCGCGCGAAGCCTATTTCCTCGATTATGCCGGCGACATCCGCAAGGCTGTCACGACGCCGCTGATGGTCACCGGCGGCTTTCGCAGCGCCGCCGGCATGAATGCCGCGCTGGCGGCCGGCGCTTGCGATGTCATCGGCCTGGCGCGGCCGCTCTGCACCGATCCCGCCGCGCCGCGCCATCTGCTCGAGGGCGCGCCCGCCATTCCCGATTACGAGCGGAGGCTGCGCATCGGTCCGGGCTGGCTGGGGCCGCACAGCCCGGTCACGCTCGTCAAGGCGCTCAATGGCTGGGGCCAGCAGGGCTGGTTCTGTCTGCAATTGCTGCGCATGGGCGATGGCCGCGATCCGGATCTGAAGATGGGCGTGTTCAGGGCCTTCCGTGCCTATGCCAGCAATGAAGACAAGGCGGCGCGGGCTCTGGCATATGCCTCGCCGTGACGGCCGAGGCCCGCGCAGCTTGGCCGCCGTTGTACATCCGCACGCAATTGGATCATTGTGATGTGCCGCAGCGAGCCATGGATTGCGCGAAGATGGATATCAGCCCCCGCCTCCGGAATGCCGTTATCGCCGGCGTCGTCGGTCTCGTCGTCCTGCTGCTTCTGAAATTCGTGCTGGGCGAAATGAACTACTATGTCACCGCCCTTGTCGGCGTGCTCGCCGGTGTTCTGGCCTTTCTGACCCGCATCGTTCTGCGCGCCGAATAGCGTCCGGTTCGCCGGCCGAACCGCTCAGGGGCGGGGCGTCGGCAGCTTTGCGATGGCGATACCGGGATGGAGCGCCGTTGCCGTGGCGTGTGGCGATGCGAATGTCTGCGCGTTTTCGACCACCAGCAGACCCAGCGCCAGAAGGGTCACCGCCTGCATCACGGCGATCGCGACCAGCAGCCGCCAGAGCAGCAGGGACGGCCCGCTTGCCGTTGCGCGGGGGGCGTCGGCCGCGCCGGCGCCGCCGATCTCTTCGCGAGCGATGCGCCGGAGCCGGCTGGTTGTGCCCTGTGTCATTTGAGCCCCATTTCCGGCAGCGTGCGTTCCAGCGTGGCGCCAATCATTTGTTCGGCCGAGACGGTTGCGTCCGTCAGGTCCGTCAGGATTTCGCCGCCCTGGGCGAGTTTGAGCGGCCCCAGTCGCGCGCCGTCGAAGCAGGCATGGGCCAGCTTCGCGCCGCGGAACGAGACCCCGCGCAGATCGCATCCCGAGAAATCGGCGGTCCTGAGATCGGCCTCGTCGAATTTGGCGCCCAGCAACCGGGCTTGGGAAAAGTCCAGCCCGATGGCGATCACGCGGCGCGCGCAGAGCCCTGCGAGCCCGCGGCCGGCGGGGAATGATTCCAGCGGCCGCAGGTCTTCGCCGTCCAGCATCGCCGGCTTGCCTTTGGTGCCGTCGCTGCCAAGCCAGTCTTCATGCCCGGCAAGCATGGCCTTGATCGCGCCGGCCTTGGCCAGCGCCTCCGGCGTGACGTCGAGAACGCAGCCTTCGAACGCCTCCGGGGGAAGGTTCAGCTCCGCGACATTGGTCCCCAGCAGAACCGCGCCCTTGAACGTGGCATTGGCCAGCTGCGCGGCCTTGAACCTCACACCCTCGAGCACGGCGCCGCTGAAGTCGGCATTGTCGAGCTTGGCGTTTCCGAAGGAGACGTTCTTCAGCGAGCAGTTGGAGAAATCGACACCATTGGGCACGCTGGCCGGACCGGTCTGGTCGTCGCCACTGCGGTCCAGCATCGTCGAGCCGTCGGCGCCGACGATCATCATGCGCGCCGCGCGCATATCGGCGCCGTCCAGAGTCGCGTAGCACAAATTCGCGCCCTTGAACGATGCGCCGCGCAGGTCCGCGCGTGTCAGATCCGCATGCTGCAGATTGCAGCCGCGCAGATCGGCGCAATACAGGCTGATCCGCTGCAGGTTCGGAGCCATACAGTGTCGCGCCGACCAGCGTCGCCCCGGAAAGGTCGGCCTCGGTGAGATTGCGGTTGGCGAGGTTGAGCCCGTCAAGGGCGCGTTGCGGCAGCTGCGCGCGCTGGCCGCCCTGATAGGCCACGAAGCGTTCATGGGCCGTGAGGATAGGGTTCAGCTCCTGCTGCGACAGCGGGCCGGCCTTGTCGTCGGACTTGCTCGCAAGCATTGTTGCCTCACAAATCTCGGCGTCACGTCCGTCTGGATCGCGCGCCCGCCCTTATGCACCCAAGGTTGTTAAAAAAGATGAACCGCAACCATTACGCAGAGGCAATATTTGACGCGCGAGGACACGAAAACGCCGGAAGAATCGTCGTGAAGTCCTCCAAACTCGTCATATCTCCTGTCTACATTTCAAGGCGATCCGGTTCGGACAGTATTTGAGGGGGCCAAACTCTTTGCATCTCTTGCCGGCGGGTCATCGCCCCGGCGCCGCGCGTCCGTCAGCCGGCCAGCACCGGCTCCGCGCCCTCCGGGAAGAGTTCGGCGTCTTCGCGTTCGCCCGCCGCGAAGGTGCGGGTGATCCAGCCCCGCGAGAGTGTGATCCCGATCAGCCCGCCGATCGGCAGCGTGGCGATCAGCAGCCAATAGGCCGATGGCCCCAGCGGTTCGTAGAAACGGCCCAGCCATCCCAGCAGAAAATAACCGAACGCGCCGGACAGCTTCACCACCGCCATCATCGTCGCATTGACCGAGGCCGGAGCGCGGCGCGAGACCACGGACTGGATCGGCGAGGAAAACCACACCGTGGACACATCGGCGATCACATAGAAGCCCAGCCACAGCAGCATCGGCACCAGCGGCAGCAGCGCCACCCCGGCGATATAGAGGAAGCTCACTGCCAGTCCCGCGGCCCCGATCGCGAATTTCGTCAGATCGTCGAGTTCGCGGCCACGTTCGGCCAGGCGTTTCCAGATGGCGATGCCGATGAAGACGCCGCTGATCGTCATCAGCCCGTCAAAGGTGCCGACCCAGGTCACCGGCATTTGCCAGCCGAAGATGTGGCGGTCGACATGGGTGTCGGCCCACACGAACATCACGCCATAGGCCTGGTGCAGCGCCGAGCCCACGAGCATATAGGGCACCAGCAAGAGCAGGAGCGCGGCGACGGTCTTCCATTGGGTGGACGTCAGGCGGGCATGGTCGCCGGCGCGGCTGATGCGGTCGGGCGGCAGATACTTCTGGCCGGACAGATAGGTGACGAGCCCGAACAGCATGCCAATTCCGGCCACGCCGAAGCCCCAATGCCAGCCGACCTTCTCGCCCAGCGTGCCGATGGCCAGCGGGGCGACCAGCGCGCCGAAATTCAGCGCCACCAGGTAGAGGCCGAAGGCGCGCGTGCGCCGCGTGTCTTCGGGCCCATAGAGCAGCCCGACCTGCGCCGACATATTGCCGATCACGCAGCCGCCGCCGCAGATCAGCAGCAGCAGCGCCAGCAGGAACAATTGTTCGAAGGCCATGGTCAGATGGCCGGCCGCCATCATCAGCGCGCCGATGGTCACCGTCCGGGTCTTGCCGAGCACGCGGTCGCCCAGCCAGGCGCCGATCAGCGGCGTCGCCAGGATCAGGCCGGAATACAGGCCATAGGTCTGCGCCGCGAAGGCCAGGTCGGTCATTGGCCCGAACACGGCCGAAAGCCCGGCGCGGAAATGCGCCAGCCCCAGAACGTCGCGGGCATGTTCGGGCAGCAGCAGATATTTGGTCATGTACAGCATGAGCAGCGCCTGCATGCCGTAGAAGGAAAAGCGCTCCCACACCTCGGTGCCGGCCAGCACGGTCAGCCCCTTGGGATGGCCGAACCAGTCGCCGCCAGCTGTCGTCTTGTCGGTCATGGAAAGCCCGCCCCCAACGGCACGCTGTGCCCCGGCGGCAGCAAATGTGCGGGAGAAAGGTTACGCGAGCCCATAGGTCGCGGCAATGTGCGAGGCCGCAAGAGAATGGTGGGCGCGACAGGGATTGAACCTGTGACCCCTCCCGTGTGAAGGGAGTGCTCTCCCGCTGAGCTACGCGCCCGGACCGTCTGGGTCCGCAAAGCCCGCGCAAGGGGCCGCGCGGGCAGGGGCCCCGCCTATAGGGCGGCAGGGCTCGGCCCGTCAAGCATTCCGGCGCGCGTCACCCCAGCAGCTGTTTGGCCAGCGCCGGGATCTCCCGGAAATCGCCCGTCACCGCGTCGCCGCCCAGCTCGGCGGCCGGCACCGGCGTATAGCCGTAATCGACCACGATCACCGGCACGCCCGCGGCGCGCGCGGTGGCGACGTCGGTGGCGCTGTCGCCGATCATGATCGCGCCCGCGCCCTGGCCGGTCATCGGTCCGCCCAGTTCTTCGAGGACATGGTGGAACACCGCCGCATCCGGCTTGGCCACCGACAGCCGCCCCGCCCCGTGGATGGCGCCGAAGAAGCGGTCCAGCCCCAGCGCCGGCATCAGCAGGTCGGCCAGTTCCTGGGGCTTGTTGGTCAGCACCCCGAGCCGGTTGGGCCCGGCCAGCGCGGCGAGCGTCGTCTCGACGCCGGGAAAGGGCCGGCTGGCGACGGCGATATTGCGGCGGTAATGGGCGACGAAGGCGTCGATCAGCGGCGGCAGGGCGGCCTCGTCCAGGCCCGGCCCGGTGGCCGCGAAGGCCTGGGTGATCAGCGATCTCGCCCCGAAGCCCACCATGTGGCGCAGGGTTTCGGGATCGACGCTGGCCCGCCCGGCCTCGCGCAGAACGGCGTTCACCGCGGCCAGCAGGTCCGGGGCGGTGTCGACCAGCGTGCCGTCCAGGTCGAAGATATAGGCGGGCCCGAGAGCATGGCTGTGAGGCATGGCGTCGGCGGCGGCTCCGGTTAAGGGTTCATGAATGCGGCTTTGGCAATATAGCGTCGCAAAACGTCACTTTACCCTGTGGTGGGCGCCGGTTATCGGGCGTGGACGGGCCGGGGCGCAAGAGGCGATCCGGGGCTTTGCGGCGCGGAGGCGGCATTCGGCATGACACGGGCGGCGATCATATTGGCGGCGGGCATGGGCACGCGGATGAAATCCGCGACTCCCAAGGTCATGCATGTCCTCGCCGGCCGCCCCATTCTCGGCCATGTGATCGCCGCGGTGCGCGGTGCCGGGGTGGCGCGCATCGTCGTCGTCACCTCGCCCGACGGCCAGTCGGTGCGCGATTATGCGGCCTCGCTCGGCGCCGAAAGCGTGATCCAGGCCGAACAGCTGGGCACCGGCCACGCCGCGGCCTGTGCGCGCGAGGCCCTGTCCGGCTTCGATGGCGCCGTGCTCGTCAACAATGGCGACATGCCGCTGGTGACGGCCGAGAGCCTCGGCGCCGCCTTTGCGGCGGCCGAGCAAACGGGCTTTTCCGCCGTGGCCTTCCGCCCCCAGGATCCGGCCCATTACGGCCGCGTCCTTCTCCATGCCGACGGCACGCTCGCGCGCATCGTCGAATGGAAGGATGCGAGCGAAGCCGAACGTCAGGTGGATCTGTGCTGCGCGGGCACCTTCGCGGCGGCGAAGGCACAGGATTTCTTCCGCTGGGCCGCCCAGCTCAGAAACGACAATGCGCAGCGCGAATATTACCTGCCCGAAGTGCCGGCCATCGCCAGGGCCGATGGCGTCGCCTGCGCCGTCCCGGTGGCCGATGCCGTCGAGGTGATGGGCGTCAATTCGCGCGCCGAACTGGCCGATGCCGAAGCCCAGATGCAAAGGCGCCTGCGCGCCGCCGCGCTCGCTGCCGGCGTCGGCATGGTGGCGCCCGAAACCGTGTTCCTGTGCCACGACACCGTGCTCGAAGCCGATGTTGCGATCGGCCCCTATGTCGTCTTCGGTCCCGGCGTGACGGTGAAGTCGGGCGCCGAGATCAAGGCGTTCAGCCACCTCGAAGGCGCCGTCGTGGAGTCGGGCGCATTGGTCGGGCCCTATGCGCGGCTGCGCCCCGGCGCCCATCTCGAACAAGGCGTTCACATCGGCAATTTTGTCGAGGTCAAGAACAGCCGCATCGAAACCGGCGCGAAGGCGAACCATCTGACCTATCTGGGCGATGCGCGCGTGGGCGCCGGCGCCAATATCGGCGCGGGCACCATCACCTGCAATTACGACGGCTTCTTCAAATACCACACCGATATCGGCGCGGGCGCCTTCATCGGCTCCAACACCGCGCTGGTCGCGCCGGTGACGATCGAAGACGGCGCCTATATCGGCGCCGGCTCGACCATCGCAAAGGACCCGGTGGCCAAGGATTCCCTGGCCGTCGTGCGCGGGCCGCGCACGGACAAGCCGGGCTGGGCGGCGGCATTCCGCGCCCGCAAATCGGCCGAGAAGGCCGCGAAGAAGAAAGAAGGCAAATAGCATGTGCGGAATTGTCGGCATTGCCGGGGCGGGCGATGTGGCGCCGCAGATCGTCGAGGCGCTGAGACGGCTGGAATATCGCGGTTACGATTCGGCCGGCATCGCCACGCTGGTCGAAGGCGCGATCGAGCGCCGCCGCAGTCCCGGCAAGCTGACCCAGCTCGATGCCGTGCTGGCCACCCGTCCGCTGAGCGGGCGCACCGGCATCGGCCACACCCGTTGGGCCACCCATGGCGCGCCGACCGAATCCAATGCCCACCCGCACGCGTCGGCGCGCGTGGCGCTGGTGCACAACGGCATCATCGAGAATTTCCGCGAACTGCGCGCCGAACTGAGCGCGAAGGGCCACACCTTCGAATCCGAAACCGACAGCGAAGTGGCCGTGCATCTGGTCACCGATCTGCTCGATCAGGGGCTGGCGCCGGTGCAGGCGGCGAAGGAAGCGGTCCACCGGCTGACCGGCGCCTATGCATTGGCGATGATCTTTTCCGGCGAAGAGTCGCTCGTCATCGGCGCGCGCAAGGGCAGCCCGCTGGCCGTCGGCTATGGCGAGCACGAAGCCTATCTCGGCTCTGACGCCTTTGCGCTGGCGCCCTTCACCAACCGCGTCTCCTATCTCGAAGACGGCGATGTCGCGGTGCTGCGCGGTCCCGAGGTCACGATCTATGACGCCGAGGGCCGCCCCGCCAATCGCGAAGTGCGGATCACCTCGGCCTCGGCCGGTCTGGTCGACAAGGCCGGCTACCGCCATTTCATGGCCAAGGAGATCCACGAGCAGCCCGAGGTCATCGGCCATACGCTGACCCATTATCTCGACCCGGCGAATCTCACCGCCAATCTTCCCGATCCGGCCGCGGTGGAGGCGTTGCGCAAAGCCACGCGCCTGACCATCTCGGCCTGCGGCACCGCCTTCTATGCCGGACAGATCGGCAAATACTGGTTCGAGAAGCTGGCCCGTCTCGCCGTCGAGGCCGATGTCGCCTCGGAGCTTCGCTATCGCGATCCGGTCTATCCCGAAAACGGCGTGGCGCTGTTCATTTCGCAGTCCGGCGAAACCGCCGACACGCTGGCGGCGCTGCGCGATGCCAAGGCGCAAGGCCAGACCACCATCGCCGTCGTCAATGTGCCGGAAAGCTCGATCGCGCGCGAAGCCGATATCGTGCTGCCGACCTTTGCCGGCCCCGAGATCGGTGTGGCCTCGACCAAGGCCTTCACCTGCCAGCTCGCGGTGCTGGCGGTGCTCGCCGTCGCCGCCGGCAAGGCCCGCGGCGCCATCGATGCGGCGCGCGAACAGGCACTGGTGGCCGCGCTCTTGGAAACGCCGCGCCACATCGTCGACTTCCTCAAGCAGGAGCCGGCGCTCGAAATCCTCGGCAGCGAAATGTCGGCGGCCCGCGACGTGCTCTATCTCGGCCGCGGCGTGAATTTCCCGCTGGCGATGGAAGGCGCGCTCAAGCTCAAGGAAATTTCCTATATCCACGCCGAAGGCTATGCCGCCGGCGAGATGAAGCACGGCCCCATCGCGCTGATCGACGAATATGTGCCGGTCATCGTCATCGCCCCCCATGACGACGTGTTCGAGAAGACGGTCTCCAACATGCAGGAGGTGATGGCGCGCGGCGGCAAGGTGGTGCTGATCTCCGATGCGCGCGGGATTGCCGCGGCGGGCGAGGGCGCCTGGGCCACCATCGAGGTGCCCGAGGCCGATCCGCTGATCGCGCCGCTGCTTTATGCGGTGCCGGTGCAGCTCCTGGCCTATTACATGGCGCTGGCCAAGGGCACCGATGTCGACCAGCCCCGCAATCTGGCCAAATCCGTCACGGTGGAGTAGGCAGTGTCCGTTATGGCGCTGGACTGGCACTTGCTAGCGCAGGTTCTTCACGCTCGCCATTCATGGCAAGTGCATCGACCGTATACTGTCGACGAAGCGTTTCCATCTTTTCACGGATCATCCCGGGGATAAGGAACAGATCGACTAGAATTCCATATGCCGGAGATAATCATCCCAAAAAATGTGATGGTTAGCACTAGCATGGCTATGCCAGATCCAACGCGGCCGAGATAGAAGCGATGGGCGCCCAATAAACCAAGGAAGATGGCGAGCAAATAAGCGACACCGGCACTGGGCTTTTCGTTTGCCACTCTTTGTTCAATCAGAATTCGATCCTGTGTGGTCAACATGCCGGCGCCCCGCTCTTTGTTCTGTGAGATATAGCTGTATATTCCATGTGACGGAAGCAAAAGGCGACAGGCCGACGAATTGACCGACGAAGTTGCAAGTTACGATCCTGCCGCCCTCAAGCGGGCCGCCGCCGCCCGCGCGCTGGATTTCATCAAGCCGGGCATGAAAGTCGGGCTGGGCACCGGCTCCACGGCCGAGGCCCTGCTCGATCTTCTGGCGCCCAAAGTGGCCGCCGGGCTGAAGATCACGGGCGTGGCCACCTCCCAGCGCACCGCCGACAAGGCCCGCGCGCTGGGCATTCCCATCGCCGAACTGGACGACACCGCCCCGCTCGATCTCACCATCGACGGCGCCGACGAGACCGACCGCGATCTCAACCTCATCAAGGGCGGCGGCGGTGCGCTCTTGCGCGAAAAGATCGTGGCCAGTTCCTCGGCCCGCATGATCGTGATCGCCGACGGTTCCAAACTGGTGGATCGGCTCGGCGCCTATCCGCTGCCGGTCGAGGTGATCGGATTCGGCGCGCGCACCACCATCGCCCGCATCGCGCGCGCCATCGCCGCGCTCGGCTATCGCGACATCGCCATCTCGCTGCGCATGGCCGGCGACAACGCCTTCCGCACCGATAGCGGCAATCTGATCTTCGATTGCGCCTTCGGCGCCATCACCGACGCCCCAGCCCTGGCCACCGCGCTGTCGCAGGTGCCGGGCGTCGTCGATCACGGCCTCTTCATCGATATCGCCTCGGCGCTCGTCATCGCGCGCGCCGACGGCGTCGAAGTTCTCACACGGAAAGCCTCATGACCTACGACTACGATCTCTTCGTCATCGGCGGCGGCTCGGGCGGCGTGCGCGCCAGCCGGATGGCCGCGCAGCAAGGCGCCAAGGTCGCCATCGCCGAGGAATATGGCTTCGGCGGAACCTGCGTGATCCGCGGCTGCATTCCGAAAAAGCTGTTCGTCTATGCCAGCCATTATGTCGAGGATTTCGAGGATGCCGGCGGCTTCGGCTGGACCGTGCCGCGCCCCAAATTCGACTGGAACGTGCTGGTCGCCAACAAGAACAAGGAAATCGCCCGCCTCGAAGGGCTCTATCACCAGAACGTCTCCAAGGCCGGTGTCGAGATCATCATGGAGCGGGCCGAATTCGTGGACCCGCACACCATCCATCTGAAGAAGTCCGACCGCACGGTGACGGCGCGCAACATCCTCGTCGCCACGGGCGGCCGGCCCGCGCGCGACATGGGCGACTGCATCGGCGCCGAACACGCGATCACCTCGAACGAGGCCTTCAATTTCGAGCATCTGCCCCACCGCATCATCGTCGTCGGCGGCGGTTACATCGCCGTCGAGTTCGCCAATATCCTGCACGGTCTGGGCTGCGAGGTGACGCTGGTCTATCGCCGCGACAAGATTCTGCGCGGCTTCGACGAGGACATGCGCGACGCCCTGACCGAGGCGATGAACAAAAAGGGCATGCGCATCGTCACCAACCGCACCTTCAAACGCGTCGACAGACGGGCCACCGATACGGGCCATGAAATCTTCGCCCATACCGATCACGGCGAGATCCTGGAAGCCGATTGCCTGATGCTGGCCATCGGCCGCGTGCCCAACACCGACGGTCTGGGCCTGGAAAAGGCGGGCGTCGAAATGGGCAAGAACGGGCAGGTTCTGGTCGACGAATTCTCCAAGACCAATGTCGACCACATCTACGCCATCGGCGATGTCACCGACCGGCTGCAGCTCACCCCCGTCGCCATCCACGAGGCCATGGCCTATGTGCGCACGGTGTTCGATCACAAGCCGACGCCGGTCGACCATCACCTCGTGCCCACCGCGGTCTTCAGCCAGCCGGAGATCGGCACCGTCGGCCTGACCGAGGCCGAGGCGCTGGCCGCCGGCCACAGCATCGACGTCTACAAATCCAGCTTCCGGCCGCTCAAGCACACCATGACCGGGCGCGACGAGCGCTCGGTCTTCAAGATGATCGTCGATGCCCGGTCCGATCGCGTGCTCGGCTGCCACATCTTCGGCAAGGATGCCGCCGAGATGATCCAGATCGTCGCCGTGGCCATGAAGATGGGCGCGACCAAGGCCGATTTCGACGCCACCATCGCGCTCCATCCCTCGGCCGCCGAAGAACTGGTGACGATGCGCAGCAAGAGTTACTCCAAATCTCCAGAGTAAAAATTGGCCGTCTGTCCCCGGTCATGTAGTCTCCTCGAAAGGGGAGTGACCGGAGGGGGGAAGTCATGGGGCGCTTTTGTACCGCGGCGCTATTGGCGCTGGCGCCATTGTTGCTGGCCGCCGGCGCGGCCCAGGCCGCGCCGTGCCGCCTTATGCGGATCGCCAGCTTCGATTTGAAGGCGAACGCCAATGCGCTGGTCGTCGTGCCCGTCACGCTGAACGGCACGCCGGAGAAGTTTCTGCTCGATACCGGTGGGGTCGCCTCCACGGTGTCGCCGGCGGTGGTCGATGCGCTCAAGCTCGGGACCCACGGGCTGTCCCGCTATACCGAGGTCTATGCGGCGGACGGCTCGATGTTTACCCGCTACACCACGGTCGATCGCATGGGCATCGGCGCGGTCGCCGCCCCGAACGTCAAGCTCCTCGTTCAGCCGGACAGCACGCGCGTCGGCATCGAGAATTTTCGGGGTACGCTGGCGCCGGACATGTTGCGCAACTTCGATCTCGATTTCGATTTCGCCGGCGGAAAACTGAATCTGTTCTCGCCGGATCACTGCAAGGGCAAGGTCGTCTATTGGGCCAGGGCCTATGCCGCCGTGCCGTTCTCGCTGGTCCGGGGCAGTGAACATATTCTGGTCCCCGTCACGCTCGACGGGCACCGGTTCACGGCCGTGGTCGATACCGGCGCGAGCGACACCGTCTTGCGTGCGGGCGCCGGGCGCAGCTATTTCGATCTCGATCCCGGTGAGCCGGGCATCGAGCCGATGCCGGGCGCCTCGGCCGATGCGCTGATCCGGTACAGGAAGCGGTTTCAGCGCCTCGATCTGGAGGGCATCTCCGTGAAGAACCCCATGATCGCCATCATGCCCGATGACGAGGAGAAGGCGTTCTGGAAGCGGCACAGTTCGAAATCCGAGCGCGATCCAGTCTATGGGCTGCAGTTCAATCCCGAACCCATCGTGCTCGGCATGAACGTGCTGACCAAACTGCATCTCTACATCGCCTATGGCGAAAAGACGCTCTATGTGACGGCCGCCGATGCCGGGCACACGGCGCCGGCGGCGACGGCCTCCGGCGCCACCTCGCGCGGGGCTCATTGACCGGGCGCATGTGATGCCGCCGGCCTTCCGTGTAGACTCCTTCGCAGCGCGCGGCGGATGCGCCCGGCGACTGGATGGGACATGGCAGGGCGACAAGCGGTGAGGAACGAGCGGGACTGCGCGCCACGTCGGCGGCTGCCGGCGCTGTTTGCCGGTCTTTTTGCCATGCTGGCTCTGGCCGGCTGCGCCGGTGGGCCGCCGGGCCCGCTGGCCGATCCCTTCGAACAGACCAACCGGGCCCTCTATTCCTTCAATGACGGCTTCAACAGCCGCATCACCCTGCCGGTCGCCTGGGTCTATGTGACCTATGTGCCGGGGCCGGTGCGCAAGGGCGTGCGCAATGCGCTGGCCAATGCCGAAGCGCCCAGCATCTTTGCCAACGATATCCTGCAGGGCGAGTTCACCAGTGCCGGCGAAACGCTGGGCCGCTTCCTGCTCAACTCGACGGCCGGGCTGGGCGGTCTTGTCGATATCGCCGCGCGCCACGGGCTTGCGGCCCACCATGCCGATTTCGGCCAGACCCTGGCGCGCTACGGCGTGGGCGGGGGCCCCTTTCTCGTGCTGCCGCTGATCGGCCCCACCACGCTGCGCGGCATCGTCGGCACCGGCGTCGATCTGGCCACCGATCCGCTCGCCTATGTCCCGTCGGAGTGGTCGCTGCTGGGCCATGCGGCCACGGTGGTGGGCGTCCACACCGTCCTGCCCTTCGAGGACAATGCCGGCGCGGTGCTGCTGCGCCAGCAATTGGGCAAGGGCTCGGTCGATCCCTATGCGACCATGCGTAGCGCCTACCGCCAGAGGCGGGCCCGGCAGATCGAACGCGACACCCCGCCGCCGGATTTTGGCCCCGCCGATTAGGCCGGGGCCCCCGGCGCGGCGTTCACCACCTGAGCGGGACAGGCTGGCCAAGCCCGGCGCCGTTTCGTATATCGGCAAGACATTCAATGGAGTGACGCACGTGCCGCAGTCCTGGAGCCCCGCGAGTTGGCGGTCCAGGCCGATCCGCCAGGTACCGGATTATCCGGATAATGCCGCGTTGGCGGCGGTCGAGACCACGCTGAAGACCCGCCCGCCGCTGGTGTTTGCCGGCGAGGCCCGCAACCTGATGGCCGCTCTGGCCCAGGTGGCCGAGGGCAAGGCGTTTCTGCTCCAGGGCGGCGATTGCGCGGAGAGCTTCGCCGAATTCCACCCCGACAATATCCGCGACACCTTCCGCGTGCTCTTGCAGATGTCGGTGGTGCTGACCTATGCCGCGGCCATGCCGGTGGTGAAGGTCGGCCGCATTGCCGGCCAGTTCGCCAAGCCGCGCTCCGAACCCACCGAGCGCCAGGGCGATGTCGAACTGCCCTCCTATCGCGGCGACATCGTCAACGGCCCGGCCTTCGACGCCGAAAGCCGCACGCCCGATCCCAAACGCCTGCTGGAGGCCTATGCCCAGTCGGCCTCGACGCTCAATCTGCTGCGGGCCTTCGCCTCGGGCGGTTACGCCGATCTGCACAATGTCCATCGCTGGACGCTGGGCTTCATCGCCGGCAATGCGGCGGGCGAGCGCTACAAGGCGCTGGCCGGGCGCATCGGCGAAACGCTCGATTTCATGGAAGCCTGCGGCATCACCCCGGCCTCCGTCCCGCAATTGCGCACGACCGAGTTCTATACCAGCCACGAAGCGTTGCTGCTGGGCTATGAGCAGGCGCTGACGCGCATCGATTCCACCACCGGCGACTGGTACGACACCAGCGCCCATATGGTGTGGATCGGCGACCGCACGCGCCAGCTTGACGGCGCCCATGTCGAATTCTGCCGCGGCATCAAGAATCCGATCGGTCTCAAATGCGGGCCCGGCCTGGAAGAGGACGATTTCCTGCGCCTCATCGCGGCGCTCAATCCGCAGAACATTGCCGGCCGGCTGACGCTGATCTGCCGTTTCGGCGCCGACAAGGTGGGCGAAAAGCTGCCGCGGCTGATCCGCGCCGCCACCCGCGAAGGCGCCAAGGTGGTGTGGTCTTCCGATCCCATGCACGGCAACACCGTCAAGTCGCAATCCGGCTTCAAGACGCGGCCGTTCGACCGCATCCAGAAGGAAATCCAGGCCTTCTTCGATATCCATCGCGCCGAGGGCACCCATGCCGGCGGCGTGCATTTCGAGATGACCGGCCAGAACGTCACCGAATGTCTGGGCGGGGCGCAGGCGATTTCCGACACCGATCTGTCGAGCCGCTATCACACCCATTGCGATCCGCGGCTCAACGCCAGCCAGGCGCTGGAGCTGGCCTTCCAGATGGCCGAAGGCCTGCGCACGGAACGGATCAAGGGCGCGGCGCTCGCGGCTTCGGCGTGAGCGGCGCAGAGGTCGGCGAGTAGAGGGGGCTGACGGGATGGGCGTTGCGCGCCTTCTGGCGAAGGGCTGGGTTGTGTTCTGCCTGTTCGCGGGCGGCTATGCCCTCAACCGCGCCGCCATGATGCCGGACAGTTCGATTGTCCAGGTGCTGCCGGCGGTGTTGCTGATCGTCGCGCTGTTCGCCGCCATGGGCCTGCTGTTCATCGCCGGTTACGGTATTTCGGCCGCGCCCGGAAGCGGCCCGCTGCTGGCGCGCCTGCGGCCGCATCACATCGTGCCGGCCTTCAACGAACGCGTCTTCATCGGCTTCGCGCTGGCCAGCTTCATCGTGCAGACGGTCTATCTGCCCCATCACGTCGAGGGCGGAATTCTCGGCGCGCTGCAATCGGCGATCGGTTTTGCGGTCCCCGGTCAGGGCCGGCTGGCCGCCGCGCTGCAAGGCTGCGGGCTCGATGGCGGGCGCGTCTTCGCCTCGGCCTTCGCCTGGCTGCTGGCGCTGATCTTTCTGGGCTTCGTCGCTGTCGCGCATCCGTCTGGCGGCGGGCATCGTGCGGCTGGAGCGCAAGACGCGGCCCGAGGCGCTGGGGCCCGGCGGGCTGGCCCTGGTGCTGGGCGTCGTCTCGGTGATCGGCATCCAGCTGTTCTATATCGGCTCGCTCTATCCGTGGCTGAGCTGCCCGGTGGCGCGCGGCATTCCCGGCGATGCGCTGGTCGGTCTGGCCCCGCTGATGCTGAGCTATCTGGTCGTCGCGGCGCTGACCAATCTCGTCGCCATGGGCCCGGACGCGTAACCGGCCCTCCCGCGCGGGGAGGGCCGATCGCGCAGGGTCACACCGCTTTGTCGGGGCCGATCTTCACCAGCATCTTGCCGAAATTGGCGCCCTTGAAGAGCCCGATAAAGGCTTCGGGCGCCTTGTCGATCCCTTCGAGGATCGTCTCATGCCATTTCAGCTTGCCGTCCTTGGCCCAGCCCGACATGTCGCGCAGGAAGTCCGGCAGCATGTCGGCATGGTTGGAGACGATGAAGCCCTGCAGCTTCAGGCTCAGACCCACCGCCATGATGAGGTTGCGCGGGCCCGGAGGGGCTTCGGTGGCGTTGTACTGCTCGATCATGCCGCACAGCGCCAGGCGTCCGAACTGGCGCATATTGGCGATCGCCGCCTCCAGATGTTCGCCGCCGACATTTTCGAAATAGACGTCGATGCCTTCGGGAAAGGCCTTGGCGACGGCGGCGCCGAGATCGCCGCAGGTCTTGTAGTTGATGGCTTCATCGACGCGCGCGACGTCCTTCAGCCATTTGCACTTCTCGTCCGAGCCGGCCGAACCGACCACATAGCAGCCCTTGTTCTTGGCGATCTGGCAGACGATCGAACCCACCGCGCCCGAGGCGGCGGAGACGAACACCCGCTCGCCCTCCTTCAGTTCGCCGATGCGCAACAGGCCGACATAGGCCGTCAGCCCCGGCATGCCGAAGGTGCCGAGATAGGCCTGGCAGCGGCGCCAGATTGGGATCGACCTTCTCCAGCCCGGCCCCGTCGGAGACGAACCATTCCTGCCAGCCATTGAAGTTGGTGACATAGTCGCCCTTGGCGAATTTGGCCCCGGACCCGGCCTCGACCACCTGGCCCACGGCCCCGCCCTGCAGCGCCTCGCCGATCTGGAAGGGGGGCACATAGCTTTTGCGGTCCATCATCCGGCCCCGCATATAGGGGTCGACGGACATGTAGATGTTGCGGACCAGCACCTGGCCCGGCCCGGGCCCGGAAATCTCGGTTTCGGCCAGTTCGAAGTCGCCCGGCTGGGGCATGCCCTCGGGGCGCTTTTTCAGGCGGATTTCCCGGCTTTTCTGGGTGGTCATGGCGGTCTCCTTAACGATGGGAATGGTGGAATTTCAAGGGCGGCAACCCTAACAGGGCGCGGGCCGGCAGCAAGGGTGTAACAAGACGAAACATTTTATGAGTTGCGCCCGGGCCGCCGCTATGGCTCATAAGTCCCGATATCTCCCGGGGATTCTCCTTGTTCCGTTCTGCGCCCAATTCCGTCACACCTCTGCGCGCCGCCGTGATCGGCGCCGGGGCTTTCGGCCGCCACCACGCCTCCAAATATGCGGCGATGGAGGGCGTGGCGCTTGTCGCCGTCGCCGATCCCAGCGTCGAGGCGCGGGCCGCCGCGATGGCTGCCCATGGCGTGCCGACCATGGCCGACTGGCGTGAGCTTCTGGGCAAGGTCGATGTCGTCTCCATCTGTTCGCCGGCCGTGACCCATGCCGAGATCGTGCGCGCCTTTCTCGAGGCCGGCGCCGATGTGCTGGTGGAAAAGCCGATCGCGACCGATCTGGCCGAAGCCGATGCGCTGATCGCGCTGGCCGAGGACAAGGGCCGCGTGCTCACCGTCGGCCATCAGGAACGCTTTGTCTTCGCGCAGAGCGGGCTGCTGGATTTCTGCGACGCCCCGCTCGAGGTCGAATGCTGGCGCGCCGGTCCCTGGACGGGCCGCGGCGCCGATGTCAGCGCCGTGCTCGATCTGATGATCCACGATCTGGATCTGGTGCATCAGCTCATCCCCGGCGGCGTCTGCGATGTGCGCGCTTCCGGCCGCGCCACCCATGGCCGCCTGGCCGACGAGGTCGAGGCGCTGGTGCAGTTCGAGAACGGCTCGACGGCGCGTCTGCTGGCCAGCCGCATCGCCGATCAGCGCCGCCGCGGGCTGCGCGCGGTCTATTCCGACGGCGTGATCGAAATCGATTTCATCGCCCGCACGGTCACGAACACCACCCTGCGCGCCCTCAATGCGCTGGAGCTGATCGACCCGCTGGGCGAATCGGTGACCTCCTTCGTCCGCGCCTCCCGTCTCAAGGCGGCCGCCCTGGTGCGCCCCGAAGAGGCGCGTCGCGCGCTCGAAACCGCGCTGCTGATCGATGAAGCCGCCGCCCCCCTCACGGCCCGCCGCGCGGCCGCCAAGGAATTCGCGCTTCAGGCCTGATCCTTCGGTCCGGGCGCTCGAAATCCCCGCACGCGCTTTTTCGTCATCACCCGGCGAAGTCCGGGTGACCCGGTTTGCTTTTCACCGAGGCTCGGTGTCCGCCGTGCAAATCGATCGCCCGGCTCCTGCCGGGCGATGCGGGATGAGCGGGCAAGGCCTCCGCCAATTCCCTTCCACCGCGATCATGGCTAAATACCCCCCATGACAGATCGTTTGCGCATCGCCCTGGCCCAGCTCAACCCGATGATGGGTGACATTGCGGGCAATATGGCAAAGGTTCGCGCCGCCCGTGCCGAGGCCGCCGGGGCGGGCGCCGATCTCGTCCTCTTTCCCGAACTGTTTCTGTGCGGCTATCCGCCGGAAGACCTGGTGATGAAGCCGGCGATGCTCGCCGATTGCCGCGCCGCCATCGAAGCCCTTGCGCGCGAAACCGCCGATGGCGGCCCCGGCGTGTTGCTGGGCACGCCCTGGCGCGAAGACGGCAAGCCCTACAACGCCGTCGCCTGGATCGACGGCGGCAAGCTTCAGGCCACCACCCGCAAGGTCGATCTGCCCAATTACGGCGTGTTCGACGAGAAGCGCGTCTTCGCCGTCGGCCCCATGCCGGGCCCCTTGAACATTCGCGGCGTGCGCATCGGCGTGCCCATCTGCGAGGACATCTGGACGCCCGATGTCGTCGAATGTCTGAGCGAGACCGGCGCCGAACTCCTGCTGGTGCCCAATGGCTCGCCCTTCGATGCCGGCAAATGGGATGTGCGCATGAGCCACGCCGTCGCCCGCGTGGTCGAAAGCGGCCTGCCGCTGGTCTATCTCAACCAGATCTGCGGCCAGGACGAGCTGGTGTTCGACGGCGCCTCCTTCGTCCTCAACGCCGACCGCAGCCTGGCCTTGCAGATGCCCGGCTTCGTCGAGCAGGTCGCGATCACCGACTGGTCGCGCACCTCCGCGGGCTGGGTCTGCGCGCCGGGCGAAAAGGCGGTCTCCGAAACCGGCCATGCCGCGGTCTATGCCGCCATGGTGCTGGCGCTGCGCGACTATGTGAACAAGAACCGCTTTCCGGGCGTCGTCATCGGCCTGTCCGGCGGCATCGATTCGGCGCTGACCGCCGCGGTCGCCGTCGATGCGCTGGGGGCAAGCCGCGTGCGCTGCATCATGATGCCCTCGCGCTACACGGCCGACGAAAGCCTGAGCGATGCCGCCGAAATCGCGCGCCTGCTCGGCGTCCATTACGACATCATCGCCATCGAGGATGCGGTCAGTTCCTTCACCGGCATGCTGGCGCCGCTGTTCGCGGGCCGCGCGCCCGACACCACCGAAGAGAACATCCAGTCGCGCATTCGCGGCCTGATCCTGATGGCCGTCTCCAACAAGTTCGGCCACATGGTGGTCGCCACCGGCAACAAGTCGGAGATGAGCGTCGGCTATGCCACGCTCTATGGCGACATGAATGGCGGCTACAACGTGCTGAAGGACGTCTACAAGATGGACGTCTTCAAGCTGTCGCGCTGGCGCAACGAGAACGCGCCCGCCACCGGCCTGGGGCCCGCCGGCCGCGTCATGCCGGACAATGTCATCACCCGTCCGCCCTCGGCCGAATTGCGCGCCGAGCAGAAGGACGAGGATTCGCTGCCGCCCTACGAGATCCTCGACGGCATACTGGTGCGTCTGGTCGAGGGCGAGCAGAGCTTCGAGGAAGTGGTCGCCGCCGGCTATGATCCGGCCACGGTCAAGCGCATCGAGAACCTGCTCTACATCGCCGAATACAAGCGCCGCCAGTCGCCGCCGGGCGTCAAGCTCTCGGCATGCGCAATTTCGGCCGCGACCGCCGCTATCCCATCACCAACGCCTATCGGAACGCGAAATGACCACCCCAAGAGAACAGGTGATCGTCCGTTTCGCGCCGTCTCCCACGGGCCTGCTGCATGTCGGCAATGCCCGCACGGCCATGCTGAACTTCCTCTTCGTGCGCAAACAGGACGGCCAGTTCTTCCTGCGCATCGACGACACCGACACCGCGCGCTCGAAGCGCGAATTCGAGGACGCGATCCTGGAGGATCTCGACTGGCTCGGCGTCACCCACGACCTCTTCGCCCGCCAGAGCGAGCGCGCCAAAGAACATGCCGCCGCCGCCGAAACGCTGAAGGCCAGGGGCCTGCTCTATCCCTGCTACGAGACGCCCGAGGAGCTGGAGCGCAAGCGCAAGCGCCAGATCGCCCTGAAGCGCCCGCCGGTCTATGACCGCGCCGCGCTGGCGCTCACGGGTGCCGACCGCGCGCGTCTCGAATCCGAAGGTCGCACGCCCCATTGGCGCTACAAGCTCAGCCAGTCGAAAGTGAAATGGCACGACGCCATTCGCGGCGATGTCGAAATCGACACCGCCCATCTCTCCGATCCGGTGCTGATCCGCGCCGATGGCCGCTTCCTCTACACCCTGCCTTCGGTGGTGGACGATATCGAATTCTCCGTCAGCCATATCGTGCGCGGCGAGGATCATGTCACCAACACCGCCGCCCAGATCGAAATCTTCGAAGCGCTCGGCGCCACGGTGCCCGCCTTCGGCCATTTTCCGCTGCTGATCGGCGCCGGCGGCGAGGCGCTGTCCAAGCGTCTGGGCTCGGTGTCGCTGCGCAGCCTGCGCGAGGATGGCATCGAGGCGCTGGCGCTGGCCTGCTATCTGGCCAAGACCGGCACCTCCGACACCATTGCCCTCAGCGCCCCCGAAGACCTGATCGCCGATTTCGAGTTCGCCCGCATCGGCCGCGCGCCCGCCCATTTCGATCCGGCCGAACTGCTGCATCTCAATGCCCGGCTGCTGCACGGCCTGCCCTATGCGGCGGTGGAAGGCCGGCTGGCCACGCTGGGCGTCGGCGGCGGGGCGGATTTCTGGGCCGCGGTGCAGGCCAATCTGACCCGGCTCGAGGACGCCGCCGATCTGTGGACGCTGGTCGCCGGCCCCGTCACCCCGGTGATCGAGGATGCCGAACTGGCCGCCGCCGCCGCCGGCCTGCTGCCGCCCGCCCCCCTCACCGAGGACAGCTGGCCGGCCTGGACCAGGGCGGTGGCCGCGGCCACCGGCAAGAAGGGCCGGGCCCTGTTCCACCCGCTGCGCCTGGCGCTGACGGGCCGCGAACATGGACCGGAGCTCAAAAAGCTGCTACCTCTCATCCCGCGCGACAAGATTGTTGCGCGCCTGAACGGGGAAACGGTCTAGTCCGATGCTTGGCTTTCGCCGCCACATCTGCCGGATTTCGATTTGCGGCTAGCGCCGCACACATCCCCTTTGCTCATCCACATCCCCCAAAACGACTGTCATCCCCCGCGAGTTCGTAGCGACAGCGTGCGAACGGGGGACCCAGGTAATGCCCGCGCTTTGCCGCAAACTTTGCATCGCCGTCATTTCTGGACCGGTTGAGGCGGTGTCACCTGGGTCGCCTGGTCGATAGCGACAGCGTTTTCGACGCGGGCCATGACAGCTGGTCGTTGGGGCGATAAACACCGAACATCACGCTTACCTGAAGAAGACCACTGCCATGACCACGCTGCGCCTCCACAACACCCTGACCCGCACGAAGGACGACTTCGTGCCCCTCGATCCCGAAGAACGTGCGCATGTATGTGTGCGGGCCGACGGTCTATGACTATGCCCATATCGGCAATGCGCGCCCGGCCATCGTCTTCGACGTGCTGTTCCGGCTCTTGCGCCATCTCTATGGGCGAGGACCCATCGTCACCTATGTCCGCAACATCACGGACATCGACGACAAGATCAACGCGCGCGCGCTCCAGATGCAGGCCGGCCGCAATGTGCCCATCCTCGACATCGTGCGCGAACTGACCGACGAGACCACGAAAATCTACGAGGCCGACATGGCCGCGCTGGGCAATCTGCCGCCGACGCACGAGCCCGCGCGCCACCCGCCACATCCCGCAGATGATCGCGATGATTGCGGCGCTGATCGAGGCCGGCCATGCTTATGTCGAGCAGGGTCACGTCCTGTTCGATGTCTCGTCGAAGCCCGATTACGGCAAGCTGGCCAAGCGCACGGTCGACGACATGGTGGCCGGCGCCCGCGTCGACCCGGCGCCCTACAAGAAAAGCCCGATGGATTTCGTGCTGTGGAAACCGTCCGACGCGCAGCACGCCGGGCTGGGACTCGCCCTGGGGCTTCGGCCGCCCGGGCTGGCATCTGGAATGCTCGGCCATGTCGGCCGAATATCTGGGCGAGACCTTCGACATCCATGGCGGCGGCATCGATCTGGTCTTCCCCCATCACGAGAACGAGTTGGCCCAGTCCGAAGGCGCCCATCACGACCACCCGTTCGCGCGCTACTGGCTGCACAACGGCCACCTGCAGGTCGAAGGCGCGAAGATGTCGAAAAGCCTCGGCAATTTCGTGACCGTGCAGGATCTGCTGCAGAGGATAGTTTGGCGGCGGGCGGAGGCGGCGTACTGAGCCTCACATGCTGCAGCACCCACTACCGTCAGCCCACTCGATTGGACATCGAACGGTTGAAGCTCTGCCGCCGAAAATGGAGCCATGCTCGCGGCAACGCTGGTACGACTGATCGCCGATGGGCTGCCAAGTCGAATGCAGGAGTGGCGCACCAAGTAGATGCTGGCGTACTCCACGCGCTTTGCGACGACATCAACACGCCGCTTGTCATCGCCGACTGCACCAGTCGCTCGCCGGAAGAGCTGGCGGGCGGGCTCATGCTACTCGGCTTCTGCGTGCCGACCCCGCGACGGCCATTGCGCGCGCAACGACCGATGTCGAGCGAAACCGAAATCCTCGCCGCCATCGAAGCCCGAAAGGCCGCCCGCGCCGCCAAGAACTTCGCCGAATCCGATCGCATCCGCGACGAACTTCTGGCCAAGGGCATCGTGCTCAAAGACGGCAAGGACGGCACCACCTGGGAGGTGAAGCGGTGAGCGCGCCGGACCGCTACTTTGCCGAGCCGAAGCTGGCTGCGCTCTATGATCTCTTCTGCGCTGGTCGGGCGGACTTCGCCTTCTATCTCGATTATGTGATGGCGGCGGACAGCGTGCTCGATGTTGGTTGCGGCACCGGCGCGCTTCTGCACATGGCCCGTGCGCGAGGCCATACCGGCCAGCTTGTGGGCCTCGATCCGGCCGAAGCGATGCTGGCTGTGGCCCGCGAGCGCGGTGATATCGCGTGGCAGCCGGGGACGCTTGAAACTGTGCGCTTCAGCCATCAATTCGACCTCGTCGTGATGACGGGCCATGCCTTTCAGGTGCTGCTGACGGACGACGAGATTGCGCGGGCACTGACCGCGATTCATGCCGCATTGATGCCGGGCGGCCGCTTCGCCTTCGAGACCCGCAATCCTGCGGCGCGCGCCTGGGAGGGCTGGCCCGATGCCTATCGCGGTGCGGTGCCGAGTGCCGGCGGCGCGATGGTGAACATGCACACACGTCTCGATACGCCGATGCGCGACGAGGTGCTCACCTTCACCCACACCTTCGACTGTCCGGCCTGGGCCGAATCCGAAATCAGCACCAGCAGCCTGCGCTTCATCGGCGCAGAGGCCCTGATGCGCAAATTGGAAGAGAACGGTTTCACGCTCGAGGATTGTTTCGGCGATTGGGACCGGCGCCCCTTCGATTCCGCCAGCCCGGAGATCATCGCCATAGCTCGCCGCGCCGCGAGCGCGTGGGAGGCCGTCCAATGAGTGCGCCTCTCACCCCGGCCCTCCGCCCGATGCTGCCGGCCGATGCACCGGTGCTGGCGGCGATCTTCCGCGCCGCCATCGAAACCCTGGCGGCCGAGGATTACAGCCCCGCCCAGCTCGAGGCCTGGATCGCGGCGGCCGACGACGAAGACGGTTTCGCCAGGAAGCTCGCCGGCCAGCTCACGCTGATCGCCACCATCGACCGCGAGCCCGTCGGCTTTGCCTCGCTCAGGGACAATGATTACCTCGACATGATCTATGTCCGCCCCGAATTTGCCGGCCGCGGCGTCGCCAAAACCCTGGTCGAGGCGCTGGAGACGCTGGCCGCCGCGCGCGGCCAGGCCACGCTGACCACCGATGCCTCCGATACCGCGCGCGACTTCTTCGGCAAGCGCGGCTACACCGCCGTCCGCCGCAACACGGTCGAGCTCAACGGCCAGTGGCTCGGCAACACGACGATGGAAAAATCTCTGCCGCCGGCCCGCAAAGGCCCGCTGCAATGAGCCCCGTGTCACGTTTTGGCGGGCGCCGGCAGCCTTATCCCGCATTCAATTATACCGATAATGAAAGTGTTTCAGTGATGTACAGCCAATTCGCGGGAATCTTATCCCCCTGCCGGAATAGCCGCGTAAACTGCACGCATGAAAAACGAGACCGCGCGCTTTCCGACGCCGGTGCTCGCGGATGCTGCCGCGCGGACCCCACGGAAAAACGCGAAAAAAATGCGGAACAATTATGTTGCCGAAGGGCCCGCGCCCCCGGCAAAGGGTCCCGGCGCGCCCAAGGGCAACCGCAATGCCCGCCGGCATGGCCGCTACTCGGCGGAGTTCATCGCCCGGCGCCGCGCCCTGCGCGAGGATCTGCGCATGTTGCGGCTCATGCATGGCTGCACGACGGAGCTGCGTTTCAGCGCGGAGTTCGATGCCGCCTTGCTGGCGGCCATGAACGCCGTGGCGATGCGCCTGGGCCGCGAGCCGGGGTGACGGGGGCCGTGTCGTGAGCAAGGACGGGATCCGGGAGCGCCTCTATCTGTTCGACACCACGCTGCGCGACGGCGCGCAGACGCAGGGTGTCGACTTCTCGGTCGAGGACAAGCGCCAGATCGCGCTGGCGCTGGACGGCCTCGGCCTCGACTACATCGAGGGCGGCTTCCCCGGCGCCAACCCGACCGACACGCAGTTCTTCGCCGATCCGCCGCCGCTGGCACATGCGCAGCTGACCGCCTTCGGCATGACCAAGCGCGCCGGGCGCAGCGCCGCCAACGATCCGGGCCTGTCGGCCGTGCTGGACGCGAAGGCCGGCGCGGCCTGCCTCGTCGCCAAGAGCTGGGATTTCCATGTCGATGTCGCGCTCGAGATTCCGCGCCAGGACAATGTCGACGGCATCGCCGAATCCATCGCCGCGGTGGTGGCGCGCGGCCGCGAGCCGCTGCTGGATGCCGAGCATTTCTTCGACGGCTACAAGGCCAATCCGGACTACGCGCTGCAATGCGTGAAGGCGGCGGCGGATGCCGGCGCGGCGTGGCTGGTCCTGTGCGACACCAATGGCGGCACCATGCCGGAGGAGGTCTATCGCATCGTCTCGGAGGTCAAGGCGAAGCTGCCCGACGGCCAATCTCGGCATCCATGCGCACAACGATACCGGACAGGCCGTGGCGGTGACGCTGGCGGCGATCCGTGCCGGCGCGCGTCAGGCGCAGGGCACGCTCAACGGGCTGGGCGAACGCTGCGGCAATGCCAATCTGTGCACGCTGATCCCGAACCTGCTGCTCAAGGAACCCTATGCCAGCCAGTTCGAGACCGGCATCTCGGTGGCGCAGCTGGCGAGCATCACCCATGTCTCGCGCCTGCTGGACGAAATCCTCAACCGCGCGCCGGCGCGCCACGCGCCTTATGTCGGCCCCTCGGCCTTTGCGCACAAGGGCGGGCTTGCATTCCTCGGCCGTGGCCAAGGACCCGACGACCTATGAGCATGTGCCGCCGGACGTGGTCGGCAACACGCGCAAGATCCTGGTGTCGGACCAGTCGGGCCGTTCCAATGTTCTGGCGCGCCTGGCCGAACTGGGCATCGATGTCGACGCCCAAGGACAAGCGCATCGCCCGCCTGCTGGAGCAGGTCAAGCAGCGCGAATTTCTGGGCTATGCCTATGACGGCGCCGAAGCCAGTTTCGAACTTCTGGCCCGCCGCGCGCTCGGCCAGGTGCCGGATTATTTCGACGGTCGAAAGCTTCCGCGTCATGGTCGAACGCCGCCACAACGCACTGGGCGAGCTCACCACCATCTCCGAGGCGGTCGTCAAGCTGAACGTGGCCGGCGAAGAGCTGCACAATGTCGGCACCGGCAACGGTCCGGTGAATGCGCTCGATGCCGCGCTGCGCAAGGATCTGGGCAAATACTCGTCCTTCCTGCAGGACCTCAAGCTGGTCGATTACAAGGTGCGCATCCTCACCAGCGGCACCGAGGCGGTCACCCGCGTCATGGTCGAAAGCGTGGACGGGCAGGGCAATCGCTGGTCGACGGTCGGCGTCTCGCCCAATATCGTCGATGCCTCCTTCGAGGCGCTGTCGGATTCGATCTGCTACAAACTCTATCGCGACGGCGCGGGAACCTGACCATGATGAAGCTGCCGTCCAAGGGCCTTGGCGAAGACGAAGTGTTCGACAAGCTGACCCATTTCGCCGATGGCGACATGCCGTGGCGCGCGGGCAAGACGCTGGCCTATATCTATGACGGCGGCGCCGATGTGGAGCGCGTCGCCAAGCGCGCCTATACGCAATATCTCACCGAGAACGCGCTCGATCCCACCGTCTATCCCAGCCTCGCGCGCATGGAGCGCGAGCTGATCGCGCATGACGCGCCGCGATGCTCGGCGGCGACGAGGATGTGGCCGGCAATTTCACCAGCGGCGGCACCGAAAGCTGCATGCTGGCGGTCAAGACCGCGCGCGACTGGGCGCGGGCCGTCAAGAACATCGCCGAACCCGAAATCATCCTGCCGGTCACCGCCCATGCCGCCTTCCACAAGGGCGCCGACTATTTCGGCCTGAAGAAGGTGCTGGTGCCGGTCGATCCGGACACCTTCCGCGCCGTGCCGGAGCAGATCGAGAAGGCGGTCACGCCCAACACGGCGCTGATTGTCGCCTCGGCCGTCTCCTATGCCCATGGCGTCGTCGATCCCATCGCCGAGATCGCGCCCCATCGCGCTTGCAAGCACAATGTGCTCTTCCATGTCGACAATGCGATCGGCGGCTTCATCCTCCAGTATTTCCGTCGCCTCGGGCAGCCGATTCCCGATTTCGATTTCTCCGTGCCGGGCGTGACCTCGATCTCGATGGACCTGCACAAATATGGCTACTGCCCCAAGGGCGCGGCCGTGATCCTCTATCGCAACAAGGAACTGCGCCGCTTCCAGATCTTCACCTGCGCGGACTGGACCGGCTACACCATCATCAATCCCACCATGCAGTCGGCGAAATCCGGCGGGCCGGTGGCCGCGGCCTGGGCCGTGCTGAATTTCGTCGGCGATGACGGCTATCTCGCCTATGCCCGCCGCACGCTGGCCGCGACGCAGACGATCAAGCGCGGCATTTCGGAAATTCCGGAACTGCGCATCCTCGGCACGCCCGATGCCAATCTGCTCGCCGTCACCTCGGACGCGTTTCCCGATCTTCAACCTCATCGACGAGATGAAGGAGCTGGGCTGGTATGTGCAGCCGCAATTCGGCTTTCACGGCTCGAAGGAAAACATCCATCTGTCTATTGGTCAGTCGGCGCTGGAAAAGGCGGACGGCTTCGTCTCCGATCTGAAAACGGCCGTGGCGCGCGCCAAACACATTCCGCCCAGTCCCATTGTCGCGCTGGTCCAGGCCGAGCTGGCCAAGCACGACCCGTCGGCGCCGGCCGATCCGGCGCAATTGCAGATGGTCATGGATGCGCTGGGCGTGGGCGGCGGGAAATTGCCGCCGCGCACCTCCGATCTCAATCAGGTGCTCAATGTCCTGCCGCCCGAGCTGACGAGGCTGGCATTGACGGACTTCTTCAACGATCTGATCGTGCAACCGCGCTGAACCGACCATGAGCGAACACCCGCAAGCCGGCGCGCCGGACGAGCGCGCCGGCATCGTCTTTGCCGCCGCGGCCTATACCGCCTGGGGCGTCCTGCCGATCTACTGGCATGCGCTGGCGGCTGTCTCGCCCTTCCAGATCACGGCCTCGCGCGTGCTGTTCGCCGTGTTCTTCGTCAGCCTCGTCACGCTGGCGCGCGGCCGCTGGTCGCGCATCCTCTCGATCCTGACGACGCCGAAGATCGCGCGCAATCTCGCCCTCACCGCCGGGCTGATCGCCGTCAACTGGACGGTCTATGTCTATGCCGCGGCCTCCAACCAGCTGGTCGAGGCGAGCCTGGGCTATTACATCCTGCCGCTGCTCTCGATCGCGCTGGGCGTGACGCTGTTCGGCGAGCGCATGTCGCGCCTGCGTCTGCTGGGCGTGGTCCTGGCCGGCATCGCCGTCACTGTGCAGACCCTGGCGGTCGGCCGTCTGCCCTGGATCGCGCTGGCGCTGGCCTTTTCCTTCGGCTTCTACGGCTACTTCCGCAAGCTCACACCGGTCGATGCGCTCGACGGCTTGTTCATCGAGACGCTGGTCCTGTTTCCGCTCGTGCTGGGGCTGTTCGTCTACTGGGCGGCGCAGGGCACGCTGGCCTTTCAGCATGAAAGCCTGCTCCACGATGCGATGCTGGTCGGCGCCGGTCCGGTCACGGCCATTCCCCTGACCATGTTCGCCGCCGGGGCGCGGCGCATCCGCCTGTCGACGCTGGGCTTCCTGCAATATCTGGCGCCCTCGATCACCCTGCTGGTGGCGACGCTGCTCTATGGCGAGCCGTTCAAGCTCGTCGATGGCATCACCTTTTTCTGCGTGTGGAGCGCGCTGGCCCTGGTCGCGGCCGAAGGCCAGATGAGCCGCTGGCGCCTGCGGGCCCTGCGCGGAGACCGGCGCTAGCCCAGCCCCGCGCGCAGCGCCGCCACCGCCTCGTCGGGCGTGGCCACGAAGCGGCACAAGGCCAGGTTTTCGGCCTTGGCAAATCCGCGTTCGACCACATGTTCGAGCAGCGCCTTGAGCGGCGCGTAGAATCCGTCGGTGTCGAGCACCACGATGGGCTTGGCGAAGACATCCAGTTGCACGGAGGTGATGACTTCGAAGAATTCGTCCAGCGTTCCCAGGCCCCCCGGCAGGATGGCGAAGCCGTCGGCCAGCGCCAGCATGCGCCGCTTGCGCTCCTGCAGGTCGGGCGTGATCTCGAGCGTCTCGCCATTGGTCATGGGCGGTTCGAGATAGCGCAGGAACTCCGGCAGCACGCCATGCACCGGCTGGCCGGCCTCGCGCAGGGCGCGCGCCGTGCGCCCCATCAGCCCGATATTGCCGCCGCCGAACACCATGGCCAGGCCGGCCTCGCCCATCCGCCGGCCGAGTTCCATCGCCGCCGCGGCATAGGCCGGATCGGCGCCGTCGGAGGAACCGCAGAAGATGCCGATCGTCCTGGCGGTGCGTCCCGCCTCGCCGGGAGGGTTCGTCGCTGCCCTGTTCATTGCCTGCCTTTGTGTTCTGCGCGATCCGGCTCTGCGCCTATGGGGATTGCGGCGCGGGACGCGGCTTCGTACACGGGATGGGTGCCTGCCCTGATCCGCCGGAGGTTAGCCGTGCCGCGTTCGCTCGTCATCCTGTCCGTCATTGCCCTTCTTGCCCTCGTGGCCGGGTTCCTGGTCTTTGGCGGCGGCAATATGGGGAACTGAGCCATGTCCCCGCCCAATGCCATGCTGGAAAGCGGCGACGGCACGCCGGGCCTTGGCCCGCTGCGGGCGCTCGCGCCCTATCTGTGGCCCAAGGGCCGGCGCGATCTCAAGCTGCGTGTCGTCTTCGCCGTCATATGTCTGGTGCTGGCCAAGGTGGCGACGGTCTCGATCCCGTTCTTCTTCGGCCGCGCCGTCGACGATCTGTCGGGCAGCAAGGTGGCGATCGCGCTTCTGGCGCCGATCTCGCTGATCGTCGCCTATGGCTTTGCCCGCATCATGATGCAGGCCTTCGCCCAGCTGCGCGACGGAATTTTCGCCAAGGTCGCGTTCCATGCCGTGCGCGAATCGCGCTGGAAACCTTCCGCCACATGTCACACTCTGTCGCTGCGCTTCCATCTGGAACGCAAGACCGGCGGGCTGTCGCGCATCATCGAACGCGGCACCAAGGGCATCGACACGCTTCTGTCCTTCGCCATCTTCTCGATCTTCCCGACCATTCTCCAGCTGATCTTCGTCACCGCGATCATGCTGTGGCGTTTCGATGTCTGGTTCGCGCTGACCACGGTCTCGCATGGTCGGTGCCTATATCTGGTTCACCTTCGCCATCACCCGCTGGCGCATGCGCTTCCGCCGCGAGATGAACGAGAGCGATACCGACGCCAACACCAAGGCCGTCGACAGCCTGCTCAATTACGAGACGGTCAAATATTTCAACAACGAGGACCATGAAGCCGGGCGCTTCGATCATTCGATGGAGCGCTACGCAAGCGCCTCCATCAAGACCCAGATCTCGCTGTCGGTGCTCAATACCGGGCAGGCCGTCATCGTCTCGACCGGGCTGGCCGCGATGCATGATGCTGGCGGCCATCGGTATCAAGGAGGGGCGTTACACGGTTGGCGACCTGGTCATGGCCAACGCCATCCTGATCCAGCTCTATGTGCCGCTCAATCTTCTGGGCACGGTCTATCGCGAAATCACCCAGGCGCTGGTCGATATGGAATGCGATGTTCCCCCTTCTGCACCAGCCCCAGGAGGTCGAGGACAAGCCCGGCGCGCCGCCGCTCACCGTCACCGGCGGCGAGATCCGCTTCGAGGATGTGGTCTTCTCCTACGATGCGGACCGCACGGTGCTCAAGGGCATCAACTTTACCGTGCCCGCCGGCAAGACCGTGGCCGTGGTGGGCCCCTCCGGTGCCGGCAAGTCCACCATCTCGCCGCATCCTTTACCGCTTCTATGATGTGAAGGGCGGCAAGGTGACCATTGACGGCCAGGACATCCGCGATGTGACCCAGGCGAGCTTGCGCGCGCGCCATCGGCATCGTTCCCCAGGACACCGTGCTGTTCAACGACACCATCCGCTACAACATCGCCTATGGCCGCATCGGTGCCGCGCGAAGCCGAGATCGAGGAGGCCGCCCGCATGGCCCAGATCGATCGATTCATTCGCGAATTGCCGCTAGGGTTATGAATCGATGGTGGGCGAGCGCGGCCTCAAGCTCTCCGGCGGCGAGAAGCAGCGCGTCGCCATCGCCCGCACCATCCTGAAGAACCCGCCCATCCTTCTGCTCGACGAAGCGACCTGCGCGCTCGACACCCACACCGAGCGCGAAATCCAGAGCGCGCTGAAGGAAATCTCGAAGAACCGCACGACGCTGGTCATCGCCCATCGGCTATCGACCGTCGTCGATGCCGACGAGATCCTGGTGCTTGATCATGGCGAGATCGTCGAGCGCGGCCGCCACGCCGAGCTGGTCGCGCATGGACGGCCACTATGCCTCGATGTGGAACAAGCAGAAGGAAGCCGCCGCGGTGCGCGAGAGGCTGACGGAGGTCGAGACCGATCCCGACGTCAGCCCCGTGGCCGGCCGCGCAACTGCCCGAACCCGCCGCGGAGTGATCACTCCGCGGCCTGGGTCTCCGCGCCGGATCCGTGGCGCCGGCCGCGAATCCGGCCAACCAGGCGGCCGATCCAGCGGAACGGCGCCGCGCTGCGCACCACCAGGGCGTGCCGCACGCTGCCGTGATGCTCGCGGATGCGATAGGGCAGGGCCATCATCGCCGGCACCAGCCCCAGCGTGATGGCCTTGGAGAAGGCCAGCCCGAAGACGATGGCCGTCGAGAGCTGCACCCACATCAGCCCGTCCGGGCCGCCGATCGTGATTTGACGCGTCGCGAAATTGATCTCCACCGCAAACATCATCGGAAGCATGCCGGCGATCGCCACGATCGTGGTCAGGAACACCGGCCGCAGGCGCTGTGCGCTGGCGCGGATCACCGCCTCGATCGGCTCCATGCCGGCATCGCGCAGGCGGTGGAAGGTGTCGATCAGAACGATGTTGTGGTTCACGACGATGCCGGCAAGCGCGAGCATGCCCGTTCCGGTCATGATGATCGAGAAGGACTGCCCCATCACCACCATGCCCAGCAGCGCGCCGATCATGGCCAGCACGACCGCGATCAGGATCAGGGTGGCATGGTAGAAGCTGTTGAACAGCGCCAGCAGCACGATCGCGATCAGGAACAGGGCCAGGAACGCCGCCTCGATCAGGAATGCGCCGGATTCGTTCTGCTGCTCATCCGCACCCTTGAACGTCACGCGCACGTCCCGCGGGAAGTTCTGGGCGGCGATCCAGGACTTGAGATTGGCCACTTCCGCACTCGGCAGGATCTGCTTCTTTATGCAGTTCGTGGTGACGGTTGGACTGCATTTGGGCTTCAGGTTTGCGCGCACGTGGTAGACGCGATGCCCGTCGACGCGCTCGATGTCGCTGACCTGCTGTTCCGGCACGAGCTTGACGAAGTTGGTGATCGGGACGACGCCGCCGGTGGTCGCCACGCGCAGATTGTCGAGGGCGTGTATGCCGCGGGCCTGCTTGGGATAGCGCACGCGGATGTCGACTTCGTCCTGGGAGTTGTCGGGCCGGTACTTGCCGACAAGGATGCCGTTGGTGACCAGCTGCACCGCCGTGCCGATCGACTGGGCATTGGCGCCGACTCGGCTGGCCAGCTCGCGGTTGATCTTCAGGTCCCACTCGATGCCGGGCAGCGGGCGCGTATCCTCGACGTCGCGCAGTTCCGGCAGGGCGTCCATGTGCTTGCGGATCGTGCTGGTGATCTGCGCAAGGTTGGCATAATCGTCCGAGGACACGTCGATCATGACGTCCTTGCCGGTCGGCGGACCGTTCTGCGGCTCGCGCACCTCGACATGCACGCCCGGGATATTGGCGGTCTTGCGCCGGATTTCTTCTTCGATTTCCTTGCCGGGGCGGCGTTCGCGATAGTCCTTCATCTCGATGCCGAGCCGGCCGATATTGTCGACGGGCACGCCGCCCTGGCTGTTGAGCGACATGCGTCGCCCGCCCGACGCGGCGTAGACGCGCTTGATGCCCTTCACCGTCTGGCGATGTCGGAGACGTTCATGACGATGTCGCGCTTTTCCTTGGCGGAAAGATTGCCGCGGGCCGAAATCAGCACGCTGGCATAGCCCGGATCGGTGTCGACGAAGAATTCCGTTCCATTGTTGAAGACCGCTGAACAGCGTCGAGCACGGCGATGACCGACGCCGATGCGCCCCGCAGATCACCTTCACCGGGCATCTGCGTGAGCGTTCGGCCAGATGCGCATACCAGCCGGTGATGCCGGGGATCTCGCGCCAGTCGCCGGTCTCGGAGGCCTCGATCGCCTTCTCATGCTCTTCGTCGCGGCGGCGGCCTTGCCGAAGAACGCCGCCCAGCACCGGCAGGAAGATCAGCGCCACGATCATCGAGCCCGACAGGATCGATGATCAGCGTGATCGGGAAGAAGCTCATGAACTTGCCGGCCACGCCGGGCCACAGCAGCATCGGCAGGAAGGCGCCGATCATCGTGGCCGGTGGCGCTGACCACCGGCCAGAACATGCGCCGCGCCGCCTCGCGCGAACGCTTGCCGCTGGCGGCAGCGCCTTCGACCATCTTGCGGTCGGCATATTCGACCACGATGATGGCGCCGTCGACGAGGATGCCGACCGCCAGCAGCATGGCGAACATGATCATCTCGTTCGATCGTCATGCCGATGCCCGTTCAGCACCATGAAGGCCATCAGGAACGAGGTCGGGATCGCGACGCCGACGAGCAGGCCGGACCGCAACGCCGAGCGCGGCCGACGATGATGATCATCACCAGCACGATGGCCAGGATGATCGAGTCCGACAGCGAGCCCAGCATGTCGCGGATGTCCTGGGATTGTCGAACAGATAAGTGACGTGGACGCCCGCCGGCCAGTGCTTCTCGGCCTTGGTCCACCACGTCGCGCACCGCCTTGTTGTTGGCGATGATGTTGGAGCCGATGCGCTTGGAGACGTCGAGCGAGATCGTCGGCTGGCCGTTCACCCGCGCGAAGGTGGTGGCGTCGTAGAAGGTGCGGCGGACCTGCGCGACGTCGCCGAGAGTGACCGTGGCGTCCGCGGTCGAGCGGATCGGCAGGTTCGAGCAGGTCGTCGGCGTTCTCGATGACGCCCGGGAACCTTGACGGCGAAGCTGCCCTGGCCGGTGTCGATGAGGCCGGCCGCGATCAGCCTGTTGTTGTTGGCGACCGCCGTGAACATCTCCTGCTGCGAGATGCCATAGCTTTCCAGCTTGGACAGGATCGATCAGTATCTCCAGCATCTGCTTGCGCTCGCCGTCGATGTCGACGTCGAGCACGGTCGGGATCGCCTTGATGTCGTCCTTGAGGTCGCGCGCGAGCTGCAGCAGCGTGCGCTCGGGCACGTTGCCCGAAAGGGCGACCGAGATCACCGGCTGCAGGCGTGTTGATCTCCCGCACGACCGGCGGGTCCGCCTCGGTGCGGCAATCGCCCGCGCGCCTCGTCCACCTTGGCGCGCACGTCCTCCAGCGCCTTCTGCTTGTCGAAGTTGACGTCGAATTCGAGGATGACGACGGCCATGCCCGGATAGGCGCGCGCGGTCATGGTCTTGACGCCCTTCGACCGAGCGCAGCGCCGTTTCCAGCGGCTTGACCAGCAGGCGCTCGCTGTCCTCCGGGCTGATGCCGGGATAGGTCACCTGCACGATCAGCACCGGGATCGGGATGTCCGGCTCGGCTTCCTTTGGGAATCGTGTCGTAGGCGATCGACGCCGGCGACCAGCACCACCGACGATCATCGCCATGACGACGCGCGTGTTCGTGACCGCCCATTCGACGATCCGGGTCATGACGCCGCTCCTCCGTTGTCCGGGACCGCGTCCACCTTCTCGCCGTCGGTGACGAATTCCTGGCCGACGGTGATCACGGTCACGTTGTCGGGCAGGCCCGACACCCACATCCCGTCGGGCCCGTCGGAGACGATCTTGACCGGCACGAAGTGGACCATGCCGTCCGGACGGTGCGCACGCCCACCGACGCCGTTGTCGTCCAGTACCAGGATGCCGGACGAGATCTTCTGCGCCTGCAACTGGCGAACCGGGATGCGGATGTCGGCGCTGACGCCGTCGCGCAGCTTGTTGTCCGGATTGGGGAGCTCCACCTCGACGCGGAAGGTCGCGGGTGACCTCGTCGGCCTTGTTGGCGACGAAGCGCACCTTGCCCTGTCACGGTTTCGCCCGTGACGAGCGTGGCGGTGGCCGGATCGCCGATATGGATCTGCCCGACCTCCTGTTCGGTCACCGTGCCGACGGCGAGGAAGGGCTCAGGGCGCGATGATGCAGCGCGCATTTGTCGCCGACGCGCATGTAGTCGCCGACATCGACATAGCGGTCGTCGACGAAGCCGTCGAAGGGCGCCCTGATCTGGTGTTGCCAGCTGGATCTGCATCGTCCGCAGCCCGGCCAATGCGGCCTCGAGCGCCGCCGCCGAGCGGCCACCTGGGTCTTGGAACGGAAGCCGTCCTTCTGCAAGCTCCAGGTCGACGTCGTGCTGCTTTGCGCGTCTGCGCCACCAGCGGCACGCGCCTGGTCAAGCTTGGCCCGCCGGTCGTTGACCTTGATCTGGCACAGCACGTCGCCCTTCTTGACCTTGTCGCCCTTCTCGAAATGCAGGGCCTGCACCACGCCTTCGACCTCGGCATTCACGTCCACGGATGCAGCGCCTGCGTGCGCGCCCCTGAGGTTGACCGTGGCACTGCGCTCGGTGGAGGCGAGCGTGCTGACGCTGCACGCGCGGCACTGCTGGCGCTGTTCGCCTTGGCGTCCTCTGCGTCGCCATCGGCGCCGGTGCCGGTCAGACAACCCGAGCCGATCCACAGCACGACCAGCACCAGGATGACGAGCGCGGCGCGGTAGCTCGGCTTCATCCGGCGCCAGAACGTCGGGCTGGTTGCGGTCCCACCAGCGGCGGAGCGAATTCAATGGCGATACGGAACATTACAGCTGCGCCCCAGTTATTCGGCGGCCTCGGCCGCCTCTCGAACTCCCGGCGGTGATCGCGCAGATAGGTCCGAGCAGTCGCGACGTAGATCGCCTGGCCGTAGCCGATCACGAAGCGCTCGCCCGCCGTCTTGCCGTGGCCTCGGCCTGGGCGTCGGCGATCTGCGCAAGCGAAGCTTCGCTTTGGCGGATATAGGCATCGATCGTCGCCAGCACGTGTTCTTGCGGCAACAGATGCGAAAAAAGCATTGCGAACAGGAAGGGCGAGCGATGTTTGTCTTCGGCCAGCGGCCGCATCAACGCGTCGGTCACCGCTTGCCGGCCGGCCTCGGTGAGCGAATAGACCTTGCGGTCGGGCCGCTTCTCCTGGGCTTCGGCACGCACCGAAACCAGACCTTCTTCGGTCAGCCGGTTCAGCGCCGGATAGATCGAGCCGAAGCTGGCCTCGACGAAGTGCCGGTAGGTACCGTCTTCGAAGAGCTTCTTGATCTCATAGCCGGTGGCATCCCCACGGGTGAGGATTGCCAAACAGATCGTGCGAACGTCCATCGCCCTGCAGCCACTCTATATTGGACCGATATAGATCAGGGCTATATATGTTCGCGGGGGCGAATTTCAAGAGTGCCGGCGCCGCCCTGGGAGCAGGGCAGCGTTGCAGCAGCCGACGGCCTTGGAAGTAGCTTTGCCCCGGTCAGGCCAGTTCGATGCGGTCGACCTCGATGCCCTTCATGCCCTGGCGGGTGGAATAGCGGATCCGCTGTTCCGGGGTCAGGGCGGGGATGCCGGAGCGGCGCAAGGCGCTGGCGTGGACATAGATATCGTCCCCCGCCGGCATCCGGCACCACAAATCCGAAGCCCTTCTGATCGTTGAAGAATTTCACTTTTCCATCGACCAGTGGCCCGCTCGGCCCGCTATCGCGCATGCCCCCCGCCGTCCGGCCGCGGCCGGCGCGCCGGCACCGGGTCGGCGGTGCTGGTGTCCATGCTGTGAACTTCGACCACCTGCAGGCCGCGCGGCGATTCCTGGAGGTCGCAGACCACCGTCGCGCCCTGCGGCACATGGGGCGTGCCCAGCGCCGCCAGGGCCGAGGCATGGCAAAAGGCGTCGCCGCCATTCTCCAGGGTGATGAAGCCGTAGCCCTTGGTCGAATTGAACCACTTGACCGTGCCCTTCGCCGAGGCCTGGGCGAGCGGGCGCTGGGCGCTATTGTCGAAGTTAGCCATGATGTTGCCGATAATCCGCCGGGCGCCAATCCATGACCGCACCCGCCTGTCCGGCTGCGGGCAGGCGCGACAATGTGCCATCATGCCTAGAATTTACCCCTTACCGCAACGGGGTTATTGCCCCGCCTCACATTTTTGGGGATGTCCGGCTGGCGCGTGTGGGCCCTTTTGCGGTAGCGGATCGGTCCAGCGGCAGGGCCCGGCCTGTCTTCCCGGAGTGCGGACGTGCTGGAAATCTTCGTCGATGCCGATGCCTGCCCGGTGAAGGACGAGGTCGCCCGTGTGGCGGCCCGCCATGGTCTGGCCGTCCACATCGTCAGCAATGGTGGGCTGCGCCCGAGCCGCGATCCGCAGATCCGGACCGTGATCGTGCCCGAGGGCGCGGACGCGGCCGATGACTGGATCGTCGATCACATCGGGCCGCGGCGACATCGCCATTACCGCCGATATTCCGCTGGCCGCCCGTTGCCTGGAAAAGCGGGCTGCGGTGCTCGGGCCGTCGGGCAAGGCGTTCACCGAGGAAGGCATCGGCATGGCGCTGGGGATGCGCGAATTGAACCGCCATCTGCGCGAGGCGACGGGGCAGCAGACCTACAATGCCGGGTTCGGATCCAGGGACCGCTCGCGCTTCCTGAATGCGCTCGAGAACCAGATCCAGGCGATCCGCCGACAGTCCGTCAGTCCATGAATTCGGCTTCGATGGGCGGTGCGCGGATCGTCGCTTCGGGCTTGGGTATCAGCAGCAGCACCAGGAAGCTCGGCAGGCTCAGGAACAGCATCAGGTAGAACACGTCGGAATAGGCCACGATCAGCGCGTTGCGCTGGATCACGCCATTGATGGCCGTGAGCCCGAAGGGCATGTGCGGGCTCCACATCAGGCTTTGCGCATTGACGTCGAGTGCGCGGTTGAGCGGGCTCACATGGGCGGCGAGAGTGGCATGGGCCGACTGGACATTAAAGGCCAGCGCCGTGGTGGTGATGGACACGCCGATGGCCGATCCCACATTGCGCACCAGATTGATCATGGCCGAGGCGTCCGTTCGCAGTTCGCCCGGCAGGGTCGCGAAGGCCATGATGTTGCTCGGGATGAACACCAGCCCCATGCCGATGCCCTGGATGAAGGTGGTTCCGGCCAACGACATCGGCGTGATGTCGGGAGTCCAGCTCGCCATCTCCCACATCGACCAGGCCAGAAGCACACAGCCGATCGTCATCGGCAAGCGCACATCGATCCGCATGACGATGCGTCCGACAACCATCATGGTCAGCATCGTGCCGACCGCGCGCGGCGCCAGCATGAACCCGGTATCGAGCACCGAGTAGCCGCCGAGATCCTGCAGATATGGCGGCAAGAGCGCTGTTGTCGCCAGCATCAGCAGGCCGATGAAGAAGGTCAGCGTCAGCGCCGAAACATAATTTCGGTCCGCCAGACAGGCCATGCGGAATGAAGGTGCGCTTGGACGTGAAGAAATGCACGATGAAAAGATAAGCGCCCATGCCGGCCAGCACGGCTTCGAGCACGATCTCGCCGGACGAGAACCAGCTCTTGGTCGTGCCGCGGTCGAGCATGAATTGCAGCGCGCCGATAGCGACGGCGAAGAACCCGAACCCCATCCAGTCGAAGCGCTGCTGCTCGGCTTCGCGATCTTCGCTCAGGAACAGCACAAGGCCGGCGACCGCCAGGATGCCGACCGGCACGTTGACATAGAACACCCAGCGCCAGCTGTAATTGTCGGTCAGGTAGCCGCCCAGTGTCGGCCCCAGGATCGGGCCTACCATCACCACCATGCCCCAGATCGACATGATCTTGCCGCGCTGTTCGGGCGGATAGCGGTCCAGGATGACCGCCTGCGACAGCGGTGAGAGCGCGGCGCCGAACATGCCCTGCAGCAACCGGAACAGGATCATCTGCTCGAGGGAGAGCGCCGCGCCGCACATCGCCGAGGTGATCGTGAAACCGGTCATGCTCACGACGAAGAAGTTCTTGCGTCCGAAGCGCGAGGCCAGCCAGCCGACGGGCGCCGTCATGATGGCGGCGGCGACGATATAGGAGGTGAGGACCCAGGTGATCTGGTCGCGCGAGGCCTGCAGGCTTCCCTGCATATGGGGCAGGGCGACATTGGCGATGGTCGAATCCAGCACCTGCATGAAGGTGCCCATCATCGCGCAGACCATGGCGATGCGCAGGCCCATCGGGGTCTCGCGCCGACTGCCACCTCGCGGGATCGATTGTCCGTCCGTTGCCATATGCCCTGTCGCCCGCGCCGCCGGTCCGCTGCCGGCACTGTTCGGTCTGTCCCATGATGACGGGCGGTCGCCGCCTCAAGCGCCGCGCCGATGCCTATCGGTCATCATGGCACAAATGTTCAGGCGGTGAAGCGTCCGGCGTCACGCAGGGCTGCGACGATGCGTTCGGCGGCCTGTTCGGGTGACAGGGCGGTGGTGTCGATGACGAGCTCGGGGTTTTCGGGCTCTTCGTAAGGGCGAGTCGATGCCGGTGAAGTTCTTGAGCTGGCCGGCGCGGGCCTTCTTGTAGAGGCCCTTGACGTCGCGGGCCTCGGCGACGGCCAGCGGGGTTGCGACATGGACCTCGAAGAACTCGCCATCCTCGACCATGGCGCGGGCCATGGCGCGCTCGGCGCGGAAGGGCGAGATGAAGGACACCAGGACGATGAGGCCGGCATCGGCCATCAGCTTGGAGACCTCGCCGACGCGGCGGATGTTCTCGACCCGGTCGTCCTCGGTGAAGCCCAGATCGCGGTTGAGGCCGTGGCGGACATTGTCGCCGTCCAGCAGGCAGGTGTGGCGGCCCTCGGCCAGCAGCTTCTTCTCGACCAGATTGGCGATGGTGGATTTGCCCGAGCCCGACAGGCCGGTGAACCACAGCACCGCCGGCTTCTGGCCCTTGAGGGCGGCGCGGCTGTCCTTGGAGACGTCCAGCGCCTGCCAGTGGATGTTGTGGGCGCGGCGCAAGGCGAAGCGGATCATGCCGGCGCCGACCGTGGCATTGCTGACGCGGTCGATCAGGATGAAGCCGCCCAGCTCGGGCACCGTCTCATAGGGCTCGAAGGCCACCGGCTGGTCGAGCGAGATATTGCACAGGGCGATCTCGTTGAGCTCCAGATGCTTGGCCGCCAGATGCTCCAGCGTGTTGACCTGGATGCGGTGCTTGATCTCGGTGATGGAGGCCGACACCAGCCTGGTGCCCAGCCTCAGCCAATAGGGCCGGCCCGGCAGCAGATGCTCCTCGGCCATCCACACCATGGTGGCCTCGAACTGGTCGGCGACCTCCGGGGGATTGTCCGCCGCGGCAATGACATCGCCGCGCGAGCAGTCGATCTCGTCGGCCAGGGTCAGGGTCACCGACTGGCCCGCCACCGCCTCTTCGAGATCGCCGTCGGCGGTGACGATGCGCGCCACCGTGCTGGTCTTGCCGCCGGGCACCACGCGCACCGCATCGCCCGGCCTGACGGCGCCGCTGGCGATCTGGCCGGCAAAGCCGCGGAAGTCGAGATTGGGCCGGTTGACCCATTGCACCGCCATGCGGAGCGGCGCGCGCCCGCGCCGGGCCTCGTCGATCTGCACCGTCTCCAGATGCGCCATCAGGCTGGGGCCGGCATACCAGGGCGTGGCCTGGCTGGTGGCGGTGATGTTGTCGCCCTTCGAGGCCGGAGATCGGGATCGCCAGCACATCGCCCAGGCCGATCTCCTCGGCGAAGGCCCGGTAGTCGGCGACGATCTCCTCGAAGCGGTCCCGGCTGTAATCGACCAGGTCCATCTTGTTGACCGCCAGCACGACGTGGCGGATGCCCATCAGCTGCACCAGGAAGCTGTGGCGGCGGGTCTGGGTCAGAACCCCCTTCCTGGCATCGATCAGGATCACGGCCAGATCGGCGGTCGAGGCCCCGGTCACCATGTTGCGGGTGTACTGCTCATGGCCGGGGGTGTCGGCGACGATGAACTTGCGCTTGTCGGTCGAGAAGAAGCGGTAGGCGACATCGATGGTGATGCCCTGCTCGCGCTCGGCGGCCAGGCCATCGACCAGCAGGGCGAAGTCGATCTCGCCGCCCTGGGTGCCGACCGACTTCGAATCGGCCTCCAGCGCCGCCAGCTGGTCCTCGAAGATCATCTTGGAATCGTAGAGCAACCGGCCGATCAGGGTCGACTTGCCGTCATCGACCGAGCCGCAGGTGATGAAGCGCAGCAGCGACTTGTGCTGGTGCTGGGTCAGATAGGCGTCGATGTCGGTCTCGATCAGGGCTCCGATATGCGCCATCAGAAATACCCCTCCTGCTTCTTCTTCTCCATCGAGGCCGACTGGTCGTGGTCGATCACACGGCCCTGGCGCTCCGAACTGGTGGTCAGCAGCATCTCCTGGATGATCTGCGGCAAGGTGGTGGCACGGCTCTCCACCGCCCCGGTCAGCGGATAGCAGCCCAGCGTGCGAAAGCGCACCATGCGCATCTGCGGGGTCTCGCCGTCCTTCAGCGGCATGCGGTCGTCGTCGACCATGATCAGCGCGCCGTCGCGCTCGACCACCGGCCGCTCGGCCGCAAAATAGAGCGGCACGATCGGGATGTTCTCCAGGTGGATGTATTGCCAGATGTCCAGCTCGGTCCAGTTCGACAGCGGAAACACCCGGAGGGTCTCGCCCTTGGCGTGGCGCGCATTGTAGAGCGACCACAGCTCCGGGCGCTGGGTCTTGGGGTCCCAGCGATGGCCCGGCGCGCGGAACGAGAACACACGCTCCTTGGCGCGGGACTTCTCCTCGTCGCGCCTGGCCCCGCCAAAGGCGGCATCGAAGCCGTATTTGTCCAGCGCCTGTTTGAGGCCTTGTGTCTTCATCACGTCGGTGTGCACCGCCGAGCCGTGGCTGAACGGGCCGATGCCCTGCTTCAGACCGTCCTCGTTGATGTGGACGATCAGGTCGAAGCCCAGCTCCTTCGCCATGCGGTCGCGCATCTCGTACATCGCCTGGAACTTCCAGGTCGTGTCGACATGCAGCAGCGGAAAGGGCGGGCGCGCCGGATAAAACGCCTTCATCGCAAGGTGCAGCATCACCGCCGAATCCTTGCCAACCGAATACAGCATCACAGGACGCTCGCACTGCGAGACAACCTCCCGCAAAATCTGCATCGATTCCGATTCCAGACGATCCAGATGCGTGAGGACATGTGGATTGGTTTGCTGCGCAAAATTCATGGTCTTCGTCATGTGATGTCGGGCCCCATCGCCCCGATGATAGCGTGTTTATATCGCCAGGCGGCCGCCAATGAGAAGCAAGGTTACCGCCAGCCCGTAGCGCAGAATCGAGTCCGGGATTCGCACCGAAGCCAGGCTGCCGAGGAAGATGCCCGGTAGCGACCCGCACAACAGCGAGACGAGGAGAGTCCAGTCGACCGATCCCACGGTCCAGTGTCCGAGGCCGGCGATCAATGTCAGCGGGACGGCATGGGCGATATCGGTGCCGGCGATGCGGGCCGGCGGAAGATCGGGATAAAGCAGCACCAGGCCGGTCACGGCGATGGCGCCCGCGCCGACCGAGGAAATCGAGACCAGCACGCCGATCAGCGCACCCATCAGAATCGTCAGGTTGCGCGCCAGCCGCGGCGGCAGGGCGCTCACCCGGGCCCGGTAAAAGGCCGTGATACGGGCATGGAAGAGCAGGGTCAGCGCCGTCAGGAACAGGGCCGAGGCCAGAACCGCCGTGATCAGTCCGTCGACGGCGCCGTGGGCGAATTTGACGTGGCTCAGCACCGCAAGGGTTACCAGCGCGGCGGGAATGCTTCCGCTGGCCAGCCGGCCGACGATGCGCCAGTTAACCGTCTTGTTGAAGCCGTGCACCAGGGTTCCGCCGGCATTCGTCGCCGAAGCGTAGATCAGGTCGGTGCCGACGGCGGTGGCCGGAGGCACGCCGAAGCCGAGGATCAGCAATGGCGTCATCAGCGAGCCGCCGCCGACGCCGGTCATCCCCACCAGCGCACCGGCGGCGAATCCCGCCAGCACGAACAGCGGATTGATCAAATCGAACAGATGCATGTAGGGCCGTTGCTCTAGCTGCCTGGGGCTTTCCAGCTTTTTGCAAATACTCAATTGACCGCGAAAAGGAAAGCCATGTTCGCGGTCGCAATGCCATGCAGCCGTCGGCCTGTGCGCAAACGACCACGGATATCGCAACTTGCTAATATTCAAAATGTCTCACACACGCCGCGTCATTGCTGCGATCGAGGGGACGTAATCTTGCGCGTGCGTGTTCTGCCCGGACTACATATTCCAGGTCAAAGCGGCCTCGAACGACGCCTCAAACCCCCTGTCGGGCCGGGGCTGATCGTCCTGCAGGCGACCGGCCAGTTCGATGGTGGCCCAGTGCAGCGGCATCTTGATGCCCGCGCCTCGCCGAGATTGATCTTCACCGGCGCCGTGGTCACGACATTCGGCCCGCAGATTCTGCGGCGTCGAAACCCAGGCGCGGTGATAGCTCAGGGTGTAGGTCCAGTTGCGGCGGTCGATCCAGCTTGCCTGCAGAGACGCCAGGCGTGAATCGCTGTCGAGGCTGAATCCCAGCGTGCGGCCGCGATAGCGCATGCCGTCGACATAGTCGTAGTTGTTGTAGACGTAACCGTGATTCACCCGGCCGAAGCTGAAGATGTTCACGGTCGGGATGCTGTCGGTATATTCGGCCGTGATCCGCATGGTGTTGCCGGCCACCGGCAGCCAGACGCTGCCGCCGAACAGGTGCGTGCTGTAGGAATGGGTGATCGGGTTCGAAGTCCTCATTCATGA
The DNA here is from genome assembly GCA_963710925.1 of uncultured Pseudomonadota bacterium. Lineage (GTDB taxonomy): Bacteria > Pseudomonadota > Alphaproteobacteria > Micropepsales > Micropepsaceae > Rhizomicrobium. Next base: position 5,537 of record CAVQBY010000007.1, on the reverse strand, counting down.
TCTGGGTGTACAGCTCATAGGCCGTGCCCCAGGCCATGCCCGGAGTAGTGCACGTCGATCGTGCCCTCGTCATTGACGTAGTTGGGATGCTTGGCGGATCGTTGCTGAAGTTGAAATAGCCGGCGATCGGTTTGCATTGGTGGTGCCTGCCGCAGAACTGTTCGGTGCGGGCCAGACCGATTTCGAGGCCGGGGAGCGGATTGAGGGTGACGCGCAGGCCGCTATAGAGCGTGTTCTCGTCGACCCGTGGCCCGTCCAGCAGTCCGACGAAAAATTCGGCCTGCCAGGGCCCGATCCACGACAGCCACGGTGTCTGGAAGGCCGAGGTGCTGAGCCGCGAGATGCCGATCTGCGGGAAGGGGCGGGCATTGTTCGAAAGCGACAGGGCCGAGACCCAGCCGGGCCCCCACCAATGGGTCAGATAGCCGGCATAGAGGACGGCTCCGCCAATCTTTTGCGCGATATAGCTGTTGTCCGGAAGGAACCGGCCCTGGCCATGGTTCCAGTCCGACAGCTGCCCGCCCACCGAGATGCGGATGGCCGTCGTGTCCGTCAGCAGCATTTCGCCGGAAATCTGGCCCTGAAGCTTTTCACGTCCCATGCCGTCGAAGCCGCGCACGACAGCGGGCGTGCTGGCAACATCGAGGGATGCCGAGGCTTTCAGACGCCGTCTGGGCAATTGCGCTTCGGCCTGCACCCTGACGCGCCGTGCGGCCGCCAGAACATTGGCTGGTTGTCCGTCCAGTGCGTGCTCTCGGCGCAGATCTTCCAGGATTCCCGCCCATGGAAGCGGCCAGTGGGTCGTGATGCCGTCGATGACGCGTGCCGCGGCCAGAAGCTGAATGTCCGAGCGCAGCTGCGCGTCGCCCACTTCCGCCCAGGGCGATGCGTGGGCGGCCGGCGAGATGGCCGCAAGGCAGATTGTTACAGCAAGGCCGATGGCCAGGAAAAAACGCATGGAAATGCCCCTACACGGCGTGACCCCGGTCCCGGTCACAGCCTCACCCGCCGCCCCGACACGGACGGACAGGCGAGCATTACAAATCGCACAGCTCAGTCAATCGATTTTGAACCTTCTCCGCGAATATTTCTCTTGCGTGCGTATTTGGATGTGTCATGCAGGCCTCGGCAAAGAGAAAGGGCGTCCGGCCCGCTTACAATATCAAGACAAGGGGATCTGGATGCGATGGTGGCTTCTTGGTGGCAGTTTGGCCGCCCTGCTGTCGGGATGTATGCATTACACGAGGCTGACGGCCGATGATTTTGCGCGCGGTCATGCCTCCCGAATACAGTTCGGCCGGGACAACTATGATTGCCAGATCGGCGCGTCGGTCGCGCAGACCCGTATCGGTGGCGGCGATTCGACCGGTGTTTACAACCGCACCTATTCGCACTGCATGGCAAGCCGCGGCTACCAAAGCACCGCGATGGACCCGTTCGGTCTGTGAGGCGGGGGCCTGGCTTTCGGTGCCGTTAACCAGATTTGGCGCCGTGACCCCGATCAGATTGCGTCGTCGCGTTCGTGCCGTCCCTTGATCCAGCGCACGGTGCGGGTGGCCGAGCGCATGACGACGCTCTCGGTGATGAAGTGGCCGCGTTCGCGATGCACGCCGCTCAGCATTGAGCCGTCGGTCACGCCCGTCGCGGCGAAGATCACGTCGCCCGAGGCCAGATCCAGCAGATGGTATTTGCGGGCCGGATCGGTGATGCCCATCCGCTCGGCCCGGGCGCGTTCGTCGTCGGTCTGGAAGTCGAGCCGGGTCTGCATCTGCCCGCCCACGCAGCGCAGCGCCGCCGCCGCCAGCACCCCTTCCGGTGCGCCGCCCGAGCCCAGATAGATGTCGATTCCGGTGACCGGGTCGGTGGTGGCGATGACGCCGGCCACATCGCCGTCGCTGATCAGGCGCACGGCGGCCCCGGCCGCGCGGACCTTTTCGATGATGGTGGCGTGGCGCGGACGGTCGAGGATGCAGGCGGTGATGTCGCTTGTCCTGACGTTCTTGGCGCGCGCCAGCGACGCAATGTTTTCGGCAGGGTCCGCATCCAGATCGATTGTGCCGTCGGGATAGCCCCCGCCGATCGCGATCTTGTCCATATACATGTCCGGCGCGTTCAGAAGGGTGCCCGGCTCGGCCATGGCCAGCACCGCCAGCGCGTTGGGCAGGGCCTTGGCGGTCAGATTGGTGCCCTCGAGCGGGTCGACCGCGATGTCGACCGCGACCCCGCCATGGCCCACGCGCTCGCCAATGTAGAGCATCGGCGCCTCGTCCATCTCGCCTTCGCCGATCACGACCGTGCCGTCGATCGGCAGGATGGAAAAGGCATGGCGCATGGCCTCCACGGCCACCAGATCGGCGGTGTGCTTGTCGCCGCGGCCGATCTGGGCGGAGGCGGCAATCGCCGCCGCCTCGGTCACGCGCACAGCTTCCAGGGCGAAAACGCGGTCCAGGGCTTGGGTCATATCGGCTCTCTGCGTTGGCGGCCGGGGCTGGCTCCGCAAGGCGGGCGGAGCGGGCGGCGCAATTCGCGCGCAATGTGTCCGACCCGCGCGCCGGCCTCAAGAGGCGATGACGCATTCGGCAATATTTAGTGTCCGGGCCTCAAGTTGTTTCGGCCCGGGCCGGCCGTTAGAAGCGGCTGTCTTCTGTTGTGGAGAGTGGTCCGGTGCGTACTCCGATTGCCTTCATCGACCTGCAGGCGCAGCGGCGCCGGCTCGGTGACCCGTTGAACCGTGCGATCCAGGCCGCCGTCGAAGGCGGGCAATGGGTGCTGGGCCCCCAGGTTCGCGAGTTCGAAGAGCGATTGGCGGAATTTGCGGGCGTCAAGCACGTTGTGGCCTGCGCCAATGGCACCGACGCGTTGATGATCGTGCTCAGGGCCTGGGGCATCGGGCCGGGCGATGCGGTGTTCGTGCCGGCCTTCACCTTCGCCGCCTCGGCCGAGGTCGTGGCTCTGGTGGGCGCCAGCCCGGTCTTCGTCGATGTGCTGGACGACACCTACAATATGGATCCGGCCAGCCTGGAGGCGGCGATCGCGCTGGTGAAGCGCGAAGGCGTGCTCACGCCCCGGGCCGTGATGCCGGTCGATCTGTTCGGCCAGCCGGCCGACTACCGCGCCATCGCCCCGATCGTCACGCGCGAGAAGCTGCTCATGCTGTGCGATGCCGCTCAGGGCTTCGGCGCCACGCTGGATGGCCGCGTCGCCGGCGGCATCGGCGATGCGGCGGCGACCAGCTTCTTCCCGGCCAAGCCGCTGGGCTGCTATGGCGATGGCGGCGCCAGCTTCACCAATGACGACGGGCTGGCGGATTTGCTGCGCTCGATCCGCATGCATGGCCAGGGCGCCGACCGCTATGAGAATGTGCGCATCGGCGTCAACTCACGGCTGGACACGATCCAGGCCGCGATTCTGCTGGAAAAACTGAAGATCTTCCCCGAGGAGATCGCGCTGCGCGAGGCCGTGGCGCGGCGCTATACCGAGGCGCTGCAGTCGTCCAATTCCATTGTCGTGCCGCGCGTCATCGACGGGGCGCAATCCACCTGGGCGCAATACACCATCCAGGTGCCCGATCGCGACCGGCTGCAAGCCGATCTCAAGGAGAAGGGGATTCCGACGGCGGTCTATTATCCGATCCCGCTCTCGGCACAGAAAGGCTATGCGCACTATCCCGGCGCGCCGATTCCCGTCAGTGAGCGGATCTGCAAGACGGTCGTGAGCCTTCCCATGCACCCCTATCTGGACGCCGGGGACCAGGACCGGGTTATCGAGGCGGTGCTGGAGAGTGTCGGCCGGGCCTGACGGCGGTTTGCCTAGAATGCGCCCTTGCCGGAGGCGACAATCCACGCCGTCTGGAGCAGGATCACGATGTCGTACCAGAACGTCCAGTTGAGGATGTAGAGTTCATCATAGGTGATGCGCTCTTCATAGCTGGTATCGCTGCGGCCGCTGACCTGCCACAGACCCGTCATGCCGGGGCGGACCCGGCAATAGAGCTGCGCCGCAGATCCGTAGTAGTCGTGCAATTCCTTCTCGACCACGGGGCGGGGGCCGACCAGGCTCATTTCGCCGCGCAGGACGTTGATGAGCTGCGGCAGTTCATCGAGGCTCGTCCGGCGGAGCCATTTTCCGGGGCTGGTCACCCGCGGGTCGTCGCGCAGCTTGAAGGTCTTCAGGAATTCCTCGTAGAGGGCCGGATTTTCGCTCCGCCAGCGCGCGAGCCGGTCGTCGGCATCGACGGCCATGGTGCGGAATTTCATGCAGCCAAAGCGCGTGCGGCCCCGGCCGATCCGCGTGTGGCGGAAGAAGACCGGCCCGCCGTCATATCGCTTGATCGCAAAGGCGATGGCCGCGAAGAGTGGGGCAAGGACGGCCAGAAGCAACGCCGCACCGACGAAATCGAACGACCGCTTGAGAAGGCGACGTGCCCACTGGCGCAAATTGTTGCGCATCTGGAGCAAGAGGATATCGCGGCCGAAGAAATAGCTGCTGTCCAGGCCCACCAGCGGCAGGCGCCGCAGTGACGGAATGATCGCAACCGTCAGGTCGGCTTCCAGGAATTTCTGGACCACATTCGTGAAGCCCTCGGAATGGACATCGTCGGTCGCGACGACGGCCTGTTCGCATCCATATTGCAGGACGCGGTTGACGACCTCGTCGGCATTCGAAACCACGACGTGATTCAGTTCGGCCAGAGAATCGGGGAGCGGTTCGCCCTGCTGCGAGCTGATGACGGTGCGGATCTCGAACCCCAGCGACAGAGACGACGACAGCGCCGTGTAGACCACGCCGGCGCGCGCGCCATCGCCAATCAGGGCCGAGGGAATCCGCCACAGCCCGAGCCTGTCCATGATGACCCGTGCCAACTGCCGTGACGTCGGCACCGCGACGATCAGGAATGCCCAGGTCCCGAAGATCGCCAGCGGCGAATACAGCCCGTCGGCGAGCGTCAAAAGAAGAAAATCGGGAATGGAGGTGATGAGCAGCGCCCTGGTTGTCAGACGGGCGCTATCCCAGAAGGGCAGCCGGCGCCCATAGGCACCGACCATGTAGCGCATTGCGACAAACAGCACGGCCAGGAGCAGGAAGGCATCGATCTGGAGCGCGTGGCGGTCGAATGTCGTGCCGGGGAAAAAGACCAGCGCGGGCACCGGCCGCCCCCAGCGGATCAGGAGGTCGGCGGTCAGGAAGGCAAGCCCATCGGCCGCGGCAAGCGCCAACTGCCGGCCAGCGTGACGCAGGCGGCGGAACCGCTTGCTTGTTCCCCATGAGATGGGTGTGTCCAGCGTGGTCGTTGTCGTCACATCTATCCCCAGCCCTAGAATGGCTCGGCTTCCGCTGACCCGTACCCCAACGCCGCTCATTGCCTGCCCGTAACCAGAGCAAGTGATATCTATCCAGCTTGCCGGCCTTTGGAAAGGATAAATGCGCAAAAGCTGGCTCGAAAGCCGGCAAAGCGTCGGGATGTTTCAGGACCCTTCCGCCCAATTTCCATGCATATCAAAGAAACATTCTTCTACAGGTGTGCGGGCTGAAGTCTT
>CAVQBY010000006.1:317500-378861 GCA_963710925.1 uncultured Pseudomonadota bacterium | reverse complement strand
ACTTCCCGCAAAGGGGTGCCATGCGGGTCTTTATTGGGAGTGCTCTTCTCGGAGTGGCAATTGGCCTTGCGTGGCCGGCGGCATCTCTTGCCGCGACGCTGACGCTCCGGGGCGCGATGTCCCTCGCCTATGAAACCAATCCGGATCTCGCCGGGGCTCGCGCCGGCGTGCGCGCGGTCGACGAGAATGTCGCCACCGCCAATTCCGGCTGGCGGCCGACGGTGAACGCCTCGGTCTCCTACGGAATCCAGCATGGCGAAATCCAGAACTATCCGAGAGCTTCAACACGCGCCCCCTGACTGGACAGGTCGCCGTGACGCAACACCTGTTCCGGGGCGGCCAGACCTTTGCCGAGGTCGGCCGCGCGATGGCCCAGGTGCGCTCGGCGCGCGCGCAGCTTGTCGATACCGAGCGACGCGTTCTTTTCGGTGCGGTCGCCGCCTATCTGGATGTGGTGCGCGACGAAAAGGTTGTCGCGCTCAATCGCCAGAACGTCGATGCGCTGCAAAAGGAACTGGATGCCGCCAAGACCCAGCGCGGCGCCGGCGCGGTCACGCGCACCGATGTGGACCAGGCCGAAGCGCGGCTCTCGCGCGCCCAGTCCGATGTCGCGGCGGCGGAGCGGCAGTTGGCCACCAGCCGATCGACATCGTCAACGTCATTGGTCAGCCGGCGCCGACACTCGATCCGTCGCCGGTCGTGCCGAAATTGCCGGCGAGCCAGGCGGTGGCGCAGGAGATCGGCACGCGTTACAGCCCGCGCGTGATCCAGGCCAAGGCCGATTTGCGCGCCTCCGAATACGCCGTCGCCGATGCGGTGGGCGCCATGCTGCCGCAGATCTCGGTCTCCGGTCAGTACCAATATGTCCAGGACGGGGCCGGAACCAATATCTTCGGAACCTCCAAGGCGCAGAACATCGTCAGCGTCGTCGGCCAGCTGACCGTTCCGATCTATCAGGGCGGCGCCGAGGACGCGGCCGTGCGCAAGGCCAAGGCACTGCGCAGCCAATCGGCCCTGGCGGTCCACTCCGCCGAGCGGTCGGCCTCCAAGGATGTGGACGATGCCTGGGAGGCCGTGCGCAGCGCGCGCACCCAGATCCGCGCCAATCAGGCCCAGGTCGATGCGGACAAGCGGGCCCTCGATGGGGTCACGCAGGAGCAGCAGGGCGGAGAGCGGTCGGTCCTGGATATCCTGAATGCCCAGCAGGAACTCCTGAATGCCCAGGTTGCCATGGCCTCGGCGGAACACGACAATGTCGTGGCCGCCTACCAGCTCCTGTGGGCGACCGGGCAGCTGACGGCACGGGCCCAGGCGCTCAATGTGCGCTATTATGATCCGAAGGCGCATTACGATGACGTCGCGGGTGCCTGGTATGGTTTGGGCGAGTGACGCCGCCGCGCAGTGCTTGGCCACGCTGTCGCGATTGAGGAAGGCCGACTTTTGATGGCGGGAATTGGAGCCCTTGGGCTGCGGCGCGGAGCCGCGACGCCCGATCCGGTGCGGGCCGCCATCATGGCGAACCGCACATTGCTGCTTGCCGCGTTCGGGCTCAGCGCCATGATGAGCATCCTGGCGCTGACGACTTCCTTTTATATGTTGCAGGTCTATGACCGCGTTCTGTCGAGCCGCAGCGTCGATACGCTGCTGCTGCTCAGCATCATGGCGTTTGGCGGCATCGCGGCGTTCGGCGCGCTCGATTCCCTGCGTCAGCGCTTGCTGAGCCGGATCGGCCTGCGCGTGGCCGACAATCTTTCCAGCTCGGTGTTTCGCGCCATGGTCGGGGCGGCCTCGCAAACAGGCGGTCCGGCCATGCGTTCGGGCCTGCGCGACGTCGAAACGATCCGCAATTTCCTGGGAAGTCCCGTGCTGGGTGCGCTCATGGACGCGCCGTTCATGGTGCTCTACCTGATCGTGATCTTCCTGCTCGATCCGTATCTGCTCGCCATCGTGATTGTCGGCGCGGTGATCCTGGTGGCCATTGCCCTGATCAATCATCGTCTTACCCATCCCGAAACCGTGCGGGGCCTCGGCCTGAGCGCACGCAGCCACGAATTCGCCGATGACGGGCTGCGCAATGCCGACGTGCTCGAGGGCATGGGCATGTCCGTCGGCTATGTTGCAAGCTGGCGCAAACAGTGGCTCGAGGCCCAGCGCACCAGCACGCGCGCCGCCGATCTCGACAGCCGCCTCAGTTCGATGTCGAAGAGCGTGCGCATGCTGATCCAGATCGCGCTGCTCGGGGTCGGGGCGCTGCTGATCCTGAATTTCCGCGCCACCGGCGGCATCATGATCGCCGCCTCGATCATCGGCTCGCGGGCGCTGGCGCCGATCGAGGCCCTGGCCTCGAGCTGGAAGAGCGTGATCGCCACGCGGCTTGCCTGGAGCCGCGTGTTGGACCTTCTGGAGAGGGCCCCGCGGCGCGACGAGGGCATGCGGCTGCCGACGCCGGAAGGAAAGCTCGATGTGATCGGCGCCAGCTATATCGTGCGTGCGACCGGCCGGCCCATCCTGCAGGGCGTCTCGCTGGCGCTCGACCCGGGAGAGATGCTGGGCATCATCGGGCCGTCGGGCTCGGGCAAGTCCACGTTGCTGCGCTTGCTGGTCGGCGCCTGGCCGTGTTCGGGCGGCGTTGTGCGGCTCGACGGCGCGAACATCTATGCCTGGCCGCGGGCCGAACTCAGTCAGTATATCGGTTACATCCCGCAGGATGTTGAGCTGTTCGAGGGCACGGTGCGCCAGAACATCGCGCGCATGTCCGATGGCGATCCCGACGCGATCGTGGCGGCCGCCCGGCTGGCGCGGGCCCACGACATGATCCTCGCGCTTCCCAAGGGCTACGACACCGAAGTCGGCGGCAGCGGCCATCGCCTGTCGGGCGGGCAAAGCCAGCGCGTCGGCATTGCCCGCGCGCTCTATGGCAATCCGCGCCTGATCGTTCTCGACGAGCCGAACTCGAATCTGGATGCCCAGGGCGAGGAGGCCCTGCTGGCCTCGCTCGCCGAACTCAAGGCGCGCGGGACCACGCTGGTGATCGTGGCCCATCGTCCCAGCATCCTGGCCAATGTCGACAAGATGCTGGTGCTGCGCCCCAACGGCACGGTGGAGGCGTTCGGTCCGCGCGAAGAGGTCATGCAGCGCTACACGCGGCGCGGGCCGTCGGCCCAGCCCAATGTCGTGTCCCTGACGCCAGGCGGCATGCCGCCGACGGGGGCGGGCGGCCCGGGCCGCAGGGGCGGGGCGCCATGAGTTCGTCTTCCCTGGTGGATGACGAGCCGGCGGGCCGCGGCTTGCGCTGGTGGTCGCGTCCCTGGCGTCTCCTCTGGACGCTCTTCGCCGCCGCTGGGAGTGGCGTCGCGGCGCTGCTCTTTCGCGCTCCGCCGGAGGATACCTCCGATCCGGATACCGCCTTCATGAGCGGGCGACGGCTGATCGGCCGCGGCCGGCTGGTGATCTTCGTCTTTCTGCTGGGCTTCTTCGGCTGGGCGGCGCTGGCGCCGCTGGACAGCGCCATCATCGCCCATGGCGTCATCGTCGTGGAATCGCACCGCAAGACGATCCAGCATCTGGAAGGCGGCATCGTGCGGGAGATTGCCGTGACCGACGGACAGGAGGTCAAGCGCGGTCAGCTGCTTATGCGGCTGGAAGACACCCAGGCCCGCGCGACCCTCAATCTTCTGGTGGGGGAAAGCGACGCACTGGAGGCGCAGGAGGCCCGGCTGATGGCCGAGCGCGACGGCCGCGACGCGGTGACCTTTCCGCCGGACCTGATGAAGCGCAGCGCCGATCCCAAGGCCGCCGAGGCGATGCGGGGGGAAAAGAGCACATTCGAGACGCGCCATGAAACGCTCAAGAAGCAGGTCGAGATTCTCACGCAGCGCAACCGGCAGAACGAGCGCATCGTCGCGGGGCTGCGCAGTCAGGCGAATTCCGTCGCAAAGCAGGAAAAGCTGATCGCGCAGGAATCGCAAAGCGTGCAGTCGCTCTACGACAAGGGGCTGTCCACATTGCCGCGGCTGCTCGCCTTGCAGCGGCAGGCGGCCGATCTCGAGGGACAGAAGGGGCAGTTGTCCGAAAAGATCGCGCAGATCCGGCTCAGCTCCGGCGAGAACGAATTGCAGATCGCGAATTTGCGCAACCAGCAGCTCAGCGAAGTCGTCAAGGAGCTGCGCGATGTCCAGACCAAACGCTTCGATCTGCTCGACCGCATCCATGGCGCGCGCGACGTGCTGGCGCGCCTGACGATCCGCGCGCCGGTTGCCGGCCGGATCGTCGGTCTGGCCGTCCATACCGAGGGGGCCGTCATTCGCCCCGGCGATACCTTGATGGAGATCGTGCCGAAGAAGGACGCCCTGGAGGTCGAGGCGCGCGTGCGGCCGGAGGATGCGGACGGGATCTATGTCGGCATGAAGGCGCGGGTGAACCTCAGCGCCTATCAGCAGCGGCGGTTGCCCGTCATCACCGGCATCGTCAACAATGTTTCGGCGGACCGGCTCATCGACAAGCGCACGGGGCAGCCCTACTTCAGCGCCAATGTCACGGTCGACCGCGCGCAGCTCAAGGGCTATGCCGATGCGCGGCTGATCCCGGGCATGCCGGTGGAGGTCGCGATCGATACCGGCACGCGCACGGCGCTCGACTATCTGGTCGAACCCATCACCGACATCATGCGCCGGGGCATGCGCGAAAAGTAACCTCCGCAGGGCGGGCGGCCCTGCGGCACGGTTTCAGATCACCATCTGCGTCTGGGTGACGACGGCGACGAGCTTGCCGTCGGGGCGGCGGATGCTGGTCTGCCACACCGAGCTGCGGCGGCCGGTGTGCAGCGGCAGCGCTTCGGCTTCGACGATCGTGCCTTCCTTGGCCGCGCCGATGAAATTGGTCTTGCTCTCGATCGTCGTCGTCGCCGCGCCCTCGGGCAGGTTCAGGAAGGCGCCGATGGAGGCGACCATGTCGGCAAACGACATGGTGGCGCCGCCATGCATCACCCCGCCCGAGCGGCACAGCTCGGGCCGCACCTTCAGCCGGGCGCGCACGCATTCGGGCGTGGCCTCGGTGATCTCCACGCCGATCAGGCGCGGGAAGGGCTGATGGATGGGCGCCAGCGGGTCCTTGCCGTCGGAGCGGGCGGCGGCCACGACGGTCTGCGGGGCGGTGACGGGTTCGGCGGCAACCGGTGTTTCGATTCGGAGCATGATGTATCCCTTTCCGGGCTGTGGCCCGTTCGCGCCAGTCCCTCTGGCCGCGCATATCGGCCGTCTTGCAAGGCCGATGCCTCCCGGAAGCAGCGCTTGCCAGGCCAATCCGGCACATTTCGGGACATGAGCCCGGCGGCGCGGTTCTTGCTGTCTGTTGCGCACCAGCCCGGTGGCGCCGGGAGTCTTGATATCTATCGCCGTCATGGACCAACGCATCGCGACACCCTGGCTCGGACGGGCCGCTTTCCCGCTGGACTGGAACGGTCCGGGCGCGCGGGCCTTTGTGCCCTTTCCGCCGGCCGATCTGGACCAGCCGATCATTACCCGTTTCGCGGCGCAGGCCGCCTGCCATGCTGGGCGCATCGCGATCGACGATGGCCATTCCCGGCTGACCTATGCCGAGATCTTGGAGCGCGTGCGCGCGATTGCGGCGCGTGTGGCGGCGGTGACCCGTCCCGGAGAGCTGGTGGCAGGTCTGCTGCCGACCTCCAGCGATTTTCCGCTCGCCATGCTGGCCTGCCTGGCTGTGGGGCGCATCTTCGTGCCGCTCGACCGCCACTATCCGCAGGCCTGGCTCGGTGAGGTGCTGGCCGATAGTGGCGCGCGCGCCGTGATCGCCCACTTCGACGCCGAGGTCGAGGCGCTGATCCCGGAGGGCGTCGCCCGCATCGATCTGGCTACGGCGGCCGATGCGCCAGCGGATTTCGATTTCACCCCGGCCGGGCCCGACGATCCGGCCCTCGTCATTTTCACCTCCGGCAGCACCGGCAAGCCCAAGGGCATCGTCAACAGCCAGCGCGCCCTGCTGCGCCGGGTCGAACAGCACGTCAATGCCGGCCATCTGTCGGCGGACGATCGTTACATGCCGCTCAGTTCGGGCTGCACCATCGCCGGCATCCGCGAGCGGCTCTCGGCGCTTGTCACGGGCGCGACGCTCTATCCGGTCGATGTCCAGCGCGCCGGCGCCCGGCGCATCCTCGAGCGCCTGCGCGAGACCGGCACCAGCGTCATCTACACGGTGCCGGCCCTGCTGCGCACGCTGATTGCGCTGGCGCCGCAAGCGCCGCCGGATCTGCGTGTTGTGCGCGTCGGCGGCGATGCCGTCTCCTGGGCCGATATCGATCTGTTCCGCGCCTGGTTGCCGCAAGATTGCCTGATCCAGATCGGCTACAGCTCCACCGAGGCGCCGATCCTGCAATGGTTCGTGCCGGAGAGCTTTCCCCGCGACGGCAGCCGTCCGCCGATCGGCTATGCGCTGGCGGACCGCGAACTGGCCATCCTCGACGACGAAGGGACCCCGGTCGCGCCGGGCGAGGCGGGCGAGCTGGTCGTGCACAGCCCCTATGTCGCGCTCGGCCACTGGCGCGACGGTGGGATCGATCCTCTTCCCTTTCCGCCAGCCAAGGACGATCCGCGTTGCCGCCTCCTGCACACCGGCGATCTGGTGCGGCTGCGCAGCGACGGCCTTCTCGAGCTGATCGGCCGCAAGGACCGCCAGGTCAAGATCCGCGGCATCCGCATCGAACCGGGCGAAATCGAAGCGGCGCTGCGCGCCCAGGATGGTGTGGCCGACGCTGCCGTGCTGCCGCGCCGCATCGGACTGTCGGTGACGCTGATCGGCTATGTCGTGCCGGGCCGCGGCGCGCCGGACGATCTCGCCGCGCGCCTCAAGGCCGCGCTCAAGCCGCTGCTGCCCGCCCATATGCAGCCGCAGCGCATCTATGCCGTGGAGGCGATCCCCCGTCTTCCCAGCGCCAAACTCGACATGAAGGGGCTGGAACGCCTCGATCGCGCCCATCAGGCCGACGAGGCGCAGGCCGAGGCATCCGAACAAGCCGGCCGGGACGATGCCCCCGTCGGTGCGGTGGAGGCGGTGGTCGCCACCATCTGGAAGCGCCTGCTCGGCCGCAGCCAGATCGACCGGCATGCCGATTTCTTCGAGATGGGCGGCGATTCGCTGATGACGCTGGACATGATGTTTGCGCTCGAAGCCGAACTGAACGTCGATCTTCCCGTCACCGCCATCTTCGAGGCGCCGAGCATCGCGGCGCTCGCCGCGCTGATCGAAACGGCCGCCACACCGTCCTTCTCCCTGCTGGTCCGGATCAAGCCGGGCGAGGGCGTGCCGCTCTTCATCGTCCATGGCGTCGGCGGCAATGTCATGGAGCTGTTTGCCATGGGCCGGCGCATCGACACGGCTGGGCCGGTCTATGCCATCCAGGCGCGCGGACTCGACGGGCGCCAGGCGCCCCATCGCAGTGTCGCCGCCATGGCCGCGGACTATCTGGACGCCGTCGCCTCGGTCGCTCCGGACGGCGCCTGTCATTTGGCCGGCTATTCGTCGGGCGGGCTCGTCGCCTTCGAGATGGCGCGACGGCTGGCCGGCGCCGGAACGCCGCCGGCCTCATTGACCCTGCTCGATACCCAGACCAATGCGCGGCAATGGCCGCTTGCGGTGTGGCTGGACGTGCTGGCGCGCCGCCTGCGCGATCACAGGGCGGCGCTCAGCGGGCTCGGGCCCGCGCGCAAGCTGGGCTATGCGGCGGGGCTGCTGCGGGGTGTGCGCCGGCGCGTCGCCTGGCGGCTGGGGCTCGACCGCAGCGCCCGTCCGCTCGAGACGCGGGCCGCCGTGCCGCCGGCGCTGCAGGCGGTCTATGCCGCGGTGCTGGAAGCCGTGGCCGGATACCGGCCGGGCGTCTATCCCGGCGCCCTGACCCTTATCGTCTCCGAAGACGGCGATCCCATGATGGCCGATCCGCGCAAGATCTGGCCCGGCCATGCGCAGGCGATTGCCGTGCGCCAGGTTCCCGGCACCCATTTCACGATGATCGCGGGCGACAATGCGGCGGTCCTGGCGAAAGCGATTTCGGAGGTGCTGACCGGCGCACAAACCCCGGGCAAGTGAACCGTCCTCGCGCATCTGATAGGTTACATGTAACCCGGTCGATGAGGGGGCCGATGATGGCCACGGCTGCAGGCCGCAAGTCCAGCCGCGCGAAGGTGAATGCGCACCGCCAGCGCCTGCGCGACCAGGGCCTGCGCCCGATCCAGATTTGGGGGCCGGATACACGTGCACCGGAATTCCTGAAAGAGGCTGCGCGCCGATCACGGTTGGCGGCCCGAAGCGAGCATGAGAAGGACGATCAGGCCTTTGTCGATGCCGTGTCTGATCTCACCCTAGAATGAAACCCGGCGAGATCTGGACCGTAGCGGCGGGCGACGGCTATGCAGCCAAGCCCTGGCCCGCGGTTGTCGTTCAAGATGATGCATTCGCCCAGACAGCGTCCGTGACGGTCTCGACCAAAGGGCAGGTGATCTTGCCCAAAGCTGTGCGCGAGCAGCGCCATTGGACGGCCGGCACCCGGCTCATCGTCGAGGATACTGACGAGGGTGTTGTGCTGAAGCCCGCGCCCCATTTCCCACCGACCAGATCGGAGGAGGTGTATGGCCGCCTGCACTATGCGGGCAAGGCCAAGTCGCTTGAAGAGATGGACGCGGCCATTTCGGCGGAAGTGAAGGCGCGCCATGCTCGCGGTCGATACTAACGTTATCATCCGTTTCATCACGCGAGACGACCCTGCCGCGGCGCGCAAGGCCCGTCATCTGATCGACAATGAGGACATTTTCGTCCCAACCACAGTTCTGCTTGAATCGGAATGGGTCTTGCGCCGGCTTTATGCCTTTGAACCGCGGGTCGTTCTCGAGGTCCTGATGTCCTTTGCAGGCCTGCCCAAGGTGACACTCGAAGCGCCTGCACGGGTATCGCGCGCCTTGCAGTGGGCAATGGATGGCATGGACTTCGCCAATGCTCTCCATTTGGCCGCCGCAGAGGGCTGCGAGGCTTTTGCGAGCTATGACCGTGATTTGAAGCGCAAGGCTGCCCGTGCCGGCGGTGTCCGTGTTGTTAGCCCATAGCGCGTCTCACGCCACGGCGTGAGAGCCGCCGACATAGCTGTGTGTGCCGTGGGTGTGCACGCGGTCGGTCTCCAGAACATCGCCGGGCTTGTAGCTCGGCCCGCTCTGCAGCTTTTTGTAGAGCGCTGCGAAATCCTTGTAGGTTTCCTCCATCAGCGCTTCGAAGCTGCCGATGACGAAATAGCTCTCCTGGAAATCGTCGATGCGGTAGTCGGTGCGCATCACCCGCTCCAGATCGAAATGGATGCGGTTGGGCGAGGGGCTTTCGACCGAATAGATCGATTCGGCGCGGCTGGAGACGATGCCCGAGCCATAGATGCGCAGGCCCTTTTCGCTTTCGATCAACCCGAATTCGACGGTGTACCAGTATAGCCGGGCCAGATTCTTCAGCGCGTTGAATTCGCTCAGCGCGCGCAAGCCGCCCTTGCCATAGGCTTCCATATAGTCGGCGAAGACCGGGTGGGCCAGCATCGGAACATGGCCGAAGAAGTCGTGGAAGACGTCCGGTTCCTCGATGTAGTCGAGCTGGTCGGCGCGGCGGATGAACTGGCCGACCGGAAAGCGGCGATTGGCCAGATGCTCGAAGAAGATGTCGTCCGGGACCAGCGAGGGCACGGCGACGACGCGCCAGCCGGTGTGCTTCTCCAGCGCATCGGAGGCGCGTTCGAATTCGGGGATCTGGTCCGCCACCAGGCCGAGCTTGGTCACGCCGGCCAGGAATTCGTCGCAGGCCCGGCCCGGCAGCACCGTCATCTGCCGCTCGAACAGCGTCTTCCAGGTGCCGTGCTCGGCCGCGCCGTAGCGCTCCCAATGCTGGTCGATCGTGAAGTCCTTGCGAATCTCGGGATGCTTGCGCTTGAGGTCTTCGAGGGTCGGCATGCCGGCTCCTTCGGCTGGGCGCGCGGGCCAAATCGGTTCCGCCGGCGATTAGACGTCCAGCTCCGCCTTGCTGTAAAGCGTTGCCGATGGACAGAAATTAATTGCCGTGACATGCGCCGTCACCGCATCTCTGTTGCCGGCGCATGCCACAATTGGCAACCCCATTGCCGCGGCCTGGGCGTATGGTGCGCCACTTTTGTACGGGCGGGGCGACGGGTCCGGCCTGTCCGGTGGAGCGGCAGGAGTTGATCGGTATGGGCGTGTTCGAAGCGCAGGATTTCGACCACCACGAGACGGTGGCGCATTTCGAGGACAAGGATAGCGGGCTGAAGGCGATCATCGCCATTCATTCGACCGCGCTTGGCCCGTCCTGCGGCGGCACGCGCATGTACCCTTACGCCGATAGCGACGCGGCCCTGACCGATGTGCTGCGCCTGTCGCGCGGCATGAGCTACAAGAGCGCCATGGCCGATCTGCCGCTGGGCGGCGGCAAGGCCGTCATCATCGGCAATCCGCAGAGCGACATCACCGAGGCCAAGCTGCTGGCCTATGCCGAAGCGGTGAACGCGCTGGGCGGCCGCTACATCACGGCGATGGATGTCGGGATCGGCCCCAGGGAGATGCCCGTCATCGCCCGCGGCACCAAATATGCCGCCGGCTTCGACCAGCCCGGCAAGAGCGGCGGCGATTCCGGGCCGATGACGACCTTGGGCACCTTTGTCGGCCTCAAGGCGGCGGTGAAGCATCGCCTCGGCACCGACACCACCAAGGGGCTGACGGTTGCGATCCAGGGGCTGGGCAAGGTCGGCATGGGCCTGGCCGAGGCCCTGCACAAGGAAGGCGCCCGGCTGCTGGTCTCCGATGTCAATGCGGCGGCGGTGAAACACGCGGTCGAGCGCTTCGGCGCCACCGCGCTCGCGCCGGAGGAGATCGTCACGGCGCAGTGCGATGTGCTTTCGCCCAATGCGCTGGGCGCGATCCTCAATGACGAGACTCTGCCCAGGCTCAAGGCGCGCGTCGTCGCCGGCGCGGCCAACAACCAGCTCGCCCGCGACGTTCACGGTGAAATGCTCAGAAATTCCGGTGTGCTCTATGCGCCCGATTATGTGATCAATGCCGGCGGCATCATTCGCGTGGCCGGCCAGATCTTCGAATGGGACGATGCCCAGATCGAGCGGCGCACGCTGGCGATTGCCGACACGCTGGCGGCGATCTTCCGCCGCGCCGAAACCGAAGGCCGCACCACCAACCTCATCGCCGACCGCATGGCCCAGGAGCGCATCGCCAAGGCGAAGGGCACTGCCAAAGCCAGGCAGTCCGGCGTCAGGGCCGCCGAATAGCGGCCGGGGTTTGATGACCCCGGCCGCCAGCGGAAGCGGACGTCCCGCAGCCGCGCGGGGGCGCGATGCGGGACGTCAGTTCACTCAGCGCGGGTAATGCCCGCAGCGGCGGTAATAGTCGCGGCGGCTGGCATGCTTGTTCTTCCAGATCGGATCGCCGAGATTGACTTCGCAAGGATCGGTCAGGGCGCCGGCAGCCGCGCCGGCAACGCCGCCAATGGCTGCGCCCGCGGCGGGATTGCCGACAGAAGCGCCAACGATGGCGCCGGCGCCGGCACCGAGCATACCGCCCGAAACGGCGCGTTCACCGGGGGTGGTGCCGCAGGCGGAGAGGACCAGCAGCGCAGCTGCGGCCAGGAGAATTCTATGTTTCACTTGGATACCTGTTCTTGATCGTGCATGGACGCGCGCAATTCCGGCCGGATGGCAATATTGCGATGGGGCTGGGGGAAAGCACGGCGCAAAATCCGGATGACGCATCACGGAACTCTGCTTGCTGGTAACGGTAGGCGTTTGCCGGCAAGGCGGATAGGCTCGGATTATACGTATAGGCGCCGGCCTTGCCCGGACCGCGGAAGACCGCCGCAAGGAATGCCATGACTGCCACCGTGCAAACAGACGAGCTTTTCGCCTTCGACAACTCCTATGCGCGTCTGCCGGAGCATTTCTTCGCGCGCCACGCGCCCACCCCCGTCGCGGCGCCGCGCCTGTTGCGTCTCAATCAAGCCCTGGCGCGCGAGCTCGGTCTGGATCCGGCGGCGTTGGCCACCCCCGAAGGCATCGCGGTGCTGGCCGGCAATGTCACGGCCGCGGGCAGCGAGCCCATCGCCATGGCCTATGCCGGCCACCAGTTCGGCAATTTCGTGCCGCAGCTGGGCGACGGCCGCGCGATCCTGCTGGGCGAGGTGATCGATTCCGGCGGGGTGCGCCGCGATATCCAGCTCAAGGGGTCCGGGCCGACGCCGTTCTCGCGCCGTGGCGACGGGCGCGCGGCGCTGGGGCCGGTCCTGCGCGAATATATTGTCAGCGAGGCGATGGCGGCGCTGGGCGTGCCGACGACGCGGGCGCTGGCGGCGGTGGCCACCGGCGAAGGGGTGTGGCGGGAGACCGCCTTGCCCGGCGCGGTGCTGACGCGCGTGGCCTCCAGCCACATCCGCATCGGCACCTTCCAGTTCTTCGCCGCGCGCGGCGATGTCGAGGCCGTGCGCACGCTCGCCGATCACGTCATCGCGCGGCACTATCGCCAAGCCGGCGCGGCCGCCAATCCCTATCTGGCCCTGCTGGAGGCGGTGATCGCGCGCCAGGCGGCGCTGGTCGCGCAATGGCTGATGATCGGCTTCATTCACGGCGTCATGAACACCGACAACATGTCGATCGCGGGCGAGACCATCGATTACGGCCCCTGCGCCTTCATGGATGGCTATCACCCGAACACCGTGTTCAGTTCCATCGATCAGGCTGGCCGTTACGCCTATGGCAATCAGGCGCGCATCGCGCATTGGAATCTGGCGCGTCTGGCCGAAACCCTGCTGCCCTTGCTGGACGCCGACGAGGATGCGGCCGTCAAACAGGCCGAGGCGGCGCTCGGCACTTTCGCGGCGGAGTTCCGGAGCGGCTTCGAAGCCGGGCTGCGCGCCAAGCTCGGCCTGTTCGAGGAACGGTCGGACGATGCCGCGCTGGCGCAGGAGCTGTTCACCTGCATGGCCGCGAACAAGGCCGATTTCACGCGGGTCTTCCGGGCATTGTGCGAGGCGGCGCTGGGGCCGGCGCAGGATGGGGCGGTGCGATCCGAATTCGCCGATCCGGCGGCGTTCGGGGTCTGGGCGGAAAAATGGCGCGCCCGTCTGGCGGCGGAGGGCGGCGATCCGGCCGCGCGGCGCCAGGCCATGCGCCGCGCCAATCCGGCTTTCATTCCGCGCAATCATCTGGTGGAAGAGGCGATCGCCGCGGCGGTGGAGCGTGACGATTTGGCGCCCTTCGAAGCGCTGATCGCCGTGTTGGCCCACCCCTATGCCGACCAGCCCGGCGCCGAGCGCTATGCCGCCGCGCCGCGCCCCGAAGAGGTCGTCGAGCGCACCTTCTGCGGAACCTGAACGCGCGCAATTCACAGGTTCCCGGCGTGCCACCTTCGGAACAGATGCCGGGGCATGACGTTTCCTGACCGGGTTGACGGGGAGCTGGCGCGCAGCCTTGCAGGAGAGCTCGTTGCTGTGTGCCGCAAACATCGCAAGAAGGAGCGATCCATGAAACCGAGAAACACATTTATCGCCGCGGCACTGACCTCGACCGCCCTGGTGCTGTCCGGCGCCGCCTATGCCCAGCTTGGCGCGGTCGGACACGCGACGGGCGGGGTCACGGGCGCGGCGGGCGCCACCGTGCCCGGCGCCGCGAGCGGCACGATGAACACTGGCGCCGGACTCGGCACGGCCGCCGGCGCGACCGGCAATGGCGCCATCGGCACCACCACCAACGGCGCGGCCCAGGCGGGCGGCGGCCTGAACACCGCCACCGATGCCACGACCAACGGCGCGGCCCAGGCCGGCGCGGGCCTCGGCACCGCGGCCGATGCCACCTCGAACGCCCCGGTCAATGCCGGTGCCGGGCTCGGCACGGCGTCTGATGTTCAGACCAATGGCGGCGCCGGCGTTCAGAGCGGAACCAATGCCGGCATCAATGCCAGCACCAATTCCGATGTGAATGCCAAGGCCAAGGCGAATGCCAGCACCAATGCCAAGGCCAACGCCAATGCGAATTCGGGCGTGGGCATCAATGGCGGCGCCGGCACGAACAGCGCCATGAACGCAAAGTCCGGCGTCAACGATCTGACGGCGCGCATGGCCAGCTCGCTCAACGGCCGCACCGTGGTCGACAAGCGCGGCAAGGTTCTGGGCACGATCGAGAATGTCAGCTCGGACACGCAGGGCATGAGCAAGGTCTATCTGCACACGGCCTCCAGCACGGGGCTGCATGGCAAGATCGTGGCGCTTCCCGCCGCCATGTTCTCGAGCCAGGCTGCGGCTGCGGCCGGGAGCAATGGCCGGCTGAAGGCCGCCACCATCTCCAGGGCGGATCTGCGCGAGATGCCGTCGGCCAACGCCGAGGCCGATGCGAACGCCAAGACCAGCCTGTAAAGTTCGAAGCCCGGCGGCGGCCTTCCGCCGCCGCCGGTCCCGCGCAACGCCGTCTCCTTGTCGCTTGCCCGCCCAGGCCTCTATGCTTGGCGGGTGAGGAACCAGGGGGCGGTATTGCGCAAATTGTTGTTGGGTGCCGTCGGGCTGGTGGTGCTCGCCGCCGCCGCCTTCTACGGCCTGATGCTCTATTCGCGCGGTCCGGCGCCCTTGCCGCAATCGGCCCGCGTCGGTGCGCATCCGGCCTTGCCGCCGCCGCATCCCCAGATCCTGCCCACGATCAACACGGCCACGGCCGTCGGCTGGCCCGGCAAGGCCGCCGCGCCGACGGCGGCGCCGGGGCTGTCCGTCACCCGCTTCGCCGCCGGGCTCGATCATCCGCGCTGGCTCTATCTGCTGCCCAATGGCGATGTGCTGGTCGCCCTGGCCACCACCAAGCCATCCACGGGCCATGATTTGACCAGCCTGGTCGGCAACCGGATGCAGCGCGCGGCCGGCGCCTTCGGCCCGGGGCCGGACCGTGTCGTGCTGTTGCGCGACGCCAATGGCGACGGCGTCGCCGAACAGCGCAGCGTCTTTCTCGACAATCAGAAGCAGCCCTTCGGCATGGCGCTGATCGGCACCACGCTCTATGTCGCCAACACCGATGCGCTCTGGGCCTATCCCTACGCCAGCGGCGAAACGCGCATGCGCGCCAAGGGGCGGCTGGTCCTCAAGCTGCCCTACCGCGATGGCGACAACGGCCATTGGACGCGCAATCTTCTGGTCAGCCCGGATAACCGCAAGATCTTCATCACGGTCGGCTCGTCGAGCAATCTGGCCGACAACGGCATGGCGGCCGAGAAACGCCGCGCCGATATCCTCGAAATCAATTCCGACGGCACGGGCGAGCGCGTCTTCGCCAGCGGCTTGCGCAATGCCAACGGCATGGCCTGGGAGCCGCAGACCGGCGCGCTGTGGACCGTCGTCAATGAGCGCGACATGCTGGGCGATGATCTGGCGCCCGATTATCTGACCCATGTCGTCGAGGGCGGATTCTATGGCTGGCCCTATTCCTATTGGGGCGGCCATGTCGATCCGCGCATCCCCGAAAAATCGCGCCGGCCCGATCTCGTCGCCCGCGCCATCGTCCCGGACTATTCATTGGGCGCCCATGTCGCCGCCCTGGGTCTGGTGTTCGGCCAGGGCAGCAGCTTGCCGGCGCGCTATCGCGAGGGCGCCTTTGTGGCCCTGCATGGCTCCTGGAACCGCAGCCGGCCGGTCGGCTACAAGGTCGTCTTCGTGCCTTTTGCCAATGGCAAGCCGGCCGGCGCGCCGCGCGATGTGTTGACCGGTTTCCTCGATGACAAGGCGCAGGCGCGCGGCCGGCCCGTCGGCCTCATCCTCGATCGCACCGGCGCGTTGCTGGTCGCCGACGATGTCGGGGGCGTGGTGTGGCGGCTGACAGGGACCGAAGCCGGCCGCTGACGCCACCGGATGGCGTCGCGCGCCCGCGTCCAATGCGCCTATGGGTCCGCGCGCTGCACCGTATCGACGGCGACTTCGACCAGAACCGGTCTGGCCGACCGGAAGGCGGCGTCGAGCGCGGCATCGAGATCGGCGCTGCTGGTCACGGCAATGGCCTCCAGTCCCTGCGCTTTGGCCAGGCCGCAGAAATCCAGCTCCGGCAGATTGGTGCCCACGGCCTGCTGCAAACCGAAATGGCGCGCAAAGTCCTGCAGCGCCTCATAGGCGCCGTTCTTGACGATGACGAACGCGATCGGCAGCCCGAGCTGCGCGGCCGACCACAGTCCCTGGATCGCATACATCGCCGAGCCGTCGCCCAGAAGGGCGATGACCTTCTCGCCGGGCCGGCCCAGCGCCACGCCGACGGCCGCCGGCAATCCGTGACCCAGCCCGCCGCTGGCGCAGGTGTAAAAGCCGTTCTCCTCGGTGATCGGCAGATAATCGTGCATCGGCCCGCGGCTGCTGGGCGCTTCCTCGACGATGATGCTGCCTGCCGGGCGCAGCTTTGCGATCTGCTGCAGCAGATAGGCATCGTTCAGGATCTGGCCCGTCAGAGGCGGGGCCGGCGCGCGCGCCGCCGGGGCGGGCCGGGACGGCGCCTCCGCGGCGAGCAGCGCGGCAATGCCGGGCGTCAGGCTCGTGACGATGGCCGTGCCGACCGGGGCCCAGGCTGCGGCCGAGGGGTCGTCGACCAGCTGCACCAGCGATGCGCCGTCGGGAATGACCGGCCCGAAGCCTTCGACATGATAGGTGAAGGCCGGCGCGCCCAGCACGACGACGAGGTCATGTCCCTGAAGGCTGGTGACGATCTTCTCGCGGTCGGAGGCGAGGAAGCCTGCGAACAGGCGATGGTTCTCGGGAAAGGAATTGCGCGCCGACATGGGCGCGACCCATACCGGCGCCTGATGTTTTTCGGCCAGCGCGATGGTTTGCGCCCAGGCGCCGTCGCGCGCCACGCCGGCGCCGACGACGATGACCGGGCGTTTGGCGGCGCGCAGGCTTTGCGCGGCGGCGGCCAGGAGTGCGGGATCGCCGCAAACCGTGCGGCTGACCTCGCGCGGCGCGACAGGGGCGGTGTCGCGCTCCCAGTCATCGACCGGAATCGAGACGAAGGTGGGCCCGCGCGGCGCCTGCATGGCGGTGTAATAGGCCCGCGCCAGCGCGGCCGGCACATCTTCGGCGCGCGCGGGCTCGCAGCTCCACTTCACATAAGGTTTGGGAAATTCGGTCGCGTTCTGCGCGAACAGGAACGGCTCGAAGGGCAGCATGGAGCGCGCCTGCTGTCCCGCCGTGATCACCAGCGGCGTCTGGTTCTTGTAGGCGGTGAAGATGTTGCCGAGCGCGTGACCGACGCCTGCCGCCGAATGCAGATTGACCAGCGCGGCATTGCCGGTGGCCTGCGCGAAGCCGTCGGCCATGGCGATGACGATCGATTCCTGCAATCCCAGTACGTAGCGGAAATCGGGCGGGAAGTCGCGGAACATCGGCAATTCCGTCGAGCCCGGATTGCCGAACACGGTGGTCAGGCCGAAGCCCCGCAACAGCTCGATGCTGGCCTGGCGCACGCTGACGCGCGGCGTGGCGGAACTGGGGGTGTGTTGCGATGACGTCAAGATGCGGGTCCTCGATGCAATGCCTCAGGCCGGCGTTTCGCCGACCACCGTGGTGCGATACAGCTCGCGCCGTTGGCCCTGATAGTCGTTGAAGGCCTGATGCACGCACAGCCGGTTGTCCCACACCACGAGCATGTCGGGCTCCCAGCGCAGCCGGCAGGTGAATTCGTGGCTCACGAGATAGCTGGCCAGGTAGCCGAGGATCGGCGCGGCCTCTTCGCCGTTCATGCCGTCGATGCCGATGGCATAGGCGCCATCCACATAGAGCGCCTTCTCGCCGGTGACCGGATGGGTGCGCACCATCGGATGCACGCTGCCGCGCACCTTGCGCTGCAAATCTTCTGACAGCGTTTGCGAATTGCGCGTCGCGGCCAGCTTTCCGATCGGGCTGTCGCTGAGCTCGACCGCGGCCTGCGCCGACGCCAGCACGTCGCGCATCGAGAAGTGCACGCGCAGATCTGCAATCATCTGCTTGTAAACATCGCTCAGCATGGCATAGGCGAGCGCGGAATTGGCCCAGATCGTGTCGCCGCCGAGGGGCGGGATCTCGACCGACCGCAGAATGGTGATCGCCGGCGGCTGCGGCAGGAACGGCGAATCGGTGTGCCAGCCTTCGCCGAACACCATCTTCGATGTGTCGGCGGCTTCCTTGATCAGCGGATGCACATTGGGATGGCCGGGAATGCCCGAGGTGTAGGCGTCCTCGGCGAACGCCCCGAATCTGAGGCTGAAGGCCTCATGCTCGGCATGGCTCAGCGTCTGGCCGCGAAAATAGATCATCTTGTGCCGGAACAGCGCCTGGCGAACCTCATCGAACGCGTCCTCGGTCAGCGCCGGCACCGCGACGCCGCAGATCTCCGCGCCCATCGCCGCGGCCAGCGGCCGGACCTCGATGAATTGGGCCGGCCGCGCCGTATTGTCGAACTTGCCCGTGGGGTGCAGGCGCATGGGGTGTGTCCTCGTGGAACGGCCATCAGCCTAGCGCAGGACAGAGCGATTTTCGAAGGCCAATGCCGCCCGGTGGGCCGCCGGCCCGCCGCACATCCGATCTGAAACCGAAGCCATTTTGGTCGCAGAGGGAACCTGTCTCGCGTGGGACGTGGAGCTTGGTTGCGCCCGGATCATTCCTCGCTACAAAACAGGATCGGTCCGATTGGGAGGAAAGACCCGGTGGCAAAGAACAACACCATCACCCTGTACGATCTGCACCTTGCGAGCGGGGCGACGATCAGTCCATTCGTCTGGGCGACCAAATATGCCGTTGCGCACAAGGGCTTCGAGATCGACCTGGTGCCGGGTGGCTTCACCGGTATTGCCGAGCGCACCGGCGGCAAGTCCGAACGCCTGCCTGTGATTGTCGACGATGGCGAATTTGTGCTCGACAGCTGGCTGATCGCCGAATATCTCGACCGCAAATATCCCGACCGCCCGACGCTGATCGGCGACCCGAGCGTCAAGCCGCTGACCCAGCTGACCGAAAGCTGGCTGTGGCGCGACGCGATCGGCCCGTGGATGACCTGCTACATCCTGCAATATCACGACCGCTCCCTGCCGCAGGACCATGAGTATGTCCGCACCAGCCGCGAGCGCATGTTCGGCCGCAAGTTCGAGGACATCATCGTCGGCCGCGAGGATCGTCTTCCGCAGGTGCCGCCGAAGCTCGAACCGCTGCGTGCGGCGCTGCGCGACAGCAGGTGGCTGGGCGGCGACACGCCGAACTATGCCGATTATCGCGCGCTGGCCTGTTTCCTGTTTCTCGCCTCGGTCGCGGACACCCCCGCACTCACCGACGACGACCCGCTGCGCGACTGGATCGAGCGCGGCTTCGATCTTTACGGCGGGCTCGGCCGGCATCCAGGCCTCAGCCCGATCTTCGGCCTCAAGCTGCGCGAGGGCGATCCGGAGCCCTTCAACAAGAGCCCCGTCGGCGGGCTGGTCTCGCGCAACACCGGCCCCCAATCGACCGCAAGCGAGACCGCGATGCTGCGCGGGGAAGGCAAGGGCGGCACCTGGGGCAACAGGCGCTGATCGCGCGCCGGCGCGAGGGGCGGCGGCTCGTCCGTGGCTGAAGAAAACTGGTGCCGGAGGAGAGAATTGAACTCTCGACCTACCCCTTACCAAGGGGTTGCGCTACCACTACGCTACTCCGGCATCCACTGGCGGCGAACCGCCCGGGGCCGGTGCTATAACCCATGGATTGGGTGAGGGGAAGCCTTGCCCGGCCTGAATTCTGCCTTTCGCGGCCCCCGCGCCGACGCCTGCCTCACCGGAGCCGGGATCATGTCCAAATCCGCCCCCAAATCGCCCGCCAAACCGGCCGCGCGCCAGGACCGTCTGGCCGCCGCCCTGCGGGCCAATCTGAAGCGCCGCAAGGCTCACAGCCGCCAGAAGGCGCAGGCCGGGGACGCCGGCGGGGCGGCCGCGGCCGAAGGGCCGTCCGGCGGGCGCCCGAATCTGGCCCAGAAGCCCGACTAGGCTGCGCCGGTAACATCTTGTCGCGCCGCGCCTATTCGCGCGAAACCGCCCGCGTTACAACGGGGCCGGAACCGACGCCGCCGCGAGGCGTCTTGAGGGGTCAATGGATCGCATACGCATACGAGGCGGGGCCCGGCTGACGGGCGAAATTCCCATCAGCGGCGCCAAGAACGCGGCGCTGAAGCTGATGGCCGCCTGCCTGCTCACCGATGAGACGCTGCGGCTCGGCAATGTGCCGGCGCTGGTCGATGTCGCCTTCATGGCCGATCTGCTGCGGAGCTTCGGGGTCGAGGTCGGCCATCGCAAGGGCACGCGGCTGGGCGAGGGCGGGCAGCTGACGCTGTCGGCGGCCAGCCTGTCCAGCACCACCGCCGAATACGACATCGTGCGCAAGATGCGCGCGAGCTTTCAGGTGCTGGGCCCGCTTCTGGCCCGCCATGGCCAGGCGAAGGTGTCGCTGCCGGGCGGCTGCGCCATCGGCGCGCGGCCCGTGGACATCCACATCAAGGGCTTCGAGGCGCTGGGCGCCGAGATCGAGCTGGCCGATGGCTATGTCCTGGCCCGCGCCCCGAAGGGTCTGGTCGGCGCCAGCTACACGCTGCCCTTCGCCTCGGTCGGCGCCACCGAGAATCTCGATGACCGGCGCGGTGCTGGCCCGCGGCCGCACGGTGCTGAAAAACGCGGCCCGCGAGCCGGAGACCCAGGATCTGGGCCACTGCCTGATCGCCATGGGCGCGAAGATCTCCGGCCTCGGCACCACCGAGATCGTCATCGACGGCGTCGAGACTCTGCATGGCACCGATTACACGCGTCATGGCCGACCGCATCGAGACCGGCACCTATGCCATCGCCGCGGCCATCGCCGGCGGCGAGGTCGAGCTGGTCGGCGCCCGCCCCGACACCAATCGCCGCCCTGATCGGCGCTGCTCGAATCGCATCGGCACCGAGGTCTCGCGCCACCGCTCGCGGGCTTTTCGGTGCATCGCAATGGCGTGCGCTCCGGCCGCCGTCGATGTCGCCACCGATGTCTATCCCGGCCTTCCCCACCGATCTGCAGGCGCAGTTCATGGCGCTGATGGCGATGTCGCAAGGCACCTCCCACATCACCGAAACGGTGTTCGAGAACCGCTTCATGCATGTGCCGGAGCTGCTGCGCATGGGCGCGGACATCCGGGTCGATGGCGAACTGGCGCGTGGTGCGCGGCGTGGCCCGGCTCAAGGGCGCGCCGGTCATGGCCACCGATCTGCGCGCCAGCTCCTCGCCTGGTGCTGGCGGGGCTGGCGGCGGAGGGCGAAACCATCGTCAATCGCGTCTATCATCTGGATCGCGGCTTCGAGCGGCTGGAGGAAAAGCTCTCGCGCGCGTCGGCGCCGATATCGAACGGTTGAAGGAATGAGTGCACACGACATCACATTGGCGGCCGAGGACGGCGAGGATCTCCAGATCATTTCGGCGCGGCTGCAGGATGCCGTCGCCAAGATCGGCGATCTCGTCTATCTGCCGCAAGGCGCGCCGCTTCGCGGCGCTGTTCAATCGCTTCCGCTGGGAGGCGAAGGACGACACGCGCGTGCGGTCCGGGCCTGCATTTCAACGACGTGATCTGCGGTGCAAGGCGCAGAAGCTCGCGCCGCGACGAGCCCGATGCCGTGGTCTCGCTTCTGGCGATCCGCTTTGCGCCGCAGCGGCGACGAGCGATCCCGGGCGGCGAGGTCGAGCTGGTGTTTGCCGGCGGCGGCACGCATCAAGCTCGAGGTCGAGTGCATCGACGCCGGCCTCAGCGACATCTCCGGCGAATGGGCCGCGCTTGGCCGTCCCCGCCACGCGGACGAGGGCTGAGATGGCCCGGCGCCTCCATGCGCGCGAGCCCGGTTTTCGCGCACGCCTTCGAGGCGCTGCTGAATGCCAGGCGCGAGAGCCAGGACGATGTGGCGCAGGTCGTGCGCGGCATCGTCGCCGATGTGCGCGCCGGCGGCGATGTCGCCCTGCTGGCGCTGACGGCGAAATTCGATCGCGTCACCCTCACCGCCGACATGCTGGCCGTGCCGCAGGCCGAGATCGATGCGGCCGAGAAGGCCTGCCCGATCCGGACGCTCAAGGCGCTCGACATCGCCGCCCGCCGCATCGAGGCGTATCACCGCCGCCAGCTGCCCGAAGACGCGCGCTTCACCGATGAGACCGGCGCCGGGCTCGGCTGGCGCTGGACCGCGCTCGACAGTGTCGGCCTCTATGTGCCGGGCGGCACCGCCTCCTATCCCAGCTCGGTGCTGATGAACGCGGTGCCGGCCCGCGTGGCCGGCGTCGCGCGCATCGTCATGGTCACGCCCGCCAGCGGCGGCACCATCAATCCGCTTGACGCTGGCCGCCGCCAGGCGCGCGGGCATCAGCGAGATCTATCGCGTCGGCGGGGCCCAGGCCGTGGCCGCGCTGGCCTATGGCACCGAGACCATCGCCGCCGGTCGACAAGATCGTCGGCCCCGGCAATGCCTATGTCGCCGCGGCCAAGCGCGAGGTGTTCGGCCAGGTCGGCATCGATTCCGTCGCCGGGCCGTCGGAAATTCTCGTCATCGCCGACGGCGCCAATGATCCGGACTGGATCGCCGCCGATCTGCTCTCGCCAGGCCGAACATGACGCCTCCTCGCAGTCCATCCTCATCACCGACGACGCCGGCGTTCGCCGACAAGGTGGACGATGCGGTGGAGCGCGCGCTTGCCGGTCTTGCCGCGCCAGGAGATCGCCGCTGCCAGCTGGCGCGACTATGGCGCCATCATCGTGGTCGAAACGCTCGAAGAGGCCGCCGCCCTGTCGGATCGCCTTGCGCCCGAACATCTCGAACTCGCCGTCGCCGATCCCGAGGCGCTGCTGGCGCGCGTGCGCCATGCCGGCGCCATCTTCCTCGGCCGTCACACGCCCGAGGCGATGGGCGATTACATCGCCGGGCCCAACCATGTGCTGCCGACCGCGCGCACGGCGCGCTTTTCCTCCGGCCTGTCGGTGCTCGATTTCCTCAAGCGCACGACGCTGCTGTCCTGTTCGCCGGTCGCCATCGCCGACACTCGGCCCCGATGCCATCGCGCTGGCCGAAGCCGAAGGCCTGGAGGCCCATGCCCGCTCCATCGCCGCGCGCCTCAACCGGCCGCGCGAAGGCTGAGCGATGGCGGAAGATCCAAAGCCCGCATCGCTTCGATCGAACTCGACGAGGGCAGCCGTCCTGCGCCGCACGCGCGAGATCGAGCAGGAGCGCGAGATCGCGATCTACGATCTGCTCGAGGCCAATCACTTCGCGCCCGGCGGGCGTCGCCGACGGGCCCTACGATCTGGTGCTGGGCGTCTCCGAAAACCGGCTGGTGTTCGACATCCGGCGCGCAGGGCGGACCGAGCCTGCGCAAGGTGATGCTCTCGCTCACGCCGTTCCGGCGCCTCGTGAAGGATTACTTCCTGGTCTGCGAAAGCTATTTCAAGGCGATCCGCACCGCCCCGCCCTCGCAGATCGAGGCGCTCGACATGGGCCGGCGCGGGCTGCATGACGAAGGCTCGCATCTGTTGAAGGAGCGCCTCGAGGGCAAGATCGACATCGATTTCGACACGGCGCGGCGTCTGTTTACTCTCCTCTGCGTGCTGCATCTGAAGGGGTGAGCGATGCGCGGCCCCAATGGTGAGGAGCTGCCCGGCGCGGTCCTGTTCGCCTGCACGCTCAATGCCGTGCGCAGCCCGATGGGCGCCGCCCTGATGCGCCATCTGTTCGGCAAGTTCTCCTATGTGGAATCGGCGGGCGTCCATGCCGGCGAGCTCGATCCCATGGCGGTCGAGGTCATGGAGGAGCTGGGCATCGAGATCGGCCAGCACAAGCCCAAACGCTTCGAGGATCTCGAGGACGATTCCTTCGACCTGATCGTCACGCTGTCGCCGGAGGCCCATCACAAGGCCATGGAGCTGACGCGCATCATGGCGGTGGATGTCGAATACTGGCCCACCGAGGATCCCACGGCCTATGAAGGCAGCCGCGATCAAAGGCTCGAGGCCTATCGCGCCGTCCGCGACGAACTGATGAAGAAGATCCGCGACCGCTTCGCCGTCGAGCGGGCAGGCGACGCCTGACCCCGGTCTGTCCGGTGCCGATACCTATTAATTTTCCTAGGTTGACGCCTTGACGCCCCCACCTAGGCTTGGCGGCCGATAGCACCGGGCCGTCTCGCGCCTGCGCGCAGCGGCCTGCGTGCGAAACGTCGTTGGGGGACAGAATGAATTTCGCAATCGGATTGGGCACGATCGTCATCGGCCTGGCCTCGACGACCGGGCCCGGTCCCGGGCCGGTCCCGGACCTCAAGCAATGCGTGTCCGTTTCCGGCAAGACGGTTCAGAACAATTGCAGCGACAAGATCAATTTTCGCTATTGCACGCCCAATGCCGATGGCTCTGTGCCGCGCACCTGCGGCACCGGAGACGACGACAACAAATACTATCCGCGCGGCTTCTACGTGAATGTCGGCAAGTCGCGGGACATTGCGATCCCCGATGGCGATGCGTTCAAATATGTCGTTTGTCCCTATCGCACCTATGTCCACTCCGACAGTCAGGGCGGTTTCGACTGCGTGGACTGGTGAGCGAGATCCCGAAATCCCGGGCCGTAATGCAACGCTCCTCAAGCCGCGGTAGGCCGCCTTACCGTCCGGCGGTGCTCCACCGCGCAGCCGCCGCCCGCGGGCGTGATGTCATCGCCACGCACCCGATGCGCCGGGCCGTGTGCGAGAGCGGGAGAAAATGGGAGGCGGGCCAGGCGCTGGGCCAGGCGCCCCAAAAAACGCATCTGACCCCTTGAAACCCCATTTGTTCTTCTTATGTTCTAATTCGGAACTTGGGAGGAGAAACCCATGGCCGCGTTTTGTCCCATCGGGACAGGGCTGGCCGCAGAGACAGTGCACAGATGCGGGCCCATACAGGGCAAGGTCGCGCCGCCCGCGCGCGACCCTTTGGGATCGGCGGCGAAGCCGGATGCTTCGTTGCAAGAGGCGGAGACACGTCCGCCTGCCGCTCCGCAACAAGCCCGGGGAGAGGTGACGCTGCCTGTCGGTGGCCCGGATGCGGGCCGCCGCTTGCCGGCCGCAGCCTTGAATCCAGGCGGGCTCGCCCGGCCGTGTGCTTCCGAACGGAAGCCCGGCGATCGCGCGGCCCGCCATTTGTTTTTGGGGCCGCCTGTTCAATCTCCCGCAAAATCCCGTTTTTTGGGCGCTTCACCTTGCTTTTCCGCAGGTTCGGTGCATTCTCCCCGCGGTTTTGCAGTCATCAGCCAGAGGACGAATGGCAAAGGAAGAACTACTGGAATTTCCCGGCGAGGTCAGCGAATTGCTGCCCAACGCGACCTTTCGCGTGAAGCTGGAAAACGGACATGAGATCATCGCCCACACGGCAGGCAAGATGCGCAAGAATCGCATCCGCGTCCTCACCGGCGACAAGGTGCTGGTGGAGATGACGCCCTACGACCTGACCAAGGGCCGCATCACCTACCGCTTCAAATAAGCGCCCCCGGCCGGACGATGGCGCAGGCCCGCATCGCGCTTGTTCTGGCCAGCGAAAGCCCGCGCCGCCGGGCCCTTCTGGCCCAGGCCGGAATCGAACCGGACGCGATCCAGCCAGCCCATATCGACGAGACCCCGCGCAAGGCCGAATTGCCGCGCGCCTATGGCCTGCGTCTGGCCGTCGCCAAGGCACGCGCGGCCGCGGCGGCGTGGGCCGGCGGGCCGGCGCTGATCCTGGCTGCCGATACGGTGGTGTCCTGTGGCCGGCGCATCCTGCCCAAGCCCGATTGCGCCGACGAGGTGCGCGCCTGTCTTCAGCTGCTGTCGGGGCGCCGCCACACCGTGATGACGGCCGTCGCGCTTCTGGATGCGGATGGGCGGATGCATAGCCGGCGTGTCACCACGCGCGTCGCCTTCAAACGTCTGCGCAGCACCGAGATCGAATCATATCTTGCCCACGGTGAAGGGGTGGGCAAGGCGGGCGGCTATGCGATCCAGGGCCGCGCAGAAATTTTCGTGCGGCAGATAAACGGTTCCTATTCGAATGTGGTGGGCCTTCCCCTGCTGGAAACCGTGTCTCTGCTTCGGGGATGCGGTTTTACAGTTCCGTGATAGTGTTACGGGTCGCTATTGCTGAACGTGGCCGATGGAAAAGGAAGTCCTGATCAATGCAGGCGCAGGGGAGATTCGTGTGGCGATCGTCGAGGACGGTCGGCTGCAGGAGTTGTTCCTCGAGCGCATCATCGGCCTCGATGACGCCCCGGCGAAGAAGCGCCATGAGGGCCGTCACGGCCACAGCCTGATCGGCAACATCATTCTGGGCCGGGTGCAGCGTGTGCTGCCGGGCATGCAGGCCGCCTTTGTCGAGGTCGGTCTGGAGCGCGCCGGCTTTCTCGGCGCCCGCGAGGCGCGCTGCCTCGCCGATCTGCCCGGCTTCGATGACGAGCGCGCGCCCAAGATCAGCGATTGCGTGCGCGAGGGCGAAGAGATCGTCGTCCAGGTCGTCAAGGATCCCATCGGCGAAAAGGGCGCGCGCCTCTCGGCCAATGTCACCATCCCCGGCCGGCTTCTGGTCATGGTGCCGAACCAGCCGGGCATTGCCCTGTCGCGCCGCATCGAGGACGAAGCCGAGCGCGAGCGCCTCACCACCATCGCCGAGAACATGATCGGCGAAGCCAATGGCGCGCTGGTGCCCGGCGCGGGTTACATTCTCAGAAGCGCGGCCATCGGCTGCGAGATGCGCGATCTCAGGGAAGACGCCGAACGTCTGGCCGAAGCCTGGCGTCCCGTCATGGCGCGCCGCCAGGCCGCGCGCGCGCCCTCCACGCTCTATCACGATCTCGACCCGATCGAGCGCACCATGCGCGACGAGGTCGATGCCCAGACCGGCCGCGTCCTGATCGACGACGAACAGTCCTTTGCCGCCGCCAAGGCCTATTGCCAGCGCGCCATGCCCGAAGCCGAGGACCGGATCGAGCTCCACAAGGGGCCGGGCATGTTGTTCGATCTCTACGATCTCGAAGACGAGATCGAGCGGCTGGTGCATCCGCGCGTGCCGTTGCCCTCGGGTGGCTGGGTCACGATCGAAGGCACCGAGGCGCTGACTGCGATCGACGTCAATTCGGGCAGCTACACGGCCGCGACGGGGCTCGAGGAAACCAGCCTGCACATCAATCTGGAAGCGGCCGACGAGATCGGCCGCCAGCTCAGGCTGCGCGGCATTGGCGGGTTGATCGTCATCGACTTCATCCATCTCAACGAGCCGGCCAATATCTCGCGCGTGCTCGAGGTTCTGGCCACCAGCCTGGCCAAGGACCGCACGCCGACACAGATCTCGCCCATGAGCGAATTCGGCCTGGTCGAGATCACGCGCAAGCGCATCCGCGATCCGCTGTTCAAGCTGATGACCGAATGCTGCCGCCCCTGCGAGGCGTCGGGCCGCGTGCGCACGCGCGAGAGCGTGGCGCTGGAAGTCATCCGCCGTGTCGAGCGTGAAGCCGCCGCCGCGCCGGGCAAGCCGATCACCGTGCGCGCGGCGCCCGATGTCGTCGGCTGGCTGGATGCCCATGGCGACGATGTGCGTCCGGCACTGGCCCGTCGCGGCGCGTCGCGCGTGTCGTTTGAAGCCCGTTCGGAATATGCCCGCGAAGGATTCGATGTCGGAAGTTGAAAGCGATAGCCGCCGCCTGTCCTGCGCCATCTGCGGCCGGCCGCAGGAGGCGCGCTTCAAGCCATTCTGCTCCAAACGTTGCGCCAATATCGATCTGGGCCGCTGGCTCAAGGGTGCCTATGCGATCCCCGCCCGCGACGAGGACGAGGGCGAGGGCCGCAGCGCCGCCCACAACGCCCCGGACGCCGCCAACGAGCCGTGAACCGGGCGCCGGCCGCGCCCTGCCGCCACGGCCTGTCCGTCTCTAACCCCTTGGCTTGGCCCGCTTTGTGGAATTTGCCGCGGCGCGCCTCTGGCCGCTGGACAGCGGCGGGGTCATCTCTTACAAAGCCCATCCTTCCGGCGGTGCCGCACCGCCCGGCTTGGCATGCCCAGGTAGCTCAGTTGGTAGAGCAGCGGACTGAAAATCCGCGTGTCGGTGGTTCGAATCCGCCCCTGGGCACCATGCACTTTCTCTCCCGACAATCCTTCGGCCCGTCCTCGCCTATGTGGGGGAATGTTTCGCGCGCCTGTGCGGCGCGCAGGCGGCGGCCAGTTCGCGCGTGAAGAACGCGCTCAGAACCGTCAGCCGCATGGGCTTGGGGCCGCCCGGCGGGGTGAGCCAATGCACGGCCCCCGCCGGCAATTGCCATTCGGGCAAGACGATTTCGAGTTGCCGGGCGGCCAGGGCCTCGCGCACCAGAAATTCCGGCAACACGCCGAAGCCCAGCCCGGCCGTCAGCGCCGGCAGCATCGCTTCGCCATTGTTGACGCGCAGCGGGCCGGCCGGGCGGACATTGGCGCTCTCGCGGCCCTTGTGGAACCGCCAGGTTTCATTGCCGGTCTGATAGGCGTAGCTGAAGCCCGGATGGGCGGCGAGATCCAGCGGATGCTTCGGCCGGCCATGGGCCTTCAGATAGGCCGGTGCGGCGACCAGATGCAGGGTCATGTCGCCCAGCTTGCGCGCGATCATCGAGGAATCGGCAAGCGCCGCGATGCGGATTGCGGCGTCGAAGCCGTCGCCGATCAGATCGACCGCGGCATCGCTCAGATGCAGGTCGATCTCGATCTCCGGATAGGCTTTGAGAAATATCGGCAGCAGCGGGGCGACATGAAGCAGTCCGAACGACATCGGCGCAGCCAGCCGCACTCGTCCGCGCGGCACCGCCGATTGCGACAAGGCCTCGCTCTCGGCGGCTTCGCCTTCGGCCAGCATGGCGGTGGCGCGTCCGGCCAGCATGCGGCCGGCGTCGGTAAGCGCCAGCCGGCGCGAGGTGCGGTTGAACAGCCGCGTGCCCAGCCTGGCCTCCAGCCGCGAGACGGCCTTGGAGACCGTCGCCTTGGACAGCTTCAGCTCCTCGGCGGCGCGCGAAAAGGCGCGCAACTCCGCCACCTTGGCGAAAATCGCCAGGCCCTCGAGGTCCGGGAGTGAAGACATCACATATTCCGAAACAATAAGTTTCGATAGTTTCTATTTCTTATTTCCTCGCCAGTCCATATCTCTGTGGCCGGAAACAACGCGGCGCCTGGCGCCGCCCGGAGGCGAACATGATCGAACGCAGACCCTTTGAAGGCCTTGGCCATGCCAATCATGGCTGGCTCAACGCCACCCACCATTTCTCCTTCGCGGACTATTACGAGCCCCGGCGCATGAACTGGGGCGCCTTGCGCGTCTGGAACGACGACGAGATCGCACCGGGCACCGGCTTTGCGCCGCACCCTCATGCCGACATGGAAATCGTCACCTATGTGCGCAGCGGCGCCATCACCCATCGCGACAGCCTGGGCAATGAAGGCCGCACCGAAGCCGGCGACGTCCAGGTCATGAGCGCGGGCACCGGTATCCGCCATTCCGAGAACAACGAGGAAGCGGTACCGACCACACTATTCCAGATCTGGATCGTGCCGAGCCAGCGCGGCGGCGCGCCGGCCTGGGGCAGCAAGCCCTTTCCGAAAGCCGACCGGTCCGGCCGCTTCGTGACTCTGGCCAGCGGCATGGCGGGCGACGACGACGCCTTGCCGATCCGCACCGATGCGCGGGTGCTGGGCGCCACGCTCAAGGCCGGCGAACACACCGAATACCGTATCGGCGCGGCGCGTCGCGGCTATCTGGTGCCCGCCACCGGCGCCGTCGAGATCGACGGCGTACGCTTCGAGGCGCGCGACGGTGCCGCCATCGCCGATATCGACAGCTTCACCGTCACCGCGCTCGAAGACAGCGAAATCGTATTGGTGGACGCGGCCTGATCCGGCCGCTCGCCCCACGCTCCCAGGAGATAGAAATGCCCAAGGTTCTTGTTCTCTACTATTCGGCCTATGGCCATATCGAGGCCATGGCCCAGGCGGTCGCCGAAGGCGCGCGCGAAGCCGGTGCCGCCGTGGACATCAAACGCGTTCCAGAGCTCGTGCCCGATGAGATCGCCGCCAAGGCCCACTACAAGCGCGATCAGGCCGCCCCCGTCGCCACGGTTGACGATCTGGTGAACTACGATGCCATCGTCATTGGCACCGGCACGCGCTTCGGCCGCATGTCGTCCCAGATGGCCAATTTTCTCGATCAGGCCGGCGGCTTGTGGGCGCGCGGCGCGCTCCACGGCAAGGTCGGCGGCGCCTTCACCTCGACTGCGGTCCAGCATGGGGGCCAGGAGACGACGCTGTTTTCCATCATCACCAATCTTTTGCACTTCGGGATGGTGGTTGTCGGTCTGGATTACGGCCATGCGGGGCAGATGACGCTCGACGAGATCACCGGCGGCTCGCCCTACGGCGCCAGCACGATTGCGGCCGGCGACGGTTCACGCCAGCCAAGCGCGAACGAGCTTGAGGGCGCCCGCTATCAGGGCCGCAAGATCGCCGAGACGGCCGCGAAGCTGCACGGCTGACGCTGCGGCGGCCACGCGGTCCTCTGCCCCTCCGGCTGCAAGCGCCGCTGCACAAACGGCCACGCATCCGTCCGGATGCGTGGCCGCCCTGCTTCCGCTCGGCTGTGCCGGTCAGTGCCGGGAAAGTTCGGCGCGGCCCACCACCATGTGATGGACTTCGTCGGGCCCGTCGGCAAACCGCAGATGGCGCTGGTCGGTATACATGCCGGCCAGCGGTGTCCATTGCGAGATGCCGGTGGCGCCGTGGATCTGTATCGCCTGGTCGATGATCTGGCAGACGCGCTCGGGCACCATGGCCTTGACCATGCTCACCCACACCCGCGCTTCGCGGTTGCCCAGCACGTCCATGGCCTTGGCGGCCTTGAGCACCATCAGCCGCATGGCCTCGATCTCGATGCGCGCACGCGACACCAGCTCGAGATTCTTGCCGAGCTGGATGATCGGCTTGCCGAAGGCCACGCGCGTCGTCGCCCGCTTGACCATGAGATCGAGCGCCCGCTCGGCCTGGCCGATCGAGCGCATGCAGTGATGGATGCGGCCGGGTCCGAGGCGCACCTGTGAAATCTCGAAGCCGCGGCCTTCGCCCAGCAGCATGTTTTCCTTGGGCACGCGCACATCCTTGAAGCGCAGATGCATGTGGCCGCGCGGGGCGTGGTCGTGGCCGAACACCTCCATCGGCCCGACGATCTCGACACCGGGCGTGTCCATGGGCACCAGGATTTGCGACTGCTGGAACTGCGCCGGGGCGTCGGGGCTGGTCTTGACCATGCAGATCATGATCTTGCAGCGCGGGTCGCCGGCGCCGGAGATGTAGTATTTCTCGCCATTGATGACCCACTCGTCGCCGACCAGTTCGGCGCGCGTGGCAATGTTCTTGGCATCGGAGGAGGCCACGCCCGGCTCGGTCATGGCATAGGCCGAGCGGATTTCGCCATTGAGCAGCGGCTTGAGCCATTTCTCCTTCTGCTCGGGCGTGCCGACGCGTTCGAGCACTTCCATATTGCCGGTGTCGGGCGCGGCACAGTTCAGCGTTTCGGAGGCCAGCGGCTGCTTGCCGAGTTCGGCGGCGATATAGGCGTAGTCGAGATTGGTCAGGCCGCGGCCGATTTCCGAATTGGGCAGGAAGAAATTCCACAGACCCGAGGCCTTGGCCTTGTTCTTCGCCTCTTCGAGCAGTTCGAGCTGCCCCGGGGCCCAGCTCCAGCGATCGGCGCGGCCCTCGCCGAGGCGGAAGAATTCTTCGGTGATCGGCGCGACATTTTCGGCGATGTGCTTCTTCACCGCTTCGAGCAGCGGCTGCGCCTCCTTCGACATGGACAGATTGTTGAGTTCGGCCTCGACGGCTTCGGGGTTGGGCTGGGCTTTCGCCGCTGCTTGGTTCATGACCGTTTCCTCATGGAGATTTCAGGTTGGCGCGAGTGTGCCCCACTTCACCGGCGGCGCGCCAGCAATTCCCCGCCGGCGGGCGCGATCCGGCCACCGGAATCCTGCGCGCCCCGTCGCCGCGGCCGTGCTTTCGCGCGGGACCGGCGGGTTGAAGGGCTATTGCGCGGTCAGGCCGCCATCGACCACCAGTTCGGAGCCGGTGATGAAGGCCGCCCTGTCGGAGGCCAGGAAGGTGATGGCATCGGCGATATTGGCCGGCAGGCCCAGATGGCCCAGCGGATGCAGCGCGCCGACCTGATTGCGCGCGTCGTTGTCGCCGATCTGAAATGCGCTCGAGACGCCGCTGACGACCGCATCGCCCATGTCGGTGTCGATGACGCCGGGGTGGACGGAATTGGCGCGGATCTTGAGCGGGGCGAGTTCGAGCGCCACCGATTTCGTGAACAGCCGCACGGCTCCCTTGGAGGCATTGTAACAGCCGGCGCGCGCACTGCCGACGATCCCGGCAATCGAGGACAGGTTGATGATCGCCGCGCCCCCCTGCCAGCGCCCCGCGCGTTCGGCCAGGACCGGCGCGGCGTGCTTGCATCCCAGGAAAACGCCTTCGACATTCACCGCGTGCAGCCGCCGCCAGTCCTCGAGCGTGGTCTCGATCAGCGGCTTCATCAGGAAGAGCCCGGCATTGTTGACCAGAATGTCGAGCCCGCCGGCCTTGTCTTTCGCAAAGCCGATGGTCTGCACCCAGTCGTCCTCATCGGTCACATCCTGCCGCCGGGCCAGGCCGCCGATTTCTTCGGCCAGCGCGGCGGTGTCGCTCAGATCGGTGACGATCACCTTCGCTCCGGCGGCTGCCAGGGCCCGCGCGCTCGCCGCGCCGATGCCCCGTGAAGCCCCTGTCACCAGCGCAATGCGCCCTTCAAGATCGCTCATGTTCTTTCACCCCTTGAAGCGGCGGTTGAGCTTGCGCATGCCGCCGATCCAGCGATTGTAGTCGGCGGTCTTGCGCCGCATATAGTCGAGAACTTCGGGATGCGGCAGCACCAGGAAGTCCTCCGCCGCGATGGCCTTGACACAGGCCTCGGCCACGACCTCCGGCTCCATCATGCCGTCGATGCTGGCGACGCCGTCGGGATTGCCGGCCGTCATCGCCGTGCGCACGGCCTGCGGACACAGGACCGAAACCTTGATGCCGTCATCGCCATGGGTGAGGGCCAGCCATTCGGCCAATCCGACCGCCGCATGCTTGGTCACCGCATAGGGCGCCGAGCCGATCTGCGACAACAGGCCGGCCGCCGAGGCGGTGTTGAGCAGATAGCCGCCGCCGCGCGCGACCATGCGCGGGATCATGTGCCGCGCCGCCCAGACATGCGCCATGACATTGATATCCCAGATACGCTGCCAGCCGTCATTGGAGACTTCGGCGCCGCCGCCGATGCCGATGCCGGCATTGGAGCAGAACAGGTCGATGGGGCCGTGCTCGGTCTCCACCCGTTCGATCAGGTTCTGGATGTCGGCCTCCTTGGACACGTCGGTCGTGAAGGCGACGCCGCCGACCTCCTTGGCCGTGGCCGCGGCGCCTTCGCCATTGCGGTCGGCACAGACCACCAGCCTGGCGCCATCCCTCGCAAAACGCTGCGCCAGCGCACGGCCGATCCCGCTCGCCGCCCCGGTCACCACCACGATCCGATCCTTGATGTGCATTGTCTGCTCCTGATTGCCACTGCCGCCAGCATAGGGACCAAACCACCCGGAGTCAGGCATGTTGCGGTCAGTGCGCTCCCGGCCCTAGGTTGTCGCGGCGGAAATTTTCGAAGGAGACGGCCATGGCTACGGACGGGCTGCAATTGCGATCCCTCGTCACCGAAGGGGGCGAACTCGAGCTGTCCCTCCAGCGGGTGCCCGTGAAGGCGCCAGGTCCGGAGGAGGTGGTGGTGCGCATCGATGCCACACCGATCAATCCCTCCGATATCGGACTGTTGTTCGGGGCGGCCGACATGGCGGCGGCGAAATTTTCCGGCACCCCGGAAAACCCGGTTGTTACCGCGCCGATTCCGGAGGCCTTTCGCCGCGCCATGGCCGCGCGCGCGGGCCAGTCCCTGCCGGTCGGCAATGAGGGCGCCGGTGAGGTGGTCCAGGCGGGCGCCGAGGCCGAGCATCTGCTGGGCAAGACGGTGGCGGTGATCGGCGGGGCGATGTACGGCCAGTACCGCACCTTGCGCGCCGCCGATTGCCTCGAATTGCCGCCGGGCACGACGGCGGAAGAAGGTGCCTCCTGCTTCGTCAATCCGCTGACGGCGCTGGGCATGACAGAAACGATGCGCCGCGAGGGTCACACCGCGCTGGTGCACACCGCGGCGGCCTCCAATCTTGGCCAGATGCTGAACCGGATCTGCCTGGCCGACGGCATTGCGCTGGTCAATATCGTGCGCAAGCCGGCGCAAGCGGAGATTCTGCGCGGGATCGGCGCCGCGCATATTTGCGATTCCAGCCAGCCATCCTTCATGGAGGATCTGATTGCGGCGCTGGCCGGCACCGGTGCGACGATCGCCTTCGATGCCATCGGGGGCGGCAAGCTGGCCAGCCAGATCCTCAGCGCGATGGAAGCCGCCGCCGCCCGCAATGCCACGGGCTACAGCCGCTACGGTTCCACGGTCCACAAGCAGATCTATATCTATGGCGGGCTCGATACCGGGCCGACGATCCTCAATCGCGGCTATGGCATGGCCTGGGGCGTGGGCGGTTGGCTGTTGACGCCGTTTCTGCAGAAGATCGGTCCGGCGGAAGGCGAAAAACTGCGCCAGCGTGTGGCGCGCGAGATCAAGACGACCTTCGCCAGCCACTATTCGCATGTCGTCTCGCTCGCCGGCGCTCTGACGCCCGAGGCGATCGCCGCCTACAACCGGCGCTCGACCGGCGACAAATATCTGATCAATCCGAACGCCTAGGCGCGCGTCCCGGGCAAACGGAGCCGATACCATGAGCGATGAATCCTACACGCCTCCCAAGGTATGGCGCTGGAACAAGGAGGCCGGCGGCCGCTTTGCGCGCATCAATCGGCCGATTGCCGGCCCGACACATGACAAGGAATTGCCGGTCGGGCGTCACCCCCTGCAGCTCTATTCGCGGGCGACGCCCAATGGCGTGAAGATCACGATGATGCTGGAAGAGCTGCTGGCGCTGGGACATGGCGGCGCGGAGTATGATGCCTGGATGGTCGATATCGGCGCTGGCGACCAGTTCGGCAGCGGCTTCGTCGCCATCAATCCCAACTCCAAGATTCCGGCATTGCTGGACCGCAGCGGTCCGGCGCCGATCCGTGTCTTCGAATCCGGCGCCATCCTCTTCTATCTCGCCGAGAAATTCGGCGCCTTCCTGCCGGACGATCCGGCGGCACGCGCCGAAGCGCTGTCATGGCTGTTCTGGCAGATGGGCAGCGCGCCCTATCTTGGTGGCGGCTTCGGACATTTCTATGCCTATGCGCCGGAGAAGATCGAATACGCCATCGACCGTTTCGCCATGGAGGTGAAGCGCCAGCTCGATGTGCTCGACCGCCGCCTGGCCGACAACGCCTATCTCGCGGGTGACGAATACTCGATTGCCGACATGGCGACCTGGCCCTGGTATGGCGCGCTGGCGAAGGGATTGCTCTACGACTCCGGCGAGTTCCTGCAGGTGCAGGACTACAAACACGTCAATCGCTGGGCCGACGAGATCGGTCGCCGCCCGGCGGCGAAGCGCGGCCGCATGGTCAATCGCAGCTGGGGCCAGCCGTCCAGCCAGCTGCACGAGCGCCATGAGGCCGCCGACTTCGACACCAGGACGCAGGACAAGATCGCCCCGAAGGGCTGAGATCGGGTGGCCGTCTTGTCGTTCACGGTGCGGGCTGTTCGTCCGTCCCGGCCTGTGTGGCAATTCCCTCCAGCCAGGTCATGACCAGCGAAACCATGTCGCTGTCGCTGAAGGTGTCGGCGAGGGACTGCCAGGTGGCGAAGGACAGCGCGTGGCCGATGGTGCCCGCGAAGGCCCTGTTCCCGGCAAGGGCAGGCTCGGCCAGGGCCAGAAGATCGCCATGCAGCTGTGCGAAGAACTGGTCGAAGCCCTGCATCGGCATCTGCATGGCCGGCAGGTCCGCATCGCGCATGACACTCGCCAGCATTCCCGTATTGCGCCGGTAATAGGTGTAGAGCGCGGCAAGGGCGGCGCGGCAGCGCGCGCGCCAGTCAGGCTGCGATTGCCAGATCACCGGATCGGGCAGGGGATGATCGCCAAGCCATTGCGATGAACAGGCGCCGAACAGGGCCGTGTCGTCGGGGAAATGGCGGTAGACGGTCAGGCGCTGGACCCCGGCCAGCTCTGCGATGGCGCTGATCGTCGTGGCCCGCGGGCCCAGCTTCTCGTGCAGCTCCACGGTGGCGTCGACGATTTTCCGGCGTGTCTCGTCCTGGCTCGCGGCGCGGCGCCGGAGCCGGTATGTCCGCTTCTTCATTCAGTGAACATATGTGATCATTTAAATCTTGACAAGCCCGTTCCGGGCCCATACAAGGGCCGAAATTGAGTGAACATATATGTTCAATAAAATTTGGGGCGCCCGCAGCCAAGGCGCCGGCCCGGCAGGAGATCTTGACGCCATGGAAACCCGCATATCCGAAATCGCACCCCGCTTTTACCGGCTGTCGACACACGTCCCGGATGTCGCCCCGCCCGCCGGCTTCACCTTCAACCAGTTCCTGATCGATGCCGAGATGCCGCTGCTCTACCATTGCGGGCCGCGCGCAATGTTCCCCATGATCTCCGAAGCCGTGGCCAGGATCATGCCGCTCGAGCGTCTGCGCTGGATCAGTTTCAGCCATCTGGAGTCCGACGAGGCCGGGGCCATGAATCTGTGGCTGGCGGCGTCGCCGCGGGCCGAGATCGCCCATGGCGCTATTGCCACCATGGTCTCGCTCAACGACATGGCCGACCGGCCCCCGCGCACGTTGGCGGACGGCGAAACCATCGATTTGGGCAGCCGCGTGGTCCGCTATCTCGATACCCCGCATGTGCCTCATGGCTGGGACGCGGGCCTCATGTTCGAGGAAGAAACGGGGACGCTTCTGTGCAGCGACCTGTTCACCCATGTGGGCGATCCGGCGCCTCTCACCAGCGACGATATCCTCGGCCCGGCCGCGGCGGCCGAAGACGCCTTCCAGGAGATGGCGCTGACGCCCGCGCTGCGTCCAACCCTGGCACGGCTCGCGGCGCTGGCGCCAAAGACGCTCGCGATCATGCATGGCGCCTCCTACAACGGCGATTGCGCTGCGGCATTGAACGGGCTCGGCGATTTTTATGCCGACCGGATCGCGGCGCGGCTCAGGGCCTGACGAACATCGCGCTCACCCGAACGGGGCCGCCTCGCCAACAGGCGGTGATCCGCGCCTTCGCCCTCACCATGTGTGGAGACCTGACATGACCGCCTTTACTCTGACCAATCCCGTCTTCGTCACCTATGTGATCACCGCCTCGATCATGATCCTGAAGCTCATGGGCCAGGGCTGGCTGACGGTCTATCGCATGCTCAAGGTCGATGCCGGACTGCTCAATCCCGAAGATATCCGGGCCGGACTGACCAACCGCAATCCGCGCCCCGAACAGCTCGAAATCAACGACTATGTGGACCGTTCGCGGCGCATGCACCGCAATGATCTGGAGAATATTCCGGCCTTCCTCGGCGCCGGCCTGATCTTCGTTGCCGTCGAGCCGTCCCTGTTGCTGGCCAATATCCTGATGTACGGCTTCGTCGCCACGCGCCTCATTCACGCGCTCGTCTATCTGACGAAGCGCAGCCACGAAACGCGCGCCACGTTTTTCACCATCGGCTCGCTGGTGGTCATCGCCATGGCGGGCTATGCCCTGGCTGGCGCGCTCGGCTTGGCCGGCGCATGGCAATAGCATCGTCTCAGCGCGCCTCGGGCACACGGCGCGTCTTGAGGAAATCCTCGAAAGTTTCGCCGCGGAAGATTGCGTAGATCTCCATATTGGTGATCTTGAGCACGCGCGCGATTTTCTCGATCAGGAACATGGGCACGCCATATTTGATCATGCCCAGCCAGTCCCGCTTGAGGACCAGATTTTTCTCGCAATCGGAAAGTCCGGCTGCGTCGCAGGCTGCCGCTTCATCGGCCAAGAAGGGCGCGCGATATTCGGCCAGCCGCAGATGCCACAGGAAGCGGTTGAGCTTGCGCGCCTTGTAGCTCTGGCGGACATCGAAGGGATAGGTGCCCTCGATCTCCTCCACGCCTTCGAGTTGCGGGTTCATGGTTGTCCTCACTCTGCCGCGGCGGCCTGGGCCGCGCCGTCCGCACCTTCATACAGGGCGACGGCGAAGGGGGTCGAGGTCGCCAGATAGTAGCTGCGATGCAGGCAGCGAATGTGCTCGGGCAGGGCGCCGCGCATCGCCATCCACATGATGATCTCCGCGCCTTCCGCGCCGCCCAGCCGCACGAGGTCGGCGAGCGTCATGTTCAGGATGCGCTCGGGATCGTCCACGAACAGATCGAGGAATTCCTGGTCCCATTCCTCATTGTTGAACCCGGCGCGCTCGCCATGCACCTGATGCGACAGCCCGCCGGTGCCGACGACCGCGACGGTCAGATCCTCGGGATAGGATTCGATGGCGCGTTTGACCGCCTGGCCCAGCTTGTAGCAGCGCCGCGCCGACGGCATCGGATGCTGGATGACATTGATCATGATCGGCACCAGCGCCGTCGGCCATGCCGGATCATGCGGCAGCATCAGCGGCAGCGGCGAGAACACGCCGTGGTCGAGCGGATGGTCGTAGAAGGTCGCGATGTCGAACTCGTCATTGACGAGCTGTTCGGCGATATGGGCCGAGAGTTCGAAGTTGCCCTTGATCGGTGGGAAAGGCCGCTTGCCGGCGCCCTCGTCGGCGACCTCGAAGGCCTCGGCGACGCCCACGGCGAAGGTCGGATAGAGATCGAAGAAGAAGCTTGAGGCGTGGTCGTTGAAGAAGATCAGCGTGACGTCCGGTTTCTTCTCGGCCAGCCATTTGGCCACCGGCACATAGCCCTGGAACATGGGCGCCCAGGCCGGATCGTTGTCCTTTTTCTTGTCATAGGCCACCCCGATGGTAGGGACGTGCGATGTGCCGATGCCGCCAATGATGCGTGCCATGTTTCGGTCCTTGTCTACTTTTTCCTGTAGTCCGGCGCGCCCTTGGCGATCGCCTCGTC
Source organism: uncultured Pseudomonadota bacterium (assembly GCA_963710925.1). Lineage (GTDB taxonomy): Bacteria > Pseudomonadota > Alphaproteobacteria > Micropepsales > Micropepsaceae > Rhizomicrobium. The sequence goes on along the minus strand of CAVQBY010000006.1, from coordinate 339,649 downwards.
GAACACCTTGTTCGAAAGCAGGAACTTGATTGCTTCGGCCCGCGCCGCATCGATCGGCTCGTCCGGGAACGCGGCGAGGATCGCATCATAATGCTTGCGCGTGCCGTCGCGGAACTCGGGATGGGTGATGATATACAGATCGTTGCGGCGGATGCCGGCCAGCACGCGCTCGCCCACTTCCTCCAGCGTCATCCACAGGGGCGAATTGGGGCGTTCGCCAAGCCGCTGTTCGAACGCGCGATAGCCGCTATTGGCCTGGTATTTCTCGGGCCGCAATTCTCCAGAGCGGCTGATGCTGGTCTGCACCGGGCCGGGGCAGAAGGCCGAGACGCCGATATTGTCGGCCTCCAGCTCCAACCGGATCGATTCCGAAAGGCCAAGGATGGCCGCCTTTGCGGCGATATAGATCGAGGCATTGGGGATCGGCAGCAGCGCGGCCTTGGAGGCGGTGGTCACGATCTGCCCGCCTTCGCCGTGTTTCTTGATGCGCGGCAGGAAGGTGACGAGGCCGTTGATGACGCCGCCCAGATTGACGCCCATGCCCCAGTCCCAGTCGTCATAGGTGGCATCGCTCACCAATCCGCCGATGCCGATGCCGGCATTGCCGATCAGCATGTGGATGTTGCCGAAGCGGGCCTCGGCCCGGTCTGCGGCGGCGGCGAAGCCCGGCCGGTCGGTGACGTCCAGCACCACGGTTTCGACATGCGCATCCGCGCCCAGGGCCGTCCTGGCTTCGGCCAGCGAGTCCGCGCGGATGTCCGCGATCACGACATTGGCGCCGGCGCCCACCAGCGCCTTGGCGATGCCCAGGCCGATGCCGTTGGCGCCGCCGGTGATGAAAGCGGTTTTTCCGGCCACGTCCTTCATGGGCATGATGGGCATTTGCTACATCCTTCTTCGCAAGGCGGCGGCGGCGGACAATCGATACTGACCGAGACCATCGCCGTTTCGGCCGGAATTTCTCAACGATCCGCGAATCTCAGCGCGCCAATCCGGGTATCGCGGTCGCAGCCGGGCCCGGTTCGGCGATCTGTTCGGACGCGATGGGAAAATTGTCGTGTCCGGGCAGGGGCGTTGCCGGCGACCGCAGATATGATGAAAACCGTCTGGGCCATCGAATCCTCGGGCGGCGGGCGTCTTCGGCCTTGAGTTTTGGCAAAGGCAGGCTACCTCTAATAGGTGGCATCGAGTAACGGTAGAAAAACTACCTGGGTGAGACATGCAACGCCGCGAAGAATTGAGCCGCTTTCTCAAATCCGTGCGGGCCAGGATCAGCCCGGCGGAAGTGGGGCTTCCCGCCGGCGACCGGCGCCGGACGCGCGGATTGCGGCGCGAGGAGATCGCCAGCCTCGCCGGGATGAGCGTCACCTGGTACACCTGGTTCGAGCAGGGCCGCGACGTTCAGCTTTCCGCGCCGATGCTCGAGCGGTTGAGCACCACTTTGAAGCTCAATCCCGAGGAACGGGAATTCCTCTTCTCCCTTGCCCAGCACCGCCCGGCGCCGCTCAAGGCGACAATCGACAAGGAACTGGGCCCCACGGTGCAGCGGCTGCTCGACGCGGTCGGCATCCCGGCGCTGATCATCGCGCTGGACTGGACGATCATCGGCTGGAACGCATTGTACGCCGCCGCCTTCCGCGATTACGGTACCCTGCCGCCGGAGGCGCGAAACCTGTTCAAGCTCCTGCTCCTCAACCCGCAATACCAACCCGATGATGTCGCCTATCGTGCCATGGCCAAGCGGCTGATTGCGCGCTTCAAGTGGGATTACAGCCGCGCCCTGGACGACGGCTCCTTCGAGGCCATGATCGAGGAATTGCACGCGTCCTCGCCGATCTTCGACGAGTTCTGGCAGACCTCGGAGATCGTGGCCTATTTCGAGGGCGTGCACACCACCGAGGTCGACACGCTCGGCACGCTGGTGTTCCAGCACTCGTCCTATGCGGTGGAGCAGTCGCCGAGCCAGCGGCTGGTCCTGTTCGCACCGGCCGACGCGGACAGCGCCGCCAAGCTCAAGACCTTGCGCGAGCGCGCGGCGGAATAGGCGCGGGGCGGTTCCCGCCGCCGCGCCGTCCGGGATCAGATCGTGCCCTTGCCGACGCCTTCGCGCGCGCGGCTGTTGTCGATCTCGATCGGCTTTCCGGTCACCGGATGGGTGTAGTGGAACGGCACGATGTCGGTCGCCGGCCACAGCATCGGCGCCGGATCGATCAGTTCGTCCGGCCCCAGCGGGTCCTCGGGATAGCAGACCGTCGACATCGGAATGAATTCCGGCTTGGTGTAGGACCAGCCATGCTCGAAGCTGCCATGCCAGTGGGCGCGATAGTCGAGGCGGGCGATCTGCCAGACGCCGTCGATGCGCACATACCGGTTCTCGTAGATGCCGCCTTCCCACCATTGCCGCGTGGCGCCGCCAACATTGGCGTGCAATCCGGCCTGCATCATCGAGCGGCCGCGCACCATGGCGGTTTTGCGGTCCGGCGCGACGTCGATGATCATCTGAAGCTGGGGATGGTCGAGCAGCCAGCCATAGATCGGGCCGTTGTGATCGTTGGTGAAGTTCTTGCGGAAGCGCTCGATATAAAGGCGCGCGACGCCGGCCTTGCCCTTGTACTTGCCGCCCAGAAACCAGACCTCGCCATCCTCGGCGAACAGATCGACCACCTCGTTGTACTGGGTCTTGTCGATGAAATAGCCATAGGCGTATTGCAAGCGCCGGATGGCATGGATGTCCTGCTGGATGCCCAGTTCGTGCTCCAGCTTGTCGAGCCGGCCCTTGAGGGCGGCGAGTTCGGTTTCGGCGGTCATGGCATACCTTTCGTGTTGTGAAGATCAGACCGGCGGTTCTTCCAGACCGCCGCGTTTCATGGCCTCGCCATAGGGCTTCATGCCAAACCAGAAGACATAGATCGCGGGCAGGCCGAGCACGGCCGCGGTCAACATGATCGAGTAGCGGATATCCGCCTCGCCAAAGATGTATTGCGACAGCGCGGCGACGAACAGAGGGCCGAGCCCCATGCCGATGACATTCATGATGAAAAGAAAGAGGAATGTCATCTGCCCGCGCATGCGGTTGGGCGTGACGCTCTGCAGCGCCGCGTTCTCGACCGGCGCCGCCATGCCAAGGATCATGGAGGTGAACATCGCCACCCCGGCATAGAGCCAGGGCGACGGCAGGAGCGGTGCGAAGATACCCAGCGGCACCGATATCGCGGTGCTGATGACCACGACCCGGATGTTGGCGTCGTGTCGGCCTTGCTTCCAGTAATATTCCGACAGCCAGCTGCCGAAGAACAGGCCCAGCGGCATGGCGATCATCAGGCTGGCGCCGCTGACATAGCCGATCTGGGTCGCGCTCCAGCCATAGGTGCGCTGGTAGAAGGCAGGCCCCCACATCCCCAGTCCGAACATCTGCACCGAACGCAGCGCGAGCCCGGCGAACATTGGAATGAACACGCGCCAGTGCTGGCGCATCAGCTGGAACACGGCCATTATCGGCTGACTTTCGCGATGCTGCACCCCGTGGCGCGGCGGCTCGCGCACCGTCAGCATGATGGCGGCGACCAGGAGCCCCGGCGAACCGACGAGCAACAGCACCACCTGCCAGCTGCGAAACGTGCCCAGCACCGGGATGACGATCTCCGGCCTGTCGCCGACGAAGCCGATCACGAACGCGCCCAGCACCAGCGACAGCCCCGAGCCCGCAACGAAGCCGATATTCATCCCGGCGATGGCGCGCGGCAGCTTTTGCGGCGGGAAGAAGTCGGACAGCATCGAATAGGCGGAAGGTCCGCTGGTGGTTTCGCCCACCCCGGCGCCGACGCGCGCCAGGAAAAGTTGAATGAAGCTGCCGGCGAAACCGCACAGCGCCGTCATGGCGCTCCAGATGGCGATGCCGATCGCCATGATCTTCTTGCGGTTGCCGCGGTCGACCAGCCGCGCCACCGGCAGGCCCAGGATGGCGTAGAAGAAGGTGAAGGCGAAGCCCATGATCAGGCTGATCTGGACGTCGCTGAGCCCGAGATCCGCCTTGATCGGCTTGACCAGCAGCGTGAAGATTCCGCGATCCAGGAAGTTGACCATCACGGCCAGCGCCAGCGCGAACACCGCGTACCAGCCCTGAGCCGGTGGGGGAAAGTTGCGCTCCGGCGCCGCTTGCGCCTGCTCGGCCTCGGCTTCGAGCGGGGCAAGTTCGGCTGCGCCCATTGCGGCGCTGGCGCCACCTGTCGGCTCGGCGGTCATGGCGGTCCCTTCCCGTGTCCTTGATGGCGTCTGTCGCGCCTTCGCGGGCGATAGTAAGCGGGACAGACGAAATTGGATAGCCCCGGAAACCTGCCCACGCAGCGCCAAACGATGGTGGAACGGCGCGGGATCGCCAGGGTGGGCAAACGCGGCGATTGACGCGCGCGCCCCGATGTTCTTATCAGGACGTTGGACATGGAACGCAGGAGCGCGCGATGAAGATTGCACTGGTCGGAGCCACCGGGAATGTCGGCAAGCGGATCGTGACGGAGGCGCTGGACCGCGGTCATGACGTTACCGCAATCGCGCGCGATGTTTCGAGCTTGGCACCGCGCGATCATCTGCATGCGGTCTCCGCCGATATTGCGGACGAAAACGCCGGCGCGGCCGCGCTCTCCGGGCATGACTGCGTGGTTTTGTCGGTTCGCTTCCAGGGCACCGATTTCGAGGCTGTGCTGCGCACCGTGAAGGCTTCGGGTGTCAAACGCCTGCTGATCGTCGGCGGCGCCGCATCGCTTGAGGTGAAGCCCGGACTTGCCCTGATCGACACGCCGGATTTCCCCGATGTGATCAAGCCGGAAGCCGAACCGGCTCGTCAGGCGCTGAACCGTCTGCGCAAGGAAACCGATCTCGACTGGACCTTCCTGTCGCCGTCGGTGTTCTTCGGGGCGGGCGAACGCACGGGAAAGTTCCGGCTGGGCGGCGACGCGCTGCTGACCGCCGCCGACGGCAAGAGCCATATCAGCTACGAGGATTATGCGGTTGCGCTGCTGGACGAGATCGAAACCCCGAAGCACCATCGCGCCCGCTTCACGGTCGGCTACTAGCCGCACATTCCCGGAGGAAGCCGATGTCAGATGTCTCAACTGCGGATCGCGTGGCGATCGTTCAGGAATGCAGCCAGCTCATCGCCCGTTTTGCACGTTCTAACGATGATCGTGACGCCGATGCGCTGGCCGGGATGTTCACGGAAGACGGCGTATTCGTTCGCCCCACCAAGCCGGACGATCCATACAAGGGCCGCGAGGCGATCCGCGAAGCCTTCCGCGCCAAGCCGGCGAGCCTCGTCACGCGCCACCTCGTCGCCAATGTGATTGTGGACGTGATCAGCACCAGCGAAGCGAAGGTGCACTCCTATCTTCTGCTTTACACCGCACCGGCCACCGAAACCGGTCTGCCCAAAGCCGATCCAAAGCAGCTTTTCGGTGCCTTCGACGATGTGATCGTGAAGGACAGCGACGGGGCGTGGAAGTTCCGCGAACGCCGCGGCAGCCTGGCAATGACGATAGAAGGCTAAGCCGCTTTGCCCCAAATGCGCTTGGAGGCGATCGCCGCGCCTTCGGCGAGCGCGCCGAGTTTCTTGTAGGCGATGTGCCCGTCCAGCTTGCCATAGCCGGCAAAGGTGCCGAAGCCGCAATCGGTGCCGGCGATGATGCGCTCGCGTCCGAACATGCCGACCCAGCGCTCGATGCGCTGGGCGACCAGCTCGGGGTGTTCCACGTAGTTGCTGGACGTGTCGATCATGCCGGGCACCAGGATCTTGTCCTCCGGCAATTTCGCATCGCGCCAGGCGGTCCATTCGTGTTCGTGGCGCGCATTGGCGCCTTCGAACAGCACAGCCTGCGGCTTGGCCTTGGCGATAATCCCGAACAGCTTCTCGACGGCGATGTCGTGATCGTGCGGGCCTTCGTAATTGCCCCAGCAGATATGCATGCGCACGCGGCTGGCATCGATGCCCTCGAGCGCCGCGTTCATGGCCTCGACATGCAGTTCGGCGCGCTTGAGGAAATCGCTCTCGCCGAGGTCCTGGAAGGCGATATGCGCGGCCATCGCCAGATCCGGGCAATCGAGCTGCAGCAGCAGCCCCGCATCGGTGATGGCCCTGTATTCGGCCCTCATCGCCTCGGAGAGCGCCCAGATATAATCCTCGTGCGTCTTGTAATATTTGTTCGGTTGGAATGCGGTCACCAGGCCAGGCGAGGCCGAATTCATGAACGCTTCTGTCACGCCCGCGGCCTTGGCGGACGCCAGCAGATTTGCGATGTCGGTGTGCAGGGATGAGAGATCCTTCACCGCCACCGGGCCGATGCAGGAGGAACGCCGGAATTCCTGCGTGCCTGTCATGCGCGCCATCTTCTGCCGGAATTCGGGATAATCCTTGAGGTCGAGCGCGACGCGCCGCTCATTGTCGCCGCCGAAGCCGGTCAGGCGGTCCATCATATAGGTGGAGTAGCTGACCTTGCTCTGTTCGCCATCGCTGGGGATGTCGATGCCGAGTTTCGCCTGCAGCGCCACCGCATCCCGCACGGCTTCGCAGACGACGCGGTCATATTCGGCCGGGTCGAACGCCTCGCCATGGTCTTTCTTCAGCAGGGCATCCACCAGGGTTTGCGAGCGCGGCAGGCTGCCCACATGCGTCGTCAGGATGTGATCGGTGCTCTGGCGCATGCGTGGGCCTCCTCCTCCCGATACCGCGCAATCCTGGCGCGCGGCTTGTGCCGTGTCGCCGGTCCGCGCGGGCATCCTTGGGGATGGCCGCGCCGCGATCAACCGGCCGGGAGGATTTGCCACAGATGCGCGACCACGGGCTCGGGCCGCACGCACGCCGCTCTTCCGCGGAGCGGACACGGCTCTTTCCGGGTAGCTTTTATAATAGGATACAGTCCTGTCTAGCTGTCTGCGGCTGCGCACCGCTAAATCGGTCTGCGTGCGGATTGCGGTCCGGGTGCGGGAGAAGACGCGGGAAACCCGATGGCCAGGAACAACACCATCACGCTGTTCGATTTGCAGCTGGCAAGTGGCTGCACCATCAGCCCCTTCGTCTGGGCGACGAAATACGCGCTCCGGCACAAGGGCTTCGACATCGACATCGTGCCCGGCGGGTTCACCGGCATCCTGGAGCGCACCAACGGCTTCTCGGATCGCGTGCCGGTGATCGTCGACGACGGGCACTGGGTCAAGGACAGCTGGGCCATCGCCGAATATCTCGACAAGACCTATCCCGACCGGCCCATGCTGATCGAAGGGCCCAGCATGGCCGTGCTGACCAAATTCATCGATGGCTGGCTGTGGCGCACCGTGATCCAGCCCTGGTTCCGTTGCTACATCCTGGACTACCACGACCTGTCGCTGCCGCAGGACCACGCCTATGTGCGCGAAAGCCGCGAGCGGTTGTTCCTCGGCGGCCAGCGCCTCGAGGATGTGCAGGCCGGGCGCGAGGAGCGCCTACCGCTGGTCGTGCCGCTGCTCGATCCGTTCCGCGATCTGCTGAAGGACACCAAATGGCTCGGCGGCGACAAGCCCAACTATGCCGACTATCGCGCCCTGGCCGTGTTCCTGTGGACGGGGTCGGTCGCGAAGATCCCGCCGCTGCGTGACGACGATCCGTTGCGCGACTATATCGACCGCGGCTTCGATCTCTATGACGGCCTCGGCCGTCACCCCGGCATGCACAATCTGTTCGGCCTGCCCAAATCCGAAGCGGTGGCGGCGCAATAGCACGCCCCGCGAAACCAACATCAAGCGAGGAAGAGATGAGCGAGAAAAGCCTGGAAGACCTGCTGCGGGCCGCCGGAAATCCGGTGGATATGCTGCGCAATTCGCAGACGGGGCCCAACGTCTATCCCGGCGTGAAGCCGGAATACACCAATTGGCGCGACGAGCAGCGGGCCTGGCAGAAATCCGCCGTGCTCTTCAACCAGTCCTACCACATGGCCGATCTGGCGGTGGAAGGACCGGACGCCTTCAAGATGCTCAATTATCTCGCCTATAACAGCTTCAAGGGCTTCGTGCCGAATCGCGCCAAGCAGTTCGCGCCCGTCAGCCATGACGGCTATCTGATCGGCGACGTCATCCTGTTCTATCTTGCCGAGAACAAGTTCAACCTCGTGGGCCGCGCGCCGGCGCTGGAATGGGTGCAGTTCCATGCCGCCACCGGCAAATGGGACGTCAAGGTCGAGCTCGACCAGCGCACCGCGCTCAGGACGGACGGCAAGCGCAAGGTGTGGCGCTTCCAGATCCAGGGCCCGAACGCCATGAAGGTTCTGCAGAAGGCTCTCGGCCGCGAACCGGAAGAGCTGAAATTCTTTCACATGACCGACGTGACCATTGCCGGAAAGCCGGTGAAGGCGCTGCGTCATGGCATGTCCGGCCAGCCGGGCTGGGAATTGTTCGGCCCGTGGGAGGACCATGACGCCGTCCACGCCGCGCTCGTCAAGGCGGGCGAGGAATTCGGCATGCGGCTCGTCGGCGGCCGCGCCTATTCCACCAATGCGCTCGAGTCGGGCTGGATCCCGTCGCCGCTGCCCGCGGTCTATTCCGGCGAGAAGATGAAGCCCTATCGCGAGTGGCTCAAGATGAACAGCTATGAGGCCGCCGCCTCGCTGGGCGGCAGCTTCGTCTCCGACAACATCGAGGACTACTACCTGACGCCCTGGGACATCGGCTATGGCGGTTTCGTCAAATTCGACCACGACTTCATCGGCCGCGAGGCGCTGGAGAAGAAGAAGGAAGGTCCGCACCGCAAGAAGGTGACGCTGGCGCTCAACAATGACGATGTCACCCGCACCTTCGCCACCATGTTCAACAAGTCGGTAGCGCGCGAAGATGTCTCGACTCGCCCTCGGCGGTCTATTGCATGCATCCCTACGACCAGGTGCTGTCGGGCAGCAAGCCGGCCGGCATCTCGACCTGGATCGGTTACAGCTCCAACGAAGGCAAGATGCTGACCCTGGCGATGCTGGACGAGGAGTTCGCGCAGCCCGGCAATGAAGTGACGCTGATCTGGGGCGAGCCGGATGGCGGCACCACCAAGCCCACCGTCGAGCCGCATGTGCAGACCGAAATCCGCGCCGTCGTCAGCCCGTCGCCCTATGTGGAAGTCGTGCGCAGCGGCTATGCGCCGGGCGGCTGGCGCGCCTCGTAACACCGCGCCGCGGCGTCTTCAAAGACCGCGCGCCCGCATGTGCTGACCGGCACAGGCGGGCGTCGTCTTTTGGGGTGCGCGGATGCCGCGCATCTCACGGGGACAGGGCGCCCAATTCGTGTTCCGCAGCGATCGGCGGTTCTTCCGCCGGCATCTGGCCGATATTCGCGGCGTAGCGGTATTTCGGCATGATGAACCAGATCAGGGCGACCGCCACATTCAGCCCGGTCGTGATCATGAACACGATGTCGTAGGAATGTGTCGTGTCGTAGATCCAGCCGAACAGCGGCGCCGAGAGACCGGCAAACACATTCGTGATCGCGAACTGAACCGCCACGATCTCGGCGAGCGAAGCCAGGCCGAAGAAGCGCGTCGCGAAATAGGTGGCCATCGGAAACAGGGCGGTGAACGACAGCGCGCCGACAATCAGGATCGCCGCGAGCAATGGCACACCGCCGAAGCCCGGCGAGACCAGCAAGGTCAGAAATGCCCCCAGCGCCGCGACCAGCGAGACCGGGGCGGCGATCTTGGCGGTCTGGAACCGGTCCACCGCCCATCCGCCGATCAGCGCGCCGGCGAATGCGATCACCGTCGAGGCCGATTGCAGTTCGACCACGGTCGTTTGCGAGAAGCCCTTGTCGACCAGCGCCGGTATGATGTGGGGGAACATGCCGTTGAAGATGAACAGGCCGATGAAGGCCGCCAGGGTGTTGAGCCAGAACACCGGGTCCCTCAGGGCCTCCCAGATCGTCATGCCGGGTAGATCGATCTTCGTGGTTGGCGCGGCCGCTCCGGCGGCGGGCGTCTTCTTGCGCCAGGAAATCTTGCCGGCCGTACCGAACTCGCCGGGCTCGTCGATGGTGAAGAACAGGATCGGAACCATGGCCAGGATCACGATGCCGAACACCACATACATGGTGCGCCAGCCTTCGTTGAGCAGCAGCCAGTTGACGACCAGCGGAATCCCGGCGCGCGCCAGCGTGGTCTCGGCGGTCAGGATCGACATTGCCTTGCCGCGATGCTGCGTGAACAGCGCGGCGACGACCTTGGTGTAGGTGACGCCGGTCGAGCCGAAGATGCCCAGAACCGCATAATAGGCATAGAACTGCCACAGGCTTGCGGTCTGGAACGCCATGCCGAGCGTGATGAGCCCGACCGCGATCGTGCCGACCAGCAGCACGGGGCGCACGCCCACCTTGTCGGACAGCCGTCCGATCGGCCACAGGCTGATCGCGCCGAACACGAACAGCGATGTCACCGCCCAGGAGAACTGCGCCGCCGTCCAGCCGAACTCCCGGGTCAGGGGCATCAGCATCAACATCAGGGCGCTGTAGGGAAGGATCGAGGTGCCGAAGCTCTGGCCGAAGAGGATGCCCGCAGCCACCTTCAGCTTCCGCGGCGAGAAATCGCTTTCATAGACGGGTTGGGTGGCTGGCGCGGGCGACGCGCCGTCTTGTCCTTCCGCCATTTGCTCGCCCCTCCCCGATGCACGTCTTGTCTTCTTGTCCGCAAATCAGTGCATATTTGTCGCAAGTCCTGAAGGGTAGAATTTCCACCACGCAGCCGCGCGATGCTGTCCGCGGCGCATCGGGCACGAATTCACCACCAGCCGCGCAACTCCGGTGTGCCCGGTGGTGAAGGGCCGGCCGCAGTTGCGCGGCAGGGACGGCGCGGGCTAGCGTGACGAACTTCCCGTTATGAAAATCCCTTGGGGGCTGACGATGCGTATCTCCGCTTACCTGCCGCGTCGCGCACTATGCGCAGGCGCCTGTGTTGCTGCTTTGCTTGCCGGGAGCGCTGCCCTGGCTGGCGATCAGGCGCCTGCTCTTCCCGGACCGATGCCGCCGGCCGCCAACCAGAAACTGGCGCACGACATTTTCCGCGACCTCGTCGAGGTGCGCTCGGTCCATGATGTCGGCACGAGGAAAACAGCCGACATCCTCGTCAAATATTTCAAGGCGAACGGGTTCAGTGACGACGAGGTTCATGTTCTGCCGGAGACGAAATATCCCCACCAGGTCAATGTCGTTGTGCGGCTGAAGGGCAAGGGCAAAGGCAAGCCCGTGATGTGGATCTGCCACATGGACGTGGTCGACGCCAAGGCCGAGGACTGGACGATGCCTCCGTTCAAGTTCATCGAAAAGGATGGCTATTTCTACGGCCGTGGCACCTCCGACATGAAGGATCAGGATGCGGCCGCCGCGGCCAGCCTGATCCGGCTCAAACAGGAAGGCTATGTGCCCGACCGCGACATCATCGTCGCCTTCACGGCCGATGAGGAAGTCGGCTATGAGCAGGATGGCCCGGCCTTCCTGCTCAAGCATCGCCGGCAGTTCGTCGATGCCGGGCTGGTGATCGATCCCGACGGCGCCAGTGGCGAACTCGTCAACGGAAAGCGGCGCGACTTCACGGTCCAGACCTCGGAAAAGACCTATGCGACCTATACCTGGACAGTCACCAACAAGGGCGGACACAGCTCCGAACCGCGCCCGGACAACGCCATCTACCAACTGGCGAATGCGCTGACGCGGCTGGAGACGTTTCAGTTCCCCTACAAGACCAACGCCACCACGCGACTCTATTTCAAGCATATCGCGCAGCTGCAGACCGGGCAGAGAAAGGCCGACATGCTGAAGCTGGCGAACGCACCCAAGGTCGATCCCGCCGCCGCCAGGCGCCTGTCAAAGGACGTCGCGATCAATGCGATCCTGCACACGACCTGTGTGGCGACCATGCTCAAGGCCGGCGTGCAGGAAAATGCGCTGCCTTCGCGCGCCGTGGCGACCGTTCAGTGCCGGATTTTCCCGGATGAAACGCTGGCGCAAACCAAGGCGACGCTGGAAAAGGTGGCGGGCGATCCGGCGATCAAGGTCGACCAGATCAGCCTGACCACGCAGGGCCCGGAATTGCCGCCGACGCCGCGACTGCTCGGCTCCGTCAAGAAGGTGGTGTCGTCGATGTGGGGCGACATGCCGATCATCCCGTTCATGTCCGCGGGCGCCAGCGATGCGATCTTCACGCGCAATGCCGGAATCCCCAGCTACGGAATCGGCGGCAGCTGGGAGAACATCCATGACATCCGCGCCCATGGCCGCAACGAACGCACCATGCAGTCGGCCTTCTATCAGAGTGTCGAATTCACCTACCGCTTCATGAAGGAGCTGACCGGCGGGTCCATCAAATCGGGCGGCTGATCCCGCCGCCGCAACGAAAACGGGGACGAAGCGATTGGCTTCCGTCCCCGTTTGCATATCTGCGCGCGCCGGTGGCTGCGGCAGCCGTCAGATGAGGTAGCGCTCCATCACAGGCCCCGCCGCCGCGACCAGCGGCGCCCGGAGCTCGCCAGGGTGCATCGGCGGGGCGCCCGGGCGGTGCGCCGCCGCTAGCGTTCCGCGGGTTTGGTGGCGACGCTCAGCCAGCGCGTGCGGTTGAAATCCTTGGCGTTCGTGATCCAGCCTTTGACGTAGGGTTTGACCAGATCCTGCGTGACGCCGAACAGCACCGGAACGGTGGCGTAGTCGTCCAGCGCCGTCTGCTCGGCCTGGTTCAGAAGCTCGCCGCGCTTCTTGATGTCGGGTTCTTGCTGTGCGGCGTCCAGCAGCGCGTCGAATTTGGGATTGGAGTAGCCGCCTTCGTTCTGCTGCGCGCCCGTGCGCAACAGTTCCAGGAAGTTGACGGCGTCGTTGAAGTCCGCCACCCAGCTTGTTGCGCCCAGATCGAAATTCTTGTGCAGCATGTCGGTGAGCTGGGCCTGCCGCTCTTCGGCCGTGATGTTCAGATCGATCCAGACCGCATTGTACATGCCCTGCAGGGCTGCGGCGCTGCGCACCGAATCCGGATTGGTCGAGGTCAGGAATTTGATCTTGAGGTGATGGTCGGGGCCATAGCCCATGGCTTTCATCAGGCTCCGGGCCTTGGCCAGGCGCTCGGCCATGGTCATGTTCTTGAGGGCCATCACGGCGGTGTGCGGATAATTGGCGATGCCAGGCGGCACGAAGCTGAAGGCGGGCGGTTCGCCCAGCCGGCGGATCTGGTCGGTGAGCTGGCGGCGGTTATAGGCCAGATTGAGCACCTCGCGCAGCCGCTTGTCGTGGAACATCGGCTTGTCGAAGTTCATCACCAGATAGCTTGTGTTGAGATAGGGGATCGTCTTGATCTGATCGGGGATGTGTTTGCGCATCCAGTCGATCTCGAGCGCGGGATAGGTGGAGATCGTGTCCAGCTCGCCGCCGCGATAGCGTTTGAGCGCCGCTTCCGAATCGTTGGTGACGTAATAGTTCACCACGTCGATCTGCACATGTTTGGCATCGTAGAAGCGCTTGTTCTTGACCAGCGTGATGTGGTCCAGCGGCACCCACGTTTTGGGCAGATAGGGGCCGTTGCCGACCATGTTCTTCAGCCGTGCCCAATTGCTGCCGAGCTTTTCGTAGATGTGCCGCGGGATCGGATAGGCGGTCTGGTGGGCCATCAGTTCTGGCAGATAGGGCGCTGGATGTTCCAGCGTCACGACCAGCGTCTTGTCGTCCGGTGCGGTGACGCCCAGCGCCCTGGGCGGCATCTTGCCTTCGCTGATCGGCTTGGCGTTCTTGATCGGCCACAGCAGATAGGAATAGATCGCCGCGGTCTTGGGATCCAATTCGCGCCGCCAGGCGGTCACGAAGTCCGCCGCGGTGACCGGAACCCCGTCCGACCACACATGGTCGCGCAGATGGAAGGTCCAGGTCAGACCGTCCGGCGAAACCTCCCAATGGGTGGCCGCGCCCGGAACCGGCTCGCCATTGGGCCCTTCGGTCGTCAGCCCCATCAGGATGTCGCCCACCACCCAGGCTTCCCAGGTGCCGGAAATGAAGGCCGGGTCCAGGCTGCGGATGTCGGGGCCGTTGCCGCGGTTGAGCACGACCGTGCCCGGGGGCGGGCCGGCCGGCGAACAGGCCATCGTGCCCAATGCGGTCAGGGAAAGGACAAGGGCGAGGAGGGCGGATTTGCCGCCGCAGCGAGGCATAGCGAAATTCATTGTCAGGCCGTACTCCGGAAGACGCACCGGCTTAGCATGCCCCCGGCGGCGCTCCCAGCTTGCGGCCGCAATTGGCCGCAGACGGGGCGGCGCAGGGCGAGGTCCGCAATTGCCTGGACACAAATCGGCAATCCGCGCGGCGGCACGCCGGTAGGTGCCATATCATCTGCACACGGAGTAAATCCCGGGCGCCGGAGTGGACATGGAATTCCGTGCGCGCGTCCGCGAGGCACGACGCGACGGACGGGATCTGCGCGGGTGCCGTGGGCGCGTGTGAAATCAGCCGCGCGGTGCAGTCCAAAGCGGGCGGCGGGGGGCAGCGATGGAAAAGAACATTGGCGGAGCCGGAGGGATTCGAACCCTCGATACGGCTTTTGACCGTATAACGGTTTAGCAAACCGCCGCCTTCAGCCTCTCGGCCACAGCTCCGTCCATCGCCCCGCTCGTTCGTGGGGCGCCCCGTTTTTCGGGGCGCCACTCTTGCCCTAGTTTGCCGGGGCCCTCAAGCCCGATCGGACCGGGCGGCTGGGGATTTTCCCGGCTGCCGCCCCTTGCGGGCCCGGCCCGCCGGTTGACCCCGATCAACACGGCCCGGCGCCGGCCCTGCCATGGCTGGGGCCGCGCCTGTCCCGGCCGGGCGCGATCGTCATATATATGTGTCGGCAGCAGAGGACAGACGTGACCCTATCCCCCGCGACCGATCCGCCCGCCGCCGTGGAGGTGAACCCTCCCGGGGAACTTTCCGGCCTGAGCGAGGCGGAGGCCCGCCAGCGCCTGGTCACCTATGGCCCCAATGCGCTGCCTGAGGGCCGCCCGGCCTCGCTGGCGCGGGTGTTCCTGCGCCAGTTCCTCAACCCGCTGATCTACATCCTGCTGGCGGCGGCGGTCGTCTCGCTGGCCCTGGGCGATCTCAAGGATGCGCTGTTCATCGCCGCGGTGCTGCTGATCAATGGCGTCATCGGCGCGGCCCAGGAATATTCGGCCGGCCGCGCCGCCGACGCCCTCAAATCGCTCGAGCAACCCCATGCCATGGTGATCCGCGATGGCGCGCGCCGCCGCATCGCGGCGCGCGATCTGGTGCCGGGCGATCTGGTGCTGCTCGAGGCGGGCGACCGGGTGCCCGCCGATATCCGCTTGGCCGAGACCGTCAATCTGCAATGCGACGAGTCGCTGCTGACCGGCGAATCCGCGCCGGTGAAGAAACGCGCCGACGAACGCTCCGCGGCCGGCGCGCCGCTCGCCGCCCGCCACGACATCGGCTTTGCCGGCACGGTCGTGACCCGCGGCCGCGCCCATGGTCTGGTCGCCGCCACCGGCCTCGAGACCGAGATCGGCAAGATCGCCGAACAGATCGGCCGCCGCTCCTCTGAACCTGCCGCCGCTGATGATCCGCATGGCGCGCTTCACCCGCAATATCGGCATCGCCGTGGGCGTGGCGGTGCTGGTCATGGCGGCGATCGGCCTTTTTCCGCGGCACGCCCGCTCGCCGAGCTGTTCATGATGTCCGTGGGCCTGGCCGTGGCCGCGATTCCCGAAGGGCCTGCCGGTCTCGATCTCGATCGCGCTGGCGATCGCGATGCGGCGCATGGCCAGGGTCAACGTCATCGTGCGCAACATGCCGGCTGTCGAGTCGCTGGGCTCCTGCACCATGATCGCGACCGACAAGACCGGCACGCTGACCCTGAACGCGCTGACCGTCACCGATATGCGCCTGCCCGACGGCACCGCGCTCGAATACGAGGCCGGCACCGGTCTGGCCGAGGGCGCGCTGCATTTTCGCGCCGCGCAGGATGGCGATGCCGCCGGACGCGCGCGCCGCGCGCTGCTGCGCGCGGCCGTCGCTGCCCAACGAGGCCAGCCTGACGCGCGCACGAAGACCGGCTGGCAGGGTCTCGGCGACACCGTCGACGTCGCGCTTCTGGCCGCCGCGCACAAGGCCGGCCTCAGCCGCGCCGACATGCTCGAGGCGCTTATCCGCTGGTCTCGCGCATCCCCTATGAGCCCGAACAGCGCTATGCCGCCTCCTTCCATCGCGGCACGGACAAGGCCCATGTCTTCGTCAAGGGCGCGCCGGAAACCCTGATCGCCATGGCCGACCGCATGGAGGTCGCCGGCGGCGCCCGCGCCGATCGATCGCCAGGCGCTGCTGCAGCAGAAGACAGGAGATGGCGGGCCAGGGCCTGCGCGTGCTGGCCTTCGCCGAAGGCGAGACTCTCCACCGAACCGGATGGCGGCTTCGGCCCGCATCATCTTGTCGATCTCACCTTTCTCGGCATGGCGGGCATGCAGGATCCGGTGCGGCCCGAAGTGCCGGCCGCGATCGCCGATTGCCGCCGCGCCGGCGTCGAGGTGGCGATGATCACCGGCGACGATCCCGGAACCGCCGCGCGTCATCGCCGCGCGCGCGGGCCTCGATGTCAGCGACGACCAGGTCGTCACCGGCACCGATGTGCGCCATGCCGAAGAGGCCGGCGAGGTCGCGCTCGACCGGCTGACGCGCAGCGCGCGAATCTATTCGCGCGTCGAGCCCTCGCAGAAGCTCGCCATCGTGCTGTCGCTGGCGCGCAACGGCCACTACGTCGCCGTCACCGGCGACGGCGTCAACGATGCGCCGGCGCTCAAGCATGCCCATGTCGGCGTCGCCATGGGCCGCAAGGGCACCGATGTCGCCAAGGAAAGCGCCGACATCATCCTGGCCGACGACAATTTCGCCTCGGTCGTGGCCGGTATCCGCGAGGGCCGCGTCGCCTATGCCAATATCCGCAAGGTCGTCTTCATGTTGATCTCGACGGGCGCGGCCGAGGTCGGCCTGTTCCTGCTGGCGATGCTGGCGGGCCTGCCGATGCCGCTCACCGCCGTGCAGCTTCTCTGGCTCAACCTGGTCACCAACGGCATTCAGGATGTGGCGCTGGCCTTCGAAGGGCCGGAAGGCGACGAGCTGACGCGCCCGCCGCGCCGGCCCGCCGAGCCGATCTTCGATTCGGTCATGCTGCAGCGGATCATCCATTCCACGGCCGTCATGGCCGGCGGCGGGTTTGCCGGTGTTCTGGTGGCTGCTGCGCGCACGGCGCCGATCTCGATGCCGCGCGCAATCTGACTACTTCTTCTGTTCGTGCTGTTCGAGAATTTCCAGACCCTCAACAGCCGCTCCGAACACCGGTCGGTCTTCCGCCCAGAAGCTGTCGCCAATCCGTTCCTGATCATCGGCATTTCCGGGGCGCTGGGCCTGCAGGTCGCGGCGATGTATCTGCCGGTGCTTTCCGATACGCTGCGCCTGGCGCCGGTGGGCGCTGCGCGATTGGGCCACCCTCGTCGGCGTCGGCGCGCTCCTGCTGATCGTCATGGAGATTGAAAAATGGATCTCCAACCGCCACCCTGTCGCCCATGATCAAGACCATCCAGCGCCGGCTGCGCCGCCGGGTCCTGAAGCCGGCGCTTGACGGCGCCGCCGTGCCCATCGGCGCTGATCCGCGACTTCCTGCGCCTGGAGGCGGCGGGCGGGCTGGTGCTGATCGCCGCCGCCGCGCTGGCCATCCTCTTCGCTTCGACAGGCCTGGAGCCCTTTTACGAGGGCTTCAAGGAGCTGCCCATCGTCGTCACGGTGGGCGGTTTCGGCCTCGCCAAGCCGTTGCTGCATTGGGTCAATGACGGGCTGATGGCGCTGTTCTTCTTTCTCGTCGGGCTGGAGATCAAGCGCGAGGTGCTGCGCGGCGAGCTTTCCAGCCTGCGCAAGGCGCTCTTGCCCGCGGTTGCGGCCGCGGCCGGCATGGCCGTGCCGGCGCTGATCTATATCGCCATCGCCAATGGCAATGGCGAGGCGATGCAGGGCTGGGCCATTCCGGCCGCCACCGACATCGCCTTTGCGCTCGGCATCATGTCGCTGCTCGGTCCGCGCGTGCCGTCACTCGCTCAAGGTGCTGATGGCGGCGCTGGCGGTGATCGACGATCTGGGCGCCATCGTCATCATCGCGATCTTCTACACCTCCGATCTGTCCTGGCTGTCGCTGGCCATCGCCGGCGGCGGCCTTGTTCGTGCTGTTCGTGCTCAATCGCTCCGGCGTCAAGCGCATCGCGCCCTATGTGCTGGTCGGGCTGTCTGCTGGATCGCGGTGTGAAATCGGGCGTGCACGCGACGCTGGCCGGCGTCGTCACGGCCATGGCGATCCCGATCGACGGCAAGGCGGGGGAGGGCGAACACGGGCACGGCCCGCTCGAACATCTCGAACATATCCTGCATCCCTGGATCGCCTTTGCGGTGCTGCCGCTGTTCGGTTTTTTGAATGCGGGCATGTCGCTGGCCCATCTCGATCCCGCCGCGTTTGCCGCGCCGGTGACGCTGGGCATCGCCGCCGGTCTGTTCTTCGGCAAGCAGCTGGGCGTTTTCGGCGCCATCTGGCTTGCGGTGAAGACGGGCATTGCGTCCAGACCCGGAAGGCGCGAGCTGGCCGCAGATCTACGGTCTGTCGCGTTCTCGCCGGCATCGGTTTCACGATGAGTCTGTTCATCGGCGAACTCGCCTTCAAGACGGGCGTGCACGACGCCGAATTGCGGCTGGGCGTGCTCGGCGCCTCGGTTGCCGCGGCGCTGCTCGGCTATGGCGTGCTGAGGATTTGCGCGCCCTCGGCACCGGCGCCATCCGCTGACGCCGGGTCCGCATAGACGGCGGGCCGGTGCGAAAGCCGCGCCTGCGTCCCATGACGTGACGCGCGCCGGATGGCGCAAAATCCCGCGTTCCTGGGCCTTTTTCGCCGCTCAACCAGCCGCGCAATTTGCTTTCAATTGCCACAACCGCGCCGCGCAGCCTATTGCAAAACTGTAATCTTCGGCGCAGCCTTTGTTGATCTGCGGGGCGAGCCCGGTGGGTTCAGCGCCCCGCCGCAGGAACTGCGTGGGACCTTCGCGATTGCGGCAGGCGGCGGCCCGGACGACATCGTGGATGCGGCGTGGCGCCATCCCCGGCAGACAGGAAACTGTCAGGTTGGAGTCGGTGTCATGCTGGTCAAACATATCCTTGAGGAAAAGGGCCGGGACGTGGCCACCGTGTCGAGCACATCGACGCTGTCCGAAGCTGCGCGCCTTCTGGCCGCCCGGCGTGTCGGCGCATTGGTCGTGCGCGACAGTGACGGGCCGATCGCCGGCATGCTGTCGGAGCGCGACATCATCTCGGCGCTGGCCGCTCACAGTGTCGCGGCGCTGGGCCAGAGCGTGGCCGTCTATATGACGCGCCGAGTCTCGACCTGCCGCGAAGGCGACAGCATCGAAGACCTGATGGAACTGATGACACGCAAGCGGTTCCGCCATGTGCCGGTGGTGGAAAATGGTCGCCTGGCCGGCATCGTCTCGATTGGTGACGTCGTCAAATCGCGCATCGCCGAAACCGAGCTCGAGGCCGAAAGCCTGCGCGGCTATATCGCCGCCGGCTGAGACGCGGCCGCCCCTCGAAATAAGGTCATTTCGAGGCTGATTCCGCGCGCGGTTCCGCCACCGCCAATTTTCCCTGCATTCACAAGGGCTCCGCCCGGTCGCGACGGGCGCTGAGCGCGCTGGCGCGCGCGGATGCGCGGTTCCCGGCCGGCGGCGGCCGGAACTGGCACGGTAGGCCGGCGTTCTGTCCTTGCCGTGTTCCCCTATGCGGCAAGTCCCAAGGAACAATTCGGCCTGAGAGCCGGAGACTCGAAGGAGATGATCCATGCGTTCCAGTCGTACAATTTTCGCGGGCACCGCGATCGCCGCCATGACCGGTGCCCTGTTGCTGAGCGCGGGGCCTGGGATCGCCGGCCCGGCCAAGGTTTCCGCCAATGCGAAGGGCTCGTTGAGCACCAAGGTTGAGCCCCCGGCCAATGCCGCCGCCGCGCCGGCCAAGTCGCCCTTTGCCAAGGCCGATGCGAAGACCGGTGCCAAGGCCGAGATGAAAGCCGATGCCTCGACGGACAAGGCCGGCAAGACCGAGATGAAGGCCGAGAACAAGGCCGACAAGACCGAGATGAAGGCCGAGAACAAGGCCGGCAAGACCGAGATGAAGGCCGAGAACAAGGCCGGCAAGACCGAGATGAAGGCCGAGAACAAGGCCGGCAAGACCGAGATGAAGGCCGAGAACAAGACCGGCAAGACCGAGATGAAGGCCGAAGCCAAGACCGGCAAGGCCGACGCCAAGCTGGCGGCCAAGGACGAGCCGGTGACCAAGATCTCCGAGCCGAAAACGACTCTGGCCTCCGCCCAGGTGACCGATTCGACCGGCGCGCCGCTCGGCCAGGTCACGAGCGTGAGCACGGGCACCAGTGGCAAGGTGAAAGCCGTCAAGGTGTCGCTCAGCAGCGGCAAGCAGGTCGAGATCAAGGCCAGCAAGCTGCGCTACGTGCCGGGCACCCACATGCTCAAGACCAAGCTGACCAATGCCGAGATCCAGTCGATGACCACGTCCTCGACGGATGTTCAGACCCCGTAACGTGCGGATTGCCCGGGGGCGGTGCCGCGTGCACCGGCTCCGGGCGCCGGCGGGGTCCGGCTTGCCTGGGAGAAAGCCAAAGGAAGTGAACGAAGGGGCATAGGACGAAAGGACATTACGTCATGACATTCAGGACGACTGCATTGACCAGCGTGGCCGCGATTTGTTTTGCGGCTCTTGCGACGCCGGGTCTGGCACAAACTGCGCCGAAACCCGCCGCCGCCAAAACGGCCCCCGCACCGGCGACGCCGGCCGCGACCGTCAAGACCGGCGCCTCGGCCAGCGGCAAGGTCAGCGCCACGCCCGACACCGGCGCGAAGGCCGGTACGGAAGCCGGCGGGGATGCCGACGCCACGGCGGATGACGCCAAGATGGGCGGCGACGCCAAAGCCGATACCGACACCGATGCGACAGCCCCCAAGCCCAAGCATCATCGCCACCATGGGCGCAAGCATCACGCCAAGTCGAAGGAATCCAAGGCCGCCAAGGAGAAGACCGAAGAGCTGAACCGGGAGCAGCTCGCCCATCCCGGCAATGTCACGACGCCGGCGCAGAACGACATGAATGCCGAGCCCGGTTCCGACAACAACGCCAAGACGGGCACCGATGCCGGAGATGCGACCGGCGCCGACACGAACAGCGGCGAGAAGAGTGGCGCCCAGAGTGAGGATACCGGTGACAAGACCGAGATGAACGCCGGTGAAAAGAGCGGCACCGACACCGATGCCACGAGCGAGAAGACCGGGACCAATGGCGACGAGAACGCCGGCGCCGACACCAACAGCTCGGCTGGCAGCACCGACATGAAGAGCGACGAGAACACCAACACCGAGACGAATAGCGATACCAAGGAAAGCCCGCAGGCAGAGACGCACGAGAGCCCGAAGGCGGAAAGCCACGAAAGCACGGGCACGGAAACTGCCACGCCACCGGACACCGCGACGCCGGAAGCGGCGGGCGCCAAGCCGGACGGCGGCGACACGATGCAGGGCAATGGCAGCGTGGAAGGGCGCACGACGCCGCGCACGAGCGGCAGCGAACCGTCGGCACCCGACGCGAACGGCACGCCGGACGCAACGACGCCGCAGCACTGATCGCGGCCGCATCGAAGATCGGCGCGCGGGCGGGCATATGCTCGCCCGCGCGTTTTTCTGTGCCGGGGCGCGCTTGGTGCCAATAGGAACCTTCTCCATTACGGCGGCGTTTTGATTGCACATAGCGGCACAGGGGCCATGAGCTTACGAGCCAAATGGAGAAGAAAAGATGCGTATGAAATCTACCCTTTTGAGCACCGCTGCCGGCGCGATGGCCGCACTGGTGCTCGTCGCGACCCCGGCCCTCAGTCAGTCCAGTGACGGCAGCGCCTATTCGGATTCTTCGGGCAGCTATCGCCCCGGCGACAGCGGTCCGCAATATTCGACGCCGGCCGAACATGCGCGCACCGAGCAGCTCAACAGCAGCGCGCGCGACGGACTCTACACCTCGCCGGCCGTGCTCAATGGCGAAGAGGACGGCGGCCTGTCG
>CAVQBY010000006.1:0-312500 GCA_963710925.1 uncultured Pseudomonadota bacterium | reverse complement strand
GGGGTAGCGACTGTTTACTAAAAACACAGGGCTCTGCGAAATCCAAAGATGACGTATAGGGTCTGACGCCTGCCCGGTGCCGGAAGGTTAAGAGGAGATGTGAAAGCGTTGAATCGAAGCCCCGGTAAACGGCGGCCGTAACTATAACGGTCCTAAGGTAGCGAAATTCCTTGTCGGGTAAGTTCCGACCTGCACGAAAGGCGTAACGACTTCCCCACTGTCTCCAACACCAGCTCAGCGAAATTGAACTCCCCGTGAAGATGCGGGGTTCCCGCGGTCAGACGGAAAGACCCCGTGCACCTTTACTGCAACTTTGCGCTGGCATTAGGGATGTGATGTGTAGGATAGGTGGTAGGCTTTGAAGCTGAGGCGCCAGCCTTGGTGGAGCCACCCTTGAAATACCACCCTTTGTGTTCCTGATGTCTAACCGTGGCCTCTGAACGAGGTCCGAGACCGCGCATGGTGGGCAGTTTGACTGGGGCGGTCGCCTCCCAAAGAGTAACGGAGGCGCGCGATGGTAGGCTCAGACCGGTCGGAAATCGGTTGATGAGTGCAATGGCAAAAGCCTGCCTGACTGCAAGGCCGACGGGCCAAGCAGAGACGAAAGTCGGTCATAGTGATCCGGTGGTCCCGCGTGGAAGGGCCATCGCTCAACGGATAAAAGGTACGCCGGGGATAACAGGCTGATCGCCCCCAAGAGTCCATATCGACGGGGCGGTTTGGCACCTCGATGTCGGCTCATCACATCCTGGGGCTGGAGCAGGTCCCAAGGGTACGGCTGTTCGCCGTTTAAAGTGGTACGTGAGCTGGGTTTAGAACGTCGTGAGACAGTTCGGTCCCTATCTGCCGTGGGTGTACGAAACTTGAGAGGATCTATTCCTAGTACGAGAGGACCGGAATGGACGCACCTCTGGTGGACCGGTTGTGGCGCCAGCCGCATTGCCGGGTAGCTAAGTGCGGAATAGATAACCGCTGAAAGCATCTAAGCGGGAAACTAACCTCAAAACCAGGTTTCGCTTGAGAGCCGTGGAAGACGACCACGTCGATAGGCCAGGCGTGTAAGCGCAGCAATGCGTTGAGCTTACTGGTCCTAATAGCTCGATAGAAAGGCTTGAACGCCAGCACCTCGTTCCATGCTTGGAAACAAGACCAGGCATAGAACTTCGCGCGATCAGCGCACATACAATCAAGTTTGAGTGTCTTCACTTTGCACTTCGCCGGGGCTTCGGTCCCGCGCGAAGAAGAACGTCCTTTGCTGGACTGGTGGTCTTAGCGGGGGAATTCTACCCGATCCCATTCCGAACTCGGCCGTCAAAGCCCCCAGCGCCTATGGTACTGCGGCTCAAGCCGCGGGAGAGTCGGTCGCTGCCAGTCCTGCTAAGGACGTTCTTCGCAAAAGCCCTGCCCGAACAGATCAGAGAAAAGCCCCGTGCTCGAAAGAGCGCGGGGCTTTTTGTTTGTCCGCTTGGCGGGCCCGATGGCGTCGCCGCCGCGGCGTCGGTCTAGCTGGAAAGGAAGCCGCTCAGGCGGTAGGTGTGGCTGCCCAGCGTGTGCAGCCGCGCGTTCCACACCCGCACCTCGCTCCAGTCATTGTTGCGGCTGACGTCCACGACCGGCGCGTTGAGATAGATGCGGCCGCTATTGCCCCAATTGGCGTGGTCGACCTTGACCTCGCGGGACGAGACGATCTCCTTGACCACGGCCACATGGCCCAGGCGGATGCGCTTGGTGCTGGCGAACACCATCACCGCGCCCTCCTTGGGGCTGGTGAGCTTGGAATAGGCGCCCTTGGCCTTGTTCCACCAGGTCTTGGCATTTCCGTAGATCTCGATGCCCGAGACGGCGCGGGCGAAGGGCACGCATTGCAGCCGGTGGCGGGCGCGCACGACCCGCGGGGCGTCGTCTCCATCGGGTTGCGGAATGGTCACGCCGGCGATCTCGAGCAGCGTCGCGGCGGGTTTGGTCACGCTCTGCGGCAGGCTCTCCACGACCGCGCGTGTGCCGTCGGCCAGCAGCTTTACGGTGGCGTGGGCGGCACCCGCGGCCGGCCGGGCGATGGGCACGGCCACCGCGGCGATCGCCTTTTCCCCGCCCGCAAGGCTGGCGGTGGAAACCGGGGCGGCCAGGCCGCTGGTGGACCCGAGCAGAACCGTGGCGACAGGCATAGCTGTGGCCAGGCGGAGAAGATCTTTCCGCATGCGCTGGTGGAGCCCTTCCGACAATTCGACGTTAATCTTAAGCCACTCCTGTAGCGATCCCGCGGCGGGCTGCCAAGCCCGCCCCGCGCTTTGTCACAGGAGCGGAACCCTGCGCTCCGGCCCGGCCGGGCTTTCGTCCGATAACCCACCGCGGTACAAGGCTTTATGGCGATCGACACGGCGGCCTTTGCCGAGATTCTGCGCGCCCGTCTGGCCGAGCTCGACGCCCTGTCCAAGCTCAGTCAGGAGGGCCGCGCCGTCGTCACGCTCGACCAGCAAAGTGTCGGCCGGCTCAGCCGCATGGATGCGATGCAGGCCCAGTCCATGGCGCTGGCAACCGAGGAACGGCGCGAGCTTGAGCGCACGCGCATCGGCGCCGCCCTGCGCCGGGTTGCCGCCGGCGATTACGGCTACTGCCTCAACTGCGACGAGGAGATCGCTGCGCGCCGGCTCGAAGTCGATCCGGCCGCCCCGCTGTGCCTGGATTGCGCGCGCGGCGCGGGCTGACTCAGTTCAACCACCAGATGCTGGCATTGAGCAGGGCTGCGAACGCAACCCACAGCGCATAGGGCACGAAGCACAGCCCGGCGATGGCGTCGATCCGCCGGAACGCCAGCCCCGTTGCGACGATGCTGGCGAACAGGATGGCGATTTCGGCCAGCGCCCAGCCGGTCCGGTGCAGGCCGAAGAACAGCACCGACCACATCAGGTTGAGCGCCAGTTGCAGGCCATAGAGCGCAAGGGCGTGGCCGCGCACCGTGCCCAGGGCGCGCCAGACCCGCCAGGCCGCAAATCCCATCAGCGCATACAGCGTCGTCCAGACGGGACCGAAGATCCAGTTGGGTGGATTGAAGGCCGGCTTGACCAGGGTTGGGTACCAGCTGGACACGCTGCCGGCCGTCACCCAGCCGCCGATCCCCGCCACCGCGAAGACCAGCGCCAGCGAGACGGCCAGTGCGGCAAGACTGCGGACCGGTCCGGTTGCCGATGATGGGGATGGCGACACAGCAGTTCTCCCGGTGGATGGCCTGTCGGCGATACGGCCCACGCCCGCTCCCGGATCATGGGATCTGCGTTCCACGGCGCAAGCCTTGTTTCGGACGCAATGCCGAACAACACTCCGCGCCGCTTTCGATAGCCGGATCAGATGTTTGATGGAGCCGACGCGGCGCGACCTTCTTTCGACTCTTTCCGGGCTGGCGCTCACGCTGCCAGCCGGGTCGGGCGCAGCCATGGCCGCGCGCCTGCCCCGGCCCGTGCCGCGCCCCGTCGCCCCGGTGTGCCGCGCCGATGGCGCCGACCTGCGGCCGCTTCAGGCCGCGATGGCGCGGGGCCGTTTCATCGCCTATCACCCGACCGGCATCGCCTTCTGGTATGGCAAGGCCGGCCGCGCCAGCGACGACAGCATCCGCGCCGATCTCAAGACGCTGCGGCCCTGGTTCGACGGACTGATCACCTACAGCGCCGATCATGGCGCCGACCGTGTGGCCGATATCGCCGCCGAACTGGGCTTTCGCGCCGTCATCCAGGGCGTGTGGGCGCCGACCGACCGGCATGAGGTCGGCCGCGCGCTGGCGGCCTGGAAGCGTCATCCCAGACTGATCGTCGGGCTGTCGCTCGGCAATGAAGTGGTGTTGTCGAAGCGCGGCACCTGGGGCGATCTGGCCTTCGCGCTGCGCCGTGTCCGGCGTTTCGCGCCGGGCCTGCCGCTGACCACGACCGAGGACTTCGCCGGATTTCTCCAGGGAGATGACGCGCGCTCGACCCTGGCGGCGATGGATTTCATGATGGTCAA
Organism: uncultured Pseudomonadota bacterium; assembly: GCA_963710925.1. Taxonomy (GTDB): domain Bacteria; phylum Pseudomonadota; class Alphaproteobacteria; order Micropepsales; family Micropepsaceae; genus Rhizomicrobium. The sequence continues at coordinate 308,507 of CAVQBY010000006.1, read as the reverse complement.
TATCCATCCGATCTTCGAATCCTGGTTCAAGCGCGCCGCGCCCTTCAACTGGGCGCAGTTCGTCGTCCGGGTCGGCGATCTTCTGGCGCGCAATTATTGCGGACCGATTCTGGTCAAGGAGACCGGTGTGCCCACGGGGCCGGCGAAGTCCGGCTATTCCAGCGCCATGCAGCGGGCCTTCTATCGCGCCCTCGAAGCGCAGATGAAGCCCGGCCCGCGCCGCGCCTTCGCCTATTTCTCGGCTTTCGATCTGCCCTGGCATGCCTATGACGCCAGCCCGCAGCCCGGTCTCCATCACCCCGAAGAGGCCTTCTGGGGCTTCTTCACGCATCGGCGCCAGGCCAAGCCCATTGTCAGCGACCTGACACGGCTGCCGCGCCAGCGGCTGTGAGCGGCTAGCGCTTGTACGGGTAGCAGCGTTCGCGCGACAGCAGGATCTTCAGATGCTGCCCCAGCGCTTCGATGGCCGCGCCGTGTTCGCCATAGGGATCCGAATTGCCGGCGCCGACGATGATGGAGCCGAAGGCCAGATCGTCCTCGCCGCGCGGCGGCAGCATGGCGGTGGCGAGCGGATTGCCCTCACGGTCGCGCAGCGTCAGGAACAGCGGCATCGTCTTCAGCAGATGCGCCTTCAATCCGATGTCGCGCTCGATCGCATGAACGGCCTGGGACTGGTAATCGTCGCGGGCCTGGGCCTCCGCGCGGCGGAAATATTTGTCGACCGCGTGCCGCATCGCCTGCGATTCCTGGATGGCTTCGGCTTCGGTCTCGATCCGGAACCACGCCTTCTGCTCCGGTGCATCGCAGACAAATTCCATGCCGCATCGCTCCTTGCTCGACTCAGGGCTGCGGTCGACAGTCTACACCCGCATCGGCCCGCACGGATGCGGGAACTGGCGCGCGCGGGCGCAATGGACGGGCACAATCGATCTGGCGCCGCCTTGCGGCGCGTTCAGGCGGCCTTGCGTGCGGCCTCTGCCACGTTGTCCAGCAGCATCAGCGCCGACGCGGTGTTGGAGATCGGGATGTGGTAGTTGAGATAGGCCTTGCTGACCTTGCCGGTGAGCGCGCCGCGCATGGCGATCCAGTTCAGCACCTCCACCCCTTGCGTGCCGGCCAGCCGGACCAGATCGTCGTTGGAATAGCCGGTCAGGGCTTCGGGATCGCTCACCAGCTTCTCCACGCACAGCATGTCGAAGTCCTTGTTGATGAAGCCGGCGCGTTCGCCGTCGAGCTGATGGGAGAGCCCGCCGGTGCCCAGCACCAGCACGCGGGCGTCCGTCTTGTAGCTGGCGATCGCCCGCCCGACGGCCTGGCCGAGCTTGAGGCAGCGCGCGGCCGAGGGCAGCGGATGCTGCACGGTGTTGATGGCGATGGGCACCAGCGTGACCGGCGGCTGGCCTTGCGGCCACAACAGCTGCATCGGCACCACGACAGCATGATCGACCAGCATTTCCTGGCAGGTCGTGATGTCGAATTCGTCCTGCACCAGTCCTTCGATGATGTGCCACGACAGATCGGGATTGCCCTTGAAGGGCGCCAGCACCGGCAGGCCCCAGCCTTCGTCGGCATTGTGGTATTCCGGCGCCGCGCCGACGGCGAAGGTCGGCAGCTTGTCGAGGAAGAAATTGAGGCCGTGATCGTTGTAGAACATCACCACGACATCGGGCTTGATGCGCGCGAGCCAGTTGTGCGCCTCGACGAAGCCGTCGAAGAACGGCTTCCAGTAGGGATCCTGCTGCAGCCCCTTGGCGATCGCATTGCCGATGCCCGGAATATGCGAGGTTCCCAGCCCGCCGACGATCTCAGCCATCACGCTTTCCCCGCTTCCAGAAGTTTCGCCTTGAACGCATCCACGCTCATGCCGGTCTGCTGCGCGCCGAGGTCCTGCACGCCGAGGCCGAGAATGCCGGCCAGCTTGGCCAGGTAATAGACATTGCCGCCGGCGGCGATCAGCTCCAGCACATTGCGGTGTCGCACCGCCTCGCGCTGGGCCGCGGTCAGGCCGAACTTGGCGCAATAGGCGTCTTCGTCGGCCAGAAAGGCTTCGCGGTTGGCGGCCTCGTTGAAGGAGAAGCACATCTTGTTGAGCGCATAGCCCTTCTGGGCTTCGACGCCATCGAAGATGGTCGTCCCGGAAATCCCGTGGCTGGTCATGGTCTGCACCCGAATTCGTGTGTGGTCGATACAAATATCGGGATCCGCCGCGCCGGCCGCCTTGATCTGGATCATGGGAGGCGTGGGATCGCAGCCCGGTTTGTCCAAAGTCAAGGCGGGGATTGGCGCGCCGGCGTTTTGCTGGATCGGCAATGCAACGACGAGGCCGCTGCAATGTCCCAGGTCAGCACCAAGAAGAAGCCCGCGCATGCGCCGGCCATCACCCCTTACGCCATGGTCGGCGGGGAGGCCGGGCTGCGGCGCATCGTCGAGCGCTTCTATGAGGTCATGGACAGCGACCCGGCCGCCGCGCAGATCCGGGCCATGCATGCCGCCGATCTGGGGCCTGTCCGCGAAAAGCTGTTCGAGTTCCTGAGCGGCTGGCTCGGCGGCCCGCCGCTCTACCAGCAGAACCCCGAAAGCAGATGCATTGTCTCGGTGCATTCGCGCTTTGTCATCGATGCCGCCGCGCGCGACCAGTGGCTGATGTGCATGGGCAAGGCGCTGAGCGATGTCGGTCTGCCGGTGGAGGCGCGCGACTATCTCGTTTCGGCGTTCTTTCGTCTGGCGGATTTCTTCCGCAACAGCTGAGCGGGCGCGCGCCGCGAAGCACGCGCCCCTCATTCCCTGTCAGCTTTGCGCCAGCGCCTGGTCGAGATCGGCGATCAGGTCGTCGACATGTTCGATCCCGACCGAGAAGCGGATCAGTCCCTGGCCGACGCCGATGGCGCAACGCTCCTCATCGGTGAGGCCGGACAGAACCGTGGTCGACGGATGGCAGGCGAGCGACTCGGTGCCGCCCAGGCTGACCGCGAGCTTGACGATCCTGAGCCGGTCGAGCACGGCGAAGGCGCGCGCGCGATCGCCCACATCGAAGGCCATCAGCGTGCCCGGTCCGGTGCACTGCTTGTCGTAGATCGCGCGCTGCTGCGTGCCGGGTTTGGCCAGCGCCGGGAAATGCACGGCTTTGACGTCGTCGCGTTCGGCCAGCCATTTGGCGATGGCGGTGGCGTTCTCGGCGGCCCGCGTCATGCGCAGCGTCAGCGTTTCCATCGAGCGCGTCAGCATCCAGCAGGTGTGCGGATCGATGCTGCCGCCCAGAAGCGGGCGCAGCGCCCGCAGCGGCGCCATCGCCTTGCGCGTGCCCAGCACCCCGCCGGCGATCAGGTCGCTGTGGCCGCCGACATATTTGGTCAGCGAATAGACCGACAGATCGGCGCCGCACAGCAGCGGCTTCTGGAAGATCGGACCCATCAGCGTGTTGTCGACGGCGACGATCGGGCGGTGGCCCTGGCGCTTTTCGCTCTCGCCCGCGCATTCGGCGGCCTGCGCGATGTCGGCCAGCGTGGTCAGCGGATTGGACGGCGTCTCCAGGAACACCAGCGCCAGGCGGCCCATGGCTTCGGCCTCTTCGAAGGCCTTGCGCATGCCGTCGGGAGTCATGGGATCGGTGATGGTGTGCGCCTTGATGCCGAATTGCGGCAGGATGTTGTGGAACAGCGCGTCGGTGCCGCCATAAAGCGGCTGGCTGAACAGGATCACATCGCCCGGCCGGCAATGCGCCATGGCCGTGGTGGTGATCGCCGCCATGCCGCTGGCGAACACCGCGCCGCTTTCGGCATTCTCGAACAATGCGAGCCGTTCCTCGACGATCTGCGCATTGGGATGGTTGTAGCGCGCATAGACCAGCCCGCCGGCGGAGTTGATCTTGTCGGCGGAGCGGCCGGTGGCGATGTCGAAGAATTCGCGCCCCGCATCGGCGCTCGGAAAGGTGAAGGTGGAGGTCAGGAAAACCGGCGGCTTGACCGAGCCTTCGGAGAGCCTGGGGTCGTAGCCATAGCTCAGCATCAGGGTCTCGGCATGAAGCCCGTGATTGCCGAGAGAGGTCCTGCGATAACCGTCATTGGACATGGGTGCACCTGGAATTGAAAAGACGGCGGGATCATGCCGTAAGGGCAGGGCTTCTTCAAATCTCGCGCGTCAGGCCAACAATATGTTCAAAGATTTGTCTTCCAAGCCCGCATCTATATAATAAGTTTGCAAGCCTTGTTCGGCGGCGGCGCCCGCCGCTCAAACTCTTTGCGGAAAGACATGGAACTCGACCAGTTCGACCGGCAAATCCTGGAGGCGCTGCGGGGCAATGCCCGGCTCTCCAATCTGGAGCTCGCCCAGCGCATCGCCCTGTCGCATTCGGCCATCTCCCGGCGCATCAAGCGGCTGGAGGATGAGGGCGTCATTCGCGGCTACAGCGCGCGCATCGATTCGGAGGCGACGGGCGAAAGCGTGCGCGCCTTTGTCGGCGTCGCCCGCCAGCCGACGGTGCCGGCCATGGAGGTGGCCGAGGCGCTGAAGAAGATGCCGGGCGTCGCCAGCTGCTGGATCGTCTCCGGCGATTACGACGTCATGATCGAGATCGCGGCGCGGGACATGGCCGCCTTCTCCTCCATCATGCTCGACCATGTGCAAACCGCGCGCGGCGTTGCCGCCACGCGCAGCATGCTGGTGCTCAGTGCGCTCAAGGAGCGTTGACGCGCAGCCTTGCGGCCGCGCGCCATTGTCTCATGCGGCTCGGGCTTGCGCGGGCGCACGGGAGAGATCGACCAGCCCGGCCAGCAACGCCAGTGCGCCATAGGCGGCGAGCGCCGTGAACGCCATGCCGCGCGAATTTGCCGGTGGCGGTGCGATCAGATTGTAGGCCTCGGCCGCGCCCATCGCCGCCACGAAGATCCACAGCCAGGCATTGCCGCCGCGCCGCGCCGGCACATAGCGGACATAGATCAATGCGCCGGCCACCAGTGTGGCGATCTCCAGCGGCACGCTGATCCAGGCCCAGCGCCACAGGCCGAAGCCGACCTTCATGGTGTTTTCCCACAAGGGCATGTCGGGCACATGCACCACCAGATCGAGCAGCCAGTGCGAGAACACCGCCGCGGCCACCACCGCGAACACACGCGCCCGGTGCTCGCGATAGAACCAGGCGACGATGCCGCCGAAGATTGCCGAAAGCGTCAGCGCGCCGGCCAGGCCGTGCGTGTAAGGCATGTAGTAGAGGTCGAGCGGGCTGGCCTCGGTAAAGCCGGGAATGATGCGCAGCTTTTCGACATGGGCCAGCACCAGCACCGACCAGCACACATCCATCCATTGCACCGCGATGAACAGAACCCACAGCGGCAGACGACGCGCCAGCGGCTTGGCGGCCAACGCCGGTCCGTAATGTCCGATGAACATGGTTGTTACCCCTGCGTTGCCAGACGGCGCCGGGCCTTGCCGATGCGGCCCAGATGCGTGTGCGAAAACCCGCTTGCGTATTTGAGTCCGTAGCCGAGGGCGCGGTCAAAACCGACATGCGCCGCCCAGATCAGGGCGAAGGGTCGCGCGCCCGGCACGACGGCGCTGACAAGTCCGAGTGCCAGCGGCCCGATCGTGGAATGCGCGGCGTTGTACGCGGCGGCGCCCACGCGCGGCCCCGCGACATAGCCGATGAAACTCAGATCCGGCGCGAGAAAGACAATCGCGAAGCTCTGCCAGGCAAACCCCATCCGCCAGTAGAGCAGGGCCGCCGCGGTCAGAAGGCAAAGCCCCTCCAGTCTCAGCAGCCACGCCACGCCGCCCTTCGCGCCGCCCTCGTCATCTGTCATCGCCTGTCTCCCGTTCTGTCCCCGGAACAATGGGGCTGGGCCGGAGAAACGGAAATTGCCCAATTACGTAGTTTTGCTATACATTTTTGCATGGCCAATGCGCCCCCGGGCTGGGATCATTTCCGCACCTTTCTCGCCGTCCTCCGGCACGGCAGCCTCAGCGGCGCGGCCCGCGCGCTGGGCCTGACCCAGCCGACCGCCGGCCGCCACATCGCCGCGCTGGAAGCGGGGCTCGGCACGGCGCTGTTCTCCCGCTCGCCGCAGGGTCTGCTGCCGACCCAGGCCGCGGCCGAACTCAGGCCCCATGCCGAGGCCATGCAGGCGGCGGCCGAGGCCTTCATCCGCACCGCCTCGGGCGAGGCACAGGCCCCGCGCGGCACGGTGCGCATCACCGCCAGCGAGACCATCGGCGCGCAGGTGTTGCCGGCGCTGCTGGCCGAATTCCACGCGCAGCATCCCGGCATCGTGCTCGAGCTGGCGCTGACCAACCGGGCCGAGAATCTCACCCGCCGCGACGCCGACATCGCCGTGCGCATGATGCGCCCGACGCAGGGCGCGCTGGTGGCCAAACGCATCGGCCGCGTCGGCATCGGCCTGTTTGCGCATCGCGATTACCTGGCCGCGCGCGGCACCCCGCGCAGCCGCGAGGATCTGGCCGCGCACAGCCTGATCGGCTTCGATCGCGACGATATCGGCGCCCGCTCGCTGGGGGCGGCCGGCGTGCCGCTGACGCGGGAGATCTTCGCCTTCCGCGCCGACAGCGATGCCGCCCAGTTCGCGGCGCTCAAGGCCGGCTTCGGCATCGGCGGCGCCCAGATCGCGCTGGCCGCGCGCGAGCCGGCGCTGGTTGCCGTGCTGCCCGGCCAGATCGAATTCGGCTTGGAGATGTGGCTGGTCATGCATGAGGATCTGCGCGCCAGCCGCCGCGTGCGGCTGGTCTTCGACCATCTGGCCGCGGGCCTGGCGGGCTATGTGGCGGGCGGGGCGCGGGCCGCGATGGCCCCGGCGGCGCCGGCGCGGCGGCCCAAAACTGCCCCGAGACGGCGCAAAAACAAGTAGAATCAACAGCTTGCGGCTTTACTGGTGGGCGGTGGCGGACCGGGCTGTCGGCCCTGTACAACCATTACGGGCAGTTCATACAATGGCAATCAAGTGCCGCCGCAACCGGGCGGTCTGCAGGTGCGTGTGAATGGGGGCAGGAAGCGATGCAGCGCTTTTTCTTGGACTATCTGGAGCGAATGGGGGCGGCGCGGTCGTTTGAGGAGAAGTGGTCCTGCCTCGTCGACAGTCTCTACGGCCTCGGCTTCAACGTCGTGAACTACACGATCTTTCCGAACACGCGCACCTATGAGAATCCGGTGTTCATCGAGACTTTCCGGAACAATTGGGTCGAACATTACCGCCAGCAGGAATACGAAAAGGACGATGCGATGATCCCGCATGTTCTGAACAACGATAGCCCTGCGCTCATGTTCGCCATCGACGAGCGCCAGCCCCTCGCATGGTCGGACAAGGGCCGGAAACTGATCGCGGAAGCCCGGGACGCCGGCATGGAACGGGCGATCGGCTTTTCCCACAGGAACAGTGCCGGCCTCATCGATGGCGGCATCGCGATCGGCACCGACATGATGTCGGCACGCGAATTCCGCAAGGCCGTCCGCACGCAGACAGGCCTTCTCTACGCGCTTTATTCGATCGCCTATCAGAGCCTGCATCCCGAACGCCGCCGCAAGCTGGCGACCGAGCGGCTGAAGCTGTCCCCGCGCCAACATGACGTGCTGATGGCGCTGTGGGACGGCTTGACGAACAAGCAGATCGCACACCGTCTTCGCGTCTCCGAAGTGACGGTTTCCTTCCATCTGCGCGAATTGCGCCAGAAGCTGGATTGCGCGTCGAACCGCGAGATCATCCCCAGGGCCTATCACCATGGCCTGCTGGGCGGGGCCTGTGCGCCGGGCTGAACCCGCCGCGGACCGCGCCTGCGTCGCGCCGTCTGCCTTTATGTTTTTATAGGTTTGCCCCTCCCCGCGGGGCGGCTCTTATCGGTCCACCCGCCTATGGGCTGTTGAAGCGTGAGGGGAGGACTATGCGTAAGTCTTTGACACTGATTTCCATTCTGGGAGCCTGCGCGATGCTGTCGGCTTGTGATGGCTTCGGCGGCGGCGGGTGCTCTGCCGTGGATCTCGATATCGTGGTCGAGCCCGGTTTCCTGTCCAACACCATCGCGGCGCGGATCGTCAACGGATCCGATGAGAACCGGCGGGTTACCGTCTTCGCGCGCGATCCCGATGGCAATTCCTCTGTGGTCGGCCCGATCACCGTTGCGGCCCACGGCACCGTCAAACAGCAGCTGGGCCCGCTTCTGAAGAGCTACGGCTCCACCCAGGCCGAACTGGAAAGCCACGGCGCCGAGTTCAAGATCCAGAAGTGCGAGTGACGCGATCCGCGCGCGCGACTTCCAAGCCTTTCCGGAAAAGATAGCCAGAAGATCCTCATGACCTGTTTCCATAAACTCGCCATCACCTCTGTCCTCGCCCTGTTTCTGACGGCCTGCGGCTCCGGTTCGACCATGCCGGCTCCGGATCGCCAGGTCGCGCTCCTGAAGGAATTCCAATCCTCCAAATGGCACGGCTGCTCGGCCAGGCTGAAATCCGGCGTCGGCACCCGGGCCGAGTACACCGGCGCGGGTTACTGGATCTGCGCGGGGCGGTTCTCCTCGGAAGAACCCTACGCGATCACCTTGATCTCCAAGGGCACCGAGCGGGTGCCGTCGGGAATGATGCTGGTGGAGATGCAGAAATCCGTGCACCCGCTGGCCTATCGCCATCTTTATCCCACGCTGTTCAAGCTGATGGGGATCAAGGACGAGGACGAGCAGAAGAAGTTCAAATCGGCGATCTTTCGCTTCAATCTGGTTTCGCCGCCGGGTCGCGGTTTCAAGTTCCTGTATTCCGGCGATGACGGCCCGGAGGCAGAGATCGCGAACAACCGGCCCGGCCGCGGCAGCATCACCATCCGGATCAAGCCGCAGGAGGCCTGACCGGTTCTGTGCTCCGATCGGCCTGGCCGGCCACAGCCGTCCGCCGGGCGCCAAAACGCAGGATAAATAAGGCGTCCCGAGCGGCCGCGGGGGGTGGACAGGGCCCGGGCGATGTCCTATATCCGCCCACCTTTCGCGGACGGCACCGAACCGTCGCCTTTCGCGGAAGTCATGACGCGGGGTGGAGCAGCCCGGTAGCTCGTCAGGCTCATAACCTGAAGGTCACAGGTTCAAATCCTGTCCCCGCAACCATCGTGAGCACGCGATCTTAGGCCCGGCCCTTGTGCCGGGCCTAAGTCGTCTTGTGCGAACGATGCCCCCCGCGCAGGCGGGGGCCCATCTCGATCCGAACTCCAGGCCGTGGCACCACCGTGGCACCGCTTCGAATTGGATCGGCTGCCCCTGTCCGTTCAGCTCAGCATCGCCACGGCTTCGCGGATGTCGAAGGCCAGCGAGATCACGATCACGGCGATGGCGCAGGCGCGCCAGATCCCGAAGGCGCGCTCGAACAGCGACTCGCCGAATTGCGAGCCGGCGAATTTGCGCCATTTGCGCATCGAGAACAGCAGATAGACCACCAGCGGCGTCCACAGCAGGATATGGGACATGGCGCCGATATGGGCGGCGGGCACGTCCGGAAACAGGCCCTTGGCGTAGAAGCGCGAGACCGCCGTGACGAGCATCACGCCAAATGTGATGGCGGCGGCGCGCCGCGGCACGAAGACGATGCTGGCGCCCAGGACGATGCGCATCACCCACATCCAGGCCTGCACCGCCAGCGGCAGCTGCGCGGTTTCGGCCTGAAACAGGGTGAAGCCGTGCTGCAGCGTCGTGATCGGATCGGCCATCACCTGCTCCCTCCTGCCGCGCGGCGGTAGTCCGATCGCGACCGGATTGCGATCGCCGGCTCGCGTGGCGCCCGCCGCCATCTTGCACGGGATTCGTTGCCGCGTCAGCAATCCTGCGGGCCTGTCGGCCTCGCCCGCGATTGCCACGGTCCGGCCGGGGCCATAAGGTGAACGCGGGTTCACAATGTTGGGGGGATCATGACGAATCGATGGACGCGCCTCGCGTTGGCCGCCGCGGCCGGCGTGCTTGTGTCGACGGCGGCGCTGGCCGCGCAATCCGCTCACACGCCGCATTGGGGCTATGGCGCCGAAAACGGCCCGGCCCATTGGGCCGCGATGAACCCGGCCAATGCGCTCTGCGCGGCCGGCAAGCGCCAGTCGCCGATCGACATCCCGGCCGGTGCGCCCACACAGGCCGCGCCGGTCGCCTTCGGCTACACCGCGTCCGCCGCCAGCGTCGTCAACAACGGCCACACCATCCAGGTCGATCTGCAGAACGGCGGCACGCTCCGGTTCGGCGGCAAGACCTACACCCTCAAGCAGTTCCACTTCCACACGCCCAGCGAAAACACCGTGTCCGGCAAGCATTATCCGATGGTCGCCCATCTGGTGCATGTCAGCAGCAGCGGCGAGCTGGCCGTCGTCGCGGTGATGTTCGTGGAAGGCGAAGGCGGCGGCGTGGTCGATGCGCTGCCCCGGCCCGGCACGCAGGGCGCGGCGCAGGCAGTCCCCGGTTCTGTGGATGCCGTCGCGCTCTTGCCGGCCGACAAGGCCCATTACACCTTTGAAGGCTCGCTGACGACGCCGCCCTGCAGCGAGGGCGTGCAATGGATCGTGATGAAGACGCCGGTGCCGGTCAGCCATGCCACGCTGGCCGGGTTCGAGGCGATCCTGCATGACAATGCCCGGCCCACCAATGCGCTGAACGGCCGGGCGGTCACGGTCAGCGATTAGCCTCAGCGGAAATCGCGGCTCCTGGGCATCACCACGGCGTTGCGCGGGTGGCGATGCGGTTGAATGTCCGGCGGGCCGGGATGTTTCACGCCGTCGGCGCGCGCCAGGGCCTCGCACGTTTCGCCGCCATCGGCCGCCAGCAGGTTCAACTCGCCCGACAGATCGGCCATGTCGTCGGCCACGACATGGATGACCAGGCCCTGCTTTTGCAGCCTCCCGCGTACCATCAGCAGCCGCGCGGCCAGCACCGTGCGGCGGAAGCGTTCGAACACATGGGACCAGACGACGATATTGGCGATGCCGGTCTCGTCCTCCAGCGTCGCGAAGATCACCCCCTTGGCCGTGCCCGGCCGCTGGCGCACCAGCACCAGCCCGGCCACGCTGACGCGCGCGCCGTCCTTCATCTGCATCAGCTGCGCATTGGGCGTGATGCGCCGCGCCGTCAGCCGCTCGCGCAGCAGCGACAGCGGGTGCGCCTTCAGCGACAGCCGCAGGCTGCGGTAATCCTCGACGATATGCTCGCCCAGCCGCATCGGCGTCAGCGTCACCTGTTCCTCGCGGCGCAAGTGTTCGGCATCGGCATTGGCAAACAGCGGCAGCGCGGGCAGGGCGCTGCGCGCGATCTCGGCCCCGCCGTCCAGCCCCTTGACGGCCCATAGCGCCTGGCGCCGGTCCAGCCCCAGCGAGCGGAAAGCATCGGCCTCGGCCAGCCGGACCAACGCCTCGCTCGAAAGCATTGCGGCCCGTTCCAGATGGCGCACGCCGTCGAAGCCGGGCCCGCGCGCCGCCACCAGCAGGGCGGCATCGTCCTCGCGAAAGCCCTTGATCTGCCGCAAGCCCAGCCGCACGGCGTGGCGTGCACCGCTCGCCTCCAGAACACTGTCCCAATCGCTGGCATTCACATCGGGGCTGCGCACCTCCACGCCATGCTCGCGTGCATCGCGCACCAGTTGCGCCGGCGCATAAAAGCCCATGGGTTGGGCGTTGAGGATCGCCGCGCAGAACACCTCCGGGTAATGGCATTTCAGCCAGGCCGAGACATAGACCAGCAAGGCGAAGCTCGCCGCATGGCTCATGGGAAAGCCGTAATCGGCGAAGCCCTCGATCTGCTGGAAGCAGCGCTCGGCGAATTCGCGCTCGTAATCGCGGCTCACCATGCCGGTCACGAATTTCTCGCGGAACATGGGAATGGTGCCGCTGCGCCGGAAGGTGGCCATGGCGCGGCGCAGCCGGTCGGCTTCGCCCGGCGTGAAGCCCGCCGCGACGATGGCGATCTGCATGGCCTGTTCCTGGAACAGCGGCACGCCGAGGGTGAAGTCCAGAACCTCTTCCAGCTCCTTCTTCGGGTAATGCACGGGCTCGGTGCCATCGCGGCGGCGCAGGTAAGGATGCACCATGTCGCCCTGGATCGGTCCGGGCCGCACGATGGCAACTTCGATGACGAGATCCTTGAACTCCTTCGGCTTCAGCCGCGGCAGCATCGACATCTGCGCCCGGCTCTCCACCTGGAACACGCCGACGGAATCGGCCCTTTGCAGCATGGCGTAAACGGCGGGGTCTTCGGCCGGCAGGGTGGCGAGGGTGTAGTCCAGCCCGTAATGGCATTTCAAAAGCGCAAAGGCCTTGGCGATGCAGGTGAGCATGCCCAGCGCCAGCACATCGATCTTCAGAATCCCCAGCGCGTCCAGATCGTCCTTGTCCCATTCGACGAAGGTGCGGTCGTCCATCGCCGCATTGCCGATGGGGATCAGCTCTTCCAGCGCCCCGCGCGTGATCACGAAGCCGCCGACATGCTGGGACAAGTGCCGCGGAAAACCGTAAAGCTCGCGCGCCAGATGCAGCGCCAGCGCCAGCCGCCGGTCGGCGGGATCGAGCCCGATTTCGCGCAGCTCCGCCTCGCCGATGCTTTTCACGCCCCAGCCATAGAGATTGTTCGCCAGCGTCCCCACCATGTCGAGCGACAGGCCCAGCGCCTTTCCGACATCGCGGATCGCGCTACGCCCACGATAGGTGATGACGGTCGCGGCCAGCCCGGCGCGGTCGCGGCCATATTTGTCATAGATGTACTGGATCACCTCCTCGCGCCGCTCATGCTCGAAATCGACGTCGATGTCGGGCGGCTCGTCGCGTTCGGTGGAGATGAAGCGCTCGAACAGCAAATTCATGCGCGACGGATCGACGGCCGTGATGCCCAGCACATAGCAGACGGCGGAATTGGCGGCCGAGCCGCGGCCCTGATGCAGGATGCCCGCGCCCTTGGCGAATTGCGTCAGGTCCCACACCGTCAGGAAATAGGGCGCATAGCGAAGCTCGCCGATCAGCTTGAGTTCGTGGTCGATCTGTTTTTCCACCTTGCCCGGCACGCCGTCCGGATAGCGCCACTGCGCGCCCTCCCGCGCCAGCCGGGTCAGCACGGTTTGCGGATCGCTGTCGCCGCCGATGCTGTCATTGGGATATTCGTATTTGAGCTGGTCGAGGCTGAAGGACATCTGCTCGGCGATGTCGATACTGGCGGCGATGGCCTGCGGATAGTCGCGGAACAGCCGCGCCATCTCCTGCGGCGGTTTGAGATGGCGTTCGGCATTGGCGGCCAGCCGCTTGCCCGCCTCGGCGATGGTGCACTTTTCGCGGATGCAGGTCAGCACGTCCTGCAGCATCTGCCGCTCGGGCACATGTTGATGCACGTCGTTGTGCGCGACCAGCGGCACATTCAATCTGCGCGCCAGCGCCGCCCGCTCGGCCAGATGCCTTGCGGCGCGGTCGCCATAAAGAAAGCTCGCCCCCAGCCACACCCGCCCCGGCGCGGCGGCGGAAAGCGCGGCAATGTACTGGGCAAATGCATTTCCCTCATAACCGTCATGGCCGGGCCTGACCCGGCCACCCATCGCGCGAGCGTCTGCGAGCGATAGAAATCTTTGGCGCGCCGACGCGCGCCAGATGGGTGGCCGGCTCGGTGGCCGGCCATGACGGTGAAGGGATTGAGCCTTCCGACGCATGCGGCGCCAGCGCAATGAAAATCTGCCCCTCGCGGAATTCAAGAATATCGTCCAGCGTCAGATGGCAGGCGCCCTTCTTCGCCCGCCGGTTGCCGCGCGTCAGCAGCCGGCACAACCGGCCATAGGCGGCACGGTCGCTGGGATAGGCGATCACCTCGAACCCATCCATTGTCACCAGCCGCACACCGGTCAGCAGCCGCACCCCGCGCTGCTTGGCGATCACATGGGCGCGCACCACCCCGGCGAAGGAATTGCGGTCGGCAATGCCGATGGCGGCCAGCCCCAGCGCGGCGGCCTGCTCCACCAGCTCTTCGGGATGGGAGGCCCCGCGCAGGAAGGAGAAATTGGTCGTGACGGCCAGCTCGGCATAATCGCTCATGCATAGACCCCATGCACGAACCAGCGCGGCGCCTCGCCGCCGCCATAGGCGCCGTCGCGATACATCCAGAAGCGGCGGCCCTCTTCGTCTTCGACGGTGTAGTAATCGCGGCTGCGGGTGTGGGTGTCGCGCCACCATTCGGGGCGGATGCGTTCGGGGCCCTGCGCGCGGGCGGTCGTGTAGCGCACGCCGCGCCAGGCAAATTGCTGCGGCGGGCCTTCGGGCAGAAGCGCGGTGACCTCGGCCGGCTCGGCGCAGGGCAGCATCAGAAGCGGGCGCATCGGCGCCTCCTCCCAGGGCTGCTCGCGATATTGCGCGGCCGGGCGCATCACCATGGCGCGCTCGGGAACATGGCTGTCGCGGGGCCCCGCGCGCAGCACATTCTCGATGCCCAGCCGGCTGCCCAGCCGGTCGATCAGCAGCGACAGCCTGGCTTCGCGCGCCGCGTCGCTGTCGTCGGCCAGGCCCGTCTGGGCCGGTGTCATGCGTTCGGCCACCGTCACGTCCAGCCGTGCCGCCTCGAAGCCGAAGCCGGCATCGGTGTCGTCGGCGAGCGCGTCCAGCTTGAGCGCAAACAGTTTGACGATATGGGCCATCTCGCGGCTGGCCACGGCCAGACGGATTTCCGTCTCCAGCGTTTCGCCGTCGACGCGGAACAGGGTCAGCCGCAGGGCCCGTGCGCCTGTGCCGGCTGTCTCCAGCACCGGAACGAGATCGCGCGCCAGCTTGTCCACCAGCTCCAGGATATGGCCCTGCGAGACGATGGGTTCGGCCAATATCGCCTGCGCCCGCGCCGGGGCATGGGGCAGCAGTGGCGAGAAGCTTTCGCGCGCTGTCCCCACGGCTTGGTCGAGGCGCAAAAGCAGCGTCTTGCCGAAGCGCGCGGTCAGGGGCGCGCGCGGCAACGGCAGCAGATCGCCGATGCGTTTGAGCCCCAGATGTTTCAGCGTCGCGGCCATGGCCGGGTCAAGGCGCAACGCCGCGACGGGCAGGGGGGCGAGGGCCGCGCGCTGTTCGCCCGCTGCCACAATCGTCCTGTCGTCCCGCCCGTAACAGGCCAGCGCATGGGCCGCGCCGATGGTGTCGGCCATGGCCAGCCGCGCCGTCAGGCCCAGCTTCGTGAACGCCGCCGCCATCGCCTCCAGCATCGCCGCCTCGCCGCCGAACAGATGGGCGCAGCCATCGATGTCGAAGGTCAGGCCCGCGCTGTCCACGGCGTCGTCCTGTTGCGGCCAGGGCGCGACATAGGGCGAAAAGCGCGTGCACCAGTAAGCCAGTTTCACAAGCGCGGTGCGGTCCCTGTCCGGTTCGTGTTCGCGTGTTTCCAGCGCCGGCAGCCGCGCCCGCGCATCGGCCAGCAACTGGCCGGGCGCCAGGCCCTGTGCGCGCGCGCCGCCATTGACGGCGGCCAGATGCCAGCCGCCGGCCGTCGAGGCGATCAGCGCGAACGGCGCGCGCGTCAGGCGGCGCTGCGCGCGCCTGCCGCCGGAAGCGCTCCACCGCCCAGTCGGGCAGGAAGGCGCAGACAAAGCGCGTCATGATTCCACTCCACCACCCAGTCTCCCGTCCGTCCGCCGCGCACCCGCTCCAGCGTCACATGCCAGCGCGGATGGGACAGGAAGCCGAAGCCGTCTGATGCGGCTTTGTGCGGCTTCACGCGCCAGCGTGTCGTGCCGGCGCTGTGCGCGGTGTCCTTGTATGTGCGCAGCAGGAAGATCGGCGTCGCCGATTGCTCGGCGGCCAGCTGCAGCCGGCGGCTCGCCGTCAGGTCCATGCCCGCCACGCGCTGGCCGACCACCGCGCCGATGCCGCCGATGCGCAAGCTCTCTTCCATCGCCCACAGCGCGTCTTCGCGGCTGCGGCAGCGCAGGAAAACGATGTCGGCCGGATCGAGGCCGAAATGTTTCAGCCCTGGCCCGTAAGGCGCCCCGAATTCGCCGGCGCGTTTGCCCAGCGGCCAGACGATGGGCCGGCCGCGCGCCGCC
Source organism: uncultured Pseudomonadota bacterium (assembly GCA_963710925.1). GTDB lineage: Bacteria > Pseudomonadota > Alphaproteobacteria > Micropepsales > Micropepsaceae > Rhizomicrobium. The sequence goes on along the minus strand of CAVQBY010000006.1, from coordinate 292,510 downwards.
ATCCGCGCCAGCGCCAGAAGAAAGCCCCAGGCCGCGGGGCTGGCGCGATGATCGGCGGCGGCCACCTCATGCAGTGCGCCGGCCTGGCCAGCCCGCCCTTGAGGCAGGCCTCGATTTCGGCCGCGCCCAGCGTCAGTCGCGCCGTGCCGGCCGGCGCCGTCAGGTGCCCGATCTGCCGCCGCGCCGCTGCAATGCGGGCCGCCTTGGTCTGTGTCTCTGCCATGGGATAAGTTCTTCTTTTGTTCTCATCCCATCACGGCCCGAGGACAGAGTCAAACGGTCAGACACTTCAAGGAGTTAGGGCCCGCCCACGCCGTCGTCATCCCCCGGCGCACGGTCATTGCGCCGGCGCGGCGGCCAGGCGTTTCAGCTTGCGCGCAAGAAGGTCGGCCTGCAGGTTCAGCAGGATGTGCGCCAGGATCAGCCACCACAGGCTGTGCGTCAGCGCATAGCCAACACCAAGCCCCAGGCCAATCCCTCCGGTGCGCAGAACGCCGGACCAGCCCTGATAAATGTGCCCCAGCCCGAACACGGCGGTCGAGAGCGCAACCGCGCCCCACAACCCGGCGACAGGCGTGAACACCCAGAACAGAAAGCCGCGGAAAAGCAGCTCTTCCATGGTGCTGCTGGTCAGGATGAGGAGCGGGAAGAGTGCGAACTCCGCCGGCGTTTTCGGCGCGATGCGCGCGTCATCCAGTTTGGCTTGCAATGTGGCGATCTGCTCGGGCGACAGCGTCTTCACGAAGGCCGTATGGACAAGATTGCCGGCAAGCAGAATGGCGACGCCGAAGCCCAGCCAGCCGCGCAGGTCAATATGCGGGTCCAGTCCCAGCGCGGAATAGGGTCGGCCCAGCCAGTGCCACGTCAAAAGGAGGAATGCGGAGACGAGGACGGCAAGGGCACTGCTCGCCCCATACTTGCGCGCCAGACTCATTTCGCTGCGCGGGGTTCGGGCGAACCGCCTTTCGGACATCAGCGATCTGATCGGAACAAAGACGAGCACGAATACAATGAGCAGCAGGTCGCTCACGCGGTAGTCGGCCATTGCCGGGCCCGCCAGGGCGCTGAGGTGCGGAAACAGATCGATCAGTCGGTCATTCAACATAAGCGGGGCTCCCGGGGGCGTGCATCAATATGTAAATGAGGATTTACATTTACATATGGGCCCGGTCAAGTCTACACTCGCCCCCATGCCGAAGAGCGCCAGCCCCAGCCCCAGCCCCAGCCCGCGATCCGCCGTCCAAAGCCGCAGCATCGTGACCCACGATCTGCTGTGCGACGCCGCCGAGGAGGCCTTGCGCGAGGGTGGTCTTGCCCTGTGCACCATCCAGGAGGTCGCCGCGCGTGCGGGCCGGTCGGCCGGAAGCGTCTACCGCCGCTTCGGCGACAAGGATCGGATGATCGTGGCGGTGATCGAGCGCTACCTGGAGCGAACGCTTGCTGCGAACGAATCGAATTTCCAGATTCTGGTTGATACCTACCCGCACCTCGAAGGCCGCTTGAAGGCGCTCGTTGAGGGTGCCGTCGCCGGCCAGCGCCGCGACTGGCGCATGACGCAGGCCTTCCGCGATGCCGCTGCGGGATCTTCCAACAAGGACGTCACCGCGGCGATGGTTCGGGCGCGCGACGCATCGCTCGGCCTTGTCAAGCGGGCTTTGCGCGGCTGTTCATCCGAAATCGCGCACCGCGACAAGGAGCGCGCCATCGAGTTCGCGGTCAACATGCTCGGTGGCGCCCTGGAGGTCATGATGCGTGGGCCCGCGCGCGAGATGAGCGATTCGGCGTTTCAATCCGAACTCCAGACGATGCTCTATGGCTACCTGAGCGGGGGCGAGCGCAAGCCCCGCGCCAAGGCCAGGGCGAAGCGAGCCTGATTTAATCCGTCGCCGTAAACGCCGAATAGACCAGCGTCCTGAGATCGCGCCGCAGCGTCAGCCGCGCATCGGTGCCCATGACCTGGGTCATGAAGACGACGGCCAGATCCTCATACGGGTCGATCCAGAACGCAGTCGAGGCCGCGCCGCCCCAGAAGAATTCGCCCGGCGTGCCCGGCACCCCGGTCTGGGCGATGTCCATGGTCACGCCGCAGCCGATCGAAAAGCCCACGCCGCGATAGCCCGCTTCGCTGAACAGCCCTTCGCCGGCCACCATGTCGGTCAGCGTCTTGCCGCCCGGCAGGAAGTTGAGGCTGAACATCTCCACCGTCTTGGGCGAGAGGATCTGCACGCCGTCCAGCGTGCCGCCGCCCAGCATCATGCGGCAGAAGCGCATGTAATCATGCGCCGTCGACACCAGCCCGCCGCCGCCGGATTCCAGCTTGGGCGGTTCGGCATAGGTCGATTTGCCGGCATCGTCCTGAAGTTTCAGTCCGCCGCCCTTGGCCGGCATGTAGCAGGACGAGAAGCGGTCCATCTTGGAGGCCGGCACCGAGAAGCCGGTATCGCTCATGCCCAGCGGCTCGAAAATGCGCGTGCGCAGGAATTCGCCGAAGGTCATGCCGGACAGCTTCTGCACCAGATAGCCCATCACATCGATCGACACCGAATAGTTCCAGTATTCGCCCGGCGAGAAATCCAGGGGGATATTGGCAAGCTGTTCGATGAAGGCGTCGAGCCCGCCCGGCGTCTGGAAATCGCCGACCTTCTGGCGGCGATATTCGGCGTCCACCGCCGTGCGCATCATGAAGCCGTATGTGAGCCCGGAGGTGTGGGTCACAAGGTCGACCACCTTCATGCGCCGCTTGGGCGCGGTGGTGATGAACTGGCCGGAGGTGTTCTCGACCAGGCTCGGCACGCCGCTGGCATAGACGCGCAAATTCTTGAAGGCCGGGATATGGGTGTGCACATCGTCCTCAAGCCCGATCTTGCCTTCTTCCACCAGCATCATCAGCGCCACGGCCGTGATCGGCTTGGTCATGGAATAGATGCGGAAGATCGCATCCTCGGCCATGGGCTTGTTGCGGGCGATGTCCATCTGGCCGGTCAGGCCGGTGTGGACGATCTCCCCGCCCCGGCACACCATCGTCAGCGTGCCCGGCAGCATCCCGCTGTCGACGTACCGGCTCTTCAGAAAGGCATCGACTTTGGCCAGGCGCTGCGACGACAGACCCACCGCTTCCGGTTTGGACATGGCTTCCTCCCTTATCGTTCTGGCCGCAGTCTAATCCATACCGGAAATTAGAAAAGCCGCCCTCTGCCGTTGCGGGGCAGGCCCGCCACTGGCTAACCTGACCCCAGAACAGAACAAATGGGTGGGAACCAGCCATGGCCTGGGATTTTGAGACGGAGCCCGAATTTCAGGAAAAACTCGACTGGATCGAGACATTCCTCGACAACGAGGTCGAGCCGCTGGTCCATCTCCAGATCTGGCGCGCCGGCCCCGGCTCGGCGCCTTACGAAAAAGCCATCCGCCCGCTGCAGCAGAAGGTGCGCGACCAGGGGCTGTGGGCCTGCCATCTCGGGCCCGAGCTGGGCGGGCAGGGCTATGGCCAGGTCAAGCTGGCGCTGATGAACGAGCGGCTGGGCCGGGTGGCGCTGGCGCCCATCGTCTTCGGTTGCCAGGCCCCCGATACCGGCAATGCCGAAATCATCGCCCATTTCGGGACCGAGGCGCAGAAGGAAAAATATCTCTGGCCGCTGCTCAACAACGAGATCACATCCGGCTATTCGATGACAGAGCCGCAAGGCGGCTCCGATCCCCTGTCGTTCCAGACCACCGCGGTGCTCGACGGCGATGAATGGGTCATCAATGGCGAGAAATGGTTCACCTCCGGCGCGCGCCATGCCGAAGTGCTGGTGGTTTATGCGCTGACCGACCCCGATCACGCCGATCCCTACAAGCGCATGTCCATGTTCCTGGTGCCGCGGAAGACGCCCGGTGTCGAGGTCGTGCGCTATGTCGGCGTCGGCGAAACCGCCCGCGGCTCCGAAGGCTATATGCGCTACACCGATGTGCGCGTGCCGAAGGATGCGCTTCTCGGCGAGCGCGGCGGCGCCTTCGTCATCGGCCAGACCCGGCTGGGCGGCGGGCGCGTGCATCACGCCATGCGCACGGTCGGCCAGTGCAAGAAGGCGCTCGATCTGATGTGCCGGCGTGCGGTCTCGCGCGGCGCGCGCGGCAACACCCGCATCGGCGATTACCAGATGGTGCAGGAGCAGATCGCCGACAGCTGGATCGAGCTGGAAATGTACCGCCTCTTGGTCCTGCGCACGGCCTGGAAGATCGACAAGGTCAAGGACTATCGCAAGGTCCGGAAGGACATTGCCGCCGTGAAGGTCGCCATGCCCAAGGTCTATCAGGAGATCGTCAAGCGGGCGATGCACATCCACGGCGCGCTCGGCGTCTCCAACGAGATGCCGTTTTCCTCGATGCTGATCGGCTCGATGGTGATGGGCATCGCCGACGGCCCCACCGAAGTGCACAAGGTGACGGTCGCCAAACAGGTGCTGCGCGACTTCAAACCCGACCCGGACCTCTTCCCCGCCTACACGCTTCCCAACATGCGCAAGGCGGCACGCGAAAAATTCCCCGACCTCGCCGACGAGATCCGCGAGGCCTGGGAGGCGCGCGCGAACTCTATCGACGCCTTATAGAATTTTCGAACCACACCACGCGAGATCACACGATGAGCAATCCGAATTACACGCCAAAGCCCGGCTGGCCGGCCATGACCATCGCCCAGGCCCATGCCCTGATGACCCAGCCGGGCTCCAAGCTCGAGATGGAGGATGTCGTCATCCGCGGCGTGAAGACGCGCACCTGGAAATGCGCGCCGCCATCCCTGCGCGAGGTCGTCGAAACCGGCCGCCAGTTCAAGGACCGCACCTTCCTCGTCTATGAGGACGATCGCGCCACCTATGAAACCTTCTATCGCGCCACCATCGCCTTTGCCGAGGAATTGCAGAAGCGCGGCGTCGAAAAGGGCGACCGGGTCGCCATCATCATGCGCAACCTGCCCGAATGGCCGGTCGTCATTTTACGGCGCCGCCATTATCGGCGCCATCGTCACGCCCGCTGAACGCCTGGTGGACGGGCCCGGAACTGGAATACGGCCTGGTCGATTCCGGCGCCAAGATCGCCATCGTCGATGCCGAACGGCTGGAGCGCATCTCCGAGCATCTCGTCAATTGCCCCGATCTGGAACGCGTCTATGTCAGCCGCTACGACGAGGACCTTGCCGCACCCCATCGTCGTGCACGCTTGAGGACGTGATCGGCAATGGTCAACGACTGGGGCAAGCTGCCCGACCGGCCGTGCCCGATGTCGCCATCGCGCCCGACGACGATGCCACCATCCTCTACACCTCGGGCACCACGGGCAAGCCGAAGGGCGCGCTCGGCACCCATCGCAACATGATCTCCAACATCTGCGCCTCGGCGTCGGCCTCGGCGCGCAGCTTCCTGCGCCGCGGCGAGCAGCCGCCGGAGGTCCGATCCGCCGACAGCGCCGCAGCGTTGCGCGCTGCTGTCGGTGCCGTTCTTCCACGCCACCGGCTGCTTCGCCGTGCTCAACCCGACGCTGGCCACCGGCGGCAAGCTCGTGCTTGATGCGCAAATGGGATGCCGAGCGGGCCATGCAGCTGATCGAGCGCGAAAAGGTCAATTCCGGCCGGCGGCGTGCCGACCATCGCCTGGCAGCTGATCGAGCATCCGGCGCGGGCCAAATACGATCTGTCCTCGCTGGAAAGCGTCTCCTATGGCGGCGCGCCTTCGGCGCCCGGAGCTGGTCAAGAAGATCGTCGAGGCCTTTCCCAAGTCCCAGCCCGGCAATGGCTGGGGCATGACCGAAACCTCGGCCACCTGCACCAGCATCTGGGCGAGGACTATGAGAACCGCCCCACCTCCTGCGGTCCGGCCGCGCCGGTGGGCGATCTGAAGATCGTCGGCGCCGAATGGCGAGGACGCTGCCGCCCGGCGAGGTCGGCGAGCTGTGGGCGCAGCGGCCCCAATATCGTCAAGGGCTACTGGAACAAGCCCGAAGCCACGGCGCCAGACCTTTGTCGATGGCTGGGTCAAGACCGGCGATCTCGCCCGCCTGGACGAGGAAGGCTTCTGCTACATCATCGACCGCGCCAAGGACATGCTGATCCGCGGCGGCGAGAACATCTACTGCATCGAGGTCGAGAACGCGCTCTACGAGCATCCGGCCGTCATGGACGCCGCCATCGTCGCGGTCCCGCACCACACGCTGGGCGAGGAACCCGGCGCGGTCGTGCACCTCAAGCCCGGCATGCACACCACCGAGCAGGAATTCGCGCAGCTTCGTCGCCGGCAAGCTCGCCGCCTTCAAGGTGCCGGTGAAGGTGGTGTTCTGGCCCGAGACGCTGCCGCGCAACGCCAACGGCAAGATCCTGAAGACCGAACTCAAAAAGGTCTTCGCGACCGAACCGAACGTGTAATTTTCCGCTTGGTGTGCCTGTTCCGTCATTACCCGCACGAGCCGCGGGCGATGACGGAAGGGCGCGGCTATCCCTGCAGGGCTTCCCGGAACACGGCCTCGATCTTGTAGCCGTCGCGGTCGAAGACGAAACAGCCATAGAAGCCGGCGGTGTAATGCGGCCGGGGCCCCGGCGCGCCGGCGTCGCGCGCGCCATGCGCGAGGGCGATGTCGTAAAAGGCATGCACCTGTTCACGATTCTTCGCGCGAAAGCTGACATGCAATCCGGTGCCGGGCGTGGCATGGCCCTGCCTGCGCGCCAGGATCCAGAAGACCGGTGGCGATACCTTGTCCGGGCCCCAGCCGATCGCGCCGTCGCGTTCCTTGCGCCGGACGAGCCCCAGCGTCGCCAGCACCGGATCGTAGAACTCCGCCGAGGCTGCAAAGTCGCGCACCGGAAGCGAAATGTGATCGATGATGACCATCGTCACTCCGAGAAGATGCCCATCAGGAAAGGCTTGGCGTAGAGCGTGGCCGCCTCGCGCGGATCGCCGCCGGGCACGGCCATCTCCAGCGAGGCGGCGGCATTCAGGGCCGCGTTCAGCAATTGGGCGGCGATCACCGGATCGACCGGGCGGATCGAGCCCTCGCTGACGCCGTCCGAGATCATGGCGGCGAAGCGGTCGGAAACCCGCGTCCAGCGCGCCACCATGTCCTGGCGGATGGTTTCGGGCAGGGCGCTGAGCGCCGAGGCGCGCAGCAGCGGGCCCTGCTCCGACACCTGATATTCGGCCAGCGTCGCGGCGGCCGAACACAGCCGCTGCCATTCATTGCCGCTCTGCTGCATGGCTGCCGATTGCACCTGGCGGATGACGTCGAAGGTGCGCTCGAAACAGGCCACCACCAGATCGTCCTTGGCGTCGTTGTGATGGTAGAACGAGCCCTTGGTCACGTTGAGATAGGCCGAGATCTTCTCGACCGAGGCGCCGCGATAGCCGTGCTGGTTGATCAGCTTGGTGGCCGCGATGAGAAAGGTTTCGCGCTGGCGCTCGGCCGGGTCCTGCGAGACGCGGTAGGCGCTGGCCAGCGAGATGGGGCGCCACTGCGCGCCCTGCGGCGCCAGCCCGTTGTTGAAGATGTCGAACAGGCGCGCGGCGATGCGCGGATAATCCTCGACGTGATAGCGCGGCAGCCACACCACCGACCAGTAGATCTGCTCCATCAAAACATGGGTGCGCGCATTGGCGGCCTGCCGGCTCAGCTGCGAGCCGGACCCCTGGAACAGCGTGCGCATCTTGCGGAACAGCGCGTTATAGGGCTCCAGAACGGTCGACAGATAGGGCTCCCTGAGCGCGCGGATATCGCTGAAGGTCGCCAGCGGCGGCTCCACCCCTTCGCGGATGCGGCGGTTGGATTCCAGATAGAGTTCGAGGAAGCGCTTCAGCCGCGCCCGGCAATCGCCGTCGCGAAAGGCCTCGGTCGTCAGCCGGTCGAACCACTCGATGCCCCGCAGGAAGCAGGCGACCGCCATGTCTTCCTTCTTCTTGAAGTAATAGGTGACCGAGGTGGTGCTGAGATCGACGGCCGCCGCCACATCGGCCAGCGTCATGCCCTTGACGCCGCGCCGGTTGAGGATGCCCGTGGCCGCCGAAATGATGGCGTCCTTCTTGCGGGCGTAGCGCTCGCTGGTGCGGGCCTCTGTCATTGGCGCGGGCGGGCTCTCCCCGTTCGCGACCAGGCGGATATGCGGTTGTTTGCGCTCGTTCGTCATGTCGGTTCGATGCCCCCGGGGCATTATAGCATGGCCTATTGTGCGGCCGGCCGCCGGGCGGTCCCGGTCTCGTCCAGTTCCAGATCGGTGGCGACCGGCGCGCCCGCCAGCCCGGCTTCCTCGGCCAGGCGGCGCAGATTGTCCTGATGGTCCTCGCGGGTGATGGGAAAGCGGCTGATGATCGCCATGGCGGCGCCATAGAGCAGCAGCAGCGTCGGCAGATAGACCAGCACCAGATTGCGCACGATCTGCGGGTCGACCTGTCCGGGCGTGGCGTGTTCGGGAAAGCCCACCAGCCACAGCAGCATGCCCGAGGCGAACAGCCCCAGCCCCGAGACCGCCTTCTGCAGGAAGCTGGCGCCGGCGAAGAACAGCCCTTCCGAGCGCCGGCCGGTCTTCAGCTCGCTGTCCTCGACCACGTCGCTCAGCATCGAGATCGTCAGGATCGAGCTGCCGATGCTCATGGCCGGGCCGATGGCGCCGAAGACGAACAGCATCGGCACCAGGCTGGGCGCGCCGTTTTCCGGGAACCAGCCGATCAGCCGGAGCACCAGCGGCGCGCTGCCGATGACGAAGCCCACGAGGAACAGCCCGATGGCGCCCCTCTTCTTGCCGAAGCGCCGCGACAGCGCCGGCGCCAGGATGAAGGCCAGCAGCACGGCCAGAAAGATCGGAATCGTCAGGATGAAGATCTGGGTGTGGCTGAGCTCCCAGAAATAGGTCTGGAGATAGATGTTCAGCGCGAACACCAGCCCGGTGGCCAGATAGGAGAACAGCGCCGCCGCCATCAGGGTCAGAAAGGCCCGGTTCTTCAAGGTCGCCAGCATTTCGCGGGCATATTGCAGGATCGAGATCTTCCGGTCCGGCGCCACGCGGAAATGCGGAATGAATTTGTGCGTGCCCAGCGCCGAGATCAGGATCGCGGCGAACATGATGATGGCCGCCGTCAACCCGTAGCGGCTGTAGCCGGCCTCGTTGAGCTGACCCGACAGGGTGTGCCGCATCGGGCGTCAGGAAAACCAGATAGGCCAGCGCCAGCATGGTCATGCCGCCATACCAGCCGAAGAACACGCGATAGGCTGAGAAAGGCGGTGCGCTGATCGTAGTCGTCGGTCAGTTCGGGCGCCAGCGCGGCGCTGGGGATTTCGTAGCAGGTGATGAAGGTGCGCACGACCACCGCGACCGCCACCAGATAGAAGAACATCGCCGTCTGCGACCAGTGCGGCGGGTTCCACAACAGCAGATAGGACACCGCGACCGGCAGGGCCGAGGCGTACATGAAAGGATGGCGCCGGCCCCAGCGCGTGCGCAGATTGTCGGAGATCTGGCCGACGATGGGATCCAGGAAGGCGTCGATGAACAGCGCCATCATGATGGCGGCCCCGACCAGTTGCGCCGGCAAGCCGATGACCTGGTTGTAGAACAGCAGCAGGATGGTCTGGAAACCATTGTCCTTGATGCCGAAGGCGACCGAGCCGAAGCCGTAGAACAGCTTTGTGCGCGTGCTCGTGAGTTCGCTCTTTGCGGCGGCCATGCTCGCTCCCTGGCGCCGGCTCGCGGCGGGCGCATCCTGTTTTTCGAAGTGTCGGTATGGGCAGCGGGTGCGTCAAGTCGTCCCGTGCGGGCCATGGGTCCGGAGGGGCGGGCCGGGCCGGGAAATTTGGATGATCCGTGCGCGCCCGCGGCGCTCGCGCGTATATTGAACGGCGAATCGCGCCGGAAATACCGGGCGCAGACACGGGAGCGGATCGGCTGGAGAGCGAGCGGCGCGGATGGGGATTGCTGGCGATCGGCCTGGGCGCGGGCGGGCTTGTGGCCGGTCTCGGCGGTCCGAACGCGCTGTGGGCCGTGCTGGTGCTGGCCGCCATGATCGGCGTGGCCGCGGCCCTGCGCCGCCGGGTGCGGATGAACGGCGACACCGCCGCGTCCGAACCGGACGGCGCCCGCACCCTGTCGCTGCCGCCCGCCGCCCGCGAAATCTTCGAGCATGTGCCCGATCCCATCCTGCTGCTCGAACCCTCGGGCCGGGTGCTGTTCGCCAACCGCGCCATGCGCGCGGTGATCGGGCTCGATGCGCAGAGGAAGCATGTCTCGGCGGTGTTCCGCACCCCGGTCGTGCTGCAGGCGATCGAGAACACGGCGGCCAGCGGCGAGCCGGCGTCGGTCGAGTTCACGGTGCATGTGCCGGTCGAGCGCCATTACGAGGCCCATGTCAGCCGCACCGCCCAACCGCCCCAGGTCACGGCCCTGCTGCTGCACGACCTGACGGCGATGAAGCGCGCCGAAGAGGCCCGCGCCGATTTCGTCGCCAATGCCAGCCACGAGCTGCGCACGCCGCTGGCCGCGGTGTCCGGCTTCATCGACACGCTGCGCGGCCACGCCAAGGAGGATCCCGAAGCGCGCGAGAAATTCCTCGACATCATGAGCGTGGAGGCCGGGCGCATGCGCCGGCTGATCGACGATCTGCTGTCGCTGACCCGCATCGAGCAGAACGAGCATGTGCCGCCCTCGGACCGCGTCGATCTGGCCGCCGTGGTGCGCGACGCCGCCGCCGCCCTGGCGCCCCTGGCCGAGGCCGACGAGGTCGCGATGGCGATCGAAAGCAGCCAGGATCTGCCCGAGATTGCGGGCCAGCGCGACGAGCTGATCCAGCTGTTCCAGAACCTGATCCACAACGCCATCAAATATGGCAAGCCGGGCGGCCATGTCTGGCTCGGCCTGGCCACCGGAGCAGGGCCGGCCCCGCGCGGCCCGGGCGCGATGGTCACGGTCACGGTGCGCGACGACGGCGAGGGCATCCCGCGCGAGGCCATCCCGCGCCTGACCGAGCGCTTCTACCGGGTGGACGTCAAGCGCAGCCGCGAAAAGGGCGGAACCGGGCTGGGACTGGCCATCGTCAAGCACATCGTCAACCGCCATCAGGGCCGGCTGCAGATCGAGAGCGAGGCCGGGCAGGGCTCGCAGTTTCACGCGTCAGCCTGCCGGTGGCCGCGGCGGCGCGAAAGCGGCCGAGCCGCCGCCGTCACGGAACTGTTATAAAACTGTCGCAAAGACGTGGCGCGACCGCGCCTATCAGGGGCCCGATCGACAGGCCGGCGCCGATTCAGCCGATTGAGAGAGATATGAGCGAGCATACCGTCAAGGCCTTCACCGAGCAGCTGGAAACGCTGTCCGACCACGGTCGCCCAGATGGGCGGCCTGGCCGAAGCCCAGCTGGCCGACGCCGTCGAGGCCATCGCCAAGCGCGACACCACGCTGGCCGAACAGCGCCATCGCCGGCGATCCCAAGATCGATCGGCTGCAGCAGGCAGATCGAGGACCAGGCGCTGAAGCTGCTGGCGCTGCGCCAGCCCATGGCGCGTCGATCTGCGCGAGACCCTGGCCGCGATCAAGATCGCCGGCGAGCTGGAGCGCATCGGCGACCTGGCCAAGAACATCGCCAAGCGCGCGCTGGTGCTGAACCGCGAGCCGCCGATCCGCCTGACCCAGTCGCTGGCGCGCATGGGCCGCGCCGCGCTCAGGCCAGCTCAAGCTGGTGCTGGATTCCTATTCCGACCGCGATGCCGAAGGCGCCGAAACGGTGTGGCGCAACGACGGCGAGATCGACGAGATCTACAACAGCCTGTTCCGCGAGCTTCTGACCTACATGATGGAAGATCCGCGCACCATCGGGCTGTGCACGCATCTGCTGTTCGTCGCCAAGAACATCGAGCGCGCCGGCGATCACGCCACCAACATCGCCGAGACCGTCTATCACATGGTCAAGGGCGGCCATCTGGCCATCGACCGGCCCAAGGCCGATGTCACCAGCGACCACCACCGTGCCCTTCGAACGAAAGACGACGATGACGCTCAAGCCGACAGTCCTGGTTGTCGAAGACGAAGCCGCGCTGGTCACGCTGCTGCGCTACAATCTGGAGCGCGAAGGCTATCGCGTGCTCGAAGCGCGCGACGGCGAGGAGGCGCTGCTGGTCGCCGCCGAGGAACGGCCCGATGTCGTGGTGCTCGACTGGATGCTGCCGCAGCTTTCCGGCATCGAGGTCTGCCGCCGCCTGCGCGGCGCGCCAGGAAACCCGCAACGTGCCCATCATCATGCTGACGGCGCGCGGCGAGGAAACCGACCGCATCCGCGGCCTCGACACCGGCGCCGACGATTACATCACCAAGCCGTTCTCGATGACCGAGCTTCTGGCCCGCCTGCGCGCGGTGATGCGCCGCATCCGCCCCGGCCTGGCCGAGGATGTCGTGCGCATCGGCGATATCGAGATGGACCGCGCCGCCCATCGCGTGCGCCGCGCCGGCAAGGACATCCATCTGGGCCCCACCGAATTCAAGCTGCTCGATCACCTGATGCAGCATCCCGGCCGCGTCTTCAGCCGCGAGCAATTGCTCGATGCGGTGTGGGGCTCGCGACGTCTATGTCGAGGCGCGCACCGTCGACGTCCATGTCGGCCGCCTGCGCAAGGCGCTCAACATCGACGGCGTCAAGGACCCGATCCGCACCGTGCGCTCGGCCGGCTACGCCCTCGACGACGCCTTCGCCCGGTCGGCGGTTTAGCGCCGGCGGGCCCTCGCATTTCCGGATGTCCCGAGGCCCGGCAAAAATTTTTGCGGCAGCCTCTTGTGTGTCCTAGTGTTATGGTTATATATAACACCAGTTCGGCACTGGGGGCCCCGGATGGGCCCTGGCCGGCAGGAGGGTAAGACCATGGGCACCTTGAAGAATTTCATGCTGGGGCTGCTTCTGGCCACGGCCCTGATGGGTCCGGCGGCCTGGGCGGAAGCCGGCCATCTTGTGCGCGCCGGGCTTTCGGCGGCCACGGAGCAGTTGGGGCAGCCGGCCCACGCCAGCGCGATGTCGGCCACGGTCAGCCCGGCCCTGCTTCATGCGCGCTGACGCCCCCCTGGGAAGAGGACGCATGGACCCCGAATGGAATGCCAACCAGCCGATCTACCGGCAATTGCGCGACCGGATCATCGCGATGATCCTCGACGGCGTGTTGAACGAAGGCGATCCGCTGCCGTCCGTGCGCAACGTCGCCGCGGAATATCGCGTCAATCCGATGACGGTGCTGAAGGCCTATCAGCAGCTGGCCGACGAGAACCTCGTCGAGAAGCGGCGCGGGCTCGGCATGTTCATCAACAGCGGCGCGCGCGCCAGCTTGCTCGCGGCCGAACGCCAGCGCTTTCTTACGGAAGAATGGCCGGTCATCGTCGCCACCATCCAGCGCCTCGGCCTCACGCCGCAGGATCTTCTTACATCTGTCAAGGAGCAATAGGCGCCATGGCATGCATCGAAGCGCACGGGCTCAGAAAGTCGTTCGGCGCCACCACCGCCCTGGCCGGCGTCGATCTCGAAGATCGACGAAGGCAAGATCCTGGGCCTCATCGGCCCCAACGGCGCCGGCAAGAGCACGCTGCTCAACGCCGTCCTCGGTCTCATTCCGTATGAGGGCGAGCTCAGCGTCCTCGGGCTCAATCCCTGGACCGCGCGCGACGCGCTGATGCGCGATGTCTGCTTCATCGCCGACGTGGCGGTGCTGCCGCGCTGGATGCGGGTGCGCCACGCCATCGACTATGTCGAGGGCGTGCATCCCAAATTCGACCGCGCGCGCGCCGAAGCGCTGCTGGCCAGGACCCAGATCAAGAAGACGAGCAAGGTGGGCGAGCTGTCCAAGGGCATGGTCACCCAGCTCCATCTGGCGCTCATCATGGCCATCGACGCCAAGCTGCTGGTGCTGGACGAGCCCACGCTCGGTCTCGACCTGCTCTACCGCAAGCAGTTCTACGACATGCTGCTGAACGACTATTTCGACCATCGCCGCACCATCGTGGTGACCACCCACCAGGTGGAGGAGGTCGAGCACATCCTGACCGACGTGATGTTCATCAATCACGGCCGCATCGTCCTGGACTGCGCGATGGACAATTTCGAGACGCGCTATGTCGAGCTGTCGCCCAGGCCCGAGACGCTCGCCGAAGCCAGGGCGCTGAACCCGGTCCACGAGCGCCAGGCGCTGGGGCGGAGCATCCTGACCTTCGATTCGGTCGACCGCGAGGCGCTGGCCGGGCTCGGCGATGTCCGCACGCCCAGCATCGCCGACGTCTTCGTCGCCGTCATGAGCGAGCCCGCCATGGGAGCAGCAGACATGAGCAGCAGCATGAGCACCATGTCGGACACTTCCGCCGATGGCGCGGCGCCCGTGCAGAGCGACGCGTCCCTTCGTCTGGTCGGTGCGGCGCGAGATCTGGGAGCATCGCGCGCTCTGGATCGCGCCCTTGGCGGCTGCGGGCCTTGTGCTCTTCGGCTTCCTGCTGCGCATCTTCCAGCTGCCGGACCTTCTGCAGAAAGTCGAGCAGCTTGCGCCGATGCCGCGCGCGGCCGCCATCGGCGCGCCCTTCGCGATCGCCGCGGTTTCCATCATGACCGTGGGCGTGATCGTGAGCGTGTTCTACTGCCTCAGCGCGCTCAGCACCGAGCGCCGCGACCGCAGCATCCTGTTCTGGAAATCCCTGCCGGTGTCCGACACCACGGCGGTGCTGGCGAAGGCCGCCGTGCCGTTCGCCGTCGTCCCGCTCATCGTCCTTGGCACCGTCGTTGCCACGCAGCTCGTCATGCTGGTGGTCGGCACGGCGGTGCTGGCGCTCGCCGGCGCCTCGGCCTCGGTCGTCTGGAGCGGCTGGCCGCTGGCGCATTTCGAGCTGACCATGCTCTACGCCCTGGTCACGGGCGTGCTGTGGTACGCGCCGATCTATGGCTGGCTGCTGATGGTCTCGAGCTGGGCGCGGCGCGGGGCGTTCCTGTGGGCCGTGCTGCCCTGGCTCGGCCTCTTCATCCTCGAGAAGATCGCGGTCGGCACGGACTATGTCGGCGCCTTCATCGACTACCGCGTCAATGGCGGGCTGCGGCTCGGCTTCAATTTCCCGGACTACGGCCACCACGTGAACATCAAGACGATGCCGGCGATCGATCCCCTGGCCGTCCTCACGCCGGACCGCTTCTTCGCCTCGCCCGGCCTCTGGCTCGGCCTCGCCGCCGCCGCGGCCTTCATCGCCGCCGCCATCTGGTTCCGCCGCATGCGCGACCCGGGGTGAGGGCGGGGATACGCCGCAAAGGCGCGGCGTGCGCTCGGCCGGCGACGCCCTCGACGACGTCTTCGGCCGGGCGGCGGGGTAGCTTTACAAAATCGCCTGGATCGGGCCTTCCATGGCCTCGGGCTTCCTGGTCGGCGCAAAGCGCTTCACCGGCACGCCGTCGCGACCGACCAGGAACTTGGTGAAATTCCATTTGATGCGCGGCGTGCCGAAAATCCCGCGCTTGGCGCGCGTCAGGAATTTGTAGAGCGGATGCGCATTGGCCGCCATTGACGTCGATCTTCTCGAACATCGCAAAGCTGACGCCGTAATTGCTTCTCGCAGAAGGCGCCGATCTCGGCCGGCGCCGCCGGGCTCCTGGCTGCCGAACTGGTTGCAGGGAAAGCCCAGCACGCGTCAGCCCCTGCGCCTCCAGTTTTCTGTGCAGCGCCTCCAGCCCTTCATATTGCGGCGTGAACCCGCATTTGCTGGCCGTGTTGACGATCAAAGCGCGCGGCCGCGATACTCCGACAAGGAGACATCGCGGCCGTCGAGTGTTGTGGCCGTAAATCGTAGACCGTCGTCATGGCCGCTCCGGCGACGTCAGCTCGCCATCCGGCCCTTGTCGCGGTCGCGGCGCTGCTGCGGCTGATAGGCCTTGCGGGCATGGGCCTCGCAATAGGGCGAACCGTTCTTGGGCTTGCGGCCGCAGAAATGGAATTCGTTCTCGGTGGGATCGCCGATCGGCCAGCGGCACATGCGGTCGTTGATCGTCAGCACGGTGGCGAAGCTGCCATCGTCCAGGATCACCGGATCCTCCTCGACCACGGGGGCCGGCGGGGTATGGGCTGCGCACCTGGACCTTGGGCGCCGTCGGCAGGCGCGGCCGTTCGCTGCGCGAGGGGCTGGCGCGTCCCGCCAGGCCCAGCCGGTGGACCTTGCCGATCACGGCGTTGCGGGTCACCCCGCCCAGAACGCGGGCGATCTGGCTGGCCGAAAGCCCCTCGGTCCAAAGTGACCGAAGCTGCTCGACCCGTTCGTCTGTCCACCCCATCCGGAGCCTCCCTTGGCTGTGGCACCACATATCGTAGCCAACGTTAACGCTGCACAAGTCTTGCCGGTTCACCCCAAGCCCTTGTCCACAGGAAGGGGCGGCGTGCAGAGCACCAGGCTGTGGGTCGATTCGGCGGGGCCGGGGCCCCATGGACGGTTTCGGGAGAAATGGCGCCCATCGCCACCCGCGACGCATTCTTGCGTCCGGGCTGTGCCATCTTGGCGCTTGTTGCGCCTGCCATGTTGACGCTCCGGGCCCGAAAAGCGGATAAGCGGACAGGCCGGGCGCATTGGGCGCCCGGCTTTGGCGTTTCAGAGGAGACCGGCCGTGTTCCCGCAATTGCTGCCAACCTATAACCGGGCGGATGTCGCATTCGTCCGCGGCGAAGGTCCCTACCTTTTCGCCGAGGATGGCACGCGATATCTCGATTTCGGGGCGGGCATCGCCGTCAATGCGCTGGGCCATGCCCATCCGCATCTGGTCGAGACCCTGCGCGATCAGGCCGGCAAGCTCTGGCACACCTCCAATCTCTACCGCATCCCCGATCAGGAGCGGCTGGCCAGGCGGCTGGTGGAGGCCACCTTCGCCGACACCGTGTTCTTCATGAATTCGGGCGCCGAGGCGATGGAGTGCGCGCTTCAAGATGGCGCGGCGCTATCATTATGTGAACGGCGCGCCCGAGCGCTTCCGCATCATCACCTTCGAAGGCGCCTTTCACGGCCGCACGCTGGCCACCATCGCGGCCGGCGGCCAGGCCAAATATCTCGAAGGCTTCGGCCCCAAGGTGGAAGGCTTCGACCAGGTGCCGTTCGGCGACTGGATGCGCTGAAGGCCATCGACACCGCCGACACCGCCGCCCTTCTGATCGAGCCCATCCAGGGCGAGGGCGGCTTGCGCACCGTGCCGGCCGAATTCCTGCGCGCGCTGCGCAAGCTCTGCGACGACACACGGCCTCGCTGCTGATCTTCGACGAGATCCAGACCGGCGTCGGCCGCACCGGCAAGCTCTTCGCCCATGAATGGGCGGGCGTTGACGCCCGACATCATGGCCATCGCCAAGGGCATCGGCGGCGGCTATCCGCATGGGCGCGTGCCTGGCCACCAAAGAAGCCGGCAAGGGCATGACGGCCGGCATCCACGGCACCACCTTCGGCGGCAATCCGCTGGGCATGGCGGTCGGCAATGCGGTGCTCGACATCGTGCTGGCGCCGGGCTTCCTCGAGCATGTGCGCGGCATCGCCGGCTATGCCCGCCAGCAGATGGCCGGCCTGATCGCCGCCCATCCGAACGTGTTCGCGGAATTGCGCGGCGAGGGCCTGATGATCGGCCTGAAGATGAAGCGTGCCCAACACTCGAATTCGTCAACGCGCTGCGCGCCCATCACATGCTGGCGGTCGGCGCCGGCGACAATGTCGTGCGCCTGCTGCCGCCGCTGACCATCGAGGAAGCCCATGTGCGCGAGGCGATGGCGGCGCTGGATGCCGCCGCGCACGACATGGAAGCCTCCCAAAACGCGAGTGCCGCGTCATGAACGCGCTCACCAAGACCGCCCCAAGATCGATCTCTGGGCCGAAACATTTCATCGACCTGTCCGATTTCGACGGCGATACGCTGAAAGCCATCCTCGCCGATGCGCTGGCGCGCAAGACCGCGCGCGCCGGCTGGCCCAAGGGCAGGGTGGACGCCGACGCCCCGCTCGACGGGCCGCGTGCTGGCGCTGATCTTCGACAAGCAGTCGACGCGCACGCGCATCTCCTTCGATGTCGGCATGCGCCAGCTCGGCGGCACCACCATCATGATGAGCGGCAACGACATGCAGCTCGCCCGCGAGGAGACCATCGCCGACACCGCGCGCGTGCTCTCGCGCTATGTCGATGCGATCATGATCCGCCTGCTCGATCACGAGATGGTGCAGGAGCTGGCGGCCAATGCCACCATCCCCGTCATCAACGGGCTGACGCGGCATCTCCCATCCCTGTCAGGTGATGGCCGATGTCATGACCTTCGAGGAGCATCGCGGCCCCATCGCCGGCGCCACCGTGGCGTGGCTGGGCGACGGCAACAATGTGCTGACCAGCTGGGTCCATGCCGCCGCCCGGCTTGGGCTTCCGCTCAACGTCGCCTCGCCCAAGGAATTGTCGGTGCCACGGACGCCGTGCGCGACTGGGCCAAGGGCGCGCGGCGCCGATGTCCATTTCGTCGAGCATCCCGAAACCGCCGTGGACAGCGCCGATTGCGTCGTCACCGACACCTGGGTGTCGATGGGCGACGAAGACGCCACCAAGCGCCACAATCTGCTCAAGGCCTATCAGGTCAACGCCGCGCTGATGGGCAAGGCCGGCGAAGGACGCGATCTTCATGCACTGCCTGCCCGCCCACCGCGGCGAGGAAGTGACCGACGACGTCATCGACGGCCCGCAAAGCGTGGTCTTCGACGAAGCCGAAAACCGCCTCCACGCGCAAAAGGCGATTTTGGCGTGGTGCCTGGGGTAGGGCACTGACCGTCCGTTTTCCTCCCCCGTTTACGGGGGAGGTGGCACGTCGCGCAGCGACGTGACGGAGGGGGCGGATGCCGCGCTCCGCGCTTACCGGCTCGCCCCCCAACTGTCATCCCCCGCAAATGCGGGGGACCCAGTGATGCCGCGCATCTGCCTGTCCGAAACCTCCCTCAACCGTCATCCTCCGGCGCGCGGCAGCGCGTCCGGGGGACCCGAATTTCGTTCACGCGGAGGCGCGGAGTCCGCGGGCGTGCGCCGGTGTAATTCGCCAACCGCTCGGCCTATAGTGGTATGATGACGCGACCCAAAGCGACAGTCGGCGGCAAGTTCGAAGAGGAGGCCGCGCGCGCGTTTCGTCGATGCCTGGCATCGCGCCGAGAAGGGCGAGGCGGTCCACGAACGCCATCTCGCTTTCGAGAGCTGGGATGCGCTCGCCCGCACGCTGACGGACAAGCGCATGGAAATCCTGCGTCATGTCCGCCGCCACAAGGTGAAAAGCGTGCGCGCACTCGCAAAGGCGCTGGCCCGCGACTACGCCAATGTCCATGCCGACGTGAAGGCGCTCAAGGCTGCCGGCCTCCTCGACACCGCCGACGACCACCTGCGCGCCGATTACGACGCCATCGAGACGAAGATCGCGATTTGAAGGGCAGCAGGCGCTCTCGCAGGAGCGTTCATCGCTACCCCAATGTCATCCCCCGCATATGCGGGGGACCCAGGTGATGCCGCCCACCGGCCTGCCCAAAACCTTCCCTCAACCGTCATCCTCCGGCGCGCGAATAGCGCGTACGGGGCACCCACTTGAATGATGCACGCGTGACCCCGGCAGTCGCCCACCCACTCATTCTGGGCGCC
Source organism: uncultured Pseudomonadota bacterium (assembly GCA_963710925.1). Classification (GTDB taxonomy): domain Bacteria; phylum Pseudomonadota; class Alphaproteobacteria; order Micropepsales; family Micropepsaceae; genus Rhizomicrobium. The sequence goes on along the minus strand of CAVQBY010000006.1, from coordinate 272,884 downwards.
GCGCGCAACCCGCGCTATGCTGTGCCGTCAGTTGGGGAGGACGAACATGCTCGATCACATCACCTTCGGCGTCGCCGATTTCGCGCGCTCGACCGCGTTCTACGAGCGCGCCTTTGGCCGCTCGGCGTGAAGCGATTGTTCGATGTGCCGCCGGAGCATTCCGGCGGTGTGCGTTCCTGCGGCTATGGCGACAGCCGCCCCTGGTTCTGGATCGCCGAGCAGGACGCGACCAAAGGCAAGCTGCACATCGCCCTCAGCGCCAAGTCCCGCGCCGATGTCGATGCCTTCCACGCCGCGGCACTCGCCGCCGGCGGCCGCGACAACGGCGCCCCGGGCCCGCGCCCGCATTATCATCCGAACTATTACGGCGCCTTCGTCCTAGACCCCGACGGCCACAACATCGAAGCGGTGTGCCACGCGCCGGAGGGGTGAGGATCACGGTCCTCGACGAAGCCGAAACCCGGCTTCATGCGCAAGAGGCGATTCTGGCGTGGTGCCCGGGGTAAAATGCTCCGCGCAGATTTCGGCAAGATATGATTAGAATGGACGACAGAGTACGGGGCTGGTCGGGCAATATTCTGGATGGTAAAGCTAAAAAATAGGGAACGTCACCTTCTATTCGTCTCGCAATCGAGCAAGGCCGCTATTAGCGACATGCGCCGTGGGGGGCAAATTGAGAAGGTTTTTGCCAAGTCTATTGACGATGTGACGCTACTTGCGTGCACTGACCGGTACAAATTGGCGAAGCAGTTTCTTGTATTGGCGGGCAAGATTGCTGCCGCAAGTCCTCCCCAATATCGATCCGCTGTATCACGTGCGTATTACGCGATGTATCACGCGGCCCGTGCGGTAGTATTTCTTGCGCACGGTGGAGATGACCATGAGGCACATTCGAAGTTGAGCCAGAAGCTGCCGGACACTTTTCCCAACTGGAAGGTTTGGCAAAACAACTTGCGCGAAGCCCGCCTTTTGAGAAATCGGGTGGATTACGACCCTTATCCAAGCGGGCATGCTGGCTTTTCCGATGATTGCGCCCAACTGATGGCGGATGCAAAGACGTTTCTGGCCCTATCGGCACAATACCTCCGTGGAATGGGTTGCTCAATATGACCGAAATTCACTCACTAATTCGGGGCAAGATCGACGTCGTGATGGCGAAGCGGGGACTGCATGCCGCATCGATCGAATTTCGTGATTACCCGGACGAACTGATCGCCATAATCAGTGTGCCATCAGACGAGCACGCTGCCGTCCTGGAAATTACAGATGAGATTGACAATGTGATTCCCGGTGGCGGCTTCTCTGTGATTTGGATTGCTGCAAGTTCCACGGGTAAGAGCAAGTTCGCAAGTGTTCGTTCAGTTGCCAACGAGCGCGTAACTCGGCTCATCGAACTTCTCAATGAGCGGTCCCGCACGTCCGAACAGCAGCCAAGCCTCGCTTATATACGAGATGCTGCGGAAAATCTTCGTGTGGCGTTGACGAAGCGGCACCATGTAATTTTTGGTCGGCGCGGAGTAGGGAAGACGGCGCTCCTGTTGGAGGCGAAGAGAGATTGAAGAGGCAGGGGGCACGGTTGTTTGGGTCAACATTCAAGCGCTTCGGGAATTGGGAGCTATTAAGGCATTTCTGAACGTTGCGCAGCGTGTCTGTGAGCTGCCGCGAATTCTTCATAGCTTAAGGGCAGTGCCGCCGAAAAGTGTCGACCTTGCGGACAAGCTGGACGACAAGATCAACACGCTCTTGTCAAAGTCAAATGTCACGAGGGCAGACTGCGCGCAGGTGGTCACTGACGGTCAAAGAATGGTGAGCATACTCTGCGCTGAGCGAGGCAGTGACATCTACATCATTATCGATGATATCCACTATCTCGAGATGCAGATGCAACCCGTGTTTCTCGATCTGTTGCATGGGATCACAAGAGATACTGCCGCGTGGCTCAAGGTCGCGGGAATTAAGAATCAATGCCGGGTATTTACAGATAATCCGCCGACAGGTCTTCAAATCGGGCACGACGCGGCGCTAATTGCTCTGGATGTCACTCTTGAGGAGCCTAAGAAGGCTCGTGATTTTCTCGGGAGTGTTCTGCAGACCTATCTAACTGCCGCTGGCATTGCGAATAGATCTGGAGTGTTTACAGATCCTGCGTTGGATCGGTTGGTGCTCGCGGCTGGAGGCGTGCCGCGAGATTTCTTGCTGCTGGCGGCACGTTCAATCCAGATTGCGAGGCAGAGAACAAATGCGCGCTCGGTTGGCATACAAGACGTCAACGAAGCGGCGGGGGATGCCGGAAATCAAAAGCGTGCGGAGCTGGAGGACGATGCTGCGTCGTCAATCGGGCAAGCGAAATTGCGGTTAAGGGCACTCGAAGTTGTTCGCAAGTTCGCGATTGATGAGCATCATTTTTCGTTCTTTAGGGTTGGGTTTAAGGACAAGGAAGCGCGGCAAGACGAGTATAGACTTCTACAGAGTCTGATGGATTTGAGGATGATCCACTTAGTCAAAGGCAGCCTCTCCGAAGCTCATAGTGCGGGAGAACGTTCGGAGGTTTACATGATCGATCTGAGCGAATTTTCCGGGTCGAGGTTGAAGAAGAAGATGAATGTGATTGAGTTGTGGGGCGACAGTTTGGTGCTGCGCAGAACTGGTGAAGGAGGAAGTGCATTAGTCGCGGACACGAGTAGGAAATTGGTGCAGTTGTTTCGGGCGGGTCCTCTCTTCGAACTAGGGCGGCTGACCGAAGTCGTGAGTTGATCTGTATCCGGGCTGATGATGGAAAGCATCGTAGGCCCGCACGGCGTCCGAATTCCGTCGAGCTCGACCCCATCTGAACTGATGCGCTGGCCCATCCGGCTCCCGGGCTGAATTCACGCCCGAGGATGAATTCAAGAGGAACTGGGGTCAGAGTAAAAATCCCGCCCTTCAAGCAAGCTTGCCAGCTGGGGGCCTGCACAGCCCCGCACAAAACTTATCCCCGCCGCAACGCCTTGAAGCATTTCGGTTATCGCCCGATTTTCGCCGGGCAGCGTGACGCTGCTTTGTCACCGCCTGATAATCCGTAGACGGATTAACTCGGCAAACGCCTGAAACCACACGAAAATCCGCATCGGCGCGCGGCCGTCCGCTTTGGCGGAAAGTCTTTTTTTGTCAATTATTGAAGGCGGATTTCTTGCCCCCATCTTCCAACACGGAAGACGCAGCGGAGATGCCCGGCACACAGCGCACAGCACGCGAGACCATACAGGACAAGGATGCGAATCTTGCGCGCATCCATGCCACGCGACGGGACAAACTGGAGATGCGCGGGTGCGGCCCGTAATCCCGGCGTCCAGCCCGGCGCGACGCGAAGCCCGAGGCGGATGGAAGGTGCGGTGCCCCTCGCGTGTGAACTCTCGCATGGGGCGCCGCCTGCCGGAGGTCCGAAGGTCCGGGCGGGTATCGCGGGGACGGGGCGCGGCGAGCGAAAAGAAGTTGCCCCCGTTTCGGCGATCCCGCCCTCGGTCTGCCAGGGCGGCCGGTGCGTGGCGGGGGGGCGCGGTGGGGCGCGGCGGTTGAATTGGCGCGGCTTTGCCCCCATATCCCCACCCCATGACCCAGCCCCCCGCATCCGCGCCCGATTACACCCCGGCCCCGCCGGCCGATTTCATCCTCTCCTTCGATCTGGCCAATGCCGGGGTGCGCGGGCGGCTGGTGCGGCTGGATGCGGTGTCGTCGCGGGCGCTGTCGGCCCATGCATTGCCCGAGGCGGCGGCGCGCATCCTGGGCGAGACGCTGGCGCTGTCGGCGCTGCTGGGCTCGGCGCTGAAGCTCGATGGCCGCCTCACCGTGCAGACGCAGTCCGACGGCCCGCTCGATCTCGTCGCCGCCGATTATTACGGCGCCGGGCCGGCCGACGATGATGACGCGGAGCCGCACCCGGTGGGCCTGCGCGCCTATGCGCGGCTCGATGCGGCGCGCTTCGAGCTTCTGGGTGCGGCGCCCGATTTTGCGCGCGCCGCCGGCGCCGGCGCGCTGGCCATCACCATCGAGCCGCGGCGCGGCGGCGCGGGGGGCGGCAAGACCTATCAGGGCATCGTCGCGCTGGAGCCGGCGGGCATCGCCGAAATCCGCGCAAACCTATTTCGCCCAGTCCGAACAGCTGCCCACCATGCTGCGGCTGGCCGCCGTGCCGGTGTTCGAGCCCGGCAAGCCGGCGCATTGGCGCGCGGCCGGGCTGATGCTGCAGGCCGTGCCGGGCGAAACCGCCGGCGATGCGGACGACTGGAACCGCCTCGGCTACATCCTCGACACGCTGCAGGATATCGAACTGGTCGACACCGATCTGTCCGCCGAGGATCTGCTGTGGCGCCTGTTCAACGAGGACGAGGTGCGCGTCCATCCGGCCGATCCGGTGCGCTTCCGCTGCGATTGCCAGCCCGAACGCATCGCCGCGGTGCTGCGCGGCTATGCGCCCGACGAGCGCGCCGGTCTGGCCGATGCCGACGGCATCATCCGCGCCACCTGCGAGTTCTGCGGCAAGACCCATGAGGTCGCCCCGTCGGACCTGGACGCGGCCGGCTAGCCTGTCCGCGCGCGCCACGTCCCGCCGCGCCACCTCCCGCCGTTGGGCCCATGGTTGCTGAAGGCCCGTCCGGCGCTGCAATATGCCCGCCAATTCTCGCTGGAGGAGGCGCGCATGGCGGCGGCAGACGGTTTGCTCGACCGGTTGAAGGCCGAGCTGGGCGAGGGCGGCGTGCTCGAAGGCGCCGAAGCCGCGGAGAAGGCCTTCGGCTGGAGCAATCTCGGAAAGCCGCTCGCGGTCCTGCGGCCATCCTCCAGCGAACAGGTCTCCACCATCCTCAGGCTCTGCCATGCCGCCCGTCAGCCGGTCGTGGCCTGGGGCGGCAAGACCGGGCTGGTCGAAGGCGGCAGGGCCGATGGCGCGCTGGCCCTCTCGCTCGAGCGCATGAACCATGTGATCGAGGTCGATCCGGTCGGCGCCACCATGACGGTCGAGGCCGGCTGCGTGCTGCAATCGGCCTGCGAGGCGGCGGAGGCCGAGGGCCTTCTGCTGCCGCTCGATCTGGGCTCGCGCGGCACCTGCACCGTCGGCGGCAACATCTCCACCAATGCCGGCGGCAACCGCGTCATCCGCTACGGCATGACGCGCGACATGGTGCTGGGCCTGGAAGCGGTGCTGGCCGATGGCACCATCGTCTCTTCGCTCAATCACCTCATCAAGAACAACACCGGCTACGATCTCAAGCAGCTCTTCATCGGCGCCGAAGGCACGCTGGGCGTTGTCACCAAGGCGGTGCTGCGCCTGCGCCCCAAACCGGCCAGCCAGAACACCGCCTTCGTCGCCGTCGACGATTTCACGAACCTGCCCAGGCTTCTGCGCCGCGTCGAAAGCGGGCTGGGCGGCACGCTGTCGGCCTTCGAGGTGATGTGGGACGGCTTCTACAAGCTGGTCACCACCGAGCCGGCCAAGGGCAAGCCGCCGCTGCCCTATGGTCATCCGCATTATGTGCTGATCGAGGCCATGGGCGGCGATCAGCAGGCCGACGAGGCGCGCTTCGAGAGTGTGCTCGAACAGGCCTATGAGGCCGGCGACATCGTCGATGCGGTGATTGCCAAGTCGCAGGCCGAGCGCAACGCCATGTGGGGCCTGCGCGACGATGTCATGCAGTTCGCGCGCATCGCCCCGATCTTCAACTTCGACGTCTCGCTGTCGATCTCGGGCATGGAAAGCCTGGTCGCCGAGGTGCGCGAGAAAGTCTTCGCGCGCTGGCCCGAAGCGAACCTGATGATCTTCGGCCATATGGGCGACGGCAATCTGCATTTCTGCGCCGGCGTCGGCGATGGCAGCCATGAGGCCCACAAGGCGGTCGAAGACATCATCTATGGCGGGGTTCAGGCGCGCGGTGGCGCGGTCTCGGCCGAGCACGGCATCGGGCTGGAGAAGAAGCCCTATCTGTCCTGGTCGCGCTCCCCGGCGGAACTGGCGCTGATGGCGACCCTCAAGCGGGCGCTGGATCCGCACCAGATCCTCAATCCCGGCAAGATCTTTGCGCTGGATTCGGCCGCCTGAAGCCGCGGCCGGATCGGCATTGGCAGGCCGGGGCGGTTGTGACAGTCTGTCAGGATAACGATATTCGCGAGGAACGCCCCATGAGTAGCGCAGCCATTGAGCCCCGTGACGCGGCCGCCCAGGACGCCTGGTCCATGCCGCTGGACAAGATCAACGTCGCCGACGCGCTGCTCTTCAAGAACGATGCGATGTGGCCCTATTTCGAGCGCCTGCGCAAAGAGGACCCGGTGCATTACTGCGCCGAGCACGAGTTCGGTCCCTATTGGTCGGTGACCAAGTACAAGGACATCATGGCGGTCGACACCAATCACGCCGCCTTTTCGTCCGAACCGTCGATCACCATCGCCGATCCGCAGGACGATGTGCGCTTTCCGATGTTCATCGCCATGGATCCGCCCAAGCACGACGCCCAGCGCAAGGTCGTGACCCCGGTCGTCTCGCCGGCCAATCTCGAGCATCTCGCACCGATCATCCGCGAGCGCGCCGGCAAGATCCTGGATTCGCTGCCGCGCGGCGAGACCTTCGACTGGGTCGACACGGTCTCGATCGAACTGACGACGATGACGCTCGCGACCCTGTTCGATTTTCCCTGGGAGGACCGGCGCAAGCTCACCTATTGGTCCGACATCGCCACCGCCGGCAAGGAATCGCCGCTCTACGTCTCCGACGAGCACCGCCGCGAAAAGCTCTATGAATGCGTCGACTATTTCATGCGGCTGTGGAACGAGCGCGTGAATGCGCCGCCGAAGAACGATCTCATCTCCATGCTCGCCCATGGCGAATCCACCCGGAACATGAGCCGCGAGGAATATCTCGGGCAATCTGATCCTGCTCGATCGTCGGCGGCAACGACACCACCCGCAACACGATCTCGGGCAGCGTGCTGGCGCTCAACCAGAACCCGGATCAATACGCCAAGCTCAGGGCCAATCCCGAGCTGATCCCGTCGATGGTGTCGGAGACCATCCGCTGGCAGACCCCGCTCGCCCATATGCGCCGCAACGCCACGCGCGACATCGAGCTCGGCGGCAAGCAGATCAAGAAGGGCGACAAGGTCATCATGTGGTACGTCTCGGGCAACCGCGACGACGAGGTGATCGAAAACCCGAACGCCTACATCATCGATCGCGAGCGTCCGCGCCAGCATCTGTCCTTCGGCTTCGGCATCCATCGCTGCGTCGGCAACCGTCTGGCCGAACTGCAGCTCAAGATCATCTGGGAAGAGATCATGAAGCGCTTCCCGACCATCGAGGTGGTGGGCGAGCCGGTGCGCGTGGCCTCCAGCTTCGTCAAGGGCTACGAGAAGCTGCCGGTGCGCATTCCGAACTGAGCGGCCCGCCTGTGCCGCAAATCGCGCGGCCCGCTCGCCGGGCGCGCGAAAATCTGGCGAAATGGAGGCGCCGGTGCGCGCGCGGCTGGCGTCTTGCGCCGTTCGACACTCAGCTTAAGAGCGCGGCGGGCCCTCTGTCGCCTGCGCCCGGCGGCACGAGCGCCGCACCTGGGCCGCACAGGCATGTGATGCCCTCGTTCATTCGCTGCATGGATTTCGTCAGCCAGCATGCCATCTGGGCGCTTCCGCTCGTCTTCGTCGTCTCGTTCGGGGAATCCTTTGTCCTCGTCAGCTTCGCCTTTCCCGGCACCTCGGTGCTGCTGGCCGCCGGGGCGCTGATCTCGGCCGGGAGCCTGTCCGTTATGGCCGGTTCTGACCGGGGCCATCGCTCGGCGCCGTGCTGGGCGATGCGATCTCCTATTGGCTGGGCCTGCGCTACGGCCACCTCACCGAAACCCGCTGGCCCTTCACCCGCCATCCCGAATTGCTGCCGCGCGGCTATGCCTTCTTCGACCGCCACGGCGTCAAAAGCGTCTTCATCGGCCGCTTCTTCGGCCCGTTGCGGGCGGTGATCCCGCTTGTGGCCGGGATCACGCGCATGCCCCGGGCACGTTCTGGATCGCCAATGTCCTGTCGGCGCTGATCTGGGCGCCGGCCCTGCTGGTGCCCGGCGCGCTGGCCGAATATCACCCTCGGCGGCGCCGATCTCAGCACGCAGTGGAAGGCCGCCATTGCGGTCGGGGTCATGTTCTTCGCTGGCCGCGCTGATCTGGAGCGCGCGGCGGCTGGGCTATTTCGCCGCTCCTGATCCTCGGCCATGGTGACTTCGCTGGCCCGCGGTTCGCGGATGTCCGGTCCGTCCCGATGCGCATCGTTCGCGCCGCCGCCGCCGCGGACCACCGGCCGCAAGGTCGATCAGCCGCAGCAGCGCCCACATCGGCACGGCCACCGCAAGATCGACGATGATGCTCCACAGCAGCACCGTCGGTGTTGAGCCGGGCGTCCGTGACGCTGCCCACACCGACGAACAGGACGGCACTGGCCATGGCCGCCACGCCCGCGATCACGATGGCCAGGGAAAGGGCGAATTTGTCGGCCCAGATCAAGCGGCACCTCTTCGAAGGGATGGGACCGAAAGGGCCCCGGCCGGACAAGCGCGGCTGGGTGGGCGCGTGAGCGTATATTGCGCGATCCGCGCGACAATTTGAACGATCATTTGGCCGGGGGCCGTCTCGACCCGAAAGCCGCGGCCAGGCTCACCATTTCGTGAAGACAGCCCCCCATTCCTGCGGCTAATCTCCCGCGACCTCCCGAATTCCTGCGCGCCCCGTCGCGCATTTCCTAACCAGGGGCCTTCCGATGCTTCGAATTCGCACCCTCGGCATGGGCGCCGTCGCCGCGTTGATGATCGGCACCGCGCCGGTTGCTGCCGCGGGCCCGGCCCAGACCGCCAATCCCTTCGCCCAGCCCAGCACGCTGCCGCTTCCAGGCGCCGCGACTTCGACAAGATCAAGGACAGCGACTACCAGCCGGCGCTTCGAGGAGGGCATGAAGCGCCAGCTCGCCGAGATCGAGAAGATCGCCGACAATCCGGCGCCCGCCGACCTTCGACAACACCATCGTGGCGATGGAGAAGTCCGGCCGCATGCTCGACCGGGCGTCCGAATGCCTTCTTCGCCGTGGTCCAGGCCAACACCAATCGACACGCTCGACAAGGTGCAGGCCGAAGAGGCGCCGAAGCTCGCCGCGCATCAGGACGCGATCTACCTCAACCCCAAGCTGTTCGCGCGGGTCAAGGCGATCTACGACCAGCGCGACAAGCTCAAGCTCGACCCCGAGGCAGCGCAGCTGCTCAAGCTCTACTACCAGCAGTTCGTCCATGCCGGCGCCAACCTCTCCGATGCCGACAAGGCGAGGCTGCGCGAAATCAACAAGCGCGACGCCACGCTCGAAACCGACTTCCAGCAGAAGCTGCTCGCCGGCACCAAGGCCGGTGCGCTGGTCGTCGACGACAAGGCCGACGCTGGCCGGTCTGAGCGACGCCGAAATCGCCGCCGCCGCGCAGGCCGCCGAGGACCGCGGCCTCAAGGGCAAGTATGTGATCCCGCTGCAGAACACCACGCAGCAGCCGCTGCTGACCGACTGACCGACCGCGACACGCGCAAGAAGCTGTTCGAGCAACTCCTGGACGCGCACCGAGAAGGGCGACAAGAACGACACGCGCGCGACATCCCCGAGCTCGCCAAGCTGCGCGCCGAAAAGGCCAAGCTGCTGGGCTATCCCAACTACGCCGCCTATGTGCTGTACAACCAGATGGCCAAGACGCCCGAGGCGGTGCAGAAATTCATCGGCCAGCTCGGTGCGCCGACCGCGCGCCGAAGGCCGCCGACGAGGCCAAGCAGATCCAGGCCGCGATCGACAAGGACGGCAAGCATTTCAAGCTCGAGCCGTGGGACTGGGAGCGCTATTCCGACAAGGTGCGCAAGGCGAAATACGATCTCGACCAGAGCGAGCTGAAGCCGTATTTCGAGCTCAACAGCGTGCTGAAGGACGGCGTGTTCTATGCCGCCAACCAGCTCTACGGCATCACCTTCAAGGAACGGCACGACATCCCGGTCTATCAGCAGGACGTGCGCGTGTTCGACGTCTACGACAAGGACGGCTCGCCGCTGGGCCTGTTCTATTTCGACTATTTCAAGCGCGACAACAAATCGGGCGGCGCCTGGATGAGCAATTTCGTCGGCCAGTCGAAGCTGCTGGGCACCAAGCCGGTGATCTACAACGTCGCCAACTTCACCAAGCCGGCGCCCGGCCAGCCCGCGCTGCTGACCTTCGACGACGTCACCACCATGTTCCACGAATTCGGCCATGCGCTGCATGGCCTGTTCGCGAACCAGGAATATCCGACGCTGTCGGGCACCAATGTGGCGCGCGACTTCGTGGAATTCCCCTCGCAGTTCAACGAGCACTGGGCGCTCTATCCCGACGTGCTGAAGCACTATGCGGTGAACTACAAGACCGGCAAGCCGATCCCGCAAGCGCTGGTCGACAAGATCAAGAAGTCGCAGACCTGGAATCAGGGCTATGAGCTGGGCGAACTGCTCGCGGCGTCCGAACTCGACATGCAATGGCACACGCTGCCGGCCGGCGCGCCGGAGCAGAATGTCGATCGCTTCGAGAAGCAGGCGCTGGCCGAGACGCACACCAATTTCGACCGATGTGCCGCCGCGCTACCGCTCCAGCTATTTCCTGCACATCTGGGCCAACGGCTATGCCGCCGGCTACTACGCCTATCAGTGGACGGTGATGCTCGACGACGACGCCTATCGCCTGGTTCGAAAAGCCATGGCGGGCTGACGCGCGCCAACGGCCAGCGCTTCCGCGACATGATCCTGTCCAAGGGCCATACCGAGGATTACGGAACGATGTTCCGCGCCTTCTACGGCAAGGACCCGATATCGGGCCGATGCTCAAGCATCGCGGTCTGGTCGTGAACTGAGATCGCGAACCGGGCCGGACAAATGCGGGGAGGCGCGTGCGGCGCGCCTCCCCGTTTCGTTTGCGCCTACAGATAGGGCAGCATCAGGCGAACGGCGGCATCGCGCAGCCGCATCCAGCGCGGCGCCTCCATCAGATCGGCGCGCGTCAGCCGCCGCGAGCGTGCAATGCGCGCGTCGATCACCTCGTCGAGGCGGGCCGCCAGCCCGCTATCATAGCATTCCAGATCGAACTCGAAATTCAGTCTCAGGCTGCGCGCGTCCCAGTTGGAGCTGCCGGCCAGGCACCATTCGCCGTCCACCGTCATGAGCTTGGCGTGGTCGAAGGGCAGGGGGCTGAGATAGACATCCTCCGGCAGCTCGCGAAACGCGCGCAGATGCGCGTTCATGGCCCAGTTGAGGAACAGATAGTCGCAGCGCTGCGGCAGCAGGATTTCGACCTTGACCCCGCGTAGCTTCGCCTGTTGCAGCGCGAATTGCAGGCGCTGGTCGGGCAGGAAATAGGGCGTGACGATGCGCACCCGCTTGCGCGCCTGCGCCAGCGCGGCGCCAAGCAGCATCTCCAGCTTGTACAGATCGGCGTCGGGGCCCGAGCGGATGCCGCGCGCGTACACTTCCCCCGCCGGCGCGATCTGCGGCCACCACAAGGCGGCGTCCAGGGTCTCGCCGGTCGTGAAGGACCAGTCGCTGGCGAAGCTGTCCATCAGGTCGTGCACCGCCGGCCCATTGATGCGCAGATGCACATCGTCGACCCGATCCCGGAGATCGGTTGTGGGCTCGTTCTCGCGGCCGATATTGAGGCCGCCGGTAAAGCCGGTGCGTCCGTCGACGATCATCAGCTTCTTGTGGTTGCGCATGTTCAGGAACGGCATGCGCCAGGGCATCCATGTGTGCAGGAACCGCGCCACCGGCACGCCCGCGGCCCGCAGCCGCCGCACCGCATGCGAGAAGATGTAGCCGCTGCCGACGCTGTCGAGCAGCACCCGCACCGTCACGCCGCGTTGATGGGCGGCGATCAGCGCGTCGATGAAGCGATCTGCGGTCTCGTCGTTGCGGAAGATATAGCTGGCGAAGGCCAGGCTCTGCCGGGCTCCGGCGATGGCGTCGAGCATCGCCGGATAGCCCTCGCCACCGCCATGCAGAATGTCGATGCCATTGCCGGCGGTCAGCGGGTATTCGTGGATGCGCCGGCTGATTTCGGCCAGCCTGCCGATATTCTCCGAAACCTTGGGCGCGGTCGTGCCGGCCTCGCGTTTGGCCTGCGGTTGTCGGCGCTTGCCGATGCGCGAGGCGCGGCGGCTGACGCGATTGATCCCGAACACATAATAAAGCGCACCGCCCAGCAGCGGCGACAGCCAGGCCACGGCGATCCAGCCCAGGGCCGCGCGCACGTCGCGCTTGCGCAGCAGCACATCGCCGCTCACCCACAGCGCCACCGCCACATAGACGACCAGCGCCGCGATATGCAGCCATGGCGGAAATGTGGCAATGGGAAGAAACGGGATCACGTTGTCGCGCTCGGCGCCTCACTGCTGGTCCGGGGTGCGGCCCCGTATCCCCTTGAACCTGCCCGACTATGCCCTAAATAGAATTCGATACGCCATGTTCGTAACGGAAAGATTCCGTTGCCGGCGGGCATCTCGGAACCTGGACGTCCGGATGCGCCGATCTCCAGGGTTTGAGGAATGATGCAGAGTTCCCGTCGCCCCTTGTGGACGTTCTCCCCGCCCTCCGCGCAGGGTCACCCTGCGTCGGCGCCGCTTCGGGTCATCAGCTGGAACCTGTTGCGCCTCGTCGGCGCCGGGGTGGCCGATGTCGCTGCCCTGATCCGTCAGCATCGTCCCGACCTGCTCTTGATGCAGGAAGCCACCGCCGATATCGCCGCGCTGACCGATCATGTCGGCGGCCACCTCCTGCGCGAGCCGATGGCGGGGCGCGTCTATGGCCTTGCCGCCTGGAGCCCGCATCCGCTGGCGCCCTCGCGGGTGCTGGCGCTGCCGGTCTCGAAGATGCCCGGCCGGGTGCCGCCGCGGCTGGCGCAGATCGTCGAGTTCGGCGGCATCTCCTTCGCCAATGTTCATCTCTCCCATGGTCAGCTCCTGAACCGCCGCCAGCTGCTGCGCATCGTCCAGTCGCTCGAAGGCCCCTCGGCGATCATCGGCGATTACAATGCGGTCGGCCCCATCGTGCTGTCGGGCTATCGCGATGTCGGTCCGCAGCAGCGCACCCATCAGGCGCGGAACATCATTCCTTTCCGGCTCGATCGCTGCATGGCGCGCGGGCTGCATTGCGCGGCCTCGATCGTGCTGGACCGCGGTCCCTCCGACCATCACCCCATTGTGCTGGAACTTGCCGTCCACGCCGATGGCCACGCTGCGGCGCCGCGCGGCGGCCGCAAGATCATCCGCTTCCCCCGGCCCGCCGGTGTCGAGCGCGTCAGCGGCTGGATCCGCGCCATGTCGCAATCGCCCAACCGCATCCGCGTGCCGCGCAACCTCTCGGAAATCCGCACGCTGCGCCGCCGCCGGGCCGAATCCGGCGATAGCAGCGGCCTTCCGGGCTAGGCTGCGGTCCGGGTCCGGCAATCCGCGCTAGGAGCGGCGGGCCGCCGCGCGCTAGGATGCGTCCCTGATATGGGCAGGGAGAACGCGCATGGCGGTCGCGAAAAACAAGGTCTTCAACATCCAGGGCATCAATCACCTGGCGCTGGTCAGCAAGGACATGGCGCGCACGGTCGATTTCTACAGCAATGTGCTCGGCATGCCGCTGATCAAGACCATCGATCTGCCGCAGGGCATGGGCCAGCATTTCTTCTTCGACATCGGCAATGGCGACAGCCTCGCCTTCTTCTGGTTTCCGAACGCGCCGAAAGCGGCGCCGGGCATCGCCGCGGCCGGTCATCTTCCCGGTGAGGGCAATATGGTCTCGGCCCATGGCTCGATGAACCATGTCGCCTTCAATGTGCCGGTCGAGTCCTTCGACGACTATTACGCCAAGCTCCAGGCGCGCGGCGTTCACGTCAGCCAGATTCTCAATCATGACGATTCGCCGTCGCAGGTCAGCGCCGATGTCTCGCCAACCACCTTCGTGCGCTCGTTCTATTTCTTCGATCCGGACGGGGCCTGCCTCGAATTTGCCTGCTGGACCCGCGCGCTCGATCCGGCGATCGACGTCAACCATGAGCCCATGGATGCGAATGGCAAGAAGCGCGCCGTGGCAATGGAACCGGCCGAATAGAATTGGCGGCGCACAACTGCGGGCCGATGCACGATCACAGCCAGACAATCGCAATCCTGCGCCGCACCGGCCTGTGCGCGCCGCACGAAGCGCCGGCGGTCACGGCGCTGGGCGGCGGCGTCTCCTGCGAGGTGTTGCGCGTCGATTGCGCGGCGGGCACGGTCTGCGTCAAGCGGGCCCTGCCGCGCCTCAATGTGGCGACGCTGTGGGAAGCCCCGGTCGCGCGCATCTTCAGCGAAATCGCCTGGATCCGGACCGTGGCCGGGATCGACCCGTCCTGGGTGCCGGTCATCCGCCATGTCGAGCCCGAGGCCTTTCTGTTCGTCATGGATTTCCTCGACCCGGCGGACCATCCCGGCTGGAAGCCGCTCCTGGCCGAAGGCGCGGTCGGCGCCGATTTTGCGGCGTCCGTAGGCGACGCGCTCGGCCGCATTCACGCCGTCACGGCGGCCGCGCCGGAACTCGCCGCGCGCTTCGACAATGCGGCGTTCTTCCATGCGCTGCGGGTCGATCCCTATCTGCTGCACACTGCCCGCGCCCATCCCGATCGCGCCTTGGTGCTCGAAGCCATCGCGGCCGATCTGGGCCGCCGGCGCATCGCGCTCATGCATGGCGATGTCAGCCCCAAGAACATCCTCAAGGGCCCGGCCGGCCCGGTGATCCTCGATGCCGAATGCGCAAGCTGGGGCGATCCGGCCTTCGATCTGGCGTTCTGCCTCAATCATCTGCTGCTGAAGGCCGTCTGGCACCGCGAACATGCGCGCAGCTATGCGGCCGCTTTCGCCGCCTTGCGTGCGGCCTATTGGCCGCATGTCGGATGGGAGGATCGCGGCGCGTTCGAGCGCCGGGCCGCGCCGCTGCTGGCCGGGCTGCTGCTGGCCCGCATCGACGGCAAATCGCCGGTCGAATATCTGACGGCGGACCGCCAGAAGGATTTCGTGCGCTCGGCGGCGCGCGAATTTCTGTGCGCGCCCGGGCTCGATCTCGGCGGCCTCGCCGAACGCTGGTATGCGCGCATCCCGGCCCTCTAGGGCCCGGGCACTGCGGCAGATTTCGGTGGAAAGACTGGAGCGGGCGAGGCGATTCGAACGCCCGACCCTCACCTTGGCAAGGTGATGCTCTACCCCTGAGCTACGCCCGCACTCCAAGTCAGGGTGCGGGTTATGGCGAACCCGGCCCCGCCGGTCAATAGGCTTCTCGCCCCGCAACCGGTTGGTTTTCCGGGCCCTTCCGGAGCCCTCTTTCGGGCGGGGCGGCCGGGCTGGCCGCCGCGGGCCCGGCCCAGTATAAGCGGCCCATCATGACCGACGAACTCCCCGAACCCGCCTCGCGCGAGGCCGCCCTCATGGCCCGGCTGGAGGCCCTGGGCATCGAAAGCCGCACCCACGCACACGATCCCGTCTTCACGGTCGAGGAGGCGCAGGCGCTGCGCGGCGCGCTGCCCGGCGGGCACACCAAGAACCTGTTCCTGAAGGACAAGAAGGGCGGGCTGTGGCTGGTGGTGGCGCGCGAGGCCCTGGCGGTCGATCTGGTCGCGCTGTCGAAACAATTGGGCGCCCCGCGCTTTTCCTTTGGGGCGCCGGAATTGCTGATTGCAACTCTGGGCGTCCCGCCAGGCTCGGTGACACCTTTCGCGCTGATAAACGACCGCGAAACCCGGGTCCGGGTGGTGCTCGACGAGGGCATGCTGGCCCTCGATCCGCTCAATTTCCATCCGCTGCGCAACGACCGGACCACGGCGATTGCGGCGGCGGATTTGCCGCGCTTCGTGCGGGCCTGCGGCCATGAGCCCATAATTGCCGCACTGCCGGAGCGGATCGGCTAGGCTCGGCCGGGAATGCCGGCGCCGCGCGCCGATATCGGCGTCGTCGCGCCCTTTTCTTTCCCGGCGCGAGCGCCCATGTTCGAAGTCAGAGACGGAAGCGAGAGTGTGTCATGGCATTGATTGGACCGGGCGGACGGCCCGTCACGAGCGGAAATGGCGACGCGCCGGCCAGCGCTGGCAGCAGCCCCTATATCAAGGACGCCTCGCTGGAGACCTTCGCCGCCGACGTGCTGGAAGCCAGCCGCGAGGTGCCGGTCATCGTCGATTTCTGGGCGCCGTGGTGCGGGCCCTGCAAGCAGCTCGGCCCGGCTCTGGAGAAGCTCGTCAACGAGGCCAAGGGCGCGGTGCGCATGGTCAAGGTCAATGTCGACGAGAACCAGGAGATCGCCCAGCAGTTGCGCATCCAGTCGATCCCGACCGTCTATGCCTTCAAGAACGGCCAGCCGGTCGATGGCTTCATGGGCGCGCGTCCCCGAATCGCAGTTGCGCGCCTTTGTGGACCAGCTCACCGGCGGTGGCCGCCGGCGCCAGCGGCGTCGACGACATCCTGGCGGCGGCCGATGCGGCCTTCGCCGGCGGCGATGTCGCCAGCGCGGCCCAGGCCTATGGCGCCGTGCTGCAGGACGATCCCGGCCATCCCAAGGCGGTCGCCGGTCTGGCGCGCTGCTATCTGACCAGCGGCGACGTCGAACGGGCACGGACCACGCTGGGCCTGGTGCGTCCCGATGGCGCCAATGACGAGGCCATCCGCGGCGTCGATGCCGAAGTCAAACTGCGCGAGAGCCGCCGGCCAGGCTGTGGCCGAAGCCGAGCCGCTGCGGGCCCGGCTCGCGGCCGATCCGTCCGACCATCAGGCGCGCTACGATCTGGCGCTGGCGCTCGATGCGGCCGGCGACCGCGACGGCGCGCTCGCCGAATTGCTGGAACTGGTCCGGCGCGACCGCAAATGGAACGAGGAAGCGGCGCGCAAGCATCTGGTGACCCTGTTCGAAGCGATGGGACCGACCGATCCGCGCACGCTGGATGCGCGGCGCAAGCTCTCCGCCATCCTGTTCGCCTGATCCGATGTATGGTGTGCGTCCCTATCAGCAGCGTGGAAGATCTTCCCGCCAGCTTGCCCGTCTTTCCGCTGACCGGGGCCTTGTTGCTGCCGCGCGGGCATCTGCCGCTCAACGTGTTCGAGCCGCGCTATCTGGCGATGGTGGATGCGGCGATGTCCGGAGACCGGCTGATCGGCATGATCCAGCCGACTCGAGCCCGAGAGCGAACACGCACGCCGGCGCTGTCTGCGGTCGGCTGCGCCGGGCGCGTCACCGGCTATCGCGAAACCGAAGACGGCCGCTATCTGATCACGCTGACGGGCATTTGCCGCTTTCGTGTCGATCGCGAGCTCGAGGGGACGACACCGTTTCGCTGTGTAAAGCCGGACTTTGCGCCCTATCGCGGCGATCTTGTTCCCGCCGAGGACGCCGAGGACCAGGAATTTCCGCGCGAGCACCTGCTGGGCGCCCTGAAAGCCTATCTTCAGAGCCGGGATCTGCAGGCCGATTGGGACTCGGTGACCGGTGCGCCGGCCGAGGCGCTGGTCAACGCCCTGGCGACGCTGTGCCCGTTCGAACCGGCCGAGAAGCAGGCGCTGCTGGAAGCGCCCGACTGGCCGGGCCGGGTCGAGACCTTGATTGCGCTGCTGGAAATGGCAGGCTCCGATGCGCCCGGCGGCGCCACGATGAACTGAAAGGCCCTGCGATGGAACCCGATCCCAAGCTGCTGGAAATCCTGGTCTGCCCGCTGACCAAGACAACGCTGCATCTATGATCGCGACAAGCAGGAACTGATCAGCCGGGCGGCGGGTCTGGCCTATCCGATCCGCGGCGGCGTGCCGATCATGCTGCCGGGCGAGGCGCGCGAGCTGGGCGAAGACGAGATCGCCCGCAAATGAGCGCGCAGGAGATCTGGCCCAGCGAGTTGCGCCTGTCCCCGGAAAAGGACGCGCTCACCATCGCCTTCGAGAATGGCGACCGCTTCACGCTCTCGGCCGAATATCTGCGTGTGGAATCGCCCAGCGCCGAAGTGCAGGGCCATTCGCCGGAACAGAAGAAGACGGTGCCCGGCAAGCGCGCTGTCACCATCGATCGATCGATCCGGTCGGCAACTACGCCGTGCGCATCGGCTTCGACGACGGCCACGACACCGGCCTCTACAGCTGGGATACGCTGCACAAGCTCGGTCGCGATCACGCGAAGATCTGGGCCGCCTATGTCGAGGCCCTGAAGGCCAAAGGATTGAGCCGCGGCTAGCGCACGCGCGTGCCGACCTTCGCATCCCAATGCAGCGGGTGATCCGATTTCGGCAGCGGCGCATCGTTCGGCCCGATGGTGACGCCGTATTTCCAGTCCTGCGGACAGATCGCGACATAGCGCGCATAGCCGCCGGTGCCGCCCTTCAGTTTCGGAAAGCCGATGGCGACGAGGCACCCGGTTTCGGCCACCTTGTCCAGATGCGCGATGCCTTCGGCCTGGGCATAGCCGTGATGCATCAGCCAGGCCTCGCCTTCCAGCGTCGGCGTCGTGTCGGTGTCGAGCGGCTCGTGACCATGCATCAGGATATGGCGCTTGAGGTGCAGGAATTTCAGCGCCGCCAGCGTCACGCCCGGGAACACCGGGTTCTCCCCGATCCCCTTGTCGTGCCAGTGCCTGGACCAGTCCGAGCGGATGAACACCACCGCGCCCGCGGGGATGCGGCCATGGGCTTTTTCCCACGCTTCGATGTCGCGGACACCCATCTGGTAGCCCGGGTTCTTTTTCACGTTATCGACGATGGAGATCACCACCAGCGGGCGCACCGCATAGGTCGGCGGCAATTCGTCGATGCTCGGATATTCGGGCGCCCAATGGGCCGGCGGGTCAAGCTGGGTGCCAAGCTGGTCGGTCGACAGGTCGTAATGCGTCGCCTCGAACCCGTCCTTTTTGTAGGTGTAGGGCTTGCCGGTCTTGGGATTGGTGGCGGGCGCAAAATGCGACGGCCCGAAGCCGTGCCACACCGGGATGTCCGGGCCGATGGTGTGGGTCAGGTCGATATATTTGGCACGCGCCAGATGGTGCTCGTAGACGTGCCACAGCCCCGGGGCATCGTCCGCCGCCGCTGCCGTCCCGGCCGCCA
This sequence comes from uncultured Pseudomonadota bacterium, assembly GCA_963710925.1. Lineage (GTDB taxonomy): Bacteria > Pseudomonadota > Alphaproteobacteria > Micropepsales > Micropepsaceae > Rhizomicrobium. The sequence continues at coordinate 253,766 of CAVQBY010000006.1, read as the reverse complement.
GCAGCAAGCCCGCCCCCGCCATCCACATGCGCAACATCGCGGCCCCCTCCTTCGCGGTCTTGCGATAGGATAGGCTGACTCGCGCGGCAGGGCGAGGCGCGGCGCACGGGCCGCAAAGGGCATGGACGAGCACGGGACGAAATCGACGCTGGGATCGCGCGCGCGCCGGGCTGCCGAGCGCGGCTATCGCCGCTACATCGCGGTCACCGCGTTTCGCCGCGACCGGCGGCTGGCCGTCATCAAGGGCCAGGATCGCACCCGCTGGACCGATGTCTATCACGCCGTGTTGCGGGCGCCGTGGTGGCTGTTTTTCACCGGCGTCACACTCTATTTCATCGCGCTGAACATCGCCTTTGCGGGCCTGTATCTGCTCGACCCCCATGGGTTGTCCAATGCCCGCCCGGGCTCATGGTGGGATGCCTTCCTGTTCAGCATCCAGACGATCGGCGCCATCAATTCGGAAATTCTGGCGCACTCGGTCTATGCCAATGTGATCGTCTCGATCGAGGCCTTCATCGGCATTCTCAATATCGCGCTGCTCACGGGCGTCATTTTCGCGCGCTTTTCGCGGCCGATCGCGCGGGTGGTGTTCTCGAATGTCGCGGTAGTGCAGCCCTTTGACGGCGTGCCGACGCTGATGGTGCGCGCCGCCAATCAGCGCGGCAATCAGATCATGGATGCCAGCGTCACGGTCTCGCTGGCGCGCCAGTCCATGAGCCAGGAAGGCATCGTCATGCGCCGCCTGGAGGAGCTGCGCCTGACGCGCGCGCGTTCGCCCCTGTTTGCCCTGTCCTGGACGATCATGCACCAGATCGACGAGACCAGTCCCCTCTATGGCGCCACGCGGGAGAGCCTGGAGGCCGGACAGGCCGAGCTGCTGATCTTGCTCAGCGGGCGGGACGAATCCCTGGCCGACACGATCTATGCCCGTCAGCACTACACTCCCAGGGACATCCTCTGGGACCGGCGCTTTGTCGACGTGTTGAGCGAAACGCCGGACGGCCGCCGGCTGGTCGATCTCAACCGCTTTCACGACACCGAGATGCTGGACTAGCGCTTCTTGGGCTTGGTCGCGCCCTTCTCCAGTTCGGCGATCGGCTTGTCGGTGAACAGATAGTCGCGCAGCTGCTTGTCGAAGCGCGGCTCGCGCCGGCGGATCCATTCCAGCAGCATGCTGGCGTGCTCGATCTCTTCATTGGCGTTGTGCAGCAGGATCGCCTTGAGACCGGCATCGTCGGTGTCGTCGGCCCGCTGGCGGTACCAGTCGACGGCCTCCAGCTCTTCCATCAGCGAGGTGATCGCGTAATGCAGCTGGAGGGTCTGTTTGCTCAGTTTCTCGCGGGGGACGTGAAGGCCTTCGCTCGCCATGGTGGCTCCTTGCTTTGCTCTATGAGGCGGCGGGGAACGCCCGCCGCGTTGAAAATTTCAAGTCTCGCCCCTGCTGTGGCGGATAGTAGCGGCCAAAGGTCCGGTTTGGAACACTTCCAGCTTGAGCGGGCCCCGGCCCGCCGCTAACGTTCCGGCGCTATGACCCCATTCAAGACCCTCACCGGCGTGGCCGCCCCCCTGCCCATGATCAATGTCGATACCGACATGATCATCCCCAAACAGTTTCTCAAGACCATCAAGCGCACGGGTCTGGGACAAGCCCTGTTCCACGAGATGCGCACGCGGCCGGACGGCAGCGACAATCCGGATTTCGTCCTCAACAAGCCCGCCTACAAGAACGCACAAATCCTCGTAACGGGTGCAAATTTCGGGTGCGGCTCTTCGCGCGAGCATGCCCCCTGGGCGTTGCTCGATTTCGGCATACGCTGCGTCATCGCGCCGTCCTTTGCCGATATTTTTTATAACAACTGCTTCAAGAACGGGATCTTGCCGATCGTCCTGCCGCAGGAGGACGTCGACAAGCTGATGGACGATGCCGAGCGCGGCGCCAATGCGATCATCACCGTCGATCTCCAGACGCAGGAGCTTCGCGGCCCGGACGGCGGCTGCATCCGCTTCGATATCGATCCCTTCCGCAAGCAGTGCCTGCTCAATGGCTGGGACGATATCGGCCTGACGCTGCACAACGAGGCCAAGATTTCCGAGTTCGAGGCCGCGCGCAAAGCCTCCACCCCCTGGCTTTAGGAGCGGAATCATGAGCGAAGCGGTTCTGCGCGAGCTCAAGGACGGGTTGTGCACCCTGACGCTCAACCGTCCGGACAAGCTCAACGCCCTCAATTTCGAGACCTTCAAGGCGCTGGCGGCGCATGTCGAGTTCGCGGCCGTCAATCCGGACAAGGTCGGCTGCGTCTTGCTGCGCGGCGCCGGCCGCAGCTTCTGCGCCGGCAATGATCTCGACGGCCTCGCCGACGTCTTCGAGGGCGGCGAAACAGACAATTCGCATGTCCGCAGCCAGGTGATCGAACGGCTCGCACGCCTGCCCATGCCGGTGGTCGCGGCCGTCCAGGGCCATTGCCTGACCGGCGGGCTCGAGCTGGCGCTGGCGGCCGACATCATCATCGCCGCCGAGAGCGCCAAATTCGGCGACACCCATGGCAAGTGGGATCTCGTGCCGGTGTGGGGCCTGTCGCAGCGCCTGCCGCGCCGCGTCGGCCGGGCCAGGGCGCTGGAGATGTCGTTCAGCGCGCGCTTCTATTCGGGCCGTGACGCCGAGAAGATCGGGCTGGCCAATTTCTGCGTTCCCGATGACGAATTCGACGCCGCCGTCGCCGCCTTCGCCGCCGATGTGCTGGCCAATTCCTGGCGCTCCAGCCGCGCCATCAAGAAGCTGATCGACGACACCGAGGCCATGACGCTGACGGCCGGCCTGGCCCATGAGATTCATCGTAGCGAAGGCCGCGGCCCCGAAACCGCCGCGCGCCTCGCCCGCATGCGGAAATAGCCATGACCTCTCATATTCTGATGCTGCCCGGCGACGGGATCGGTCCCGAAGTCCTCGACGCCACCCAGCGCGTGCTGGGCTGGTTTTCGCAGAATCGCAATTTCGCGGCGACCAGCCAGACCGCGCCGATCGGCGGCAGTGCCTATGAACAGCTCGGCACGCCCGCCCCCGACGAGACCATTGCCAAGGCCAAGGCCGCCGATGCGGTGCTGTTCGGCGCCGTGGGCGGACCCAAATGGGACGGGCTGCCCTTCGGCAAGAAGCCCGAGCGCGGCTTGTTGCGGCTGCGCAAGGATCTGGAGCTGTTCGCCAATCTGCGGCCCGCGCTGTGCTTCGACGCGCTCAAGGATGCCTCCAGCCTTCGGCCGGAAATCGTCTCGGGCCTCGACATCCTGATCGTGCGCGAGCTGACGGGCGGGGTCTATTTCGGCGAACCCAAGGAAATCACCGATCTGCCGGACGGCCAGAAGCGCGCCGTCGACACCCAAGTCTACACGACCCATGAAATCGAGCGCATCGCCCGCGTTGCCTTCGAGCTGGCGCGGCTGCGCGGCAAGCGCGTGGCCTCGGCCGAGAAATCCAACGTCATGGTCACCGGCGTGTTGTGGCGCCAGGTCGTGACCAAGGTTCATGCCGAGGAATTTTCCGACGTCGAGCTGACCCATGTGCTGGCCGACAATTGCGCCATGCAGCTGGTGCGCAATCCCAAGCAATACGACGTCATCGTCACCGACAATCTGTTCGGCGACATCCTGTCGGACGAGGCTTCGCAGCTCACCGGTTCCATCGGCATGCTGCCCTCGGCCTCGCTGGGCGCCAAGGATGCGTCCGGCAAGCAGTCCGCGCTCTACGAGCCGGTCCATGGCAGCGCGCCCGACATCGCCGGGCAGGGGCTGGCCAATCCCATCGCCTGCATCCTCTCGCTGGCGATGGCGCTGCGTTATTCCTTCGCCCGCGTCGAGGATGCGGTGCTGCTGGAAAAGGCCGTGGAACGTGTGCTGGCCGAGGGCTACCGCACCGGCGACATCATGCAGCCGGGAATGACCCAGGTCGGCACCGACGGCATGACCGATGCGGTGCTGAAGGCGCTGGGTGCGCTCGCCGCCTAAGGCTCGATGATCACCTTGCCGATCGCCTTGCGGCCGGCCAGGTCCCGCATACCCTCGACGGCCTGCGCCAGCGGGTAACGCGCATAGATGCGCGGGCGCAGCGTGCCATCCGCCAGCAGCGCGTCGATGGCGGCGATGTTCTCGCGCCCCTTGAGCGGGAATTTGCGGCCATATTCGCCGGCCCGCACACCCACCACCGAGAAGCCCTTGATCAGCGGAATATTGGCCGGCACCGAGCCGATGCGGCCGCTGGCAAAGCCGACCACCAGCAGCTTGCCGCCGAAGGCGGTGCAGCGCGTGGCCTCGTCGAAGGCGTCGCCGCCGACCGGATCGTAGATCACATCGGCGCCGCGTCCGCCGGTGAGTTCCTTGACGGCCTCGCGAAAGCCGGTGGCCGGCAGGATGTGATCGGCGCCATAGGCGCGCAGGAACATCCGCTTCTCGCTGCTGGAGGCGGTGGCGATCACGGTGGCGCCCAGATGCTTGCCCAGATCGACTGCGGCCAGGCCCACCCCGCCGGCGGCGCCGAGCACGACAAGGTTTTCGCGCGGCTGAAGATTGGCGCAGCGCACCAGCGCCACGTAGGCGGTGAGATAGGCGGTGGTGAAGCTGGCCGCCGTGGCGAAGTCGACGCCGTCGGGGATCGGCCGCAGGGCCGTGGCCGGCAGCTGCGCCTCTTCGGCGAAGCCGCCGCCGAAACCGCCGCCCATCACCCGGTCGCCCACCCGGAACCGGGTCACGGCCTCGCCCACCGCCAGCACCTCGCCGGCGCATTCGCCGCCGACGATGAAGGGCAGGGCGGGGCGGTGCTGGTATTTGCCCTGCACCATCAGGATATCGGGAAAGTTCACGGCCGCCGCACGCACGCGAAAGCGCACGCCGTCGCTTTCCAGCGGCGGCAGGCTGACATTCTCGATCCGCAGCTTGGACAGATCGTCGCTGTTGGCGCGGCAGAGCAGGGCTTTCATGCGGGCCGGTCCGCCTGGGTCCCGGCGAGGCCGGCAATATGGGGCAGCGCCCGCACCCCGCCCAGGAACAGCGCCGTGGCGAAGCGTGCCGCTTCGTCGATGTCGTGATCCTCGCGGCGCAGCATGCGTTCGGCCATCTCGAAGGCCACGCCCACGATGGCCGCCATCAGATAATCGGCGTCGATGGGCGGAAACAGCCCGCGCGCGATCGCCCGCTCCAGATCGGCGCGCAGCTCCTCGAAACCGGCGATGATCTCGGGGGTGTCCATGCGCACGCGCAGCGTGTCGGTGTTGCGGCGGATGGCGTGGAAATTGCCCTGATCGCTGGCGACATATTCGAAGAAAGTGCGGAAGGTGCCCGAGATGAACTCCTCGATGGTCGCGGCCTTGGCGCGCTCCTCATGCAGGCGCGGGCGGATCCGCAGCGCGCTCTCGTCCTGGATCGCCTGGAACACCTCTTCCTTCGATTTGAAGTAGTTGTAGAAGGTGCCCGAGGCCAGCGGCGTGGCGCGGATGATGTCGCGCACGGTGGTGGCCCCATAGCCGAGCTCGGCAAAGACCTGCCGGGCCGCCGCCAGGATGGTCTGGCGGTTCTGCTGCTTGGTCTGTTCGCGCTTGCCGGTGGCAGGTTTGCCCGGCACCGGGGCGATGAAATCGGTGTCCATGGGGACCTCATGGGATATGGCCGCCCACTGTAGAGATCAGTGACGGCCCGTCAACTTTTTGGCTTACTGGGCGGCGGTCTCGCTGGCGCGGACCTCGGAACGGGCGCAGGTGCGCCCCGGCACGGGCAGGCGGCCGGGCCCATAGCCCTTGGCCTCGGCGCGGGCCTTGCCGCGCTTCCACTCGGCTTTGATGTCGCGGCAATAGCGGTCGAAATTGACCTGCATGGTGTGGCGGCGCGAGCTGTAATAATGGCCGATCTCGCGCGCCTCGTCGGCCGCGATGGCCTTTTCCATCTCGCTCTCGGGCGGCAGGAGATAGTCTCCGCTCAGATAGGCCGCGATCCAGCGCGCCTGCTGTTCGGCCAGGTTGACCAGCGTCGGCAGCGGCTGGGCCAGTCCCATGAAGAACAGATTGTCGATCCCCGGTTTGAAGATGCGCTTGAACAGCGGCAGGTGGTTGTTCTCGACCTTGACCACCGCGTCGTCGAGGAACGGGAAGGACAGATTGTAGCCCGTCGCATAGATGATGACGTCGATCTCTTCTTCGCGGCCGTCCTCGAACACCACCGTGCGTCCGCGCTTTTCCTTGATGTTGCCGACGACGGTGATGTCGCCGCAGCCGACCCGCGTCAAAAACTCGCCGGAGACGGACGGGTGCGCGTCGGCCGGATGATGGGCCGGCTCGGGAAGGCCGTAATCCTTCATGTGGCCCACCGCGCCCACGATCATCTTCTTGACCACGCGGCGCACCAGCCAGTCGGGCATCCATTTCGGCGCCACGCCCTTATCGGGCGGCGCCCCGTTGATGTATTTGGGGAAGATCCACACCCCGCGCCGCGCCGCCACGAACAGCTTGCTGGCGATGGGCTTCTGCGACAGCTCCGAGGCGATGTCCATCGCCGAATTGCCCATGCCGACCACCAGCACGCGCTTGCCCCGCATGTCGTGCGGCTCGAACGGCGTCAGATAGGAATGGGCATGCATTTCGATGCCGTCGAATGTGCCGGGAAATTCGGGGATATAGGGATCCCAGTGATGGCCGTTGCAGACGAACAGCGCGTCATAGGTGCGCGTTTCGCCCGTCGACAACGCCACATGCCACAGCGAGTTGGTGCCGCGCACCGCGCGTTTGACCTTGGTGTTCAGCGTGATGTGTTCGCGCAGGCCGAAGCGGTCGACATAGGCGTTGAAATAGTCGGCGACCTGCGAATGGTGCGGATAGTCGGGATAGTTCGACGGAATCGGAAAATCCTCGAACTGCATGCGGTGCTTCGAGGTGTCGATGTGCAGCGACTGGTAGCAGGCGCTGCGGCCGTTGGGATTCTTGTAGACCCAGTTGCCGCCGATCACGCTCGACATCTCGAAGCAATCGAAGGCGAGCCCGCGATCCTTCAGCGCCTTGGCTGTGGCAAAGCCGGAGCAACCGGCCCCGACGATACACGACTTGGGTAAGCTCACAATCTGCACCCGCTCTTCTTCAGGGGGCCGGATCATAGGCAGAATGCCCTCGCGCACAAGCGCGCTCCCGATTGACAGCCCGCCCGGCCCGGCGGTTCATAGCGCCCATGAGCGAAACATCCACAGACTGGGTGGGTCATGCCCGCAAGATGATGGGCCAGACCCCGTTTTTTGCAGCCATCGGCGCGGAGTTCCTGGAGGTCGGCGGCGCCAGCGCGCGGGCGCGCGTGCCCTATGGGCCCGATCTCGTCGGCGATCCCGATAGCGGCGTGGTCCATGGCGGGGTCATCACCGCGCTGCTGGATCATATGGGCGGGGCCGCGGTGATGTCGGCGCTGCAAACGCCGATGCCGATCGCCACGCTCGATCTCAGGATCGACTACATGAAGCCGGCCACCCCGCAGGCCGACATCTTCGCCGCGGCCCATTGCCTCAAGGTCACCCATGAAATCGCCTTTGTGCGCGGTGCGGCCTATCAGTCCGATCCGGACGATCCGATCGCGATCTGCACGGCGACCTTCATGCTGATCCGCGGCAATGCGCCCTTGCCCTTTCCCGGAAAGGGGTGAGGCCATGGATCTGCTTGCCCGCGCCCTTGCCGGTGACACCGCGCCCGATCTCGCCGAACTGATCGGCGCCATCCCCTATTGCCGTTTTCTGGGGCTGGGCGCCGAGCTGCGCGACGGCGTGCCGGTGCTGGTCATGCCCTTCGCCGAGCGCCTGATCGGCAATGTCGCGCTACCGGCGCTGCATGGCGGGGTGATCGGCTCGCTGCTCGAGACGGCCGCCATCGTCCAGGTGATCTGGGAATTGCGCATCGCCCGCGTCCCCAAGCCGGTCGACGTCACCATCGATTACCTGCGCACGGGCCGCGCGGTGACGACCTATGCGCGCGCGCGCATCGCCAAACAGGGCCGGCGCGTTGTCAATGTCCATGCCGAGATGTGGCAGGACGACGAGGCCAAACCCGTCGCCGCCCTGCGCGGTCACATGCTGCTGCCGAATTCGCAGTCCTGAGTGCCGCCTCTCAGTTCCAACGGCCGTTGGCGCCGCCCAGGCTGAGGCTTCCGGCGCCCAGAAGCATGATCGCAATGCCGCCGAACAGGTAGAAGGCCTCCAGTTCCAGCGCATAGCCGCCAACCGCATTGACGGCGAACAGCCGGTCCATTCCGGCCAGCAGCACCGCCACGACCATGTTCAGGGCGATCAGCAAACCGCCGACGCGCGCGAACAGTCCGGCAATCACCAGAAGCGGCGCCACGACCTCGCCGATATAGACGCCATAGGCCAGCGCCGCCGGCAGGCCGTGCGCCGCGATCATGTGTTCGATCGGACCGATGCCGCCCAGCAGCTTGTGCACGCCGTGCATCAGCAGCAGCCCGCCGACGGTCAGGCGCAGGACGAGCCTGCCCAGAGAATTCCCCATATCCATGATGTTCCCCCCCTTGGTCTTGTGTCGCGCAGGATAGACCATTCGCGGGCCGGACGGGAGGATCGCGTTGAACCTTGCCTGTTTGCCGTCCTGCGCGTTTACCATGCGGTGCAGGTCACGCGATTTCGTGCCCGCACTGGCGGGCAGTTCGAACGTTTTGCGGGCGGCTTGCGGACGGCGGCGCGGCCTAGTGGAAATCGGCGCCGATGGCTTCGGCAAGACTGGCAAATCCGTCGTCCTTCAGACAGGCGCGCAACTCCGACTTGATGCGTCCGATCAGGCCCGGGCCCTGATAGGCGAGCGCGGTGTAGACTTGCACCAGGCTGGCGCCGGCGCGGATCTTGGCATAGGCGTCGCGGCCGCTGGAGATGCCGCCGACGCCGACGAGCGTGAGCGTCCGGCCGACGCGCTTGCGCATGGCCCGGAGGACGCCGGTCGAGGGGGCCAGCAGCGGCGTTCCCGACAGCCCGCCTGTCTCCTTCGCATATGCGCTTTTCAGCGCGACGGGCCGCGCGATCGTCGTGTTGGAAATGATCAAGCCTTCGATTCCCGAGGCCAGCGTGACGGCGGCGATATCGTCCATCGCGGCCTCGTCGATGTCGGGCGCGATCTTGAGCAGGAGCGGCACATGAGGGCCGTGCTGGGCGCGCTCTTCGGTCAGCACGGCAAGAAGCCGTTCGAGTTCGCCGCGGTTCTGCAGGCCGCGCAGGCCCGGCGTGTTGGGCGAGGAGATGTTCACGGTGACATAGGAGGCGAGCGCGGCCAGCTTCGCGAACCCCGCGCGATAATCGGCGATGCGGTCGGCGCTGTCCTTGTTGGCCCCGATATTGATGCCGACGATCCCGCGCCGTTTGCGCGCGATGAGGCGGGCGGCCATCGCCGCCATCCCCGCATTGTTGAAGCCCATGCGATTGATGACGGCGCGGTCCTCGGCCAGGCGGAACAGGCGCGGCTTCGGATTGCCGGCTTGCGGCCGGGGCGTCACCGTCCCGCATTCGACGAAGCCGAAACCGAGCTTCAGCATCGCATCGGGAACCTCGCCATTCTTGTCGAAGCCGGCGGCCAGCCCGACGGGGTTGGCGAAGCGCAGCCCGAAGGCCGTCACCGCCAGGGCCGGATCGTCTGCGGCCGGGCGGGGCAGCAGCGGCGCGGCCATCCGCGTGGCCAGCAGCGTGGCGCGATGGGCGGCTTCGGGGGGCAGACGGCGCAGCAGGCCCGATCCCAGATCCATCAGCATGTCGGCGAAATCCCCGTGATTCCCGCGCGAGTCTAGCCCGGCGCGGGCCCGCGCCCGACCTGCCGGTCCGGCAAAAGCGGTGCGTATCCGCGCGCGGCCGGGCGCGCCGGCGTCCCTCTTGCCGGAGCGGCGGATCGCCGTCTAGAATTTATTCCAATCGAAGGATAACTTTCTTAGGCCATGTTGACCCACAGCCAGATCTGGCAGGCAATTGACGGGCTGGCCAGCCGCCATGGCCTCTCGCCCTCAGGGCTGGCCAAACTGGCGGGTCTTGATCCCACCACCTTCAACAAGAGCAAGCGCGCCGCCGGCGGCAAGCTGCGCTGGCCGTCGACGGAGAGCGTCGCCAAGGCGCTCAAGGCCGTCGATGCGCCGCTCGACGAATTCGTCGCGCTGATCGACCCGGACGGCCATTCCGGCCGGGCGCCGGCGCGCCTGATCCCGTTGATCGGCCTGGCCCAGGCCGGCAGCGAAGGTTTTTTCGACGATGCCGGCTTTCCGGTCGGTGCCGCCTGGGACGAGATCGGCTTTCCCGAACTGACCGACGAACATGCCTATGGCCTGGAAATCACCGGCGATTCGATGCTGCCGGTCTATCGCGATGGCGACCGCGTTGTGGTCTCGCCCGCCGCCAGCCTCAGGCGCGGCGACCGCGTCATCGTCAAGACGCAGGCCGGCGAGGTGATCGCCAAGCAGCTCGGCCGCATGACGGCCCAGAAGGTCGAACTCAAATCCTTCAACCCGGATTACGACGACCGCAGTTTCGCGATGCGCGACATCGCCTTCATCCACCGCATCATCTGGGCGAGCCAGTAGGCGCGGCCATTCCTCGTTCCATCCGGCCATCATCGCCCGCGGCGTGATGGCCGCGGATGATCGCGACGATGACGGAGCCATCGCCGGGGGCGAGAATGATGCGGGGTGCGATGGGGAAGCTGGGAGGAGGAGTGGGATCCGGCAGGGTCTTATCCCTGCCGGCCCCGGTCTTCTGCGAAGGGCGTGTTATGCCGACTGCAGATTGACGGCCTTCGAGCCTTTGGCGTCCGGCTGAATGTCGAACGACACGCGCTGGCCTTCAGACAGGCTGGACATGCCCGCCATTTCAACGGCGGTTGCATGGACGAACACGTCCTTGCCGCCATCTTCCGGCGCGATGAAACCAAAGCCCTTGCTTGCATTGAAGAATTTAACTGTCCCGATAGCCATGATAGCTCCTTGTGCATCGGATTACGGCCAGGCAACTGCCCGGCCGGCGCGAATGGGCACAATCAGGTGTGGAAGTTCGGCTGCTTCAGCCAGGCGCGCATGATGCGGGTCGGGAGTACAACAGTGCGCTTCATCTGACGGAATGCCGTCGCTTCCCCCCATATGGGCGTTTGCAGGCGCATTTGCAAGCCGCAATGAGAAAAACGGGGAATCCCCCGGCAATTGGGGTCCGGGTAGAGCCCCGCATGTCCCGTCACGCCATGCACAGAAACGACGGGCCGTGGCTGCGACAGCCAAGTCCCTGCGGCGCCGGAACAATCGCCGGATTTTGTGCGAGCAGCGTGACGCTGCTTTGGCACGCGCGATATCATCCGTACACAGAGCAAATCCCTAACCGCTTGAACAGGCGTAAGATTCCGCACGCGGACCGTCGCGTCCGCTTTGGCGGAAAGTCTTTTTTTGTCAATTATTGAAGGCAGATTTCTTGCCCCCATCTCTCGCCTGTGACGGTGGCGATGGAGATGCCAGGCGAGAGAGGCGCAAGAGCAGCGCAGGACCATACAGGACAAGGATGCCCCCTTGCGCGCATCCGTGAGAACCGAAGGGACAGACCGGATCTGCGCGGGTGCGGCCCGCAATCCCGGCGTCCGGACCCGGAGGCGCTCGACGTCCGAGGCGGAAGGAAGGTGCACTGCACGCGCGCGTGAATCCGGGCGCGGGGCGCTGCCTGCCGGAGGTCCGAAAGCCGGGGCGGGCATCGGCCCGCGGGCGGCGGCGAGACAAAAGAAGCCGCGCCCGCGCGCGCGAATCCCGCCCTTGGTCTGTTCAGTCCGGATAGCCCTGATACTTCTTCACCAGCGCGTCATAGGCGTGCCAGTCGCCGCGCTTGAAGTGGTCGAGCAGGGTCCTGGCCTGACCCTGCATAAACTTCTCATAGGCGGTGCGTGGTTCGTGCGTGGTGGCGAATGTGAGCGCCGCCTCGATCTGCTTGGCGTAGCTCTGGCGATCATAGGCGGACAGCGACAGCGCATATTGGAAGCGGATCGGGACATTGCCGGGATCGGCCGCGAAGGCCTTGGCGTAATAGGCCAGCCCCTTCTTGATGGTCGCGCCATAGATCATGCTGGCCAGCATCGTCCCGCCGCCGTTGACGACGCCGATGTTCCAGCCGCCCATCGCGGCCAGCGCCCATGGATTGTCCGGGTGCTCTTTCAATGCGATGTCGAGATTGTTCTTGGCCTCTTCGGCGATAGCCTTTGAATTTCGCTTCCACCGTGCCGATGATGCGGGCCTGGTAGCCGAGGGCGGCGGCCAGAAAGACCTGAGGCTCGGCCTGTGTCGGATCGGCGGCGATGGCCTTGCGGGCATAGGTTTCGGCGCGCTTCAGGCAGTCCAGGCAGGGCTGCGGGCCGCATCCGTTCCTCCGCCAGTTCGGCGCGTGCCGCCACGGAAAACCCCTGCGCCGTCTTCTCGGCAGGTCCCGGCCGCGATCGCCTCGTCATACTGGCCCGTCTGGTAGAGCTCCTGCGGCGACGACCGCCGCCATTGCCGGTCCCGCAAGCAGGGTCAGCGACCACAACGCCGGTCGCGATCTTCATGCCGCATCGTCCGTGTTGGCGAGGAATTCGCCGGCCAGCGCGCGCGCGGATCAGCGCCGCCGTCTCGGCGCAGCCGAACAGCGCGGCGAAGCTGCCGAAGCGCGGGCCCTGTGTCTGGCCGATCACGACTTCGTAGATCGCCTTGAACCAGTCGCGCAGCGGTTCGAAGTGATGGCGCTTGCCGATCTCGTAGATCTCGAACTGCACCGTCTCGCCGTCGCGTTCGTCCTCCATGCCGTCCAGCATGTCGGCCAGTTCGTTCAGCGCCGCGCGCTCCTTGTCGTCGGGCGCGCGAAAGATCTTCGGCGGTTTGACGAAGTCGTCGTAGTAGCGGATGGCGTGGTCGACCAGCCTGTCGAGCCCGGGATTGTGCTTCGGGCTGGCGCTCCGGCGCATAGCGCGCGGATGAAGCCCCACAGCACATCGCGATTGTGCGCGTTGGAGGCGCTGCACCAGATTGAGCAGCAGCGCGAAGCTGACCGGATAGCTTTCCTCCGGCGGATTGCCGTGATGCATATGCCAGATCGGGCTTTCCAGCCTCGCCGCGTCGTCGTTGAGCTTGTGATAGGCCTCGAGCAGCTGCGACGTAGTCGTCCACCGCCTTGGGGATCACGTCGAAATAGAGCCGCTTGGCCGCGCGCGGCTTCTGGATACATGAACAGCGCCGATGCTTTCCTCCGGGCCATAGGTCAGCCATTCGTCGATCGACAGGCCGTTGCCCTTGGACTTGGAAATCTTCTGCCCGTCCTCATCCAGGAACAGCTCGTAGTTCGAAGCCTTCCGGCGGCTCGCCGCCCAGCGACGCGCACGATCTTGCGAAGACAGTTCGACCGAGGCAGATCAGATCCTTGCCCGCACATCTCGTAGTCGACGCCCAGCGCCAGCCAGCGCATCGCCCAGTCGGCCTTCCACTGCAGCTTGCAATGGCCGCCGGTGACCGGAACGCTCGTCTTCGCTGCCGTCCTCCTCGAATAGACGATGGTGCCGCTGGTCGGCGTCCCATGCCAGCGACGCGGCACCTGCAGCACCTTGCCGGAGCGCGGCGAGATCGGCAGGAAGGGCGAATAGGTCGCGCGCCGCTCCTCGCCCAGCGTCGGCAGCATCGACGTCCATCACCTTCTCGTAATTGGCCAGCACGCGCAGCAGCGTCGTCGTCGAACACGCCCGACTTGTACATGTCGGTGGCGCTGCGGAATTCGTAGTCGAAGCCGAAGCGGTCGAGGAACGCCTTCAGCCGCGCATTGTTGTGGGCGCCATAACTCTCATGGGTGCCGAAGGGATCGGGCACCGCGGTCAGCGGCTTGCCCAGATGGTCGCGCCAGCATCTCCTGGTTGGGGACATTGTCCGGCACCTTCCTGAGGCCGTCCATGTCGTCGGAGAAGGCGATCAGCCGGGTCGGCATGTCGCTCATCAGCTCGAAGGCCCGGCGCACCCAGGTGGTGCGGGCCACCTCGCCGAAGGTGCCGATATGGGGCAGGCCCGACGGGCCGTAACCGGTCTCGAACAGCACTTCTTTCAGGGGCTTGCCGGCCGCCTGCCCGTTTCTCCACCCGCGTCAGCACCTTGCGGGCCTCTTCGAAGGGCCAGGCGCGGGCAGCGAGCGCCAGGCTGCGGGATCGGGGCGGGAGGGGGCGGAAGACATTGGAAATACTTGTCCTTAAGCGTTTCGAAAGGGGCCGAAGCTAGGCTTCCGCGAGGGGAGGCCGTCAATGTACGACCACGAGGTTCTGCCTGCCGGAGCGGTTGAGGACGTCGCGCAAGAGCGCGAGGGCGATGCCGCGCGCGCCATCGAGGCCGGCCGCGTCGATATCCTGTTCCGTCTCGGCCGGCATTATCTGTTCCTGCCCTTTGCGGCGCTCTGCGTCGCGGCGACGCTATGGGCGACGGCGCAATATCGATCTGGGTCGTGGCAACGCCGCTGCTGCTGCAGATCCTCGTCACCATCGCGGCCGAACGCCTGGCCGCCGCTATGGCAGCCGGCCCGAAGGGCGACGATCCGCTGATCTGGGCGCGGCGCTTCACCATCCTGTCGGGCATCTCCGGCGCCATCTGGGGCGCGGGCGCGCTGCTGTGGTTCGTGCCCGCATTCCTTCCCGGCCCAGGCCTATCTGTGCGCTGGCCTTCCTCGGCATCACCGCCACCGAATTCATCGCCCGCTCCGCCTATCGGCCGGCCTATCTCGCCCATGCGGCCCTGTCGCTGGTGCCGCTGGCGCTGCGGCTGCTGTGCGAGGGCGAGCCCTATGCGACGCTGTCGAGCGTCCTGGTGCTGTTCTTCGGCGGCGTGCTCTACAGCTATTGCGACCGCTTCACCCAGCTGCTCGATGAGAGCATCCACCTGCGCTGCGAAAATGCCGGTCTCGTCGTCAGCCTGTCGCGCGAGAAGAAGGAGGCCGAGCAGGCCCGCGACGTCGCCGAGGCCAGCGACGCGTGCCAAATCCGCCTTCATCGCCAATATCAGCCATGAGATCCGCACGCCGCTGAACGCGCTTCTCGGCATGGCGCAGCTTGCTGGAGCGCAGCGATCTGGACCGCACCCAGCGCGGCCATGTGAAGGTCGTGCTCGAAGCCGGGCCGCGGCCTCAAGACCCTGCTCGACGATGTCATCGCCCTGTCGCGCGACGACGAGGCGCGCGAGCCCACAGACGAGGATTGCGATGCCGCCCAGGCCGTGCGCACCGTCGGCCGGCTGCTGCAGCCGCGAGCCTGGGAAAAGCAGCTGCGCCTGAACATCACCGACCCCGTCCGGCCTGCCGCGGGTTCATGGCGATCCGCGCCGCGTGCGTCAGGTCCTGCTCAAGCTCGCCGACAACGCGCTGAAATTCACCGATCGCGGCAGCGTCGAGATTCGGGTCGAGCCCATCTGCTGGAGGATGGCGGGCAGATGCTGCGCTTCTCCGTCATCGATACCGGGCTCGGCCTGCCGCCGGAGGCAGCCGAGCAGCTGTTCGAGCCGTTTTCGCCTGGCGACAACTCCTACGCGCGCCGCTTCGATGGCGCCGGTCTGGGCCTGGCGGTCGCCAAGCGCACGGTCGAGTCGCTGGGCGGCGCAGATCGGCTTCGAGAGTGCAGCCGGGCGAGGGCGCGACCTTCTGGTTCACGGTGCCGGCGGTCGGCGTCGCTGTGCCGGAGCGCCACGAGCCGGCGCCGATCGCCTCCGATGCGCCCCCGCCCTCCGGCCTCGCCTTCCTGATCTGCCTCTGCCGAACCGCTGATCCGCGACGCAGATCGCCGATTTGCTCGAACCCTTCGGCAACCGCCTGGTCTTCGCCCCAAGTCGTCAGCGACGCGATTGCGCAGGCCGGACGATCGCGATTTCGACGCCATCCTCGTCAACGGCAACGATGCCGACATGCTGGCCGCCGCACCGGGCGTGAATGCGCCGGTTCTGGCAATCCTGTATCGGGCGGGATGCGCTTGCCGGTCGGCGCCGGGGAAATGCTTGAGCTGGCCGTCATCTGCCGGCGCGCTCTATGTGGCGCTGGGCAATCTGCTGGGCCGTGGTGCGGACAATTCGGCGGCGCCGTTTGAAACCGAAACGGACAATTCCGCCGCCATCGATGCGGCGGCCTTCGCGGCGCTGGAGAAATCGCTCGGTCTGACCACCCTGATCGAGATTCTGCAATCCTATGTCAAGACCGCCGAGGATCTGAGCGCGCGTCTTGACAGAAGCCTGCGCAGCGGGCCAGTGGGAAGATGCCACCCGCATCGCCCAGGACATTGCCGGGGCGGCCGGCGGCCTCGGCCTTAGCGCCCTGACAACGGCGGCCCGCAATTTCACCCAGAAGGTGCGCGAGGGCGACGAGCCGGTCGCGCTGGGGCAGGCTGTGGATGCGGTCGTGTCCGAGCATGCGCGTGTGCGCCGCGCCCTGGCCAATCTCTATCCCGATCTGGCGGCCTGATCCCGGGCTGCGGCGACGCTGCAGGGAATTCGGACGGGTTAGGCCTTTCATTCCGGGGCCGTCTCGGCATGATCGGGCCATGCCGACCGGTCCCAACCTCAGCCGCAAAGCGGACTCGAATCCGTGCCGGCCCTGGTGCCGGCGCCGGGCGGCGCATGGCTGGCGCAAGCCGACGGCACCATCGAAAGTCTGGCGATCGAGGAGGCCCGGGCCCGCTTCCGTGGTGGGGATGTGCTGGTCGCCCATGCGCTGTTCGTGGCCGGCCGGCTCAAGGAGGCGCCCGCGCGTCCGCTGTTTGATGTGCTGGAGCTCTTTGCCTTTGTGCGTCCGGCGCAACCCTGCGTGCCGAGCCCGGCCGGAATTTTGCGGGCTCTGGGTCTGAACGTGCCCGTGGGTGCGCAGGGCGCAGTCTCGGCGCTGCACGCGGCGGCGCGCGCGCTGCTGGCAGAACTCGCCGGCAAGCAAGAAGCCGACCGCGCGACGGCGCGGCTCCTGGCCGCCGGCATGGGACGCAGCGGCTGGCGCTGGGGACCGGACATCCTCGCAGGTCTCGGCACGCCGGAGCGCACGGCCGGTCCCATCGCCGGCTTCGATGTCTGGCGCGGGTTGCCGCAATGGGAAGACGACGCGCCGCCCGCCAAACCGGGGTCGCTGCCCGTCGAGCCGCAGGAGGCGCGTGAGCGGCTGGCCATGCTCGTCGGTGCCGATGGGGAAGGGCGGCCCGAACAGGGCGACTACACCGAAGCGGCGACCTACGCCTTCGGCCCGCGCGAGCAAGCCGGCGCGCCGCGGGTCGCGCTGATCGAAGCCGGCACCGGCATCGGCAAGACCCTGGGATATCTGGCGCCGGCCAGCCTCTGGGCGGAAAAGAACGGGCCCGGCCTGTGGCTCTCCACCTATACCCGCAACCTGCAGCGCCAGATCGTGCAGGAGGTCGCCCGGCTCTATCCCGATCCCGCAGAGCGCGAGGAAAAGGCGGTCGTGCGCAAGGGCCGGGAGAACTATCTCTGCCTTCTGAACTTCGAAGATGCCGCCAAGCGCAGCGCCGCCGCACCGGGCCAGCGCAGCATTGCGCTCGGCCTCGTCGCGCGCTGGATCGCGGCCACGAATGACGGCGACATGTCGGGCGCCGGCTTTCCCGCTTTCCTCGCCGCGTCGTTCCCGCTGCGCGAAATCACCGACCGGCGCGGCGAATGCATCTATTCGGCCTGTCCGCATTATCGCACCTGCTTCATCGAGCGCGCCGTGCGCCGGGCGCGCCATGCCCGCATCGTCATCGCCAATCATGCGCTGGTGATCGCGCAGGCCGCGCAGGACTGGCTCTCGGTCGACGAGACCACCGATGCCCCCGAGCGCCGCGTGCGCTACGTCTTCGACGAGGGCCACCATCTCTTCGATGCCGCCGATTCGGGCTTTGCCGCCTTCCTCTCCGGATCGGAGATGGCCGATCTGCGCCGCTGGATCCGCGGCCCCGAGGGCCGCGCCCGCACGCGCATGCGCGGCCTCGAGGAACGGCTCAAGGATCTGGTCGCCGATGATGACAAGCCGCGCAGGAGGCGCTCGACGAAGCGGTTGCCGCGGCCTCGCGCTGGCCGGCGAGGGCTGGACGCAGCGTCTGGGCAGTGCCGGCGCCGCGCGGGCCCGGCGAGGCCTTTCTGGCTGAGGCGTTCCAGCATGTGCGCGCCCGTAGCGACGATGGCGACGGCTTCTATTCGCTTGAGGCCGACACCGAACCGCTCGGCGACGAGATTCTCGAATCCGCCGCGCGCGCTCGGTCTGGCGCTCAAGCGTCTGGCCGAGCCGTTGCAGCGGCTGGCCCGCATGCTGCGCAAGCAGCTCGACGACAAGGCCGCCGATCTCGAACCCTACACACGTGCGCGCATCGATGCGGCGGCGCGCGGGGTCGATCGCCGCGCCAAGATCATCCTGCCGGCCTGGATTTCGATGCTCGAGGCGCTGGAAACCGGCGAGCGGCGCGAGGAATTCGTCGACTGGTTCGAGATCGCGCGCGAAGACGGCCGCAACACCGATGTCGGGCTGTGGCGTCACTGGGTCGATCCCACCGTGCCGCTGACCGCCGAGGTTCTCGTGCCGGCGCATGGCGCGCTGATCACCTCGGCCACCTTGCGCGATGTCGAAAGCGGCGGCGATGCCGAGGGCTCGGGCGGCTGGCAATCGGCCGAAGTGCGCACCGGCGCCGCCCATCTGGTCCGAGCCGCCGCGCCGCGCCAGTTTCGGCTCGCCCTTCGACTATGCCAGCCAGGCGCGCATCTTCGTCGTCAAGGATGTGGCGCGCCGCGATCCTGATGCCCTGGCGGCCGCCTATCGCGAGCTGTTTCTGGCGTCCGGCGGCGGCGCCCTCGGCCTGTTCACGGCGGTGCGCATGCTGCGCGCGGTCGAGGCGCGCATCATCGGCGCCGCTGACGGAAGCCGGCCTGACGCTCTATGCCCAGCATGTCGACCGGCTCGACACCGGCGCGCTGGTCGATCTGTTCCGCGCCGAGGAGAACGCCTGCCTGCTCGGCACCGATGCGCTGCGCGACGGCGTCGACGTGCCGGGCCGCAGCTTGCGCCTCGTCGTCTTCGACAAGGTGCCCTGGCCCAAGCCCACGATCCTGCACAAGGCGCGACGCGCCCGCTTCGGCAAATCCTATGACGACATGCTGACCCGGCTGAAGCTCAAGCAGGCCTTCGGCCGCCTGATCCGCAGTCGCGCCGACAAGGGCTGCTTCGTGATCCTCGAATCGGCCACGCCCTCGCGCCTGCTCACGCGCCTTTCCGCCCGAGACCCCGGTCACCCGCTGCGGCCTGGCCGAGGCGATTGCTGAAATCCGTGGGTTTCTTGTCCGAATCCCGGTGACCGGGCCGGCGCCCGCCCCTATAAATCCCACCATGACAGAGAGCGAAGACACCCTGTTCGGCGAGGCTCAGGACGGCGAACATTACGGCCACCATTCGACCGGCATTCTGCCCAGCCATGTGCTGCGCCGGCTGATCCGCGCCCGCCGCGAGATCATCGCCATCGAGGATTTCGAGGACAGCCAGCTCCAGCCGGCCAGCGTCGATCTGCGCCTGGGCGCCGTCGCCTGGCGGGTGCGCGCCAGCTTCCTGCCCGGCCCCAACGCCACGGTGGAACAGAAGCTCGCCCAGGTCGTCATGCACGAGATCGACCTCAAGCCCGGCGCCGTGCTGGAGACGGGCTGCGTCTATATCGTGCCACTGCAGGAACGGGCCGAATTCTCCTCTCGGGTCTCCGGTGTGGCCAATCCCAAGAGTTCGACCGGGCGCATCGACGTCTTCACCCGCCTGATCACCGATTATGCCCCGGCCTTCGACCGCATCGAGCCGGGCTATCGCGGGCCGCTCTATGCCGAGATCAGCCCGCGCACCTTCCCGGTGCTGGTGCGCAAGGGCTCGCGCCTGAACCAGCTGCGCATCCGCCGCGGCTCACCGCAATTCACCGACACCCAGCTGCGCCGTCTCCACGCCGAAACCCCGCTGGTCGATGGTGTCGCCGATATCGAGGGGGGGCTGGCGCTGTCCATCGATCTCAAGGGCTCGGTCGGCGAGCGCATCGGCTGGCGGGCCAAGCGCCACACCGGGGTCATCGATGTGGACCGCCGCGCGGCGCTGTCGCCGCTCGACTATTGGGACCCGATCGAGGCCCATCCCAGCGGCAATATCATCCTCGATCCGGACGAGTTCTATATCCTGGCCAGCCGCGAGGCCGTGGCCATCCCGCCCGAATATGCCGCCGAAATGGTGCCCTTCAACCCGCTGGTCGGCGAGTTCCGGGTCCATTATGCGGGCTTTTTCGACCCCGGCTTCGGCTATGAGGCGGGCCAGCCGCCCAGCGCCCGCGGGGTTCTGGAGGTGCGCTCGCGCGAGGTGCCCTTCATTCTCGAACACGGCCAGATCATTGGCCGGCTGGTGTTCGAGCGGCTGACCGACCCGCCGCCGGAGGTCTATGGTCAGGGGATCGGCTCCAATTACCAGCGCCAGGGTCTAAAACTCTCGAAACATTTCCGCGAGAATTGAGCCATGTGGCCGCTGCCAGCGCTCCCGATTGTGGCCGCGAACACACACTCCATTGCAAAAAATACAGGCCGGGCATGCATTTGGGTTGCGTCTCGGGGCCGAGGCGGCAAACTCCCACTGCCGCGGGTCGGAAGCATTTGGGGGCCAGACCCCGTGGTGAGTGGGTCCGCATTGAAGGGGGCAGCATGAGGCGGCTACGGCACATCCGGTGCCGGCCGCCTCATGGTTTTCTGGCCTGCAGATGTCCGGGCCATGACCGCCGGGTGCCGGGATGACGCCAAGTCTGCACACCGACCGGCTCCATCTCCGGCCGCTCGCCCCGCGGGACACCGAAGCCCTGTTCGCCATTATGAGCGACCCCGAAGCGATGCGCTTCTGGGACTGGGCGCCGTTTCGCGAGCTTGAGACCATGCGCGAGGTGGTCGCCAGCCAGTTGGCCACCATGCAGGCCGGCCAAGCCTGCTATTGGGCGGTTTGCCTGGTCGGGACGGGCGCGGCCATCGGCACCTGCGACCTCTCGGATATCGACCGGCATCACGGCCGCGCGGAGATCGGCTTCGCCTTTCACCGCTCCTATTGGGGCAATGGCTACGCCCTGGAGGCGGTGCGCGCCGTCACCGCCCATGCGTTCTCCGCCATGGGCCTGGTCCGGCTGGGCGCGCGCCTGCATGCCGGCAACCACGCCTCGCGGCGGCTGCTGGAGCGGCTGGACTTTTCCTATGAGGGCCGGTTGGTCGGCCATGTCGTGCGCGACGGGGTGCGGCGCGACTGCCTGCTCTATGGCCGCCTGGTGGCCGATTAGCGCGCCCGGCCCCGGCCCCAGCGCGCGGCCAACGCCTGTGGCGTCAGCCGGGAGTCCATCTGCGTGCGAAAATAGGCTTTCAGCGCCGGATCGGTCAGCCGGTCGCGATAAGAATCCTGGATCAGCCACCGCTTGGCTTCCACCGCGCGCGCCATCACGTCGAAGTCGAAGCTGATCTCGCCCAGATCGATCTGCACCGCGCGGCCCTGCCGGTCGATCCCGCTATTGATGAGAAAATCGAATCCGGGATCGCCGAAACCGTCGTCCCAGCAGGCCAGCTGGAGCCCGATGAACGCGTCGATGGCACGCTTGTTCTGTTCGAGGTCGTGCCGCGTCACATAGTCGTCCAGCACCGTGACCCGGTCCTGCCCGTAGGATCCGTCAGCGTGCAGTTCGGGCTGCGCCAGCATCGCCGGGTCAAGCCGCGGCATCTGTTCGGCGAGCAGGCGGATCGTGTTGCGTGCGCTCGCGCGCAGATGCCGCGTTTCGCGCACGATATTGCGGCTGCCGAGGGGGCGATGTCCCGGCGGCGCGCGGAACACGCTGACCAGCAGCGGCAGCGTATGGCGCGGCCGCTTGAACACGCGTCCGTCCCCCATGTCGTAGACCGCATGCTGCCAGCCTTTGCCGAGCAGGCGCGGGCGCGGCTTGGCGCGCGCTGCCATCTCAGGCCGCTGCAACGTCAGGGCTTTCATCCCAATTCAACTCCCGTTTGAACCGTCTTGCGAGAACCACGATGCGTCCTGTCAGCAGGATGTCGCTGGCCAGCACGCCGCCAAGCGAAGCGATCGGTCCGCCGACGAAGAGCAGGACCAGGGTCAGGACGATCGAAACGACGCTGGATGCGACGCTGGCGCCGGCCAGGGGGGCGAATTTGCGTCCCGCCTGCAGCACCACCGAATGCGGGGCGCGCAGCACGCGCACCAGCATGATCGCGACCGAGATTGCGGTGACCAGCAGGACATCGGCGCGGGCATAGCCGTTCTTGATCACCAGGCCGGGGGCAAACCAGAGAATAGCTGCGGCCAGCGCCGCCGTGCCGGCCCACAGCAGGAGCGTCGTCGCCTGAAATTCGGCGATCACGCGCGCGGCCCGCCGGTAGTCGTGCTTTTCCAGAAGCACCGCGATGGGCGCACGCTCGACATCGCCGAGCGCGGTCGTGCTCAGCCTTGCCGGACGCATGAGCAGAGTGCCCAGCGCCAGCAGGGCGAAGGCGTGCGGCCCCGCGAGCAGCGTCACGATATAGGCATGGGCATTGGCCGAAAATTCGGTCGTGATGACGCCGAGCAGCGACCAGCGCGACAACTCCCGCCAGATCGCCCGATAGCCGGAGAACGCGGATCGTTGAACCAGCCGGAACTGGCGGCGCAGAAATCCGGGTTCGGCGGCGAACAGCCCGGCCATGGCACCGAACAGCATGGCCGCCGCAATATGGCTCTGGGTGACGTCGCTGAAGAGGCCGAGCGCGGCCAGACCCGATACCAGCACGCCCGCATAAACCAGATCCGAAAGGGTGACGCGGCCGGGATTTATTTCGGCATAGCCATAGGCGCGGGAGAACCAGCGCAGGCACATGACCGCCGCATAGGCGCCATAGAGCGCCGCGACCGGCGCTGCGGCGCCGGCGATCCACAGCAGCGCGGCGACCGTGAGCGCGGCAAGCACCGCAAAGGCCTGGCTGGCGGCCAGAAGCGCGGGGAGTTCCGGCCAACGGCCCTCCGCGCGATTCGCGGCAGTCACCGTGGCTGGCGCGCCGAGCAGCGATCCGGACATGCTCAGGCAGAAGGAGACCACGACGATCACGAAGGAGAACAGGCCGAATTCGCGCGCCGGCAGCAGCCGGAACGCCAGAATCGAAGCGACGAAATGGGCCGCCGAGACGCTGACCGGACCGGCCAGCGAAACGACGTAGCGCGCCGCGACCCGGCGCAGGCGCCCGCGCGCGGCGCGGCCGTCGGAATCCGCTTCGGCAGGAAGCCCGCCGGGAAGTGTGAATGCGTCGGCCATGGCCTTATCAGAGCAAGCCGCATGCCGCGCCGCCCGCGATTGCCCGGCGCGCCGACGGCTGCACCTGTCCCGAAACGGGACGCGGCCCCGCGTATGGCCCCGATATGTCCGGTTTCGGAACAGTTTCGTCCGTCCGCCGGCGCCGAACCTTACCGTTTCCCAAGGTATGGGACATGCAAGGCCGGGCCCGGAACACGAAGCTGGCTCATCCATGACGGATGCGTATCTCCACGTCGGGCCGTTGTCCGCCGCCCGCGGACATCCCGGCGCTCGCGAGCGTGGTGATCTGCCCACCGTCGTCGTCGGCGGCATGGCCGTGGCCACGGTTTCCCGGCAAACGCTGGCGGCGTGCATGGTCGCCGATTGCCTGGCCGCCCGAGGCTCCGGGCCTGGCCACGCCAAGCTCGTCTTCGCCGCCAATGGCCATGCGCTGTCCCGCGCGGCCCGCGATCCCGAATTTCGCCGCTGCATGGATGCGGCCGATGTCATTCATGCCGACGGCCAGCCGCTGGTGCTGGCCTCGCGCTGGTTGTCGCGGCAGCCGATTGCCGAACGCAGCGCCACGACCGATTTCGTGCATGATGCGGCCAGGGTCGCGGCGCAAACCGGCCTGCGGTTCTATCTTCTGGGCGCCTCCGAGGACATTAACCGGCGCTGCGCGAACGCGCTTTGCGAAGCCTATCCGGGTCTTCAGATTGCCGGTCGCCGCAATGGCTATTTCGGATTGGATGAGGAAGCGGCGGTCTGTGAAGAGATCAATGCCGCACGCGCCGATGTCGTCTGGGTGGGGATGGGCGTCGGGCTGGAAGACGCGTTCTGCGTCCGCAACAAGGCGCGCCTGAATGCCGGCTGGTTGATCACCTGCGGCGGCTGCTTCAACTTCGTCGCCGGCGACTACGTTCGGGCGCCCGACTGGATGCAGGTCCTCGGGATCGAATGGTTGCACCGCCTGCTGCACGAACCCCGGCGGCTGTTCCGCCGCTACGCGGTCACGAATTTGCACGCCGTGCATCTGCTGGTGACGCGAACGCCCGGCCCGCAATTGCCGCGCCTGGCCTTTGCCGCGGTCGGTACGGCGCTTCTCGCACGCTATCTCATGGGCTTCGTGATCGAGTGACGGCGTGCGCCACTGGTGTCTAGGCGCCTTCGGACTCGATCCGGATCACCCGGCCACAATGCTTGCAATGCACCGCGTCGGGCTCGTGCAGTCTGAGTCCGCAGTCGGGGCAGGTGTAGTGGACCTTTTGCGGCCGGAAGATGGTCTGCACCAGACGCAGGAACAGCGCGACGCCGAATATCATGATCACCACCGAGAGCAGCCGTCCGGTGCTTCCGGTCAGGGTGACGTCGCCGAAGCCGGTCGTCGTCAGGGTCGTTACGGTGAAATAGAGCGCATCGATATAGTTGTGAATTTCGGGATTGCGGCCGACCTGCAGCACATAGACCAGGGCCGTGACGACGAACACGAACACCGTCAGGTTGATGATGCTCTGAAACAGGTCCTCCTGGCGGCGGAACAGCGCCGAGCGGCGCCTCAGATCGCGCAGCACATGGTAGGAACGCAGCAACCTGAGCGCCCGCAGCACCCGCAGGAAGGCAAAATTTCCGAAAATCGCCGCGCCGAACAGGCTGACGATGACAATGATGTCGGCCAGAGTCGGCAGTTCGAGAAGGAAGGCTCGCCGCGAGCGGGCGATCCAGATCCGCACGCCGAGATCGGCCGCCAGGATCAGGCCAATCGTGGCGTCGGCCGCCAGAAGCCAGACGCTCTCGTCCCAGAACGAGGAGATGACGAAGAAGGTGATCGTCACCAGATCGAAACCCAGCAGCCCATAGCGGAACGCCGTCGGCCAGTATCCCGTCCCGGCATAGAGCCATTCGGCGCCTCGGCGCAGTCCCGTGCTGTGCATGGCTGGGCTTCGTCCCCGTCAATTCGATTCGCCTACTATGCCAGTTCCCGGCGCCGGTTGTTGATCCTGCGCAGCGCTCGGCGCAGGCTGGTGCCCGGCAGGAGGCAGGGGGCCATGGCGCTCAGACCCGACGATTTCGACTTCATCTCCAATTTCGACACCGTCTGGGCGGTGGTCCTGGGCGCCGTGCTGGCGACTCTGGGCGGCTTCGCGGCCACCCAGTTCGAGCGGATCACGGCGCGCCGTGAGCGTGAGCGCAATGCCGCGCTGCTGTTCGGCGAAGTGCTCTCGACGATGGTCATTATCCTGGAGCTGGCGCAGGAGACGCGCGGCCGCGGCGATCCCTATGGCCCGGTCACGATGCGGATGCTGATGTCGGCGCGGCGCGAGCTTGAGGTCTATGAACGCAATCGCGAACGGCTGTTCGAACTGGCCGATGGCGGTCTGCGCGCCCGCATCCACACCTTGATGGTGCGGCTGTCGATGCCGCTCGAGGGGATCTTCGAATATACCCGCGAACTGGCCGATGCGACGTCGCGCCTGGCGGCATCCGGCGTGCCGCCGGACGAGGCCCGGGGCGAACTCGATGAGATCGCCGCCCGGCGCGACAGCAGCTTCGAGTTCCTGATGGAGACCGCTGAACAGATCAAGGCGTCGGTGGTTCGGCTCGAACCGCTCGCGCGCCACTCCTTCCAGGGCCTCGATGTGATCGCACGCAGCAGCTGACCGCGCGAACGCGTCTACATTCCCCAGCGCGCCTCCAGGAATACCGCCCGGCCGATTTCATAGGCGGTGCCGCTGAGGACGCCTTCCGGATGGGAGGCGTGGAGCAGATTGATTCCGCTGAGCTGCAGCGAGAAGTCGTCGGACACCTGCCATCCGATGCTGGCATCGGCTTCCGTATAGGCCGGGACCGCCGGCATCGGCCGGGCGCCGACGAAGCGCAGGCTCAGGTCCAGGTTGAGGGCGGAACTGATCTGCATCTGCGACCGCAGGGATCCCCAGTAGTTCGGATTGTCGCCGATCGTCTGCAGATTTGTGAGATCGGTATGGCCGGGATCGGTATGGAAATGGCCGTCGAGGACGGTGAGTCCGGCGTTCAGCCGCCACCAGGGCGTGGCCTGATAGCTGCCCCACAATTCGGCGCCGTAATTGTATCCCCCGGCGCCGTTGACGATGTGCAGCGGAAGGCCGCCGCCGGTCAGCTCGACGGTGCGCAGCTTGGCGTAGTCGTCCCAGAACAGCGAGAGCGACAGGCTGGTGTTGGCCGTCGGCTGCGTGCGATAGCCGGCCTCGTAGGCCGTCAAGATTTCGGAATCGAAGCTCGGGCCGCCCAGCAGGATGGGGGCGATCGTGAAGTCGCGATCGAAGCGCGAGGCCGTGCGCGCCGCCCGCGACACCGCGGCCCACAGGAAATCCCCGTCACGGACGCGCCATCCCAGGCGCACATCCGGCAGGAATTCGGGTCCGGTATAGCTGCTATATTCGAACTTGGTGCCAAAGGTCAGGTGCAGGGCGTCGGTGAGCGCCACGGTGTCCTGGGCGTAGAAATTTCCGAGTTCGACGGCGCGTCTCGGCGGAACAAGCACGAAGGGGGGCGTCGCGGTGGTGAAGCTGTAATAGTCCTGGATCGAACGAAAGCCGCCGCCAACGACGATCTGATGCGCGCCGAGCGGCAGCGTGTATTTGACCGACGCGTCGTAGGTTTTCACCGCATAGGTGACGCCGCGCCCGCTGCTGGGCGTATTGTCGTAATAGGTCCGGACCTGGAGCGCCGATCCGCCCTCGAAATCATGCTGCCAAGTGGCGATGAGATTTTGCCCCTTGTTGTGATCGCCGCGCTGAACTGTGGCATTGTAGATGTCGCCTTGCAGCGTGATGTTGTCTTCGGCGCCGTCCCAGTCGAACCGAAATCCGCCCTGGACGTCTTCCCAGCGGTCGTTGGTGTCCAGTCCTGATGGCAGGAGAGAATGGTCGCGCCGGAAGGCCATGCCATAGATCCGGTAGCTGCCGTTCTCGCCCAGCTCTCCGCCATATTGCAGCATGAAATTCCGGTCGCGGTTGCCGAAACCCGCCTCGGCGCGCAGTCCCTGGGTTTGCGCGGCGCTCTTGGTGATGATGTTGATGACACCGTTGACGGCGTTGGCGCCCCACAGCGTGCCGCCCGGTCCACTGATCACCTCGATGCGTTCGATATCTGACAGGACGACATTGTTCTGGTGCCAGAAAACTCCGGAGAAAAGCGGGGAATAGACGCTGCGCCCGTCGATCAGCACCAGCATCTTGTTGGTGGCGCTGGCCGTGCCCCCGAAGCCGCGCGCCGAGATCGCGAAGCTCACCGCATCGAGCCGCACGACATCGAGATTGGGCGCCAGGCGCAGAGCGTCGGGCAGGGTGCGCGCACCCGAACGGCGGATCTGGTCGGCCGTGATGACATAGATGGCTGCGGGCGCCTCGGCCAGCGGAACAGGGCGGCGGAACACCGAGGTGACCTGCAAATTGGCGAGTTGTTCGATCGACAGGTCGCCGAGCGCGGCCAGACTTGTCGGGTCGGAGGCAAGCGCCGCCGAAGGCACCAGTCCAAGGGCGAAGATGAACGCCCCGCAACAGCTGCGGAACTGGGCCCCGGGCCCACTGCGCCCGCTCTGCGGGCCGCGCCTCCAAAACACCGATTTGCCCCGCTTCCCCGAACACCACGCTTCGCGCCACCGATTGGCCAACGCAGCCCGGGTCCATTGGTTCCTCCGCCGCTCGCCGGAATTCGGCCCCCGGGGCGGCGATCCGGAACTCTTCCAGGGCAGCCGCGTTGAATTCGGCGGCATCGGGGGTGTTGGCGGGGACTTGCGAAACCAGAACATAGAGGGAACATGCGGCGCGGGGGGCAACGCGTCGTCGGCTGAGGAAGCGGATGCTTCGTGCAGCACCGGCGGCCTTCGCGCCCCGCGTACCGGATCTGGGATTCGCCCATGCGGTTTTGGCTTGGTGGTGCTGGTGTTGGTGCTGTTCGCCGCAAACCTTTCCGCTGCGCGCGCGGCGGCGGGCGACCCGCTGCGGTACGCGATTGAAGCGACGTTTCTCTACAAGTTCGCACCTTTCGTGACATGGCCGAACGCCGCGTCCGCCAATGACGGCGATACCTTTCACCTCTGTGTCGTCGGGGAGGACCGCGTGTCGGCTCTCCTGCCGAGCGCGATCCGGGGCCGGACGGTTTCTGGCAGGCCGATCGTCTTCGAGCATTTGCATCTGCGCGCGCCGCTTGACCACTGCGCGATCGTCTACCTGGCGGCTTCCGAGCCGCGCGCCGCCGCGCGGATTCTCGCCGCCTTGCGTGGCAAGCCTGTCCTCACCGTCGCAGAAGCCGACCAGAGTTGGCCCAGCCACGCGATCGTCACCTTCCGGATTGTCGACGGCCATGTCCGCTTCGACATCGACAATACGCTCGCCGCGCGCTCCGGACTGGCGATCAGTTCGAAGCTTCTCAGTCTTGCGCACGCCATCGTCCGGCCGCCGGAGGATCCGCGGTGATGAGATGGCTCAAATCGATCAACTTCACCACGGCCACGCCCTGGCTGGCGCTGGCGGGCGTCTTCATGGTGCTCTCCCTCGGCCTCAGCATGGCGGTCTACGAGGAACACCTCTACCAGTCGCAGAGACTGCGCGAAGTCCACGGCGAAGCCGAAATCCTCGCCGCCAGCATGACGGCGGCGCTGGTCTTCCATGATCGTCAGGCGGCGCAGGAATATGTCGACCCCATGCGCGCCAATCCGGATCTGGACGCGGCCGGGGTCTACGACAATGCCGGCCACCTCGTCGTCGGCTTTTCCCGGCGGGGCCATTCCCCGCTCCCGGCGCGGGTGCAGTCCGGCGAAGTCATGCAGAGTGCCGATCGTCTGACGGTGACCGTGCCGGTGATCCAGGACAATCTGGAAATCGGAACCGTCTATGTCCGCGCGATCGCCGAACCGCTTGCTGCGCGTCTGGCCCGTTACGCGGTGCTGGCCCTGCTCGCGGTCATGTCCGTTCTGGTTGTGGCGGTCCTGGTCGGCTCCCAGGTTGCGCTGGCGCGCGCCAATGGCACGCTCGAGCGGCAGGCCCACGCGCTCGCAGCCACCAATGATCGTCTCCAGGCCGAAATCCTCGAACGCGAACAGGTCGAGGAGGCGCTGCGTCAAAGCCAGAAGATGGAAGCGATCGGCCAGCTGTCGGGCGGTATCGCGCACGATTTCAACAATCTGCTCATGATCATAAAGGGCAATCTCAATTTCCTGCGGAAAAAGCCCGATCACGATCCGGCTGCCGCTGCGGGCCGCATCGCTGCCGCGATCGAGGGGGCCGATCGGGCCGCGGCTCTGACGCGCAGGCTGCTGGCGTTCTCGCGCAAGCAACCTCTTTTTCCCGAGCAGCTCGACCTGAATAGCCTGATCGTGAGCCTGCGCGAGCTCATCCGCAGTTCGAGCGGCGAAAAGATCGAAATATCACAGAATTTGGGTGCAAGCTGGCCCGTGGTCTGCGATGCCAACCAGATGGAAAATGTCGTGCTGAATTTGGTTCTCAACGCGCGCGATGCGATGCCGGGCGGCGGGGTTCTGACGTTGCGCACGGCGGACATCCGGCTGTCTGCGCCTGCCGCGCGCGCCTTCGACGTTCCGCCGGGCGATTATGTCGAACTCACGGTTCGCGACAACGGAACCGGAATGTCGGAAGATGTCCGCTCCCGGGCAGTCGACCCCTTCTTCACGACGAAGCCGGTCGGGCAGGGAACCGGCCTCGGGCTCAGCGCGGCCGTCGGGTTCATCCGCCAGTCCAACGGTGCGATGCAGATCGCCTCGACGCCGGGCGAGGGTACGACGGTCCAGATTGTGTTGCCGCGTGCAGCCGAGGCGCTGACGGCGCAGGACGTAGACAGAAATGAAGCGAGGACCTGACCATGCCGCGGATACTTGCCGTCGAAGATGAGCCGCTGGTGCGGCTGCTGATCGTGCAGGCGCTTGAAGACGCCGGTCACACGGTGCTGGAGGCCCCCGATGGCGAGGCCGCGCTTTCGATCGTTCAAAGCGATCCGGACCTGGATCTGATCGTCACCGATATCCGCATGCCGCGGCTGGACGGCTATGAGTTGGCCCATGCGGCCCGCCGGCTGCGGCCGGGGATCGGCTTCGTGTTCATGACGGGCTATTCCAAGGAGGATGTGCCCGCTGAGCTGTCCGATTCGCAGCTCCTGCAAAAACCGTTCGATCCCGAAGATCTGGTGGCGGTCATCGAGGCGGCCGTGGGACCGGCCGCCCCCCCCGGCGATCCGCCGCCGGCCGCCGCCTAGCACAGGCTGCGCCGGCCCGCCGTCGCGCGAGCCGGTGCGGTCAAGGGCGCGGGGAGACAATTCCTCTCCCCAGCCGCCGTCTGGCTGTGCTATCCAGCCGGGGCGCGGGCGTAGTTCAATGGTAGAACGGCAGCTTCCCAAGCTGCATACGAGGGTTCGATTCCCTTCGCCCGCTCCAGTGTCCCCCGCAGGCGCGCGGCCGGCCTAGCCGAGCCAGCCCTTGCGCCGGAACCAGAACAGCAGGGCCACCGCGATCGCCGCCATCGCCAGCAATGAGACCGGATAGCCGTAGCGCCAGTGCAGCTCCGGCATGTTCCAGGGGCTGGCCTGGGTATCGAAATTCATGCCGTAGATGCCGGCGATGAAGGTCAGCGGAATGAAGATCGTCGCGATGATGGTCAGCACCTTCATCACTTCGTTCATGCGGTTGCTGACGCTCGACAGCTGGATGTCGACCAGCCCCGAAGCGATCTCGCGATAGGTCTCGATCATGTCGATCAGCTGGATGGTATGGTCGTAGCAATCGCGCAGGAACAGCTTGGTCTCCTCGCGCACGAAGGCGAACTCGTCGCGGATCATGGCGCTCAGCATTTCGCGCTGTGGCCACACCGCCCGGCGCGCGGTGAGAAGATCGCGCTTCAACTGGTGAATTTCCGCCATGTAGCCGAAATCCGGCCGCTCGACGACGTCCTCTTCCAGATCTTCGACGCGCTCGCCATACACCTCGAGCAATGGGAAAAAGGAATCGATCGCGGCGTCGAGCAGGGCATAGGCGAGATAGTCGCTGCCCCGCGAGCGGATTTTCCCGGCCGCTCCGCGCAGCCGGGTGCGCACGGGGTCGAACACGTCCCCGGGTTGCTCCTGAAAGGTGATCACGAAATCGGTGCCGACGCAGATCGCCACCTGTTCGGTGCGCAATTGCCCGGCATGGCTGGTCCAGGGCGGCGCATCCACCTCAGTGGCGGTCGCATCCGCGGGGCCGTCCGGGGTCAGCGGCATCCGCGTGACGATGAACAGGTGCTTTTCATAGGCTTCGACCTTGGGTCGCTGGCTGACATTGACGACGTCGGCGAGTGCCAGCGGATGCAGATCGAACATCTCGCCGAGCCGCTCGATCGTCGCCCGGTCGCCGAGCCCGCTGACGTCGATCCAGCGCACCGTATGGCCGCTCGGCAAGGCGGGCAGCCGGTCGAGGGAGGTCACGCGTTCCTCATGGAGCCCGGCCGGACCGCTCTCGGGCCCGTAGGAGATCAGCTGGATTTCCGGCTTCGGGGCGCTGGGGTCGACGGTCAGGGTTCCGGGCGCGGCTCCGGGCGGCGCACGGTGATATTTCCGGTGTATGGATGGCATCGAACCGGCGTATCCCTGGCTGGACAGTCCCTGGGGGGCAGGATAGTCCCTGCGCTGTTTCAAGGTCCAATCGCCGGCTTCGGGCCGGCCCCCGGCGGGCGCCTGCGCCGCCGCCCCATTTCGGGGCAGCCCTCACGGGGCTCTGGCCTGCGGCCCCACGTTGCCCTAAATTTGTATTGATGACATACAAATATGCCCAACATTGGAGACCTTGAACATGGCCGACGATTCCACTGTCGCGAGCTACCGGATAGCGGACGGCATTGCGTGGCTGAGCTTCGATCGCCCCGACAAGCGCAACTGCATGAACCCCAAGCTCAATCGGCGCATGGCCGAGATCCTCGAGGAGATCGAGTTTCGCGACGATTTCGGCGTGCTCGTGCTCAAGGGCGAGGGCTCGGCCTGGTCCGCCGGCATGGACCTCAAGGAATATTTCCGCGAGACCGAGGCGCAGGGCCTCGAAGGCGTGCGCAAGTCCCAGCGCGAGGCCTATCGCTGGTGGGAGCGTCTGCGCTGGTACCAGAAGCCGACCATCGCCATGGTCAATGGCTGGTGCTTCGGCGGCGCCTATGGTCCGCTCTTCGCCTGCGACCTCGCCATCGCGGCCGACGAGGCAACGTTCGGCCTGTCCGAAATCAATTGGGGCATCCTGCCCGGCGGCGGCGCCACCAAGATCGCCACCGAACTCACCTCGTTCCGTCGCGCCATGTATCATGCGCTCACCGGCGAGACGATCGACGGCAAGACGGCCGCCGAATGGGGCTTCGTCAACGAGAGCGTGCCGCTCGGCAAGCTGGAAGCGCGGGTCACCGAACTGGCCAATGTGCTGCTGGAGAAGAATCCCGTCACGCTCAAGGCGGCCAAGGATGCCGTGCGCCGCGTGCGCGAGATGACCTTCGACAATGCCCAGGATTACCTCATCCGTGCGCAGGAAGCGGCCAACTTCTTCGACAATGACGGCCGCAAGGAAGGCATCCGCCAGTTCATCGACGAGAAAAGCTACAAGCCCGGCCTGGCCGCCTATGATAAAAGCAAGGCCGGGAAATAGAACCTCCGCCCGGCATGGCGGCTCCCGCAAGGAATGCTCCAATGAGTGACGACAGCGCGCGGCTCCGCACCGCGCCGGATTTCGTGGCGATGTATGCGCGGATCCAGCCCGGGCGGCTGGCCTGCGCCGATCTGGCCAGCGGCCGGCGCTGGACCTATGCCGAGCTGCATGTCGAGACGCAACGCTGCGTCAGCGTTCTGCAAGGCGATCACGGCCTTGCCGCCGGCGACCGGGTGGCCGTGCTGGCCAAGAACAGCGGCGAGCTGGTCGTTCTGCAGAACGCCTGCATGCGCCTCGGCCTGATCTTCGTGCCGCTCAACTGGCGGCTCGCCGTCGCCGAACTCAGCGTCCTGATCGAAGACTGTGCTCCGAAAGTGCTGGTGCACGACGACATTCACGCCGCCGCGGCCTCGGAACTGGATGCGCCGTGCCTTTCCGTGAAGGGTCTCGCCGCCGCCATCGGCAAGGCGCAGCCCGCGCCCGCAGCCCCGCTCCCCGCCGCCGATCTGCCCTCGGTCCTGCTCTACACCTCGGGCACCTCCGGCAAGCCGAAGGCGGTGATCATCACCGAGACGGGCATGTTTCATAGCGCGACCAATTTCGGCATTCAGGACCGCGTGGATTATCGCAGCGCCTTCCTGTGCGAATCGCCGCTGTTCCACGTCATCGGTCTTATCGCCTGTGTGCGCGTTCCGCTTCTGCACGGCGGGACCATCCTGATGTCGGACGGGTTCGAGCCCGGCCGCACCATCGCGCGCATCGCCGACCCGGCCCTTGCAATTACGCATTACTTTTGCGTTCCGCAGATGGCCACGCAATTGCGCCACCATCCCGATTTTGCGGCCGAAAAATTTCACCGTTTGGTGGCGCTGGTCACCGGCGGCGCGCCAAATCCCGAATCGAATATTCGCTGGTGGCTCGATCACGGCATCACCATGGTCAACGGCTTCGGGATGACGGAAACCGGCTCGACCTTCAGCATGTCGCTGGAGCATGACGTCATCCGCAGCAAAGGCGATTCGGTCGGTCTGCCGGCGCCGACCGTTCTGGTGCGGCTGGCCGACGACGACGGGCGCGAGGTCGGGCCCGGCGTCACCGGTGAACTCTGGCTCAAGGGACCGAATGTGACCCCCGGCTATTGGAACCGGCCGGAGGAAACGGCGAAGGCGTTCACCGCGGATGGCTGGTTCAAGACCGGCGATCTGGCGCGCCAGGACGAAGACGGCTTCTTGTGGATCGTGGACCGCAAGAAGGACATGTACATCTCCGGCGGCGAGAATGTCTTTCCGGTCGAGGTGGAGGCCGTGCTGCTGGATCATCCGGCGGTGAAGGAAGCCTCGGTGGTCGGGGTGCCGGACGACAGATGGGGCGAGGTCGGCTGCGCCTATCTTGTCGCGCGCAGCGGCCAGACGGCCGATGGCGCGGCCTTGGCCGCGTTCTGCAACGAGCGCCTGGCGCGCTACAAGATCCCCAAGCACTTCGTCTGGGTCGACGCCCTGCCGCGCACCGGCTCGGGCAAGGTGCAAAAGAATGTGCTGCGCGCGCGCAAGCTCAACTGACGCGCCTTCCCGATCTAGGCGATCATCGGATGGCGCTTGCGGAAGGCCCGCGGCGATTGCCCCACATTGCGCGTGAATACGCGGCTGAAATAGGCCGGATCGTCATAGCCGAGATGATAGGCGGTCTCGGCGATGGTAACGTTCGAATAAAGCAGCATGCGGCGGGCTTCGAGCAGGCGCCGCTCCTGCACCAGCCGCGCCGGCGGTTGTTCGGCCACCTTCAGGCAGGCCGCGCGCAGCCGCGACGGGCTGAGGCCCAGCCGGTCGGCATAGGCGCCCAGCGGCAGATTGCGGCGGAAATTGTCTTCGACCGCGGCGCGAAAGCGCGCGACGATTTCGGAATGCGGGCCGGGGGCCACCGCGCTGCGGCCGCGCACGCGCTGCATCAGCCGCATGGCTTCGATCATCACTGCTTGCAGATGCGCCTCCACTGCCGCGGCGTGGCCTGGCGCCGTCCAGTTCAACTCGCGCGACAGCCGTGCCAGCTCGAATTCGAACAGCGCCATCTCGGCGCCGCCGCGCGCGAATTCGAATCCGTCAGGCTGTTCGAACAAGGCCCGGAACCCGGCCTCGCGGGCGAACAGGTCGTCCAGATAGGTGTCGGACAGGGTCAGCACCCAGCCCGCGCTTTCCGGGTGCCAATGGAAGGCGTGAATGGTGCGGGCCGGCACCACCAGCAGGACCGGGGCCTGGTGATTCAGTCGGCCCCGCTCAACCAGCATCTCGCCGCCGCCGTCGCGGATGAAGAATATGTGGCTCAGATTGGCGTGGGCGTGAGGGCGGATGTTCCAGTCATTGGGCCGGCTGCGGGCGTCCAAAGTCTCCAAGTGAAGGAAATGCCCCCGTTCGGCCCGCGGCGGCTCGCCATAGAGAAAAAAGCTTGTAACGACAAATTCTTGCTGTTTCTGCATCGGAGGGTCTCGGCCGTCAGCGCAGGCCTTGTCCGTTAGAAAAGTCCAATTTTATAGCAAGTTCATCCATCGCGCAGCCCGGCCTTTTGGGCTGGAATCCGAGAAAATCGATGGGGCCCGTCCGGCCGGGGCCCACACTCACGCCCGAAGCGCAGAGGGAGACGCGCGTGCGCACCCAGGTTGCCATCATTGGCGGCGGGCCGGCTGGCTTGCTGCTGGCCCAGCTTCTCCATATCTCCGGCGTGGATTGCGTCGTGCTGGAGCGCAGGAACCGCGCCTATGTCGAAGCCCGCATCCGGGCCGGGGTTCTGGAGCAGGTGACGGTCGATCTTCTCGACCGGGCCGGCGTTGGGGCCCGCATGCACGCCGAGGGGTTGCCGCATGACGGCGTCAATATCGCGCTCGACGGCGAACTGTTCCGCATCGACCTGCACGGCCTGACCGGCGGCTCGCGCGTCATGGTCTATGGCCAGACCGAACTGACGAAGGATCTCAATGACGGGATCGTGGGCCGCAACGGGCCGCTTGTCTTCGAGGCCGAAGACGTGGCGTTGCACGACATCGAAACGAAACCCCATGTGACCTATCGCAAACACGGCACGGAGCATCGTCTCGATTGCGATTTCATCGCCGGCTGCGACGGCTATCACGGTGTCAGCCGCCGCAGCATCCCCGCGAACATTCTCAAGGAGTATGAGAAGGTCTATCCTTTCGGCTGGCTGGGCATCCTGGCGGATGTGCCGCCCTGCAACCACGAATTGATCTACTCCAACCACGAGCGCGGCTTCGCGCTGGCCAGCATGCGCTCGCACACGCGCAGCCGCTACTACATCCAATGTCCGATCGACGAGAAGCTGGAAGCCTGGCCCGACGAACGCCTCTGGGATGAGCTGGCCCTGCGGCTGGGCCCGCAGGCCGAGGCGCATCTCGCGCGCGGCCCGGCGCTGGAAAAGTCCATCGCGCCGCTGCGCAGTTTCGTGGCCGAGCCGATGCGCCACGGCAGATTGTTCCTCGCCGGAGACGCCGCCCATATCGTCCCGCCGACCGGCGCCAAGGGGCTGAACCTTGCTGCGAGCGACATCCATTTCCTCTCAGAGGGATTCATTGCCCATTACCGTGACGGGGTTGATGACGGTCTGGACGTTTATTCGCAAAAGGCGCTCGCACGGGTCTGGAAAGCCGAACGCTTTTCTTGGTATCTGACCAGTCTGACGCATCGCTTTCCGGATGTGCCACCGATCGAGCGCAAGCTGCAGATCGCCGAACTGGACTACATCCGGCACTCGCAGCCGGCCCAGCGGGTGGTGGCGGAGAACTATGTGGGCTTGCCCCTCTAACGAGATCACAGATGAGTCCGGGAACGGAGCACGGCATGACAAAAGCCAACGACTATGACGACATTCCGGGCACCACGGTGTTCGACGCCCAGCGGGCGCGAAAGGGCTATCATCTCAACCAGTTTCTCTACTCGCTGATGAAGGCCGAAAACCGCGAGGAATTCCTGGCCGACGAGCACAAATATCTGATGAAGTTCCCGATGACCGAGGAGCAGCGTCAGGCGGTGATGAAGCGCGCCTGGAATCGCTTCTCGAGCTTGGTGGCGTCTCCTACGCCCTGGCCAAGCTCGCCTTCACCGACAAGCATTCCTATCAGTACATGGCCGCGGAAATGTCCGGCATGACCCAGCAGGAATATCTCGACATGATGCTGGCCGGCGGCCGCTCGATCGAGGGCTGGCGGTCCAGGAAAGAACGGGGAGAAGTCTGATGGCCAGGATCATTGCAGGCGTCGGACACCTCCCACACGCCCGCCATCGGCGCGGCGATCGACAACGGCAAGGCCGGCGAGCCCTATTGGGCGCCGGTGTTCAAGGGTTATGAGCCGGCCAGGAAATGGATGGCCGAGGTCAAGCCGGATGTCGTGATCATGGTCTACAACGACCATGTCAACGCCTTCGACTTCAAGATCATCCCCACCTTCGCGATCGGCTGCGCGGACGAGTTCGAAATCGCCGATGAGGGCTGGGGCCCGCGCCCTGTGCCGGTGGTGAAGGGCTATCCCGAATTCGCCTCGCATATGGCGCAGTAGCTGGTGCTGGACGAGTTCGACATGACCATCGTCAACGAGATGCAGGTCGACCACGGCCTGACGGCGCCGATGTCGCTGCTGTTCGAGCTCGCCCGAAAGAATGGCCCTGCCGGGTGATCCCGCTGGCGGTCAATGTGGTGCAGTACCCGGCGCCCAGCGGCCACCGCTGCCATGAGCTCGGGCAAGGCGATCAGGCGCGCGGTCGAGAGCTGGGACGAGGATCTGAACGTCGTGATCTTCGGCACCGGCGGCATGTCCCACCAGATCCAGAACAAGCGCGCGGGCCTGATCAACAAGGATTTCGACACCGCGCTTCCTCGACGGCTTGACCAGGGATCCCGAAGGATTGGCGAAGATTCCCGCCATCGAATATCTGCGCGAAGCCGGCAACGAGGCCATCGAGCTGGTGATGTGGCTGACGATGCGCGGTGCGCTCGGCAAGGATGTCGAAGAGGTCTACCGCTTCTACCATGTGCCGGCGTCGTCCACCGGGGTCGGCCACATCATCCTGGAGAACAAAGAATTCCACGAACAGCACAAAAAGGAGGCCGCAGCATGAAGATCTGTCTTGCCGGTCAGGGCGCCTTCGGCATCAAGCATCTCGACGCACTGAAGAATATCGACGATATCGAAGTGGTGACGCTGGCCGGCGGCAGCCCGGACACGACCGAGGAGGTGGCCGAGCGCTTCGGCATCCCGCACTGGACGACCGATCTCGCGGAATGCCTGGCGCAGCCCGGCGTCGAGGCCGCGATCCTCGACCACGCCGACCCAGATGCATGCCGACCAGGCCGAGCCAGTGCATGCAGGCCGGCAAGCATGTGCATGGTCGAAATTCCGATGGCCGACAATCTGGCCGATTCCGAACGCCTGGTGCGCGGTGCAGAAGGAAACCGGTCTCGTCGCCATGGCCGGCCACACGCGCCGCTTCAATCCCAGCCACCAATGGGTGCACAAGCAAGCATCAGGCCGGGCGAGCTCAACATCCAGCAGATGGACGTGCAGACCTATTTCTTCCGCCGCAAGAACATGAATGCGCTGGGCAAGCCGCGCAGCTGGACCGACCATCTGCTGTGGCACCATGCCTGCCACACCGTCGATCTGTTCCAGTACCAGACCGGCGAGAAGATCACGGTCGCGCCGCGCCGTGCAGGGCCCGATCCATCCCGAGCTCGGCATCGCCATGGACATGTCGATCCAGCTGAAGACGGAAAACGGCGCGATCTGCACGCTGTCGCTGTCCTTCAACAATGACGGCCCGCTCGGCACCTTCTTCCGCTATATCTGCGACAACGGCACCTATATCGCGCGCTATGACGATCTGGTCGACGGCAAGGAGGAACAGATCGACGTCTCCAAGGTGGATGTCTCGATGAACGGCATCGAGCTGCAGGACCGCGAATTCTTCGCCGCCATCAAGGAAGGCCGCGAGCCCAACGCCAGCGTCGCCCAGTGTCTGCCGGCCATGCAGACGCTCGACCGGCTGGAGCAGGACCTGAAGAGCCAGGGCTGATCCATGCAGACACGCAAAATCGGACCATTCGAGGTTTCCGCCATCGGGCTGGGCTGCATGAATCTCAGCCATGCCTATGGCACGCCGCCCGACGCGGCGGCGGGTGCGGCGCTGCTC
Organism: uncultured Pseudomonadota bacterium; assembly: GCA_963710925.1. Taxonomy (GTDB): domain Bacteria; phylum Pseudomonadota; class Alphaproteobacteria; order Micropepsales; family Micropepsaceae; genus Rhizomicrobium. Next base: position 214,641 of record CAVQBY010000006.1, on the reverse strand, counting down.
AACAAGGCGCTGGAGCTGGGCTACACCTTTCTCGATACCGCCTCGCTCTACGGCGGCGGCGCCAATGAGACGCTGGTCGGAAACACCCTGAAATCGCGCCGCCGCGAATTTGTGCTCGCCAGCAAATGCGGCCTGACGATCGTGGACGGCAAGGGCCGGATCGATGGCCGGCCGGAGATGCTCAAGAAGACCTGCGAGGAAAGCCTCGCGCGGCTGCAGACCGATGTCATCGACCTCTATTACCTGCACCGCCTCGACAAGAAGGTGCCGATCGAAGACAGCGTCGGCGCGCTGGCCGAGCTGGTGAAGGCCGGAAAGGTGCGCACCATCGGCCTGTCCGAAATGTCGGCGGCGACGATCCGCAGGGCCCACGCCGTGCACCCGGTCACGGCGGTGCAGTCCGAATATTCGCTGTGGACGCGCAATCCCGAATATGGCGTGCTCGATGTCTGCCGCGAACTGGGCATCGCGTTCGTCGCCTTCAGCCCTGTCGCCCGCGCCTTCCTCACCGGCAAGCTGCGCGACGTGTCCGCACTGGCGCCGAAGGATATCCGCCGCAACATGCCGCGCTTCCAGTCGCCGAACTTCGAGGAAAACCTCAAGCTGCTGGACGGCTATGCCGCGATCGCGCGCGAAGCCGATTGCACCATGGCGCAGCTGGCGTTGGCCTGGCTGCTGGCCCGGGGCCCCAACATCGTGCCGATCCCCGGCACCGCCAATCTCGAACATTTGGCCGAGAACGCCGGTGGCGCGGATGTCACCCTTGATGACGGGCTGATGGCGCGTCTCGAGGCCCTGATCAACGAGGACACGGTCCACGGCCCGCGCTATAACCCGGTGGCGCAGGCCAATATCGATACCGAGGAGAGACCCGCATGAGCGTGGTGGTCCAGAACATCAAGCGCGTGGCGGCCGAAACCGTGACCGGTTACGCCAATATCGGGGTGGCCACCGTGCACGAGGCGCAAGGCCGCAAGGGCCTGCTCGCGCCCAATATGCGCCCGATCTATCCCGGCGCCCGCATTGCGGGCACGGCGGTGACGGTCGAGGTCGCGCCCTGCGACAACTGGATGATCCATGTCGCGGTGGAGCAGTGCCAGGCGGGCGATATCCTCGTCGTTGCGCCAACCTCCTTCTCCGATGCCGGCTATTTCGGCGAATTGCTGGCCTCGTCGCTGGCGGCGCGCGGCGTCAGGGGCCTGATCATCGATGCCGGCGTGCGCGACATTGCCGAACTGCATGAGATGAACTTCCCGGTCTGGTCCAAGGCGGTCTATGCCCAGGGCACGGTCAAGGAGACGCTGGGCAATGTGAACACGCCAGTGGTTTGCGCCGGCCAGCTGATCAGGCCCGGCGATCTGATCGTGGCCGATGATGACGGCGTCGTCGTCGTCGCCCGCAAGCAGGCCGATGCCGTCCTCAAGGCCTCGATCGCCCGCGAGGAGAAGGAAGCCGGCGTGCGCGCGCGGCTCAAATCCGGCGAGCTCGGTCTCGACATCTACAAGATGCGCGAGCGTCTGGCCGAAAAGGGCCTCAAATATGTCGACGCGCCGCCGGACGCGGACTGACATGCAGACGGCGATCCCCTGCACGATCATGCGCGGCGGCACCTCCAAGGGGCTGTATTTCCGTGCCGAGGATCTGCCGGCCGATGTCGAAACCCGCGACAGGGTGTTGCTGGCGGCCATGGGCTCGCCCGACATCCGTCAGATCGACGGCATGGGCGGCGCCCATCCGCTGACCAGCAAGGTCGCGGTGGTCTCACAGCCCAGCCGCGACGACGTGGATGTCGATTATCTGTTCCTGCAGGTTTCGGTCGATCAGGCCAAGTGTCTCGGACTCGCAGAATTGCGGCAATCTGCTGGCGGGCATCGGCCCCTTCGCCATCGAACACGGCATGGTGGCGGCGAAGGACGGCGTCACCGATGTGCGCATCTTTATGCGCAACACCAACTCCATCGCCGTCGCCAGCATCCAGACGCCAGGCGGGCTGGTGAATTACCAGGGCGAGGTCCGCATCGACGGCGTGCCCGGCACGGCGGCCCCGATCCCCATCGATTTTCTCGATGTGGCCGGCTCCAGCTGTGGCGCGTTGTTGCCGACCGGAAGCGCGCGCGACACGGTCAATGGCATCGAACTGACGGCCATCGACAATGGCATGCCGGTGGTGGTCATGCGCGCGGCGGATTTCGGCAGGACGGGCTATGAAAGCCCCGCCGAACTCGAAGCCGACGCCGACCTCAAGGCCAAGCTCGAGGCCATTCGCCTCAAGGTCGGGCCGATGATGAATCTCGGCGATGTCGCCAAGAAGACGGTGCCGAAGATGTGCCTGGTCGCCAGGCCGCAGGCCGGCGGCGCCATCTGCACCCGCAATTTCATTCCCCATCGCGTCCATGAAGCCATCGGCGTGTTCGGCGCCGTCAGCGTGGCCACGGCCTGCGTCACCCCCGGCTCCATTGCCGCCGAGGTGGCCGGCATTGCCGATGTCGAGGCCGTGACGAGCCTGGATGTCGAACACCCCACCGGCTTCTTCACCGTGGCGATGGATGTCAGTCTCGAAGCCGGCGAGGTCAAGGTCCACCGCTCGGCCCTGCTGCGCACGGCGCGCAAGCTGATGGCGGGCGAGGTCTATATCCCGGCCTCGGTGTGGGCCGGAAAATGAGCCCGCCGCGCATCTGCCTGATCGGTTTCGGCGAGGTGGGCCAGATCCTGGCCGAAGACCTTGCCGCAGCGGGCGTGACGGATATCACCGCCTACGATATCAAGTTCGACGACCCAAACAGCATCCCGTCAAAGGCGCTGACCTCGCACAAGGTGACGCCTGCCGCCGGCGCCGCCGCCGCCGTGGGCGACGCCGATCTCATCCTTTGCGCCGTGACGGCCGCCTCCGATCTCGAGGCCGCGCAATCCGTCGTGGCGGGCCTCAAGCCCGGCGCGCTCTATGCCGATTTCAATTCCGCCTCGCCGGGTATGAAGATCAGGGCCGCCGGAATCATCGATGGGGCAGGGGGGCGCTATGTCGAGGCGGCGGTGATGACGCCCATCGGCCCCAGGCGCATCGCCTCGCGCATGCTGCTGGGCGGCGCCCATGCGCAAGCCTTTGCCGACATCTCCGCGCCGCTCGGCTTCAAGGGCGAAGTCTATGCCGCCGAGCTGGGCAAGGCCTCGGCCACCAAGATGTGCCGCAGCGTCATGATCAAGGGCATCGAGGCGCTCCTGACCGAATCGATGCTCGCCGCGCGCCACTATGGCGTCGAGCATGTGGTGCTGAACTCGCTCTCCGACCTGCTGCCGGTCGGCGACTGGGAGAAGCTGGCGCAATACATGATCTCGCGTTCGCTCGAGCATGGCGTACGCCGGGCCGAGGAAATGCGCGAAGTGGCCGAGACCGTGCGCGAGGCGGGCCTCACCCCCCTGATGAGCGCGGCCACCGCCGAGCGCCAGGATTGGGCGGCCGAACACAAAGCCGCGCTCGCGGCCGCCGATCTCGACGGCATGCTCGACAACATTCTCAAGGCTATCGCCGCTCAGGCGGGAGGAAAGACATGATCATCGATTGTCACGGCCATTACACGACCGCGCCCAAATTTCTCTGGGACTGGCGCGAAAAGCAGGTCGCGGCCTTCGATGACCCCGAGGCGCTGGCGGCGCTGGCCGAACCGCACATCAGCGATGATCACATCCGCGAGGGGATCGAGGGCGCCCAGCTCAAGATCCAGAAGGAACGCGGGACAGACCTCACGATCTTCTCGCCGCGCGCCTCCGCCATGGGGCCCCATCTGGGCAATGAGCGGACCTCCATCCAGTGGTCGCGGCTGTGCAACGACCTGATCGCGCGCGTCTGCCGCCTCTATCCGGAGAACTTCGTCGGCGTCTGCCAGCTTCCGCAAACCCCCGACACGCCGCCCGCGCATAGCGCCGCCGAGCTGGAACGTTGCGTCAAGGAGCATGGCTTCATCGGCTGCAATCTCAACCCCGATCCCTCCGGCGGCTATTTCAAGTCGCCACCGCTCACCGACAGAAGCTGGTATCCGCTCTACGAGAAGATGGTCGAGCTCGACGTGCCCGCCATGGTGCATGTCTCCGGCTCCTGCAACCCGGCCTTCCATGCCACGGGCGGCTATTACATCGCCGCCGACACCACCGCCTTCATGCAGCTCATCCAGGGCGATCTGTTCAAGGATTTCCCGACGCTGCGCTTCATCATTCCCCATGGCGGCGGGGCGGTGCCCTATCACTGGGGCCGCTATCGCGGATTGGCCGACATGCTCAAACGTCCCCCGCTGATCGAACATGTGATGAAGAATGTCTATTTCGACACCTGCGTCTATCACCAGCCGGGCATCGATCTGCTGCTGAAAGTGATCCCGATCGAAAACATCCTGTTCGGCTCGGAGATGGTCGGCGCGGTGCGCGGCATCGATCCGGAAACCGGGCATTATTTCGACGACACCAAGCGCTATATCGACGGTGCTGCGCTCAGCGACGCCGACAAGATGCGGATTTTCGAGGGCAATGCGCGGCGCGTCTATCCGCGCATTGCGGCCAAGCTCGACGCGCTCAAGGGCTGAGAATGGCCGCAGCCACCTCCCGTTTCGGCGTGTTCGGCCAGCTCTGGTTCCAGGTGCTGGCCGCAACGCTGCTCGGTGTGGTGCTGGGCATCGTCGACCCGGGCCTCGGCGCGCAGATGAAGCCGCTGGGCGACGGCTTCATTGCCCTGATCCGCATGATGATCGGCCCGGTGATCTTCTGCACCGTGGTCCACGGCGTGGCCTCGATGCGCGACATGCGCCGGGCCGGCCGGGTGGCGCTCAAGGCCATTGTCTATTTCGAGGTCATCACGACCCTGGCCCTGATCTTCGGCCTTGTCGCGGTCGATTTGTGGAAGCCGGGCGCCGGCATGAACATCGACGCCAGCGCGCTCGATATGAAGCTCGTCGCCGGCTATGCCAGCACGGCGCAAAGCCAGTCTGTCACCCAGTACATCCTGCACATCATCCCGCAGACTTTTTTCGGTGCCTTCACGGCCGGCAATGTGCTGCAGGTGCTGTTCGTTTCGATCCTGTTCGCGGTGGGCCTGGGCGCATTGGGCGAAAAGGGCAAGCCGGTCGTCGATTTCATCGGCATGGCTTCGGCGGTGTTCTTCAGGATCGTCGGCTACATCATGTGGGTGGCGCCGATTGGTGCCTTCGGCGCCATCGCCTTTACCGTCGGGGCCTTCGGGGCGCAATCGCTGGTCTCGCTGGGGGCGCTTCTGGCCGAATTCTATGTCGTTTGCCTGCTGTTCGTGTTCGTCGTGTTCGGCGCCATCGCCCGCGCCATGGGGCTCAGCCTGTTCAAGCTGCTCTATTACATCCGCGACGAGATTCTGATCGTCGCCGCCACGACTTCCACCGAAACCGTGCTGCCCCGCATCATCGAGAAAATGGAAAAACTGGGCTGCGAGGAATCCGTCGTCGGGCTCGTCGTGCCGGCGGGCTATTCCTTCAACCTCGACGGCACCTGTCTTTATCTGGCGACGGCCACGATGTTCCTGGCCCAGGCCACCAACACGCCGCTGACCCTGCCGCAGGAGCTCGGGCTCATGGCGGTGCTGCTGCTCACCTCCAAGGGCGCGGCCGGCGTCGCCGGGGCCGCATTCGTGGTGCTGGCGGCGACGCTCAGCTCCATGCCGGTGATCCCGCTGGCCAGCATCGCACTGATCCTCGGGATTCATCGGCTGATGGCCGAGGCGCTCACCTTCGTCAACGTCATTGGCTATTGCATCGCCACAATCGTGGTCTCGAAATGGGAGGGCGCACTCGACGCGCCCGTCCTCGAATCGCAAATCGGTATCCGCCCGCGCCTGGTCCCGGCGTGAAGGGAGCAAACAGCATGACGCGCATCGATCCCAAGGATCACCAGTTTCACCCCAACCCGTCGAAGCCCGGATTCAGGCCGCCGCCGGGCGCGGTCGATGCCCATTGTCATGTCTTCGGTCCCGGCGACGTCTTCCCCTATGCGCCGCAGCGCAAATACACCCCGGGCGACGCGCCCAAGGAGAAGCTGTTCGCGCTGCGCGATTTTCTCGGCTTCGCGCGCAACGTCATCGTCCAGGCCACCTGCCACGGCCAGGACAACCGCGCCATGGTCGATGCCCTCACGGCGTCGAACGGTCTTGCGCGCGGTGTCGCCTCGGTTGCCCCCGATATCAGTGATGCGGATCTGGTCGCGCTCGATGCCGCCGGGGTGCGTGGCGTGCGCTTCAATTTCGTCAAACGCCTTGTCGATGCGACGCCGCGCGAGGTCTATGCGAAGATCGCCGCCAGGATCGCACCGCTTGGCTGGCACATTGTCGTCTATTTCGAAGCGGCCGATCTGGAAGAGCTGGTGCCGTTCCTGACGTCCCTCCCCACCAGGGTCATTGTCGATCACATGGGCCGGCCGGATGTGGCCAAGGGCATCGATCACCCCGACTTTCTTCGATTTCTGAATCTTCTTTCGGATAACGAAAACATCTGGAGCAAGGTCAGTTGTCCCGAGCGTCTGTCGCTTCTGGGGCCGCCTTACGACGATGTCGTGCCGTTTGCGCGGTGTGTGGTTGAGCGGTTTCCGGACCGTGTGCTATGGGGCACGGATTGGCCGCACCCCAACATGACAACCCATGTTCCGGATGACGGTCTGCTTGTGGACGTCATTCCGAAGATCGCGCCGACGGCGGCATTGCAGCAGGCATTGCTGGTCGACAATCCGATGCGGCTGTATTGGAGCGAACCCGGATAGCGTGCACCCATCATGCCTTGCGCCTTCCCGCGTGGCAGCCAGAGAAAGGGCACGATCCGATGAGCCAGAAACCTCCCTTCCGGGCCGATCATGTGGGAAGCTTCCTGCGGCCGAAGCGTCTTCTGGAGGCGCGCCAGAAGTTCGAGGAGAAGACGATCTCCGCCGACGAACTGCGTGTGGCGGAAGACGACTGCATCCGCGAGGTCGTGAAGAAGCAGGAGCGGGTCGGTCTGCATGCCATCACCGATGGCGAATTCCGCCGCACCTTCTTCCATGTCGATTTCCTGGAACGGCTCCAAGGCGTGACAGTGAGCTATGGCGAGTTCTCGTCCAAATTCCGCAAGGATGACGGCTCCAAGGTCGGTTTCGCGCCGCCGACGATGCATGTCTCGGGCAAGGTCGGCCATTCCGGACCGATCCAGGGCGCCGATTTCGATTTTCTGAAATCCGTCGTCAGCGAAACCCCGAAAGTCACGATCCCCTCGCCCTCCATGCTGCATTTCCGCGGTGGCCGCGAGGCGATCAGCAAGGAGGTCTATCCCGATCTCGAGACGTTCTACGCCGATCTGGCCGATGCCTATGCCGCCGAGATCGCCGATCTGGCGAAGCGCGGTTGCCGGTATCTGCAACTCGACGACACCAATCTGGCCTATCTCTGCGATCCGGAGATCCGCAAGAGCACGGCCGCGCGTGGCGACGATCCGGATGCGCTGACGCGGGCCTATTGCGAGCTGATCAACCGCGCGATTGCCGGCAGGCCGGCCGACATGACGGTCGGTGTTCATCTGTGCCGCGGCAATTTCAAGAGCGCTTGGGTCGCGCAGGGAAGCTATGAGCCGGTGGCAGAGATCTTGCTCAACGAGTTGAAGATCGACGCCTTCTTCCTGGAATACGACGACGAGCGCTCCGGCGATTTCGCGCCGCTGCGGCATCTGCCAAAGGGCAAGACCGTCGTGCTGGGGCTGATGAGTTCGAAGAAGGCCGAGGTCGAATCCAAAGATGCGGTCAAGCGGCGGATAGAGGAAGCCGCCCGGTATGCGCCGCTCGATCAGCTGGCGCTCAGCCATCAATGCGGCTTCTCCTCGACCGCACATGGCAATGAGCTTGGCGAAGACGATCAGTGGATCAAGCTCGCCCGCATGGTCGAAATCGCCAAAGACGTTTGGGGCTGACGGGACGGCCGCGGGCGCCGCGTCGAAACCGCGCCGCCCGCTTGCGTCGGTGATCCTTCGCGGGAAGGAAGGCAGTCTCAACTTAAAGCGAAATGCCCCGCCTCGCGGCTTGGCAAGGCCCGCAACTCTGCTTTATCGCTAGTCCTTCCGGGATATGGAGGACGCGTATGGCCGAGGCAATCACTGCGGACTATGTCATCGTCGGCGCGGGCAGCGCGGGGTGTGTGCTGGCGAACCGGCTCTCCGCCGATCCCAGGAACAGGGTTGTGCTGCTGGAAGCCGGTGGCGACGACCGGCCGCTGAAAAATCTCGGCCAGTTCTGGTCCAACATGATGATCCACACGCCCATCGGCTTCGGCAAGACGCTGAACGATCCGAAGGTGAACTGGCTCTATGAGACCGAAATCGACGAAGGCTCCGGCGGCCGCAGGCACAAATGGCCCAAGGGCAAGGTGCTCGGCGGTTCGTCCTCGATCAATGGTCTGCTCTATATCCGCGGTCAGGCGGCCGATTACGACGGCTGGCGCCAGATGGGCTGTGAGGGCTGGTCCTATTCGGACGTCCTGCCCTATTTCAAGCGCGCCGAAAACCAGGAGCGCGGAGCGAACGAAGCCCATGGCACCGGCGGCCCGCTGAACGTCTCCGACATCACCGAGAAGAACCCGATCTCGGCGGCCTTGCTCGAAGCCGCGATCGAAGCCGGCATTCCGCGCAAGGACGACATCAATGATGGCGAGCAGGAAGGCGCCACCTGGTTCCAGCTCACGATCAAGAACGGCAAGCGGAATTCGACCGCGGTGGGCTATCTGCATCCTGTGATGGGCCGGCCGAACCTGACGGTCGAAACCAACGCCCACACCACGCGTGTCCTGTTCGAAGGCAAGAAGGCCGTCGGCGTCGAATATATCCAGCACGGCCAGACGCGAACAGTGAAATGCCGCGGCGAGGTGATTTTGGCCGCCGGCGCGGTGGCCTCCCCGCAATTGCTGGAAACCTCCGGCATCGGCCGTGGCGACCTGCTGCAACAGCACGGCATCGCGGTGCTGCACGAACTCAAGGGCGTCGGCGAGAACCTGCAGGACCATTACATGATCGGCTGTCAGTGGCGGCTGAAGCCCGAATGCGTCACGGTCAACGAGATGTCGCATGGCCTGCCGCTCCTCAAGGAGATTCTGAAATACGGCCTGATGCGCAAGGGCCTGCTCACCTTCGCGGTGGCCCACGTCGCCGCCTTTCTCAGGTCGCGTCCCGAACTCGCCCATCCCGACCTGCAGTTCCACATGATGGCCGCATCGATGGATCTGGAGATCCTCGGCAAGACCCAGGCTCTGGTGCTGGAGAAGGTGCCGGGGCTCACCTGCACGCCGTGCCAGATCCGGCCGGAATCCCGCGGCACGGTGCACATCAAGTCACCGGACGCGACGGTCTATCCCACCATCGTGCCGAACTATCTGGCCGATCCCGCCGACAAGCAGGCGGCGATCGCCGGCCTCGATTGGGCGCGCAAGATCATGAGCCAGCCGGCCATCGCCAAATATCTTGCCGAGCCCGGCGATCCCTTTGGCGATACCGATGAGAGCAAGCTCGCTTACGCCGCGATGGCCGGCGCCACGCTTTATCATGCCGTCGGTACCTGCAAGATGGGCCATGACGAGATGGCCGTCGTCGATCCGCAATTGCGCGTCATCGGCGTCGAGGGGCTTCGGGTCGTCGACGCTTCCATCATGCCGAAGATCTGTTCGGGCAACACCAATGCGCCCACGATCATGATCGCCGAAAAGGCCTCCGATATGATCCTGTCCGGGACCGCCGCGCGCGCGGCATGAGCAAACCGCTCGCCGCGGCGGCCGGACAAAGCCTTCCCGGCCCAGCAGCTTCCGGTTCCCCACAGGTGGAGTAGCCGCGCGGTGGCGCAGGGAAGCTCGTCCGGCGTTGACAACAAGCGCCGAATGGCCGGCCGCCACAGCGATGCGGCGGCGCAATCCGGGAAACGCACGCGACATGACGCTGGACGCCGCCCCCGAAACCGTGACGGACAAGCCGTCGGCCGAGCCGTGGCCGAGCCCGCGGCGTGCCTGGTATGCGGTCTTCGTCTTCGCGCTGGCGCTGACGATCAACTTCCTGGACCGGGGCATCGTCACGCTCCTGGTGCCGCCGATCAAAGCCGATCTGCATCTCAGCGATTTCCAGGTCAGCCTGATCATGGGCTTCGCCTTCGTCATCTTCTATCTCTTCCTGGGCCTGCCGGTGGCGCGGCTCGCCGATGTGGGCACGCGGCGCACCATCATCGGCGTGGGCATCGGGCTGTGGAGCGCGGCGACGGCCATGTGCGGGCTGGCGACGAGTTTCTGGCAGCTCTTCGCCGCGCGCGTCGTCACGGGCGTGGGCGAATCCTGCAACGGCCCGGCGACCTTCTCGATGATGTCGGATCTGTTTCCGCCGTTGAAGCTGCCGCGTGCCATCGCCGTGCTCAATTTCGGCTTCATGGCGGGCAACGGGCTTTCGCTGATCATCGGCGGCGCGATGATCCTGTATCTCTCCCGCATCGCGCCCGTCGAGGTCCCGCTGCTGGGCACGCTCCAGGCCTGGCAGCTCACCTTCATCATGGTGGGCCTGCCCGGGCTTTTCGTCGCCGCCCTGATGTGGACCGTGAAGGAGCCGGTGCGCCGCGGCCGCATGCTGGCGGAAACGGCGCGCACCCGGCGAGGCGGCAAGGCGCGTCCCGCATCGGTTCCGGTGCGCGATGTCGTCAAGTTCGTTGTCGACAACCGCGCCGTCTATGGGCCGATGCTGCTGGGCCTGGCGTTCAACACCATGCTGGCCTTCGGCACCGCCAGCTGGATCCCGACATTTTTCGGCCGCACCTATGGCTGGTCGATGACCCAGGCCGGTCTGGTGGCCGGGACCGTGTTTCTGGTGGTGTGGCCGTTCGGGGCGATGTTCGGAAGCTGGCTGTCCGAACGCTGGCAGCGTCAGGGCAAGGACGACGCCAATCTGCGCGTCGTGGTGTGGGCGATATTCCTGCTGATTCCGGGGCAGGTGCTGCTGCCGCTGATGCCCACGGGCGCGCTGGCCGCGGCCTTCGCGGCGTTCAACGGCTTCATCGCCGCCTGGGTGGTGGGGCCGCAGAATGCGGCGATCCAGGTGATCACGCCCAATGAGATGCGCGGCCAGATCACGGCATTGGCGCTGTTCATCTTCAACGTGATCGGATTTGGGCTCGGTCCCACGGTGGTCGCAACCCTGACCGACACCATGTTCGGCGAAGCGCATCTGCGCTACGCGCTGTCGACCACCGCCGTGATTCTGGGGCCGCTCGCCGGCCTGTCGATCTGGTGGGGCCTGAAGGCCTATGGCCGCAGCGTGGCCCACGCCGCGAAAGCCTGGAGTTGAGAATCATGAAAGATGTCGAGGGCAAGGTCGCATTCATCACCGGCGGGGGCAGCGGGATCGGTCTCGGCATGGCCAAGGTCTTTACCGCCGCCGGCATGAAGGTCGTGATCGCCGATATCCGCCAGGACCATCTCGACAAGGCCATGGCCGAATTTGCCGATACCAATTTCCAGGTCCATCCGATCCGGCTGGATGTCAGCGACCGCGCGGCGTTCGCCCGCGCCGCCGACGAGGCCGAGCGCGTCTTCGGCCCGGTGCAGCTGGTCTGCAACAATGCCGGCATCAACATGTTTTCACCGATGGACGAATGCAGCTATGAGGACTGGGACTGGATCCTGGGCGTCAATCTTGGCGGCGTGATCAATGGCGTGCAGACCTTCGTGCCGCGCATCAAGGCGCTGGGGCAGGGCGGGCAGATCGTCAACACTGCCTCGATGGCGTCCTTCATCACCGGCCCGGGCGCCGGCATCTACACCACCTCGAAATTCGCCGTGCGCGGTCTGACCGAAAGCCTGCGCTGGAGCCTGGCGCCCTACAATATCGGCGTCTCGGTGCTATGCCCGGGGCTCGTCAACAGCGCGATCTATGAAAGCGACAAGGTCCGCCCCGAAGCGCTGTCGCATGAAAAGGGTCCGGTCGATGAGGCCTTCATGCGTCGGCTGGCCGATGTCCACAAGGTGGGCATGGATCCGGTGGAGGTCGGCGAGAAGGTGCTGGCCGCGATCCGCACGAACGATCTCTATATTTTCCCGCATCCCGAATTCAAGGAAGAGCTGCAGGAGATATTCGACGAGATCATCGCCGCGCTGCCCGAGGGGGATGTCGATCCCGGACGTTTGGCGTTCGAAGAGGGGCGCCGCGCGGCGGCTGCCAAGGCCAGGGGCCGCTGAGAGGTTGCGCGCCTTCGCGGCCTGACTATTCCTGCAGGCGGATCAGCAATTCCATGAGCATCGCCAGTTCGGCTTCGCTGAACCGGCTCGTGAACCAGCGCTCGTGCTCGAGCAGCGCGGTCCTGGATTGCTTCAGAAATGTGCGGCCTCTTGCCGTCAGATAGAGTTCCTGCCGGCGCCCGTCATGGCGTGAGCGTTCGCGGACCAGGATCTCGCGCGCTTCCAGCCGATCGACGATCGCCATCATCGAGGCGCGGTCCATGTCGAGCTTTTTGGCCAGTGCGGTCTGCGACACGCCGGGATTGGCGCCGATCAGCCACAGCACGCCGGTCTGCTTCTGGGTGAGATCAAGGTGGGCCATGGATGCCGCGAAGTGCCGCGAGACGGCCACATAGGCGAGCCGCAACTGGAAGCCGAGCAGCTCGTCCATACTGCTGCGGTCGACTTGCACGGCCGATTTTCGTGTTGTTTGCCGTTTGGCGCGTTGCTGCGGCATGGGCCCAGTGAGCGTAGAGTTTCTCGGAAGGTCCCATCCCTCGGGCCCGGTCCCACCGGTCATACCGGATTGCCCACGCAATTTGCAACTATCGAGATTAACTCCCACGCGCCGCCACCGTTGGCCAGTGCCGAATCATGGCCGGATTCTCGGTATTCCGGCAGCGAGTTGCATCGGCCATCGCCCGGGACGCAAATGCCCGGCGCCTGGATGCAGGCGCCGGGCAGGATTCCGGAGATCGCAGGTGCTAGACGTGTCCGGCCTTGAGTTCGGCCTTGCAGGTCTTGCCGACCGGATCGGTGACGGTCCAGCTGTCGCCGACCTTGTAGGCCTTGGACGGCGTGCAGACGTCCTTGGCATCCGACGGCTGGGCCGGATCGGTTTCGTGATAGCAGATAGACGTGCCGTCATCGGTCCACTTGCCCTGGATCGTCTGGCCGCCGCGGATGACGGTGTAGTCGCCGCCCTGCTTGAGATAGACCTTGGTCGTTCCCCCATTCGGATAGGTGCAAACGACGGTATTGCCGTACATGCCGGCTTCGTTGTCGGCGAGCGCCGGTCCGGCGACCGCAAAGGCAACAAGCGCGGCCGCAAGGCCGACCATGGCGGAATGTTTCATGGATGTGTCCTCCCCCGATTCCTGCGGCCGATCCGTTCTGCCGGCCTTTTGCAAGGCGGCGATATTAGCGGTTCGGCGCGAGATTGTGAATGCCACATACAAATTTGTTGGGCGCCGGAGTTAGGCCTTGCCCGCCCGCCACAGCTTCAGCACGGCCCCGATATTGGAGGCCAGGATGTGTGGCCGCGCGGGCCGGGGTAGTGCCAGGAAATCTTCGCGCTTCGATATTCCGGTGGTGACCGCGATCGACAGGGCCCCGCCGCGATGGGCCATGGCCACTTCCAGCGCCGGGTCGTCGCCGATCACGGCCAGCTCGCCGACGGCCACGCCCAGTCGGCGGCCGGCATAGCGCAAGCCCTCCAGCGCCGGCTTTCCCAGAACCCGGGCGCGGCAGCCCGTGATCTGGCGAATCGCGCCCACGATTGCGCAGGAGGTCCCCAATGTCCGCCCGTTGGCGCTGGCAAAGAAGGGGGCGAGCGAGGCGGAGAACAGCTTGGCGCCGCCCCACACCGCCTCGCAGGCGGCCTCGATATCGGACATCGTGAAGTCGCGGAACCAGCCGACGAAGATTGCGTCGACATTCTTGTAGTCCGGCGGCCGCACGACTTCGATCCCGGCCTCGACAAGCGGCTGGCTCACGCCGTCGCCGCCCAGCACCATCACCCGCTTGAAGCCGCGGCGCGACAGATAGTCGGCGGCGACGGTGGCCGGCGTCATGATTTCCGTTGCGTCGAGGCTCAGTCCGGCGGCCGCCAGCTTCGGCACATAGTCGCGCGGCGGGCGCACCGTGCCGTTGGTGAAGGAGAGATAGGGCAGACCGCGCTTTCGCAGATGGCCCAGAAAGGCCGCCGCGCCCGGCAGTGCTCGCAGGCCCAGATTGTTCCGGTCGCCCAGCACCAGCGTGCCGTCCAGGTCCAGTACGAAGCCCTTGGCGCGGTCCAGACGCTTGAGGGCGGCGCGCGTTGCGCGATCGGTCATGCCGGTGTCTCTTCCTTGCCGTTGAGTTCGATGCGCAGTCCCGGCTTTTCGACCACGACCTGCGACAGGTCGGGGGTCTGCACCATCTCGCGCAGCAGCGCCATCAGCGGCCGGGAATCGGGATTGTAGTGACGCTTTGCGGGGCCTGCGGCCAGCATCGCATCCACCTGCTCGGCCGGCATCACCGCCCGCAGCAGGAATTCCTCGTCGGAGAGCGACGGACTGAACTGTTTGCGCAGGTCTTTCAGTTCCGGCGGCGGCGGTTCGGCGAGGATCTCCTTCGCGCGCGGGGACGACAGGATGCGGTCTTTCACGGCCGGATCGATGGGAGAGGTCGGCCGGCCGAACTTGCCCAAGACATAACGGACGACCTGATCGGGGATATTGCCGTAGCGTTCGGTCCCGATCACGTTGAACAGCGCCTGCGTGCAGACCATCTGCGGGAACGGCGTCACCATGATGGGAAAGCCCAGTTCGGCGCGCACGCGCGGCACTTCCTCCACCACCGCCGGCCAGCGGTCTTCCTTCTTCAATTCCGCCAATTGGCGTTTCATCGTGGTCACGACGCCGCCGGGCATCTGGTGGCGCAGGAAGGCCGCGTCGAATTCTTGCGGCGTCCCAGCGGGCAGGCCTTCGGCGGCGGCCATGCGCGCGAAGTAATCCTCCGCCAGGGCCAGCGCGCGGTCGTCGATGTCGACGCGATGGCCGAACTCGCGGAGATTGGCCGTCAGCCGCCGCGCGTCGGGATGCGAGGTGCCGCCCGCCAGCGGCCCAATGCCGACATGGATCGCGTCGATGCCAAGCTCGGCCGCCGTCATCGCGGTGAGGGTCGCCAGCCCGATCGTGGTGTGGGAATGCAGCTCCAGCGGCAGCTGTCCGATCTCCTTGCGCACGGCCGGGATCAGCGTGCGCGCGCGTTCCGGCGTCATCAAGCCGGCCGGATCCTTCAGATAGACCTGGTCGACATGGGGCGAGGACGCGATCTCGCGGGCGCAGGCGGCATAGAACGCGTCGTCGTGAACGTCGCTGATTGTGTAGGTGAGACCGGCCAGTACTTCGGCTCCGCCTTCCTCCTTGACCATGCGCGCGGCCCGCTTCAACGCGGCGATATCGTGCATGGGGTCGATCAGCGCAAAGCGGCCGATGCCGTTGATCATCAGGCGGCGATAGGCAAGCCGCATGAAATCCTCGTCCGACGTCTCCCAGGAGATGAAGCGGAAGCCGGTGGAGATGAACTGCAGCGGTGTGTCCGGCATGGCGGCATGCATGAGCCGGATGCGTTCCCAGGGGTTCTCCCTGTGGGTGCGCACGGCGATGCCCATATGCGTGCTCGAGGTGAAGTCGCAGGCGCGAAAGCCCACGCGGTTCAGCACCGGCGCGATCTCCAGACTCTGGCCGGTGTCCATGCCGGTGGCGCCCCACAGGCTCTGATTGCCGTCGCGGATCGAGACGTCGACCAGGCGGATATCCGTCATTGCGCAGCCTCCATGGCTTGCTTCGTCCAGAAGCGCTGGAACCAGTTGGTATCGACGCCGCCGCGCTGAAATTCCGGGCTGTCGATGATGGCGCGGTGCATGGCGAGATTGGTTTTCACCCCCTCGATGCGGCAATCGGCCAGCGCGCCGCGCGCGCGGGCAATGGCGTCCGCGCGGTCTGCGCCGGAGACGATCAGTTTGGCGAGCAGCGAATCGTAAAAGGGCGGAACCTTCGCCCCGGTCTCGATATGGGTGTCGATGCGGATCCCGTCGCCTGCCGGGAAGATCGCCCGTGTCACCGTGCCGGGGCTGGGGCGAAAATCCTGGCCGGCATCTTCGGCATTGATGCGGAATTCGATGGCGTGGCCGTCAAAGCCGATCTCGTCCTGTTTCAGCCGCAGCGGCGCGCCTTCCGCCACGCAGATCTGTTCGGCGACGAGATCCAGGCCCGTGATCGCCTCCGTGACCGGATGCTCCACCTGGATTCGGGCGTTCATTTCCAGAAAGAAGAACTCGCCGCGTTGCGCGTCGACCAGGAATTCGACCGTGCCCAAACCGCGATAGTCCAGTGCCTTCGCAAAGCCGATGGCGGCCTTGCGCAGGCCGTCGCGCAGCGCCGGCGTCAGTCCGGGCGCCGGCGCCTCTTCGACCAGCTTCTGGTAGCGCCGCTGGATCGAGCAGTCGCGTTCGCCGATATGGATGATGCGCTCGCCATCGCCGAGCACCTGCACCTCGACATGCCGGCCCTGCGCGATGAAGCGCTCGAGATAGACCCGTCCGTCGCCGAAGGCCGCCTCGGCTTCGGCCATCGCCATGGCGACGATGTCGGCGGCGTCGGCGGGGCCGTCGATGCGCCGCAGGCCGCGCCCGCCACCGCCGCCCACCGCCTTGACCAGCGCCGGATAGCCGATCGTTTCGAGCAACCCCTGCGCGTCTTCGGCAGCCTCCACCACGCCGCCCGGCACCACGGGCAGCCCGGCCGCCTGCGCGATCTCGCGGGCGCGCAGCTTGTCGCCGACGCTGGCGAGCTGCACATCGCTGGCGCCGATGAAAACGATCCCGGCCTCGGTGCAGGCTTGTCCCAGCGCCGCATTCTCTGACAGGAAACCGTAACCGGGATGGATGGCGTCGGCCCCGGCCTGGCGCGCCGCCGCGATCACGCGCGGGACGCTCAAATAGCTTTGCGCCGGCGCGGCGGGGCCCAGCGCGACGACGCGATCGGCGATCCGCGCGGGCACGGATTCGCGGTCGGCATCGGATGCGGCCAGCACGGTTTCGATGCCCAGCCCTTGGCAGGTCGCGATGATCCGCATCGCGATCTCGCCGCGATTGGCAATGAGGATGCGCCGGATGGTCATGAGGTCGCGGCGCGCAATTTCATCAGAACGCGGCCTTCCTCCACGAATTCGCCGTTCTCGGCACAGATCTCGACGATCGTGCCGCGGGTGCCGGCCCGCACCGAATTCATCAGCTTCATCGTCTCGATGATGGCGACGACCGTATCTTCCTCGACCTGCGTGCCCACCTCGACGAAAGGCGCCGCGCCAGGCTTGGGGGCGCGGTAGAAGGTGCCGACCAGGGGCGTCGGGACCGGCGCCATGCCGGGCTCCAGCGTCATCGCCTCCGGCGCCGCAGTCGCGGCGACCGGTTCGGCCGCCGGCGTGTTCGCGCGCGCGGTCTGGCGTTCCTGGGTCCAGCCGCTGCCGGCCCGGCGCAGGGTCAGTTTGAAACCGTCGGTCTCGATGTGCAGCTCCGCATAGGGGGAGGATTTGAGAATCTGGACGATCTCCTGCACGTCGGCATGGGTGAGATTCATGGCCTGCGGTTACCCCCGAACACGGCGAACACATGGTCGAGCGCATTGGCTTTGGGCTGGATCACGGGCGTGGCATCCTTGCGGCTCCACACGGTTTCGGGGCGGCTCTGCAGCAGGAACAGCCCTTCGCCCGGCACCCGCGAGATCGCCCATTCGATGTCCTGCGGCCGGCCGTAATGCCGCTCGATCCGTTTTCCCGTCTCGACCAGCATCGCGATTTCCGCCTCGCTGAGGCAGGCGGCGTCCTGCTGCGCCTCGGGCACGGCTTCCTCGCGCACGCCGCCGGCCTCGAGATCGGGCACGTGCTGAATCAGTTTCCGGGAAACTGTGGCCTCGGTGATTTCGCCGCTGACCTTGTTGATCACATAGCGGTCCGGCGTTACCTCGCCGCTGACGATCGCAGACCCCAGCCCGTAACTGCCTTCGATCACGATCACCGAGCGGTCGCCGCTCGCGGGGCTGCGCGTGAACATCACCCCGGCGCAGCGCGCATCCACCATCCGCTGCACCACGACGCCCATGGCCAGCCCGTCTTCGGACAGGCCGAGCCGCCGGCGATAGGCGATGGATTCGCTGCTGTAGAGGCTGGCCCAGCAGGCCCGCACATGTTCGGCGACCTGCGCCGGTCCCTTGAGCCACAGATAGGTATCCTGCAGGCCCGCGAAGCTGGTGTCCTCGCTGTCCTCGCCGGTCGCGCTGGAGCGCACCGCCACCGGAAATTCCTCCGCCGCACACAGCGCGCCATGGGCCATCGCAATCGCCTCGTCGATGGCGTCGGGCAGGGCCGCGGCGATGATCTGCGCCCGCGCCTCCGCGCCGGCCTTGTCGATGGCCGGCAGATCCTGCGCATCGAGCGTTTCGATGCTGCCGCGCAGTTTGCGGCCGGGATCGATGGCGTTGAGGAAGCTGTTGTAGCAGCCCGTCGTGACGACGAAGCCGGGCGGCACGGCGATGCCGGCCCGCGTCATCTCGGCAAGGTTGGCGCCTTTGCCGCCGACCGCGGGCTGGTCGCTCATCGCGATATCCTTGAAGAACAGTACGAGAGGCTCTGCCATCGCTATGCCTGATCGAGAATGGTCACGATGCCGCGGTCGCCGTCCACGCGCAGCCGCTGGCCGCTGACGATGCGCTTGGTCGCATTGCCGGTGCCGACGACTGCGGGCAGGCCGTATTCGCGCGCCACGATGGCCGCATGCGACATGGTTCCGCCGATGTCCGAAACCGCCGCTTTGATCTTGCCGAAGACCGGTCCCCAGCTCGGATTGGTAACGGGGCAGACAAGGATGTCGCCTTCGGCGACGTGTCCGATCTCGCTGACATCCTTGAGCACGCGGGCGATCCCTTCGATGACCCCGGGGGCGGCGGCAAAGCCGCGGATCTCATGGGCGTCCTGTTCGCTTTGCGGCCGGGACCACATCTCCAGGCTTTCCTTGGTGATGCCCCACAGCATCTG
Source organism: uncultured Pseudomonadota bacterium (assembly GCA_963710925.1). Classification (GTDB taxonomy): domain Bacteria; phylum Pseudomonadota; class Alphaproteobacteria; order Micropepsales; family Micropepsaceae; genus Rhizomicrobium. The sequence goes on along the minus strand of CAVQBY010000006.1, from coordinate 195,587 downwards.
CACGGCCGGATCCTCGATGGCGTCGGGCATGGGGCCGAGCGCGGGCGGCGCGTTCCACTCCTTGAGCGCGCCGAGAATCTCCTTGCGGCGGGCGATGATGGGCTGGAAGTGCTGGCCGCCGGCGCAGGGTGTGCCCGCCGCCCAGGCCAGCGCCACATCGGCCAGCGCCTCTTCGATTTCCTGATAGCGAAGCTGGAAGATGTCCTCGCTGTCCTTCACGACGCCGTTGCGGGCCAGCAGCGCGCCGAATTCGCGCATCTTGCCGTAGAAGGTCGTGACGAACCAATGCTCGCAATAGAATTTGTGGTCTTCCACGTAAGGAAAGACCTCGTGGCTGAGGCCGAGCATCTGGTCGAACGAGGCCTTGTCTTCCTCGGTTGCCAGCAACTCGCGATAGTCGGTGATGAGCTTGGCGCGTTCGGCGCTCAGCCGGTCCTTCGGGCGGTCGAGATTGGCGCCGTCCTTGATCATCTGGATGTAACGCGGAATAGCCGAGAAGGGCAGCGACAGGTCGTCGTTCCAGCTGCGTTCATAGTGATAGAAGCCGTCGCCCGGCGAGATGTTGAACCAGGGCTCGCGCGAGACTTCCAGCTCCGCCAGCCACTTGCGACCGGGTTCGCCCATTTGCTCGAGTGCGCGGATGATATCCTCGGCCCTGGCGGTTTCCGTGAACTTTCCATCGACGCCGAATTCGATGGCCTTGCGCGCGAGGCGCTTGAGCTCGTCATCGGGCCGAAACATCAAAACGTCGATCCCCGCCACCATGCGCGAGACGGTCTGGTCCTTGATCTCGGGAAAGGCCTGCTTGCAGAACTGGAAGAACACCAGATAGGCGCCGTAGCCGAGCATCAGGAACTCGAAATGGTGCTGCCACATCTTCGAGTAGAGCTCGAGGGTGCGATTGAACGCCTCGCGGACATAGTGGTTCTCGGCGATGCCGCGGGCCGAGGTCACGCTCGACATCGGCTCCAGTTCGCCCAGCTCGGGCACGCGCACCGACTTGACCTCGCGCACGAGCGCTTCCATGCGCCCTTTCCATTCGCCGAACAGCTTGGTCCAGTTGGCGTAGTAGTGGCCGGCGCGCTTCTGGAACTCGGCCAGCCGGCGCTGGATCTCGTCCGGATCGGTGACGGCATTGGAGGTGATGTAGACCCGCCCGTTTGCGATCCGGTGCTCGATCCCCAGCGCCGTCGGGAAGGCGAACACGCGGGTCATCACCGCGCCCAGCGCAATATAGGCGATCTCCGCCGACATCGCGTCGAAGGCCGGCATCGGTTCGGGAAAGTGCATGGAATTGTAGAACCAGAAGCGCTCGTCGTCTTCCGGCCGGAAATGCGCGAAATAGGGATACATCTCCTGCCAGCCCTCGGCGCCGGGCACGGAGCCGATTTCCGACGGCAGCGGAAACGCGTTCTTGCCATTCTGACCCATAAAGTCCTCCTGCGCCTGCGCATTCCTTGGTGCGGCGCCGGACGATAAAAACGGTGTGCCGCCGGAATGACAAGGGTGCCCGGACGCATTCGTCCGGCCCGTTCCGCAACCGGCAAATTTCATTTCGCCGCCGGTGGTGTGGTCTGCGGCGTACCGCGTTTTCGAGCCGCCGCGTGCGCCCCCGAAACCATGGCCTACCCCCACGACGTGGGGCGCAGGCCGGTCCCGCGCTCAGCCGGGTGGTCACGCTACCCGGTTGCGAGGGGCGGGCCGAATTCCGCCCGCGCGATGGTTTCCTTGCGCGCGGAGGCGTGGTTGGCCGGCCGCCGCGCGCCCGTCTTTGAAGAGGGGCGGTGGCGTAAAGACGGAAAATTGCGCTATGGCAGGCTCCGACGCAGAATTGTATGTGACCTAAATAATTGATATCGTCCAGGAAAAGAGACGCACCGGGAGGGATTGGGTATGCAGACCTACTCGACGCAGGGCTTGCCAGCGTCGGCGAAAGTTTCGCACTGGAACGACATCATCAGCGATGTCTTCGCGCCGCTGGAAACCCGCCCCATCAATAGCGGGGATTTCGAGGCGGAGGTGCGCTGCGCCAGGAGCGGCCGGTTGCGCATGGCGACGGCGACCTCGCGCGCCGCCACGGTACGGCGCACGAAATCCGCAGTCAGCAAGCTCGATGAGCACCGCTATTTTCTGCATGTGCAGATGGGCGGGCAGTTGTTGATCAAGCAGGACGGCCACGAGGCTCTGCTCGAGGAGGGCGATCTCGTCCTCAGCGACAGCACCCGGCCCTATACGCTCTCCTATGAGGACACCTGCAGCACGTTGGTGCTGATCGTCACCCAGGAAGAGCTGCGCCGCCATCTGCCGATGCCCGAGGAGATGATCGGCGTGAAGCTCTCCGGCACCAAGGGGCTGTCGCGCACGACCTCTTTGATGCTGCGCAGCGTCTGGGACCAGGCCGAACAGGGCATCCCGCCCGAGCTGGGCTCGCGCATCGCCGACAGCATTCTTGATGTGTTCGCGACCTCCTGCACCGAGATCAAGGGCATGGTCGTCGCCGACGCGGCGATCGTCGGGGCGCGACGCATCCAGATCAAACGCTATATCGAGGCCAATCTGCGCGATCCCGAGCTGAGCGTGCGCTCGGCCGCGGCCGCATTCGGCATTTCGCCGCGCTATCTGCACATTCTGTTCAGCGGCGAGAACGAGACGGTGTCGAGCTATATCCTGCGCCGCCGCCTCGAGGAATGCGCCAAGCAGCTGTCCGACATCCTGTGGCGCCGGCGCACGATCACCGAGATTGCCTTCGGCTGGGGCTTCAACAACGCCACGCATTTCGCGCGTGTCTTCCGCGATCATTACGGCACCAGCCCGCGCGACTATCGCAACACCCATGTCAGCAGCGAGGCCGCGTCCGGCAGCTGGCTCGCCAATCCGCGCAGAGGTCGGGCATGAAGGTTTACGAGGTTGAAAAGGGCGCCACCGGCGTCGACGGTCTGGTCCAGGTCGAGCGGCCCGATCCCAGGCCCGGCCGCGGCGAGGTTCTGGTGCGCGTGCGCGCCACCTCGCTCAATTTCCGCGATCTGGCCGTCGTCATGGGCGTCTATCCGGGGCCGCCCGGTGGCGGCAATGTGATCCCGCTGTCCGATGGCGCCGGGGAGGTGGCCGAAATCGGCGAAGGCGTGACGCGATTCAAGACCGGCGACCGGGTGGCCGCGACATTCTTCAAGGGCTGGCTCGCCGGCAAGCCCAAGCAGATGTACCCCGCCCTGGGCGGTCCCGGCGTCGATGGGATGCTGGCCGAATATGTCGTGGCCGACGAAGCCAATCTCGTGCGGCTGCCCGACAGCTTCTCCTTCGAGGACGGCGCGGCGCTGCCTTGCGCCGCCGTGACGGCGTGGCACGCGCTGATGGTGGCCGGCGGTCCGATCAGGCCGGGCGAGACGGTGCTCACCCTGGGCACCGGCGGCGTGTCGATGTTCGCGGTGCAGTTCGCCAAAGCGGCCGGCGCCCGTATCGTCACCACCTCGTCGAGCGACGACAAGCTCGCCCGGGCGAAGGAATACGGCTCCAGCGAGCTCATCAATTACAAGGCCACGCCCGAATGGGGCGCCGAGGTCCTGAAGCGCACCGGCGGGCAGGGCGCCGACTGTGTCGTCGAGGTCGGCGGCGCAGGTACGCTGGCCCAGTCGATCCAGTCCGTCGCCAGCGGCGGCAAGATCTCGATGATCGGGGTGCTCTCGGGCCGCGAGGGCGATACCTCGCCGCACGGGTTGATGTTCAAGGCCGCATCGCTGCATGGCATTTTCGTCGGCAGCCGCGCCATGTTCGAGGACATGCTGGAGGCGATGGTCGTCAACGGCATCAAGCCGATCATCGACAAGGTCTTCCCCTTCGCCGATGCTGCCGCCGCCTATCAGCATCTGCAGGCCGGCAAGCATTTCGGCAAGGTCGTCATCAAGCTCTGAGCGTCACTCCCAGAAGGCGATGGCCCGCATCTCGATGCTGGCGCGCGGCCCCGCATCCGCCGGGCAGCTGGGATCGTCAAAGGCCGAATGCGGCACGCAATGCGGCGCCAGCCGATCGCTGTCATTGGTCTTGAACACCAGCGCCTCGCCCGGCGTCATGTTCGAGAAATAGCACCAACGGTGATCGGGGTTGTGGCGCACCACCAGCCCCTCGAACGACCATTCCGGGGCGTCCTTGGCATCGAACACGGCATCAGCCGCGACCAGATCGGCGGCCGCCACGCTGCGCGCATCGCACAGCGCCAGCGGCACGTCCTGCGGCGGCTCGGAGATCGCCCGCCAGATATTGTAATGGGCGAAGCGATGCGCCGGCCCGGCTCCGGGCGCATCCGACTCGCGCGCCCGGGCGGCAAAGGCCCGCGCCGTGGAATCGCTGATGTCCACATGGATGAAGCGCGCCGGCATCGAATTGAAATAGGCGCCGCGATCGGTCATGCGCTCGCCGAAGCGCAGAACCCCACCCCCGGTCACCACGACGCGGGAGGCGCCGGACACCTTGCGCACCAGCGCCTCGATCTCGGCGACATGGATGCGCTTCACGGCCTCCGCATCGCGGAAGTCGGTCACCGCGCTCGAATGCGGCACAAGGGCGAAACCCTCGCGCTCGAGCCGCGGCGGCGCGGCGGCCCCGCGCAGATCCTCGATGCGCATGACATGCGGATCGAGCACGAGATTGTCGCGCGCATGATCCTGCGCGTAATAGCGCGGCCGCGCCTCCATCTCGCCGATATAGTTGATGCTGCCTTCGACGAACCGGCTCATCGGGGCTCTCAGCCCGCGATCCGGGCTTTGAGGAAGGCGTCGATGCGCGCATTGGCCTCCTGCGCGATGGTGTAGGGAAACATGTTGAAGCCGTGGATTCCGCCCGGATAGACGGCCAGTTCCGCCTCATTGCCGGCCGCGATCCAGCGGGCATAGACGAACAGCGAATTGTCCAGGAACGCATCCAGCGTGCCGACGGAAAACAGCGCGGGCGGCATGTCCTTGAGATTGGCGTAGAGCGCCGACATGTCCGGGTTTCCCCGCATCTGCGGATCGGGCGCATATTGCGAGGTGCAGTACTGGATATCCTTCGTCTCCAGAAAGAAGCTCTCCCCGCCGATCCATTTCTGGCTGGGCGTCATCGTCGTATCGTAATTGCCATAGGAGAGATTGGCGGCCCGAAATCCGGTGAAGCCGTGCTTGTCGCGCATGCGCACCAGCGTCGGCACGGCCAGTGTGGCCCCCGCGGACTCGCCGCCAATCGTGAGAATCTCCGTGCCGAACTCCGCCTTGGCCTTCCCGGCCAGCCACAGCGCCGCGGTTTCGCAATCGTCCCAGCCCTCGGGATAGGGGTGGGCGGGGGCCAGGCGGTATTCGACGCTGGCGCAGGCCATGCCCGTCGCGCTCATGATGCGCTCGAGCATGGGGTCCTGGTCGGCGGCCGATCCCATGATCAGCCCGCCGCCATGCAGATGCATGTAGACGCCCGTGGGATTGTCGGGTGCCACCACATGCAGGTCCACCGGCGGGCGTCCCTTGATCTCGGCCGTCATCTTGCGGGCGCGCGGCGAGGCGGTGCTGGCAAAGATGCGCCCGCCCTCGGGCCGCTCCCAGGGCTTGGGCTGGCCCTTCATCTGGGCTTCGAGCTGTTCGTTGAAGGCGCGCGTTTCCGCCGAGATCGCCTCCGGTCTGAACAGCGCCGGATCGAAGGGATTGCCGCTCATTCCGCCGCCATGGCCTGGAGCGGTTCGCCGATGGTCAGCGGCTCGGCCGTCCAGCTCTTGAGTTCGGGCAGGCAGTGCTTGGCGAAATAGCTGAGATTGCGAACGACCTCCTCATGCGGCATGCCGCCGGTCCACAGATGCGGGAAGAACCCTTGCGGCTTGCGCGTGGCCTTGACCTGCTCGAGGCGCTCCAGCACGTCCTTCGGCGTGCCGTAGACCGATTGCTCGACCGCGCCGGCGGCGGCTTCCTCGATCTTGTCCGCCGGGATCATCAGCGACTTGTAGGCCTCATAGCCCTTGACCGAACCGTGATGGCCGCTGCTCATCTCGTAATGCTCGACGGCCGAACGGAAGGTGTTGGCCGCATAGGTGCGCGCCAGATCCTGGGCCCGGTCGCGGCTCTCGTCGACAAAGACGAGGTTGGAGACGAAGGGGCCCGGCGGCGGCACATTGGGGTGGTATTCCAGCCAGGCCTTGAGCCAGGGATCCTCGGGCGTGTCGGCGGTGGTCGGCACATGGCCGGTCGTCACCTTGCCGCCACCGAAGGGCGGGCGCGCGGTCGATGACGTCATGGGCTGGTTGAGGAACAGCCGCGGCAGGCCGAGCCGCGCCGTGGCGCGCAGCGAATCCGGTGTGCCGCCGGCCACGAAGGCGCGGCCCTTGAGCGAGCGGATGGGGCGCGGGCGGATTTCGCGGCGCGGCTGCTTGTAGATCGCACCGCCTTCGATGAAGCCGGTTTCAAGCGCGTTCATCACCAGTTCGACGACCTCGTCGAACAGCTCGCGCGCCTTGGACTGGTCAATGCGCAGCCCCTCGAATTCCGAGCGCGCCAGGCCGCGGCCGAAGCCGATGATGGCGCGGCCGCCGGAGATGTGGTCGAGCCAGCAGATCTGCTCGGCCAGCCGCACCGGATCGTGCCAGGGCGCCACGATCACCGCCGTGCCCAGGCGCATGTGCTTGGTCCTGGCCGCGAGCCAGGCATGGGTCATCAGCGGTGCGGGGCTGATCGAGTAGTCGTCGAAATGATGCTCGGTCATCCACATGGAATTGTAGCCGAGCTCCTCGGCGAGGAGCATCTGCTTGAGTTCTTCCTGCACGAACTGCGCGTCATCGATCTTGCGGTAGTTGGACCAACCGCTGCAAAGGCCGACATGCATGTTTCGTCTCTCCTCTAATCTGCTGTGCCGAGGCCCCAGCCGCCATCGATGACGATCTGCTGCCCGGTGATGTAGTTGACGGCCGGCGAGGCCAGGAACAGGGCCAGGCCCTTGATGTCGTCGGGCCAGCCGACGCGGTGCATCGGCAGCCGCGCGGCCACGGTCTTCTGGACCTCGGGATTGTGCGCATGGCCGCCGCCGATATTGGTGATGAAGAAGCCCGGCGCGATGGCGTTGACCGAAATGTTGTAGGCCGCCAGTTCCAGCGCCAGGTTGCGCATGAAATGGGCCGCGCCCGCCTTGGCGGCCATATAGGCGCTGCCGATCACCCCTTCCTGCGTCAGCCCGGCCAGCGAGGTGGTGACGATGATGCGGCCCTGCCGGCGCGGGCGCATGTGGCGCGCGGCGGCGCGGCAGGTGGCGAACACGCCGGTGAGATTGATGTCGATGACCTTCTGCCAGCGTTCGTCGGTGTAGTTCTCGATCGCACCGTCTTCGTTGCGGCCGCGATTGTCGCCCACCCAGGCGTTGAGATAGCCGGGCCCGGAATCGATGCCCGCATTGGCGAAGACGACGTCGATCTTGCCGTATTCGGCTGCGGCCTCGTCAAAGGCCTTGTCCAGCGCCGGATGATCGGTGACGTCCACCACCGCGCCGCGCACGTCGAATCCCAATTCCTTGAGGCGGGCGGTTTCGTCGGCGATGCGTTTGGCATCGATGTCCAGCATCGTCACGCGCGCGCCGTTTTCCGCCATGGCTTCGGTGAAGGCCAGGCCGAGCCCGCTGGCGCCGCCGGTGACGACGACACCGTGACCGGCAACACTGAACAGTTCGGAAATCTTCAAGGCGCGCCTCCCGTGGCCGTGTTCTTTTGTCGGCCGAAGCGTGACTCAGGAACGGGCCCGTGCGCAAATGTCATTTCCGGAATGCGCCCATGATTCAGCGCTTTGCCGTGCCATGCGATCTTGGGCGCACCCGAATCGAACCGTCGGGGAACAGCTCCCCCGCTCGCGCGCAGACCTTGCCGACAGCCCGCGCTCGCACCTACTGTGCGATGCGCCAACACTTGAGTTCACCGGAGGACGCTTATGAACAGGACCCGCTTCGGCATCTTCATGCCCCCCTTCAACGCGCCGGCCACGCAGAACGCGACCAGTTCGCTGCAACGCAATGTCGAGACCATCCAGTTGCTGGACGATCTGGGCTATGACGAGGCCTGGATCGGCGAGCATCACTCCGGCGGCACCGAGATCATTGCCGAGCCGATCCAGTTCATGAGCTATGTCGGCGCGCTGACCAAGCACATCAAGCTTGGGCCCGGCGTGGTCTCGCTGCCCTATCACAATCCGCTCTGGGTGGCCGACCGCATCATCCTGGCCGATCACCTCTTGCGTGGGCGCGTGATGCTGGGCTTTGGGCCGGGCTCGCTGCCGACCGACGCCACCATGATCGGCCTTCAGCCCAAGGAGCTTCGTCCGGCATTGGATCACGATGTCGGCGTGGTGCTCGATCTGATCCGCGGCAAGATGGTGAACGTCAAGACCGACCGCTACAATCTGGTCGACGCGCAATGCCAGCTTGCGCCCTATTCCGATTTCGACATCACGGTCGCGGCCTCCACCTCGCCGGCCGGCTCGATGCTGGCCGGGCGGCACGGGCTGGGCCTGCTTTCGCTGGGCGCTCTGATGCGCGAGGACCTGAACCTGATGCGCCACCACTGGGACCGTGTGGAAGCCGAGGCCAAGAAGCACAACCAGACCGTCAGCCAGGACAATTGGCGCCTGGTCGGCTTCATGCATCTGGCCGAGACCCGGGACCAGGCGATCGAGGATGTGCGCTACGGCCTGCATCATTTCGTGCGCTACACCCAGGAGGTCCTGGCGCTGCCGACGCTGCGCGTCAGTGGCAAGACCTTCGAGGAGCAGCTGGCCTGGTTCGTGGAGGGCGGGGTTGCCATCATCGGCACGCCAGACGATGCCGTGGCCCATATCGAGAAGCTGCAGAAGCAGTCCGGCGGTTTCGGCAGTTATCTGATGGTCGCCAACGATTTCGCCAGCTGGGAGGCGACGAAGCGGCATTACGAACTCTTCGCCCGCTATGTCATGCCGTGCTTCCAGCCGTCGCAGGCCCGTCTCCTCGCCTCGGAGAAATACGCCATGAGCCGCCACACCGAGCTCGACAAGAAGAACGCGGACGCAATTCAGGGCTGGACCGACCTTCACGACAAGACCGGCACCGGCACCGGCCCGCTCGGCGAACACTGACCGGCATGCGTGGGCAAAAAGAAGGCGCATCCCCGTTGGGGGATGCGCCTTTTTGCTGACCCAGGGGGTGGGGTCAGTGCACGTTGCGCTCCGCGTTTCCCCAGTAGCGGGTGCGGATCGTCTTCTTGTCCATCTTGTTGTTGGCGGTCTTGGGGATGTCGTCCCAGAAGTCGACTGATTTGGGCGCCTTCACGCTGCCGATCCGTGCCTTGCAATGGGCGATGATCTCGGCTTCCGTCACCGTGGCGCCGGTGGCAGGCACCACGATCGCCTTGATAGCTTCGCCCCACTTGTCGTCCGGCACGCCGATCACCGCGCATTGCGCCACGCTGTTCATCTCCATCACGCAGGCTTCGACCTCGGTGGAGAAGACGTTGAAGCCGCCGGTGACGATCATGTCCTTCTTGCGGTCGACGATGTAGATGTAACCGTCCTTGTCGCGATAGGCGACGTCGCCGGTGTGATGCCAGCCGAAGGTGCGCACTTCTTCGGTGGCCTCGGGCTTCTCGAAATAGGAATGGCTGACCAGGGCCCCGCGCACGACGATCTCGCCGCGGTCGCCCACCGGCACCAGATTGCCGTCGTCGTCCATGATGCCCACGCGCACGGGATAGGTCGGCTTGCCGCAGCTGGCCAGCCTTTCGGGATGGTCGCCGGCGGCAGCCGCGGCCACGACCTCTGGCGGCAGCCAGGTCGTGATCATCGGCGATTCCACCTGGCCATAGCACTGGCACATGCAAGGCCCGAACACCTCCACCGCGCGCCTCAGCTTGTCCGGCGCGACCGGCGAGCCGACCAGCAGGAAGACCTTGAGGCTGGAAAAGTCGAATTCGTTCAGCCGCGGATGATCGAGCAGGCCATAAAGCGCCGTCGGCGGCAGATACATATGCGTGACCTTGTGCTTCTGGATGTTTTCCAGAACGCCCAGCGCGTCGAAGCCGGGCATGATCACATTGGTCGCCCCCATGCCAAGGCAGGCCGTGGCCACGGGCCCCGCCGCATGGGTCAGCGGCGCGGTGATCAGGTTCACCGGCTTGTCCACGCCGCGATGCCACGAATTCATCGCGATCTCGAGCATGGTGCCGAAGCCCAGATTGGTCACGTTGACGCCCTTGGAGGGGCCGGTGGTCCCGCCGGTCGGAAAGATGCCGACAATGTCCTCGAGATTGCCGAAGGCGTCGCCCTTGTCGGGCACGGTCTTGCCTGCGCCGGCCGTCATGAAGCTTTCGAGCGAGGGATCCTCGCCATTGGGCTTGTCGAGGCAGATCATGTGCTTGATCGAGGGCACCTTGGCCTTCAGCGTCATGGCCTCTTCGGCATATTGCGAGTGATAGAACAGCCATGCCGTGCGCACATAGTTCATGTACTGGATATTGGTCTCCAGTGCATTGCGCGCATTGACGGGGATCCACACCGCGCTCGCGCGCCACAAGCTGAGCAGAACCAGAAGCACCCCGGAGTGGTTCGGCGAATAGATCGCTGCCGGCTCCTGATGCTTGAGCCCGTTGGCCAGCATGGCGCTGCCGATCTCGTGGGTGATGCGCTGGACATCGCGGAAGCTGTAGCTGTTTTCCGCATCCATGATGGCCGTACGATCGGGGTCGATCTCGGCCCCGCGCTCGAAATAGTCGATCATTCTCATTGGGTGGTCTCCACGCGTGCCATGAATTCTGTCAACCCCAACGGCTGTGCTCGGGGCCGGGCACGAACGCTTCGAAGGGTTTGCCGGTCTTGCTCGCCGCCAGTGCCGCCTTGACCGCCGGCCGCGCGGCCACGCGCTCGAGCCAGGCTTTGGTGCGCGGCGCCTGCGCAAACAGGTCTTCCGCCAGCCCCTTGGCCGGAGCCAGCAGCGAAAACGCATCGATATCGGCGAGTGAGTAGGCCGGACCGGCGATCCAGTCGCCTTCGGCCAGCGCGTCCTCGATGGCCTTGACCGCGATGCCGATCTTGCGGCGGGAATCCTCCAGCAGCTCGGCTGGATAATCGTCGTTGAGCGCGGCGGTCCAGGCGTCGCGGCGTTCCTTGGTCGGCACGCGCGCGATATTGCGCTCGATGGCGGCACGATCGGCCGCTTTCAGCACCGGCGCCAGATGGGTGTGGCAGCCCAGTGTGCTGACGGCCGGGCCCGGAACCTCGTTGAGGAAGCGGGCCCATTTGAGCACGTTCCAGCGGCCATGGGCGTCGTCCGGGCGCAACGGGGTCTGCGGGTGCGCCTCGTCCAGATAGAGCGAGATGAAGAAGGCCTCGGTCATCGGCAGGCCGCCATTGTAGAGAATGGGCCCTTCGCCGTCGGGGTTGTGCTGGACTTCGGTTTCGGCGTTGAAATCGTTCAGCGCATATTGCTCGAATTTGCTGAAATCGAGGTAGTGGCTGGTGAAGGCGATCTGTTTTTCATGCAGCACGACAAGCGGCTTGAGGCAGGCGGTGTTCGGTTCCCAGTGATAGAGCTCCAGCATGCCGGTCAGCCTTCCAGATATTTGACGCGCTCGGCCATCGGTGTGCGGCCCATGGCCCAGGTCGCCTTGGTGGCGGGCCGGGCATAGATCGCGCGCAGCCACGCCATGATGTGCGGTGTCTTTTTGTCGTTGCAGATGTCGGGCTGCGCCAGCGGCAGGGCATAGCCGAGATTGAAGCCGTTGATGTCGGCGAGCGAATAGCTGTCGCCGGCGATCCATTTGCGCTCGCTCAGGGCCTTTTCGAGGCAGGCGGTCCCGACCGCGCCGCGGCGGCGCGATTCCGCCAGCTCGTCTTCGGAGAAGGTGTTGTAGATGGCCTTCGACCAGGCGATGCGGCGCTCCTTGAGCGGGATGCGGTCGATCGCGGCCTTGAGTTCGTCGGGATCGCGCGCGCGCACCGACGGCCCGACGAACACGCTCCAGCCGATCATGCTGAGAGAGGGCGCGAAATACTGGTCGAAGAAACGCATCCACCAGCGCATGCGCCAGCGTTCTTCCGGATCCTCGGGCGTCAGCGACGGGCCGGGGAAGGCCATGTCGACATATTCCATGATCGCCGTGGATTCGGTCAGCATCCGGTCGTCATGCACCATCGCCGGAATGGTGCCGTTGGGATTGATCTTGAGATATTCGGGATTGTGCTGGTCGAAGTTCAGCAGATCCAGATAGTGGCTTTCGAACGCCACGCCCTTTTCGGCTAGCGTCAGCATCGGCTTGCCGGAATTGGCGTTCGGTTCCCAGTGGTACAGTGTGAGGGTCACGGACCTATACGCTCATCGTCACGGTTGTTTCCTCGTTGTGGGCGGCGGTGCGCGCCACGGCGGGCTTGCACCCTTTGGACGTCAAGCGTTTCCCTTACGGAATGCGGAAGGCCCTGTCTGCGGTCGAAGGTGCACACAAGCCCATCCCGCGGGGCGAATGCAACGTTCCGGCTGGAGGCACTAGACCGCTGCCCCTGGCAGGCTGCTTTGCTCACGATGAAAAGCGAGCGTGCTAATCGGGAAGCCTGCGCATCCCCGCTAACCGATCAAACCGAGATGGCGCGCGCGTTCAACGGCTTGCAGCCGGCGGCGCACGCCGATCTTGTCGTAGATCTGCTGCAGATGCCATTTGATGGAGCCTTCGGTAATGCCCAGGCGGTCGCCCGCTTCGCGGTTGGTCAGGCCGCTGGCCGCCAGCTTCAGAACCTGTAGCTCCTGCGTTGTCAATCTGCCGCCAAGTCCGGGCGGTTCGGGCTCGGGTGTGGCGCGCGCCACGGTGTTGCGACCCGATTCACGGTCGCGTTCGGTGTGCAGATGCGCGGCAAGGGCATCCAGCGCCGTCGGCTCCGTCGACCGGCCGGCGGGGGCGAGCGGCAGCACCGCGTCGAGCAGCCCCGGTTCGTCGAGGAAACTTCGCACGAAGCCGCTGGGCGCCGCCATTTCCATCGCGCGCAACAAGATGCGTTTGGCGCCGCGGATTTCGCCCGTCAGCCGCAGCAGATGCGCGGTGCGCACATCCCAGCGTATGGCCTGACGCAAGGCGCCGGCGCCCGCCGTAAAACTGCGCCATTGCCGCGCCACATTGAGCGCGTCGGCGGTGCGGTTCTGGATTTCCAGCCAGCTCACCCACATCGAGGCGCGGGCCTCGTCGCGCACGCACGCCTTCCCCGACGGCATCGGCGCACTGCCGGAGGGTTTCAGCCCCGCCTGCCGCGCGGCGCGCGCGGCTTCGTCGGGCCGGCCGGAGCGCAACAGCTGCCGCACGCGCTCGTCGGCGGCGAACAGGCCCAGCCGTTCGAAGCCATGTTCGGCAGCGAAGGCGCTGGCCGTCGACAGGACACGCAGCGCCGCATCGCGCTCGCCATTCATGCGCAGCAGGCGCGACTGGGTCAGCCAGCCGCTGATCAGCTGGTCCACGAAGCCCAGTTCGGTCGCGGCCGGCAGAAATTCGTCGAGCAGGGCCGATGCTTCGGCCGTGTCGTTGCACTCGAAGTGGAGTTCGGCGAGCGGCAAGGCACAGGTCGCGCCGATCGAGGCGCCTCGGCCGAACAGCCGGACGGCGATGTCCAGGCCGTTGCGCAGCTGTGCAATCGCCGTCTCGGTGTCGCCCATGGTAAAGCGCGTCATGCCGGCGACTGCGTCATGGGCGATGAGAACCTGTTCGCTCTCGCATTTCTGCAGGAAACTGCGCGCCGCCGCGTCCAGACGGCCGGTCTCCGAAAACTTGTAGTGCTCGCGCTTGCTTTGCAGATAGGCCGAACAGATGCTGCCGGCGACGAAGGGATGGGCGTCGGGATAGCTGTGCATGAGCTTGGCGCCGATCGCTTCGACCGTCGGCATGTCGTCCTGCACCTGGGCCAGGATCATCTCGCGGTGGCGCATCAGGTTTTCGATGGCGTCCAGTTCGTCCGGCGGCGTCGCGTTCAGACGCCGCATGTCCGACAGGCGCGCGCGGCAGGCGGTGAGCAGATCGCGCACCTCGGAAAAGCGCCATTGCACCGACATCGGCCAGGCCGCGGCCAGCATGATGCGCGGATAGAAGGCCTGGATATGTGCGGGAATCTCGGCCGCGAGCCGGCGGATCGTGCGCGCCTGGCCGGCGCTGAACATCGCGTCCAGCCGCGTATCGAGAATCTCCGCCGCCCGTATCGGGTCGTTGCCGCGCAGGGCCTGCTCGAACGCCTCTTCGTAGAGCCCGGCCTCCAGATACCAGGCGCTGGCGCGGGCATGCAGCGCCGCCCGCTCGGCGGAAAACCGCTCCTGGAAGCCGCGCGCCAGAAAGTCCTGGAACAGGTGATGGAAGCGGTACCAGCTGCGATTGGCGTCGAGCGCGAACACGAACAGCCCGGTCTGGGCGCAGTGGTCCAGCAGCGTCTGGCTGTCGGTGCGGCCGGTCACCGCGTCGCAAAGCGGCGCGCACAGGCGGTCGAGCACGGAGGTCTTCAGAAGGAAGTCCTGGACCTCATCGTCCTGTCCGGCCACCACGTCCTGCACGAAATAGTCCCAGATATCGCTGCGGTCGCCGGAAAAATCGCGCAGGATCGCGGCGCGATTGGGATTCTCCGCCAGCGCCAGCGCCGCCAGTCTCAGCCCGACCGCCCAGCCTTCCGAGCGCTGTGCGAGAATCGCGAATTCGTCGGCCGACAGATTTTCCACGCCGGATGCGGCCAGCAGCTCCGCGATCTCAGGGTCGAGGAAGCGCAGATCCTCGGCGCTGATCTCGCACATCTGGCCATGCGCCCGCAGCCGCGCCAGCGGAATGTCGAGCTTTTCGCGCGAGGCGAGCACGATGCGCAGCCGTGGCGGCGCCGCATCGATGAGCAGACGCAGGCAGGCGCTGGCCGGCGATCCGGTCAGGTGATGCACGTCGTCCAGCAGCAGGAAGACGTCTTGCTCTGCCTCGCGCAGGCGCTCGACGATCCGGCCGGCCAGGACATCGGCCGAATACAGCATCTCGCCGGCCAGGAAGGAGTGGATGGTCGGCAGCCGCAGCGTGGTCTGGGCATGGATGGCGCCGACCAGCTGGGTCAGAAAGTCGAGCGGATCGCTCAGGTCCGGCGGCAGGGCCAGATGGGCGGCCGTGACCCCGCGCGCGCGCAGGTTCTGCAGCCATTGCTGCACGAGGCAGGACTTGCCGTAGCCGGCCGGCGCGCGCAGCAGGGTGACGCGGGCGGCGCAGACCTCGGCGAGCCGGCGCTCCAGCCGCGGGCGTGAAACCACCGCTTTGCGGCCTGCGGGGCCGGTGTCCCCTAGCGGCAAGCTGCTGTCATCGCGCGATTTGTCGGCCATCCCCGGGTCCCGCCTGAAAACCGTGACATTTCTGCATCGGCTCATGGGCAGTATCGCTTACAATGTGTCCTGCGAACAGAGGGGCTTCCGAAGAAACTTTCTATACATATCAGGTGGTTAGAAAAGGCGAGCGAACTCAAATGCCACTCGGCGACAACCGAAAGATAGGTGATCGGAAAGCCACTCCCCTCATAGATTTTTCCGTATCCGGCCACCAATGGTGATTGGCGGCCCCGGGAGGCGCAGGGGAACAACCACGCCACCGGAAGGGAGTGAACACCAGCGAGGGAACGGGGCACCCGTTCCCGGAGGAGGGGAGTATGAGCTTTCAGCAGCGTGCTGCGGCGGGGCAGGCATCCCGGGCGTCCAGCAGACTTTCGCAAGCTGTTTCCATCTTGGCACTCGCGGCGGGCTTGTCGGCGGTTGGCATTGCGCCGGCGGACGCGCAGGGCTCTTCCGGCATCGAAACGGTCACGGTGACGGCGCAGTATGTCACCCAGAACATCCAGTCGGCGCCGCTGTCGATCTCCGCGGTCACTTCCCAGGACCTCGAGCAGCGCGGCATCACCGATCTGTCTGATCTGGGCACCTCGGTTCCGAGCCTGACCCTGACCAAGACGCCGGCGGCCTTCGGCAGCGGCGTGCAGACCTATATTCGCGGCGTCGGCCAGTACGACACGGCGTTCGCGAGCGAACCCGGCGTCGGCATGTATATCGACGACGAATATTACGGCACGCTGTTCGGTTCGAATCTGGAACTGATCGATATCGACCGTGTCGAAATCCTGCGTGGCCCGCAGGGTGTGCTGGGCGGCAAGAACAACATCGGCGGCGCCATCCGCCTGTTCAGCAAGAAGCCGCAAGGCGACAACAGCGGCTATATCCAGGCCAGCTACGGCTCGCTCAACGAAATCGACGTCAAGGGTGCGATCGACGTTTCGCTTATCCCCGACCACCTGTTCGCGCGCGTCTCGGCCATGTCCAAGTCGCAGGACGGCTACATGACCGTGGTCGACTATGCCTGCAAGAACGGCTCCGGGACGGGCCCGACGGGCGCAGGCAGCCTGCCGGTGCGCTCCACGCGGACCGATTGCTCGCTCGGCAGAATGGGCAACACCGATGTGCGGGGCGCCAGGCTCCAGCTTCGCGCGCTGCTCAATTCGCGGATCGAGGACAATCTGAGCGTGGACGTCATCCGCGACAACTCGCAGCCGCAGGCCGATACGCTCTATGCAGTGGATCCGGGCTCAGACCCCACGATCAATCCCGGCAACAACGTCTTCTACTGGAACGGCAGCAAGGTCGTCGCCGTGCCGCGCAACCAGTTCTACACGCCCAATTCCAACGGCGTCGTGACGGTCACCGGCCCCACGGCGTGGAATGCGCACAATATGGCGACCTACGGTATCCCCTATGATCAGCGGTTCATTCCGCCGGATCCCTATCGTCAGACCTATGCGACCTACACCACGGAACAGGGCAATCACTACACCGATGGCGCCCATGTCCACTCCTGGTCGGTCAACAACATCTTCGACTGGCAGATTATGGACAATCTGCACTTCAAGAACATCACGGGCTACCGGGTGTATCGCGCCGCCAACTCGGACGATTCCGACGTGTCGCCGATGTCCTACCAGCTGACGACGAGCTATCCCTACAATCGCGAATTCCAGGAAGAGGCCCGGTTGACCGGCAAGCTCTTCGACGATCATCTCGATTGGACGGCCGGCGTCTTCTACTACCACCGTCTCAACACCCAGACCGGCGGCGTGGATATCGAGGGCGCGGGCGCACCGTTCCTGGAATTCCAGCAGCACGACCGCTATGTGACGACCAACAAGTCGGCGTATGTGAACCTGATCTATCACGTGCTGCCGTCCCTCAACATCTTCGGCGGTGCCCGTTACACGTCGGAAGACAAGACGCTCTATTTCGATCACTCGCGGCCCCTTCCGGGCTATCCGGGCAGCGGCTTCTTCCGCTCGACGGTCGATCCGGCACTGGACTGCAACCTGTTCGCCGGCCATGTGCCTTGCGACCACTCGATCGATCCGGCGCTTCTTCCGCACACCTCGAAGACCGCGCGGCCCGACTGGCGCGCCGGTGTCGACTATCACATCACCGACGACAAGATGGTCTACTTCTCGTTCTCGACGGGCTACCGCACCGGCGGCACGAACTCGCGTCCGTTTACGCCGGCGCAGCTCGACAGCTACGGGCCGGAAACCCTCAAGAGCTATGAAGTCGGCGCCAAGACCGACTGGTTCGATCATCGCCTCCGCTTGAACCTTTCGCTCTATCACGCGGACTACACCAACATCATCACGCCGACGGCCGGCACCGATCCCTATCTTCCGGGCATCCTGCCTTACGTGAAGTATGTGAACCTGGGCTCGGCGACCGATGAGGGCTTCGAACTCGAGGCCGTCGTCAATCCGGTCGACAACATGCTCATCGACGCATCGGTGTCGTACACCCATCTGCGCTCGAATCCGGTGCCGGGTGCTCCGACCGGGTGGCTCGATGGGTGCTCGGCGGCGGGTTATGCGGCCGGCCTGTGCGACGCCAATCCGAACAACCTGTCGTTCTTCGGCGTCGTCGCGCCGCATACCGCACCGGGCACGACCATGGTGGGGTCGCATCCGATCCTGTTCCCGGAGACGACCTTCCACATCGGTGCGCAGTATGCGTTCGATCTCAACGGGGCCGGCACCCTCACGCCGCGCCTGGACTACAATTGGCAGTCGACGATCTACGAAGGTGCCAACAACGATCCGTACACGGCCATCAAGTCGCGCGGATTGCTGAACGGGCGTCTGACCTGGGAAGCGCCGCAGGGTGGTTGGCAGGTTTCGATTTCCGGCTCCAACCTGACCGACGAAAAGTACTTCCTGAATGTCTTCGACCTGGCGATCTTCGGTCAGGGGTCCATCGAAGGCCAGCCGGGAGCGCCGCGCGAGTGGCTGCTCACGGTCCGGAAGAACTTCTAAGCACGGGGGGCAATCGGGAAGGCGGGGGCTGCTGCGAATGCGCAGCCTCCGCCTTTTTCGTTTCCGAAGCACGGCAAACGCCGAACGGCACAATGGAAGGCAATATGAGCAGCGAAGAACGGATCGAACAGCTTGAAGCGGCGGTGGCCAAACTCACCAACCGGATCGGCATCCTCGAAGACACCCATGCGATCCGGCGGCTGCATCACCTCTACGGTTTTTTCATCGACAAATGCCTCTATGACGAGACCGTCGATCTCTTCGCCGAGGACTCCGAAGTCCGTTTCATGGGCGGCATCTTCAAGGGCAAGGCGGGCGCGCGCCGGCTCTATGTCGATCGCTTTCGCAAGAATTTCACCGGCGACAACAACGGCCCGGTCTATGGCTTTCTGCTCGACCATCCGCAATTGCAGGACGTGGTCGACGTCGCGCCCGACCGCAAGACGGCCAGGGCCCGCTTCCGCTGCATGATGCAGGCCGGGCGCCACGAAAGCGCCGCCACCGATACCCTCGTGCCGCGCCAGTGGTGGGAAGGCGGCATGTATGAGAACGAATATGTCAACGAGGGCGGCGTCTGGAAGATCAAGGTGCTGGACTACAATCCGGTCTGGCACGCGACCTTCGAGGACGGCTGGGCAAAGACGCCCAAGCAGTTCGTGCCCTTCTTCAACACGACCTATCCGGACGATCCCCTTGGACCGGACGCGCTGGCGACCGAGCCGCATCGCGTGCTGTGGCCGGATACCAGCGTCGTGCCGTTCCATTGTGCGCATCCGGTGACCGGCAAGCCGATCGTGCCGCAAAAACCGTCCTGAGCGGCGCAACAGAATCTGGTTTGGAACGGCGCCGCTTGGCTCTTCGCGCGGACCCGCGCGGCCGGCCGGCGGCAGTGGAGGTATCATGGCAGTCCCTTACAAGCGCATCGCGACCGAAGAAGCCTTCGCCACGCAGGAGCAGTTCGCCGCCTTCAAGCGCCTGCTCGACAGCGGCTATGACGATCCCGGCTTCAACAGCCTGTGGGGCTTCTATCTCGACCAGCCAGGCCGAACGGCCGCGCAATATCCGCCGCCAGCTGGTCGATCTCGACGCCCAGCCGCATCGCCGACATGGATGCGACCGGCATCGACGTGCAGATCCTGTCGCTGACCTCGCCCGGCGTGAACGTGTTCGAGCCCGATGTCGCGCGCGCGCATCTCGGTCTCCGCCAATGACGAGCTGGCCGCCGCCATCGCCCGTCACCCCACGCGCTTTGCCGGGCCTGGCGGCCTTCGCGCCGCAGGATCCGGCCCATGCGGCGAAGGAAATCGAGCGCGGCATCACCAAGCTCGGTCTCAATGGCGCCATCTTCAACGGCCACATCCGCGACGTCTATCTCGACGATCCCAAGTACTGGGCCATCTTCGAGGCCTGCGAGGCGCTCGACACGCCGATCTATCTGCATCCCAACGGCCCCTCGCGCGAGCTGATCGGGCCGATGCTGGAGCGCGGCCTCGACGGGGCGATCTTCGGCTTCGGCGTCGACACCGCGCTGCACACCCTGCGCCTGATCGTGGCCGGCCTGTTCGACCGCTTCCCGAAGCTCAAGCTCGTGCTCGGCCATTTGGGCGAGGCGCTGCCGTTCTGGCTGTTCCGCCTGGACTACATGCACCGCGCCGGCGTGCTCTCCAACCGCTACGACAGCATCAAGCCGCTCAAGCGCAAGATCAGCGACTACATGCGCGAGAATGTCTATGTCACGACCAGCGGCATGGCCTCGCCGCCTTCGATCAAGCTGTGCCAGGATGTGCTGGGCGTCGACCATGTGCTCTACGCCATGGACTACCCGTATCAATTCGTGGCGGAGGAGGTCACGATCCAGGACAATCTTGACCTCAGCCCGGAGGTGAAGACGCAATTCTTCCAGACCAATGCCGAAAGCCTCTTCAAGCTGCGCTGATCCCGCCAATGCGGGGCCGCGGAGTTCGGAGGCCACCACCAGGAGACGGACATGTACGACGTTGCGCTGCTGATCGATGGCAAGGATGTGGCCGCTGAGGGCGGCCGCTTCGAACGCAAGAACCCGCTAGGCGGCGATGTCGCCACCCGCGCGGCCGCGGCCAATGCCGCCGATGCGGTCAAGGCCGCCGAGTTCCGCCGCCGCCGCATTCCCGGCCTGGGCCGCCATGGCGCCCACCGCCCGCCGGAAATTGCTGCAGGCCGCGGCCGACAAGCTGCGCGCCCGGGCCGTCGAATTCGCCGAGCGTTGCTCGGCCGAAACCGGCTCGACCGTCGGCTGGGGCCATTTCAACGTCGCCTTCGCCGCCTCGCTGCTGGAAGAAGCCGCGGCGATGACAACCCAGATCGACGGCGAGATCATCCCGTCCGACCATACCGACACGCTGGCCATGGCCGTGCGCAAGCCGGCCGGCGTCGTGCTCGGCATGGCGCCGTGGAACGCGCCCATCATTCTGGGCGTGCG
Organism: uncultured Pseudomonadota bacterium; assembly: GCA_963710925.1. GTDB lineage: Bacteria > Pseudomonadota > Alphaproteobacteria > Micropepsales > Micropepsaceae > Rhizomicrobium. Next base: position 174,815 of record CAVQBY010000006.1, on the reverse strand, counting down.
CGCCATCGCCATGCCGCTGGCCTGCGGCAACACGGTGATCCTCAAGGCCTCGGAAATGTGTCCGGCCACCCACCGGCTGATCGGCGATATCTTCGTCGATGCCGAATTCCCGCCGGGCGTCGTCAATGTGGTGACGCATTCGGCGGACGGCGCGCCGGCGGTGGCCGAAGCGCTGATCGGCCACAAGGCGGTGCGCCGCGTCAATTTCACCGGCTCGACGCGGGTCGGCCGCATCGTCGCCGAAATGGCCGGGCGCAATCTCAAGCCCGTGCTGCTGGAACTGGGCGGCAAGGCGCCGATGATCGTGCTCGACGATGCCGATCTCGACGACGCGGCGGCCGGCGCCAATTTCGGCGCCTTCATGCATCAGGGCCAGATCTGCATGTCGACCGAGCGCGTCATTGTCGATGCGAAGGTCGGCGATGATTTCGTCGGCCGTTTCAAGGCCAGGGCCGAGGCGCTGACCATCGGCGATCCCAGGGACGGGCAGTTCGCGCTGGGCGGGCTGGTCGATCAATCCACGGTCACCCGACTCAACACCCTCATCGCCGATGCGAAGGACAAGGGCGCCACGATTGTGACCGGCGGCCAGACCAACGGGTTGCTGTTCCCGCCCACTATCGTCGATCACGTCACCCGCGAGATGAAGATCTACAGCGAAGAATCCTTCGGTCCGGTCGTCGCCGTGATGCGCGCCAAGGGCGTCGAGGAGGCGATCGCGCTGGCCAATGATTCCGATTACGGCCTGTCGGCGGCGGTGTTCGGCAAGGATACCGGCCGCGCGCTCGCCGTCGCGCGCCGCATCGAATTGGGCATCTGCCACGTCAACAGCGCCACCGTGCAGGACGAGGGGCAAATGCCCTTCGGCGGCGTCAAGAACTCCGGCTACGGCCGCTTCGGCGGCAAGGCGGCGATTGCCGAATTCACCGATCTGCGCTGGATCACGCTGTCGGACGGCCACCGCCACTACCCGATCTGACCGCGCGCGGCGGCGGGACGATCAGCCCTTGGTCGGCTTGCCCGTCACCGGGTGAGGGTAGTGGAAGGGCACGCTGCGCGTCTTCGGCCACACATCGGTGGGGATGGTCACCAGTTCGTCGGGCCCGTTGGGATCTTCCGGGAAGGTCTTGGTCAGCGGCGGCAGATGGGCTTCGCTCTTGTGCCAGCCCTCTTCGTAATTGGCCTGCCACAGCATGTTGTAATCCAGCAGCTTGAACTTCCAGACGCCGTCTTCCTTCACATAGTGGTTCTCGTAGATGCCGCCTTCCCAGCTTTGCGGCGGGAAGTTCGGGATCGGCGGGTGGCTCTCGTGATAGCCGCCCTGCATGAAACAGCGAAAGCGTCCCTTGGCCGTCTTGCGGTCAGGGGCAATGTCGATGATGCCCTGCAGCAGCAGATGGTCGAGCAGGAAGCCGTCGACCGGCCCGTTATGGCCGCCGGTGAAGAGGTTGCGGAACCAGTCGCAATAGAGCCGCCGTGCGCCGGCCCGGCCCTTGTACAGCCCGTTGAGAAAGCGGACTTCGCCCTGGTCGGAGAACAGCTCGACCGTCTCGTCATAGAAGCACTTGTCCATGTAGTAGCCGTATTTGTACTGCAGGTGCCGGATGGCATTGATGTCCTCCAGCACGCCGACCTGGTTCCGCAGTTCGGCGATCTCCGCCCGCAAGGCGGTCAGGTCTTGGGCGTCGGCCATGGCGTGTCCTTTCCCCGTTCGCGCAACAGCGCGTCGAAATCATCGGCCGGTTCCAGGAAGCGGCCGCTGAGCCCATCGTAGCGTCCCGAGGCCAGATCGACGCACATTTGCGCGCACCGCGCGAACACTTTGGAGGAATCCGGCGTCTCGCGCTTGATCTGCTCAAGGGCCTCGATCATCCACGGAACCCAGCGCTTGGCGTCCGGCGAGTCGATCGTGTGCTGGGCCATTTCGGTGATGGTCGTGCCCGGTTCGATGGCAAAGGCGGCGATCCCGTAATCCCTGTTTTCCAGCGCCACATGTTCGCTCAGCCGGATCTGGCTGTTCTTGCCGACGCCATAGGCCGACAGATGCGCGGTGACCTCCCGGCCGCCGCGCGAGGCGACATTGATGATGCGCCCGGTGCGCCGTTCGCGCATGCCCGGCAAAACGGCACTCATGAACAGCAGCGGCCCGCGCAGATGCACGGCCTGGGCCTGCCACCAGTCGTCGGGATCGACCGCGCCGATCGGGCCGAAGGGGCCATCCGTCCCCGCATTGTTGACCAGCAGGCCGACCGGACCGGCGCGCTGTTCGAGCGCCGCCACGGCGCGCGTCACATCCTCGCGGCGGGTGACGTCGGCGGGCAGGGCCAGCGCCCGGCCGCCGCGCCCGGTGATCGCCTTTGCGGCGGCATCGAGTTGCGCGGCCGAGCGGGCCACCAGTCCGACGGTGGCGCCGCGCGCTGCCAGGGCCTCGGCAATGGCCCTGCCGAAGCCGCGGCCGGCGCCGGTGACGATGGCGATCTGTCCGTCGAGCGTTCGAGTCATGGGGGTGCGTCCTTTTGCGCGCCCCGATCTTGAAGGTCGTATGCGATGCATACAATCCCGATTGTTGCCCACTCATGGGCAGCGAAAAGGTGGGCAAGAGCGTCGCCGTCCGGTTTTGGCCCGCGCACCCATGGCGATCCCGGCGCGCTGGAAAAGCTTTGCTTCCCGATCTGCAAAGCTTTCCGGTCCAGACGGGCCGATAATGGGAAAGTCGCCCACTCGCCTTCCCACGTTTTTAGTGGGCACACATTCAATTGACGCCTTTTGGACGAAGCGCAACATTCGCGCGCCTTTTTGGTGATCGAGATGCAGACCCTGGACGCCCCATCCCTGATCGAGGAGATCGCCGAGTTCTGCCGGCAGAACGGTCTGGCCGAATCCACCTTCGGCCGTCTGGCGATCAACGACGGGAAGCTGATGACGCGCCTGCGCACCGGCGGGCGCATGACCGAGGCGACGCGTGCGCGCGTGCGGGCCTTCATGACCAATGGTCATCGCAGTTCGCGCCGCCGCGTGCCGGCCGCAGCCCTTGAGGGGCCGCGCCCGGCCATGCGCCACATGCCGCTGACCCCGCTGGCGGGCCCCGTCGATCTCGAAAAGAGTTTCCGGCTCTACAACAACCGGCAGAAATATCTGCACTTCGTCGCCACCAGCAGCGAGAAATGGGTGGTGGCCGACCGCGCCAGCGCCGAACTTGCCAATATTCATCCCCGCCCGCCGGCGGTGCGCCTGTTCGATGCCGGCGTCGGCGACGGCTCGGTGCTCGCCCGGCTGATGCGGGCCATGCATCACCGCTTCCCGACCATGCCGCATTACATCGTCGGCAAGGAGATCAGCCAGGAGGACGTGCGCCTCACCCTCGAAAAGATGCCCGACCGCTTCTGCGAGCATCCCTCGACCGTGCTGGTGATGACCAATCTGCATTATGCCGAGGCGCCGTGGCTGGCGCCGCGCTCGGTCGAGAGCGCGACCAGCATGGTCTGGCACGAGCTGGCGCTGACCGGCTCCACCGGCCACGATTTCGAACAGCAGATCACCGATCTGCAGCCCTTCCTCGCCGCCAACTGGCGCGCGCGCAGCAGCTCCGCCACCGGCAGCCCGGTCTATGAGAAGCCCGTGGTTCTGGTCATCTATCGCGACGACTACAAGTTCCTGCTCGATCCGGTGCGGCCGCGCCGCGGCGCCGCCAGGGCCGATTTCGACATGGTGCTGGCCAGCCAGGCCTATCGCGCCCGCGCGCCCGTCGAGTTCAAGGCCCGCCGCGTCGTCGCGCCGCTGGCCCGCGCGTTGGGCCCTGGCGGGCGCCTGCTGGGCGTGCACTCCCATGGCGACGGCCCGATCCTGGAGATCATCCGCCGCATCTGGCCGGAGGAGAATCCCTTCACCGCCGACCGCCATCAGCTGCTGCGCGCGGTCAAGGCCGAGCTCGGCAAGGATGCGCGCAATCTCACCTTCAATGCCTCGTCGGATGCCCGCTCGGTGTTCCGCTACGAGATGTACACGCTGCCCAACGAGATCGGCGACACGATCGGCACCTCTACGCTGCTCGCCGCCTGGAATGCGGCGGTCTATGTCGCGCAGATCGAGGATGACCGTCTCTCCGGCGTGATGGCCAACGACGCCTATCTGGAAGCCACGCGCGACGTGCTGCTCAAGCATGGCGGGCTTTGGTTTTCCGACGAAAGCTATGTGATCTCCCGCCGACAGGACATTAGTTGAGGAAATGAACGCCGTGGTGCTCAACAGTTCAGACACAAATGGCAGCGTGCTGTCGCGCATGCTCGCCCATGCCTCCATCGAGGTGACGGCGCAGGACCCGGCCATCGCCGACAAGCTGCCGCAGTATTTCGCCGCCGGCACCGATGTCCACGTCACCTTTCTGCCGGGCGAGGACCGCGATGCGCTGGAGGCGACCTGCGTGCGTCTGCGCCAGGACGGCTACGATCCGACGCCGCATCTGACGGCGCGCAATTTCCTCGACGCCGCCGATTTCGAGGGCCATCTGTCGCGCCTGGCGGCCGGTGCGGGCGTGACCCGCGCGCTGGTCATCTCCGGCGACGTCGACAAACCGCGCGGCGCCTTTTCCACCAGCCTGGCGCTGATGCAGACGGGCCTGCTGCAGAAGCACGGCATCCGCGCGATCCGCATCGCCGGCCATCCCGAGGGCCATCCGAGCGTGACCGACAGCGCCGTGCTGGACCAGGCGCTTGTCGACAAGGTGGCCTATGCGAAGGCCAACGGCCTCGCGGTCGAGATCGTCACCCAGTTCTGTTTCGAGGCCGCCCCCATTGCCGCGTGGCTCAAGCATATCCGGGCCCTGGGCGTCGATGTGCCGGTGCGGATCGGCGTGGCCGGGCCGGCCAGCACCGCGACATTGCTGAAATTCGCCATGCGCTGTGGCATCGGCAATTCCGTGCGCACGTTGCGGCGGCGCGGCAGCGCCATCGCCAAGCTGATGGGCGATACCGATCCCACCGCGCTGTTGCAGGAGCTCGCGCCGATGCTCGACGAGCGCGGCCTGGGGCCGGTGTCCGGGATCCACATCTATCTGTTCGGCGGCATGCGCAAGACGGCCGACTGGCTCAACGCGGCGCGCAGCGTGGCGCCGGCCTCCGGCAGCGACCCCGATCAGAGCCGGAGGGCTGGAGCATGAACGCGGCCCCGCAATCGTCGAAGCCGCATGGCGTGCTGACCATCTCTTGCCCCGACCGCAAGGGCATCGTCGCCCGGGTGTCGCGCTTCCTGTTCGACCATGACTGCAACATCATAGACAGTTCGCAGTTCGGCGACCTCGGCAATGGCAATTTCTTCCTGCGGATCTTTTTCGAATCCGAAGGCGGCACGCCGATCGCCGAACTGGAGGCCGAATTCGCCCCCATCGTCGCCGAATTCGCGATGGATGCGCATATGCGCGATGCGGCCCGGAAGACGCGCGCGCTGATCATGGTCTCGCGCTTCGGCCATTGTCTGGTGGATCTGCTCTATCGCGTGCGCATCGGCGCGTTGCCGATCGAGGTGCCGATGATCGTCTCCAACCACCGCGATCTGGCCGATGTCGCCGCCGCCAGCGGAATTCCCTTCCGCTACCTGCCCGTGACCAAGGACAACAAGCCCGAACAGGAAGAGGCGCTGGCCGATATCGTCGCCGCCAAGAACATCGATCTGGTCGTGCTCGCCCGCTACATGCAGGTGCTGTCCAGCGACCTGACCAATCGCTGGCCGGGCCGCGTCATCAATATCCACCATTCCTTCCTGCCCAGCTTCAAGGGCGCGCGGCCCTACCAGCAGGCCCATGAGCGCGGCGTGAAGCTGATCGGCGCGACCGCCCATTACGTGACCGAGGAACTGGACGAAGGCCCGATCATCGAGCAGGAGACCGAGCGCGTGAACCACGCCATGTCGGCGGAGGAATGTGCGGCCGTCGGCCGCGACATCGAAAGCCGGGTGCTGGCGCGCGCCGTCAAATGGCATGCCGAACATCGCGTCTTGCTCAACGGCCGCCGGACTGTGGTATTCACCTGACGCCGGCGGCGACACGAACACCGAAAATGTTATTACGCGTCATGCGTCATACCCATCATGATCTAGGAGGAGGCTACCAGCCGTCATGACACACAAGAACCTCGAGGAAGTGCTGAAGGCAGCCGGGAACCCGGTCACGATGCTGCGCAATTCGCAGATTGGCGCCTATGTCTATCCGGTGGTGCCGTCCGAATTCTCGAACTGGCGCGACGAACAGATGGCATGGCGGAAATCCGCTGTGCTGTTCGATCAGTCCCACCACATGGCGGAAATGATCGTCGAGGGCCCGGATGCGGAGAAGTTTCTCTCCTATCTGACGATCAACACCTTCAAGAACTTCCCGGTGAACCGCGCCAAGCAGATGGTGCCGCTGTCGCATAGCGGCCACGTCATCGGCGATGGCATCCTGTTCCACCTGGCCGAGAACGTGTTCGATTTCGTCGGCCGCGCCCCGACCGTGAACTGGATCGAGTTCCAGGCCTCTACCGGCAAATGGGACGTCAAGATCACCCGTGATGACCGTTCGCCGTCTGCCCCCATGGGCCGGGCGGTGAAGCGCAACCACTACCGCTTCCAGATCCAGGGTCCGAAGGCCAAGGACGTGATCGAGAAGCTGAACGGTGGTCCGATCCCGGACATCAAGTTCTTCTTCATGGGCGAGATCAATATCGGTGGCCGCAAGGTGCGCGCGCTGCGTCATGGCATGGCCGGCGCGCCGGGCCTGGAGATCTGGGGCCCCTACGAACAGTATCTCGAAATTCGCGAGATCATCATGGAGGCCGGCAAGGAGTTCGGGCTGACGGCCGTCGGCGCGCGTGCCTATGCCTCCAACACGCTGGAGTCGGGCTGGATTCCCTCGCCGCTGCCCGCGGTCTACTCGGACGAGCGCATGAAGTCCTATCGCGAGTGGCTGCCCGCGGGCGGCTATGAAGCCACCGGCTCGATCGCCGGCAGTCTCGTGTCGGACAACATCGAGGACTACTACACGACCCCCTACGAACTCGGCTACGGCCCCTTCATCAAGTTCGATCACGACTTCATCGGCGCCGAGGCCCTGAAGGCGATGGAAGGCAAGCCGCATCGGCGCAAGGTGACCTTCGCCTGGAACGGCGCGGACCTGCAGAAGACCTATGACTGTCTCTTCACCCCTGATAGCGATATCTACAAGTTCTTCGATATCCCGATCGCCAATTACGGTTCGGCGAGCTTCGACGCGGTGATGAAGAACGGCAAGGTTGTCGGCCAGTCGATGTTCGGCGGTTACTCGGCCAATGAGCGCCAGGCGCTTTCGCTCGGCCTCGTCGATCCGGACATCGAGGAAGGCGACGTGCTCACCCTGATCTGGGGCGAGCCGGAAGCGGGCGGTGGTTCGAAGAAGCCGACCGTGGAACGCCACAAGCAGCTCGAAGTCCGCGTGAAGGTGTCGCCGGTGCCCTATGCCCGCGACGCGCGCGAGACCTATGCCGAAGGCTGGCGCACGCGCAAGGCCTGAGCGGCAACGCTGTGAATGCGAATGGGGCGGGCGTTATCGGGCCCGCCCCAATTGTTTTGGCGGGCCGGCGCCTCAACTTTTGCCGGGGGCGAGGTCGGCGGTGCCGATTCGGCGGGTGGCCGCGTCGCGCTTGGCCGCGCGGCGCTGGTCTTCGATCGCCTGGCGACGCGGATCGATGGGCTCATCCGGAAAGGCGGCGAGGATCGCCGCGCAGAGTTCGGCCGCCTCGTCCTTATTCTCGGGATGGGTGATGATGTAGAGGTCGTTGCGCCGCATGCCGCGCAGCGTCTTCTCGCCGACCTCCACCGGGTCCATGCCGGCATCGAAGATGGCTTTCATCTGCTCGGCTTCGGCGCGGCTGGCCGGCGTGTTGGTGTTGGAAAACGCGGCCGGCCGGCCCAGCGCCGATTCCCAGGCATTGGTCCGGACCAGCGCCGGCGTCATCAGGGAGACGCCGATGCCGTGGGGCGCGAGCGTGTCGCGCAGGCATTCGGTCAGCCCGCGCACGGCAAATTTGGAGGCGGTGTAGATGCCCGCCTGCGGCCCCGGCAGGAACGCCGCCATGGAGGCGACATTGACCACATGGCCACCTTCGCCATGGGCCTTGATCTTCGGCAGGAAGCTGACGAGCCCGTTCACGACGCCGCCGAAATTGACGCCCATGATCCAGTCGTAATCGTCATAGGTCGCCTCGTCGACGGCGCCGAACACGCTGACCCCGGCATTGTTGACGAGCACATGGATGTTGCCGAAGACCTCCTCGACCTCGTCGGCGGCGCGGGCGAAGCCTTCGCGGTCCATGACGTCGAGTTTGACGGGGTGAATCTGCCCGCGCTGGCCGGCCTGTTCGAAATGTTCCAGGGCCGCGGCGAGCCGGTCCTCGCGGCGATAGCTGATCGCCACCTTCATGCCTTCGCGCGCGAACACCTTGGCGATGCCCAGCCCGATGCCGCTGGCGCCGCCGCTGATGAAGGCCGTCCGGCCGCTGAAATCCTGCATCGTCCACCCTTTGTATGGGGCACAAACTAACCCCTGGGCCCGGCCGGGCAAAGGGCCGGAACGCGGCCGGGGCAGGGCCCTCCGCCGCTTGGCCGCCGGGGGGCTGCGGGGTTAGGCTGGCGAAAACATCGCCGGAGGAAGCAAGCCATGAGCGCGCGCGTCATTCGCCTGGAAGCGGACAACACCCGCCTTGAACCCAAGACCCTTTCCATCGATCCGCTCAATCCGGTGATCGGGGCCGAGATCGGCGGCGTCGATCTGTCCCGGCCGCTCGCAGAGGACCAGCTCGCCGAAATCCGCGCGGCCTTTGCCCGCCATCATGTGCTGGTGTTCCGCGACCAGAAACTCGGCGTCGAGGATCACAAGCGCTTTGCCCGCCATTTCGGCCGGCTGCATGTCCATCCCTACAACGCCATGGCCACCGGGCCCGATCACGCGCGCGGCAATCGCGATCCGGAAATTCTCGTCGTCAAGGCCGATCAGAAATCGCGCTATGTCGCCGGCGAGGGCTGGCACACCGATGTCACCTGCGATGCCGAACCGCCGATGGGCTCGATGCTCTACATCACCGAGACGCCGCAGGTCGGCGGCGGCGACACCTGTTTCCTCTCCACCGCGCGCGCCTTCGAGGCGCTGTCGCCGGCGATGCAGGGGTTCCTCGAGGGCCTCACAGCCATCCATGACGGCGCCAAGCCCTATACCGGCAGCTACGGCACGCCGCCGCCCGAAGGCGGCTGGCCGAAGAATGTGCATCCGGTCGTCGTCCGCCATCCGGAAAACGGCCGCAAGATCCTCTATGTCAATCGCGGCTTCACCACCCGCATCGTCGAGCTGTCCAAGGGCGAGAGCGACGCGCTGCTGGAACTTCTGTGGCGCCATATCGAGAGCCATCTCGACTACCAGTGCCGGGTGCGCTGGACGCCGGGCACGCTGGTGTTCTGGGACAATCGCTGCACCCAGCATCACGCCGTCTGGGACTACTACCCCTATTCGCGCTACGGCCAGCGCGTCTCCATCATCAATGGCAGGCCCCAGGCTTGAGGCGGGCAATCCCCTCGTCTTGACATTTTGTTAGCGAACCCCGATATACCCTGCATTGTTCGCGGTCGCACGACCTGCCGATCCTTCGGCCTGACACCGCGCTCTTAAACAATCTCCGTTTGCTCCAGATGTGCGTGGAAGACGGCAATCCGCCGTTTTTGCGTGCGGGCTGTTGCCCGTTCGCGCCCCGGCGTTTGGAAGGACTTTTTCTTGAATACCCAGACCTTTACCGATCTCGGCCTGGTCGAGCCGCTGACCCGCGTGCTCGCCTCCGAGGCCTACACCACCCCGACCCCGATCCAGCTGAAAGCGATCCCGCTGCTGCTTCAGGGCAGGGATCTGCTCGGCATCGCCCAGACCGGCACCGGCAAGACGGCCGCCTTCGGCCTGCCGCTGCTGCAGAAGCTGGCCGCCGACCAGACGCGCCCGGCCGCCCGCGGTACCCGCGCGCTGATCCTGGCGCCGACCCGCGAGCTGGCGATCCAGATCGACCAGAGCCTGAAGACCTATGGCCGCCATATGAAGCTGCGCCATGCCCTGGTGTTCGGCGGCGTCAACGCCAACCCCCAGATCGCGACCATGAAGCAGGGCGTCGACATTCTCGTCGCCACGCCCGGCCGCCTGCTCGATCTCATCCAGCAGAAGCACATCAAGCTCGACACCGTCTCGACCTTCATCGTCGACGAGGCCGACCGCATGCTCGACATGGGCTTCATCCGCGACGTGCGCCGCATCGTCGCCATGCTGCCCAAACAGCGCCAGTCGATGCTGTTTTCGGCCACCATGCCCGACGACATCGTCAAGCTTGTCGGCGACATGCTGAAGGCGCCGCAGCGGGTCGAAGTCACCCCGCACTCAAAGCCGACCGAGCGCATCGACCAGCATGTGGTCTTTGCCGAGACCCGGCAGAAGCGCCAGCTGCTCGGCCATCTGCTCAAGGACCCGGCCTTCAAGCGCGTGATCGTCTTCACCCGCACCAAGCATGGCGCCAACAAGGTCGCCGAGACCCTGGGCAAGGCCGGCTTCGCGGCCGAGGCGATCCACGGCAACAAGTCGCAGAATGCCCGCCAGCGGGCGCTCGAGCGCTTCAAAGCCGGCGACGCGCCGATCCTGGTGGCCACCGATATCGCCGCCCGCGGCATCGATGTCGACGACATCACCCATGTCATCAATTTCGAGCTGCCGCATCGAGCCGGAAAGCTATGTCCACCGCATCGGCCGCACCGCGCGCGCCGGCGCCAGCGGCATTGCGATCTCGCTGGTCGATGGCGAGGAACGCGGCCTGCTCAAGCAGATCGAGCGCATCACCCGCCAGTCGCTCAAGGTGATGGAGCCCGACGGCTTCGAATACACGCCGGTCGCCAATGACGACCGCCGTCAGGACAACCGCCCGCGGCAGAACAAGCCGCATCGCGGCCAGCAGCCCAAGCAGAACGGGCCCAAGCCCGCGCGCGCGCGGCGCGGCGGCGGTGGGGGCGGCGACCGTCCCAATCGCGGCCGCCGCGCGGCGTAAGGAAACGGGCGGGGAGAATTCCCCGCCCTTTTTTATGTGCCGGCCCTGGCGCAGTGATCGGCCAGCACGCGGGCGACCACTTCGGTCACCTTCTTGCCGGTCGGGATGTGCAAGAATTCGTTGGGCCCATGCGCATTGGAGTGCGGGCCCAACACGCCGGTGATGACGAATTGCGTCTTTGGGAACTTCTCCCCCAGCATCCCCATGAAGGGAATCGAGCCGCCCTCGCCCATATAGGCGGCCGGCGCGCCGAAGGCGGCGTCCGAGGCGGCGGCAAGCGAGTTTGCCAGCCAGGGTGAGAGGATCGGCGCATTCCAGCCGGATTGTCCCTCCTCGGCTCGGAATTCCACCTCGGCGCCATCGGGCGCGTCGGCTTCCAGCACCTTCTTGATCGACGCCGTCGCCTCATTGGCGTTCGAGCGTCGGCGGCAGGCGGAAGGACAGTTTGGCCGTCGTGTAGGGCAACAGCACGTTGCCGGCATTTTCCGGTTCCGGCAGACCGTCCATGCCGGTGACGGCCAGTTGCGGGCGCCAGGTGCGGTTCAGCACCAGCTCGGCCAGGTCCGTGCCCGTCGGCTTGGTGCCCCCGGCAAACGGGAATTTCGAATAGACCGCCTCGCCCAGCACCTCGGCCGCGGCCTTGGCCTGGTCCAGGCGTTGCGGCGGCACCTGGACATAGAGATCGTCCAGCGTGATGCGCCCGCTGGTCTCATCCTCGATCCGCGACAGCAGGGCCCGCGCGATGCGGAAACTCGACGGCACGATCCCCGAGGCATCGCCGGAATGCACCCCTTCGCTCAGCACCCGCACCGTCAGATTGCCCATGGCGATTCCGCGCAGCGAGGTCGTCAGCCACAGCCGGTCATAGTCGCCGCAGCCGGAATCCAGGCACACCACCAGAGACGGGTTGCCCAGCCGGTCGGCCAGATGGTCGACATAATGCGGCAGATCGTAGCTGCCCGATTCCTCGCAGGCTTCGATCAGGATGGTGCAGCGGGCGTGGGAAATGCCCTGGTCGCGCAGCGCCAGGATCGCCGTCAGCGCGCCGAACATGGCATAGCCGTCATCGGCGCCGCCGCGGCCGTAAAGCTTGTCGTCCCGGATCACCGGAATCCAGGGCCCCAGGCCTTCGTCCCAGCCCTTCATTTCGGGCTGCTTGTCGAGATGGCCGTAGAGCAGGACGCTGTCGGTGCCTGCGCCGCTGCCATGGGCCGGCAGCTCGATCAGGATCACCGGCGTGCGCCCTTCGAGCTGCACCACCTCCAGGCTGGCGCCGTCAATGCCTTCGATCCGTGCGCGGGCCCAGCCCGCCAGCAGCTTGACCGCGTCGGCCATATGGCCGTGGGCCTGCCAATCCGGGTCGAAATGCGGCGATTTGTTCGGGATCTTGATGTATTCCACCAGGGCCGGAACGATGGCGCTCGTCCCAGCATTGGCCGATGAAGGATTTCAGCTTGGCGTTGTCCATCGCGGAATTTGCCTCTTTTGGAACGCGTGGGGGCGGGCGGGGCGCATCCTAACCGCTACCGGCGACACGCCAAGGTCCGGGTGCCGCCGGGCCGGATTGCAGAGCTGTCATGGCTCCCCTATGACAGGGCTTCGGGCCGTGTGGAAGGGTAAGACGAGATGGTACAGACCGGGGCCTCCAGCGATCCGGACCTGCTGCGTCTGCGCGACAGCATCGACAACATCGATGCGGCGCTGATTCACATGCTGGCCGAGCGGTTCCGCTGCACCCAGGCGGTCGGCCGCCTCAAGGCCGAGCATGGCCTGCCGCCGGCCGATCCCGAGCGCGAGGCCGCCCAGATCATGCGGCTGCGGGCGCTGGCCCGCTCCGCCAAGCTCGACCCGGATTTCGCCGAGAAGTTCCTGAATTTCATCGTCAAGGAAGTGATCCGCCACCACGTCGCGATCCGCGACGCCAAGCCATAGGGCCGCGCGATGCGTCTGCCGGCCGGTATGCTCACGATCTGCGAGTATGACGTCGCGGCGCTGCTGGCCAGCCTGCCCCCCGCCGCCGATGAGCTGTGGGACCTGAACACCTTCCGGCAAAAATCCCTGCGCTTCCAGAACCACACCCGCTCCATCGTTTTCGAATGGCTCGACAATGGCTGGAAACCGGGCACGGAGCCGGCCGTCGAAACCCGCAATGATGCGCCGCCGGCGCTGACGGACGCCGTCTATGCCTGCGCCGAGACGCTGCGGACCCATCGCCCCGGCCGCATCGCCAAGCTGATGCTGGCCGAGCTTGGCGTCGGCGGCGAGATTGCCCGCCACCGTGACGCCGTTCCCGCGCTGACCTGTGCGCATCGCTGCCACGTGCCGCTGGTGACCGACCGCCGGGTCCGCTTCACGGTCGACGACACCGTCCATTTTCTCGAGCCCGGCACGGCTTATGAACTCGACAACACCCGCTATCATTCGGTCGTCAACGCCAGCGAAAGTCCCCGCGTCCACCTGATCTGTGACATCCTTCCCTAGCGGCAGCGATGCGCACTTGGCGGCCGGCCGGGGCGTCCTGTATAGACGGGGCTGACAATTTGTCGGACCAATTCGAACCGCCTGCCGGAGACTGACGCCTATGGACCTGACCTTCTCCCCCGAAGACGAAGCCTTTCGCCAGGAAGTGCGCGAATTCATCGCCGCCAACCTGCCCGAGAGCGTCAAGGGCCGCTCGCGCCGCGATTTCAACAGCCGCGAGGATTTCCTGGCCTGGCACAAGGTTCTCTACAAGAAGGGCTGGGTCGCCCCGCTGTGGCCGGTCGAATATGGCGGCACCGGCTGGACCATCGACCCAGCGCTACATCTTCAACGAGGAATGCGCCGCCGCCGAGACCCCGCAGCTCGCTGCCCTTCGGCATCACCATGGTCGCGCCGGTGATCTACACCTTCGGCACCGAGGAGCAGAAGAAGCGCTTCCTGCCGCGCATCCTCTCGGGCGAGGACTGGTGGTGCCAGGGCTATTCCGAGCCGGGCGCCGGCTCCGACCTGGCCAGCGCTCAAGACCCGCGCCGTGCGCGAGGGCGACCACTACATCGTCAACGGCCAGAAGACCTGGACCACGCTGGCGCAGTATGCCGACTGGATCTTCTGCCTGGTGCGCACCGATCCCGATGCCAAGAACCAGGAAGGCATCTCCTTCCTGCTGATCGACATGAAGACGCCGGGCATCACCGTCAAGCCGATCATCGCTGCTGGACGGCGGCCACGAGGTCAACGAGGTCTTCTTCGACAACGTCAAGGTGCCGGTCGAGAACCGCATCGGCGAAGAGAACAAGGGCTGGACCTACGCCAAGTTCCTGCTCGTCCACGAGCGCTCCGGCATTGCCGGCGTCGCGCGCTCCAAGCGCGGCCATCGAGCGGCTCAAGCGAAATCGCCGACGGCGAGATGATCGACGGCTCGCCGCTGATGAAGACCGACGAATTCGCGCCGCAAGGTCGCCGAGCTGGAGATCGACCTGACGGCGCTGGAATTCACCGAGCTGCGCACGCTGGCCGCAGGAAGCCAAGGGCAAGCATGCCGGCCCGGAAAGCTCGATCCTCAAGATCAAGGGCACCGAGATCCAGCAGCGCATCACCGAGCTGACGGTCGAGGCGGTCGGCTACTACGCCTAGCCCTACGACCGCGGCGTTCGGCGACAACGAATATCCGGTCGGGCCGGAGTATGCGGTCGGCGCCGCCGGGCAGTACTTCAACATGCGCAAGACCTCGATCTACGGCGGCTCCAACGAGATCCAGCGCAACATCATCGCCAAGGCCGTTCTCGGGCTTTGAGAACGAAACGCAGGCAGGTAACGACAGATGGATTTCTCCTACACCGAAGAGCAGACGCTGCTCCGCAATTCGGTCTCCAAATTTCTGGCCGATCACTACGACTTCGAGACCCTCAAGAAGGTCTCGCGCTCCGATGCCGGCTGGAGCCCGGAGAACTGGAAGCAGTTCGCCGAGCTGGGTCTGCTCGCCGCGCCGCTGCCCGAGGAGTTCGGCGGCTTCGGCGGCGGCGCCGTCGACACCATGATCGTGATGGAGGAGTTCGGCCGCCATCTCGTGGTCGAGCCCTATGTGTCGACCGTCGTGGTCGGCGGCGGCTTCATCCAGCATGGCGGCAGCGGCGCGCAGAAGGACGAGTGGCTGGCAAGATCGCCGCCGGCGAGACGGCGATGGCGTTCGCCTTCGCCGAGCCGCAGGGCCGCTACAACTTCGCCGACCTGACGACGACCGCGAAGAAGTCCGGCGCGGGCTACACGCTGAACGGCCACAAGGCGGTCGTGCTCGGCGGGCCCTGGGCCGACACGCTGATCGTCACCGCGCGCACCGCCGGCGGCCAGCGCGACGCCAAGGGCGTCAGCGTCTTCCTGGTCGACAAGATCCGCCAAGGGCGTCACGACCCGCGACTACCCGACCATCGACGGGCTGCGCGCCTCGGAAATCACCTTCGAGAATGTCGAGGTGCCGGCGGCCAATCTCATCGGCGACGGCGATGACGGGCTCGGCGCTGATCGAGCGCGTCACCGACGAGGCCATCGCCGCCCACGCCTCCGAAGCGGTCGGCGCGATGAAGGTGCTGCTCGACACCACCGTCGAATACACCAAGACGCGCAAGCAGTTCGGCGTGCCGATCGGCAAGTTCCAGGTGCTGCAGCACCGCATGGTCGACATGTTCATCGAGCTACGAACAGTCGGCCTCGATCACGCTGATGGTGACGCTGAAGCTGGGCGAGAGCGATGTCGAGCGCAAGAAGGCGGCCTCGGCGGCCAAGGTGCAGATCGGCAAGGCGGGCCGCTTCGTCGGCCAGCAGGCGGTGCAGCTGCATGGCGGCATGGGCATGACCGACGAACTCAATGTCGGCCATTACTTCAAGCGGCTGACCATGCTCGATGCGCTCTACGGCAATATCGACCATCACCTGAAGCGTTACGCGTCTCTGGGCTAGAGCTGCGCAGCGGCACGCGCCCTCATCCCGCGCTGCGGGATGACAGGGGTCTCTCGCACGACCGTTCGGGCGGCAGGCGCACGCTGACGCGCGTGCCGACGCCCGGCGCGCTCTCCAGCGCGACCTCGCCGTCATGGGCCTCGGCGAAGCCCTTGACGATCGCCAGCCCCAGTCCGGTGCCCTGATCGGCGACGGTGATGTCGTGACGGGCGCGGCCGAAGCGTTCGAAGACGTGAAGCTGGTCTTCCGGCGCGATGCCGATGCCGGTGTCCTCGACTGCGAAGACGAGCCCGCCTTCCGGTGTGCGGCCCGTCGACACGGTGATGCGTCCGCCCGGCGCGGTGAACTTCAGGGCATTGGACAGCAGATTGGCAACGATATTGCCGATGGCGCGCCTGTCGGCCTCGAGCCGCGGCAGCGAGGGGGGCAGCACCGTCTCCAGCGCAATCTGGCTCTGCTGCGCCTTGTCCTGATGCTGGCCGACGATCTCGCGCATCAGGGCGTTGAGCGAGAAGGTGGTTTCCTCCAGCGTCAACCGCCCGCCCTCGATCCTGGCCAGATCCAGCATGTCGCTGATGAGGTCGAGCAGGTGCTGCCCGGATTCGTGGATGATCTCGGCATATTGCGTGTATTTGTCGATCGACGCGCCCAGCGCCTTGCTCTTGATGACTTCGGAGAATCCCAGGATCGCGTTCATCGGCGTGCGCAGCTCGTGGCTCATATTGGCCAGGAAGACGGTTTTGGCGCGCCCGGCTTCGGTGGCCGTGGCGCGGTCGCGCTCGGAGTTCAGTTTGGCGCGCCGCAGATCGTCGACGATGCGATGGCGTTCCAGCTCCAGCGCGCGGGCCCGCTCGGCCATGCTGAAGATGACGCCCACCTGCGCACCCATCAGCACGATCAGCGTCAGGCACAGCCCCGCCAGTGTCAGATCCATCGGATCGCCGGCGATCAACGGCCGGGCCAGCAGCACGCCGCCATGAAGGACGATGGTGGACGCCACGCTGGCCGGATGGGCCGCCAGGATCGATGCGGAGGTGGCCAGCGAACAGGCCAGCACCAGCACCAGGAACATGTGATTGACGATGTTGCCGGGCACCCAGAACAGCAGACCCATCGCCACCCAGGCGGCCAGCAAGCCGGCCGTCATGGCGGTGCGCAGGCGCGCCGCGCAGCGTGTGCCGGCGACGCCGCGCGACAGCATCTTGTCGAGCTTCCGACCGGTGAGATTGATGGCCAGGCAGATGATCGCGATCCCCGCCACCCAGCCGATCAGCAGCGACGGGCTTGCCCAGTTCCGGCAGGCCAGCGCGATCAGCCCGCCTGCCAGCGGCAGGGCCGCATCGGTGACATTGGAGGTGCCGCGCGTGAGCCGCAGCTGATCGGCCACGATGGCGGCCTCGGCCTCGGTCCGGGGCGTCAGCGATTGCCATATCCATCTGGCGGCGAGCGTCAGCGGGCCGGCGGCGGGTGGGCACGAAGTCTTGTCGCGGGTAAGGTCGAGGGGCACGCGAAAACGCCTATGTCTCTGGCAGAACTGCCCTAATCATGCTCGAATTGGGTTAATGGGATGTGTTCAGTTCGGGACCCGGAATTGTGAACGCCCGCTAACCTATTTGTCCGGAGGAGCCATGTCGGCGCTGCTGTTCGAGAAATCCGGCCCGGTCGTCACGCTGACGATCAACAGGCCCGAATCCCGCAACCCCCTGGGGGAGGAGGGCGATGGCCCGCTCTTCGCCGAGGCCTGCGCGCGCATCAATGCCGATCGCGAGGTGCGCTGCGTGATCCTGACCGGCGCAGGCAAGGCGTTCTCGGCCGGCGGCAATCTCAAGGCCATGCGCGAGCGCTCCGGCGCCTTTGCCGGCGCCGCCGTGCATATCCGCGAGCGTTACCGCAATGGCATCCATCGCCTCGTCAAGGCGGTGTGGGGCCTGGAAGTGCCGGTGGTCGCCGCCGTCAACGGCCCGGCCATCGGCCTCGGCAACGATGTCGCCTGCCTCGCCGATATGCGCATCGCCGCCGACACGGCGATTTTCGGCGCCACCTTCCTCAAGGTCGGTCTGGTGCCCGGCGATGGCGGCGCCTGGATCCTGCCGCGCACCATCGGGGCGGCGCGGGCCGCCGAACTGTTCTTCACCGGCGACACCATCGACGCGAAGACCGCGCTCGAATGGGGCCTGATCTCCAGGGTCGTGCCGGGCGACAGCCTGATGGACGAAGCGCGCGCGCTGGCCGCGCGCATCTGCCGCCAGCCGCCCGATGTCTTGCGCATGACCAAACGCCTGATGCGCGAGGGGCAGGGCGTCAGCTTCGACACCATCATGGAGATGTCGGCGGCGATGCAGTCGATCGCCCATCTGACCTCCGACCACGCCGAAGCCGTCAACGCCTTCTTCGAAAAGCGGCCGGCCAACTTCAAGGGCGAATAGACCGCCTTCGGATCTAGGATGCGTCGCGCAGCGCCGCGACCGGGCGGCAGCGCTCGCCGGGCAGCCAGGCGCTGACGCAGGTGCCTTCGCCGACGCGGCTTGTCAGCGACACCTCGCCGCCATGGCCGGCGATCAGCCCCTTGACGATGGCCAGCCCCAGGCCGGTGCCCTTGTCGTGGGTGACGACGTCGTGACGGCCCTGTCCGAACGTTTCGAACACGCGGGACTGATCGTCCTCGGCGATGCCGATGCCGTCGTCGCGCACGCCGAAAAGGATGCCGTTGTGCTCGGCCTGGGCGAAGACGATCACCTCGCCGCCGGGCTGCGTGAATTTGAGCGCATTGGACAGCAGGTTGAGCAGCACCTGGCGCAGGGCCCGCTCGTCGGCATGCACCAGCGGCAGCGCCTGCGGCAGGTCGCATTTCAGGGCAATGCGCTCGGTCTGCGCCCGCGGTTCCAGCATCCGCATGCAATCGTCAATGACCGTCTCCAGCGAGATATCGCTTTCCTGCAGCGGCCTGCCGCCGGCCTCGATCTTGGCCAGGTCGAGAATATCGTTGATCAGCGTCAGCAGGTGGCTTCCGGATTCGTGCACGAAATTGGCGTATTCGGCGTGCTTTCCGGGCCGGTCGGAAGCGATCCCCGTGCGGATCATCTCCGAAAATCCCAGGATCGCATTCAGCGGCGTGCGCAGTTCGTGGCTCATATTGGCCAGGAATTGCGACTTGGCCTGGCTGGCATTTTCGGCCCGTTCGCGCGCGGCGTCGGACTCCTGTTTGGCGAGGACCAGATCGTCGATCAGTCCGGTGCGTTCCTCCTGGAGCGACAGCATCCGCCGCGTCAATTCGAAGTTGGAGTCCATCTGCACGGCCATGCTGATCCAGAAGGCCAGCGCCATGACGACGAAGAAGAGATTGACCGGGATGCTGAACAAGAGGGGCGTGGCCGTCAGGGCCACGCCATAAATCATCATGCACAGCCGTCCGGAGGCGAAATGCGGGGCATTGACCGACGAACTGCTGGCCATGGAGGAGGTGAGCACCAGCACCAAGATGATGTGGTTGAGATCGTCTGCCGGCGCCCACAGCGCCGGAACGATGGCGCACCAGGCCAGGGTCAGAAGCCCCGAGGCGACGGTAAAGCTCTTGGCCGCGCGGGCCACCTCCGCCGGTTTCGCGGCGGGCGGGGGACGGTAGCGGCCCAGCGCGGTGCTGCCGCCGAACAGGACGGCGACCGACAGCGACCATGTCGCCAGCCGCCAGAACGGGACGATATCGATGAAGTACAGCGCGATCAGGAATCCGAGGGCCGGCAGCAGCACGCCGTGAAAGCGCGTGGCTTGGCTGATCTGGGACAGCTGCGCCGACACCAGCTGGGCTTCGGCATCGCTGCGTGGATTGAGGGAGGCGCGATATTCGTCCCGCAGGTGCCGGAGGTGTGCGGCCAGCATCCGCGGCCCACGCCGCCACAGCGTGGTCACAGAAGCCGTTGGAGCCCTGAGCGTCATTGCCGCTGTCCGTCCCGTCTCTGAATGCCGGTTTTAAGAGAGTCTGGGCTTGAGCGGTTAAGGGAGAATGTGAATGACCGGTGGAAAGGAGGGGGGCGCGATTCACCGCGCGTTTACCCTGCCAGGCATTCGCGGCCGGTTCAGGCCGTGTCGCGCAGCTGTTCCGCCTGGCGCAGCCGTTCCGCCGGAAGCCGGATCGTGACACAGGTGCCTTCGCCGATCGCGCTGGTCAGCTCCACCTGTCCGCCATGGGCCTCGACCAGCCCCTTGACGATCGGAAGCCCCAGCCCGGTGCCCTTGTCGCCGGTGACGACATCGTGCCGGCCCTGGCCGAAATGCTCGAACACCTTGGCCTGATCGGCCTCGGCGATGCCGACGCCGCTGTCGCGTACCCCCAGCACCAGGCCTTCATCCTCGGCGAGATGTGCGAAGACCGTCACCTCGCCGCCGGGCGGGGTGAACTTCACGGCATTGGAGATCAGGTTCAGAAACACCTGCTTGAGCGCGCGCGCGTCGGCAAAAAGATCGGGCAGGCCGGGAGCGATTTCGGTCGTCAGCGTCACATCGGCCGCCTTGCCCTCGGCGGGCAGAAGACGCAGGCATTCCGCGATCAGCTTGCGGACATCGAGCTGGGCTTCGTGAAACTCCAGGCCGCCGGCCTCGATCTTGGCCAGATCGAGAATGTCGTTGATCAACGCCAGAAGGTGATAGCCGGAATCGTAGATGATGCGCGCATATTCGATGTGCCGGTCGGGATCGCGGCCCAGCGCGCCGGTATGGATCATTTCCGAAAAGCCCAGCACGGCATTCAGGGGGGTGCGCAGTTCGTGGCTCATATTGGCCAGGAACTCGGATTTGGCGTGACTGGCCTCTTCGGCGCGCATCCGTGCGTCGTCCGATTCCGCCTTGGATTTCGCCAGCGCCTCGATCAGGTCGTTCTTGTCGTCGCGCAACTCCAGCATGCTGCGTGCGGTCATATGCAGGTTGTGGGAGAGGTAGGCCATATAGGCGACATAGAACACCGCCGTGACCGACAGGCTGTCATAGACCAGCCCGCCCTTGCGCAGGGGCAGGGCGATCAGCGTGCCCCCATAGATGATCAGGCCGACCGCGGTCATCGGCCGGCTGGCGCCGACCAGGGCCGTGTTGCCGGCCAGGGTGCAGGCCAGCAGCAGCATGATCAGCATGTTGTCGAGCGTGTTGTCGGGCACCCACAGGAAGTACGCCATCGACGCCCAGGACAGCGCAAACACGGCCAGGCCGGCCACGCAGATCGCGATCCATTGCGCGGCCTTGTCGGGGGCGGGATTGCGTCGTTCGAACAGCAGCGCGGTGGCAAGTTGCGGGCATGCCGCCGATCGCCACGAGTGCGATCCAGTTCACAAGGTTCCCTAGCGGCACCCACCGCGAAAACATCACGCAGGCGCCGGCCCCGAGGATCACCATCAGCCAGGAATTGGGGCTCAGATTGCGCAGCGCCAGGCGCGTCTCGTCGAGCGCCAGCCTTGCGCGGCGCGCATCGTGCGATCCCATTGACCCTGTGACGGCTTTCATCGCGCTCTTCTTCCGGCCCAGACAGGCGCGTCATGTGACAGGGCACTCTATGGGCTTGGGGTTAAGGCGATGTTGAGGCTGGGCGTCCTGGCATTGCGCCGTCGCCCGGCCCCGTCTAGCCTTTGCCGCGTAAGATATTGTTAAGCGAAAAGGAGACGTTCCATGGCCATCGGTGTTGTCGCGACGATCAAGGTGCAGGACGGCAAGCAGGCGGATTTCGAAGCCATTTTCAAGGACCTGGCGGCCCAGGTGCGGGCCAACGAACCGGGCAACAAGCTCTATCAGCTGTGCCGCGCGCGCGGCGACGCCACGACCTATGTGGTGATGGAACTCTACGAGAGCGAAGAGGCGTTGAAGGCCCACGGCCAGACCGCGCATTACAAGGCGGCCGGCCCCAAGCTCGGCCCCGTGGTCGCCGGCCCGCCGGATGTCCAGTTCTACGAAACCGTCTGAGGCGCGCGCCATGGACCTGTCGTTTTCCAAGGAGGATCTGGCCTTTCGCGATGAGGTCCGGGCCTTCATCGCCGAAGCCTATGACGAGGATCTGCGAGCCAAGAGCGCGCAGTCCAAGAACGGCTATCTCGACAAGGAGGGCATGCTGAAATGGCAGCGGGCCCTCTATCGCAAGGGCTGGGCCGCGCCCAACTGGCCCGAGGAATATGGCGGGCCGGGCTGGACGCCGACGCAGAAATACATCTTCGATCTGGAGATGAGCGCGGCCGGCACGCCCACCATGTCGCCCATGGGGCTGAAGATGGTCGGCCCCGTCATCATGGCCTTCGGCAACGAGGCGCAGAAGAAGCAGCATCTGCCGCCCATTCTGGCCAGCGAGATCTGGTGGTGCCAGGGCTATTCCGAACCGGGTTCCGGCTCCGACTTGGCCTCGCTGCAGATGAAATGCGAGGACAAGGGCGACCATTTCCTGCTCAACGGCTCGAAGATCTGGACCACCCATGCGCAATGGGCGGACTGGATGTTCAACCTCGTGCGCACCGATACCAAGGTGAAGCCGCAGCAAGGCATCAGCTTCATCCTCGTCGACATGAAGACGCCCGGCATCCAGGTCGAACCGCTGATCACGCTCGATGTGCCCGTGGCCGGCCAGCAGGAGATCAACCAGGTCTTCTACAGCGATGTGAAGGTGCCCAAGGAAAACCTCATCGGCGAACTCAACAAGGGCTGGGACTACGCCAAATACCTGCTCTCCTTCGAGCGCGGCAATGCCTATGGGCCGGGCCTCAAGCGCGCCATCAACAAGGTGCGCAAGATCGCCGGGCAGACCGGTGTCGACGGCGCGCCGCTGCTCGAGGATCCGGCCTTCCGCTCGCGAGCTCGACGAGCTGGAAATCCAGGTGTCGGCGCTGGAATATTTCGAGCTGCGCATGTTTTCCGGCCATGAGCGCGGGCCAGCGCCCCGGCGCCGAAGCCTCCATGCTCAAATGCAACGGCACCGATCTGCAGCAGGCGATCAGCGAGCTTTCGGTCGAAGCCATCGGCTATTACGCCATGCCCTTCGTGCGCGACACCTTGGCCGAACATCAACGAACCGCGTCCCGGGCCCGGACTATGCCGCCCCGTCGCGCCCTATTATTTCAACCTGCGCAAGGCCTCGATCTACGCCGGCTCCAACGAGATCCAGCGCAACATCATGGCCAAGGCCGTGCTGGGCCTTTAGCCGCGGCGCGTCGCGAACGCTCCATTGTCATCCCCGGCTAGGATCGGTTGCACTGGCAACCGATCCGAGGGAAGGGGACCCAGGGGGTGGAGGTGAACTTCAGGAAGTTCAGGAGCGCGATACTGAATACATTCCTCCGCGCGGCACGGTGACCATGCGCTATGCGGCCACGGACAATCTGGGCTCTGGGGTGAGTGCGGCCTATGCGTATGATCCGCTGGACCGCCGCGTCTCGAAAACCGGCCCCGGCGTGACCAACACCTGGTTCCTCTATGCGGGCGGGGAGGAGATGGTGGAGCTGAGCAGCAGCGGCGCGATCCTGCGGCGGTTTGGTGAGACCGGACAGGAATTGATCCGGGGGATCAATTCCCGGTCGAACGGTCCGGGCACCGATCAGCCCCTGGCCGAGGTGCAGCCCGACGGGACGGCCTCGTTCTTCCACACCGACCGCCGCGGCAGCACGGTGGCGATGAGCGACGAGACGGGCAGCCCGGACAGAGGGGCCCTACACATACGATCCCTATGGCGATGGCGCGCCCACGGCGGCGGCGTGCCGTTCAAATACACCGGGCGCTACGCTCGGACGCGGAAACCGGGCTCTACTACTACCGCGCCCGCTACTACTGCCCCGGCACTCGGCCGCTTCCTGCAGACCGACCCCATCGGCTATGAGCGACGATCTCAATCTCTATGCCTATGTCGGAAATGATCCTACGGATAGGACCGATCCGACAGGGAACTGCCCTGAGTGCGTCGGGGCCTTGGTCGGAGCAGGAGTAGAGGTCATAGTTGAAGCTGCGGAAATCCAAGCAGGAGTACGAACCGACTACAGCGTCAAGGACATTCTAATCTCAGCCGCTGCAGGCGCAACGGGGGTTGGGGCTGGTAGGCTCATCGGCAGAGCGGAGGAAATTGGCCAGGTGGCCAAGTTCGTGTCGGGTCGATTGGCAGATGCTGGTGTCAGTGCAGGGTCTCAATATGCCAAGACAGGCAATGTATCAGCGGCGAGCGTTGCTATCGATACAGTGACCGGGGGCCTCGCTGAGGCAACTATCGGGGCCCGTGCAGAGGCTTCGGGCTGCAAAATCCATAGAAGGGAAGGCCTTGAACCGAGCTGCTAAGCGGGCAGAAAGAATTGCCGCAAAAAATTCGAGAGCGGCCAAACAAGACGCCGCTCGTGCGGCGCGTAGCGCGCAAAGAAGCTATGTGGCCGGACGGGCCGCGGCGCGGGTGTCAGTGCCGCAAACGCTGGTTCTTCGGCTGTTCGGGTAGGGTGCGTCAGCGCGGGAAGGGACTCAAATTGCGATGGGCACTAACGATAGATTTCGGCTCGTACTGGTCGGTTCACTTCTTGTAGCGCTGTTCGCTTTGATTTCGTACAAGGCTGGCTTCAAAATATCTGGGCTGGTCACGCTTTCACTTGTCGTTGGATATTTAAATGAGTTTTACGTCATCCGACTGCTGCTTCGGGCCCTAAAGGCGTCCGTCCATATGGTTGGAAGATGTCGATAGGACTGCTCGCGATGGTGGGTGATGGAATTCTAGCTTATGCAGGTTTCGTGGTACTAGTAAGCGCAGCAACGGCATGTGTGTTTGTACTGGATGCAATGCTGCTCAGATTTCGGTGAAGAGAGCATACTACCCGACGTTAGTTCCACTCGATCTCTTCGCACGAAGAATGGGGTCAGAGTAAAATTTTCCCGCCTCCCCTTCAATCTCCTCGTCGGCCTCAACACCGTCACCACATTCCTCGCCCCCGACATCACCACAAACACCCGATCGCCAACTGACGGCACACGTACCAAACTGACCGCTCGCCCGTTCGCGTGCCGTTCGATGAGACGAATAATTGGGGTCAGAGTAGAATTCCGCTTCCCCTATACCTCCGCCTTCGCGGGCCGGGCGCTACACCGCGGCCCATCAGCTCGCGAGCGAGGCGAACACGCTCACGAGCTACCGCTGGCGCCGTCCGCGGCGATGGCCGCGACCTACACGGTCAACACTCTGAACCAGTACACGACGGTGAGCACCGTGAGCGGGGTGTCGCCGAGCTACGACGGCGACGGCAATCTGACCGGGGACGCACCTGGACCTACAAATACGATCCGGAGAACCGGCTGACGCATGCGACGAAGAGCGGGGTGGCGGCGACCTATGGCTACGGCCCGCTGGGCCGGCGCGTCTCGAAATCCGGCACCGGGGTGGCGGCGACCTGGTCCATCCATTCGGGCGACGACGGTGAGGCGGAAGAGCGAATGCGCGACAGCACATTCGCCCGCCAACGCCAATACACCGCCGCGAACGGGCTGCTCAGGCGCTATGTGCCCGGCCCGGCGATCGATCGTCCGATCGCGATGCTGGATTACTCGGGCGGCTCGGAGGTGCTCGAGTTCTTCCATGCCGACAAGCGCGGCAGCGTCATCGCCATGGGCGATGCGGCGGGCACCAGGGTGGAGGGGCCCTTCGTCTACGGCCCCTATGGCAGCGGCGCGCCGGTGGGCGGGGAGCCCTACAAATACACCGGCCGGCGCCTCGATGCCGAGACCGGGCTCTATTACTACCGCGCCCGCTACTACAGCCCGTCCCTGGGCCGCTTCCTGCAGACCGACCCCATCGGCTACGGCGACGATCTCAATATGTACGCCTACGTTGGAAACGATCCCACGGATATGACTGATCCGACAGGGATGTATGGCGACTGCGATTCTTGTTGGGACGCCTATGACCGCTCCGTTCAACAGATGTCGCCCGAAGAACGTCTCAACCTCGCCATAACCGTAGGCACGGCGGCAATACCGGGAGGATTGGAAGTTCGAGGGGCGGCAGGTGCCGGTCGGGTATTCTGGTCCGGCGGTAGAGCAGCTATGGAAGCAGCAGAAGCGTTCGCTCGCGCGAATGGTGGGCGCACGCTGGAGATGACGCTCAGAGGAAAACTGTTAACTTGGCTAACTAATAAGTTCGGGTTCAAAAACACCGAACGGTTCTGGAAATGGGCATCGGAATCTTGGGCAAAGGGCGCAAAGGGTGAGGCCGACGCGGTTCTAGGCGAAAAGGTCAGGCCCGATAGTATCTGGAAAAAGATTGAAGAGCCCACACTCCAGAAAAATGGTGTTAAAATAAATGAGCATCCCGTCTCGGAAGTCCAATCGTCATCCAGCGGTAGTAGAGGTGCATCCCAAGGTGGAGGGTCGCCAGATTTCCTACGCAGCGGAGACAATCCGAACCAATCGCACCTGTGCACTGGCTCACTCATTCCAACGACAGGGTCGTGCCCATGAGATATGGATCGATTGAGATCACTTGGTTGATTTGGATGAACTGATATGACTTTTAAGAAAAGCTGGTTCTCGAACAAGGTTGTTAGCTCGGATGGTTACTCGGTGAGGATTCTCGACCGAGCGACGATCCTGTATGAGGAGAGAAAACGGCGAGTATATGTGAGCGCAGAAATGCTCGCCCCGAAGCATACTTGGGCCCTCTACCCGAATGACATGAGGGTCGGGTCCGTGCGCGGTAAAAAATTTCAAGACGAGGAACTTCGGTCCCTAGTTATCGGGCGTATCCAAGAAGTTTTCGAATTCCTTGGATGGACGCTGGAAGTGAACTGATACGCCGTCTAACGTAATTTCGTTCGGGCGCGCTTTCGACGCAGCATCATGTCTTCCCGCGCGGACGCCCGCTCGGTAGCGCTTTCGGAAGAATTGGGGTCAGAGTAAAATTGTGCGTCCCCACCGGGCATGCGCGTGCGAGCCGCTTTCGAGAATTCCGGGGACACAATACCGAATTGGTGCCACGCCGGCGATCTTCTGACCCTGAACCAGAACATGGCGGGCAGCGCCAACGATCCGCACTACACCTTCATCCCCGCCTTCGCGGGGACAGGCTCTACACCGCGGCCCATCAGCTTGCGAGCGAGGCGAACACGCTCACCAGCTATCAGTGGTGGCCGTCCGCGGCGATGAGCGCGACCTACACGGTCAACAATCTGAACCAGTACACGGCGGTGAGCGGGGTGTCGCCGAGCTATGACGGCGACGGCAATCTGACCGGGGACGGCACCTGGACCTACAAATACGATCCGGAGAACCGGCTGACGCATGCGACGAAGAGCGGGGTGGCGGCGACCTATGGCTACGGCCCGCTGGGCCGGCGGGTCTCGAAATCCGGCACCGGGGTGGCGGCGACCTGGTTCATCGATTTGGGTGACGACGGTGAGGCGGAAGAGCGAATGCGCGACAGCACATTCGCCCGCCGAACGCCGAATACACCGCCGCGAACGGGCTGCTCAGGCGCTATGTGCCCGGCCCGGCGATCGACCGGCCGATCGCGATGCTGGACTATTCGGGCGGCTCGGAGGTGCTGGAGTTCTTCCATGCCGACAAGCGCGGCAGCGTCATCGCCATGGGCGATGCGGCGGGCACCAGGGTGGAGGGGCCCTTTGTCTACGGCCCCTATGGCAGCGGCGCGCCGGTGGGCGGGGAGCCCTACAAATACACCGGCCGGCGCCTCGATGCGGAGACCGGGCTCTATTACTACCGGGCCCGCTACTACAGCCCGAGCCTGGGCCGCTTCCTGCAGACCGACCCCATCGGCTATGGCGACGATCTCAATATGTATACCTATGTCGGAAATGATCCGACAGATAGGACTGATCCGACGGGGATGGATACGATTACGCTCGGTATTAATTATGCTGTGGCAATTCCTCTTACGGATTTGAATGGCGAAGGCGCAAATGGAACTACCGCAGAGATCGGGATAGCTCTTTCATTTCCCGGATTTGGAGGCGGAAGCTGGGACATTGGCGGGTATGCTACTCACGGAACGACCACCGGCGTAGGCCTGACGGGTGGCGTAGCTGGTGGTTACTCTGTCGGCGGAAGTGTCAGTGACTTAAGCACACACGGCGAAACACAGACACAAATTATGGGCGCATATGGTCCACTCGGTTTCTCCGCAGGAAAGGACATCACCGGATCAGTGGATGTTAAAGGCTTCACGCCGAGGTTACTCAAGGCACTCCTGAAAAATGCTCTCCACGGCAAAATAAAGTTGCCGAAGATCGGGCCCAAAGGGGAAGGTTTCTTTGCGGGTTCGACTACAACGAAAACCGGTGCTGTCTCGCTTCGAGACTGGATCACGAGCCTCAGTTCGGGTAGTTCCGGTTCGCAAAAGGGTTCTGGTCGGAGTGCCCTTTTTGCTCAAACGGCGCGCATGCAAGGCACGCGAATTTGCCCCAAGGATGGTTCCGGAGACCGACCCGAACTCTTGCTAACAATAGGCTATTCGGCATGCCCAGCTGGAGAAATTGCGTGATTAGAAAAGAGCTGGCGTTCTACGCGATACAGATGGGCATGATGTATGCCTTCGCTGTTCTTGCGAATGCCCTCCATTCTCTGCTTCCCATTATTATCTGGATGACCCTTGCACTTGCGCTGGGGATATTTTGGGAGCGCATAAACGGGACCGAAAAGTTGAGAGCCAGAAATCTAGGAAACCAAAACGCCCATTGCGCGGCCTTTGCTGTTGCTTGCGTATTGCTGGTGCCGCTGTCATTGCGCTACCGACATAGACTGTGGCGTAAAGAAGTGTATTGTTCTCGTTAATTAGCGTTCAGTTTTACGTTCCCTTTGTGCCTTTGTTCTCGAGCAATAGTCTCGACACTATACGCGTGGTACTCGCCTTGTGAAAGGCAGAGTGCGAGAAGTGACTTATATGCATAGCAAGCATGAGCGTTCTATCGATAGCGCTCTCTTATCTATCTTCTTTCACAGAGAGACGTCAGTCTTGCTACTCCCAGCTTGATTGAAGTGATCTCAAAATCGAACCTATTGAACCAAAAGTTCAACTTTTTAGCGTTACCCCAATTCTGTTCTAACGCCGCCATTCAGCTTATCGGATATGTCATTGAAGCTGTATCGTGTATTAGCGCGAGAGTGGCGGGAACCCCACAAATCTATTCGATGCCTCTGCGAATGAAAACAAAATCTAAATCCTTAAGTCATATACGAGAAAGGGGGGTAGGTTTGTCGGAGTAGAAATTCCTCCAGCATTGAATTGAGGCGCTGCTGCGCCAGCCAACCTACACCTACAGCTACAATCCGCTGTCGCGCGCACCAACCTAACCGACGCGCGCACTGTGGCGTACACCTACAGCAATGTCAGCACCTGCTACGCTAACCACATATAGCAACCGCATACCCGCACTACACCTTCACCTACACCAATGCGCATCAAACCGCCTCGCAGCATCAGCACACCATTACAACTAGCAGCCGCATCGCATCAGCACCAGTTACGTGCCCAATAGTCTAACCAGTATGCCAGCGTCGTGGTGAGCTATACCTATACGCAATGCAATCTACAGCGCCGCGCCTAAGCTATGCTACACGCGGAGAACCGGTTGCTGACCGCCAACAAGACTGCCGGCGGCACGGTGGCGGCCAGCTATGCCAGCGATCCGCTGGCGTCCGCACGCTGTCGCTACGGACTACCCAGAAATCCGGCACCGGGGTCACCGCCACCTTCTTCGTCTCCAGCGGCAGCGACGGTGAGGCGGAGGAAGCGATTGTGCGGCAGCGCAATCGCCCGCCGAACGCGGAGTACAACAGCTCCGGCACGCCGGTGAGCCGCACTGTTCCCGGCCCCGCGATCGATGAGCCCATCGCCCAGGTCAGCGCCGCCGGCGCCACCACCTACTTCCATATCAACAAACAGGGCAGCGTCATCGCCATGTCCAACACGGCGGCCGGCCGCGCCGAGGGCGCCTTATACCTACGACCACCTACGGCAATTGCTTCGCCGGCGCCACCACCACGCCCTGCTTCGCAGGCGAGCCCTTCCGCTTCACGGGCAGGAGGTTCGACCCCGAGACCGGGCTGCTCTACTACCGCGCCCGCTACTACTCCGCCCCGCTCGGCCGCTTCCTGCAGACCGATCCGGTGGGGTATGAGGCAGATCTCAATCTCTATGCCTATGTCGGAAATGATCCGACGGATAGGACCGATCCGACAGGAATGTGTTCAGATGTGAATGGATGTGGCGAGGCCGGATTCTGAAGTCTCAAACAAACGCTGAACACACCGGAGGGCCGCGCAAGTCAACTGGCTGTCGCACATGCCGGTATGGCAGCCGTAGCTACAGTTCCGACGCCGGAGCGAGCTCTAGTCGGCGGTGCGTTGAGCGGTGTTGTTGCCGGCGCAAACTCAGCGCGTAAAGGAAATTCGTTTTCGACTGTTTTGAAGGACACAGGCAAGGGGACGCTCTTCCGGAATGACAACAAGCGGCGGCGGTACGTTGGGAGGGAAAGTCGGAGTAGTCGGCAGTGTCGTTGGCGAAGGCACTGCTGCATATGCGACTACCATCGCGAGCGGAGGGGATCAGGTGGACGCCAGCGTTGCTGCTGGTGCTGCTGTTGTCGTAGGTGGCGGTGCTCAATTGCTTGGAATTAGCCCGGGCTCGGCCAATGAGGCTGCTGCAGGAGCGGCATCCTTTGGCCGAAAGGTGATAGCGCCACTCGCGAAAAAGGCAATTACTGCGGGTGTCAAGGATGAGGCAAAATCAATGCGGTCATCGTCCAGTTGTGGTGGCACATCGAATGATCATTGCCATTGATCCTCTCATTTTCCATGATCACAAGTACACGACGTCCTCACGTGCTTTACAATTTTCAGGACGCTGCGGCACCCTAGGGGGCGACCATGAGAGGCTTCATTATTCTGTACGCGAAGATGCTGGCTCCAATGCTGGTTCTATATGTTTTGTACGTAATATTTCGATTTTGGCTGTTAGGGGCAGAGAATTTCCCAGGAAATGATTTTGTCGCAAATTCTAAACCTTCATCGGTGCGGCGATTTTGGCAAGTGCGCTATTTGCTTTGCCGCAATGGATTCGTGATTTGCGGCACAAAGGTAGTGAAACGAGGAGAGCGCAAGAAGCACGGGAGAAGCGTGATAACAATAATGATCACTAGATCATTGCACCCATCCCCTTCAACCGCCTCGTCGGCCTCAACACCGTCACCACGTTCCTCGCTCCCGACACCAGCACAAACACCCGATCCCCGGCTGACGGCACACGCACCGAATACACCGCTCGCCCGCTCGCCTGCCGCGCGATGAATTCCGGGGACACAATTCTTATCTCCGATCGCCTGCGAGTGCGGATCGTCGGAGAAACTTGAACATCATCGGCTTTGCGCTTACCGAATCGGCCCGGCGCGCCGATGTGCCCCGGAGGTGCGGCCAATAGATAAGTACTATGTCCCCGGAATTATCAGGAGTTGGTCGGAATGACATACCGTGAGAACGTTCCCCTAACCAAGTCGGGTATGGACTTTCTCCTTAGGCTGCTTGTGCTGCTTGTGGTCCTTTATCTCTGCTTCTTGGGTGCCCACGTATGGCAGCACGGGACAAACTCCTTGCTCGAATCCGACTTCGTTGAATTCTCGAAATTGTATTGGGAAGTGGCTCTGCCTGCCGTCTTCGTGGCATTCTTGATCATGTTTGGAGTAGAGGTCTTTCGGCGCCGCTAAAGAATTCAGGTCAGAGTGGGATTGCTTCGGCGAAGCGCTTGAGCGCCGCGTGGAGCCTATGCCCAAAGGCCGAGAAGACGGGAGATCGCTGAATCTACTCTCACCCCAATTACTCCAGGCGAGCAGTGGAGGCTGGGATAGTGCGGTTACGCTCTTACGTGGCAGAAATCACAATCTACGTGATTAGGATCGTGCTTTGCACATTTCTTGTATCCGGAATTGTTGCAGGCGGATTTCGGTGTAGTCATCTATTCTCCTCACTCCTGTTCAAGGCTTCCCGTGGTCAGAAAGCGTCGCGCTCATGAAGGAGATATCATGGGTTGTTGGAATAGTAGCGATCGTGGCTTTCGGCAGAATGCTCCTACTTCGTCGAAGATAGCCCCCGCGATTTTCATGGCCCCCATAGTAGAAATTGGGGTCAGCGCAAAATCCTGCGCATCCCCTTCAACCGCCTCGTCGGCCTCAACACCGTCACCACGTTCCTCGCCCCCGACACCAGCACAAACACCCGATCCCCGACTGACGGCACACGCACCGAATGGGCGGCTCGCGCGTGGATGAACTCGAGATCCAGATTTCGGCGCTGGAATATTTCGAGCTGCGCATGTTCTCGGCCATGAGCGCGGGCCAGCGCCCCGGCGCCGAAGCCTCCATGCTCAAATGCACACGGCACCGATCTGCAGCAGGCGATCAGCGAGCTTTCCGTCGAAGCCATCGGCTATTACGCCATGCCCTTCATCCGGGACACCCGGCCCGCTCAACGAACCGCGTCCCGGCCCCGACTATGCCGCGGCGATCGCGCCGTATTATTTCAACCTGCGCAAAGCCTCGATCTACGCCGGCTCCAACGAGATCCAGCGCAACATCATGGCCAAGGCGGTGCTGGGGCTGTAGCCCCGGCGCGCGCCGCCTCGTCTATCGCTCGGTCATCGTCCGGCTTGTCCGGGCGAGCCGGTCATCTTCCGGGTCCCGGAGAAAGATTGGATCACGCGCATCGGCGGGTGATGACGGCGCGAGGTGGCGATGGCGCGGGCTCCTGGCCCCCGGGCACCGCCGCCTTTCCGCCGCATTACCGCCCTGTCACGGTCCGATTGCGGGCCAACCATCCTCTTCGCCGTTTCTCGAAGGGGATCACCATGAAACGCTCCACGCTCGGCCGCGCAGCCGGATATTCCCTCGCACTCATCGGCTTGATCGCACTGGCCGCCTGTCAGTCCGGCGACAAGACAGTCTCAACCCCGAAGAAAGAGGCCCTGCGCGCCGACATCGCCCCGCCGCCGCCGCCGCCGCCCGCGATGATGATCGGCAGCGGACGCATGGCGATGATGGCCGCGCCGCGGCCCGCGCCCTATTGGCAGCCCTCCAACACCTCCAAATTCCCTGACGCCAAGCCCAATCCCGTCAAGGTCACGGCCACCGATCCGGTCTCCACCTTCTCCATCGATGTCGACACCGCTTCCTATGGCGTGGTGCGCGATGCGCTGAACAACGGCGCGCTGCCGCCGCCCGATGCCGTGCGCGTCGAGGAGATGGTCAACTACTTCCCTTACGCCTATCCCGGCCCGAAGAGCCGCAAGACCCCGTTCCGCGCTTCGCTCGCGGTCTATCCCACGCCGTGGAATGCGGACACGAAGATCCTGCATATCGGCATCAAGGGCTTCGATCTGCCGAAGACCAAGCGTCCGCCGGCCAATCTCGTCTTCCTGATCGACACCTCGGGCTCGATGAACCAGCCCAACAAGCTGCCGCTGCTGAAGCGCGCCTTCCATCTGCTGGTCGATCAATTGGGCCCGAACGACCGCGTCGCCATGGTCGCCTATGCCGGCTCGGCCGGCGTGGTGCTGGAGCCGACGGCCGGCAGCGAAAAGGCCAGGATCATGGCCGCGCTCGACAAGCTTTCGGCCGGCGGCTCGACCGCGGGCGGGGAGGGCATCCGCATCGCCTATCGCCTCGCCGAAGCCGGCAAGCGCAAAGGCGGCGTCAACCGCGTGCTGCTGGCGACCGACGGCGATTTCAATGTCGGCATCACCGATCCCAAGGCGCTTGAGGGCTTTGTGGTGGCCGAGCGCGGCAAGGGCATCGATCTGACCTGCCTCGGCTTCGGCCGCGACAACTACAACGATGCGATGATGCAGAAGCTGGCCCAGGCCGGAAACGGCAATGCCGCCTTCATCGACACGCTCAACGAAGCCCACAAGGTGTTCGTCGACCAGATCGCCGGCACGCTCTTCACCATCGCCAGGGACGTCAAGATCCAGGTCGAGTTCAATCCGGCGCGCGTCGCCGAATACCGGCTGATCGGCTACGAGACACGGCTTCTGAACCGCACCGATTTCAACAATGACAAGGTCGATGCCGGCGATATCGGCTCCGGCCACACGGTCACCGCGCTCTATGAAATCACGCCGGTGGGTTCGAAGGCGCAGATGTCCGATCCGCTGCGTTACGGCAAGAAAGTGAAGGGTGATCCGAAAGGCGAGATCGCCTTCCTCAAGATCCGTTACAAGCGGCCGGGCGAAACCAAATCCCGTCTCATCGTGCGGCCCGTCACGGACAAGGACGTGACCCGCAATTTCGCACATGTCCCGCAGGACATGCGCTTTGCCGCCGCCGTGGCGGGCGCCGCCCAGCTGATGCGCCACGATCCCTATATCAAGAATTTCGACTACACCCGCGCCGTCGCCATGGCGCAGAACGCCAAGGGCGCGGACGCTTTCGGCTATCGCAGCGAGTTCATCCAGCTGTTGCGCCTGGCGAAAACCGCCGCGGCCTTGAAGCCGCTGGAACCGCCGCCGGGGCGTGGGGAGTAGGGGTCAGGCCGCCACGGCAGCCACCACCCGGTCGGCCGGGAAATGCGCGGCGATGGTCGTGCCTTTTCCAGGCGCGCTCTCGATGGTGATGTCGCCGCCATGCAGCCGCACCAGCGAGCGCGTGATGGGCAGGCCCAGCCCCGTGCCCTGATGCTTGCGCGCCAGTTCGGAATCGATCTGGCCGAAGGGCGACAGCGCCACGGCAATGTCGGAGGCGCTCATGCCGATGCCGGTGTCGGAGACCGAGATCGTCAGCCCCTGGTGGTCCTCGCGCACGGCCACGGTCACCGTGCCGCCTTCGGGCGTGAACTTGATGGCGTTGGACAGAAGGTTGAGCAGCACCTGCTTGAGCGCCCGCGCATCGCCGCGCAGCGTCGGCGCATCGGCCGGCATCGCGCAGTCCAGCCTCACGCGGCCCGCCTCGGCGCGCCCGCGCACCAGCGCCAGGCATTGCGCCACGACGGGCGCAAGGGCGGTGTCGCTTTCGTGCAGTTCCAGCTTGCCGGCTTCCAGCTTGGCCAGGTCGAGCACGTCATTGATGAGGTCGAGCAGATGCTCGCCGCTGGTGTGGATGTCGCGCGCATAGTCGATATATTGCGCCTTGCCGACGGGGCCGAACATCTCGGTCGAGATCACTTCGGAGAATCCCAGGATCGCGTTCAGCGGCGTGCGCAATTCGTGGCTCATATTGGCCAGGAATTCGGTCTTGGCGCGGTTGGCGAATTCGGCCGCCTCCTTGGACTGCATCATGTCCTCTTCGGCCTTTTTGCGCGCGGTGATGTCGGTCAGCCAGGACAGTGAGGCCTGCTGGCCGTCCCAATTGACCAGCGCGGCCTGCGCATCCATCCACACGATCGAGCCGTCGCGATGGAGCATGCGGAATTCGTAATGCGACACGACCTCGTGGCCGGCCATGCGGGCGACGATGCGCTCGACGACCAGCTTGCGGTCGTCGGGATAGATGAAGTCGTTGATCCGCGCCTGGCCGAGCGCCAGCAGCGTCTCGGCGTCCTCATAGCCGATGAGCCGGGCAAAGCCGTCGTTCATGAACAGCACTTCGTCCTGCGTGCGCACCACCACGCCCTGATGCGAGCCTTCCACCACCCGGCGCATCTGCTTCTCGGCGCGCCGGGCCGCCGCCGTCTCGTCCAGATAGAGTTCGGCCTGTGTCCGCCCATCCGCATGGCGCAGCACCGCGCGGGCCACGAGGATCCGGCCATTGGCGCGCAGGAAGCGCAGCCGGAGGGTGGCCTCGCGGCGGTCGTCGCCGGCCAGCCAGGCCATGTTGGCGAACAGGAAGTCGCGGTCGGGCGGATGCAGATGGGCGGCGATCGGTGCGCCGGGCTTCAGCGCGCGCGCCAGCATCACGGCGTTGGCCGTGGGCCGGACCGTGCGCAGAACGCCCTCGGCATCCAGCGTGATGTCGATGCGTGGTGTGTTGTTGTCGTACCCGTCCACCGGCGCCCTGAACCTCATGGCCGTGCGCGTTGTTCCGCGCATCGGCACTGACCCGCTTCGTCCCGAAGGGTCCGAGAATAGCTGCGCCGGGTTAAGGGTCTTTTACGCGGCCCCGAAAAGGGGCGGCATTTTTTCTAGGGTTTCAGCGGCTTTTGCTTGAGCAGCTCGAAGAAATGGGCGCTGTGCTCGCCGCCCATCGTGAAGTGCGTGGCGCCGGTGAAATCGCTGATCTTGGCCCAGTTGGCGGCCACATCGTCGGCGCTGGCGCCATGGCCCAGATTGAGACCGGCGGATTTCGACGATCTGGGCGGCGGCGAACGCCCCCGCCGCCGCCGAGGATCACGCCGGTCGGGGCCTCCTCGCTGGCCAGGAAGGTCACCGCCGGGCGTCACATATTCCGGCTTCAGCGTCTCGAGCATTTCCGGCGGCATCAGGTTTTCGGTCATGCGCGTGCCGGCCACCGGGCAGATGGCGTTGACCTTGATGTTGTCCTTGGCGCCTTCCAGCTTCAGCGTGTTCATGAAGCCGACGAGGCTCAGCTTGGCCGCGCCGTAATTGGTCTGGCCGAAATTGCCGTAGAGCCCGGTCGAGGAGGTGGTCACGACGATGCGGCCATATTGCTGGTCGCGCATGATCTGCCAGATCGCCTTGCAGGGCTTGACCGTGCCCATCAGATGCACGGCCATCACCGCGTCGAAATCCTTCAGCTCCATCTTGGCGAAGCTCTTGTCGCGCAGGATGCCGGCATTGGCGACCAGCATGTCGATGCGGCCCCAGTTGTCCATGGTCTGCTTGACCAGATGGGCGACGCCGGCATCGTCGGTGACGGAGGCGCCATTGGCGATGGCCTCGCCGCCGGCCGCCTTGATCTCGGCCACCACGGCCTCGGCGGCCTCGGAATTGCCGCCGCGTGCCGTCCACCGCCCCGCCCAGATCGTTGACCACCACCTTGGCGCCGCGCCTGGCCAGTTCCAGCGCATGGCAGCGGCCCAGCCCGCCGCCGGCGCCGGTGACGATGGCGACCTTGCCTTCGAAGCTGATGGTCATGGCGGCGGCTCCTTGAGGATGATTTTGCCGGGAATTTCGAGGCCGAATTGATGGCGCGCCCGCCCGGCCCGGTCAAGCCGCGGCGGTGCCGCGCCCGCCCCGGCTGCGGCCAGGGGCCCGCAGCGCCGCATTGGCCGGCCGCTCCACGGCCACATAAAGCAGCCAGCCCCACAGCGTGCAAGCGATGACGAGCCCGATCGGCTGGACGACATGCACCCAATGCGGCCTGGGCCATGCCGGGATAGAGCC
The DNA here is from genome assembly GCA_963710925.1 of uncultured Pseudomonadota bacterium. Taxonomy (GTDB): domain Bacteria; phylum Pseudomonadota; class Alphaproteobacteria; order Micropepsales; family Micropepsaceae; genus Rhizomicrobium. Next base: position 137,552 of record CAVQBY010000006.1, on the reverse strand, counting down.
GCTGCTCGGAGAAGCGCAGCAGCATCAGCCAGGTGGTCTGGCCCATATAGATGGCATAGGACCATTCGCCCAGCCGCCTGAGCGGCGCGCTCCCCAGCGCCCGCGCCAGCAGCCCGCGGTCGAAGGCCAGCGTCAGCACCAGCGCACCATGGGCGGCACCACCCAGAAATCGGCGGCATGATGCGACCAGCCGGTGTGATAGATCGCATACAGGAACAGCGCGAACACCAGCGCCTGCGCCGCCGTGAAGGCGGCCTCGGGCAGGGCGGCGGCGCGCGCGCCGAATTGGCGATAGAGCATGGCCATGGCCGACGCCGATGGAAAAATCGGCCATGCCCCGGATCACGCCCCAGTCATAGGTGATGTCGAGCCCGTGGCCGGAGGTGCGCGCCAGCGCGAACAGCGCCGCGAAGCCGGCCGCGATCATCGTCAGCGCGCGCAGCGCCCCGCCGCGCGCCAGCGCCACATAGAGCGGAAACATCAGGCACAGGAAGAACTCGACGCTGACGAACCACGCCACCCCGTTCCAGGTCAGATACGGAAAGATGTGCCAGGCCTGCACCAGAAACAGATTGGCGATGAAGCTCACCACGCCGGTATGCGGGTGATAGCCGGCCAGATCGAACACCGAGACATAGCCGCCCGCATGGGCCAGCGCCCGAAGCGCGACCATCATCGCCAGCATCACCAGCAGCATCACCAGATGCACCGGATAGAGCCGCGCCAGCCGGTTCCGCAGAAAGCCGCCATAGCCCGCGCGCGGTCCACAGCTCGGCCAGCCGCGCGCCATAGACATAGGTCAGCACGAAGCCCGACAGCGCAAAGAAGAACTCGACCCACAGATAGCCCTTGGCCACGAACACATCGAAGGCCCGAAAGCCCTGATAGCCGTGGCCCTCGTGATAGTGATAGAGCACCAGCAAAAGCGGCGGCAGCGCCCGCGCGCCGATCAGGGCGCGGATTTCGGTGGGGCGGGAAGGGGCGGCAGTGGACGGTGGTGGCATGGGCGGGGCCGGGCGATTTACGCGCGCATCCTCGCACATCGCCAAACATTTCGCGCCATCCCCCCAGATTGTCATCCCCGGCGAGAGCAAGCACGACAGTGCTTGCACGAGGTCAAGGGGACCCAGGCTGGCTCCGCGTGCTTCATCGGCGACGGATCGAGTGCGGGCCGTCCCGGTTCGAAATGCACATGCCGTGTCAGCTGACCGGGTGTGTCCAGTTAGGTATCATGTCCCTGGAATTACATCCCGCTGCGCATCAGGATCTGAGATAGAGCGTCGTGAAGCTGTGCGATGCCCGTAATGGGCCCGGCTTCCGAACGCCACGCGACATATCCGTCGGGCCGTACCAGTGAGGCCCCATCGGTGGCTATACCGTAGGCACGGGGGAAGGCACCATCCGGATCGGATAGGTCGGGAGTTCCGACCATGTGCGTTGTAAGGGGCAGGTCCTGGAACGCCCGCGACACACTCTGGCCCACCTTCTGCCAGGCAGAGCCATCGGGCCCGGTAAGAAGCACGAAGCCATTCCCGAAGAGGTCGAGCGTACTCGCTCGTTTGCTCTGTATCGTCAGCCAAAGGTGAGGCGCACGTGTGCCGGGCTGCCCAAATGACACATGCGGATCGATGTGGTCGTCCACGATCGGCGGTTGTGCCACCACGGCGGGCGAGTGAAGAACTGTCCCCAACTCGATGGAGAAATCGCTTGCGAGGGGCTGATAGTCGGTGGCGTTGAGATAGGGTGCCGTGCGGGTGACGTAACGCGTATAGGCTTGTTCGACGGTGAAGTGACCGGCGGGACGCCGTTCCATTTCATAGGTGTCGAGAAGCGTCGGGCCGGCCTGCCCCTTCAAGACAAGCGCCATCTTCCAAGCGAGATTGTGCGCGTCGTGAACCCCGGTATTGCCGCCGAACCCACCGGTGGGAGGCATCAGATGTGCGGCGTCGCCGGCCAGGAAGATACGGCCCGCCTGATAGCTCCGTGCGACGTCAGCAGTGCAGCGCCAGCGCGCCACGCCTTCGATTTCGACCGGCAGATCCGCAATGCCTGCCGCGGCACGAACCAGCGCGACAAGCCGCGTTTCGGACATGTCGGCCGCGGCATTCGCGGCGCGTTCGGGATCGGCGACAGGATCGCCGATCACATTCACGGCGAGAAACCCGCGCCGGCCGTCTTTTTCCAGTCGAAAGAAGCCGGACAGCTCCGGATTGACGACATAGATCACCGAAAGATCCCGCCCCACGAAATGGGCTGACAAATCGGCGCGAAAGTAGATTGTCATGGATCTGGAAAAGACACCGTGCCCATCCATCGCAATGCCGAGCCGTTCGCGTAGGTGGCTCCGGCCGCCTTCGGCACCGATCACATAACGGGCCGAAACCTTCTGGTCTTCTCCGGTCTCGACGTTGCGGACGGTCGCTGTGACACCACGGTCATGCTGGGATACGTCGACCAATTCATGGCCATAGTGCACGCGCGCACCGCCAGCCTCCGCGCGCCGCCGCAAAATGGGCTCAAGACCAGGCTGACTGACGAACAGACGGCGGCACGGGCTGAGGGCTTCGACCCCTTCGTTGAGCCCCGGAATAAATTTTTCGAGTTGCCGGCCCGCAAGCGACTCGACCGCGATCACCGCGCCGTCAGGTGAGAACTCTCGCAAGGACTGTTCGCGTACGGCGTCCTCGATCCCGGCCTGCCGAAACATTTCCAGGGTTCGCATGTGGAAAAACGCTGCCCTTGGAAGGGAGGATTGCTCCTTGAGGCGCTCGACCACGAGTGAGGGAATGCCGTGATGGGCCAGAAACATCGCGGCTGACAGTCCCACGAGGCCGCCGCCAGAGATCAGCACCTCCGTATCCAGTTCTGTAGCCATATGGGTTACCTCCTTCTGTCGGCTCTGGGCCCCACTCGCCGGTAGGTGTTCGCCTTGCTCGCCCGGGCCTCACGCAAAGGCTCGGAGCAATTTTGCGCTCGAACCTTCTGATGGATTCCCGCCAAACTTTTTGGACGAAGGCCGCCGAACTCCGTAATCACCTTTTCGGGCGAGGTGTTCGGTGTTTTCCGCCCCGCTAAAAGATTACCCGAATATATATCTTTCTATTATTCGAAATAATGTTCGCAAAGCGAAAAAGAACACGATCTGGTTAGCAGCCCGGGAATTTTGAGGCCGAGGGCCCTTGAAAACCCGCCTGTTCTTCTTACGTTCCAGTGTTTGGCTGGAGCTGAGATGACCAACGAAACTCCCACTAGGCACCGGCGCGGGCCGCCGAAGGGCAACACCAATGCCCTCAAGACCGGCCTGCACACCGCCGAGATGAAGGACCTGCGCCGCCGCCTGCGCGCCTGGCGCCGCCGCGCCGCCGCCGTCACCGCCGCGGGCAACGATCTGGCCCGCGCCCAGACCGATGCGGAGCGCGAACAGGCCCGGGCCGCGCTCCTCGCCGCCGCGCGGGGGGAGGGGGACCCCCGAAAATGCGCCAAAACGCAAAAACAATTCGGACGTGTAGATTGACGGCCCGCCCCCGCGCCCCCCGCGCGTTTCCCCATCCCCCCGGCCATGACACTCTGGGCCGCGCGGGAATCGGGGGGCGTCGTGGACACGCTGGTCAATCATCTTCAGGCGGGGCTGGGGCTCGTCGTCATCGTCGCGGCCGCCTGGGCGCTGAGCGAGAACCGGCGCGCCTTTCCCTGGCGCACGGTCCTCGACCGGGCTGGCGCTGCAGATCGCGCTGGCGCTTCTGCTGCTCAAGGTGCCGCCGGCGCGCGCAGCCCTGCTGTCGCTCAATGTCGTGGTCGATGCGCTGACGCAGGCGACGAAGGCCGGCACCAGCTTCGTCTTCGGCTATGCCGGCGGCGGGCCCTCGCCCTTCCTCGTCACCAAGCCGGCGCAATCTGACCAGCTTCGCCTTCCAGATCCTGCCGCTGGTGATCGTGATTTCGGCGCTGGCCTCGCTTCTGTGGTACTGGCGCATCCTGCCGGTGATCGTGAACGCGTTTTCCTGGGTGCTGCGCAAGGCCATGGGCATTGGCGGCGCGGTCGGGCTGGGCTCGGCGGCGACGATGTTCCTGGGCATGATCGAGGCGCCGCTGCTGATCCGGCCCTATCTGGCCCGGCTCACCCGCGCCGAGCTCTTCATGCTGTTCACGGTCGGGCTGGCCTCGGTCGCCGGCACGGTGTTCGTGCTCTACGCCACCATCGTCCAGCCGGTGGTGCCGGGCGCGCTGGGCCACATCCTGGTCGCCTCCATGCTGTCGCTGCCGGCCGCGATCCTGCTGGCCCGCGTCATGATCCCCGACAGCGAGCCGCCCACGCGAGCCGACGGCCTGCCCGATCTCGAATACCGATCCAGCATGGATGCCATCGCCCGCGGCACCGAGGACGGGCTGAAGATGTGGCTGTCCATCGTCGCCATGCTGCTGGTGATCGTGGCGCTGGTGGCGCTGGCCGACATCCTCCTCACGCGCTGCCCGCTGTGTCGATGGCGCGCCGCTGACGGTGGAGCGCATCTTCGGCTGGGTCTTCGCGCCCGTGGTCTGGCTGTTCGGCATCCCCTGGGCACGAGGCGGCCACCGCCGGCGCGCTGATGGGCGAAAAGACCGTGCTCAACGAGTTCATCGCCTATCTCAATCTGGCAGCCCTGCCGGCCGGCGCGCTCGATCCGCGCTCGCGCCTCATCATGCTCTATGCGCTGTGCGGCTTCGCCAATTTCGGCTCGCGTCGGCATCATGATCGCCTCCATCAGCTCGCTGGTGCCCGAGCGCCGGCACGAGATCGTGCCGCTGGCGCTGCGCGCGCTCGTCTCCGGCACCATGGCCACCGGCATGACCGGCGCGGTGATCGGCCTGTTGCCGATCAGCTGATGGCGAACTCTCTTGGCCAGCAATTCATAGGAGCGCAGGCGCGAGGCGTAGTCATAGGTGATGGTCACCACCACCAGTTCCTCGGCCCCGTGCCGCGCCGCCAGCGTTTCGAGCTTGTCGCTGCACCTGGGCCGCGGTGCCCACCGTCGACCGTCCCTCGACGCCCTTCAGGATCGCCAGCTCGCGCGTCATCTAGTCATAGTCCAGCGCCTCCTCCGGGGTGGGGAAGGGGATCGGCCGGCCGGTGAACAGCCGCACCACCCACAGATTGCGCGAGGCCGAGAGCCGCCGGGCCTCCTCCTCGCTTTCGGCCACCAGCGCCGCCACCCCCATCGCCACCACGGGCGTCGGCGCACCAGGCGCTGGGCTTGAAGCGGTCGCGATAGGCGGCCACCGCCTCCTCGCTGCCGTCCGGGCTGATGAAATGGGCATGGGCGAAGGGCAGGCCGAACTCGGCGGCATAGACCGCGCTGTGCACGCCCGATCCCAGCATCCAGAACTCCGGCCGGGTCTCGCCCCGCGGCATCGCGTGGATGCCGCGGAAGGGGTGGTCGTCCGGCAGCGGCGCCCCGCCCGAGGCGTCGTCCAGGAACTGCTTGAGCAGGTGCACCTGCGCTCGGAAAGGCGTCGATGCCCCAGCTCTGGGGGCCGGCCTGCAGCGCCCGGCGTGGTGCGCTCGTCCGCGCCCCGGCGCCCGCCCGATCCCCAGATCGATGCGGCCGGGCTAGAGGGTCTCCAGCATGCGGAACTGCTCGGCCACCTTCAGCGGGCTGTAATGCATCAGCATCACCCCGCCCGAGCCCACGCGGATGCGGCGTGGTCTCCGCGGCCACCCGCGCGATCAGCATTTCCGGGGCCGCCCCGGCAAAGGAGTTGGAGTTGTGATGCTCCGCCAGCCAGTAGCGGTGATAGCCCAGCGCCTCGGTCGGCCTTGGCCAGCGCGATGGTGTCGGCAATCGCATCGCCGGCGCTGCCATCCTTGCGGATCGGCGACTGATCGAGAACGGACAGGCGCAAGGGCTCACAATCCTGCAACGGGTTAGGAACGGTTAACGATTAGCGGTCAAAAGTGACCCTGTCACGCTTGGGGCGCAGGATGGACGTGTACACCCCGGATAAAGATAAGCCCGTTCCCGTACGCCGGAACAGGGCCTTGCCGGTCGTCATTCCCGGCGGCATCGCGCCGGAACAGCTTGCCCATCCCCTCCTGCGCAAGGGGTTGGCGCTGTGGCGAGAAATCGCGCGGCGACCGCCGCCTGCCCTCGCGTCAACAATTCTCGCCGCGGGCGCTGGGCGCCCTTCTGCGCCATACGATCCTGATCAAGGTTCTTGAGGAGCAGGCCGAATTCCAGGTCCGGATCATGGGCGATGCCATTCTGGCGGTTCAACCCGAGAATTTTCAGGGCCTGACGACCGGCGAGATCGAGGCCCTTCTGCCCGGCTATGGCGTCGGCTTGCACCGGATGTACAGCCATTCCTGCGCCGTCAAGGTGCCGCTCGCCTTCCATGGGCCCCTGCGGCGCGAGGCCGATCAGCGTGTGTTCCATCGCGAGCATCTGCTCGTGCCGCTCGGTGACAGCGACGAGGCGGTGGACCATCTCATCAGCCTGATCGTCTACACCCAGCCCGCCGCCTGAGGGGCCATCGGCCGCGCCGTCCCGCCTTTGCCGGCCGGCCAAATGCGCTACTCTGCCTCGCCGTATCGACAATGCGAGGACGACGCCGTGGCTCTGGACCCCGAAACACGTCAGCAACTGATCGAGACCGTTCGCCGCTTCGTGGCCGAAAAATGCGTGCCGATCGAGGCCAGGGTCGCCGAGGAGGACCGCGTCCCCGACTCCATCGTCGCCGAGATGCGCGACCTGGGTCTGTTCGGCCTGTCGATCCCCCAGGACTACGGCGGGCTCGGCCTGACCATGGAGGAGGAGGTGCTGGTCGCCATCGAGCTGGGCCGCACCTCGCCGGCCTTCCGCTCGGTGATCGGCACCAATGTCGGCATCGGCAGCCAGGGCGTCGTCATGTTCGGCAATGAGAGCAGAAAGCCGAATGGCTGCCCAAGCTCGCCAGCGGCGAGGTGATCGCCAGCTTCGCACTCACCGAACCGGGCGCCGGCTCCGATGCCGCTTCGGTCAAGGTCAGTGCGATCCGCGATGGCGATGACTATGTCGTCAACGGCACCAAGCGCTACATCACCAATGCCAACCGCGCCGGCATGTTCACGCTGATGGCGCGCACCGATCCGTCCAAAAAGGGCGCGGGCGGGATTTCCGCCTTCATCGTGCCCGCCGACACGCCCGGCATCTCCCTCGGCAAGCCCGAGAAGAAGATGGGCCAGCAGGGCGCCCATATCTGTGATGTGATCTTCGACAATGCGCGCGTGCCCGCATCGCTTCGGCTGGGCGAAGAAGGTGAGGGCTTCAAGGTGGCGATGCAGGTGCTCGATCGCGGCCGCCTGCACATCTCCGCGGTCTGCGTCGGTGTCGCCGAACGGCTGATCCGCGAAGCGGTCTCCTATGCCCGCGAGCGCGAACAGTTCGGCCAGCGCATCGGCGACTTCCAGCTCATTCAGGCCATGCTGGCCGATTGCAAGACCGAAGCCTATGCCGCCCGCTGCATGGTGCTGGATGCGGCCCGCAAGCGCGACGCGGACGAGCCGGTGACGATGGAAGCGGCCTGCACCAAATATTTCGCGTCGGAGGCGGTCGGGCGCATTGCCGATCGAGGCGTGCAGATCTTCGGCGGCGCCGGCTATGTCGCCGATTACGGCATCGAGCGCTTTTATCGCGATGTCCGAATTTTTCGCATCTATGAGGGCACCAGCCAGATCCAGCAGCTTGTCATCGCGCGAAACATGTCTGAAGGGCGATTGATGGCGGCAGTTGCCCGGGAGACGTCCAGTTCGCTCGAGGCGATCGTGGGGGACATCCGCGCCTGCCAAATCTGCGCGGCGCATTTGCCCCATGGCGTCCGGCCGGTGCTGCAGGCGAGTGCGTCGGCAAAGCTCTGCATTGTCGGTCAGGCGCCGGGCATCCGCGTGCACGAAAGCGGCATCCCTTTCAACGACCCCAGCGGCGACCGCCTGCGCGACTGGATGGGCGTGACCCGCGACATCTTCTATGACGAGCGCCGGGTGGCGATTGTGCCAATGGGCTTCTGCTTTCCGGGCTACGATGCCAAGGGCAGCGACAAGCCGCCACGGCGGGAATGTGCGCGGCACTGGCGGGCTCAGCTGTTCGCCGAGCTCCCCGATTTTCCGCTGACGCTGGCGATTGGAACGTATGCTCAGCGCTGGCATTTGGGCTCCAAAGCGAAGAAGACTGTCAGCGAAACCGTCGCTGCGTGGCGCGACTATGGCGCCCGGCTCATCCCGCTTCCGCATCCGTCGTGGCGCAACAATGCCTGGCTGAAGAAAAATCCATGGTTCGAAACAGAACTCTTGCCGGATTTCGCGCGCGTGTGCGGCGTTCCTTGTCCTTGCGCTGATGTTGGGCGGCCTGCGCGCCAACGCTGGCTCCGCGCGGCACTGTCAGCGAGCCGCCGCACATGGCGGGCGGCACCTATTGGACACGCGATGGCGTCGGCCTGCCGCTGCGTTCGTGGATGGCGCCGCATCCCAAGGCGATCATCGTCGCCCTGCATGGCATGAGCGATTATTCCGAGGCCTTCGATATGCCCGGCCCGTGGTGGGCCGACCATGGCATCACCGTCTATGCCTATGATCAGCGCGGCTTCGGGGCGGCGCCCGATCCCGGCCTGTGGGCCGGCGGCGAATCCATGCGGCGCGATCTTTCCGATTTCGTCGACATCCTTGCACGCGAAATACCCAGGTGCCCCAGTCTATGCGCTGGGAGAAAGCATGGGCGGCGCCGTCGTGCTGTCGTCTCTGGCCGATGGCAACCCGCCGCGCATCGCCGGCGCGATTCTCTCCGCGCCGGCCGTGTGGTCGCGCGAAGACATGCCGGTGACCTATCGTGTCACGCTGTGGCTGGCGGCGCATACTGGTGCCGTGGCTGCATGTCTCGGGCGAGGGTCTGCATATCTGGCCGTCCGACAATATCCCGATGCTGCGCAAGCTCAGCCGCGATCCGCTCTATCAGCACACGCCCGCGCCGATCAGGTCTACGGTCTGGTCAACCTCATGGATGCGGCGCGCCACGCGCCGGAGCACCTGAACCGATCCGCCGCCGATCCTCTTCCTCTATCGGCGCGCATGATCAGGTGATCCCGAAGGCGCCGACCAAAGCGACGATCGCCGCGCTGGGCGACCGGGCCAAGGTCGTCCGCTTCCCGCCATGGCTATCACATGCTGCTGCGCGACCTCGATGCGAAAACGGTCTGGACCGAAATCGCGGACTGGATAGATCGCACGGATGCCGGGCAGACCGGCGACGAGCGAAACGCCGCGGTTCCGCCCGGAGCGGCTCAAATCCGTGCGCGCCACCGCGGCAACGAATAGCTGCCCCAGTCGTTCTCTACAGGCAATCCAAACGCGCGCCATACCGCGCAGGGAGCGACCATGACCAAATCCGACGAGAAGAAGAAACCGGATCTGCGCGATCAGATCTACGGGCGCGAGGACTTGGGCGCCCAGGATCGCCATTCCGTGCTGGAGCGCGACCGTAGCCCCGATGAGGGCGACCCCGATGTCACGCGCCCCGGACCCAGCAGCAGCCACGTGCCGGAGGGTCAAACCACCAAGGGCGGTATCTAGTCCTTGTTCTGAATTCTGTAATCGCCGAAATCGCCATCGCGGGCATTAAGCCCCGCGGTGACGCTTTCGCGAAACTTGGCGAAGGTCTCGCGCGAGCTTGGTGTCGTCAGGGCGAGCGCCTGGATTTCCGTGCCCGCGCGGATGGCCGCGCGCAGTCCCATGATCTCCATGGCGCGGTGCACCGATCGCTTGTTCATCTGCTGCACGTCGGTCGGAATCTTGGCGATGCGTTCGGCGACCGCCAGAACCTCGTCGTCCAGGCGCTCGGCAGGAAAGGCTCGATTGGCAAATCCCAGACGCACGGCTTCCAGCCCGTCGATCGCGTCGCCCGTCAGCATCATCTCCATGGCTGGCCGCAAGCCGCAGAGCCAGGCGTGAAACTGGTTGTCCGGTGGGCTCATCATGCGCACGGGCGGATAGCCGATCTGCGCGTCTTCGGCGACATAGACGAGGTCAGCCGCGGTTGCCAGCTCCGAGCCCCCGGCCAGACACCAGCCATGCACTTGCGCGATGACGGGCTTGGCCAGATCCCAGATGCGGAAACAGCCTTCGACGACGTGACGCGACCATTCCCCGGCGCCGCCGGCGGTATGGAAGGGCAGGCCCTGCGCCGCGCGGCCGGTTTCCGCCGACAGGTCGTAGCCGGCCGAAAAGCAGCTCCCCGCCCCGCGCAGGATTGTGACGCGCACAGCTTCGTCGCGGTCCGCCTCCTCGAGTGCGGCGAACAGCGCCCCGCGCAATTGGTTGGAAAGCGCATTGCGCTTTTCTGGCCGATTAAGTGTCAGCCGCCGCACATGGGGGCGGGGCATATCGCTCAGGAGCAGCGCGGCATCGGACATGAGGTCTCCCGGGAAGCGTGAAATCTATGCCCAGCCTAGCACGGCATCCGCCGCGAGCCAGGCTTCCCCGGCAAGGCCGTTGTCCCCGGGCCTGGCTGCATGAAACTTCGTCGCGTGGACAAAGGGCTTCATGGCACGGAAATATCCCGGCTGGATTCGCGAAATTGCAACGTGCCGCGGCCCCGCCTTCGTGCTAACCCGTTGCCACCAGAACAGCTCAAATGGGAGAACACCGATGAAAGAACTCCACCATTTCCTCAATGGCGAGACGGTGCGGGGCAGGTCGGAGCGTTTCGGCGATATCTTCAACCCGGCCACCGGTGAGATCCAGGCCCGGGTCCCGCTGGCCTCCGAGGCGGAACTACGACAGGCCGTGGACCATGCGCGGGCGGCGTTCCCGGGCTGGTCGGCGACCAACCCCCAGCGCCGCGCCCGCGTCATGTTCGAGTTCAAGCGCCTCGTCGAAGCCAATATGGACGAGCTGGCCGCGATGCTGTCCTCCGAGCATGGCAAGGTGCTCGCCGATTCCCGGGGCGATGTGCAGCGTGGCCTCGAAGTGATCGAATTCGCCTGCGGCATCCCGCATCTGCAGAAGGGCGAATACACCGAAGGCGCCGGCCCCGGCATTGACATCTATTCGATGCGCCAGCCCCTCGGCGTCGTCGCCGGCATCACGCCGTTCAACTTTCCCGCCATGATCCCGATGTGGATGTTCGGCGTCGCCATCGCCTGCGGCAATTGCTTCATCAACAAGCCGAGCGAGAAGGATCCGTCCGTGCCCCTGCGGCTGGCCGAGCTGTTTATGGAAGCAGGCGGTCCGGCCGGGCGTGCTGCAGGTCGTCAATGGCGACAAGGAGGCCGTCGACGCCATCCTCGACGACCCGGACATCAAGGCCGTCAGCTTCGTCGGCTCGTCGGACATCGCCCACTATGTCTATCGCCGCGGCACCGACAACGGCAAACGTGTCCAGGCCATGGGCGGCGCCAAGAACCACGCCATTGTCATGCCGGATGCCGATCTCGATCAGGTCACCAATGAGTCTGATCGGCGCGGGCTATGGCTCGGCAGGCGAGCGCTGCATGGCGCTGCCGGTCGCTGTCCCGGTTACCGACAAGATCGCCGATGCGCTGATCGCCCGGCTGAAGCCGAAAGTAGAATCGCTGAAGGTCGGCCTGCCGACCGATCCCGAAGCGTCCTACGGTCCGCTGGTGACCGCTGCACATCGTCAAAAGGTGATGGACTACATCGATCTCGGCGTGAAGGAAGGCGCCGAACTCGTCGTCGACGGCCGCGACTTCAAGATGCAGGGCTATGAAAACGGCTTCTATCTCGGCGGCTCGCTGTTCGATCGTGTTACCCCCGAAATGACCACCTACAAGGAGGAGATTTTCGGCCCAGTACAGCAGATCGTCCGGGCTCAGGATTTCGACGAGGCGGTGTCGCTGCCCTCGAAGCACCAATATGGCAATGGCGTTGCCATCTTCACCCGTGATGGCGATGCCGCGCGCGAATTCGCGGCGCGTGTCGAAGTCGGCATGGTCGGGATCAACATTCCGATCCCGGTGCCGCTGGCCTACCACACCTTTGGCGGCTGGAAACGCTCGGCCTTTGGCGACGTCAACCAGCATGGCCCGGAGGGTGTGCGCTTCTACACCAAGATCAAGACGGTGACCCAACGCTGGCCCAAGGGTGGCGTGCGCGAGAACCCGGACTTCAACATCCCGACCATGAAATAGGTGTGAGATGGATTTCGCGCTCAACGAGGACCAGCGGGCGATCGAAGATGCGGCTCGCCGCTTCGCCAGCGAACGCCTGGCGCCGAACGCCGCCGAATGGGACGAGAAGGAAATCTTCCCGGTGGAGGTTCTGCGCGAGGCCGCGGCGCTGGGTTTCGCCTCCATCTATGTGAAGTCCGATGTCGGCGGCTCGGAAATGGGCCGGCTCGATGCCGCCATTATCTTCGAAGAGTTGTCGGCGGGCTGTACCTCGACGGCGGCCTTCATTTCCATCCACAACATGGCCTCGTGGATGATTGACCGCTTTGGAAATGAGGAACAGCGCAAGCGCTTCCTGCCCAGGCTGACGACGATGGAGCACATCGCCTCCTATTGCCTGACCGAGCCGGGCGCCGGCTCCGATGCCGCCAGCCTGAAGACGAAAGCCGTCAGGGATGGCGACCATTATGTGGTGAATGGCGGCAAGGCCTTTATTTCCGGCGCCGGCACATCGGACGTGTATGTCTGCATGGTGCGCACCGGCGAGGACGGGCCCAAGGGTATTTCCTGTCTCGTAGTCGAAAAGGGCATGCCGGGTCTGTCCTTCGGCAAGATGGAGAAGAAGATGGGCTGGAAGTCCCAGCCCACGGCCCAGGTCATCTTTGAGGATTGCCGCGTGCCGGTGGCCAATCGCATCGGCGCCGAAGGCGAGGGCTTCCGCATCGCCATGATGGGGCTCGATGGCGGGCGCATCAATATCGGCGCCTGTTCTGTCGGAACCGCACGCGCGGCCCTCGACGAGGCCAAGGCCTATGTCCAGGACCGCAAGCAGTTCGGCCGCGCCATCGCCGATTTCCAGGCCACCCAGTTCAAGCTCGCCGATATGGCGACCGAATTGGAAGCTGCCCGGCTGATGATCCGCAATGCCGCCGATGCGCTGGACAAGAAGACGCCGCGCGCCACCATGTTCTGCGCGATGGCCAAGCGTTATGCCAGCGATCTCGGCTTCAAGATCGCCAATGATGCGCTGCAGCTGCATGGCGGTTACGGTTATCTGCAGGATTTCCCGGCGGAGCGCCATGTGCGTGACCTGCGGGTTCATCAGATTCTGGAAGGCACCAACGAAATCATGCGCGTGATCGTCGCGCGGGAGATGTTCCGTCAGTGAGTGAAGAGGCCGAAATCCTGTTCGAACGGCGCGGTGCGCTGGGCCTGATAACACTCAATCGGCCCAAGGCCCTGAATGCCTTGACGCATGACATGTGCCTGAAGATGAAAGCCCAGCTCGATGACTGGGCCGGCGATCCGGCAATCCACTCTGTCGCCATCCGGGGCGCCGGCGATCGTGGATTCTGCGCCGGGGGCGATGTCCGCGCACTATATGAGTCGGGCAAGGCCAAGACGCCCTATGCGCTGCAGTTCTGGCACGACGAATATATTCTCAACGCCACGATCAAACATTTCCCCAAGCCCTATGTCGCCGTCATGAAGGGCATCGTCATGGGCGGTGGCGTTGGCGTCTCATTGCATGGCAGCCATCGCATCGTCGACGAAACCGTGACCTTTGCCATGCCGGAAACCGGCATCGGTCTGTTTCCGGATGTCGGCGGCTCTTACTTTCTGCCGCGGATCAAGGGCGATATCGGCTTGTTCATGGGACTGACGGGGGCGCGCCTGAAGGCTGCCGACTGCCTCTATACCGGGTTGGCCACGCATTTCGTGCCGGGCGCGAACAGCGCGGCCGTGCTCGAGAAGCTGGCTTCTGGCTCCACGCCCGAGGACTCTGTTTCCGGGCTTGCTGCGAACCCGGGCGATGCCCCGCTGATCGAACCGAGCGCCGACATCCAGCGCCTGTTTGCGGGCGAAAGCGTAGAAGACATTCTGTCGGGTCTTGATTCCGACAATACCGAATGGGCGCGCAACACGGCCAAGATCCTGCGGACCAAGTCGCCGACCAGCCTCAAGATCGCCTATCGCCAGATTCGGGCGGGCGCCAAGCTCGACTTCGACGACTGTATGCGCATGGAATACCGCATCGTCAGCCGCGTCATTGCCGGTCACGATTTCTTCGAGGGCGTGCGCGCGACGATCATCGACAAGGACGGCGCTCCGAAATGGCAGCCGGCCGATCTGGCTGGCGTTACGGATAGTGATCTCGATCACTATTTCGCGCCCTTGGGCGACAAGGAATTGAAACTCGCGTAACCGCGCGACAGGAGGACAAGATGACATCCATCGGCTTTATCGGCGTCGGCAATATGGGCGGGCCCATGGCGCGCAATCTGCTCAAGGCCGGCCACGATGTGAAGGCGTTCGATCTCAGCGTACCGGCCCTGAATGCGGTTGTCGAAGCCGGCGCCACCGCTGCGGCCACGGCGGCGGACGCGGCCACCGGCGTCGATGTCGTCATCACCATGCTGCCGGCCGGCCAGCATGTGCGCAGCGTCTATCTGGACGAAGGCGGCGTGCTGTCGGTCGCGAAGAAGGGCGCGCTGCTGGTCGACTCCTCGACCATCGACATCGACTCCGCCCGTGCCGTCGCGGCGGCAGCGGAGAAGGCCGGCTTCCAGTTCCTCGACACGCCGGTTTCCGGCGGCGTCGGCGGGGCCGAGGCCGGCACGCTCACCTTCATGTGCGGCGGCAGCGAGGAGGGGTTCGCCCGCGCCAAACCGCTTCTTGAAGCCATGGGTAAGAAGGTTGTGCTCGCAGGCGACGCCGGGGCAGGGCAGGCGGCCAAGGTTTGCAACAATATGCTGCTCGCGATCTCGATGATCGGCACCTGCGAAGCCTTTGTTCTGGGTGAAAAGCTGGGCCTCGATCCGCAGAAGCTGTTCGACATCGTCTCGACCTCGTCGGGCCAGTGCTGGTCGGTCACGACCTATTGCCCCGTGCCGGGGCCGGTGCCGACCTCGCCGGCCAATCGCGATTACGCCGGCGGCTTCGCCACCGCGCTGATGCTCAAGGATCTGGGCCTGGCGCAGAGCGCGGCGCAAAATGCCGGCGCCTCGACTCCGCTTGGCGCCGCGGCGCGCCAGCTCTATTCGCTGTTCGCGAACAAGGGCCATGCCGGGCTCGACTTCTCGGGCATCGTCAAGATGCTGCGCGGCGAGTTGTGAGGCCTCACACCTTCTGAAGCGTGAGCTGAACGACGTCGGTGCGTCCGGCGCGGAACCCGGCCTCACAATAGGCCAGATAATAGTTCCACAAGCGGCGGAAGCGCGGGTCAAAACCCATCTTCGCGATGTCGTCCCAGGCCGCATTGAACGCCTGCGCCCAGTGGCTCAGCGTTCGGGCATAGTCCGGCCCGAAGCGCAGGATCGATTTCCAGGCCAGGCCTGCGCGCGCCGCCTCGGTGCCCAGCCGTTCCTCCGTCGGCAGCATGCCACCCGGGAAGACATGGGTCTGGATGAAGTCGGGCGCCCGGCGATAGGCGTCGAAATGTTTGCGGTCGATCGTGATCGTCTGCAGACCGGCCATGCCGCCCGGCGCCAGGCGCTCGGCCAGCTTGGCGAAATAGACCGGCCAGTAGCGTTCGCCGACCGCTTCCAGCATCTCGATAGAGACCACCCGGTCGTACCGGCCGCGCAAATCGCGGTAGTCTTTAAGCTCGACGCGAACCCGCTCACCCAGCCCGGCGCGCTGGATGCGGGCACTGGCATGGTCGTACTGCGCTTTCGAGATCGTGATCGCGGTCACACGCGCGCCAATCTCGCGGCCCGCGAATTCGGCGAAGCCACCCCAGCCGCAGCCAATCTCCAAAACATGATGCTTGCCAGTTAGTCCGATGCGCTGGGCCAGGGCTGCATATTTGCGGTTCTGAGCCTCGCACAGGCTCAATTCGGGGCGCTCATACATCGCGGCGGAATAGGTCATACTTTCATCGAGCCAGCGGGCATAGAACGCGTTGCCCAGATCATAATGGGCAAAGATGTTGCGGCGCGATCCGCGGCGCGTATTGCGGTTTCGCCAATGTCGCAGCATGTTCAGCCCGCGCGCCATCGCATTGGCGTTCAGCAGATCGGTGCCGTCCATATTGAGGGCTGCCACATGCAACAGCGCGGGCAAGTCGGGCGTATCCCAGTCTCCGGCGAAATAGCCTTCTGCAAAACCGATGTCTCCGCCCCAGAAGAGGCGGTGCAGCGCGCGCCGGCTGTGCAGATGGAGGCGGCCGGCGGGGCCGGACTGGTCCCCGGCCAAGCGGAATTCGGTGCCGTCGGGAGCCGTGATCGCGATCGATCCCTGCCGCCAGCCCGGGGCCAGACGGCTGATCGCGGCCCGCAGGGAGAGCGTCGCCAGGTGCAAGCGTGGCGACGTCGATCTGGCCTCGATGGGGTGGATGTCGCTGTTCATCCGGTCCTCGCCATGGCGCCAATGGCCCAATATCCGGCGAAGGCTGCCATGGCCGTGACCAGCATTCCCCAACCCAGATCAATGAAACTGAGTTTCATGGACCAGCCCCGCAGGGTTGCCAGATTTGTAAGGTCATAGGTGGCATAGGCGACCAGGCCCAGCGCGGCGCCCAGAAGCGCCGCCTGCAATGGCGAGCTGGCACGTACCGCCGGTGCGACGGCGAACAGAACGATCCCGCCGATATAGATGAGATAGAAGGCGATAGCCGCCCCCGGAACGACACGCTCGGCCAGCAAGGGTCCCAGGGCTGGGCGATAGAGCGCAGGCGTGGCGAGGCTGAGCCACAGGCCATCCAGTATCAGGAAGGCAAGGCCTGTGGCCCCATATCCAATGACCCAGTTGAACATTGATGGTATCCGGCTGATCTGCACGGTTCGATACGCCGCGCAGGGCGGAACGGATCAGAGCCGCAACACGCTCTGCACTGCGCGCGCGACCAAGCTCTGCATCTTCAAGGGCCCGTCACAGGCGATGACGCAGACGCACTCGGCCTCGGGACCGGCATGCGGACTGTGATGCAGGTCGCCATCGACGGCGATGAAATCGCCCGTCTCGAAACGCCCCGTCTCGTCCTCGAAGGATCCCTGCACGATGCAGGTGAGTTCGGCGCCGCGATGGGTATGCACCGGCATATGCATGCCGGCCGGGACGTGCAGCTCATAGGCGCGTGCGCCGCTGGTACGGTCCCAATAAAGCGGCGCATACCAGATGCCGAATCCGAGGCGGCGCTTTCCACCTGCCAAGGGCTTCGATGCCGCTGTCTTCGGGGCGGGCGCCTCAATCCGCGCCAGGGCGCGCGCAAGTGCTTCGTCGCCCAGCCCTGACGGTGGCAGCGCGTCCAGCAGGGCTCCGCCCGCCGCTTCCAATGCATCGATCTCGCGACGGCACTGCGGACAGAGCTTCAGATGGGCCTCCACGACAAGTGTCGGGCCCGGGTCCAGCCGTCCGGCGGCAAAGCCCGTCAAAAGGAATTCGTCGGGATGGTGGTGGATCGTCATTTCAGATCCTCCAATGCGTCACGCAAGCGGTTCATGGCAAGCCGCAGGCGCGATTTGACGGTGCCCAGCGGCAGGCCCAGCTCGGTCGAGATTTCCGAATGCGGCTTGTCGAAAAAGAAGGCATGGCGCACGACTTCCGCCTGGTCCGGCGGCAGTGTCGTCAGGGCCGCACGGATGCGGTCGTCGCGCTGACCGGCGGCCACCAGCATGTCCGGCTCCGGTTCCGGCGGCGGCACCATGGTATCCTCGCCAAGGGCACTGCGCCGCTTCTCGCTGCGGGCAGCATCGAGCCGCAAATTTCTCGCAATCGTGAAGATCCAGGTGGAGGCCCCGGCGCGGGCGGGATCGAACAGCGCCGCCTTGCGCCACACGGTCAACATCGTCTCCTGCGCCAGCTCTTCGGCCAGCGCTGCGCTCGCGCCCAGCCGCATCAGATAGGTCTTCACCCGCGGGGCAAAGTGGCCGAACAGGGCCGCAAAGGCCGTGCGGTCGGCCCGGTCCGCAATGGCCAGGATGCGGGCGGCATGCTCGGCCGGGGTCGGCGCCCGCGCCGGGGCGCTCATTTTCTGGCCCACGGGGCGTGACAGCGGACGGATCCGCGGGCGGAGGCCGATTGGGTCGGCAAGATGCAGGGCGGCATTCATACCCTCATATACGGCGGCCCGGTCCCGGCAGATCAGTACTGATCCATTCCTCCGGCCCGTCCGTAGGTGACAGGGAAATCTAGCACAATGCAGCGCCATGGTCCCCGCTTCCCGGTCTCTCGATATCGCCGTTGTCGGCAGCGGCATTGCCGGGCTTTCCGCGGCCTGGCTGCTGGGCGAGCGCCACCGCGTCACGCTTTACGAAGCCGATGGCCGGCTTGGCGGGCATAGCTGCACGGTCGAGGCCCCGGCTGCCGCGGGCGGGCGCGTTCCGGTCGATATGGGCTTCATCGTCTACAATGAGGCGACCTATCCCAATCTCACGGCCCTGTTCGACCACCTCAAGGTGAAGACACGTCCCACCGAGATGTCGTTTGCCGTTTCCCTGGGCGGTGGCGCGTTCGAATATGCCGGCTCCGATCTCAAGGGTCTGTTCGCCCAGCCGTCAAATCTCGCCTCGCCGGCATTCTGGGCCATGATGCGCGATCTGGGGCGTTTCTATCGCACCGCCCCTTCCGACATTGCGGTCCTAGATCGCGATCTGACCAGCCTTGGCGACTATCTGGAGGCGCGGCGCTACTCGCGTGCATTCATTGATCGTCACATCCTGCCGCAGGCCGCGGCGATCTGGTCCACGCCGGCCGGCCGTGTGCGCGACTACCCCGCCGCGGCCTTTCTGCGTTTTTGCGAAAATCACGGGCTTCTGCAGCTCTCCGGCCGCCCGCAGTGGCGCACGGTCGAAGGCGGGGCCCGTGCCTATGTTGAACGTTTGGCCGCATGCCCAGCCCCTCGCAAGCGGTTGAACGCTTCAGTGCAGGCCGTCCGGCGCCTCCCGGGCGGCCTGCAACTTCGTACCTCCGATGGCAACGTCGTGCGCCATGATCACGTCGTCCTGGCCACCCATGCCGATCAGGCGCTGGCGATCATGGAGGATGCGGGTCAGAACGAGCGCGAACTTCTCGGCGCCTTTTCCTACAACCGCAATCTGGCTGTGCTTCACGGCGATCCGGCGCTGATGCCTAGACGCCGTGCGGCCTGGGCGGCCTGGAACTATGTTGGCAGCCGCGACGACGACAGGCTCTGCGTGACCTATTGGATGAACCGCCTGCAGGGGATTGACGATGCGACGCCGCTTTTCGTCACGCTCAATCCGCCGCAGCCGCCGCGCCCGGATTCGATATTGGCTAGCGAGCTCTTCACACACCCCATTTTCAACGCAGGCGCGATTGCGGCCCAACGCCGGTTATGGTCGCTGCAGGGAAAC
Source organism: uncultured Pseudomonadota bacterium (assembly GCA_963710925.1). Lineage (GTDB taxonomy): Bacteria > Pseudomonadota > Alphaproteobacteria > Micropepsales > Micropepsaceae > Rhizomicrobium. Next base: position 118,107 of record CAVQBY010000006.1, on the reverse strand, counting down.
GGAAATCTGTGGTTCTGCGGTGCCTATTTCGGCGCCGGCTTCCATGAGGATGGCCTGCAGTCCGGGTTGGCGGTCGCCGAACAGCTCGGCGGCGTGCGCCGGCCCTGGCGGGTCGCCGATGAATCGGGTCGCATCCATGTTACCGCGCGGCCAATGGCGCCCGCGCTGGCTGTGGCCTCGTGACCGCCTCCGCAATCTATTCAGGGATCGTCGCGCATGCGCGGCGGCGTCCGCACCGGCATCGTCTGCGCTACGCCATCTTCATGCTGCTGCTCGATCTTGATGAGATCGATGCGTTGGCCGCTCGGCTGTGGTTGTTTTCGCGCGATCGGCTGAATCTGGTCTCCTTTCATAACCGCGATCATGGCGACGGCAGCGAGGTGCCGCTGCGGATGCAGATCACAAATCTACTGCGGCTGCACGGCCTGGATTGGGATGGAGGCCCGATTCGCATGCTGGCCATGCCGCGCGTTCTGGGCCACGCCTTCAATCCGCTTGCCGTCTATTACTGCCACCGCCAGGACGGTGGCCTCGCGGCGATGCTGTATGAGGTTAACAACACCTTCGGCCAACGCCATTCCTATCTGCTGCCGGTTGACGACGCGGCCCGCCATGCAGAGTGCATCCGGCAGAGTTGCGACAAGAGTTTCTACGTTTCGCCGTTCATGGATATGCAGATGCGCTATCGCTTCACGGTGGAGCGGCCCGGTGCGAGGCTGGCGCTCGCCATCGACGGGAGCGACAAGGATGGCCTCCTCATCGCCACATCCTTTTGTGCCACGCGCCGTACCTTGACGGACCGCCACCTGCTGGCCGCGTTTCTGCGCGTGCCGTTGCTTGGCCTCAAGGTGCTCGGCGGCATCCATTGGGAGGCCCTGAAGCTGTGGCGAAAGGGTGTCGCGCTGCACCCGCGCCCCGCGCCGCCAGGTGTTCCGGTTACTTTCCCGCCGCGCGCAACGTCTGCGCCAATCGTGCACCGCCCAGAAGGGCAGCGTCCGGCCGCGTGATCATGTGGGTCGGGATTTCTTGAACCACATGGGCGAGCCGCCCCTTGCCTTCGAAGCGGTCGCGGAAGTGGCCGGCCTTGAGGAATCGGGTCATCGCTTCGCTCAGGCCGCCGGCGATCAAGACCCCGCCGCGCGCCCCGAAGGTCAGTGCGATATCCCCGGCGGCGGCGCCGAAGAGAGCGCAAAAGCGTTCGACCGCCCGGCGCGCCAGACCCTCGCCCTTTTCTGCTGCGGCCACGATCTTGGGAGGTTCGTCGAACTCGGCAGAGACGCCGTCGATCGTGCAAAGCGCGCTATACAGATTGACAAGCCCCGGTCCCGAAACGAGGCGCTCGATCGAAACCCGGCCGAAGCGCTGCGCAACCACGCGCAGGATTTCGGTCTCTTCGTCGCCTTCGGGCGAGAACCCGATGTGACCGCCTTCGCCGGCCAGCGCGATCGCTTTGCCGGGTTCGCGCACAAGCGCGGACGAGCCGAACCCGGTGCCGGCCCCGACGATCGCCACGGTCTCGTTTTCCAGGCGGGGCAGGGACGGTCCGATCAACTCCAGTTCGTCCTCCATCAGCGAATCTGCGGAGGCCGCCAGCGCGCGAAAATCGTTGATCAGGCTCGTCTGCGCAAATCCGAGCTTGCGCAGCGCCGTCTCGGACGCATGCCAGGACAGGTTGGTCAGGACCGCTTCGCCCTCGTTCACCGGCCCGGCGACGGCGATCACGGCCAGGGGCGGCATTGGCGATGGCGCGAGGCGCTTGAGATAGGCGCCGAGCGCCGCCTCGAGGCTGTCATAATCGGCCGAAGGTAGATGCTGCAGCTCGCAGATCTGAGGGCGGTCGGGATGGGACAGGTCGGCCACCGCGAAGCGGGCATTGGTTCCACCCACATCGCCGACCACTGCGCTCGGATGCTGAAAATCGAAGTCCATGTGGTCATCTTACGGACTAATCGCCCCTCTGCGCCATATCGCTGGCGCTTTTCTGTGGTCGCGTGGGCTTGAAACGTCCCTGCAACCCGGGTGAGGCTCATTCCGGACAGGGGCCGACACCGAAGCGACGCAGACCTGCGACGAAAGGCGGGATGGAGCATGAAGATCGGCATACTCACCGGCGGCGGCGATGTTCCCGGACTCAATGTGGCGATCAAGACGATCGTCGAACAGGCGGTGGACCGTGGCTGGTCGGTGACCGGGATCCGCCGCGGCTGGCTTGGCCTGCTCGCGCTTGATCCGGCGCGGCGTGGCGATTGGGGCAACTGGACCATGCCGCTCGACCCGGAGTCCGTGCGCATGATCTCCCGCGACGGGGGCACGGTGCTGCACACCAGCCGCCTCGAACCGCAGATTCTGCCCAAGGCGCTGGCGCCGGAGCATCTGCAGGGCGCCTATTCCGGCCAGGACACAATCGACGCCACGCCCTATGTGCTCGATGTGATCGCCACGCTCGGGCTCGATGCCATTGTCGCGATCGGCGGCGATGGCACGCTGCGCTTCGCGGCGCGGCTGGCCAAGGAAGGCGTTCCTGTGGTCTCCGTTCCCAAGACCATGGACAATGATGTGTTCGGCACCGATTACGCCATCGGCTTTTCCACAGCCATTACCCGATCGGTCGATGCCATCTCGGCCCTGCGCACCACGGCCGCCAGCCATGAGCGCATCCTGATCGTCGAATTGTTTGGCCGGCATTGCGGGCAGACCGCGCTCTATACCGGGCTTCTGGCCGATGCCGACCGCACCTTCATCGCCGAATATCCCTTCGATCCCGCGGCCGCCGCGCGGCTGCTCGAGGCCGACCGTCTGGCCAGTCCGGCGCGGTATTCGGTGGCCGTGATCTCGGAAGGGGCACGCGAAGTTGAGGGTGCCACATCCGTGAGGGGCGCGCCCGACCAGTACGGCCGGCGCCGACTTGGCGGCATAGGTGAGGCGTTGGGGCGGGCCTGCGGCGCGGTCAGCGCGGAGGGCGTGATCGTCCAGAACCTCGCTTATCTCATGCGCTCCGGTCCGCCCGACGCGACGGACCGCCAGGTTGCGCATGGCTTTGGCGCACTGGCGGTGGAACTTTTGTCATCGGGCCGCACCGCGCGCATGTGCGCGATCTCGGGCGGACGATTTTGCGACGTGGAGATCGACACGCTGCTCCAGGGGGAAAGGCGTGTGAACGTGGCCCGTCATTATGACGGCACCACCTATCGGCCCCGGCTCGAGGCATCGGGCGGCACTTCCCTGTTCGGCTTCTAGGAGGCGGCGGCGATGCGACGCACCGGGACCGGGCCGGCCGCCGCTGACACTGCGGCCCCCGCGAACGAAACTTCCGGCCGCATCGGAGCCTTGCTGCGAGATTTCATGCAGCCGGAGGTCGATGTGCGCTTCGATTTCACGCGGCCATCGGGAGAGCCGGCACTCACCGCCCCGGATTCGGTGTCATGGCGCGTGTTCAAGAATCCGGTCGCCCTGTTCATCGGCGGAGTCACGGCGGTGCTGCTCGAACTGGCCGAGCCGCGCGTGCGCATCGGCGTGTGGGAACATACCGCCTTCCGCAGCGATCCGCTCGCCCGTATGCGGCGCACGGGGTTGGCAGCGATGGTCACGGTCTACGGCCCGCACAGCAAGGCGGAAGCCTTGATCGCCGGTGTCGGCCGCATGCACGGGCGCGTCAGTGGCACCACGCCCTGCGGGCAATCCTATCGCGCCGACGATCCCGAACTGCTCGACTGGGTGCAGGCAACCGCCAGCTACGGTTTTGTCGAGGCCTATCATGCCTATGTGGCCCCGCTCGAAGATGCGGAGAGAAGCCGGTTTTACGCAGAAGCGATGCCGGCGGCCCGGCTCTACGGCGCCACCGGCGCGCCCAACTCTCTGGCCGCGCTGGAGGCGCAGTTTGCGGCCATGCGCCCCCATCTGCAGCGCTCGCAGATTGTGTTCGAGTTCCTGGAGATCGTCTGTCGCGCACCGATCCTGCCGGCACCGCTGAGGCCCGTTCAGCGGGCGCTCGCGCGTGCGGCGGTCGAGATTGCCCCGCCGTGGTTGCGCGAGACGCTCGGGCTCGGCGCCGGCTGGCGTCTCGGTCCGCTCGAGGGGCGGCTGGTACGGCTTGCCGCGCGCGCCATTGATCGTCTTCCCGTGCCGGGCAGCCCGGCCGTGCAGGCATGTCGCCGCATGGGCCTGCCCGCCAACTACCTTTATGCTTCGCGCTGATCGCGCGGGGAGAAGACGATGGACGACGAGACACTGGGCCATTTGCACCGGACCGATGGGGAGATAGAGGCGCGCCTGATACGCATTATCGCGCATCCACCGGCATCTGTCTGGGCCATGCTCACCGAACCGGCCCGGCTGGTCGAGTGGCTGGCGCCGGGCACGATCGAATTGCGCAAGGGTGGCCGCGCGCAACTGAACTTCACCGATAGCGGCACGATCATCGACAGCACGGTTTCGGCCTTCGATGCGGGGCGGCTGCTCGAATATTCCTGGAGCGGTCCAGGCGAGCCCAGCCGGCCGGTGCGCTGGGAGTTGACGCCGGAGGAGGAGGGCACCCGCCTGACCCTCATCCTGCGCGTGCCGGAGAGCGAGGATGCGGCGCGGGCATGTGCCGGTTGGGAAGCGCATCTCGAAATGCTGGCCGCCGCACTGGAAGGCGTGCCGATCAAATTTCCCTTCGCGCGGTTCAAGGAGATGCGCGAAGCCTACAAGGCCGCGCTGCCCTGACATCCGATCCATGGAGGCCAACATGCCGGCGCATCCCGTAGACCCGTCACGATCCACCTTGCCGGACGGGGTTGTCGAGGTCTCCGAAACCGGTGCGGGGCTGTTCCAGCAGGCGATTGCCGTCGGCAATCATCGCCTGATCGCAGACGAACCCCGGAAAGTCGGCGGCATGGATTCCGGCCCCGGCCCCTACGATCTTCTGCTGGCCGCACTCGGCGCCTGCACGGCTATGACGATCCGGCTCTATGCCGAGCGCAAGGACATTGCGCTGACGCATGTCTCGGTGTCTTTACGGCATCAACATGTGCATGACGAGGATGCCAAGAGTGATGCGCTGGTGCATCTGGAGCGCATCACCCGCGACATTCGCCTCACGGGGGACCTCAGCGAAGACGATCGCAACCGCCTGATGGCCATTGCCGATCGTTGCCCCGTTCACAACACCCTGACGGCGCGGCTGGAGATCGTCACACACCAGCTGCGCGATTAGTTCATCTGCGTCTCGCGCAGCGTCGCGATGGCCTGCAACCGTTCCATGGTCATGTCGGTGATGATGACATTGTGCGTCGGGTCGTAGCGCAGCGAGTCGGCGGCGATTGGCACGATCTTGGCCCCGATGCCGAACATGCCGCCGAAACCGATCCGCACCAGCCTGGGCCGGCCGCCTTTGCCGACCACGACATCATGAACGAAGCCAACCGCGCCGCCGTGCGAATTGCGTACCGGGATGGCATCGAGACGTTTCTCGGCGTTGCGCAGCGTCGCCAGCGGAATGTTGCGGTCGCGGGCGTGTTCGCGACGGGCAGGCGGGGCCGGGCGCTCAATCGCGGCGATAGCGGCCTCATGCGCCAGGAGCGGCAGACCGGGCGTGACGGTACACCAGCCGGCCGTGGCGGCCAGCAGCACTCCGGCTACGGGCAAGGCGCGCCGCGAAAGGCGATGGCGCCGCGCGAACATCCGCTGTCGAGTGATCATCATGGCGCACCTCGCATTCCGGCCAGCCCGTCCGGAAGGGGGGAGTGGGAGCCGGAATCTGGGGGCAGATTCCGGCTCCAGGGGACTGGGGGGGAACCCAGTTTGTGCGCACCGCTCGCTTCGCAATCGCGGGCGAGAGTCGACGCAAGGACAGACTGCCAGCCGCGAAGCCTCTCCGGTGTGACAAGGTTGGGGCAAAGTTCGCCGTGTCAGACCTTGATCCGCAGCCGCACCTCGGCTTCGAAGCCGCCGCCGTCGCGATTGCGGGCTGCGACGCTGCCGCCAAGCCCCTCGACATTGCGCTTGACGATCCACAGCCCCAGCCCCTGATGGGCCTCGAGCGTTTCCAGGCCGTTGTCGCGCCCGTCGGACGGGATCCGGTAGGAGGCATAGCGGTCGAAGACATGCGCGAGCAGGGCCGGATCGACACCCGGTCCGCGATCGGCGACCCGGATCACGGCCGTGCTGCCTTCGCGTGCCAGCTTGACCTCGATGGTGCCGCCGGACGGCGTAAAACTGGCGGCGTTTTCGAGCAAATTCTCGATCACCGGCTCCATCAGGTCCTCATTGGCGTAGGCCGTCACCCCCGCCGGGATCTCCGTGGTGAGGCGCTTGCCCTGCGCCACCAGGGTCGCGTCATAGGCCTCCAGGAGCTGGATCAGGAAGCTGGACAGATCGATCGGCCGTGTCATCGGATACAGCACGTCGGCAACCGCCTCTTCGAGATCACGGGTTGCCGAAACCAGACCGTCGAGCCGGACCACGGAGCGTTCGATCAGTTGCAGGCTGCGTTGGGCCGCCGTCTCGGCGGGGGGGATCGCACGCTTGAGGGGTTCGAGCGATTGGGCGATCACAGCCAACGGCGCCTTCAGCGCATGGGTGTTCTCTTCCGCGGCCTGACGGATGAAGTCCTGCAAGTCCGTCAGCGCACCGACCAGGGAGTCGAAGTCTTCCGCGACGCCCGTCAGCTCGGGGATCGTATTGGCCTCACGAAAGGTGGTCTGCCCGGCTCCTCCCAGACGAATGCGGCGGGCCGCGGCGCGGAAGCGTGCCACGTTGCGCCACATATGCACGAACAGCCACAGGATCAGTGCTGCGCTGAGCACATACACCGCCGCCGCGACGCGCATGGCAGGCGTCTCCCAGAAGGGCCGCCCGATTGCGCCCGGCGAGAGGCTGGAAGCGTTCTGCGAGGTAATCACAACCCAGCAATCGGCGCCGACATGAACGGGCGTCATCGAGGTCAGGATTTCCTGTTTGCCGGCCGGATTGATGAAGCGCACCGCCAGATCGGTCGAGCGGTCGCAGGTGTTGGCCAGATGTGTGAACACGCCGGACGCGACGAGTTCGCGCCGCTCTTCCTTCAGATATGCGGCCGAGACCGGCGGTGTGGCAGCGACATAGAAGAAATCCTGCTTGCCGCCGGCCTCGGGCCTCAGCAAAAGCTTGATATTCGCATCGCCGATGGCGGCGGCGTCCAGCGCTTCGGTCAACGCCTTGGGTTGCTCGCTTCGAAAGTTCTCGAGGCGGGGCCGCAGCATGGCGGCGATCAGCCGCCCGCTCTGACCAACCGCGTTGCGAAGAAGATCGAGCTGCTGCTGTTCGGCTCTCTGGAACTGCCAGTAAAGGACGATCGGAACGGTCAGAAGGATGATCGCCAGCACGAAAAGCTGCAGCGAGAAGGAGTGCAGGAGGCGCGAAGGCGGCGTGCCTTCGTTACGCTCCGTCATCGTGCCACCTGTAACCGAAGCCCGGATAGTTCTGGATCGCGGTGAAGGTGTTGTCGACATCGCGGAATTTCTGCCGGATGCGCTTGATGAAGGCGCGGACATTCGTGCGGTAGCCGATTTCTCCCTCGCCGGCCATGAAGCCTTCGCCATGCACGATGTCGTAGATCTCGCGATAGCTGATATCGCGTCCGGCATTCTCGGCAAGCAGCATGACAATTCTGAATTCGGTCAGGGTCAGTTCGAGCTGGGTGCCGTCCCAGCTGGCCCGATGCGAATCGTGATCGAGAGTCAGCCGGCCCAGCGTGGAGCTGCCGCCGCGCTTGAGGTCGGCCTCCTGCGCCTTGCGCCCGCGCAGGATCAGCTCAATCCGGCGCAGCAAAATGGAGAAATTGCGCGATTTCTCGATGAAATCGACCGCCCCGCCGAGCAGGCCCGCCTCCTCATATACCTGATCGCTCAGCACCGTCAGGAAGATCACGGGGATGTCGATGGTCTCGCGACGCAGATTCTGCAAGACGTCGATGCCCGTCATGCCCGGCATCTTCCAGTCGAGGAGCACGATGTCGGCCTGCGGCCGTGCGGACAGATAATCGATCGCGCCGAGACCGTTCGCGAAGGTGCGCGTGGCATAGCCGGCATCCACCAGATTGCGGCTGACGGATTCGCTGAACAGCTCATCGTCGTCCACGATCACGATGTGACCGCGGACGATCTCGGAATCAACCTGTGTCATGTGTTCTCAGGGCCAGGAGCTTCTGCCGGCAGGCGGCGTCCGCATCCAGCGGCTTTCCCTCCGCGTCCGCCAGTGAGAATTTGAGGACATGAAAATCCGATGTCTTGAGGTCGGGGTAGAAATAGATCTTCAGCGCGCAGCCTTCAGCCCTGTAGGTCCACACCAGGCTCATTTCGTCCTTGGCGATGCTGCTCGGCGCCCCCAGCAGGCCGCTGACGACCGGCGGCTTCTTGCCCACCAGGGTCTCGGGATCGACCATCGCGACCTGCGCCGGCGGTGCCGTGGGCGGCTTTTCCGCGTGGTGCGCGGGCTTGCGCCGCCGCGGTTCGCTGGCCGGCGCTGCCTCGGCGACGGCAGCCGGGGGCGGTGCCGCCTTGGGCGGCGCGTGGCCGGGCAGCCAGTCCGGCAGCCGGCTGCAGCCGCTTGCCAGCGCGGTCAGCCCAAGGCACAGCAGGGCGCTTCGCCAAAATGTTGCCGGGCGCACGCGGCCGCTCGCCATATGTCCCTCCGCGAACCGATGAGTTTGAACTCGTCCAAAGGCAGCTTGGCGCCATAAGCGCGCAATTTCATGGCAAGGTTGCCAATGGCTCCGATCCGGGTCTGGATAGCGGAGCGCCGCGGGGAAGCCAAGCGGCAGAAGCGCGCTGTGCCCCGGATACGGGAGGCAGGAGAGGAGCATCCATGGCCGCCGCCATTCATACGCGTGACAGGCTCACCGTCCGCCAGGCCGGCGGCGCGGCCGGAGCCTATGTGACCGGCCTTGATCTTTCCCGTCCTCTGGAACCCGAGGAGGTTGCGGGCCTGCGCCGGGCGCTTCTGGATCATCTGGTGGTGGCGCTGCCGGACCAGCGGATCACGCTCGACGACCTGGAACGGATCACCGATCAACTCGGCGGCCGGGATACCACCCCCTTCGTGACACCGATGGAGGGCCGCCCCTTCGTCATCCGGATCGTCAAGGAGGCCCACGAAACCTTGAATTTCGCCAATGCCTGGCACACCGATCTGTCCTATCTGCCGGCCCCGCCCAGCTTCACGCTGCTCTACTGCCTTGAGGCGCCGCCCTATGGCGGTGACACGATCTGGGCGAACCAGTATCTGGCCTATGAGCGGCTCTCCGCGGGACTGCGCGAGACCCTTTTGGGCCTCAATGCGGTCCATTCGGCCGGTATGGCGTATGGCGATGGAGGCTATCTCGATGGGGTCAAGCATCTGATGTCGACCCCTATCGCGCCCTCGGCCGAGGCCCGGACGGAACAGACCCATCCGGCGGTCCTGGCCCATGCCGAGACCGGTCGGCCCGCGCTCTACGTCAATCCGGTCTACACCGCCGGGATTTCCGGCTGGAACAAGGCCGATTCCGAGGGACTGCTGCAACGGCTCTACCGCCATTCCGCCAATGAGAACTTCACCTGGCGCCTCAACTGGCGGCCTGGCACGCTTGCGATTTGGGACAATCGCTGCACGCAGCACTTCGCGATGAACGATTATCACGGCCATCGCCGCGAAATGGTCCGCACCTCGGTCAAGGGGACGGCACCGGAACCGGCGCGTCACTGAACTCCAAGGTCGTGATTCGCCCCGTATATTCGCGTTTGCGAAACTAGTAATAACTTCCTCCTAGTGTGTCTCCAGCCGAATTCAAGGTTCGGATGCATGCGTGCGCCGCATGCCAGCCACCATTTGCACCGCAACAAAATTCCCCCATCTCAAGGGCGTGGCCGGGAGCGGTGGCGCAGTGAGGCGCCGCGAAGCCGAGAGAGCCGGCCACCACTGGAGAGGCAAATGTCTACCAATTCGTCGGACGGCGAAGTCTTTGGCGCAAAAGTACTTTATGGCGTCATGATCGCGCTTTCGGCCGCGGTGTTGTTCGCGGCGGTTGCCAGCACGATGCCGATACCGGGCGCGGGGGCGGCGGTCGCGGCGGGTCCGCATGGGATCGAGACCGTGGTCGTGACGGCGAGAGTTCCCGACCTTTCGTGACACCTCGCAGAACCGGGGCGGCCGGTTGACCTTGTCGCCGGCCGCCAAAGGGCACAAATGCCCAAGAAAACAGTCACGTTCCCGTGAAAACGGGGGTATATTGTCGCATCAGCTCAAGGACATGCCGGCAGTTGCCGTTCCTGGGAGCGGGCCGGCCAGTGGAGGCTCTGGTTATGGAAGCACCAATTCACGCAGCGAGCGAAGTCGACAAGGGCGAAACGCTGCCCAAGGTGATCGCGGCCGTCGCGGGCATTGTGATCATCGCGGTCACGGCGGTCGTGATCTCCTATTCGGGGTTCTGGTCACCGCCGCCGAGTTCGGAAGTCGCGCAGACGACGCAGACGAAGTAGCTCCGGGCCAAGCCTGGATCGGCTAGGGCCGGCTGCCGCCCCTAGTCGCCGTCCGCCTCGTCGAGGGTCACGTCGTGGCCCCAGAGGCGTTCGATATGCGCCACGACCAGCTCCTTGGTCGCTTGGTGCAGCGGCACGCCGCGATGCATGCGATGCTCGAGGCGGAGTTTGCGGCTCCGTTTGAGGTCCGCACCCGTAACCTGGATATTTGGATCCGCTGTGCCGACATCATATTGGCGCGCCAGGGCCGTGCGCAATTTCCGGTAGCCCAGCTCATTGTGGATCTGCGTGACCTTGTAGGTCGGATCCTCGGACTTGTCGTACATGGAGAACAGCCGCAAGTCGCGCATGAGCTTGGGCGACAGATATTGCTCGATGAAGCTTTCGTCCCGATAGTTTGCCCAGGCGTCCTTGAGTACGCCCATCCAGTCGCCGGATCCGGCGAACTGCGGGAACCAGTCGCGGTCCTCGGCGGTCGGCTCCTCGCAGATGCGACGGATGTCGGCCATCATCCCGAAGCCCAGCGCGTAGGGGTTGATGCCGGAAAAGCGTCGGTCGTCGAATTCCGGTTGGAACACGACCGATGTGTGACTGTGAAGGAATTCCAGCAGCGCGCCTTCGGCGATCAGGCCGCGATCATACATCATGTGCATGATCGTGTGGTGGACGAAGGTGGCGCAGCCCTCGTTCATGACCTTGGTCTGGCGCTGCGGATAAAAATACTGGGCCAGGCTGCGAACGATGCGCAGAATTTCCCGCTGCCAGGCCTTCAGACTTGGGGAATATTTCTCGAGGAAATATAGAATGTTCTCCTCAGGCAGCTTCATGTCACCGACGAAATTCTCTTCGGGGTCGATGACCGGCGGCTTTCCGGGCGGCTCCACGCCGGCCGGCAGGGTGCGCCACAATTCGCTGTAGGCGGCTTCTTCGTATTGCACGCGCCGGCGACGCTTCTGCGCCACCCGTTCCTTCGATGGGCGCGGCGGCCGGCGTATAGCGGAACACCCCTTCGTTCATCAGCGCATGCGCCGAATCCAGAACCGCCTCGACGTCCTCGCGGCCGTAGCGCTCTTCGCAGGCGGCGATATAGCGCTTGGCGAATGCCAGATAGTCCAGGATGCCCTCGGCATTGGTCCATTGCTGGAACAGGTAATTGTTCTTGAAGAAGTGGTTGTGCCCGAACGCGGCATGCGCCATCACCAGCGCCTGCATCGTCATCGTGTTCTCCTCGAGCAGATAGGAGATGCAGGGGCTGGAATTGATGACGATCTCATAGGCCAGCGCCGAATAGCCGGCGCGGTACATCGTGTCCTCGCGCGCGAACAGCTTGCCGAACGACCAATGGTGATACATCAGCGGCATGCCGAGCGAGGAATAGGCGTCCAGCATCTGCTCGGACGAGATCACCTCGATCTGGTTGGGATAGACGTCGAGCCCCAGTTCTCCGATCGCAATCTCCTCGATTGCCTTGTAGGTCCGGTCGAGCGGTCGCGAAATCCCATTCGGCGTCCGATGAGAACAGGGGGGCATTGGGCTTGCATCATGGCGCGCTCAAGCCTCCGTCTTCTTGAACAGTTCGCGGAATACCGGGAAAATGTCGGCCGGCTTGGAGATTCGCTTGGTCGCGAAGTTGGGCCACAGCTCGGCCACGGTGCGATAGGCCCGCCACAATTCAGCGCCGGAATCCTCGCTCGCGAACACCTCCATCTCCCGCTCGTCGAGGATCTCGATATAGGCGTAGTACTGGCACAGCGGCATCACCTCGCCGTTCAGCATCTCCACGCAGTGCCGCGCATCGCCAGATTGGGTGTAGCCGTCCGAGGCTTGGGCCGCATAGATGTTCCAGTCGGCCGTGGCATAGCGCTCCTTCTGGATTTCCAGCATCTTGTCCAGCGCGGTCGAGACGATCGTGCCGCCGGATTGCCGCGAGTAGAAGAATTCCTGTTCGTCCACTTCCTGGGCATCGTGGGTGTGACGGATGAAGACGACGTCGACCTTCTCATAGCGCCGCTTCAGGAACAGGTGCAGCAGCATGTAGAAGCGTTTGGCCAGATCCTTCTCGCGCTCGCCCATCGAGCCCGGACACGTCCATCAGGCAGAACATCACCGCCTTGCTGGTCGGCACCGGCTGTTCGGTGAAGGAATTGAAGCGCACATCGATCGGATCGATGAAGGCAACCCATTTGCGCTTGGCGTTGAGCCGGTCGATCTCGTCCTTCAGCGCCAGCATCCGGTTCCGTGTCGCTTCGCTGCCCGAATCCTCGTGTTCGAGCAGGGCGAGCTCGGCCTCCAGCTTCTCGATATCTTCGGCTCGGGGCCGCTTCAGCGCCAGCCGCCGGCCGAAGGAATTGCGCATCGTGCGCACCAGATTGATCTGGGTCGGCGAGCCCGCTGTCGTGATGCCGGCGCGCTTCCAGGTCTTGCTCGGCGTCTCCTTGAGTGTGGTGCGCACCAGATTTGGCAGTTCCAGATCCTCGAAGAAGATGTCGAGAATCTCGTCCTGCGTCATCGTGAATTCGAAATCGTCCTCGCCTTCGCCGCTGTCAGAGGCGTCCTTGCCGCCCTGGCCGGCGCCCGAGGGCGGCTTCTTGATCTCGTCGCCGGGCATGAATTCCTTGTTGCCCGGCAACACGAAATCGCGTTCGCCGCCCTGCTTCGGGTCCAGCCGGAAGCGCGGCTCCCGCGTGCCCTTGGTCGAGATCTTGATCTTGCGCTCTTTGCCGACATCGGCGACCGCCGCGTCCTTGAGCGATTTCTGCACCGCATCGCGAATTTGCGCGCGCGCGCGGCGCAGGAAGCGCTGGCGGTTGCCAAGGCTCTTGCCCTTGGGGTTCAGGCGGCGATCGATGAAATGGGTCATGGGCTCTGCCTGTTGCCGCCCCTCACCCCGCCTTGTTGACCCGCATATACCATTCGACCAGCCGGCGGACCTGGCGCGGGGTGTAGCCGCGCGCCAGCATGCGCTTGACGAACTCGTTGTGCTTGGTTTCGGTGTCGCTGTCCTTCTTGGACTCGAAGCTGATCACCGGCAGAAGATCCTCAACCTGGGTGAACATCCGCTTTTCGATGACGCGGCGGATCTTCTCATAAGCGGTCCAGGCGGGGTTCTTGCCTTCGTTCTGCGCGCGATAGCGCAGCGCGAACTTCACGACCTCGTTGCGGAAGTCCTTGGGATTGGCGATGCCGGCCGGCTTCTCGATCTTCGACAGCTCATTGTCAAGCGAGGCGCGGTCCAGCAGTTGGCCGGTATCGGCGTCCTTGTAGTCCTGATCCTCGATCCAGGCATCGGCATAGGCGATGTAGCGGTCGAACAGGTTCTGGCCGTATTCGCCATAGCTTTCCAGATAGGCCTTCTGGATTTCCTTGCCGATGAATTCGGCATAGCGCGGCGCCAGATCGGCCTTGATGAATTCGAGATATTTCTTCTCGGTCTCGTCGGCGAATTGCTCGCGCTTGATCGCCTGCTCCAGCACATACATCAGATGCACCGGATCGGCGCCGACTTCGGTGACGTCGTAGTTGAAGGTCTCCGACAGCGTCTTGTAGGCGAAGCGGGTCGAGATCCCCGTCATGCCTTCGTCGACGCCGGCCGCATCCTTGTATTCCTGCAGCGTCTTGGCCTTGGGATCGGTGTCCTTCAGCTTCTCGCCGTCATAGACGCGCATCTTGGAGGTGAGGTTGGAGTTCTCGTGCTCCTTGAGCCGCGTCATGACGCAGAACTTGGCCAGCATCTCCAGCGTCTCGGGCGCGCGCGGCGCGATTTGCCGAGTTCGCTCGCCGTCAGCAGCTTCTTGTAGATCGCCGTCTCTTCTGTCACGCGCAGGCAGTAGGGCACGGTGACGACGCAGATGCGGTCGAGGAAGGCTTCGTTGTTCTTGTTGGTCTTGAACACCTGCCATTCGGCTTCGTTGGAATGGGCCAGGATGATGCCGCTGAAGGGGATCGGGCCGAGCGTCTCGGTGCCGATGTAATTGCCTTCCTGCGTCGCCGTCAGCAGCGGGTGCAGCACCTTGATCGGCGCCTTGAACATTTCGACGAATTCCAGCAAGCCCCTGGTTGGCATGGCACAGCCCGCCGGAGAAGGAGTAGGCATCCGGATCGTTCTGGCTGAAATGTTCGAGTTTTCGGATATCGACCTTGCCGACCAGCGAGGAGATGTCCTGGTTGTTTTCGTCGCCCGGCTCGGTCTTGGCGATCGCGATACTGGCGCAGCTTCGACGGATAGATGCGCGCGACCTCGAATTTCGAGATGTCGCCGCCGAACTCGTCCAGCCGCTTGACCGCCCAAGGGCTCATGACGCCGCCGACGCGGTGGCGTGTCGATGCCGTATTTCTCGGCCAGCAGATTGGCCAGTTCCGGCGAGCGGAACAGGCCGAGCGGGCTTTCAAACACCGGGCTGATCTGCGTCGCCGGCCTTCAGCACATAGATCGGATGGGTTTCCATCAGATCCTTCAGGCGTTCGGCCAGCGAGGATTTGCCGCCGCCCACGGGCCCAGCAGATAGAGAATCTGCCGCTTCTCTTCGAGGCCCTGCGCGGCATGCTTGAAGTAGCTGACGATCCGCTCGATCGTGTCTTCCATGCCGTAAGAAGCCGTCAAAGGCCTTGTAGGTCTTGATCGTGCGGTTGAAGAAGATGCGCCCCAGCCGCGGGTCTTGCGCGGTGTCGACCAGTTCTGGTTCGCCGATCGCCGCCACCATGCGCTCCGCAGGGCGGGCGTAGAGCATCTTGTCGTCGCGCGCGGCGAGCAGCCAGTCGCGCAGACTCATGGTTTCGAAGCGTTCGCGGGCATAGTCGCGTGTGAAGATGTCGAAAACGTCAAGCGTGCTCATGAACCAGACTCCTTGTACGTCCTGCACGCCCTCCACATAATCAATAGATCGTGGCCCTTCGTGGACATGACAAGACGAGTGCCGCTGTGTTCGCGAAAAAGTGTCTCACCGCCCCCTAAAGCAATTCTTAAGCAACCCGTCCCGCATCCGTACCATCCCGATTCGGCGCGATAACCCAGACCCGCGCCACCGTGCGCGCGGTTTCGAAACCCCGGCCAATTTCTCTGGTCGTCATCGCCAGCCCTTTCATCTCCGCCGCCCTCGGGGGCGGGACCCAGGCATGGGCGACCTCTTGCGGAAAAAGTGTAATCGTGTTTTGCAAAATGCCAAGGGCAGACGGGTTATATTTTGTGCATGACCGGTCACGTTGGCGCCTTATTTCCGCGCATTCCCCTCGGAAATGCTGCGTTCTTCGCCAGGGTTCCAGCAAGGCGTGCGGCACATATTGTGGTGCCGCGGCGTATGTCGGGAAGCACGTTCCCGTGGGCGCGGGATACGAATCGCACCGCGATGCGCATCGACTGAGTCGTGTGACGCTGCGCATGAAAATTGCCGGATCGCAGCCGATCCGGGCGGGGCGCGCAGATGAACGAATCTCCTTGCCGCCGCCGGCTTCATCGGCAAAGCTTGGCGCATGAGCGAACTCGTCATCACGGTCAGGCCCGCGCGCCCGGATGATGCGGCCAGCGTGGCCCGCGTGTATATCGAGTCGTGGCACGACACCTATGCGGGCGTGCTGCCCACGCAACTTCTTTGCGCGATGACGCCGGGCGGACAAAGTGCCCGCTGGCAGGCGACGATCCGCGCGCGCGCACGCGAACACGTCCTCGTCGCCGAGCACGAAGAGTTTCGGCTGGTTGGCATGACGAGCTTCGGCCCGTCCCGCGACGGCGCGGCGGGTTACGATGGCGAAATCTACACGCTCTATGTCGATCCCAGTTTTTTCGATCGCGGGGTCGGAAAGGCGCTTGTGCGCGGCGCCTTCGACTCGCTGCGCCGGCGCGGCTATTCGAGTTGCATCATCTGGGCGCACACGGCCAATCCCGCGCGGTTCTTCTACGAGGCGTTGGGCGGACGGCTGGTCGCCGAACGCACCGCCAGGCTGATGGGCGGCGCCGTGCCGGAAACCGCCTTTGGCTGGCGCAAGCTCGCGCTGGCGGAGCGGGCCTCGTCCTAGCTATTCGAGATCGCGCGGCCTGATGAATGCGGACAGCGCGCCGCAGGCCGGTTCGAGTTTGGCCCAATCGGCGATATCGCAATCGATGACCGCCAGGGCGCCGGTGGGAAATTTGTCGACAAGCGCGACGCGGCGGGCGCGTTCCGTATCGTCAGCGTCGTGGCGCAACAGGGCGGCCGCGCAGTCCTCCAGGCCCGGATTGTGTCCGACGAGCATCAGGCTGTGCACGCTGTCCGCGGTGGCGCGCGCCAACGCGATAACGGCATTCCAGGGTGCGAGATAGAGCGCCTCGCTGAAGCCCACGGCGGGGTCCGCCTCCAGTTCCGGCGAAACCAGCGCCCAGGTCTCGCGCGTCCGCCGCGCGCCGGAACACAGAACGGCGTCCGGCAGGAGCCCGGCCCTGCGGATGGCCTTGCCCATGGCCACGGCGTCGCTCCGCCCGCGCGGGGCCAGCGGGCGGCCATGGTCGCCATCGGTCAACTCCTGGCTCGCCTTGGCGTGGCGCAATAGCAGCAGCCGCTTCATCGCGCCGGTCCGCCGCGGAAGGGAAGCGCGAATACGAACCACAAGCCATTCGGTGCCGAGCTTTGGAAATGTTCCAGGCCCAGCGTGAAGTCGGGCCGCGCGGCCTTGGCGCGATAGGTGCCGAACAACCGGTCCCAGGCCGAAAGATTGAAACCGTAATTGGTGTCCATCTCGTCTCGCACCAGCGAATGGTGGATGCGGTGCATGTCCGGTGTCACCACGGCCCAGCGCAACAGGCGATCAAGGCCCGTCGGCAGTTTCAGATTGGCGTGGTTGAACATGGCCATGGCGTTGAGGATGGCTTCGAAGGCGACCACGGCCGCCGCTGGTGCCCCCAAAAGGGCCACGATCGCCATTTTCAAACCCATCGAAACCACGATCTCACCGGGGTGGAAGCGTATGGCCGTTGTCACGTCGACATCGCGGTCGGTGTGATGAACCCGATGCAGGCGCCACAGCACACCGAAACGGTGCATGGCCAGATGCTGGGCATAAATTGTGACGTCCAGAACAAGCAGGCTGGCCGCAAAGGCGCCCCAATAGGGCAGGTCGAGCCAGTGGAACAGTCCGAACTGGGCGGTTTCCGCCCACAGCGCCACGCCCACCGCCAGCAGGGGAATGGCCAGGCGCAACAGCAAGGTGTCGGTCGCGACCAGAGCCAGATTGGCGGGCCAGCGTCGCACCCTCGGAAAGTTTCGCCGTCGCGCCGGCCACAGCGCTTCGGCGATCAGCAGTGCAGCGAGCGCAGCCGCAAATATGGCAAAGCGGACAAGCGCTTCGCTGGGAAGGGGAATGCCGGCCAGCGTCACGCGGTCAGATAGCGGGCGCGGGCACCGCGCTCCAGCGCGGCGGCGATGAGCTTTTCCAGCCCCAGCGCATGGCGCAGCAACTCCAGCACACGCATCTCTTCCAGCTTGACCTTGGAGTCAGTCAGCGCCATTTCCAGCGCCAGGTAATAGGCGGTCTCGCGCAGGCGCTCGGGGATGGCCTCCTGCACCAGGCCGAGCACGGCCTTGAAGCCGTCTTCTTCCTGCAGGATTTCGCTGCACTCCTGCGCCACCGGGATCAGCCGCTCCAAGTCGAAATCGGCGAACACCGGCAGGGTGCGAACGCGGCGGCCGATGGCCTCCAGTTCGCTGTCGCTCATGGCGCCATCGGAGGCGGAGACCACGACCAGGATGTAGATGAGGGCGGCGTGGTGGCTGATCGCTGTCATGCGGGCGTCCTGAATGTCCGTTGGAGTTGGCTTGCGGCCACGATTCCCGGCGGGCCGAAAATCGCCGAAACCGGCGAATTCGCGACCTTATGCGGCTTGACCCCACCCGGCAAGGCAGGTCAAAGCTTGCGCAGGGCGGCTTTCCCGCGCAACGAAACTACACAGGCACTTCGGGCAATGGCGACTCACAAGAAACCGGGCAATTGGCGCCCCCGCACCCGCGCGGTGCGCGGCGGTCAGCTGCGCTCGCCCTTTCAGGAGACGTCCGAGGGCCTGTTCCTGACATCCGGCTATGCCTATGAGACGCCGGAGGAGGCCGAGGCCCGCTTCAAGGGGGCGGAAGGCTACACCTACACGCGCTACGGCAACCCCACGATCTCGATGTTCGAAGACCGGCTGGCGGCGCTTGAGGGCGCGCCCTGCGCAAGGGCCACGGCCACCGGCATGGCCGCAGTCAGTTCGACCTTTCTGTGTTCGTTGCGCGCCGGCGACCATGTCATCGGCGCCAGGGCCATGTTCGGCGCCTGCCGCTATGTGATCGAAGAGGTGTTGTCGCGCTTCGGCATCGAGTCGACGCTGGTCGACGGGGCCGACCTCGAGCAATGGCGCGCAGCCATGCGCCCGCAAACCCGTTTTCTCTTTCTCGAGACCCCGGCCAACCCGACGCTGGCGATCGTCGACCTGAAGGCCGTGGCCGACATCGCGCATGAAGGCGGGGCGCGGCTCATCGTCGACAATGCCTTTGCCTCGCCGGCGCTGCAGCGGCCGATGGAATTCGGCGCCGATATCGTCGTCCACTCGACCACAAAATATGTGGACGGGCAGGGCCGCTGCCTCGGGGGCATGATCCTGTGCCGGGAGGATTTCCTGAAGGATCATCTGCAGACCTATCTGCGCAACACCGGTCCCTCCATCAGCCCCTTCAATGCCTGGGTGCATCTGAAGGCGCTGGAAACGCTCGATCTGCGCATGCGGGCCCATTGCGCCAATGCGCTGGAGGTCGCCAATTTTCTCGCCGGGCAGAAGGCCGTTGCCAATGTCCTCTACCCGTTCCGCGAGGATCATCCGCAGCACCACCTGGCCCGCGCCCAGATGTCCGGCGGGGGCGGCGTCGTCACCTTCACGCTCGACGGCGGCAAGGCGCGGGCCTTTGCCTTTGCACGCGCGCTGGAACTGATCGACATCTCCAACAATCTGGGCGACGCCAAGAGCCTCATCACCCATCCGGCGACGACCACCCATCAGCGTCTCTCGCCCGAAGCCCGCGCGGAACTGGGCATCGGCGATGGCATGCTGCGTCTCTCGGTCGGCCTCGAAGACACCGCCGATCTCTGCGAGGATCTGGCCCGCGCGCTGGCGACGGCCTGAGCCGGTGCGGGTCTTCGATTTCGATCAGGCGATCGTGCGCGAACCGGGCCGCAGCGTGGTCGATGGCTTGCGCGCCGATCCTGCGGCGGTTCCCGATTTTGAACGCGTTTGTGCCGAGCACGCCGCCTATGTCGCGGCGCTGCGCGCGGCTGGCCTGGGCGTGGAAACCCTGCCGCCGCTGGAGGAATTTCCCGACTCCGTCTTTGTCGAGGATCCGGCGCTGGCCTTCCCGGAAGGCGCAATCCTCTTGCGCCCCGGCGCTGTGTCCCGGCGGGGCGAGGCGGCCGAGCTGCGCCCTGTGCTCGAACGCCGCTTCGGGCAGGTTCTCGAATTGCAGGGTGACGAATTTGCCGACGGTGGCGACGTATTGGTCACGCCCGAACATGTTTTCATCGGCCTGTCGGCGCGCACCAGCCGCCGCGGTGCGGAGGCTTTGTCCGGCAAGCTCGCGCAATTCGGCCGCAAGGCCAGGATTGCCGAAACCCCAGGATCCATCCTGCATTTCAAGACCGCGTCCTCGCTGCTCGACGAAGAGACGGTGCTGACGACACAGACCATGGCCGACAGCCGCATCTTCGAAGGGTTCAGGGTCGTTGTCGTCCCGGCGGACGAAGAGCCCGCCGCCAACGCGCTCCGGGTCAACGACACCGTGCTGATCGGCGACAACTTTCCGCGCACCGCCGATCTGCTGGCCGGGCAGGGCCTGAACGTTCGGCCGCTTCCCGTCGCCGACATCGGCAAGCTCGATGCCGGGCTGTCGTGCATGTCGTTGCGCTGGCACACACCGGCCTGATCGGCGCGCCGGGTCCTCCTTGCGGCGGCCCGGCGGCGCGCAGACAATGGCGCCAACCGCAAGGAGCCCCCATGTCCGAACATCACGCCACCATCCGCTGGACGCGCGAGAGCGCCGATTTCGCCTACGACACCTACAACCGCAGCCATGAAGTCGTGTTCAAGGGCGGGGACATCGTGCTCCCGGCCTCCTCGGCGCCCGCCTTCAAGGGCGACGCCGAGCGGGTCGACCCGGAGGAGGCCTTTGTGGCCTCGCTCTCCAGCTGCCACATGCTGACCTTCCTGGCGATCTGCGCCAGAAAGCGCCTGACGGTCGAAAGCTATGAGGATGACGCCGTCGGCACGCTGGAAAAGGGCGAGAACGGCCGGCTGTGGATGTCGCGGGTCGAGTTGCGGCCGCGCATTCGCTTCGCGCAGGGCTGTGACGTCGATGCCGCAACCCTCGCGCACATCCACCACGATTCCCATGAACACTGCTTTATCGCCAATTCCGTGAAGACCGAGGTGACGGTAGCCTTGCCGGAATAGGGCCGCAGCATTAACCGAGCGGGCCTGGCCGACTTGCATCGGGGCCCCTGGCCGTCCTATTGGGAGGCATGCGAGAGCGCACGACCTTCGATTCACCGCCTGAGCCCCGTTTCGCCTATGAATGCGTGACGCGCGGCATCAAGGTCTCGGTGACTCCGGCCTTCATCGAGGATCAATCCGATCCGGAGGAGGGCGACTATCTGTGGTCCTACGCCGTCACCATCGAGAACCACGGCGCCGAAACCGTTCAGCTGCTGTCGCGCTATTGGCACATCACCGATGGCTTGGGCCGGGTGCAGGAAGTCCGCGGTCCGGGCGTTGTGGGCGCCCAGCCCGTGCTCGAACCGGGCCAGTCCTTCGAATATTCCAGCGGCTGCCCGCTGCCCACACCCTCGGGCGCCATGGCCGGCCGCTACCAGATGCGCAGCGGCTCGGGGGAGGCCTTCGAGGTCGAAATTCCGGCGTTTCTGCTCGAAAGCCCCTACGAAACCCGGCAGATCCACTAGCTCTTGCACCGCCAGCCATGCGCTCGCGGCAGGGCGGCCCGGTTGATCCGGCCCCCCGGCCCCGGCGTAGACTGACCGTCCGATATTGTTCCAGCTGCGAGAGGCCCATGTCCCAAGCCCCCAAGAACCGGATGCCGGCCGCGCCTGCGCCGCTTGCTCCCGAACGCCCCAGCCGCGACCAGGCCGAGGCGGCGATCCGCACGCTGCTCTTGTGGGCAGGCGACGATCCGGACCGTGAGGGCCTGGCCGACACCCCGGCCCGGGTCGCGCGGGCCTATGAGGACTGGTTCTCCGGCTACAAGGAGGATCCCGAGGATTATCTCAAGCGTACCTTCGAGGAAGTCGAAGGCTATGACGAGATGATCGTGCTCAAGGACATCCGCTTCGAATCCCATTGCGAGCATCATCTGGCGCCGATCATCGGCCGCGTGCATATCGGCTATCTGCCCAACAACAAGGTCGTGGGCATTTCCAAGCTGGCGCGCGTGGTCGAGGCCTTCGCCCGGCGTCTGCAGGTACAGGAAAAGATGAACGCGCAGATCGCCAACTGCATCCAGGAAGTGCTGGAACCCAAGGGCGTCGCCGTCGTCATCGAGGCGACGCATCAATGCATGACGACGCGCGGCGTGCACAAGCCGGGTGTGTCGATGGTGACCTCCACCATGCTGGGTGATTTCCGCAAGAACCCGCTGACCCGGCGCGAATTCCTCAGTGTCATCGGCAATCCCGCCTCGGCGATGGACGGCTGAACCATGTCCCGCTCGCTGGAGATGGTGAAGCGTCTGGTGTCGTTCGATACCACCAGCCGCCAGAGCAATCTTTCCCTGATCGCCTTCGCGCAGGAGCATCTCGAAGAGGCCGGCGCGCGCTGCCGCCTCAGCTATGATGCGGCGAAGAACAAGGCGAACCTCTTCGCCAGCTTCGGGCCCGAGGAAGACGGCGGCACGGTCCTGTCCGGCCACACCGATGTCGTGCCGGTCGACGGGCAGGACTGGTCCTCCGACCCCTTCGAACCGGAGATTCGCGACGGCCTGCTTTATGGGCGCGGCACGGCCGATATGAAGGGGTTCATCGGTGTCGCGCTGTCGCTGGCCGGAGACATCGCTGCGACGAAACTGAAGACACCTCTGCATTTCGCGCTGTCCTATGACGAGGAGGTCGGCTGCGCGGGCGTGCGCAGCCTGCTTGCGGATCTCGCCGGGGCCGGGATCAAGCCTGAACTGGCCATCGTCGGCGAGCCGACCTTGATGCATGTGGTCGGCGCGCATAAGGCGGGCGCGATCATGTCGACGCGCTGCTGCGGGCGCGAGGGCCATTCCAGCAAGCCCGATCTGGGCGCCAATGCCGTGATGATGGCCGGCGAATTCATCGCCTATCTCAAGGCGCTGGGCGAGGAGCTGAAGGACACGCGCGATCCGCGCTTCGATCCGCCCTACACGACCCTGCAGGCCAACATGATTTCCGGCGGCACGGCGGTGAATGTGCTGGCGCGCGAGTGCAAGCTGAGCTGGGAGTACCGCGCGCTGCCCGATTCCGACACCGAGGCGCTGATGCGGCGCATCAGGAACCATGTCGAAACCGAGATTCTGCCGAAATACAGGAAGGGCTGGCCCGATGCCCGATACGAGACCGAGATTGTCGCGGCCTATTCGGGGCTGAGCTTCCACGATCACTCGCCCGCCGTCGCCCTGGCGCGCGAAATGACCGGAGCCAACCGGATCGAGGCGGTATCCTACGGCACCGAGGCCGGATTGTTTCAGGATGCCGGCATCGCCGCCGTCGTCTGCGGTCCGGGCTCCATCGATCAGGCCCACAAGGCCGACGAATTCGTGGCCCTCAGCGAACTGGAGGCCTGCGAGAAATTTCTGCGCAAGGTCGTCACCAAGGCCGCCGCATAGCTATTTCCGCTTGAAGACCGGCGGCGCGCTTTTCCTGGAACGCCGCCAGGGCCTCGGCATGATCGGCGCTGGCGACCAGTGTGGCGAGCTCGTCGCGCGTCGCCTTCGCGGCCTCTTCGCGCGACAGATCGGGCGCCTTCGCGGCCATGCGCTTGCTCGCTTCCACCGACAGCGGCGCGCGCGAGGCGATCCGCTCCGCTAGGGTTTCGGCTTCGGTCAGCAGGATGTCCGGTTCATAGACCGCGGTGACGAGGCCGAAGCGCTCGACGGTTTCGGCATCCTGCGGTAGGCCGGTCAGCAGCATGTGCTTGGCCCGCGCCACGCCGATCAGCCGCGGCAGGCGATAGACGCTCGCCATCAAGCCGACATTGACCCCTGCGCAGACAAAGCTTGCCTGGCTCGAGGCAATACGCAGGTCGCAGCACAGCGCCAGCTCCAGCCCGCCACCGAGGCAAAATCCGTTTACGGCTGCGATGGTGGGAATGCGCAGCGCCTCGATGCGGTCGAGAAGGCCTGCGAATTCGGCGAGCAGCTTTTTGCGCGCATCCGCGCCTTCGGCTTGCGCCGCCTGCTGTTCCTTGAGGTCGTCGCCGCTGCAGAAGGCACGGCCGCTGCCGGTGACTACGAGCGCGCGGATGTCGGCTTCGGCTTCCAACGCGTCCAGATGGGCATGAAAGGCCTGACGCGCTGCCCGCCCCAGCGCATTGGCCGGCGGATTGTCGATGGTGATGAGGGCCGCATGGCCCCCGAGCTTTTCGAGCCGGATCATTTAAGCCACCTTCAACCCGCGCCCTTCCAGCAGCGCATCGATATCGGGATCGCGGCCGCGGAAGGCGCGATAGGTTTCGGCATAGTCGCGCGTGCCGCCGGTCGAATAGATGTTGTCGTGAAGGCGTTTCGCCGTCGCCGCATCGAAGGCGTCTCCGGCTTCCGCGAAGGCCCTGAAACCGTCCGCGTCCAGAACTTCGGCCCACATATAGCTGTAATAGCCGGCGGCATAGCCGTCGCCGGCGAAGATGTGCAGGAAATGGGTGGGCCGGTGCCGCATGGCGATCTCCTGCGGCATCCCGATCCCGTCTGCGGTCGCCTTCTCGAACGCGGCGGCATCGATGGCGTCGGCGTTTTCGACGCTGTGGAAGTCCATGTCGACAATGGCCGACCCCAGGAATTCCACGGTCGAAAATCCCTGGTTGAAATTGCGGGCCGCAACCAGCTTTTCCAGCAGCGCCTTGGGCATCGGTGCGCCCGTCTCGGCATGCACGGCGAAGCGCTCCAGCACTTGCGGCTCCTCGAGCCAATGCTCGAAGATCTGGGACGGCAGCTCGACGAAATCCTGCGCCACACTGGTGCCCGAAAGGCGCGGAAAGCGGACCTTGGAGAGCAGGCCGTGCAGGGCATGGCCGAATTCGTGAAACAGCGTCTTGGCTTCGTCGAAGCTCAGCAGCGCCGGCTTGCCCGCGGCGGGTTTGGGAAAATTGCAATTGTTGACGATCAGCGGCGCGACCGGCTGTTCCAGATGTTCCTGGTCGCGGAAACTGGACATCCAGGCCCCGCCCCGTTTCGACGCTGCGCGCATAGTAGTCGCCATAGAACAGGCCGACATGCGCGCCATCCCGCGTCACTTCCCAGACGCGCACGTCCGGGTGATAGACGGGCACGTCCTGCCGCGGCACAAATTCCAGGCCGAACAGACGTCCGGCGGTGTAGAACGCCGCCGCGATCATCTTGTCGAGCTGGAAATAGGGCATGATCTCGCCCTCATCGAGATCGTAGCGCGCCTTGCGCAGCCTCTCGGCATAGTAGCGCCAGTCCCAGGCGGCGAGCTGGAAATTTCCGCCTTCCTCGGCGATCAGTCCCTGTAGCGCATCGCGCTCTTCGCGAGCGCGGGCCTTGGCCGGCGCCCAAACTTTTTCGAGCAAGGCCCGCGCGGTCTCTGGCGTCTTGGCC
Source organism: uncultured Pseudomonadota bacterium (assembly GCA_963710925.1). GTDB lineage: Bacteria > Pseudomonadota > Alphaproteobacteria > Micropepsales > Micropepsaceae > Rhizomicrobium. Next base: position 92,843 of record CAVQBY010000006.1, on the reverse strand, counting down.
ATGGTGTCGGCCAGCCGGTAATGGGCGAAGCTGGGATAGCCCAGCAGCTTGGCCTCCTCGACGCGCAACGACACGATTTCCGCGATCAGGGCCTTGTTGTCATGGGCGTTGTTCATGTCGCCACGTTTGGTCCAGGCCTTGTAGACCTTCTCGCGCACGGCGCGGTTGGCGGCAAAGGCCAGGATCGGCTCGGCGCTGGAGCGCGACGTCGTTGCGGCATACGGCGCCGCGATGTCCCGTTCCCGGGCCGTTTCGGCCGCCGCCGCGCGCGCGAAATCCCGGAAGCCCTGCGACGTCCTCTTCACTCAGGGCAATCACGGTCTCCTGCTCGTCGGCCAGCACATTCTGCCCGAACTCGGTCCCCAGGCTGGCCAGCCGTTCGGTCAGGGCGGCATAGCGGGTCTTTTGTGCCTGGTCGAGCTGCGCGCCGGCGCGGACAAAATCCAGGTGATAGCGCTCCAGCACCCGCAACTCCTCGGAGTCGAGCCCAAGCGTCGCGCGCGCGCGATAGAGTGCATCGATGCGCGCGAACAGCGCGGCATTGAGGTGGATCGAGTTGGCGTGACGGGCGAGCTTGGGTGCCATCTCGCGCTCGATCGCCTGCAGCGCATCATTGGTGTGGGAGGCGGCCAGATTGTGGAACACCAACTCGACCCGCGTCAGGGCGCGCCCGCTGGCTTCCAGGGCGACGATCGTGTTGGCGAAACTCGGGGCCGCGGCATTGCCGGCGATGGCATCGATCTCGCGGGCATGTTCGTCCAGTGCCGCCGCGTAAGCCGGTGCGAAATGTTCCGATTTGATACGGTCGAAGGGTGGGGCACCGAACGGCGCCGGCCAGGTCTCGAGGAAGGGGTTCGGCATCGGAGGGTCCGGATTCCGGCTCAAATTGCCCGTGTGGCTTAGCGTCTCTCCGGGCGGCCGTCCAGAAGCGCCGGGGCGCCGGTCCCTGTTTGTATGATTTAAGCAAAACTTAGCGGGTTCCCCCCTAAATGGTAGCCGACCTGCCATACGCCTTTGAGCGGGGGTGAGGAGCGCATGCGAGCGAGAAGCCGCGTCAATCGGGACCACAGCGGGTTGCTGTCCCGTTACTCTGTCGATCTGGGCCAGGCCGTCTCGCGCCGACGCTCAGAGCGCGCCTTGCGCGCGGCCGCGATGGAGCAGGCGATCGCCAACCGCGCCAAATCCGAATTTCTCGCAAACATGAGTCACGAGCTGCGCACGCCGCTCAATGCCATCATCGGCTTTTCCGATCTGATCGATCATCTGGCCGAGCGTGACAGCAGCCAGGGAAAGGCTGCCGAATATGCGCGTCTGATCAGCGGGGCCGGCAACCATCTTCTCGATATCATTTCCGACATTCTGGATATCTCCAAGATCGAGAGCGGTACGTTCTCCCTCGACCTGAATCCGGAGGCCCTGTCTGGGCTGATCGATTCCGCCGTGGCGCTTGTCTCGCCGCGCATTGCCGAGCGCAAGCAGGAACTTCTGGTCAAGGTCGCGCCGGGCCTGCCCGAGGTGATGGTCGATGGGCGCCGGCTCAAGCAGGTTCTGATCAATCTGCTGGGCAATGCCCACAAATTCACGCCCGAGGGCGGCCGGATCATCGTCACCGCGGCGCTCGCCGGAGACGGTGCCCCAATCATTGCCGTCCAGGATACCGGCATCGGCATGAGCGAGGACCAACTTGACCTGGCCCTGCGGCCCTTCGGGCAGGTCAAGGCGGCCTATGTCCGCGGCCATGAGGGAACCGGCCTGGGATTGCCGATCTCTCGGGCGCTGGTCGAACAGCATGGCGGCCGGTTCTTTGTCACCAGCGTCCCCCAAAAGGGAACCACCGTCGCTTTCACGCTTCCGCGGCCGGTCCCCGCGCAACGATCCGCGGTCCGGGAGTGTGCAGCATGAATCAGGTATTCAGAGAGCCGCCGCCGGCGCCGGGTCCCGGAATTCCGCCGCTGCCGCCCCCGCATCCCTCCGCGAAAAGAAATTCGGAAACGGTCCAGCCTGTCGGGCGACTGCCGGTCGGGGCCAAACGCGTGGCCCGCATCGTCTCGGTATCGGGGGCTCAGGCCGTGGCCGCCCTGGAGCCACCGGCTACGGCTCGCGGGGTTGTCGCGCGCGTGGAAATCGGCGCCACGATGTCGATTGCCACGCCCCATTCGGCGGTTCTGGGCGTCGTCTCGGCGATGTCCACACCCATCCCTGACGGGAGCGGCGAACAGGATTCCATAAGCCTGATCGAACTCAATCTGGCCGGCGAGATCGTTGTCGACGCCGCGACCTCCCGCCCGGTCTTCCGCCGCGGCGTTTCCAGTGTTCCCAGTATCGGCGATGCGGTCCATATGGCCGATCAGCAGGTGCTGACGCTGGCCTACGCACAACCGGCGACCGCGACGATCGGTGTCGGCACCCTGTACCAGGACCCCTCGGTTCCCGCCCGACTTCTGGTCGACGATCTGTTCGGAAAGCATTTCCTGATCGTCGGCACCACCGGTTGCGGAAAATCCTCTGCGTTGAGTGGCATCCTGCAGAGCCTACTCCCGGAATATCAGCATGCGCGTGTGGTCGTGCTCGATATTCACAACGAATATGGCGCGGCCTTCGGCGATCGGGCCGAACTGATCGATCCCTCCAATCTCAATCTCCCGTTCTGGCTGCTGAATTTCCACGAACTGACGGCGGCCTTTGCCAGTGGCGATGACCAGCACGAGGCCGAAGTTGAAATTCTCAACGACGCCGTGCTGTACGCCAAGCGGCGCTACATGGATTTGCCGTCCGGCAGAGTGCGGCGCGCCGGCGAGGGACTGGCCCTCAGCGTCGACACGCCGGTTCCGTTCCGCCTCGCCGATCTGGTGGCCTTTATCGACGATCAGCTCGGCAAGCTCGATCGCGCACTGAACACGCTCATCTACAAGCGTCTCAAGGGCCGCATCGAAACGCTGGTGAGCGATTCGCGCTACAGTTTCATGTTCGGAAGCCTGATGATCGAGGACACGATGACCGATGTCCTCGGCCGCCTGTTCCGCGTGCCGGTGCAGGGCAAGCCGATCACCGTCCTCAATCTGGCGACGGTGCCGCCGGAAATCCTCGACGTCGTCATTTCCGTGATCTCGCGGCTGACCTTCGATCTGGCCAACTGGAGTGACGCAAGGTTGCCGGTGCTCATCGTCTGCGAAGAGGCCCATCGCTATGCGCCCGCCGATTCCGGCACGAAATTCATGCCCACGCGGCAGGCCCTGTCGCGTATCGCCAAGGAGGGCCGAAAATACGGCGTGTCCCTGGCGCTGATCACGCAGCGCCCCTCCGAACTCGATCCCACGATCCTGTCTCAGTGCAGCACGGTCTTTGCCATGCGTCTGTCGACGGAGCGCGACCAGGCCGTCGTGCGCGCCAACACCCATGAAGGCGGACTCGATCTCCTGGACTTCCTGCCGCTCCTCGGGGATCGCGAGGCCATTGTGATCGGGCAGGGCGTGGTGATGCCAATGCGAATCCGCTTCCGTGACCTTGAGAGCCGTACCCTCGCGCAGAGTTCCCATCGCGGCTTCTCCCACGCCTGGAAGCATTCTGCGATCGATCGCGAATGTCTGGCCGATATCGTGCGGCGTTGGCGTTCGCCAGCAACTCAGAGGGGTTGATCGAGCGATGAGGATACTCGGCCGTATTGGAGTGATGCTCGCGCGGTTGCGGGCGTTCGCGCAATCCCGTCACGCCAATGTGGCGGTGATCTTCGCGCTGTCGCTGGTGCCGATGGCGGTGGCGGCGGGCGCCGGGCTGGATTTGTCGCGGGCTATGATTGTGCGTGCGCGCCTGGCCAGCGCGCTGGACTCTGCGGGGCTTGCGCTCGGCGGGGCACAGGGACTGAGCGACAGCCAGCTGACGGCGCTGGCACAAAGCTATTTCAATGCCAATCTCAGGCTCGACAGCTCCTACGGCACGCCGTCGGCGCTGAGCGTCGCCAAGGGCGATGGCGAGGTCAAGCTGGAAGCGAGCGTGGACATGCCGACCACGCTGATGAACGTGGTCGGGATCAAGACTCTGCCGGTCTCATTCAGTTCGACGGTCGTCTGGGGCCAGACCAAGCTTTGGGTCGCGCTGGTGCTCGACAATACCGGATCCATGTCGGAATCGGATTCCTCCGGTACGACAAAGATCAGCGCGCTCAAGACCGCGGCCCATAACCTGCTGAACATGTTGCAGAAGGCGTCGGCCACCGCTGGCGATGTCAAGGTGTCGATCGTGCCCTTCAACAGGGACGTCAATATCGGCAGCTCGAATTACACCGCCACTTGGCTCGACTGGACCGATTGGGACAAGGCGAACGGCGTGCAGGCGTGCGGCTATGGCGGCGGCAATGGCGGCTACAGTGGAAATGGCTATGGCTATTTCAACAACGGCAACTATAACAACAACGGTCAGGGCTGCACCTGGACGCCGAACGATCACGTGACCTGGAACGGCTGCATCATGGACCGGACCCAGGACTACGACACCCTCAACACCACGCCCGATCCCGCAATTCCGGACACGCTGTTTCCGACCGACCAGTACGTGTCCTGTCCCACCGAGCTGATGGGGCTGAGCTATGACTGGTCGGCGCTGAGCAACAAGATCGATGCCATGTACGCCACCGGCAATACCAATCAGACGATCGGTTTCGTCTGGGGCTGGCAGACGCTGACGGATGGCAATCCCATGAATGCCGGCACGCTGCCCGAAGACACCAAGCGCGTCATTATTCTGCTCAGCGACGGCGTCAACACGCAGAACCGCTGGACGCACAGCCAATCCAAGATCAATGCGCGGGAACTTCTGGCCTGCAGCAACGCCAAATCCGCCGGCATCACGGTCTATACGATCTTCGTCGACCTCAACGGCACCTCTGGCAGTTCCAGCACGCTGGAGTCCTGCGCCTCCGACAGCACCAAATATTTCGACCTGACGACCTCGGCCGATGTTGTGAACGCCTTCAACACCATCGGCCAGCAGATCACCAATCTGCGTGTCGCGAAGTAACCCGCAGAGGTTTAGCGCAGCCGGTTTCTAGCCGGCGCTTCAATGGATTTGCCAGGAGATCGTCACGTTTGCCGCCACCGTCTGTTCTCCGGCGGCAACGGGCGGGGGTGGGGCGGCGCTTCGCATTGCCGTCACCATCACCATCGGCTGGGGGCCGTTAATGCCGCCTTCGCCGATGGACTGGATCGGTCCCAGCGTGACGCCTGCGGCATGCGCATAGGCGCGGGCCTTGTCGGTTGCATCCTTCACCGCCTCCTCGCGGGCCTTGGCCAGAAGCGGCTTCGGATCGGCGATGGAGAAGCCCACGCTGTTGATCTGGTTGGCGCCGGCTGAAACAAGGGCATCGATCGCGGCCCCAAGTTTCTTCATGTCGGTCAACTTGACCTCGACCGTGTTGGAAACCTGATAGCCCGTAATCCGCCGCTCTTCCTTAGAATTATAGGGCGGATATTGGGGCGCGACGCTGAAATTGGAGGTCTGGATCGCCCTGTCCGGCACGCCGAGCTTTTTGATCGCAGTGAACACGGCGCGCATCTTGCGCGAATTGTCGGCCAGGGCCGCCGCTGCGGTCTTTGCCTGGCTGACGACGCCAGCCGAAAGCTGCGCCTGATCGGGCACGGCACTGACCTCGCCGGACCCGGTGATGGTGATCAGCCGTGGCTGCGAATCGCCGCCCGCGGCCAGGGCGGCAACCGGCAGGGCGAGAAGGGCGAACGCGGCCAGTGCGGTGGCGATGGGGCGGATTCGATGGCTCATGGCAATGGTCCCTCTGGGTCTCGAATCCAGCTTGGCGGCATCAGGCGGCGAAACTGGGGCAACCCACAGGAGAAGATCGTCGGGCGGCGCCCAAAATCGTTCTGACGCGCCGGATTTCCTGTTAGAAGGCCCTGACCCCGGACAGGGGCCCGTAGCTCAGTTGGTTAGAGCTGACCGCTCATAACGGTCTGGTCGCAGGTTCGAGTCCTGCCGGGCCCACCAGGGCGCGCCTCGACGGTGCCTTCCCCCGCAGCAAAAACGGGTCCGGCACGCAAGTCCGGGCAGATCCGCGCTCTACTGGCTGGCGACATGCCGGCGCTCGCGATGCAGCGTGCTGCGGGCGATGTACCAGCGGTCCCGGGTGGTGAATGTTGGGCTGAAGATGCTGCGCGTCCGGTCGAGCTGCGGAATCTGAATGCCGGCCAGGTCGAGCAGGGAATGCGGCAGGTTCGATGCGCTCAGCCTAGTTCCGGCGTTGTCACGCGCGCTCTGCCACATCCGCGGGCTCTTCCGCTGCAACGATTGCGAACCCCAGATGAAGGCGGCGGGGTGCAGGTCATGGGCGTTGCCGATGCCGTGCCCGAGAAGGCCGGCGCTGTCGTCCATCAGGTTCTCGCCGTGATCGGAGGCAAACACCAGGGCCGCCGGACGGTGCGTCTTCTTCAAGGCGCCGATGACCTCGTGCAGGACCCAGTCGGTGTAGAGGATGCTGTCGTCATATTGGTCGACCAATTGATCGCGCTCGCCGGCATGGTCGCTGTGGAATTGCGCGAAGCGCTGCGGATAGCGCCGCGAATAGACGAAGTGACTGCCATTGATGTGCAAGACGATAAAGAGCTTTTTGCCCTTTTTCGCAGATCGCAGGGCGCCCCTGAGATTTTCGAGCAGCGCGCCGTCGAAGCTCTGTTGACGATAGCGCACATGCTGGGCCTCGGCCGCGAGCCAGGGGATCGCGCCGCTCCAGCCATCCACGCGCTGGGTCGAAAACCAGTAGGTCTGGAACCCCGCCTCGCGGAACGCGCTGACGACCGATCGATGCGACAGAATGCCTTGCCAGTCCGTCAGCGGCCACGGGCTGAGCATGGAGGCGACGGCGACAGCGGTGCTCGGGGCCGTCGACATCACGTTCGGCAATCCGATCACGCCCGGTTCGCGCGAGAGATAGGGATTGGTATTGCGGTCATAGCCGAGCAACGACCAGTTTTCCGCGCGCGAGGATTCGCCGATCACCCAGACATAGATTTCGCCGGAATTGTCGCGCGTGGGCCTGGCGTGCAGATCGTCCTGCTCGCGGACGGTCCGGTATCCGGACTCTTCCCGGAACTGGTAGAGCGCCAGGCCGCTCTGAAAGACCGCGCCGACGGGGGCGCTGGTGTCATAGCCGGCAACCTCGAGGCTGGCGTGCTCAAAGGTCGCCTGGCTCGCCATGCTTCGGATCACCAGGCCCGAATAGCCGGCCAGGAGAAGCGTCAGGCATGCGGCGCTGATCTTCCGGACTGGGCGCAATGTGAGCGGACGGATCGCCAGCAGGCCCAGGACATAGATGCCCGCCGTGAGGCCGCAGACGACACCGATGGTCCTGGCATAGGTCGCCAGAAAGTCCCCCGAAGAGGTGGCACTCGTGATGCCAAGGATCACATAGCCGCTTGAGAGGCGGCTTCCGAATGTCGTCAGGAGGAACAGATCGACCCCGGTGGTCAGATAGAGCGGCAGCAGCAGAAGGTGCAGCCGAACCGGGCGCCGAACCGAAAAATGAAGCGCGCCCGCCCACAACATCGTGGTTGCGACACTGAAGAGAAGCGGTTTGTCGAACTGCGTCCCGCTCTTGTCCAAAGACACCTGCAAAAGCAGGGGCGAAAGCAGGAACAGCCACATGACCGCAAGCGCGCACCATGCGATGGGCGTTTCGAACCTTCCCATTGCGGTCCGCAGCTTCTCCAGGGCCAATTTCGGCAGACGCACCGCTGTCCCAATGTGACGCATTCGAGCCGCCTCCGGCGAGGGCAGGGGCCCCGCGGCGAGCCATTCGCCGGCGGCCAGCCCCCGTCGGAGACGGCCTCGCAATTTCGGGGCCGCCCTGCCGCAGGCTTAAGCGCCGGGTAAGTCCGCGGCCCCATGATTGCAAGGCGACAGCCGGAGCCAGCGGAAGAGACGATGCCAAGCCAGATTGGACGCATGGGGCGCAAGCTCGGGGAATGGATTCCCCCGGCCCTGGTCCGCCATCTCGGCCGGCCTGCCGCGGTCTTCTTCCACGGCGTCGAGCCGGCGACCTGTGATCCGCGCGTCCAGGTGAACCATCACGAAGCGCCCGTCTTTCGGACCATCGCGCGCGCCCTCAAGGAAAACTTCGAGGTCCTGCCGCTGTCCGAACTGGACGACGCGCTGGCCCATCCCCGCCGTCACCGCCGCAGCGTCTTTCTGATGTCCGATGATGGTTACGCCAACACCCTAAGCGTCGCGGCGCCCATTCTCGAGGAGCTGGGCCTGCCATGGACGCTGTTTGTCAGCACCCATCACATCGACACGCCCGAACGCAACCCCGTCTTTCTGGCCCGGCTGTTCTATCACTACGCGCCCGCGGGCAATTATGCCGTGCCGCATCTGCCCCCGCAGATACTGGGCGAAACCGAGGGGCGCGAAGCGCTGGCGCAAGCCGCCATCGCCGCGCTCAAGGCGCTCGACCGCGATCGCGCAAAGGCCGCGGTCGCGGCCATGGCGGAGGCGCTGGAGCGCGTTGGTTTGTCGCCGCTGATCGAACGCTTCTCCTCCGAGACCTTCCTGAGCTGGTCGCAGATTCGCGCGCTGAAGGGCCGGGGCGTGGAGATCGGCGCCCATGCCGATTGGCATTGGCCGATGAACGCCGCCCAGACCCCGGCGCAACTGGGTGAACAGGCGCGGCGGCCCCGCGCCAGGATCGAGGCCGAGGTCGGCCCGTGCCGCGCCTTCGCCTATCCCTTCGGCAACACCCCCGATGTCTGTGGCGCCGCGTGGCGCGCCGTGCGCGAGGCCGGCTACGACTATGCGTTTACCACCGTCTCCGGCACGCTCGACGGCGGGGCCAATCGCTTCCTGCTGCCGCGTTATGGCATCGGCCCGGCCGAGACCCATCTCGCCTCGCTGATCCCGCTGCTGTCGGCGGGAAATCCGCGCCTGGCCAAATGGCAGAGCGCGCTCGCGGCTTGACGTAACGTCGTCCCGTTCTGAACCAGGGCGCCGTGCCCTGAAACGGCACGCCCGCCGCCGCCACTTGGGCCAATCGATTGTAGTTGAACGGTTTTTGGGTCCGGATCTGACACGGCGCGGGGCCGGGAAACTGGCCTGGGTGATGCAGCACTCGTCTCGAACATTTGAGTTTCGAGACAGCCATGGGCGTTCATCAAAGACTGGCACGAGCCGAGGCCGAAGCGGGCGCCGTACCCGGCGCCGGCTTCCCGTCGCGGGTTGGCCGGTTGGCGCCGGTGGCCGTCGCCAATGACAGCCTGCCGCGGCTTCTGCCCCGCGATGCCTTTTCGATCTGGGCCCAGAGCCTGGCCGAGGCGGTCGCCATCGTCATGGCAAGCATCATCGGCGGCACGGCCTATTCCTGGTTCGCCAATGACTATCTCGGTGATACCGCGGGTTTTGCGGCAATCGGCCTTCTGGCGGCCGCACTCTTCGTGGGCGCGCGCCGGCTGCTTGAGGCCGGTCGTGGCGTGGCGCTTGAAGGCGACATCGTGGGCCTGCGCCGTGCGGCGCTGGCCTGGTGCGGTGTGTTCGCCCTGATGGCGATGGTCGCCTTCCTGCTGAAATCGGGAGAGGGCGTCTCGCGGGGGGCTGTTCTCACCTTCTTCGTGGCCGGCTTTCTGGCCGATGAAGCGAGCCGCGCCGCCACCGCACGTGCGCTGGCCGCCTGGTACCTGCCGCGCGCGCTTGAGGGCGACCATATCCTCCTGGTCGGCGCGGACAGCGATCCGGATCTCGACCGTCTGCGGGCCGAATTTCTCCGCGCCGGTGCGGACAATCTCAGCATCGTGACGCTCGACGCCGATTGTGCCGCTGACGATTGGGCGGGAGAACGCCGCCGTCACCTGCAGCAGGTGATGGATTGCGCGCGCGCGACCGGTCACGGTCAGATCTGTGTTGCCGGTGCGGCGATCTCGCCGGCGCGTCTGCACGAAGTTCTCACGGACCTGCAGGCCGTGCCGCGGGCCGTGCGCCTGATCCCGGGCACGGCGATCGAGCGTCTTCTGCACCTGCCGCAGCGGCCGCTTGGCCGCCTGCGCGCCATCGAGGTTCAGCGCGCCCCGCTCAACCGCGTTCAGCGTTTCATCAAACGTGCGATCGATCTGGCGATTGCCGTCCCGGCGCTGATGGTCGCCGCCCCGGTGATGGCGGCCATCGCGCTGGCGATCCGGCTCGATTCGCCGGGTCCCATCCTGTTCCGCCAGCAGCGGCTCGGCTTTCGCGGCCGGCCCTTCGCGATCCTCAAGTTCCGCTCCATGACCGTCCAGGAAAACGGGCCGGTCGTGGTCCAGGCAACGAAGAACGATGCGCGCGTCACCGCCATTGGCCGCTTCCTGCGCGCCTCCAGCCTCGACGAACTGCCGCAGCTCTTCAATGTGCTGCGTGGCGAGATGTCCCTGGTTGGTCCGCGCCCGCACGCCTGTGCCCATGACGAACGCTATGCCCGGCTCATCGAGCACTACGAACTGCGCCAACATGTAAAGCCCGGCATCACCGGCTGGGCGCAGGTCAATGGCCGCCGCGGGGAAACCCCCACTGTTGAAAGCATGCGCGACCGCGTCGAATTCGACGTCTGGTATGCCAAACATGCCGGTGTGGTCCTCGACCTCGAAATCCTCTTCCGGACGGCGTTCGAAGTGTTCCGCCGCCGCAACGCCTATTGAGCCCCCAAGGACCAAAGACATGTCGCGGACATACAACGAAGTGATCGTCGGAGGCGTGAAGATCGCCTGCCTCTCGCGCAAGGATCTCGCTGATCTGATGGTGGAGGAATGCGGCGAAGGCGGCCGGTCGGCCGATCGTCGACCGCGTCTGGTCTTCTCCGCCAATGGCAATTCGATCGCCCGGGCCGCCGCCGATGCGGACTTCCGCAGCCACTACGATGCGGCCGATATCATCCACGCCGATGGCCAGCCGGTCGTGTTCGCTTCGCGTCTGCTGACCGATGCGCCGATCCCGGAACGCAGCGCGACCACCGACTATTTTCTCGATGCCGCCGAAGCGGCACAGAAGAACGGTCTTCGCTTCTTCCTGCTCGGCGCCACCGAGCAGGTCAATGCCCGCTGCGCCGAGATCCTGGCGCAGCGCTATCCGGGTCTGGAGATTGTCGGTCGCCGCAATGGCTATTTCGGCCGCGAAGATGAAGCCGCCATTTGCGAGGAAATCAATGCCTCCGGCGCCGATGTCGTCTGGGTCGGCCTGGGCGTTCCGCTGGAGCAGGCTTTCTGCACCCGCAACAAGCATCGGCTGAACGCGGGTTGGGTTGTGACCTGCGGTGGCTGCTTCAACTTCGTGACGGGAGACTATTCGCGCGCCCCGGCCTGGATGCGCGCAGCCGGGCTGGAATGGCTCTATCGCGTCGCGCGCGAGCCCCGGCGCCTGTTCTGGCGCTATGCCGTCACAAATCCGCAGGCGCTCTATCTTATGCTGACGCGCACGGTGGCCAGTCCGGTGGCCCAGCGGGGGACCAGGCCGGCCGCCGCACCTGGCGCGCATGCCGTGGTTAGCACCTCTTAACCCTTCCTTTATGGGCCCGGGTGCCCGCTGCCGCGATGATCGGAGAAACCGCCAGCCTGAAAGAGCCGCTTCCTGCAGTGGAGGCGCGCGGGCTTGCGCGCATGCTGCAGACCCTGAACCGCTACATGTTGTCGACCGGCGGTCCGCTCAGCGTCTCGGCGGCCCATTTCGTGACCTCCATCATCCTGTTGCGAAATCTGCCGCCCGCCGATTTCGGTCTGTTCGCGTTTCTGCTGACGGTCGTGCCGTTCTGCCTCAGCCTGTCCGGTGCGGTGATTGGCGCGCCCTTTGTGGCGGGGCTTCGCCAGGCAGGAGCGGTTGAGGACGGTCCGCTGGCGACCTATCTGAAGGCCAACGGTCTTGTCGCCATCGCGGCCTTTGCGGCCGTCGCCGCCGCCATGGTGGTGAGCGGTGCCGGGCTGCCGCTGGGTCTGACCTTCGGGCTGTATGGTGCGATGACGGTGCTTCGCCAGTTCGGCCGCACCCATTCCTATGCCCGCGAAAAACCCTTGCGGACGCTGATGAGCGATCTGACCTATGCCGGTCTGCTGGTGTGCGGGCTGCTCGGCGTGCTGTTCTTCCATGAATTGACGATGGAAACCGCAGCGGCGGTGCTGACGGCCGCCGCGGTGCTGGGCTTTGTCGCTTTCGGCTGGCGCTACGGCAGCCGTCAGCTTTTTCCCGGGCCGTCCGGAGCGCTCGCCGCCTATAAGGGACATTGGCAGGATCTGGCGCGCTGGGCGGTGCTGGGCGTTGTGCTGACCGAATTTACGGCCAATGCCCATGTCTATATCGTCACCTTCGTGGCTGGCCCCAAGGCCTTTGCCTTGCTCGCGGTCGGCGCCCTGGTCATGCGCCCGGCCTCGCTGGTGCTGGCCTCGCTGCCCGATATCGAGCGGCCCCGCATCGCCCGCAAGATCGGCGCGGGCGACATCCAGGGTGCTTTCCGGAACGTTAACGAATTTCGAACCGCGGCTGCTGCAGTCTGGCTGGGAACGCTGCTGCTCGCCGGAGGTCTCTTGATCTGGGTTCCGCAGATTCTGCTGAAGAAGGGCTATGACGCTGACCACGCCTTGGTGGTGATCGCGATCTGGGGCGTGATCCTGGCCGTGCGCACGCTGCGCACGCCCGACGCGGTTCTCCTGCAGGCCGCCGGCGAGTTTCGCGATCTGGCTGGCGCGGGTCTATGGGCCAGCGTCACCTCGATCGTCATGACACTGGGCTTGCTTCTTGCGGCGGGGCCAATCGCGGCGCTGGGCGGCATTCTCGCCGGCGATCTGGTGATGACGGCCAATATTCTTGTGCTGACGCGGCGCTGGAGGCGCAGCCATGCCTGACGTCACCATCGCCATCCCGACCTTTTGTCGGCCCAAGGGGCTGGCGCGGCTGTTGAGCTCTCTGGCCGACCTGAGGACGGACGCTAAGGTTACCGTGCTCGTCGGCGACAACGATGCTGCAAATCCGGTTGGCCGGGATCTTTGCGATGCCACCCGCCGCACCGGCTATCGCTGGCCGCTCGAGGCCATTGTCGTGTCCGAGCGCGGGATCGCGCAGAACCGCAACGCCCTGGTGGCGCACGCACTGCAGCGTCCCGAAATGCAGCATCTCGTCATGCTCGACGATGACGAATGGGTTGAACCCGATTGGCTCGATGCCTTGCTCGCCGCGCGGGCGCGCTTCGATGCCGATGTCGTCGAAGGTCCGGTTGTGGGCATCGACGAAGACGGCGCCAGTGCCGGCTCCTATGGCGGGGTTGCCGGCCATCGCGGCGCCAGCGGCCCGGTGGACATCATCGAAGGCTCCGGCAACATCCTGATATCCCGCGAGGTGCTTGATCGCATCCCGCCGCCGCATTTCGATCCGCAATTTGCGCTGACTGGCGGCGAGGACAAGGACTTCTTCCTGCGCCTCAAGGCGATGGGCACGCGCTTTGCCTGGGCGGCGGACGCGGTCAGCTACACCGCTGTGCCCGCCACCCGCGCCAATCTCAAATGGGCGCTGGCGCGCGCCTATGGCGTTGGCAATTCCGACATGCGCATTTTCCTCAAGCACCGCTCCGGCCCGGCCGCTATGGCCGTCGAGCTTGGCAAGATCGGCGGCGCACTCTTGTTGTCGCCGGTCCTCGCGCTCATCCTTGCAGCCAGTCCGAATCGGCGTCTTCACGCCTTGCGCAAGCTGTTCCGCGCGGCCGGCAAGACGGCGGCGCTGTTCGGCAGCCACTATCAGGAATATTCCGTGATCCATGGCGAATGAAGGCCTCATATTTTCTGGCGAAGAGACGCCATTCCGGCTCGCGCCCTGGGTTGGCGAAGCGGCGTTCGTCGCCCTCATTCTGCTTGTCTTCGTAGGTCTGTCGCCGTTTGCGATGCCCGATTCCCATGTCCCGGCCAAGGCGAGCGGCACCGGCGATTCCCTGCGTCAGATCAGCTACCTGTTCGTTTTCGGGCTCATCTTGGTGTCCGCCTATGGCCGGCGCGCCTTCAACTTCCTGTCGGCGATACCGGTGTCCATCGTCTTGCTTCTGGGTTGGTGCTTCCTCAGCGCCATCTGGGCAGACGCGCCGGCCGTCGCGATGCGTCGCGCCGCCCTTGAAACGATCGTGGTCGTTTCCGTTCTGATCAGCGTGGACACGATCGGAGCCGAGCGCGCGCTGCGTTTATGGAGTTATGTGCTGATCGCGATTCTGCTCGTGAACTGGGTCTCTATCGCGTTCGTGCCCCAGGCAATACATCTGGCGAGCGAGGGCAAGCCTCAGCTCACCGGAGACTGGCGCGGCCTCTATCCGCAGAAGAACACGGCCGGCGCGGTCACGGCCGTTTCGCTTATGGTCTTTCTATATCAATATTTGCGCGAGCGCAGATGGACATATCTTGCGCTTCTGCTTGCTGCAGCCGGATTTCTGGTGATGACGCGCTCGAAAACGTCGATCGGGTTGCTGCCCGTCGCAATGCTGGCGGCAGCGTTCTATCGCCTGGCGTGGCGGAGAGATATGGACCGCTGGTTCATGGCGCTGGGTGGTTTGCTGGTCCTGGTTGCGGGGGCCATGCTCGCCATCATCTATTGGGATCACATTCTGCGCGTCTTGAACGATCCGGATGCTTTGACGGGACGGACGCTGATCTGGCAGGCCGTCGGGGGCTATATCCGCGACCACCCTCTATTCGGGACAGGCTATGGCGCGCTCGCCGATACGGGCGGCACCTCGCCACTGAACAACTATATCGAAAGCCGGTGGATCATAAATGTCTATGACAGCCACAGCGGTTATCTGCAGCTTCTGGCCACCATCGGCATTCCGGGGTTCATACTTGCCATGGTGGCGCTCGTCATCGTGCCGCTTCGCAATTTCTGGCGCCGCGATCCGGAGAATCTCGCACTGAAGTCGCTGCTGTTTGGCTTCTTCGTATACTGGGTTCTGCACAACTTCATGGAAGCCGAGTATCTGGCCAGCGATGATCTGGGATGGGTTTCGTTTCTCCTTGTCATCGCCATGATGTGCACGATGCGCATACGCGCGCCGATGGCGGAGGCGTAACATGACCGCTTCCCCCCTGTTTTCCGTTGTCGTCCCGGCCTTCAACCGGGCGGATGTCCTGGCCTCGGCGCTGTCCTCTGTCTTCGCCCAGACCTGCCAGGATTTCGAAATCGTGGTTGTGGACGACGGTTCGAGCGACGATCCGCAGCGAATCGTCGACGGCATCGCGGATTCGCGCCTGCGTTTCGTCCGGCAGGAGAATGCCGGGCCCGGCGCCGCGCGCAATCTCGGCATCGACCTGGCGCGCGGGCACTACATCGCCATGCTCGATTCCGACGACCGCTTCCTGCCGCACCATCTCCAAACCATGGCCTGCCTCTTGAGCGGCACAAATGGCACGGCTGCCTTTGCGCCCATAATTGTCGATCGCGGGGCAGGGCGGAGCTTCGTCAAGCCGCCGCGCGCGCCCCGGCCCGGCGAAAACATGGCGACCTATCTGCTGTGCGATCGCGGCTTCGTGCCCACCATTACACTCGTCCTGCCGCGGGAGATTGCCGCGCGTGTACGCTATGACCCGAGTGTTCGCTATGGCGACGACAAGGATTTTGCCATCCGCCTGTCCCTTGCCGGATGCCGCTTCGTCATGGCCGCCGAACCTGGCGCGGTGTGGCGCGACCAGCCCGATCCGGCGCGCCTCTCGGCGGGCCGCAAGGGTGCGGAGTTGCTGCCGTGGATCGAGAACCTGCGCCCGCGCCTTCCCGCGCGTGCCTATTATGGCTGCCGCGGATGGCCCGTCGCCAAGGGCGTCGTGATGACGAGCAGGCTTGGCGCGCTGAAGCTGTTTGCCGAGGCGGTGCTGCACGGCGCCTACTCGCCGGCGATGGCAGCGCGCGTCTTTCTGCAGATATTTCTGCCGGACGGGCTCTATCGCCGCCTTGCCGATGGCACGTTGCGCCCGGCGCCCGAACCGCAGCATTCATGCTGAACCGTCGCGATTTTCTGGCCGCTGCCGTGTTCGCGCCGGTGGCCGCGCACGCGGCCCACTTGCGTCCCACGCTGAACGGACGTGGTTCGCTGAAGGGCGCGGCCTCCGCGCGCGGGCTTCTCTATGGCTGCGCGGTCGCGACCTATGAACTGGCCGAGAGCGATTTCAAGGCCGCCCTGCTGCAGCAGTCCGCCGCGCTCGTCGCCGAATATGAAATGAAGCGCGCCGCGCTCGAACCGGCGCAAGGCCGCTACGATTTTGCGGCCGCCGATGCACTTGTGGGGTTTGCGCGCGACCACGGTCTGAAGTTCCGCGGCCATACGCTGGTCTGGCATCAAAGCAACCCGGAATGGCTGGAGCCGGAGGTGCGCGCCACCCGGAAAGAAGCCCTGTTCACTGACCACATCGCGACGGTCATCCGCCATTTCGGCGCGCTGGTGCAGTCCTGGGATGTGGTCAACGAAGCGCTTCACCCGAAGGATGGGCGCGCCGATGGGCTGCGCGCGAGCTTTTGGCTTGACGTCTTTGGCCCGTCCTTCATCGACACCGCGTTTCATGCGGCGCGTCAGGCGGGACCTCATGCGCAGCTCGTCTACAATGACTTTGGGTGTGAACTGGCCGGCCCCGAGCATGACCGTTTTCGGGCTGCCACGCTCAAATTTCTCGAGGGCGCAAAAGCGCGCGGCGTGCCGATCGATGCGCTCGGCCTTCAGGGTCATCTGCCGGCCTTCGGCGAGACGATCGATCAGGTCAAGCTGCGCCGCTTCCTCGACGAGGTGCAGGCCCTGGGCTTGCGCGTCCTCGTCACCGAACACGATGTCGATGACAGTGGCGGCCCATCGGACATCGCCGCGCGCGATCACGCTGTCGCCGATGCCAGTGCGCGCTTTCTTGATGTCGTGGCCACGCATCCGGCCTGCGATGCGGTGCTGAGTTGGGGGCTGACGGATCGATTTATCGATCCGCCGCAGGGTCTGGTCGCAAGGTTGACCGGGTTCAGGCCGCGGAGGCTCCCGCTGGACCGCGATTTGCGGCCGAAGCCGATGTGGGACGCAATGCGGCGGGCCTTCGCGGCGCGCTGAAGCGCCGCGTGCGCAGTTTGCGCGCCAGATGTGCCGCCAGGCGCGGCGCGGCGAATTCGGCGCCCACCATGAAGCGCATCAGCGGGCCGAAGCTGTTGGCCGCGGCCGGCCCCGTGAAATAGAGCCCCGGCACCGAGCTTTCGAACTGGCGCGACAGGATCGCCGTGTTTTCGACCTGGGCAACGGCGTCGCGCAGTTCCGGCTTGAGATAGGGCAGCTTGTGCAGCTCGGGGCGGTAGCCGGTCGCGGCGATGACGTGATCGCAGGTCACGGTCTCCTGTGCGCCTGTGCGATCCGCCACCCGCAGGGCAACGCGGTCGCCTTCGGTCTGGGCGTGCAGAACCTCGCGCCCGAGCAGGGTCGCGATGCCCTCAAAGCGTTTGCGCATGAACCAGCCCGGCGCCGGACCCAGATGCCGGCGCGTGATCCGCAGACGAAGGTCCTCGGGCAGGCGATGGAACATCAGCGGCATCTGGGTGCAGAAGAAGGAGCGCCACCCGGGTCCCACGCCCGTCGGCGGATGCTGGATCTTCTGCCACAGCGTCTGGTTCTCTTCCGGGGCATCATGGAAGCGGACATCTTCGGTGCGGGCCAGCACGCGAACATTTGCGCCGTCGTCCTTGAGCATCGCGGCCAGGTCGATGGCCGAGGCGCCGGCGCCAAGCACGATCACGTCACGGTCCTTGAAGGGCGCGCCGTCGCGATGGGCGAAGCTGTGCGAGGCCGCCCAGTCGGGCAGCTGCTTCAGCGAGTCGGCCATATGGGCGAAAGCCGTGATGCCGACGGCATTGACGACCTGACGCGCCTCGAGGCGCTCGCCATTCTCGAGCTCCAGCGTGAAGCCGTTCGCGCTTTTGGCCAGCGAAACGACATGCTGTTCCTCGAGGTCGGGCACAAAGCGCTTCTGGAACCAGGTCGCATAGGCGTTGAAGGTCTCGAGCGACACCGGATGGTAGCGGTCGCCATAGGCCAGGCCATGCGCGGCGCAATAATCCTTGAGCGTGCCGCCGGGTTCGGGCGTGCTGAGATTGGAGGCGAAGCCGTCGGACTTCAGATGCATGTCGCGCGGCATGTGCGCGCGCCAGGTGTCCATCGGCTTGCCGAAGATGCGGTGGTCGATGCCACGGGCGCTCAGATGGGCGGCCAGCGAAAGACCATAGGGTCCGGCTCCGATAATGGCGACGTCGCAATTCCTGCTCATGATGTCCTCGGCAACTGGTGTTTCGTGCGCCCGCAGCCTTGCTCCGTTCTGGTTCGGTGTGTCCCGCCCCGGGACGGGTCCCGGATTGGTACGCGGCGGAGCTGCCGCAACAGGCTTGTGGCGGGTTCATTCCACGAAACGTGCCAACCGATGCCGCCCACGGCCGGGCATGAAGCCTGCATAGGGCGGGGGGAATTCGAACGCGCGAACGCCGTATGCCCGCGAAACTCCTTCTTGCCAGCACCACCCCCTGGCCCACGGTTGCCCGGCTCGCCGCGGCCTTCTCGGGCCTGGGCTGGCAGGTCGACGTGCTGGCGCCCGGCGATGCCGCCGCCTGCCACAGCCGGTTCGTCGACCGTATCCACCGCTATTCGGGCCTGACGCCGCAGGCGGCGCTGAAGCGGGCGCTCGCGCGAAGCGGTGCGGATCTGGTGATCCCCTGCGACGACCGCGCCGCCACCCAGCTTGTGGCCCTCTATGCCAGGGAGCG
Organism: uncultured Pseudomonadota bacterium; assembly: GCA_963710925.1. Classification (GTDB taxonomy): domain Bacteria; phylum Pseudomonadota; class Alphaproteobacteria; order Micropepsales; family Micropepsaceae; genus Rhizomicrobium. Next base: position 74,102 of record CAVQBY010000006.1, on the reverse strand, counting down.
GGACGGGGGCGATCGCGACCTCGCCGGGCTGATCGCGACCTCTCTGGGCGCGCCCTGTGCCTATCCCGCCGCGATGGCGCGGGCGGAATTCATGGCCGTCGCCGCGGCCGAAGGCATTGCCGTGCCGGCCACGCGCGAGATTTCCTCGGAGGCCGACCTCGAAGCGGGCCTGTCCGAATTGGGGCTGCCCGCCGTGCTGAAATCGGACGGCAGCTGGGGTGGCGACGGAGTCACGGTGGTCCATTCGCGCGAACAGGCGCGCGCCGCCTGGCGCCGCATGGCCGCACCGGTTTCCCTGCCGCGTGCGTTGGTCCGGGCCGTTCGCCGCCGCGACGTTCATCATCTTGCCGCTGCGCTGGCGCCGGCGCGCCCGCGCGTTTCGCTTCAGGCTTATATCGCCGGCACGCCCGCAACTTCGTCCTTCGCGTGCTGGCGCGGAGAGGTGTTGGCCGCAATCCACGCCGACGTGGTGGCCAGCACGGGCGGCACCGGGCCGGCGTCGGTCGTGCGCGTCGTGCGCGATCCGGCGATGGAGGCGGCGGCCCGCAAGATCGCGCGGCACTACGGCCTGAGCGGCCTGCATGGCCTCGATTTCATCCGCGATGCCCAGGGCAAGGTGCATCTGCTCGAAATCAACCCCCGGGCCACGCAGATTTGCGCACTGGCGATGGGGGAGGGCCGGGATCTGGTCGCGGCCCTGGCGGCGCGGATCTCCGGGGAACCAGGGCCGGTGCGCCCGGCGCTTGAGGGTCCTGACGTCGCCCTGTTTCCGCAGGAATGGTGCCGCGATCCGGCCAGCCCCTGGCTGCGCACGGCCCATCATGACGTGCCGTGGGACGATCCGGCCCTGATCCGCCATTGCGTGGCCGCGCCGGGCCATGGGGCCATGTGGCAGCAATGGCTGGCAATGTTGCGCCCGGAGGCAGCGTCTTTACGACCTGGAAACCATCCCGCCATAGCCTCTGAACCCTGATCCCCGGCGACCGACCGTTTTCCGGTCATGGGGCGACAGTGGGAAGAGGCATGGCCACGCGCTGGCACACCGGAATGAACGTGATGATCGCGGCCCTGTTCGCGATCCTGCTGCTGCCTGGCCCATCGGCACAGGCGCAGGACGCCGCGCCAAGCGCCGCACCGACCACACCGGTCTGGACCGTGCCGCCATCCGTCAATTCTTCGGCTGCGCCGCAGCCCCCATCCTCGCAGCCACGCTATGCGGTGATGGCCGATGGTCCCTCCGCGCCGCCGCAGCCTTTGGTCACGCCGCCGCCCATGGTCGAACGGTCGTCCCCGCCGCCTGCCCCCGCGCAGCCCGTGGCGCCGGTGCGCGCCAATCGGTCGAACTATTCCGTCATGACCCCGCCGCCGGCCGAAGAGGCCGCGCCCGGCCGCGCCGCTTCCCTTGCCGGTCCCGGCAGCGCCTACATGCTGGGCACCGGCGACAAGTTGCGCGTCACCGTCTACGGCGAACCCGATCTGAGCGGGGAATTCGAGGTCGACAGCTCAGGTGATGTGCGCCTGCCGTTGATCGGTCAGGTGCGGGCCGCCGGGATGTCGGTTCACGATTTCGAGCAGCGTGTCACCGCCAAGCTCGCGGCCGGCTATTTGCGCAGCCCGCAGGTCAGCGCCGAGGTCACGGCCTACCGCCCCTTCTTTATCATCGGCGAAGTGAACAAGCCGGGCCAATACGCCTATGTGAACGGAATGAACGTCGTCACGGCGGTGGCCCTGGCCGGCGGCTATACCTATCGCGCCGATGAATCGGACGTCTATGTCCGCCGCGACGGCACATCGAAGGAAGTCGAACGCCCCGCCGACGAGACCACGCGGATCCGTCCCGGTGACATCATCCGCGTCACCGAACGTTTCTTCTGAGCGACGCCCCAATCCTTAACAGGCGGTTAACCATTGCCGGGCAGCATCGCGGGAGCTGGGGATCTGCATGCGCCGCCACACTATCTGCACAGTTCTGCTGATCGCCGCGGCCTGCGGGCTCGAGCCGCTGCCCGCGCGCGCCGGGGCGGGCCAGCCCGTCGGTGTCATGGACCGTCCCCGGCCCGAATATGACGCCAAGGGTCTGCCGATGGGCGGGTTTCGTCTGCGCCCCGCGCTCGATGTCGGGGCCGCCTATGACGACAATGTCTACCGCACCTCCGGCGGCAAACTGGACGATGTCTTCTACACCATCACCCCGTCCTTCACGCTGCGCTCGGAATGGTCGCGGCACATGCTTGAACTGGTGGGCAGCCTGACGCGCTACCAGTACCAGTCGCGCAGCTCCGAGGACCGGATGGACTGGTTTGTCGGCGGGAACGGCCGGCTCGACTTCAGCCACGACATGACGCTCGAAGGCGGCGCATCCTACAACACCCTGCACGAGCCGCGTTATTCGGCGGACCAGCCAGGCGGCGCGGCCGAGCCGACCAGGTACAATGATCTGCATGCCGGTGCGACGGCGCGCTATCGGCCGAACCGCTTTGCGTTCGAGCTGGGCGGCGCCTATGACCGCTACACCTACGATCCCACCAGGCTGATCGGCGGCGGCGTCTACGACAACTTCGATCGCGATCGCGACCAGTATCGCGCCACGGCGAAAGCGTCCTACGAGTTTGCGCCGGGCTATGCCGTCTTCCTGCGCGGCAGCTATGACGATCGCCGCTACGACACCGTTGCGGGGCAGGGCCGTGACTTCTCACGGTTACCGTGCCGAGGGCGGGGCGCAAATGTTCCTGACCCACCTGCTACAGGGTGAGGTCTTTGTCGGCTTCGCCCACCAGGACTTCAAATCCTACGCCAATGTCGATGCGGTCGATTACGGCGCCAAACTGCACTGGTATGCGACGCCGTTGATGACGGTTCACCTGACAGCCGCCCGCCAGTTCAACGACACCACCATCGGCGGCGCCTCGGTCACCGACGACCAGACGGCCCGCCTGGCAATCGATTACGAACTGTTGCGGTCGCTGATCCTGCAGGCCCATTTCGATTTTACGGACAGCCGCTTTGTCGGCACGCCCCGGCAGGACATGCTGTTCGAGACGGGTCTCACGGCCAAATATCTGATCAACCACTATATGAGCGCCGATGCGGGCTATGCCTGGCAGCGGCGCAGTTCGTCATCGGCGGGGCAGGGGTTTACCGACAACCTCTTCCAGGCCGGCCTGCATTTTCAGCTTTGACAAGGGTTTAGCCCGGTTCCCGGCGGGACCGTATTAACCAAATCATAGGTTGCACCGGGTTACACATGAACCCAGTCCGGCCACCTGTGTGCGCCGTCGGCAGAGGCGAGAAGCGCGTTCATGTCTTCCTACGGGACCATTCCGGCCGGATCCGCTCCGGCACAGGCTGTGCCAGAGCGCGCAGGGCCTGCGGATGCGCCATTCACCGTCAACGACCTGCTGCGCGTCATGCGCGAACGCCGGCGCCTGATCGTGCAGGTCGCACTGGCGGTGATCGGCCTGACCGTTGTCGTGCTGATGTTCTTGCCGACGGTCTATTCGGCCACCGCCGTGGTCATGCTCGATCAGCGCAAGAACACCGTTGCCGACGCCTCAGCGGTGCTGTCGGACCTGCCCACCGATCCGGCGTCGCTGCAGAACCAGATCCAGATCCTGACCTCGCGCGACCTGGCCGGTACCGTCGTCGACAAGCTCCATCTCGAACGGGATCCGGAATTCAACCCCACCCGTTCCGACAGCCCGTTGGCCGCGCTTCCCAGCCTGCACACGCTGATCAACCCGCTGAAATGGTTCCGGCCGCCGCCGCCGGCAGGAACCCCCGAAGCGCTGGCCGCCGAGCGCGCGAATGTCATCGACTCGGTGCTCGGCCATTTGTCGGCCGATGCCGTAGGCCTGTCGACGTCCATCACCGTGCGCTTCAGTGCACAAAGCGCCGAGAAGGCCGCGCGCATCGCCAACGCCTTCGCCACCAGCTATGTCGACGAACAGGTCCGGATCAAGACGGAGGCCGCCGAGCAGGCCACGGTCTGGCTGAGCAGGCGCGTCAACCAGCTTGCCGATCAGGTGCAGGCCGCCGATACCGCGGTCGAGCAGTACAAGGCCGCGCACAATCTCAGCCAGTCTGGCGACGGTACCTCCCTGACCGATCAGCAGCTCGCCGCCATCAACGGCCAGCTGGTTCAGGCCCGCGCCGATCTCGCCGCCAAGCAGGCCACCTATAGCCGCGTCAAGGCCCTGATCGCCTCCGGCCACGTCGCCGATGTCTCGCAGGTCGTCGCCTCGCCGCTGATCGTGCAGTTGCGCACGCAGGAAGCCACGCTGCTGCAGCAGGAGGCCGACATGGCCACCCGCTACGGCCCGATGCATCCCAAGATGATTGCCGTAAAATCGCAGCGCCGCGACCTCGAGGCCAAGCTCAAGCGCGAAGTCGATCGCATTGCCGGCTCTCTCGAGAACGATGTTGCCGTGGCCCGGGCGCAGGTCGCCTCGCTCCAGGCCAGCCTGCATCGTACCGAGAAGGATGCCGCGCGCCAGAATCTGGCAACCGTCAAGCTCAAGGCGCTGCAGGCCGATGCCGCCTCGACCCGCAGCATGTACCAGGCCTTTGTCACGCGCCTGCGCCAGACCCAGGATCAGGAAGCGATCCAGATGTCGGATGCGCGGGTGATTTCGCCGGCGCCCGTGCCGAATGCGCCAGCCTCTCCGCGCCGCACGCTGATCTTCGCGGCGTCGATTCCCGCCGGAATTCTGCTCGGCCTGCTGGCGGCGCTGCTGGCCGAGCGCTTTGGCTCGCCGCGCCGCTGTCGGCCCTGCAGCCGGCCCGCAGTCTTTCCCGCGCCGCGCCGCTGCCGACGCCCGGTCCGCCGCCGAACCCGCCGCCGGTGCTGGCGCGCATCCCCGATGCCGCGTCGATCCGCGCGGTCGACTATGCGATCGACTGGCCGTTCTCCGATTTTGCGCAGGGTCTCAACGGCTTGATGGCGACGATTGCGCGCCCCCGGCTTGGCGCGCGGCCGCGGGTCGTCGCGGTCACCGCGCTCGGGCCGAAGAAGGCAAGACCGCCATCGCCCTGGGGCTGGCCCGCACCGCGGCCCGTGCCGGCTGGAAGACGGTGCTGGTGGACGGCGATCTGGCCCGCGCGCCGGCGGCGCGCACCCTCGGCTATCGCGCCGCCACACAAGGCATTGTCGAAGCGCTGCGTGGGACCGTGCCGCTCAGCCGCTGCTTCCTCAAGGATCCGCGCTCGCCATTGCTGATGCTGTCCAGCTTCACCCCGGTGTCGAATTCCTATGGCGTCTTGGCGTCACCGGTCATGGGGCGGCTGTTCGCCCATCTGCGTCAGTCGGCCGATCTGATTGTCATCGATGCCACGCCGCTCGCCGCGCTCAACGAGACCCATGCCTTGTTGCGCCATGCCGATGCGGTTGTGCTGGTTGCCGATCCGCGCCGCAGCAGCGAGGAGGTGGTGCGCCGCGCCACCGATACCCTGGCTGCGATGCAGGCGCCGCCCGTCGGAATCGTCCTGGCCGGATAGGCATATTCTTTCAAAACTGATGTCTCAGCCATGGCACGTATCGGTCTGCGTACATGCGGGCCCGATCGGATCAGGCCGCCTTGCCGACGGGCAAGTCCACAGGCGCGGCCGGGATTTCCCGAAAACTTGACCCGCTCAGGGTGGAACCATCCGGCCATGTACGTTATTCCACTATGGCATGCGCCCGGTCCGGCCTGGTCCGGGCGTGTGGCGCGTGCCTGGAGGTTCCGAAAATGAACGCATACCAGAAGGGCGCGCTTTCCGCCCGCGTCTGCTACGGGCCGGATCGATCGCGCGGCGTTGATGGCGCGCTTTCGCACCGTTCGCGCGGAGACCGAGCGCTTGGCCGCGCCGCTCAGTGCCGAGGATCAGGTCGTCCAGTCGATGCCCGATGCCAGCCCGGCGAAATGGCATCGCGCCCATACCACCTGGTTTTTCGAGACCTTCATTCTTACAGGACGCTCGGGGATTACACACCGTTCCACCCGGACTTCTCATACCTGTTCAATTCCTATTACGAGGCCGTCGGCGCGCGCCATCCGCGCCCGCAGCGGGGGCTTCTGACGCGTCCGTCGCTGGACCAGATCGCCGCCTATCGTCGCCATGTCGACGCCGCGATGCTGGCGCTGCTGGACTCGCGCGGCTGCAGCGCCGAGATCGCCGCGCTGGTCGAGCTCGGTCTGCACCATGAACAGCAGCATCAGGAGTTGTTGCTGACCGATATCCTGCATGCATTTGCGCAAAACGCGGTCCACCCCGCCTATCAGCCGCACAAGCCCATCGACGCGCGCATGGCCCCGGCTCTGACCTATACGAACTTCGATGGCGGGCTCGTCGAGATCGGCCATGACGGCGAGGGTTTTGCCTTCGACAATGAGGGCCCGCGCCATCGCGTCCTCTGGAGCCCTTTCGGCTCGCCAACCGCCTCATCACCAATGGCGAGTGGCTGGAATTCATCGCCGCTGGCGGCTATCGCGATCCGCAGCTATGGCTTGCCGACGGTTGGCAATGCGTCAATGCCAATGGCTGGGGCGCGCCGCTTTACTGGCGGCAATGCGACGGGGAATGGCACTCCATGACGCTATCGGGCCTGCAACCGCTCAATACCCAGGCGCCGGTGACCCATATCAGTTTCTACGAGGCCGATGCCTTCGCGCGCTGGCGCGGCAAGCGTCTGCCCGAAGAGGCCGAATGGGAGCATGCCGCCGCGGCGCTGACGGACCGGCGGGGCAATTTCCGCGACAGCGGCGCGCTGCGGCCCTTGCCGTCTTCGGGCAGCATGCAGATGTTCGGCGATTGCTGGGAGTGGACGGCCAGTCCGTACCGGCCCTATCCGGGATATCGGGCGCCGGCCGGCGCCGTCGGCGAATACAACGGCAAGTTCATGATCAACCAGTTGGTGCTGCGCGGCGGGTCCTGTGTGACCTCCGCCGATCACATGCGCGCCACCTATCGCAATTTCTTTTACCCGCACCAGCGCTGGCAATTCAGTGGCCTGCGGCTGGCCGAAGACGCGCCGCGCAGGCGCGCCAAATCCCAGGAGGACGAGACCGTTTTGGAAGAATTTCGTAGCGATGTGCTGGAGGGCCTTGGCCGCGCGCAAAAGCGTCTGCCCAGCAAATATTTTTATGACGACGAGGGCTCGCGCCTGTTTGAGGAGATCTGCACGGCGCCCGAATATTATCCGACGCGCACCGAGAAGGCCCTGCTCAAGCGCCTGATGCCGGAGCTGGCCGCGCTGGTTGCGCCCGGCACGGCTCTGGTCGAGTTCGGCAGTGGATCCTGTGTGAAGACGCGGATCCTTCTGGATGGGGTTGCGAACATCGCTGCCTATGTGCCGATCGAGATCTGCGAAAGCTGGGTGATGGATTGCGCGGACGAGTTGGGCGCGGATTATCCGGATCTGGCGATCTGGCCGGTTGCGGCCGACTTCATGGAACCTGTCGCCTTGCCGGCTGAGCTGGATGAGGCGCCGCGGCTTGGCTTCTTTCCCGGTTCGACTATCGGCAATCTCACCTCCGATGAGGCCGTGCGCTTCCTGAAGAATGTGCGTTCCGGTCTGGGGCCGAAGGGGCGCATGCTGCTGGGTGTCGATCTGCAGAAGGATGTCGACACGTTGCTGGCGGCCTATGACGATGCCGGCGGCATCACGCGCGCCTTCAACGAGAACATGCTGGTGCGCATCAACCGCGAACTGGATGCCAGCTTCGACCTGGATGCGTTTCGCCACCGCGCCGTCTGGAACGGCCAGGCCAAGCGCGTCGAAATGCATCTGGAGGCATGCGCCGAGCAGATCGGTGTCGGTCGCGGGCCGCGAATTTGCCTTCGCCGAAGGCGAAACGATCCACACCGAGAACAGCCACAAATACACCATCGACGATTTCGCGGCGCTGGCGGCGAAAGGCGGTTGGCGCATCGCCAGGCAATGGGTGAGCCCGGCCCCGGAATTTGCGGTGCTGCTGCTGGAATAGGGACGCTTAGTCGTCCGTGGCGTCGGTCTCGCCGCCGCCATATTTCGTGTCTCCGTGTCCCCCGGCGTCCTTCGCGCCGGGCACACGCGCCTCAGCCTCCTCGCGGGCCGCGATCACGTCCTGCAGCCGGCTCGGCTCGCCGCCGCCCATGGCTTCGTCCGAGGCAACGCTGAGCGCGCGCGCGTCGCGTTCCCAGGATTGCAGGATGGCGAGGCGCTGGACGTCGGTCAGGCGCCGGTCGCGCAGAACATCGGCCGGACTGGGATAGATGCGTGCCGGATCGCGCTTGGCTTCTTCGACGAGGTGACTGTGCTTCATGCTACGGCTCCGCTGTGTGTGTTGCAGATACCCCTTATGAAACGTTTCGGTCGCGCCATAGGTTCCTCGGGGCGCGGTCCACCGGCCCCGCAAGCGGGAGAAAGGGCAAAAGCATTGGCCTTGGTCCCGCCTTCGCGGCAAACTGTGCGCGGAGGACACCGTGGACGTCTTTTCGACCAAGGTTCCGGCGCGGCTTGATCGTTTGCCCTGGGCGCGGTTTCACTGGCTCGTCGTCATTGCGCTCGGCGCGACCTGGATTCTCGACGGGCTCGAGGTCACGCTGGTCGGCTCGCTGTCCGGCGCCATAGAGGACAGTCCCGCGCTGCAGATGAACGCGGCGGCGATCGGGCTGGCCGCCAGTGCCTATATCGCCGGCGCGGTGCTCGGCGCGCTGGTCTTCGGCTATCTCACCGACAGGCTCGGGCGCAAGAAGCTGTTCACGGTCACGGTCGGGGTCTATCTCGTCGCCACCGTGCTGACGGGCCTGTCCTGGAGCTTCTGGTCCTTCGCGTTCTTTCGCTTCGTCACGGGCATGGGCATCGGCGGCGAATACTCGGCCATCAACTCGGCCGTGCAGGAATTCGTGCCGGCGCGGCGGCGCGGTTTTACCGATCTTGTCATTAACGGCAGTTACTGGATCGGCGCGGCCATCGGCGCGCTGGGTTCGGTCGTGGTGCTGGATCCCGATCTGTTTGCGCCCGACATCGGCTGGCGCATCGCCTTCATCATCGGCGGCCTGCTGGCGCTGCTCATCATCGCCTTCCGCCATTTCCTCCCCGAAAGCCCGCGCTGGCTGATGACCCATGGCCGGCCCGAAGAGGCCGAGGCCATCGTCGCCGCCATCGAGGCCAGCGTGGCGGCGGAACACGGCACGGAACTGACGCAGGACGGGCTTGCGGCCATCCGCCTGACCCATGGCCACCGGCTCACCCTCGCCAGCGTCGCCCGCACGCTGTTCGAACGTTATCCCCGCCGCGTTCTGCTCGGCGTCACGCTGATGGCCACCCAGGCGTTCTGCTACAACGCGATCTTCTTCACCTACGCGCTGATCCTGACCAATTTCTACGGTGTCGCATCGCGCGATATCGGCTGGTTCATCCTGCCCTTTGCGCTCGGCAATTTCGCCGGGCCGCTGCTGCTGGGTCATTTCTTCGACAGCATCGGCCGCAAGACCATGATCGCGGCGACCTACGCGCTCTCCGGGGTGCTGGTGATCGCCGTCGGCTTTCTGTTCCGCGCCGGGGTGCTCGACGCGGTGACCCAGACCGCGGCCTGGACGGTGATCTTCTTCTTTGCTTCGGCCGGCGCCAGCGCGGCTTATCTGACGGTGGGCGAGAGCTTTCCGCTGGAGATGCGGGCCCTGACCATCGCGCTGTTCTACGCCTTCGGCACCGGCATTGGTGGCATTGCCGGTCCGGCGCTGTTCGGCGCGCTGATCGCCAGCGGTTCGCGCAGCGAGATTCTCACTGGTTATCTTCTGGGGGGTGGCTTGATGTTGCTGGCCGCTTTTGCGGAGACACGTTTGGGGATTGCTGCTGAGCGCCGCGCCTTGGAGGACGTCGCGGCCCCGCTTTCCCGCGCCCCGGACTAGAGACCTTCGAGGCGCCCGTGCCCGGCTCCGGCGGGTTCTGGCGATATTCGCGACTGACAGTGGAATCGGAGGCCGGACCGAATTCGGCGGTGTTTCCGGTCAATGCGGACAGAAAACGGTCCCCCCAATCGGTCAGGTCATTGTCGAGCAGGGCGCGGAACAGCTTGGTGTGACGGGCGATGCGCTCGTCCTGCGGCATGGTCAGGGCCTTGGCGATGGCCGCGCCGACGGCTTCGGGGTCGTAGGGATTGACCAGCAGTGCCGCGTCGAATTCGGCGGCGGCCCCGGCAAAACGCGACAGGATCAGCACGCCCGGATCGCCGCCGTCCTGCGCGGCCACATACTCCTTGGCCACCAGATTCATGCCGTCGCGCAGCGGCGTCACCAATCCGATGCGCGCGACCCGGTAAAGTCCGGCCAGGGCCGGGCGGCTATAGGCCTTGTTGGTGTAGCGCACCGGCGTCCAGGAGACGTCGCCATAGGTGGAATTGATGTGCCCGGCGCCGGTGTCGATGAGCCGCTCCATTTCGGCATATTCGTGAATCTCCGAGCGGCTCTTGGGCGTGATCTGCATATAGGTCACCCGTCCGCGCCACTCGGGATTGGCGCTGAGGAAACGCTCATAGGCCTCGAGGCGATGGGTGATGCCCTTGGAATAGTCCAGCCGGTCGACGCCGATCACGATCTCGCCGGGAACGCTCTCCAGAACGCGCTTGAGGAAGTTCGATTTCTCGGAGCGCCGCGCCATCTGTGCGAATTCGCGCGTTTCGATTCCGACCGGAAAGGCGCCGATCCGCATCGCCCCGATGCTGCCCGAGCTCCCGCCGGCGCGCGGGATGTGGGCCGGCATGCCGCATTCGCTGGCCAGATAGCGTGCGAAATTGGCGGAATCGCCATCGGTCTGAAAGCCGACCAGATCGTAGTGGCACAGCGCCGGGATCAGCCGGTCGTGGTTGGGCAGCGCCGTCAGAATCTCGGGCGGCGGCAGCGGGATGTGCAGGAAGAAGCCGATCTTGTTGTTGCGTCCGCGCTCGCGCAGCGCCTTGGCCAGCGGAATCAGGTGGTAATCGTGCACCCAGACGATGTCGTCCGGCTCCAGCACCTTGTCGAGCTCCTCGGCGAAGCGTTCATTGACGCGCAGATAGCCCGTCAGGTCGCGCCGCGTGAACTCGGCCAGGTCGAGGCGGTAATGCAGAACCGGCCACAACACCTGGTTGGCAAAGCCGCTGTAATATTCCTGGAAGTCGTCTTCGCTGAGGTCGGTGACGATATAGGTCATATCGCCTTTGGTGATGGTCTTGGTGCGGCAGTCGTCCTGGTCCTTGACCTCGCCGCTCCAGCCCAGCCACACGCAGGTGTGGTTGCGCAGCGTTCCGCGCAGCGCCACTTCCAGTCCGCCGGCACGCACGCCGCGCTGCGGGTCGGGGACGGAGACCCGGTTAGAGATTATGAAGATGCGTGCCAATATCGATCCTCCCAGCTTCGCGACAAGCGCATTCCGGTCGTAATCAGCCCCGCCATCGAATAGGTCTGCGGGAAGTTGCCCCACAGGGCGCCGGTGCTCGGGTGGACATCTTCGGACAGAAGTCCGTAGTGATTGCGATATTGCAGGGACTCCTCGAACATGTCCCGCGCGTCCTGAACGCGGCCTTGCAGCCACAATGCATCGATCAGCCAAAAACGGCAAACAAGAAACGCTGTCTCGGGCAGGCCGAAATCGTCTTCCCCAGTATAACGCATAACGTGTTGATCGCGCAGGAGTTCCCGGCACATCACGTCGACAGTCGAACTGAAGCGCGGGTCCATTGCGTCGATCATGCCCAGCTCGGGCAACAACAACACGCTGGCGTCGAGCTCCTCGCCGTCAAGCGAGGCGGTGAAGGCGCCGCGCTTTTCGTTCCAGCCGCGTTTGAGCACGGTGTTGCGGATCACATCTGCGATCTCGTTCCAGTGCGCGGCGCGCTCGGCAAATCCCAGATGTTTGGCAATCGCCGCCACGCGCGCGCACCCCGCCCAGCACATGGTCGCCGAATGCGTGTGGATGCGGCTGCGTCCGCGATACTCCCAGATCCCGGCGTCGGGCTGCAGCGCCGCGCCGGCGGCCTTGTTGCCCAATGCTTCGAGCAATTGGAATTGCTCGGCGCCGGCCTGCCTGGGCAGGCGGCGGTCGAAGAACATCGGTGTGGCCGCCAGGATAACGCTGCCGTAGGCATCATGCTGGATCTGTTCGCGGGCCTGGTTGCCCACGCGCACCGGGCCATGGCCCTGATAGCCCTTGAGCTGCGGCGCGATGCGCTCGTCCATCGTGTCGGTGGGGACCACGCCATAGACCGGGTTCAGCTCGGAGATGTCCTCCGCCACGATCCCGAGCGTGTAATTGATGAAATCTTCCATCGTGCGCGTCGCGCCGATGCGGTTCAGCGCCTTGACGACGAAATAGGCGTCGCGCAGCCAGCAATAACGATAGTCCCAGGTGCGGCCCGATCCGGGCGCCTCCGGAATGGAGGTGGTGAGCGCCGCCACCACAGCGCCGGTTTCCTCGAAATTGCTCAGTTTCAGCGTGATCGCGGCGCGGATCATCGCATCCTGCCAATCATAGCCGATCGACAGCCGCCGGACCCATTCCTGCCAGTAGTCGCGGGTGCGGTCGACCAGGTCGCGGCAGGTCGAGGCCAATTCGCTGGGAAAGGGTTCGTCGGCACCGAACACCAGATGCACCGGACGCGTCAGGACAAAGCGGGCCTCCTTTTCGATATAGGAGAGCGGCGCATCGGTTGTCAGCCGGAAGGCGGTTTCGCCGCCCCAGTAGCGCATGTGATTGCTGCCGGAGGAGCATTGCGGCACGGCTTCGCCGTAATTGTGCGCCGGCCGCACCCGGATCGTGATGCGCGGCAGTCCGGAAATCGGCTCGATGATGCGCACGAGCTGGGGCGGGCGGGTGATGCGGCCGAAATTGCGGAAGCGCGGCGCGAAATCGGTGATGCGGATGGCGGCCCCGTTCTCGGCGCGGATCTCCGTCGACACGATCGCGGTATTTTGCACATAGGCCGATTTGGTCTCGACCGCATTGTCGAGCAGGACATCGGAAAAGCCCTTTTCCTCGTCGCCGGCCAGCAGCCGGCAGAACACCGGGTCGCCGTCGAAGCGCGGAAAGCACCACCAGGTCAGCCGCGCCGAGGTGTCGAGCAACGCGGCCGTGCGTCCATTGCCGATGACGGCGAGATCGAGACCCTGGGCGCTCATGGCTCCTGCTCCATGTCCATGCCCGCAAGATGCAGCAGCCAGCGGCGGATGTCGCGTGGCGACTCGACGCAATATTCGGCGCCGTCGATATGCCGGCCCACGGAAATCCCGATCCCGCCATAGGTGGGCAGCGCCTGGAACACATCTTCGTCGGTAACGTCGTCTCCATGAAAGATCGGGCGGCGGCCCTTGAACGGGGCATGCTTCATCAGTTCGTGAAGCGCGGTGCCCTTGTTGAAGCCGGTCGGCTTGATCTCGACGATGGCCTTGCCGCGCAGCATCTCATAGCCGGGCGGAAGCCGGGCCATCCCCGCTTCGACGGCCGCGATCACATCGCGCTCGCGGTCCTTGATGCTGCGGTAGTGGAAGGCCAGCGTGAATCCCTTGTCTTCGATGCGCAGGCCCGCAATCTGCGCGCCCAGGCCGGAGAACACCGTGCGGACGCTGTCGGGCAGGCGTACCGCATCGAATTCGGCTTCGTCCGCCCCCACCCGCGGGCGGATTTCGGCGCCATGGCAGCCTGCGGCCGGAAGCTTCAGCGGTGCGAAGAGATCGTCCAGGCTCGCAAGCGGCCGTCCGCTGATCAGGGCCACACCGCCGCCGCTCTTCTCCTCGAGTCGTGCGAGTGCCTGACGCAGGGCCGCCGGCACATGGACGGTCTCGGGTGTCGGCGCGATGTCGACCAATGTGCCGTCGACGTCGAGCAGCAAAACGTCGTGCGCCAGATCCAGCGTTGGCAGGTCATGAGGGCCGTGTGCAGGGCGGGCACAATCCTTGGGCAATGTCTTGTCGGTTGTTGTCACGGTGCCTCTTGCGATGCCGCGTCGGGCGAGGGCGGCAGGCGCCACAACGGGCCGCCGCCTTCCAGACCGGCCTTATTGGAGACCAGGGAGACGTTGGGCGGCAAGTCCAAATCGATATGCCGCGCATTTCCGCCACCGATATAGAGGTGATCGTAGTACAGCAGCCCGTGCAGAATAGCGATCACCTTGGCAACGCGCTTGTTCCAGTGCGTGTTGCCCACATCTTTGCGGGCCTCTTTGCCTATATATTGGTTGTATGTCTTTTTCTTGTGGACGGGGTGATGGGCCAATTCGAGATGCGGCGTCAGGGCGCCGTTGCGGAACAGCGCCGTGCCTGCGCCCGTGCCGAGTGTCAGCACAAGCTCCAGCCCGCGGCCATGGATGACGGCCAGGCCCTGCATCTCCGCATCGTTGATGGTGCGCGCCGGGGCCCCGCCCAGCTGTTGCGACAGCGCCTCGCCCAGCGCGAAGCCGGCCCATTGCTCGGTGCCGAAATGCGGCGCGGTCAGGATGCGTTCGTCACGGACGACGCCGGGAAAGCCGATGGCGATGCGATCGTAGCCTTGAAGCGGTTCGACGAGCTTGCACAGCGCTTCCACCATCACCGCCGGCGGGCAGGGATAGGGCGTATCGACGCGCAGCTTGTCGCTCAGAATCTTGCCCTCGGGTGCGACGATGGCCGCCTTCAGCCCGCTGCCGCCGATATCGATGGCCAGTACCCGGCGCGATGCTTTGGTCATTGGGGGGCGCCCCATTCGGAGAGCACCTTGGCCTTGCGCGGCTGCCTGCTCGGCCTCGGTGCCGGACGCATCCTTTTCGGGCTCGTCGGCGGCGGCCAGGGCGAGCGCCGAATTGACCAGCGCGACATGGCTGAAGGCCTGCGGAAAATTGCCGAGCTGCGCTTGTCGACGGGATCGTATTCCTCGGCCAGAAGCCCGACATCGTTGCACAGCGTGACGAGGCGGTCGAACAGCTTCTCGGCGTCCTTGCGGCGGTCGACCAGCAGGTAATTGTCGACCAGCCAGAAGCTGCAGGCCAGAAACGCGCCCTCGCCATGGGGCAAGCCGTCGACACCGCTGCCGGTGTTGTAGCGCAACACCAGCCCCTTGTGGACCAGCGTGCGCTCGATCTGCTCGATGGTCTTGCGGATGCGCGGATCGTCGGGCGGCAGGAATCCGGTCAATGCGACCTGCAGCAGGCTCGCATCGACCTGCTTGGAGCCGTAATGCTGCACGAAATAGCCGCCTTCGGGATCGACGCCTTTCTCGCAGACCTCGGCATGGATCTCGTCGGCGACCTTCTTCCAGTGCGCACGAACCTGTTTGGAATGGTTTCCGTTCTTGTCGCGCCAGGCGCGATCGAAGGCGACCCAGGCCATGACCTTGGAATGCACGAAGTGCTGCGGGCCGCCGCGCATCTCCCAGATCCCTTCGTCGGGATTGCGCCAGATTCCTTCCAGATGCTTGAGGAAAACCTCGCGCAGCTCGCTGCGCCGCGGCGCCTGGGGCAGGCCGCCGCGGGCCGCCTGGGCCATCACGTCGGCCAGCTCGCCATAGATGTCGAGTTGCAATTGCAGTGAGGCCGCATTGCCGACCCGCACGGGGCAGGAATTCTCATAGCCCGGCAGCCAGGAGATTTCCCATTCGTCCAGCCGCCGTTCGCCGGCCACCCCATACATGATCTGGATCTGCTCGGGGCTGCCGGCGATGGCGCGCAACAGCCAGTTCTGCCACTGGTCGGCTTCCTCGCGGTAGCCGGCATTGAGAAAGGCGAGCAGCGTGAAGGTCGCGTCTCTGAGCCAGCAATAGCGATAGTCCCAGTTGCGCGCGCCCCCGATCTGCTCGGGCAGCGAGGTGGTGACGGCGGCCACGATGCCGCCGGTCGGGTGATAGGACAGCGCCTTCAACGTGATCAGCGAGCGGCGTCACGATTTCGCCATGCGGCCCCTTGATCTGGCAGCGCGATGACCATTCGCGCCAATAGCCTTGGGTCGCGGTCAGCGTCTCGGTGATGTCGATGGGCTGCGGCGAGGGCAGATGCGAGGGCGAATAGGTCAGGACAAAGGGAACCGTCTCGCCCTCATGCACCGTGAAATCGGCGGTCGAGCGCATGTCCTTGCCGTGAACGTTGACGGGCGTGCGCAGCGTCAGAAGATTGGGTCCGGTCACGGCCGCCAGTGTCTGATCGTCGATGCGGCTGACCCAGGGCACGGAGACGCCATAGTCGAATCGGATGGCGAGGTCTGTGCGCATGCGCACCTTGCCCTTGATGCCCTTGACCAGGCGCACGATGGAGGAATGCTCGGTGTGCATCGGCATATAGTCGATCACCAGAACGGTGCCGTCCTTGGTCTTGTGCTCGGTCTCCAGAACCAGGCTGCCGTCGTGATAGCATCGGGTGGTCTTGGCCTTGTCGTGCGGGGCGATCAGCCAGCGGCCATTGTCGGTGGTGCCCAGCAGCGAGGCGAAACAGGCCGGGGAATCGAAGCGCGGGCAGCAGAACCAGTCGATGGAGCCGTTGCGCTCCACCAGCGCCGCCGTCCGCAAATCTCCGATCACCGCATAGTCTTCAATCCGTCCCGCCATATCGCCTCATCGGTCCTGTGTGTCTGTGCCGCCGGCCGCGGCGGTATCGAGAAACCAGATCAGTTCGCCCTGGCTGGTCACCCGCGCGGCGGGGAGATCGGCCTCGCCGCCGCGCACCCGCGCCACGATCTGCGCTTTCTTGGCGCCGGCCACCAGAAAGGTGACGAAGCGGCTCGACGCGATGGCGGGGTAGGTGAGCGTGATGCGTTGCTGCGGCACCGGCCTGGGCATGGGCGCGGCCCAGAGGCTGCGTTCCTCAAGCACCGGCTGGCCCGGCATCAGCGAGGCGGTGTGGCCATTCTCGCCGACGCCCAGCAGCATCACATCGAACAGCGGACGGGCGGGATCGAGCGTCTCGCGGCCATATTCGCGCCTGAGCCGGGCGTCATAGCGCGCCGCGCAATCTGCGAGCGCGCCATCGGTCGGGATCGGATGGATCTGGTCCGGCTGAAGCGGCACATGGTCCAACCACAATTGGCGCGCCAGCCGCACATTGCTGTCCTTGTCGTCATGCGGCACGAAGCGTTCGTCGCCCCAATGGATCTGGAGCTTCGTCCAGTCGATGCGGTTGCGATAGGCCGGGCTCGCCAGCAGGCGATACAGTGGCTGCGGCGAGGCGCCGCCGCACAGCGCGATCCGGAACGGGGAGGTGGCGGCGGCGATCTCGCCGGTCAGCCACTGCGCATAGACCGTGGCCAGCTCCTCCGCGTCCGCGGCGGTCTCCACGCGTGTCGGATGGTCGGCTGTGGCCATGACCCGGCTCATTTGATCGGCCGCCAGCTCCGGTTGTCGCGCTCCAGAAGCTCGTCGGCCGCTTCGGGGCCGGCCGAGCCGGCCGCATAATTGGGAAAGCCCTTCGGCCGGTGCGCGCCCCAATTCTCCAGAAGCGGTGCCACAACGGTCCAGGCTTCCTCGATCTGGTCGGCACGCTGGAACAGCGTGCCGTCGCCGATGAAACAGTCATAAAGCAGCGTCTCGTAGCCCACGGCGGGCGGCTGCTTGAACCATTCCGAATACTGGAAGTTCATCGACACGTCGTCGAGGATCATGTGTGCGCCCGGCCGCTTGGCGTTGAAGTGCAGGCGGATGGCCTCGTTGGGCTGGATTTCCAGCACCAGCCAGTCGGCCTCCAGCGCCTCGCGATGGGTTTCCTCGAACAGCGTGTAGGGGGCGTGCTTGAAGCGGATCGCGATTTCGGTATAGCGCTTGGGCATGCGTTTGCCCGTGCGCAGATAGAACGGCACGCCGGCCCAGCGCCAATTGTCGATCGTCAGCTTCATCGCCGCAAAGGTCTCGATCGGGGAATCCGGCGCCACGTCGGGCTCTTCGCGATAGGCCTGCACCGCCACATCGTTGACCAACCCGGCGGCATATTGCCCGCGCACCGCGCAGTCCGGCGTGATCGGCCGGGCGGCCTTGAAGACGTCGGCCTTCTTCGAGCGCACGGCGTCGGCGGTAAAGGAGGAGGGCGGCTCCATCGCCGTCATGGCCACGAGCTGGAACAGATGATTGGGCACCATGTCGCGCAGCGCGCCCGTCTTCTCGTAAAAATGCCCGCGCCGTTCCACGCCGATATCTTCGGACACGGTGATCTGCACATGATCGATGCGGTCGCGGTTCCAGATCGGTTCGAACAAGCCGTTGGCAAAGCGCACGGCCATGATGTTCTGCACCGTCTCCTTGCCCAGGAAGTGATCGATGCGATAGATCTGTTCTTCCTTGAGAGACTCCAGCAATTGCGCATTGAGCGCCTTGGCGGAGGCCACATCATGGCCGAAGGGCTTTTCGACCACCACGCGCCGCCAACCCTTCTCTTCCTTGGTCAGACCCGCTTCGCCCAGCCGCGCGACGATGGGGCCGAAGAAGCGGTCCGGCACGGCCAGATAGAACAGCACATTGCCGCCCAGATTTTCGCTCTCGTCGAGTTCGGCCAGTTTCGCCTTAATCGCGGCAAAGGTTTCGGGCTTGGTAAAATCGCCCCGCACGTAATGCATGACGCCGGTCAGCTTGTCCCAGGATTCCGGCACGATTGTCTTGGCCGCGAATTCCGAATGACCGGATTTGATCATCTGGTCGAGGAATTCGCGCAGCGATGTGCACCAGCTCTCGCCGTCGAAATCTGTGCGATCGGCGCCGATGATTGCAAAGCGCTCGGGCATCAAGCCTTCGCTGGCGAGATTGTAGAGTGCCGGCACGACGAGCCGCTTGGTCAGGTCGCCGCCGCCGCCGAAGATCACCATGGCGCAGGGCGGCACCGGCTTGGTCTCGGGTTGCGCGGTCTTGCTCATGTGCCCGGCTCCTTGTGCCCGCCAAAGGCATGGCGCATGGCCGACAGCACCTTCTCGCCGAAGCTGTGTTCGATGCGGCTGCGGAAGCGGGCATAGAGCGCCGCGCTCAGCACATTGGCCGGCACCGCTTCCTCGATCGCCGCATCGATGGTCCAGCGTCCTTCGCCGGAATCCGACACGTCGCCGCGGAATTCGTGCAGATCCGGGCTTTGCGTCAGCGCCGTCGCGGTCAGGTCCAGCAGCCAGGAGGAGATCACGCTGCCGCGCCGCCACACTTCGGCGATATCGGTGAGGTCGAGGTCGAAGCGTTCGTCCTCGGGCAGCTCGGGCGAGTTCTTACCCTTGAGGATGTCGAAGCCCTCGGCATAGGCCTGCATCAGCCCGTATTCGATGCCGTTATGCACCATCTTGACGAAGTGCCCGGCGCCGTTCGGTCCGGCATGGATATAGCCGCGCTCGGCCCGCGGGTCGCGGCCCTCGCGCCCCGCCGTGCGGGGGATGTCGCCATACCCCGGCGCCAGCGCCTGAAAGATCGCATCGTGACGCTCGACGACGTCCTTTTCGCCGCCGATCATCATGCAATAGCCGCGCTCGGCGCCCCACACCCCGCCCGAGGTGCCGACATCCATATAGTGCACGCCCTTCGTCGCCAGCACGCGGGCGCGGCGCTGTCGTCCTTGTAGAAGGAATTGCCGCCGTCGATGATGGTGTCGCCTTCGGCGAACAATTCGCCCAGCGCCACAACGGTCTGTTCGGTGGGCTCGCCGGCCGGCAGCATGACCCAGACCGTGCGCGGCGCGGTGAGTTTTTCGGCCATGTCTTCGAGCGAGCCGGCCGCCGTGGCGCCGTCGCCCGCCAGATCGGTCGCCGGCTTCGGATTGCGGTCATAGACGACGACATCATGGCCATAGGCCATCAGGCGGCGGGCGATATTGCCACCCATACGTCCCAGTCCGACGATCCCGATCTGCATGGTCACCTCACTCAGGGCCGTGTCGAAGGCTTCGCTCAGCGCGACGAGCCCGGATTTGACGTCGCTGAGATGGATGCGGAGCGCCCGCCGGTCGCGCTCGCCCAATACGGCGAAATCGGCCAGCGCCTGCGCGCGTTCGACGGCGCCAAAGGTCATGCGGCGGCCGGGAATTTCCAGATCCTGCGCATGGTCGCAGGTGATCTCCACGAACACTCCGCTGTTCGGCCCGCCCTTATAGGCCTGGCCGGTCGAATGCAGGAAACGCGGTCCGAAACCGACGGCGCTCGCCGTCTTCTTCGAATCGCGCACCTTGAGCCGCATGGCTAGCAGCTGCGCCTCATGCGCATCGGAATGCTCGACGAAGGCCAGCAGCGCGAAATAGTCATGCGCCTTGATGCGATCCAGATGCGCCTTCAGATAGCCGGCGAGATCGTCATGCCTGCCCAGTGCCTTGGCATTGGCGTCATCGGCAAACAGGCAGATCCCGTCCGCGTCGAAGATCGGTTCGGATTCCGGCAGCTTGCCGGTCTTTTCATAGGCGTCCGAGAGTTCGCGGGTCTTGATCTTGCTGGCCTCGACGTCCGGCTGGTTGAACGGATTGATGCCGAGGCTCGACCCGGCAACCGCCACTGCAACCTCCCACATATAGAAAAGCTGGCCGAGCTGGTATGCAATCTTCGGCCACGATCGATGATCACCGGGTGGCCGCGCTCTTCGAGCGCGCGCAGCTGCGCCTCGCCATAATCGACGCCGGCCAGCCTCAGGCTGACGAAGACGCGGTCGTCGCCATAGCAATCCGGATCGGCCAGGCTTTCGCCGTCGATCGGGATCAGCCCCTTGCCCTGTTTGCCGGTGGATTCGGCAATCAGCTGCTCCAGCCAGGCGCCCATCGTGCGCAATCCTTCGGAGGCGATGATCGTGATCTTGTCGCGTCCGCATTCGGTCGCCAGCGCGCCCAGAATGACGCCCAGCCGCACGCCGGGATTGGCCACCGGCGGCACCAACGCGCCGCAGCTCGTCACCATCCGGTCGGTCTCGTCGAGGAAGCGCTCCAGGTCCAGCCCCATCGCCGCGCCCGGTACCAGGCCGAAATTGGAGAGCACCGAATAGCGCCCGCCGATGGCCGGATCGCCCAGGAAGATATGGGCGAAGCCTTCATCCCTGGCGGCGGCTTCCAGCGCCGAGCCGGGATCGGTGATGGCGATGAACTGTTTGCCGGCCTCGGCCGCGCCCTTGGCGCGCACCGCGCGGTCCCAGAAATAGTCCTTGAGGATGTTGGGCTCCAGCGTGGTGCCGGATTTCGAGCAGACGATGAATTTGGTCGCCTGCGGCACGATCTGTTCCTCGATCGCGCGGATCTGGTCGGGATCGGTGGAATTGAGCACATGCAGCCGCGGCCAGCCCTGGCGCTGGCCAAAGCTTTCGCACAGCACCGCGGCCCCCAGGCTCGAACCGCCCATGCCGAGCAGCACCACATCGGACAGCCGCGAGGCGTCGATCTCGTCGCGCAAGGCATTGAGCTGGGTCAGCGTCGGCGCGCTCGCGCGCGGCGATGTCCATCCAGCCCAGCCATTTGTCTTCGTCGGAATTGGTCCACAACGTCTTGTCGTGCGCCCACAACCGGCGCACGTCCGCCCCATTGTGTCCATTCGGCCAGGGCCGCCTTGACGGCGTCCTCGGCCGGACCCAGAGCCTCGCTGAGCTTGACGATGCTGCCGTCCAGCAGCTTGAGCCGCTTCAGCGCCAGCGCGGCATAGAGCTTGTCGGCGGCCTCGGCGAATTTGTCGACGCCTTCCTCGACCAGTTCGCCCGTGACCTTGTCGAGCGAGATGCCGCCGTCCGCGAGCGCCTTGAGAACCTGTGTGGCGTCCTCGACCCCGTCCTCGATGGTGGCCTTGGCGGTGCCGTGATCGCGGAACGCATCCATCGTGTCCGGCGGCATGGTGTTGACGGTGTCCGGGCCGATCAGCGTGTCGACATAGAGCACGTCGGAATAGGCCTTGTTCTTGGTGCCGGTCGAGGCCCACAGCAGACGCTGCGGCCGGGCGCCCGCGCGCCGCCAGCTTCTCCCAGCGCGGCCCGGCGAAGACCTCCTTGTAGATCTGATAGGCGCGCTTGGCATTGGCGATCGCCACCTTGCCGCGCAGCGTGGCCAGGCGCGCGATGCTGCCATCCTCGTCCTTGCCGGCGTCCTTCGAGCTTGGCCTCGATCAGCGCGTCCACCTTGGAGTCGATGCGGCTGACGAAGAAGCTGGCGACGCTGGCGATCTTCGACAGATCGGCGTCGCCGGGGCCTCTGTTCGAGCCCTTCCAGATAGGCTTCGGCGACCTGCCGGTAGACCTCGCAGGAGAACAGCAGCGTGATATTGATGTTGAGGCCCTTGGCCGTCAGATCGCGGATGGCGGGCAGACCCTGCCTTCGTGGCCGGCACCTTGATCATCAGATTGGGCCGCGTGATTTCCGACCACAGCGACAGCGCCTCGTCCATCGTGCCGTCGGTGTCCTTGGCCAGATAGGGCGAGACCTCCATCGAGATGATAGCCGTCCGCCGCCTTGGTGCGGTCATAGACCGGCTTGAGCGCATCGGCGGCCAGCTGGATGTCGTGCACGGCCAGATGGCGGAAGATCGCGCCGACATCCTCGCCCGCATCGACATAGCGCTTGATGTCGCTCGTCATATTCCCGGCCGCCGCCGATGGCCTTTTCGAAGATCGCGGGGTTGGAGGTCATGCCGCCGATGCCGTCGTCCTCGATCAGCTTGGCCAGCTCGCCGTTCTGGATCATCTCGCGGGTGAGATAGTCGAGCCACACCGATTGGCCGAATTCTTCGAGCGCCTTGAGTCTGCTCATCGCGGGAGTCCCTGTTTATGAACAATTCAAAATGTTACCGTCACGTCATCCGGCGCGAAGCACTGGTCGGCCGCGCGCCGCAGCGGGGGCGGCACCTGCTCTAGCGCGATTGCGCGGTCGATGCCGACATGGGCACGAAACTTTGTTCGAGAGGGGCAGGTCTTGCGGGGCGCGACGCCGGTCCCGACCTCGCGAGCTTCGGAAACGCGTGGGTTTCCGGCAGGTTCCTGCTTTCCGGCGGCGATCTTCCCGGCTTGTGCGCAGCCGACTATCCTGCCGCGAACCGCCATTGCCGTGAGGACGCCCATGAAGATCGATCTGCTCGCCCCTGAAAGCTTCGCCGCCGGCCATCCTTTTGCCCAGTATCGCTGGCTGCGCGAGAACGCGCCGGTGTTCTGGCATGAGGAGCCCGAAGGCGCCGGCTTCTGGGCCGTCACCCGCCACAAGGATGTTTATGCCGTCGATCGCGATTTTCAGGCCTATTCCTCCGAGCCCACCATCATGATCACCGATCCCGCCCCGGGCCAGGAGGCGATGTTCGGCGATCACAAGATGATGCTGATGATGGACCCGCCCATGCACACGGCCTATCGCCGGCTCATCCGAAACGAGTTCACGGTGCCGGTCTCGGCCGAACGCACGCCGCGCATGCAGGCTCTGGCGCGCCAGATCGTCGATGCCGTGATCGAAAAGGGCGAATGCGATTTCGTCGAGGACATTGCCGGCGAGATGCCGTCCTATGTCATTGCCGAGCTGATGGGACTGCCGCTCGACGACGGGCGCGAGCTCTACAAGCTCACCGAGATTCTGCACAGCGCGCCGGAGGGCATGGAGCAGGGCGCCCAGATCGGCGCCATGATGAAGATGTTCGATTATGCCCGCGGCGTCATCGCCGAAAAGCGCGCCCGGCCGGCCGACGATCTGGCAAGCAAGCTGCTCGAACGCCGAAATCGACGGCAAGCGCTCGACGACACCGATTTCCTGCTCTTCTTCCTGCTGCTGATCGATGCCGGCGGCGACACCACGCGCAATCTCCTGGCCTCGGGCCTGATCGCGCTGCTCGACCATCCCGATCAGCTCGCCTGGCTTAAATCCGATCTCGATGCCCGCCTGCCGGCCGCCCGCGAGGAGCTGCTGCGCTGGACCACGCCGGTGATCTATATGCGCCGCACTGCGAAGCGCGACACGGTCCTCGCGGGGCAGGACATCCGCGAAGGCGACAAGGTGGTGATGTATTTCGGCGCGGCCAATCGCGACCCGGACAATTCGAACGACCCCGACGCCTTCGATCTGGCGCGCACGCCCAATGAACATATCGCCTTCGGCACCGGCCCGCATGGCTGCCTCGGCCAGCATCTGGGCCGCATCGAGATCGATGCGGTGCTGCACGAGGTGCTGACGCGGCTTGACGGTCTGGAAATCGTGGGCGAGCCGGAATGGCTGGCCTCCAACTTCATCTCCGGCCCGAAGCGCCTTCCGGTGCGCTTCAAGCCGGGCAGGCGGGCGGCCTAGCGTGCCGCCGGCCGCGTGATCGCGGCATTGCCATAGGCCCGGGCAAGCCGCCCGTCGCGGGCGAAGTCGCGCATCATGGCGAAATAGTCCGGCGCGAAGCGGGTCGAATGCCGTTCGCCTTTGGCATCCGTCTCGAACAGCGTCATGCCGTGCTCGGCCTTGGGGTAGACGGCGAGGGTGAAGGGCTTGCCATCTGCGATCAGGGACCGAATGCGCCGGCTCGTTACGGCGCTGGGTGCCTCGTAATCCTCGCCGCCCAGGATCCACAGTTGCGGCGTGGTGTTGGCGCGCAAGGTCGGCATGGGCTCGTAGTGGAACGGGGTGCCCCAATTGAATTTCGCGGCCATCGCCTTCAATTGTTCGGCCGTCAGCGGTAGCAGCATGAAGGTGAAATTGCCGTGCAGGTCCTTGTACCACGCGGCATTGCGATACTTCGCACGCACCGCGTCGAACGCATTGAAGCCTTTCGTGAATCCACTTGCGATCACGGTCTCGGCAGCGCGCGCCACTTTCAGCGCATCGGCGATCTCGGCCGGGGAGTGGCCCTTTTCGCGCATCTCGATTTCGACTTCCTGCTGGTCTTCTTCGAGCACGGTCACGGCAAGCCCGAAGGAGATGATGGCGAAATCCACCGGCGCGCGATTGACGGCAAGCGGCACCACCCATCCGCCCTGGCTGCCGCCCTGATAGCCGATGCGCCCGGCGCGCGCGCCGGCCAGTTTGCGCGCCTCGCGCATTGCGGCCACGGCATCGTCGGCCAGCAGGCTGAAATCCTGACTGTAGCTGCCGCCGGAGCCTCCGGTGCCGCGCTTGTCATAGACGAAGGCCCCCACGCCTTCCGCCGGAAAGAGGCGCTGCAGGGCGTAGAATTCGCGCGCGGAATCACGCTCGGCCCCGTGCACCAGAACGACGATCGGCACCGGGCCCGTGCCCTTGGGCAGCACCAACCGCCCCGCCAATGTCACGCCATGGCTTTCGAATGTGGTGTCGGTCGTGGCGAAGGCGATGCGCTGGCCGTGCGTGCCGGCGAAGTCGATGCCGCCCGTTGCGCAATCCGAAAACGACACGGTCTTACCGTCGGGGCGGCCGGTCCAGCCATAGGTGCTGGTCCAGTGTCCATCCTTGCCGCCGCTGAGTGCGCCGCTCATGCCGTCGAAGCTGCGCCAGCGCAGCGTCTTGCCGGTAGACGGCGCGACATCGATGGTGCGGCCGTCCGTCAGCCGGTAGGCGCCGACATGGCAATTGCTTTGGTCGGCGGCCTGGGCGAGGGAGGCAGTGAATGAGAGGGCGACGATCGCGAGCGCAATGCGGAGTGGTGTGTGCATCGCATAACGCTAGGGGCGGGCTCCTCTGCATTCAACATTGGCCCTGCTCCGCGCGCCGTGCATGCCTGCACCTTAGGGAAACAGTCCGCTCGCCGTCAGCCCGTCGAAGATGAACTGCATGGCCAGCGCGGCCAGCAATATGCCCGAGACGCGGGCGATGGCGTTGGCCCCGGTCACACCCATCACCTTGACCAGCTTTCCCGCCGCCAGCATCGAGATCAGGGTGATCGCCATGACGACGGCGAGGCCTGCCAGCACGAAACTGCCCTGTTCCAGGCTTGGCGCCTTGCCCATCAAAAGCACGATCGCGGTCATGCTGCCCGGCCCGGCGATCAGCGGAATGGCCAGCGGCACCACGGCGATGTCGTGACGGGTCTTGGCCTCTTCCTCTTCCGGTGGGGTGATCGAGGACACGCCCGAATGCTTGGCCAGCAACAGGTCGGCGGCCACCAT
Organism: uncultured Pseudomonadota bacterium; assembly: GCA_963710925.1. Classification (GTDB taxonomy): domain Bacteria; phylum Pseudomonadota; class Alphaproteobacteria; order Micropepsales; family Micropepsaceae; genus Rhizomicrobium. The sequence goes on along the minus strand of CAVQBY010000006.1, from coordinate 48,196 downwards.
CAAGAGCAATATTCCGCCGGCGGTGCGGAAGGCCGGAAGGCCGACGCCCAGCAGCCGCAGCAATTCATTGCCGCCAAAGGCAAAGGCCAGCAGCACCACGCTCGCCGTGCCGGTGGCGATCAGCGCCAGCCTGGTGCGGGTTCTGCTGTCTTCTCCGGCCGTCAACGCAATGAACAGCGGCGCCAGGTCGAGCGGGCCGATGGCGACGAACAGGGTCGTGACGGTGGTGAGGAAGATGTCGAACATGCAGCAGCGGGATGTGGAGGGCCTTGACGAATCCCCGAATCCTATCCGAGGCGCGTCAAGCTAGCCATAGTGGCGACGGCCGGTTGGGAGCGATTTCGGCACAAGAAAATCTGCCTCTGCGGCGCGGGACCGGGGCTTTCATGACTGCCGGTCTTCCTTGCGGATGTGTCATCCAATATCGGGATGCCCAGACCGGAAATGTCCTCAAATTATAACAGTGCGGTTCATGCCCAATGAATAGGTTTGCGCGTTAACTCGCGCATGTTCGGATATTCACAGGGGAACTCATGAAAGGAACAACTGCGGGCCTCGTCGGCTTTGCGGCGCTTTGCGTTGCCGGCCCGGCATCGGCCCAGGTCAGCCAACTCCATGCCTTCTGGCAAGAAACGACGGTGCAGGCGGCGACCGGTTTCGACTATTCGTCCGGCAAATATGGTGGAACAAGCGATACCACTGTACTCAGCATCCCGCTGGATGTTCGCGCGCAATGGGGGCGCTGGCGGCTGGAAGCCACCTTGCCCTATCTCGATGTGAAAGGGCCCGGCAGCTTTACCGGCGGCGTCGTTGTCGGAAGCGGCGCGACGCAAACGCGCTCCGGCCTGGGCGATCTTACGCTCGGGGCGGCTTGGCTCGCGCACAAGGACAGCGATGGGCTGCCTGCGGTCGAGCTTGAGGGCCTGGCGAAGGTGCCGACGGCGGCGAACGGACTGGGAACCGGCAAGTTCGACTACACGCTGCAGGCCAATCTCTATCATTCGATCACGCCGCGCACGATGCTGTTCGGCACCGTCGGCTATCAGTGGCTGAGCAACTATCAGACCTACACTTTGAAAGATGGTGTGCTCATGTCGGGCGGCGTCAATTTCAAGATGGCACCCACATTCAATCTGGGACTCTCGGCGAATTACCGCCAGGAATATTACCAGGGACTCGGCAGCCAGGTCGCCGTGTCGCCATACATGCTGTGGAATTTTGACGCGAATTGGCGCGTGAGCCTTTACGGAACCGTGGGGGCGACGAAAGCCAGCCCTGGGTACGGCGTCGGCATGCGTTTGATTTTCGCCGGTTGAGCCGAAGATGCGTAGACGGGCGACAGGAAACACCACCTCTCTTGGGAGCAATGCGATGAAGACGAAACTTCTTCTGGTAACCGCTGCCGCATCGGCATTGATATTCATCGAACCGGGCTGGGCGGGCGGCCCGCCGGCGGGCGTCCCGATGGGCCCGCCCGCCAGCGTCACGATGGGTCCGCCGTCCAGTGTCACCATGGGTCCGCCGTCCAGTGTCACCATGGGCCCGCCGTCCAGCGTCACCATGGGCCCGCCGTCCAGCGTCACCAAGGGCCCGCCGGCCAATGTGGCGATGGGTCCGCCGGCCGGGGCCATGGCGCATATCCCGAGCGGCGCGCAAGCGGCGGCCGGTGAAGCCCAGGCGGCGAATTTGCTGGGCAATCTCAATGCCGCCCATGCATCCTCGACGGCGCTCGAACATGCCTCGTCGAAATCCATCGTCGGTGCCGTCGCCCAATACAAGACGGCGATGCTCTCGGCCCGAGCCGACATCTCCAAATACACCGATCTGGTGAATTGGGATCAGGCCGCCGTCGACGCCGCGCAGCAGACGCTCACGGATCTGCAGAATTCGGGAACGGCGACGCAGGATCAGATCGATGCCGCCCAGACGGATCTGACAGATGCGCAGACTCAGCTATCGGCGGATCAGGCGCAGCTGGATGCGGCCAATGCGGAGATCGGCTCGGCCCAGACACAGTTGGCGTCTTCCAGCAACAAGGAGCTGACGCCGGACGCCATCGCCCAGGTCAACGCACTTCTGGGCATCAACTAGGCGCACTGGCATTGGGTCTCGGCGAGCGGGATGGCGGCGGCGGTGAAACACCGCCGCTCCATCTACCGGCTTGCGCGGGGCGATGACGGCGTGAGCCGGACGCCATCTCGTCACGCTCTCCTGCCCGCCATCGAATTTGCCACGACCAGGGCGACGCCGGCCAGCGCGATTGTCGTGGCCGTCTCGGTCCAGCGCCCGAGGCTGGAGGGATTGGTCAGCAGCATGGGGGCCCACACCAGCGGGAGGAACGATGCATACATGGCCGCCAGGAGCGTGGCGGCGAGACGAGGACGCCACCGCAGCAGAATCGCAATCCCGCCTGCGATCTGTGCCATGCCGGTCGCATAGCCCCAGAAGGTCTGGCCGGGCGGCAGCCATGCGGGCACCAGCGGCGCGGTCAGGTTCATATAGGCGAAGTGCGCACCGCCGAAGACGATCGCGCACAGGCCGAATGCCACCTGGCCAAGCTTCGCGAGGCGCGCGGACAAAAGCGCGTCGATCTCCGCATTGGTCGCATAGATGATCAGTGCCCCGGCCGCGATTGCGAGCTGTTCGGCAATGTTTTCATAGGCAACGTAGACATCGTAATGGGCGAGCAGCACACGGCCGTCCATCAATAGGACAACGACGAGCGCATAATAGGCGGCAAGCGCGAGCCCGCCCCAGGCGACTGCACTGCGGCGCCACGCGACGGCGGCACTTCCGGCCAGCATGTAGGCCGCGGCGAGATAGGCGAGCGCGGTGCGAACGGGAAAGCCCTTGGGCACAGGCTGCCCTGCGGTGAAGTTCCCCGCGATCAGCCCCGTCACCGCCAGGGCCATCACGCCCAATCCATAGACACGCCGGTCCAGAGCCACGGCAGCCTTCTCGGTGGCCATGATGCTTCCCCCAATCGCGAACCGCAGCCGCAACGATGACCGGCGCAGGTCGCGCCGTGGCTGTGTATTCCCCGGGCAAAGCCTCTCAGACCCTATGCAACCCTGCATTACAAATTGGCGTGAGTGGACGAACTCCGCGCGCCTCTCACGCCTGCTGGTGGTCGGTCTTTGGTCTATTCCGCGAAGCCCACGAACACCGCCGCCTCGTCCACGGATTTGCGCCGTGAGACCACCGCGTTCGCCGGGAAGCTGTCGTCGGGATAGCCCATGGCGATGCAGATCATGATGACCTGATCGTCCGGGATGCCGGCATGCTCGCGCACCACGGGCGATTGCATGATGCCCTGGCTGTTGATGACGCAGCCCAGTCCCCGCGACCACGCCGCATTGACCAGCGCGTTGGCGATGGCCCCGCAATCGAAGGGCGCGATGTCGCCGCCATGGATCGAGCGGTCATAGGTCACCACCACCGAAACCGGCGCGTCGAACTGGCGGAATCCGCGCAGCACCCAGTCCTGCCGCGCCGCCTTGTCCTCCCGCGCGATCCCCATGACGGCGAACAGCTGCTTGGCGATCTCGATCTGCCGCTCGCGATGCGCCCCTTCATAAGCGCCATGGCTGCGGAATTCGCGCGAGTTCGGCACGCCGGCCAGATTGCGCTCGGTGTTGCCCTTGCGGATGCGGTCGAGCGGCTCGCCCGCCACCACATAGAAATTCCACGGCTGGGTGTTGAGCGAGGAGGGCGCGCGCATGGCGATCTCGATCACTTCGCGGATCAGAGCCTTGGGCACCGGATCGGGCTTGTAGCCGCGGATGCTGCGGCGGCCTTTGACGACGTCATCATATTGCAAGGGGAAATCTCCAGAAAATGGCATTGTCGCGCCACTATGGCCGTGCAACGGCCACGCTGTCACGCCTTCATCTTGCCTCTCCGTCAGGGGAGAGAACCGAATCGCAGAGGCGACTTCGTTTGCCGCCGATCCAAATTAAAGAAGCTGGTCGATCACGGCGTGCCGCACTGCCCGGATCGGCAGCAACGGATTTCATGTCGGCATTGCATAGCACGGCCACGGTGAGTTCGAGATCGGTATAGGTCTCGAGGCAGCTCGCGAAGCCGTTGATTGCGCCGTAGTGCAGAATGCTGCTGTGGCCCTTGGTTCGTGGCGGCAACAGCAGACCGAAACCGTATTGCGTGTCGCCATAGGCCGCATCGGCTGGCGAAAAACGATGCGCGCCGCCAGGACGGCCGTCGCGCAACCGGCCCGGCGTCATCATCGCCTTGACATGCGCCGCGTCGAACAGATTGGCACTCAGCAGCCGGTGATGCCAGGCGCACAGATCGCGGGCCGTAGACCGCATCGCCCCGGCACCGCCGGCCTCTGCGACCGGGATGTAGGCCGCGTGCACGAAGCGTCCGGCTTCGACAGCGGGCGTATAGCCGGACACGCGGCCGCGCACGATGTCGGCCGTGTCGTCGAAAGCGGTATCCGTCAATCCCAGCGGCGCAAACACCAGTGCCTGCATGGCCTCGGCCAGGGGCCTGGACGAGACGGTTTCGATCACCGCTCCGAGCACGATGTAGTTGGCATTGCTGTAGAGCCAGGCCGTGCCGGGCGGAAAGTCGAACGGATTGGATTGCGTGGCGATGGCGCGGGCCAGATCGACCTGCGATGGCGCGTTTCCGTCCTCGGACAGGCAGACCGGCGCGGTTTCGTCGCTGTGCAGGCCGGCGGTGTGCGTCAACAGCTCGCGCACCGTCAGGGCCGGCAGCTTCGAGAAGAATTCCAGATGACCGGCAATCGGATCGTCGAGCGTCAGCTTGCCCGCGACTGCGAGCTTGACGATGGCGGCTGCCGTAAACTGTTTTGTCAGAGATCCGATGCGGAAAACGCTCGTCTCCGAGACCGCCGTTCCCGTTTCCAGATTTGCAGCGCCATAGGATTTCGAAAAGACCATCGCGCCCTTGCGCCAGATGGAAACGGTTGTGCCGGGGCAGGCGCCGCCGTCCATTGCGGTCCGCACCGCGGCGTCGATCGCAGTGCCCAGCCGGTCCGGCCGGCGCGCCGGCGCCGCCGGGATTTTGGTGGATGCGACGCCCGCAGCGGCAAGCGAAGCGGCCCCCATCAACGCTCGTCTCGAAAAAGCAGTCATTTGCCGCTCCCGCTGTCGGCCTGCAATCGGAAAACCGGGGCGCCTCTTGCGAAGCCCCCCTCGATTCGTAGCCGCCATTTTCGTGCAATCAATGGGTCTCAAACAGGCCCGCGCCGCACAGGCGCTCTATCTGGCCGCGGCACCGGTGTGGCTGGTGCCCGGCCGCCGCATCGAACGGGCGATGACATCCTGACACCGGTTTCGCGTTCGATGACGTGCGCGGGATATGGAGGGGGACCCGCGGCTAGATCTGGAGCGTCGGAACACCGGCGCCAACATCGATGAATTCGTATGTCTTGGAAGTCTCGGCGCTGATCGCTTTTCCAACGACCGCTTTGCTGGGGCTCATGCCGGGAAGAATTTCCAAACTCCCGAGCATAAGGGGGATGCCGTCGGCGCCCGGTCCCAGGGGAAAGATCGTGGCCTCGATCAGTTGCGAATATCCCCGCTCATAATGCACAGGCGTGAGCTGCCAGACGCCGCATGGGTGGTTGCAGATCAGGCGTGCCGATTCCAGGGCTTCGGCGTGATGCTCTGCCGGCAGGTAATCCAGCCAGTCGGTCCCGGCGATGTTGGTCTGCACGTTTTCATTGAGGACCTCGCCGGCAAGGCGGAAGAAGAGCCCGGGATGCTTGGGATTTGGTGCTTCCACAAGGATGAGCCTTGACAGGAGCTTGCCGGCCCGCGCGGGATTGAAGGCGCTCCGGGCGGGAACCAACCCGGTTCGCGGCAGGGCACGCCAAAGAGCCTCGAATTCCAGACTCCCTTGCGAGCGTTCGCAGGGGGGCGGAACGGGTTTCACGGGCAGGTCCGGTGCGGCCGACATGGCACCCTCTATACATCCAGAGGCTTTAACGATTTCTGATCGCCGCGTAGGACCTCCGGCATTCCTGCCGCCCAGGGAAAAAGGGTGCCGGACCGCGCCCTTTGTGGGCTTTCCTGGAATTTCAATGCACGTCGATCGATCCCGCGCCGCCCTGTGCACCGGCGATTGTGGATGCGCACACAATGGCGGGGTACTCAAAATGACTGTTCCACGCCGAGGAAAACGCCGCGCCCGGCGCCCCATTGTGCCGTGCCCGCGCCAAGGCCCGTGCTGTCCAGAATTTCGTATTTGGCATCGAAAATGTTGATCGCGTCGATGCGCAGATCGAGCCGGTACGGGCTCTCGGGCCAGAGGTGATAGACGCCCGCCAGGTTCACCTGCGCATGCGCTGGCAGGCTCGCGCTGTTGGGCGGACCGCCGGCGGGCGTCCTGCGAAAACCGCTTCCATAGAGAAGGGTGCCCGAGAGTTGAAGCGCGTGCCAGCGATAGGATGCACCGGCGGATGCCGTGTAGGTCTGATCCTGCGTGAGCGGAACGAAATGTCCGCTCGCAAAGGCCAGCTGCGCCGGCGTGAAATAGGATTGCCCGGAAATGATCTGCCGTCCCTGCGCCCGCGCCACCGACAGATTCGACCAGGCCGTCAGCGGCCCGTTTGCATAGGTCGCGCTCAACTCGATGCCGCGGATGCGGCCCTCCGCATAGTTGAAGGGGGTGCGGATAATCGCAACGCCGAACCGTCCGTCGTCAATCAGGTTCCTGGCATCGCGCCAGTAGCCGTCCAGCCCGAGCTTCCACGCGCCAAGGGTCTGCTGCACGCCGAGGTCATAATAATTGCCCGTCTCGGAACGGACCAGGCTGCCCTGTGCCGTTGGCGGGGCGCCCGTGGTTCCGGCGAGCAGGCTTGCCATGGTCGCGCCATCGGCCTCTGGCGCCGGGATGAAGTCCCGTGCATAGCCGGCATGAACCGTCGTTCCGGATTTGAAGCTCCAGACGGCATTGATCCGCGGGCTGAGCTGGCTCTGCGCGCGGACGGCATCGACGGTATCGAAGCGCAAGCCGAAATTCACGGTCAGCCGTTTCAAGGGGGTCCATTCATCCTGCAGATAGACGCTGGCGCGCGTCTCGCGTTCGGAAAAATGGCCGCTCACCGTTTGCGGCCTGTCCGATACAGGCCGCCCCAGCGCATCGACAGGCAACCCCGTCGCCGCCATGTCGGAATTGATGCGGTCGATGCCGATGTCGAGGCCGGCGCGCAAGGTGTGCGTGGCGGCCAGGCGATAGAGCGCGTCGGCTTGCACTCCGGCGCCGGAATCCCGCTTGGCCGTGCGCTGGCTGATGCCATGGAACAAGAGTTCGCCCAGCCGGTCGGGCGTGAAGACCAGGCGCGAATAGCGCGCGAAGCCCGACACCTGCAGGGTCGCGCGCCCACTGGTGTGCAGATAGCTGAGAACCGCGAATTGCGTGCTCTGCCGCTGGTTGCTGTTCAGCCCGTCGCTGGGAAAGCTGCTGACGCCGTTGACGATGAGCGGCCGCTGGAAGGCGGCGCTGCCGCCGGCCATGGTTTGCGCATTCAGCCCGCGCGGGTTCGGAATCTGGAAGCGCTCGGTTGAGGTGCCCAGCATGACCGAGACGCGGTCCTCGGCGTCGATGACGTGGTCGGCAAAGGCGAAGCCCTGGATCTGGCTGGTATGATCGTGGAGCGGATTGGCGCTGCCGTCGGGTGAGGCGATGCCCAGATCGCTTGTCAGATAGTTTCCGGTCGCGAAGTAGTCCGTGCCGTCGGCCGATCCGCCAAGCTCGAAGGCCGGTTCGAATTCGGAATGGCTTCCGCCATAGAGTTCGATCTCTTGGCCATCCAGATAGGCGCCGCTCTTGGTCGTGATGTTGACGATTCCGCCCGCATGCAACCCGTATTGCGCCGGCAAGGCTCCGGTGACGAGTTCGACCTGATCGGCCATGCGCGTGCTCAGCATGTCGCCGAGATCGCTGAGGCCTTCGGGCAGAATCACATTGTTGATCCGGTATTCGAGATCGCCGCGGTCGCCGCGCACATGCAGCTGGCCGAAGCCGTCTTCCGTCACGCCGGGCATCTGCAACAGGATCTGATCGAGGTTGATGGTCTCGCCGCCGGGGCGGTTTTCGACCGCATCGTTCGAAAGCGCATAGGTGGAGGCGCCGAGATTGGCCTGGATATTGGCGCGGGCGACATCGAGCCGCTGCGCGGTGACGACGACTTGCGATATGGGCCCGTCGGGCGCGTCCTCGCCGTCGTCCGAAGCCAGGGCCGTTGCCGGCATCGAAAGGACCAGCAAAAGCGCGACCAGGGCGACGGGGCGCCATGTCTTCGTCAATGGGAGCTTCAAGGCAATCCCCGGCCGGACGGTATGCGCTCCCTTCTGTCAGATGTCGGCGGACCGATCTATTTGATATTCGGTAATCTGGCCGGGCGCCGCCGCCGTCGCGGGGCGCCGCGCGCAGGAAAAGGGGCGCCCGGCAACAGGCGCCCCTCGATCCGTTCCGCGATGAAGTGTCGATCAATACACCTCAAACAGCCCTGCGCCGCCCATGCCGCCGCCGATGCACATGGACACGACCGCGTGCTTGGCCTTGCGGCGCTTGCCTTCCAGCAGCACATGGCCGGTCATGCGCGCGCCGGTCATGCCGAAGGGATGGCCGATGGCGATCGAGCCGCCATTGACGTTGTAGATGTCCGGATTGATGCCCAGCTTGTCGCGGCAATAGAGGCACTGCGAAGCGAACGCCTCGTTGAGCTCCCACAGATCGATGTCGTCGATCTTCAGGCCATGGCGTTCCAGCAGGCGCGGGATCGCGAACACCGGGCCGATGCCCATCTCGTCCGGCGCGCAGCCGGCCACGGCCCAGCCCTTGAACAGGCCCAAGGGCTGCAGCCCGCGCTTTTCGGCCTCCTTGGCTTCCATCAGCACCACGGCGGCGGCGCCGTCGGAGAGCTGGCTGGCATTGCCGGCGGTGATGTACTTGCCTTCCCCGCGCACCGGCGTCAGCGCCGCCAGGCCTTCCAGCGTCGTGTTCGGGCGATTGCACTCGTCGCCGATCGACCGTGTAGTCGACGATGGTTTCTTCCTTCGTCTCCTTGTTGACCTTCTTCATCCTGGTTTTGACGGGAATGATCTCGTCCTTGAACTTGCCGGCCTCCTGCGCCGCCGCCATCAGCTTCTGCGAGCGCAGCGAATATTCGTCCTGATATTCGCGGGAGATGTTGTAGCGCTCGGCCACCACATCGGCGGTGTCGATCATCGGCATCCAGATATCGGGATACATCTCGACCAGCCGGTCGGACTTGCCGCCGCCGCCGCCGCCCTGGAAGGAGATGGAATCGACGCCGCAACCGACCGCGATCTGCGCGCCGTCATCCATGATGTAGCGCGCCGCGATGGCGATGGCGTTGAGGCCAGACGAGCAGGCGCGGTTGACGGTCACGCCCGAGGTCGTGATCGGCAGCCCGGCGAGCAGGGCGGCAGAGCGCGCGACATTGCCGCTCGCGGCCACCTGGCCGGCAATGACATCCTCGACCTCTTCGGCGCGCAGCGCGCGCGCTTGACGGCCTGCTCGATGGCCGGGCGCCAGCATGTCGGCGCTGGAGGTCATGTTGAACCCGCCGCGTGCCGGCCTTCGCGAGGCCCGGTGCGGGCGGTGGAAACGATGACGGCTTCACGCATGGCTTTACTCTCCTTCAGGGCCCGGGCCGTGTCGCCCGGGCGGGTTTCAATTCAAAATCTCACTCACCCGGCGTGGCCGACGGTTGTGCCACTTCGCCGGAAAAATCGCCGTGCTCGATCGCGTTCTCCACAATCGCGACATCGGATCGCGCGTCCAGTTGCGGCGCGAATTTCGCTGTGGCGCGCGGCATCGAGCTTGTAGCCCCACATGGCCAGCCCGCCGATCATGACACACAGCACCGGCGGAACAAGGTAACAGGCCTCGAGCCCCCAGATCGCCTCGGGCGTGTTGACCGCGCCAGACGCCGCCACGAACCCGAACAGCGGCAGGATCGAATAGGCGATGCCGACCGACAGCGTCGATCCCACCTTGGCCACGCTGGTCGTGATGGAATAGAGCAGGGCCGTGCGGTCGCGCCCGGTGTCGAGCCGCACTTCGTCGGTCACATCGGCAATCATGGCGCGGATCACCAGCGGAAAGCCGCTGGCGATGAAGCCGACCGTGAACATCGCAAACGACATTTCGAACGGATGTGCGGCCGGCAACAGCAACAGCACGGTCTGCGCAATGGCATAGGCGACCGCGCCCGCCATCACCGTGCGGTGCTTGCCCAGGCGCACGGCCACGCGCGCCCAGAACACCGGGCCGGCAAAGCCCGCGCCGATATAGAGCATCAGGAGCCAGTTGGCCTGCGCCGGGGTGTAGTCGCCGCGCCTGCTCGAAGAAGAACAGATAGAGCGGCGCCGTCAGCGCCGGGCCCAGCGTCGTGAACATGTCGGCGGCCAGCACGCGGGCCATGCTGGGCCGCCGCACGACCTCCCAATAGTCGCGCAGCCGCGTGTGTTCGTCCTTGCGGTTGTCGCGCATCGGCTCGGCCATCGTGCTGGTCAGCACGACGGTGACCGGCACCAGCGCGATCAGGAACCAGCCCATCATCGGCACGGCCGCCATCGTGATGTCGGGCCACAGGCTCTGGACGAGGACGGGCAGCACCAGAATGGCCAGCGCCCCCAGCCCCGACACCATCTGTATCCAGCCATAGATGCGGCTGCGGGCGTTGTATTCCTCGACGATCACCGCGCCCCAGGACAGATGCGACGAGCAGGATGATCGAATAGCCCGCATAAAGAACCAGCAGCCAGCCGACGAGATGGCTTTCGCTGACCTCTTTGGTCGGCAGATAGACCGCGACCAGCGCTACCATCAGAACCGGCACGGATGCGAACAGCCACGGCCGGAAGCGGCCGATGGGCGTGCGTGTGCCGGTCCATGATGACGCCCAGGATCGGGTCGAGACAGATATCGATCAGCCGGACCAGTGCGAAGGCGCCGCCCACCACAGCCAGCGGCAGGCCCAGCGTGCTGGTGTAGTAATGCGGCAGATAGACCGCCAGCGACACGATCAGCGCGCCGACCGGCAGCCCCGCCGTCGAGAAGGCGGCCAGGCGCCACGCGGATGCGGAACCCTGTCTTGCGGCCATGGACCGTCCTCCCACCTTGCGCCTCTTGCCGGGTCGCTGCGCTCTGTCGCGGCTATTTCAGGTCCTTGAAGCCCTTGCCCTCCGCCACCAGTTTCTCCAGCAGCGCGCTCGGCTTGAACTGCTCGCCCATCTCGGCATGCCACTGCTTCATCTTGGCCAGAACCTTGTCGAGCCCGATCTGGTCGCCATAGAACATCGGCCCGCCGCGATAGACCGGCCAGCCATAGCCGTTGATCCAGACGATATCGATGTCGGAGGCGCGGATGGCCTTGCCTTCCTCGAGGATCTTGGCGCCCTCATTGATCATCGGATAGATGCAGCGCTCCAGGATTTCCTCGTCGGACACCTTGCGCGCATTGACGCCCGACTTGGTGCGGAAATCCTGGATGATCTTCTCGGTGACGGGCGAGGGGTTGGCCTTGCGGTTCTCGTCGTAATCGTAGAAGCCCGCGCCGGTCTTCTGGCCGCGCCGGTCCATCTCGCACAGCACTTCGCGGATGGTGGAGCTCGAGGATTTCTCCTTGACCCAGCCGATGTCCAGCCCGGCCAGGTCGCTCATCGCGAACGGGCCCATCGGGAAGCCGAAATCGTAGAGCACGCGGTCGACGTCCCAGGGCATCGCCCCTTCCATGACCAGCTGGTTGGCCTCGCGCTGGCGCTGCGCCAGCATGCGGTTGCCGACGAAGCCGGGGCACACGCCGACCAGCACGGCGATCTTGCCGATCTTCTTGGCCATGCTCCATGGCGGTGGCGATGACGTCCTTGGAGGTCTTGTCGCCGCGCACCACTTCCAGCAGCCGCATCACATTGGCCGGCGAGAAGAAGTGCATGCCGATGACGGCCTCCGGCCGCGTGGTCGCCGATGGCGATCTCGTCGATGTTGAGATAGGAGGTGTTGGAGGCCAGCATCGCGCCCTGCTTGACGATCTTGTCGAGCTTGGCGAACACGTCCTTCTTGATGTCCATGCGCTCGAACACCGCCTCGATCACCATGTCGCAATCGGCCAGGTCCTCGAGCTTGAGCGTGCCGGTGATCAGCGCCATGCGCTTTTCGACATCGTCCATCGAGATGCGGCCCTTCTTGGCCGTGTTCTCGTAATTCTTGCGGATGATCGAGAGGCCGCGGTCGAGCGCCTCCTGCTTCATCTCGACGATGGTCACCGGAATGCCGGCATTGGCGAAGTTCATCGAGATGCCGCCGCCCATGGTGCCGGCGCCGATCACGCCCACCTTCTTGATCGGGGATGGTCGGGGTGTCGGCCGGAACGTCGGGCAGCTTCCAGACCTGCCGCTCGGCGAAGAAGACATAACGCTGCGCCGCCGATTGCGGGCCGGTCATCAGTTCCATGAACAGCTTGCGTTCGGTCTTCAGGCCTTCCTCGAAGGGCTGGTTCACGGCCGCCTCGATGCAGCGGATGTTGTATTCCGGCGCCAGGAAGCCGCGGAACTTGCGCGCGTTCTTCTTGCGGAAATCGGCGAAGATCTCGGGATGGCCGCGTGCGGCTTCGACCTTGGCGTTGTTCTCGCGCACCTTCTTCAGCGGCCTGTTCTCGGCCACCACCGTTTGGCGAATTCGATCGCGGTCGCGCGCAGGCCGTCTTCCGGCGCCAGCTCATCGACCAGCCCGACCTCCAGGCACTTCTTGGCGCCGCACATGCTTGCCGCTGGTCACCATGTCGAGGGCGGCTTGGGCCCGACGATGCGCGGCAGGCGCTGGGTGCCGCCGGCGCCCGGCAACAGGCCGAGATTGACTTCCGGCAGGCCGCAGCGCGCGCTCGGCACCGCCACGCGGTAATGGGCGCACAGCGCCACTTCCAGCCCGCCGCCGAGCGCGGTGCCGTGGATCGCGGCGATCACCGGCTTGGGCGAATTCTCCATCGCCGCCTGGACGTCGTACAGGCTGGCGCCCTTGGGCGCCTTGCCGAATTCGGAGATGTCGGCGCCGGCGATGAAGGTGCGGCCTTCGCAGATCAGCACGATGGCCTTGGCCGCGGAGTCGGCGATGGCCTGCTTGAAGCCCTCGGCCAGCCCGTCGCGGACCGGCGCCGACAGGGCGTTCACCGGCGGCGAGTTGAGCGGTCATGACGGCGATCTCGCCTTCATTGGTCAGATCGGTAACCGGATTGATGGCCGTCATGCGCGTTGTCCTCACCCCACGTAGTTTTCTTGTGCGCGGCAACATGCGACGGGGCGCGCCCCAGAGTCTAGCGCTTTCGAACAACAGGTATGGGGACGCTCCGGCAGGCCGCGCGCGCGAGCCTGCAATCTGGGGTTGGCAGATCGCGGCCGGGATAATTACACTGCTGCAATCTTGTGCTGGGGGCAGGGGGAGCAAGACGTGTCACCGGAGTTGGCGACATTTCTGACCAGGCTGCAGACGCACGGCCTGTCGGATCAGCCGGACGCGGGGGCTGTTCTGTCCGCCTATCAGGATTTCGTCGCCTCCTGCGATTTGCCCCTGTTTGTGCTGGGCGTGATGTCCACGAAACCGGACGGGACGCCGGAACTGTCGTCCATGTGGTCGAATGTGGACCGGGGCTGGCTCGACGAATACGACGCCTGCAATTACGACAGCCATGATTACGTGCTGCTGGAAGCCCGCAAACTGCAGCAGCAGCACGAGATGACGCTTGGGCTGAAATGGAGCCGCAGCACAGCCGAGCGTTCCGACGTGACCCCGCAGACGCGTCAGGTGCTGCGCGGCGCCGCCGATGCCGGGCTGTTCAGTGCCGTCTCGTTCTGGGGCCACGCGGAGAAACTCGGCGTGGACGGGGGCGGACGCACCTTCGGTTTTACCCTTGGGGCGCCCGAAAAGACCGAGGAGCATGTCGAGACGCTGTTCCGGGCCAATCACAATGCGCTGCTGATCGCGACCTTTGCGATGCTCCCGGTCCTGCGCCCCCAGATCGAGCGTGCCCGTGACGGATTTGCCGGCCGCCTGACGCCGCGCGAGCGCGAAGTGCTGGCGCATTTCACCCAGGGCCTGCGCCCCGAGCGCATTGCCGAGCGGCTTGATCTGTCGCGCGTCACGGTGGACCTGCACGCGACCAGTGCGCGGCGCAAGCTGGGCGCCCAGACCATGCCCGAGGCGGTCGCGAAAGCCATCCGCTTCGGGCTGATCTGAGGCGGCCATGTCCCCGGAGCTGGCAAGCTTTCTGACTGCGCTGGAAGGCCATGGACTTGGCGCGCAAATCGATGACGAGACCGTTCTGGCATCTTATCAGGGCTATCTCGCGGCCTGTGATCTGCCGACCTACGTTCTGGGCGTCTTGTCATTCCGGCCCGATGGCTCGCAGGAGGTGCCGCTTCTGTGGTCGAACATGACCGCCGATTGGCTCGAGGAGTACGAGACCTGCAATCACGGCGCGCATGACCATGTGGTGCTGGAGGCGAACAGGGCACAGGGCCTCGGCAACGCCGACACCGACGGCTTTCGATGGAACCGTATCACCGCCAGGCGCTATGAAGAGGCGCCGAACACGCGCCGCGTGGTGGAGGGCGCGAGCGAGGGCGGGCTCGCCAATGCGATGTCCTTCTGGGGCAGCAGCGGAGCTTCGACCGGCGAGGGCATCCGCCGCACCTTTGGGTTCAGCATCGGAACGCCCGACCGGAGCGAGCGCAATGTCGCGGAGCTGTTTGACGCCCGCCGCAATGAGTTGCTGATCGCGACGTTTGCGGTGCTACCGGTCCTGCGCCCGCAAGTGCAGCGCATGGACGGTGCCTTCGGCCTGCGGCTGACGGCGCGCGAGCGCGATGTGATGCTGCATTTTTCCCAAGGCCTGCGAGCCGCACGCATCGCCGAACGGCTCGGTGTGTCGCGCGGCACGGTCGATCTGCACGCCGCAAATGCCCGGCGCAAATTGCGGGCTCAGACCATGCCCGCAGCCGTGGCAAAAGCCCTGCGCTACGGCTTGATCTGAATCTCGGGGGGCGCGGCGGGATCTGGCGGGCGCCTAGGCCCGCCCCAGCGCCAGGTCGCAGACATACGGATTGGTCTTGCGTTCCCAGCCGAAGGTCGAGGTCTCGCCATGACCCGGCACGAAGCGCATCTCGTCGCCCAGCGGCCACAGCCGTTCGGTGATCGATTCCACCAGCTGGGCATGGTTGCCGCGCGGCAGGTCGCTGCGCCCCACCGAACCCTTGAACAGCACGTCGCCGACAAAGGCCAGCTTCGCGTCCTGGTTGAAAAAGACGATGTGGCCGGGGGTATGGCCGGGGCAGTGGCGCACCCCCAGCGTGGTCCCGCCCACCGTGACCGTGTCCCCGTCGCTGAGCCAGCGGTCGGGGCGGCAGTTCTCGCTGCCGGCAAACCCGTAGCGGCTGCCCTGGTCGGCCAGCAATTCGAGCAGGAAGCGGTCGTCTTCGTGCGGCCCCTCGATCGGCACGCCCAGGCTGCGGGCCAGGGCGGCGGCCCCGCCGGCATGGTCCAGATGGCCATGGGTCAGCAGAATTTTCTCGACGGTGACCCCCTTGGCCGTGATAGCCTCTTGAATCCGTTGGATTTCTCCGCCCGGATCCACCACCGCGCCGCGCATGGTCGCGGGATCCCAGATCAGCGAGCAGTTTTGCTGAAAGGGGGTCACGGGGAGAATGCCCGCGGCGATCGGCTGGTTAGGCATCTGGCATGGCCTTTTGTGCTGTTCCGGTACGACTTCGAACATTATTGCCGGGACCGGTTTTTATTGGAACGATCCTTCGATCGGCCCCGGCGCCGGGCCGCGAAAATCCCGGAATGTGGCTGTCGGGACACAGAATTGGCAGGCCAGATCGTTGAATGGAAGGGCCTATCTGGTAAGGTTTTTCCTGAGCTTTATCCAAGGGCTGGGGTTTCGGCCTGTTGGAGAGACGGGGGACTAGATGCGCATCCGGGCGTTCTTCGCGATTTCCGCAGCCGCGGCAGCCCTGAGCTTTGGTTCCGTCGCCCATGCGGCGATGACGGACGAGACCATGGGAAAGCCGGACGGGGTTCTCGTCCAGCTGTCGTCCGGCGTCTCGGATTTCTTCACGCCGCACTATCAGCTCGACGGCACGGTGTATGGCGTGCGCGGCCGCCATCACCGTGGCCGGAACAACCGCCCGTCGACGCAGATCCTCAAGGGCTGGGCCAATCCGAGTACGACGGTCATTCCCGGCGCCTGCAGCAATGCGGCCGGGTGGTGCGATACGCCCCACGACATCGCGGCCAGCGCCTTTGGCTGGAGCTTCGGCTACAAGGGCGCGGGCGCCGTGGTCGGCATCGTCGACACCGGCATCGATCTCAACCATCCCGAATTCGCCGGCCGTGTGCTGACCGGCGGCTGCATCGTCAGCTCGCTCAATCCCTGCACCAATGCCTGGGACAAGGTTGGCGGTGACACCGCCGTGTTCCCGGGTCCGAACGCGACACATGGCACCCATGTGGCCGGCATCGCGGCAGGCGCCAATGTCGGGCTGGCCAGTGAAGCCGACATCCTTCCGGTCAAGGTCTGCTCTTCGACCTCGAGCGGCTGCGCCGGCGTTACCCAGGGCATCGTCTATGCCTCCGAGCACGGCGCCGATGTCATCAACGTCTCGATCGGCGGGCCCATCCTGTCGAACTCCGATATTCTCGGTTTCCGGACGGCCATCGCCAATGGCTCGCTGCTGGTCGTCGCCGCCGGCAATTCGGGCCCGCGCTATCCGACCGGCGGCTTTCTGGCCGGTGCGGCCCTGAAGAACGGCGTGCGCGGCTCGATGATCGTCGTCGGTGCCACCGGAAGCGGCGGCAGCGACGGTTTTGGCCGGCTTGCCCCCTTCAGCCAGACACCTGGCAACCGCTGCGAGATTCACAACGGCCAGCGCTACTGCATGAAGGACTACTTCGTGGTGGCGCCGGGCTATTACATCTGGTCGTCCGTCGGCAATGGCACGGCCAGCGGTGCAACCTATGGCTATCTGTCCGGCACCTCGATGGCCACGCCCTATGTGTCCGGCGTTGCCGCCGTCATCAAGGGCCGCTGGCCGAGCCTGACCTCCAGCCAGATCGCCGACATCATTTTCGAGACCGCCGACGATCTGGGCGCGCGCGGCCCGGACCGCCGCTTCGGCCGCGGCGCGGTCGACATCACCAAGGCGCTGTCGCCGGCCGGCGCGTCGGTCGTGGCGACCTCCGGCACCCTGGGCCGCGCGGCGACGGCGACATCCGCCGCGACGCCGGCCTCCGTTACGGGCGCCAGCGGTGCGATGACCTCCTATGTCAGCGGTCCGATGGCCGTCGCGGTGCGCAACAGCAATCTGCTCAAGAGCGCGGTCGTGGTGGATTCCTTCGGCCGCGACTTCCAGGCCAATCTGTCGACCGCGACCTATGACCCGCGCCTGGTCAACTTCAACGGCATGCTGCTCTCCGACCAGTTCCAGAGCTATCGGCCCTTCGCCGGCGGCATGCAGACGGCCCTCGGCACGGTCGTGGCCTCGGGCTTCGCCGTCAAGACGACGACGCCGCGGCTTCTGTCCGGCATGTTCCTCACCGAGGACCGCGAGCAATACGACCTGCGGGACTTCGAGATGTCCGCCGCCCTGATGCCCGGCGTGACCATCAATGCCGGCTACAATCTCGACATGGCGGGCCGGTTCAATTCCTACGATGCCCTGGGCAGCCGCGCCTATGACGGCTTGTTCTTCTCGGCTTCGGCGGTGAACTCGCCCTATCTCAGCCTGACCGATGGCGGCAATTATCTGGGCACCTCCGTGCGTCTGAGCGACGATCTGCAGCTGCATTTCGGCGCCTCGTCGCTGTCGCCGCAGCGTCCGGAGTTCGAGGTGCCGGTCTTCTCCACCCTGGATCAGATCCAGGGCATGCAGCCTTATCTCGATCAGCGCCGGGCCTACTCCACCGAAGCCGGCCTGACCTGGGACTTCGCGCGCTGGGGCGGGCTGGGTGTCACGGCCTCGCAGACCAGCGAACGCAACGGTCTGCTGGGCGGCGTCAATTCCGGTGCGCTGGCGCTGACCAAATCGGCCGACACCACGGCGGTGGGCCTGTCGGCGCGCTTCGGCTTCGGCGAGGGTTGGGTGACGACCTTCTCCTACAATGAGGGCGTCACGCAGCTCAATCTGCGCCCCAATGGACTTGTGACCGGTGCCGATACGCTGCACAGCCGCTCCTACGGCATGGCGATCGCCAAGCACGGGCTGTTCAGCGGCAGCAACTCGCTGGGCCTGGCCGTCACGCGCCCGATTCAGGTCTATCGCGGCGGCGTCGATCTGACGGCCGCGACCGGGGTCGATGCCAACCGCAATCTGCTGGTCGGCCACGAGCATGTGTCGCTGGTCAGCGGCACGCCGGAAACCGATGTCGAGCTGGGCTATGTCACGACCTTCTTCGATGGCGCGCTCGCGCTGCAGGCCAATGCCGGCTACCAGATGAACTTTGCGGGCCAGAGCGGAACCAACGCGCTGTCGGTGCTGTCCCGCGCCAAGATCAACTTCTAGGGCGCCGTCCGCGCCGCACAGAGAAAAGGCCGGGCTCGCCGCCCGGCCTTTTTCATGTCTGTTGCAAACAGCTTGTTGTCTCAGCTCTCGCCGGCGGCGGCGACGAGCCTTGCCTCGTCGGCGATCTCGAAGCTGTGCAGCGTCGGCAGGCGCACGATGCCCTTGGCCTTCAGGCGCGACAGCACCCGGCTCACCGTCTCGATCGTCAGGCCCAGATAGTCGGCGATATCGGTGCGCGTCATCGGGATCTGCCAGGGGTGGTGGGGTCCCGGCAGCTGGGCCATCTCGGCGCGCTGCATGTCGCGCAGATGCAGAAGGAAGGCGGCCATGCGCTCGGTGGCATTGCGCCGGCCCAGCGTGAACACCAGGTCGAGCGAGGATCCTCGATCACCCGCGCCGCCATCTGGCGGAAGCGCTGTTCCATCTCGGGATAGGCCTCGAACATCGGCTCCAGCTTCTTGCGCTCGAAGCGGCACAGCTCGGACCCGGAGATCGCCTCGACATTGAAGCGGTAGAGCTGGTCCGAGGAAAAGCCGATGAAGCTGCCGGCCAGCAGGAAGGCCAGGATCTGGCGGCGGCCGTCGGCCCCCAGCCGCGTCATCATCAGCGTGCCGTCGACGACATTGTAAACGTGGTCGGAGGCATCGCCGTCCAGGATCAGCGTCTCGCCCGGAGCCAGGTGCAGATGGGTCGAGATCGCGGCCAGCAGCTTGAGCTCGTCATCCGGCACGCCGGCGCACAGATCGCTCATCCGGGCCGGGCAGTGGAAGCAGATGGGGGTGCCGGGCGCAGTGCCGGCGGCGGTCGAGCAGGGCGTGGTCACGGGCGCGCGCATCGTCTTTGTGATGCCGGTCCGCGGGGCCCGGGTCAATACGCAATTTTCCGGACGGATTGCGGGCCCAGCGCGGCTTCGCTACAACGCCCGCCTCTATCCGCCGATCGAGGACGCACCACCATGGCCGGGCCGCAATTCGTCTATTTCATGAAGGATCTGTCCAAGACCTATCCGGGCGGCAAGCAGGTCCTCAAGGATATCTGGCTGAGCTTCTACCCCGGCGCCAAGATCGGCATCGTCGGCGTCAACGGCGCGGGCAAGTCCACGCTGATGCGCATCATGGCCGGCATGGACACCGAATTCACCGGCGAGGCCTGGGCGGCCGACGGCGTCCGCGTCGGCTATCTGCCGCAGGAGCCGCAGCTCGATCCGGCCAAGGATGTGCTCGGCAATGTCATGGAGGGCGTGGCCGAGAAGAAGGCGCTGGTCGACCGCTTCAACGAGATCGCGGCCAATTACACCGACGAGACCGCCGACGAGATGGCGCGCGCTGCAGGACAAGATCGAGGCCGCCAATCTGTGGGACCTCGACAGCCAGGTCGAGATGGCGATGGACGCGCTGCGCTGCCCCGATGGCGGATGCCGACGTAACCAACCTTTCCGGCGGCGAGAAGCGCCGCGTGGCGCTGTGCAAGCTGCTGCTCGATGCGCCCGACATCCTGCTGCTCGACGAACCGACCAACCATCTCGATGCCGAAACCGTCGCCTGGCTGGAAAAGACGCTGCAGCGAATACAAGGGCTGCGTCATCCTGGTCACCCATGACCGCTATTTCCTCGACAATGTCACCGGCTGGATTCTCGAACTCGATCGCGGCCGCGGCATTCCCCATGAAGGCAATTACTCGACCTTCCTCGAGGAGCAGGAAAAGCGCCTGCATCCAGGAAGGCAAGGAAGCCGAGGCGCGCGAAAGCTCGCTCGCCCGCGAACGCGAATGGATTTCGAAATCGCCCAAGGCGCGTCAGGCCAAGTCGAAGGCGCGCATCACCGCCTATGAGGAGCTGCTGGCCGAAGTCGCAGGAGCAGCGCTCAGGGCCCGGCGCAGATCCTGATCCCGGTCAGCGAGCGGCTGGGCAGCCGTGGTGGTCGAGGCCGAGGGCCTGACCAAGGGCTATGGCGACCGCCTGCTGTTCGAGGATGTCAATTTCAAGCTGCCGCCCGGCGGCATCGTCGGCGTCATCGGCCCCAACGGCGCCGGCAAGACCACGCTGTTCCGCATGATGACCGGGCAGGAAAAGCCCGATGGCGGCGTGCTGCGCATCGGCGACACGGTGCAGCTGGGCTATGTCGACCAGTCGCGCGACGCGCTCGATCCCGAACAAGACGGTGTGGGAGGAGATTTCCGGCGGCACCGACATTCTCGAATTCGGCAAGCGCACGATGAACTCCCGCGCCTATTGCGGCGCCTTCAATTTCAAGGGCGGCGACCAGCAGAAGAAGGTCGGCCAGCTTTCGGGCGGCGAGCGCAACCGCGTCCATATGGCCAAGCTGCTGCGTTCGGGCGCCAACCTGCTGCTGCTCGACGAACCGACCAACGATCTCGACGTCGAAACCCTGCGCGCGCTCGAAGCCGCGCTCGAGGATTTCGCCGGCTGCGCCATGATCATCAGCCATGACCGCTGGTTCCTGGACCGCATCGCCACCCACATGCTGGCCTTCGAGGGCGACAGCCATGTCGAATGGTTCGAGGGCAATTTCCAGGACTATGAGGAAGACCGCAAACGCCGCTTCGGCGTCGATGCGGACAGCCCGCACCGCATCAAGTACAAGCGCTTCGCGCGCTGAACGAAAAAACGGCGGCCCCTGGGCCGCCGTTTTGTCATGGCGTGGATGGAGGTTTAGCGGGCCGTGGCCTGGGTGCCGCCGGCCTCCAGCTTTGCCGTCAGCTCGTTGAGGTGGCGCGTCAGCGCCGGCACAGAATTGTTGTGCTGGGCCAGGAAGGCCGTGAACTGGTCGCGCTCCTCGATCGCCAGCCACACGCCGACGACGCTGACGTCCAGCACGACGAATTTTCCGCCATCCTTGAAGACGCGGAAATCGACCGCGATCGGCTGCTTGTCGGTGGAGCCGTCCGGTTCCACCAGTTCGGTGGTCACCACGAAGTCGTTCGGCGCCCGTTCGGTCGATCCGGTGACCTTCAGGCTCTGTCCCGGAATAGGCCGACAATCGCGATTGGTAGATGGCGAAGGCATAGTCGCGGAAGGCGTTGACGAAGCCCTCGACATCGCGCGGGGATGCGGTGCGCCGCGCCGCGCCCAGCGTGAACATCGCCGTGCGTTTGATGTCCGTCAGTCCCAGCA
This sequence comes from uncultured Pseudomonadota bacterium, assembly GCA_963710925.1. Lineage (GTDB taxonomy): Bacteria > Pseudomonadota > Alphaproteobacteria > Micropepsales > Micropepsaceae > Rhizomicrobium. The sequence goes on along the minus strand of CAVQBY010000006.1, from coordinate 26,487 downwards.
GGAAGTCGCGGAATTCGGTGCGCTTCTTGGCGGCGCTCAGGCTCTTGTCGTTGAGGATGCTCAAGCCGCGCTGGATATTGGACTGCACGAACTGTTCGGCGGGGGTCGCGGCCTGGGCCGCCGGGATGGCGGCCAGGCCTGCCAGGGCGATCATCAGGCCGAAAATGGCGACCCGCCAGGGGGCGGTGCGGGCGGGCGTGGGGCGGGGCGTCAGGCTTTGGGAAATCTGGGGCATGGGCGCGTCTCTGGGTCCGTTCAATGGTGTGTATCTATGCTCGAAGGCGCGTATGGCAAGTTCATGGCACCCGGTTTCCGGCGCGCCGATGACAATGCTGGAACGTCCGAGCCCGCAGCTTCGCTCCAGGTTGGCGAATTTCCCTGTGCGGCGGCGGGAACGCAGCCGCCTGCGGACCGGCGGTGCCCAGAATACAGTAAGTCGGGCCGCGCAGGGCAGTCCGCCGGCGGGGGCGGGGCGGGCCAGCCCGCACCGCAACGAAATGTTGCATAACGATATAAAGATATGTTTATATGGGTATCGGCTCTGGCGGCGTGCCGCCGGGGCCAATCCTATGGAAAGACCGGAATTCGGCGATGGAACAGCTTTTGACCATGTTGCGGGCGGCGGGGGACGCCACCCGTCTGCGCCTCCTGTTGATCCTGCGCGAGGCCGAGCTGACGGTCAGCGAGCTCACCCAGATCCTGGGTCAGAGCCAGCCGCGGGTCTCGCGCCATCTCAAGCTGCTGTGCGACGCCGGGCTGATTCAGCGCTTCAAGGAGGGCAGCTGGGTCTTCTATCGCGCCTCCGATCGCGGCCCCGGCGCCAGCTTCGCCACGACGCTGATCGATCTGGCCGCGACCACCGGGTCCATGCTGGAAGCCGATCTGCGGCGGCTGGCCGATGTGCGCCAGGCCCGTGCCGAGCTCGCGGCGAACTTCTTCAAGGCCAATGCCGAGGAGTGGGGGCGCATCCGCTCCCTGCACGCGCCGGAGAAGGACGTCGAGGATGCCATCGTGCGCCTGCTCAAGGACGCGCCGATCGACACGCTGCTCGATGCGGGCACCGGCACCGGCCGCATGCTGGAACTGCTGGCGCCCTATATCACCCGCGGGGTCGGCGTCGATGTCAGCCCCGAAATGCTGCTCGATCGCGCGCGATCGGCTGGCGCGGGCCAAGGCCCATCATTGTCAGGTGCGCCTGGCCGATGTCTTCCGCCTGCCATTCGCGACGGAGGCCCCCGATGAGGGCTTCGACGCGGTGCTGTTCCATCAGGTCCTGCATTATCTGGAGGATCCGCAAACCGCGATCGTCGATGCCGCGCGCGTGCTGCGTCCGGGCGGGCGGGTGCTGGTCGCCGATTTCGCGCCGCACAGCCTCGAATTCCTGCGCGACGAGCTGGCCCATCGCCGTCTCGGCTTTTCCGACCGCGAGGTCGCGGGCTGGTTCAAGGCCGCCGACCTGACGCCCATCGCCGAAGAGGCCATCGCGCCAGGCAAGGGGCAGGCCCATGCGGGCGAAGGCAAACTGACGGTCAAGATATGGGTCGCGGTTCGCGCCGCAGAACCCCTCAAGCTAAAGGAGAGACAAGCGGCATGAGTTTGAAACGCCTGATCAGACAGGATCCGCCGCTCAAGGTGTCCTTCGAGTTCTTTCCGCCGAAGACGCAGGCGATGGAGGACCAGTTGTGGAAGGCGATCCGGCGTCTGGAGCCGCTCCAGCCGGCCTTCGTCTCGGTGACCTATGGCGCCGGCGGATCCACGCGCGACCGCACCCATGCCACGGTCAAGCGCATCGTCCAGGAGACGAGCCTCAAGCCGGCCGCGCATCTGACCTGTGTCGGCGCGCCGCGCGCCGAGATCGAGGATGTCGTGCGCAGCTATTGGGATGCCGGCGTGCGCCATATCGTGGCGCTGCGCGGCGACATGCCCGATCCGGACGCGCCCTACAGCCCGCATCCGGACGGCTTTGCCTCCACGCCGGACCTGGTGCGCGGCATCAGATCCATTGCTCCCTTCGAAGTGTCGGTCTCGGCCTATCCCGAGCGTCATCCGGATTCGCCGAATTTCGGCCATGACATCGAGCTGCTGAAGAAGAAGGTCGATGCCGGCGCCACCCGCGCGCTGACCCAGTTCGGCTTCTACACCGATGCCATGGCCCGCTTCCGTGACGAGGCATCGCGCCAGGGGCTCAATATCCCCATCGTGCCGGGCCTGATCCCGACCACCAACATTGCCGGCATCGCGCGCATGGCCACCCGTTCGGGCGCCAGCGTCCCCGAATGGCTGATGCGGCTGTATGACGGGCTCGAAAAGGATCCCGAAACCCGCCGGCTGATCGCCGCCACGGTTCTGGCCGAACAGGTCGAGGAACTGAGCGCCGAAGGCTTCGACCAATTCCACTTTTACACGCTGAATCAGGCCGATCTCACCTATGCCGCGTGCCGCATTCTTGGGCAGCACGAAAGTCCGGCCGTGAAAGACGCCGAAAAGGAGTTCGCATGAGTTTCGACCGCGCCGCCCGTATCGCCTGGCTCAAGGAAGAGGCGAAGAAGCGCATCATCCTGCTCGACGGCTCCTGGGGCGTCATGATCCAGGGCTACAAGCTCGAGGAAAAGGATTTCCGCGGGGAGCGCTTCGCCGAACACAGCCATGAGCAACGCGGCAACAACGACCTGCTGACGCTGACCCGTCCCGACATCATCAACGATATCGGGCGCGCCTATCTCGAGGCCGGGGTCGATATCCTGGAAACCAACACCTTCAATTCCACGACGATCAGCCAGGCCGATTACGGCCTCGAAGACGTCGTCGCCGAATTGAACGAGGAGGGCGCCCGTCTCGCCCGCGAGGTCTGCGACGCCTACACCACGGCCGACCGGCCGCGTCTCGTCGCCGGCGTTCTGGGCCCGACCAACCGCACCGCCTCGCTGTCGCCGGACGTCAACGACCCGGCCTTCCGCAACATCAGTTTCGATCAGCTGCGCGAAACCTATCGCCAGGCCACGATCGGCCTGATGAAGGGCGGCGCCGACCTGATCATGATCGAGACGGTGTTCGACACGCTCAACGCCAAGGCCGCGATCTATGCGGTCATGGAAGCCTTCGAGGAGATGGGCGAGGAATTGCCGATCTGGCTGTCGGGCACCATCACCGATTTGTCCGGCCGCATGCTCACCGGCCAGACCGCCGAAGCCTTCTGGCATTCGGTGCGCCACGCCAAACCCTTTGCGATCGGCCTCAACTGTGCCCTCGGCGCCGAGGAGATGCGCCCCTATATCGCCGAATTGTCCAAGGTCGCCGACACCCTGGTCAGCGCCCATCCCAATGCCGGCCTGCCCAACGAATTCGGCGGCTATGACGACAGCCCCGAACATATGGCCGGCTTGATCAAGGAATTCGCCCAGGCCGGCCTCGTCAACATCGTCGGCGGCTGCTGCGGCACCACGCCGGAACATCTGAAGGCCTTCGGCGAGGCGGTGAAGGGCATCGCGCCGCGCGCAATTCCCGAAAAGCCGCATTATCTGCGCCTGTCCGGGCTGGAGCCTTTCACGCTCACCCCCGACACCAATTTCGTCAATGTCGGCGAGCGCACCAACATCACCGGCTCGGCCAAGTTCCGCAAGCTGATCGCAGCGGAGGACTACGAGGCCGCGCTCGATATCGCCCGCGCGCAGGTCGAGAACGGCGCCCAGATCATCGACGTCAACATGGATGAGGGCCTGCTCGATTCCGAAGCGGCGATGAAGCGTTTCCTCTGCCTGATCGCCGCCGAGCCCGACATCGCCCGGGTGCCGGTCATGATCGACAGCTCGAAATGGACGGTGATCGAGGAAGGCCTCAAGGTCAGTCAGGGCAAGCCCGTCATCAATTCCATCAGCATGAAGGAAGGCGAGGAGAAGTTCATCGAGCAGGCCAAGAAGGCGATGCGCTTTGGCGCCGCCATCGTCGTCATGGCCTTCGACGAGACCGGCCAGGCCGATACCGAAGACCGCAAGGTCGAAATCTGTACCCGGGCCTATCACGTGCTCACCGAGAAGGTCGGCTTCCCGGCGGAAGACATCATCTTCGATCCCAACATCTTCGCCGTGGCGACGGGCATCGAGGAGCACAACGATTACGGCCGCGCCTTCATCGACGCGACCCGCCGGATCCGCGAAAGCCTGCCCGACGTCCATGTCTCGGGCGGCTTGTCGAACTTCTCCTTCTCGTTCCGCGGCAACGACCGGGTGCGCGAGGCCATGCACTCGGTGTTCCTGTACCACGCCATCAAGCTCGGCATGGATATGGGCATCGTCAATGCCGGCCAGCTGGCCGTCTATGAGGACATTCCGGCCGAATTGCGCGACGGCATCGAGGACGTGCTGTTCAACCGCCGCGAGGACGCGACCGAGCGCCTGCTCGATCTCGCCGGGCGCTTCCGCAATGACGGCTCGAACACCCGCGAAGAGGAAACGCTGGCCTGGCGCGAGACCGATGTGAACGAGCGCATCAAATATGCGCTGGTCCACGGCATCACCGATTTCATCGTCGACGACACCGAAGAGGCCCGTCTTGCCGCCGAGCGTCCCCTGCACGTCATCGAAGGCCCGCTGATGGCCGGCATGAATGTGGTGGGCGATCTGTTCGGTGCCGGCAAGATGTTCCTGCCGCAGGTCGTCAAATCGGCCCGCGTCATGAAGAAGGCCGTGGCCCATCTCTTCCCCTTCATGGAAGCCGAACAGGCGGCCAACAACACCAGCGAACCGGCCGGCAAGATCGTCATGGCGACGGTCAAGGGCGACGTCCACGACATCGGCAAGAACATTGTCGGCGTCGTTCTGCAGTGCAATGGCTATGAGGTCATCGACCTCGGTGTCATGCAGCCGGCCCAGAAGATCCTGGAGGCGGCGAAGAAGGAAAAGGCCGACATCATCGGCCTCAGCGGTCTCATCACCCCGTCGCTCGACGAAATGGTCAATGTCGCCGCCGAGATGGAGCGTCAGGGCTTCAGCATCCCGCTGTTGATCGGCGGCGCCACGACCAGCCGCGTCCACACCGCGGTCAAGATCAGCCCCAGCTATTCGCGCAACCAGGCGATCTATGTCACCGATGCCAGCCGCGCGGTCGGCGTCGTCTCCAATCTGCTGAGCAAGACCAACAGCGCCGACTACGCCAACACCATCCGGCTCGAATACAAGGACATCGCAGAGCGTCACGCCGCCCAGCGTGCGCCCAGCCGGCGCCTGCCGATCGCCGATGCCCGCGCCAACAAGGCGAAGATCGAATGGACCGGCTACACCCCGCCCAAGCCGAACTTCCTCGGCGTCAAGGAGATCGGCCCCTATGATCTGGGCGAGCTGGCGCAATATATCGACTGGACGCCGTTCTTCCGCACCTGGGAACTGGTCGGGCCCTATCCGCAGATTCTCGATGACGAGAAGGTGGGCGAAGCCGCGCGCGGCCTGTTCAAGGACGCGCAGGACATGCTCAGGAAGATCGTCGACGAGAAATGGCTGACGGCGAAGGGCGTGATCGGCTTCTGGCCGGCCGCCGCCGAGGGCGACGACATCGTTCTCTACGCCGACGACACGCGCAAGGAGCGGCTCACCACGCTGCACACGCTGCGCCAGCAGATGGTGCGCGAGAACGGCCGCCCCAATCTGGCGCTGGCCGATTTCGTCGCGCCGAAGGAGACGGGCCTGGCCGATTACATCGGCGGCTTTGCCGTCACCTCCGGCCTGGGCGAGGAAGAACACGTCAAGCGTTTCGAGGCGGACAAGGACGATTACTCCGCCATCCTCCTGCGGGCCCTGGCCGACCGTCTGGCCGAAGCCTTTGCCGAGCGCCTGCATCAGCGCGTGCGCCAGGAGTTCTGGGGCTATGCCGCCGACGAGACGCTGAGCAACGACCGATCTCATCGCCGAGAAGTATCAGGGCATCCGTCCGGCGCCGGGTTATCCGGCCCAGCCCGACCACACCGAAAAGGGCACGCTGTTCGGCCTGCTCGAGGCCACGGACCGCGCCGGCATCACGCTGACCGAAAGCTATGCCATGTGGCCGGGCTCGGCGGTGTCGGGTTTCTACTTCTCCCATCCCGAGGCCCGCTATTTCGGCGTCGGCAAGATCGAGCGCGATCAGGTCGCCGATTATGCCAAACGCAAGGGCATGAGCCTGGACGATTGCGAACGCTGGCTGTCGCCGATCCTCAATTACGATCCGCGCGCCAAGAACGCGGCGTAATACGCCGTCAGGCGTTCTGGAAACGGAAAGGGCCGGCGCGCAAGCGCCGGCCTTTTTTCCGGCCGCTGCTTACACGCAAATGCCCCGCGCCTGCGCGCCACGCAAATGAAAAGGGCCGGAGCATTCGCTCCGGCCCTTTCCAGATAACCCCTAACATCGCGTCAGTGAATAACGCCGAACACGATGGCCCCCAGAAACACAAAGACCAGACTTACGGCGAGAAGCTGAATTTCACGAACCATGGGTCCCTCCAGGCTTCCTTCGGCCCAGCAAGTCTGCCTTGGAAAAAATGGATTCGGAAGCCCCAAAAAAGACTTGCGTCGAAACAATGTTTCTTCGCTTGTTGCGCTGCGAAATTGCGAAATCGGCGGAATTCCGGGATTCCGTCGAACCTGCGCACAGATGCTCCGTGTAATGCGGAAATTTCTTCTGTGTACGAATTTCGAAATCACCTCGCCGGCCCGAATCCCCCGCCGCCCGGCGTCACGATCAGAATGGCGTCTCCGGCCTGCATGTCGATCTCGTCGCGGCCGCGCAGGCCGAGCGTATCGCCGTCGGCGCGCAACACCATGTTCGCGCCCGGCGCGCCCGGTTCGCCGCCGTCGAGCCCGAAGGGTTCGGTTTCGCGCCGCGTCGACAGGATGGCCGCGGTCATCGCCTCGCGAAAGCGGATGCGGCGCAGCACGCCGTCGCCGCCGCGGTGCGTGCCGGCGCCGCCGGAGTCCTTGCGGATCGCGAATTCGTCGAGCAGCACGGGAAAGCGCGTCTCCAGAACTTCGGGGTCGGTCAGCCGCGAATTGGTCATGTGCGTGTGCACCGCCGACTGGCCGTCGAATGTGCGTCCCGCACCGGCCCCGCCGCAGATGGTCTCGTAATATTGGTGGCGGGCATTGCCGAAGGTCAGGTTGTTCATCGTGCCTTGCGATGCCGCCAGAACCCCCAGGCAGCCGAACAGCGCGTCGACCACCGCCTGGCTGGTCTCCACATTGCCGCCGGCGACGGCGGCCGGTGCGCGCGGGTTCAGAAGCGTGCCGTCCGGCACCACGATTTCGAGCGGCTTGAGGCAGCCGGCATTCATCGGAATGTCGCCTTCTACCAGGCAGCGGAAGACGTAGAGCACCGCGGCCTTGGTCACCGATCCCGGCGCGTTCAGATTGTTGTCCTGCTGGGCGCAGGTGCCGGTGAAGTCCACGCGCGCCGATCGCGCCGCGCGGTCCACGGTGATGGCCACCTTGATCTCCATGCCGCCATCCATGGGCATGGCAAATGTGCCGTCCTTGAGCGCGCCGATGACCTTGCGCACCGATTCCTCGGCATTGTCCTGGACGTGGGACATATAGGCGCTCACGACCTCGGCGCCATATTGCCGGCAGATGCGCGCGAGTTCGGATGCGCCTCTGGCGCAGGCTGCGGCCTGCGCCTTGAGGTCGGCGATGTTCTGCTCGGGATTGCGCGCGGGATGGGCGCCGCTTTCGAGCACCGCGCGCACGGCCTGCTTCGTCGAAGCGGCCGCCCGCGATCATGCGCGATGCCGTCGAACAGTACGCCTTCCTCGGCAATGTCGCGCGAGAAGGGCGGCATGGAGCCGGGCGAGATGCCGCCGATATCGGCGTGATGGCCGCGCGCCGCCACGAAGAAGCGCCGTTCCCCATCGACGAACACCGGTGCCACCACCGTCACGTCCGGCAGATGGGTGCCGCCGTCATAGGGCGCATTGGTCACGAACATGTCGCCGTCGGCCATGGCCGGATGCCTGGCCATCACCGCCGTCACGCAATCGCCCATCGAGCCCAGATGCACGGGCATGTGCGGGGCATTGGCCACCAGCGCCGCCGGCCGCATCGAAGATCGCGCAGGAGAAGTCGAGCCGCTCCTTGATGTTCACCGAGGAGGCGGTGTTCTGCAGCGTCGCGCCCATCTCCTCGGCGATGGCCATGAACTGGTTGGCGAAGACTTCCAGCAGCACAGGGTCGGCCGTGGTGCCGGCATCCGGCGCGGCGGATTTCTCGGCGACGCGGCTGAGCACCAGATTGCGCGCATCGCGTCAGTGCCGCCTGCCAGCCCGCCTCGACGACGATCGTCTGGTTGGGCTCGATCAGAAGCGCGGGGCCGTCCACGGTTGCGCCCGGCGACAGTTCGTCCGAACGCCGGATCGCGGCTTCGTGCCAGGCGCCTTGTGAGAAGAAGCGGGCGCGTTCGCGCGTTGCTGTTCCGCCCCCGCCTGCGGGGGAGGTCCCGGCAAAGCCGGGGAGGCGGCGTCCTTCGCGCTCACCGCTTCCACCTCGATCGAATCGGCGATCAGCGTCTTGCCCTCGAAACCGAAGCCGAACAGCCGCGCATGCTGCTGCGCAAATTCGGCTTCCATCGCCTCCACCGTGCCCAGCGGCACGGGCAGGGTGGTGTCGCTGCCGGCGTAGCGCAGATGCACCAGCACCCGCGCCGGAGCCGGCGTTCCGCCCTGCGCCGCAATCTCGTCCGCCGCCTCGCTGGCCCAGTTCGGCAGCGGCCTGTTCGAGCCCGGTCACGCAAGCGCGATCCAGCGGCGCGTTGACGGCCTGCTGGCGCAGCGCGCGCAGCGCTGCCAGCTTCATGCCATAAGCCGAGAGCACGCCCGAGAAGGGATGGATGAGAATCGTGGACATCCCCAGCGCTTCGGCCACCAGGCAGGCATGCTGGCCGCCGGCGCCGCCGAAGCAGTTGAGCGCATAGTCGCGCGTGTCATAGCCGCGTGCGACCGAAATGCGCTTGATGGCATTGGCCATGTTCTCGACCGCGATGCGGATGAAGCCGTCGGCCACCTCGTGCGGCCCGCGCCCGTCGCCGATGCGCGCGGCCAGTTCGGAAAATCTTTCATGCACCACCGCTTCGTCCAGCGGCGCGTCGGCCTGCGGCCCGAAGATATGCGGAAAGAATTCGCCCTTGAGCTTGCCCACCATGACATTGGCGTCGGTCACGGCCAGCGGGCCGCCGCGCCGGTAACAGGCCGGCCCCGGATCGGCGCCGGCCGAATCCGGCCCGGCGCGAAAGCGCGCCCCGTCATAGTCCAGGATCGAGCCGCCGCCCGCCGCCACGGTGTGGATCGCCATCATCGGCACGCGCAGGCGCACCCCGGCGACTTCGGTTTCGTATTCGCGCTCATAGGCGCCGTCGAAGCGCGAGACATCGGTCGAGGTGCCGCCCATGTCGAAGCCGATCACGTGATCGAAGCCGGCCTCGCGTGCGGTCTCGGCCATGGCGACCACCCCGCCCGCGGGCCCGGAGAGGATCGCATCTTTGCCGCGGAAGAAGTCCGGCGCCGCCAGCCCGCCATTGGAGGTCATGAAGGTCAGTCTGGCCTCGCCCAGCGCCGCGGCGATGCGGTTGGCATAGCGCGCCAGCACCGGCGACAGATAGGCGTCGGCCACCGTGGTGTCGCCGCGGCTGACGAATTTCATCAGCGGCACGGTGTCGTGGCTGGTTGAGACCTGTTCGAAGCCCGCTTCGCGCGCGATCTCGGCGGCGCGCGCCTCATGGGCGGGATAGCGATAGCCATGCAGGAAGACGATGGCGACGGCCGCGATCCCTTCGGCCCGCGCCGCCGCCAATGCGCGTGCGCAGCGGCGCCTCTTCCAGCGGGTGCAGCACATCGCCCTCGGCGGTGACGCGCTCGGCCGCTTCGATCACCCGGTCGTAGAGCATGTCCGGCCGCTCGATATTGAGCGCGAACAGCCTGGGCCGGTTCTGATAGCCGATGCGCAGCTGGTCGCGGAAGCCGCGGGTCGTCACCAGGGCCACGCGCTCGCCCTTGCGTTCCAGCAGCGCATTGGTCGCCACCGTCGTGCCCATCCGCACCTCGCCGACGCGGCCCGGCGGGATCGCCGCGTTGCTGGGCACGCCCAGGCAGCGGCGGATCGCCTCCGAGCGCCGCATCGTCGTAGCGCGGGTCCTGGCTCAGAAGCTTGAAGCTCGACACCGTCCCGTCCGGCGCCTCGGCCACCACATCGGTGAAGGTGCCGCCGCGATCGACATAGAAATTCCATTTGCCGTCAGTCATCGGCGTGCGACGCCGTTTGATTCACGCGGAGGCGCGAAGCCGCGGAGGGGTCGAGCCCGTTGACGACGCGCTGCAGCCCGCCCTTGAGGGTCGGGGCACCAAAATTGATGAGAAGTCCGACTGGCAATTTCATGAGCCTCAGATAGGTGAGCAGTTGCTGTCCATGGATCGGGGCCAGCCGGTCAATCGACTTGATTTCGACGACGGCCCGGCGGTCCACCAGCCGTCGATCCGGAACCCGTCCGGGAACGGCATCCCGTCATATTCGAAAGATATGATCTTCTGCCGCTCCACATCGAAACCAAGGCGCGCGAGATCGCGCGCCAGGACCATTTCGTAGACCAATTCCAGCAGCCCCGGCCCGAGCCCGGTATGCAGCTTGAAGGCGGCATCCACAATGGCGCCGGTCACATCGTCGATAGACGTCCCGTTCTCCATAACCTCCGCGTCCCCGCGCTTCCGCGTGAACCCAATTCTTCGGTCGCAATTTGGTCCACTTTCCCCTAATCCTTCCGCTGATGTCCATCTGGGGAAAACTGGGCGGGGCCGCCGCCGGATTTCTGCTCGGCGGCGGGCCCATCGGCGCGCTGCTGGGCGCCTTTGCCGGTCACATGCTGGTCGACCGCAACGGCGTGCCGGGCGGCGGCGATGCCGATGCGCCGGGTGTGGTCTTCACCATCGCCGTCATCGCGCTGGGCGCCAAGATGGCCAAGGCCGACGGCGTCGTCACCAAGGACGAGGAAGAAGCCTTCCGCCGCATCTTCCGCGTGCCGCCCTCCGAGGAAGCCAATGTCCGGCGCATCTTCAATCTGGCCCGCCAGGACACGGCCGGCTACGAGGCCTATGCCAGGCAGATCGCCCGGCTGTTCCGCGACAACCCGGCCATCCTCGAAGACGTGCTGGACGGCTTGTTCGAGATCGCCAAGGCCGATGGCGTCTTGCATCCCGGCGAGTTGGCCTTCCTCGAGCGCGTGGCCGAGATCTTCGGCTTCACGGAGGCCGAGTTCCGCCGCATCCGCGCCTCCCATTTCGGGCCCGATGCCGCCGATCCCTACGCCATTCTCGGCGTCGCCCATGATGCCAGCGACGAGGAGGTCAAGCGCACCTACCGCTTGCTGGTGCGCGAGAACCATCCCGACAGCCTGATGGCCCGCGGCGTGCCGGAAGAATTCGTGCGGCTGGCCAACGACAAGCTCGCCGCCATCAACGCGGCCTATGACAGGATCGAGCAGGAACGCGGCAAACGCTAACGCGCGCCCGTCACAGCGCCCGCAACATCGCGGCCAGATTTTCGGGGAAGATCAGCGCCGCGCTCGCCTCCAGTTCGTGCCGGTGCCACCAGCGATGCTCGGCCATGACCTGCGTTTCCTCCTCGGTCCAGCCGGCGCGCGACAGGCCGGTTTCCTCCACGCGCACGACAAAGAAGCGCTCATCGGCCAGAACCTCTTCGCCGTCCGGCAGGGTGAGCACGAATTGGCGCCGCGCCACTTCGGGCCCGACATCGTCCCGCACCATCCCGGTCTCCTCGGCCAGTTCGCGGATCGCGGCCTCGGCGAAGCTCTCGCCGGCCTCGCGCCGCCCGCCGGGCGTCGCCCAGTAATGGCGATGGCCCTTGGCGCCGTCCGGATGGGCAAAGCGGAACAGCAGCACCCGGCCTTCAGGATCAAGAACGAGCAGACGGGCGGAGGGGCGTGTGTGCATGGCGGCCTTCGGGTGAGAACGTCTGCAAGCCTAATGCGCTTGCCGCCGCGAGGCGATCACGCCGCCGCCACACCGGGTTCGATTTCCGCCAGCGGCAAGAGGCGCGAATCCGAAATCGCGGCCGTGCGGTGGCCGATGCCGCCGAGATAGGCCTCGTGGCTGGCGAAGGCGAGGAAGGCTTCGGCACTGGCCTGCCGCACCAGCATGGCCAGGTCCCAGCGTTCGCCTTCGGGCCCGATCAGGAAGCGCCCGCCCTCGGCCAGCAGCAGCAATTCGCCGCCGCTTTCGGCGAGATAGGGCAGGGTGTGATCGATATAGCGGCGAAAGGCTTCGGCCCCGCTGATGGGTGCCGGCGGCGTCAGCGCCGGCGTGGCGCTGTAATCGGCCACCGCGCGCAGGCGCAGCAGATTCAGCATGACGACGGGCCCGGAAATGCGGCGCATCAAGAAGGCGCGGCCGGCCTCCTGCGTCGGTTCGAGATGGCTGGCCGCATCGGGTTTTGTGCTCATGGCTGTGTCCGTTTCGTCATTGTGTCTGTGTGTCGCTGTCGCCGGCCGCAAAGCCGAGCCACAGCGCGTGGTCGCGCACATCGGCTGGCCATGCGCCGCTCTGGACTTCGAAGCGGGCGCGGTCATCGGCGAAGAGCGCGCGCGTGGCCTCTTCGAAGCCGGGCAGATCGCCGGCCATGATGGAGAGGAAGCGATAGGCGGCTTCGTGGGCGCGGGCGCGGCGCGCCGGTTCGCTGCGCCGGGCCTGTTCGACCAGCTTGCGCAGGGCGACCGAAGCGCCGCCGGGCTGCGCGTTCAGCCACGCCCAGTGGCGCGGCAGCAGCGTGACTTCGCGCGCGACGACGCCCAGCCTGGGCCGGCCGCGGCCGCGCGGCGCCTCGGCGGTTTCGGTCGGCTTCGCTGCGAGGCGGGCCAGGATCTCGTCGTCGCTGCCGCGTGTGTCGATGTCGAAGGCGCGGCCGCTGGCATCGTCGAAGATCACGACCGGCCCCTCCGCGCCCGCGTCCAGCGCGCGTTTCACGGCCAGCGCGACCTCGGGCAGGGGCCCGCGCGCCAGGCGGGTGGTGCCGCCAAAGGCGGTGCAGCTTTGCGATGGCGGACGGGTCATGGGCAGGCGCTCCGAAAGACGGGCAGGGTATTACCCGGGTAAAATTCCCACGTCAATATTACCCGGATAAAAAAGATCGCCTGCGCTTTTGATTGTTTTTTGATGAAGTGATGATATTTTGATGATCGAGACTTGATGGCGGCGGCGGGTATTCCCATCTCTCAGGTCTGGCGGGCGAGGGGGGAGACTTCCCCGGCCCGCGGCGGTTTCGGGATGCTGCCCCCCCGGGGGGGTGACGAAAAAAGGCCCGAAACCGAAAAACAATTGCCTTGCGGGACATGCGCAGGGCCGCTGAGGAGAGGGCAGGCAATGGCCAAGATCGGGGTCGGTGTCGGCGAGGAGTTTCCCATCGACGAAAAGACGGGCGCGTCGTCCGGATCGCAGGGCGCCAATGCCGGGCCCGGGCCGCACAGCTATGACGCCGGCGCGGATCGCGGTTATGGCTGCGGCGCCGGCTCTGGCGGCTGGGACCGTGACGAGTGGCGCGCGCGCCGCCGCGAATGGCGGGCCCGGCGCCGCGAATGGCGTTCGCAGCACCGCGCATGGCGCCGCCGCTTCCGCGCCGAGATGGCCGCGCGCGGCTATCCGCGCTTTCCCTTCGTCTTCTTCCCGCTGGTGCCGATCGCCATCGCGGCCTTCGTGCTGACGCTGCTGATCACCGGCTTCATCACCATCATCGCCAGCGCGCCCTTTGTCGTCATCGCGCTCATCGTGCTGGGGGTGCTCTATCTGGCCCATCGCGGGCGCGACCATCATCACCACTGGGACACCTACGACGCCACGCCGTCCTCCGGCCCGTCGGCCTCGCCGCCCGCCAATCCGCCGCCCCGCCAGGAGGGCTGAGCCATGCATAGCCACCGCCGCCGCCGTTACGAAAGCGCCGCCGAGGCCATGCGCGCGGCCGCCGACGCCATCGATGCGCGCGCCGAAAGCGGCGAACGCACCACCACCCGCGTCCAGCTCGAAATGCCGCCCCAGGCCATGGAGCGCCTGCAGCGGCTCAAGGAACACACCGAAGCGGCGTCTTACGCCGAGGTGATCCGCAATGCGCTGCGCCTGTTCGAGGCGCTGGTCGAGGAATATGAAAAGGGCGCGGAGTTTTCCTTGAAGCGGCCCGATGGCGAAACCGTCGCCTACAAGATCTTCGTGTGACGCCGATGTCCGTGATCGACCGCCCCTCGCCCAATCACGACGAACGTCCCGCCGGCCGGCCCGTCGACATGCTGGTGCTGCATTACACCGGCATGAAGACGGCCGAAGAGGCGCTGGCCCGCCTGTGCGATCCGGCGGCCAAGGTCTCCGCCCACTACACCATCGATCAGGATGGCTCGGTCTATGCCCATGTGCCCGAGGCGCGCCGTGCCTGGCATGCCGGTGTCTCCTGGTGGGCGGGCGAAACCAATGTCAATGCGCGCTCCATCGGCATCGAGCTGGTCAATCCCGGCCATGAATTCGGCTATGTCCCGTTCGCCGATGCGCAGATCGAATCGCTGATCGATCTGGCCGGCGGCATCCTCAAGCGCCATCCCATTCCCGCGGCCGGTGTGGTCGGCCATTCCGATGTCGCGCCCGCGCGCAAGACCGATCCCAGCCAGTACGGCAACGCCGCGATTCAGCAAAATGTATGGGAAGCCCATCATAATGTCGATCAGGCGCATGATCAGGTTATCAGCCTGCCCTCCCGAAGTAGGCCGAGGGCAGGCTCAAGCCGATCCCGCCGATAGCTGCGATGCCGGTGGTCAGCAGCATGATCATCACCGTGTAGCGAGCTCCATACACCACCCGGCTCAGCGAGTCGCGTCCCTGCTCGTCTGTACCGAAGGGATGCTAGAACGGAGAGTATTATGCAGGCGCTGATCGATATTGAGCTCGAACGGATCGGGGCAAGGGATAAGAGAAAATCCGAACGCGGCGCTCAAGACAAGCAGCAGGGTCATTGCCGCTCCCACCTGGGCCGAGCGCTTGCGGAACAGCTTGCGCAAGAAGGTGCGAGCCTGTTCAATCGGCGAGTAAGCCGGCTGGCTGGAGGCAGAAAATGTGCCGGTAGGGGCAGGGTTTGTTCGACGCTCATCTCATTTCCTCAACTTTCCAGCCGCACCCGCGGTTTCAGAGATCACCCGGTAAAGGATGTCGACCAGCAAGTTCACAAAGACATAGGTAGCGGCGCTAATCAAAATAATCGCCTGGGTAATTGTGAAGATCGCGCCAGGCGATCGCCTTAACTCCCCAGCTCGCCGATCCCATGCCAGCCGAAGACGTTTTCGATGATGAAGGCGCCCCCCAACAGCCCGCCCGACCTGCAAGCCGATCACCGTCACCACCGGCAGCACACACGTTCCGGAGTGCGTGCTTGAAAATGACCGATCGTTCGGTCAAGCCTTTGGCTCGGGCGGTCCTGATGTAATCTTGCTCCAGCGCCTCCAGCATGCTGGATCGGGTGATGCGGCTCAGGCTGGCGGACCAGGATCAGTCCCAGGTTGAAGGCCGGTAAGATGAGTTGTTTCCAGCCTCCATCCCCGATGCCGGCACCCAGCGCAGCTTGACCGCGAAGACCATGATCAGCAGGATCCCGAAGAAGAACGCCGGAATCGATAAACCGGTCAGGCTGCCCATCATGGCCGCGGGTCGAACCAGGTATCTTTGTAGTAGGCCGAGATGATCCCGGCCCCCACCCCCAAAACAACCCCGATAACCAGGCTGGCAAAAGCCAGTTCGATGGTATTGATATACCGGTACCCGATTGCATACGATGACCGGCTGGCGTGTCCTTACGGACACGCCCAGGTCGCCGTGTAAAAGATCTGAAGCATAGTAATAAAATTGTACCGGCATGGACCGATCCCAAATGGAAGCGGGCCCTGATAATATCAGCCGCTTCTTTTAAATCAGCTTCGCTGATCTGGCCCATGTACATCATGCTGACCACGTCGGTAGGAATAAATACCTTGATCAGAAAAGTCAGGACCAGGATCCTAAACAGACTGGGACCAGGTATAAAACCCGGCGGAAGATGTCGGTGATCATTGGTTGAAGTAGATATCTCCGGTAAGGATGTACCCGTAGTGGTCATAGTGGAAATCTTGGATATTGGATTGGATGGCAAACATCGACCAGGCGCACTGGATAGGCGTGACCAGGTAGCGCTGCAAAATCAGCTTTTGGGCCTGGCTGGCAATCTCCTGGCGTTGGGTCGGGTCCATCGTCGTATCGATCGAATCCAACACCGAGTCCAATTCTGGGTCGGCAGGATCTGGCCGCGGTGGCCGGGCGAGCGAAAGAGCACTTTCAAAACGTTCGCATCACCCCAGTTCCAGCCGATCATCGCAATGTCCCAATCCTTCTTTAAAGGCTGGGGTAGAAGGCGCCCCAATCCGACAGGGAGATATTGGTCTCAATGCCGACCGCCTTGAGGTTGCTTTGGATCACCTCCAGCGAGCGGGTCACGTAGGCATACCCGGTGTAGCTGCGCAGCTCGAACTTGGCCGGCTTGCCGTCTTTCTCAATGATCCCGTCGCCGTTGGTATCTGCCCATCCAGCCGAGGCCAGCAGGTTTTTGGCCTTCTGCGGGTCGTAAACCGTGCCGTACTGATTTGCCACCGCCTCATCATAGCCGATCAGTCCTACCGCCAGAGGGCTGTAGTCGATCGAAGCATATCCGCCGCGCGAGCTCTTCACGATGGTCTTGCGGTCGATGGCGTAGCCCAGGGCTTCGCGGAAGACCGGGTCGTTGAAAGGCGCCCGTTCGTAGTTGTACTCCAGGTACTGGATATGAGTCGAATTCTTGTTGATCACGATCTGGAAGCGGCTGTCATTTTCGACCTGCGCCAGGGTGTCGGCGTTCAGAACCGATATGTTGATCTCGTTGGTCTGTAAAGCCGCCATGGCCGTGCCGTCTTCGGGAATCACCTGAAAAACCAGGGTGCCCAGCTTGGCCGGGCCTTTGTTAACAGCGTCTTCCCGCACCGAGACGTAATTAGGGTTGCGGATGAAGGACAATTTCGAACCAGGGATCCATTGGTCGAGCATGAAAGGTCCTGTACCGACCGGATGGCGGCCGTATTCGTCTCCCCATTTCTGGACAGCAGCAGGAGAGTTGAACCCGAAATAGGCATAGTTCAAGACATTCCACAACCCGGCGTAGGGAGCGGTGAAAACCAGCTTGACCGTGTAAGGATCGACCACCACTACATCTTTCAGCGGCCCGACATAAGCCAGGCTGGGTGAGGCATTGCGCTTATCGAGGATGCGGTCGAAATGGAACTTTACTGCCTCGGCGTTGAAATCGGTGCCGTCGGTAAATTTGATGCCCTGGCGCAGCTTGAAGGTTACTTCTTTCTGATCGGGGCTGATATCCCATGATTCGGCCAACCAGCCGTGAATGTTGTTTTCGGTGTCAATGTAGATCAGCCTTTCCATCATGAGTGCTCGCCAGGACCAATTCGGCTGCTCCCGAGGTGGTGCGGACATTATCCAGCGTTTCAGGGTCCTCCTCGATGCAAATCGTGAAAGTTTCTCCTTGCCCACCCTGCGCTCCGGTGCCGGGTGTCTTTTGGGCGCAGGCCGGCAGGAGCAGGCTAAGCAAGCATAATATCGAGAACACGACAGATAAATTCTTGGTCTTCATATGGGCCTCTCCATTGGGGGACGGGTGAACGATTGGTTTTGGCTGAAGACTGCGCTCAGGCCGCACTGCGGCTCGCCTTGGTTTTGCGGACCGGAGCCTTGGTCGCTGAAAGCAGGTAGGCATACCCACCCGTCATGCCCAGCAGGACAACCAGCAAGACCCACACCGGGGCGCCGCCCTTTGGCATCGAGCCAATTGTGGATTCGATCACGTTCACCAGGGCCGGATCGAGCAGCATGAACACCTGCCCCACCAGGGTCACCAGGGCGGCAATCAACGTGCCGGTAAATAAGCTGGCCAACACGGCCCGCACCACCTGCCGGTCATCCACGCTGCGCAGCCGGTAGGTAAGCATCCCCAGGCTGATCAGCCCGCAGCCCAAAAGGCGCGCCAGGCTCTGCCCCACTGGGCCAATCTGGAAACCCAGCAAAGAGGTGGCCAGGGCAGGCACGAGCACCGGGCCAGGCCGGCTATCAAATCCAGAACGGCATTTACGACGAACATGGTCTTCGCATTCATTTGCATTCTCCTCGAGTAAATCCTGAAACTGTCGTCAATTGTCGAATAAGCTGTCTAGTTCTTCATCGGGAACGTCGAATACAGTTTGGTAAGTAGAAAGAGGTTCCGTGCACATCCATTCTGGCAGGCGGTCATCGGCTGCCGTAGAGCCCCCCCTGGGTTAAACTCGCGCTCCAGCTTCAGGCTGGCCAGCCCGAGCTCTTGCAAAATGTTGCCCTGCACTTGCCAGCCGTAGCGGGCGTTGAGCAGGTCGTTCAAAACCCCCAGGTCGGTTCCAATGCCAAATCCTGCGAAGATACACGCTCCCAGGGTGTCGTAACCGGCCATGTTGAGCTGCGCATTCCGCGAAACCGCCGCCTGCCCTTCGGGTCCAAATGGTCAATCTTGGCTCGGATGGTCAGCCCGCTGGTATGGTCGGCGCCCTGCGGCGAGGTAGCATAGGTTACCCCGGTCCCCTTGATCGCCCGAGGCTCGTAAGCTGACATGGCCTGGCCTTTGACAACCGGCACATGCGCCACGTCCAACACCTTTCCGGTGATCGCCGCTCCGTTGCCCAAGATCCGCCCTAAAGGAGTGCCCTGGCGGATTTCCTCCATCAGCTCGATGGCTCGCTGCCCATCCCCGAAAGCGAACACCCCGGCTTCGGCGGCCACTCCGAGGGCTGCCCCCAGGTGGATTCGTCAAGCCCCAGGTCGTTCGCATCCCAGTTGAGCCGGGCGATTACGTCCAGGTCGCCAATCCCCAGGTTGGATCCCATCAAGCCGATGGTTTCATATTCCAGCGGTGAGACCACTCCCTTTCCTTGGGTATCGGCAAAGGTGTTAGAGCACTGGATGGTGCAGCCGCGCAGTGCAAGAATGGGTGGTCTGGCTCTCCCCGCCCCGTTCCAAAAGCAGCTCGCGCAGGTGCTCCCCGCTGATGGCTTCCACCTGCTCGAAACGACCGCTGGAGAAATTGCGGGTGGGCAGGGCCCCGAAAGCTGTTGCACATCTGGGCCATGGCGGCCGTGCCGTAGTCGTGATACGCCCCCGTTTGCGGGTGATCCATAACCGCCTTCGTCATGGCTTTTTGAGCGGCCTTGAACACCTCCGGGTCGGCGATGGAGGGCTTTTCCCCGCCACGGGCATCGAAGATGATCGCCTTCAGGTGCTTGCTGCCCATCACCGCCCCCAACCCGCCCCGTGCAGCAATCCGGGAGGGTACGCCTTCCTTATCCAGGTTCTGGATGCCGGCCGCTGCCAGGCCCATCTCGCCCGGGCCGATCAGGGCCATGGCCGTCACGCCCATAGCGCTCTCTGAGCTTCTCGGCTGCCAGATATACCCCCATTCCCATCAGATCCCCGGCCGGCTCGAACCGGGCTCCGGCCGTGCTCAGGCGCAAAACCCACCAACCTTCGTCCGCCGGTTGGTCTTCAAGATCAAGACTTTCATTCCCAGCATCGCCAGCGCCATTCCGGTTGAACCGCCTGCGTTGGCCTGCTTGATCCCACGACGTCAGGGGGCTCTTGGCGCCAATCGAGATCCGGTCCAAACTGGTAAGCATGTGACCCACCAGCAAGCCGGGGGCAAAGATGAGCTTATTGAACTGCCCAAGCGGGTCGCAAGTCGGGTTGACCTGGTCGACCAGGATACGCGCGATCAACCCGCGCCCCCCGGCCTCTCTCCCAGGTTTCGGGTACCGGGCTTGTTTCACAGGTTTGAGAACGGACATTGATGCGCCAGACGTTCATCTTTTTTTATTCCTGTATCCTTCGTCCAAGCCTAAATCACCGAATATAAATTGAGAAAACCGGGCCGTACAGGGCGGCCCCGGGCTAACCACCAACTGCGGATGCTCGCTCAAGACCATGATAGAGGTCCCGATCGTCATCCAGTGCTTGTCGGGTTGCGGGTGGCGGCAGATGGGGTGCTCGACTGAGGCGTGCGAGCTGAGCAGCCTTTTTCGCCGTTTCCAGGTTGATCCCTGGCGCCTCCACCTGGCAAAGCTCCCTGAAACCGTCTCGAACCGGGTGCGGGTGTTGTCGTCTCCGGCGTCGAAGAAGGCTGCCCGCCTCTCTGGAGGGCTGGGCCCCAGGGACGATCCCACGGAAATCGGTGTTTACAAACGGATGGTTCGTGTGGCAGGCTCTGGCAGGGCCGCCGGCCGGCCAGACGTACTCCGCCACCTGGTTAGCCGAGCATTCCAGGTCGCTCATCTGCCCCAGGCCGCCGAGCAGGTAGATTTGCCCTGAAGCGTGTGGGACGTTTTGTAAAAAGGCCTTTGCCTGTGCAAAGCTCTGCTTCTCCAGCACTCCCCGGTGCACGTAGGCCACTGGCAGGCCGCTCTTCGAATGGTTGAGCTGGCTCAGATTGTTGCATACCACCCCAACCGAGCGGTTGTTAACCCGTTTAAAGCAATCAACCCGGCCGTGCTGAACACCAGCGCTTCCACCTGTGTCTGCGGGTCCTGAATCCGCAAGATCACCTGATATCCGTCCAGGTAATCGGGCATATCCATGTTTTGAGCTGCCAGGGTCGGGAGACTTCCATCCCTCCCCAACCAATTGAAGTGCACCCCCGAGCCTGCCCTTGATGCGCCTGCCTTAATTCCTGCCCAAACCACCAGCTCCTCATCTTGCAGTTGGAAGGCGAAAACCTCGTTGAAGTCAGCCTGGGCCCCTTCAGCAATGCCCGTCACCTCCTCCATCAGCCCCGGCGTCCACTTTTCGATCGCAGCCCGGAAATCTGTTTCAGTAGCCAGCTCACAGATATACTGATCTAGGGGCAGGGCTACGTTGGGCGCCAGCCACTCTTTCCGACGCGCCAGCAGCTCGTGGATCTGCCCGCGAGGCTTCCCCATAAATCCGCCCCCGCTGGCGAGGCGAGCCGGACAAAAGTTAAGATGTGAGCTTCAGGAAAACAATACATAGCAATTCAACTCCACACCAATCCAGCATGAACAGCGCCAGGGTTTTCGCCCCTGAAACAATGCTGTCTAGCTCGACATATTCATCTGCGGAATGAATATTTTCCCCCTTGGGTCCATAACAAACCACCGAGTCTGCGAGTACCAATTAAATGAGCGCATATCCGTCGTACCTGTAAACGCATACGGAATCAATGCTTCTCCCATAATGGTTTGATGTGCTTTCCCAAGCTTTTTAATGAAATCTTTTTCTCGATCAATCAATCACCGGCCGATTGGAACCCATAATACTCGATTTGTGGTAAGTTGTGCTTCAAGAACGCGTTTGCCTGAGATGCCTCGCTGATGCAAGCTTCAACTCGTTTTCGCATGTCTCGATTGCTCACACCCGGCTCATAAGAAAGCCGGCAAACGAAGGAGCATTCTACAGGGACCGATGAAGGCCAGTGACCGCCTTTAATTTCGCCAATATTCAGATTGATCGGGTGTTCGTAGCTGCTGTAGTCGGGATGGCTTACCCTGGCTGTTCAGATCCGCATCCAGTTTTCTCAGCGCCTGCATCAGAGGGTAACAGCTTTCAATCACGTTGCCGCTTTTATGCGCTTGCGCCACATGCCCAGAACGACCTCGCACCCGGACCCGGAACCACATTACCCCTAGCTCGCTGATACCCAGGGTCAGGTTGGTGTCTTCCGCCACAACCGCAGCATTGGCTCCGTTGGCATGCCCACGCAGCCTGCAAGCCCAGCGCCCCATTCCCCACATTCTTCTTCAAGGACAGTTTCTACAAAGACATCACCCTTTAATGGTATCCCGCTGTGAAGAATTGCCTCCAGGGCCAAAACCAGCATGGCAATCCCGCCCTTCATATCGGCTGTACATGGACCGTTGATCCGCCTGCCGACAATCTCGGCGCCCCATGGATCGTGGCTCCAACCCCATAGAGGCTCTGGGCTGACCACGTCGATATGGCCGTTCAACGCCAGCGATCGACGTCCCCTTGCCCTGGCAGTACTGCGGTGACATTTGGCCTTCCGACGTAGTCCCACTCCGTGGGAGCGAAGGCTGGATGGGCACATAGCTGGCTGAATCGCGGTTCCCAAATTTCGGCCCTTAGTCCAAGTGATCGGAGCTTGCGGTATACCACTTCTTGCGCCGGGCGTTCATTTCCTAATGTACTGGGCCGCTGCACGGCGCCTGGAGAAATGCAATCATTTCGTTTTGAAGACCGTCTATTGCGGCCTGGATCATTTCTTCGATTGGATCCCAAAACTTCCTCCTTCATTCGTCCGCGAACGTGAACCGCTCATATTCTGTATCACATGGATTCCCTTCTGCTACATATAATTCCGGAGGGGTAGGTGCGAATAGATACCGAGACCCGGTAGATGAGATCCCGGGTTTCGGCTGATTTGAGAACAAATTGGCCCGGAATGCGAGCGCAAGATGCTCTTGAAATTTTCGATTGTGATAGGTTTGGTAGGGTCCTTCAACCGGTATTCCAAATAGCGAAACCTTTCGAGGCTGTTTTGAGTGATGACCGGATACGATGGAATGAACTCGCCATTAACCAAGGGGTGGTTGGTATGATAAACACGCTGGCGCCTTCATAGGGAATGTACTCAGTGCATTGGTTTGGCGGAACCTTCGAAATCGGCCACCTGCTCCGCGTCCCCGATCATAAAGTTTGGGCTGCTCCCTGTTTTATATGCGTCAGGAAATCAACCGCCTCCCGCCAGAGACTGTTTCCTAAGGATTTCCCGGACCAGGGAATAAATTGGACCGGCAGGCCGTTCCGGCCGCTGGCAAGGTTTAAAGTCTTGACGCAAACACCCAAAGGGACCCTATTTAACCCCATACCAACCCAGATTGCTTGGATGGCTGACGATGTATGCCTCAGGTTGGTTTTCTCCTTTTATGTGAAGAACGACCGCCAGGTTTTTAGAGATATAGTCTGTGTCAAGGTTTTGACCTAACAAGGCCGGCGTTTTCTTTTCCCGAAAGCAACCCAACGAACTGCAAGCATAAATTGAAGCCCCCCCCCCAATTGACTGCGAGTACCGCCAAATCTTCATCAAGGCAGCACATCGCGAAGATGTCAGTTGAAAGGGAATTATTGGACGCCCTTCGCTTGATCCCTTTCACCTCATCCAACAATTGAGGCGTGAATTCTTGAGCAGCCTTTAGATGCCCGGTATCAGAGATGAAACGAGCGATGATTTCACCTGGGTCGATGCAGGGCGTTTTCCTCGACGAAAAGATATTTCATTCGTTCGACATGTTCCCAAATATAAGGTTTGAGCGCCTCGCCCCGCTGGCATCCAATTTCTCGATGCGTACCTCCCAGGTCAACCAATACTTTCATAATCAACTCCCTATATTCCGGTTCATTCGTTAATTTTTTTCGGGAGTATCCTTAGATTCTGCTAAATGCTCACTTACTTGTAATATTTTGGGGATCTAAGACATCTCGTAATGCATTCCCAAATAAGTTGATCGCCAGGATGCAACAAAAATCGCCAGACCCGGTGATAAAACTACCCAGGTGGCAGTAGTTAGGAAATCCCTGGCATTCACCATCATCGCGCCCCATTCCGGATCGGGTGGTTGAGCGCCCAGGCCTAAAAAGCTTAATGCTCCGCAGAAAGAACAGCGGTCGGCATGGTCAGGCTAATGTATATAATGATTGGGGAAATGATATTTGGCAAGATCGTCCTGAACATAATCCGCAAATCGCTGGCGCCTAAGGCTCGCTGCCTCAACAAAATCTTCTTCTCTCACTGAAATAATCGAGCTACGCGCCAGCCGGGCATAATCAGGAATATATGCAATGCCAATCGCAATCATGGCGTTGATTTAGCTTAGGCCGATCATGGCCACGATCGCCAGGATCGGATCAATCTGTAAGGAAACCCGAGCATCACATCCATGATCCGCATCATCAAAGTGTCAAACCACCTCCAAATAAGCGGAAGGTAAGCAACAGCCAGGCCGAAGATGGAGGCTACAGAGGTAGTAACCAGCATAATCAAGACCGTATACCGAGAACCGTAAATGATCCGGCTCAATAGATCTCGCCCTTGTTCATCGGTGCCAAATGGATGTTGGAGAGACGGAGGAGAGAGGCGTACCTAAATGGATTTTGTAAACGGGCTGTATGGGATAATCCAGGAACCGAAAATCGCACAGAAAATGAGCAGGAATATGATCACAGAGCCGACCTTGGCCGATCGTTTCCTGAAGAGTTTCCGTAGGATAACTGCCCCCATTTTCCGCTCGGGAAGGTTCGCGATCGCTGCCCCGGTATCTAATTGAGCTACAGAAGAAGTACCAGTTTGAATAGACATGGATTATCCTGACAGGCGAATACGGGGGTTGATGAATTTATAGAGGATATCGACGACTAAATTGACAATCACGTAAGTGCCAGCGCTGATGAGGATAATGCCTTGAGTAATGGTAAAGTCTTTCCATTGAATAGCATTCACTCCCAGCTCTCCGATCCATGCCAGGCGAAGACATTCTCAATGATGAAGGCGCCTCCCCAGCAAGCCGCCGATCTGCAAACCGATAATCGTTACTACCGACAAGAGCGCATTCCGTAAAGCATGCTTAAAGATCACCGATCTCTCTGGCAATCCCTTTGCTCTGGCTGTCCGGATGTAATCCTGGTTTAAAGTTTCCAACATGCTAGAGCGAGTAATTCGCGATAAACTGGCGGCCAGGATTAGACCCAGATTTAAAGAAGGCAAAATTAACTGCTTCCAGTTTCCTGGGCCAATCACGATAACCGGAGGAAGCCATTTTAACTGCACGCAAAAAACGATGATCAAGAGCAGCCCGAAGAAGAAAGCAGGCATAGACAGCCCGAACAAGCCCGTGATCATCGCAAAAAAATCGATCCAGGTATCTTTAAAATAACGGAAATGATCCCTGTAGACAAACCAATTACAACCCCTACCAACAGGCTGGCTGCAGTGAGTTTTATCGTATTCACATATCGGTATTTCAATTCGTCGATCACTGGCTGGCGGGTCCGCACAGAGATCCCTAAATCACCGTGCAGCAAGTCTCTGACGTAATAGCCGAACTGGACAATCATCGGTTCGTCCAGGTGAAATTGATGCCGGATATTCTCGATCGCTACTTTCGCCTTTTCATCCGACATTTTTCCCATATACATTTGCGTAACCACATCCGTAGGGATCATCGCCTTCATCATGAAGGTGGCCAATAAAATTCCAAAGCAAACCGGAATTAAAATATAAAATTCGACGAATGATATAAGTAGTCACTTGTTTCCTCGCTTACACTTGCATAGTTCAAAGATGGGCTGGAAAACAGCCCATCTTTGAACGGTTCTGATGGGTTTTAATCTTACTTACTGAGCCAAATATCACCCATCAGCGGCATTCCGAAGAAATCCAGGTGGTAATCCTGCACGTTCGAGCGCAGGGCATAGATCGTCCAGTTCGACTGAACCGGAACAGCTACCATTTTCTCCAACAGCATCTGTTGTGCCTGTTTAGAAATCTCAGCCCGTTTGACCGGGTCCATGGTGGTCTGCAGGTCATCCAGCAGCTTATCTAACTCTGGATCATCTGGCATGTGGCCGCGATAGCCTGGAGTACGCCATAAAACGGCCATTACACCAGCATCGTTCCAGTTCCAGTTCATCAGATCCATATCCATGCTGTCATCTAGCAGGCTCGGGTAGAACGCGCTCCAGTCTGAAAGCTCGAGCTTGACTTCGATACCGATGTCGCTCAAATTCTGCTGGATCACTTCAAGGGCGCGGGATACATAGGTAAAGCCGGAGTAGCTTTTAAGCGTAAAGCTGGCTTTCTTGCCATCCTTTACCAAGATGCCGTCACTGCCCGCTGTCCAGCCGGATTGTGTCAGGAGCTCTTTCGCTTTTTCTGGATCATCGCCAGGCCGTACTGCTCTTCAATCGAAGCATCATAAGAGGGGATTCCTGGGGCCAGAAAACCGAGCATTTCCCAGGCATAGCCGCCACACAAGTTGTAACCACCGCTTTCCGGTCTATCGCATAGCTGATCGCTTTGCGGAAGTTCACATCATCAAAAGGAGGCTTCTTGTTGTTGAAATCCAGGAAGTTGATGGCTGTAGACTGCTTGTTGATCGTGATTTTGAAGTTAGGATCGGAAACGAAGTCGGGTAAAATATCGGCGCTCAAGGTGGACATGAGGATCTCACCATTCTTCAGAGCAGCTCTAGCAGTCCCCGCTTCAGAAATCACCGTCAGAACAACCTTGTCGGCCAGGGCAGGCCCTGTGTTAATAGCGTCCTCCCGCCACTGCTTGTACCCAGGATATTTCACCAGGTTGATTTGAGACCCTGGAATCCAGCTAT
>CAVQBY010000005.1:0-987692 GCA_963710925.1 uncultured Pseudomonadota bacterium | reverse complement strand
AAAAGCCTTTCGACCCGGAACCTGGCAAAGCGCATTGGAATGAGCGAAGGAACCATTTTCAGACATTTTGCTTCAAAACAGGATATTAACACCTGCTATAATAAAGGATGTACAAAAAGATTTTATTGGTTCTTTACTGAAAAATTGCGGGTTCAACTCAACAACCCAAAGAAAGATTAGATGCATTTCTTTGCCAAACGGTAAAATACCTTACAAACAATAAGGGAATTACCATGCTCATGTTCTCTGAAGCTTCTGCATAATAACGATGCAGATTTAAAAAATAATCTTATTACAAATATTTAACAATCAAAAGAAAACTGGTAAGCAAAATCATATTGGATGGAATTGCAATAGGAATTTGGGATGAGGGCATTCCTGTTGACAACTTAGCTATGCTATATATGGGGATTCCTGTTTACATAAACATCCATCTGTTTTAAATGGTGGCGAATTCCACATCGATAAACTTTTGCTCCTCGTATGATGCAATTATTACTAAAAATATTGAACAAATAAATTTTTCCATCCCGTAATGTAAGCATATACTTACATGCTTTAATAAAAAAGGAATCATGATCAGACAATTATTAATTTTACTTTTATTCCCAACGCTGCTAAAAGCCCAAGAGATAAATAATATGAAGCAGCTCTTCGATTCGCTCAAAATGCACCCCGTGACCGTCCCCGGAGTGCCGGGATTCGAATTGAACAGGCGCTTGCCAGAAAAACAATGGCTTTTAGGTTACAAATACTTACGTCATGAACGGTATTACAAACCCTCATAAATCATTTGGATATTTACGAATTCCCAATTTATTAATGTTATAGTTAATTTTCTTAACGAACATAATACAGGTAATTATAAAACAAATAGCAAAAACTAATAATATTTATATAATATGCTTTACGCAATTGTTTTTTTTATCATCGCCTTGCCTCTTTTATTTTCGCCATGCTTGGTCTGGGAGGAGGAATGGTTTATGTCCCGGTTTTAAATTGGGCTGGTTTCGATATGGTTTCAGTTGCAATTCCACTTGGATTACTGCTGAACGGCTTAAATACCGGGCTGGTTCTCATTCCTTTTGCACGCAAAAAAATGGTGGACTGGAAAGGCGGTGCTGTAATGGCAGCCACTGCTTTGATTGCCTCTCCCCTGGGGGCAATGACCAGCCGATAAGGTTCCTGTGCAAACGCTGAAAATATTATTTGCCTTAATGGTAATTGCTGCTGCTATGCGTATGCTCTGGGCATCTAAATTACCGGAACCGGATACAATGATGTCGTTTAAAAAGCGAAGTATGATTGGATTTTTTGTCGGTGGTTTTGCAGGGTTCATTGGGGGAATGTTCGGTCTTGGCGGCGGCTTTATTATCGCTCCTATTTTAATGATGATGGGATATAAAACCAAAGAAGCTGCAGCAACTACGGCTTTTGTGGTTACCTTTTCTTCAATTTCAGGGTACCTGGGGCATGTCTCGCAAGGCCATATGAATTGGTGGCTTACTGTAATTGTAGTGATAGCTGTAATTATCGGTTCTCAATTGGGAGGTCGGTATATGACACAAAAAGCGAAATCAAAACAGGTAAAAATTATCTACGCTGTTGTATTGCTTTTAATTGCTGTCAAATTGGTTTACGGAGTAATTGCCTGATTATGAATTCCGGATATTATATATTGTTTTTTTATTGCTTCTCTTTTTTCAGTGGCTATTTGCGCAGGAAAAACGAAACAGATAAAGTAAACTGGAATGGCTATACCCAATTACGTTACACAAGTAATTTTAATAATGTGAACTCGTTTGCCATGCGCAGGATGAAACTGTGGGTAAATTCTGCTCCGGGATTTAGCGAACACTGGGGCTTTCATGTGCAAACGACTATCACCAGTATATCAGAATGAAAAGTTTTTTTTGCAGGACGTGCTGGCTTTTTACAAAAGGGGCAATTCAGGATTAATATGGGGCAATTTGTTCCACATTATAGTTTGCAGCGTTTTCAACCTGATTATGAAATCCCTTTCACCGAAAGGGCAGACGTTATAAATGCATTAATTCCAAACGGCACGTTGGGAGTGCGCGATATTGGCATCGAAGGAAATTATCGCAATTCAAACAAAACTATTGAAACATGGCTTGGGATATTTAATGGATATGGAATTAAAGAATATCGGCTTAATAATTCAGGTATTATGGTCACTCATAAAACTGCTTTCCAATTATTCAATGATCATTTAATTCGGGATATTCAGTTATGTACCGCAAAGCTGATCATTTGCAATTAAAATCGGTGTTGCCAGATTCAGTTCAGTTTACAGGAAACGATTTCAGGTACAATATTTTTGCTCAGTTTCATTCAAAGAAATTTGTTTTACAGGCAGAATACTTAAGAGCTAAACTCAATAAAAAAATTGCAGATGGTTATTATGTTTTAGCAACTTTAAATCTGTCTAAAAATCAAATTATCGCCTCCTGGAATAATTATAACGACTTGATTGAAAGCACGGATAATTCACCTTTGGTACATTTTGGATACAACCGTCTGATTAATGGCGATAAACTCAAAATAATGGTCGATAACGGAGCACAACTCAGTTCAGGAACATTTAAAAATTATTATTTAACAATACAGTTACAACTCTTTTTTAATTGAGCAATGGAAAAATCAGAACAAATCTTAACAAGAGTAAAAATGGTGTTAATCCTCATTTCGGAATTCGAAACAGCACCATTCAGCCGGAATTTCTGGTGCAATAGAAAATAAACGAATTATTCATTAATATTTAAAATTCAAAAATTATGGTAAATCCAAAAGAATGGCTCGAATTCGGGCAAAAATTTCACGGACATAAATGTCCTGCTATGCCAATGGGACTAAGAGTAGGCGCTGCTGCCCTGAACGCTTTGGGCGTTGAACGCACTGGAGACGGAGCATTGTTGTAATTTTAGATTTAGGAGATGATCATTGTGCCACATGTTTTGCCGATGGGTTGCAGGTAATCACAGGTTGAACTTTTGGAAAAGGTAATATTATTAAAACCCACAAAGGTAAATGGGCCTTTACAGTTGATCGATAAAGCAACCGGGCAGTTCGGGTTACTCCAAAGGCAGAAGCTATGCTGGCCAATAAACAAACTTCTTTCTTTAAAGATTATCGCGAAAAAGGTGTTCCGCCAAGCCAGGTACCTGATGAAGTGGTTGAGCCTTTGGTTAAACTGGTGATGAGTGCCCCAATTGAAAAGGGGGGTGCTGCGCGTTGAGCGCCTGCGGCCACAGATAGACACCGGGTGCGACCTCGAGCTTGCTGCGCGGCACGATGGCCATGGCTTACAGCCCCGGTGCAGTGCCGGGCTTGTCGTAGAGCCCGCGAAGGCATCGCCCATGCCGCGCGCATCGAGCCAGGCCTTCAGCGTTTCGGGCGCGTAGCTCTGGGCCAGCCATTCGGCCAGCGACCGGCCTGCGCCCTCGCGCGCGAAACCGATGAACAGCTTCAGCCAGCGCTGATGCGGCTTGGGCAAATGCAGATAGGGCCAGCGCGCAAACTGTCCCAGGGCCTCGGCGCGCCCCGCCAGCCCTGTGTGTGCAGCAGATAGAGTGCGGCGGCGGCTGCGCGGTCCTGCCCGCCCGAGCATTTGAGCAGCAGCGGGGCGGGCGCGGCATCGAAGGCCGCGATCAGGTTGACCAGCATCTGCCGCGTCGGCAGCCGGCGCGAGGACAGCATGACATCGAAATGCGCGATGCCCCGCCTGGCGCAGACCCGCCGCTCATAATGCCACCAGCGCCAGTGCGGATTGGGGCCGCGCAGATTGATGACCGCGGCGATGCCATGGCGCTTGAGAAAGGGCCCCAGAAAGCCGGCATAGGCCTGGGCCGCGCGGGCGCAGCGCCCCGGCACGACCCGAGTGGAAGTAGAGAATGTCGCCGAGCGGCCGCATGACCGCTTCCTCGCACGCTTTTCGGCAAGTCAAGATTTCGAAACGAAACGCTGACCGCGCCGAACTGGTCGACGCCGGGCTGCGTGCGGTATTCCTTGGTGCGGAACACATGGGTGAAGGCGATCCGGACCCGCTCAATGCTGATCGCCGCGCCGAACTGCATGTCGCCGACGAAGGGCAGCTTGTCGACGCTGCGGCTGTTCACAAAGCTGCTGCCGTCCAGGAACAGGTTGCGCGCGATGGCGCGCCCATCCACCCCGGCGAACAGATACCAGCTGAAACCATCATCCTTCGGCTCGTAGTAATTGGCGCCCGGCAGGGCCGGGTCGATCCGCATGGGACCGTAATCATTGGGCAGTTCAAATCCGAAGCGCACCATCGCCCCCGCATTCGCATAGTCGTAGACATTGCCGATCGCCCCGCCCAGATGCGGATCGATATCGAAGGACAGGCCCAGAACCTTGCCCGAGACATAGGCGCGCCAGCTGCGTTCGTAGATCAGGACAAGGCCGGGCTCGTTCTTGAGCTGCGTGTCCCAGCCCTTGGGTGTGGCAAACCCCCGAATTTCGTGAACGAATGTCTGGGCCTGCTCGGCCAGCGAAGCCGGGCCGACCATTCCGAACTGCAGCTGCAACTGGTCGAGCTGTTGTCCGTTGTCGGCAATCAGACCGACCGCGCCGTACAGAAAGCCCGCATAAGGCCGTTCGTTCAACGGCGGGTTGACCAGATCGGTTCTCGTCGGTGTGTAGATATTCTGGCCCAGCGAGTAGCTGGTGACCACCGTGCCGCCGGCCGGAAAGAACGGCATGTGGCGCGCGGCGCGCACGACCCAGTCCGGCGTGTCGTCCGGCGCCGTCGTATAGGCGATCAGCACACCATTGGTGTAGTCGCGATCGGTATGGAAGAAGAGATCGTTTTCCAGAAGCAGTGTCAGAACGCCGCGATTGTCGGCGGAGCTTTGCGCACCGGCCGGATGCTCGTCGGCCAGGGCGGGTGCCTGCACGGTCAGCAAGGCCACGCAGGCCAGTAGAAAAAACATCCCGCTTCGCACGCAACGCCTCTCGGACAAGGGCCATGATCTCGGCAATATTACGCCCGCGCGGGCGGCGGAGATAGTGATCTGTTATGATCACGGCCTCTACCGGAGAGCACGCCATGACCACCAAACTCCACTATGCGATCAAGTTCGTCGCCGACATGGACAAGGCCGTCGCCTTCCACCGCGACAGGCTGGGCCTGCCACTCAGGTTCCAGTCGCCGGAATGGAGCGAGTTTGCGACCGGCGACACCACGCTGGCGCTCCATGCCGCGTCGGCGGAAAAGCCGGCCGGCACCGTGGAACTCGGCTTTGCCGCGGCCGACCTCAAGGCGCTTTACGCCGCGCGCGACACCAATGGCCTGGACTTCATCGCCGCGCCGCGCGAACAGCACGGCACGCTGCTGGCGCAGTTGCGCGGCAGCGAGGGCGAGACCTGTTCGCTCTCCAGTCCGCTTTAGACGGGGCCGGGACCGGGGGCACCCGTGCGCGCGCGGAAGAAGGCGATCACGCGTTCCTCGGCCTGCTTGGTCGGGCGTACCGGCCCGGTCCTGCAGATTGATCGTCAGCACCGAATGCGGGCCCATCGGCCCCGGCTCGGCATCTTCGTCCTCGAACTCATGCGCCTCGAAGCGGTCGCCGAAATGGCGCTTGTAGGTGGCGAAGCGCTCGTCCGGCACCATCTTGTCCGACTTGAAGCGCAGGCCGATCATCGACAGATCTTCGTCTTCGAAGCGGCGCTTGGCGCAGGCGATCTCTGCGTCCGAGGCATCGATGGCGCCGCGGTTCTTCTTCAGCATCGCCATCGGCATCGAGGGCTGCGACAGCACCGGCGCCACCACCGAAGGCTCGGTCATCATGGCCAGCGCATAGCCGCCGGTGAAGCACATGCCGACCGCGCCCACGCCCTTGCCGCCGCATTCGCCATGCACCTTGTCTGGCCAGCGCCCGCAGCCAGTCGACGATCGGGCTCGATCGGCCGCCGCGCCAGACCTGGAATTCGCGCGCGATGCACATGTTCTTGAACATCTGGCCCAGCGCATAGCCGGTCGAGACCGGCCGCCCCGGCTCGCCGAACAGGCTGGGCAGGAACACGCGTCATGCCGGCCGCCGCGACCCGGTCGGCAAAGCGGATCACCAGGGGATGCAGGCCCGGAATCTCATGGATGATGATGACCGCCGGCCCGCTCCCGCGCCGATAGACATCGCGGGTCCAGCGCCCGTCATCGAACTCGAAGCGTGCTGTAATCCTTGAGCGCGGCGGTATGGTCCATCGATGCCCCTCGGGTTGGCCGCGGCAGCCTGTCACGGCCGGGGAGGGCCTGTCTGCGGCGAGGACCGCCAGACCGGGCAGAATCTCCTGCTTGACCCGCACCGGCCCATCAGTATATTGCGCGCCTTCCGGGCGGCACGGGCCGCGGCCGGATCACAATGATTTCAAGGATTTAGGCCATGTTCGCGGTCATCCGCACCGGCGGAAAACAATACAAAGTCGCGAAAGACGACGTCCTCTCCATCGAAAAGCTCGAGGGCGATGCCGGCGCCGCGGTGACCTTTGGCGAAGTTCTGATGCTCGGCGGCGAGGCCCTGAAGACCGGCGCCCCGCTGGTTTCGGGCGCCTCGGTCGACGGCCGAGATCGTCGAACAGGGCCAGGGCGAGAAGGTCATCGCCTTCAAGAAGCGCCGCCGCAAGGACACCCGCCGCAAGCGCGGCCATCGCCAGCACTTCACCAAGGTGAAGATCACCGACATCCTCGCCGGGCTAAGGAAGACCAAAGCATGGCGCACAAGAAAGCAGGCGGCTCTTCGCGCAACGGTCGCGATTCGAACCCCAAAATGCTCGGCGTGAAGAAGTTCGGCGGCGAAGCCATCGCGGCCGGCAACATCATCGTGCGCCAGCGCGGCACCAAGTTCCATCCCGGCGACAATGTCGGCATGGGCAAGGACCACACGCTTTTCGCCACGACGCGACGGCCATGTGCAGTTCAAGACCGGCTTCAAGCGCCGCACCTACGTGTCCGTACTTCCGGCGAACGACGAACCCGGCCAAGGCCGGCGAAATAGGCGGCTCGACATTCGAGGCCGCCCCACCAGGCGGCCCATGAGGCGAGGGAGATGGTCCGCCATCTCCCTTTTTTCTTCCTCGCCAGAGGGAAATCTCATGTCGTGCCGTTGGCTGGAGACCGAAAGACTGATCCTGCGACCGCCGGAGGCCGGCGACATCGCCGCCATGGTGCCGCTCGCCAATGATTACGACGTGGCGAAGAATCTCGCGTCGATGCCGCACCCCTATGCGCGGGAGGACGCCGAGCGCTTCATCGCCCGCGCCGACGAAGGCCGGGCCAAGGGAAGCGATTTCGCCTTCGCCATCACCGGCCGGGACATCGGTGCCGTCATGGGGGTGCTGCGGCCTGCATCTGCGCGAGAGCGGGCTGTTCGAACTGGGCTACTGGCTGGGCCGGCCCTTCTGGGGGCATGGCTACGCCACCGAAGCGGCGCGGAAACTTGCCGGCTTTGCCTTTTCCCGGCTCAAGGCGACGCAGCTCACGGCGGGCTATTTCCATGACAATCCGGCCTCGGGCCGGGTGCTGGAAAAGGTCGGTTTCGCGCCCCGATGGCGCCGATGAGCGCGATTGCGCGGCCCGCGGCCACCGCGTTCATTGCCTGGGCATGCTATTGGAACGCGAGAATTTCGGACGTACGGCCCGGTCCAGGCTGACGGCCGCCTGAACGAAAGACGAAAGCCATGAAGTTCCTGGATATCGCCAAGGTCTATATCCGCTCCGGCAGCGGCGGAAATGGCTGCGTCGCCTTCCGGCGCGAAAAATTTATCGAGTTCGGCGGGCCCTGGGGCGGCGATGGCGGACGCGGCGGCGATGTCTGGGCCGAGGCGGTCGAGAATCTCAACACGCTGATCGACTACCGCTTCCAGCAGCACATCTATGCCAAGAACGGACAGCCCGGCATGGGCCGCGACATGCACTGGCGCCGGCGGCGACGATGCGGTGCTGAAGGTGCCGGTCGGCACCGAGATCTATGAGGAAGACGGCGAGACGCTGATCGCCGATCTGGCCCAGCCCGGCGAGCGCGTGCTGCTGGCCGAAGGCGGCAATGGCGGCTTCGGCAATGCGCATTTCAAGAGCTCGACCAATCAGGCGCCGCGCAGCGCCAATCCCGGCCTGCCCGGCGAAGAAAAGACGATCATCCTGCAGCTCAAGCTGATCGCCGATGCCGGGCTGGTCGGCTTGCCCAATGCCGGCAAGTCGACCTTCCTCAGCCGCGTCACCGCCGCCAAGCCCAAGATCGCCGATTATCCCTTCACCACGCTCGATCCGCAGCTCGGCGTCGTGAAGGTCGACGACACCGAATTCGTGCTCGCCGATCTGCCCGGCCTGATCGAAGGCGCGCATGAAGGCGTCGGTCTTGGCGACCGCTTCCTCGGCCATGCCGAACGCTGCAGCGTGATCCTGCATCTGATCGACGGCACCGAAAGCGAGATCGTCAAGGCCTACAAGACCATCCGCGACGAACTGGAAGCCTATGGCCACGGCCTGGCCGACAAGACCGAAATCCTGGCGCTGAACAAGATCGACGCCATCGAGCAAATCCGCGCTGAGCCGCAAGAAGGCCGCGCTGGAAAAGGCCAGCGGCAGTCGAGGTGCATCTCGATTTCCGGCGTCAGCGGCGAGGGCGTGCAACGAGGTGTTGCGCGCGCTCGTGCGCGAGATCGCCGCCCACCGCAAGACCGAGCAGAATCG
Organism: uncultured Pseudomonadota bacterium; assembly: GCA_963710925.1. Lineage (GTDB taxonomy): Bacteria > Pseudomonadota > Alphaproteobacteria > Micropepsales > Micropepsaceae > Rhizomicrobium. The sequence goes on along the minus strand of CAVQBY010000005.1, from coordinate 978,964 downwards.
CGGACGTCGCCAAAGAGAGCCTGGACGCCGTGAGCGATGCCCTCGCCAAGCGCCAAGCTGCGTCGTCGTCAAGGTCGGCTCGGCGCTGCTGGTCGACGGCGCAACGCGGCACGTTGCGAGCGCGCCTGGCTGACGAGCCTGTGCGACGACATCGCCGCGCTGCGAAAGGCCGGCACCGATGTCATCCTCGTCTCCTCCGGCGCCATTGCGCTGGGCCGCCGCGCGCTGAAGCTCAAACCCGGCGCATTGCGGCTGGAGGAAAGCCAGGCCGCGGCCGCCGCCGGCCAGGTCCGCCTCGCCCAGGCCTATGCCGACACCTTCGCCGAACTGGGCATCGTTGCGGCGCAGATTCTTCTGACCCTCGACGACACCGAGGAACGCCGCCGCTATCTCAATGCGCGCGCCACGCTCAACACGCTGCTGGAGCTGGGCAGCGTGCCGGTGATCAACGAGAACGACACCGTCGCCACCGCCGAAATCCGCTTCGGCGACAATGACCGGCTGGCCGCGCGCGTCGCCTCGATGATGGGCGCCGACCGCCTGGTGCTGCTGTCCGATGTCGATGGCCTCTACACCGCCGATCCCACCGCCGATGCCGATGCCCGTCACATTGCCGATGTCAACAGCCATCACGCCCGAGATCGAAGCCATGGCCGGCGGCTCGGTCTCCGGCGTCGGACGCGGCGGCATGGCCTCCAAGCTCATCGCCGCCAAGATCGCGACCCAGGCCGGCTGCGATGTGCTCATCGCCAGGGGCAAGACGGCGCATCCGCTGGCGGCGATCCGCGCCGGCGCGCGTGCCACGCGCTTCCACGCCTCGACCACGCCGGCCGCCGCGCGCAAGCGCTGGATCGCCGGCGGGCTCAAGGTCGAAGGCGCGCTGCGCGTCGATGACGGCGCGGCGCGGGCGCTGGCGACGGGCAAGAGCTTGCTGCCGGCTGGCGTGCACAGGCGTCGACGGCCGCTTCGAACGCGGCGATGCGGTGCGCGTCTGCGACGGCGCGGGGCGCGAGATCGCGCGCGGCCTGGCGGCCTATTCCGCCGAGGATGCGCGCGCCATCGCCGGGCGGCGCAGCGCCGAAATCGACGCCATTCTGGGCTATCGTGGCCGCGACGCCATGATCCATCGCGACGATCTGGCCCTGACAGGGCTGGCGAGTGAGGCGGAGGGGCCGCAATGACGAACGGGCGCGACCACGCCGCGCTGGCTTCCGAGATGGCCGCCATCGGCGCGCGCCGCGCAGGAGGCGGCAGCCGTCTTGCGCAATGCGACGAACGAGGCCACGAACACCGCGCTGGATCGAGCGGCCGCGGCGCTGCGCGCGACCGCAGCCCGCGATCCTGGCCGCCAATGCGACGGACATGGACGCGGCCCGCGCCGCGGGCCTTGCGCCGGCCATGCTCGACCGGTTGCAGCTCAACGAAGCGCGCGTCGAAGCCATGGCTCGCGGCCTTGAAGAGATCGCGGCCCTGCCCGATCCCGTCGGCCGCGAGCTGGCGCGCTGGACCCGGCCCAACGGCCTCGACATCGCCCGCATCGCCACGCCGATCGGCGTGATCGGCGTGATCTATGAGAGCCGCCCCAACGTCACCGCCGATGCCGGCGCGCTGTGTCTCAAATCCGGCAATGCGGCGATCCTGCGCGGCGGATCGGACTCGCGGCATTCCTCCGCCGCCATTCACGCCGCCCTGATCGAGGGGCTGGACGCCGCCGGCCTGCCCGGAGGCCGCGATCCAGCTTGTGCCGACGACCGATCGTGCCGCCGTCGGCCTGATGCTCGAAGGGCTCGGTGGCACGATCGATCTCATCATTCCGCGCGGCGGCAAGATCGCTGACCGGCCGCGTCATGGCCGAAGCGCGCGTGCCCGTGCTCGCCCATCTCGAAGGCATCGTCCATGTCTACCTCCATGAAAAGGCGGCCCCGGAAAAGGCGCGCGCCATCGTGCTCGACGCCAAGATGCGCCGCACCGGCATTTGCGGTGCCGCCGAAACGCTGCTGATCGACAAGGCAATCCTGCCGGGCCTCGGGGTGGAGATCTTGAATGCGCTCAGGGATGCGCAATGCCAGATCCGGGGCGACGAGGCGGTGCGGGCGGTCTTCGCCGCGGCGACAGCCGGCCAGCGAAGAGGATTGGCGCACCGAATATCTCGACGCCATCATCGCCGTCAAAGCCGTCGACGGCATCGACGATGCGATCCGCCATATCGAGACCTACGGCTCGCACCACACCGAAGCCATCGTCACCGAAGACGTGGCGGCCGCCGAACATTTCCTCAACGCCCTCGATTCGGCCATCGTGATGTGGAACGCTTCCACCCAGTTCGCCGATGGCGGCGAGTTCGGGATGGGCGCGGAGATCGGAATCGGCACCGGCAAGCTGCATGCGCGCGGCCCCGTCGGCGTCGAACAGCTCACGACCTTCAAATATGTCGTGCGTGGCGGCGGGCAGATTCGTGGCTGAGCGTCTGCATAGCCTGGCGCCGCCCGCCCCGGTCGCACCGGGATTGCGGATCGGTCTGCTCGGCGGCTCCTTCAATCCGGCCCATGAAGGCCACAACCACGTCTCGGATGTCGCCATGAAGCGGCTGGGGCTCGACTATGTGTGGTGGCTGGTTTCGCCGCAGAACCCCCTCAAGCCGGCCATGGGCATGGCCCCGCTGGATCAACGGGTCGAATTCGCCCGCGCCCGCGCGCGTCATCCGCGCGAGATCGTCATGGACATCGAACGCGCCCTCGGCACCCGCTACACCATCGACACGGTGATTGCCCTGCAGCGGCGTTTTCCGCAGGTGCATTTCGTCTGGCTCATGGGCAGCGATGTCCTGCGAAGCTTCCATCGCTGGAAGCGCTGGCGCGAAATTGCCCTGCGCCTGCCCATTGCCGTGGTGCTGCGTCCGCAAACGGCGCTGGCCCCGCTCACCGCCACCATGGCGCAAAGGTTCCGCGGCCATTTCACAAGCGCGGCGCGGGACTTTGCCCTGCGCCGCCCGCCGGCCCTGATCGTTCTGGACGCCCCGCGAAACCCGGTCAGCGCCACCGCGATCCGGGCCGCAAAGTGGCAGAGCGAGGCCTTTGTGGGGGCGCTGCCCACATGCTAAACTGCCTTTGCAATTTCCGGAGCGCGGCTACGTCTTCCAGGCACAATCCCACAGGATGCCCCGCCGCCCGCGTTCCTTTCGCAACGTGAGTGGAGAGCCGATCCTGACCCGCAAGACCGAAGCCGCAGCCAAAGCGCCGCGCAAAGCCGCCGCGAAGAAGACGGCCAGGACGCCAGCCGCCAAAAAGGCTGTTTCCAAGAAGGTTGTTTCCGGCAAGCCCGCCCCCAAAAAGGCCGCCTCCGCCAAACAAAAACCCGGAAAAGCCACGAAGGCCGCCAAGGCCGTCGCGCTGGAACCCACACTCTTGGACCGCATCGTCAAATCGCTGGACGACGACAAGGCCGAAGACATCGTCACCATCGATCTGGCGGGACGGTCCTCGCTGACCGACGCGCTGGTGATCGCCAGCGGTCGCTCCTCGCGCCATGTCGCCTCGATGGCCGAGCATCTCGCGCGCAAGCTCAAGGAGGTCGGTTATGGCTCGCGCCCGATCGACGGTCTGCCCCAGGGCGACTGGGTGCTGGTCGATGCCGGTGACGTGATCGTCCATCTGTTCCGCCCCGAAGTGCGCAGCTACTACGATCTGGAAGGCATGTGGTCGGTGCCCGAACCGGAACACGCGCCCGAACGCGCCGCCCTCTGATCGGCAACAAAAGGCCAATACCATGCGCCTGCTTGTTCTGGCTGTCGGTCATGCGCGCGGCACGCCGGAAGCCGCGCTGAGCGAGGACTTCAGCGCCCGCGCCAAGGCCATGGGCCGCCGCCTCGGCTTTTCGGCCGTCACGGTCGAGGAAGTGGCGGTCTCCAAATTGCGCGAGGCCAAGGCACGTATTGCCGAGGAGGGCGAACGCCTGGCACGCCGCATTCCCGATGGCGCGCATGTGATCTTCCTGGATGCCAAAGGCAAAGGCATGACCAGCGACGCCTTCGCCGAGATGCTGGCGGCGATGCGCGATGCCGGCGCGCGCGACATGGTCTTCCTCATCGGCGGACCGGACGGACTGGATCCCGGCCCCGCCGTCAAACCCGGCCGCAGCCTCGCCTTCGGATCGCAGACCTGGCCGCATCTGATGGTGCGCGCCATGCTGTCGGAGCAGATCTACCGTGCGCTCACGATCCTTGCCGGGCATCCCTATCACCGCGCTTAATCGGCAGACGCAGTGTAAAGCGCAACGATGAATTCCGATTCCCCAAACCCATCCGCCCGGCCCTTCGATGTGACGCATCTCTCGGTGCTGGCGATTGCCGTGCCGATGACGCTTGCCTATCTGACGACGCCCTTGCAGGGGCTCGTCGATACCGCCGTTGTCGGCCAGCTCGGCAACGCCACGCTGATCGGCGGGCTGGCCATCGGCACGATCATCTTCGACGTGCTGTACAACACCTTCAACTTCCTGCGCTCGGGCACGACCGGCCTGGTGGCACAGGCATTCGGCCGCGGCGACGCCACCGAAGAACAGGCCGTGTTCTGGCGCGCGCTGGCCATCGCGCTTGTCTCGGGCACGGCGATGGTGGCGCTGGCGCCGCTCATCATCTGGATCGGCGGATGGGCGATGGCGCCGGGCGCAGGCGTGCGCGAGGCCATGGCGAGCTATATGGCGATCCGCATCCTGTCGGCGCCGGCGGGATTGGCGAACTATGCCATCCTTGGCTATCTGCTCGGCCGCGGGGAAAGCGGCACGGCGCTGTTCCTGCAAGGGCTCATCAACGGCATCAACATGGTGCTGTCGCTTTATCTGGGCCTGCATCTGGGCTGGGGCATCACCGGGGTCGCGATCGGCACGGTGGCCGGCGAGGTGACAGGCACCCTGTTCGGATTTGTCCGCGTCGTGCTGCGCTTCGACCGTGCGCAGCACCCGGCCCTCTCCCGCATCTTTCACGCCCCGGCTCTCTGGCGTCTTCTGGCGCTGAACCGGGACATCATGATCCGGTCCTTCGCGCTGCTGGCCGCCTTTGCCTTCTTCACCCGCACCGGCGCGCAATTCGGTGCCGTCGCGCTGGCGGCCAATGCCATCCTGCTGAACATCTTCTTCGTCGCCGGAAACTATCTGGACGGCTTTGCCACCGCGGCCGAACAGATCGTCGGCCGCGCGATCGGTGCGAACTACCGTCCCGCATTCGACCGCGCGATCCGCCTGACGGCCGGCTGGGGATTTGGACTGGCGGCGGCGACGGCCGTGATTTTCCTCGTCTTCGGCCAGGCCACCATCGACCTGATGACGACGGCCCCGCAGGTGCGCGCGGCCGCGCTGACCTATCTTCCCTGGGCGGCGCTGACACCGATTGCCGGCGTGCTGGCGTTTCAGATGGACGGCGTCTTCATCGGCGCGACCTGGTCGCGCGACATGCGCAACATGATGGTGCTGTCGCTGGCCGTGTTCATCGTCGGGGTCTGGCTGGCCGTCCCGATACTCGGCAATCACGGGCTGTGGCTGGTGTTCAATCTGTTTCTCGGCTTGCGCGGGGTGAGCTTGATCATCCTGGTGAACCGGCGCGCCGCCCATAGCTTTGCGCCACCGGCCATCGCGCGCTGACGATCCGCGCCGGCCATCCCGATTGCCGCGCCTGAGCGGCCCGGCGCCCGGAACCCGCAACTCATCGCATGGCCTTCAACCACATCTTAACCATGTGGCGCGAGTGTAGGGTGTCGGCAATGGGGTTTGGCACCCCGCAGCAGTGACAAGGGATACGGGCCATCATGGACATCAAGGGCACAGGCCGCGTCGACCGCAGCCGCACCGCGCACAAGGCCAGGGCCGGCGCGCAGGCGGAAGCGGGCTTCTCGGTTTCCACCGGCGACCAGCCGCGGGCCCAGAGCGCCTCGGGCCCCGGGCCGATTGCGGCCCTCGATTCCATTCTCGCCCTGCAGGAGCGTCGGCGACGCCGCCAGCGGCCGCTCCAAGGGTCTGGCCCGTGGCAACAGGCTGCTCGATATGCTGGACGAATTGCGCGACGGGCTGCTGGGCGGCGCGGTGCCGCGTGTCACCCTCAGCCGGATCGCCCAGGCCGTCGGCCAGCGCCAGGACCATTTCGCCGACCCCAAGCTCCAGGGCGTGCTCGACGAGATCGAGCTCAGGGCCTGCGTGGAACTGGCCAAACTCGAGCAGGCCGACCGCGCTGCCGCCTAACCCATTGCCCGGGAAAGATATTTGCGGGCCACCACGGCCGCGATTTCCGATTGATGCGGGGGCCACACGCCTGTATAACCCCCCGCGCTCGGTTACCACCGATTTAACGTCTGGGGTGTGTCCATGGGTAAAGAACTTCCGTCCGGTTACAAGCCGTCGGAACGCGAGCCCTTCATGAACGAGAAGCAGCGGGAATATTTCCGCCGCAAGCTCACCACCTGGAAGGAAGAGATCCTCCGCGAGAGCCGCGAGACGATCCAGAATCTCCAGAGCGAAACCACGCCCAATGCCGATCTGGCCGACCGCGCCGCGACCGAGTCCGAGCGCCAGCTCGAGCTCAGGACCCGCGACCGCCAGCGCAAGCTGATCGCCAAGATCGACGCCGCGCTGCGCCGTCTCGAAGACGGATCCTATGGCTTCTGCGAGGAAACCGGCGAGCCGATTTCCCTCAAGCGGCTGGAGGCCCGGCCCATCGCGACCCTGTCGATCGAAGCCCAGGAACGCCACGAGCGCCGCGAGCGGGTCTATCGCGACGATTGACGGCCCACCGGGCTGTTAAGCGAACGTTGAGGACTTTCATCCCAAAATTTTGGGATGGACCGACCTGCGAGCCCGGATCCGGCCGACGCCGTGAATGCCTTCGCCGCCGAACAGGGCTGGCCGTTTCGCGCCAGTTCCGTGCTGGCGTTCGAGCGCCCGGAACTCAACCAATTGCGTGACCTCTGGCATGAGAAGGCGGCCGGCCGGCCCATGCCCCATCGCAGCGACTTCGATCTTCGCAGCCTCAAGCCGGTCCTGCCCAACATTGTGATCCTGCAGCGCGTCCACGATTCGGATCGCTGGCGCTACCGCATCCGCCTGATGGGATCGGAACTGGTGCGGCTGATGGGCGAAGGCACCGGGCGCTTTCTCGACCAGGCGATTGCGCCCGAATCGCTGCCGCGCTGGCTGGCGGTCTACGAAGCGGTTCGTCGAGGCCCAGGTTCCGCTGCGCTTCCTGTCGCGGTACGAAGCGCAGCGCATCGACTATCTCGTCAGCGAAAGCCTGCAGGCGCCCATGCTGGATGCCGAAGGAAAGCCGACCATGCTTCTGAGCTGCGCCTATTTTCAGAGCAAGGCGACACGCATCCATGGAGCGATACGGCCGGACCCGAAGGCCGCCGGCCGCTCCCCCTGCCCCCCGTCAACCCGATCAGAACGGCATGACGATGTCGAAAGCTGCTGGCCGTAGCGCGGCTGCTGCACGTCGGTGATCTGGCCCTTGCCGCCATAGGAGATGCGCGCCTCGGCGATCTGCGACAGGTTGACCGTATTGGCGTTGGTGATGTCCTCGGTGCGCACGATGCCGGAGATCTGCAGATCGCGCAGCTCGTTGTTGACCCGCACCTGCTGATGGCCGCGGATCACCAGATTGCCGTTGGGCAGCACCTGGGTGACGATCGCCGCCAGCGTCAGATTGATCTGTTCGGAGCGGTCGACCGAACCGGTGCCGGCGTTCGACGTGGTCGAGGCCATGTTGACCAGCTTCGACGGATCGGCGCCGGCGGGCAGTGCCGCGGCCAGCGGACCTTCCAGGCCGAAGAAGTTCGAGAGCCCGGCATTGTCGGAATTGTCGCGGCGCCGCTTGGTGGTGTCGGAGATCTTGGCGGCATCGGCGATCGAGATGTCGACCGTCAGCAGATCGCCGATATGGCTGGCGCGCGGATCATGGAAGAAGCTGCGCGAGCCCGAGCGTCCACAAGCGAATTCGACGGCGTGGCTGGCGGCGGCGGCGGCGGCATCGGCAGCGAGACCGGCTGATAGCCGGGATGGGCACCGGATTGCGTGATCGGCGCCAGCGCCGGCGGCTGGCCGATATTCTCGATGCGGTCGACGGCGCTGCAGGCCGACAGCGTCAGCGCCAGTGCGCGCGAGGCTTGCGAGCTGCTTGAGGGGCAGATGGGTCATCGGAGCGTCCTTGAATCGGTTCTGCACGGCGGCGACCTGCGCCGGCGCGGTGTCTGCCTGGACGGTGTTGGAGATGTCGCCGGCGACGACCGTCCCGGGCGCCGTAACGGTGGCGGTGATCTGGCGGTAGGAGACGGGGTTGAGAACGGTCACCGGTCTCGCCCAGCCCGCCTTCGCTCATGGCCTTGCCGACGGCGGTCAGCGGATGCCCGGCGCGCGGAAGGTCATGGTCACGGTCGAACCCTTGGTGACCAGGATCGGCGCGCGCACATCGGTCGCGCGCACCGGCTCGCCGACATGCAGGAAGCGGCGCGCCTGCTTGCCGTCGAGCTGGTCCATCGCCGTGATCACACCGCCGATAGGCGCGCGCGCCGGACACCGTCGTGTAGGTCGAGATCGGAGTCGGCGATGACGTCGCCGCGGGCGATGTTGCGGGCCGGCACGACGATGCGCACGCCGTCCTTGACGTGGGCTGGCAGCGGGCGCGGCGTCGGCACAGGCCGGCGCGGCGGCGAAGAGCGCAGAGCCGGCAAGAGCCAGGATCTGCGGTTTTCATCATGCCGCCTCCCAGTCGGGCGGTGGTCTGCATCATGCCGTCGGCGGCACTGATGACCTTGGAGTTCATTTCATAGGCGCGCTGCGCGGAGATCAGCGCGGTGATCTCCTCGACCGGATTGACGTTGGCGGTTTCGAGATAGCCCTGCTGCACCGTGCCGTAGCCGGCCGAGCCGGGAACGCCCGACTGCGGCGAGCCGGAGGCCTGGGTCTCGGTATAGAGGTTGCCGCCCTGCGCATTGAGTCCGGCTTCGTTGGGAAAGCGCGCCAGTTCGAGCTGGCCCAGCGTCTGCGGCGCGGTCTGGCCGGGGACGATGGCCTGAACCTGGCCCTGCGCATTGATGGTCACCGACAGTCGCATTGGCCGGCACCGCGATGCCGGGCGCGACGGTATAGCCCTTGTCGGTCACGATCTGGCCGTTGGGCGACAGACCGAAAGATGCCGGCGCGCGTATAGGCATCGGTGCCGTCGGGCATCTGGACGCGGAAGAAGCCCGGCCCCTGGATCGCGATGTCGTAGGGATTGGAGGTCTGCTTCAGATCGCCCTGCGAGGAGATCCGATAGACCGCCGAGGTCCGCACGCCGGCGCCGAGCTGGATGCCGGCCGGCACGATGGTCCCGGTGTCCGAGGACTGCGAGCCGGGCTGCTCGACGTTCTGGTAGAGCAGGTCCTCGAATTCGGCCCGTTGCGCGCTTGAAGCCCGCCGTGTTCATGTTGGCGAGGTTATTGGCGATGACCTCGACATTGGTCTGCTGGGCCTGCATGCCCGTCGCGGCGATGCTGAGCGCACGCATGGTCTGACTCTCCTTAGTCCGGCACGCTGCCAAGCTTGTCGATCGCTTGGCGCATGAGGTCTTCCTGGGACTGGGTGAGGCTGGCCGTCGCCTGGTAGTTGCGCATCACTTCCAGCATGCGGCGACATTTCCACCACCGGCTGGACATTGGAGCGTTTCGACCATGCCCTGCTCGATCCGCGGCGTTTGCCACCGGCTGGGCGGTCTGGGTGGTCGCGTAGAGGCTGGCGCCTTCCTTCGTCAGATCGCCGTCGTTGGCGAAGTCCGACCATCTTGCAGCTTGCCGAGCTGGCCCTGCTTGCCGCTGACCGTGCCGTCGGTGGCGATATGGATGTCGCCGTCATCGGGCGTGATGGTGATGGGGCCGCCCTCGCCCAGCACCGGATTGCCGCTGTCATTGACGAGCTGGCCCTGCGGCATCGAGCGAGAAATGGCCGTTGCGCGTGTAGCGCGTGCCGTTGGCGGTCTGAACCTCGAAATAGCCCTTGCCATTGATGGCCAGGTCGAACGGCGCGCCGGTGCGCGTTCAGCTGGCCTTCGCGCATGTCGCGCAGCACGCCGGCATCCTGGACGAAGCTGAGGGTCTGCGGCGTGGTCTCGCCCTCGGCCAGCGGCAGCGTCTCCACATATTCCTTGAATTGCGCGGATTCGCGCTTGTAGGCGGGCGTCGACATGTTCGCCAGATTGTTGGCGATCACGTCCATCGCCCGATAGGAGGCGAGCTGGTGGGAGAGGCTGACGAGTAGCGTGTTGTCCATGGCCCTTCGGATCCTTTCTGGTCCGTCGATGCCAGGGCCATTGCAGCGCCTATGCCAGAGGTAAACTCCGCGGTTTTCCTGGATTTTTCGTCACCGCGCCGCGCCACCCGGCAAAGACTGCCGGGCCAAGACTGCCAGAACCGGGTCGAAGCGGGCGATTTGAACCACTCCTTAACCACACCGGCCTAAATTTCTCAGGTGCTTGGCGGGCGCGCGCGTCTGGCCGCACATGCGAAGCGTCGAGGGGCTGGCTGGCATGGCGAAAGATAAAGTGAACGAGGCCGAGGACGGCGACGAGAACGAGGGCGAGGACGCCCCGGAGGACGGCGCCAAGCAAGGTTTCGTTAAGAAATTGCTCGGCAACAAGAAGATGCTGATCATCGCCGCGGCGGGCCTGGTGGTCGTGCTCGGCGGTGGCGTTGGCGCCTATCTGTTTCTGTTCGCCGGCTCCTCGGAGAGCGCCCACGAGCAGGCGGCCAAGGCCGAACAAGCCAAACCCATCGTGCCGCCCAAGGTCGCCTTCTACGACATGCCCGACATGGTCGTGAACATTCAGAGCCCCGACGGCTCGCCGGCCTATCTCAAGCTGTCGGTGTCGCTGGAGCTCAAGGGCCAGAACGAAGAGGCCGGCCTCAAGGTGGTGATGCCGCGCATCGTCGACCAGTTCCAGTCCTATCTGCGCGAGTTGCGGGTCGACGATCTGCGCGGCTCCGAAAGCGTGATGCGCCTGAAGGAAGAGCTGCTGCGCCGGATCAATGTCGCGGCCAAGCCCTACAGCGTCGACGACGTGCTGCTCAAAGAAATGATCGTTCAATAACAGCGAAATCATCATGGCCGACGAACCCGAAAAGTCCGAAGACGAGCTGGCCGCGCAAGGGGCGGCACAGCCCGAAGATGCCGGCGCCGCCGAAGGCGGTCCGCAGGCCGCCGCCGAGAGCGAAAGCGATCTGCCGGCCGCCGCCGAGGAAGCCAAGGCCGTCGCCACCGAGCGCATCCTGAACCAGGAGGAGATCGACAGCCTGCTGGGCTTCGACGTCAATGACGACGCAGATGCAGGACAAGTCCGGCGTTCGCGCCATCATCAATTCGGCGCTGGTGTCCTACGAGCGCCTGCCGATGCTGGAGATCATCTTCGACCGCCTGGTGCGGCTGATGACGACGAGCCTGCGCAATTTCACCTCCGACAATGTCGAGGTCAGCCTCGACAACATCACCTCGATCCGCTTCGGCGACTATCTGAACTCGATTCCGCTGCCGGCGATCCTGTCGGTGTTCCGGGCCGAAGAGCTCGACAATTACGGCCTGTTCACGGTCGATTCGAACCTGATCTATTCGATCGTCGACGTGCTGCTGGGCGGCCGCCGCGGCACCGCGGCCATGCGCATCGAGGGCCGGCCCTACACCACCATCGAGCGCACGCTGGTCCAGCGCATGACCGAGGTGATCCTGCAGGACATGACCGCGGCGTTCGAGCCGCTGGCGCCGGTCAATTTCGTGCTCGACCGTCTGGAGACCAATCCGCGCTTCGCCGCGATTGCGCGCCCGGCCAACGCCGCCATCCTGGTCAAGCTGCGCATCGACATGGAAGACCGCGGCGGGCGCACCGAACTGCTGCTGCCCTATGCCACGCTCGAGCCCATCCGCAAGCTGCTGCTGCAGCAGTTCATGGGCGAAAAATTCGGCCGCGACTCGATCTGGGAAAGCCATCTGGCCACCGAATTGTGGTCCACCAAGATCGACATCGCCGCCATTCTCGACGAGCAGACCATGCCGCTGAACAAGGTCATGGACCTGAAGGTCGGCGACACGATGATGCTCAACGCGACGCCGGACTCCAAGCTTCAGCTGCGCTGCGGAAATGTGCCGCTGCTCAGCGGTCGCATGGGACGGGTCGGAAACTCCGTCGCCGTGCGCATCGACGAGGCCGTGCAGCGCACCGATGCCTCGCACACCATTCTCTGACGCTCAAGGAACACCCCATGGCCCTCTCGCTCGTCGTTGAAATCGCACTTTCGCTGCTGCTGGTCGCCACATTGGCCTATTGCGCCGTGCTGGAGCGCAAGCTGACGGCCTTGCGCAAGGGACAGGACGGACTGAAGGATATCGTCGCCGAACTCAACGGCGCCATCACCACGGCCGGCACCTCGATGCGGATGCTCAAATCGGCCGCCTCCGGCGCGGTCGAGGCGCTGGACGAACGCGTGGGCCACGCCCGCGGCCTGGTCGACGAATTGTCGCTGCTGACCGCCTCCGGCGAACGCATCGCATCGCGCATCGAGCAGGGCCGCGAGGCGGCGCCGCGCAGGAGCGCGAACGGCGTGCTCCCGGCGGCTGCCAGCCGTCTGGAATCTTCGCGCCCGCGCATTCTGCGCGCCGAGACCGGTCACGGCGACGCCCAGCGTCCCGAAGCGGTGAGGAACATGCGGTGACCCTGAAGGCCCTCTCCAAACGCATTCGCCTGCTGCCGGCCGTGATGGTCGTGGTGGTCGGCGCACTGGCGATCAAGAGCGTGGATCTGGTGCAGGATGCGCGCGCCGCCGCCGCCACCGCCGAACCCGACAGCGCAGCCCATGGACGGCACCACCGCACATCGCGATCCCGCGACCGATCCGGCCACCGACGATTCCGGCGACAGCGCCGCCGAGGTCGATGTCCTCAGCAGCCTGTCGCGCCGCCGCAGCGAACTCGACGCCCGAGCCAAGGCGCTCGACATGCGCGCCAATCTTCTCAGCGCCGCCGAACAGCGGGTCGACGCCAAGATCGCCGACCTCAAATCGCTCGAAAGCCAGATCCGGACCCTGCTGGGCAACCGCGACGAGGCCGAGAAGAAGCAGGTGGCGTCGCTGGTCAAGGTCTATTCGGCGATGAAGCCGCGCGATGCCGCGCGCATTTTCAACACGCTGGATGACGCCGTGCTGCTCGACGTCGCCCGCGAGATGAAGCCGGATTCGCTGGCGGCGATCATGGCGGCGATGAACCCGCAGCAGGCCCAGGATCTCACGGTCAAGCTGGCCAACCGTCTGAAACTGCCGAACAAGCCGGATCTGCCCTCGGCGGCCAAACTCGCCGCGGCTGCTCCGCCCCCGCCGACACCGGCGGCCACATCGGAGACCACACCGGCATCCACACCGGCGGCCACGTCCGCGACCGCCTCGGCGGCTCCGGCGGCCGGGACCGCAAGCGGCGCCGCTGCGCCGCCCGGCGGCTGACGGACAAGACGCGATGCGCCGAATCACGCACAGTTGCGAATCGGAGGGGATCTGGACCGCGCCATGACGCGAACGCACAAAGCGCCTGTGCCGCGCCCGCTTCTGGCGGCGATGGCAGTGCTTTGTCTGGTGGCCGGGCTGGTACCGGCGGCCCGTGCCGATTCGGTCACGACCTCGACCAGCAATGGCTTTGCCCGCGCGCTGTTCACGCTCGACCCGGCGGACAAACCTGTCGCCGAGGTCAAGGCCGGCGTGCTGACCATCAGCTTCGGCCGCAAGATCGGCGTCAGCCCCAAGGATATCGCCGACGGACTTGGGCCTTACGTCTCGAGCGCCCGCGCCGATCCGGACGGCAAGACCTTCCGCTTTGCCCTTGTCCATCCGGTGCGGCTGCACACCTCGGTCTCGGCCGACAAGGTCGCCATCGACCTGGTGCCCGCCGGCTTCGCCGGCACCCCGCCCGATCTGCCGCCGCCGCCCAAGCCCGCGCCGAAGGCCGTCGATGTCGCCGCCCTGCCGCCCCTGCCGATCCGTGCCGGCGCCTATACCAGCTTCACCCGCCTGGTGTTCGACTGGCACAAGCATGTGGCCTATGCCGTGTTCCCGGGCGCCGGGCGCATCACCATCCGCTTCGAAGCCGCCGCGCGTCCGGACTTCACCGCCCTCGAGCGCATCGCGCCGCCCTGGGTGAAGCGGGCCGGCTGGCGCATCGAGAAGGGCGGCACCGTCATCGAGTTCAACACCCAGTCGCAATCCGGCTATCACGATTTCCGCGACGGCGACCACGTCGTGCTCGACATTCTGGCGCCGAAGACCGACGCCCAGGCCTACAATCCGCCGGGCACCGTCCATGGCAAGGCCGCGCCTCTGGTGCGCACCGCGGCCGACACCAAGGCCGATCCCAAGGCCGCTGCCACGATCAGCAAGGCCCAGGCCGATGCGATCGTGAAGACGGCCGAGACGCTCAATGCCCAGCCCGCGATCCCGGTCCCGACCGCCAGGCCCGACGGCAAGACGGCGCCGAAACCGGCCGAGACGGCGGCTGCGACTCCGGCCCCGGCGCTGCCGGCGCCCGCCGCGCAGGCCGCCGAAGTCCATCGCACCGCAACCGGTGCCACGCTCAGCTTCCCCGGCGCCGGCGACCATGCCGTCGCCGCGTTTGTGCGCGGCCCGAACGCCTGGATCGTGCTGGATCGCGCCAAGCCGATCGACCCGGCCTATCTCAAGACCGCCCTGGGCGATTTTCCGCGCGACCTCGACGCCTCCAACCAGAACGGCGTCACGGTGCTGCGCATCGGCCTGAAGGGCCCCGAGGATATCGCGGCCCATTCCGAAGGCACGACGCTCAAGGTCGTGCTCGCGCCCAAGGTCAACAAGCGCGCCACCGGCATCGAACTGGCGCGTGACGACGACGATCCGAAAGACACCGCGCTCGTCACGCTGCTGCCGGGTGCCGATCACGCCGTGACCCTGAGCGATCCCAGCGCCGGTGACACGCTGATTGCCGTTCCCGGCTCCGCCGGGCGGGCCCTGCTTGACGCGCGCCGCTATGTCGATTTCGCCGCGCTGCCCAGCGCCGCGGGCCTTGTGGTCTCGCCGTTCGCCGACGATCTGAAGGTCTCGGTGGCGAGCATGCGCGTGCGCATCACCCGCCCCGAAGGACTGACCCTGACCGCCCCGCAACGGCCGACCGCCCGCTCGCCGTCGGAGATCGCGCGCGAGGGCAACGGGCCCTGCTATATCGACTTCAAGGCCTGGTCGCATCCGGTCAAGGGCGGCTTCCTCGCCGAACAGCGCAGCCTGCGCGACGATGCCGCGCGCCTGCCCGCCGACAAGGCCA
Source organism: uncultured Pseudomonadota bacterium (assembly GCA_963710925.1). GTDB lineage: Bacteria > Pseudomonadota > Alphaproteobacteria > Micropepsales > Micropepsaceae > Rhizomicrobium. The sequence continues at coordinate 963,631 of CAVQBY010000005.1, read as the reverse complement.
ATGCGGCCCGGCTCACCCAGGCGCGCTTCTACATCGCCAACCAGTTCGGGGCCGAAGCGCTCGGGGTGGTCAACCTGATGCAGGCCACCGATCCGTCGCTGCAGGACGACAGGCAATTGCAGACGATCAAGGCCGCCGCCGATGTGATGATGGCGCGCTATCGCGATGCCCACAACGCACTGGCCGGCAGCGTCTTCGACAATGATCGCCATGCCGCATTGTGGCGCGGCCTCGCCGAGGCGGGCCTCGAGGATTGGGACGCGGCGCGCAAATCGCTGCTCGCCGCCATGCCCGTGGTCGATCGCTACCCGCATGACTGGCAGGCGCGCGCCCGCATCGCCTATGCCGATGCGGCAATCCATGCCGGAGCGCTGGAAGCCGCCGATGCCGCGCTGGCCCATCTGCCCAGGGACATGCCCAAGCCGATTTTTCTGGATTCCGAACTGGCGCGGGCGCGCCTGCTGGCGGCCGAGGGCCGCTATCGCGACGCCCGCAAGCTGTTCGCCGCGATCGGGAAAAGCGGCGATCCCGCCGCGGCCGCGCATGCCATCTACGACGATGTCGTCGCCGGCCTCGCCGCCGGCGCGGTCACCCCCGACGATGCCATCGCGCGGCTCGAGAAGCTGCGCTATCGCTGGCGCGGGGATTCGCTCGAGCTGGACACGCTGCGCAAGCTCGGCGCGCTTTATTTCGAACGCAAGCGTTGGCGCGATGGCCTTGAGACATTGCGCATCGCCACGCACAGCTTCCCCAACAACGATCTCGCCCGCCATGCGCAGGACGAGATGCGCGACGCCTTCGTCCAGCTCTTCCTCAAGGGCAAGGCCGACAAGATGCCGCCCGTCGAAGCCCTGGCCCTGTTCTACGACTTCATCGACCTGACGCCGATCGGCGCCGACGGCGATGAAATGATCCGCCGCATGTCGACCCGGCTCGTCAAGGTCGATCTGCTTGGCCCGGCCGAGACGCTGCTGAAATATCAGGTCGACAAGCGCCTCAACGGCGTCGCCCAGGCTCAGGTCGCCACGCGTCTGGCGATGATCGACCTGCTCGACCACAAGGCCAAGGACGCGCTGGCCGCGCTGCGCGCGACGCGCATCGCCGGACTTCCCGAAAACATCGCCCATGAACGGCTGTTGCTCGAGGCGCGCGCGCTGGCCGCGCTCAAGCAGTGGGATCAGGCGCTCGATCTGATCGCCGTCGACGATTCGCAAGATACCCGCCGGCTGCGCGCCGACATCTACTGGGAAAGCGGAAATTGGGCCATTGCGGCGCAGAAGTCCGAACAGCTTCTGGGTCAGCGCTGGAGCGGCGGCGATCCGCTGACGGCCGAAGAGCGCCATGAAGTCATGCGCGCGGCCATCGCCTATTCGCTCGCCAATGACGAAGCCAGCCTGGAACGCCTGCGCGACCATTTCTCGGCGAAGATGAAAAAGAGCCCGGACGGCAGCGCCTTTGCGGTGGTGACCCAGCGCATCGATACCCAGGGCGTCGCCTTCCGCGATGTCGCCGGCAAGATTGCCTCCATCGACACGCTACAGACCTTCATGAAGGATTTCCGCACGCGCTATGACGGCGCGGCCGCGACCAACTGATCACTTCGTCAGGGATTCGTCGGCGCCGGTGCCCAGATGCTCCAGCCAGAACAGCGCGTGTTTGGCGACGGCCTCCCAACCCGGCTCGGCCATCGGCCAGTGGCTGAAGCCGTCCAGTTCGCGATATTGCACGCGGCCGCGATAGCGCTGGGCGATGCGCCGCACGGTGGCCGGCGGATTGATGCGATCGGCGGAGCCGGAAAAGCACAGGATCGGGCAGGTGACGGCGCGCGCATCGACCTGGCTGTTGCGATGCAGATCGAACATCCAGTGCAGGATCTCGAACGTCGCCTGCCCCGATTCGGGCACCATCCGCGCCAGCACCGCGTCATGGACCGCCGGTTCGAGCCGGTCGAGCGCATGGGTCGAGGCGACCCATGCCTCCGGCCACAGCACCCGGCGCCAGAAATCGCCGGCCAGGTACAGCGCCTGGGCCGAGACCACTTCGAACGGCGTGGAGGGCAGGACGCCCCAGGGCGCCGACGGCGCCAGCAGGATCAGGGCGGCGGCATGGCCGCGCGCGGCCAGCATCTGCGCGATCAATCCGCCCATCGAATGGCCGACAAGAATCGCCGGGCTGCCAATCTGCGCCAGCCGCGCCTCGATGTCGTCGACATAGTCGCGCACGCTGGTCTCGCCCAGTTCGGGCGGCGGGGTGAGACCGCAATCGTGATGGCGCAGCGTCGGGGTATGCACGGTGTGGCCGCGCGCCTCGAAGGCCGCGCGCCAATTGTCGAAGGCCCAGCCGCCGCAAAATGCGCCGTGGATCATGACGACCGGCGGGTTCGCAGCGATCATTCGGCCGGGAACGCGAGATCTTGGAACTCGGCGATGACCTTGGTGTAGGTGTCGCGCTTGAAGGGCACGATCAGCCGCGGCAGGGCTTCCATCGCCAGCCACTTCCATTCGGCGAATTCGGGATGTTCGGTGGCGACATTGATGTCGGCATCGCTGCCGGTGAAGCGCATCGCGATCCATTTCTGGCGCTGGCCGCGATAGCGGCCGTGCAGCCCGATGCCCAGAAGGTGCTGGGGCAGGTCATAGGCCAGCCAGTCCGAATGCTCGCGCAGGATCTCGGCCTTGTTGGTGCCGATTTCCTCTTCCAGTTCCCGCAGGCCCGCCTCGACGGGTGTCTCGCCCTCATCGATGCCGCCCTGCGGCATCTGCCAGCCTTCGACAGTCTGTTCGATGCGGCGGCCGACAAACACCATGCCTTCGGAATTGATCAGCATGACGCCGACACAGGGCCGATAGGGCAGGTCTTCGTGACGCAGATGTCTTCCGGGATGCTTGTGATGTCGGGCCATGATGACGGGAATTTTGTGCGATTATTTGTCCTGACCGACTATGGCCGATACCGGCACCAGAACAAAGCCCCGCCCCTCCAGACCCTTGGCCCAGCTGGCGACGCGGCCGATGGTGACGGGATAAAGGAAACCGGTTCCGGCCACCGACCCGGTGAGCCGGGCCCGCGCCTCCAGTTCGGACAGACGCTGATCGATCTCCATGCCCGACTGGATCGAGTCGATGGCGATCGCGCTTTGCAGATAGGGCGCCTGGATCTGGGCGGCGATACCTTCCGCCGCCGAGCGCGAGGTCGTGCCGCCGTCATAGAACAGCAGTCCGCGGCGGGCGAGATAGGTCAGCACCGGCGCGGTGGCATCGGCATTGGCGAGGAACCGGCCGCCCAGAAGATTGGTGATGCCGGCATAGCCGGTAAATCGCGTCAGCGCCCATTTCAGCCGATCGAGATTGCCCGCTTCGTTCAGCATGGGCCGCAGCGTATGCGGGCCCGGATCGCTTTCGGGAAAATCATAGGGCTCCATCGGCACTTCGAGCAGCACCTCATGGCCACGCGCGCGCGCCTCGCTGACCCAGCGCTGGACGTCGCCGGCATAGGGCGCGAAGGCCAGGGTGACCCCGGGCGGCAGGGCGTCGAGGGCCGCCGCGGTGGCCCGGGCGCTGATCCCCAGCCCGGTGATGACCAGCGCGATCTTTTTCTTGCCCTCGAGGGCCGCCGGCGGCACTGGCGGCGCATAGGCCTGCATCGGCGTGCGCCCGTCATCGGCGATTCGCGGCAGCGGCCCCTCGGCGGTCGGCTCGATCAGGGCCGGATCGGCCACCAGCGCCTTGCCGGCATAGACGGGTTTGCGGATCTTGTCGGGCACGCGCCGGGCCGGAACCTTGGGCTCGGGGGGCCCGGCGGCCTTGGTTCCCGGCGTGCCGGCGGGGCCCGCGGCGGCCTCTTCGGCCGTGCCCGCCTGCGGTCCGGCGCCGATCAGATCGTTCGATTTTTCGGCCTTTTGCGCGGGCTTTCCAGCGGGTGGGTGCGCCGCTTTGGCCTGCTGTGACAGGCTCGGGGCCATCTCCACCCGGGCGACGGGACCGCCATCGGAGGCCTTGCCGAACAGCGCCACCACCAGCACCGCGGCCAGCAGCAGCGCGAACAGCGCGAACCAGGCCAGCGCCAGGGGATGGGGCCGGCGCCGCGCTGGCGCCCCGGATAGACCGTCCTCTTCGCTCATGATCCCCGCACCCATGTCGCCAGTAAGCTAAACCATGGTTACTTCGCAGTTAACTCCGGCCGCGGCGATGCCGTAACGGCACCGCCTCCGGCGCCTTGACGGGGGCCCGGCGGGCTCCTCAAATCGCCGCCAACGACATTAATTCCCGGAAAGCGAGACTGATATGGCTGAAGCATGGATCATCGACGCCTGCCGCACCCCGCGCGGCATCGGCAAGGTCGGCAAGGGCGCCCTGGCGGAGATGCACCCGCAGCGTCTGGCCGCCACCGTCCTCAAGGCGATCGCCAAGCGCAACGACCTCAACACCGCCGAGGTCGACGACATCATCTGGGGCACCTCGTCCCAGCGCGGCAAGCAGGGCGCCGATCTCGGCCGCATGGCGGCGCTCGACGCCGGCTACGACACTCGCGCCAGCGGCGTGACGCTCGACCGCTTCTGCGGTTCGGGCATCACATCGGTGAACATGGCCGCCGCCCAGATCATGGCGGGCATGGAAGATCTCGTCATCGCCGGCGGCACCGAGATGATGAGCTACACCGCCGCCACCGCCGATCCCAAATCGCCGCCCTTCATGGATGCGGGCAATCTGCATCTGCGCAAGCTGCATCCGCAATCGCATCAGGGCGTGTGCGGCGATGCGATCGCCACACTTGAAGGCATCTCGCGCCGCGCCACCGAGGAGCTTGCGGTCGAAAGCCAGCGCCGCGCCGACATCGCCATCAAGGAAGGCCGCTTCGACAAGTCTCTGGTGCCCGTCTATCTCGATGACGGCAGCCTTGCGCTCGACCATGAGGAATTCCCGCGTCCGCAAACCACGCTGGAAGGGCTCGCCGCGCTCAAGCCGGCCTTCGAGGCGATGGCCGAAGTGCCGCTCGACGAAAACGGCACGACCTATGGCGGGCTGATCCGGCAGGTCTATCCCGACCTCAAGATCGAGCACATCCACCATGCCGGCAATTCGTCCGGCGTCGTCGATGGTGCCGCCGCCGTGCTGCTGGCCTCGCCGGACTATGCCAAGAAGCACGGCATGAAGCCGCGCGCGCGTGTCGTCGCCATGGCCAATGTCGGCGACAGCCCGACGCTGATGCTCAACGCCCCGGTGCCGGCCGCGCGGAAAGTGCTGGCGAAGGCGAACCTCACCCTCGACGATATCGACCTGTTCGAGATCAACGAGGCCTTCGCCGTCGTCGCCGAGAAGTTCATCCGCGACCTCGATCTTGATCGCGACAAGGTCAATGTGAATGGCGGCGCCATGGCGCTTGGCCATCCCATCGGCGCCACCGGCTCGATCCTGATCGGCACGATCCTCGACGAACTGGAGCGGCGCGACCTGAAGCGCGGCCTCGTCACCATGTGCGCGGCGGGCGGCATGGCGCCGGCCATCATCATCGAACGGTTCTGACACCCATCGCCCGGCGCGCGTCGCGCGCCGGGCAAACCGGTCCGCACCCACGAAAAAGGCCGCCGTCTTGCGACGGCGGCCTTTCGCGTATCTTGCGTCAGCTGCGGATCACTCCTTGCGCGCCGGCTTGTCGAGGGCGGCGGACTTGGTGGTGATGAAGCTCACCGTCTTCTGGCCGCGCAACAGGTCCAGCGCATAGGAAAGCTGGAAATCCTTGTACTTCTTGCCCGGCGTCGGACGGATGATCGGAACCTCGTTCTTCTTCTCGGGGTTCTGTTCGGCCAGATGGCCCGGCAGATCGACTTCGTGCGGCCGTTCGATCTTGGGCAGATCCTTGTCGGACTGCGCCACCGCGATGTCCGGCTGGATGCCCGTCGCCTGGATCGAATGGCCCGAGGGCGTGTAGTAGCGCGCCGTGGTCAGGCGCAGCGCGCCACCGCCTTCGCCCAGCGGGATGATGGTCTGCACCGAACCCTTGCCGAAGGAGGTCATGCCCAGAACCGTCGCGCGCTTGTGGTCCTGCAACGCGCCGGAGACGATTTCCGCGGCCGAGGCGGTGCCGCCATTGATCAGCACGACGATCGGCTTGCCGTCGGTGATGTCGCCGGGCTTGGCGTTGTAGCGTTGCGTATCCTGCGCGTGACGTCCGCGCGTCGAGACGACCTCGCCCGAATTGAGCATGTCGTCCGAGACCGAGATGGCCTGGTCGAGCAGCCCGCCGGGATTGTTGCGCAGGTCGAGGACATAGCCCTTCACCTTGCCGGCGCCGATCTGCTTCTTGAGCGAAGCGACGGCCTTCCTCAGGCCCGGATCGGTGCGTTCGTTGAAGGCGGTCAGGCGGATATAGCCGATGTCGCCTTCACGATGCCATTTGACGCTGTCCACCTTGACGATGGCGCGCTTCAGTGTGACGTCGAAGGGCTTCTTCTCGCCCTTGCGCAAAATCGTGACCGTGATCTTGGTGCCCGTCGGTCCGCGCATCTTGTCGATGGCCGCGGAGAGGTCCATGCCCCGCACCGGCTTGCCGTCGATTGCGGCGATGTAGTCGCCGGGCTTGAGGCCGGCCTTCGATGCCGGGGTGTCGTCGATGGGCGAGATGATCTTGATCAGCCCGTCTTCCATCGTCACTTCGATGCCCAGGCCGCCGAACTCGCCCTTGGTCTGAATCTGCATGTCGGCGAAATTCTTGGGATCCATATAGCTCGAATGCGGATCGAGCGAGGACACCATCCCCTGGATCGCGTTGTTGATCAGCGTCTCGTCGGTGACCGGCGTCACGTAATTGGCGCGCACGCGCTCGAAGGCGTCGCTGAACAGGTCGAGCTGGCGATAGGCGCGAAACATTGCTGGCGCCCTGCGCGGCCGGGAACAGCCACAGCGCAGCGGCAAATCCCGCCGCCATCCCGACACCGACAAATGCAAAACGCTTCATGATTTTTCCGCCTTCCGTAATCCGACATCGAGCCATGGGGCCGGACTCAGGCCTTTTCCGCCATGTCGCGCTTCGAAGTAAAGGTGCCCGCCGTCGCCTGTCGCCGGCATCGTCCCCAGCGGCTCGCCCGCCAGGACCCGGTCACCCACCTTCACATCCACGCGACTGAGGCCCGCGAGCACCAGATCGTAGCCACCGCCCATTTCCAAGATCAATACTTGGCCTGTCTTATGGTAAGGACCAGCAAAAAGTATCTTGGAGTCGGCCGGTGCGACCACTTGCGCACCGGGCTGGGTCAAAAATGTGACGCCCGGCGCCCGGGCCCCGCCCACGCCATCGATCCCGCCCTTGACCACCCGGCCCACCACCGGCCGACGCAGGGATCCCCGGCGCGGCCCGGCGGCCGGGCCGCCGCCGACCACCACCACGGTACCCGTCGCGGAGGTCTCGGCCCTCAGGGTGGCCACCTTCTGCAGCAACTGTCCCAAATCGGTCGCCTGCTTGGCGATGACGGCAAATTTGCTCTCCAGGGACTGATAACGCGCCGCAGCGGTTTCGGCTTCCGCCGATTTGGTCGCGAGAAGTTGATCGAGCCGGGTGCGGGCCGCCGAGAGCTGGACGGCGTTGCGCGCGCTTTCGGCCCGCCGCGCCACCAGCTGCGCCCGCGTTTGCCGAAGGGCCTCCAGCCGCCGGGCGAGCCGGGCGGCCTGGCCATAGACGCGCGGCAGCGAGGCGCCGAGCAGCATGGCGCTGCGCGCGCCGCTCAGCGCATCGTCCGAGGTCAGCGCCAGCACCGGCGGCATGTCGTGCTGCAGCCTTTCCAGCAGCCCAAGCAGATGGGCCACCGCCACCCGGTCATGCGCGAAGCTCCTGGCCAGCCGGCCTTCGCGCTTCGACAGCGTGGCGATCTGCGAATCGAGCCGTGTCTTGTCCTGTTCGAGATGCTGGACGCGCGCGGCGGTGTCGATCAGCTTGCGGCGCAGCGCGCTCGGTTTCGGCCTTCAGGGCCTGCGACTTCGCCTTGGCGCTTTCGACATTGGGCTGCGCCGCCTCGACGCGCGCCTTGAGCGACTTGTAGCGCTGCGCGGTGTTGGGAAGCTTGCCGATCTGGCTGGCCGGCACCGCGTTCGACATGTCCGGAATATCGGTGAGAGAGCGGTGATGCGGGCGCTCGGCCGCCGCTTTGTCGGGCTGTGGCGCGGTTTCGGGGCGCGGTGTCGGCACGGCATCCGCCGCGCGCGCAACGACCGGCGCGCCGGTCAGCGTCAACGCCACCAGGCCTGACAGGAGAGATCGATTTGCCACGGCGCGAGCCTATCAGAGCCTCCGCGGCGGCGCACGCCGCGCCGCTTCGCCGGCTTGCGACGTTAGGCCCTGGACGTTGCCGGCCCGGGACTTGTCCGCCTAGGACTTTCCCGTCTGCGCCTTGACCGCGGCGATCTTCTTTTCGAGTTCGGCCGGATCGCCCAGGTAATAACTGTCGTCGGCCTTCATCTCGGCATTGAGGTGATAGGCCTTGGGCACGCCTGTCGGAATATTGATCTCGGCGATGGCATCGTCGCCGAACCCCTTCCAGATGCTTGAGCAGTGCGCGGAGCGAATTGCCGTGGGCGGCGATCAGCACCGTCTTGCCGGCCTTGAGCTGCGGCACGATGGTCTGGTTCCCAATAGGGCATGACGCGGTCCAGCACGTCTTTCAGGCATTCGCCGCGCGGCAGGTCGGCGTCGGCGACACCGGCATAGCGCGGGTCATGGCGGGGATAGTCGGGCGAATCCAGATCGACCGGCGGCGGCGGCACGTCATAGGAGCGGCGCCACAGATGCACCTGCTCGGCGCCGAACGTCTCCACCGCTTCCTTCTTGTCCTGCCCGGTCAGCGCGCCGTAATGCCGCTCGTTGAGGCGCCAGTGCTTGATCTCTTCGATCCACATCTGGTCCATCTCCTCGAGCGCCAGCCACAGCGTCTTGATGGCGCGGGTCTGCAGCGAGGTGAAGGCGATGTCGAAGCGGAAGCCGGCCTCGCGCAGCAGCGTGCCGGCATTGCGGGCTTCGCTCTCGCCCTGCGCGGTCAATTTCACATCGCGCCAGCCGGTAAACAGGTTGCGCTTGTTCCATTCGCTCTCGCCATGGCGGAGCAGGACGAGCTGGGCGGGTTTTTCTGCGCTCACGGGGCCATTTTCCTTGGATTTCTGCGGGTCTCGGACGGCGGCAAAATAGGCACCGGGGCCCCGCCTGTCCACGCCGGGGGCATCTGATCCGCATGCCGGGCGTTCACGTAGGACAAATGCGTGTATCCTCGGCAGCGGGTTGGCACCGGCTAGAATAAGGACATACCGATGCGCCCTCGCTTGCTGGCCCTGAAAAGCGCCGTCCCGCCCTTCCGCCTCGGACAGAAAGAGGTCACCACCCGGGCCGCCCATCTGTTCCGCGGGCGCCGCGACATCGACCGCCTGCTGCCCGTCTTCCAGAACACCGGCATCGAGACGCGCTATTCCTGCGTGCCCATCGACTGGTACGAGGAGGATCACGGCTGGCGCGAACGCACCGCGCTCTACATCGACAATTCGATCGCGCTGCTGGAGACCGTCACCACCGCGCTGCTGGAAGAGGCCAGGCTCGAGACCGGCGATATCGACGCCATCGTCGTCGCCTCGACCACCGGCATCGCCACCCCCAGCCTCGACGCGCGCCTGGTCGAGCGCATGGCGATGCGCCGCGACATCAAGCGCCTGCCGGTGTTCGGCCTGGGCTGCGCCGGCGGCGTCGTCGGCCTGGCGCGCGCAGCCGATCTGGCCCGCGCCATGCCCGGCCAGCGCATTCTCTTCCTCGTCGTCGAATTGTGCGCGCTGACCTTCCGCAAGAACGACCTCGGCAAAAGCAATGTCGTGGCCGCCGCCCTGTTCGGCGATGGCGCGGCCGGTGCAATCCTCTCGACCGAGGGCGACGGCCACGCGCTTCGGCGCTTCGGGCGAATACACCTGGCCGGATTCGCTGGGCGTCATGGGCTGGGATGTCGAGGAGGACGGGCTGAAGGCCATCTTCTCCACCAGCATCCCCTCGCTGGTGGCCACGGATTTCCGGCGCATCCTCTCGGACTATCTGCGCCGCAACGACATGGCCGCTGTCCTCCATCGGCGATTTCGCCTGCCATCCCGGCGGCGCCAAGGTTCTCGACGCGCTCGAAGCGGCGCTGGAGATGCCGCATGGCGGGCTCTCCGGCAGCCGCGCGGTGCTGCGCGACTACGGCAACATGTCGGCGGCGACCGCGCTCTTCGTCCTCGAACGCATGGCACGGGACGGCCAGCGCATTCTTCTGACCGCGCTCGGCCCCGGCTTCTCGGCCGCCTTCCAGATGCTGGACCCCGCATGACCGCGCTGATCTATGCCGTCATCGCGGCCGTGGCGATGCAGCGCCTGGCCGAGGTCGCCTATGCCAATTCCAACACCCGCGCGCTCAGGGCGCGTGGCGCCGTCGAGGTGGGCGGCGCGCATTATCCGCTGATGGTGGCGCTGCACAGCCTTTGGCTCCTTGCCATCGTGGTGATGCTGCCGACCCCGCGCGAATTCTACGTCGTCCCCTTCGCCATCTTCATCGCCTTGCAGTTCGCCCGCCTTTGGGTGCTGAAGACGCTCGGTCCGTGGTGGACGACGCGCATCCTCACCCTGCCCGATGCACCGCTGATCCGCAGCGGGCCCTATCGCTATCTGCGTCATCCCAATTACTGGATCGTCGCCTGCGAGATTCCGGCCCTGCCGCTGGTGTTCGGAGAATGGCGTGTGGCACTTGTCTTCATGGTGCTCAACGCGGCCATGCTGGCCTGGCGCATCCGCACCGAAGAGGCGGCGATCGGCCCCCGGCGCATGCTATGACGGGTGCGCGATGAGCGCCTCGCTCCGCCTCTGGCTCGGCTTTGCCGCGATGTGCACCGGCATGTTCATGGCCGTGCTCGACGTGCAGGTCGTGGCCTCCTCGCTGACCAGCATGCGCGACTCCCTGGGCCTGTCGCTTGAGGCGCTGAGCTGGATCCAGACCGCCTATCTGATGGCCGAAGTCATCGCCATCCCGCTGACCGGCTGGCTGACGCGCGCCCTGTCGCTGCGCTGGATGTTCGCCGGCGCCACCCTGGTCTTCACCATTGCAAGCCTCGGCTGCGCCTTCAGCGACACGCTCGCCCCGCTCATCGCCCTGCGCGCGCTGCAGGGCTTTTCCGGCGGCATGCTGATCCCGGCCGTGTTCACGGCGGTCTTCACGATGATCCCCGAACGCCACCGCGTGCTGGCGACGGCCATCGCCGGCACCTTTGCGGTCCTGGCGCCGGCCATCGGCCCGGTCATCGGCGGCTATCTGACCGAGACCCATTCCTGGCACTGGATCTTCCTGATCAATATCGTGCCCGGTCTGATCGTCGCCGCGCTCGTCGCGGGCGTGGTGCGCGATGGCGCGCCGGACTGGCGCAAGCTCACGCGCATCGATTACGGCACCGTCATCACCGCCTCGGTGTTTCTCGCCGCGCTTCAGCTGTTGCTGACCCAGGCGCCCGGCCGCGACTGGCGCGGGGCCTTCGTCTATGTGCTGGCCGCCGCCACGCTGATCGGCTTGGCCTGGACCTTGTGGCGCGGCTTCACCCTGGCGCGCCCCTTTGTCGATTTGCGCCGCTTTCGCAGCCTGGCCTTTTCCATCGGCTGCGGCCTCAGCTTCGTCTTCGGCTTCGGGCTCTATGGCTCGGTCTATATGCTGTCGATCTTTCTGGGCGTGGTGCGCGGCCATTCGCCCTTCGAGATCGGCACCATGCTGATGGTGACCGGCGGCGTGCAGCTCGTCACCGCGCCCATCGCCGCCCATCTGGAAACCCGCATGGATCCGCGCTGGCTGACGGCCATCGGCTTTGGCCTGTTCGGACTGGGCCTTCTGGCCAATGGCTTCGAAACCCCGCGCACCGACTTCAACGATCTGATCCTGCCCCAGGTCCTGCGCGGGCTCGCGGTCATGCTGTGCCTGCTGCCGGCCACGCGGCTGGCGCTCGACGCCCTGCCCGATGCCGAGGTGCCCGAGGCCAGCGCCCTGTTCAACCTGATGCGCAATCTGGGCGGGGCCATCGGCATTGCCCTGATCGACACCATCCTGACCGAACGCACGCCCGGCCATGTCGCGGAGATCGTCGCCCGGCTTCAGGCCGGGGACCGCGCCACCGCCCGCTTCGTCGGCCTGCCGCTGGGCCAGTTCCACGGCACCGCGCTCGGGCCCATCGACGAGGTCACCCGCCAGATCGTCGAACCGCTGGTGCGCCGGGCCGCCCTGACCGAGGCCTTCAACGAGGCCTGGCTGCTGATGGCCGGCCTCTTCCTGCTCTCGCTGCTGGCCGTGCCGCTGATCCGCCGGGCCCATCTTCGGCCAAGCGCGATGGGGCCCGCCCCGGCCCCCTGAGCCAGTCCTGCCGGGAAAATTCTGCCGGGTCGCCGCGAACGTGGCGCCGGGCCATCTCTAATTATTTGATATTGTTGATTTTTATTTCCGCCCGGCCCGGCATGGTTCTGGCAAGCCATCTGCCCGAGAAATCGCCTGAACAGCAGAACGCGCTCATGCCCATGTCGACCCGCTTTGCCAAACGCTGCCTGGCCGCCCTCGTGGCCGGGCTACTCGCATTCCTGCCGGCCGAGGCCTTCGCCTTCAGCCGGGTCAAGGACCTGGTCGATGTCGAGGGCATCCGCGACAACATGCTGGTCGGCTATGGCCTGGTCGTCGGCCTCAACGGCTCGGGCGATTCCTTGCGCAACGCGCCCTTCACCCAGCAGAGTCCTGCAGACCATGCTCGAGCGCCTGGGCGTCAACACCCGCGGCGAGACCATGCAGACCAAGAACGTCGCCGCCGTGATGGTGACGGCCAATCTGCCGGCCTTCTCCAGCCAGGGCACGCATATCGACATTTCGGTCAGCGCCATGGGCGACGCCAAATCGCTGCAGGGCGGCACGCTGCTGGTGACGCCGCTGTTCGGCGCCGACGGCAATATCTATGCCCTGGCCCAGGGCCCGGTCACGATCGGCGGCTTCGTCGCGCAGGGCAAGGCCGCCAGCGTGACCCGCGGCGTGCCCACGGCCGGTCGCATCGCCAATGGCGCCATCGTCGAGAAGCAGACCGGCTTCAAGCTGGCCGGCGAACACACACTCAAGCTTTCCCTGCGCAATCCCGACCTGACCACGGCCACGCGCATTGCCGACGCCATCGACCGCTTTATCGGCACCAATGTCGCCGACGCCACCGACCCGGCCAATGTGAAGCTCGATGTGCCGGCCGGCTATCCCAAGGGCGTGATCGGCCTGCTGAGCGATGTCGAACAGCTCAAGGTCACCCCCGATCAGGTCGCCAAGGTCATTGTCGACGAGCAATCCGGCGTCATCGTCATGGGCTCGGATGTGCGCATCTCCACGGTCGCCATTGCCCAGGGCAATCTGACCATCCGCGTCACCGAGACGCCGCAGGTCAGCCAGCCCTCGCCCTTCTCCAAGACCGGGACCACCAAGACCGTGCCGCGCACCCAGATCCAGGTCGACGACAGCGCCGGCAACAAGATGGCCGTGCTCAGCCAGGGCGTGTCGCTGCAGAAGCTGGTCGACGGGCTGAACGCCCTCGGCGTGGGCCCGCGCGACATCATCTCCATCCTGCAGGCGATCAAGGCCGCGGGCGCCCTTCAGGCCGACATCGAGGTGATCGGGTGATGGACGCCGCGATCCAGGGCGCGATGACGCTGGCGCAATCGGCCCCCGTCGCCGCGCCGCAGAAGAGCGCGAACTTCCAGGCCGCCCACAAGGCGGCCAAGGAATTCGAAGGCGTCTTCATCGGCCAGTTCCTGGGCACCATGTTCGAGGGCATCAAGACCGACGGGCCCTTTGGCGGCGGCCAGGGCGAACAGATGTTCCGCTCGCTGATGATGGATCAGTACGCCAAGCAGATGTCCGAACGCGGCGGCTTCGGACTCACCGATGCCATCACCCGCGCCCTGCTCTCCCATCAGGAGGCCGCGCAATGAGCGGCGATCCGAAAATCGAGACTGTCGTGAAGATGGCCGAACGGCTGGTCGCCGCGCTTCAGGCCGACATTGCCGCGCTCGAAGCCGGCCGGCCCAAAGAGATGCGCACCCTCGACCCGCAGATCCAGCTTCTGTGCGCGCAATATGGCCGCGAGGCCGGCCGCCTCAACCGCGCCGAACTGGAAGCCGCGCCCGCCGAACAGCGCGCCCGCCTGACCGCCATCACCAAGAGCTTCCATGACGCGCTCACCCTGCATGCCCGCGTCCTGTCGCGGATCCGCAATGCCAGCGAAGGCATGATCAAGGCCGTGGCCGAAGAGGTCGACAAACGCCGCAACCGTGCCCGCCCCTATGCCGCGCCTTACGCCGCCCGGCCCGACGCGCCGCGGCCGGCCTCGTCCTCGCTGCTATACAACGCCGTGGTGTGAGACATCGGGTGTGAGAAATCGGGAGAAAATTTCCCGAAAAAAATGCAATCGCCCCCTTGAAGCGTCACGCTGCAATCACCACTTGGGCTATATCCACACAATTGCGAGCAGATAGGAGCGGCGGCGTCAGCCGATGCCGAGCAGCGAGCCTGAGCCGAACAGCCCGCCGCCCTGCTGCTGTTGCTGCTGCAATCCCGATTCAAAGGAGGACAAGGTGGTCAGCGCGAGCTGATAGCTCGCGGTCTGCTGCGTCAGATAGGCCGGCGCCGGGCCCGAAGGCTGCGTGTTGGCGTTGGAGGTCGCGGTCGATTTGGGCGCGTTCGCGGTGCGATAGGCCGTGCGGATCGAGTTGAGCACATTGAGCAGTTCGGCCCGCGCCGCGCCGGCATCGCTCCTGGTCGCGATCGACAGCTTCAGCCCCGAAAAGCCCAGCCCGAAGACCTGCTTGTTCGCGGTGTTGGCAGTGCGAACTCTTGACCTCATTGGCGATGGTGCCCGGCTCGATGCCGAGCCGGCCCAGCGCGTCGAGATCGTGCGGCCCGGCGATCAAGTGTCGCCGACACGCCCTTGTTGACCTCGATCTTCAGCGCATGGCCGCCATGGGCATAGGTGACACTCGCCTTGCCTGCGAACACCATGGCGTTGCTGATCTTGTCGGACAGCGACTGCAGCGTTTCGCCCGGCATCGATGGTGATGGTCGCGGTGCGGCTTGCGGCCGGGGTGTCGATCTTGATCTGAAAGGAGTTTCCCGCCCGCAAGCGTCGAGGCCGAGGTCAGGTCCACCGACTGGTTGATGTCGATCGATCCGCGCGGCAGGCCCAGCGCGTCCAGCACGCTGGAGACCCCGAGGTATCCATGGCGATGCCGGCGCCGGTGGAGGTGCCGCTGGCGCCGCCATATTGGCGCGTCCAGCTCACAGTGCCCGCGCTATCCAGCGCGCTGACGAAGGCGTTCTGCGTGTTCTGTCACATTGCGCGTCTGGCCGGCAAAGGTGCCCGAGGTCGTGCCCGTGAGATAGACCGTGCCCGAGGAATCGACCGTGACCGCGCCGGCCTTGTCGGTCGAGCCGGTGCCGACATAGGTCACCGTGTCGGCGCTGACGGTGGAGCCCGCTATCGGTGAAGCCGGCGACAAACGCATCGAGCCCGCCCGATGCGCCGTGACGACGGACGCCTGTCCGCCGCTGGTCAGCGCGCCATTGGAGCTGGTCCCCGACAGATAGACCTTGCCGCTGGCGGAAACCGTCAGCCCGCCGATCGAACCGCCGCTGCCGAGCGCGCCCAGATCCTGCTGTCCACACCGGCGCCGCGGTGGCATCGCCATTGGCATATTTGCGTGAGGATGGCTTCGCCGTTCTGCACACTGGCGACATAGAGGCTGCCGTCGGCGGCGACGGCGGTGGCGCCGACCGTGTCGTCGCCGCTGGTGCCGAACTGCTGCTCGTAGACCGATCGTGCCCTTGGAATCGAGCTTGGCGACATAGGCGTCGCCGCCGCCCTGGTTGGTCTGGCCCGAGCCGATGACGCCGGAGACCTGTCCGCCGATATAGATATTGCCGCTGGCATCGACGCTGACCGAATTGGCGCCGTTGTCGGCCAAGGTCGGGATCTGCTTGACCCAGCTCTGATTGCCGTTGGCATCGTATTTGGCGACGAAGGTGTCCTCGTTGCCGTTGGCGATCCCGGTCGGGCGACAGATTGGCGGTCGTGGAGCCGGCGACCACGAGATTGTTGCTGCGGATCGACGGCCAGCGAATAGGAATTGGCGCTGCCCGCGCTGCCCAGAAGTTTCGACCACTGCATGTTGCCGGCCGAATCATATTTGGTCAGCACGACGTCCTGCGTGCCCTGATTGAGCTCGTTGCCGAAATCGCCGGTGGCGGTGCCGACCGTATAGATATTGCCGTTGGAATCGACCACCGTCGCCGCCGTCGTGGAATTGCCGTTGTCGGGCTGGAGCGTGGCGTTGAAGGTCGCGGTCGGCGATCCGCTCGCCAGATCGGACAGCTTGATCAGGCGGCCCTGCTGGTCGGCCGCGGTGGTCGTGGTCTTGGTCGCCGCTGGTGGTCGACACGCGCCAGTATCGCTGCCGCTGGTTGCCGGCCAGATAGAGCGCCGGCGTCGCCGCGGCGCTCGACAGCGTCATGGCTTCGCTCGGCGCCTCGCTGATGGCGATGCCGTAGCTCGCCTTGCTCGGATCGTTGATCGTGCCCACCGTCATCTCGCGCTTGAAGCGCGAACTGAAAGCCGGCCGCCGAAGCTGCTGATTGGTGTAGTTGACGATGTTGTCGATCGTCAGCGGCCCGGAAATGGCCGAGAAGTCGATGGCCACATTGGTCGTCACGCCGCCCTTCTTCACCGCGACGGTGAAGCTGTCCGAGGTGCTGACACCGGGCAGCGCGCTTGGAGATATCGGCGTCGGCGACCATCGTTCCGCCCTGATAGGTGAAGGGCGCATAGGGCACCGACACGCTGCTGGTGACGGATTTCTGGGTCTTGCCCATCTGCAGCGTGAAATTGTTGAAGCTCTGGGTCTTGATGTAGTCCTGCACCTGCATCAGCCCGTCCTGGAAGCGCGTGTCGAAGCCGGCGAGCTGGCCCGCCGCCATGCCGTCGCGCTGACTCATCTTGGCCAGATAGGCCAGGTTGTTCACCGCGGTGTAGAGCGAGAACAGTTTCTGATTGTCCTGTTCGAGCTTGGAGGCTCGCGTGCTGCCCGACGATTTCGGCACGTTGGAGGTGTCGAGGAAATCGGTCATGCCCGAGAATCTTGGCGTCCTGCGACTCCTGCGCGGGCTGCTTGTAGTGCTCCAGGGCGGGTTGTCCTGCGTCGTGCTGGCCGCCGCTCGTGCGCACCGAGGACGAGGCGGCATTGACCGCCGACGGTCGCTGCCGTCGTCAGTTGGGAATTGTAATAACTGAGCAGCACCGACGAATCGAAACCCGGCAGCGAGACGGAGTTGACCATGCCCGCATTCTCGCGCTTTCAGGCTTAACGCAAGGATAAGGCGGATGCTTAACGCAACGTTTACGCGCCCCGCGCGACAAAGCGGGATGAACATGCGCGCGCAATCGCCCGCCGACCCCTATCAGGCGGGCCTGAGGCTGGCGGCCGCCGGCCGTCATGGCGAGGCGATCTCCGCTTTCGAGGCGGCGCTCGCCCTCGACGCCGGCGACACCCGCGCCCTCTTCGCCCTGGGCAACACCGCCCGCGCGCTGGGCATGGCCGAGGCGGCGCGCGAATTCTACGCCCGCGTGCTGGCGCTGGAGCCGGACCGGCTCGAAGCCCTCGTCAATCTCGGCAATCTGTTGCGCGAGAGCGGCGATCCGCAGGCCGCTGTCGCCCTGCTGGAACCGGCGCTGGCGAACACGCCCGATGCGCCGGAGCTGTGGCTGGCGCTGGGCTCGGCCCATCGCGCGCTCGATCGGCTGGACGTGGCCGAATTGCATTTCCGCGAGGCCCTGGCCCGCCATCCCGATTATCCCGCCGCGCTGGGCAATCTGGCCGATGTGCTGGCCGATCGCGGCCAGCTCGACGAGGCGCTGGCGCTTTACGACCGGGTGCTGAAGCGCGACGGCAAGAATGCGCAGGCGCGCCTCAACCGCGCGGTGCTGCATTTCCTCAGGGGCAATCTCAAGCTCGCCTGGAAGGACTATGCCGCCCGCCTCAAACTGCCGGGCAAGGCGCCGCATTGCGATCACCGCCTGCCGGTCTGGTCGGGCGGCCCGCTCAAGACATCGCGCCTGCTGGTGACGGCCGAACAGGGCGTCGGCGACCAGCTCATGTTCGCCAGCTGCGTTCCCGATCTGGCGGCCCGCGCCGCCGAAGACCGGCGCCCGCATCATTCTGGAATGCGAGCCGCGGCTGGTGCCGCTGTTCGCCCGCTCCTTTCCCGGATGTCCGGGTCATGCCCTCCGACATGGAAACCAAAGCCGGCGTCACGACGGCGCGCTATGGCTGGCTCAAGCAGATCGGCGGCGCCAATGCCGCCATCGAGATGGGCACGTGTGCCGCGTTATCTCCGGAGCGATCTTGGCGCCTTTCCCGCCCCACACAGCTTTCTGGTGCCGGATGCGGACGAGACCGGCCGCTGGCAGCGATTGGCTCGCCGCCGAGGGTGCCGCCAGAGCCATCGGCATCTGCTGGCGCAGCGGCAAGACCGGCGGCAGCCGCGCCCTGCAATATGCTCCGCTCAGCGACTGGGCCGATTTCCTGCGCAGGCTCGATGGCGACATCGTCTGCAGTGCAATACGATGCGACGCCGGACGAGATCGCCGAACTCG
Organism: uncultured Pseudomonadota bacterium; assembly: GCA_963710925.1. Taxonomy (GTDB): domain Bacteria; phylum Pseudomonadota; class Alphaproteobacteria; order Micropepsales; family Micropepsaceae; genus Rhizomicrobium. The sequence goes on along the minus strand of CAVQBY010000005.1, from coordinate 944,939 downwards.
AAGCCCTCAGCGGTCGGCGCATCCTGGTGCCGCCCGGCATCGACCAGAAGCAGGAGCTGGATCGCGCCTGCGCCCTGCTTTCGGCCCTCGATGGGGTCGTCAGCGCCCCGACCGCGGTCTCCTGGCTGGCGGCCGGGGCCGGCGTGCCGACGCTGAAGCTGCTCTACGACACCAGCTGGACCGCCTTCGGCCAGCCGCATGAGCCCTTCGCCCCGTCCTGCCGCTGCCTCATGCCCCGCAACACCGGGCGACTGGGCCGACGTCTTCGCGCAGGCCGGGGCGGCGCTGACCCCCTGACCGCCGGAAGCCGTCGAGGTTGAATTCAAAAATTTCGGGGCTCCCCTACCGCACCGCGGCCAGCGGCCGGAGCGTGCGGCGTTCGGCGAGGTTGCGGGCCAGATCGGCGGCGATGCGCGCCGCCCCGCCGCCGTCGATGGTGGCAAGGCCGGCCGCGCGCATCTCGCGCCGGCGGCCGGCATCGGTCAGCAGCGCCGACACCGCCTTGGCGATGTCGCCGTCTTCGGCCCGTCCGCCAGCCCCAGCGACAAGCCCATGCCGGCATGTTCGAAGGCCGAGGCCGACATGGCATGATCCTCGGTCAGGCACAGATAGAGCGCCGGCACGCCATAGGCCGCCAGCTCATAGGCCGTGACCCCGAAGGCGCACAGCGCCACATCGGCGGAGGCATATTCGGTGGCCAGATCGTCGGCGCCTTCCAGCGTCTCGAAATGCGGCGCCAGCCCGACGATGGTCTTGGCGACGCGGGTCTTGTCGGCGACGCCCGGGCCGATCACGAAGCGGGCCCGGAACACCGGATCGAGGCGCGACAGCGCATAGGCCGTCTTGAGCGTCAGCCCCATGGGATCGCTGCCGCCCATCGCCACCAGAAGATTGGGCCGCGCCGAGGTCGTGCGCACCGGCGGGCGCGTCGTCGACAGGCCCAGAAGCGCCCACTCCCAGCCGATGCGCGGCGTGCAGGCCGAATCCCACCAGTCGAGCCGCGCGGTCTGCGGCAGCGGGGGGTAATAGGCGAAGTCGGCGGCCAGGCGCCGGTTGCTGCCGTCGTCGATCACCGCCGTCAGCGTCACCGCTTTGCGCAACCGCGCCAGGCCGGCCCGGTCGAGCCCCTCGCGCATGTCGCACAGCAGCATGTCGGGTGCGCGCGTGGCGATCAGCGCGGCCAGCGCGGTGTCGTCGCGATCGCCATCGACCGCCACGGCTTCGAAGCCGGCGGCGCGCACCGGCGCCAGCGCGTCTTCCGTGCCGTTGACGGCGAACACCGCGCCGATGCCTTCGCGGTCGCGCAGCGCCTTGGCCAGCGCCACCATGCGTTTGACATGGCCATAGCCGAAGCGCCCGCCGCCGTCGCAGCGGATCAGCGCCAGCCCGCCGGATGCCGTCAGGGTCTTTTGCTGCACATGGCCGTTGAGGGCGCGCAGATCGGGCTCGCGTTCCAGCAGCAGCAGAAGATCTTCGAGCGAGGCTTCGCCGGCCTTGGCCGCCAGCCTTTCATGCACGGTCTCGACAAAGGCCAGATCGTCCGGCGTGTCGATGGTCAGCCTTGCGCCGTCATGGGCCAGCGCCGGATAGGGCCTGGCGCGGGCGATGCGGACGAAACCGGGATGCAGCTTGAAGTAACCGGTGACGTGTTCGCGCGCGACCGGATCGTCGGCGGCATCCATCATCAGCTTGTCGAGCGCGCGGCGGCTGAAGGGATCGACGCCCTGATGGGCCGTCACCGCGCCGTCCTCGAGCAGCACATAATCGGCATTGTCTTCCAGCATCGCCGCGATCAGGTGATCGATGAAGCCGGCATCGACAAAGGGCGCATCGGCATTGACGCGCACGATATGATCGGCGTCGAGAAGTTCGGCGGCGCGGGCGAAGCGCGCCAGCACATTGTCCTCGGCCCCGCGCACGACGGGCACGCCATGCTCGCGGCCGAAATCGACAATGGCGTCGTCGAGCGGATTGGTCGAGGTCGCAATCGCGATCTGCTCGATGAAGTGCGAGCGCCGGAGCCGGTGCACGATGTGCCACAGCAGCGGCTTGCCGGCGATCGGCTTGAGCACCTTGCCGGGCAGCCGCGTCGAACCCATGCGGGCCTGGATCACCGCGACGATGCGCAGATGGTCGGACGGCTCGGGCGTCAGGGCGGTCATGCCGCGCTCTCCCAGGCGCGCCGCACATGGCGGAGCGGGCGCATCCCGTCGGCGGGATCGGCCCGCCAGTCGCGGTCGTCGGCTTCGGAGGGCTGGGCGCATTTCTCGCCCGTGCCGTCGGCGGCGAGCCCCTCGCGGATGCGGGCGATGACCGGGGCGATTTCCTCCGGCAGCCAGCAATGGCCGGCGGCGTATTCGGCGCCTTCGCCGTCGAGGTCGAGATGGAATTCCACCGCCGCCGCATTCCAGCGATGCACGGCGCGCGCGATCACGGCCGGCCGGCGGGTGTGGTCGGACCAGCCGACCGCGCAGCCCGTGGCCGCGCGGATGGTTTCGATGGCGGCGAGATTGGCGTCCGCGACCGGCGTGGGATAGGCCGAGACGCAGTGCAGAAGCGTGATGTCCCGGGCCCCGGCGCGCTTCAGCGTATCGGCCGCGGCGACGATCTCGTCCAGCGTCGCCATGCCGGTCGACAGCACCACCGGCTTGCCGGTGCGCGCGCAGGCTTCGAGCAGCGGCGTCACCAGCAGTTCATAGGACGCGATCTTGTAGAAATCGGCATGGGGCGCCAGCTCCTCCACCGCCTCCAGATAGAAGGGCGTGCAGGAAAACAGGATGTTCTTTTCGCGGCAGCGCTCGGGCCAGCGGGGCCAGATGCGCCAGCGGCAGCTCCCAGGCCTCGCGCGCGCGATGCTTCTCACTGCGCGACAGGATTTCGGGCGCGAACATGCGCGCGATCTTGAACAGCTGAAACTTGACCGCATCGCAACCGGCGGCGGCCGCGGCATCGACAAAGCCCAGCGCCCGCGCCAGATCCCGCCCGTGATTGCTGGACGCTTCGGCGATGAAAAGGGGCGTTCTGCCACCGCGCATGATCGAATCACTCATCCTTGCCTTAACGGTTTTTAAAGGCGGCATGGCTAAGAGAGAGTTAACGAGGGCCGCAGAGGGGTTACCGAAGATGGGGGCAGTTTCCGCCGAAGCCGCACCGCATGGCGAAACCACGATCGCCTGGCAAACCCATGCCGGCCCGCGCATCGCCGCGGCCAACGGACACGACATTATTGCCTGCGCCATGTGCGGTTTCCGCCATGCCGTGCCGCTGCCCGATCCCGAGGCGATGGAGCGCGAATACCGCGAAAACTATTACGCCGAAGAAAAGCCGACCTTTCTCGCCCATGCCGGCGAGGATCAGGCCTGGTCCATTTTGGCACAGTCCGATCGCCTCGACGCCTTCGAGCGCATCCTCGGCCGCGCGCCGCCGGCGTCTGCTCGACATCGGCTCCGGCCCGGGATTCTTTCTGCAGACCGCACAGGCGCGCGGCTGGTCGGTTCAGGGCATCGAGCCGTCGCGCCAGGCCGCCGCCCATGCCCGCGCTCTGGGCGTCGACGTTGTCGAAGGCTTCTTCAACGCGCAGACGGCGCCCGAGACTGGGCCGAATTCGACGCCGTTCATCTCAACAATGTGCTCGAGCACACGCCCGACCCGATCGAGCTTCTGCTCTCCGCGCGCGAATGTCTGGCGCCGGGCGGGCTTCTTTGTGCCGGCGTGCCCAATGATTTCTCGCCGCTGCAGATCGCTGCCGCAGACGCCGACGCCACGGGCCAATGGTGGGTCGCCCCGCCCCATCACCTCAATTATTTCGATTTCGCCTCGCTCTGCGACCTGCTCGAGCGGCTGGGCTTTGCGGTCGCCGAACGGCAGCACCAGCTTTCCGATGGAGGCCTTCCTCCTGATGGGTGAGAACTATGTCGGCGATCCCACGCTCGGCCGCGCCTGCCACACCCGGCGCAAGCGCTTCGATCTGGCGCTGGAGCAGGCCGGGTTCGCCGAAACCCGCCGCGCCTTCTATCGCGCCCTGGCCGAGGCCGGGATCGGCCGCGAAGCGGTGGTGATCGCGGTCAAGAGCTGAGCGCGGCGACGTGAGCGAGCGTACGCAGGCCTTTTTCATCGTCTCCAGCGGGCGCTCCGGCACGGCCATGCTGCACAAGGCCCTGTCGGCGGCCGGCGATGTCGAGATGCATCACGAATATATGGTGCACATCGTCCAGAAGCTGGGCGTCAGCCGCTATATGGGCCTGATCGACAGCGCCGAGGCCAGCCGCGTCCTGCGCCAGACCCATGGCGCCGCAATCCATTACAGCCAGGCCGCCCATTGGGGCGATTCCTCCAACAAACTGTCATGGCTGATCCCCGAACTGGCCGCGCTTTTCCCCGAGGCCAGATTCGTTCATCTGGTGCGCGACGGCCGCAAGGTGGCCGGCTCCTATCTGCGCAAGCTGGCGGAGGAATGTTATGACGACCGGTCGACGGCGATCCTGACGGCGCATCTGCGCGATCCGGCGCGCCATCCCGCCCCGCCGCCGGAAAAGCGTTATTGGTGGCCCGTGCCTGCGGCAAACGCTCCGTATACGGAGAAATTCGACGGCTTCAGCCAGTTCGAGCGCATCGCCTGGCACTGGGCCGAGATCAATCGCGTCATTTGCGAAAGCCTCGCTGCGCTTCCGGCCGCGCGCCACCGCTTCGTGCGTCTTGAAGATCTGCAGCAATCGGCGCACGCCGTGCGCGGGCTTTTGGACTTTCTTAACCTTCCCGGCGGCGATGACATCGCCGCCATGTTCGCGCGGCCGCACAATGTGAACCGGCCCGAAGACAAGCTGCTCGATGCCGCGCAAGCCGCCGCCTTCGCGCCCATCGCCGGCGCCATGATGGCGCGTCTGGGCTATGGCGAACGTCCCGAATACGTAGTGAAATATTAACGCTGACCAGCGGAAGATGGTTACCGGGGCCTTGCCGGACATCTTCGATGAGCAACACTTGCGAACTTTGCCGCCGCGACGCGCTGGAGCCGGTTTATGAAGCCGAGGGCTCGAGCCGCGGCCTCAAGATTCATCTCTGCCGTCATTGCGGCCTGATCCAGAGCCTGCCGCGCATCGATCGCGCGCCGCGCCGCGCCGCCGCGGTCTCGAGCGGCGCCGATTGGGGCAATGTGCGTTACGGCAAGGGCTTCCGCACCGGCCAGGCGCTGGCCGCGCTCAGCCGTCACGCGGATCTGACGCAACAGCTGTCGCTGCTCGATGTCGGCTCCAACCGCGGCAGTTTCGCAAAAGCCTTTCACGACGCCGCGCCGGCGGGCGAAGTGACCGCAATCGAGCCGGACGAACGCGTGGCGCAATCCTGTGCCGGCTTGCCGCGCACCGAACTGATCACCGCGCGCATCGAAGACACCCCGCTCGAAACCGATCGCTTCGACGTCGTGCATTCCTGCCACACCATCGAACATCTGGCCGAACCGGCGCGCGTGCTGGCCGATCACTGGCGGGTGCTGAAACCGGGCGGCTTGCTGATCCTCGATGCGCCCTCGACGGCGATTCTCGAAGCCGACGACATCATCGAGGAATGGTTCATCGACAAGCATCTCTACCACTTCTCCGCGCGCACGCTGATGCGCATGGTCGCCGCCGCGGGCTTCGACATTGTCGAGCCGCCGGATCTGAGCGACCGCGAAAACCTTCTGATCGTCGCGCGCAAATCCGACCGCGGCGCACATGCCGGCGCCGCCGATCCGCGCGAAGTCGCCGAAGCCGAACGCCTGATCGCCTGTTATGGCGCAAGCCGCGCCGCCAATCTGGCCGCGCTGACGGCCGTCGCCGCCGAACTCACCGCCCTGGCGCCGCAACGCGTCGTGCTGTGGGGCGCGGGCCGGCTGTTCGACACGCTGGTGGTGCATGGCGGGTTCCTGCCGGCCATGCTCGAAGGTGTCTGATCGACGCCCATCTCAAGGCGCATGTCCCGGCCCGCCATGGCTGCGAACTGAAATCGCCCGAGGCATTGGCCGAACTCGACCCCGGCATCGTCGTGGTGATGTCGCGCGCCTTTTCCGCCGAGATCGCCGAACACGCCCGCGCGCTGGCGCCGCGCGCCGAGATCATCACCTACACCGACCTGATGAGCCGCGCACGCCTGGCGCGCGCGGCCTGACCGAAAGAGGACGGACGTCATGGGACTGGTACAATTGGCCACCAAACATCCGGTTGAAGAGGCCGGCGCGCCCTCGCTCGAGGGGCTGGCGCTCCAGGTGGCGCAAGCCGCCGCCTTTACCCGCAAGCACGCCATCGCCGCAATCTACCATGCCGGTTCCGGCCATCCCGGCGGCGCCATGTCGTCGGCCGACATCCTGGCCGCGCTGTTCGGCGCCGAGCTCAACATGTGGCCCGACAATCTCGACGATCCGCATCGCGACCGCTTCGTCCTGTCCAAGGGCCACGGCGCGCCGGCGCTCTATGCCGTCGCCTCGCATTTCGGCTTTTGCAGTCCCAAGAGCGCGCTGAAGCTGCGCAAATTGGGCAGCCCCTTCCAGGGCCATCCCCATGTGCTGGATCTGCCCTGGGTCGAAACCTCGACCGGCTCGCTGGGCCAGGGCATCTCGGTGGCGCTGGGCATGGCGATGGGCCTGAAGCTGCAGAAGAGCCAGGCGCGCATCTACACCCTGCTCGGCGACGGCGAATTGCAGGAGGGCGAGGTGTGGGAAGCGGCCATGTGCGCGGCCCATCACAAGCTCGACAATCTGTGCGCCATCATCGACTACAACAAGCTGCAGAGCGATGACCGCAACGACGCCATCATGCGGCTGGAACCCCTGGCCGCCAAATGGCGCGCCTTCGACTGGGCGGTCGCCGAAGTCGACGGCCACGACATTCCCGAAATCCTGCGCACTTTCCGCCGCGCCGCGGCGACCCATGGCCGGCCCTCCGTCATCATCGCCCATACGACCAAGGGCAAGGGCGTGCCCTATATGGAAAACATCCCCACCTGGCACGGCAGCGTGAAGCTGACGCGCGAACAGGCCGAAGAAGCCCTGCAGGCGCTCGGCAGCAATCGTCAAGAAATCCAGGAATTCCTCGATGACAGCCACAGCTGACGCTCCCTCCCTGATCGGCACCAGCGGCGATTCGCTGCGCGAAGCCTTCGGCAAGGCCCTGTCGGGGCTGGCCGACGAATTTCCCAAGCTGGTCGTGCTCGATGCCGATATCGCCGGTGGCACGGGCGTGCATCACTTCCGCAAGTCCCATCCCGAGCGCTTCCTGCAGTTCGGCATCGCCGAACAGAACATGATGGCCGCGGCCGGCGGGCTTGCCGCCGTGGGCCTGATGCCCGTGGTCACGACCTTTGCGGTGTTCTGCCTGCGCGCGGTCGAACAGGCCCGCCTGTCGCTGGCCTATGCCCGCCGCAACGCCAAGATCGTCGCCAGTCATCCCGGCCTCGATGTCGGGCCCGACGGCGGTTCGGCCCAGGCGCTCGAAGACATCGCCGCCTTCCGCGCCATTCCCGGCATGACCGTGATCTCGCCGGCCGACCCCATCGAGATGGCCCAGGCCACGCGCGCCATGTTCGAATATGACGGCCCGGTCTATATGCGCACCGGCCGCAGCCCGGCCCGCCGCCTGTTCGACGACGACCACAAATTCGAGATCGGCAAGGGCGAAATCCTGCGCAAGGGCAAGGACGTCACCCTGGTCGCCTGCGGCGTCGAAGTTGCCCGCGCACTCGATGCCGCCGACCTGTTGGGCGAAGAGAAGATCAGCGCCCGTGTCGTCAACATGGCCACGATCAAGCCCATCGACTCCGCGCTGCTGGCGCGCTGCGCCCGGGAAACCGGCGCCATCGTCACCGCCGAGGACCACAACATTCTTGGCGGGCTGGGCGGCGCCGTCGCCGAATCGCTGGCGGCCAGTTTTCCCTGCCCCATCGAGTTCGTGGGCATGAAGGACGAATTCGGCGCCTCGGGCGAGCCGGAGGAACTGGCCGAGCATTTCGGCCTCTCCGCCCGCTTCATTGCCGAGGCGGCCAAACGCGCCATCGCACGCAAGGGCAAGAAGAAATGAACCGCTTCTCGCTGTCGGGCAAAACCGCCGTCGTCACCGGCGGCAGCCGCGGCATCGGCCGCGCCATTGCCATCGGCCTGGCCGAAGCCGGCGCCGATGTCGCGCTCAGCTATCGCACGGAGCGCGAGGCGGCCGACAGCGCCGCCGCCGAGATCGAAAAGCTCGGACGCCGCGCAGCGGTCCTGCAGATGGATGTCACCGATCGCGCCAGCGTCGAAGCCGCCGCCAAGGATGCGCGCGGCTTCGGGGCCGTGTCGATCCTCGTCAACAATGCCGGCATCAACAAGCCGACCGACTTCGACCAGGTGAGCGACGAAGACTGGGATTCAATCCTCGACACCAATCTCAAGGGCCCCTTCATCTGCGCCCAGGTCTTCCTGCCGCTGCTGAAGGAGGCCGGCGGCGGCTCCATCGTCCATATCGGCTCGGTCAGCGGCCAGTATGGCGGCCCGCGCACGGCGCATTATGCCGCCTCCAAGGCCGGACTGATTTCGCTGGCGCAGGTGATCGCCCGCTTCGGCGCGCCCCACAATATCCGCTCAAACACCGTCGCGGCCGGCCTCATCGCCTCCGAGATGGCGGCCGCCGGCATGGCCGCGGCCAGCGTGCAGAAGGCGGCCGAGACCATTGTCCTGAAGCGCATGGGCAGCCCGCGCGAAGTCGCCGATGCCGTCGTCTTCCTGGCCAGCGACGCGGCGAGCTACATCACCGCGCAAACCCTCAATGTGAATGGCGGGCTTTATTTCTGATGGACAAGACACTGCTCATCGTTTCGGGCGGGATCGAAGCGGCCGATGCGGCGCGCCGCGCCAAGGAAATGGGGCTCTATGTCGTGGTCTCCGATCGCGACGCGCAGGCGCCGGGCTTCGCCTATGCCGATTCCTGCATCATCGCCGATGTCTATGGCGCCGAAGAGACCGCCGCCGCCGCCGCCCGTTACAGCCGCAAGATCCGCAAGATCGACGGCGTCATCTGCGTCGCCGCCGACGCGCCAGTCACCGCGGCCACGGTCGCCGACCGTCTTGGCCTGCCGGGGATCTCCGTCGACGCGGCGCAAACCGCTTGCGACAAGCTCGCCATGAAGGAACGTTTCGCCGCCGCCGGCGTGCCGGTGCCGTGGTTTCAGGAAATCGCCACCCCGCAGGAACTGCAGCGCATCGCCATCGAGCGCGGCCGCGACCTGGTTATCAAGCCGGTGGACAGCCGCGGCAGCCGCGGCGTGCAGCGCGTGGCCCAGGTCGAGGATCTGGCCAAGGCGTTCTTCTTCGCGCGCGCAGCATTCGCCGAACGAGCGGGTCATGGTCGAGCAATATCTCTCCGGCCCGCAGGTCTCGACCGAATCGGTTGTCGTCGACGGGCGCTGCTTCACGCCCGGCTTCTCCGACCGCAATTACGAATATCTCGAACGCTACGCGCCCGTTCTTCATCGAGAATGGCGGCGATCTGCCCAGCCATCTGCCGCCCGCGGTGCAGGCCAAAGTCAAACAGGTCGTCGGCCAGGCCGCGGCCGCGCTGGGCATCGTCAACGGCACCGTCAAGGGCGACATCGTCGTCCATGACGGCGAGCCCTATGTCATCGAGCTGGCCGCACGGCTGTCCGGCGGCTTCTTCTGCACGCGCGAGATCCCGCTCAACACCGGCGTCGATTTCGTCGGCGCCGCCATCCGTCTGGCGCTGGGCGAGACCGTGTCCGAAGCCGAACTTCAGCCCAGCCAGTTCACGCCGGTGATCCAGCGCTATGCCTTTCCCGATCCCGGCACGGTGACATCGGTCTCGGGCGCGGAGGCCGCCAAGGCCGTGCCCGGGATCGCCGAGGTCATCGTCACCGCCCGCGAAGGCGATGTCATCCCGGCGGCCGGCGACAAGCGGCCCTCGGCGGCCATGGTGCTGGCCACCGGGGAGACACGTGAGGCCGCGCTCAAGGCGGCCAATGACGCGCTTGCCCAGATCCGGATCGAAACCGCATGAATGCGCCGCTGCGCCAGCATGATCTGCAGAGCGGCACTGCGACGCTGAATCTGTTCGCGCTGTTCCATCTCAACCTCGCCTTCTCCTCGATCGAGGACGCCCAGCGCGGCGAGGTGATCGCGCGCTGCTACTGGCCGCTGCTGGAGCTGGCCGAGGCCCATGGTCCGATCGGCCTGGAAGCCACCGGTTTCACGCTGGAGGAAATCGCCGCGCGCGATCCGGACTGGATCGCCCGCGCCCGCCAGCTGATCGCGGAGGGCCGCATCGAACTGATCGGCGCCGGCTATGCCCAGATCATCGGCCCACTGGTGCCGGCGGCGGTGAGCCAGGCCAATCTGCGCATCGGGAACCGGATCTACGAAACTTTGCTCGGCGCGCGCCCCACCCTGGCGCTGGTCAATGAACAGGCCTATTCGGCCGGGCTCGTGCCGCTCTATCTCGATGCCGGCTATGAGGCGATCCTGATGGACTGGGACAACCCCTCCGCCCATCATCCCGAATGGCACCCCGAAACACGCCACCTGCCGCAGCGCGCGTTGGGCACAGATGGCCGCAGCATCGCGCTGTTGTGGACCAACACGGTTGCGTTCCAGAAGCTGCAGCGTTTCGCCCATGGCGATATCGGCCTTGAGGAGTATCTGAACTGGGTGCGCAGCCGGCACGGCGAAAGCGACCGCACGCTGTGTGTTTATGCCAGCGACGCCGAGATCTTCGATTTCCGCCCCGGCCGCTACAAGACCGAGGAACAATGCGCGGGCGACGAATGGGCGCGGCTGGGCCGGGCCTTCACGGCGCTGGGCCAGGAGCCCTTCCTGCGCCGCATCGGTCCCAGCCAGGCGCTGCGCACGCTCGGCCATCCGGCCGCCGGCCGCGAACTGCGTCTGGAATCGGCCGCCTGTCCGGTGCCGGTCAAGAAGCAGCGCAAATACAATCTCTCGCGCTGGGCGGTCACCGGCCGCGACGACATCGCCATCAACGCGGCCTGCGAACGGATCTATCGCGGCATGCGCGATGGCTGCGCCGGCGAGGACGACTGGAAGGAGCTGTGCCATCTGTGGGCCAGCGATTTTCGTACCCACATCACCGATGCGCGCTGGACGGCGTTCCGCGAGCGCCTGTCGGCCGCGGAATCCAGATGGGTGCCGGCGCAATTGCCCGAGCCGGCTCCGGGCCGGGCCGTGCGCGTCGAGGCCCGCCACATCGAGATCGAAACGCCCACGCTGGCGGCGCGGCTCGACCGCCGCCGCGGCCTGGCGATCCAGGCGCTGCGCTTTGCCGGGCACGGCCACGCGGCGATCGGCGGATTGCCCCATGGCCATTTCGACGACATCGCCCTGCAGGCGGATTGGTACACCGGCGACTGCGTCTTCGAGGCCCCGGGCGAGCACAAGATCACCGATCTGGAATGGACCGAGGCGCACCGCCTCACGGCACCGGACGGCGCAGAGATCATCCGTACACGGATTACGACGCCGCGCGGCCCGATCGACAAGGTGCTGCGCTTCGACGTCGCCCGCCCGCGCGTCGAATTCGACCTGGTTTTCAACTGGGCCGATTGGGGCCGCGGCAGCCTGCGCCTGGGTCACATCACCCTGCTGCCCGAGGCCTTTGATTGGGACACGCTGTCGCTGACGACGCATAACGGGGGGCGCGAGCCCGAAACCTTCAGCCTGGCCGGCGAGACGGTGGAGCACGGCGCGCCGGTCTCCTTCCTGGTCTCGTCCTCCTTCGGGCTGGGCATGACCGAGGGCTGGGCCGAACTGGGCGACGCCGCCACCCGCATCCGCATCGAGGTGGATCGTGCGACGGCCCCGCTCCTGGGCCTGCTGACGCACAAGCGCCTCGGCGGCAGCCTCTTCTGTCAGCTCATGCTGTCCGCGCTCGAGCTGGACGAAACGCGCAAGCCGTCGGCCTACACGCCCGGCCCGCGGCGCTTCCGCTTCGCCATCGAGGCGGTCTGAGCCTCAGATTTTCTTGTCGAGAAGACGGATCTTCTTGTCGCGCAGATAATCGCGCATCCGGCCGAATTCATCGGCCGCGTATTCGCGCACCACATCGCCGGATTGCAGATCGACGAACCGGTAGACCAGCGCCTGGCCGTCCTCGGCTTCGTTGACTTCCAGTCTCAGGCCGGAGCCCTCTGCCTGTGCGGCGGCTTCGCGGTGCGGATTTTGTTCGTTGTGTTCCCCGGGCTCGCGATGACCGGTGCCGCCCATCTCGGAGACGGGCGCAACGGCGCGATGGCCAGGGGCAGGAGTCGTGGCAGACGAAGCGCCATAACGGGACGTTGCCGAACCGGTATGACGAATGCCCTTCGCGTTTGAGATCGTGTCGACCATGTTCCGACCGAACCTCCGCCTGCCCGCTCCCTTTTATTGCCCTGTACCCACCAGAAAGAATTCCCGTACGCCTTGGGACGAAACCGGCTCTCGCGGTCCGTCCCCTTCCGGAAGATGCGGCGGAGCCTTTGGGGCTCCGCCGCGCCTTCATTAGCGGAAGAGAGACAGCGTGATCGACGGGGCCTGGTTGGCGATCGACAGCGCCTGCACACCAAGCTGCTGCTTGACTTGCAGGGACTGCAGCATGGCGCTTTCCTTGGCCATGTTGGCGTCGACCAGGTTGCCGATGCCGGCGGTCAGCGTGTCGGACAGCTTGCTGACGAACTCGCCCTGGATGGAGAACTTCGCCGCGCCGCTGGACAGCTTGGCCAGCGAGGCGTTGACGTTCTTCAGCGAGGCTTCGATCGTGGCCACCATCGTCGAAGCCTTGGCCGCCGTCGAGATGACGCCGGTGGACTTCAGGGTGACGATCGTGCCCGACAGCGACAGGTCCTGGGCGCTGGCAGTGATACGGCGCGAGCCGTCCGCCGAGGCCAGAGCCGTCACCTGGGTGGTCGAGCCGTCGATCAGGTTGTAGCCGTTGAACACGGCGTTGCTGACGATCGACTTGATCTGGTCGCGCAGGGCGGTGAAGTCACCGTTCAGCGCCTGACGGCTCGCCGTGTCCAGCGAGGAGTCGGACGCCGCAAGCGCCTTCTGCTTCATCTGGATCAGAAGGTCGGAGATCGACTGACCGGCGGACAGCGCGACGTCGATCGTCGAGATGCCGCGATTGAGGCTGTCGGTCACAGCCTGATAGCCGGCCACGTCGCCGCGCATGTTCTGCGCGATGGCGTAGATGGCACCGTTGTCCTTCGCATTGGCGACCTTCATGCCGGTCGAAATGGCGTTCTGGACGGTCTGCATGCTGGCAACGCTGCTGTTCAGGTACTGCAGCGCAACCATGGCGCCGGTATTTGTGTTGACGCTAAGCATTTTCTGCCTCCGTTCTGGCTCGTACGCACGAGCATTTTGCTCAAAGGGGCGTTTTGCCCCCGCGTCTCTATAGGCAAGCGCCGTGCCGGGGCGGCTTTACGATCGGCTAACTTTCTTTTTTGCCGGGCGGCAGGAAAGTCTTTCCGGGCAGGATCGGCACGCGGCAGGAACTGCTCGGCAATTAACTCCAATGCGCGGAAAATTCTGCCGGGCGAGGCGGGCAAAATTTGCCTAGCGGCGCGCAAAAAAAAGCGGAGCGGACCAATGTCCGCTCCGCCAGCTTTGTCCGTCGCCGATTTTCTACCGGAACAGCGACATGATCACCTGCGGCGACTGGTTGGCGATCGACAGCGCCTGGACGCCCAGCTGCTGCTTGACCTGCAAGGATTGCAGCATCGCGCTCTCCTTGGCCATGTTGGCATCGACCAGGTTGCCGATACCGGCCGTCAGCGTGTCCGACAGCTTGCTGAACGAATTCGGACTGGATCGAGAACTTCTTGGCACCGCTCGACAAACGCGCCAGAGCCGCGTTGACGTTGGTGAGCGAAGCTTCGACGGTCGCGATCATGGCCGAGGCCTTGGTCTGGGTCGAAATCGGCGCCGGTCGACGCGATCGTGACGATCGAGCCGGACAGCGACATGTTTTCGGCGCTGACCGTGATATGGCGCGTGCCGTCCGCGGACGCCAGTGCGCTGATCTTCGCGGTCGAGCCGTCGACCATGTTGTAGTTGTTGAAGACGGCATTGCTTGATGATCGTGGTGATCTGATCGCGCAGCGCCTTGAAGTCTTCGTTCAGCGCCTGGCGGCTCGCCGTGTCCAGCGAGGCGTCCGAGGCGGAAAGCGCCTTCTGCTTCATCTGGATCAGCAGGTCCGAAATCGACTGCCCGGCGGACAGCGCCACATCGACGGCCGAGGTGCCGCGGTTGAGGCTGTCGGTCACGGACTGATAGCCGGCCACGTCGCCGCGCATGTTCTGCGCAATGGCGTAGGTCGCACCATCGTCCTTGGCAGACGCGACCTTCATGCCGGTGCTGATGCGGCTCTGGGTGAGCTGAAGGCTTGAGTTGGTCTGGTTGAGGTATTGCAGCGCGACCATCGCGCCGGTGTTGGTGTTGACACTTAAGCATGCGAATTCTCCATCCCGTTCTGGTGGCCTGACGGCGTTCTGCCGCCATCGCGAGCAGATGCCCGCTTCGCCTTCCGCAACCGCCGTGCCAGTGTCTCGCGGCCCGAATTTCGGCGTAACCTATTGATATTTCTGCGGTTTAATTTTTCGGGACTGGACCGCCGATCGCGGCAAATCTTGCCGCACGGCAGATTGGGAGGGACGGGTTTGCCGGGCGCGGGGTCCGGAGCGCCGCGGCCCGAACAGCAAAAAGCCGGCCCGTCAGGGCCGGCTTTCGCAAACCTCGCAGAGGGTCTGTGTCAGGCCGCGCCCTGCAGGCCCTGCATGATGGTGCGGTTGATTTCGATCAGCGGATCCATCGAGGCGCCCTGGCGCATCACGTCCTTGGAATAGCGCGTCACCCACAGCGACAGCGAAACGATCTGCGCGCGCACTTCCTTGGGGAGCCGGTTGCGGTCGTCCATGCAGTCGGCCGCCAGCGTGCCCCACAAGCGCCGGTTCCAGTCCACGCCTCGGCCAGCGGACCGCCCTTGATGCCGTTCTTCTGGGCGTCGATCAGCGCACCTGTGACCTGGCCGAACAACCGGTATTCGGTGGTGCGCGGATCTTCAGTAACTCGCTGCGTGCTCTGATACGCATGATGGCTCATAGTTCAGCCGCTCCCGTTCGAAGTCGAAAAGCTTCTTGCACTGCATCAACGCCCGGTAATAGGCGCCGCTCATCACGTCGCGGCTGATGTCGACGCAGATCGCCAGCACGTCGCGCGTTTTGATCGCGCTCATGAACTCGGTCATGCGCAGGGCGAAATCGTTGTAGTAGCGTTCGGTGTCCTCGCCATCGAGATACATCATCATGATCGGAAAGTAGATGCGGCGCGCCGGCGTATCGGCATCTTCCGGCTGCATGATGTCTTTTTCGCGCAGGATGCAGGCTTTGTTCTGGAGCACCAGGCTGGCGCGCTTGTCGCCATTGGTCATCACGGCGCCATTAAGCACGAACTTCTCGCCCGGCTTCAGAGACAGCTTCAGCGGCATAAACGGTATCCTCTTGATGTCGGGGCCTGGCGATAGTGAAGCGCCGAACCGCCCTCATCTGTGCAAAGGCTACCGCGGCTTCGTTAACAAAGTGCTTGCACCAAATGCACGAACGTTCACCCGAGGTTAAACACGTTTCGCTTTGATAGCTGCGCAGGTGAGGGAGTCTGACACATGGCGCATGCTGCTGGCCTACCAGGTCTCGAGGCGCTGGCCGGAATGGGCGCGCAGGCCCAGGCCCTGGCCCGAGATCGAAGCCTGCCGACGAGGCCGCCGACGCGGCTGCGGCACGGCAGAAATCCAACGGCCTGGTGCGTCGCGCGATCAAGGCCTGGCGCCGGGGCGATGTCGCCCGCGCCGGCCAGTTGGCGCTGCGCGCCACCGAAGCCGACGAAGCCAATGCCCAGGCCTTTCACGTGCTGGCGCTGGCGCTGGAAAAGATGGGCCATCTGCACAAGGCGCTGGTCACCTATGAACGCGCCTTCGCGCTGGATCCGGACGATCCGGACCTGCTGCTCAATCTCGGCCTGACGGCCTGGAACCTGAAGATGAATCGAGGGCGCCGCCGACATGTTCCGCCAATATATCGGCCGCTGCCCGGATTCGCCGCTCGGCTACAACAATCTGGGCAGCGTCCTGTGCGACATGGGCGATCCCGACCTGGCGATCGAAACCCTGCGCGCCGCCATCTATCGCATGCCCAAGGAGGCGGTGCTGTGGAATTCGCTGGCCACGGTGCTGGCCGAGGAGGGCCGGGTCGAGGAAAGCCTGATCTTCTATCGCGAGGCGATTTCGCTGGACCCGGGTTTCTCGCGGCCCTGGCACAATCTCGGCTACGCCTATTCGCATCTGGGCCGGCTGGACGAGGCTCTGGAGACCTATGACGAAGGCCTGTCGCGCGCCATCGACGCCGCCGACATCCGCGAAGGCCGCCATTCGCGCAGCGTCTGCCTGATCGGCATGGGCCGGCTCGAGGAAGGCTTTCGCGAATACGAAATCCGCAACGACCAGACCTTCCGCGCCTATGTGCACCACATGGTCGAGGCGCCGCTGTGGCATGGCGAACCGCTCGACGGCAAACGCATCCTCGTCGTCGGCGAGCAGGGGCTGGGCGACGAATTCATGTTCGCCAATATCCTGCCCGACCTGGCAAAGGCCGTCGGGCCCGAGCGGCCGGATGCAGATCGCCGTCGACCCGCGCCTCGTCAAGCTGTTCCAGCGTTCGTTCCCCGACGCGCAGGTCGGCGCCTATGACGACCGCACGCTGCTCGATCCCGACGGCAAGAAGGAATTGCGCTTCATTCCCTGGGCGACCGAGAGCGGCCAGCCGGACTTCTATGCGCCGATGGGCACGCCGCTGCAGTACTTCCGCAAGCGGCTGGAAGACTTTCCGCGCCAGGCCTTCCTGGTTCCCGATCCCGAGCGCAAGGCCGCGTTCCGCGCCCGGCTCGACGCCGCGGGCCGCGGGCCCCATATCGGCATCTGCTGGCGTTCGATGATGCAGGACGTCAAGCGCAAGCAAATATTTCAGCGCCCTCGAGGCCTGGGGCCCGATCCTCAAGACCGAAGGCGTCAAATTCGTCAACGTGCAATATGGCGACTGCGCCGACGAGCTGGCCAGCGCCATGGCGGCCCATGGCGTCGAGATCCTGTCCTTCGACGATCTCGACCTCAAGAACGACATCGACGGCGCGGCCGCCCTGTCGGCTGCGCTCGATCTGGTGATCTCCGCGCCCACAGCCGCCGCCGCGACCGCGGCCAGCGTCGGCACCGAGACCTGGCTGATGACGGCCGGCCGCACCTGGCCGCAGCTCGGCACCGACCATTATCCGTGGTACCGCGCGGCCCCGGTCTTCAGTCCGGAAAATTTCGGCGATTGGCAATCGCTGATCCCGCGTGTCGGCGCCGAGCTGGCACAGTTCGCCCGGATTGCCCGCGCCGCCTAGGGCGCGGCGCTGGCGGCCGGCGCCGGCGGCGTCAGGAAGGCCCGCACATCGGCGGCCGACTTGTCGGCCGCCTCCTCCATCGGAATGTGGCCGGTCCCCGGATAGATGATCAGTTTCGAGCCGGGTATGGCGGCGTGGAATTTCTGCGCCGCCTCGACCGGGATCAGATGATCCTGATCACCCCACAGAATCAGTGTCGGTGCCTTGATCGCGTCAATGTGGTCGCGCACATAGAAGTCCCAAGGCAGTGAGAAGCGCGCCGCGGTGGCTTCGCGTGTGCCTTCCATGCGCGCGAAATCCCAATAGCGATCGATCATGGCATCGGTGATGATGGATTTGCGCACGACGGCGTCGTTCAGACCGTCGACGACGAGCGAGCGCGGCGTAATGTGCAGCACGAGCTGCCGCAGCACCGGCGTCCGCGCCAGTCGGAAGGCCAGCGGCACGCGATCGCCCTGCGGCACCGGCATCCCGGCGGCATCGACCAGAATGAGATGGCTGACACTGGCCGGATAGGTTTCGGCGAAGCGCGCGGCGATTCCACCACCCATCGAATTGCCGGCGATGGCGAAGGTCGTCAGCCCGATCTTGTCGGCGAAGGCCTTCACGAAGGCGGTCATGGCGGCCTGGCTGTAATCGCCGCTCGGCACCGCGCCGGTCAGGCCGTGACCGGGCAGGTCGACGGCCACGACGCGAAAGGAATTGTCGAGCCGGGTGGTCCACGGCTCCCAGGTGAACAGCGAGGCGTTCGACCCATGGATGAGCAGCAGCACGGGCGCATTGCGCGGTCCCCGATCGCGATAATGGGCGCGGGCGCCGTCGGCCAGTGTCACGAATTGCGAGGGCGGTGTTGCGTATTTGGCCTCCAGGACGGCACGCGGGATCGCGGGCGTCGAGAAATACCAGAACGCCCCGGCAAGGGCCGCGATCACGACGGCCAGCCCAATCATGAATGTCTTCACGCGAATCCCCCGCCCTTCGCGGACGGGTCGGCGTCGTAGTCGTCGCCCTCCGGGCCCGGATCGTCGGGCGCCCGCGGCAGGACCACATAGCCGGACCCATCCTTGTCGCGCGCCACCTTACGCGATTTCGGCGGCGCCGGCTTGGGCTTGGGCGGCGCCGGCGGCGCGTCGGCCTGCGCCTGGGGGTGCGCCTCGGGGTGCTGGGCCTCGCTCTCGATAATCTCGCCGGTGAATTCGCTATCGTCTTCAAGAGGATCAGCCGCATAGGCCTCGAGCCGGCCGGTCGTCGGGGCCGTCCAGGTCAGGCTGTCGAAGGCCCCGCAGTGATCGCAGATCGCCAGCCATCTGGCGCTGGTCCAGCCGCAGGCCCCGCAGCGCCATTCGGCGTCGCGCGGCGCGCGCACGGCGCGCTCCAGCCAGCCATGGGCGGCGGCGGCGTCGTGGCGCTGGCCCTGTTCGATCTCCGCCATCAGCGTGCAGACGCGGGCACTGGCGAAGCCGCGCGCGAGCGGCGCCAGCACGCGCCGGGCCTCGGACCACTGCCCCAGATTCACATCCTGCTCGGCTTCCAGCATGCGGCTTTCGAAGTGATCGCGTTTGAGATGGGCCAAACCGATCAGCCGGGCGGCGCGTTCGGCATCGGTGCCGTCCGTCTTGATCGCGGCATAGGCGGCGGCCAGATCAGGATGGGGCGCCTGCGCCCAGGCCGCCTCGATGATGTCCTGCGCGCGCCATTGCCGCCCTTCGGCCGCAAGCTTGCGCGCGGCCAGTGCCGCCGCCGGCGACAAGGCCGGCGACAGGTCGAGCGCCTGCAACGCCAGTGTCAGCGCCCGATCGGGATTGTGGGTTTCTGCGTCCAGCGCTTCGGCCGTCAGCAGCACGGCGCGGCGGCGCCTGGCCACATCGCTGTCGATCAGCTTGGCGCGCTGGGCGTCGTCCAGAACCGCCTTGGCCTCGGCCCACTCGCCGCGCGCCGATTTGAGGTCGAACAGCGCATTGGCCGCCCAGGCCGCGCGCGGCTTGAGCGCATGGGCGCGGGCCGCCAGCGCCATCGCCTCCTCGCTGTCGTCCCGGCGCATGGCCTCCATGAACAGGCCGCGCAAGCCGAGGAATTCGGTTTCGGGATGCTCCAGCATGGCCCGATAGGCGCTGCGCTGGGCCTGGTCGTCTCCTTCGAGATGCGCCGATTGCGCAGTCAGAAGCAGGCCAAGCGGCGAGTTGCCGAGCACGCCCTGCGCGCGCCTGGCCTGACGGCGAGCCTCGGCGACATCGCCGGCGGCCGCCGCCACCAGGCCGCGCGACAGCGCGTCGTGGCCACGGCGTGTGCGGCGCCCGCTGGACCAGCGGCCCAGGGCGCCCGGCCCGGCTGCGACGACCGAGAACAGGCGCGTCAGGACAACAACCAAGATCGCGAACAACAGCGCGAAGCCGATCGCGGCGCCGGCACTGGCCGTGACCTGATAGCCGTCGATCACATAAATGAGTTCGCCCTGGCGGTTGGCGATCCAGGCCACCCCGAAGGCGACGATGGTTGCGACGATGAGAAGGCCGACAAGGCGCCTCATTGTACCGGGCCCGTCGCGGCTGCCGGCCTGGCACGCGACATTTCCAGTTCCGTGACGATCTTGTTGGTGAGCGCGCGCGCATCGCGGTTGACGGCCAGCCGGCCTTCGGCGTCGGTGAGCCAGGCCGCGGCCGCCGCGCGCGCGGGTTTGTCGAGCGCCTTGACCTCACCGACCGCGGCGGCCAGATCGCCATGCTTGAGCGCAAACTCGGCGCGCGCCACGCGGGCCTGCGTATCCTTGCCCGGAACATTTCCGACGCGGCGCACCGAAACAACGCCCACAAGTCTGGCCCAGACGCGCGCGAACCAGTTGTGCGCCTGAGCCTGCCGTTCCGCGTCCAGGATGGGATCGATCCGCGCACCGAAGCGGGCGGCCAGCGTCGCGACGCTCGGCACACCGGTCTTGGCGTATCGCGAGAGATCGGCGACTTCGGGCGCATCGGGGATCACCGCGCGCAGCGCATCCAGCTCGTTGGCGAAGGGCTCTTCGCGTTCGGAGGCGCGCACAAGATCCGCCAGCGCCAGCACCGATGCGGCCCGCCGCATCAGTCCCGCCAGATCCTGATCTTCGAGATGGCCGACCCGCGCCTGAAGCGCATCGATCTCGGCCTTGGTCGCGAGCGAATCCAGACGCTGCGCCAGATCAGGGGGCGGGGCATTCTGTTCCAATGTTGCGACGCGCGTGTTCAGTGCGCCCAAGGTCTGCGCCAGATCGGCCGGCGGCGCGGTCTTCTCAAGCGCGGCGATGCGCTCGCCCAGCTTGTCGAGCGCCGCCGTCGTCGCTTTCGTTTGCGCGTCGAGATCGTTGCGCAGCGCCGCCATCGTCTTCTCGTCGGCGGCGAGCTTGTCGGCGAGCTGCGAATTGGCCGCGCTGCCGGCCGCCGCACCGGGCGCCGCCGCCAGCTTGTCGACCTGCTGGCTCAGCTGCGCGATATCGGAACTGTTCTTGTCCAGCGCGGCCTTCAGCGCCGAGACATCGCTGCCGCCTTCGCTGCCCGCGGTGGCGGGTGCTTGTTCGACCGCCGTCAGCCTGGCCTCGTCGGCATCCACGCGGTCCTTGAGGGCGGCGATCTTGCGTTGCAATTCGCCGAAGCTGGCGGCCGCGGCCTCTGGCGCCTGACCAGACGCGATCTGGCCCAGCCGGTTTTCGAGTGCGCCGATGCGATCGGCCATCGCCGCATTGTCGGGCCCGGCGCCCGTCATCCACGGCCAGTAGACGGCGATCAGCCCGCCGCAGGCCGCTGCCAGCAACAGGAGCACGAAAAATCCCAGCGCGCCGTCCGGCATCTCCAGCCAGCCGCGGCGGGCGGGCTTGGGCTCGGGCGGGCTCCGCTCGGCATCGGGTTCGGGCACGGCGCTGAAAGCCCGCTCGTCCTTCGCCGGTTCGGATTTGTCGGTATCGCTCATCGGTCGATGCTCCAGAGGTGCCTCGGGGCGCGCCCGAAAATCTGCTTCGGCGACCCAAAACCTATAGGCATCGCCAGGCCTTGCAACAAGGCGGGGGCCTCAATTGAGCAGGCCGAGGACCCCGTCCTGATCGGGGCGTTCGGCCACCCGCACGGTTGCAAAAGCCAGTCCGTCCAGCGCCGCCGCCGTTGCCGCGCTGATGCACAGGGCGGCGAGGTGAAGACAGGCCGGTTCGACCCCGCTGGCGCGGACCGCGTCCACGAATATCCGGGCGCTCTGCGGGGAGAACAACAGCACCGCATCGAGCTCGCCGGTCGCGATCGCGGCGGCGGCCGAGGGCGGAAATCTGCGCGAGGCCTGCACCTCGTAGACCGTCTGGCTGCGGACCGTGAAGCCGGCAGCGGTCAGTTGCTCGGCCAACACACCGCTGGTCTGCCGGCCGGCTGGATGAAACAGCGCGCCAGCTTCCGGCCGGGCCCATTGCGGCACGGCCCTGGCCAACGCGGCGGCGTCGCCGTCGGAATGGCGCGTCTCGGCAAAACCGACGGCGCGCGCGGCCTCTGCCGATTGCGGACCGACTGCGAAGACAGGCAAATCGCGCCGTTGCGTGCGCTGGGCCAACGCGCGAATCCCATTGGCGCTGGTGACCAGGATCGCCTGCACGCCGTCCAGCGCAATCTCGTCATCGCCGGATATCCGGATGTCGAGCAGCGGCGCGACCACCACCTCATGGCCGCGCGCCCGCAACAATGTGGCGGTTTGTTCCGCAGCCTCACGGGGACGGGTGACCAGGAGCCGCATGCGCTACAGCGTCAGCCAGGCCGAAGCCTGCGGCCTGATCGACAGCCCTGCCTCTGCGCCCAGCCGCGCCGCGTCGCCGGTCGCGTTCAGGTCCAGCGCCCGTTCGAATCCCGTCGCAACCGAATTGGAGCCATCGGGGGCAATCACTTCACCGCGGAATCGCAGCATCCCGTCGCGGTACTCCGCCAGACCGGCGATGGGCGTGCGGCAGGAGCCGTCGAGTGCCGCCTGGAAGCCGCGCTCGCAGGACAGGGCGATGGCCGTGGCCGCATCGTTCAGGGGCTTCACGGCCTCGCGCGTGCGCGCATCGTATTCGCGCAGTTCGATGCCGATCGCGCCTTGCGCCAGCGCCGGCAGCCATTCAGCCGGATCCAGCAGCGCCGTCGGGCGATCGCCCAACCCCAACCGCTTCAGCCCGGCATAGGCCAGCAGAATGGCATCGAGGTCACCGGAATCGAGTTTGCCCAGGCGCGTATCGACATTGCCGCGCAACAGACCGATTTCCAGATCGGGCCGGGCGCGCAGGAGCTGAGCCTGGCGGCGCACCGACGAGGTACCCATGCGCGCGCCCCGGGGCAGCGCGTCCAGCGACGTTGCCTTGTGCGAGAGGAAGGCATCGCGCGGATCCTCGCGTTTGAGGATCGCCGCCAGCATCAACCCCTTCGGGACCTCCACCGGCACATCCTTCATCGAGTGCACCGCGAGATCGATGCGGCCGTCGAGCAGCGCCTCTTCGAGCTCCTTGGTGAACAGGCCCTTGCCGCCGGCATCGGCCAGCGAACGGTCCTGGATCTTGTCGCCGCTCGTCTTGATCACGATCAGTTCGCAGGCGATCCCCGCCGCGATCAACAGGTCGCGGACCATGCCCGACTGGGTTGTGGCGAGCTTGGACCCGCGCGTACCGAGGCGGAGGGCTTGGTCGTTATGGCTTTGCGGCATGATGCTGTTCGGGCTAGACGCTGACGGGCGACCTATAACACGAGGGCAGCAGCGCGTGGCCATCCTCACCGTGCTCGGCATCGAGACCAGCTGCGACGAAACCGCGGTGGCGGTCGTGCGCGGCACCCCGCCGGGCCCGGGCGAAATTCTGGCCAATATCGTGCTCAGCCAGATGGACGAGCATGCCCCCTATGGCGGGGTGGTGCCGGAAATCGCCGCGCGGGCGCATGTCGAAGCCCTGGACTCGCTGGTCGAGGAGGCCCTGGCGGCGGCCCATATGGAGCTGGCCGATCTCGATGCCATTGCCGCAACCGCCGGGCCCGGCCTGATCGGCGGGGTCATGGTGGGGCTGACCACCGCCAAGGCGCTGGCGCTGGCCGCCGGCAAGCCGCTCATCGCCGTCAATCATCTGGAAGCCCATGCGCTGGCCGCGCGCCTGACGGAAGGCGCGGCTTTTCCGTTCTTGCTGCTGCTGGTCTCCGGCGGCCATTGCCAGCTTCTGGGTGTCGAAGGGGTCGGGCAGTTCCGCCTTTATGGCACCACCATCGACGATGCGGTGGGCGAGGCCTTCGACAAGACGGCCAAGCTGATGGGCCTTGCCTATCCGGGTGGGCCCAACGTCGAACGGCTGGCGAGGGCGGGAGATCCCAGGCGCTTTGCCCTGCCGCGCCCGATGCTGGGCCGGGCGGGCGCCGATTTCTCCTTTTCGGGGCTGAAGACAGCCGTCCGCCAGGTGGTGCGCGGGGAGGATTACCGCCCGGGCGACGAGGCCGATCTGGCGGCCGGCTTTCAGGCGGCCGTCATCGCCTCGCTGGCCGACCGCACCCGGTCCGCCATGGCCATGTTCCGGGCCGATTTTCCCGATACCAAGCAGGCGACGCTGGTAATGGCCGGGGGCGTCGCCGCCAATGGGGCGATCCGCGCGGCCCTGGGCGAACTGTGCGTGCGCGAGGGTTTCGACATAAAAATACCCCCGCCCCGGCTTTGCACGGACAATGCCGCGATGATCGCCTGGGCGGGGGTTGAGCACGGCCAGCTGGGGCGCTTTGACGGGTTGGGGGTACCGCCGAGGGCCCGCTGGCCTCTTCAGGACGCCCCGCTCGGAGGGAGCGGAAAGAGCGGCGCGTCCGCGAAGCCGTGATGCCTGGTTACGCGACGACGATTGCGAACTGGGACAGCGACAGGATGCCGGCCAGAACGATCATCGCGCCGGTCAGCGTCGCAACGATGACCTCACTGATGACGGAATGCTGCTGGGGAATGTGATTGTTCGACTGTGTCATGACTGCCTCTCCTACCTCATGCCGGTTGGGCCTCACCGCCCTCCGGCCTCTCAAATCCTTCCGCCGGTGCCGCCGGCTGACAGGATGTATATAGATGGACAGTGACCCTGGTTCAATGAATAATTTGTCTAATATTCACTGTTCAGTGTTTCTGGTGCACCGCAACATCCTGCATTGCGACGCAATAACACGCTGTTATGACAAAACAAATCTTAAACCGCCCACAGGCCCTGCATGCCGCGCATAGGAGGATTGCACCCGCGATGAAGCTCGCCACCTGGAATATCAACTCGGTCCGCCTACGCCAGGAGCTGGTCCTGCGCTTCCTTGCCGAGGAGGCCCCGGACGTCCTCTGCCTGCAGGAGACCAAGGTCATCAACGAGCTCTTCCCGGGCGATCCCTTCCGCGAGGCCGGCTATGTCCACCAGGCCATCCATGGCCAGAAGGGCTATCACGGGGTCGCCATTCTCTCGCGGCTGCCCTTCGCCAGGACCGCCGCCCGCCAGTTCTGCGGCAAGGACGACACCCGGCATATTTCGGTGACCCTCGAAGACGGGATCGAGCTGCACAATTTCTATGTCCCGGCCGGCGGTGACATTCCCGATCCGAAGAAGAACGAGAAATTCGCCCACAAGCTCGATTTCCTGCGCGAGATGGAGGCACAGTTCGGCAAGCGCCGCGGCAAGAAGAGCGCCCGCGCCATCCTGGTGGGGGACCTCAACATTGCCCCGCTCGAACATGATGTGTGGAGCCACAAGCAGCTGCTCGATGTCGTCAGCCACACCCCGGTCGAGACCGAGCTAATGGGCGAGGTCAGGGCAGCCTTCGACTGGATCGACGTCACCCGCAGCTTCGTGCCCGAGAGCGAGAAGATCTATTCCTGGTGGAGCTACCGCGCCCAGGATTGGGACGCCTCCGACCGCGGCCGCCGCCTCGATCATGTCTGGGCCAGCCAGGGTCTCAAGGGCGCCGCGACGAAACATGCCATCCTGCGGAAAATGCGAGGATGGAAACAACCTTCCGATCACGTGCCGGTGGTGGTGGAATTCAACACCGAATAGGGCCCGAGGTGATGCCATGAAGATCGCCGTCTTCGAAGCCGAAGAACACGAAGCCGCGGCCTTCGACCGCTTCAAGCCGGCCCATCAGCTCGCCATTTCCGTGTCTCCGCTTGGTACCGCCAATGTCGACGAGGCGAAGGAGGCCGAGATCGTCTCGGTCTTCATCTATTCGGAGCTGCGCGCGGAAATTCTGGCAAAGCTGCCCAAGTTGAAACTGATCGCGACACGTTCGACCGGATTCGACCACATCGATCGCGCCTATTGCCGGGCCCACGACATCGCCATCGTGAATGTCCCGACCTATGGCGAGAACACCGTCGCCGAGCATGTCTTCGCCCTGCTGCTCGCGCTCAGCCACCGTTTGCCCGAAGCGATCGCGCGGGCACGCAGCGGAAACTTCTCGCCTGAGGGCTTGCAGGGATTCGACCTGTCCGGCCGCACCATCGGCGTCGTCGGGACCGGCAACATCGGTGTCCATGTCATCCGGATCGCAAAGGGGTTTGCGATGAACGTCATCGCCTGCGATCTGCATCCGGTCCCCTCGCTCGCCGAACAGCTCGGCTTTCGCTACGTGACCTTCGACGAGCTGCTGTCGCAATCCGATGTCGTCTCCCTGCATGTGCCGGCCACGCCCGAGACGACGGATCTGCTCTCCGCGGCGACCATCGGGCGCATGAAGAAAGGTGCCATCATCATCAACACTGCGCGCGGCAGCCTGATCGACACTGCCGCTCTGATCGGTGCGC
Organism: uncultured Pseudomonadota bacterium; assembly: GCA_963710925.1. Taxonomy (GTDB): domain Bacteria; phylum Pseudomonadota; class Alphaproteobacteria; order Micropepsales; family Micropepsaceae; genus Rhizomicrobium. The sequence goes on along the minus strand of CAVQBY010000005.1, from coordinate 918,738 downwards.
TGCGCAGCGGCCAGATCGCCGGCGCGGGCCTGGACGTGCTGCCGGAAGAGCCGATGATCCGTGAGGAAGCCGAGTTGGTCAGCACCGGCTTTTCCAGCGCGATCGATCTGCGCGATCTCGTCGCCAATCACGTGCTGCTCACCATGCCCAATGTCGTCGTCACGCCGCACAGCGCGTTCAACACGGTCGAAGCGGTTGGCCGCATCACCGAAACAACGATTGCGAATATCGACGCGTTTCTCGCCGGAACGCCGCAAAACCTGGTGGTTTAGGCCTTCTTCTTCATCGGCGCGATCATGATCGTGGCCGTCGCCGTGGCGATCACCTTGCCGTCTTCGCGCGCGAGCGTCGCCTCGAGAAAGTTGATTTGCCGTCCGCGCTTCAACACGCGCGCTTCGGCGATGTGCCGGCCGGCGCCACCCTGCGCGAGATAGCTGACCTTCATCTCCAGCGTCGGCGCGATCTCGCCCCATTGCAGAACCAATCCCGCCGCCACCGCGAGGACATCGTCCATGACACAGGAAATCGCGCCGCCATGGAGTGCGCCGAAGCGGTTGAAATGCGGCTCGCCCAGCTCGTAGGCGATCTTGCACCAGCCGCCCTCGGTATCGATCTCCAGCAATTCCTGCCCGAGCCAGGCCGAGCACGGCGCGGCCCGTTTGAGGATCGCCTGGATGTTGGCGGGATAGTCCTCGCGCTTGGCGGGATCGATCGGCTGGCGCATGGCACAGAGGCTTTCTTCGGAAGCAGCTCACGCGAGTTTGCGCAATTCGGCCGCCATCGCAACCGATACCGTCAGGCCGACGCCCAGAACGGATCGGTCCTGGAAAATCGCTTCCAGCTCCTGACGGCGTCCTTCCAGGCCGAACTCGCCCGATCGAGATGCCAGCCATAGACGATCCCGGCCGCGAACGACAGATCGGCGCGCTGGCCGCGTATGGCTGTGTCCGGCTCTTCGACCAGCTGCTTGAGGGTACTGCGCGCCACCGCCACGTCTTGCAGCAGGCCGAGAATATCCTGCATCTCACTCAGCCGCTTCTGAAACGACCTGACCTCATCTTCCGGGTAGAGCGAGGCAAAGAAATCGACCGAGTAGCGCATCTTCTTGAGCGCGATGCGCAGTTCGTGACGCTGCGCCTCGCTCAGCTTCTCGAGTTTTTTTGCCCGCTTCCTTGCCGTCTTCAACCGCTTGTCGAGCATGCGTTCGGCAAGCTCCCTGACCGGGCGATCGAAGACCGCGCGCGCGCGATCCGGCGCTTGCGCTTCCCATTGCCGCGTCTCGATCACCTCGCCGAGATCGTGCAGGAAGGTGCGGAATGCGAGCCCGGAGGTCTCGCGCACGGCATCCCTCCAGGCCTCGCCGCGCGTCTTGCTTGCGCGTTCGCGCAGGACGCCAAAGGCATCCAGCGAGCCATTCGCCGCCGCTGCCGGTTCGAACAGATCGTCGAGAAACACATCCATGTCGCGCGCCGGCGCCAGGCCTTGCGCCAGGATCTTGGCCCGCATGCGCAGGGCCTCGATCGCCGGTGTGCGGAACTCCTTTCCGAAGGCGGCCAGCGCCACGCGCAGCCGCCTGAGCGCCACCCGCAACTGATGGACGCCCTCCACTTCACGGGCCTCGACGACGGCGGGAATGTTGGCAAGGACATGCCATCTGCCGTGTTGCAATGTCAGGCAGAAGGCTTCGCTGGCGGTGGCGTCCGGCGGCAGGCCATAGGCTTGCGCCTTGATGGCATGCGATCCCGGCTTGGGCGCCAGCCCCTTGGCCGCCAGGTCGGTCACCGCCGGCTTGACCACCCGCGCGCCACGCCGGGCGGGGGCGCTCACACGCGGCCGTCCAGAACGCCGTGCCGCGCCATTGGCCGATCTGGAGTCGCGCTGGTTGTCCATGTCATCTCCGCGAAGTGCCGCATCATCCACGAATTCCATTCGGCATCAATTGCGGTCGGTCAAATCGCGAACCCGTGCTCAAGCCGGACGGACCGGAACGCCGGCCGCCGCCATCTGCGCCTTGGCCTCAGCGATGGTCGCCTCGCCGAAATGGAAGATGGACGCCGCCAGAACGGCGCTGGCATGGCCTTCGCGCACGCCTTCGACCAGATGATCCAGATTGCCCACGCCGCCGCTGGCAATCACGGGCACTGACACCGCATCGGCCACGGCGCGGGTCAGCGCCAGATTGTATCCGGCCCGGGTCCCGTCCCGGTCCATCGAGGTCAGCAGGATTTCGCCGGCGCCATAGGCGACCAGCTTGCGGGCATGGGCGACGGCATCGATCCCGGTCGGCTTGCGGCCGCCATGGGTGAAGACCTCGAATGCGGCCGGGCGCCCGTCTGCTTGGCGTCGATCGCCGCGACGATGCACTGGCTGCCGAATTTCTCGGCCGCCTCGCGCACGAATTCGGGCCGCGCGACCGCCTCGGTATTGATCGAGACCTTGTCGGCGCCCGGCCAGCAACAGGGCGCGGATATCCGCCAGCGTGCGCACGCCGCCGCCCAACCGTCAGCGGCATGAAACAGGCTTCCGCCGTGCGGCGCACCACATCGAGCAGGATGCCGCGCTTTTCGTGACTGGCCGTGATGTCGAGGAAACACAATTCGTCGGCGCCGGCCTTGTCATAAACAATGCGCCTGCTCGACCGGGTCGCCGGCATCGCGCAGATCGACGAAGTTGACGCCCTTGACGACGCGTCCGTCCTTGACGTCCAGGCAGGGAATGATGCGGACCTTCAGCATGTCAGCCGCGCATCTTCGCCATGGAGGCGACACTGAACAGCGCGCGGCCGCACACCGCCTCGGCCGGGCACGCCGGTGGTCTTGCACAAGGTCTCGGTTTCCAAGCAGCAGATCCAGCGCCTCGGCCAGTCGCGCCTCGCTCCAGCGCGAGGTCTGCATCTTGAAGGAGGAGGTGCGCGATGAAATGGATCGGCGGGCGCAGCTTGCGCATGACCGCCATCCAGCGGCTCGCCGCGCTGCACTCTGCGCCTTGGCCAGGGCCACGCGCTGGAAATGGCCCATCGTCACCCGCAGCACGGCGATCGGCGAGGTATCGTCGGCCCACAGCCGCGTCAGCGCCAGATCCAGCCTCTTGAAATCGCCTTCGCCGGCAGCGTCGCAGACCTCCTCGACGCGCGTCTCGGCTTCGTCGCCCATCGACGGCGCGGACATCCTCGAGCGTGACCTTGCCCGGCATCCTTGGCATACAGCGCCAGCTTTTCCAGCTCGCGCCGCGTGATGCCGCGATCGGAGCCCAGCCGCGAAACCGCGTCCTCCACGGCATCGGCGGTGATCGTCAGCCCCTCGGCCGTCATGGCCTCGCGCACGACGCCCGCCAGATTGCGCGCGATTGTCGGCATAACAGGCGATCGCCGCGCCATTCTTGGCGGTTCTCGAACACCTTGCGTAGCGCCGAGGATTTGTTGAGATCGCCCGCCTTCGACCACGACCAGCGCATCGCCCTTGGGATCGGCGAGGAAGCCTTCGAACAGTTTGGCCAAGGCGTTGCCGGCCCCGCGCACGCGCACGACGCGGCGCCCGCCCAGCATGGAAATGGCGGCGGCTTCGTCGGCAAGGCGGGCCGGATCGGAACTCAGCGCGGCATTCGTCGAGCTCGCTGACCTGAAAGGCATCGGTCAGATCGGGCACGACGGTCTTGGCCATGCGCTCGGCCCGCTCGCGCACCAAGCCCTGATCGGGGCCGTACACCAGCGCCGCGGCGAGCCCCTTGGGCGGATTGGCCGCAAAGCGGTCGGCTTCGGCGGCTTTGACGATCATCGCTTCGCGGCCGCCGTCTGCGAGAAATACACGCCCAGATCGAGCCGGATGCGGTAGGCGATGTCTTCGGCCGCGCGCCTTTGCGCGTCCTGGCGGGCCATCAGTGTGGAATAGGATGCGGTCGGCGAGGATGGCATGACATTGTAGGCCGACAGCGTCGACTGATCGCCCGACGTCACGACCTTGCCGGTCCGCGTATTGACCAGCCGGTAACTGGCCTCGAGCGTGTAATTGTAGCGGGTGATCGAGGCGTTGGGTTGAACCGCAACGCCCTGGCGCGATTCGTGCAGGCGGACATCGAGTTCGATAGGTTGCGCCACGGCGCGACTGGCTGGCCTCGAGCAGATCGATCAGCGAATTGCGCAGCTCATAGCCGACGCGCTCGAGCTCGATCGGCGGCACATAGATCGAGGCGAAGATCCGCTGCGCACCGGGATTGGCGCCGTGGCTGCCATAGAGCGGACGAAAGCCGCAGCCCGACAGCAGCAGCGCGATGCCGGCGACGAGACACAGACGGAGCCCGCGCGCGCTCATGCGACGATATTCACGATGCGGTCGGGCACGACGATGACCTTTCTCGGCGGCTTGCCGGCCAGCACGCGCTGGATCGGTTCGAGCGCCAGCGCGGCCTGCTTCGGCCACGGACTTGTCGGCGCCGCGCGCGAGTTCGATTTCCCCGCGCCGCTTGCCGTTGACCTGAACCGCGATGGTGACGCTGTCGGAGCGCACCAGCGCGGGATCGGATTGGGGCCAGGCGGTTTCGACCACCAGTGTATCATGGCCCAGCGCCTGCCAGCAGGTTTCTGCCAGATGCGGCATCATCGGCCCGGACAGCAGCACGATCGCCTCCAGCGCCTCGCGGCGCGCGGCGCCGTCGACATTGGCCTTGGCGCTGCCGATGGCATTGGCCAGCGAATAGATCTGCGCCACGGCGCGATTGAACCGCAGGGCTTCCAGATCCTCGGTCACCGCGGCGATGGCGCGATGGGTGGCGCGGCGCAGTTCGAGCGCATCGCCCTCGACGGCGCCCGGTTCGGCGCCGGCCGGCGGCAGACCCTCGGCCTCGACGACCAGACGGTGGATGCGCTGCACGAAACGCCAGCAGCCTTCCGCGCCTTCTTCGGTCCATTCGATATCGCGCTCGGGCGGGGTGTCGGAGAGCATGAACCAGCGGATCGTGTCGGCGCCGAAATCCTCGATGATCGTTTCCGGCGCGATCACGTTCTTCTTGCGACTTCGACATCTTCTCCGACGGGCCGATCGTCACCTCGGTGTCGGTGCCCTTGAGGAAGGCCTTGCCGTCGCGCTTTTCGATCTCGGCCGGCTCGATCCAGCCGCCGCCATTGGGCAGCTTGATAGGTCTCGTGACAGACCATGCCTTGCGTGAACAAGCCCGGCGAAACGGCTCATCCACCCTGCGTGTAGCCGATCTTGTGCAGGCCGCGCGTGACGAAGCGCGAATAGAGCAGATGCAGGATCGCGTGCTCGATGCCGCCGATATATTGGTCGACCGGCAGCCAGTAATCGGCCGCCTCGCGGTTGCACCGGCGTCGGCGGCATCGGAGTCGGCGAAGCGGGCGAAGTACCAGGACGAATCGACGAAGGTGTCGCAGGTATCGGTCTCGCGCGACGCCTCGCCGCCGCATTCGGGGCAGGTCGTGTGCTTCCAGGCTGGGATGCGCATCGAGCGGATTGCCCGCGCCCTTGAACGTCAGATCGTCGGGCAGCTTGACCGGCAGGTCTTCGAGCTTGACCGGCACCAGACCGCACGAATCGCAGCGGACCATCGGGATCGGACAGCCCCAGGGGCGCTGGCGCGACACCAGCCAGTCGCGCAGGCGATAGTTCACCGTGCGCTGGCCACGACCTTCCGTTTCCAGACGCGTGGCGACTTCGTTCTTGGCCGTTCGCCACGTCCATGCCGTCGAGGAAGCGCGAATTGGCCAGCCGGCCGGGCCCGGTATAGGCCTCGTTCCCGACATCGAATGTCTTCGGGATCGGCGCCTTCGGGCACGACCACGGGCAACACCGGCAGATCGTATTTGCGCGCGAAGTCGAGGTCGCGCTGGTCATGCGCGGGGCAGCCGAAGATGGCGCCGGTGCCGTAGCCCATCAGCACGAAATTGGCGACCACGACCGGCAGCTTCCAATCGGGATCGAAGCGGATGGACGGCTTTCAGACCGGTGTCGTAGCCGCGCTTCTCGGCCGTCTCGATGGCTTCTTCGGCCGTGCCCAGGCGGCGGCACTCGGCCGACGAACTCCGCCAGCTTCGGATCGGACTTCGCCAGTTCCTCGGTCAGCGGATGATCGGGCGACAGCGCCACGAAGCTGGCGCCGAACAGCGTGTCGGGCCGCGTCGAGAACACCTCGACCTTTTCGCCGTTCGACAGATCGAAGGCGAAGCGCAGGCCCTTCGGAGCGGCCGATCCAGTTCTTCTGCATCAGCCGGACCTTTTCCGGCCAGCGGTCCAGCGTTTCCAGACCCTTCAGCAGATCCTCGGCATAAGTCGGTGATCCGGAAGAACCATTGCGAGAGCTTCTTGCGCTCGACCAGCGCGCCCGAGCGCCAGCCGCGGCCATCGATCACCTGCTCATTGGCGAGCACGGTCTGATCGACCGGATCCCAGTTCACATCGGCTTCGGCGCGATAGACGAGCCCGGCCTTGTAGAACTCGATGAACAGGCGCTGCTGGTGCTTGTAGTAGTCGGGATCGCAGGTCGCGAATTCGCGGCGTCCAGTCGATGGACAGGCCCATCAGCTTGAGCTGGGCCTTCATCGCGGCGATGTTCTCATAGGTCCAGTCGCGCGGATTGACGCCCTTCTCGCGCGCCGCATTCTCGGCCGGCAGGCCGAAGGCGTCCCAGCCCATCGGATGCAGGACGTTGTAGCCCTGGGCGCGGCGGAAGCGGGCGATGACATCGCCCATCGTGTAGTTGCGCACATGGCCCATATGGATGCGCCCCGACGGATAGGGGAACATCTCCAGCACGTAGTATTTGGGCCGTGCAGTATCGTTGCGCGTGAGGAAGGCGGCCCGCGCATCCCACGCGGCCTGCCAGTGTTTTTCCGATTCCTTGGCGTTGTAGCGCGCCATACTCATATTCCTTCGTCGCCGCCGGACCTTTCGCTGCAGCCGGCGGCGTCAAAAGGCTTACAGCGCGATGAGCTTAACCGCCAGAACCTTCGCTCGCGAGCCGAAGCTCACGGGCCCGGGTCAGGATCGCGTCTTCGAGCTTGGTCGCCGTGTCGGGATTGACCTGTGCGTCGACCCAACCGCCATTGGCGCCGCGGGTCTGGCGGAAGGCCGCAACCTTCAAACCGTCGGCCCGAAGACGCGCGCGACAGGATGTAGACCGTGACCTTCATCCGCTCATTGGGCGTTTCCGGCGCGGAATACCAGTTGGTGATGATGACACCGCCAAACGGATCGGCGCTGGCCAGCGGCATGAAGGACAAGCGTGTCCAGGCTGGCGTGCCAGAGATAGGAATTGACGCCGAGCGTGACCTTGCCACCGCTTTCGCTGGTGATGGCGGTGGATCCGGTATCGGCGTCCAGATTGTCGCCCGAGGAGCCGCAAGCGGCGAGGATCAGGCAGCACAGGGCAACGGTAATGACGCGCATGGGTGAGTTCTTGTCCCTTAAACGCGGCCGGCGCTTGGCACGGCCAGCCTGAAAGTCCCCGGGGCTTATACTGGGCCCCGGCGGGTGAGGCAAATCCGGCCCGGGCCGCTGCCGCCGCCCGGTAAGGCTTGTGTTATAAGGGCTTAGAATGGCCGGCACCAGAGACCGGAGCCGGCCGGGAGGATGCGATGACCGACACCAAGGACACCGATTACCCCGTCTCCAGGAGCGAGGCAGACTGGAAGGCCGCCCTGACACCCGACCAGTACCGGGTGCTGCGCGGCCATGGCACCGAGCGGGCCGGCACCAGCCCGCTCAATGCGGAGAAGCGGCCGGGGGTCTTTGCCTGCGCGGGCTGTGGGGCGCCACTGTTCGACGCCGCCACGAAATATGAGAGCGGCTCGGGCTGGCCCAGCTTCTATGCCCCGCGGGACGGCGCCATCGGCACCACCACCGACAAGCGCCTGTTCATGACCCGCACCGAAGTGCATTGCGCCCGTTGCGGCGGCCATCTGGGCCATGTCTTTCCGGATGGGCCCGCGCCCACGGGCCTGCGCTACTGCATGAACGGGGTGGCCATGACCTTCGAACCCGAAACGTGATAGGCCTCGCCGGCCCCGACGCGGAAGGATCGCCATGCCGGCCGACCTGATGTCGCAGATCCTGCGGATCGCGATCATCGCCATCCCGATCATCATCGCCATCACCTTTCACGAGGCCGCCCATGGCTATGTCGCCAGGCTGTTCGGCGACGACACCGCGGCCAGGCTGGGCCGCGTCACCTTCAACCCGCTCAAGCATATCGACCCGTTCGGCACGATCCTGCTGCCGGCACTGCTGCTGCTGACCCATACCGGCCTGATCTTCGGCTATGCCAAGCCGGTGCCCGTGAACTTCGCCGGCCTCAACAATCCCAAGCGCGACATGATCTGGGTGGCGGCGGCCGGACCCGGCACCAATCTGGTGCTGGCCCTGGTTTCGGCGGTGCTGCTGGCCGGCGCGCTTCATGGCGGGGCGGCCGCGGACGGCTTCTGGGTGACGATGGCGGTGGCCTCGCTGCAGATCAATCTGGTGCTGGCCGTGCTCAACATGCTGCCGCTGCCGCCGCTCGATGGCGGACGGGTGCTGACCGGTCTGCTGCCGCGCGGCCTGGCCGAACCCTTCGCGCGCATCGAGCCCTATGGCTTCTTCATCCTGATCGGCGCGCTGTTCCTGCTGCCCTATATCGGCACGAAACTGGGCGTGGACCTCAATGTCTTCGATTGGCTGGTCGGCCGCCCCGTCTCCTGGATGTTGCACGGGATTTTCCGGCTGGTGACCGCAGGCTGACGGGCCGGGGCACATTTGAGCCTGACACGGCAAAGGCGGGAGCCCTGTTCGCAGGAGGCGTTTTTGCTCGCCCCCCACGCCCGGCCTTGCCCGCCTTGCCGTTCGAGGCGCCGGCGGGCGGCGCCGCCCGCGCCATCGCGCGCACGTCTTCCGCACCTTTTGCCTCGCCTCGGGCTTCGTTCGCCTGGGGAGCGGCCGATGCCGGCATCGCTTGCGTGCCGCGCATGCGAGCCCATGGCTCCCCCGGGTCACCGGGATGCGCGCAAGACCCGCATCCTCGCCCTGTATGTTCCTGCGATTTTCGCTATTTCGTTCCCAGCCTGTCCCTTCCTGTCTGTGAGAACAAAATAGGAACATAAAACCGGGTTTCAAGGGCCCGCGGGCAAATTTCCGGAAGATTTTTCGGGAGTTTCGCCAGCCAGTGCGGCAGCCAGTGCGCCAGCCACTGCGCCAGCCACTGCGCCAGCCACTGCGCCAGCCACTGCGAAAGGCGCGGACGCTGGGCCGCGCCTTTGAAAGTTCCAGGCCCCGAGGAGCCGGGCTACCTGCCGCGGGCGTGTGCGGCGGCCTTGTCGGCGGCGCGCTTCAGATCGCCGCCCTCCTTGCCGTCGAGGGCCTTTTCCGCCTCCCTGGCTTTTCCGGAAATCTCGTCCTTGTGGCCGTGCACAAATTTCTGTTCGGCCTCGTCGAAGCGGCGGGTCGCGGAATAATTGCCCTCGCCCTTCACGTCCTTTGCGGCGCCGTCGCCCTTCTGCTTCGCCTGATCCGTCATCGTGACCTCCAATGCTGGCCGCAGGCGAATGCCTGCATCCATATAAGAGAACGAGGAGTGTGGGGGCGGCGTTCCGGGGCTGGAGAGGGAACCGGCACCTGAGGCGTCGCGCGGGCCGCGTCCGGCATCGCGACAGGGCAAAAAAAATCCCGACACCGCGGCGGCGGGGTCGGGAAGTTGAGGGGGGTACGCTATCTCGCCCGCCGGTATCGGAAATCGGATTCAACCAATTGCCGTCGGCGTGCGGGGTCATCGACCTGGATCTGCCCTGCGGGCCGCGGCAAGCGCACGGAACCGGAGGGCTGAACCGGTTTGCGAATTGTGGCGCGGTCGCGAATGGCCTGTGCAGACGCCGTCTCGACCTGTTCGCGTTCGCGCCATTGCCGGTAGGAGCGGCTAAGATATTCCCAGGACCGGATGAACTGACGGCTGCCGCCCCGTACTGCGCGGGAGACCCGCAGTGCGCTGGCGGGCGCGACCTCCGCGGTGAAGATCAGGGAATTGTCCTGCCAGATCTCGACCAGGCCCGGGCCCGTCCAGTCGTGCAGGCCGACGGCGCTGGCGATCGCACTGCGCTCATCGGCGCACTGGTCCGCCTCGGCGCCGGCGAAGCTGCCATCGCATGTCAAATACCGGAATGCGTAATACTGCATGCGCAGACCCGACCAAATGTTGAACGCCATCGTGTCGAGGCGGAGGTGCCGAACTATCGCGATGTGGTCCTGAAGCACCTCTCCCGCCGATGCCAGTCTTGATCCAATCAAGTTCAAGAGCAACCGATTTTTCCTCGCCGGGACATGTAAATGCACCGGCCATGTCTATGGGATTGAAAATCTCCAGCAGTCTACAAATGGGACATGACCAACATGGAGTTTCCGGGAGCTTGGATTAGTCTTGCCGCCATGCGCCAGCATTAATCTTAATCGCCGCAGCGTCCGGATCAGGACCTCGCCGCCTTCGCAGAATAGGTGGGGGTGGCCGGACCTACGGGGGACGACAGAGAGACGCGCGCCTAGCGCGTGCCCGACAGACCCGCGGAGAAACCTGCATTGCCGAAATGGGGCCGGGGATCCTCCTGCGCGCCGTCGCTTGAAGGGATGGCCGCAGTGCTCCATCCCATCTGTTCGCGCAGGCGCGTGCGCACCTGATCGGGGCGATCACCGGCGCAGACTTCGACATAGCGGACACCGGCCTTGCGCAACGCTTCCTTCTTGACGGCGTCGCGCGCGGCGGCCGTTCCCTGATAATGACCCTTGCCCTGATACTCGACGGCGGCCACCGGCCAACCGCCGCCATCGACGATGAGGATATCGACACGTTTGCTGTTGATGGAGGCAAACGCCCTGCGGTCGGGCGACGCCAGAATTTCGCCGAGGCTCGCCTGGGCGAAGACGCGATAATCTCGGCATGCGGCCGAGGCCTCTTCCTCGATCAGCCTGAAGAGACGGTATTCCGGCGCATTCATGAGCCGCCGTTTCTCAAACTTGGCCGACATGACGGCTCGCATTTGCTGACCGACATCGCGGATGTCGGGCGCACCGCGATCCGCCTTCCGACGGCGCGAGGGAAAATAGGCGCGGCGAGGTTTAAACCTGCGCTCAACCGCATAGCTGACCACAACGCCCAGAATCACGAGCGCCAAGAGGATCAGCAGCAGGGTCATGATGTTGTTCTCGACCTCGAGTGACGACATGCAAGCCTCGCACCGACGCACGCTCGCAAGCATAGGTTGTGGCTGATTAAGGAATCGTCGCGGAACCGATGCGAATTGATGAGAGTTTGCGACTCCCGGACGCCGACGGCTGCTCCGCATCCGTGGTCCAATTGGTTCATCCGGACGCGCTGTTCGCGCGCCGGGTGATGACGGAGGGATGGGAATGGAACTCGTTGCGGCCTATTCCGCCGCCCCGCGCATGGCGACATTGTCCTGGAACTTGTAGTCGGCCGGATTGGGCGCGCGGGTGGCCTCCCAGTAGTCGACCAGCAGGAAGGGCCAGTTCTGCGTCACGCGGCCCTTCTCGTTCTTGTACCAGGAGGACACCTGCGGCGCGCCCCAGGCCATCTGCTCATTGCCGGCGTCGATCTTCTCGTTGAAGGCGTCGTGGACGTCCTGCTTCACCTCCATCGCGGCATGGCCCTGCTCCAGCAGCAGATCGAGGCAGCCCATGATGTAGCGCATCTCGCATTCCGAGAAGAAGATGATCGAGCCGTTGACGACGATGTTGGTGTTGGGGCCGTACATCATGAAGAGGTTGGGGAAGCCCGGCACGGTGATGCCCAGATAGGCGCGCGGATCGCCATCCCACATGCTCATGCAGGTCCATGGCCGGCCGCGCCCTTGAACTTCATCGGCTCGAGGAAATGGCTGGCCTGGAAGCCGGTGCCATAGATCAGCACGTCGACCTCGATGTCGCGGCCGGATCGGGTGCGCAGGCCCGTCGGGCGTGATCTCGGCGATGGGATCGGTGACCAGTTCGACGTTGTCGCGCTTGAGCGTGCAGAGCCACACGCCATTGTCGCGCACGCTGCGCTTGCCGCCCATCGGATATTTCGGCACCACCGCATCCTTGAGCAGATCCTGCCGGTCGGCAACCTGGGCCTGCATGTACTGCGTCAGCAGCTCGCGCAGCATGTCGTTTTCGGGGCTGACGGAATCCTGGCGCTGCGTCCAGCCGGGATCGCGCTTGACCATGGGCAGAATCCCGTCGGTCATCATCCAGAAGATCCAGAAGCGGTACCATTGCGCATAGAACGGCACATGCTTGAGCAGATATTTCTGCCCCTCGCCGACATCGTCATGATAGTTCGGCGTCGGCCCCAGCCAGGGCGGCGTGCGCTGGAAGACGGTGAGCTGTTTCACCTCGGGCGCGATCTCGGGGACGAACTGGAAGGCGCTGGCGCCGGTGCCGATCACGGCCACGCGCTTGCCCTTCGAGATCGACGCCGTGATCCCAGCGCGCCGAATGAAAGGCCGGGCCCTTGAAGGAACCCACGCCCTTGATGTCGGGCAGCTTGGGCTCGCGCAGCTGACCGACCGCGGTGATCACGGCATTGACGGTGACGCTGTCCTTCGTGCCGTCGGCCTTGCGCAGATGGGCGGTCCACAGCGCGCGCTTCTCGTCATAGACGCACTCCTCGACCGTGGTCTCGAAGCGCACCTGCCCGCGGATGCCATGCTTTTCGGCAACGCCGCGGAAATAGGAATCGAGCACCGGCTGGGTCGAATAATGCTGCGGCCAGTCGTGATTGGGCTCGAAGGAATAGCAATACATGTGATTGGGATTGTCGACACGGCAGCCCGGATAGGTGTTGACCAGCCAGGTGCCGGCCACATCCTTGTTGCGGTCGACGATGACGAAGGGCACGCCGGCCTGCTTGAGGCGGATGGCCGCCAGAATGCCCGACATCCCGGCGCCGATGATCAGCACCTTGAAATTCGCCTTCACGCCGTCGGGCACATTGGCGCCCCAGTCCGGCGCGCGCTCGTCGCGGCCGCCAAACTCCATCTCCTCCTCGAGATAGGGCACATAACGGTCGGGGATCTCGGCGCCGGCGACGAAGGTCATCATCTCGCGCAGGGTTTTCTGGTCGGGCGCGGGGCCCAGCTTGCCGCCACTGTCGCGATAGGCCTTCAGGCCTTCGAGGATCTGCGCGCGGAAGCGGGCGACCTTCTCCTCCGGGAACCCGCCCTGGCCGTCGCCGAAGAAATCATAGACCGGGGTGGCGCCGCTTCTGAGCAGCGACATGTCGCCGGTCAGATGGGCGGTGGCCGCCATCAGCGAGGGCAGATGGGCATCGGCGATCGCCCTGGCGAGGGCCTGATCGTCTTCGGCGATGGGCAAGGTCTTGGCGGTGTCGGACATGGACAGCTCCTGGCAATGTTCAGTCGGCGCCAGCGTAGGCCATCATCGGCGATCCGGCGAGGGGCGATCGATCGGGGGCGCCCGGCGGGGCCCCGTTGTGCGGCGCCACAAAACCGCCGGTTTCCGGCCGCTTCCGGCGATGATACGCTGTACAAACAATCTGCCCAGCCATGCGGCCGGCGGCGTAGAAAACACCGCAGCCAGCTGCGTGGGCAAGGGTGGGCGCGGCGCTTGACGCTCGTCGCGCCGGAGGATGAACATCGTGCGACGCCGCCGCGCCCTTGACCATCATCAAGGACGGCACGCGGCCGGACCATGCACAGCCATGGCCATCGCATCACGCAGGGAAGGACCGCTATCGTGGCCAAATTCACCCCGTCGCCCGCTCTGGAAGGCTTCATGGCGCCGGCGCGCTTCGAAGCCGACATCTTCGATCTCGAAGTCGAAGGCGATATTCCCACCGGTATCGACGGCGCCTTCTATCGCGTCAATCCCGATCCGCAATTTCCCTCGAAAATGGGCGAGGACATCTGGTTCAACGGCGACGGCATGGTGAGCCAGTTCCGCTTCGAGAACGGCCGCGCGCATTTCAAGCATCGCTGGGTGCACACCGACAAATTCGACATCGAGCACAAGGCCGGCAAATCCCTGTTCGGCGCCTATCGCAATCCCTTGACCGACGAACCGGAGGTGAAGGGCAAGATCCGCGGCACCGCCAACACCAATGTCATCGCCCATGGCAGGAAGCTGTGGGCGCTGAAGGAAGACAGCCCGCCGGTGGAGATGGATCCGCTGACGCTGGAGAGCAAGGGCTATTCCAATTTCGGCGGTCAGCTGGAAAGCCAGACCTTCACGGCGCACCCCAAGCTCGACCCGCACACGGGCAATATGTGCGCCTTCGGCTATGCGGCGAAGGGGCTCTTAACGCCGGACGTCAATTATTTCGAGATCACGCCGGAGGGCAAATTCGTCAACCAGGCGTGGTTCGAGGTGCCCTATTACTGCATGATGCACGATTACGGCGTCACCCGCGATTACGCGGTGTTCCACATCGTGCCCAGCATCGGCAATTGGGAGCGGCTGGAAAAGGGCCTGCCGCATTTCGGCTTCGACACCACCCTGCCGGTCTATATCGGGGTGTTGCCGCGCGGCAGCGACGGCAAGGACATTCGCTGGTTCAAGGGCCCCAACCTGTTCGCCAGCCACGTGATGAACGCGTTCAACGACGGCACGCAGATTCATTTCGACATTCCGGTGGCCAAGAACAACATGTTCCCGTTCTTCCCGGACGTGCACGGCGCGCCGTTCAACCCGATCGAGGCGCAATCCTATCTGACGCGCTGGACGCTCGACATGTCGTCCAATGACGAGACCTTCAAGAGCCAGCGGCTGACCGACCTGGTCGGCGAATTCCCGCGCATCGACGACCGCTACGCTATGGAAGCCTACACCCACGGCTATCTGCTGGTGTCCGACATGGACAAGCCCAGCGAGTTCTCGCGGCTGGGCCTGTTCATGAACACGCTGGCCCATGTCGACGTCACCACCGGCAAGAAGAAGACCTGGTGGTGCGGGCCGGTCTCCTCGCTGCAGGAGCCCTGCTTCATCCCGAAGTCGAAGGATGCGCCCGAGGGCGTGGGCTATATCGTGATGCTGGCCAACCGGCTGAAGGAGATGCGTTCGGACCTCTTGCTGTTCGACGCGAGCCACGTCGACGAAGGGCCGATCGCAACGATCAAGCTGCCGTTGCGCGTGCGCCCGGGCCTGCACGGCAACTGGCACACCATCGACCAGCTCGCGGCCTGAACCGTCAGGCCGGCTTCTCGACGACGAAGGCCACGAAGGGATAAAGCGGGACGCCAAGGCGGCGCCGGAACAGCAGGCGCGCGCCCGCGCGTTCGAGCGCCGGCAGCACCGACACCGCACGGCAACCCATCGAGATCGACGGGAAATGCCAGATCACGTCTTCGAGGCGTTCGGCCAGCCAGTGCATCACCTTGCCCTGCGGCGACACAGAATGGGCGACGCCGAGCCGCCCGCCCGGCCTGAGCACGCGATAGAGCTCCAGCGCCCCCTGTTCGGGATCGAAGAGCGGGCAGATGCTGTAGGTCGACAGCACGCAATCGAAGCTGGCATCGGCAAAAGGCAGGGTCAGCATGTCGCCGGTGCGAAACGCCATCCGGCCTTCCAGCCCGCGCGCCTGCGCGCGCTTTTGTGCCTCTTCGAGCATGCCGCCGGCGAAATCGAACAGGGTGACATGACCGGAGGGGCCGACGGCCTGTGCCGCCAGAAGGGCAGTGCTGCCGGTGCCGGCGCCGGCATCGAGCACGGCGTCGCCGGGCCGGACCGCCTGGGCGACCACGAGCCGGCGGCCGCGTTCATCGGCGCCGAGCGTGAGCGCGCCATGCTGGAAATCATAGTGGCCGGACACCGCGGAATAGACGCGCTTCAAGCGCTCCGGCGCCATGGCAGTGCGGATCAATGTCCCCTCCCCGAGGCGACCCGCGCTCAGTATCCCGCATCCCCGTACCAGGAGGCAAACTCCTCGAAGCCGGGCACCTCGGTGGCGTTGGCGACATCGTCGACCGGGACCTGCACCACGGCCGGCTTGCCGCTGGCCAGCGCGCGCTCGACCGCCGGGACGATGTCCTCGGCGCGCTCGACATATTCGCCATGCGCGCCGAAGCCCTCGGCGATCTTGTCGAGCCTGAGCTGCTTGCCCCAATGGGCTTCGGTTTCGGGTGATTGCGGGCCGAAGGCCGCCTTGTAGACACTCACTTCGAGCCCCCAAGCATAGTCGCAGCCGACGATGCAGACGACGGGGATGTTCTTGCGCACCGCGGTCTCCAGTTCGGAGATGTGGAACAGGAAGGAGGAATCGCCGCTGATGAGGACGACACGGCGGCTGTCACCGACCGCCAGCTGGGCGCCGATGGCATGCGGCAGGCCGGTGCCGAGATGGCCGAAATTCTGGCACCATAGGACGTCGCGCGGGGCGAGCTGCGAATAGGCCCAGGTGAAGATGCTGATGGCCCCGCCATCGCGGATCATCACCGCATCCTTCGGCAGCGCCCGCGTCGCCTCGACCGCGAAGCGGGCGGGATGGACCGGACCCGAACGGTCCGGCACGGCGGCCAGCATCTGCGCCCTGAGTTCGGCCTGCGCCTTCACCCAACCCGCCAGTTCGGCCGGCGCGCGTGCGCGCCAGCGGCGTCACGGCGGCGGTCAGCTGCGGCACCACATCGCGCAGATCGCCGACCAGCGGCGCATCGATGTGCCGGTTGACGCCGATCGCGGTGGGATCGCGTTCGATATAGATCCATTTGCGCGCCGTATTGCCGTTCGCCCAGTGACGGCCATGGCCGTAATGGATGGGCTCGCCGATCTCGGTGCCGACCGCGATGACGAGATCGGATTTCGCGATCGCCTCGGTGCCGGCCGGCGAGGCATAGGCGAAGGTGCGCTCTTCCAGCCCTTCGAGGAAGGCCGCGCCGCCCGGCGTCTGGATCACCGGACAGGCGAGCGCGCGCGCCAGTGCCGCCACCGCCTCATGGGCGCGCGAGACGAAGACGCCCTGTCCCACCAGAAGGATCGGCAGTTTCGCCTCGCCGATCAGCGCCAGCGCATCGGCAAGCGCGCTCTGGCTCGCCTCCTGGTGCGTCAGGCGATACGCCTGCGGCGCGGGCGCCGGCGGCAGATCGAGTTGGGCCTGCATCACATTCATCGGATATTCGATATAGACCGGGCCCGGCGTGCCGCTCAGCGCGCGGCGGAAGGCTTCATGGACGATCTCGTCGGTCTGCTCGGGATATTCGATGGTGCCGACATATTTCATCGCCTCTTCGAAATAGCGGGGCTGATGGGTGTACTGGAAGCGGCCGCGACGCACGCGCTGCTCGAACAGGCGCTGGCGCTGGCCGGCGATGAAGATGGTCGGCGTGTTCTCCTTGGCCGCGCAAATCGCGGCCGGCGCCAGATTGGCGACCCCCGGCCCCTGATTTCCGATGATGACGCCGGGCTTGCCGGTCATGCGCCACAACCCGTCGGCCATGAAGGCGCCGGCCTGTTCATGATGCGGAGCGATCACACGCCAGCCGCGCGCCTCGGCCGCGATGAACATGGCGACGAAACTGGGATCGGGAATGCCGAACAGCGTCTTGAGGCCCTCGGCCTCGAGCAGTTCGAGAATTCTGTCGTGGACGAAGACGGACATGGCGCGTGCCTCCCCCGCTCGTGTCCGCCGGCCGGAGGGCCGGCGCATCGGGCAGACTGGCAGCCCTGGCCAGGCAGGTCCGTGACCGAAGTCAAATTCGAACGCCGGATCCGGCGGCCGCAATTGGTGTGGCTCGGCCCGCCCGGTATAAGCTTGCAGGGGGGGCGAGCGGACAGAGGGGCCAGATGATCGCGGCATCGATATCGGACTATCGCGAGCTGGCGCGGCGGCGGCTGCCCAGATTCCTGTTCGACTATGTCGATGGCGGCTCCTATGCCGAGCGCACCCTCGAATGGAACATCGAGGACCTGCAGAAGGTGATGTTGCGCCAGCGTGTGCTGCGCGATGTCTCCGCGCTCGATCTGTCGACGGAGCTGTTCGGACAGAAGCTCGCCATGCCGGTGGCGCTGGCGCCGATCGGCCTGGCCGGGCTAAGCGCGCGGCGCGGCGAAGTGCAGGCGGCGCGCGCGGCGGAAAAGGCCGGGGTGCCGTTCTGCCTCTCCACCGTGTCGGCCTGTTCGCTCGATGAGGTCGTGCGCGGCATCGAAAAGCCGATCTGGTTCCAGCTCTATATGGTGCGCGACCGCGAATTCATGCGCGACCTGCTCACCGGCGTGCGCGAGGCCGGCTGCACGGCGCTGGTCTTCACCGTCGATCTGCCGCTGCCGGGAACGCGCTATCGCGACATCCGCTCCGGGCTGGCGGGCGACGAAACCCTGGCCACGGCGCTCCACCGGACCGCGCAGATCGCCGCGCGCCCGGGCTGGGTGTGGGATGTCGGCGTGCATGGCCGGCCGCACCAGTTCGGCAATATCGCGCCGCTGCTGGGCAAACACGCCAGGCTCGGAAATTTCTTCGGCTGGCTGCGCGACAATTTCGAAATGTCCGCGGACTGGCGGGCGCTCGATTTCATCCGCTCGGTGTGGAAGGGCCCGCTGATCATCAAGGGGATTCTCGATCCGGACGATGCGCGCATCGCCGCCGCGGAAGGCGCCGACGGGCTGGTCGTTTCCAACCATGGCGGCCGCCAGCTCGACGGCGCGCCCTCCACAACGCAGGCACTGCCGGCCATCGCCAGAGCGGTGGGCGACAGGCTCACCGTGCTGGCCGATGGGGGCATCCGCTCGGGCCTCGACGTCGTGCGCATGCTGGCGCTGGGCGCGAAAGGCGTGCTGCTGGGGCGGGCCTGGGCCTATGCGCTGGCGGGTGGCGGCGAAGCCGGCGTTTCGCACATGCTGCGGCTCATCGATGCGGAAATGCGCGTCGCCATGGCGCTGACCGGGGTGACCTCCGTCGACCAGATCGACGCCAATATCCTGGCGGGACATCGCCCGGCGTGAGCCGAAGTCGTCGTGCGTCAACCGCGTCAGACGGCGACGAGGAGTTGCGCGGCAACAGATGGGAGAATGGCGCACCCGACAGGATTCGAACCTGTGACCTCTGCCTTCGGAGGGCAGCGCTCTATCCAGCTGAGCTACGGGTGCGTGGCCGTCCCTATAGCCCAGGAGCCGTGGCGGCCGCAAACCTTTCCGGATGCGTCGGAGCCGCCGGCGGTGCCGCCTGCGCCCGGACCTTCGGGCCGGCGCCTAGGGCGCGCCGCCCGTCAGCTGCTTCATCAGCCGGTAGGTGAATTCCACCGTTTCGTAGAAGGTGCTTTGCTTCATGCGCTCGTTGCGGCCATGCATGCGGATATCGTGGATGTCGTTCCAGCCGCCGCCGACGCCATAGCTCGGAATGCCGGCGTTGCGGGTGAACAGGGAATCGCTGGCCCCCGCCGACATCACCGTCACCACCGGCACGCCCGGCCACATGGCATGCACCGCCTTGCCGATCTCGCCCATCACCTTGGGATCGGGAGCGGTCTCCGGCCCCTTCACCACCTGCTCCTAACAGCGAGACCTTGATGCCGGGATCGGCGACCACGGTCTCGAGCGTCTTCCTGACAGAGGCGATGGTCTCGTCGGGGAAGACGCGGCACTGGATCGTGGCGGTCGCGCGCGAGGGCAGCGCGTTTTCCTGCACGCCGGCGGCGAGCATCGTCGCCACACAGGTGGTGTGCAGGATGGCGTTGTTGGCGACGTCCCTGGCGGCGCGTTTGGCGGCGGCCACATCGAGCGGCAATCTGGACAGCGCGATGAGGTCGGCCTGGCGTGGGCCGGTGGTGCGTTCGGCGAGGTGCCTGAAGTAGTTGCGCGTGGTGGCGTTGGTCTTGAACGGGAAATCGTAATGCGAAAGCTTCACCAGCCCGTTCGCCAATTCATAGATCGCATTGTCGGGCCGGGGCTCGGAGGAATGGCCGCCCTTGTTGGTCACCTCCATGGTGAAGGTCATGTAGGTTTTTTGCGCGGTCTCGACCGAGAAATCGAGGCGCTTGCCATCCAGAATCTCACCGGAGCCGCCATCGGGATTGATCACCAGGCCGGCGTTCACGAGCTTGGGCGTGTTCTTCAGAAGATAGGCGGGGCCGTCCTGATCGAGCCCGACTTCCTCATCCGCGGTGAAGGCCGCGATGATGTCGCGGTCGGGCACATAGCCTTCCTTCCTGAGGCGGATGATGCTGGCGGCCATCGCCGCATCCTCGTCCTTCATGTCGGAGGTGCCGCGGCCATAGAAATAGCCGTCCTTCTCGATGAACTTGAAGGGCGGCAGCGTCCAGTCCTCCGCCCTGGCATCGACCACATCCATGTGCCCGATCCACATCACCGGCTTGCGCTTGCTCTTGCCACTTGCCCTTGATCCGCACCACCACATTGACCTGATTGGGGTGTTTGGCCTCGGGCACGACATGGATGTCGGAATCGCGGAAGCCGTTGGCCTTGAGGTACTTCACGATCACCCCGGCGGTGGCCTTCGTCCCGACATCATGGACGGACCGGATCTCGACCAGCTCCTTGAAGATGTCGTGCGCCAGCTTGCGATTGTCGGGGGGCGGCAGCGGCGCGGCGGACGGAGCAGCGGCCATGGGCGTCGCCGCAAGCAGGGCTGCGAGGAGAAGACCCGCGCCGAGGCTGCGGCGCGCGACGGCGATGCGTGTCATGAGGGGCCCCGGAAGATCGCCACGCGAGGCTAGCGGCCGCACCGGCGTCAGGCAATCGCGGCCAGTGCCGCGGCGACGGCCCGTGTCGCGTGGGCCCATACTGCGCGCTTCCATTCCGGCGTATCGGGATAGAAGGCGCTGCGGATCTGACGTTTGATTACGTCTGCGTCAGGATGGCCGAGCCCGCCATGCAGATGCAAGCCAGTTGTCCTTGCGCAGGGCATCGAACACGTCGCGCAGCGAGGCGGTGCCCACTTCGAGCGCGACGAAGGTCAGCTCACAGCCTTCGGTCCAGGCGGCGAGTGCGGCATCGATCGTTCCGGTCAGGGGCGGCGACAGCGATCCGCCGCCCTGCGTCGAATGCAGCTCCGCGCCCCAGATGGCGCGGGCGCGGGCATGGGCGGGCGTACCGGGCGCATCCTCGGTGATGATCTCGGCCGCGCCGCTCTCGCCCAGTCCGGTGTGGAAGTCGATGACCAGCAGCCTTTCGACACCGGACAGTTCCTCGCGCAGCACGTCCTTCAGCATCAGCGAGGACCAGCTCGGCTTGGCGCCGCCGAAATAAATGCCGTCGGCAAAGCCGTATTGCCCGGACGACAAGGCGCGTTGCAGGGCAAGGTCGCCATGCGCCCGGGCGTAGTCGCGCAGCTTCGCATTGGCGGCCTTCATCGCGTCTGGCGCGATGTCTTGGGGCGCGATGGCATCGGCCAGATCCGCATAGTCGCGATTGACCGGCGGATTGGCGTGATCGACGAAATTGCGGTTCACATCGGCATTGTCTTCGTTGACGCGCCGGTCCCAGGAAAAGCCGAAAGGATTGAGCGCATGGAGCATCACCAGCCTGGCGCCCGCCGGCACGCGGGCCGCGATCCCTTCGCGCAGCAGACCGGTCTGCACGCCCGAGCCGAAATAGCCTTCCACGCCATGGGTCCCGGAGATCAGCAGCAGTGCGGTCCTGGCCTCCCGCGCGCCCGCGCGCGCGGTGTCGAGAAACAGCGGCAGCCCATCGCGGCCGTTGGCGGCAGGATGCACGCGAGTGGTCACGCCCAGCCCGGCCGCTTCGGCGGCAGCGATGAAGGCGGCACGGCCGCTGCGGTAATCGGGCGGAAAATAGGCCTCGGGCGTTTGGGTCATTGTGAGGTTGGGGCTCGCCGGTCGGTGGGGCGCGTATTATAGATCATGTTTGCCAGAGGAGAGCGAATTGGAGGCCAGGCTTTTCGGCGCATTGTCCGCCTTGCGCGGGCAACCCATCCCCGCGCAACGCGATATGCGCCGACGCATGACAGGTTGCCGCCGCCTGCCGATCGCCGCGGCAGGACCGGCACGGCAATGAGCCGCTCGTCGCCCTCGGCGATTTCGCCATCGCCGGCGAGAATTACTATTACAGCGACCGCAACCCGCCCTATTGGCGGCGCATCGACGGCGCCATCGCCGATCTGCTGTTGCGCCGGAGCGTGGCCGAAAAGCTCGCGCGCATCAATGCGCGGCTGGCGCCGCAGGATCTGGAACTGTTCGTCTTCGATGCCTGGCGCCCGCGCGCGGTCCAGGCCTATTTCCACGACGAATGGATGCCAGCCGAGCTGCAGAGACGCGATCCATCCCTGTCGGGCGAGGCGCTGACCGCTGCGGTGGAACGCTACTGGGCCGCCCCGACATCCGATCCGGCGTCGCCGGCGCCGCACGAAACCGGCGCCGCCGTCGATCTCACCCTGCGCTGGCGCGGCGGCGAAACACTGTGGATGGGTTCGCTGTTCGACGACGTCACCGAGATCGCCCATCGCGACCGCTTCGAAACGGCGGGCGATCCGACTTCTGCTTTTCCGACGACGAGGCGCGCGCCAATCGCCGCCTGCTGCATTGGCTGATGGCGGACGAAGGCTTTGCCGGCCATCCCGACGAGTGGTGGCACTTCTCCTGGGGCGACCAGATGTGGGCGGCGCATGAGCGGCGGCACGGCGCATTACGGGCTGGCGGCGCGCGGCGGCTAGGCGCTATTTGAGGATCTCGCGGAAGGCGCCGTCCCAATCGGCGCCGGGCGGATGCTCCTCGAAGTAACCGATGCGCGCCAGATGCAGGTCGTAGAGCTTCTGGCTGGCGCCGGAGAGCTTGCGGCACTGATCGATCAGATCGCGCGCCTTCTCCCATTGCTGCGTGCGCAGCGACTGGAAGATGTGCTCGTGGAAGGTGGCCAGGGCGCGGAATTTCGGACTGGCGCGCACCAGCGGATTTCCCAGGATCGCATAGAGCTTGACCGGTTCGTCGAGCGGGCCGCAGGTCAGAAAATCGACTTCGAGAAAGGCAAAGCCGCGCTCGGCCGCCTTGCGCGTGTCGTCGGAAACGATGATGGCCGGTCCGTAGCGCCCCGATCGCGTGCAGATGCGCTCGGCCAGGACGGCGCAATCGCCGCTGATCGAATAGCTCGTGCTGTCCGCGCGCGCGAAAGCCGCCGGCCACCGCCGGGCCGGTCGATATGCCGATGCCGATTTCGACGGCGTCAAAGGCGGTGCCGTCGAAGCGGCGCTCGCGCGACAATTGCTCGTTCACTCTCGGCGAGCGCGATGGTCATGCGGTTGGCCGCCTCGCAGGCATGCATCGCGTGTTCGGGATCGTCGAGCGGCACGTTCCAATAGGCCGTGAAGCCGCCGCCCGTCACGCGATCCACCATCGCGCCATGATTGGTCGCGGCCTCGACCAGGGGCGCCATGACGGTGCCCATCAAACGGACGAAGCCGACCGGATCGTCGGCGAAAGACTCGGCCAGCCGGACATAGCCGCGCACGCCACAGGTCAGACAGGTGACGGTTCGCGTCTCGCCTTCGAATTTCAGCAATTGCGGATTGCTGGCGATGCGGTCGAGCGTGGCGGGCGGCAATGCGCCGGCAAAGGCGCGGCGCAAGGTGCCGCGCGTGCGCATGATTTCCAGACTGCGCGCGGCGAGGCATGCCACGAAGGCCGCGGCCAGCGCCAGAGAGGGGTTGAGCGAATCGAACAGCGTGCGGCTGTCGGTGAACAGGAACCAGGTGAAGATCTGCGCCGCCGCGATGGCTGCCGCCGCGAGCAGCCCCGCCCACAGCACCCCGGCGCGGGCCACCAGAAAGGCAATGCCGATGCCGACGATCAAGACGAAGACCAGCCCGCCATAAAGTCCGTTGGCCGGCTTGAGCGGAAGACCCAGGAGTATGTTTTCCATCGCTTCGGCATGAACCTGGCCGAGCGGCTCGGGGCCGAGCGGCGTCATCGCCCGCGCGCCCGGCGGGGCGATGTAGACGATGGTCTGCGTCAGGCTGCCGGGCGCGAGCTTGCCGTCATCGAGATCGATGGCGGAGATATTGCGCGCCGCATTGGCCCCCGAATAATAGATTTCCATCGCCCCGTCCGCACGCACGGGCACCGACAGGGCCCCGGCATCGATGCGGGCGATGGCGTCATCGGCATTGATGCCGGGAATGCCGCGCTCATGGGCGATCACGGTGAGCGGGCCGCCGCCGACCAGCCGCATGGCTTCGGCATCGGCCGAGGGCAGGAGCACGCCGTTCATCCGGAACAGCAGCGGCATGACCCGCAGCTTGCCGTCGGGATCCGGCAACAGATTGCTTGCGCCCAGCCCGACACTGGCCCGCACCAGCGGGGCGAGCGGCACCAGGGCGCGGGCGAAATCCGGCACCGCGGCCTTCGCCGCCGCGCTGCCGGAGAACACCACCGCCGATTTGGGCGACAGCGAGGTTTCGCCCTGCGCACCGGAAAGCCGGAAGGTGGTGACGGTGTGAACGCCGGCCATGGCGATCTCCAGCGCCCGGTCCGGCGAGGCGATGCCGGCCAATGCGTGGCGCACGCCGTCATTTTCGGGGCCCGGCGGCAGGGCTCGCGCAAAGAGCTGCGGCGACAGCCTGTCGGGTGCGGTCAGCGGTGCATCGAGAACGACGACCGGCGCACCGGCCGCTTTCAGCTCACCGATCAGCTTGGCCAGGACGGCGTGCGAAAACGGCCAGGCGCCGAATCGGGCGACGGCGGCGGCATCCAGATCCAGCACGCGCACCGAATAGCGGCTCTTCGCGCGCGGATCTTCGTAAGGCCGCTTGTGCAGATATTGATAGGCGTCGAACTGGATTCCGCGAATGCGGGTCGCCAGACCGCCCGGATCGGTCGCGATCGTGGCGATGGCCACGATCACAATCGCCAATGGCAACGCCCAGACGGTCGCCGAACTTGCCCCTACCCGCATCGTTGCCCCTGATGATTGGCCGCCCCGTCGTCACCGGCCGTCGCACGGCACCTTATCACGCCGTCGGGGGCGGCATGGAAGGCTCGGGGGAAATTTCCGCGCAGGCCGCGCAGAGCCCGGCGATTTCCACGGTTTCACGCTCCCTGGCGAAGCCGGCATCGGCGGCGGCGCGGGCCAGCGCGCGGTCAATGGCGCCATGCTCGATCTCCGCGGCGCAGCCGCAGCGCCGGCACAACAGCACATGGCTGCGGTGGCGCCGCTGCGGCGCGAAGCACGCCATATAGGCGTTGCGTGTGTCGATCCGGTGGACGAAGTCTTCCTGCAATGAGGAAGTCGAGCGCGCGATAGACGGTCGGCGGCGCCGGTTTGCGGCGCGCGGTGCCGTCGCACAGCGCATCGAGGATGTCATAGGCGCCCATCGGCCGATGGCTGCCCAGGATGATCTCCAGCACGCGCCGGCGCAGCGGCGTGAAACGCAGCCTGCGGCGGCGGGCCAGCGCATCGGCCGCCGCCAGCGCATCGCGGATGCAGGATCCGTGATCGTGCGGCCGGTGCGGCAGGGCCGTGGCGCTCACGATGCGGCCTCCCGCCGGTTGCGCAGCGCGGCAGCCATGCTGATGACGGCAAACAGCGCGGCGGCGGCCAGGACGATGGACGGGCCCGCCGGCGCATCGCGTGACATAGGCGCCGGCCATGCCGAGCGGCGCCGACAGCGCGCCGATGAGCGCGGCCAGGATCGCCATGGCTTCGGGCGTCTTCGCGAAGCGGCCGTGCGGCGGCGGGCGGAATCAGCAGCAGCGCCACGATCAGCAAGGCGCCGACGATCTTCAGCGCCAGCGCTACCAGTCCGGCGACCAGCACCAGGAAGGCGACATCGGCCAGCGCGGTGCTGCGCCCCTCGGCCACGGCAATGTCGCGGCTGACGGTGATCGCCAGAAGCGGCCGCCACAGCAGCCACAGGGCCGCGAGCAGCACCACGCCGCCGCCGGCCACCAGATAGATGTCGCGCGGGCGCCATCGCCAGCACGTCGCCGAACAGATAGCCGAGCAGATCCGCCCGCACCGTTTCCATTGTCGACAGGACGATGAAGCCCAGCGCCAGGCCGACATGGCCGACCAGACCGATGAAGGTGCCCGAGGGAATATAGCGATCGGTGGCGCGCGCCATGACCAGGCCGGCAACGACGGCCACCGCGGCCACGCCGGCGATCGGCGCAACCCCGATCAACAGGCCCGAGCCCCGCGCCCAGAAGCCCCATATGGGCGATGCTTTCGCCCAGATAGGCCATGCGCCGCCACAACACGAAGCAGCCCAGCGGCCCGGCCGCCGCCCCCAGCAGTGCCGCGCCCCAGAGCGGCGCGGAGCAGAAAATCATCCATGATGGTGGCCGTGGTGATGGTCGGCGCGCACTTCGCCGCTCGGCAGGTGGCGGTGATCGTGATCATGGGCATAGAGCGCCAGTTCGGAGGCGATGCGCGGGCCGAACAATTCGACAAAGGCCGGATCGCGGATCACATGCCCGGCCGCGCCCTGGCAGCAGATGTGGCGGTTGAGGCAGATCACCCGGCTGGCCTCGGCCATCACGACATGCAGATCGTGGCTGACCAGCAGCACCGCGCAGCCCATTTCGTCGCGCAATTCGGCGATCAGCCGGTAGAGCGCCGCCTCGCCCGCCAGATCGACGCCGGCGAAGGGCTCGTCGAGCAGCAGCAGGTCGCGGCCTGTGCACGATGGCGCGGGCCAGCAGCACGCGGGCCATCTCGCCGCCCGACAGGGTGGCGACCTGCTTGGCCGCCAGCGCGGCGATGCCGACCCGGGCCAGCGCCGCCTCCGCCGCCCGGTTCGCCGGGGGCATAGACCTCGATCAGGCGCGCGCACCGTCATGGGCAGCGACAGATCGCGGGCGAAATGCTGCGGCACATAGCCGATGCGCGAGCCCGGGCCTGCGGCGTGACCTGTGCCCGAAAGCGGCACCAGACCCGAGCAGCGCCCGCAGCAGGGTGGTCTTGCCCGAGCCATTGGGCCCGATCAGCACCACGATCTCGCGCGGGGCGACGGCCAGGCTGACGTCTTCGACGATCGGCGTGCCGCCCATGGCGACGCCGAGATCGGCGGCCGCGATGAGGGGCGGCGTGGGGGGTCAGGTCCATGGGCCGCGTGTTATAACATAACACATGGCCGGACATATCCTTGCGAATTGGGTGACGCAAACGTCATTTTCCTTGAAGGTGCCAGCCTGCGGCCGCCTACCCTTCGGCGTCAAAGCCACCCAGCCGGGACAGGGAGCGCGACATGGACAACATCACCAAGGATCCCGCCTACAACGCCGTCGATCCGACCGATTTCCCGGCCATGCTGGACGTCGAGCGCTATGGCGCCCGCTCGACGGCCTTCGACAAGATCATCTCGGCCACCCATGACCATTTCTGGGACCCGCTGGACAAGAAATATATCGACTTCACCCAGCCCTTCGACATCGAGAAGGAATATCTCGTCAATCCGGAGCTGAACAGCGATCTGAAGACCGCGATCGGCGACAAGCTGGACGAGAGCCAGAAGATCAAGCTCGTCAATCTCGACGTCTGTGGTCGCTGTCCTCGATCCTGCATGGCGAACAGGGCGCGCTGGCGCTGTCGGCCTCGCTCTGCCACATCCTGCGCGACCCCGGCGCCCAGGAATACGCCGCCAACCAGACGCGCGAGGAAGCCCGCCACGTCACCGGCTTCTCCGCCTATATCAAGGCGCGCTGGGGCAAGCCGGCCAAGGTCGGCCCGGCGCTGGGCGGCCTGCTCAACGAACTGGTCTCCTCGCCGCTGGTCTGGAAGAAGCTCGTCGGCATGCAGATGCTGGTCGAAGGGCCTCGCCATGGGCGCGTTCGCGACCTTCTTCAAGGAATCGCGCGATCCGCTGTGACCAAGCTGATGCAGCTGGTGATGACCGACGAAGCCTTCCATCACAAGTTCGGAAAGATCTGGGCCGACCGCACCATCCCGCAATCTGTCCAAGGCCGAGCATGAGCTGATCGAGGACTGGGCCGGGAAGGTGTTCCAGGTGCTGCTCTACAATCTCGGCAGCCCCGACCAGAAGGCCTGGATCTATCGCGAGCCGTCGGTCTCGATCCCGCGTGGTGCCAGCAGGCCTTCATGGAAGCGCTGACCGATGCGGCAATCCGCGAAGAACTGCAGGAAGCCACCAACATCTTCCGTGTGCTGATCAAGACGCTGCTGAAGGCCGGCATCATCACCGACCGCACGCGCGGCATCTATGCGGCCTATATCGACATGGCCGAGCTCCACGCCGAGAGCGACCGCATGGTGGGCGACGACATTGCCGAGGAAGGCATCAAATATCTGATCAAGCTGAACGGCGGCAAACATTTCGTCAGCCCGACCAGCATGACCTCCGTCGCCGCCGAATAGGCGCGCCGTCGCGACCGGAACCAGGGCGGCCCATTGCGGCCGCCCTTTTTCGTGGGACGCGCGTGGGACATGCGCGGACCCGGCCGCGCTTGCATGCCCCCGGCCGCAGGCGGCACTGTGGCGCGGCCATTGCCGGAGCCCGCCATGAAAGCCGCCGTCTTCCACGCCCTCGGTCAACCGCTTCAGGTCGAGACGGTCGACGATCCGACACCACAAGCCGGAGAACTCGTGGTCCGCGTCGGCCGTTGCGGCATTTGCGGCAGCGATCTGCACATGACCGAGGAGCCGGATTTCGCCGTCGCGCCCGGCTCGGTGCTGGGCCATGAATTCGCCGGCGAGATCGTGGCACTGGGCCGCGGCGTCGAAGGGTTTTCAACCGGCGATCGCGTCGCCGTCTCGCCGGTGCGCGGCTGCGGGCACTGCGCCGCCTGCCACGCCGGCAAACCGGCCTGGTGCGAGGCCATGACGCTGCAGGGCGGCGGCTATGGCGAATACACCATCGCCATGCCGCGCCAATGCGTGAAGCTGCCGGCATCGACCTCCATCGCCGACGGCGCGCTGGTCGAACCGCTGGCCGTGGCGCTGCATGGCGTCATGCTGTCGGAACTTGCGCCGGGCGCGCGGGTGCTGGTGCTGGGCGCCGGCCCCATCGGGCTCGGCGCCGCCTTCTGGGCGCGGCGGCTGGGCGCGGGCAAGGTCGTGGTCGCCGATCTGACGACGCTGCAGCGCGATCTGGCTCACCGCGTCGGCGCCACCGGTTTCGTCACCGTGGACGACGACGCCGTCGCGCGCGCCCATGCCGAACTGGGCGGGGCGCCGGATATCGTGTTCGAATGCGTCGGCCGCCCCGGCATCCTGGCCCGCGCCATCGAGCATGTGCGCCCGCGCGGAACGATTGTCATGCTGGGGCTGTGCACGGCGGCCGATTTCCTTCGTGCCGTTCCATGCGGTGTCGAAGGAGGTCAAGATCGTCACCTCCGCCTTCTTCAACATGCACGAATACCAGGCCAGCCTCGATGCACTCGATGGCGGTCTCGCGCCGGCCTCGGCGATGATCACGCAAACCGTGCCGCTGGCGGCCATGCCGGAGACCTTCGAGGCGCTGCGCAAGCGCACGCATCAATGCAAGGTGCAGGTCGAACCGGAACAGGCTAGCGCTTCGGCGGGGTGACGCGGCGCGCCGGCACGGCTTGGCGCCGCACGGTGGCCAGACCGCCAAGACCCGACAGGCGCCCCGGCAGCGGCCGGCGGGCCCGCATGTCGCGCGCGGGCGTCGCCGCCAGCACCATGCGCAACAGGCCGAACAGCAGGATCGCGCCGGCCATGCCGGCACAGAACCACACGAACACATCGCCGATGCGATCATAGGGCGTGCGGCCCGGCTGCGGGCCTTCACGCAGATCGCGCGCCAGCACCGTGAAGCCGTCAGCCTCGCTGCGCCGTTGCGCCACCGTGCGGCCCAGCGCGTCGGCCAGAACGAGCTTGCCGTCGCGGGCGGTGCGCGCCACCGCGAACCCGTTTTCGACGCCGCGCAGAATGGCCTTGTGGGCTTCGGCCGTCGCATCGGCGCCGAAATCCCAGGCCGGCACCGCCATCAGCCCCTTGCGCTCGCCCGCCACCCGCCGGCGCAACGCGGCAAAGTAATTGAGGTCGTGCGAGATGGCGACGGCCGGGCCCTGCGCCGGGCTTGCGCCACTGGCCTGCACATAGTCCGGCACGGACCCGTTTCCCGGCGCCACGATCAGCGCGATGTTGCGCGCGCCGCGCCCGTCATGCATCTCGAAACCGGCGATGATGGTGGCCCCCGAGCCGAAGGCGGCGGCCCGCAGATAGGCAATCGCGGTTTCTCGCCAGGCCGGCCGCAGCACCGCAATGCGTTCCGGCAGCACGACCAGATCGGCGCCGCGCGCGCGCAAACGAATCTCGGCGGCATAGGCGAGCACGGCCCCCAGCGCGATGTCCCGCCGGTCGATCGCGCTGGCTTCGGCCAGCGCGTCGCTGTCGATCAGAACGACATGATGTTCTGCGCCCTGCGTCTGCTGCATGTGAAGCGCGCCAAAGGCGAGGTTGACCGTGAACAGGCCCACGGCCGGCAGCACGTAAAGCGCATTGCGCTTGCGGAAGGCGAGCGCCAGACAGGCGGCGACCGCGCCCAACAGAAAGGTGATCGTCCAAGCGCCGGCGAGCGCGGCGGATTGAATCAGGATCGGGATTCCCGCCTGGCTCGTGGCGGGCGAAAACAGCGTCCCGTCCGGCCCCGAGGCGGCGACAAAATCCCACACCGTCCACAATGCGGCGAAGACCAGCGCACCGGCCATCGGCGTGACCGTGCGGCCGGCCAGCCTTGCGCCCATGACGCAGACGGCGAAGCCGATCGCTGCCAAGGCGATGGCGGCGCCCAGCGCGGGCTCGGGCACGACGCCAAGATAGGGCAGGGCCAGCGCCGCCGCGCCCAGTCCCGCCGCGCCGAGCGCGGTGGCGAGCACGGTCATCGGGTTGGTCTGGCCGAACGCCAGCCACAGCACGGGCACCGGCGCCAGCCAGGCAAGCCACCACGCGCCCGCGAAATGGTTTGCAAGGGTGAAGCTGCCGCGGTCAGGACCGCGCAGAGCAAGGGAAGCCGGGCGGCTCTCATGGGCGCCGATTGTGCACGGCTCCGGCAGGCCGGGCGAGACGGAGTTTGCAACATGCTTGCCAGCGGTCAGGCGCGAGACGATCAACCAGGCTCCATTTACGCTGAAACGCCGCCGGGCCCCAATGAAATCGCACGGATTGCCCACCACGCTTGCGCCTGTGCCGCCGCGGCGTAGAGTTCCCGCCATGGCGCAAAATCCCGAACGGCCCGCATGAACGACATGAAAATCGGCGACTTCATCACCGTGGCGCGCGACAGCGGTGTCGCCATCGTGACCATCGATCGCGGCGACGGGCGCAATGCGCTGTCGCGGCGGCTGATCCTCGACCTCACCGAGACGGCGCGCAGCTTCGCCGACGATCTCGAAACGCAGGCGGTCATCCTCACAAGCGCGGGCGCCTTCACCGCCGGCGCGGATCTGAAGGATCCGGAGATGGACCGCCGCCGCGCCGCCGGCCTGCTCGAACGCCGCCACATGACGAAGATCGGCCCGGATCTGTGCGACGCCTGGGCCCGCGTCGAGCAGGTCACGATCTGCGCTATCGAGAAATACTGCATCGGCGGCGGCGTGGCGCTGGCGGGGGCCTGCGACTTCCGCATCATGGGCGAGAGCGCGACCATGCGGCTGCCGGAGATTCCGCTGGGCATGAACATGAGCTGGCATGCCGTGCCGCGGCTGGTCTCGCTGATCGGGCCGGCGCGGACCAAGCGCTTCGTGATCTATGGCGAGAATGTTTCGGCGCAGGAGGCGCTGGCCTGGGGGCTCGCCGAAGAGATCGCGCCAGATGGCGGCGCGCTGGATGCGGCGCGCGCGTGGGGGCAGAAGACCGCAAGGCTTCCGCCCAACGCCGTGCGCATGACCAAGCAATCGGTGAACGCCGCGGCGGGCGCGCTGCATCACGCCACGACCTATATGGACCTCGACCAATACGCGCTGGCCACGACCAGCGAGGATTATCGCGAAGCCATCAAGGCGTTTCTCGAAAAGCGCGAGCCGAAATTCACGGGGCGGTGATGGCCCAGAACATCTATGACGACACGGACTTCTTCGCGAAATATGCCGAGCTGCCGCGTTCGGTGCATGGGCTCGACGCCGCCTATGAATGGCCGCTGTTCCGTTCCCTCCTCGGCGATGTGACCGGCGCGCGGGTGCTCGATCTGGGCTGCGGCGCGGGCGCACTGGCGCGGCGGCTGCGCGCGATGGGCGCGGGCCACGTTCTCGGCATCGACCTCTCCGAGCAGATGCTGACCAAGGCGCGGGCGCAAACGCAGGATGCGGGGATCGCGTTCCGGCGCGGGGATCTCGAAAACCTGAATCTCGGCGATGCGCGTTTCGACCTGGCGGTCAGTTCGCTCGCCTTCCATTACCTTCCGGATTTCGCCGCGCTGTGCCGCGGCGTGGCTGCGGCGCTGGATCCGGGCGGCGTCTTCGTGTTCTCGGTCGAGCATCCGATGACAACAGCGCGCGCCGAGCAGGCCTGGCATACCGATCGCGAAGGCAAACGCCTGCACTGGCCGGTCGACACCTACAACGACGAGGGGCCGCGGCAGACCAACTGGCTCGGCAGTCCCGTCACCAAGCAGCACCGCACCATCGCATCTTACGTCAATGATCTGATCGAGGCGGGATTGACGCTGGTGCGGCTGGAAGAGCCGGTGCCGGATGCCGCCTTCCTCGCGGCCAACCCGCACCTTGCCGACGAGGCACGCCGCCCTCCCTTTCTTCTGGCGAAGGCGACCAAGCCGGCCTAACGCGTGACGCGGATCACGATCTGGCCCAGCAGCACCTGCGCGCCCTTTCTATGCAAGGTACGATCGGTGACGCGCTGCAGGCGTTTGGCGATGACATCGACATCGGGCTGGCGCCAGGGGCGCACGGCGGCGGCGGTGAAGGTCATCAGATTGCGCACATAAGAATCGCGCAGAACCGGCAACGCCCGTTCCACCTGCGCCCGCAGATCCTCATCGGGGATGTCGAGCCCGATGGACACCAGCAGAAGTCCCACGGGCCGGCCATTGTCGAGGATCGTCGCATACATCGGATTGAGCCCGACATAGCTCTTGGCCTGGGTGATCTTGTGCGCGGGCATCTGCTTGTCTTCGTCCGCCCGCGCGGACGCCAGGCCCGCGGCAAAGGCGGCGAGCAGATACAGGAGCAGGGCCAGCCTGTTGGCGACGGGGCGCATGGGGTTCCTTCCGCGGTCACCTCCTGCATACTCCAGCAGGGTAAATGTGCGGTTGACGCCGCGCGGCAGGATTGAGGAGTGCGCCATGACAACGAAAGCGGCAATGGCCCTGGCGATCGCAGGGCTTGGACTGGGATGGGCCACGACGGCGCCAGCCGCCCCGCAGGATCCGCAGGCGCCGGGCGCCCGGTTCCAGATCAGCCCGAAGGACCTGCCCAAGCCCTATGCCAGCAAGGGGGTCGCCAACCGGTCCGACACCATCGCGCGGCCGGCCGGGGCCGCCTTGAAGCTGCCCCGGGGCTTCACCGCCGCGCTGTTCGCAAGCGGTATGGCCGGCCCGCGCAACCTTCTGGTGCTGCCCAATGGCGATGTGCTGGCCGCCGAATCCTATGCCGGCAAGATCACGCTGCTGCGCGACGCCAATGGCGACGGCAAGGCCGACAAGGCCGTGACCTTCGCCGACGGGTTCGAGCGGCCCTATGGCATGGCCCTGCACAATGGCGCGCTCTATGTCGGCGATGTGCATGGCATCTGGAAGCTTGCCTACACCGCCGGCGCAGACAAGGCCGGGCCGCGCACGCGCGTAACGAAGGACGGTGCGCTCGGCAGCTGGGACGATCACTGGACGCGCAACATCGCCTTCAATTCCAAGGGCCAGCTCTTCCTGGCCGAAGGCAGCACGCAGAATATCGGCATCGACCCGGCGCCGCATGCCGCGATATCCACCGTCAATCCCGATGGCACGCTTACGCCCTTCGCGACTGGCCTGCGCAATCCGGTCGGCATGCATTTCTATCCGGGTACGGACGATCTTTATGTCGCCGTCAATGAGCGCGATATGCTGGGCACCGATCTGCCGCCGGACTATTTCACGCGCGTGCAGCAGGGCGAATTTTTCGGCTGGCCTTACGCCTATATCGGCCCGCACCCCGATCCCAATTTCGGCAGCAAGCGGCCCGACCTCGTCAAGACGACGAAGACGCCCGACGTGCTGTTCCGGTCGCATTCGGCGCCGCTGGGCATGGTGTTCTATGAAGGCAGCCAGTTTCCCGCCGAATACAAGGGCGACGCCTTCGTGGCGCTGCACGGCTCGTGGAACGCGGCCAAGCCGACCGGCTACAAGGTCGTGCGCATCAAGTTTGCGGGCAAGCGGCCGGAAGCCGGCTATGAGAACTTCGTCACCGGCTGGTGGCAGTCGGGCAATGACCCGGCCAAGGTCTGGGGGCGGCCGGCCGGCCTGGCGGTGGCCAAAGACGGCAGCCTTCTGATCGCCGACGATGCCGGCAAGGCAATCTGGCGCGTGCGCTATGCGGGGACGGCGAAATAGTGCGGGGCCTGGTGGAGCTGAGCGGAATCGAACCGCTGACCTCCTCATTGCGAACGAGGCGCTCTCCCAACTGAGCTACAGCCCCAGGCCAAGGCGTGCCGCGGCGCGGCATTTCGCGGCGCGGGCGGGTATCTAGTGTTCGCCCCCTTGGCCTGTCAAGGCGGGTGCCGGCGGGGCGCGCCGGAGCGGCCGGACGGGCCCGTTTGCCATCGTCGGCTTGCCTGACGGCGACGCGGCTGGCTACAAGGGACCATCACCATGGAACCCGATCCACCCGGTTCCGGCGCAATCCGAAGGAGAGGCCCACAGCCTCATGTACCATCCCAATCCGTTTGTCTGGCTCATCCTGACCCTGATCAACCTCTACACCTGGGTCGTGATCGCGGCCGTGGTGATGAGCTGGCTGGTCGCCTTCGGCGTCCTCAACACCTACAACCAGTTCGCCCGCTCGGTCGTCCATCTGCTGGACGCCCTGACCGAGCCGGTGTTCCGGCAGGTGCGCCGCGTGATCCCGGCGATCGGCGGGCTCGATATCTCGCCGCTGATCGTGCTGATCGGGCTGCAGTTCCTCTCCTATCTCGTCGCCTATTATCTGGCGTGACCGGCGGCGCCGTCCGTCCCACCGCTGACGGGGTGCGGTTCGCCCTGCGCCTGACGCCCAAGGGCGGGCGCGACGCCATTGACGGCTGGACCACCGGCGCCGACGGCCGGCCCTATCTGAAGGCGCGCGTCTCGGCCCCACCCGAAAGTGGGAAGGCCAACGCAGCATTGATTGCGCTGCTGGCAAAGACACTGGGCATCGCCAAATCCCATATTGCCATCGCCGCCGGCCAGAGCGGGCGGCTGAAACAGGTGGACGTGAGCGGCCCGGCCGACTATCTGCGGGCGCGGCTCGAAGCATTGGGAGAGGCGGCATGAGCGCAACCATCATCGACGGCAAGGCCTTCGCGGGCGGCCTGCGCACGCGCATCGCCGAAGAAGCGGTGCGCCTCAAACAGGCGCACAATCTGGTTCCGGGACTGGCCACGGTTCTGGTCGGCAGCGATCCGGCCAGCGAGGTCTATGTCCGCAACAAGAACAAGACCGCCGAAAAGCTGGGCTTTCATTCGGTCAGCCATCACCTGCCGGAGACCGCGCGCGAAGACGAGGTGCTGGCGAAGGTGCGCGCCCTCAACGCCGATCCGGCCGTGCACGGCATTCTGGTGCAGATGCCCCTGCCCAAGCAGGTGCGCGAAGCCGCCGTGCTCGACACCCTCGATCCGGCCAAGGATGTCGACGCGCTGACGCCGACCAATGCGGGGCTGCTGCTCTCGGGCCGCGCCAATCTGGTGTCCTGCACGCCGATGGGCGTGATGATGCTGCTCAAGGAATATGTCGGCGACATCGCCGGCAAGGATGCGCTGGTCATCGGCCGCTCGCTGCTGTTCGGCAAGCCGGCCGCGCAGCTGCTGCTGGCCGCCAATGCGACGGTGACGATGGCGCATTCGAAGACGCGCGATCTTCCCGCGCTGGCGCGCCGCGCCGATATTCTGGTCGCCGCCATCGGCCGGCCGGGTTACGTCAAGGGCGATTGGGTCAAGCCCGGCGCCACAGTGATCGATGTCGGCATCAACCGCGTCGAGGCCGGTGACGGCAAATACAAGATCGTCGGCGATGTCGACTATGACGACGCGGCGAAGAACGCCGGCGCCATCACGCCGGTGCCCGGCGGCGTCGGCGCCATGACCATCGTCTGCCTGATGCGCAACACGCTGATCGCGGCCTGCGTCCAGGCCGGTGTCGAAATTCCGGCGATCTGATCGGTCAGGAAATCTGCTTGGCGAGCGCCTTGGCCAGACCGTCCGGGCCCAGCGTCTCGTCGTAATTGGCGATGAACTTGCCGTCGGGTCCCATCAGATAAATCACGTTGGAATGGTCGACGGCGTAGATGCCGTTCACCGGTTTGTGCCGCTTGAAATAGGCGTGATATTCCTTGGCCGCCAGCGCGATGCTGGGCTTGGATCCGGTCAGCCCGACAAATTCCGGCCCGAAGGCGCTGAGATAGTTCTTGAGCACATCGGGGGTGTCGCGGTCGGGATCGACGGTGATGAAGATCGGCACGACCTGCTTGCGAACGCCGCCGGCCAGCTTGTCCATCGCATCGGCAATGACGCTGAGCGTGGTGGGGCAGACATCGGGACAATTGGTGTAACCAAAATAGACCAGCATGTAGCGGCCGGCGAAATCCCTGTTGTTGCGGGTGTGGCCATACTGGTCGGTCAGCGAGAAGGGCCCGCCAATCGTGGCCGCGCCGCTTTGCACGGTCTGGCCGAAACGGGCCGGCTGATTGCCGAGATGCCACAACAGGCCCGCAATCAAGGCGGCCAGCAGCGCGATATAGGGGATCAGGGCGGACGGCGTGCGCATAGTTGGTTTCCCCGTCTTTCTCGAACCGGCGAATGGGGGGGACGGCTCACGCCGGGATTGA
Source organism: uncultured Pseudomonadota bacterium (assembly GCA_963710925.1). Classification (GTDB taxonomy): domain Bacteria; phylum Pseudomonadota; class Alphaproteobacteria; order Micropepsales; family Micropepsaceae; genus Rhizomicrobium. The sequence continues at coordinate 881,870 of CAVQBY010000005.1, read as the reverse complement.
TAAACTCGCGCCCCGCGACAATGAAGCGGCGAATGGTCGCCCGCCGCCGGCGGGTGGAGCCGGCATGGAGCCAGCATGAACGAGGTGAAATCAGGCGAGACGGCAGAGCGGTCCTGGTTCGCCCTGTGGCCGGCGCGACTGGCCGATGAACTGTCCTTCGCCGCGCCGACCAATCGCGGCCGGGTGCGGCTGCGCACGCTCTCCAACCTGCGCTGGCTGGCCGTCGGCGGACAGTCGGCGACCCTGTTCGTGGTCTATTTCGGATTCAGCTACCAGCTTCCGCTGTGGCGCTGCGTGGGCGTCATCGCCGCCAGTGTCGTGCTCAATGTCCTCCTGGCGATCCGCTTTCCGGCCACCCACCGGCTGACCAATCGCGAGGCGACGGTCCATCTGGCCTATGACGTGTTGCAGCTGGCGGCCCTGCTCTATCTGACCGGCGGGCTCGAAAACCCTTTCACGCTGATGTTCCTGGCGCCCGTGGTGATCGCGGCCTCGACCCTCAATCTGGGCAATACGCTGATCCTGGCCGGATTGTCCTTCGCCGCCGTCTCGCTGATCGCGGTGGTCCACGAACCCCTGCCCTGGGCGCCGCATGAGCTGTTGAGCCTGCCGCCGCTCTATCAGGGCGGGATCTGGGCCTCCATCGTCATCGGCATCGGCTTCACCTCGATCTATGCCTGGCGCATCGCCAGCGAGGCCGCGCGCATGTCCGCCGGTCTGACGGCGACCCAGCTGGCGCTGGCGCGCGAACACCGCATGGCCGCCATCGGCGCGCTGGCGGCCGCCGCGGCCCATGAACTGGGAACCCCGCTCGGAACCATCGCCGTGGTCAGCCGCGAGCTGGAGCGCGAGCTGCCCCCGGATTCGCCCCAGATCGAGGACGCCAGGCTGCTGCGCGAACAGGCCGAGCGCTGCCGCGGAATCCTGACCCAGCTGGCGCGCCCCGAGCAGAGCGTGCTCGATGCCACTCAACGCATGCCGCTGGGCGCGGTGCTGGACGATCTGGCGGGCCAGTATCGGGGCGATGATCTCGAAATCGTGATCCATCTGGAGCCGGACGCCGATTCCGGGCCGGTTCCCAAGATCTGGCGGGTGCCGGAAGTGCTGCACGGGCTGGGCAATCTGGTGGCCAATGCGGCCGATTTCGCCGAAAGCCGCATCGATATCCGGGCCCAATGGGATCCCAAGAGCCTGCGCGTCCTCGTCGAGGATGACGGCCCGGGCTTCGCCCCGGATATCCTGGAGCGCATCGGCGAGCCCTATGTGACCTCACGGCCGGGCAGCTATGCCCTGGGCGAGACCGAACTGGGCCCTTCGGACAGTTTCAGCGGCCAGCAAGGCATGGGATTGGGCTTTTTCATCGCCAAAACGCTTATTGAACAGACCGGCGGCCGGGTTCAGGTCCGCAACCAGGTCAGAGGCGGGGCGCGGATCGCCGTGCGCTGGCCGCGCGGCGCCCTGGACGGAGACAGCCCGCCGGGAACGGCCAGTACGCTGTAGTTTTTCGCGCTGCAGCACACTATATCTTGCCCGCAGGGGCTTTCGGCGTTATCGACACCGCCGAGGAAAGACATATGACCCAGCAAGACCAGCCACTTCCCGAAGATCGCAGCCTTCTCATCGTCGAGGACGACCGCCCGCTGCGCGAGCGCCTGGCCCGGGCGATGGAAAGCCGCGGCTTCGACGTCGCCATTGCCGAGACCGTGGCCCAGGGCCTGGCCCGGGCCAAGGATGCCCCGCCGGCTTTTGCCGTGGTCGACCTGAAGCTCGATGACGGCAACGGCCTGGATGTCGTCGAGCTGCTCCACACCACACGCCCCGAGGCCCGGGTGGTGGTGTTGACCGGCTTCGGCAATATCGCGACCGCGGTGGCGGCGGTGAAATACGGCGCCATCGACTATCTGCCCAAGCCCGCCGATGCCGACGACATCAGTGCGGCGCTGCTGGCAGCGCCCGGCTCCAAGCCCAAGCCGCCGGAAAACCCGATGTCGGCCGACCGCGTGCGCTGGGAACATATCCAGCGGGTCTATGAGCTGTGCGGCCACAACGTGTCGGAGACGGCGCGGCGGCTGAACATGCATCGCCGCACCCTGCAGCGCATTCTGGCCAAGCGCAGCCCGCGCTGAACCCGGCTCAGCCGGCGGGACGTGGCGCGGCCAGCCGATCGGGCGCGGCCACGGGCGAGGCCATCTCCACACCTGCCACGATGCGGCGCGCCACGGCGATCACGACCGCCGCCACCACCGCGCCGGCCAGCATGTCGACCAGATAGTGGCCGCCGAAGAACGGCACGCCCGCCAGCATCACGACATTGATCAGCCCTGTGCCGTGGCCGATCCAGCCGGTGCCGCGGAAGCAGTAGATATAGGTCAGCGCCATCATGGTGTGGAACGAGGGGAAGCTGACGACGCCGGTCAGGGTCGCGATCGCGAAGTCGAGATGGTCGCGGTGCCGCAGCTGCTCCATCACCGCCACGAAATCGCCGGAACGCTCCAGACCATAGATCTTGAAGGGCCCGAGCGCCGGCATCGCGACCGATCCGATGGAGGTGACCACCGCGCCGATCATCACGATCCAGAACATCTCGCGCAGCCGCGCGCTCTTGTTCATCATTCCGAACAGCACGCCGAAATAAAGCGCCTGATAGGGCATGGAGGCATAGCTCCAGGCCAGCACGGCCTTCAGCGCGTGATGAGTCTGCAGCCAGTTGAACCAGTAGAGCCAGTCGAAGCCGAGGGCATGGTCGGCGCGCAACAGCGCATCGTCCACCCGCGGCAGGCCGACCGCGCAGCACAGATAAGTCAGCACCGCCAGCGCGATCACCGCAAACAGCGTGAGCGCGAGATATTCGCCGATCAGGGCGGCGATCTCGTAGCGGTCGAGCGCCCGGAGCCCGAGCGCGATCGCCAGCGCGACCAGCGGGACCGAGACATCGGTGACACCGAAGCGGAAATGGAAGCCGGCGGCGAACGACCACACCACATCGACCAGCACAAGCAGACCGAGCGCGATCCATTCCGGCCGGAAGTGCAGCCTGGGCCGGCCGAGTGCGCGGGATTCGAGATAGTCAAGCGCGAGCGACATGACGGGTCCATTCGGTGGCCCGCCAATGGCAGCGTGGATGCGGGACGGACCCGCCGATTATCGCGGCTGCGGGTTAGCGCGCGGTTACCCGCTTGCGGGATGCCCGTTTCACCGCCCTGGCGGCCTTGGCCGCTTTGGCGGGCCTCTTCGCCGCCGTCTTCGCCCTGGTTTTCCTGGCTGGCGCCGCCACGCCATCGGCTTCGCGCTGCAGCTTCCTGGGCGCAACCTGCCGCCAGACGCGTTCGAGCATGATGTTCAATTCGCCCGGGGTGATCGCCGACAGCCGGACCAGAACGCCGGCCCAGTCCTTGTAATGGGCGGTGATGAAATAGGTCTCCGGATCGAGCTCCAGCATCATGTCGCGCTGTTCGATACTGCCGACGCGCATGACGATGGAATTGTCGCGCTCGCGGATGCGGGTAAAGAATTTCTTTTCGACGAAGATCGCCGGCTTGCCGTAGGACGGCTTTTCATGCGCCCCGGGAAAGGCGAGTGCCGCGGCCTTCGCCTGGGCCTTGGTGACGGGCATCAGTCTTCCTCCAACGGCAGGACGGTCACGGCGCGCGGATCGGTGGCCAGTTCGAGCACGTTGGCCAATCGCTCGGCCGCAACCTTGGCAAAGCGCAGCGTCACCGCCTTGCGGCGGCTGGCGTGCAATTGCGCGACAGGCGAGGGCCGGATGATGGCGCCGCCGAAGCGGTCGGCCACGATCAGGCCGGTCGTTTTCCGGCACCAGCTCCTCGGGGAAATCGGGCGGGATCGCGAAATAGAAACGCTCGCAGAAATCGAGATAGTCCGGCCATTTCATGTCGGCCCTTGAGGTCGGGCACCGCGACCTTGATCTCGACCCCAAGCATGGTGCCGTCCGGCCCCAGCGCGGCGACATCGAGGCGCCGGCCATTGGCCAGCGTGAATTCCAGGATGGGCGAAAAGCCCTCCTGCATCAGAAGCCGCGAAACCCCGCGCGCGACGTCACTGGCCGTGTGATCGGACATGGCCGCATAGAACATTTCCGGAACAGGAAAATCAACCCGCGTCCCCGGCCGCGCTAGCTGTGGGCAAGCGCACCCTGTCCGGCATGTGACCACAGACGGCGCAACAGCAAGATGGCGAGCAGCGTGTCGAAGACCAGCGAGGCGTATTCGCTGAACGAAACCCCGATGCCCCATGGGAACCAGATGCCGGAAAGGTGGATGGCAGAAAGCTCGGGGGAATAGAGGAAGCCGCACATGGCCAGGACGGCGGGAAGCGCAAACCACGCTTCGCGTCCCTGAAAGCGCAAGCCCCGATAGACGATCCAGGCCAGCATCACGATGAACGCGAGACGCACCCAGGTGATCGCGTGAGACGATGCCGCGGCGACCCCGGCGGGCACGGCGCCGGCAAACAGCCAGGGCAGGCTGAGCAGCCGGGCGACGATGAAAATGCCGGCAAGGACCGCGACGGCGTGCGGCAACCACGCCGGCTTGCCGGCCTTGAACCAGGCGCGCCATGCCATCGTCCAGGCGGCCAGGCTGAGCGCGGCCGCCAACGCCATGATGAAGTAGACGAATTGCTTGATGCTCTCGACGTCCAGCCAGAAGAAGAAGGCCTGGTTGCCACGCTGTATCGCGCTCAGCAGCAAAGCGGCCGCCAGCCACGGATAGGCGCTGTTGCCGCGCTCGAACGGACGCAGGCACAGAACCATAAATGCCATCAGCGCGAACAGAACCCCGATCGCGGCATCGCCGACATAACCTTCGAAAATCGTAAGCCACTGCAATCGGTATTGGCCAAGAACGGCGTTCTGTTCGCCGATCACAGGGGCAATGTGAATTCCGCCGCTTTGTGCGCCTGCCACCCATGGCCCCGCCCATGTGCGCACCGCGATCGTGATCGCCCCGCCCTTCGCGATGTCGGCCGGCAAGGTGAAATAGCGCGGCGCGTGGTAGCTGTAGGCGACGGGCGTGGCGCCGGAGAAATCGCCGACGCCACCCAGCAATTGCCCATTGGCATAGATCTGATAGGCGCTGTCCACCGCCCATGGCCCCAGCAGCGCGAGCCGTTCGCCTGCGGGCGATCTCACAGTCAGGCGGATGCGATACCAGGCATAGCCGTGATATCCGCGATGACCTTTTGCCCCCCAGCCGGGGGCGAAGCCTTCAAGCCCGACATCGCCATCCGTCGCGCCCGGCGGCGGGGTAAGGTCCATGCCCTGCCATGTGGTGTCGTCGAATTGCGGCCTGGCCCAGCGCGGGTCATCCCCGGTCTTGAACTTCCAGGGACCATAAAGCGTGACCGTCGAATGACCGATCTCTACGGGTGCGATCGTCGCAGCAGCGTAAGCCAGCGGTGCCGCCACCAGACCCAGCAAGACCGTGGCCCACAGGACTCTCCAATGCATCGCCCACCCCTGGAGAACATGATCTGCGCTGAAACGTAGAAAGGCCGGACGCGATCGGCCAAATCACGATCGCTTTATCGGGCGCCTCGTCCCCATTGCGGCTCGAAGCGACCGGAAGCGCCAGGATTTCTCAGGCTAGAGGAGCCGCTCGTAGAAGCCGCCATAGCTGCGGCTTTTGTCGATCAGATGGATCTCGAGAATCCAGTGCCGCTCCTGGCCATCGGCGCCGGGATCGCGCATGCGCGTGGAATTGCCGGCTTCGATGAGCCGGCCCGCACGCGGGATTGGCGCATGCGGAAACCTTCCGTGAATTGTGTGGCCGGCAATGACGCCGCCGAACAGCCAGCCCGCCTCTTCCGCGGCGCCACAGGCGAAACGATAGAGCCCGTCGGCGGTAATGTCCGCATTGGCGCGGTAATGCGCCTGCACGATATCGAACAGGCGCGGAAGATCCGCGACGAGCCGCTGCTTCTCCGGATCAGGACCCAGCGCGTAGGAACGGCCGAGATCGGCTTCCCAATCTTCCAGCACCGGCCCGAAATCGAGATAAACCGTATCGTCTTCGCCGATCACGCGGTCCGGAGGATCGTCCGAAAAGATGCGGACGGTATTGGGGCCGGCGCGCACGATGCGCTTGTGCCAATGCCGTGTGACGCCGAATTCGCCTTCGGCCAGCGCCGCGATTTCATCGCTGAGAAAAGCTTCGCTCTTGCCGGGAACAATCAGGCCGGCAGCCTCGACCGCATCGAAAAGCGCATTGCCGCGGGCTTCGGCGGCTTCCAGCATGGCGCGTCGGGAGGACTCGGTCATGCCGATAATCTGGCATGATGCCGGGCCACGAAAAAGCCCGGCATCTGCATGCCGGGCCTTCCGAAAACGACGGACTGCGGACCTATTCGGCGGCGAGGAGCGACTTGCTCTTCGTGGCGTCTCCGAAATTGATCGACTGCAGATAGGCGATGCCTTCTTCGGCGATGTCGTCGCCGACCATGCGCTCGCCTTCGTTCTTGAGCTCGTCCATATCGACATACATGCTGTAGAACGACTTGGTGCGGTCGGTGATGATGCCGGCATTGAGCAGTGTCTTGACCAGCACGCGGAAGATGTTGGTGCCCTGCTTCATCTGTTCGCGGCGCTCTTCGTCGCCGAAGGCTTCCTGCATCGCGGCCATGGCGTCATCGGGATCGATGCCGACCGATTTGTAGACCATATGCATCTGCAGCGGATTGACGAGATTGAACAGCAGCGTCTGGAAGCATTGCGCGGCCCAGTCCTCGACCAGATTGAGCTCATCCTTCGACAGCTTCGGGATCGTGCGGTCGGCCCAGATCTTTCCGAACTTGTGATGGAAGGCTTCGTCGGTCATGACGAGCTGGCAGAGCTTGCGCAGCAGCGGATCCTGGGACTTCTGGTAGAGCGTCGCAAAGGCGCCCATGGCGAGGCCCTCGACCAGCATCTGCATGCCGACGATCTTCTTGTAGACCTCCGGCGCCAGAACCATTTCGGTCAAGAGGGTCTTCAGCGTCTCGCCGCAGGGCAGCGGCGTGCCCCAGCGCGCCTTCACATAGGCGGAGAACGCCGTCACGTGACGGGCTTCTTCGCGGGTCTGGTTGGCGGCGTATTCCTGCGCGCCCGGATCCTTGAGGATGTGGCAGAGCGAAGCCGACAGCGCGAGCGCGCCCTGTTCGCCATGCAGGATCGCCGAGAGCTGCCAGCGCGTCGACTGGCTGGCGAACTTGATCTTCTGCTCCTCGGTCATCGTGTCGCCGATGCGGGTCTTGAAGATCGGGAAGAATTCTTCCGGCAGCACCATTTCCTTGGTCAGGTCATAGGGCTCGCTGAAATCGATGTATTTGGTGTCGAGCGGGTCCCAGAAATGGTCATGGGTCGCCGAGATGATCTTGTCGAAGGCCGTCGAACGCGTGCCATAGCGCTCGACCTGCATCATCGCCGGGAAATCCTTGGGGTCGACGGCATCATAGGCAGAGTCTTTGGTGATCTGGGACACGCGGAGTCCTCCGGCGGAAATGGCTGACGGTCCCGTCACAATACGCGGATGCGACTGAGAGTCAATAAAAATGACGGCGGCGTCACCTATCGTGACTCCGAGTCAGGCGCTTGAACTTAAAAGATTATTTCCTCAAAGCTCGTCGTCGATGTCGTCCAGCACGCCCTTGGTCGAGGCGACGCCGCCTTCCAGCCGCTCGTCCGGCGCCACGGCCTGGCGCAGCGCCCGGGCCAGCGCCTTGAAGCAGCTTTCGACGATGTGGTGGCTGTTGGCGCCATAAAGGGTCTCGACATGCAGGCAGATGCCGGCGTTCTGGGCGAAGGCCTGGAACCACTCCTTGAACAGCTCGGTGTCCATCTCGCCCAGCTTGTGCCGGGGAATCTCGACCTTCCACACCAGATAGGGCCGCCCCGAGACATCGATGGCGGCGCGGGTCAGGGTCTCGTCCATCGGGATCAGGGCCGAACCGAAGCGGGTGATGCCCGAGAAATCGCCCAGCGCCTGCTTCACGGCCCTGCCGATGACGATGCCGGTGTCCTCGGTGGTGTGGTGGAAATCGATGTGCAGATCGCCGCTGGCCCGCACCTTGAGGTCGATCATCGAATGCCGGGCGAAGCTCTCCAGCATGTGATCGAGAAAGCCGATTCCGGTGTCGATATCGCCGTCGCCGGCCCCGTCGAGGTCCAGCGAGACAATGATCTCGGTCTCCCGGGTCTTGCGTTCAACCGTGGCAGTGCGCATGCGAAACGTCCTGTGGGCCTCAATTGGCGGGGTTCGAACTCCAGCCACCATAAACCGGATTGGGGATGAGGAAGAAATGCCGGCCGATGCCGGCCCCCGCATCGGTCTGGCGCATGGCCCGCACAATATCGCCCCGGGCGTCAAGAATTGGAAAATCGGTGACCTGATCGCCGACTCAGATCTGCGCGGTCGAATGCGGGACGTCCCGGGGCGCGCGGCAACGCCACAGCGGCCATTTGCCGGCCTGGACCGGTGGCAGGGCCTCGGGCCTTGTGATCCGGGCCTGACAATCATAAGTCTGCGGCTTCGGCGGGCCGGCGTCCGCCGAGACCGCCGGGCCGGACAGGCTGGCGGCGGCCAGGCTGACAAAGGCCGCAGCCAGCATGGTCTTCCAAGAGCGATGCCTGGACGGGTCCCCCCCAGCGGACTTGCGATCGAAACTGACGCGGGATGACAGCACGATGACGCAAAAATGGCGCTCCACAACGATCCTGTCTCTGAGAAAAGGCAATGACGTGGTCGTGGCCGGAGACGGGCAGGTGACGCTGGGCAACACCGTCATGAAGGCCAATGCCCGCAAGGTGCGCCAGGCTGGGCCGCGGCGGCGATGTCATTGCCGGCTTCGCCGGGGCCACGGCCGACGCCTTCGCCCTGTTCGAGCGGCTCGAGAGCCAAGCTGGAGCAGCATCCCGGCAATCTGGCGCGCGCCTGCGTGGAACTGGCCAAGGACTGGCGCACCGACCGCTATCTGCGCCGGCTCGAGGCCATGATGGCGGTGGCCGACGCCAAGACCTCGCTGATCCTGTCGGGCACCGGCGATGTGGTCGAGCCCGAGGGCGGCATCATCGGCATCGGCTCGGGCGGGCCCTATGCGCTGGCCGCCGCCCACGCGCTGATCGACTTCGATCTGTCCGCCGAGGAGATCGCGCGGCGCGCCATGAAGATCGCCGGCGACATCTGCATCTACACCAACGAGAACACCGTCATCGAAAGCCTGACCATCGCATGAGTGCCTTCTTCACGCCGCGCGAAATCGTGTCCGAACTCGACCGCTACATCGTCGGCCAGGACGACGCCAAGCGCGCGGTCGCCATTGCGCTGAGAAACCGCTGGCGCCGCCAGCAGCTCACCCCCGAGCTGCGCGACGAGGTGCTGCCCAAGAACATCCTGATGATCGGGCCCACCGGCGTCGGCAAGACCGAGATTTCGCGCCGGCTCGCCAAGCTGGCGCAGGCGCCGTTCCTCAAGGTCGAAGCCACCAAGTTCACCGAGGTCGGCTATGTCGGCCGCGATGTCGAGCAGATCGTGCGCGATCTTCTGGAAGTCGGCATCGCGCAGACCCGCGCGCAGAAGCGCAAGGATGTCGAAGCGCGCGCCGAGGCCGCTGCCGAAGAACGCATTCTCGACGCGCTGGTCGGCAGCAATTCGGGACAGGCCACGCGCGAAAGCTTCCGCAAGAAGCTGCGCGACGGCGAACTCGACGACAAGGAAATCGAACTGGAGATGCGCGATAGCGGCGGTGCGCCGACATTCGAAATTCCGGGCATGCCGGGCGCGCAGGTGGGCGTGCTCAATCTCGGCGACATCTTCGGCAAGATGGGCGGGCGCGCCACGCCGCGGCGCATGACGGTGGCCGCGGCGCATGACCCGCTGGTGGCCGAAGAGGCCGACAAGCTGCTCGACAACGACGCCATCACGCGCCTGGCCATCGAGAATGTCGAGGAGAACGGCATCGTCTTTCTCGACGAGATCGACAAGATCTGCGCGCGCTCCGAACAGCGCGGCGGCGGCGATGTGTCCCGTGAAGGCGTGCAGCGCGATCTGCTGCCGCTGATCGAAGGTTCATCGGTCGCGACCAAGCACGGCACGGTGAAGACCGATCACATCCTGTTCATCGCCTCGGGCGCCTTCCACACCGCCAAGCCTTCCGACCTGTTGCCGGAATTGCAGGGACGCCTGCCGATCCGCGTCGAACTGGCGGCGCTGACGCGCGACGATTTCCAGCGCATCCTGACCGAGCCGGAAGCCAGCCTGATCACGCAGTACACCGCGCTGATGCAGACCGAAGGCGTGACGCTGGATTTCACCGAGGACGGCATCGGCGCGCTGGCCGACATTGCCGCCCAGGTCAACGCCAGCGTCGAGAATATCGGCGCGCGCCGCCTGCACACGATCATGGAGCGCGTGCTCGACGAGGTCAGCTTCACGGCCACCGACCACAATGGCGAGACCATCACCATCGACGCGGCCTATGTGCATGCGCGGGTGGACGATCTGGCCAAGGACCAGGACCTGTCGCGCTTTATCCTCTAGCAGCCGCACCCGGCGGGAGCCCGCAGACGCGCGGGGCAGTGTGCCCACCTGGCATGGCGCGGCTGCGCGACGGCGCCGGTATGGCGCCCAGGTGCGGCGGAACGCCCCGCAAATGCCGCCGAAATCCCTTCACAGACGCGCAATTTTTCGCGCGCCCTGTTGACCGAAGGGCCGAGACTTGCAATTAGTCCGCCGCGGATAAGGATATAAAGGAAACTTGATATGTCTCGTTCGAACTATCTTTTCACCAGCGAAAGCGTGTCCGAGGGACATCCTGACAAGGTCTGTGACCGGATCTCCGACGAGGTCGTCGACCTGTTTTTCGAGCTCGGCCCGAAGCACGGCGTTGCCCCGAACCTGATCCGCGTCGCCGCCGAGACGCATGGCCACGACCAATCGGGTGATCATCGCCGGCGAAACCCGCGGGCCCAAGGAAATCACGCCGGAGATGATCGTCGAAGTCGCGCGCTCGGCGATCAAGGATATCGGCTACGAGCAGGACGGCTTCCACTGGAAGACTGCCAATATCGAGGTGCTGCTGCACGAGCAGTCCCCGCACATCGCCCAGGGCGTCGATGCCTCGGGCAACAAGGACGAAGGCGCGGGCGACCAGGGCATCATGTTCGGCTATGCCTGCAACGAGACGCCGGAACTGATGCCGGCGCCGATCGCCTTCAGCCACCGCATCCTCAAGCTGATGGCCGATGCGCGCAAATCCGGCGCGGCGCCCAAGCTCGGACCGGATGCCAAGAGCCAGTGCACGGTTGAATATCGCGATCACAAGCCGGTCCATGTGACCCAGATCGTCGTCTCGACCCAGCATCTCGACGAGGCCATGACCTCGGCCGATGTGCGCGCCGTGGTCGAGCCCTATGTGCGCGAAGCGCTGCCGGGCGAACTGATCACCAAGGACACGGTCTGGCACATCAACCCGACCGGCGCCTTCGTCGTCGGCGGACCCGATGGCGATTGCGGCCTGACCGGGCGCAAGATCATCGTCGACACCTATGGCGGCGCGGCCCCGCATGGCGGCGGCGCCTTCTCCGGCAAGGATTCGACCAAGGTCGACCGTTCGGCCGCCTATGCCGCGCGCTATCTGGCGAAGAACGTCGTGGCCGCCGGCCTGGCCGATCGCTGCACCATCCAGCTGGCCTATGCCATCGGCGTCTCCGATCCGCTGTCGGTCTATGTCGACACCCACGGCACCGGCAAGGTCGACGAAGCGAAGCTCGAAGTCGTGCTGCCGCAGCTCATGAGCCTGAAGCCGCGCGGCATTCGCGAGCATCTGGGCCTGCTGCGGCCGATCTATGCGCGCACCGCGGCCTATGGCCATTTCGGCCGCGAGCCGGATGCCGATGGCGGCTTCTCCTGGGAGAAGACCGATCTGGTCGAAGCGCTCAAGAAGGTCGTCTAATACGCTCACATCGGCTACGGAAACCACAGCACGCGCGGGAGCCCGTCTCCCGCGCGTGTTTTTTTGTGCAGAAGTTCGGCTAGAAGCGCGCCATGGCCCACGACAGCATTGACGAACATCCCGAACGCCAGCGCCGCCTGCTCTATGGCCGCCGCAAGGGCCCGAAGCTGCGCGGCCGCCAGGCCGAGCTGCTGCAAACCCTGCTGCCGAAGCTGACGCTGCGATCGGAGCCTGGTCGCGATCCGCGGCGACTATTTTTCGCGACGCCCGTCGACGAGGTCTGGCTCGAGATCGGCTTCGGCGCCGGCGAACATCTGCATGCGCTGGCGCGGGCCCATCCCGATGCCGGCTCGATCGGCGCCGAGCCCTTCATCAACGGCGTCGCCAAGCTGCTGTCGAAGCTCGACGCCGGCGAAGACGGCGCACAACATCCGCATCCATATGGGCGATGCGCGCGACATCCTCGAAGCGCTGCCGGATGCCAGCCTTGGCCGCGTCATGATCCTGTTCCCCGATCCCTGGCCCAAGACCCGCCACGCCAAGCGCCGCTTCATTCAGATGGAGACGCTGGATGCGCTGGCGCGCGTGATGACGCCGGGCGCCGAATTGCGCTTTGCCAGCGACGATCCGATCTATCGTGGCCTGGGCGCTGGAGCGGCTCTGCGCGCATCCCGGATTTCACTGGACCGCAAAGCGCGCGCAGGATTGGCGCACACGCCCGGACGACTGGCCGCAGACGCGCTATGAGGCCAAGGCCATTCGCGGCGTGCCGAGTTATTTCACGTTTCTGCGACGCTAGAAATCCCGGAGGAGTCAAGCATGCGCATCTTTCAATGGCGGTATCTTGGTCCTCTGTGCGCGGCAATCGCGCTTGGGGCTTGCGCGCAAACGCGAAGCGGGGTGCCGCAGGATTTTCGCGTCACGCTGGAACGCGGGCCTTGCTTCGGGGCGCTGCCCGATCTATCGCGTCACCATCACGGGCGACGGTCAGGTCAGTTATGACGGTCAGCGCTTTGTGGCCGTCACCGGACACAGGACGCGGGCGATCGCGCCGGCAGAAGTCGAGGCGCTGGCACGCGCATTCGAGCGGGCCGGGTTCTTCTCGCTCAAGGACGGCTATCGCGCCCATGTCACCGATCTTCCGGCCTACAGGCTCACACTCAGCGCTGACGGCCGCACCAAGACCGTCACCGATTATGGCGGCCGCATGATCGGCATGCCGCAGGCCGTGAGCGATCTGGAACAGCGCGTCGACGACACCGCCGGCACGCAGATGTGGGTCAAGCCGAACGCCGATTAGGTGCCGCCGCCGAACAGGCTGTTGAGAATGTCCTCGAAGGTGGACGTCTTTGCCTCGCGGCCCTGGGATGGGGCGGCCGGCGCGGGCTCGGCCTGTGCGACCAGCGTCGTCGCGGTCAGCGGGCGGATCGGCAGGCCCGGCTTCGGCTCCGGTCATGAAGGTCTTGAAGATCCGCGCCGGCAGGCCGCCGCCGGTGGCGCTGATGCATCGCGCTGTTGTCGTCATTGCCGATCCACACGCCGCAGACATAATCGGCGGTGAAGCCGACGAACCAAGCGTCGCGGTAATCCTGCGTCGTGCCGGTCTTGCCGCCGCTGGGCCGGCCGGCGAGGCGGGCCGCGCGGCCCGTGCCGGTTTTCACCGTCTCTTCCATCAGGCTCGTGACATCGGCCGCATCGCGCGCCGGCATGACGCGGCCCAGCCCCGAGCCCTTGCGCGCATAGAGCACCTTGCCGTTCGGCGTGGTGATGCGCGCGATCGCATAGGGCGTCACCCCTTCGCCGCCATTGGCGAAGGTCGCATAGGCGCCGGTCAGTTCCAGCGGCGTCACCAGCGAGGTGCCCAGCGCCAGCGACGGCACCGCCTCGAGCGGCGAGGAGATGCCGAGACGATGCGCCGTCTTCGCCACCGCCTCGGGACCGACTTCGGCGGTCAGCTTGGCGGCAATGACGTTGGAGGATTTCGCAAAGGCCGTTGTCAGCGTCATGTCGCCTTCGAAGCGGCCCTCATAATCGGTGGGCTTCCAACCATTGATATCGACCGGTCCGTCGACCAGCACGTCGCTGGGGCGGTGTCCGTGCTCGAAGGCCGTGAGATAGACGAAGGGCTTGAAGGCCGAGCCGGGCTGGCGCAGCGCATCGGTGGCGCGGTTGAACGGGCTTCGCGCATAGGAGTGCCCGCCCACCATCGCGCGCACCGCACCATCGGGCGTCATCGCCACCAGGGCGGCCTGATGCGCCTTCAGCTTGCGGCCTTCCTGCGCCAAGCCCATCGTCACGGCATGTTCGGCCTGGGCCTGCAGTTTGAGATCGAAAGTGGTGTGCACGATAACCGGGCCCCGGACATCGCCGACGAAGCCCGGGACCTGACCGATCACCCAGTCGGCGAAATAGCCGGAGCCGGGGGTGCCGGATTTGCGCACGACGCGCGGCCGTGATGTGTCGGCCTGGTGCTGCTGGCGGGCGGTGATGAAACCGCAATCGACCATCGCCGCCAGCACGACGCCGGCACGCGCCATGGAATCGTCGGGGTCGTTGAGCGGATTGTAATGCGCCGGCGCGCGCACGCTCCCGGCCAGCATCGCCGCTTCGGTCAGAGACAGCTTGGCGGCGGGCTTGCCGAAGAAACGCTCGGCCGCCGCCTCGATGCCGTAGACGCCGGCGCCGAAATAGACCCGGTTGAGATAGAGCGTGAGGATCTGGTTCTTCGAATAGCGCGACTCCAGATAGATCGCGAGCAGCGCCTCCTGGACCTTGCGGTCGAAGGTGCGCTGGGGATCGAGAAACAGGTTCTTGGCCAGCTGCTGGGTGATGGTCGAGCCGCCCTGGACCACATGGCCGGCCATCATGTTGCGCCAGGCGGCGCGCGCCATGCCGATGGGGTCGAGCCCGAAATGATAGCGAAAGCGCCGGTCTTCGATGGCGATGAAGGCGTCGGGCACATAGGCGGGCAGCGCCTCGACCGGCACCATCTCGGCCCGCGTCAGGCCGCGCCTTGCGATCAGCCGGCCGCGCACATCGACGATGGTCAGGTCCCGCGCGGGGTCCCTGGCCAGCAGATTGGCGGTGTCGGGCAGGTTCGAGATCCAGCGCGACCAGGCCACGCCAGCGAAGATCAGCCCCCAGGCAAACAGCAGGGCGATGGCATAAGGCCATGTTCTGACAGGCTTTTGTGCCTTACCGGAGGGCCTGTCGCCAGGCGGGACGCGCGTTGCCACGGCGCGAATGCGCCGCTTCGTCCGCTTCTCGACTTTCCTGGACCGGGCCATGGGACGCCGCATTCGGGGGAACCCGCCCCCGTTCTAGGCGCCAATCGTTAACGGGCGTTAAATATTCTTTGCCCGGCTTTGCGATAAAAATCGGATGGCGGCCGTCCGCCAAATTGCCGCGCGCGGGTTGACGTTGCGCAACCGGCCACTGACATAGTGCCTGTAGCCTGACCTGCCCGCGCGCCATCCTGGCCCGCATCCTCGCGGGCCGACCCCGGAAAGCCGCGTGACCGACAAGCCCGAGACCCAGGACTCCAAACCCGACAACGACATGGTCGCGCGCCTTGGCCTGGACCGGGTCGCCGGCCGCAGCCTGCGCGGCAAGCTGATCATCGCCGGAATCGGCGCCCTGGTGCTGATCGCGGGGCTGTGGCTGATCTTCGCCGGCGGCGAGAGCACACGCTATGTCACCCAGAAGGTGAGCCGTGGCGCGCTGTCGATCACGGTCAGCGCCACCGGCACGCTCGCGCCGCGCGACCAGGTCGATGTCGGCGCGGAGGTGTCCGGCCGGCTCGACGCCGTCAATGTCGATTTCAACGATCACGTGAAGAAAGGCGAGGTGCTGGCCCGGATCAATACCGACCAGCTGCGCGCTCAGCTGGCGCAGGCCCGCGCCTCACTGGCGCAGGCCAAGGCCACGGTGATCCAGGACACCCAGACCCTGACGCGCTATCGCGCGCTGGCCGCGCACAAGGCGATCTCGCCCCAGGACCTCGACAAGGCCCGGGCCGATCTGGCCCGCGCCAAGGCCGCGGTCTCGCTCGCCGAGGCCCAGGCCGAGCAATTCCAGACGCAGATCGGCAAGGCCACGATCCGCTCGCCCATCGACGGTGTCGTGCTCGATCGCAAGGTCGAGCCCGGCCAGACCGTGATCGCGGCGATGCAGACGCCGGTGCTGTTCACGCTGGCCAGCGATCTGAAGGAAATGGAGCTGGATGTCGATATCGACGAAGCCGATGTCGGCCAGGTGCACAGCGGGCAGAGCGCGACCTTTACAGTCGACGCCTATCCCACCCGCACCTTCCGCGCCAAGCTGGTCTCCGTGCACAGTGCGCCCAAGACCGTCAACGGCGTCGTCACCTATCAGGGCGTGCTGATGCTGGCCAATCCGGATGGATTGCTGAAGCCGGGCATGACGGCGACGGCCGAAATCCGCGCCGCCGACATCAGGGACGCCTTGCTTGTCCCCAATGGCGCCTTGCGCTTCACCCCGCCCAAGGAGGTCGCCGACAAGGCGAAGAAACCGCCGCAGCCCCAGAGCGGCGTCAATTGGGGCCGCGTCTGGGTCGTGACCGGCAAACAGATCACGCCGCAGGATATCAAGCTCGGCGCTTCCAACGGCCGGCAGACCCAGGTGCTCAGCGGCGACCTCAAGCCCGGCGATCTGGTCGCCACCGACATCCAAAAGCCGGACAGCAAGGACAGCGCATCCGAATGAGCGCGCCAACCCTCATCGACATCAGGGGGGTGAAAAAAATCTACGGCCATGGCGAAGCCGCGGTGGCCGCGTTGGACGGCGTGGACTGCCGCATCGAGGACGGCGAATTCGTCGCCGTCATGGGCCCGTCGGGCTCCGGCAAATCGACCTTCATGAATATCCTGGGTTGCCTCGATACCCCGACGGAGGGCCGATATCTCTTCCGCGGCACCGATGTGAGCGCGCTCGATCGCGATCAGCGCGCGCTGTTGCGGCGCTATTATATCGGCTTCGTGTTCCAGGGCTTCAATCTTCTCAAGCGCACGACGGCGATCGAAAATCTGGAACTGCCGCTGCTCTATCGCGGCGTCGCCAAGGCCGAACGCACCGCCCGCGCCATGGAAGCCCTGAAACAGGTCGGCCTTGAGAACCGCGCCCACCACACCTCGGCCGAGCTGTCCGGCGGTCAGCAGCAGCGCGTCGCCATCGCGCGTGCGCTCGTCACCTCGCCCTCGGTCATGTTTGCGGACGAACCGACGGGCAACCTCGATTCCAAACGCAGCCACGAGATCATGGACCTGCTGGCGCAACTCAACGCCGAACGCGGGCTCACCATCGTGCTGGTGACCCACGAAGAAGACATCGCCGACTACGCCGGGCGCCATCTTCGTTTCCTCGACGGGCGCATTGCATCGGACAGCGAACACATCGCGGTGTCCGCATGATCGCCAACGCCTTCCTTCTGGCCCTGCGCGAAATCCGCAACAATCTGATGCGCGCCGGGCTGACGACGCTGGGCATCGTCATCGGCGTCGCCGCCGTCATCGGCATGGTGACGCTGGGGGCCGGCGCCACCAAGCGCGTGACCGCCGATATCGCCTCGATGGGGCGCAACCTTCTGATCGTCATTCCCGGCCAGCGCCGCCCGGGCACGCTCGACAGCGCGCCGCCCTTCGACCTGGGAGACAGCGATGCCATCCAGCGCGAAGTGCCGGGCCTTGCAGCGGTGGCGCCGCTGACTTCGCGCTCGGTCACGGCGGTCAACGGCAACAGGAACGCCACCACGTCGGTGATGGGCACGACCAATGCCTATTTCGCGGCACGCGAATGGCCGCTGGCGAAGGGCCATGTCTTCACCGTCACCGATCTGCGGGCGGGCAAGGCGGTGTGCATCATCGGACAGACGATCCGCAGCGAGCTGTTCGGCGCGCAGAATCCCGTCGGCGCCTCGATTCGTGTCGACAAGATCTCCTGCGAGGTGATCGGGCTCCTGGACGCCAAGGGCCAATCGACCTTCGGTCAGGATCAGGACGACCTCATCGTCATGCCGCTGCGCGCGGTGCAGCGGCGCATCGCCGGCAACACCGATGTCAGTATGATCTGGATTTCCGTGAATCGTGCCTCGCAGATCAACGCTTCGCGCGATCAGATCATCAAGCTGCTGCGCGAGCGCCGCCATATCGGCAAGGGCGCCGCGGCCGATTTCGACGTCCGCGACATGCAGGAGATCACCCGCATGGTGCAGTCGACCACCGGCATCCTGACGGCCTTCCTGGCGGCGGTCGCGGCGGTGAGCCTTCTGGTCGGCGGCATCGGCATCATGAACATCATGCTGGTCTCGGTGACCGAACGCACGCGCGAGATCGGCATAAGGCTCGCCATCGGCGCGCGCGCCCATGACGTGCTGTTGCAGTTTCTGATCGAGGCGGTGGTGATGAGTGGGTTCGGCGGGCTGATCGGCATCGCCATCGGGCTGGGCGGTTCGGCGCTGGGCGCCTACGCGCTTGATCTGCCCTTCGTGTTCGAGCCTCTGGTCGTGGTTGCGGCGGTGCTGTTCTCGGCCGCGGTCGGCGTCGGCTTCGGCTTTTTCCCGGCGCGGCGCGCGGCGCGCCTCGATCCCATCGAGGCGCTCCGGCACGAGTGAGGATCAGTCGTCGTCGCCCGTGGAGACGGTCTTGTCGCCGACCTTCACATTGATGCTGCCGCTGCTCGACAGATGCCCGGTATAGGATTTCAGCCGCACACGGCCGGAGCCCAGCGCGCTGAGATGCGGATCGACGGCATTGCCGCCGAAATCGAAATTGCCCGAGCCCATGATGCTGACATGCAGCGGATTGGCCTGGCCCTTGCCGATCTTGATGGAGCCGGAGCCGGCGATGCTGACCTTGACCGGACCATTGACGCTGGACGCCGCCACATCGCCGGAGCCGGCGATGTCGAGCTTGAGCCCGCCATTGATGTCGCCCAGCCGCGCGTCGCCCGCACCGGCGACATCGGCGTCGACAGAGCCGCTGCGCCCGACGGTGATCTTGCCCGAACCGGCGATCTCCAGTTTGAGCGGACCGTCGACCTCGGCCACATCGATCTTGCCGGAGCCGGCCATCGACAGCTTCGCCTTGCCGACCCGGCCGATCTTGGCCGTGCTGGCCGCAGCCTCGAAGCGGATCGGCGCCATGGTGTCGCCGATCTCCGCATCGCCGATCATGCCGTCGACCCGCAATTCGGTGCCGCGCGGGACCGCCAGCCTGACCTGCAGGTTCTTCGGCTCGGCACGGTCATGCACCGAGAAATTGAACCAGTCGTGCCAGTCCCAAACCGAATTGGTGTGGGTGCCGGAAATTTTCAGGGTGTCGCCGTCCTGCCGGACTTCGAGCTGGTCGACACGCGACTTGATGCCGGCAATCTCGAGCGTGGCCGGGCCCGAGCCGCTGACGGTGACACGCAGGGTGCCGACCAGATCGTCGACCCGAACATTGTGGACCGCGAAACTGCGGCGCGCCTGGGTGACCCAGCCGCCATGCTCGGCGACGAAGATCTGCGCGGGTGCCGGCGGCGCCGGCGGCGCAGGGGGCGCGACGGGGCCGGCATGTGCCAGCGTCGGAAGGATCAGCAGAGCCGCAACGGCAACCCCACCCAGAAACTGTTTGGTCTCGTTCGCGCGCATGTTCTTGGCCTCCTCGGCCGGCACCTATTGTTCACTGCCTACAAATAGGCTCTTCACACTAGTTGGCCAAGAGCGCAAAGTTTGCATGGCAGCCCCCCACAATTGTGCATAGAACAAAGTAGGCACGCACCCGTGGAGCGGGTCAGGCGACCAGGCGATAACCGCCGGATTCGGTGATCAGGATCTGGGCCTGGCCGGGGTTCTGTTCGATCTTCTGGCGCAGGCGGTAGATATGGGTTTCCAGCGTGTGGGTGGTCACCGCCGGATTGTAGCCCCAGACCTCGTGCAGCAGCGTCTCGCGGGCCACCGTATCCCGCGAGCGGTAAAGGAATTTGAGGATGTTGGTTTCCTTCTCCGTCAGCCGCACGCGCTTGCCATCGCCATCGATCAGAACCTTGGCGCTGGGCCGGAAGGTATAGGGGCCGATGCGGTAGACGGCCTCCTCGCTTTGCTCATGGCTTCTGAGATGGGCATGGATCCGCGCCATCAGAACGGCGAAGCGGAAGGGTTTGGCGATATAGTCATTGGCGCCGGATTCCAGGCCCTCGATCATGTCCGCATCGGCATCCATGGCCGTCAGCAGGATGATCGGGCAGGTCACGCCCATCTGCCGGAACTCGCGGCACAGCTTGCGTCCGTCGCCATCGGGCAGGCCGACGTCGAGGATCATGAACTCATAGAGGCCTTCGCGGGCCCGGGCCCGGGCTTCGCCCGCACTCTCGGCCTCCACGGCGTCATAGTCGCCTTCCGCCGCCAGTTGCTCGGCCAGCGAGCTGCGCAGCATGGCGTCGTCATCGACCAGTAGGATCCGCTTCTTGCTCGTCATGTGCTCTCCTCGGGACCGCTGCCCGGAGCCCGGCGGCGAGGCCGGCAACCCCGACTCTATCCGGTTTCGGCATGCCGGTGTATGTGGGGTGCATGGCCCGAACGCCAAACCCGCCGGGGCCGGACGCCGTTCCGGACAAGCCCGATTTGCGAGCCGCCGCTCGTGTGGCCGAGACGGTCGCAGCTGCCGGCGCGCTGCGCCGCGGGCTGCCACTTGTCATCACCGACGGGCAGGGCGGGCAGCATCGTCGCCCTGTCGGTCGAGACCGCCGACGATTCCGCCCTTGCCGCGCTGACGGCTGCGGCCGGCGAACCGGGACGGCTGCTCCTCACCCATGCCAGGGCCTCCACCCTCAAGATTCGTCTCTATACCCCAGATGCGGTCGCGGTGGCGCTCGAACCGGGGTGGAACGCCGATCACTTGCGCGCGATTGCCGACCCCACGGCCGACATGGCCACCCCGCTCAAGGGTCCCTTCGCCGCGGGCCGCGAGGCGCTGCCGGACGGCGCTGGCGCCGCGATCAAGCTGGCCAAGCTGGCCGGATTGCTGCCGGCGGCGGTGATCTGGCCGGCAGCGGCCGCGCACCCCGCCATGGCCGAAATCGCGGCGGCAACGGTCAGCCGCTATGAGGACGACAGCGTTGCGGCCTTGCGCCTGGTCAGCCGCGCCCGTGTCCCCCTGGAGGGGGCCGAGACCACCGAGATCGCCGCCTTCCGTCCGGGCGGCGGCGGGCCGGAGCACTACGCCATCCTCATCAATGCGCCGCGGCCGCACGAACCGGTGCTGGCGCGGCTGCACTCGGAATGCTTCACGGGCGATCTTCTGGGCTCGCTGAAATGCGATTGCGGCGCGCAGCTGCGCGGGGCGATCGAGACGATCGCGAACGCTGGCGGCGGCATCCTGCTGTATCTCGCACAGGAGGGCAGGGGCATCGGCCTGATCAACAAGCTCAGGGCCTATCACCTGCAGGACCAGGGTTTCGACACCATCGAGGCCAATGAAAGGCTGGGCTTCGATGCCGACGAACGGCTTTACGGCGTGGCCGCGCGCATGCTGCGGCTGCTCGGCTATTCGGCGGTCAGGCTGATCACCAACAATCCCGACAAGGTCGCGGGACTGGAAGCGGCCGGGATCACCGTCACCGAGCGCGTGCAGCACGCCTTCCCCGACAATGAGCACAACCGCGCCTATCTCAAGGCCAAGGCCGACAAGGCCGGCCATCTCTTCTGACGGGACCGTTCCGGCGCGGCAAGATTTGCCGGGTGTGGCGGCAGCGGCCGCAAAACACCGCGCAAACCGCGGCGCTTTGCGTGGCAAGAGGCTTGCTTCGCATGAGGCATGTCCGTTCCAGGTCCCGCGCATGGCATCCAGACATCGTTCCTCGCGACGATGAACGCGCGCGCCCTGGCGGCGCGCCACGAAAAGCTCGCCGCGGCCGCCCAGGGCACCACCGACCCCAAGGCGGCGTCCGGCGCCAAGAGCGCGGAGGCGGCGGATTCGAACAGCTTCCTCGACACCGTCCTGGATATCGTCAACCCGCTGCAGCATGTGCCGCTGGTCTCGACCGCCTATCGCGCCATCACCGGCGACAAGATCGGCGATGTCGCGCGTATCGCCGGCGACACCCTCTATGGCGGGCTGGCGGGACTGGGATCGGCGGTCGCGAACATCGCCTTCCGGGAAATCACGGGCAAGGATTTCGGCGACACGGCGCTGGCCCTGCTCGGCATCGACGACGCGCAGACCACACCGACCGCCGTCGCCCAGGCCAAGCCCGCAAGCACCACGCTTGCTTCGGCCCCGACCGCGCCCGCAGCGGCGAAGGGCGGCATTGTCGACCTCACTTCGGCGCAATCCGCCGCGCTGTCGGCGCAGATCGCCGCCATGACGCCCGCCGCAGCGGCAATGCCGCAGGGCAAAGCGACACCGGGCGCGCAGGCCCCGGACACGGGCGATCGCCGCGAACCCAAGCCCGCCGCTGTCGTTCCGGCCCAGGCGACCAACATGCTCGCCGACCCGGCGGCCTTCATGGCCAGCCTCAAGGCCCGGGGGATCGATCCGAACCTGGCGATGCGCGCCATGACGGCCTATCAGAAGACGCTGGGCCTCGGCGACAAGGCGGCGGCGGTTCAGCCGTAATCGCGGGCACCGAACAGGGCGCTGCCGACGCGCACATGCGTCGCCCCGAATTTGATCGCTGTTTCGAAATCCGCGCTCATGCCCATGCTCAGCAGCGGCAGATTCTGTTCGCGCCCGATCTTGGCAAGCAGGGCGAAATGCGGCGCCGGATTTTCTTCGGCCGGCGGAATGCACATCAGGCCCCGCACCGGCAGCTGCAATTCGTCCCGGCACAATGCGATGAAGCCGGGCGCATCGGCGGGTGCGACGCCGGCCTTTTGCGGCTCCTCGCCGGTGTTGACCTGGACGAACAATTGCGGACATCTGCTCGCCTTCTGCGCTTCGCTGGCCAGCGCATGAGCCAGCTTGGGCCGATCGAGCGAATGGATGGCGTCGAAGAACGCAACTGCCTCGCGCGCCTTGTTGGATTGCAGCGGTCCGATCAGATGCAAGTCGCAATCGGGATAGTCCGCTTTGAGCGCCGGCCATTTGGCCTGGGCTTCCTGCACGCGGTTCTCACCGAAGATGCGCTGACCGGCCTCCAGCAGCGGACGGATGCGGGCCGCGTCATGGGTCTTGGAGACCGCGATCAGCGTTGTCGAGGGGGCCGGCGCCACGGCGCTCTTTCGCGCCGCCGAAATGCGCGCAAGGATGCCGGCAAGGGCTTCGGAAGGCGGCGGAGCGGGATCGCTTGGGAAGGGCATCGGTGACCGATCGGGAAACGCGGGCGAAACTAGCAAGGGCGGCGGTGCGGCTCAACGCGCATTCGGCCCATGCGGGTCAATTGCCGCCGCTGATCCTGATGACCGACGATCTGCGCCTGCCCGATCCTGAATCGGCGGCGCGTGCCTTGCCGCGCGGCAGCCTGGTCATCGTTCGATCGCGGGAGGCGGCGGCGCGTGCGCAGCTGGCCGCGATGCTCGGCGCCATTGCGCGCCAACGCGATCTGTTCTTGCTGATCGCCGCCGATCCGGCGCTGGCCGCGCGTTGCGGCGCGGACGGCTTGCACCTGCCCGAGGCGCGTGCCGGCGAGATGGCGCATTGGCGCGCCTGTCATCCGCGCTGGTTCCTCAGCTGCGCGGCCCATAGCGAACGCGCGGTCCTGCGTGCCGGCCGGCTCGGCGCCGACGCGGCGCTTCTGTCGCCCGTCTTTGCCACGCGCAGCCACGCCGAGGCGACGCCGCTTGGCAGCCTGCGCTTTCGCATGCTCGCCGGGCGCGCCACGCTTCCCGTCTATGCACTTGGTGGGATCGATGCGCACACTGCCTTGCGTCTGGGCGGCGCCCATGCGGCCGGCCTTGCCGCCATCGGCGGATTGCGCGCCTGAGCGCGCGGCTCAGACGTGAATGTGAAGCGAAAGATATCCGCCGTCGAGGTCGAGCGCGCGGCCGCCGCTGTAGAAGACGCCGCTGTTGCGCGTGAAGCGCTGATGCTGCCAGCCGCCGATCACCTGCAGATTTTCGCTGACATCGAAGCCGACATTGATCTGGTATCCGGTCAGACCAAGCCTGGGCATCGCCGCGGCGGCATCGGCATTGCCATGCGAATATTCCAGGCCGAACTGCCAGTCGCCCGTCGTCAGTTTGGTGCTCGCATGCACGGCGTGGGTGGTGCCGCTGCGCATCGCGCTGCCTGGATTGAACGCATAGCCGTTGCTCTGACGCCAGGCGCCGCCGACAGCCAATGTCGCGCCACCGAAATCGTAATCGAGTTCGCCGCCCAGCCCCCAATCGAGCAGATCGTCGTGGCCGGCGCTGCGTTGCGCATTGTGTCCCGCGGCGATGCCGGCATAAGCGCCGAGCGCCGTGCGGCCGAAATAGCCGGTATAGTTGATTGCGCCTTCCACGACATTGTCCTGGCGGTCGGCGACATGCGGGGCCGTGCCGACAAAGGGGATCACATCCTTGACCAGCCGCGGCGTATAGGAGACGCCGATCTGCACACCCACCAGCCGCGGCGAGTAATAGGAAATCTTCGCCGCGTTGGCGGTCGTGAAGACGCCCGTGCGCACCTGAAACGAATTGAACAGGGCGCCGCCCGTGGCCGGGTCGCGGAACAGGACGACATTGGCGTCGTCGATCGCAAGCTCGTCGGACACCGCCGGGCCGGTCACGGCCATCTTGTAGGCCGCGCCGTCCTGCTGGCCGAGTTCGACCCGGCCATAGGGCATGTGCACGAAGAGATAGGCCTTCTCAACGAAATCATTGCCATAATTGTCGCCGGACAATTCGTCGTGATAGACGTCCAGCGATCCGCGCAGGCCGACGCGCCAGCCATTGGCGAACAGCTTTTCGACACGGGGATAGACGAAGGCCGACGCGGTCGCACCCGTGCGATCAATGCCGCCGCTCTGCTGCGCGGTGTAGCCGGTGAGATTGGCCGCGGCGCCGAGCTGCGCCTCCCAGCCGTCGCCCAGATCCAGCTTGAGCGGCGAGGCCTTCCAGTCCGTCAGTCCGCCAGCAAGAGCCGGCGCTGCCGCGAACCCGCACGCAATGACACCAAGCCATACACCTTTCGCACGCAGCTTCATCCGCAATCCTACTCGCCCGTACCGCCGGCATTGTGAATGGCAAACGCCAAGTTCTGCTTGAGCGTGCCCTTGTTGGCGAAGGGCCAGTTGCCCTCGTAATCGATATCGTCGAGCCGCCAGCCCTGCGCGGTCTTCACCAGGACGGCGGTGTCGGTCCAGTGCTCCGGTTTCTCTCCGGGCGCGGTGTAGCGCAAGGCGACGCCGCATCTGGCCTTGTCGCCGTCGATCTCGCAATCGCCGATCTGGAACGAGGTCGCCCCCTCGAACAGCGAGGTGAAGATGTCGCCGTCGAGAAGCGGCGGCGGTGTTCCCTTGGCCCCGACCCCATAGGCCGCTTGCGCCTCCGCGCCCTGCGCCAACAGGCGATCGAGATCGGCCGAGATATAACCGGTCAGCTGGCGCCGCGCCTTGGCGTTGGGAATCCCGCCCTGATTCAACGCCAATGCAGCGGTGTAGAAGGCCGACGCGGTCTGCGCCGGCGTTACGGGCGCGGCGTCCTGCGCGGCGGCCGGCAGCGCGAGCATCGCAAGCAGTCCCAGGACGAGCGCGGGGAGGCGGATCATGTGCGGGCTTTCAGCGCATCGCGGATTTCGCGCAGCAGCAACACATCCTCGCCCGGCGGAGGCGCGGCGGGCGAAGCCGGCGGCGGCGGGGTCTTCAGCCGGTTCAGCTGGCGCACCACCAAAAACAGCGCGAAGGCGACAACGAGGAAATTGATGAGGGCGTTGATGAAGACGCCGTAGTTGAGCGTCACCGCGCCGGCCTTGGTGGCCTCGGCCAGGGTGGCATAGGCGGCCTGACCCTTGAGGACGATAAAATAGTTGGAGAAGTCGGCGCCGCCCATCGCCAAGCCGAGCAGCGGATTGAGGATGTCCTTGACCAGCGAATTGACGATGCCGGTGAACGACGCGCCGATGATGACGCCGACGGCCAGGTCCACGACGCTGCCGCGGGCCGCAAATTTCTTGAATTCGTCGAACATCGGCGTCTTTCCGGAATCAGCCGGGAAAGGCTAGTCCGGGGCACCGCGGCCAACAAGATGGCGTCGGTCGAGCAGGGCCAGATAGGCATGGGCGACGGCAAAGCCGGCCATGACGCCGAGAATATTGGCGACCTCGTCGTAGAGGCTCATGTCGCGCCCGACCATGCCCTGGACGATCTCGAGCGCCGCGCCGAGCAGCGCCAGGCCGGTCGCGGCCCAGATGGCACGGCGGCCGCCATTGAAGGCGACGGTGGCCAGCCCGGCCAGCCCGAAATAGGCCGTGAAATGGAGCGCCTTGTCCCAGATTCCCAGCGGGTCGCCCGCCGAGGGCGACAGCTCGCCCCAGATCACCAGCGCCAAAGCCGGCCAGAACAGGACGAGAGCGGCCCTGCGGCTGGTTTGGACAAGTTGTTTGCGGGTCATGGCGCGCCTCGGATCGGTCCGGCGCGGCATGATGGCGAGGTTCGTGGCAGGAACAAGGCGAGGACGCGCGATTGCGCCTATTGCGCGCCGGGAGCCGTTGTTTCCAATTCCAGCCGGAAGCGGGTGCCGTGGCTGCTGGAGGAAAATTCATGGCTGGCGCCCAGATCGGCCGCGAGCGAGCGGACGATGCGAAAGCCCAGCCCGCCATCGCGTTCGGGATCGAAGCCGTCGGCAAAACCCACGCCGTCATCTTCGATCCTCAACCTCACGACACCGTCGTCTGTGCGCTCGCAGCGCACGGTGATGCAGATTCCGCGCCCTTCGGGATGGGCGTATTTGATCGCGTTGATGACAATTTCGCTGACGATCAGACTGAGCGACTGCGCATGGCGGCTGCTGACGAAACCGTCCGTCGCCGAAAAGTCGAGTTCGACGGGCCGGTCCGGCGACGCCAGTGCGCTGACCAGCGCCGCACAGATTTCATGAAGATGGACGCCAATATCGACGCCCGCGCTGTCATGGCGATAGGCCAGCAGGCGATGCAATTGTCCGACGGTCGCGATACGCGCGGCGACGGAATCCAACAGCTCGGCAACCTGCTCATTGGTCATGACGCCGGATGGCGGTTGCAGCTTGGACGCCTGCATCCGGACCAGGGAGGCGATCTGGGCCAGGCTGTTGGCGACGCGATGATTGGCCTCGCGAACGAGTTCGGCGGCAGTATTGGACAGGGGCATTGATTTTTCCGGCGCCGGTGAGAGCGGGGGCGGGGACATCCCAAAATCACCTTATTCTGATTTATTTCGCCAAATCAATTAGTTAAGTGATCAAGCGGCGGCTTATGAGTGACCGGTGCGGTCTGAGTAGGGAACACAAAATTGCTGCTCCTCGTTTTCTTGTCGTGAGCCGGTAGCGGCGTCCACGCGCTGATTGCAGCTCACGTCCCAGGCGTAGTTCACGCCGATTAGCAATGAAGGACTCCGACGGATTCCGCTGGCCACTGCGCCCGCGGAAGACAGGAGGAGTGTGCCGAGATGAGTGACGCGACGCGCGAACAACGACTTCAGATTCTGCTCTCGAGCCACGAGCTCGAGGCGCTGGACAATTGGCGCTTCGCCCACCGCATGCCGAGCCGGGCGGCGGCCGTGCGCGAATTGCTCAAGCGCGGTTTGAAATCGGAAGGCAGCCCGGCCGCAAACCGTGCACGCTCCAAGGACTTTCGAATCGTTGGAAAGGACGGCTGACCGGTGATTGCGAACCGGACGAGCTTGCCGGGGTGCGCAACGCCAACCTCGCGCGCTGCAGACCCCGTCCTGCGCGGTGAAGGCGATCGCCTGTGTGGCGTCAATCCGGATCGGGAAGATTGAAGCGGAGTGTCAGGCCGAGACTATCGGACAGCACGTCCAGCTCCGCATCCATATGGGCAGCCAGTGCGCGAAGGATGCGAAAGCCCATGCCGTCGGCCGTCTTGGGATCGACACCTTCGGGCAGACCCACGCCGTCATCGGAGAATTCGACGATCAGGCGCGAGCGGGCGCGCCAGCAGGCCACGGTCATGATGATCGGCAGGCCGGTGGGATGGGCGTATTTCAACGCGTTCATCACGATCTCCGACATCGCCAATGCCAGGGAATGAGCGATATTGGCGGACACCCGGCAGGCGCTGTCGAGCCGATACACAAAGCGCACCCGTTCGCGCAGATGCATGTGCGAGAGACTCGCTCCGCAATTCTCAAGCAGGAAGGCGCCGAGCTCGAGCGGCTCGCCATTGGGTTGGTTCGCCAGCTGGCGGTGGTGGCGGCCGAATGCCGAGATCTGCGCCAGCAGACCGTTCAGAACCAGAAGCACCTCCGCCTTCGAGACCCCGTCCTCGCGCTTCTCGAACCGGCGCAGCTGGCGCTGCACCTGGCCGGCGAGTTGGGCGAGCTGGTTGGAGATCCGGTGATTGGCCTCCTGGACAAGGGAGAGCTCGTCCGGAGTGTCCGGGAGTTCGACCGTCGGGGGCGTGACATTGGCGATGAGTTCGGAAGCCATGGGCGGAGACCTTTCAATCCGGCACGCTACACCCTCCGAAGGCTCCTGGGAAGAAAAATAAATAATGAAATCAATGAGTTACAATCTAACTCCTGTAATTCTGCGGTGCTCGCTGGTCTTGCGGAGATACCGTTGAGGCCATCTCTTACTCACTATTGGCAGAGTGAGGGAATGAGCGTAATTTGAGACTGGCAAAGGGCGGGTCGGTGCAGCGTTTTGCCCTCGCCATAAGGGTCGAACGAGACGGGCCACTGCCATGACGCAACTGACGCGCGGCGAACGTTTGCAGATCATGCTGACACGGGCCGAACTGGAAACCCTCGACACCTGGCGTTTCGCCCTCCGGATGCCCAGCCGGGCTGCGGCCATACGCGAGCTGCTGAAGCGGGGCCTGGCCGCGGAAGGCTTCGATGTGGCCGAGATGGGCGCCAAATCCGAAGAATTCGGGGTCGTTCCGCCGCAGCGCGACGGCAAGGATGACGGCGGCGGCAAGAGCGGGGCCGGCGGCTAGCCGCACAGGCCTTGAACCGGGCGCGGATTCCCGTATAAGACGCCTCCTTTCGAGCCGTCCGGCGTCAGGACATGCCGTGTCGGCTCTCGAACGCAAACCGGGCCACCTTCGGGCGCGGCCCCACGGGAAAGCAAAATGTCCAAGCTGAAGACGAAATCGAGCGCCAAGAAGCGCTTCAAATTCACCGCCAATGGCAAGATCAAGCATGGCCAGGCCGGCAAGCGGCACGGCATGATCAAGCGCTCCAACGAGCAGATCCGCGAGCTGCGCGGCCCCTCGACCCTGAGCACCGCCGAAACCCAGCGCATCAAGCGCTGGATGCCCTACGCGTAAGGGGACCGCACCATGTCAAAAGCACCCCGCGCCGTTCCCAGCCATGCCCGCGCGCAAGCGCGTCTTCAAGCAGGTCAAGGGTTTCTACGGCCGCCGCAAGAACACGATCACCTCGGCCAACGCCGCCGCCGATCGCGTCGCTGCAGCACAATTACATCGGCCGCAAGCTGAACGAAGCGCAATTTCCGCGCCCTGTGGATCCAGCGCATCAACGCCGCCTGCCGCGAACATGGCCTCACCTACAGCCGATTTATCGCCGGGCTCGCCAAGGCCGGGATCGAGGTCGACCGCAAGGTCCTCGCCGATCTGGCCGTGCGCGAGCCCGCCGCCTTCAAGGCTCTGGTGGACCAGGCGAACGCCTAATCAGCGAATAGACCCCATCGGAGCTGCACGGCCTTGGAATTCGTCCGGGGCCGTGCTTCAAGCCGTGTTCTTCCCCGGGGTATTCCATGAGCGACATTCAAAGCCTTGAGACGTCCATCCTGGATGCGATGCCAGAACGCATCCGATGAAGCCGCGCTCGAAGCGGTGCGCGTCTCGGCGCTGGGCAAGAAGGGCTCGGTCAGCGAACTTCTGAAAACGCTGGGCGGCATGAGCCCGGACGAGCGCAAGGCCAATGGCCCGCTGTTCAACGGGCTTGCGCGACCGCATCGCCGACGCCATCGCCAGGCGCAAGACCACGCTGGCCGACGAAGCCCTCAATGCGCGGCTGGCCTTCGAGCGCATCGACGTCACCTTGCCGGCGCGCCCGGACGCGCAAGGCACGATCCATCCGGTCTCCCAGGTGCTGGACGAGATCACAGCGATCTTCGCCGATCTGGGTTTTGCCATCGCCGAAGGCCCGGACGTCGAGTTCGACGACTACAATTTCACCAAGCTCAACATCCCGCCCGATCATCCCGCGCGGCAGATGCACGACACCTTCTATCTGAAGCGAACAGGCCGACGGTTCGCGCCATGTGCTGCGCACGCACACCTCGCCGGTGCAGGTGCGCACCATGCTCAAGCAGAAGCCGCCGATCCGGATCGTCGCGCCGGGCCGCACCTATCGCGTCGACTCCGATGCCACGCATTCGCCCATGTTCCACCAGTTCGAGGGGCTGGTGATCGACGAGGTCACCCATCTCGGTCACCTGAAATGGGTGATGGAAGAGTTCTGCAAGGCCTTCTTCGAGGTCGACACGGTCGAACTTCGTGCGCGCCCCAGCTTCTTTCCGTTCACCGAACCCAGCGTCGAATGGGATCTGCGTTGCGACCGCTCCAATCCCGGACAGATCAAGTTCGGCACCGGCAGCGACTGGCTGGAGCTGGCCGGCTCCGGCATGGTCCATCCGCGGGTGCTGGAGATGTGCGGCATCGATCCGGCGAAATATCAGGGCTATGCCTTCGGCGGCGGCATCGACCGGCTGGCCATGCTGAAATATGGCGCGCCGGATCTTCGGCCCTTCTTCGAATCCGATCTTCGCTGGCTCAGGCATTTCGGCTTCGCCGCGCTCGACCTGCCGACGCTCGACGGAGGGCTGAGCCGATGAAATTCACGCTGTCCTGGCTCACCGATCATCTCGACACCGATGCCGACGCGGCCACCATCGCCGACAAGCTGACCTCCATCGGCCTCGAGGTGGAATCGGTCGAAGATGCCGGCGCGGCCTTGCGCGACTTCACCGTCGGCCATGTGGTCTCCGCCGAAAAACATCCCAATGCCGACAAACTCAAGCTGTGCATGGTCGATACCGGCGCGGACATCGTGCAGGTGATCTGCGGCGCCCCCAATGCGCGCACCGGCATCAAGGTCGTGTTTGCCAAACCCGGCGTCACCATTCCGGCGAGCGGCGACGTGCTCAAGGTCGGCGCCATCAGAGGCGTCGAATCCCGCGGCATGATGTGTTCGGAGCGCGAGCTGCTGATCTCCGACGAACATGACGGTATCATCGAGCTTTCGCCCGAGGCCGAGATCGGCACGGGCGCGGCCGAGGCGCTGGGCCTCAACGATCCGGTGATCGATGTCGCCATCACGCCCAATCGCGGCGACTGCACATCCGTGCATGGCATCGCCCGCGACCTGGCCGCCGCCGGTCTGGGCCGCCTGAAGAGCGGGCCGGTGCATGCGGTGCCCGGAACATTCGCCAGCCCCAAAACGGTCGCGCTCAATTTCGCGCCCGAGGCCGCGGGCGCCTGTCCGCTCTTTGCCGGCCGCTACATTCGCGGTGTCAAGAACGGGCCCTCGCCGAAATGGCTGCAGGAACGTCTGCGCGCCATCGGCCTTCGTCCCATCTCGGCGCTGGTCGATGTCACCAATCTTCTGTCCTATGACCGCGGACGGCCGCTGCACGTGTTCGACGCCGACAAGCTCGACGGCAATCTGCAGGCGCGCATGGCCGAGGACGGCGAACAGCTTCTCGCCCTCGACGGCAAGACCTACACCCTCGATTCCTCCATGTGCGTCATCGCCGACGAGAAGGCCGCACGCGGCATCGCCGGCGTGATGGGCGGCGAAGAAACGGGCTGCACCGACACGACCACCAATGTCTTCGTCGAATCGGCCTTCTTCGATCCGGTCTCGATCGCGGCCACGGGGCGCAAGCTCGGCATCCTCTCCGATGCACGCTATCGCTTCGAGCGTGGCGTCGATCCGGAATTCGTGGTGCCGGGGATGGAGCTGGCGACCAAGCTGATCCTGGAGTTCTGCGGCGGCGAAGCGGCCGAACCGGTGATCGCCGGAGCGTGTTCCCGCAATGGCACCGCCAGATCGATTTCACGCCGGATGCGGTCGCACGCCTGGCCGGCCTCGATTTGCCGCGTGCAGGAGATCACGCCGCATCCTGACCAATCTCGGCTTCGTGGTCGAAGCCAGGCACGCCGCTGAAGGTGACCCCGCCATCCTGGCGCAGCGATGTCGACGGCGCGGCCGATCTGGTCGAGGAGGTCGTGCGCATTCACGGCCTCGAACATGTGCCGTCGGTGCCGATGTCGCGGCCCGAGGCCATTGCCCGGCCGGTGCTCACCGGCGCGCAGAAGCGGCTGCGCCTGGTGCGCCGCCTTCTGGCCACGCGCGGTTTCAACGAATGCGTGAGCTATTCCTTCATTCCGCGCGAACACGCCGCCTTGTTCGGCGGCGGCGACGAAGCGCGCCAACTCGAAAATCCCATCGCCGCCGATCTGGATGCGATGCGGCCGGCCGTGCTGCCGTCACTTCTGGCGGCCGCAGCCCGCAACCAGGCGCGCGGCTTCGCCGATCTGATGCTGTTCGAAATCGGCGCCGCCTTCGACAGCGGACTGCCCGGCGCGCAGAAGACCGTAGCCACCGGCATCCGCGTCGGCGCGGGGCCGCGCGACTGGAGCAAATCCACCCACCCCGCCGATGTCTTCGATGCCAAGGCCGACATGCTGGCGGCGATCGAGGCGGCGATGGGCGGGGCCATGAACGCGCCGATCCGCGCCGGAGCGCCGGAGCTGGTATCACCCCGGCCGCTGCCGGCACCCTGGCGCTGGGCCCCAAGGTGATCGGCACCTTCGGCGAGCTCCATCCCAAGGTCATCGACGCCTTCGATCTGAAGGGCCCGGTCGTCGGTTTCGAGATCTTCCTTGACCGGATTCCCGAGCCCAAGGCCAAAGGCAAGGCGCGCGGCCCATTTGCGCCGAGCTTCTTCCAGCCGGTCGAGCGCGATTTCGCCTTCGTCGTCGATGCCAAGGTGACGGCCGAGGATGTGCTCAAACCCGCGCGCATGGCCGAGCGCAACCTGATCGACAGCGTGGCGGTGTTCGACGTCTATGAAGGCAAGGGCGTGCCCGAGGGCAAGAAGTCGCTGGCGATCACCGTGCGCCTGCAGCCCAAGGACAAGACCCTGACCGACGCCGAGATCGAAGCGGTGGCCGACAAGATCGTCGCCGCCGTGAGCAAGGCGACCGGCGGCACGCTGCGGACGTGAGGCCGGCGACGAGCGAGCAGAGTTTCGACAAGCGCTCGGCGCTCGCCTTCATCGTCGCCTTCGGCGTGGTCAGCTTCTTTGCCGACATGGCCTATGAGGGCATGCGCGGCATCACCGGTCCGTTCCTGGCCTCGCTGGGCGCCAGCGGGCTGGCGGTCGGGCTGATTGCCGGCACCGGCGAGCTGGTCGGCTATCTGTTGCGCCTGGTTTCCGGGCGGCTGGCGGAGAAGACCCATCTGTACTGGCCGATCACGCTGGCCGGCTATGTGATCCAGATGGCGGCGGTGCCGCTTCTGGCGCTGGCCGGCAATTGGTGGATGGCGGCGCTGCTGATCATCATGGAGCGCACCGGCAAGGCGGTCAGAAGCCCGGCGGCCAGCACCATGAAATCGCGCGCCGGAAGCGTGATCGGGCAGGGCTGGGCCTTCGGCCTGCACGAGGCCATGGACCAGACCGGCGCGATGACGGGCCCGCTGATCGCGGCCCTCGTCCTGTTCCTGCATCACGACTACCGGATGGCCTTCGCCTGGCTGGCGATCCCGGCCATGCTGACGCTGGTCTCGGTCACGGCGCTCAGCCTCAAATTCGGCTTTGCCGGAAATGTCGCGCGAGCGCCCGCGCAGCACAGCCAGGCCGATCTGACGCCCGCCTTCTGGCTTTATGCGGCCAGCGCCGGGCTGATCGCCTTCGGCTTCGCCGACTATCCCCTGATTGCCTATCACTATGCCAAGGCCCATGTGGTGTCCGAGGCCTGGATCCCCATCCTCTATGCCTTCGCCATGGCCATGGCCGGCCTCGGCTCGCTGGTGTTCGGCCGCTGGTTCGACAAGCGCGGCCTTTTCGTGCTGCTGCCGGGCACGGTGATCGGCGCGGCGGTGGCGCCGCTGGTGTTTCTGGGCGGCTTCGACGATGCGCTGTTCGGCACCATCCTGTGGGGTGTGGCGCTGGGCATCCATGAGGCGGTGATGTCGGCCGCCGTCGCCCATCTGGTGCCCGAGCATGCCCGCGCCCGCGCCTATGGCATTTTCACCGCCGTGTTCGGCATCGCCTGGTTTGCGGGCAGCGCCCTGGCCGGCGCGCTTTACGACGTGTCCCTGCCCGTGCTGGTGCTGGTTTCGGTCGGGTTTCAACTGGGCGGTCTGGGCCCGCTGGTGGCCGCGATGCGGCGGATCGGCCGGGTTTCCGCCTGAACTGGACGGACGCGGGGCATATCTCTATATCGCGCCTCCATGACGGACCTCGCGCACATTCGGAACTTCTCCATCGTCGCCCATATCGACCATGGCAAATCCACCCTGGCCGACCGGCTGATCCAGGTCACCGGCGGGCTGACGACGCGCGAGATGAAGCAGCAGGTGCTCGATTCCATGGATATCGAGCGCGAGCGCGGCATCACCATCAAGGCCCAGACCGTGCGGCTGGAATACAAGGCGCAGAACGGGGAGACCTATGTTCTGAACCTGATGGACACCCCCGGCCATGTCGACTTCGCCTATGAGGTGAGCCGCTGCCTGGCCGCCTGCGAAGGCGCGCTTCTGGTGGTCGACGCCAGCCAGGGCGTCGAGGCCCAGACGCTGGCCAATGTCTATCAGGCCATCGACGCCAATCTCGAGATCGTGCCGGTGCTCAACAAGATCGACCTGCCGGCGGCCGAACCCGAGCGCATCCGCCAGCAGATCGAAGACGTCATCGGGCTGGATGCCTCCGAGGCCATCGAGATTTCGGCCAAGACCGGCCTCAATATCGAAGGCGTGCTCGAAGCCATCGTCCAGCGCCTGCCGCCGCCCAAGGGCATGGCCGATGCGCCGCTCAAGGCGCTGCTGGTCGACAGCTGGTATGACGCCTATCTCGGCGTCGTCGTGCTGGTGCGGGTGCTCGACGGCAAGCTCAAGCGCGGCCAGAAGATCCGCATGATCATGTCCGATGCCGTCTATCAGGTCGAACAGGTCGGCGTGTTCAAGCCGAAGAAGACGCCGGTCGACGAACTGGGCCCCGGCGAGATCGGCTTCATCACCGCGGCCATCAAGCAGGTGGCCGACACCCAGGTCGGCGACACCATCACCGACGAGAAGAAGGGCACGCTCAC
Organism: uncultured Pseudomonadota bacterium; assembly: GCA_963710925.1. Taxonomy (GTDB): domain Bacteria; phylum Pseudomonadota; class Alphaproteobacteria; order Micropepsales; family Micropepsaceae; genus Rhizomicrobium. The sequence goes on along the minus strand of CAVQBY010000005.1, from coordinate 846,507 downwards.
CCCGCTGCCGGGCTTCAAGCCGGCCCAGCAGGTGGTGTTCTGCGGGCTGTTCCCCGTCGATGCCGGCCAGTTCGAGGATCTGCGCGAGGCGCTGTCCAAGCTGCATCTCAACGATGCCAGCTTCAACTACGAGGCCGAATCCTCGGCGGCGCTGGGCTTCGGCTTCCGCTGCGGCTTTCTCGGCCTGCTGCATCTGGAGATCGTGCGCGAGCGGCTGGAGCGCGAATTCAATCTCGATCTCATCACCACGGCGCCCTCCGTCATCTACCGCATCCACATGACCGACGGCGACGATGAAGGAGCTGCACAACCCGGCCGACATGCCGGAGGTGATGAAGATCGCCTTCATCGAGGAGCCCTGGATCAAGGCCACCATCATGGTGCCCGACGATTATCTCGGCGCCGTGCTGAAACTGTGCGAGGACCGGCGCGGCCGGCAGGTCGAGCTGACCTATGCCGGCAGCCGCGCCATGCTGGTCTACATGCTGCCGCTCAACGAGGTGGTGTTCGATTTCTACGACCGGCTCAAAAGCGTGAGCCGCGGCTATGCCAGCTTCGACTATCACATCGAGGGCTATGAGGAAGGCGATCTCGTCAAGATGAGCATCCTCGTCAATGCCGAGCCGGTCGATGCGCTGTCCATTGTCGTCAACCGCAGCCGCGCCGAAAACCGCGGCCGCTCGATGTGCGAGAAGCTGAAAGAGCTGATCCCGCGCCACATGTTCCAGATTCCGATCCAGGCGGCGATCGGCGGCAAGATCATCGCCCGCGAAACCATCAGCGCGCTGCGCAAGGACGTGACCGCGAAATGCTATGGCGGCGACATCACCCGCAAGCGCAAGCTCCTCGACAAGCAGAAAGAGGGCAAGAAGAAGATGCGCCAGTTCGGCAAGGTCGAGATCCCGCAGGAAGCCTTCATCGCGGCGCTGAAGATGGATGCGGATTGAGACGTCAAGTGACGCGCAGATGGAGTGTTGCGATTCGATTCTGGCTAAGCGTTGGATCGCCTCCGTTCAGCGAGCCGTCAGGCAGTCTCGTAATGTCTTTGCGTATTTGAACTTGCCCGTCGAGGCGTGAACTACCGGAAATCAAATCACCGGACATCCTGTCTCAGGAATTGAAGGCCGAGTTTTGCACGCGTCTGTGCGCAAGTCAGCGGAAGTTCAGCGCGAATGAGCGTGCCCTGCGCATGAACCTATCACTTCCAGCGCGACCGATGAGCTTGATAATGCCGCTTTGCAACCGGCAGTGAACGAAAGCATCCATACTGTTCAAAGACATCTCCGGAGCCGCGTGGATTGCGGACGAAATGGTGACGGCGCTGATCGACAATGTCCTTAAACAGATCGCAGCAATACTCTTCGATTGTGCCTGTCGCTCTTAAGCGATGAGCCCGATCAGTTCGGGAACGAAAGCGTACGCCAGAAGTCGGTCGATATAGCTGCGAAACCCGGCGACGCTCCGCTCGGCGAGCACTTTATCACGAGCCAGCCATGTCGCGATCTCGGTGACGAACTGGGTTTCGATGGTCATCGAGTTGGCTAGGATCGGCATCGAGCGCTGTCGGCTTCATCTCACGCCGCCTTGCGCTTTGGCAATTTCCTGATCTCCGCGCCCACTTCCGCTTCCGCGACGCGCAGCTCATAGAGCTTCTGCAGATTCAGCCAGAATTCGGCGCTGGTGCCGAACCAGTGGCCGAGGCGCAGAGCCGTGTCGGCGGTTACCGCACGCGTGCCGTTGAGGATCGCGGTGATGCGGTTGGTCGGCACCCTGATCTGTCGCGCGAACTCCGCCGCGGACATGCCTAGCTCTTCCAAGGCTTCCGCCAGATGCTTTCCGGGATGGACCGGGCGCCGTGCCATTGCTTGACTTTGCCGCCTGATACGCGTTACGTCAAGCATAACGATTGGGGCGTGCATGAAATCTCTCTTCTCCAGCTGGCAGGTCTGGGCGGTGCTGGCGGCGGGCTTCGCGGCACTGACGGCGATTTTCGCCAAGGTCGGCGTCGAGGCCATCAATTCGGACTACGCCACCTTCATCCGCACGCTGGTGATCCTGGCCATTGTCAGCGCCATCCTGGCGGCGACCGGCGCCTGGCAGAGCCCGTCCAGCGTTCCGGCGCGCACTTATGTCTTTCTGGTCCTTTCCGGCGCGGCCACAGGATTGTCCTGGCTGTGCTATTTCCGCGCCCTGAAGCTGGGCGAGGCCGCGCGGGTCGCCCCCATCGACAAGCTCTCGGTGGTGCTGGTCGCGATCTTCGGCGTCATCTTCCTGGGCGAGAAGCTGACCGCGCCCAACTGGCTGGGGGTCGGCCTCATCGCGGCCGGCGCCGTCCTCGTCGCCTGGCGTTTCTGATCGTCCGCTCACCGATCCGCCGCATTCGGCGCTATGATCGCAGTCGGGCGATGGCGGGAAGCGGCCAATGAGCGACACAGGCGAACGCGGGACGGAGGCGGCGCGCATTCTGGCGGGCGTGCGGCTGGCCATCGGGCTGGCGCAGGGCCTGGCGCTCTATGGCCTCTATCGCGCCGCCGACGCGCAGCTCTGGCCGGCGACCCATCCGCTGATCTTCGCGCCGCTGGCGCTGGTGGCCTTTCTCGTTCCGCTGATCGCAATCCAGGCCGCCGGCAATATCCGCCTGCGCACGCTGCTGCCCTGGCTCGGGGCGGCGACGGCGATTCTGGCGGCACTGGCGGTCTATGACCGCTGGCGGATCGCGCTGGCGCCGCTGGAGGCGGGCGCGCCGGTCGCGACCATCCGCGACGACGGCCTGCCCTCTTTTGCGCTGTTCTTCTTTTGCGCCGTCGGGCTTTTCATCGCCCAGTCGCTGATCGCCGCGGCGGACCGGGACCGCAAATTCATTGCCCGCTACGACGCCTATTTCGACGCCGCCTGGAAGCTGGGCGTGCAGCTGGCGCTGGCGCTGGTGTTCGTCGGCGTGTTCTGGGGCGTGCTGTGGCTCGGCGCCGGATTGTTCGACCTCATCAATCTCAAATTTCTCTCCGACCTTCTGGACCATGCCTGGTTCAGCATTCCGGCCACGGCGCTGGCGACTGCGGGGGCGCTGCATCTGACCGATGTGCGGTCGCGGCTGGTGGCCGGCATCCGCACCGTGGTGCTGGTGCTCCTGTCCTGGCTGTTGCCGCTGATGGCGCTTCTGGCGGTCGGCTTTCTCGCCAGCCTGCTCTTCACCGGGCTGGAACCGCTGTGGAAGACGCGCTCGGCGGCGGCGCTGCTGCTCACCGCGGCCGCGACGCTGGTGTTTCTCATCAATGCGGCCTGGCAGGACGGATCGGGCGAACACACCCCGCCGGCGCTGTTGCGCCTCGGCGCGACGGCGGCGGCGCTGGTGCTGGTGCCGCTGGTGGCGCTGGCGGCCTATGCGCTGGCGCTGCGCGTCGGCCAGCATGGCTGGAGCGAGGATCGGATCTACGCCTTTGCCTGCATGGTGGTCGCCGCCTGTTATGCGTTCGGCTATGGCGCCGTCGTGATCGGCGATCTGGCGCTGCGCCGCGGCTGGCTCACCGATCTGGCGCCGGTCAATATCGCCACATCCTTCATCGTGCTGGGCGTCCTGGCGGCATTGTTTTCGCCGGCGGCCGATCCGCTGCGCATCGCCGTCGACAGTCAGGTGGCGCGGCTCCAATCCGGCGCAGTGTCGCCCGACAAGTTCGATTACGCCTATCTGCGCTGGCAGGGCGGCCGCTTCGGCCGGGCGGCGCTGACACGGCTGGCGGCGACGCGCACCGGCGCGGGCGCTGCCAGCATTCGTACACGCGCACAGGAGGCGATGGCCGCGAGACATGAACGTGCCGACCGGGCGCCGACGGCTGCCGATATTGCCGCGCGGATTCATGTCTACCCGCCCGACCATCTGTTGCCGCAAAGCCTGCTGCGTCAGGACTGGCGCAAGGACGCCGGCGGCTATGTGCCCGCCTGCCTCAGCCGCGCAGGCGGACGTTGCGACGCCTTTCCCGCGGAGCTCAACGGTGCGCCACCGGATCAATATGTGTTCGTGACCGGAGAGGGCGATGGCTGGAGCGCCGTGGTGCTGGGGCAGGACGATTTCGGGCATTGGTCCGTGGTCGGACGATTGAACGGACCGCATTGCAAGGCCGCGCTGGACGCTATGCGGGCGGGCCAATACGCGGTGGTGGCCCCGGTTCCGCAATACCGCGCGATCGAGGCCGGCGACCGGCATTTCGAGGTGGTGCCGGTGTACGGACCGGACGCCTGTTCGAAATAATCCTTGTACGGAGTTGTTGGACGTGCGGGCGGGACGACGGTTTGGCGCGGCCGACGCTTTGGGCTATCTAGCGCGCGGACAGCTCGGGATTTCTCCATGACACGGCGCGTCGCGCTGATCGACTACGGCTCTGGCAATCTGCGCTCTGCGGAAAAGGCACTGGCGCGCGCCGCGCGCGAGGGTGGAGCCGTCCAGGAGATCGTCGTGACGGCCGATCCGGGCGCGGTGGCCAGGGCCGAGCGGATCGTGCTGCCGGGCGTCGGCGCCTTTGCCGATTGCATGCGCGGGCTGACCTCCATTCCCGGCATGCGCGAGGCGCTCGAAGAGGCCGTGCGCGCGCGTGGCGTGCCCTTTCTGGGCATCTGCGTCGGCATGCAGTTGCTGGCGACGCTGGGGCGCGAATTCGGCGAGACCCCCGGTCTTGGCTGGATCGACGGCGAGGTTGTGGCGCTCGCGCCGGCCGATCCCACCCTCAAGATCCCGCATATGGGCTGGAACGAACTGACGGTGCGGCGCGCGCATCCGCTCTTTGCCGGCATCGAAGCGGGTGCGCACGCCTATTTCGTGCACTCCTATCAGTTCCATCCCGAAGATGACGACGCGGTGCTGGCGACCGCCGATTATGGCGGGCCGGTCACCGCCGCGATCGGCCGGGACAATATCGCCGGCACGCAGTTTCATCCCGAGAAGAGCCAGGCCGTGGGTCTGCGCCTTCTCGCAGAACTTCCTGAGTTGGTCGCCATGATCCTGTTTCCCGCCATCGATCTGAAAGACGGCGCCTGCGTGCGCCTCAAGCGCGGGGAGATGGGCGAGGCCACCATCTTCAACACCGATCCGGCCGCCCAGGCACAGATCTTTGCCGCCGCCGGGTTCGAATATCTGCATTGCGTCGATCTCAATGGCGCCTTCGAGGGCCACTCGGCCAATGCCCCGGCGATCCGCGCCATTCGCGCCGCCATCGATCTGCCGATCCAGCTGGGCGGCGGCATTCGCGACCGTGCGGGCATCGAACACTGGCTGGAGGCCGGGATCACGCGCGTGATCCTGGGCACGGCCGCCTTGCGCAATCCCGGATCTGGTGAAGGCGGCCGCACGCGCCCATCCCGGCCGCATCGCCGTCGGCATCGACGCCAAGGACGGCAAGGTGGCGGTGGAGGGCTGGGCGCAAACTTCCGAGCTGGATGTCGGCGGATCTGGCGCGGCGTTTCGAGGATGCCGGCGTCGCCGCCATCATCTTCACCGACATCGCCCGCGACGGCATGCTGGGCGGCGTCAATGTCGAGGCCACCGCGGCTTTGGCGAACGCTGTTCGGATTCCGGTGATCGCGTCGGGCGGGGTCGCCGGGATCGGCGATCTGGAGGCGCTGCAGGCGGCGGCCGAACCCAATATCCAGGGCGTCATCATCGGCCGCGCGCTCTATGACGGCCGGATCGATGCCGGCGCCGCGCTGGCCCTCGCCGCGCGTGGTTAAGCGCCTGCCTGAACGTCCTTAATTTGTGTTATCCACAGGGTCTTACACAGGCCTGTTGAGACGGCGGATGACGTCGTCGAGCTGTTCCAGCGTCTTGTAGGCGATGCGGATCTCGCCGCCCTTCTCGCCCTTGTCGGCAATCTCGAACTTTGAGCCCCAACACATTGACAAGGCTGGCTTCCAGGGCCCTGGTGTCGGCATCCTTCTCGGCCGGCGCAGGGGCCTTGCCGTGTTTGGCCGCCTTGTTGCCTGAACGCTGTTCGGCTTGTCGAACATTCAATCCGCCTTCGACGATGTCCCGCGCCCGCTGTTCGGCATCGGGCAGGCCGATCAGGGTGCGGGCATGGCCGGCCGTCAGCCGCCCGTCGCGCACCATGGCCCGGACCGCATCGGGCAGTTTCAGCAGGCGCAACGTGTTGGCGATGTGGCTGCGGCTCTTGCCGACCTCCTGCGGCCAGCTTCTCCTGGGTATAGGCAGAAGCGCTCGATCAGTTCCTGATAGGCGCGCCGCCTCTTCGACCGCGTTGAGATCGGCGCGCTGGACATTTTCGATGATCGCCAGTTCCAGCGATTCCGAATCCGTCATCTCACGGACGACCACCGGCACATCGTGCAGCTTGGCCATTTGCGCGGCACGCCAGCGGCGCTCGCCGGCCACGATCTCGAACTCGTTGTTCCGGCCGGCGACCGGGCGCACCAGGATCGGCAGCAGCACGCCCTTTTCGCGCACCGAATTGGCCAGGTCCTGCAGCTCTTCGGCCTGGAAGGTCTTGCGCGGCTGGAAGCGGTTGGGACTGCAGAAATGCCACCGGCACCGTGCGCACGCCCTTGGGCTGCGGGGCCTCGGCCGTGCGTGGCCGCCGGCTTGTCGCCGATCAGGGCGGAGAGGCCGCGGCCCAATCCGCGGTGACGTTCTTCGGCCATCATGCCGCCATCCTTGCGCGTTCGCGTTTGATCAACTCGCCGGCGAGCTTGATATAGGCCTGGCTGCCCGGGCAGCGCAGATCATAGACCAGCGCCGGCAGCCCATGGCTCGGCGCTTCGGAAATCCGCACATTGCGCGGGATGATCGTCTCATAGACCTTGTCGCCCATATGCTGGCGCACATCGGCGGCGACCTGGTCGGAGAGCCGGTTGCGCTTGTCGAACATGGTCAGGACGATGCCCTGGATATCGAGATCCGGATTGAGATTGGCCCGCACCAGTTCGATGGTCTTGAGCAGCTGGCTCAAGCCTTCGAGCGCGAAGAACTCGCATTGCAGCGGCACGACCACGGCATGGGCTGCGGCCATGGCGTTGACGGTCAACAGCGTCAGCGAGGGCGGGCAATCGATCAGGATATAGGAGACGCGCCCGGCATGCTCGTCGGCGAAGCGCTCCAGCTCGTCCTTGAGGATATAGTTGCGGCGCGGGTGATCGAGCAGTTCGAGCTCGGCCCCCGACAGATCGACCGTGGACGGCAGCAGCGACAGCCCCGGAATCCGGGTCGGCGTCATGGCTTCGGCAATGCTGGCGTCGCCCGTCAGCACATCATAGATCGTGGTCTTGCGATCGGGTGCGTGGCAGCCAAGCCCTGTGGAGGCATTGCCCTGCGGATCGATGTCGATGATCAGGGTCGGCTGGCCGACGGCGGCCAGCGCCGTGCCCAGATTGATGGCCGTCGTGGTCTTGCCGACCCCGCCCTTCTGGTTGGCGACCACAAGAACCCGCGGGCGTTTTCCGGCCGGACCGGCCACCTTAACGGGGTCGAACGGAACCGACATGGCGTAGCTCCCGAATTTCAAGGATCGCTCCGGACGGATCGGTAAGGCTGGGATGCCCTACAGCCTTCATCCTCCAAGATTTATGGGCCTCGGTCAATTCAGCCCCCACAGTTTGTCCCTTGAGGAACAGGTTCACGGTCCGCGGACCCTGAAATTGCTGTGCATAGCCCAGCAGCCTGGCGAGCGGGGCGCAGGCGCGCGCCGTCACCACGTCGAAAGGCTCGGGCGCGGCGTCTTCCATGCGGGCATTGCGCACCTCCGCCTGAACCTCCATCCGCGCGGCAGCGGCCTCAAGGAAGGCGCATTTCTTGGCGGTGGACTCGTAGAGCACGGTGCGAAATCCCGGGCGCTCCCGCAGCAGACAGGCCAGCACCAGGCCGGGAAAGCCGGCGCCGCTGCCGAGATCGACAAGGCTGCGGGCGTCTTGCGGGATCAGCGGAGCGAGCTGCGCCGAATCCCAGACATGGCGATGCCAGACCGCCGCCAGAGACGCCGCGCGAGACCAGATTGTGCCGCGCGTTCCAGTCCTCCAGCAGCGCCACATAGGCCTTGAGCCGCGCCAGTGTTTCACGTGAAACCTCCGCCGCGCGCGCGAAGTCGTCGGGACCGAAGGTCGATGCCACCTCCCCCACGCCTAACCCGCCTTGCGCGCCGCGCCGCGCTTGCGCGCATGGGCCAGCACCAGCGTCAGCGCCGCCGGCGTCACGCCATCGATGCGCGCGGCCTGGCCCAGCGTGGCCGGCCGGATGGCCGCCAGCTTCTGTGCGGCCTCGGTGGAGAGGCCGTGGACCGCGCCATAATCGAAATCGTCCGGCAGGCGCAGCGCCTCGTCGCGGCGGAAGGCCAGAATGTCGGCGTCCTGGCGGTCGAGATAGCCGGCATATTGGGCGTCGACTTCGAGCTGCGCGACCGCATCCGGCGCGAGATCGGCCAGCTCGGGCCAGACCGCCCGCAGATTGGCGAACTCCACCTCGGGCAGGCTGAGAAGGTCCAGCGCGGTCCGGCGCACGCCATCGAGGCGGATGGCGATGCCGTGCCGGCGGGCTTCGTTGGGCGTCAAATTGAGCGCGCGCATCGACGCGCGTGCCGCTTCCAGCCGGGCCATCTTGGCGGCGAAGACCGAGGTCCGCTGCGGCGCCGACCAGGCCGGCGCGCGCGCCGATCGGAGTCAGGCGCTGATCGGCATTGTCGGCGCGCAGCGTGAGCCGGTACTCGGCGCGGGAGGTGAACATGCGATAGGGCTCGCTCACCCCCTTGGTCACGAGATCGTCGATCATCACCCCGATATAGGCCGAGGCCCGGTCCAGGATCAGCGGCCCGGTTCCGCCGGCGGCCCGCGCCGCATTGGCACCGGCCATCAAGCCCTGGGCGGCGGCCTCTTCATAGCCGGTCGTGCCGTTGATCTGCCCGGCCAGATAGAGCCCCGGCACGGCCTTGACCTCGAGCGCCGGGGAGAGTTCGCGCGGATCCACATAGTCATATTCGATGGCGTAGCCCGGCCGCAGCACCGTCGCCTTCTCCAGGCCGGGGATCGTCTTGATCAGCTCCAGCTGGACCTCTTCGGGCAGCGAGGTCGAGATGCCATTGGGATAGACCGTGTCGTCGTCGAGCCCCTCGGGCTCGAGGAAGATCTGATGGGTGTCGCGCGCGGCGAAGCGCACCACCTTGTCCTCGATCGACGGGCAGTAGCGCGGACCGGTGCCCGCGATCTGGCCGGAATAGATCGGCGCGCGGTCGAGATTGGCGCGGATGATGGCGTGGGTCTCGGGCGTGGTGCGCGTGATGTGGCAGTTGATCTGCGGGCGTCGTAATCGCCGTCGTCAGGAAGGAGAAAGGCACCGGCGGCTCGTCGCCCGGCTGGGATTCCAGCGACGCCCAGTCGATCGTTCGGCCGTCCAGGCGCGGCGGCGTTCCGGTCTTGAGGCGGCCCATCCGCAGGCCGAAGCCGTAGAGCGTCCGGGACAGCCCGAGGGCCGGCTGCTCGACCCCGCCCGGCCCGATGGCGCCGCGGCCGCCCGCGGCCCGTCCCGCCGGGATCTTCTGCTCTCCGATATGGATCAGACCCGTTGAGAAAGGTGCCGGTGGTGAGCACGACGGCCGCGGCCCGGATCTCGGCGCCCTGTCCGGTCCGGACCCCACAGACGCGGCCCTTCTCGAGGATCAGGTCCTCGGCCGCCGCCTCCAGGATGTCGAGGCCGTCGATGCCGGCCAGCGCCGCCTGCATGGCCTGGCGGTAGAGCTTGCGGTCGGCCTGCGCGCGGGGGCCGCGCACGGCCGGCCCCTTGCGCCGGTTGAGCAGCCGGAACTGGATGCCCGCCCGATCAGCGACGCGCCCCATGAGCCCGTCCAGCGCATCGATCTCGCGCACCAGATGCCCCTTGCCCAGGCCGCCGATCGCCGGGTTGCAGGACATCTCGCCGATGGTCGCGAGCTTGTGTGTCAGCAACAACGTGCGAGCGCCTGCCCGTGCGGAGGCCGCCGCGGCTTCACAGCCGGCGTGCCCGCCCCCGATCACGATGACATCGTAGCGCTCCATGGCCGCTTCCATAGGGTCCGCGGGTTTCGGGGACAAGAGATTTCGCCGCATGTTTCACGTGAAACACGCCAAAATCCGCTCCAGCGATGTTTCACGTGAAACATTGCACCCGGTCCCGTCACTTGCCGATGCAGAAATCCCGGAACACCACGTCCAGCAGCTCCTCGACATCGACCCGGCCGGTGATCCGGCCCAGGGCCCGCAGCCGCCAGCCGCATATCCTCGGCCATCAGCTCCGGGGCGCCCGGCGGGGCTGCCAACGCCCGGGCAAGCGCCGCGGCCGCCTCTTCCAGCGCCTGGCGGTGGCGGGCCCGGGTCAGTACCGGGGCTTCGCCCGCCCCCGCCAGCCGCGCTTCCGCCAGCCCGGTCAACGCCGCGATCAGCGCCGGAAGCCCCTCGCCGGTCTTGGCCGAAATCGCCAGCCCCTCGCGCGGAACCGGAAATGGCTGGTCCGCCTTGTTCCAGACGGTGAGGCTGGCCCTCGCCCGCGCCTCCGCCGGAATGCCGGCAAAGGGGTCCGCCGCCGTGCCATCGAGCACCAGCACGACAATATCAGCCGCCTCGGCGCGCGCCAGCGCCCGGCGCACGCCCTCGGCCTCGACCGCCTCGGCGGCCTCGCGCAGGCCGGCCGTATCCGCCACGGTCACGGCATAGCCGCCCAGGTCCAGCCGCACCTCGATGACATCGCGCGTCGTCCCGGCGCTCTCCGCGACGATCGCCACATCACGTTTGGCCAGGGCATTGACCAGCGTACTCTTACCGCTGTTCGGCTGACCGATCACCGTTAAGTACAACCCCTCGCGGACCAGCTCGCCACGATGGGAATCGTCCAGATGCGATTGAATTTCCTCAACAATTTCTCCGACCGCCAGCCGTGCCGTGGCGTCGGCGCCCTCCGGCACCTCCTCCTCCGCGAAGTCGATTGCGGCCTCGACCCAGGCCAGGGCGCCGATCAGGCGCGTCCGCCAGCCGTCATAGAGACCCGCCAGTGTGCCGCCCATCTGGCGCAACGCCTGGCGCCGCTGGGCCTCGGTCTCGGCGTCGATCAGATCGATCAGCGCCTCGGCCCCGGTGAGATCGAACTTGCCGTTCTCGACCGCCCGGCGGGTAAAGGCGCCGGGCCCGGCGGGCGTCAGCCCCGGCACCGCCGCCAGGGCCGCCAGCACGGCCTCGACGACGGCCCGGCCGCCATGCACCTGAAATTCGGCCACATCCTCGCCGGTCTCGCTGAAGGGCCCGGGAAACCACAGCACCAGCGCCTGGTCGATCGCCGCGCCCTGGTCATCGCGCAGCTTCGCCAGCACGGCCTGACGCGGCGCGATCTGTTTGCGCGCCGGTCAGCGCCGCCAGCGCCGCGCCCGCCGCCGGCCCGGAGACCCGCAGCACGGCGATGGCGGCCCGGCCCGGCGCGCTCGAAAGCGCATAGATCGTATCGGCGGCGGCCATGCTGCTTCAGCGCGCGGGTTTGGACGCGGGTTTCTTGCGCTCGCCCGTCCCGCTCGCCGCCTTGGCGGCGCTGTCCCACAAGAAGCGCTGAAATTGCTCAAAGCCCTGCAGCCCATGGCATCCAGGCTTTCATCATGGCTTCGGGATCGGAGCTGTCGAGCGCGCTTTTCATGCGTGTTTCGATCTCGGCGACCATGCGTTCCTGAAAGGCGCTGACATCGGGCAGGCCCATCATGCGCCGGGCCTCTTCCGGCGTCATGTCGATCTCGATATTGACCTTCATCGCCTTAACCGCTTCCCGCGACATCCGCTTGTGGGCGCGGGGGTGCCCGCGCTAAGGAAAGCTACGACCAACGCCACCCTCAAACAACCGGACAACCGGCGACGAGGGCCATGCAGTGACGCCGCATCCGCGCCGCTGCCTTCATCAGGATGGAACATGAGCCGCAATCAGCTCGATCAGGCCACCAGCCTTTATCTCCTCGCGCACAAGGACAATCCGGTCCATTGGCGCCCCTGGAGCGAAGAGGCGCTGACCGAGGCCCAGACCAGCGACAAGCCGATCCTTCTGTCGATCGGTTACACCGCCTGCCACTGGTGCCACACCATGAACCGCGAAAGCTTCTCCGACGCCGGAGACGGCCGCGCTGATGAACGAGCACTTCATCCCGATCAAGGTCGACCGCGAGGAACGCCCCGACATCGATCAGATCTATCAGGCCGCGGCCAATGCGCTGGGCCAGGCGGGCGGCTGGCCGCTGACCATGTTCCTGACACCGTCGGGCGAACCCTTCCTCGCCGGCGGCTACTTCCCCAAGGAAGAACAAAACGGCCAGGCGCCATTCAAGAAGCGTGCTGGCCGAAGTCTCGCGCATCTATCGCGAACAGCCCGAACCCGTCGCCAACACCACCCAGCGCGTGCAGCAGGCCTTCGATCAATTGTGGAGCCGCGATCTGCGCGGGCCGCTGCAACAGGGCATCCTTGACGAGCTGGCGATCCATGTCGGCCAGCGCTTCGACATCTTCTACGGCGGCGTCACCGGCGCGCCCGAAATTTCCCTCGCACCGGACTCGTCGAGATGTTGTGGCGTGCCTATCTGCGCACCGGCGTCGAACAGTTCAACCAGCTGGTCCAGGCCTCGCTCACCAATATGAGTCTGGGCGGCATGTATGATCACCTCGGCGGCGGCTATGCGCGCTATTCCACCGACAGCGCTGGATCGTGCCGCACTTCGAAAAGATGCTGTACGACAATGCCCAGATCGTCGACATCCTGACGCTGGTCTGGCAGCACAACCGCGCGCCGCTCTATCGCGAGCGCGTCGCCGAAACACTCGGCTGGGCCTTGCGGGAGATGCGCGTCGAAGAGGCGTTTGCCTCCAGCCTCGACGCCGACACCGACGGCGAAGAAGGCAAGTATTACCTCTGGAGCGAAGCCGAAATCGACGCCGCCCTGCAGGGCACCTTCGCCCAGCGGTTCAAGGAAATTTACAGCGTCGCGCGCGAAGGCAACTTCCAGGGCAAGTACATTCTCCATCGCCTGGGCAACCGTGCAGCGCTATCCGCTGGCCGATGCCGACGAAGCCATGCTGGCCAAGCAGCGCGCCCTGTTGCTCGACCGCGCGCCAGAAGCGCACCGCGCCGCCGCGCGACGACAAGGTCCTGGCCGACTGGAACGGCATGATGATCGCCGCCCTCGCCAATGCCGGACGCGTGTTCGGTAATCGCCGAATGGATCGACGCAGCCATCGGCCGCCTTCGATTTCGTCTGCCGGGCGATGGGCGACGGCGATCGCCTGTTCCATTCCTGGCGCGCCGGCAAGCGCGGCAGCACCGGCTTTGCCGACGACTACGCCCATATGGCGCGGGCGGCCCTGGCGCTGTTCGAAGCCACCGGCGACCGGCGCTTCCTCGAACGCGCCGCAGGCCTGGACGCGCATGCTCAACGAGCATTTCTGGGACGCACAGAACGGCGGCTACTTCACCACCGCCGACGACGCCGAAGCGCTTATCGTCCGTGCACGGATGGTCTTCGACCAGGTCATCCCCGTCGCCAACGGCATCATGGTCTCGGTGCTGGCCCAGCTCTATCTCATCACCGCCGATGCCTTCTACCGCGAGCGCAACAATGCGCTGATCCAGGCCTTCTCCGGCGAAGCCGGCCGGATCGGCATTTCGCTGCCGACCTATCATGAACGGCCTCGAAACGGTGCTCTCCAATCTGCAGATCGTGATCATCGGCCCGTCCGGTTCGCCCAGGCTGCAGGAGCTCGTCCAGGCCGTCCACGGCCGCAGCCTGCCCGCCAAGCTCCTCATGGTGGTCGACCCCGATAGCCCACTGCCCGAGGGCCATCCCGCCCATGGCAAGACCATGGAGAACGGACAGCCCACCGCCTATGTCTGCCAGCAGCAGGCCTGCTCGCTGCCCGTCACCAACCCGGTGGCCCTGTCCCAGATGCTGCAATTGCCCGTCAATCAGGCCCAGGTCCAACAGGCGCAGGGCATGGCCGGCAACGCCAACACGCCCGGCGGCGGGGTCAACTGAACCGCTTTTCCGCCCCGCCACTTGGCGGGGCCGGGGCCGGAACGATAACCTGATCCCAGCGAAACCGGGGAGGACCAGCCATGGCCGGACGAGACATCACCATCGAAGGACCGGATGGCAGCTTTGCCGGCTATCTGGCAGCCCCCGCGGCCGGCCGCGGGCCGGGCGTCGTCGTCATTCAGGAGATTTTCGGCGTCAATCAGGTCATGCGCGACATCGCCGACGCCTTCGCAGCCCGCGGCTATTTCGCCCTGGCGCCGGATCTGTTCTGGCGGCTGGAACCCGGCGTCCAGCTCACCGACAAGACCGAGGCCGAATGGAAAAAGGCCTTCGATCTGATGACCCGCTTCGATGCGGCCGCTGGCGTCACCGACATCCAGGCCGACCCTCACCCATCTGCGCGGTGTGAAGGGCTGCACCGGCAAGGTCGGCGCGGTCGGCTATTGCCTGGGCGGGCTGCTGGCCTATCTCACCGCCTGCCGCACCGACTCCGATGCCTCGGTCGGCTATTACGGCGTGAACATCCAGGAGATGCTGGGCGAGGCCAAGGCCATCAAGGCGCCGCTGATGCTGCATATCGCGGGCAAGGACGAATTCGTGCCGCCGGAGGCGCAGCAGAAGGTCATGGCCGGGCTGAAGAACAATCCGCAGGTCACGATCCACCATTACCCGACCATGGATCATGCCTTCGCCCGCGAAGGCGGCGCCCATTACGACAAGGCCTGCGCCGATCTCGCCAATGGCCGCACCGCCACCTTCTTCCGCCAGCATCTGAGCTGAGACATCGCCTCCGGAGCCGCCAGCCCGGCGCTGCCCGCCACCACCGCTGAGGTGTCCCATGAAAGCCATCCGTTTCGCCAAACTCGGCGGCCCCGAGGTCCTTGAACTGCAGGAGGTCGACCTGCCGCCGCCGGGGCCCGGCCAGGTGCAGGTCCGGCACACCGCCATCGGCGTCAATTTCATCGACACCTATTTCCGCTCCGGGCTGTATCCGGCGCCGCTGCCGGCGACGCTGGGCGGGGAGGCGGCTGGCGTCGTCGCGGCGATTGGCGAGGGCGTGGCCGACTTCAAGCCCGGCCAGCGCGTCGGCTATTGCACGGTGGCGTTCTGCGCCTATGCCGAGGCCGCCAATATCCCGGCCGACCGTCTCGTCAAACTGCCCGACGGGCTCGGCGACGAAGAGGCGGCGGCGGCCCTGCTCAAGGGCATGACGGCGCAATATCTCCTGAAGCGCACCTTTGCCGTCGGGAAGGGGCAGACGATCCTGTGGCATGCCGCCGCCGGCGGCGTCGGGCTGATCGCCTGCCAATGGGCCAAGCATCTGGGCGCCACCGTGATCGGCACGGTCGGCTCGGATGAGAAGGTGCAACTGGCCAGGGACAATGGCTGCGCCCATGTGCTCAACACCCGCACCGGCGACTGGGTGAAGCAGGTGCGCGACATCACCGGCGGCGCAGGCGTGCCGGTCGTCTATGACTCGATCGGCAAGGACACCTGGGACGGCTCGCTCGACTGTCTGGCCGTGCGCGGCATGATGGTGAGTTTCGGCAATGCGTCCGGCGCGGTACCGCCCTTCGCGCCCGGCATCCTCAGCCAGAAAGGCTCGCTCTATGTGACGCGGCCGACGCTGGCCAGCTACGCGCGCAATGCGGCCGAACTGCAGGAGACCGCGGACGATCTGTTCGACGTCATCGCCCGCGGCATTGTCAGGATCAGCGTGAACCAGCGCTTCGCGCTGGCCGACGCGCGCAAGGCCCACGAGGCCCTGCATTCGCGCCAGACCACCGGCGCGACGGTGCTGATCCCTTAGGGGCTATTCGGCCGCCAATGTCTGGTCGTCGCGCAGATAGATCGAGCGCTTGGGCCGCGCCATCACCCGCTGCACCATCGGCACAAAGGCCTCCAGCGGCATGGTGTCGTAGTTCGGATCGAAGGCGTTCTGGTCGTGGCGGGCGCAGAACATGGCCGTGCGCTCGAAGCAGGGATGGTCGCGGAACTGGTCGCGCATGTTCCGGTCCAGACCCAGATAGTGGAAGAAATAATAGCCCTGGAAGATTCCGTGGTGCTGCAGCATCCACCAGTTCTCTTCCGAGACGAAGGGCTTGAGGATGGTCGCGCCCAGCTCGGCATGGTTGGAGGAGGCCAGCGTGTCGCCGATATCGTGCAGCAGCGCGCAGACGACATATTCCTCGTCCATGCCGTCACGATGGGCCAGGCTCGCCGATTGCAGCGAATGCTCCATCCGGTCGACGGCGAAGCCGCCGCAATCGCCCTCGAGCAGCTTGAGATGGGTCAGGACGCGGTTCGGCAGGTCCTTGTTGAACGAAGCCGCCGCCGCCCCGATCTTGGCCCAGTCCTCGGCGGTGCCGTCCTTCATGGCGTGAAATTGCGCGCGGTCGCTGGGATGTTCGGTCATGGTTCTCTCCGGGGTTCTGGCTGGGGCCAGTCTCCGCCCCGAACCGGCCTGCGGTCAACCGGCCCGGCTTGGCCCCGGCCGCACTTGCGCTAACGTAACCCGCGATTCGCCAGAACGAGGGTCCGCCCATGTCCAAGTCCAAGGCCGCAGAACGCGCCCTCGAATCCCTGTTGTTCGCAAGCCGCTGGCTGATGGCGCCGTTCTATCTGGGGCTGGTCCTGGCGCTGCTGGCGCTGCTGGTGATCTTCGGCCATGAGCTGATGGCCACCGCGCCCAGGATCCTCGAACTCAACGAGCGCGACGTGCTGGTCTGGGTGCTGTCGCTGATCGACATGTCGCTGGCCGCCAATCTGCTTTTGATGGTGATCTTCTCCGGCTACGAGAATTTCGTCTCCAAGATGGATGTCGGCCGACCATCCCGACCGCCCGGCCTGGATGGGCAAGGTCGATTTCTCCGGCATGAAGCTGAAGCTGATCGCCTCCATCGTCGCGATCTCGGCCATCCACCTGCTCAAGGCCTTCATGGAGGTCGCCAGTTTCGACAAGACCGATCTGATGTGGCTGGTCATCATTCACCTCACCTTCGTGGTCTCCGGCGTGCTGATGGCGCTGATGGACTGGATCACCGGCCGCATCGGCGGTGCACTGAACCCCGCGCACAACAGAAACGGGCCGGAAGATCGCTCTTCCGGCCCGTTCCATTCGTAACGCCTTGCGGCGACTTTACGTGTTCATGCTCTCGAAGAAATCGGCGTTGTTCTTGCGACGAGCGCAGCTTGTCGTTGAGGAACTCGATGGCATCGACCGTGCCCATCGGCGCCAGGATGCGGCGCAGCACATACATCTTCGACAGCGTGCCCTTGTCGGCCAGCAGCTCGTCCTTGCGGGTGCCGGATCTGCAGGATGTCGATGGCCGGGAACACGCGCTTGTCGGCGACCTTGCGGTCGAGAATGATTTCGGAGTTGCCGGTGCCCTTGAACTCTTCGAAGATGACTTCGTCCATGCGGCTGCCGGTGTCGATCAGGGCGGTGGCGATGATGGTCAGCGAGCCGCCTTCCTCGATATTGCGCGCGGCGCCGAAGAAGCGCTTGGGCCGCTGCAGGGCGTTGGCGTCGACGCCGCCGGTCAGCACCTTGCCCGATGACGGCACCACGGTGTTGTAGGCGCGGCCGAGGCGGGTGATCGAGTCCAGAAGGATGACCACGTCGCGCTTGTGCTCGACCAGGCGCTTGGCCTTTTCGATCACCATCTCGGCGACCTGGACGTGGCGCTGCGCCGGTTCGTCGAAGGTCGAGGAAATCACCTCGCCGATCACGGTGCGCTGCATGTCGGTGACTTCTTCCGGCCGCTCGTCGATCAGAAGCACGATCAGATAGCATTCGGGGTGGTTGGCCGCGATCGCCTTGGCGATGTTCTGCAGGATCACGGTCTTGCCGGTGCGCGGCGGGGCGGTGATCAGCGCGCGCTGGCCCTTGCCCTGCGGCGCGACGATATCGATGACCCGGCCGGTGCGGTCCTTGAGCGTGGGATCGTCGATCTCCATCTTCAGCCACTCGGTCGGATAGAGCGGCGTCAGATTGTCGAAATGGACCTTGTGCTGGATCGCCTCGGGGTCCTCGAAATTGATGGTCGAGACCTTCAGCAGCGCGAAATAGCGTTCGCCGTCCTTGGGGCTGCGGATCGGGCCTTCGACGGTGTCGCCGGTGCGAAGGCCGAAGCGGCGGATCTGCGAGGGCGAGACATAGATGTCGTCCGGGCCGGCCAGATAGTTCGATTCCGGCGAGCGCAGAAAGCCGAAGCCGTCCTGCAGCACTTCCAGCGTGCCGGCGCCGGTGATCTCCACGTCGCGCTCGGCCAGCTCCTTCAGGATCGCGAACATCATGTCCTGCTTGCGCATGGACGAGGCGTTCTCGATCTCCAGCTCCTCGGCAAAGGCCAAGAAGTTCGGTGGGGGTTTTGGCTTTGAGATCCTGCAGCTTCATCGCCTGCAGGCCGTCTTGCACAGTCATGGAAGGAACACCTGAAACAAGTGGAGAGGAGGGGCCAGACACCCGGAAGGCGGCAGACGATCCTCGCGACTCGACCAGACGACATCAACGGGTATGAACGCTACGCCGGGCCGATTTTCGGCCACCTCAGTTCTGCGCGCCTGCTGCGCATCAGCCCGCGGCGTGATTGGGGAACTAATGACTTATACCGCTATTTGGTGCCATTGCAAAGCGCCGTCAAGGCCGGAAATCGGCCGCAGAAAATCTCCGGGTCCCGGGTCGGCAAGATGCCTTCAGAACGGCTTGACCACCGCCAGGATGACGATGGCGATCATCAGCACCGTCGGGACCTCGTTCCAGATCGCGATAAAATTGCGCCGGCCGTGGTGTTCTGGTCGCGGGCGAACTGCTTCGCCCAGCGCGCGAAGAGCCCGTGCACGCCGCTCAGGAGCAGCACCAGGGCGAATTTGGCGTGGAACCAGCGCTGGTGTCCAGGCACGGTCACCGGCAGGACCGACCAGCGTCAGGCCCAGAATCCAGGCCGCGATCATCGCCGGGTTGATGATGATCCTGAGCAGCCTGCGCTCCATCACCTTGAAGCGTTCCGAATTCCGCCGAACCGGGCCGGTCTCGCAGTGATAGACGAACAGCCGCGGCAGATAGAGCATGCCCGCCATCCAGGCGATCAC
Source organism: uncultured Pseudomonadota bacterium (assembly GCA_963710925.1). Taxonomy (GTDB): domain Bacteria; phylum Pseudomonadota; class Alphaproteobacteria; order Micropepsales; family Micropepsaceae; genus Rhizomicrobium. The sequence continues at coordinate 827,405 of CAVQBY010000005.1, read as the reverse complement.
CGCAGATGACATGGAACGCCTTGATCCACAGATACGGCCCCGTTCAATGCGTCCATGTCCTACCCCCCAAATCCGCAGCGGCCGAAGGCCGCCGGACAAATCCGCCCGCCCGCGCAACGTCACAGGCGCGGCCCCGGCCAGCGCCGCGCTCGACCAGCTCGGCCAGACCCGGTCGATGAATTGCTCCGCCGGTGGCCACCGTCGGCACCCGCATGTAATCCGGCACACCGCTTGCATCCGCCAGATGCCGGTATTCGATGTCCAGTTCGACCAGCGTTTCGGAATGTTCGGAGACGAAGGCTATCGGCACCACGATCACGCCCTTGCCATCGGCGCCGGCCCGGCGGATCTCCGCATCGGTGGCCGGCCCGATCCATTCCAGCGGCCCCACCCGGCTTTGGTAGCAGACCGTGTGATCCAGCTCTGGCTCGCCCAGCGCCGCCACGATGGCCGCAGCGCGTCTGTTCGACCTGCCACTGATAGGGATCGCCGCCCTCGACCACCCGCTTGGGCAAGCCGTGCGCCGAAAACAGAACGCGATAGTGCGTGTCCGGCTTCCGCCGCTCGCCAGCGCCTCGCGTACCAGCGCCGCGGCCGCCGCGGCAAAACCGGTCTCGCCACGGATAGCAGCAGATCCGCGCCGTGGGCACCGCCAGGCCGCGCCCGGCGCGCGGCCCGCCGCCAATCCACCAGCGAGGAGCCGGTGGTCGTGGTCGAGAATTGCGGATAGAGCGGCAGCAGCACGATCCGGTCCGGCCCCCAGGCCTTCACGGCCGCCGCCGCCTCATCGGTGAAGGGCTGCCAATAGCGCATGGCGATGAAGCTGCGCGCCTCAAGTCCGCGCCGGTCCAGCGCCGTGTCCAGGGCCGCGGCCTGGGCCTGGGTCTCCGGCAGGATCGGCGAGGCGCCGCCCATCTTGGCGTAGATCTCGCGGGCCACCGGCGCCCGGCGGCCGGCAATCAGCCGCGCCAGCGGCCAGCGCAGAGGCCCCGGCAGCGCAATGATGGCCGGATCGGAAAACAGATTGGTCAGAAACGGCCGCACCGCCGCCGGCCTGTCCGGGCCGCCCAGATTGAACAGGACGACCGCCAGCCTCACCGCTGGCCTCCTGCACCCGCTCCACCAGCGCGGCGACATGCTCCGGCGGGGTTTCCGGCACCACCCCATGGCCCAGATTGAAGATGAACGGCTTGCCCGGCCATCGCCTCAGGATCCGTCGCCGCCGCGCGCCAGCGCGTCGCCGCCGGCCACCAGCGCCAGCGGGTCCAGATTGCCCTGCAGCGCCAGTTTCGGCCCCAGCGTCCTCGGCCGCCCAGCCCATCGGCACGGCGGTATCCAGCGAGACCGCATCCACGCCGGTCGCCTCGGCATAGCGCTCATAGCCGGCCAGGGTCGTGGCGCGCGGAAATCCGATGATCCTGGCGCTCCGGTACCTGGGCGTCGCACCGCCGTCACGATGCGCGCGTGTCGGCCGGATGACCCAATCGCTCAAAGGCCAGTTCCGGCAAGCCGCTGGCCCAGCTATCGAAAATCTGCACCGCATCGGCGCCGGCCTCGAGCTGACGGCACCAGATGGGCCGCCACGCAATCGGCCAGAAGGTCCAGCAGCGCGCGCAAACCCCTCCGGATCGCGATAGCCCCACAGTTTCGCCGCCCGCTGGTCCGGCGAGCCGCCGCCCTCGGCCAGATAGGTCGCCAGCGTCCAGGGCGCCCCGGCAAATCCCAGCAGGGCCGTCTCCTCGCCGGCAGCTGCAGCCCGCGAAGCAGCCGCAGCGTCTCATAGACCGGCGCCAGCTTGCCGCCCATGCCGCCGGATCGCGCTCGACCCGCTCGATCTCGCCATAGCGCGTGATGATCGGGCCCGTCGCCCTCCTCGAAGCGCACCTCCCGCCCAAGGCAAAGGGGATCGACCAGAATGTCCGAGAACAGGATCGCCGCATCCATGCCGAACCGGCGGATCGGCTGCAGCGTCACCTCGGCGGCCAGCTTCGGGTTCATGCACATCGCCCAGAACGATCCCGCCTTGGCCCGCAGGGCCCGGTACTCCGGCAGGTAGCGGCCGGCCTGCCGCATCAGCCAGATCGGCGGCGGGCTGTGTGGGCCTGTCCATCCAGAACCGAGCACCAACTTGCTCGTCCCATCTTTCTTCAAAAGAAAGACTCCTAGAATGTTTGATGTTGATGATGTTTGGGCTGTGAGTTGTGCATGAAGCCGTGAGCTGCGCGCTCCGTCTAGGCCGCAAAGCCCTTGGACTCAAGGCCGCTCGCGGCCGCGCCGGCCGTGCTGGCACTGGCTCCGCCAATGCACAGGCGGGCCACAGAGCAGACGCCGCTCATGCACCGGAACCAGACGGCAGAGCTATGCGCAGACCGCTCGCCGGTCTGTAGAACCGGACGCGCGGGCATGGATCAATGTGAGTGTAACTGGGAGCGCACATCGTTCCCGAGGCGCGGAGTTGTGAACAGGAAATTCCATCTGCATCTGGTCTCCGATGCCACCGGCGAAACGCTGAACACGATCGCCAAGGCGGCCTGCGCGCAGTTCGAGAACATCGAGGTCCAGGAGCATTTCTATGCCCTGGTGCGCAGCGATCGCCAGCTGCAGCGCGTGATCGAACATATTCGCGACGAGCCGGGTCCGGTCTACTTCACCGTCGTCAATCCCGGAATTGCGCCGCGAGCTCGAAGCGCAGTGCACAGCGCTTGGTCGTGCCGTTTCAGGGTGTGCTCGATGGACCGATCGCGATGATGCAACATTATCTCGGCGCGGCCGAAACCCACAGGCCGGGCGCGCAGCATGAAGTCGATCAGCGCTATCTGCAGCGCATCGAGGCGCTGAATTACACCATCACGCATGACGACGGCCAGGCGCTGGACATGCTCGACCAGGCGCAGGTGGTGCTGGTCGGCGCCAGCCGCACCTCCAAAACGCCGACCTGTGTCTATCTCGCAATCCGCGGCGTCCGCGCCGCCAATGTGCCGCTGTTCGCCGGTTTGCCTGTTGCCGCCGCAACTGCTCGCGGCCAATAGAGCCGCTGATCGTGGGGCTGTGGGCCTCGCCGGACCGGCTGGTGCAGATGCGCCGCAATCGGCTGACCACCATCGGCGAGAGGGCCGCGACACCTCTTATGTCGATCTCGACGCGGTACGCGCCGAAGTCACGGCCACGCGCAAGCTCTATGAAAGCCACGGCTGGCCGGCGATCGACGTCACCCGCCGCTCGGTAGAAGAAACCGCCGCGGCGGTCTCAACCTCCTCACCGAGCGCGACGAGGCTGCAGGCGTGACAGCGCTCGTCCTGGCCTCGGCCAGTTCCACGCGCGCGCAGCTGCTCCGTGCCGCCGGGATCGAATTCGAGGTCCGGCCCGCGCGTGTCGACGAAGATGCGCATCAAGGAGTCCTTGCTGGCGGAAGGGGCGAAGCCCCACGCCATCGCCGATGCGCTCGCCGAACTGAAAGCGGTGCGCGTGTCGCAACAGCCTTCCCGATGCCCTGGTGCTGGGCGCCGACCAGGTGCTCGAGATCGACGGCGCGCTTGTCAGCAAATCCGATACGGTCGAAGCCGCCGGCGCATTGCTGCGCGATTTGCGCGGCCGCACGCACAGCCTGATCACCGCGGCGGTGCTGGCGCGCGGTGGAACGGCGATCTGGCGGCAGGTGGACACCGTGTCGTTGACGGATGCGCGATTTCAGCGACGCATTTCTGGACGACTATCTGCGCGAGGAGGGAACCGCCATTCTGGACAGTGTCGGCTGCTACCGGCTGGAGGGCCGCGGCTCGCAATTGTTCGCGCGAATAGACGGGGATTATTTCGCGATTCTCGGCCTGCCCCTGCTTCCCTTGCTGACGGCGCTGCGCGACCAAGGCATCATCGCGCGCATGACGACCAGGCTCGCAGGGGTGATCGGCTGGCCCGTGGCCCATTCGCTGTCGCCGCGGCTGCATCGGATTCTGGCTGCGGGAACATGGCGATCGACGGCGCCTATGTGCCGCTCGCCGTGCGGCGCGAGGATTTCGCGGCCGTGGTCGACGGGCCTGCGGCGCGCCGGCTTCGCGGGTGTCAATGTCACCATCCCGCACAAACAGGCCGCCTTCGCGCATTGCCCATGCGCTCGATGAACCGGCGCTGGCCGCCGGCGCCGTCAATCTCCTGCTGTTCGGCGACAATGGGCGGATCGCCGGCCACAACACCGATGCGGCCGGCCTGGCGGCGAGCCTGTCTTCGGCGATGGCGGCGGAAACGTTGCGCGGGCGGCGCGCTATTCTCGTCGGAGCGGGCGGCGCGGCGCGGGCCGCGATTCTGGCGCTGTGCGAATTGGGGGCGGGCGAAATCTGTATCCTCAACCGCAATCCGGCGCGCGCCGAGGCGCTGGCGCGCGATTTCGCCGGCAAGATTTCTGCACAGCTGGTGCCTGCCTTGTGGAGCGATTGGGAACATCTCGCGCCCGAAGCCGCCATCCTGCTCAACGCCACCAGCGCCGGCATGGCCGGAAATCCGCCGCTGGACTTGCCCTTGCAACCCTTGCCGCAAGCCGCCGCGGTTTGCGACATCGTCTACAATCCCCTGGAAACGCCCCTGCTGAAGGCGGCGCGGGCCGCCGGCCACCCCGTCATCGATGGCCTGGGCATGTTGATGCATCAGGCGGTGCCGGCGTTTGCCGCCTTCTACGGCGTCACCCCGGCGGTCACCCCGGCGCTGCGCCACGATCTGGAAGAGGCTTTGCGCCGTGACCGATAGACAACCGCGTCTGGTGGGCCTGACCGGCTCTATCGGCATGGGCAAGTCGGAAACCGCGAAGATGTTCGCGCGGCTCGGCATCCCGGTCTACGATTCCGATGCCGCCGTGCACCGGCTCTACGAGAAGGGCGGCGCCGCGGTCGCCGAAATCGAAGCGGCCTTTCCCGGCACGGTCGCCGACGGCGCGGTGGATCGCGCGGCACTGACGCGCGCCATCACGGCCCGGGCGGACGGCTTCAAGACTCTCGAACAGATCGTCCACCCGCTGGTGGCGCGCGAGCAGCAGAAATTCCTCGCCGAGGCGCGCGCGGCCGATGCGCCGATGGTCGTGCTCGATGTGCCGCTGCTGTTCGAAACCGGCGGTCATGCGCGCATGGATGCGGTGGTCGTGGTCTCGGCCCCGGCGGAGGTTCAGCGCGCGCGCGTGCTGTCGCGCCCCGGCATGACGGCCGAAAAACTCGACAATATCCTGTCGCGCCAGATGGCGGACGAGGAAAAGCGCAAGCGCGCCCATTTCGTTGTCGAAACGGACAAGGGCCTGGAGCCGGCCTTCGAACAGGTCAAGGCAATCGTCGCCGAACTGCAGCGGCGCTGGAACGGAGCTGACGCGACATGATGCGGGAAATCGTCTTCGACACCGAAACCACGGGCCTGGATCCCAATGACGGTCATCGCGTCATCGAACTGGGCTGCGTCGAGCTGATCGATCACCTGCCGACCGGCGAAAGCTTTCATGCCTATCTCAATCCCGAACGGCTTGTGCCGGTCGAGTCGCAGCGCGTGCACGGGCTGTCGGACGAATTCCTCGCCGACAAGCCGCTCTTTGCCGATATCGCCGAGGAGTTTCTGGAATTTCTCGGCGACGCGCCGCTGGTGATCCACAATGCCAGCTTCGACATCAAGTTCATCAATGCCGAACTGGCGCGTGTCGACCGTCCGGCCATTCCGCTGGCGCGCGCGATCGACACGATCGAAATCGCCAAGGCCAAGCTGCCGGGCGTGCGCTATTCGCTGGACGAATTGTGCAAGCGCTTCGGTATCGATCTGTCGGCCCGCAGCAAGCATGGCGCGTTGCTCGATGCCGAGCTGACGGCGCGGCTTTATCTCGAACTGATCGGCGGGCGCCAGAAGCGGCTCGAACTGGCGCCGAGCGGCGACGAAGACGGCTTTGCCGGGCCGGAAAACAGCACGCCGCGCTTGCGTCCTGCGCCCCTGCCCCCGCGCATCAGCGAGGCCGAAGCCGCCGCCCATGCCGATTTCATCGCCGAGCTCGGCGAGGATGCGGTGTGGAATTGGGGCAAGGCCAGGGCCGCACCCTGAGGGGCGGCCCGGCCGCGAAAGGACGGGCGCCCTAGGCGGTGCCGCCCTGTTGTCCCTGCTGGGCTTCGGCCATCTTGGCGCGATACAGGCCGGCGAAATCGATCGGCTCGATCATCAGCGGCGGCATGCCGCCGTCGCGCACCGCATCGGCCACGATCCGCCGCGCGAAGGGGAACAGCAGATGCGGGGCCTCGATCAAGAGGACCTGCTGCAGAATGTCGTCCGGCACGTTCTGGATCAGGAACAGGCCGCCATAGACGAGCTCGAGCAGGAACACGGCCTTGTCCTCGGCCTTGGCCGAAACCCGCAGCTTGAGCTCGACCTCGAAGCGTTCTTCTTCCAGACGGCGGGCCTGCAGGTCCACGCCCAGATCGATTTCCGGCCGCACGTTCATGGCCATGGGCGCGGCAGGGTTTTCGAAGGACAGATCCTTGATGTACTGGCCGACCACCTGGATGCGGAAATTCTGCTCGCCAGTATCGCCTTCCTGGCCGCCATTGGGCACAGCGGTAAATTCGTCGCTCATCGATTTTCCTTCGGAAACGCTGTTCAGATTGGGCGCGGGGCTACCATGGAACGCGCAGAGCGACAAGCCGATCGGGTCCTTTTGGGGGCGGCCGGCGGGCGCTGGACAGACGGGCTTTGGAACCCCATATGCTGGATAAGCGCTCTGTTCAGTGAAGATGCCTGCGCGCAAGGGCCCGGGCCGTACGGCGATTTTGACACCGGGCGGGCGTGCTGGACCCTGCAGCGCAGGAGCGTTAGGGTGCCCCTATCACCCGATAGCTTGCCGCACAGGTCGTTGAAACAAGGGGCCGAAAGGTCTGCGTATTATGCTGAATTCTCAGCTTCTGTTCATTCTGCTCATCGCCATGGTGGCCGGGGTCATCCTGTTCCGCCTCTATACGGTGCTGGGCCGGCGCACGGGCCATGAGCGTCCCGCCCAGGAACGCTACGGCCTGAACCGCAATGCCGCCAAGAATGGCGCGGACAATGTCGTGGCCCTGCCCGATCGCGCGGCACGGGCCGAAACGCTCGAAACACCTGCCGATCCGCTCGCCCGCGGGCTGCTGGACATCAAGCTGGCCGATCGCAATTTCGAGCAGGACCATTTCGTCGACGGCGCCAAGCAGGCCTATGAAATGGTGGTGACCGCCTTTGCCGCCGGCGACCGCCAGACCCTGCGCTCGTTGCTCAGCGACGAGGTCTATACCGCCTTCGATGGCGTGATCCGCGAACGCGAGCAGAAAAAGCAGACCGTCGATTTCACCTTTATCGGCTTCCGCGAGGTGAAGATCAGCCACGCCGCGCTCAAACGCCGCACGGCCGAAATCACCGATGACCTTCGCCGCGCAATACATGTCCGCGACCCTGGATGCGGATGGCAAGGTGGTCGACGGCGACCCCAAGACCGTGCGCGCCGTCAACGATGTGTGGACCTTTACCCGCGACGTGCGCTCGAGCGATCCCAACTGGACCATCGCCGCCACTCACGGCGAAGACGCCTGACCGGCTGAGATGGGGCCGGCCCGCTCGCGCCTGGGCGCCGCCCTTCCGATCCTTCTGGCCTTCCTCGCCGTGCTGGCGGGCTGGTTGTGGTGGCGGCAGTCTCCGCCGCCTCCCCCCAAACCCGGGCCCTTGCGCCTGACACCCACACAATTTTCGGCGCTGCCCGGCTGGGCCGGCGCCGACCCCGCCGGCGCGCTGGCCGCCTTCCGCCGATCCTGTGCCCTGCTGGCCAAACGCCCGCCCGCGGCGGCCCTTGGCGGCGCCGGTTATGCCGGCACGGCCGGCGACTGGCAGCCGGCCTGCGCCGCGCTCCCGCACCGGCCGGCAAATGCCCAGACGGTCCGCCGCTACTTCGAGACCTGGTTCCGGCCCTTCGCCATCGCCGCGGGCGAGGCACGCGAGGGGCTGTTCACCGGCTATTACGAGCCTCAGATCCGGGCCAGCCGCAGCCGCCACGGCGAATATCAGACACCGGTCTATGGCGTGCCCGACGACCTGATCACGGTCGATCTGGGAAAGTTCCGCGCGAAATGGGCCCACGAGTCCATCGCCGGGCGCGTCGTGGGGCACAGCCTCGAGCCCTATCCCGATCGGGCTGGGATCGACGCAAACGGGCTCAAGACGGCGCCGATCCTGTTTTATGCCGCCGATCCGATCGCGGTCTTCTTCCTCCATATCCAGGGCTCGGGCCGGGTCGTCTTCGATGATGGCAGCATGGCGCGGGTCGCCTATGCCGCCCAGAACGGCCAGCCCTACACCGCCATCGGCCGCACCCTGATCGCCGAAGGGGCGATCCCGCGCGAGAATGTTTCGCTGCAATCGATCCGGGCCTGGCTCCAGGCCCATCCCGATCAGGCGCGCCGGGTCATGGAGACCAACCGCTCCTACGTCTTTTTCCAGGAGAAGGCGCTGGCCGATCCGGCGCTGGGCGCGGCCGGCAGCCAGGGCGTGCCGCTGACCCCGGGCGCCAGCCTCGCCGTCGACCGGCGGCTGCACCCGCTGGGCGCGCCCTTCTTCGTCGCGGCCACCGCGCCCGGATCCCGATCCGGCCAGGCCGGACCGGGTCTTCGACCGGCTTTTGATCGCCCAGGATACGGGCGGGGCCATTCGCGGGCCGGTGCGCGGCGATGTCTTCTGGGGCTTCGGCCCGGATGCGCGGGCGATTGCCGGGCGCATGAAGGCGCGCGGCCGCTTGTACGTGCTGCTGCCCAAGCCGGTGGCGGCGCGTCTGGGTGACGGCCGGACATTTCCGGAGAGCCAACCGTGAGCCGCAAGCGCGAGCCCACGGACGAGGAGCGGGCGCTGTTCGAGGCGGCGCTGAAGGATGCCGCCCCGATCAAGCCGGCCAAGGCCCGGCCGCGGGTCAAACCGGGCGCGGCCAAGGCCAGGCTCAAGGCCCAGGCCGCCGCCATCCCGGCCGCCGCGCCGTCCATTCTCGCCAGGCCGACCGGCGTGGACGGGCGCACCAGCGGGCGGCTGCATCGCGGCGCGCTGGAGCCCGATGCGCGCCTCGACCTGCACGGCATGACCGAACAGACCGCCCACCATGCGCTGGCAAGCTTTGTTCACGGCGCCGCCGCGCGCGGATACCGTCTGGTGTTGATCGTGACGGGCAAGGGCCTGAAACCCGCCGATCCGCACGAACCATTCGATCTTGAACTGGTGCAGCGCCGCCGCGGTGTGTTGCGCGCCATGGCACCGCGCTGGCTGGCCGAACCGGAATTGGCGGGCCTGGTCGCCGATGTGCGCCCGGCCCATCGCCGCCATGGCGGCGATGGCGCGCTTTATGTCTATCTGCGCAAACCGGTGACGCGATGAAACAGCACTTCGGCGATATCGATGTGCAGACGCATGGTCCCGGGCTCTATGACCTCACGAATGATGCGCGTCGCTTTGTGCGCGATGCGAAGATCGCCGAAGGCTTGCTGACCTGTTTCGTGCAGCACACCTCGGCATCTCTACTGATTCAGGAAAATGCGGATCCCGATGTGCTCGCCGATCTGGAGACGTTCATGCAGCGTCTGGTGTCGCGCGATCCCGGTCTCTATCGTCATACGACGGAAGGGCCGGACGATATGCCGGCCCATATCCGCAGCGCCTTGACGGTGACTTCACTGTCGATCCCCGTGCGCCGTGGCGCGCCTGTGCTTGGCACCTGGCAGGGGCTCTATCTGTTCGAACATCGCGACCGCGCGCAGCGGCGCACGATCGCGATGCATATCATCGGCGAATGATCAGATCAGCTTCGCCTCGGTGGCCAGCGTCTTGAGATGCGCTTCCGGGCGCGCGCCGTAGTGCGAAATGATCTCGGCCGCCGCCAGCGCGCCGAGCTTGCCGCAGATGGGCAGCGCCATGCCATGCGTGTAGCCATAGAGAAAGCCGGCCGCGAACTGGTCGCCGGCGCCCGTCGTGTCCAGCACCTTGTCGACCGGATAGGCATCGAGCACATGCACTTCGTCGATGTCGAAGACCACGCAACCCTTCTCAGACCGCGTCACCGCGGCCACGCCGTTCCAGGCGCGCAGCTTCTGCAGCACCTCGTCGAAGCTGTCGACTTCGAACAGCGCCATGGCTTCGGCCTCATTGGCGAACAGGATATCGATCTTGTTTTCGAGCAGGTCGCGGAATTCGCTGCGCCAGCGCTCGACGCAGAACGGATCGGACAGCGTGAAGGCGACCTTGCCGCCGGCCTTCTTTGCCGCGTTCATGGCCTTCTCGATGGCGGCCTTGGCGGCGGGCTCGTCCCACAGATAGCCCTCGATATAGAGGACCGCGGATTGCGCGATGGCCTCTTCGTCGATGTCGTCGGGGGTGATTTCGCGGCACGCGCCCAGATAGGTGTTCATGCTGCGCTGGCCGTCGGGTGTCACCGCGATCAGGCAGCAGGCGGTCTGTGCGCCGTCTGCGGCCGGCTTGGTGTTGTAGTCCAGCCCGATCGCCTTCATGCCTTCGGCGAAGCTTGCGCCGAGGCGGTCGGCCTTGACCTTGCCCATGAACACGCCCTTGCCGCCGAACGAGGCCAGCCCGGCCATCGTGTTGGCGGCCGAACCGCCGGCGATTTCGCGGGATTCCGGCAGCACCTGCAGAAGCTGATGCGCCCGGTATTCGTCGATCAGGCTCATGACGCCCTTGGCGACATTGTGCTTGAGCAGGAAAGCGTCGTCGGTCGGCGCAATCACGTCGACAATCGCATTGCCCAGACCGGCAACGTCGTATTTATGAGCCATCGGTATGCTCCTCAATCTGATATTCTCCAAGCTGGGGCCATCGGATAAAGGACCGGACCAATGTTCGCAAGCGCGCGCCAAGCCGTCGCCGTGATTTTCGATCCCGCTTTCCGTGGGGTCGTGCTGAAATCGCTGCTGCTGACGCTTGTGCTGTTCGTGGCCCTGTTCTTCGGCGCGCAATACGGTCTTGCGCATCTCCCCGAATTTCATTGGCAATGGCTCAATACGGTGATCGACTGGATCACATCATTGCTTGTGATTGTGGGCCTGTTCTTCCTGGGCGCCCCGGTTGCCGCCCTGTTCGCTTCGCTGTTCCTCGATGAGATCGCCGAGGCCGTGGAGAAAAAATACTATCCCGCCGATCCGCCCTCGCCCGGCGTCTCTTTCTGGAAGGGGCTGTTTGCGGGGCTGCGGCTGGCCGGCTGGGTGATCCTTCTCAGCCTCATCCTGCTGCCGTTCAATTTTCTGTTGCCCGGCATCGGCACGGCGCTGACGCTGGCCGTCAATGGCTGGCTCCTGGGCCGTGAATTCTTTGAACTGGCGGCGCTGCGGCACATGTCGCAATCGGCGGCCCGGGCGCTGCGCCGGCGGCGCATGTTCGGGGTGTGGTCGGGCGGGGTGCTGTTGGCCGCGCTCTCGGCGGTCCCCTTCGTCAATTTCTTCGCGCCCTTGTTCGGGGCCGCCTTCATGGTTCATCTCTACAAGCGCTATGTGCATGAGGAGCGGCCGGTCTGATGACGCCAATATCTCGAATCTTCTGCGTGGCGGCCTGTGCGGCCGTGCTGGCGGGCTGCGCATCGCCGGACAGCGTAAGATTGCCGCCGGCGCCCTCGCCGGGCGAGCCTTCCGACCTGACCGGCATGAGCGCGGCCAGGCTGCGCGCGGCCTATGGCGCGCCGGCCTTTGTGCGGCGGGACGGTGACGCCCAGATGTGGCGTTACGACTCCGACCGTTGCAAGGCGTTCTTCTTCCTCTATTCCGAAGATTCGGTGTTCAAGGTCCGGCATGTCGAGACACTGCCGCGCGGCAGCTTGCTGGCGGCGGACCTCACTTGCCTGGACGCGCTGCGCGCCCGCGCGTCGACGCCGGTTTCCTGAGGGCTTTTTTCGCCGCCGCCGATGTCTTCGCCAGCGGTGCTTCCTTCGTCTTGTCGGCGAAGCGGCACAGATCGCGCACGACGCAGACCGGGCAAAGCGGCTTGCGCGCCACGCAGGTGTAGCGGCCGTGCAGGATCAGCCAGTGATGGGCATGCAGCTTGAACTGCGCCGGCACGCATTTCTCCAGTGCCAGTTCGACCTGCAGCGGATTCTTGCCCGGCGCCAGACCGGTGCGGTTGGCGACGCGGAAGATATGGGTGTCGACGGCGATGGTCGGCTCCGCAAAGGCGACGTTCAGAACCACATTGGCGGTCTTGCGGCCGACGCCCGGCAGCGCCTCCAGCGCCTCGCGCGTGCGCGGCACGTTCCCGTCGTGATCGGCGATCAGCTGCTGTGACAACGCGATGACATTCTTGGCCTTGTTGCGGAACAGGCCGATGGTCTTGATGTGTGCGGTCAGGCCGGCTTCGCCTAGCTTCACCATCTTCTGCGGCGTGTCGGCGACGGCGAAAAGTCTTTCGGTCGCCTTGTTGACGCCCTTGTCGGTTGCCTGCGCCGACAAGACGACGGCAACCAGAAGTGTATAGGGATTGGTGTAGTTCAGTTCGCTGCGCGGTTCTGGATCCAGTTTCTGCAACCGCGCGAAGAAGCTTTCGGTCTCTGCTCGACTGAACCGCCTGGCCATCGCGCCCCAACTCCTGCTGGCTTCCATCGGGTCCCCGGCGGGCTGATTGACATGAAAGGGCCGCGAAATTGCCCCGCCGCTGCCCCCGATCCAGGAACTTTGCCGGGAACCCTTACTTGCGACCGTCCGTTATTGCCAGACCGAATGTCAGAAGGAGACCGGTATGACGCTGAGAACTCTAGCAATTGGCGCCATAATGGCGTCCGCACTCGCGATGGCGGGTTGTGGCACCACGCCCGGCGAACGCGCCGTCACGGGCGGCATGTTGGGTGCGGCCGGCGGCGCCGCGATCGGCGCGGCCACAGGCAATCCGGCGGCAGGTGCGGCCATTGGCGGCGTCGCGGGTGCCGCGGTCGGCGCCATGACCGACCCGTGCGAATTGAATCTGGGATCCCCGTTCTGGAAACAGCATGGCGGCCGGCGTGAGTACGAACGCCGCTGCGGTCGTCGCGCGCCCTGATCGCACGCGAATGATGCGATGACGATGCGCGAGGGCCGGTATTCCCGGCCCTCGCGGCATTGCATGGCTTGCAAGCGCGACAGGGCGTCGTCAGTGTGAAGATGTCATGAGCGATCAGCCTGTCGAACCGGTGTTCTTCGATGCGGTGTTGCGGCCCAATCCTCCGCTGACACCGCGCGCCCTGCTGTTCGTGCTGATCGCGGTGGGCGCGCTCAATTTCGCGTTCGGCATCAGCTTTGTCCTGCACGGCGCCTGGCCGATCATGCCGTTCATGGGCGCCGATGTTGCGCTGCTGGCCTGGGCGCTGCGCGCCAGCCGCCGGGCGGCGGCGCGGCGCGAGCATGTCACGCTGACCCCCTCGGAACTGCACATCACCCGCTATCCGCCGCGGGGCACGCCGACCGAGATCCGCCTCAATCCCTATTGGGTGCGGGTGGCGCTGGAGAGCGATGTCGAACCGGCCCGCAGGCTGTTCCTGTCCAGCCATGGCCGCAGCGTTCCGCTCGGCACCTTTCTGGCGCCGCAGGACCGGGCCAGCCTCGCCGCGGCGCTCAAGGCGGCCCTGCAGGCGGCCCGCGACTACCGCCCGCTCTGAGCACGGCACGCCGCGCAAGAATCGGGTCGCGTCCGGCCCCCCGGCGCGCCATGCTGGCGTCATGCGTTCGCCCCTGCCCTTCGAAGATCCCGAAATCCGGCCCGGATTACCGGCGCATGGCCCGCGCCATCCGCTATCTGTCGGAGCACTATCTGGATCAGCCGCGGCTCGACGAGGCTGCGGCGGCGGCGGGCCTGTCGCCCTATCATTTCCAGCGCATGTTCACCCGCTATGTCGGCGTCAGCCCCAAACATTTCGTCGGACATCTGACGCTGGAACACGCCAAAACCGATCTGGCGCGTGGCGCCAGCGTGCTCGATGCCGCGCTCGAAGCCGGTCTGTCAGGACCCTCGCGGCTGCACGACCTCACGCTCAAGATCGAGGCCATGACGCCGGGCGATTACGCGCGCGGGGGCGCCGGTCTGACCATCGCCTATGGCTTTTGCGATTGCCCGTTCGGCGTGGCGCTGGTCATGGCGACGGAACGCGGGGTTTGCGGGCTGGGCTTCGCTGACGAAGGCGAAGAGAACGCCATGCTGGCCGACATGCGCAGCCGCTGGCCGCGCGCACGGTTCGTCGAGGATCGCGCCCGCATCGCGCCGGTTGCCCATCGCATCTTCGGCGATGACGCCGCCGCGCCGCCGCTCGGTCTGCATTTGTTGGGCACGCCCTGGCAGATCAAGGTATGGCAGGCGCTGCTGGCAATCCCCTCCGGCAAGGTCACGAGCTATCGCGCCATCGCCGAAAAGCTGTCCGCCCCCACCGCGGCGCGCGCGGTCGGCACGGCTGTGGGGCGCAATCCGATTTCGCTGCTGATTCCGTGCCATCGCGTGCTGGGCAGCGACGGCGCGCTGCACGGCTATCACTGGGGACTGACGCGCAAGCGCAGCATGCTGGCGGTCGAGGCCGCGCGCAGCGCCGCCTAACCGGCGAGGCCGAGCACGTCCGCCATACTGTAGAGACCGGGCTTCTTGCCCTGGCCCCAGCGCGCCGCGGCCAAGGCGCCATTGGCGAAGATCATGCGGTCCTCGGCGACGTGACCCAGCTCGATCCGCTCCTGCGGGCCGGCCAGCACGACCTTGTGTTCGCCGACCACGGTGCCGCCGCGCAGCGCCGCGAAGCCGATGGCGCCGTCTTCGCGCGCACCGGTATGGCCGTCGCGTGCGCGCACGGCCTTGTCGTCCAGCGAGATGCCGCGGCCATCGGCGGCGGCCCGCCCCAGCAGCAGCGCCGTGCCCGAGGGCGCATCGACCTTCATGCGGTGGTGCATCTCGACGATCTCGATGTCGAAATCCGCAAGCGCTTGCGCCGCCTGCTTCACCAGCGCGGCCAGCAGCGTCGACGCCCAGGCTCATATTGCCGGATTTGACGATCACCGCATGGCGCGCGGCGGCGCGGATGCGCGTGTCATCGCTGTCCGACAAGCCGGTCGTGCCGATGACATGGACGATGCGCGCCTGCGCCGCCAGGTCGGCCAGCGCGACCGAGAATTGCGGCGAACTGAAATCGATGACCGCCTCGGCATGGGCGATGGCGGCCAGCGGATCGTCGCTGAGCGGCACCCCGGCCTCGGCCAGTCCGGCCAGCGCGGCCGCATCGGCGCCCAGATCGGGATGGCCCGTGCGCTCGAGCGCGCCGGCCAGCACGCAGTCATCGGTTTCGGCCAGGGCCCGGATCACGGTCTGGCCCATACGGCCGGTGGCCCCGGCAACAACGACGCGCATGGCACTCATCCCGTCATCCCCCGCTCCCGTTCACGCCGATGCGGATCACGCCTGTGTATCCACCGTGCCGCCGGCCGCGCCGTTTTCGTTGCGCGCCACCGTCACCATGGCCGGGCGCAGCAAGCGTTCGCCGATGACATAACCGACCTGCATCACATCGACGATCGTGCCGGCAGGCTTGCCCTGGCCCGGCACCTCGGCAATCGCCTGATGCAGATTGGGGTCGAATTTGGCGTTCTCGGTCTGAATCTGCTTGATCCCGTAGCGTTCGAGCGTCGCCATCAACTGGCGGTCCGTCGCTTCCACGCCTTCGATCACGCCCTTGACCTGGGGGCTCGCGCTTTCGCGCGCCTCCGGCGGGCAGGCATCGATCGCGCGGGCGAAATTGTCGGCCACCGCCAGCATGTCGCGCGCGAAATTGGCGATAGCGTATTGCGAGGCGTCCTTTTTCTCGCGATCGGCCCGGCGGCGCGTGTTCTCCGCATCGGCCATGGCGCGCAGCGCGCGGTCCTTCAGTTCGGCGATCTCGGCGTGCAGCGCCGCGACTTCATCATTGATCTCGTCGCTGGCATCGTCGGTTTCGTTCTCGGGGATATAGTCTTCTTCGTCGCCACTCATGACGTGTCCTTCGGGTAAGCGTTCAGGCTAGCAGGCGGCCTACGACCTTTGCGGTGTAGTCCACCATCGGAATGATGCGGGCATAATTGAGGCGTGTCGGCCCGAGCACGGCGATGACGCCCACGATCTTGCCCTTGGCATCGGCATAGGGCGCGGCCACGATCGAGGAGCCGGACAGGCTGAACAGCCGGTTCTCCGAGCCGATGAAGATGCGCACGCCATCGCCGTCCTTGGCGAGCTCGAGCAGACGTATCAGATCGTTCTTGCGCTCGATGTCGTCGAACAGGTTGCGCACGCGCTCGAGATCGGTCTGCGCCTCGACGCTGTCGAGCAGATGCGAGGCGCCGCGCACGATCAGGACCTTTTCCTCGGCGCGGTTCACCGCGTCGGCCGGTTCGGCCAGGGTCGCCAGGCCCTCGGAAATGATCTTCGAGGTCAGCGCGTCGAGTTCGGCGCGCCTGGATTCGAGCTCTTCGACGATTTCGTGCCGTGCGCTGTCGAGCGTGCGCCCGCGCAGCCGGGCATTGAGATAGTTCGAGGCTTCGGCCATGGCCGAGGCGGGGAGACCGCTGCGGAGTATCGATCAGCCGGTTTTCGACCTGTCCGTCATCGCCCACGATCACGACCAGCGTCTTGCCGGGGGCGGCCGAGACGAATTCGATGTGCTTGAGGGTGCTGTCCTGCTTGGGCGCGACGACAAGGCCGGCGCAGCGCGACAGGCCCGACAGCATGGTCGTGGCCTGGGTCAGCACGTCTTCGAGGCCGCGCCCGGTGCCGGCAATGCGGCCCTCGATCGCGGCCCGCTCGGCCGGATCCAGATCGCCGATTTCGAGCAGGCCATCGACGAACAGGCGCAGACCCTTCTCCGTCGGCACCCGCCCGGCGCTGGTATGGGGCGAGGCCAGAAGGCCCAACGCCTCCAGATCGGCCATCACATTGCGGATCGAGGCGGGCGACAGCGACAGCGGCAGGCGCTGCGACAGGGTGCGCGAGCCCACCGGTTCGCCCGAGGTCAGGAAGGCATCGACCAGGTGGCGGAACACCTCGCGCGGCCGCTCGCCCAGCTCGCTGGCCAGGCGGCGGGCCTCCGTGGGATTTTTCGGCGTTGCATTCACGGCTTGAAACCTCGTGGCTTCCCGATCGGCAAGGACACTAAACCTTTGAAACTTCGAAGTCTTCCCCGGCTCCGAGGGAGCGCGTTGCGCGTGAGGACCCGACAAGGCTAGGTAACGGCAGACATTCACAACTTCAAGGGACCACCCCATGCGCCCCAGCAAGCGCGCCGCCGATGCGTTGCGCCCCATCAGTCTCGAGCCCGGCGTCGCCAAACACGCCGAAGGCTCCTGCCTCGTCAAGTTCGGCGATACCCATGTCTTTGTCACGGCCAGCCTGCAGGAAAGCCCCCCGCCCTTCCTCAAGGGCACCGGCAAGGGCTGGGTCACGGCCGAATACGGCATGCTGCCCCGCGCCACCCATGACCGCATGCGCCGCGAGGCCGCCCAGGGCAAACAATCCGGCCGCACCCAGGAAATCCAGCGCCTGATCGGCCGCTCCCTGCGGGCGGTGACCGACATGTCGGCCCTGGGCGAGCGCCAGATCGTCGTCGATTGCGACGTTATCCAGGCCGATGGCGGCACCCGCACCGCCGCGATCACGGGCGGTTATGTCGCCCTGGCCCAATGCGCCGCCTTCATGAAGAAGACCGGCATGGTCAAAACCGCGCTGCTCAAGGACCATGTGGCGGCGATTTCCTGCGGCATCTGGCAGGGCACGCCGGTGCTCGATCTCGATTACGCCGAGGATTCCACCGCCGAGACCGACGCCAATTTCGTCCTCACCGGCTCGGGCGGCATCGTCGAGATTCAGGGCACCGCCGAGGGCGCGCCCTTCTCGCGACGACGAATTCGCAGCGCTGGTGCGGCTGGCCCGCAAGGGCATCGGCGAGCTGATCGCGCTGCAGAAAGAGGTGCTCGGCGGATGAAGCTTGCTCCCGGTGCCGAACTGGTCGTCGCCAGCCACAATCCCGGCAAGGTGCGCGAGATCACGCGATCTGCTGGCGCCCTTCGGCATCGAGACCCGGGCCGCGGAAGACCTCGTTCTCGCCGAACCGGAGGAGACGGGGACGAGTTTCGCGGCCAATGCCGAACTGAAGGCCCGCGCCGCGGCCGAGGCCAGCGGGTTGCCGGCGCTGGCCGACGATTCCGGTCTGGCGGTGACCGCGCTGGGGGGCGCGCCGGGGATCTATTCGGCGCGCTGGGCCGGGCCGGACAAGGATTTCGCAGCCGCCATGGCGCGCATTGAACATGAACTCGATTCGATGAATGCGTCCGACCGTTCGGCGAAATTCGTCTGCGCGCTGGCGCTGGCCGCAGCCCGGTGGCGACCTGCCAGATTTTCGAAGGCGAGGTGCACGGCACGCTCACCTTTCCCGCCGCGCGGCAGAAGGGCTTCGGCTATGATCCCATCTTCGTGGCGGAGGGCATGGACAAGACCTTCGCCGAAATCGATCCGGCGCAGAAACATGCGATGAGCCATCGCGCACGCGCGTTTGCAAAACTGACCGAGTCCCTGAAGATCGCAACATGAGCGCCGGCTTCGGCATCTATGTGCATTGGCCGTTCTGCGCGGCCAAGTGCCCCTATTGCGACTTCAATAGCCATGTTCGTTCGACGTTCGACGACATGGCCTGGGCGCGCGGCATCGTGCGCGAGCTCGAACATGTCGCCGCGCTCCAGGGCGCGGACAGGCCCATTGTGCAGACGGTGTTCTTCGGCGGCGGCACGCCGTCGCTGATGGGCGGGGCGGCCGCGGCCATGGTGCTCGACGCCATCGCCCGGCTGTGGCGCACGGCCAATGATGTCGAGATCACGCTCGAAGCCAATCCGGCCAGCGCCGAGGCCGCGCGCTTCCGCGACTATCGCGCCGCCGGAATCAATCGCGTGTCGCTGGGCGTGCAGGCGCTGAACGATGCCGATCTGAAATTCCTCGGCCGGCTGCACGACGTCGCCGAGGCCAGGGCCGCGCTCGCCATGGCGATGCAGACCTTCGAACGCGTCTCGCTCGATCTGATCTATGCCCGGCCCGGTCAGACGGCGGCGCAATGGGAAAGCGAACTGCGCGAGGCGCTGTCCTTCGGCACCGAACATCTGTCGCTCTATCAATTGACGATCGAACCGGCGACGCCGTTTGCCACGCTCGCCCGCAGCGGCGCGCTGCGCGTTCCCGACGAGGACAGCGCCGCCGGGCTCTTTGAATTGACGCAGGATGTGACCGCCGCCGCGGCGCGTCCCGCCTATGAGATTTCCAATCATGCCGCGCCCGGCGCCGAGAGCCGGCACAACCTTCTCTACTGGCGCTATGGCGCCTATGCCGGCGTCGGTCCCGGCGCGCATGGCCGCCTCGACCTCGGTGGACAACGCGTCGCCACGCAATGCGAGAAGCTGCCGGAGCGCTGGCTCGACAAGGTCGCACGTCAGGGCCATGGCTTCAGCGAGACCGAGGTGATCGCGCCGGCCGAGGCCGCGCGCGAACATCTGCTGATGAATCTGCGCCTGACCGAAGGTCTGGATCTGGATCAGTTTCGGGCGCGCTGGGGCAGCGCACCGGATGCCGCGCAGATCGAGGCGCTGTCGCAAGCCGGCTTTGTCCTGCGCAAAGGTGCGCGGCTGCGCGCCACGGACAGGGGCCGGCTTGTGCTCAATGCGGTGATCGACGCGCTCGCGGTCTAGTGCTTACGAGCCGATGTGCTGGAAGGTGGTCGGCGCCGGGCTGACGACGTTGAACCCGTCCGCACCCACGCTCAGAATCGCAAGCCCGCGCTCGCAATCGCCATTGGCGTCGAACCGGAAGATGCCGGTGATCCCCGAAAATCCGTTGGGATCGGTGAGGGCGGCTTGCGTGAAGCGGTGGTAGGGCGGCCCCGAAGACAGCAGCGCCACCAAGGCCACCGCATCATAGGACAGCGTGGTCAGTTGCGGCGGCTTGTCGCCGAAGGTGCCCTGATAGCGGGCAAGGAATGTGTCGTCGGCATCGGGCTGTGGGGCCGCGAACCAGCCGCCGGCCAGCGCCGGCTCGTGCAGGATCGACGGATCGTCCCACACCCCGGTGCCCAGAAGTTTGACGTGGCTGCTGTCGAGTCCGTCAAAGGCGAGCGTCGGGGCGATGCCGCGCAACAGGGCGCCGCCCTGCGCCACCAGCACCGCATCGGGATGGCTGCCGGAGATGGCGGCTGCCTGGCCGACGACGTCGCCGCTCTGCGGATTGAAGCGCTCCAGATCCGTGATCTGCCCGGCTGCGGCCGGCACATCCTGATTGAAGGCTGCGGCGACATGATCGCCATAGGCGTTCTGCGGCAGCAGCGCGGCGAAATTGGCGTGGCCCTGGCTGGCGGCGTAGGCGACGATGCGCTTGACCTCGTTTTCCGGCTGGAAGCTCAGCAGATAGACGCCGTTTCCGGCGACGCTGCGGTCGGTCGAAAAGGCGATCACCGGAATGCCGTGGTCGCGGGCCACCGGCGCCACCGCGCTGACGGAGCTCGAGAACAGGGGCCCCAGGATCACCTCGGCCCCCTTGGCGATCAGATCGCGCGCGGCATTGGCCGCTTCATAGCCGCCGCCGCCTTCATCGCCTGTCATCAGGATGATGTTGCGGTTGCCCGAATCGTACAGCGCCATCTCGGCGGCGTTCATCATGCTCGTGGCCAGCTTGCGCGTCGCCTCCGAGCCGTTGGAGAAGGGCAGGATGATGCCCACGCGCACCGGCGTCGCCGTCGGGGACATGTTGGGCAGCCGCAGGAAGCCCGGCTGTTCGCCGGTCAGAGGATGCGCCGCGACGGGCGGCGGGGGGGCCGGCGGCGGCGGCGGGGCCTTTCGGGCCTCCTGCGCCGTGGTGCAGCCGGCCAGCCCGGCTATCGCGACGAGCCCGGCAATGGCACAAAGGCGGCGGCCCGCGCGGTGAAACCTGTCCAGCGCGGCGGTCAGAGCGGATGGGGATGAAGCAGCGAACGGGATCATCGAAAAAGGGCGCGTCCTGGCGCGGGAGCAAGAGTGAAGGTGCGGGCTCTTCGGCCGCACAGCCTATGCCGCGGCCCGAAAAATCGCAAAGCGCCCGGGCCGGCGAGCCCGCCTCGGACCTGGCGCCGGGGCTCTACGTCACGGCCACGCCCATCGGCCATGCCCGGGACATTTCGCTGCGCGCCCTGGATGTCCTCAAGGGCTGCGACGCGATCATCGCCGAAGACACCCGCGTCACCGCCAAGCTGCTGGCAATCTACGGGATTTCCAAACCGCTGGGGGCCTATAACGACCACAATGCGGCGCGCGAGCGGCCCCGATTGCTGGCGCGGCTGCGCGACGGGGCGCGCCTGGCGCTGGTCAGCGACGCCGGCACCCCGCTGGTCTCCGATCCCGGCTTCAAGCTGGTGCGCGCCGCCCTGGCCGAAGATCTGCCCGTGCATGCGGTGCCGGGGGCATCCGCCCCCCTGACGGCGCTGGCGCTGGCGGGCCTGCCCACCGACCGTTTCCTGTTTGTCGGCTTTCTGCCGTCGAAGCCGGGCGAGCGGGGCGCGCTGTTGCAGGAACTCAAGGCGGTGCGCGCGTCGCTGGTGTTTTTCGAATCCGCGCAGCGTCTGGCCGAGAGCCTGGCGGATATGGCGGCCGTCTTCGGTCCGCGGCCGGCCGCGGTGGGCCGTGAGCTGACCAAGCTCCATGAGGAGATGCGCCGCGGCGATCTTCCCGCCCTGGCCGCCCATTATGGCCAGGCCGGCCCGCCCCGGGGCGAGATCACCGTCGTGGTCGGCCCGCCTTTGGAACAGGGTCCGGACCTGTCCCGTGCCGATGGTTTGCTCGAACAGGCGCTGGCCTTCATGCCGGTGCGGCCGGCGGCCGATCTGGTGGCGGAGGCTCTCGGCCTGCCGCGCCGGGCGGTCTATGCCCGGGCGCTGACCCTCAAGCCGGACCATGGCTGAGCCCGGTCGCCGCCACGAACGCAAACAGGCGGCCGAGCGCCGCGGACGGCGCAGCGAGATGTGGGCGGCGCTGATCCTGATGGTGAAGGGCTATCGCATTCTGGGGCGGCGGGTGCGCACCCGCGTCGGCGAGATCGATCTCGTCGCCCGCGCCCCGACCGGTCTTGTCTGCTTTGTCGAGGTCAAGGCCCGCCCCGAGGGCCGCGCCGCCGCCGAATCGGTAGGCCCGCAGCAGCAGGCCCGGATCGCGCGCGCCGCCCAGCTCTATCTCGCCGGCCGGCCCGGTCTGGCGCGCAAGGGCGTGCGCTTCGATATCGTCACGGTGTGTCCGGGGCGAATGCCGCGCCATCTGCGCGATGCCTGGCGGCCGGAGCGGTGACGACAATTGGCGAAGCGGGCCGGCTGGGGCAATGTGCGGCCATGCGCGGCGATCTGGCTGAACCGATGGACTATCTGCGCCGTCTCGGCGAAAGCGGCGAGGGGCCGCACGACATTGCCCTGGCCGGGCTGATGCTGGCCGCGCTCGACCATGCGGCCCGCCCGCTGGAGCCGTATCGCGCTCATCTCGTCGAGGTCGCGGGCGCCTGCCGCGACGCGCTCCGCCTGATCTATCGGGCCGAGGATGCGGCGCTGGCGCTGTCGGCGCAGATTGCCGGCCGCTTCGGCTATGACGGCGACCGCTTCGCCTATGACGATCCCCAGAACGCCGATCTGATGGCGGTGATCGACCGCCGCCGCGGCCTGCCGGTGGCGCTCGGTCTGATTTACATCCATGGCGCGCGTGCCGGCGGGCTCGAAGCCTGCGGCCTCAACACGCCGGGCCATTTCCTCTTGCGGCTGTCGCTCAAGGGCAGCTCCGCCTGGATCGATCCCTTCAATGGCGGCGCGCTGGTCGATCGCGAACGGATGGGCGGGCCACCGGCGATGGCGGCCGCCGCGCCCGGCGAGCTGTTGCCGGAGGCGCCGGTCAGCGACGCCGACGTGCTGCTGCGCCTGCTCAACAACATCAAGCTGCGGGCGCTGAAGGCCGGCGATCGCGCCGCGCGGCCTGGCCATCGCCGAGCGCATGGCGCTGATCGGGCCCGCGCGTCCGGAAATCTGGATCGATCTGGCCCATCTGTTCGAGGCCACCGGCTCGCTCGGCGCGGCCAAACAGGCCTATGAAAACGGCCTCATCCTGGCCCAGCCCGGTGCGGCCTTGCACAACGAAGCGGCGCTGGCCCTGGCCGGCCTCAAGCGCCGGCTCAACTAGACCTCAGGAGTGTCCTTCGCATGAGCCTCACCGTCGCAATCCAGATGGATCCGATCGACAAGATCGACATCGCCGGCGACTTCGACCTTCGCGCTTGCGCTCGAAGCGCAGGCGCGCGGCCACACGCTGCTCTATTACGGCCCGCGCGATCTCACCTTCCGCGACGGCCAGATCACGGCGCGCGCGCGGCCGCTGAGCGTGCGCGATGTCAAGGGCGATCACTTCACGCTGGGCACCGAGGCGGTCACCGATCTCGGCAAGGTCGATGTCGTGCTGATGCGCCAGGACCCGCCTTTCGACATGGCCTACATCACCGCCACGCACATCCTGGAGCGGCTGCAGCCCAAGACGCTGGTGGTCAACGATCCGTTCCATGTGCGCAACGCGCCGGAGAAGCTGTTCGTCACCCTGTTCAAGGATCTGATGCCGCCGACGCTGATCACCTCGGACCGCGCGGAGATCGCAAGCTTCCGCGCCGAGCACAAGGACATCATCCTCAAGCCGCTTTATGGCAATGGCGGGGCCGGGGTCTTCCGGGTCAAGCCGGATGACGAGAACATCAGCTCGCTGCTGGAAATGTTCACGACCTTCTATCGCGAACCGGTGATCGTGCAGCGCTACGTGCCGGAAGTGCGCCAGGGCGACAAGCGCATCATCCTCGTCGACGGCGAATATGCCGGCGCACTCAATCGCGTGCCGGCCGCCGGCGAAGCACGCTCCAACCTGCATGTCGGCGGCAAGGCCGAAGCGACCGACGCTGACGGCGCGCGAACAGGAGATCTGCGCGCGCCTCGGCCCGGAGCTGAAAAGGCGCGGCCTGATCTTTACCGGCATCGACGTAATCGGACGCCTATCTCACCGAGATCAACGTCACCTCGCCGACCGGCATTCAGGAGATCAAGCGCTTCGGCGGCGCCGATATCGCGGCGCTGATCTGGGATGCATCGAAGTCGAGGCGCGGCTGAAAGGACGCTGAGCGGCGTCAGCCGGGTTTGCCGAAGCGCGACTTGTAGCGCGGCGAGATGTCGTCGACCGGCAGATAGATCAGCACGTCGGTGGTGCCGAATTGCCGGTCGATGACCGCGCCGTCGCCGATCAAGCAGCCGGCCCGCACATAGCCCTTGATCATCGCCGGAAGCGCGCGCAGCGCATCCTTGAATTCGATTTCGTCTTTCGGCATGCGGTTCATGTCGACATAAAGCTCGGGCCGCGCACGCACGCGGATCTTCCGGCGGCATGGGATGGAAATGGTGCAGATAGGATAGCGGCAGCGCCATGCTGTCGGGATCGGTGCCCTGCAGGAGGCGCAGCCGAACAGCAGATCGACCGAGAAGCGCGCCACATAGCGCATCACGCCGTGCCACAACAGCTGCATCGTCGCCGGCTTGGATGCGATAGGCCTTGAGGATGCAGGAGCGTCCGAGCTCGAGCGCGCGCGCGCCGGCGGCAGCGCATCGCCAGCATCGGCGCGATGTCGAACTCGCCGGCCGTGTAGAAGCCGCCGGCCTTGGCCGCCTGTTCGCTGAGCATGAAGCGATAGGTGCCGACCACGCTGGGCTGGCCGTCCTCGTCCAGCGTCTCGCGGTCGACCACCAGAAGGTGGTCGCAGAATTCGTCGAAGCGGTCGAAGTCGCGGCCCTCGGCACGCATCTGCGGCGTCGGCACCGCCTACATCTCCTCATAGAAGACATGATAACGCAGCTGCTGCGCGGCCTCGACTTCGGCATCGGTTTCCGCCAGCCGCACTTCCAAGCGCACCGGAGGTGGCCAGAACGGGCCACTGCGACAGACCCCCCTTCGACGGGGCCGGGCTCGTACACGTTGACCAAAGTGTCCGCTTCCTTGTGCTGACCCGTTATAGCCGGTACGGGCGCCCCGCCCGAACCCGCGGGGCCGGAGCCCTTTTCGCGAATAGCCGAGCGATCCTAGCGGAGCCAGCCTGAGCCCTGCAAACCGCCAGCGGGCGCCTGTCCACCCTGCCATCATTCTGTCATGGGCGGCGCGCGCCGCCTTCGCGCCGCATCACGATCAGCGTGAGCATCAGGGCCGGAATGGTCAAGCGCGCCGTGCTCAGGAAAAAGGGCACATAGCCGGCCGTCTTCACATGGGCGGCGATCACGGCCGGTGCCCGACAATCGCGCGTTGCGATCTGCGGATGTGCGCCGAGAACCAGTCCACCGGAGCATCCCGAAAGCCCGCCCAGAATTTGCCCGGCAATGCATAGAGCGAGGAGAACAGCGCATATTGCGTCGCGGTGAACGCATGGCTGGTCAGGCTCGACATATAGGCGATCAGCGCGGTGCCGGCGAAGCCGCCGGCGAAATTTTCCGCGCTGATGGCCACCGTCAGCGCGTCACGTCCGGTGCCGCTGTGTCGCCAGCCAGGCAAAGATCAGGTTGCCGTCAGGCCGTGCGCGACGCCGCCGATCAGAAGCGCGCGCAGGATGCCAAACCGCGCCACGGCCAGCCCGCCGACCATCGCGCCCAGAATTGTCATCCACACGCCGAACAGCTTGACCACCGTGGCGATGGTCGCCAGCGAGAAACCCAGATCGATGTAAAGCGGATTGGCCATCACCCCCATGACGAAATCCGGCGCGCGATAGGCGCCGATCAGCGCCAGGATCAGAAGCGCGGTCCAGCCATGCCGCCCGAAGAAGTCGATGAACGGCGCCACCGCGGCGCGATAGATCCAGGCGAAGGCTGCGCCACCCGCCCGCTCGATATGCAGCCTTTGCGTCACGGCCT
The DNA here is from genome assembly GCA_963710925.1 of uncultured Pseudomonadota bacterium. GTDB lineage: Bacteria > Pseudomonadota > Alphaproteobacteria > Micropepsales > Micropepsaceae > Rhizomicrobium. The sequence continues at coordinate 801,469 of CAVQBY010000005.1, read as the reverse complement.
GCTCCACATCGCCTTCGCCGGCCACCGGGCCCGTCTCGTACCTCGACGCGCGGCGCCAGCAAGCACGGCGACGACGCCCAGCCCCATCAGCGCGGCCATGGCCAGATAGGCGATGTGCCAGGATACATATTGCGCGAGGTAGAGCGCCCCGCCCCGGAGGCGATGATCGCCAGCGGTAGCCGAGCTGATAAGCGGCCGCCATCGCGCCCTGCTCCTATTGCGGCGCGGCCTCGATGCGCCAGGCATCGATGGAGATGTCCTGCGTCGCGGCGGAGAAGGCGAGCACCACCGCGGCGATCGCGATCGGCATCAGGGCGGTGGCTGGGTCGCAGAAGCGAAATCGCGATCAAGCGAGGCGGCAATCGCAACCTGCGCCACCAGCATCCAGGCGCGCCGCTGCCCCAGAACGCGGCCCAGGACCGGCACCGGCACCTGGTCGATGATCGGCGCCCACAGGAACTTGATCGTGTAGGCGAGCCCGACATAGCTCATAAGGCCGATATCGGTGCGGCTGATATGCGACTCGCGCAGCCAGGCCGAGAGCGTGCCGAAAATCAGAAGAAAGGGCAGACCGCTGGAAAAGCCGAGCGCCAGCATCAGGGCCACGCGCGGCCGCAGATAGGATTCGAACGCGGCGCGTGCGCGCCCGGGCGAACTCATGCGGCGGCGTCGCGCGCGGTTGCGTCTTCGCTTGTCGGGAACAGCTGGGCCAGCATGGCGTCGAGCTCGGCGGGGTTGACGGGCTTGGTGAGGAAACCATCCATGCCCGCATCCTGGCAAGCCCGCTTGCCGGTCTCGAGCGCATCGGCCGTCAGCGCCACGATCGGCGTGCGGCCTCGGCCGCTCTTTTCCTCATTGCGCGCGGATCCGCCGCGTCGCCTCGATGCCGTCCAGCCCGGGCATGTGGATATCGGTGAGCACAAGATCGAAGCTGGCCTCTTCCATCGCGGCCACCGCGTCCTCGCCGGACACCACGCGCGGTCACGTCATAGCCGCGTCGGCGCAGCAATTCGCGCGTCAGCATGGCATTGATGGGGTTGTCTTCGGCCAGGAGGAGCGCGATGCGACCGCCGCTGGGCTGGCGACGGCGCACCGCCTCGGCCAGCGATGCCGGCTGGCGGGGGCGGTGGTGGCGGCCGGACGGATTTCGGCCGAACCCTCGATCTCCATGGCTGGCGCGCGTCGCCGGCGAGACGCGCTCGACCAGGGAGGCTTGCCGCAGCGGCTTGACCAGATAGCCGGCGAAGCCCTCGCGCTTGAGCTCCGGCAGATGGCCGCGCGCGCCGGGGGCGACCAGAACGATCGACAGGATGCGCGAATCCGGCGCGGCCGGCAGTCCGGCTCGTCGCCGTCCCGGCATCGATCAGCAGCGCGTCGAGCGCGTTGATCCCGCTCTCGGCGCCGCGCGCGCTGCCCAAGCGGCCGTACCTCGCCGCCCGCATTGCGGATCTGCGCCGTCAGCGCCTCGCGCATCACGGCGTTGCGCGTGACGATCGCAACCGTGCAGCCGGCGAGCTTTTCGCCTTCGCTCTCGTCTGCGGGGCGGACGACGACGGACGGCGACGGTGAACCAGAAGACGCTGCCGCCGCCGGGCGCCGCGATCGATGCCGATCTCCCCGCCCATGGCCGCGACCAGCCGCTTGGAAATGGCAAGCCCCAGCCCCGAGCCGCCGAAGCGGCGCGCATGGCTGGAATCGGCCTGGACGAATTCGTTGAAGATTTCCTGGCGCTTCTCGGCCGGACACGCCGACGCCGGTATCCTGCACTTCGAAGCGCAGATAGCCGCGGTCATTCGCCCGCGCCACGCCCGACATTGATGCGCACGCCGCCGCGTTCGGTGAACTTGACGGCATTGCCGACGAGATTGGTCAGCACCTGCCGCAGGCGCACGCCATCGGTGCGGATGGTCTGTGGCACAGTCGCGGCTCGATGACCGCGACGATCTCGATGCCCTTGCCATGGGCGCGCGGCGCCAGCAGTTCGACGACGCCATTTGCGACCTGCCGCAGCTCGACCTCGTCTTCTTCCAGCGTGACCGTGCCGGCTTCGATCTTGGAGAAGTCGAGAATGTCTTCGATCAGCGCCAGAAGCGACTCGCCCGATTGCTCGATCGCCTCGGCATAGGTGCGCTGTTCGGGATGCAGCTGCGTCTCCAGCAGCAGCCGGGCCATGCCCAGCACGCCGTTCATCGGCGTGCGGATTTCATGACTCATGGTGGCGAGGAAGCCGGATTTGGCGCGGTTGCCGTCTTCGGCGCTTGTCGCGCGCCTCGGTCAGCGCCTCCTCCAGCGCCTTGCGTTCGGTGATGTCGCGGCCGACGCTCTGGATCTCGATCAGGCGGCCATGCGGAATCGCGGATCGCGTAATCCTCCCAGGCGATCCAGCGCCAGCCATAGGCGGTGCGCACATGCTGGTCGTAGCGCGCGCGCACGTGGCCGCTTTCCTGGCCGGCAAAGCTGCCGAAATAGGGCGCGCGGCTGTCAGGGTGCGGTTCGGGCGCGAAGGGCCGGCCGATGCGCGCACGCGGGAGTCAGCCCGAACAGGCTTGAAGAAGGCGTCATTGCCATAGGTCAGCCGGCTGTCGGGCCCGCGCCGGCAGATGGCGTCGCCCTGGGCATCCACCAGGCCCTTGTAGCGGCTCTCGCTTTCATGCAGCCGCGCATTCATCGCCGACATGGCCGCCAGCGAAGCCTCGAGCTTGGCGGTCACGGCGCGCAATTCGTTTGTGCTGGTCTGCAGGCCCTGTTCGCGGCCCCGCGCGTTCAGCAGGTCTATGAGCAGGAAGGCCAGGCCGAACAGCGCCATCGCCCCCAGCGCCACGGGGGACAGCACCGTCAGGCGGCCATACAGGATGATATCGGTCAGCGCCGCTGCGCCGCCGATCAGGGCCCCCAGGCCGAAGATGATTTTTCCGGCGCGTGCGAACTGCAACCAGGCCTCCTCACAGCCCTCAAGCTAGCCCCGATTGTGCTTGCAAAACCCTTAACCCGCGTTGGGATTCCCGGGTCAAAACGGTTAAGATTTGCTTGGCCCGCATTCGACGGGCGTTTCAGCGAAGGCATTTTCAAAAAACACGAGGGAGGACTGCATGCATATTCGTAAGATCGCCCTGGCCGCGGCGTTGCTGGGCACGGCCACTTTGTTCGCGGGCACGGCCTATGCGGACGATCCGATGGTGAACACCTATGGCAACACTGTCGTCACCACCGATGAAGGCACCGGGGTGACCAGCAAGCTGATGTTCAACAAGGACAATAGCTATACCGGCGAAACCACCGGCAAGGACGGCAAGCCGGTTCAGTATGCCGGCACCTGGGCGCTCAAGGACGATGGCAAGACGATCTGCCTGACCCCGGCCGCGGCGCCCGGCGCCAAGGAAGCGCCGACGGCCAATTGCTCCCCGCTCGAAAAGCACAATGTCGGGGACAGCTGGAAGGTCACCAACGACAAGAAGCAGACCTTCGACGTGTCGATCACGGCCGGCCGCTAGGGCCCGTGCCGCCCGGGACCGCAGCCTGCTGCGGTCCCGTTTATTCTTTCAAATCAACTGATTAGATGAGTGCCGCCGCGGCCGGCAGAGTCCGCCGCCGGGGCCTGTCATCAAAGCTTTGCAAAACTGTGATGGACGTTGCACGGCACCGCGCGCTGATCGCCGCTGCCGGGCTCCGAGGCTGCCGGACCGATGCCGGGTTTCGCCGATTCCGTGGGCGCGAAACGGCACGGGTCTCATGCCGTCGGGGCTTCGACATCAGGCCGGTGACGGTGGTTGGCCGGACGCCCGTTTCGTTTCATAAGGTGCGCGCAATTCCATGGCCGACCTGCCGTTGACCGAACAATTGGCCGCCCCGGACCGCAACACCCTGCTGCGCCGCTTTGGCCGCAGCGACGCCCGGTTTCGCCGCCTGACCCTGGCGGCGGCGCTGCTGGTCGTGGCGCTGTTCATCGGCATCGTGGTCTCGCTGGGAATCGGGGCGTGGCCGGCGCTCAGCACCTTCGGGTTCGGCTTCTTCATCACCGATGTCTGGAATCCGGTAACCGACAAGTTCGGGGCCGCCGCCCCCATCTATGGCACGCTGGTGACCTCGGCCCTGGCCATGCTGGTCGCCGTGCCCGTCGGCATCGGCATTGCCGTCTTTCTGACCGAGATCTGTCCGCGGCCGCTGCAGCGGCCGATCGGCATCGCCATCGAGCTTCTGGCCGGAATCCCCAGCATCATCTACGGCATCTGGGGCCTGTTCGTGTTCGCGCCGTTCTTCCAGAGTCATGTCGAGCCCTGGCTGATCGGCCTGTTCTCCGGCATCCCGGGGCTCAACATCCTTCTGGGCGGCGCGCCTTACGGCATCGGCATCTTCACGGCGGCGCTGATCCTGTCGATCATGATCCTGCCCTTCATCTCGGCGGTGACGCGCGACGTCTTCGAGACCGTGCCGCCGATGCTCAAGGAAGCCGCCTATGGCATGGGCTGCACGACCTGGGAGGTGATGTGGCGGGTGGTGCTGCCGTTCTCGCGCGCCGGGGTCGTGGGCGGCGCGATGCTGGCGCTGGGCCGGGCGCTGGGCGAAACCATGGCGGTGACCTTCGTCATCGGCAATGCGCACCGCATTCCGGGCTCCCTGTTCGCACCCGGGCACCACCATCTCGGCCGCCATCGCCAACGAATTCACCGAAGCGGTCGGCCCGCTCTATGTCTCCTCGCTGATCGCCATCGGCCTGTTCCTGTTCTTCATCACTTTCCTGGTGCTGGCCTCGGCGCAACTGATGCTGCGGCGGCTGGAGCGCCGGGCGGGCGGGGGATCGTCATGAACCGCGCGCGCTATACGGGCCGGCGGATCACCAACCGCATCTTCATGACGCTGTCGATTGCGGCGGCGGGGTTCGGCCTGGGCTGGCTCGCCCTGATCCTGGGCGAACTTCTGTGGCAGGGCTTCGGCGGCCTCAACGCGCAGCTCTTCACCATGGATACGCCGGCCGCCCATGATGGATGGCGGGCTCGCCAATGCAATCTTCGGCAGCGTGCTGATGAGTGTGGTCGCGGTGGTGGTCGGCACGCCGATCGGCATCTTCGCCGGCACCTATCTTGCCGAATATGGCCGCTATTCGCCGCTGGCCGGCACCATCCGCTTTCTCAACGACATCCTGCTCAGCGCGCCGTCCATCCTCATCGGCCTGTTCATCTATGAAATCGTCGTGGTGTGGATGGGACATTTCTCGGCCATCGCCGGCGCGGCGGCGCTGGCCGTGATCGTGATCCCGGTGGTGGTGCGCACGACCGAAAACATGTTGCTGCTGGTGCCCAACACCTTGCGCGAGGCGGCCGTGGCGCTGGGAACGCCGCGCAATTTCGTCATCCGCACGGTCACCTGGCGCGCTGCGCGGGCGGGCATCGTCACCGGCGTTTTGCTGGCGGTCGCGCGCATTTCTGGGGAGACCGCCCCCCTGCTGTTCACCGCGCTCAACAACCAGTTCTGGAGCACCGATCTGACGGCGCCGATGGCCAATCTGCCTGTCGTGATCTTCCAGTTTGCGATGTCGCCCTATGAGGACTGGCACGCGCTGGCCTGGGCCGGCGCCCTTCTCATCACCCTGACGGTCCTGGCGCTGTCCATTCTGGCGCGGGCGTTCGAAGGCAAACGAGGCTAACGATGAACGACATGCGCCCCGTGGACGCGAAGGTCCGTATCGAGCTGCGGGACCTGTCCTTCTTTTATGGGCAGACGCAGGCCCTGAAATCCATTTCGCTGCCGCTTTACGACCGCAAGGTCACCGCCTTCATCGGCCCCTCCGGTTGCGGAAAGTCGACATTGCTGCGCGTCATGAACCGGATCTACGAGCTCTATCCCAACCAGCGCGCCGAAGGCACGGTGCTGCTCGACGGCGCAGGACATCCTCAGCCCCAAACAGGACGTGAACCTGCTGCGCGCCAAGATCGGCATGGTGTTCCAGAAGCCGACGCCGTTTCCGATGACGATCTTCGACAACATCGCCTTCGGCATCAATCTCTACGAGAAGCTGCCGCGCACCGAGCTGTCGGACCGTATCGAGCATGCGCTGCGCCGCGCCGCCTTGTGGGACGAGGTCAAGGACAAGCTGCGCGAATCCGGCCTCAGCCTGTCGGGCGGCCAGCAGCAACGCCTGTGCATCGCGCGCACGGTCGCAACCAAGCCCGAAGTCATCCTGCTCGACGAGCCGGCCTCGGCGCTCGATCCGATCTCGACCGCCAAGATCGAGGAGCTGATCGACGAATTGTCGAAGGACTACACGATCGGCATCGTCACCCACAACATGCAGCAGGCCAGCCGTGTGTCGAACTTCACCGCCTTCATGTTCCTGGGCGAGCTGATCGAATTCGGCGAGACCGAACAGGTCTTCACCTCGCCGAAGAACAAGCGCACCGAGGAATACATCACCGGCCGCTTCGGCTGAGCGCGCCGGTCAGATGTAATCGGCCGCCGTGGTCGTGTCTGCGCGCAGGCCCGGCGCGCGATTGAAGACGACGCTCAGCGCCGCGCTCACCATCACGTTCAGCATCAGCGCGCTCAGTGCCGCGTAGCAGGGGATCGTCACCCCCAAGATGTGCAGCGCATAGATCGAGCCCTTGAAGTCCAGGCTCGCCGCCATCGCCGTTCCGGCCGCAATGCCGCTGGCCCAGCCGGCCAGCAGCGCCCAGGGGTGAAGCCAGCGCGTGTAAAGGCCCAGCAACACCGCCGGCAGGGTCTGGATGATCCAGATGCCGCCCAGCAATTGCAGCTGGATCGCATAGGCTTGCGGCAGGGCCAGAATGAAGAACAGCGCCCCCAGCTTCACCACCAGCGAGGCGACCTTGGCGATCTGGCTTTCGCGCGGGCCCGAGCATTCCGGGTCGATGTATTCCTTGTAGATGTTGCGGGTGAACAGGTTGGCGCAGGCGATCGACATGATCGCGGCGGGCACCAGCGCTCCGATGGCGATGGCCGCAAAGGCGACGCCCACGAACCAGCTCGGAAACATCTGCAGGAAGAGGGCCGGCACCGCATAGTTGGGGCCGAACTCGCGGAAGCCGTCGGCATAGGCCGGCATGTCCTTGACGCCGGAGGCCAGCGCCATATAGCCGAGCAGCGCGATCAGTCCCAGCGCCACCGAATAGGCCGGCAGCACCACCGCATTGCGGCGGATCACCTGGCGGCTCGACGACGACAGCACGCCGGTCACCGCATGCGGGTAGAGGAACAGCGCCAGCGCAGACCCCAGCGCCAGCGTGACATAGGCGCTCTGCCCGCCCCAATTGGCCGCGGTGCCTTTGGCCATGAGGAGCTTGTCCGGATCGACCGCGGCGAAGATCTTGCCGAAGCCGCCAAGTTCGGCGGGGATCACGATCAGCGCGGCGATGATGGTGATGTAGATCAGCAGATCCTTGACGACGGCGATCATCGCCGGTGCCCGCAAGCCGCTGGTATAGGTGTAGGCCGCCAGGATCACGAAGGCGATGATGAGCGGCAACTCGCCGTGAACCCCGAGCCCGGCCACAACCACCTCGATGCCGACGAGCTGCAGCGCGATATAGGGCATGGTCGCAACGATGCCGGTCACCGCGATGGCCAGTGCCAGGGTGTGATTGCCGAAGCGGCCGCGCACGAAATCGGCGGCCGTGACATAGCCATGGGCGTGCGCGACGCTCCACAGCCGGGGAAAGACGGCAAACAGCACCGGATAGACGAAGATCGTGTAGGGCACGGCGAAAAAGCCGATGGCGCCGGCGCCGAACATCAGCGCCGGCACGGCGACGAAGGTGTAGGCCGTGTAGAGGTCGCCGCCGAGCAGAAACCAGGTGACGACCGTGCCGAAGCGCCGTCCGCCCAGGCCCCATTCGTTGAGCTGGCTGAGATCGCCGCGGCGCCAGCGCGCCGCGAAGAAGCCCATGATGGTGACGAAGCAGAAGAGAAAGACGAAGACGGTGATGGCCGTCCACTGCAGCCCGCCGCTCATGCGTCGTCTCCGCGATGCGCGTCGTTCCGTTTCGCACGCTCCTCGGCGCGGTAGACCGGCAACAGCAAGAGGGCGCCCAGCGGAATCCAGAGCAGCTGGTACCAGTAGAAGAAGGGAATGCCGAAGATGGCCGGCTCGGCGCGGTTGTAGAAGCCGATCCAGATCATGGCGACGAAGGGCACCGCCAGCAGCAGATACACCCAGCGCCAGCCGCTGCGCCGCACTCCGTTTCCGGTCATCGCCACGTCCCCCGCCGTCCCCGGCGCCTGCCGCCTGTCAATTCCTTACGGCATAAGTTGGGGAGCGCCAAGCCGCTGCGGCGCGGTTTTGGGAGGACCCGGCGACGCCGGCGCGGCGTTGGAATTCAGATCAAAGGCGGCAGTCCGTCGCCGACCTCGAACGCCTCGGCTTCGGCCAGGAACTGCGGCCAGGCCTTTTCTTCGAGCCCCAGTTTCAGCGCCACCTCGCGCACGGCGGGAATATCGGGCTTGCCGCCGGGATTGAGCGCCGTCCCGCGGTCCCAGATCTCGTCCCAATATTCGATGAAATAGCTGCGATAAGGCTCGCCGCGCAGATGCAGGCCGGGCCGGTTGTGCGGCGGCACGCGGGCCCAATAGGCGCCGATCAGGAATTCGCGGTCGTCGAAGAAATAGCCGCCCATGGCGGGGACGACTTCCGATATGCCGGCGCAGGAGGATTTGACCTGATAGCCGCGGCCCTCATAGCGCAGGATGTTCGACAGAACCTCCTTCAGGCGCGAAAGGTCATAGAAGATCTCGAGCCGCTCGATCTCGATGGTGCCGTCCTGGAGCCGCCGGTCGGCGATCCTGCGGAATTCTTCCTGGATATGCGCCGGCGTTGTGTAGGGCGCGGCCAGCCTGATCGCCTTGAGGTTGGCCTCGGTGGCTTCGAGCAGTTCGCGCAACAGGCCGGGCAGCTCGCTCAGCGTATCGATCAGAACGGCGCCATTGGTCGGCGGCGGTTGCTGCTCCTCGGCGAACAGGCTTGCGACATCGATGTTGAGCAGGGCCGCGAGGCGCACCCGGCGGCCTTCACGGGGCAGATATTTGCCACCCTCCCAGGCGGCGACGGCCGTCAGATCGACCTCAAGATGGCTCGCGACCTGCTGTCGCGACAAGCCGCGGTTTTCCCGTAAGCGCTTGATACGGCGCCCAATTGCGACCCGACCGTCCCCCATTGCCGTAATCCTTGGCGCGTGGCCCCCAGTAATCCCCTGAACAACCCCCATGCGCTGCCGGTCAAGGCGCTGCGAATACCAAGAGTACGCACCCGAACTACATGTAAGAGGCGAGACTCTCTGTCCCTATTATGGAGAGCAACTTTAGAATGCAACCCCTGCCTGTATAAGAAAAGGCTCATGTACTTCCCGTCCAGCGGCGTCGATCCTGTTCCAGGGCCGGATTTGCGCGCGTGGCGCGAGATTAATGTTTCGTTATAATTTGACATGTGAGGGCGCTGTTGGGGGGGCGAGGATGCAGCCATGGATTCGCGTCGGAATCGCGGGCCTGCTGGGTGGGGTGGCGATGTTCTTCTGGGCCTCGGTCGCCCATCTGGCGACCCCGCTGGCGGCGACGGGCATCGGTGCGTTGCCGCGCGAGGCGGCGGTGCTGGCGCCGATGCAGGCCACGCTCGGCGACCGGTCCGGCTTCTACGTATTTCCCTGGATGGATGGCCGGGGCGCCGAGGCCAACCGCGCCTATCAAGCCAAACGCGCGCGTCTGCCCTCCGGCCTCCTTGTCTATCATCCGCCGGGCACGCCGATGATGGAAACCCGTCAACTGATCGTCGAATTCGCCGGCGAGGTCCTGCAGTGCCTGATCGCAGCAAGCCTTCTGGCCTGGGCCGCGGTGCGCGGATACTGGCTGCGCGTCGGTTTCGTGACGCTGCTCGGTGCCGCCGCCGCACTGGCAACCAATCTTTCCTACTGGAACTGGTATGGCTTTCCCGGCAGCTACACGCTGGCCTATGGGGGCATCGAATGGGCGGGCTATGTCGCGGCGGGATTGGTGATCGGTGCGATCCTCCCACGGGACATACGCAACGGGCTTTGGCGGACGACGGCACCCGAGCTGCCAATCCGAGCGCCCGGGATGGGCTGAGCCGGAAGGCCGCTTTGCGAAAGGCGTATATGCGGACGGCTCATCCGGTGCGGTGCGCGCGCAGCAGCCGGTCGAAAGCGGCGTCGATGCGCTGATGGCGCCGGCCCCGCGCCGTCTCGTCCTTCTCGATGGTTTCGATCTCGTCCTCGCACGCCTTGCGGATGGCTTCCAATTCATCGTCGGTCAGATGCTCGATCCCGACGAACTGGTTGCGCGCGCCATGCAAGGCGCGAATGAGTTCGTCCAGCTTGGCCTGGATGGCTGCGCCATCGCGGTTCTGCGTGTTCTGGATCAGAAACACCATCAGGAAGGTGACGATGGTCGTGCCGGTGTTGATGACGAGCTGCCACGAATCGGAAAAGCCGAACGCCGGGCCGAGGAGTGCCCATAGCACGACGGCCGCGCAGCACGATGCAAAGGTGATCGGCCGGCCGGTCGCACGTGCGACAGCATTGGAAAAACGCGTGAAGGTCTGGGTCCACCACGCTGCCGAGGGTTGCGGCGAAGCCTGCTTGGCCGTGCGCGGCGTCTTGCGCTGTCTTTCGCGCGCACTCAAGCCGATCGCTGCCCCAGTACGATGGCGCCGAGCCCGGCGATCACGATCGCAATTCCGGCAATGGTCGGAATGGAGACCTGGTGCTGCTCCTGGACATTGACCTCAAGCGGCCCGACCTTGGCCGTGCGTTCGGTGTCGGTGTAGCTGAAATGCCCGAAGGCCAGGGCTGCGACGCCCAGAAGAACCAGCACCACACCCAGAATTGTCAAATTGCGCATCGAAATCTCCCTGCCCGACGAGGCCCGATAATTTTGGCAAATTCCGCGGGTCCGCGGCGGGGCAGCCTCCGGCCCCCGGCGCATCAAACGGGCAGGGACGGCGGAAAGTTCCCTGCTGCGCCGCAACCCGCCTCAGCGGTCATGGGCGATCCGGCGATAGGACAGCGCCTCGGCCACATCCGTGCGCCGTACGGTTTCCACACCGGCCAGATCGGCAATGGTGCGGGCCACGCGCAGCACGCGGTGATAGCCGCGCGCCGTCAGCCGCATCGTATCGGCGGCGTCGGTGAGAAGCTGCAAGCCCGCCGGCTCCGGCGTCGCGACTTTGTCGAGCAATTCGCCTTCGGCTTCGGCATTGGTGCGCAATCCGCTTTCGGCAAAGCGCTGGCGCTGGGCTTCACGGGCCCTGGCCACGCGCGCGGCGATATCGGCGGTGCCTTCGGCCGGCGGCGGCAGCGACAGATCCTGCGCCGAGACGCTCGCCACCTCGACATGGATGTCGATGCGGTCGAGCAACGGCCCGGAGAGTTTGGCCTGATAGTCGGTCGCGCAGCGCGGCGCGCGCCCGCAGGCTTGCGCCGGATCGGAAAGATAGCCGCAGCGGCACGGGTTCATCGCCGCCACCAGCTGGAAGCGCGCGGGATAGCGCACATGCGCATTGGCGCGCGCGACGACGGCCTCGCCGGTTTCGATCGGCTGGCGCAACGAGTCCAGTACCGCGCGCTGGAATTCGGGAAGCTCGTCGAGGAACAGCACGCCCAGATGCGCCAGGCTGACTTCACCCGGCTTGACGCGCAGCCCGCCGCCGATCAGCGCCGGCATCGAGGCGGAATGATGCGGGCTGCGAAACGGGCGCTTGCGCGAAATCGCCCCGCCCGCCAGTTCGCCCGCCAGCGACTGCACCATCGACAATTCCAGCGCCTCGCGCGCATCGAGTGGCGGCAGCACGCCGGGCAGGCGCGCGGCCAGCATCGATTTGCCGGCGCCGGGCGGGCCGATCATCAGCATGTTGTGGCCGCCGGCCGCGGCGATTTCGAGGGCGCGCTTGGCGGTCTCCTGGCCCTTGACGTCCCGGAGGTCGGGGATGGCCCGGCCGTCTTCGGCCAGCCGGGCCTCGGGCCGGTTCAGCACCTGCACGCCCTTGATGTGATTGACGATGGCGATCAGCGAGGGCGCGGCGATGATCTCCAGCTCGCCGGCCCAGGCCGCCTCGGCGCCGCAGGCGGCCGGGCAGATCAACCCGCGGCCCTGTTCGCTCGCCGCCAGCGCCGCCGGCAGCACCCCGGCCACGGCCGTCAGCTGGGCATCGAGCGACAATTCGCCCAGCGCCACGTAACTGGCCAGCTCGCTGGCCGGCAGCACCCCCATCGCCGCCAAAAGGCCGAGCGCGATCGGCAGATCGTAATGGCTGCCCTCCTTGGGCAGGTCGGCCGGCGCCAGATTGACCGTCAGCCGCTGGAACGGCAGCGCCAGCCCGATGGCCGAAAGGGCCGCGCGCACCCGCTCGCGGCTTTCCGCCACGGCCTTGTCCGCCAGTCCGACAATGTTGAAAACCCCGCCCTGGCCCTCGCCGATATGCACCTGCACATCGACTTCGCGGGCCTCGATGCCCTGGAAGGCGACGGTGTAGACATGGGCGACGGTCATGGCCGCGCCACTGCAGCGAGGAAGTTCCTGCACATGCCTGTCGCCCCCCGGAGCCCGCAACAACCGGAGCGGGCAATTTCGGCGGGGCAATCCTAACGCGGGATGCCGCGGAAGGCGATAACGCGGCCGCGGCGCCGGGCTCTGCCGCCCGCGCGGCACGGCATCGCCGCGCAGGGATACGGGCTGCGAGACGGCCGCCGCTGGGAAATCGCGCCGCCTCCAGGCCCCCAGGCGAGCGGCTGCACCCTCGAAAGTTCCAGCACTTCGCACAGATGGCGAAGCGGCGGAACACCCGGCAGGGCCCCGTCACCGGAACTCCTGCTGGCATTTCCATAACCGGAACGATCCATTTCTCGTCTCGTTAAGTCCGGACGGGAAATGTGTCGACTGGCTGAAAAAGAAGAAAAGGTGACACATGAGAAGGTTTCACACAGCACTTGGACTGAGTTCGCTTCTTGCTATTGCGGGCGCAACCTTGACGGTTCCCTCGATAGCCAGCGCTCAAACTGTCGAAAAGACTTATGTCGCGTGCAATCAGTACGGCGACTGCTGGCGCGTGCATAAGCTGTATGCCTATGGGCCCGACAGGCCGATCACCTACCACAACTACGATTGGTACACCGCGCACCACGATGATGAGCATGTCCACTGGCTCTCCGACCCCGACAATGACCGGGGATACTACGATCAGGATGGAGACTGGCACGAAGATCCCGGCGCGCGCGCCGTGCAGGGCGGCATGGTGGGTGCCAGCCTCGGTGCGGCAATCGGGTGTGTCGTGACCCTTCCGGTCGGGTGCGCGCCCGGCGCCGCGGTTGGCGCGGCCGTGGGTGGCGGGACCGGCGCTGTCGCCGGCGCGGCCTCGACGCCCGAACACTAACCCAGCACGCGCCTCTTACGAGCGCCCTCGGATAGGAGGTCCGGAGATGTCCGGGCCTCCTTTCGGTCGCGCTTGCAGAGCGGCGGTCGCGTAGGCGCGTCTGCGGCGGCGGGCCTTACCGCCCGCGCGGCACGACGTCGAAGGCGATGGTGGTGCGATCGTTCTGGGAGCGGAACGGCACCGTGCCGTGCCACATATAGGAGGGGAACAGCACCAGCGTGCCGGGACTTGGCTGGACGGAGCGGCGGATCGGATCGCTGAAGCCGGCATCGAAGGCCGGCTCGCCGAACTTGATCCAGCCCTGCTTGCCCTCGGTGTCCGCCACGGCCTCGGGCAGGGCGACGTAATAGCACGAACTGATCCAGCCCTTGGGGTGGACGTGGTTGGTGTGGAAGCCGCAATCGTGCAGCCGCGAGGACCAGGACGCGGAATATTCCATGTCGCGGGCGCGGCGCCGGAACAGCGGATGACGGTCGTCTTCCTTCATCGCGCCGATATAGGCCAGCACGGCCTCGTCGATCCGCGCCCGCAGGCGTTCGACCGGGTCGTGGCCACGGCCGAACAGATTGTCGAGCGTCTGGGTGCCCTGGCGCAGGGTCTGTTCCAGCGCCTCGCGGCTGTCGCGATGCAGGCCGTCGAGATAGGCGTTGAGCTCGCGGTTGAAGGCCTCCATGTCGCCATAGCCTTCCGGCGGCGGCAATTCGAACACCTGAACCAGGTTCTCGTAGTCGTTGAGGTCGTCGTCGCGCGGATCGCCGAGTTTGCGCAGCGCCAGCCCCCACATCCCCAGCGCGCTCTGATGACCGGGGTCGATCGCCATCGCCTTTTCGGCGGCGTCGCGGGCGCGCTCCGGATCGCCGGCACGGATCAGCGTCTCGGAGAAATTGGTCCAGGCATGGGCGTTGTCCGGCTCCATCGTGACCGCGCGCTCATGGGCCTTGATCGCGTCGTCGAAGCGCGCCTGCCGCGCATGGATCAGGCCCAGCCCGTCGTAAGGCGTGACATTGCCGGACAGGAGCGAAGCGGCGCGTTCGAAGGCTTCGACCGCCTCGTCATAGCGTTCGGCCCGGAACAGGAAATCGCCCTTGGTCAGGGGCAGTTCGCCGATCTCGGGATACAGCGCGGAGACTTCGTCGAAGGAGGTCAAGAATTCGCTGTCCCGTCCCAACCGATAGAGCAGGCGATTGAGGTCGGAATGTGCCGAAAGGTTCAGCGGGTCGCGCGCGATCGCGCGGCGGTAGCTTTCGACGGCCTCGTCCATGCGCCCCAGTTCCTGCAGGGCATTGGCGCGATTGTAATCGACGGAGGGCATCTCCGGCACGGCGGCCTGCGCGGCGTCGAACAGCTCGAGGGCTTCGTCGAAGCGGCGCTGCTGTTTGAGCGAGACGCCGAGATTCTGCTGCAGGGCGGCGGTCTGGCGCGGATCGCGCGAACTGGCCGCCAGCGCCCGGCGCAGGACGCGTTCGGCCTCGGTGCTGCGCTTCTGGTCGTTCAGCACGCCGCCGAGGCTCTGCTGCGCCATGAGGAAATTCGGCTGCACGCGCAGGGCCTGCCGATAGGCCTTCTCCGCAGCCTCGAATTCGCCCTTCGACTGGTGGGCATGGCCCAGGCGCAGCCAGGCTTCGGCATAGTTCGGTTTCTGGCGAACCGCTTCGTTCAGCGCCAGGATGGCTTCGTCGAAACGGCGCAGCTGATACAGAAGCATGCCCAGATTGTGGTGCACATGCGGCTGCGCGCCCTTCACGGCGAGGGAGCGCCGGTAGAGCTCCTCCGCCTCGGGCGCGCGCCCCTGACCCTGGCGGATCAGCCCCAGCAGCTGAAGGGCATTGGCCTCCTCGGGCTGGATCAGCAGCACCCGTTCCAGCGCCGCCTCGGCGGCCGTCACTTCATTGCGGTTGAGGTGGTTGAGCGCATCCTGGAGGAGCTTCGATACCTGCCTCTCGACGGCTTCTGTCGCATTCTCTGTCATGGGGCGAGTTTATGACGCATGCTCCCGGCGCGCACAACGGCGGCATTGCACAGTTGCGCCCGGGGGTTAACGCCCCCCGGCGGCGCCGGGCGCGGCGGCGATGCGCGGCGTCAAACCGGCCCGTCGCGGCGGCGAAGCGGGGCGCGCCGCGGCGCTTGGGCGTACTTGCGAAGGTTGTTCCACCCCCCTAGGCTCGCCGGACCGCCATTGATAAGGACGACCGATGAGTTCTCAACGCTTTGAAGGCACGGACAAATATGTCGCAACCGACGATCTGCGGATCGCCGTCAATGCGGCCATCACGCTGGAACGCCCGCTCCTGATCAAGGGCGAACCGGGCACCGGCAAGACGCAGCTGGCCTATGAAGTCTCCGATGCGCTGGGTGCGCCGTTGATCACCTGGCACGTCAAATCGACGACCAAGGCGCAGCAGGGCCTCTACGAATATGACGCGGTGACGCGCTTGCGCGATTCCCAGCTCGGCGACGAGCGCGTCAAGGACGTCAAGAACTACATCAAGCAGGGCAAGCTCTGGGAGGCATTCCGGAACGAGACAAGGCCGATCCTGCTGATCGACGAGATCGACAAGGCCGACATCGAATTTCCCAACGATCTGCTGCTCGAACTGGATCGCATGGAATTCTTCGTCTACGAGACCGGCGAGACCATCAAGGCGGATCAGCGCCCGATCGTCATGATCACCTCGAACAACGAGAAGGAACTGCCCGACGCCTTTTTGCGCCGCTGCTTCTTCCACTACATCAAGTTCCCGGAGCGCGAGACGATGCAGAAGATCGTCGATGTGCACTACCCGAACATCAAGCAGAAGCTGGTGAGCGAGGCGCTCAACATTTTCTACCAGATCCGCGACGTGCCGGGGCTGAAGAAGAAGCCGTCGACCAGCGAATTGCTCGACTGGCTGAAGCTGCTGCTCAACGAGGATATCTCGCCGGAAATGCTGAAGGAGCGCGATCCCAGCAAGCTGATCCCGCCGCTGCATGGCGCCCTGCTCAAGAATGAACAGGACGTCCATCTGTTCGAGCGCCTGGCCTTCCTGGCGCGCAGGGAGAGCCGGAATTAAACAGCACCTCGCCATGAAATCCCTCGCCCTTGCCGGCCTGGCGCTGTTGGTCCTGGCGCCCGCGCCGGTGTCCGCGGCGAAATCGCTGGTGCCGCTCACCGCCTCGACCGTGTTCAAGGACGGGCCCAAGGGCGAGAAGATCCATATCGCCTCCGGCTTCGCCTGCCCCGATCGCATCGGCCGCTATGTCCGCGATGCGGTCGGCGAGAGCGATCTGACGACCGGCTCGGATTTCTGCAGCTACTACGCGCTCGACGGCGTCTACGGCACCGTCACGCTGACGCCGCTGCGCGCCAGCTATGATCCGGCCACCTCGCTGACCAGCGAGTTCGTCCAGCAGGAAGGCATCGGCGCCAGGAAGATCGTCGCGAGAAGACCGATGGAGCTCGGCCCCAAGGGCGACCGGGTCAAGGTCTATACCCGCATCTACGAGACCTCCAAGCTGGAGACCCTGCACTACCGCATCATGTTCACCGGCGCGGCGGTCGGAAAATGGATCGTCGAAACCACGATCGAATATGCCGAACCGCGCGACGATGCGGTGGCGAAGGCCTTCCTCGACTGGGCCTATAACTCGGCGCTGAAGGAGGTCGACGCACCGCCGGGCCCGCGAAATAGGCGCGGTGGCGGTCGCGCCGCTTTGGCCGAACCGGCCCGGCCCGCGCTAAGCTGGCCGCCACCGCTATCGAGAGAGCGCCATGTTCTTTCAGTTCTTCGAGGAGCTGCGTTCGGCCCGCGTGCCGGTCACGCTCAAGGAATATCTGGCGCTGATGGATGCGCTGGACAAGGACGTGATCGACATGAAGGTCGATGAATTCTACTTCCTGTCGCGCACCGCGCTGGTGAAGGACGAGCGCAATCTCGACAAGTTCGACCGCGTCTTCTCCCATGTCTTCAAGGGCCTGGAATACGCTCGAAGGCACCGAGGTCGCGCAGGTGCCCGAGGAATGGCTGAGAGCGCTGACCGAAAAATTCCTCACCGAGGAAGAGAAGAAGGAGATCGAGGCGCTCGGCGGCTGGGAAAAGCTGATGGAGACGCTGAAGGAGCGGCTCGAGGAACAGAAGAAGCGCCACGAAGGCGGCAACAAGATGGATCGGCTCGGGCGGCACCTCGCCCTTCGGCAATTCGGGCTACAATCCCGAAGGCGTGCGCATCGGCCAGGACAAGGGCCGCCACGGCAAGGCCGTGAAGGTGTGGGACAAGCGCGAATACAAGAACCTCGACGACAGCGTCGAACTCGGCACGCGCAACATCAAGGTGGCGCTGCGCCGCCTGCGCAAATGGGCGCGCCAGGGCGCCGAAACCGAACTCGATCTGCCCGGCACCATCAACAACACCGCCAACAAGGGCTATCTCGATCTCAAGCTGATGCCCGAGCGCCACAACACGGTGAAGGTGCTGATCTTCTTCGATATCGGCGGCTCGATGGACGCGTATATCAAGCTCTGCGAGGAGCTGTTCAGCGCCGCCAAGACCGAATTCAAGCACATGGAATTCTTCTACTTCCACAACTGCCTGTACGAGTCTGTGTGGAAAGATAACCGCCGCCGCCACAACGAGAAGACCAACACCTGGGACGTGCTGCACAAATTCCCGCACGACTACAAGGTGATCTTTGTCGGTGACGCCACCATGTCGCCTTACGAGATCACCTATCCCGGCGGCTCGGTCGAACACTGGAACGAGGAAGCCGGCGCCATCTGGCTGGACCGCGTGGCGCAGATCTATCCGCACCTCGTCTGGCTCAATCCGGTGGCCGAAAAGCATTGGGAATACACGCCCTCGATCGGCGCTGGTGAACCAGATCATCTCCGACCGCATGTTCCCGCTGACGCTGGGCGGCCTCGACAGCGCGATGAAGGAATTGAACCGGTGAGTGCGGCGGCGGATGCCACGGCCCGCCGCGCCACCAAAGCCGATGCAGGCGCGTTGTCCGCCACCATGGCGCGCGCCTTTCACGACGATCCCCTGATGTGTCATCTGCTGCGCGATGAAGCGGCGCGTCCAGCGAAGATGCCCCGCGTCTTCCAGCTGCTGTTCAAGATGGGGCTGCCCTTCGGCGCCTGCGATGTGACATCGGGCTATGAGGCCGCCGCCATCTGGCGCCCGCCCGGCCAGGCGCATATCCCGTTCTGGCAATACATCGTCAACGCGCCGGCCTTGCTGGGCACCTTCGGCGCCAACACGCTCGGCGTCATCACCACCATGGATGTGGTCGAGAAGGTGCATCCCAAGGAACCGCACTGGTATCTGCAGGCCATCGGCACCGATCCGGCCAAGCAGGGCAAGGGCTATGGCGGGCTGGTCATGCGCCACCAGCTTGCCCGCGTCGATGCCAGCGGGCTGCCCGCCTATCTGGAATCCAGCAAGGATAGCAATATCCCGATCTATCAGGCCTTCGGATTCGAGTTGACCGGCGAGATCCGCATTCCCGGCGGGCCGACCCTCTACCCCATGTGGCGAAAGCCGCGCGGCTGACCGCGGCCATGCCCCCGCGCCCCACCTTGCGTCTCAGGCTGTTTCCCGGCCTCGCCGATCCGGTCGTGCGCATGATCGTGGTCCATTGGGGGCTCGGTATGGCGCTGGGAGCGGTGACGGCCGGGCTGGTGCTGGCATTCGACATCGCCCATCTGTGGACCCTGCTGCGGCATTCGGACATCGAATGGGCCGGCGCGCTGCTGCTGTTCCTGGGTTTCGGGGTCACCTTCGGCGGGGTGGTGTCGGCCACGGCCGTCATGTTCAATCCGAAAGACGACCCTGCGGGCGATGAGGATTGATGCTTATCCCCCTGCCGGCGCACATTGGCCGTGTCTATCGTCTTGATCGCGGCGGAGAAAAAATAAATCGCGCAAAACTTATCCCCCTTGGCCAAAGCGGCCGTATAATCGGCGCATGACCGTGGACCCCGAGAAACATAATTGTTCGGAAAATTTTTCACCCCCCTCCCCCGCCGAACCGGAAAAGCGCCGTCCTGGCGCGCCGCGCGGCAATCGCAACGCCCTCAAACATGGGCGGCGCACGCGCGAGATGGATGAATTCCGCGCCGAGGTGCGCGCGCATATCCGCCAGACACGTGCCCTGATCGCCTGGGCGCGGCAGCTCTGCCGTCTGCGCGCCCAACACGAAGCCGCGCTCGCGCGCGAACGCCTGCACGCAAACCCCATGAGGACCGAATGATCACCATCCATCATCTCAACAATTCGCGCTCGCAGCGCATCCTCTGGCTTCTGGAGGAGCTGGGCGTCGAATACGAGATCAAGAAATATCAGCGCCTGCCGCCGCCCATGCCGCTGGCCCCGCCGGAGCTCAAAGCAGGTGCATCCGCTCGGCAAGTCGCCGGTGATGACCGACGGCAATGTCACCATCGCCGAATCCGGCGCCATCGTCGAATATCTGGTCGACAGCTATGGCAAGGACAGCCTCAAGCCGAAGCCGGGCACGGCCGATTACTGGGCCTATGTCGAATGGATGCATTATGGCGAAGGCTCGGCCATGCTGCCGCTGATGCTGGCGCTCTACACCTCGCGCCTGGGCGAGGCGGCGCGCCCCGCTCAAGCCGCGCATCGACAGCGAGATCGCCAATCACTTCACCTATATGGAAACGCGGCTGACGGGCCATGATTTCTTCGTCGGCAATACGCTGACCGGCGCCGACATCCAGATGCTGTTCGTGCTGGAAGCGGCCGGCCAGATTCTCGATGCCTATCCGATGCTGAAGGATTATCGCGGCCGCATGCAGGCCCGCCCCGCCTATCAGCGCGGCATCGAGAAGGGCGGCGAATATGCGCTGATGAGCCGCTAGGACGCGACGAGACGATGACGGCATTTCCCAAAGCGCCGCCGCAGATCGGCGAAAGCGAACGCCGCGCGCGCCTTGATCGGCTTTGTGCGTTGATGGATGCGGCCGGGCTCGGCGCGGTTCTGATCGGGCCGACCTCCAGCCTGCGCTATTTCGCCGGTATGGCGTGGCATCCTTCCGAACGCTTCACCGGCGCCATCGTGCATGCGAACGGCAGGCTCGATTATGTCTGCCCGGGCTTCGAGCGGGACAAGGTCGGCCAGATCATCGGCGTCCCCGGCGAGATTTGCACCTGGGAAGAGGACGAAAGCCCCTATGAGCTGATTGCCGGCCAGCTCGGCCCCTCGGCGCGCCTGGGCGTCGACGATCAGGTTGCCGTTTTCACCTGGCATGGGCTTGCCCGCGCCTTCGGGCCCGAACGCCTGGCCGATGCCGGGCCGCTGATCAACCGTTTGCGCCGCGTGAAATCTCCCGCGGAGCTGGCGCTGATGCAGCACGCCAAAACGCTGACGCTGGACATTCATCGCCGCGCCCGCGACGTTCTCAGGCCCGGCATGCGCGCCTCCGAGGTCATGGGCTTCATCGATCAGGCCCATCGCGCCGCCGGCTCCGATGGCGGCAACACCTTCTGCATCGTCTCCTTCGGCGATGACACCGCGCTGCCGCATGGCGGCGAAGGTGATCGTGCCCTGGCCGAAAACGACATCGTGCTGATCGACACCGGCTGCGCCTTCGACGGCTACAATTCCGACATCACCCGCACCTATGTTTTCGGCGAACCGACGGCGAGGATGCGCGAGATCTGGACCCTGGAAAAAAAGGCCCAGGCCGCGGCCTTCGCCGCCGCACAGATCGGGGTGCCGTGCGAGCGCGTGGATGCGGCGGCCCGTGCGGCGATCACCGAAGCCGGTCTGGGCCCCGATTACCGCCTGCCCGGCCTGCCCCATCGCACCGGCCACGGCATCGGCCTCGACGTGCACGAAGCGCCCAATCTGGTGCGCGGCGACGCGACCCCGCTCGAAGCGGGCATGTGCTTTTCCAACGAGCCGATGATCGTGGTGCCCGGCGAATTCGGCATCCGCCTCGAAGATCATTTCTACATGACCGATGCGGGGCCGCGCTGGTTTACCCAGCCCTCGGCCAGCATCGAGGCGCCGTTCGAGGGCGTGGTGCCGCTGGGCTAGGCCTCACGCCTTCGTCGCGCTGCCCCAATAGTTGAAGCCGGCCCAGCGCGGGGTGCCCGGCAGATACATGGTCTCCATGTCGTCGATGGCAAAGCCGCCGCCGGCAACGAGCGCGGGGATCGGCCGGCACAGATGGCAGCCGCCCGCGATCTTCTTCCACACCGGCTCGATGCGGTGCTGCCATTTCTCGACATTCGCATCCGGCGCCTTGCCGTGTTCGCAGAAGATCATGCGTCCGCCCGGTTTCAATACCCGGCGCATCTGGTCCAGCGCGGACTCCACGCCGGGGATCGTGCACATGGTGTAGGTGATCAGGATGTTGTCGACGCTGTCATTGTCGAGCGGAATCTCCTCGCCGGGCAAATCGAGGAATTCGATCGGGATGGTGTTGGCGGCGATGCGCTGGGCGGCGCGCGCGCGCGTCTCCAGCGATGGCTCGAGCGCCCACAAATGGGTGACCTTGGCCGGATCGTAGAAGGGCAGGTTGTGGCCGGCGCCGAACCCGATCTCGAGCACGCGGCCTTCGGCGCGCGGCACCACCTTCTTGCGCTGATAGGTGATCGGTTTGGCGCCCATCGCCGCGCCCAGCACATAGGGCAGAATATGCTTGTCGTAAAATCCCATGGCCCGTCCCTTTCGACACTGGCCGAAAGCTTGACGCCGTTCGGATGCGCGCACAAGCGCGGCGTCGCCGTCAGTTGAAGCAGGGCAAGCTGAGATTGGAGTTGAGCTTGTCCGGCGGGCAGTCATGCTCGAACGGTTTGACCGGCGCCTTGCGCTTGTCCATCTGGTCCTTCCAGATCGAGGGCGCCTCGGTGCCCAGCCGCACCTTGGCGTTGCCGGTCTTGTCCCATTGGTTGCCCAGACAGTGCGCCAGTTCCTTGGCCGAGAGATTTTCATAGGACAGGTTGCTGCAATTGTTCAGATAGCGGCCGAAGGCCCGCAGCCCGTTATAGTCGGCGCCGGGCGGTGCGCCCGTGGGGGCCGGCAGCGGCGGGCCGATGGCGCGCTCGACCGGCGCTGCCGCCTCGGGCTTCGGCTTCTCCTCGGGCTTGGGCTTGGGCGGTTCTTTCTTTTCGGCAGGCTTTTGCAGCCACAGCGTGATGGGCTGCGGTAGAAAGGTCGGCGGCGGCGCAACTTGCACAAGGGTCGCGCGCAGCAGCATCCAGATGAGCGCGATGTGCAGCAGCGCGACCAGAGCGGTCGCCACGATCTTTTCCGGAGGGAACCGGCTCGACGAAGAGGGTTCGGGCGCGGCCGGCTCGTGCAGCATGGCTCTATCGGACAGGAACCGCCGCGCCCGCGCAAGGGACCGCGGACTGCGGCATCCCGGCTCGCCGAACAGCGATCAGACGGCGCCGGGCCGGGCTATTCCGGCGCCAGCGTCACCTTGATGCCGTCCAGCTCGTCGGAGCAGGTGATCTGGCAGGACAGTCGCGAATTGGGTTCGACCGCCAGCGCCATGTCCAGCATGTCGGTCTCCGAATCCGAGGGCGGCGTCAGCTTCTCGTACCAGTCCTGGTCGACATAGACGTGGCAGGTCGCGCAGGCGCAGGCGCCGCCGCATTCCGCCGTGATCGGCAGATCGGCGTCGCGCAGCATCTCCATCAGGGTCCAGCCGTCGCGGCCTTCGATCTCTTTGGTGGCACCGTTGCGGTCGGTGGCGATGATCTTCATGGCGGTCTCGTATTCCGTGCTTGGTTCAGGCGACGCCCAGCTTCTTCTGCAGATTGGACGAGGAGGTCGTGTACTGGAAGCGCAGCTTCTCGTTGGGCCGGGCGATGTGGAAGGCGGCCTGCGCCATCAGCGCGGCTTCATGGAAGCCCGACAGGATCAGCTTGAGCTTGCCCGGATAGGTGTTGATGTCGCCGATCGCAAACAGGCCCGGTGTCTCGCTTTCGAACTTCGCCGTGTCCACGGGAATGAGGTTCTCATGCAGGTTCAGGCCGAAATCGGCGATGGGGCCGAGCTTCATGGTCAGGCCGAAGAACGGCAGGAAGGTATCGCATTCATGGCGCCATTCGGTCTTGTCGGCGCCGGACAGGGTGACGGCGTCGAGCATGCCGTTCTCGCCGTGCAAACCCTTCACCGATGCGACATGGAAGTTGATCTTGCCCTGTTCCACCAGCTCGCGCATCTGGTTGACGCTGTGCTGGGCAGCGCGGAAGCCGTCGCGGTGATGCACCAGCGTCAGCGATTTGGCGAGCGGCGCCAGGTTGAGCGTCCAGTCCAGCGCGCTGTCGCCGCCGCCGGCGATCAGGATGTTCTTGTCCCGGAACTGCTCCATCTTGCGCACGGCATAGAACACGGACTTGCCTTCATAGACATCGATGCCGGGGATCGGCGGACGCTTGGGCACGAAGCTGCCGCCGCCGGCCGCGATTACCACGGCATGGGCGATGATCTCGGTCTCGGCATCGGTGGTCAGCTTCCAGCGGCCATCGTCGAGCCGCGTCAGCGCGCTGGCCATCTCGCCAAAATGGAACTGGGCGCCGAAGGGCTTGATCTGCTCCATCAGCCGGTCGGTCAGTTCCTGGCCGGTGACGATGGGAAGGCCGGGAATGTCGTAGATCGGCTTTTCCGGATACAGCTCGGTGCACTGCCCGCCCGGCCGGTCGAGGATGTCGACCAGCTGTGCCTTGAGGTCGAGCAGGCCCAGCTCGAACACCGCGAACAGCCCGATGGGCCCCGCGCCGATGATTGCGACATCCGTCTCGATGGCAGTGCTCATTCCCTATTCCACACTTTCAATTCGTATGAACCTTCGTACCCACGGATATATATGTGAAAATAGCCGGTCAAACAATGAGGCTCCGCGGCGGCGGGTTCACAACAGGTCCGCGCGCAGGGCTATAGCGAAGCCGTGCGCCGAATCCAATGATGTCCGGGGTCGCGGGGGGCCGCCTAGCGGCCGATATAGGCCTCGATGAAGAGCTGGACCGGCCTGGCCTGGCCGGTCAGGGCGCTCAACGCCCGCTGCGCGCCGGGGGCGTCCGCGGCCAGGGCCACCGGTTCGGCCACCGCGGCCGCATCGGCCAGGGCGAAGGCGCCGATGCCGCGGGCTGCGCCCTTCAGCGAATGGGCGATCTCGTGCCAGCTTTTCTGATCGCGGTTCTCGAGGGCGTCGTGCATCTGGCGCAGCAATTGCGCCGACTGGTCGAGGAAGAGCTGGAGCACTTCGGCGTTCAACGCCCTGTCGCCGCCCGTATAGCGGGCGAGATGGACCAGATCCACCGGGCGTGCCTGCGCACCGGCTGCCGACATGAGAACCTCCAACATGCGATCGCGGTCACGCTCGCATGCGCGTGGTCAAGCGCGCGTTAAAGTCTGCGCGCGATCGCGGCGCTGCCCGCAATCATGGTTGCTGGAGTCTTAATCGCGTTGCGGATTCAGATCGGCACCGCGCCACCCGGGAAGGGCGACACGCCGAAGATCCGCATATGCGCAAAGAGGATGGCGACGAACACGATCAGCGCCACCCAGAAGCGCCAGCCGAAACTCTCCGACAGTTTCAGCGCGGTGCGTCCGCGCACCACCGCAGCGAAGGGAATATTGGAGGTCTGGCTCGCAAAAGCCTGCCAGGCCGGCCCCATTTTGCGTTCGCGCTTGGCGTCGATCGAGAAGGTGCCAAACAACGCCAGCAGCAGAAAGGTGCCGAACAGGATCACCGAGGCCAGATCGCCATTGGCCGCCAGATGAAAGCTCGCCCACAGAATCACGCCCCACAGGAAGGGATGGCGCGTGATGCGCAACACGCCCTGCACCACACCTTGCCGCGAAGCGGCCGCTTCCTGCTGCACGCTGGTCGGATTGGCGGTGAACAGTCCCTGCACACCCAGCCAGAAGGCCAGCGCGACGACGACAATGCCCAGATCGTGCACGCCGCGGCCCAGATCGTAGAGCTGCTGGTTTTCGGGGCCCGCCTGAGCGGCGTTGTACGTCATCACCAGCCAGACGATGGCGGCGATGGAGGCCAGCGAGAACAGGCCCAGATAGGCGCGCTCGCCGATCACGCCGGTGATCGCGTCGCGCGCGCGTGTGCCGGCAATCAGAAGATGCAGTCCCAGAAACACGGCCGCGGCCGTCTCCAGCATCAGCATGGGCGCCCCCTTGCACCTGCGAATCCGCGCCGAACAGTTCCACGCGCCCGGATGGCCCGCAAGCGGGCCGTCGCCCCGCCTGTGGCCAGCGGGCCCGCGCCGGGCCCGGGACCGGCCCGCTTTTGCTCGCGAATGCGGCCACTTAGGGTTAAGATGATTTTGAGGCTGTGCTCGAAGGGGCGTTGATCGTGGCGACTACCGGACCGGAACGGGGCGGACCCGTTTTGTTGCAGCCTGCCGAGGATTTCGGCAGCACCTCCCATTCCGAGCGCCGTCCCCGGCGGCCGCGAAGCGGCTATCCGGCGGTCGTCTTCGCCTCTGTGCTGGGCGCCTTCTGGCTGGGGGCGGCCGGGGCCTATGCCTGGGGCTATTTCGGCCCCGGCGGGCTGATGACCCTCAATCTCCAGCAATTCGCCCTTCTGGGCTTTGCCGCGCTGGTGCCGCCGGCCCTGATGGTGATGACCGCCTGGGCCTTCGCCCGCGGTCAGGCCATGAGCGACGCCGCCGAGGCCCTGGCCGAGGTCAGCGAAAGGCTGTTCAGCGCCGATGAGAGCACCGCGCGCGCCGCCTCCCGCCTGGGCCGGGCCGTGCGCCGCGAGCTGGACGGCCTCAATGCCGGCCTGGACGGGGCCTTTGCCCGCCTGCGGGCGCTGGAAAGCGTGCTCGAGAACCAGATTGCCGCCATCGACGAGGCCGGCGCCCGCGTCGATGTGCGGGCCGATGCCGTGGCCGCGCGCCTGTCGCAGGAGCGCGACCGCATCGATGCGGTGGCCGGCACGCTGGCCGATTCGGCGGCCCGCGCCAGCGAGGTCGTGGCCGGCCGCACCGCCCAGCTCAAGGCCACCATCGAATCCGCCGAAGGCACCCTGAAGACGGCCGGCAACACGCTCGACGCCCATGCCGCAAATTTCCGGGCCGCCGCCAATGCCGCCGCCGAGGCGCCGCACACCGCCGCGGTCGAGCTCGACCGCCAGGCCAAGCGCATCGAGGCGGTGTCCGACGCCTCCATGGCGCGCGCAGAATTCGTGCTCGGCCGCCATGAACGCCACCGCACCGCGATGAACGAATTGCTGCAGCGTCTCAAGGACGAAGGTGCCGGCTTCGAAGCCGGTCTCGCCGAACAGCGCGAAGCGATGGAGCAGGCGATTGCGCAGCTGAACACCGAAGCCGAGAACTTCAAGGGCGCGTCCGGCGAGGCGCAGCGCGGCATCGAACAGTTGATGGCCAATGCCCAGGCCCGCGGGACCCAGCTGACGGCCAGCTTCGCGCGCGAAGCCGAGCGTCTCAAGGAGGTCAGCGATACCGCCGCGGCGTCGCTGGGACGGATCGTCGAGTCGCTGCACGATGCCGGCGCCAGCGCCCAGGCGCTGATCGGCGAAACCGCTTCTGAGGCCAAGACCAACGCCAAGGCGCTGGTCGGCGAAGCCATGGCCGAATGCCAGCGTTTGCTGCAGGCTTCGAGCAATCTGTCGGCCGAAGCCAACGAGATCAAACAGACGCTCGCCAAGGCAGTGGAAGAGGTCGAGCGTCATCTGCTGACGCTGCCGGGCGTCGCCCAGCAGGAAGCTGCGCGCGTGCGCGACATGGTGCGCAGCGAAACCGATGAGATCCTCGATCTGTCGGCGCGCACGCTCTCCACCATCCATTCGCGAACGGCCCAACGCGGCGGTCAGCGCCCGAAGCCGGCGCAGACGGTCCAGCCCGAAGACAATGACGGCGATGGGCTCCTCGGGCTCGCGCGCAAGCTGACCCAGCGCCCGCGGCGCAAGGAACTGGCCGAAGGCAAGGGCTGGGAGATGAGCCAGCTTCTGGCGGCCGCCGAATCCGGCGACGGCAAGCCCCGCGATCTCAAACCCGCTGCCGCTGCCGCGCTTGGCGCGCTGCAGGCGGCGCTCGCAGACATGGCGGTCGATCTGGACGCCTTCGCCGGCGACGACGGGCCGGGCGAGGACGATTGGCGGCGTTATCTGTCGGGCGACCGCTCGGTGTTTGCGCGCCGTCTGGCGCAGGTCATCGATGGCGACGCGGTCAACCGCATCGCCACCCTCTATCGCGAAAACGCGCGCTTCCGCGAGGCGGCCAACACCTATCTGGGCGAATTCGAAACCATGCTGACGCGCGCCCATGAAGGCGATGGCGGCGGCTTGCTCGCCTCCTCGATCCTCAGCGCCGACACCGGCAAGATCTATCTGGCGATCGCCTATGCGCTGGGGCGGCTATCCTGAGCGGGTGAGCCGCGCGGCGTAGAAGCCGTCCATGCCACCCTGTTCTGCAAGATGGCAGGGCAGCGTGCGCAGATCGCCATCCGCGGTGATCGAGGTCGCCCAGTCCGAATACATCCTCGGCGGTAACGGGCGCGCGCCGGAAGGCATCGTTGCGCGCAAGGAAATCGGCGACCTGTTCGGGGCCTTCTTCCAGCTCCAGCGAGCACACCGCGAAGACCAGCACGCCGCCCGGCGCCACCATCTCGCTGGCGGCATCGATCAATTCGCCGGCCGCGCCCGCGCAGGCCGTGACATCCGATGCCGCCTTGATCCAGGGCAGTTCGGGATGGCGGCGGATCGTGCCGGTGGCGCTGCAGGGCGCGTCGAGCAGCACGAAGGCTGCGCGTTCTTCGGGAACATAATCGCGCAGATCGGCGGTCGACGCAGTCTGCCTCGAGCCTGAGGCGCGCCAGATTCTCCTTCAGGCGCGCCATGCGATCGGCTTCGCGTTCGACGGCGATGACCTGCGCGCCGCGCGCAATCAGCTCGGCGGTCTTGCCGCCCGGCGCCGCGCACAGATCGATGACGCGCTGTCCGCGCACATCGCCCAGCAGCCGCGCCGGCAAGGTCGCGGCGAAATCCTGCACCCACCACGCCCCGTCCTCATAGCCGGGCAGCGTGTCGACGCGCACCCCGTCGCTGCAGCCGCAATACCCCGCCGGGCATCTCGACGGCGCCGTCGAGCGCGACCGGCTCGTCCTTCATGACGAGATCGAGGGGCGGCTGCGGCGGCGTGGATCGCGGCCATCGCGCGCACCGTGTCTTCGCCATAGCTCTCGCACCAGCGGGTCCACAGCCAGTCGGGCGTGTTGAGGCGCGCGGCATCCTGTGCCGCGACGACGCCCGCGCCTTCGCGCGCAACCCGGCGCAGCACCGCATTGATCAGCGGCTTGAAGTGTTTGGCCTTGGTGTCGCGCTGGCGCCAGACGATTGGCGGCATCGACGGCGGCATGTGCGGCGACGTTGAGGAACAGAAGCTCGCACGCGCCTGTCAGCAGGATCTCGAGCGCCGGCCCGGCCTTGTGCGGCGGCGGCGGCTTGGGCACGAAGCCGCGGATCACGCCGTCGAGCTGACCAAATCGGCGCAGGGTCTCGCCGGCGATGGCGCGCGCGAAACCGGCATCGCGCGGCGGCAGTTCGCATTTTGGCCAGGACGAGATCGAGGGCCGCGTCGAGCGGGCGGCGTTTGCGCAGCACCTCGCCCAGTATGGCTTGTGCGGCTTCGCGTGCGGCCAGGCCCGCCGGCGCTGCGCTCACGCCCAGGGGCCCGGCTCGCGGCGCGGCCTGCCCCATCTTCTCGGCCATGGCCTGCAGCCGCGCGACGCGCTCGGCGGTCGAGGGATGGCTGGCGAACAAGCCGGAAAATCCGCCATGCAGCGGATTGATGATGAACATATGCGCGGTCGCCGGATGGGCGTCGGCCGCGTCGTTCCCGATCTCGTCGGCGCCGGCCTCGATCCGCTTGAGCGCCGAGGCCAGCCACAGCGGGCGGCCGGAAATCTCCGCGCCTTCGCGGTCGGCCTCGAATTCGCGCGTGCGGCTGATCGCCATCTGCACGATCACCGCGGCCATCGGCGCCAGGATCGACATCAGGATGATGCCGACAAAGCCGAACGGATTGTTGCGGTTGTTGCCGCCGCCGAACATGCCGGCGAACATCGCGAAATTGGCCAGCATCGAGATCGCGCCGGCCAGGGTCGCGGTGATCGTCATGGTCAGCGTGTCGCGATGCTTGATGTGGCTGAGCTCATGGGCCAGCACCCCGGCCAGCTCCTCCGCGTTGACGTGGTGCAGCAGCCCGGTCGTCACGCACACCGCGGCATGTTCGGGATTGCGCCCGGTGGCGAAGGCATTGGGCTGGTCGGATTGTCGACGATGATAGACCTTCGGCATCGGCAGCCCGGCCCGTTCGGCGAGCTGGCGCACGATATGGACGAGATCCGGCGCGCGCGTCTCGTCGACCGGCTGCGCGCCATACATGCGCAGCACCATCTTGTCCGAATTCCAGTAGGCGAAGAGGTTGCTGCCGGCCGCGAACAGGAAGGCGATGACCATGCCGGTCTGCCCGCCGATCAGCGTAGCCGACCGCCAGGAACAGGCCGGTCATCGCGGCCATCAGGAGTCCGGTGCGCAGGGTGTTCATGTCAGCGGATTTGCCTTTCACGCCCGCCGCAGCCAAATAGAGCGGACTGCTGACAGATGTGGCCTGGAGCCCGCCCCGTCAAGCGCGCGGCGGGGTCCCCGGGCCCCACAGAGGACGCCGTGATGGCCACGCGCACCGATCCCGAAAAGGCCCGGGCCGCCGCCATCGCGGCGCGCATCCGCGAGGCCGGCGAACGGGCCCGCGCCGAGGCCGAGGCCCGCCGCGCGTGCCGCCCCGCCGCCCGCACAGGCGCCCGCGGAACTCGGTGGCCGGGCGGGCCCCGAACCCACCCGCTATGGCGATTGGGAGAAAAAGGGCCTGATTTCGGACTTCTGAGCGGGCGGCATCCGCGACGCTGCGCCCCTTGATCGTCGGGGCCGCCGGGTCCATCTATGGAGTTGCGAGTTGGAACCGCTCCAAAAAGAGGCGGCCCAGGAGGCTTCCATGTTCATCCAGACCGAATCGACGCCCAATCCCGCCACCCTGAAATTCCTGCCCGGCCGCGAGGTCATGGGCGAGGGCGCGGTGGCCGATTTCCCAGACCGCGAAGCGGCGGCCCGCTCGCCCCTGGCCGCGGCGCTGTTCGAGGTGCCCGGCCGTCTCGCGGGTGTTCTTCGGCGCCGACTTCATCTCGGTGACCAAGGGCGAGGGCGAATGGCAGCATCTGAAGCCCGCGATCCTCGGCGCCATCATGGAGCATTTCACCCAAGGCCTGCCCGCTGATCGAAGGCGCGCGCCGAAGAGGCGAGGACGAGACCGTCTACGAGGGCGAAGAGGCCGAGATCGTCGACCAGATCAAGGAGCTGATCGAGACCCGGGTGCGCCCGGCCGTGGCCAATGACGGCGGCGACATCATCTTCAAGGGCTATGACGGCGCCACCGGCGTGGTCTCGCTGCATATGCGCGGCTCCTGCGCCGGCTGCCCGTCCTCGACCATCACGCTGAAGAACGGCATCGAGAACATGCTGCGCCACTATGTGCCCGAAGTGAGCGCGGTCGAAGCCGTCTGATTGCACTGATCGCTCCGCTTCTAAAGCTCGAGTCCCAATGTCGGAAGGCTGGCCATCACGATATCCCACGCGATCAACGACGAGGCGCTCGAGCAGCATCTTCCGCGCAGGCGCGCACCCACGAACAAATGGCAGGACAAGCCGGTCTCGTCCGGCGCTGTTGATGGCGATCTACGATCTGATGCGCTGGGGCCCGACCGCGGCCAACATCTACGCCGGCGCGCATTTGTCTTCGTGACCTCGAAGCGGCCAAGGCGCGGCTGAAGCCGCATCTGAGCCGCCGGCAATGTCGACAAGACCATGGCCGCGCCGGCACCGCGATCCTGGCCTATGACCTGGACTTCCCGAGACCATATGCCCAAGCTGTTTCCGCGACAGTCCGCAGATGAAGGATGGCTTTGCCGACGACGAGAAGTTCAAGCCGAGATCTTCGCGCTTCGCAATGCCAGCCTGCAGGGCGGCTATTTCATCATCGCCGCCCGCGCGCTCGGGCTGGATTGCGGACCGATGTCGGGCTTCGACAATGCCGGCGTCGATGCGCGAATTCTTCGCCGGCACGCAGTATCAAGTCGAACTTCTCTGTGCAATCTCGGCTATGGCGATCCCGAAGGCGTCTTTCCCGCGCAATCCGACGGCTCTCCTTCGATGAAGCCTGCCAGATTCTCTGATAAGGCTCCGCTCGTGGCAGCCGGCCATGAAGGATTCGCTCGCCGTCGATACCGCGCTCGGCGCCTGTTCGGCCGCCGTGCTCGATGGACGATGCGCGTGCTGGCGCATCGCTTCGCGGCCATGGAGCGCGGCCATGCCGAGGCGCTGGCGCCCATGGTGGAGGCGGCGATGGCCGAGCCGGGCTGGGCTTCGCCGCGCTGGACCGGCTCGCCGTCACCACCGGGCCGGGCACCTTCACCGGCCAGCGCGTCGGACTGGCCTTCATGCGCGGGCTCAGGGTGGCGCTGAAGCGCCCGCTGATCGGCGTCACCACCCTGGCAGGCGATGGCCGCCGCGGCCCTGGCCGAAACCGGCGCCGACGGCCGCCGCCGTGCTCCACGACGCCACGCCGCGGCGAGGTCTATCTCGAGGCCCAGGTGCGCCGATGGCCCGCCTGCTGGAGATCCAGCTCGCAGCCCGTTCGACACGGCAATTTCTCTTCTGAAGCAGCTGGCACGCACTGGCACAGCGGCTGGCGTCTGGCCGGCACCGCGGCCACCGCCGCGGCCGCGCAGGCTCAGCGGCATTGGACATTGTCGTGACGCAGCCATCGCCCAGCCCGATGCGCTGTGGGTGGCCCGGCTGGCCGCTGGCGGCGCCCGGCGCCCGAGGTCCGCCCCGGCCGCTCTATCTGCGCGCGCCCGATGCCAAACTGCCCGTGGCGGCCGCGGGGGCAACATCGGACGCCATCGCGTGCCTGCCCGATCCGGAGCCGGACGACGTGCCGTCATCTGGCCGCCCTGCATTCCGCCGGCTTTGACGAAACCTGGTCGCGCGGCGCCATGACGGACCTGCTGGCCATGCCCGGCGCCTTTGCCCTGATCGCCGACGAAGCCGATGGCCCGCGCGGCTTCGTGCTGGCCCGCGCGCGCCGCCGATGAGGCCGAAATCCTGTCCATGGCGGTACACCCGCCGCCCGCCGACGCGGTCTGGGCCGGGCCCTGCTGCTGGCGGCGCGCCCGAACGGGCCGCAGGACCATGGCGCGCGCGACCCTCTTTCTTGAAGTGGCGGTGGACAATCCGGCGGCCCTTGGTCTCTATACCGCGCCTCGGATTTGCCGAGCGGGGGCGGCGCAAGGCCTATTATCGTGCGCGAGCAGGGACCGGCGGCCGATGCCCTCATCATGAAAGCGGATTTGCCCTTCGCGGCATGACGCTTGGGCAATGGCAGGCCAACCCGGCTAAGCTCGGGCGTGGCGAATGCAGACGGGAGTGAAGCGTGACGCGGATCGAAAATCTGTGCGTCGAAAAGGGCCTTCGCATGACGGACCAGCGGCGCGTCATCGCCGCGCGTCCTGTCCGATGCCGCCGACCACCCCGATGCCGAGGAACTGTACCGCCGCGCCTCCGCCGTCGATCCGCATATCTCCATCGCCACCGTCTATCGCACGGTCAAGCTGTTCGAGGATGCCGGCATCCTGGAGCGCCACGATTTCCGCGACGGCCGCTCGCGCTATGAGGAGGTGCCCGATTCCCACCACGACCATCTGATCGATATCCAGACCGGCAAGGTGGTCGAGTTCCGCAACGAGGAAATCGAGAAGCTGCAGCGCCGCGTGGCCGAGGAGCTGGGCTTCGAACTGGTGGACCACCGGCTGGAACTTTACGGCGTGCCCAAGAAGGCCACAAGCCCACGGGCAACGGAAGACTAAGGGCGCATCCCGGATGCAGTCGCTGCGCGCAGCCGTTCTTCTGCTGGTCTTCGTTGTCGTCACGCTTGTTCTCATCCCGTGGCAGAGCACGGCGCTGCGCTTCAAGCGCCCGCGGCCGCAAGACCTTTCCCCAGCGCTATCACCGCTTCCTGTGCCGGCTGTTCGGCATCCGTCTGCGCGTGATCGGCACGCCGGTGCAGGGGCGCGGCGTGCTGATGGTGGCCAACCACACCTCCTGGCTCGACATCCTGGTCCTGTCGGCGGTGGCGCCGCATTTCCTTCGTCGCCAAGGCCGAGGTGCAGAGCTGGCCCTTCTTCTCGCACCCTGGCCGAGCTTGCAGGAAACGGTCTTCGTCGATCGCGTGCGCCGCACGCAGACCGGCGAGGCCCGCGACCAGATCCGCGACACGGCTGCAAGCGCCGGCGACGCCCTGGTGCTGTTCCCGGAAGGCACCTCGAATGACGGCAACCGCGTGCTGCCGTTCAAGAGCGCGCTGATGGGCGCGGCCGAAGCCGAGATCGGCTGAGGACACCGCCGGCCATGTCGAGCATGTGCCGGTGCAGCCGGTTTCCGTCGCCTATGTCGGCGCTCACGGCATGCCGATGGGGCGCGAATACCGGCCGCTCTTTGCCTGGTATGGCGATATGGAGCTGGTGCCGCATCTGTGGGAGGCGCTCAAGACCGGGCCGATCGAGGTCGTGGTCGAGTTCCACAAGCCGATGACGGTCGATTCGGCGGGCGGCCGCAAGGCGCTGGCCGTGCTCAGCGAATTCGATGGTGCGCCGCGGCCAGTCCCGGGCCCTGGCCGGCCTGGTGCCGGTGCCCGAAGAGGCGCGCAGCGCCGACGCCGCCGCGGCGCAGCCGACCTGACCGAGGCCGTCGCCTGAGGCCGGCCCCCGGGTTTGCGTGGCTGGCCCGCATCGCTCATATAAGGCGGGCCCTGACGCCCGCCCATCGAAGGCCCCGAAAGACGCTTACATGAAGAAGCTCTTCATCAAGACCTATGGCTGCCAGATGAACGTCTATGATTCCGCCCGCATGGCGGATCTGCTGGCGCCGCTGGGCTATGCCCCGTCCGAGGCGCCCGACGACGCCGACATGGTGATCCTCAACACCTGCCATATCCGCGAGAAGGCGGCCGAGAAGGTCTATTCCGAGCTCGGCCGTCTCAAGCAGCTGAAGGCAGCAGAAGGCCGAAGCCGGCGCGCGCATGGTCATCGCGGTGGCCGGCTGCGTCGCCCAGGCCGAAGGCGAGGAGATCATCGCCCGCCAGCCGGCCGTCGACATCGTCGTCGGGCCGCAGTCCTATCATCGCCTGCCGGAGATGATCGCCCAGATCGCGCGCGGCACCGGCCACGCGCTGGAGACCGAATTCCCGGCCGAGGACAAATTCGACGCCCTGCCGCGATGACGGCGCGGTCGCGCGGCCCCACCGCCTTCCTGACGGTGCAGGAAGGCTGCGACAAGTTCTGCACCTTCTGCGTGGTGCCCTATACGCGCGGCGCCGAATTCTCGCGGCCCGGCCAGCGCAGATTCTCGGCCGAAGCGCGCCGGCTCGCCGCGCAGGGCGTGCGCGAGATCACGCTGCTGGGCCAGAACGTCAATGCCTATGCCGGCCAAGCGCCCGACGGCAAAGAGCTGGTCCTGGCGCGGCTGATCCAGCGAACTGGCGGAGATCGACGGGCTGGCGCGGCTGCGCTTCACCACCTCGCATCCGCGCGACATGTCGCGACGATCTGATCGCCGCCCATCGCGCAAGTGCCGCAACTGATGCCCTATCTGCATCTGCCGATCCAGTCGGGCTCGGACCGCATCCTCGAAGCGATGAACCGCCAGCACAAGCGCGGACGATGTATCTGGCATCTCGTCGACGCGCATCCGATCAGCGCGCCCCGATCTGGCCCTGTCCTCCGATTTCATTGTCGGCTTTCCGGGCGAGACCGATGACGATTTCGAGGCGACGATGCGAGCTGGTGCGCGAGGTCAATTACGCGCAGGCCTTTTCCTTCAAATACAGCGCCGCGGCCCGGCACGCCGGCCTCGACCGCCGCGCGTCAGGTGCCCGAGGAGGTCAAGTCCGCAACGCCTCGCCGCGCTGCAGGCGCTGCTCGGCGAACAGCAGGCCGCGTTCAACGCCGCCTGCGCCGGGCGCGAAATGGATGTGCTGTTCGAAAAGCCGGGCCGCAGGCCGGGCCAGGCTGTGGGCCGCACGCCCTATCTGCAGCCGGTGCATGTCGATGGCGCGGCCGAACTGATCGGCCAAATCCACCGGGTGCGCATTGCCGAGGTGATGGCCAATTCTCTGCAGGGCGAACTTCTGAATGTCCGCGCGCGCCAGATCGAGAGCGCACTTGAGTCCGCCGAATTCTCACGCGCCGAAGCGCAGGCAAACCGGCCGCCGCCAGGGAGCAGGTGACGCTCGAATTTCCGGACAACGCGCTGCTGGCCGCGCTTGGCGGCGTGCATGCCAAGAATTTCGTGCGCATCGAACAGAAGCTGGCGTGCGCATCGTCGACGCGCGGCAATCTGGTCTCGGTCGAAGGCGCCCCGGATGCGCGCGAACAGGCCGCCGCCGTGTTGCGCGCGCTCTATGCCCGGATCGAGACCGGCGAACAGTCCGGCACCGGCCGAGGTCGATGCCGAAATCCGCTTTGCGACGCATGAACGTCCCGCCCAGCCGAGCGGCGATTTCGGCGTGCCGTCGGTGCGCACCGCCGCCTCGCGCGTCACGCGGGCGCGTTCGCCGGCCCAGGCCGCCTATCTCGATCTGATGCGCACCCATCCGCTGGTGTTCGGGGTCGGCCCCGCCGGCACCGGCAAGACCTATCTCGCCGCCGCCTTCGGCGCGCATCTGCTCTATGAGCGCCGCATCGAGCGGCTGATCCTGTCGCGGCCGGCGCTGGAGGCCGGCGAGCGGCTAGGCTTTCTGCCCGGCGATCTGCGCGAGAAGATCGATCCCTATCTGCGCCCGCTCTATGACGCGCTGTTCGAGGTGATGGGCGAACAATGCGACTCAAGCTGATGGAACAGGGCACGATCGAAGTCGCGCCGCTGGCCTTCATGCGCGGGCGCACCCTGGCGCGGGCCTTTGTCATTCTCGACGAGGCGCAGAACTGCTCCTCGGCGCAGATGCGCATGTTCCTGACACGGCTGGGCGAGGATTCGCGCATGGTGGTGTGCGGCGAACTCGACGCAAAGCGATCTGCCCGGCGGCCGCGCCGAAGGCCTCAATGAGGCGCTGCGATGTGCTCGGCGGTGTCGAAGGGGTGGCCATGGCGCGCTTCTCCGACAAGGACGTGGTGCGCCATCCGCTCGTCACCCGGATCGTGCGCGCCTATAGCGGCAAATCGGCGGGCGCCAAACCGGCCAGGCCACGAAAGGGCGAAGGATGAAATCCTCCGGCCAGACGGCCAGGCCGGCGGCGCCGAAGCCTGCAATCGCCATAATCGTCGAAGAGCCCCGTTGGCGGCAGGCCAATCTCAGGCCGGCCCTGCGCCGGGCCGCCGCCCTGGCGCTCAGGGACCGCGGCGCGAAAGGCGCCGTCACCATTCTGCTGGCCGATGACGCGACGCTCAAGCGGCTGAACCGCGAATTTCGCGGCAAGGACAAGCCGACCAATGTCCTGTCCTTTCCGGCGCAGGCCAATCCCGAGGGCCATCTGGGCGATATCGCCATCGCCTTCGGGGTGACGGCCGGCGAGGCCGAGGCGGCGGGCAAGTCGCTTGCCGATCACGCCGCCCATCTGGCCGTTCATGGCGTTTTGCATCTGGTGGGGTACGATCACGAGACCACGGCCGAGGCCGAGGCGATGGAACCGCTGGAAATGGCGATCCTCGCACAGCTCGGCATCGCCGATCCTTATGCTGCCCCGGCCGCGACGATGGCCTGAAGACAAAGATGCCTGACCCAGACCCAGAACCCAGTCCGCAGACCAACGGCGCCGACGACAGCGGGCCCTTCTCGCTGCTGAAGCGCCTGGCGCAGGCCCTGCGCGGCGGGAGCGGTACCAAGTCCATTCGCGAAAGCCTCGAGGAGGTGCTCGAGGAGAGCGAGCGCGGCGATGTCGCGCTGTCGCCGCAGGAACGGGTCATGCTCGCCAACCTGCTGAAGTTCGGCGAGCTTCGGGTCGACGATGTCATGGTGCCGCGCGCCGACATCGTCGCGGTCGACGAATCGACCTCGCTTTGCGATCTGGTGCGCGCCTTCCGCGAGGCCCAGCATTCGCGCCTGCCCCTCTATCGCGACACGCTCGACGATCCCGTCGGCCTCATCCACATCAAGGATGTGTTGGCGCTGGTCGAGATCGGCGCCCGACGGCGCTGCTGCGCTGGCCCGATGTGCCGATCACCAAGATCAAGCGCGAATTGCTGTTCGTGCCGCCTTCGATGCCGGCGCGCGAGTTGCTGCTGAAGATGCAGACCACGCACATGCATCTGGCGCTGGTGATCGACGAATATGGCGGCACCGACGGGCTGGTCTCGATCGAGGATCTGGTCGAGGAGATCGTCGGCGATATCGACGACGAGCACGATGTCGACGAAGCGCCCCAGCTGCGTCCGCTGCCGAACGGCGTCTATGACGCCGATGCGCGCCTGGACCTGGAAGACTTCAAGGAGGAGACCGGGATCGCACTGGTGCCCAGCGATCCGGATGAGGAGGTCGATACGCTCGGCGGTCTCGTCGTCTCGCTGCTCGGCCGGGTGCCCCAGCGCGGCGAGATCGTGCCCTATTCCAGCGGCTACGAATTCGAAGTGCTGGAAGCCGATCCGCGCCGCGTCAAGCGGCTGCGCATCCGCCCGGCCTTGCCCGCGGCAAAAGCTTCGGACGCACGCTGAGGCATGGCGATCATGGACCATCCGGCCGTCAACCGTCTGGCGCATGCCTGCGCCCGGGGCGGCGATGTCGTGCGCGCGCTCAGCGGTTGGCGGCGCTTCGCCTTTGCCTTCGTCGCCGGCCTGTTGTCGGCCCTGGCCTTCGCGCCCTATGGGGTCTTTCCCGCTTCTGCTGATCGGCCTTCGCCGTGCTTGTGCTGATGATCGACGGCGCCGCTTCGCGGCCGCGGCCGGTCTGCGAACGCATCGCTCATCGGCTGGGCTTCGGCTTCGGGCATTTCCTCGGCGGTCTGTACTGGATCGCCTATGCCTTCATGGTCGATCCGTCCGCCCATGAATGGCAGATCCCGTTTGTGCTGCTGCTGTTTCCGGGCGGGCTTGGCACTGTTTCCCGCGCTCGCCTGCGCGGTGTCGGCCTGGTTCTGGCGCGAGGGCGTCGGCGCGGATCTTTCTGTTCGCCGCCGCCTATGGCGCCGCCGAATATCTGCGCGGCCATATCCTGACCGGCTTTCCCTGGAATCTGCCGGCCTATGGCTGGGCCGCTTCGCTCGGCGGTGTTGCAGAGCGCTGCGGTTCTCGGCGCCTATGGTCTGTCGCTGCTGACGATCCTGCTGGGCGCATCGCTGGCGCAGTTTGCCGCGCGCGATCGCCGGGCCGCCGTCCTGCCGGCCGCGCTGATCGCGGGCTTCGTCCTCATCTGGGGGGCGGGGCTGGTGCGGCTGGCGGCGCAGCCGACGCGCTTCGTCCCCGGCGTGCAGCTGCGGCTGGTGCAGCCCGACGTGCCGCAGGACGAAAAATATCTGCCGCAATACCGGTTCCGGAACTGGCAGCGGCTGATCACGCTGAGTGGCGAAAAGAAGGGCCCGGCACCGAACGTCATCGTCTGGCCGGAAGCCGCCCCGCCGTTTCTCCTGGCGCGCACGCCGTGGGCGCTGGCCGACGTCGCCCGGCTGACCGGAGGCAAGGTCGTGCTGATGACGGGCGCGGCCCGGGCCGTGCCGCAGCCCGAGGGCCGGCCGCACTTCTTCAACAGCTTCTATATTTTCGGCCGGAACGGCGAACTGCTCGACACCTATGACAAATTCCATCTGGTGCCGTTCGGCGAGTATCTGCCGCTGGCCGGTCTGTTCGGGCGGCTGGGGCTGACCAAGCTCGTCAACATGCCCGGCAGCTTCTCCGCCGGCGACGGCCCTCACAGCTTTGCCCTGCCGGGTGCTGCCCACGGTCGGCCCGCTGATCTGCTATGAGGTGATTTTTCCCGGTGCGGTTGTGGGCAAGAGCCGTCCCGGATGGCTCGTGAACGTCACAGATGATTCGTGGTTTGGCCCGCCAGAGTCATCCGGGCCCCATCAGCACCTGTTGACGGCGCGCGTGCGGGCGATCGAGGAGGGCCTTCCGATCGCCCGCGACGCGAATACAGGCATCTCGGCCATTGTCGATCCACTGGGCCGAACTCGTCACATCTCTGGGATCGGGTAGAATGGGCGTTGTCGATAGCCGGTTGCCGGCGGCGCTGGGCCCTACCCTTTACGCCCGTTTCGGTGACATCCTGTTCTTTGCTTTGCTCTTTTCTTGCGTTTTCATCGTCTACATTACCGCTGGTCCACGCCGTTAAGCGGGTGCGAATAAGCCCTTTCCGTCCGATGGGAAATATGCCTAAGCTCCCAAAAGGAAACGAAATTTTGAAATCGGCTGTGCCCAAGAAACAAGCCAATCCCATCGACGCCCAGGTCGGGAACCGCGTGCGTCTCCGGCGCATGCTGATCGGCATGAGCCAGGAGAAACTCGGTGAGCTACTGGGGCTGACCTTCCAGCAGGTCCAGAAATACGAGAAGGGCGTGAACCGGATCGGGGCCGGACGCCTCTTTCATGTGGCCCAGATTCTCGGCGTCCCGATCCAGTATTTTTATGAGGGCGTGGTCGAGCAGCTCCCCTCGGGCAAGGGCTTCGCCGAAGATGCAGGGCGCCCGCCGGTGATGGAGTTCCTCTCCAGCGGCGAGGGCCTGCAGCTCAGCCTGGCCTTCATGCGTATCAAGGACCCCAAGGTCCGCAAGCGCGTGATCGATCTGGTCAAGAGCCTGGCCGAGGGCGACGACAAGCCCGACAGCGCCTGATCCCGCCTTACGGTTTCCGCGCCGCCTTTTCCTCGAGCCCCGAGCGTCCGCTGCGCGCCTCGAGCGCGGCATAGACCTCGTCCGGCGTCAGCCCCGCCGCCGCCCACAGCACCAGCAGGTGATAGAGCAGGTCGGCGGACTCGGCGGCCAGTGCCGCATTGTCCTGCGCCACCGCGGCCAGCGCGGTCTCGACTGCTTCTTCGCCCAGCTTCTTGGCGATCTTGAGTTTGCCGTCGGCCAACAGTTTGGCGGTATAGGAGCTCGCCGGATCGGCGTCCTTGCGCGCGAGGATCGTCGCGAACAGGCGGTCGAGAGGATGAGGTTCGCTCATGGCCGTTTCATAGTCCCGTTCGTGGCCGCCGGCCAGTTCAGTTGGCCGCGCTGTCGAGCACGCGCCGCGCGATCACCTGCGCCTGGATCTCGGCGGCGCCCTCGAAGATGTTGAGGATGCGCGCATCGCACAGCACGCGGCTGATCGGATATTCCAGCGCAAAGCCATTGCCGCCATGGATCTGCAGGGCATTGTCGGCCGCGGCCCAGGCCACGCGCGCGGCCAGCAATTTGGCCATGCCCGCCTCCAGATCGCAGCGCCGGCCCTCGTCCTTTTCGCGCGCGGCGAAATAGGCGATCTGGCGGGCCACGGCGATCTCGACGGCCATCAGCGCCAGCTTGTCGGCCACCCGCGGGAATTCCATCAGCGCCTTGCCGAATTGCTGGCGCTCGAGCGCATATTTGAGGCCGAGGTCGAGTGCGCACATCGCGACCCCCACGGCGCGGGCCGCCGTCTGGATGCGCGCCGATTCGAAGGTCTGCATCAGCTGCTTGAAGCCCTGGCCTTCCTCGGGCCCGAGAAGATTGACAGCCGGCACCTCGAAGCCGTCGAAGCCGATCTCATATTCCTTCATGCCGCGATAGCCGAGCACTTCGATTTCGCCGCCCGTCATGCCCGCGGCGGGGAACGCATCGCCGTCGCGGCCGCGCGGCTTTTCGGCCAGCAGCATCGACAGACCGCGATAATCCTTCGTGTTCGGATCGGTGCGCACCAGCAGCGTCATCACGTCGGCGCGCGCGGCATGGGTGATCCAGGTCTTGTTGCCGTAGATCTTGTAGCTATCGCCCTCCTTCACCGCGCGCGTGCGCAGGCTGCCGAGATCCGAGCCCGTATTGGGTTCGGTGAAGACCGCGGTGGGCAGCATCTCGCCGCTGGCGATCCGCGGCAGCCAGTGCTCCCGCTGCTCTTGCGTGCCGCCGCCGATGATGAGTTCGGCGGCAATCTCCGAGCGTGTGCCCAGGCTGCCGACGCCGATATAGCCGCGTGAGAGTTCTTCGGAGACGACGCACATCGCCGTCTTGGAAAGGCCGGCGCCGCCATATTCCTCGGGGATGGTCAGGCCGAACACGCCCAGCGCGCCCATTTCTGAGACCACTTCCAGCGGGATCAGTTCGTCCTTGAGATGCCAGCCATGGGCAAAGGGGGAGACCTTCTCCTGCGCGAAGCGGAAGAACTGTTCGCGCACCATACCCATCGTCTCGTCCAGGCCCGGATCGCCGAAATGCATGGCGCCCTGATGCTTGCCCAGATAGGCGGCAATGGCCTCGCGCACCTCGCGGCGCGTGCCCGCCTGCACCAGTTCGTCGACGGCCTCGGTCCAGAAGCCGGCGATGTCGTCATTGCTGAGGCCCAGATTGTAGGGCCGGGCGATTTCGTTCTGGCTCATGGCGATGCCGCCGGCCAGTTGCGCCAGATATTCGCCGAAGGCGGCCTGCAGGATCAGCTTCTCGATTTCGCCGAAGCGCTTCTCGCGGTCGAGCTCGCGGCCCCAGCGCACCATCTGCCGCAGCGCCTCGACATAGGTCGCGTACCAGGCCAGGGCGTGGACGGCGCGCTGCTCGCGCTCCATCAGCGCAGCCTTCGGCTTGCCGTTCTCGCTCACCAGGCCCGCGACCGCGGTCTTGGCCGCGACCAGCAGCCCTTCGGCCGCAAAGGCGGCGTCTTCGCAGCGGGCCAGCAGATGGGGAAGAATCGGGTCGCGTATCGTCATGGGTCCTGACCGAAAATGTCTCTCCGGCGACCATAACCAGAATTTTTCCGCAGTGCACCATGCGGTGGGCGCGCAGGGCCGCCCCATGCGCCCGGCTCGCGCGGGTTGAGGCCCCGGCAGCGGCGGGCCAAGCTGCGCGCGCAAGCAAGCCGGGGGGCCCATGCGCCGCAAACAATTGCTCGTGTTGCTGGGAATGGTCGCCGCCATCGTTGCGCTGTATCTGGTCTGGCGCAGCGGCCTGGTGCTGCCCTTCGTGCGGTTGCCCGCCCCCGATCCGGTGTCGCGCCTGGCCTTTGCCCTGCGCTGGCTCGGTCTGCCCGCCGCCTGTCTTCTCGTCGGCATTGCCGCCGTCGCCAATCGGCGCTTCTTCGTCGCCGATGCCATCGATGGCGGATCGTCGTCGTCCAGTCGCGGGCTGCAGATCAATCTGCGCTACAACCAGAACACGCTCGAGCAGCTCATGCTTGTCACGCTGGCCTGGCCGGCGCTGTCGCTGGCCCTGCCGCAGCCGCAACTCGCCGCCATTCCCGTGCTCGCCGTTCTGTTCGTGGCCGGCCGCGCGGCGTTCTGGATCGGCTATCTGTGGGCCGGATGGGCGCGCGGCTTCGGCTTCGCGCTGACCTTCTATCCGACGGTCGCAATCTATCTGTGGCTGGGCTGGCAGGCCGTGAGCGGTCTCTAGTCGTTCGCCGCCACCTTGATGCGCATGGACAGATCGCTCTTGGTGATGGCATTTTGCACATCCAACGAGGTGGAACCGGCAGCATCCGCCGTGAAGGTGAAGACGGTTCGTCCGCGCGCGCCGTGCCCGCGCGATCGCGTTCCGTCCAGCGTCAGTTCCGGCGTCGGGTCATCGGCCAATGTCCAGCGGCCCGGCATCTTGACCCGCAGCGTGTCACCGACCTTCAAAGAGACTGTGCTGCCGGCCTCGGCGGTCGTGACGGTCACGGTCCGGGCCGACGCCGTTGCGGCCAGAGCCGGCGCACATATAAGCGCCGCCGCCATCGCAATCGTGCGCAGACGAAATTTGCCCATCGCTCTTTCTCCCGTTGAGCCGCGGGCGCCAGCCTAGCGCGCATCGCCGCCGATGCCGCCTCAAAGCTTTGTCATGATCTGCGCGTAATCAGGCCGCGCCTTCTTCGATCACATCCTCGAAGGTGCGAAGGCCCGGCTTCTGGGCGTTGACGAGCACGGCCATGTTGCCGGGCAGATGTTCGTTCTTCCACATCTTGGTATGGGCGCGCGGAATGTCCTTCCACGGGAACACTTCGCTCATGCAGGGATCCAGGCGCCGCTCGACCATCAAACGGTTGGCCTGGCTGGCCTGATAGAGATTGGCGAAGTGCGAACCCTGGATGCGCTTCTGGCGCATCCACACATAGCGCGCATCGAAGGTCAGATTGTAGCCGGTGGTGCCGGCGCAGAACACGACCATGCCGCCGCGCTTCACCACCAGGCAGGAGACCGGGAAGGTCGCCTCGCCGGGATGCTCGAACACCATGTCGACATCATTGCCCTTGCCGGTGATCTCCCAGATCGCCTTGCCGAATTTGCGCGCTTCCTTGGTCCAGGAATCATATTCGGGCGTGTTCACCGTGGGCATCTGCCCCCAGCAATTGAAATCCTTGCGGTTGATCACCCCCTTGGCGCCGAGCGAGAGCACGAAGTCGCGCTTGGTCTCGTCGGAGATGACGCCGATGGCATTGGCGCCCGACACCGCGCAAAGCTGCACGGCAAAGCTGCCGAGGCCGCCGCTCGCGCCCCACACCAGCACATTGTGCCCGGGGCGCAGGATGTGCGGGCGATGGCCGAAGAACATGCGATAGGTCGTGGCGAGCGTCAGCGTGTAGCAGGCGCTTTCTTCCCAGGTCAGGTGCAGCGGGCG
The DNA here is from genome assembly GCA_963710925.1 of uncultured Pseudomonadota bacterium. GTDB lineage: Bacteria > Pseudomonadota > Alphaproteobacteria > Micropepsales > Micropepsaceae > Rhizomicrobium. The sequence goes on along the minus strand of CAVQBY010000005.1, from coordinate 757,300 downwards.
CGGCATCAATTGGCGGTCCTGCACGCGCGCGAACTGCGCGAAGCTGCCATCCGGTGTCTCATAGCCCCAGATGCGCTGGGACGGCGAGAACATCGGATCGCCGCCATTGCATTCCTCGTCGTCGCCGTCGTCCTGATTGCAGTGGACCACGACCTCGTCGCCGACCTTCCAGCGCGTGACCTTGGAGCCGACGGCCCAGACAATGCCCGAGGCATCGGAGCCGGCGATGTGATAGGGATTCTTGTGGCCGTCGATGGGCGAGATCGGGGTGCCGAGCCCGGCCCATACGCCGTTGTAATTGACGCCCGCGGCCATCACCAGAATCAGCACGTCATGGGAATCCAGCTCCCAGGTCGGCACGACCTCGAGCTGCATCGAGGTCTCCGGCGGCCCGTGGCGCTCCTTGCGGATCGCCCAGGCGTACATGTTCTTGGGAACATGGCCCAGCGGTGGGATCTCGCCGACCTCGTAGAGGTCCTTGTAAACCGCCAGCGCCGTCTTCGCCTCGGCCGTTGCCATCGCTGTTTCCTTCCCCGCCGCCTCGTTTCGCGGCGGTGTGCCGCTTTTTGTGACAAGCGAGGATTCGTCAGAACGGTTGCCCGGCGCAAGATTTTTTTGCATTGCAGCAGAGCAATTGCGCAAGCCTGCGCCATATTCTGTCGCAAATGTAGAATTTAATGTCTATTTTCCTGACACCGCGACACAATCTTGCGGCTTGCGCGCCCCGCGCCGCCAGCACAACCCGGCCTCTATCGCACCCGCAGCAGCATAGGCGCCGAGGATGCAGGCGAAGCTGAGCCGGTCATGGATCCAGCTATGCCACATCAGGATCGCGAAGCTGGCTGCGGCCAGCACGCCCCCGGCCAGCGGCACCAGCCGATGCAGCCCGATCCGTTTGGCCAGCCGGAAGGCCGCGAAATTCACGCCTGCGAAAATGAGCAGGAAGGTGGCGCTGGCGAAGCTTGAGATGACGGCCAGCCCCGCGCCCAGCGTGAAGCCCGCCGAAAGCGCGGTCAGCACCAGCAATGCCACATAGGGCACGGGCCGCCGCCGCGCGCGCATGGAAAAGATTCGCGGCAAGGCATGTTCGCGCGCCATCACCATGGCCAGGCGCGCGGCGCCGAACAGCGTCGCATTGATGGCCGAGGCGGTGGAGAGCAGCGCGGCGATGCCGATCAGAATGAAGCCCGCCTGGCCCAGCATCGGCCGGGCCGCCACCGCCAGCACATATTCCTGATCGTGCTGGATCTGTGCCGGAGTCAGATTGCCCTGGGCTGCGATCGCGACCACCACATAGATCACGGTGGTGATGAGGATCGCCAGCACCAGCGCGCGCTTCAGATTGCGCTCCGGATTGGCCATTTCGTCGACGGCGTTGGGGATCAGTTCGAAGCCTTCATAGGCGACGAAGATCAGCGCCACCGCGGCCAGCGGCGCGACAGGGCCGCTGGTCGAACAGCGGCGTGAAATGTCCGGTCTGAATGCCGATCAGCCCCGACACGGCGAACACCGCCAGGATCGCCAGCTTGATCGCGACCACGCCCAGCTCCACCCCGCCGGACAGTTTGGCGCCCATCAGGTTGATCGCCAGAAACCCGCCCAGAACGGCCATCGATAGTGCGCCGGCGATCGCCGGCGAGGGCCCGGCCGCGGCAATCAGCGTGGCGCCATAGGCGCCGAAGGCGGTCGCATAGAGCGCCAGCGTGCCGACATATCCGGCCACCAGGAGCCAGCCCATGACGCCGGCCGCCGCGGTCTGGTCGAACGCCTTTTCGATATAGGTGAAGCTGCCGCCGTCGCCGCGGAAGGCCAGCCCCAGATGGGCATAGGACAGGCCGGTCAGAAGCGCGATCACGCCGCCACCCAGCAGGGTCAGCGCCACCGCATGTCCCGCCGTCGCGATCGCCAGACCCAGCACCGCGAAGATGCCGCCGCCGATCATGCCGCCGATGCCGAGCGCGGTGACTTCGGCCAGATTGAGTTTCGCCTCGCTACCTGCCATCGGGTTTGCGCCGGGGCTTTGCGAAGCCGCTCCGCTTCAATCCGCTTCCGGTCTTTCCGAAGCCGGTCTTGCGCACGCGCTTGGCTTTGGCGGCGGGCTTGGCCCGCACTTTCGCTCTGGCGGCTTTCCCCGGTTTGTCCTCGCCCTTGGCCTTGGCGGCGATCTGCCGGAGCTTGAGACCCTGCCGCAGCGACAGCGCGCCGTTGATCGCGCCGAGGTCGGGATCGGCGAAGGCACGGCCATATTTCTCGACCCGCCCCTCAACCGAGCCCAGGAATTCGCCTTCCCATTCGCTCAGTTCGACACCCGCCTTGGCGGCAGCGTGGCGCGCCCGTCTCAGCGCATTGAGCGCGGCCCGCTTGGCCTTCTCCCTGTGGTCCGTGGGTTTCACGGCCGTCCCTCGCGCGAATCGCCGGCCGACTTGCCATCACCGGCGGACCGGGCCCAAGCCCTTCCGGGCATGTTGCACTGCAGCGCGTCCGGCGCTTTGATGGGCCAGCGATAACACTGGGTGGGATGCCATGAGCGATGCGGCCACACGCGACAAGCCCTGGATCTTCCGGACCTATGCCGGCCATACCAGCGCGCAGGCGTCCAATGCGCTCTATCGCGGCAATCTCGAAAAGGGCCAGACGGGTCTGTCGGTGGCCTTCGATCTGCCCACCCAGACCGGCTATGACAGCGACCACATCCTGGCCACGCGGCGAAGTCGGCAAGGTGGGCGTGCCGATCTCCCATCTGGGCGACATGCGCATCCTGTTCGACGTATTCCGCTCGACAGGATGAACACCTCGATGACCATCAACGCGCCGGCGGCCTGGCTGCTGGCGCTCTATGTCGCCGTCGCCGACGAACAGGGCGCGGCCCGCGCGGCGCTGACGGGCACGACGCAGAACGACATCATCAAGGAATATCTCGCCCGCGGCACTTACATCTTCCCGCCCAAGCCCGCGCTTCGGCTGACGACCGACACCATCGCCTTCACCACGGCCGAACTGCCGAAATGGAATCCGATCAATCTGTGTTCCTATCATCTGCAGGAAGCCGGCGCCGACGCGGTGGAGGAGGGCGCCTTTGCGCTCGCCGCCGCCATCGCCGTGCTCGATGCCGCGCAAGGCGCGCGGCGCCATTCCCGAACGCGAATTCCCCAAGGCGGTGGGGCGCATTTCCTTCTTCGTCAATTCCGGCGTCCGCTTCATCACCGAAATCTGCAAGCTGCGGGCGATGGGCGCGCTGTGGGACGAGATCTGCACGCGAGCGTTATGGCGTCGAGGACCCCAAGTTGCGCCGCTTCCGCTATGGCGTGCAGGTCAATTCGCTGGGCCTGACCGAGCAGCAGCCCGAAAACAATGTCTATCGCATCCTGTTCGGCATGCTGGGCGTGACGCTGTCGAAGGATGCGCGGGCCCGCGCCGTCCAGCTTCCGGCCTGGAACGAGGCGCTGGGCCTGCCGCGCCCCTGGGATCAGCAATGGTCGCTGCGCCTGCAGCAGATCGCGGCCTTCGAAACCGACATGCTCGAATATGGCGACATCTTCGAAGGCTCGACCGTGATCGGAGAAAAGGTCGAAACCCTCAAAGCGCAGATGCGCGGCGAGATCGCGCGCATCGCCGATCTCGGCGGCGCCGGCACGCAGGACGCGCTCGAATATATGAAGGAGCGGCTGGTGCGCTCCAATGCGGCCCGCATCGAAGCCATTGAGACCGGCGCCGAAACGCGCGTCGGCGTCAACGCCTATACCGGCACCGAAACCTCGCCCCTGACCGCGGGCAGCGGCCATTTCGTGACGGTCGACGAGAAGGCCGAAGCACGAACAGATCGAACGGCTCAAGGCCTGGCGTTCGCAACGCGACCGCAAGGCTCGTCGAGGCCGCGCTCGCCGATCTCGAACGCGCGGCAAAGGAAGAACAGAACGTCATGCCGGCCTCGATCGCCTGCGCGAAGGCGGGCGTCACGACGGGCGAATGGGCCGGCCATCTGCGCCGCGTCTATGGCGAATATCGCGCGCCCACGGGCGTGGCGGCCGACTGGGCCGGTGCGCAATGACGAACGCATCATGGCGCTGCGCGATGACGTCGATGCGGCGTCAAGGAAGCTCGGCCGCAAATTCACCTTCCTCGTCGCCAAGCCGGGTCTGGATGGTCATTCCAACGGCGCCGAGCAGATCGCGATCCGCGCCCGCGATGCCGGCATGGATGTGATCTATGACGGCATCCGCTTCACGGCCGATGAGATCGTGGCAGTGGCGCGTGCGAAAAAGCCCCATGTCATCGGCCTGTCGATCCTGTCGGGCAGCCATGTGCCGCTGGCCGCCGATGTGGTGGCAAAGCTGAAGGCCGCGGGGCTGGGCGATGTGAAGGTCGTCGCCGGCGGGATCATCCCGGCCGAAGATGCCGCGCGGCTCGAGGCCGGCGGCGTCGCCGCCGTCTTCAGCCCCAAGGACTACGACCTCAACGAGATCATGACGGGCATCGTCGATCTGACCGTGCCGTAATCTTCAGTCTGCCTTCGGCTTGGGATCGCTGCCGCCGATGTCGAGCGTGAATTTGTATTGGCCGTCGGCCTGGCGCCGCCACACCGTCACATAATAGCCGGTGGCCCTGGCGGTGCTGCCGTCCGTCTTCTTCGCCGTATAGAGCCAGGTTCCGCGTGTGAACCCCAGCACGCCGTCGGGCGAGGCGTCGGCTTCCAGCGGCGTCCAGGTCAACCGGGTGCCGGGCGCCTCGGGGTTCTTGGCGTAATGGGTCTGGACCGCGGCCTTGCCGAGGATGGGCGGGGTGGCGCCGTCATAGAGCCGCACATCCTCGGCCATATAGGCGAGGAAGGCGGCATGCGCGCCCTTTTCGGCGGACAGCGCCGAGAAGGCGCGGTCGGCCGCCATCATCTCGTCCTTGGGCGCGGCCAGCGCGGGCGGAACAAAAGTTCCCAAGACCAGGGATCCGGCAATCAGGCCTGCAATCGCGGTGTTGCGCATGGCATCCCCTTTTGCCGCATTTGTCGCAAGTCTGCCCCATTCCGACCCATTTTCTCTCTTAACGTTTTCGTTACCATAAATGGGGGAGCGGCAATTTGCTCCGCCAGCAGCCATCGCGTCTGCAGGACGCCTGCATTCGCAAGTCGGGGGGACGCCGCCATGGTCGCCTATCGCAAGCTGATCGAACCACGTGACCGCGAGGACCGCCGCAAGGTGATGTCCCACGAATTGCTGCACGGGCTCAGTCCCGAAGAGTTCGACAGTCAGGCGCAGGCGCTGGCCGCAGCGGGCGCGATTTCGCCACCGGTGCGCGCGCGCATGAGGGCGCAGCTGACCGAGCGGCTCAAGACCGGTGTCGACGCGCCGAGTTGGGGCCCCGACTGGGTGCGCCATGGTGACCGCCACGCTCCCAAATATCGCAGCGCCCGTCCGGGTCTGTTCGCACGCTTGCGCCGCAAGGACGACGACGCGCCGCCGCCGGTGCTCGCGCCCGAGCAGCTCGACGAGGCGCACGAGATTGCGCGCAATTTCGAAAAGAGCCGCCAGGTCCATCACTATCGCTGGCTCTATGCGCTGGGCGCGGTGCTGGCGCTGGCCATCGCGTTGCTGGCGATGTTCGTCGACTACCAGATCATTCGCGGCGATGTGTGGACGCGCGCGCTGTCCAACGAATTCATGGTGGTGCCGGCGGCGCTGCAAAGCTCGGTCGTGTTCAAGAGCATGCAGGTGCTGTTCGCCGTGCTGATCGTCCATTTCATGCTGAAGATCACCGGCGTCTATGGCCGCAACGCGCTGATCACCACGGCCTTCGTCCTGGCCATCGTCATGATCGGCAGCCTGGGTTACCTCGTGGCCTACAACAACATGGCCGGCGCGACCTCGGCCACCTATGAAAATACCGAAGGCGCCGCACCGGCGGGCAATTCGATCGATCAGCTCTTTGCCGGACTCGGCCACAACAGCGCGGCGACCGCGCCATCCCAGCCGGCAGTGCGCACGGCCTCCTTGCAGGAGGTGTCGCTGCCGTTGCCCAAGCTGTCGAAGACCTCGCTGGCCAATGCCGATTCGTGGATCTGGTTCGCCTTTGCCAGCGTGATCTTCTTCATCGTCACGGCGGTGGCCGCGCTCTACATGCTCATCATGGAAAACAATGTGCGCAATCTGCTGTTGACGCGCGACTATCCCCATCGCCGCCGTCACCTGACCCAGCTTCACATGCTGGAACTGGCCGACGGCCGGCCCGCGGCGCACGGATAATCTGCTTATGATGCGTTTGATGCTTGCAGTGGTCACCGGCCTGGGCCTCGGCGCGGGCGGCGCCTATGCCGTCCATGTGGCAGCCACCGCGCCGCAGATCGAGCCTGCGGCCTATACCGATCAGGTCGATCTGACGCCCCGCCGCATCGTCATCGGGCTTGATCTGTCGAAAAGCAATCCGCTGGTCGCCGATCCCGATTTCGCCGCCAAGGTGGCCACGCGCATTTCCCGCGTCGTCGCCCGGCTCGGCTTTCGTTCGGAAGTGCATGTGCGCACGCTGGGCAATTACGACGCCTCGTCCAACGATTTCTATTACGACGCGGTGCTGTCGACGCGCAGCCGCCCGCAACAGGTCGCCGCCGCCGTGCACAAGCTGATCGCCGGCACGCCGCTGCTGGTCAAAAGCGGCAAATGGAAAGCCCAGGACCACACCAACATTCTTGCCTTCCTCGACAATGTCTCCCAGTCGATCGGCTGCTCCGGCATGCCGACCACGATCATTCTGGCCTCCGACGGGATCGAGGATTCCGAATACGCCCATCTGGCCCGCGCCAGCTCGCATCTGCCCCAGCCGCAGGGCCATCCCTTCGCCGGCTGCACCGAGCTGCAAATCCTCGGGATCGGGCAGGGCACCCGCAGCCCGACCGAAACCGTGCGGTTGCGGCAGGACTGGGCCGGCTGGGCCAAATCGGCAGGTTTCAAGCAATTCCAAGGCCTTAACGACTGGTAGGCCCCGCTTCGGGGATCGGCCAGAAAGCTCTTGCGTCAAAGTACTCTATATGACAGAGTACTTTGACGATACATGAGGACACCGCCATGCCCCTGACCCAGGAAGAAGCCAGCGCCACCCTGCGCGACATCGAATCCGCCGAGCATCGCAGCTCCACCGCCATCGGCTACCGCGCGGCCGCGCCGCATCTCTTCCTGTGGGGCTGCGTCTGGATGATCGGCTATGGCGCCAGCTATGCCTGGCCGCAGGGGGCGCAGATCTGGCCGGTCCTGTCCGTCGCCGGCGCCATCGGCAGTTTCTGGATCGGCCGCCGCCAGGGCCCGGCGCGCCCGTCGCGTTTCGCGTGGAATTATGTCGGCACGCTTGTCTCGGTCTTCCTGTTCATCACGGCGATCTTTCTGATCCTGCCGCCGCGCACGGGCGATCAGGTCGCGGCCTTCTTTCCGCTTTTGTTGGCGTTGTTCTACGCGCTGGTCGGCATCTGGCGCCGCGCGCCGCGCATCCTCGTTCTGGGGGCGGCCATCGGCGCGCTCACCATTGGCGGCTATTTCTACGTCCACCCCGATTTCCTGTTGTGGATGGCCGGTGTCGGCGGCGGCGGGTTGATTCTGGGCGGGTTGTGGCTGCGGACGGTCTGAGCCATGGAACAGCCTGATCCCATCATCCATCAGCCCGTGCGCCTGAAGATCATGGCCGCGCTCAAGCCGCTGCGCAGCGGCGAGATGCTCGAATTCGTGCGGCTCAAAGCCATCGTCGGCGCGACCGAAGGCAATCTCGGCGCCCACATCACGACGCTCGAAGGCCAGGGTTATGTCGAGGTCGAAAAGGATTTCGTCGGCAAGAAGCCGCGCACGCGCGTGCGCCTCAGCAAGGCCGGCCGGCAGGCCTTCGCCGATTACGTCGCCTATCTGAAGGAGATCGTCGGTGAGCCGTGAGAGGACATCGAGGCCGCGCGCAGTTGCCCTTGGCATCGCGATTGCGGCGCTGCTCATCCTGTCGTCCTGGACCGCCTCGCCGAAGCCGGGCCCGCATGCAGCGATCACAATGCCGCAGATGAAGTGATGGCGACGATTCGTTCTGCGTTTGCAGCGGCGGGCGCGGATGTTCCCGGGGCACTGATCAGGCCAGGCCCAGCCGCCCGCGCAATGCCGTCGGTGTCATGCCCTGCGCGCGCAGGCTGAACAGCGTCACGCTCTGATCGCGTTTGGAAAACTTCTTGCCGCCGCGGTCCAGGATCAGCCGGTGATGGGCATAGCCCGGCGTGGGAAGGTCCAGCAGCGCCTGCAGGAGCCGCTGCACATGGGTCGCCGCAAACAGATCCTCGCCGCGCGTCACAAGCGTCACGCCCTGTTCGGCATCGTCCACCACCACGGCCAGATGATAGGCCGCCGGCAGGTCCTTGCGCGCCAGCACAATGTCGCCGAACAGACCGGGTGTGACGGCAACGGTGCCGTGCGCGCCGCCGGGCCCCGCGCCGCCTTCCTCGAAGGTGAGCGCGGGCACCTGTGCCGCGGCGCGCTGCACGTCAAGCCGCAGCGGCGTAAGGCTCGCGCGCCATCCGCGCCCGGCGTTCATCGGCGGGCAGGGCGCGGCAGGTGCCGGGATAATGGGCGCCTTCGGGACCATGCGGTGCTGCGCTGCTGCGCGCGATCTCTTCGGCGATGTCCTTGCGCGTGCAGAAACACGGATAGACCAGATCCATCGCCTCGAGGCGCGCCAGCGCCGCGCGATACACCTCGCCCCGCGCCGATTGCTTCAGCACCGGCTCGGGCCATACCAGCCCCAGCCAGGTCAGGTCCTCATAGATCGCGGCCTCGTAATCGGGGCGGCAGCGCGCGGTGTCGAGATCTTCGAGGCGCAGCAGAAACCGCCCGCCGGCGGATTGCGCCGCCTCGAAAGCGGTGATCGCGGCAAAGGCATGGCCCAGATGCAGAAAGCCGGTCGGGCTCGGCGCAAATCGCGTGACAATCATCCCCGCAACTCTACAGGCTTTGCGCCATGACCGTTACGATCCGCTCTGCGCGACCCGGCGATGCGCTGGCGATTGCCACGCTGCGTATCGCCTCCTGGGGCGCGGCCTATCGCGGAATCGTGCCCGATGCGCGGCTGGATGCGATGACGCCCGAAAAGACGATCGAGCTGTGGCGGGCGACGGCAGCAGGTGAGAACGCCGGGCATGGCCTCGTCGTCAGCGAAGCTGCAGGCCGCCTGATCGGCTTTGCCATGCTGGGCCCGGCCCGGGCGCCGGACTTCGGCTATTCCGGCGAGGTTCAGGCCATCTATCTGGCGCCGGAGGCGATCGGAAAGGGCTATGGCCGCCCGCTATTCGTCCGGGGCCTCGACTGGCTCGCCCAACAGGGTCATCCCGACGCCATTCTCTGGGTGATGGAGGCCAATGCGCGCGCCTTGCGCTTCTACGAAAAGGCCGGCGGGGTGCAGGTCCCCGGCTCGCGCAAACCGTTTTCCATGGGCGAGCGGGAAATCTGGGAAACCGCCTTCGGCTTTCGCCCGCTTCCCGTCCCCACCTCCAGCGACTAGGCTTCGCGCATGTCCGCCGCCTATCCGCTTTCCGGCCCGCGCCTGCCGCCTGCACGCGGCAAGGCCACGCATCTGGTAATCCTGTGTCACGGCTATGGTGCCGATGGAAACGATCTCATCGCTCTGGCGCCGCATTGGCAGCAGCTCATGCCCGGCGCCGCCTTCGTCGCGCCCAACGGCCCGGAGCGTTGCGCGGCCGGCCCCGGCTATGAATGGTTTCCGATCTCGCGGCTGGACCCGCACGAACTGGCCCATGGCGTGGCCTCGGCCGTGCCGATCCTCAACGGCTTCATCGAATCCGAGCTGGCGCATCATGGCCTGGGTCCCGACCGCCTGGCGCTTGTCGGCTTCAGCCAGGGCACCATGCTGTCGCTTGCCGTCGGATTGTCGCGCGGCGCCAAGCCGGTGGCGATCGTCGGCTTTTCGGGCGTGCTGGCCGGCGCCCCGCCCCATCCGCCGGCCGCGGATTGTCCGCCGGTGCTGCTGATCCATGGCGATGCCGACACCATGGTGCCGCCCGAAGCCCTGTTCATGAGTGCCGGCGCGCTGGGCGCGGCGGGGATCTCGGTGCAATGGCACCTGTCTGCCGGGCTCGGTCACGGCATCGACGAGGCGGGGCTGGCGCTGGGCGGACAGTTCCTCGCCCAGGCCTTTTCCGGCCGTCTGCGCCGCGCCGCGGCCGAAATATCCTGCCCGCTGGTCTGAACATCGCGACCGGCATTGCATGATCGTCGCGGCGAATCGGCTATTGTGGCGCCGGATACCGCGCTGCTTGGCTTCCGCGCGCGATGTCCTTAAGCTTGCCGAAGTGATGGTTCTGGACGTGGGAGGTACGGCCTTCAAAAGGAACGTGTCGTGTTAGCCACCGAGCGGTTGCCGGACAATTGCCCGGCACTGGTCCTCAATGCGGATCACCGCCCGCTCAGCTATTTCCCGCTGTCGCTGTGGTCCTGGCAGGACACGATCAAGGCCGTGTTCCTGGAGCGCGTCAACATCCTGGCCGAATACGACCGCGCCGTGCATTCGCCCAGTTTCGAAATGAAGCTGCCGTCGGTCGTCTCGCTCAAGACCTATGTCAAGCCCGCACGCAATCCGGCGTTCACGCGCTTCAACGTGTTCCTGCGCGATCGCTTCGAATGCCAGTATTGCGGCGCGCCCGATGATCTCACCTTCGATCACGTGGTGCCGCGTTCGCGCGGCGGCCGCACCACATGGGACAATGTCATCACCGCCTGCGCGCCGTGCAATCTGCGCAAGGGCGGGCGCACGCCGCGACAGGCGGCGATGCAGCCGCGCGTCTGGCCGCATCGTCCCTCGGTGATCGAGCTGCGCAACAATGGCCGGCGCTTTCCGCCCAACTATCTGCACGAAAGCTGGATCGACTATCTCTACTGGGACAGCGAGCTGGAAGCCTGAATGGGCTCGTGTGTGCCGCTTGCGATCTGCCTTCGGCCGTCGCGCCACATGGCGATGAGCGGCGGCGCGCCTTTCGGCGCGATGTTCCTGCGCGGCACGAAGCCCGCGCGCTCATAGAGCCTGGTGTTCTTGGGATTGGAATTTTCCAGATAGGCTGCACTTCCCGTGGTGTCGATGCGCGCCAGCGTGGATTGCAGCAGGGCCGATCCCAGCCCCAGCCCCTGCAGCCGCGGCGCCACCGCGATGAAGGCCAGATAATAATGCGGATCATGCGGGTGATGGCGTTCCATCGCATCGCCCATCGCCTGGCCGCGCAGCAGCCGCGGAAAGCCGCACAGCCGCAGGAACATCGGCAGAAGCCGCATCTGTTCGACGAAGCCGCCCGCTGACGCCGGCACGTCCGGCGGCAGCCACACCGCCGCGACCCCGCCCGATCTGGCCATCCACACTTCGCCGAAGGGAATGGCGCGCACGCTCAGAAGCCAGAAGAAGAAGCGCTCCAGACCCTGCGCGCGCTTGGCGCCGGGCCGCGCGATCCAGTCCATGACCGGGTCGGTCGTGAAGGCGGCGGCCAGCAGGCGTGCCAATGCGCGCGTATCGTCGACGCCGGCGCGGCGCGGTGCGGCCGCCTCGGCCAGCAGCGCATGGCGGTCTTCGCTCATATCCGTTCGGACAATGCGATCGCCAGGCGGCAGCCGGCGCGGATCGCCGCGCTCAGATAGGCATAGCCGGGCGCCTCTTCGGCGCCGCGCGACAGCGCTTCGCTGCGGTGTTCGGCTTCGTCGGCACGGAACGCCGTTACGATCGATGTCAATTCATCGTCGTCCAGCCGTTCGAGCTGGCGGCCGTAATGATCGTCGATCACCTCTTCGACCGCGGCGGTGCAGGCCATGGCCGCCTTCTCGCCCATCAGCGCCGTGGCCGCACCCAGGGCAAAGCCGGCCACCCGCCACACCGGCTCCAGCGCCGTGGGCCGCACCTTGCGCGCATTGACCAGCGCATCGAAGGTCTTGAGGTGGTGCTGCTCCTGCTCGGCCATCTTGCGAATGGCCGCGACCGAGGCCTGGGCGCCGCGCCGGTTCTTGAGCACGGCGAGCTGGCCCTCATAGATCCTGACGGCGCCATATTCGCCGGCATGATCGACCCGGATCATGGCTTCGATGTCCGGCGCGGCGGGGATGCCGGGCGGGGCCGGTCTCGGTTTTCGGCTCATGGCGTGTTCGCCGCCTCGCGCGGCCCCGGTTGCATCAGCCCGATCGCGGCCAGTCCGGCCGCGCTGAGGGAGATCAGGGCATTATACCCCGCCATGGAAATCCCGAAGAGCCGCCAGGCCGCGACATCGCACAGCACCAGATGGGCGTTGAGGTCGAGGCCGCCATTCACGTTGAAGGGGCCACCGGTGCAGGCCGAGGGGCCCGCCCAGACCTTCCATTCGACCCCGGCATGGTAGACGCCGATCAGTCCCGACAGGGCGATCAGCACCATCGCGGCCTCGGCCGCCAGGCGCGCGCTGCGGCGCGGCGCCGCGCTGACCCACACCGCCAGTCCGCCACCCAGCCCGACAAGGATGTTGGCGTAATGTGGCCAGCGCTGCCACATGCACATCTCGCAGGGCGGGTAACCGCCGATATATTCGAAGCCCAGGGCGCCGAGGATCAGGGCCAGGGAGACCCCGCCCAGGGCCATGGCCAGCCATTCGGGGGCGATCGGGCGCAATCTCATGTCGCAAACACCATGGCATCGTCGGCGAAGGCCTTGAACTCCAGGGCATTGCCGCTCGGGTCGCAGAGGAAAAGCGTGGCCTGTTCGCCCGGTTTGCCGGCAAAGCGGACCTGCGGCGCGATCAGAAATTTCGTGCCGGTCTCCGCCAGATTGCCGGCCAGTTTCTTCCATTCCGCCATGTCGAGAATCACGCCAAAATGCCGCACGGGGACTTCCTCGCCATCGACCATGTTTTTGCTTTGGCGCGGGCCCGTCTCATGGCTTAAATGGGCGACGATCTGATGGCCGAAAAAGTCGAAATCGACCCATTCGTCCGTGGATCGGCCCTCTTGGCATCCCAGTGTCTGACCATAGAACGCGCGCGCCTCGGCGAGATCGCGAACGGGAAAGGCGAGATGAAATCGGGGGCGTTCGAGCATCTGTTGAGTCTCTGGCGAGCTTGGAGAGAGAACCAAGCTTTGCCGGCAAAGGGAAGTCCCATGGGGAAATCCGCCGCCGCCCGGCCACGCCGCCGCAAATCGCCGCCGCCGGTCCAGCGCAAATTGCTGAAGATCGACGGCGAGCCGGTGCCGGTGACGTTGAAGCTCAATCCGCGCGCGCGGCAATTGATCGTGCGCGTCCATCCCTCGACAGGCGAAGTCGTCGTGGTGGCGCCGTCGCGCCGGTCGCTCAGCCACGCCATGGAATTTGCGCGCAAGCAGTCGGACTGGATCGCGCAGCGTCTGGAAAATGTGCCCGAACCCATTCCGGTGGGGCTGGGACGGCGCATCCTGTATCGCGGCGAAGAACATGTGATCCGCTATGGCGAACCGGGACGCCGTCCCGTCTGGATCGAGCGGGCCGAGGAAGGGCGCATCATCCGCGTCAATGGCCGCAGCGAACATGCCGCCCGCCGCGTGCTCGATTTCCTCAAGCGCGAGGCGCGCAAGACGCTCGATGCGCGCGCGATGTATTACGCCGAACAGCTCGGCGTGAAGCCGGCGCGCATCACCGTGCGCGACACATCGAGCCGTTGGGGCTCGTGTTCGTCGACCCGCAACCTGTCCTTCTCCTGGCGGTTGATCCTGGCGCCGCCCTTCGTGCTCGAATATGTGGTGGCGCATGAAGTCGCCCATCTGCGCGAGATGAATCACGGCCGCCGCTTCTGGCGCCTGGTCGAGGAGATGGTCGGCAATGTCGAGCGCCCCCAGATCTGGCTCAACGAGCACGGCGCCCTGCTGCACCGCTACGCCCCGCGCATGGTGATGGAATAGGCGCGGGCCACCGCCGGATTTCAGCCGGTTTTCGCCTCCGCGCTTGAAATCGCCCCCCGTCCGGCGTATATCGGCGCCATTCCTGACAACAGAGCATCGTTGTTGTGGCGGTCCGCAAGGTCCGCCGCGCAGGAAACCCTATTGTTTTCGGCCCCTCGGTTCCGGGGGGCGGCAAGGAGCAGCGCCATTCTGACGGCGATCGCACATCTCGAAGAATTGCTGGAACCGGTGGTCGAGGCCGCCGGCTACCGGCTGGTGCGTCTGCGCCTGATGGCCGGCAAGACCAAGACCCTTCAGATCATGGCCGAACGCCCCGACGGCACGATGAATGTCGATGATTGCGCCAGCCTCAGCCGTGCCGTCTCCGAGTTCCTCGATGTCGAGGACCCGATCGAGGGCGACTACAATCTGGAGGTCTCCTCGCCGGGCATCGACCGGCCGCTGACCCGCATCACCGATTACGCCCGCTGGGCCGGCCATGAGGCCCGGCTCGAACTGTCCGCGCCCGGCGCGGACGGCCGCAAGCGTTTCAAGGGCCTTTTGCTCGGTCTCGACGGCAATGACGTCGTGATCGAGGTCGATGGCGAACGCCGCGCCTTGCCGTTCAAGCGCGATCGCCGAGGCCAAGCTCGTGCTCACCGACAAACTCATCCAGGAAGATCTCAAGGCGCGCGAAAGCGCGTCGCAATAGGAGAAGACGAACATGGCCGCGATTGCCGCCAACAGGACCGAACTCTTGCAGATCGCCGATGCGGTCGCCCGCGACAAGTCGATCGACAAGATGGTCGTGCTTCACGCCATGGAAGAAGCGATGCAGCGGGCCGCCAAGGCGCGCTACGGAAGCGAGAACGAGATCAAGGTCGAGATCGACCCCAAGACCGGCGAAACCCATGTCTCGCGCTATCTGCATGTGGTCGATCTGGTCGAGAACGACAAGATCGAGATCAGCCTGGCCGATGCGCGGCTGCGCAATCCCGCCGCGCAGGTCGGCGACATCATCGCCGAAACCCTGCCGCCGGTGGATTTCAGCCGCATCGCCGCCCAGGCCGCCAAGCAGGTGATCGTGCAGAAGGTGCGCGACGCCGAGCGCGAGCGCCAGTTCGAGGAATACAAGGACCGCATCGGCGAGGTGATCCACGGCATCGTCAAGCGCGTCGAGTTCGGCTCGGTTGTGGTCGATCTGGGCCGCGCCGAAGGCGTCGTGCGCCGTGATGAAATGATCCCGCGCGAAAGCTTCCGCACCGGCGATCGCATCCGCGCCTATATCTACGACGTGCGCCGCGAAACCCGCGGGCCGCAGATCTTCCTGTCGCGTTCGCCATCCGCAGTTCATGGTGCGCCTGTTCGCGCAGGAAGTGCCGGAAATCTACGACGGCATCATCGAAATCCGCGCCGTGGCGCGCGATCCGGGCAGCCGCGCCAAGATCGCGGTGATCAGCAAGGATTCCTCGATCGATCCGGTCGGCGCCTGCGTCGGCATGCGCGGCGTGCGCGTGCAGGCGGTCGTGCAGGAGCTGCAGGGCGAACGCATCGACATCATTCCCTGGTCGCCCGATCCGGCCACCTTCATCGTCAATGCGCTGGCGCCGGCCGAAGTCTCCAAGGTGGTGCTGGACGAAGACACCGCACCGCGTCGAAGTGGTGGTGCCGGACGAGCAGCTGTCGCTGGCCATCGGCCGCCGCGGCCAGAATGTGCGTCTGGCCTCCCAGCTCACCGGCTGGCAGATCGACATCCTGACCGAGGCCGAGGAATCGGAACGCCGCCAGAAGGAATTCACCGAGCGCACGAGCCTGTTCATGGAAGCGCTCGACGTCGACGAGATGGTGGCCCAGCTGCTGGCCTCCGAAGGCTTCGCCGACATCGAGGATGTGGCCTATGTGCCGCTCCAGGAACTGGCCTCGGTCGAAGGCTTCGACGAGGAGACCGCCGAGGAGCTTCAGGCCCGCGCCCTCGAGCATATCGAGGCGCGCAACAAGGAACTGGACGACAAGCGCCGCGAACTCGGGGTCGAGGACGAGGTGCTGGAGATCGAGGGCGTCACCGCCGCGATGGCCGTGGCCCTGGGCGAGAACGAGATCAAGAGCCTCGAGGATCTGGCCGGCTGCGCCACCGACGATCTGCTCGGCTATTACGAGGTCGGCAAGGACAAGGAGCGCGTCAAGGTACAGGGCGCCCTCGAAGGCTTCGATCTGACCGCGGACGACGCCAACGACATCATCATGAAGGCGCGCGTGAAAATGGGCTGGATCGAGCAGTGGCCGGAGCCCGTGGCGGAAGACGAGGGCGAAGCCGCCGGCGAGAGCGAAGCGGAGGGTGAAGCCGCAGGCGTGACGGCAGCAGCGGCGATCACTGGCGGGACGGCCGAACATGATGGGCGCGAACGGCGCTGCATCGTGAGCGGCGAGGTGCTGCCCGAGGCCGCCCTGATCCGTTTCGTCGCCGGCCCCGAGGGCGACAGTCGTGCCCGATCTGGCCGCCAAGCTGCCGGGCCGGGGGCTCTGGGTCCGGGCCGCGCGCCAGGCCCTTGAAAAAGCGGCCGCGAAGAACCAGTTTTCGCGGGCCGCCCGGACCCCGCTGAAAGTTCCCGCCGATCTGGCGGACCGGGTCGAGGGGCTGCTGGTGCGCCGCATGGCCGACGATATCGGCCTGGCCCGGCGCTCGGGCGCGACTGGTCCTGGGGTTTGACCAGATCGCCAGGGCCCTGGCGGGCAAATCGCCGCCCCGTCTGCTGATCGAGGCCGCCGATGGGGCCTGGGACGGGCGGCGCAAGCTCCTCGGTGTGGCATCGGCGCATGGGTTCACCCCCAAGGTGTTGGATTGCCTCAATTCTGCGGAATTGAGCTTGGCCCTGGGCCGCGAGAATGTGGTACATGCAGCCCTCAAATCGGGGCAGCTTGCGGAACGGCTTGAAATGAACGCGGGGCGACTTGCGGGCTTCCGCGCCCCCGGAACGAATACAGGCAAAGCGGGTCCGACCCCCGCTGGCGAAAGGCACGAATGAGCGAGACGAATGACACGACACGCCGCAGCAAGACGCTGTCGCTGAAGAAGACGGAGACGTCCACCGTCAAGCAAAGCTTCAGCCATGGCCGCACCAAGGCTGTCGTGGTGGAAAAGAAGCGCACGCGCGTGGCGCCGTCGGCCGCCAAGCCGGCCGCCGAGAAGCCGAAAGCGGCCGCCAAGGCTGCCAAGGCCGCCGAAGCCGCGCCCGCCCCCGCCCGCTTCCGCGCGCGATACCTCGCGCGGCGGCGTCGTGCTGCGTGAGCTGACCGAAGAGGAAAAGGATGCCCGCAGCCGCGCCCTGGCCGATGCCCGCGTGGCCGAGGAAGAGGCGCGCAAGCAGGCCGAGGAAGACCGCCGCCGCCGCGAAACCGAAGAATCCAAGCTGGCCGCCGAGCGCGAAGCCGCGGCCCAGCGCAAGGCCGAGGAAGAGGCCCGCCGCAAGGTCGAGGAAGAGGCCCGCAAGCACGCCGAAGACGAACTGCATCGCCGCGACAAGAAGGAAGATCCCGCCGCCGCTGCCGCTGCGGCCGCGGCCGAACTGCCCACGCCGGGCGAACCCGCCCGCGCGCGCCGTCCGGTCCAGACCGAGGAAGACGACGAAGGCAAGAAGAAGGTGGCCGGCAAGGCGGCGCCCAAGACCCCGGCCACCCGCAAGGCCCCGGCCGATCGCCGCCGCGGCAAGCTGACGGTCACCCGCGCGCTGTCCGGCGACGACGAGCGCACCCGCTCGGTCGCCTCCTATCGCCGCCATCTGCAGCGCGTGAACAAGGGCCATCAGGCCCAGCACGCCGGCCCCGCCGGTCCGCGCGACATCACCATTCCCGAAACCATCACGGTCGCCGAACTGGCCAACCGCATGGCGCGCCGCGCCGTCGATGTCATCAAGGTGCTGATGAAGAACGGCATGATGGCGACGGTCGAACGACACCATCGACGCCGACACCGCCGAACTGGTGGCCACCGAATATGGTCACACCGTCAAGCGCGTGGCCGAGTCCGACGTGCTGGAGGGCCTGAAGGGCGCCGAAGACGCGGCCGAAACGCTCAAGCCCCGTCCGCCGGTCGTCACCGTCATGGGCCATGTCGACCACGGCAAGACCTCGCTGCTCGACGCGTTGCGCAAGACCTCGGTCGTGTCCGGCGAAGCCGGCGGCATCACCCAGCATATCGGCGCCTATCAGGTGCAGTTGCCGGGCGGCCAGAGGATCACCTTCCTCGACACGCCGGGCCATGCCGCCTTCACGGCCATGCGCGCGCGCGGCGCCAAGGTCACCGATATCGTCGTGCTGGTCGTGGCTGCCGATGACGGCGTCATGCCGCAGACGATCGAGGCGATCTCCCACGCCAAGGCGGCGGGCGTTCCGATCATCGTGGCCGTCAACAAGATCGACAAGCCCGATGCCAATGCGCAGCGCGTCAAGACCGAGCTGCTGCAGCACGACATCCAGGTCGAAGAGATGGGTGGCGAAACCCAGGCCATCGAAGTCTCCGCGCTCAAGGGCACGGGGCTGGACACGCTGGAAGAAGCCATCCTGCTGCAATCGGAAATTCTCGATCTCAAGGCCAATCCCGAGCGCAGCGCCGAAGGCGCCGTCATCGAGGCCAAGCTCGACAAGGGGCGCGGCTCCGTCGCCACGGTTCTGGTCGAGCGCGGCACGCTCAAGCAGGGCGACATCGTCGTGGCCGGCTCCGAATGGGGCCGCGTGCGCGCGCTGGTCAACGATCGCGGCGAAACCGTCGACAGCGCCGGCCCGTCCGTGCCGGTCGAGGTTTTGGGCCTGTCGGGCGTGCCCGAGGCCGGCGACGAATTCGTCGTGGTCGACAGCGAGGCCCGCGCCCGCGAGGTCACCGAATACCGCGCCCGCAAGCGCCGCGAGTCCCGGCACGCGACATCTTCGCGCCAGACGCTCGACCAGCTTCTCAAGACCCGTCAGGACGGCGAGACCAAGCAGCTGCCATTGGTCGTCAAGGCCGACGTGCAGGGGTCAGTCGAAGCCATTCACGGCGCCCTCACCAAGCTCAACACCGATGAAGTCGCCGCCCAGATTTTGCAGGCGGGCGTCGGGGCCATCACCGAATCCGATGTGATCCTGGCCCAGGCTTCTGGCGGCGCCATTATCGGCTTCAACGTCCGCGCCAATGCGCAGGCGCGCGATCGCGCCAAGCGCGATGGCGTCGAGATCCGCTACTACAACATCATCTACAATGTGGTGGACGACATCAAAGCCGTGCTCTCCGGCATGCTCACGCCGGAGATTCGCGAAACCTTCCTCGGCAATGCCGAAGTGCTGGAAGTGTTCTCGATCTCCAAGGTCGGCAAGGTTGCCGGCTGCCGTGTGACGGAAGGCCAGGTGCGCCGCGGCGCCAAGGTCCGCCTGATCCGCGACAATGTCGTGATCCATGAAGGCGAATTGTCGACCCTCAAGCGCTTCAAGGATGAAGTCAAAGAGGTTCAGACCGGCCAGGAATGCGGCATGTCCTTCGCGAACTATCAGGATTTGCAGAAGGGCGACATCATCGAGTGCTACGAAGTCGAAACCGTCCAGCGCGCGCTCTGATCGGCGCGCGCCACCGGCTTTCGCCGATGCCGTGGTGACCCATGACCACCAATCCGGGCGGCGGTTTTCCGGCGCTATCCCTGCAGAGCTGTTTGCGCAATATCGAGGCCGCGCTGCGCGCCGGCAATTCGGCCGCGGCGATGCAGATCGCGCGCGACGGGGCGGCGCGCGGCTTCGCCCATCCCCAGCTTCTCACCCTCGCCGTGCATGAGCGGCTCGCCGCCGGCGATCCGGAAGCGGCGCTCGCCTATGCCGAAGGCGCCCGCGATCTTGCGCCCCACAGCGCCGAGGTCTTGTCCGCCCATGCGCTGGCACTGGTCGCGGCCGGCCGCCTGCGCGAGGCGATCGCCGTGTTCGACGCCGCCCTGCGCCGCGCGCCGGGCTCGGCCGTGCTGCATTTCAGCAAGGGCGATGCGCTGGAGGCGCTGAGCGAGATTGCGCGCGCGCGCCGCGAATATGAGCGCGCCCTGGCGATCGATCCGGTCTATCCCGAGGCGCTGGCGCGGCTGGCGGGCATCGCGGCGGCCTCGGGCGATGGCGCGGCGGCGCGCGACTATGCGGCCCGCGCCCTCAAGCAGAACCCGCGCGAAAGCGCGGCCGCCCTGGCGCTGGCCTCGGCCGATCTCGAGGACGGCAATTTCGACGCGGTGCTGGCGCAGGCCGGCCGCATCGCCCAGGACCCCGCGACCGGCCCGCTCAACCGCTCCATCGCGCAGGGGCTGATCGGCGATGCGCTGGGCGAACTGGGCAAGCCCGCCGAAGCCTTTGCGGCCTACACCGCCTCCAATGCCGCGCGCCGCGCCCGCTTCCAGCCCATGTTCGAAGCCGATGGCATGGAGACCGCGCCGGCGCGCGTCGCGCGCCTTGCGGCATATTTCCGCGATGCGTCTGCGGTTGCCTGGCAGGCGGATCGTAGTGCCGCGCGCTTCAAACCTTCGGCCAAGAGCCCCTTGCACACCCATGTCTTCCTCGTCGGGTTCCCGCGCTCGGGCACGACGCTGCTCGAACAGATCCTGGCCAGCCACAATGATGTGGCGACCATGGAAGAGCGCGACTGCCTGACGGCGGCGTTCGACGATTTCATCATGGCCGAAGGCGGGCTCGACCGGCTGGCCGGAATGTCGGGCGGTGCGCTCGATCCCTGGCGCAAGGCCTATTGGAAATTCGCCGCCGATTGCGGGGCCACGCCGGAGCGCGGCGTCTTCATCGACAAGATGCCGCTCAACACCGTGCTGCTGCCGCTGATCGCCAAGCTGTTTCCGCAGGCCAAAATTCTGTTCGCCCTGCGCGATCCGCGCGATGTCGTGCTGTCCTGTTTCCGCCGCCGCTTCGGCATGTCGCCGCAAATGTACGAATTCCTGACGCTGGACGGCGCGGCCCGCTATTACGATGCGGTGATGAGCCTGGGCGAGATCTATGACGGTCTTCTGGGGCTCGACACCCACCGTGTCCGATACGAAGACATCGTCGGCGACTTCGAGCGCGAAACCGCCCGGGCCTGCGCGTTTCTCGGATTGCAATGGGACGAGGGCATGCGCGATTTCGCGGCGAAAACGCGCGCGCGGGCCGTCAACACGCCCAGCGCGGCGCAGGTCGCGCGCGGGCTTTATTCCAACGGGGCGGGGCAGTGGCGTGCCTGGCGCGCGCAGTTGAAGCCGGTCCTGCCGGTGCTCGCGCCATGGTGCGCGAAATTCGGTTACGAGGAGAACTAGATGTCCCGTCAACGTCACGCTGCGCGCGATCGCGGCCCCACGCAGCGTCAGCTGCGCGTGGGCGAAAGTCTGCGCCATGCGCTGTCGGATATTCTCGCCCGCGGCGAAATCCGCGATCCCGATCTGGCCGGGGTTTCGGTCACGATCACCCAGGTCAAGCCGTCGCCGGACATGCGTCATGCGACCGTCTTCTGCGAGCCGCTGGGCGGGCAGAATGCCGGGCGCGTGCTGGCCGCGCTCAATCGCAGCAAGGGCTTCATCCGCGGCCATATTGGCAAGATGATCACGATGAAATTCACCCCCGATCTGCGCTTCATCGAGGACACTTCCTTCGCCGAGGCCGAGAAGATCGAGACGATCCTGAAATCGGAGCGGGTCGCGCGCGACCTGCACCATGACGACGGAAATGAAGACGACGATGGGGCGTAGGAAAAAAGGCGCGCCGGTTCATGGCTGGGTGATCGTCGACAAGCCGCAAGGCATCACCTCGACCCAGGTCGTGAGCATCGTCAAACGGGTGTTCGACGCCCAGAAGGCCGGCCATGCCGGTACGCTCGATCCCATGGCGACCGGGGTCCTGGCCGTGGCGCTGGGCGAGGCCACCAAGACCGTGCCCTATGCCATGGATGCCGAGAAGACCTACCGCTTCACGGCGGCCTGGGGCGAGGGCCGCGATTCCGACGATGCCGAAGGCCAGGTCATCGCCACCTCGGACGTCCGCCCGACCGCGCGAGCCATCGAGGCCGCGATCCCGGCGCTGGTCGGCGAGATCAGCCAGATCCCGCCGGTCTATTCGGCCATCAAGGTGGCCGGCGAGCGGGCCTATGATCTGGCCCGGGACGGCGCGGCCGTGGAACTTAAGCCCCGGATCGTCCAGATCCATGCCGCCCGGCTGGTCGAGATCCCCGATCCGGACCACGCCGTCTTCGAAATGCATTGTGGCAAAGGGGCTTACGTCCGGGCCTGGGTCCGCGATCTGGCCCGGGCGCTGGGAACTGTCGGCCATGTCTCCCAGCTCCGGCGCACCCGGATCGGCGGCTTTTCGGCCGATGGGGCGATAGCACTGGAAACCCTGAAGGGTTTTATGCATAGTCCCGCCGCTTTTGAGCACTTGAGGCCCATTTCGACCGCGCTGGACGGCATCCCGGCGTTGGCCGTCACGGGTCCGGATGCGGTTCGTCTGCGCAGCGGCAACCCTATCCTCTGCCGTGCGGCACAGTTCGCCCGGCTGACGGAAGAGGCCGGCGAGGACGACGATCTGCAGGGGCTCACGGTCTATCTGTCGACCGCAGGCGGCGAGCCGATCGCGCTCGCCGAACTTGCGGAAGGCGAACTCAGACCGTTCCGTGTTTTCAACTTTGGATGACCGAGAAGAGAAACCATGTCCATTACGCCTGAACGCAAACAAGAACTCATGACCGAATACGCGACGAAGCCCGGTGATACCGGCTCGCCGGAAGTCCAGGTCGCCGTGCTCACCGAGCGCATCACCAATCTGACCGAACACTTCAAGACGCACGCAAAGGACAACCATTCGCGCCGCGGCCTGATCAAGCTGGTCTCGACGCGCCGCCGGTTGCTCGACTATGTGAAGGCCCATGATGTGGCGCGCTATCAGGCGCTGATCGGCCGGCTGGGTCTGAGGCGCTGAAGGCGCGTCGCTCCCGTTGTTCTCGCAAACGCGCGCAGGCTCGCGGGTGGACCGGCAAGGTCGCCCACGGGCCTGCCTTTGTATTTTTGGGCCGCTAGGGCCCGCCATCCCGGCCGCGCATGGATGCGCAAGGCCGGACACAACCCGACGGCAATCCGGCCTTCGGGAATGAAGGAAAGCAGACATGTTCACTATCGCAAAAGAAGAGATCGAATGGGGCGGGCGCACGCTCACCCTGAAATCCGGCCGCGTGGCGCGCCAGGCGGACGGCGCGGTGCTGGCGACCTATGGCGAAACCGTTGTGCTGGCCACCGCCGTCGGCGCGCGTGAGCCGCAAGCCGGGATCGACTTCTTCCCGCTCACCGTCAATTACCAGGAACGCTTCTACGCCGCCGGCAAGATTCCGGGCGGCTATTTCAAGCGCGAGGGCCGCCCCACCGAACGCGAGACGCTGATCTCCCGTCTCATCGACCGGCCGATCCGCCCGCTCTTTGCCAATGGCTACAAGAACGAAACCCAGGTTGTCGTCACCGTTCTGTGCCACGACATGGAAAACGATCCCGACATCGTCGGCATGGTCGCAGCCTCTGCGGCGCTGACGCTTCAGCGGCATCCCCTTCATGGGCCCCATCGCGGCGGCCCGCGTCGGCTATATCGACGGCGAATTACAAGCTCAACCCGCAGGTTGACGAGATGCCGTCTTCGACGCTCGATCTCACCGTTGCCGGCACCGCTGATGCGGTGCTGATGGTCGAATCCGAAGCGCAGGAGCTGCCGGAAGACGTCATGCTCGGCGCGGTGATGTTCGGTCACAAGAACATGCAGCCGGTCATCGACGGCATCATCCGTCTGGCCGAAAAGGCGGCCAAGGAACCGCGCGTTCTGACCGTCGACGACAATTCGGCGAGCTACAACGCCATCAAGGCCTTCGCCGGCGACGAGCTCAAGGCCGCCTTCCAGATCCCGGAGAAGTTCGTGCGCCGCGACAAGATCGCGGAAATTCGCGCACGCGCCGCCGCCGAATTCACGGGCGAGGGCGACGGCAAGCTGGCCGAGGGCAAGTTCAAGACCCTGTTCCACGATCTCGAAGCCGAAGTGATGCGCTACGCCGTGCTCGATACCGGCGTCCGCATCGATGGCCGCGACACCAAGACCGTGCGCCCCATCGTGGCGCAGGTCGGCACGTTGCCGCGCACCCATGGCTCGGCGCTGTTCACCCGCGGCGAAACCCAGGCCCTGGTTGTGGCGACCCTCGGTACGGCGGAAGACGAGCAGTTCGTCGATTCGCTCGAAGGCACGCACAAGCAGAACTTCATGCTGCATTATAACTTCCCGCCCTATTCGGTGGGCGAGACCGGCCGCATGTCGGGTCCGGGCCGGCGTGAAATCGGTCATGGCAAGCTTGCCTGGCGCGCGGTGCATCCGATGCTGCCGTCCGAAGGACGAGTTCCCCTACACGCTGCGCATCGTTTCGGAGATCACCGAGTCCAACGGCTCGTCGTCGATGGCGACGGTGTGCGGCACGTCGCTGGCGCTGATGGATGCGGGCGTTCCGATCAAGGCGCCGATCGCCGGTATCGCCATGGGTCTGATCCTGGAAGGCGAGCGCTATGCGGTGCTCTCCGACATCCTGGGTGATGAGGATCATCTCGGCGATATGGACTTCAAGGTCGCCGGCACCGAAGGTGGCGTCACCTCGCTGCAGATGGACATCAAGATCGCCGGCATCACCGAAGAGATCATGCGCGTGGCGCTGGATCAGGCCAAGGGCGGTCGTCTGCACATCCTGGGCGAGATGGCCAAGGCGATCACGCAGAGCCGCGCCGAGCTGGGCGAACATGCCCCGCGCATCGAGCAGATCAAGATTCCGACCGACAAGATCCGCGACGTGATCGGCACCGGCGGCAAGGTGATCCGCGAGATCGTCGAGAAGACCGGCGCCAAGATCAGCGTCGAGGACGACGGCACGGTGAAGATCGCCTCGGCCGACGGCGAGTCGATCAAGGCGGCGTTGAAGTGGATCAAGTCGATCACGGCCGAGCCGGAAATCGGCGAGATCTATGACGGCAAGGTCGTCAAGGTCATGGATTTCGGCGCCTTCGTGAACTTCTTCGGACCCAAGGACGGCCTCGTCCACATCTCCGAGCTGGCGCCGCAGCGCGTCGGCAAGACCTCCGATGTGGTCAAGGAAGGCCAGGCCGTGAAGGTCAAGCTGCTGGGCTTCGACGATCGCGGCAAGGTGCGCCTGTCCATGAAGGTCGTCGATCAGGAAACCGGCGAAGACCTCACCAAGAAGCAGGCCGAAGACGCCAAGCCCGCCGAATAGGCGCCGCTTCGCATCTGTTGAACAGCCGCCCGCGGGAGATGCCCCCGCGGGCGGTTTTCGTTTAGGTTTTGCGCATGACCGACCACACCCTGCTCGATTATTTTCTCGTCTTCTTTGCCGTCTTCGTCATGCCGGTCATGTCGGCCTGGGCCGGGCGGCAATTGAAACGGCGCCGTCCTGGCCAGTCGCTCGTCACCCGCTATGGCTGGATGATTCTGCGCGGCTGGATCGTGGTTGCGGCCGTGATCCTGGTCTGGGCCGTGCTCGGGCGCCCCTTCGCCGATCTCGGGCTGTCACCAACCCTGAACCTGTGGGACAAGGCGGGCCTTGCGCTGACGGCCATCGGCCTGGCTCTTCTGCCGCTGCAGCTCGCAAGCCTTTCGCGGCTGTCGCCCGACAAACTCGCGCAGGCGACCAAGACGATAGATCGCATGAAGATCACGCCGGCCACGCGCGGCGAACTTGCGGCCTTCATTCCGCTCACGCTGACAGCGGGCGTCTGGGAAGAATTGCTCTATCGCGGCTTTCTGATCTGGTTCCTCACCCCGCTCACCGGGATCATCGGCGCCGTCATTCTGTCGGCGCTGATCTTCGGCGCCGGTCACATCTATCAGGGGCTCATCCGCGTGGGGATCACCGCCGGGATCGGGCTTGTCTTCGCGGTGCTGTTTGTGCTGTCCGGCACGCTGTGGTGGCTGATGGCCGCCCATGCCGTCATCGACATCTATGGCGGCGTCACGGCCTACCGCGTCCGGCGGCTCGCCGCGGCGGGCGGCGCGGTGCCGGGCTGAACGGCGCCTTTTGCGGCGGCCTGCCTAACGGGCATGCAATGCGCGCCCTACGCCGCGGCAGAAATGCGACAGCTTTCGCATATCCGTCTGTTTTGTTTGGTTAATGCGGGTTCACCGTTCTTGTGCGATGGCGATGGCGCCGATACCGTTTCGCGGTCGCAGCCGGGGGGCGCCACCATGGCCATCGCGTTTCGTTTTCTTGCTCTGATTTTGATCGTCGCCGCGCTCATGCTTCTGGGCGCCGATGTCATCACATCGCTCGAAAAGAGCCAGATGACCGTGCGCTCGATCGGCGAGGTCTGGGCGCTGATCGACGCCGGCTCGCTGACCGGTTTCAAGAGTTGGGTCGAAACCACGCTGCCGGCGCCGGTGCCGGGCTGGATCTACAGCCTGCTCAGCATGTGGGCCTGGGGCGTGCTCGGCGTGCCGGGCGTGGTCCTGGCCTTCCTGTTCGGACGGCGCCACACCGAAGCCTGATCCGGTCCGATCTCTAGCGGTTCGCGCCCGGCGTCCACAGGACGTCGGCCTGGCCCTTGTCATTGGCGAAGCGGGCGGCGACGAACAGGTGGTCCGACAGCCGGTTGATGTACTGGATCGCTTCGGCGCTCACCGTCTCGTTCTCGCCCAGCGCCACGATCAGCCGCTCGGCGCGCCGGGCGATGGTGCGGGCCAGGTGCAGATGGGCCGCCGCCGCCGTGCCCCCCGGCAACACGAAGGAGGCCAGCGGCTCCAGCTGCGCATTCATGGCGTCGATCTCGCTCTCCAGCCGGCTCACCTGCGCCGCCACGATCCTGAGCGCGCCATCGCTGCGCGGCCCGCCCTCGGGCACGCACAGATCGGCCCCCAGGTCGAACAGGTCGTTCTGGATGCGCGCCAGCATGGCGTCGAGGTCGCCCTGCGTGGAAAGCCGGGCCAGGCCGATGGCGGCATTGGTCTCGTCCACCGTGCCGTAGGCCTCGATGCGGATCGCGTGCTTGGGCAGGCGGGTGCCGTCGCCCAGCGCCGTGGTGCCCTTGTCGCCCGTCCTGGTGTAGATGCGGTTCAGCTTGACCATGGCGGCGAGCCTAGCCCCGGCGGGCCCCCGGCAAAAGCGGGCCGGCAAAACCGCGCGCAAAAAAAATCGCAAAAAATCGATTCGACCCCTTGAAAGCGTCACGCTGCTTTCCCATCTGGTCCTATATCCCCACAAAAGCGAGCCGTTGAGCCGCCGTCGGTCGCCCCGCAAGTGTTGCGAGCCGCGCCCGCATGGCTATGATCCGCCCGCTTGCACACATCAGGAAATCTCCCATGCCTGTCGAAGTCCCTGAAACCATTGAAGTCGATGACACCCGCGTCGCCTGCGATGGCGGCGGCGCGGCGCTCGGCCATCCGCGCGTCTATCTGGAGATGGGCGACGAGCAATTTGTCGAATGCCCCTATTGCGACCGCCGCTTCGTGCTGCGCGAAGGGGCCGAGGCCGGGCATTGAGCGCGGCCCCCAAGGCTGACGCGGGCCCTCTCAAGAAGGGCGACCATCTCTATCTGATCGACGGGTCCGGCTATCTGTTCCGTGCCTATCACGCGCTGCCGCCGCTGACGCGCAAATCCGACGGGCTGCCGACCGGCGCCGTCTCCGGCTACTGCAACATGCTGTGGAAGCTGCTGGAGGATTCCAAGGACGGCGACAAGCCCACCCATCTGGCGGTGATCTTCGATGCCGGCCGCCGGACCTTCCGCAATGACATCTATCCCGAATACAAGGCCCATCGGCCCGAACCGCCCGAGGATCTGATCCCGCAATTTCCCGCTGGTGCGCGATGCCACGCGCGCCTTCGGGGTGCCGTCGATCGAACTGCCCGGCTTCGAAGCCGACGATCTGATCGCCACCTATGCCCGCATCGCGCGCGAGAAGGGGGCCAAGGTCACGATCGTCTCCTCCGACAAGGATCTGATGCAGCTGGTCGTCGATGGCGAAATCGAACTCCTCGACACCATGAAGAACCGGCGCATCGGCTCGGCCGAGGTGATGGAGAAATTCGGCGTCGCCCCGTCCAAGGTGGTCGATGTGCAGGCGCTGGCCGGCGATTCCACCGACAATATCCCCGGCGTGCGCGGCATCGGCGTCAAGACCGCGGCCGAGCTGATCAACACCTATGGCGATCTGGAAACGCTGCTGTCACGCGCCGGCGAGATCAAGCAACCCAAGCGGCGCGAAAACCTGATCGAAAACGCCGAGATGGCGCGCATTTCGATGAAGCTCGTGACTCTCGATCCGAATGTGCCGCCGCCCGCCCCGGTCGAGAGCTTCGGCACGCATGATCCCGATCCGCAGACCCTGATCGGCTTTCTCAAGGCGATGGAGTTCGCGACGCTGACGCGCCGCGCCGCCAGCCATTACGGCATCGAGGATCCCGATGCCATCGCGGCGGGGCCCGATCCGGTCAAGGGCGCGCCGGCAAAACCGGCGGCCAATGCCGCGGCGCCGGCGCAAACCGCTCCGCCGGCAAACCCGATGGCGAACCGGGCGCGGTGATGGATCGCGGCGCGCTGCTGAAAGCCATCGACTACGACGCCTATGAATGCGTGACCGACCATGGAACGCCTCGAGGCCTGGATCGCGCGCGCGCGCGATCTCGGCCGGGTCTGCGTCGATACCGAAACCACCTCGCTCGATGCGATGCAGGCCGGGCTGTGCGGTGTGTCGCTGGCCGTGGCGCCGGGCGAGGCCTGTTACATCCCTTGCGGCCATCGCGCCGGCGACGGTCTGGATTTCGGCGGCGATGGCGGTGGTCTCACCCAGCTTGCCGAAGCCGATGTGCTCGCCGCCCTCAAGCCGCTGCTGGAAGATGCCGCGGTTCTGAAGATCGCGCAGAACATGAAATATGACTGGGTGATCCTGGCCCAGCGCGGCATCCGCATCGCCCCCTTCGACGACACCATGCTGATCTCCTATGTGCTGGAGGCGGGGCTGCACGGCCACGGCATGGACGAGCTGTCCGAACTGCATCTCGGCCATACCCCGGTTCCCTATGCCGAGGTTGCCGGCAAGGGCAAGGACAAGATCACCTTCGACGCCGTCGATCTGAAGTCCGCGACGCGCTACGCCGCCGAGGATGCCGACGTCACCTTCCGTCTGCACGCGCTGTTGAAGCCGAAGCTGGTCGCGGCCGGCAAGGTCGGCGTCTACGAGACGCTGGAACGCCCGCTGGTGCCGGTGCTGGCCGAGATGGAGCGCGCCGGCATCGCCATCGATCCGGATCTGCTGCGCAAACTGTCCAACGATTTCGCGCAGGACATGGCGAAGCTCGAAAAGCAAATTCACAAGCTCGCCGGCGAGGACTTCAATATCGGTTCGCCCAAGCAGCTGGGCGAGATACTGTTCGGAAAATTTTCGCTGCCGGGCGGCAAGAAGACCAAGACCGGCGCCTGGTCCACCGATGCCGACACCCTCGACACGCTGGCCGCCCAGGGTCACGACATCGCGCAGAAGGTGCTCGACTGGCGCCAGCTCTCCAAGCTGCGCGGCACCTATACCGATGCGCTGCCCGCTCATATCAATCCGAAGACGGGCCGGGTGCACACCTCCTTCGCCATGGCCGCCACCTCCACCGGGCGGCTGGCCTCCACCGATCCCAATCTGCAGAACATCCCGATCCGCACCGAAGCCGGCCGCAAGATCCGCACCGCCTTCATCGCGCCCAGACGGGCAACAAGCTTGTCAGCGCCGACTATTCAGCCAGATCGAACTGCGCCTGCTGGCCCATATCGCCGACATTCCGGCGCTGAAGAACGCCTTCGCCAACGGCCTCGACATTCACGCCATGACGGCGTCGGAAGTGTTCGGCGTGCCGGTCGAGGGCATGCCGGCCGAAGTCCGCCGCAGGGCCAAGGCGATCAATTTCGGCATCGTCTATGGCATCTCCGGCTTCGGCCTGGCCAACCAGCTCGGCATCGAGCGCGACGAGGCCAGCGCCTATATCAAGAAATATTTCGAGCGCTTCCCCGGCATCCGCGACTACATGGATCGCACCAAGGACTTCGCCCGCGAGCATGGCTATGTCGAAACCCTGTTCGGCCGGCGCATCCACATCCGCGAGATCAATTCGAAGGTGCAGGGCTTCCGCGGCGGGGCCGAACGCGCCGCGATCAATGCGCCGATCCAGGGCGCGGCCGCCGACATCATCCGCCGCGCCATGATCCGCATGCCCACGGCCGCTGGCCGCGGCCGGCCTGAAAGCGCGGATGCTGCTGCAGGTGCATGACGAACTGGTGTTCGAGGTGCCCGACAAGGAGGCGGAGAAAACCTGCAGCCGTTGTTTCGGCGATCATGGAGAAGGCCGCCGCTGCCGGCACTGGAGCTTTCCGTGCCGCTGGTGGTCGAAGCGCGCGCCGCCGCCAATTGGGACGCGGCGCACTGAGCCCTCAGGCGGCGATCGCCCTTGGCAGGTCGTCCGGTCTTGATGCCGGCCTTTTCGAGCGTTTCCATCAGGCCCGCCTTGGCCGCTTCGGGCGCCGGCGCCTCGTGGCCCTGCGCCAGATGGGCGGCGTAGTCGGCTGAAGAAGCCGGGCTTGGCCAGATGGGCCAGGATCAAGCTGCTGCGCCTTTGTGGAGAGCTCGCCTTCGGTCAAGATTCCCCCGGTGCACAGCCGCAGCACGGTCACCACCTTGTCGACATGGCTTGAAGGCTTGGCCGCGATGGTTTCGAGAATGCGCGCGCGGGCTTCGGTTTCGCAGTCGCGACCTTGTCGAGCGCGGTCGGCGATTTCCCGGCGTCTTGTTGTCCTGCAGCCCGGAGCGCAGCACGCGGGCCTGCAGTTCGGCGATGCGCTGCAGCCGGGCCAGAACCGGCGTGGCCGGATCCTGGAAATGGTTGGTGAAGCTGGCCGCCGTGATGAGCGGCGGGATGACATTGGCGAGCTGGCGCTTGTTCTCCGCGCCGATGATGCTTTCCTCGATCGTCAGCAGCTTCTCGATCTTTTCATCGGGCGCCGCGATCGGATCCAGGAAACGCGCCAGTCCTTCATAGGTGACCAGGCGCCTGGAGCGCATGGTGAAGGCCGCGATCAGATCTTCATGGCTGAGATATTTGCCCTGGCCCAGCACCAGCTTGTTGGCGATGCGGCGCATGACGGCGATTTCTTCGAGAAGCATGTCGCCGGACAGGCGCTTGATGCTCTTCAGCTCGGCCATGATGCGGTTGGCAATGGCGGTGCGGGCCGCGGGAAGCGAATCGGCGGCGAAATGCTGCGTCAGCACGACCACGCCGTTGCAGGCGGTCTTGTCGCTGCGCGCCTGTCCGAGAAACAGATGGATCAGCGTCGTCAGGGCATCGCCCAGATTGTCGTGCGACGCCGATCAGATCGTGCAGCGCCGCCGAGCCGTTGAGAATTTCGGCGGCGATGCCGTCGACGGCGCCGAGGATCAGCATCGCGCAGCCGGATGCCGCCGTCCTTGCGCCTGTTCCAGGATGCCCGAGCAGGCGGACGCAGCTTCTCGTCCCAGCCCTTGGCGTCGGCCAGATGCTTGGCCAGCGCGCCGTTCAGCACATAGGCGCCGTCGCCGTCGCTGGCGAGCTTGTCGGCCAGCGCGCTGAACTTGCCGGTCGCGACCTCGGGAAAATAGCCCTTGCGGTCGTCGCGATAGACCCGTCCGATGGCCTTGGTCGCCAGCTCGTTCAGATCCTTGATGATCTGCTGCACCGGCTTCTTGGTCGACGACGCCTGGGCCACGGCGATCTTCTGCACCGCATGCTGGTAGATGGTGCCGGTGGCCTCGAACTTCTCCAGCGCGTCGGCGCGGTGGATCAGTTCGGTCACGGTCAGTTTCTGGCGCGCCAGATAATCGCCCAGCAGCCGGGCCATGGTGGCCCGCGCATGGTAGGAATACAGGTCGTCCGGCTTGAAGCAGGGCAGGACGTTGGGCACGTCCTCGGCGGCCGGCTCCACTTTCGACTGGTTGTGGCCGTCCTCGAAGATCTTCAGCGTCAGGTAGTCGCCGGTCTCGGCGTTATAGGTCTCCTTGATGACCTTGACGCCGGTGGCGGCACCCTCCGCCATCAGGCTCTGGGCCATCTTGAGCGCCTCGTCGCGGGTCGAGGCGACGTCATGCATTTTCCAGCCGCCGCGCGCGCCCTGGCGCTTGAAGATCTCGAAATGGACTTCCTTGCTGTGCCATGCGGCGGCAACCCTCGAACCGGTGGTCCTCGGGAGTATCCGGGAGTTATTCTTAAGCCATGGTTAAGATTCCCGGATTTGTTGGCTGATTTCGCGCCGACAGGTTCCGGATCGTGGCGTGCGGCGCCGCACAGGGCGCAGGCCGGATCCGGCCGCACCCTGACATCGCGAAAGCGCGCCGCCAGCGCGTCATAGATCAGCAGCCGCCCGGCCATGCTGTCGCCGATGCCCGAGGATCTCCTTGAGCACCTCCAGCGCCTGCAGGGTCCCCATCACCCCGGCGGCGGCCCCCAGCACCCCGGTCTCGGAGCAGGAGGGCGCCGTCCCAGGCGGCGGCGGTTCGCGGGAAAGAGGCAGCGGTAACAGGGATAGGCCCCGGAGACTGTCATGCGCCTTGAAGGTGGCGAGCTGGCCGTCGAACTCGGTCACGGCCGCCGAAACCAGCGTCCGCTGCGCCAGGAAGGCGGCATCATTGACCAGGAATCGGGTGTCGAAATTGTCCGATCCGTCGGCCACCAGGTCGTAGCCGGCGATCAGATCCAGGGCATTGTCGCGGTGAAAGCCGCACGTCGTGCGCCTCGATGCGGGATGCCGGGGTTGATGGCCCGGGCCGCGTCGGCGGCCGATTCCGTCTTGCGCCGGCCGATATCGGCGCTGCGATGGGCGATCTGGCGCTGGAGATTGGACAGGGAGACGGTGTCGAAATCGACGATGCCGATGCGTGCCGACCCCGGCCGCGGCCAGATAGAGGATCACCGGGCTGCCCAGCCCGCCGGCGCCGACGACCAGCACGCGGGCGGCGCGCAGTTTGGCCTGGCCCGGCCCGCCGACCTCGCGCAGCACGATATGTCTGGCGTAGCGGTCCAGTTCTTCGTCGGAAAGCGTCATGGGGGCTCATAGCGCAAGGATCGGAGCGGCGGAAGGGGATCGCGCCAAGCCGCTGAAAAGAACGGGTGTTCCCGCATCGTTTCGCCTTCATGCCGAACGCCTGCGGCAATCTTGCCTTTTCCGGCCAAGGGTGTAGGTGGTTTGCGCGAGAAGGGGCGGACCGCCTATTCTTGCCGGCAACAAAACGCCGGGGCCGGGGTCGCAAGCCCCGGCCCTATGGTGGGGATATATTCTAGGAGTGACCATGTCTCAGGACGGGCGGCACCCGAGCGCCTATGGCCTTGAAAATCAGGGCTTTCGCAATCTGAAAGCTGTGCATTGGAACCTGACCGCGCCGGCGCTCTATGAGTGCGCAACGCTGCGCGGCGAGGGCCAGGTGGCCAAGAATGGCCCCTTCGTCGTCATCACCGGCCAGCACACCGGCCGCTCGGCCTCCGACAAATTCGTGGTCAAGGACGCCAACACCGAATCCCAGGTCTGGTGGGACAACAACAAGGCGATGACCCCGGCCCATTTCGAGGCGCTCTATCCAGTCGATGATGTCCTATGCCGCAGGGCCGCGAGCTGTTCGTGCAGGACCTGTTCGGCGGCGCCGATGCCGTCCATCGCCTGCCGGTGCGCGTGGTCACCGAATATGCCTGGCATTCGCTCTTCATCCAGCACCTGCTGATCGAGCCGACCGCGGCGGAGCAGGAAGGCTTCGTGCCGGACTACACCATCGTCGACTGCCCGGCTTCCATGCCGACCCGCAGATCCATGGCAGCAGCACCGGCACCGTGATCGCCGTCAACTTCACCAAGAAGCTGGTTCTGATCGGCGGCACCTCCTATGCCGGCGAGATGAAGAAGTCGGTCTTCACCATCCTCAACTATCTGCTGCCGCCCAAGCGCGTGATGCCGATGCATTGCTCGGCCAATGTCGGCGGCAGCGCGCGATGCGCGCGATCTTCTTCGGCCTGTCGGGCACCGGCAAGACGACGCTTGTCGGCCGATGCCAGCCGCACGCTGATCGGCGATGACGAGCATGGCTGGAGCGAGAACGGCGTCTTCAACTTCGAAGGCGGCTGCTACGCCAAGGTGATCAGGCTGTCGGCCGAGGCCGAGCCGGAGATCTACGCCACCACCCAGCGCTTCGGCACGGTGCTGGAAAATGTCGTGATCGACCCGGACACGCGCGAGCTCGATCTCGACGACAACCGCTACACCGAGAACACGCGCGCGGCCTATCCGATCGACTTCATTCCCAACGCCTCCAAGACCGGCAGCGCAGGCCATCCCGCGCAACGTCATCATGCTGACGGCCGATGCCTTCGGCGTGCTGCCGCCGATCGCCAAGCTGACGCCCAGCCAGGCGATGTATCACTTCCTGTCCGGCTTCACCGCCAAGGTGGCGGGCACCGAAAAGGGCCTCGGCAAGGAGCCGCAGCCGACCTTCTCGACCTGCTTCGGCGCGCCCTTCATGCCGCGCCATCCCACCGAATACGGCAACCTGTTGCGCGACCTGATCGCCCAGCACGGCTCGGATTGCTGGCTGGTCAACACCGGCTGGACGGGCGGCGCCTATCGGCGTCGGCAACCGCATGCCGATCAAGGCCACCCGCGCGCTGCTGGCCGCGGCCCTCGACGGCACGCTGGCCAATGCCGAGATGCGGGTCGATCCGCATTTCAGCTTCCGGGTGCCGGTGGCCGTGCCGGGTGTCGACTGCGAAGATCCTCAACCCGCGCGACACCTGGGCCGACAAGGCCGCCTATGACGCGCAGGCCCGGAAGCTGGTCGGCATGTTCCGCGAGAACTTCAAGACCTTCGAAGGCCATGTCGGCAACGACGTTCTCGAAGCCGCCCCGGTGCTCGCCGAAGCCGCCGAATAGGCGACAGCGCCATATCGTCACAGCGTCAGGGGCCCGCGGCATCTGTCGCGGGCCCTTTGTCTTTTGCGTTGCGCGCGGGTTGCCCCTAGACTTGCCGCCACAAGCGTCGACCGGCAAGGAGGAAAAGATGGAAAAGCGCAGGCTCGGAAAATCCGATTTGTTGATCGCGCCCGCTGATGCTCGGCGGCAATGTCCTCGGCTGGACCGCGCCGGAAAAGCACGCGTTCGAAATGCTCGATGCCTTCCTCGATGCCGGCTTCAACGCCATCGACACGGCCGATGTCTATTCGGCCTGGATTCCGGGCCACAAGGGCGGCGAATCCGAAACCGTGCTCGGCAAATGGTTCGCGGCGCGCAAGAACCGCGACAAGGTCGTGCTCGCGACCAAGGTCGGCATGCTGCCCATCGGCGGCAAGCCGGGCCTGTCGAAGGCGCAGATCACCGAGGCGGTGGAGGCCTCGCTCAAGCGTCTGCAGACCGACTATATCGACCTTTATTTCGCCCATCGCGATCATGAGGAGACCCCGCTGGAGGAAACGCTCGAAGCCTTTGCGGGCCTGGTCAAGGCCGGCAAGGTGCGCACGCTCGGCGCCTCGAACTATTCGGCCGCGCGGCTGAAAGAGGCCCTCGCCATCAGCGAGAAGAAGTCCTGGCCGCGCTATGAGGTGCTGCAGCCGCTCTACAATCTGGTCGAGCGCGACGGCGTTCGAAGGGGCGCTGGAGGCGGTCTGCGGCGACAACACCATCGGCGTGGTGTCCTATTTCGCGCTGGCCTCGGGCTTCCTCTCGGGCAAATACCGCAGCGAAGCCGATGCCGCGAAAAGCCCGCGCGGCGACACGGTGGTGAAGAAATATCTCAACGACCGCGGGAAGAAGGTCCTGGCGGCGCTCGATTCCGTCGCCGCGCGTGTCGGCGCCACCCCGGCACAGGTCGCGATCGCCTGGCTCATCGCCAAGCCGGCCATCACCGCGCCCATCGCCAGCGCCACCTCGCGCGATCAGCTCAAGGACCTCGTCGCCGCCGCCAATCTCAGGCTCGATTCCGCGGCCATGTCGGAACTGGATCGTGCCAGCGTCTGATGGAGCGGTCTGATGGCGGCTAGCGCGGGGCGTAGACCCACACGCGGGCCGGCGGCAGGTTGGCCCACACCACGGCGGCGCGGCGCACGGTGAAGCTGTCGGTCGCCGGCATGGGCGGGGTCAGCCCATAGGAGAACTGCACGTAAGGCGCGCCCGGTTGCAGCCGGGCCAGGGCGTCCTCGATCAGCGCGCGCCGCGCCGGCACGGGCCAGTTGAGCAGCGGGATGCCCGAGACGATTCCGGCATAGGCCGCACCATTGGGCTTGCCCAGTGTGGCTGTCAGGTTGAAGGCGTCGCCTTCAATGACCTTCACACCGGGGCAGCGCTGGCGCACGCGCGCCACGAAATCCGGATCGAATTCGATGGCGGTGATGCGATCGGCGCCGATGCCGCGGCGGAGCAACGCCTCGGTGACCACGCCGGTGCCCGGCCCAAGCTCCAGCACGGGGCCGGGCCGCGACGGATCGATCTCACCGGCAATGGCCTTGGCCAGCGCCGGGCTCGATGGGGCGATGGCGCCCACGCCCTTGGGGCTGGCGATCAAGCCGCGCAGGAACTCCCAGTGCTCGGCGATCGGGCTGGCTGTGGCCTTGCTCGTCATGTGGGACTTCCTCCTGCCTCTTTTGCGAACGCGCCGCCTCGGCTTTCGTGCCGCCAGCGGGTATCAGGCCCGGCAGGATATTCCCTTCACACGCCCACGGGCAAGGCGCGCGGGCCCGCGCCATCGGCCTTGATCGCGGCAAGCCGTTGCCGTCGCATCGCTTTCACCCCTCGATGGCGCGCATGGGGCGGAGTCCGCGATGGCGTTGCTTGACCCGCGCGCGGCAGGACCTGACGATGGCTCTCGGTGCCAAACCGGGGGGCGGCGATGAAGGGGTATGCACGGAGAGCAATTTCGGGCACCGCGGCAGGTCTTGCACTGCTGTGGTTTGGCGCGACACCGGTTCTCGCATTCGGGACGGTGCACGAACTCGGGCAGAATTCCGAACACGAGCGCATCACGCGCCACGCTTTGTCGTGCCGTTACGATGACGCGAACAACTGCTTCCAGCCTGAGACCCTCGTGCAGCTGGCAGGCGAGAAGAACAATTTCGGCGCAATCGGCGCGCCCGATCGCGGCCATCTGATTCCGGAGAACAAGGCCCATTGCGACGGTGCAGATTATTTGGATGTTCCCGGCTACCCGCAGACGAAGGCCGAGGCACAGGCCGCGCTGGAACGCTGCCGCCGTTTCATGCTCAAAAATCTTGCGGCGGTGATCGGCGATGCCCGTGGCCTGCTCGATCGCGATGGCCGCTTGCGCGAGAGCCAGCTCGGCATGCCGTGCTTGTTCGTGGGCAGCATTCGCGGGCGGGCCAAATGCAATGTCATTGAGGATATGGGCCTGCTGATGCACACCGCGCAGGATTTCTATTCGCATTCCAACTGGGCGGACGTGTCCGATCCGGATCGTCCGATCGGCGCCGACAATCCACCAGGTCTGGGCCATCGCGAGCCGGCGCCATGGATCAGCTTGCGCCACAGCTATCGCTTTCCCGACGGTCTGGTCACCGGCTGTTCGGTGACCAAACACTGCACCTACGGGCCGCATGACGGCCTGCACAGGATCACGCACACGGTTCTGAACAAGGACAATGGCCCGATCGACCCCGAGATTGGCGTCGGCACCACGCCGCGCGGCCGCATCGCCGACAATTTCGCCCGCGCTGTGACGGCGGCGATTGCGGACACCGCGGACAAATGGGCGTTGATCCAGGAAAGGCTGATCGCGACCTATGGCGAGGAGGACGGCGCGCGGATGGCCTGCGCGATCTCCCATGACGATCCGATGCGGGACTGCGCCTGAGCGCCGGGCCGTGCGGCCCGCGCATGGCCGCCATCGAACGGCTGATTTGGGAGGCGGCGGCTGTCACGGCGCGCTAGCCTGTGACGTCCCGGATCGGAGAAGGAGCCCGCCATGACCGCCATTGCCGAACAATTCCGCGCGCTGCATGCGCCGGGCGAAATTCTCCTGCTGGCCAATGCCTGGGATGCGGCCAGCGCCCGCATGTCGGTCGAAGCCGGGGCCAGGGCCGTCGCCACCTCCAGCGCCTCGCTGGCCTGGGCCCATGGTTACGCCGATGGCGAGGCGCTGACGCCCGATGTGCTGTTGGCCGCACTTGCCGACGTCATGCGTGTCGTCACGGTGCCCGTCACCGTCGACAGCGAGGCGGGCTATTCCGCCGATCCCGCCGCGGTGGCCGATTACGCCGCCCGGCTGATCGATATGGGCGTGGCCGGGATCAATCTGGAAGACGGCCACGAGCCGCCTGATCTGCATGCGCGCAAGATCGCCGCCATCAAGTCGCGGGCCGCGCAGATGGGCGCCGATCTGTTCGTCAATGCGCGCACCGATGTCTATCTGCTCAATCTCGCCGAAGGCGAAGCGGCGCTGGCCGAAACGCTGTCGCGCGCCCAGCGCTATGCGCAGGCCGGTGCCGATGGGCTCTTTGTGCCCTTCGTGCGCGAGCCACAGGCGATCGGTGAGATCGTGCAGGGTACGGAGTTGCCGGTAAACATCCTGGCGCTCAAGGGCGTGCCGGAGATTGCCGAATTGAAGCGGCTTGGCGTGCGCCGGGTCAGCACCGGCGCCGGTCCCGGCCGCGCCGCATACGGGTCGGCGTTTCTGGCGATGCAGCGCCTTTTCGCCGACGGTCACTACGACACGATGCTCAAATCCGCGGCGGAGTGTCCGAATTTCAATGCGCTGTTCGGGGGATGATCGCGCCGGGCTGATGCCCGCGCCCGGCCCTAGGCCGTGCCGGCATTGCCCAGAAAGTCCTTCACCCTGGCGAAGAAGCCTTCCGATTCCGGCTGGGTGCCCGGTTCGCTATCCGTCTCGAAGGCGCGCAGCAATTCCTTTTGCCGCTTCGACAGCTTGACGGGCGTTTCGACCGCGACCTCGACATACAGGTCGCCGGCAATGCCGCCGCCGCGCAGCACCGGCATGCCCTTGGAGCGCATGCGGAACTGACGGCCCGATTGCGTGCCTTCGGGAATCTTGACCGCAATCTGTCCGCCATCGAGCGTCGGCACGTCGATGCTGCCGCCCAGCGCCGCCGTCGTGAACGAGATCGGGCAACGGCAGTACAGGTCGTGTCCGTCGCGCTGGAAGATCGGATGCGGGCCGACCGAGACGAAGATGTACAGATCGCCGGGCGGGCCGCCATTCAGGCCGGCCTGACCTTCGCCGGCCAGGCGGATGCGCGTGCCTTCCTCGACGCCGGCGGGAATGTCGACGCCCAGCGTGCGTTCCTTCTGCACATGGCCGGTGCCCTGGCAGCCCTTGCAGGGATTGCGGATGACCCGGCCTTGCCCGCGGCAATTGGGGCAGGTGCGTTCGATGGTGAAGAAGCCCTGCTGCGCGCGCACGCGTCCCGCGCCCGAACAGGTCGGGCATTGTTCGGGTGTGGAGCCGGCTTCGGCGCCGGTGCCGCCGCAGGTTTCGCAGGCCACCGCCGACGGCACCTTGATCTCGGCGTGATAGCCCTTGAAGGCCTCTTCGAGGTTGATTTCCAGATTGTAGCGCAGATCGGCGCCGCGGTTCTGGCGCCGCGCGCGGCGTCCGCCGGTGAACTCGCCGAACAGATCATCGAAGATGTCGGAGAAGGACGAGGCGAAATCGTTGAAGCCGCCGCCGCGCGGCCCGCCGCCGCCATTCTCGAAGGCGGCGTGGCCGAAGCGGTCATAGGCGGCGCGCTTCTGATCGTCCTTGAGGACGTCATAGGCCTCGTTGATTTCCTTGAACTTGTGCTCGGCGCTGTCGTCGCCGGGATTGCGGTCGGGATGCAGCTCCTTGGCCAGCTTGCGATAGGCGACCTTGATCTCCTGGATCGAGGCGCCCTTCTGGCATCCCAGCGTCTCGTAATAGCAACGCTTGCTCATACTGTCCGCGTTCCGGTCACATGGCGCGAGGCCCCGCATCCCGCCCGAAGGCAGGATGCGGAGCGCTCGTCAGTCCGTCCTGTGGTCTCCGCATCGGCCCTTGCCCCCACATGAGCCATGCCGTGCGCCTGGATTACGACGCGCCCTTGTCATTGTCGTCGACTTCCGAGAATTCGGCATCGACCACGTTCTCGTCCGGCTTGGCGCCTGCGTCCTCGCCGCCGGCGGCGCCCTCACCGCCCTGTGCGGCTTCCTGCGCCTTGTACATGGCTTCGCCGAGCTTCATCGAGGCCTGGGCCAGGGTCTGGGTCTTGGCCTTGATGGCTTCGGGATCGTCGCCCTGGACGGCCTCCTTGAGGTCGGCCATGGCCGTCTCGATCGCGCTCTTCTCGTCGCCGCCGACCTTGTCGCCGTGTTCGCCGAGCGCCTTCTCGGTCGAATGGATCAGCGCCTCGGCATGGTTCTTGGCTTCGACCAGCTCCTTGCGGGTCTTGTCCTCGGCCGCGTGGGCTTCGGCGTCCTTGACCATCTTGTCGATGTCGGCGTCCGACAGACCGCCGCTCGCCTGGATGCGGATCTGCTGTTCCTTGTTGGTCGCCTTGTCCTTGGCGGTGACGTTGACGATGCCGTTGGCGTCGATATCGAAGGTGACCTCAACCTGCGGAATCCCGCGCGGTGCCGGGGGAATGCCCATCAGGTCGAACTGGCCGAGCATCTTGTTGTCGGCCGCCATTTCGCGTTCGCCCTGGAAGACGCGGATGGTCACGGCCGTCTGATTGTCTTCGGCGGTCGAGAACACCTGGCTCTTCTTGGTCGGGATCGTCGTGTTGCGGTCGATCAGCCGGGTGAACACCCCGCCCAGCGTTTCGATGCCGAGCGACAGCGGTGTCACGTCGAGCAGCAGCACGTCCTTGACTTCGCCCTGCAGCACGCCGGCCTGGATCGCCGCGCCGATGGCGACGACCTCGTCCGGGTTCACGCCCTTGTGCGGCTCCTTGCCGAACAGTTGCTTGACGACTTCCTGCACCTTGGGCATGCGCGTCATGCCGCCGACCAGGATCACTTCGTCGATCTGGTTGGCGCTGACGCCGGCATCCTTGAGCGCGCTCTTGACCGGACCGGTGGTGCGCTGGATCAGGTCGTCGACCAGGGCTTCCAGCTTGGCGCGCGTGATCTTCATCGTCAGATGCTTCGGCCCGGAGGCGTCGGCGGTGATGAAGGGCAGGTTGACTTCGGTCTGGGTGGCGCTGGACAGCTCGATCTTGGCCTTTTCGGCGGCTTCCTTCAGCCGCTGCAGCGCCAGGCGGTCGGAGCGCAGGTCGATGCCCTGCTCTTTCTTGAATTCGTCGGCCAGGTAATTGACCAGCCGCATGTCGAAGTCTTCGCCGCCCAGGAAGGTGTCGCCATTGGTCGACTTCACCTCGAAGACGCCGTCGCCGATCTCCAGCACGGAGATGTCGAAGGTGCCGCCGCCAAGGTCATAGACCGCGATGGTGCCGGAATTCTTCTTGTCGAGGCCATAGGCCAGCGCCGCCGCCGTCGGCTCGTTGATGATGCGCAGCACTTCCAGGCCGGCGATCTTGCCGGCGTCCTTGGTGGCCTGGCGCTGGGCGTCGTTGAAATAGGCCGGGACGGTGATGACGGCCTGCGTCACGCTCTCGCCCAGATGGGCCTCGGCGGTTTCCTTCATCTTCTGCAGGATGAAGCCGGAGACTTCCGACGGCGCGAACTTCTTGTTTTCGCGGCCGCCGACCCAGGCATCGCCATTGTCGGCCTTGACGATCTTGTAGGGGACCATCTCCATGTCCTTCTTGGTCATGGGGTCCTCGAAGCGCCGGCCGATCAGGCGCTTGATCGCGAAATAGGT
The DNA here is from genome assembly GCA_963710925.1 of uncultured Pseudomonadota bacterium. Lineage (GTDB taxonomy): Bacteria > Pseudomonadota > Alphaproteobacteria > Micropepsales > Micropepsaceae > Rhizomicrobium. The sequence continues at coordinate 715,587 of CAVQBY010000005.1, read as the reverse complement.
GTTTTCGGGGTTGGTGACGGCCTGGCGCTTGGCGGCCTGGCCGACGAGGCGTTCGCCGTCTTGCGTGAACGCCACGATGGACGGGGTCGTACGGGCCCCTTCCGCATTTTCGATGACCTTGGGGCTGGAGCCCTCCATCACGGCGACGCACGAATTCGTGGTGCCGAGGTCGATTCCGATGACCTTCGCCATATGTCCAATCCTTCTGTTCGGCGGACGGTTGTCAGGCCTCGCCCGGAGCGCCCCTTGCCCGTCCCCTTGATTTTATTGGCAAATTCCGGCTGTCGCGACAGCCTTGCTTGCCACTGAGCGGTATATAGGGGTGGGGAAGATGGCTCGCAAGGCGTGGGACGCCCCCCGGCGCCCCGAAAATACGCCCGAAAGGCGGGAAATCCTGACGCAGGGGGGTCAGAGCGCGGCGATCAGGGCGGCGTTGTAGATTTCGCTCATCTTGGCGCCCAGGGGGGCGATCTGCACCGAGCGCTCGAGCCCGACCAGCAGCGGGCCCAGCACATTGCCGCCGCCGATCTGCTGCAGCAGCTTGGTCGAGATCGAGGCCGAGTGGATGGCCGGCATGATCAGCACATTGGCCGTATCGGTCAGCCGGCAGAAGGGATAGAGCGCCAGCCTTTCGGGATCGAGCGCCACATCGGCCCCCAGCTCGCCATCATATTCGAAATCGACGCCGCGCCGGTCCAGGATGTTGACCGCCTCGACGATGCGTTCGGAGCGTTCGCTGCGCGGAAAGCCGAAGGTCGAGGAGGCCAGAAGCGCCACCCGCGGCAGGAAGCCGAAGCGCCGCGCCTCATGGGCGGCCTGCACGGCGATGTCGGCCAGCTCCTCGGAGGTCGGCATTTCGTGCACCGAGGTGTCGGCGACGAAGACGACGCGGCCGCGCGCGAAGATCACATTGACGCCGATGGTGCGCTCGCCCTTGGGCGGGTCCAGCACCTGCCGCACATCGTTGAGCGCCACGGAATAGGAGCGGGTCACGCCCGTCACCATCGCATCGGCATCGCCCGCCGCCAGCATCGAGGCGGCATAGATATTGCGGTCATTGGTGACCATGCGCACGCAGTCGCGATACAGCGCGCCGCGCCGCTGCAGCCGCTTGTAGAGGGAATCGATATAGGGCGAGGCCTCGCTGGGCCGAATGCGGCACGCAGATCTCGAACGCGTCTTCTTCCAGCCCGGCCTTGGCGATGCCGGCCTTGATCACCTCTTCGCGGCCCACCAGCAGCGACTTTGCCGAGTCCGGAATTCTGGAATGCGGCCGCGGCGCGGATCACCGATTCCTCTTCGCCCTCGGCGAAGACGACGCGCTTGGGATTGGCGCGCACGCTGGCGGTCACGCGCTGGAACAGCGCCGGCGGACGGGTCGAGCCGCGCCGTCAGCTGGTTGCGATAGGCATCGGCATCCTTCATCTCGCGGCGGGCGACGCCGGTGCGCATCGCCGCTTCCGCCACCGCCGAGGAGACGCGGGCGATCAGGCGCGGATCGAACGGCACCGGAATGATGTATTCGCGGCCCGTAGACGGGGCGGCTGCCGCGATAGGCCAGCGCCACCTCGTCGGGCACATCCTCGCGCGCCAGCGCGGCCAGGGCTTCGGCGGCGGCGATCTTCATCTCTTCATTGATCGTCGTGGCGCGCACATCCAGCGCGCCGCGGAAGATGTAGGGGAAGCCGAGAACGTTGTTGACCTGGTTGGGATAGTCGCTGCGCCCGGTGGCCACGATGGCGTCGGGCGCGCACGGCATGGACATCCTCCGGCGTGATCTCTGGGTCGGGATTGGCCATGGCGAAGATGATCGGGGCGTCGTTCATGGACTTGACCATCGCCTGCGTCACCGCGCCCTTGACCGAAAGCCCCAGAAACACGTCGGCGCCCTTCACCGCATCGGCGAGGCTGCGCGCATCGGTGTCGACGGCATGCGCGCTCTTCCACTGGTTCATGCCTTCGGCGCGGCCGCGATACACCACGCCCTTGGAATCGCACAGGATCGCGTTTTCGTTGGGCAGGCCCATGGCCTTGAGCAGTTCCAGGCAGGCGATGCCGGCCGCGCCGGCGCCGTTGACGACCACCTTGATGGTCTCGACCTTGCGGCCGGTCAGATGCATCGCATTGATGATGCCGGCGGTGGAGATGATGGCGGTGCCGTGCTGGTCGTCATGGAACACCGGAATGTCCATCAGCTCGCGCAAGCGCTCCTCGATGATGAAGCAGTCCGGCGCCTTGATGTCTTCCAGATTGATGCCGCCGAAGGTGGGGCCCAGATAGCGCACCGCGCCGATGAAGGCGTCGACATCGGTGGTGTCGACTTCCAGATCGATGGCGTCGACATCGGCGAAGCGCTTGAACAGCACCGCCTTGCCTTCCATCACCGGCTTGGAGGCCAGCGCCCCCAGATCGCCCAGCCCCAGGATCGCGGTGCCGTTGGAGATCACCGCGACCAGATTGCCCTTGGCGGTATAATCGAAGGCCGCGTCCGGCCGCTCGGCGATGGCGCGCACGGGCACGGCCACACCCGGGCTGTAGGCGAGCGAAAGGTCGCGCTGCGTCGCCATCGGCTTGGTCGGCGTGATTTCGATCTTCCCCGGCTTGCCGCCGGCATGGAAGGCGAGGACTTCTTCCTCGGTGAAGGAGGGGCGTTTTGGAATGGACATGCCTGTACCGTTAAAACCAATCCACAGAATATCGGCCGTTCTCGCACCGGCTTTCAATGGCCCCAGGGCCGCGGCCGGTTCTGACGTTCCGTCAATCTGGTAGTGTCCCGGCCATGACCGAACAGGTTCCCGTCCGAGTCCGCGGCGGCGCCACGCCGATGATGGCGCAATATCTGGAGATCAAGGCCGCGCATGCGGACTATCTGCTCTTCTACCGCATGGGCGATTTCTATGAACTGTTTTTCGACGATGCGGCCAAAGCCGCCGAGGCGCTCGATATTGCGCTGACCAAGCGCGGCAAGCATCTGGGCGAGGACATCCCGATGTGCGGGGTGCCGGTCCATGCCGCCGAGCAATATCTCGAAAAGCTGATCCGCAAGGGTTTCCGCGTCGCCGTCTGCGAGCAGACCGAGGATCCGGCCGAGGCCAAGAAGCGCGGCGCCAAATCGGTGGTCGCCCGCGCCGTGGTGCGTCTGGTCACCCCGGGCACGCTGACCGAGGATTCGCTTCTGGAGGCGCGCGCCGCCAATCTCCTGGTGGCGCTGGGCCGGGCCGGCAGCGATTTCGCCCTGGCCAGCGCCGATATGAGCGCCGGCGAGTTCCGGGTCGGCGCCGTGGCCGGCGCCGATCTGGCGCGCCGAACTGGCGCGCCTCGCCCCGCGCGAGGTGCTGGCTCCGGACGGACTGCTGGCCGACGAGACATTGGGCCCGCTGCTCAAATCCCTGGGCCCGGCGCTGACGCCGCTGCCGGCGATCAAATTCGATTCGGCGGCCGGCGAGCGGGCGCTCAAAGCCCTCTACAAGGTCGCCGCCCTCGATGCCTTTGGCAGCTTTTCCCGCGCCGAGCTGTCGGCGGCGGGCAGCCTGGTCGGCTATCTGGAGCTGACCCAGAAGGGCAAGCTGCCGGCCCTGAAGCCGCTGGTGCAGACCGCGCCGCGTGCCTTCATGGCCATCGATGCCGCCACCCGGCGCAATCTCGAACTGGCCGAAACGCTGACCGGCGAGCGCCGCGGCTCGCCTGCTGGCCTGCATCGACCGCACCGTGACGGCGGCCGGCGCGCGCGAACTGGCCGCGCGGCTGGCCTCGCCGCTGACCGGTCCGGCGGAGATCGCCGCCCGTCACGATGCCGTCGGCTTCTTTGTGGCCGATGCCGAATTGCGCGCCGACCTGCGCGAGGAATTGCGCCGCGCGCCCGACATCGCCCGCGCCGTGGCGCGGCTGTCGGTCGGCCGCGGCGGTCCGCGCGATCTGGCGGCCCTGCGCGACGGGCTCAAGGCGGCCCGCGCCATTCGCGAACGCCTGGGCAATTTCGAAGACCGCCTCGGCGAGGAACCGGGCGAAGCGCGCATCGCGCGAAGCGAGCTGATCGGCGCCATCGCCGCGAGCTCGCGCCTGTCCGACCGGCTGGCCCATCTGCTGACGGCCGAGCCGCCCTTTCTGGCGCGCGACGGCGGCTTCATCCGCACCGGCGCGCATGCGCCGCTCGACGAGGTGCGCAGCCTGCGCGATGAAAGCCGCCGCGTCATCGCCAGCCTCGAAGCGCGCTACCGCGAACAGACCTCCGTCGCCTCGCTCAAGATCAAGCACAATGGCGTGCTCGGCTATTTCATCGAGACCACGCCGGTTCATGCCGACAAGCTGCAGACCGAAGAGCATCGCCAGACCTTCCGCCATCGTCAGACCATCGGCAGCGCCGTGCGCTTTTCAACCGATGAACTGGCGAGTCTGGCCAACCGGATTTCCCAGGCCGGCGACCAGGCGCTGGCTATCGAGCGCGAGCTGTTCGACGAGATGGTGGCCGAGGCGCTCGCGTCGCATGGCGCGTTGGCGCAGCTGGCCGGCGCGCTGGCCCGGCTCGATGTCTCGGCGGCGCTGGCCGAACTCGCCGTCGCGCGCCGCCATGTGCGCCCCAGGGTCGACACCTCGCTCGCCTTCGAAATCAAACGCGGGCGTCATCCCGTGGTCGAGGCCGCGCTCGAAGCCGAAACCTCCGGGCCCTTCGTGCCCAATGATTGCGATTTGTCGCCCGGCGGCATCGGCCGGTTGTGGCTGGTCACCGGTCCCAACATGGCCGGCAAATCGACCTTTCTGCGCCAGAATGCGTTGATCGCGATCCTGGCGCAGATGGGCGCCTTCGTGCCGGCCGAAGCCGCCCATATCGGCGTTGTCGACAAGCTCTTCAGCCGTGTCGGCGCGGCCGACGATCTGGCGCGCGGCCGTTCCACCTTCATGGTCGAAATGGTGGAGACGGCGGCGATTCTCAATCAGGCGACGGAAAGCAGTCTTGTCATCCTTGACGAGATCGGCCGCGGCACCGCGACCTTCGATGGCTTCGCCATCGCCTGGGCGGCGGCCGAACATCTGCACGAAGCCAACCGGTCGCGCGCGCTGTTCGCGACGCATTATCACGAGATGACGGCGCTGGCCGAACGCCTGTCCGCCTTGGCCTGCGTGACCATGCGCGTCAGCGAGTGGAACGATTCCATCGTCTTCCTGCACGAAGTGGTGCCGGGCGCGGCCGATCGCTCCTATGGCATTCATGTCGCCAAGCTTGCGGGCTTGCCGGCGGCGGTGATCGCGCGCGCCGAGGAGGTGCTCAAGGCGCTCGACGAGGGCCGCGAGGGCCACAAGCCGCTGGCGCGCATCGACGATCTGCCGTTGTTCCAGTCCGCGCCGCCGGTTCGCGCGGCGGCGCCCGAAGGCTCGGCCGTCGAGGCGGCGCTCCGCGAGGTCTCCCCCGATTCGCTGACGCCGAAGGCGGCGCTGGAGCTGATCTACACCCTGAAATCCCGGCTTAATCCCTCCGGCTAATATGGGCCGGCGGACGGCGCTCTTGCCGCCCGGCCATATCCCGGTGCAGCATCGCGCCCATGAGTGACACACCCGACCAGCTGGTCGCTGCGCCGATGGATCTCGAGGCCGGCCATCACTTCCCGCGAAAGTTCCTTGTGGTCGTCGACAAGACGCCCGAATGCAAGGTTGCGCTGCGCTTCGCCACGCGCCGGGCGCAGCATACCGGCGGACGCGTCTCGCTGATCTGCGTGGCCGAACTGGCCGATTTCCAGCAATGGCGCGGGGTTGAGGAAATCATGCGCGACGAGGCCCATGGCGAGGCCGAAAGCGCCGTCCACAATGCCGCGAAATACGTCAATGAGCTGTCCGGTCTGTTGCCCGAGCTGGTGATCGAGCATGGCGACACTTCCGAATGCGTGATGCGGCTGATCGAGTCCGACCGCAACATCTCGATTCTGGTTCTGGCCGCGGCGCCGTCGAAGGAGGGCCCCGGTCCGCTGGTCGAATTCTTTGCCGGCCCCCAGGCCGGCGCCTATCCGATCCCCGTGACCATCGTGCCCGGGCGGCTTTCGGATGAAGAGATCGACGCGCTGGCGTAACCGCCGCGCGCGCCATACCAGCAACGGAGTATCCCCATGCGCTATCTGCACACCATGGTCCGCGTCACGGATCTCGACGCTTCCCTGGACTTCTATTGCAACAAGCTCGGCCTCACCGAAGTGCGCCGGATCGACAACGACAAGGGCCGTTTCACGCTCGTATTCCTGTGCGCGCCCGACGATGTCGAGCTGGCGCAGAAGAACCAGGCGCCGCTGGTCGAACTGACCCACAACTGGGACCCCGAGGACTATTCCGGCGGGCGCAATTTCGGCCATCTCGCCTATCGCGTGGACGACATCTATGCGACCTGCCAGCGGCTGATGGATGGCGGGGTCACCATCAACCGCCCGCCGCGCGACGGCCACATGGCCTTCGTCCGCTCGCCCGACGGCATCTCGGTCGAATTGCTGCAGGACGGTGCGGCCAAACCGCCGGCCGAGCCCTGGGCCTCCATGCCCAATACCGGAAGCTGGTAGCCTCTCGACAAACGGCATCGTTCGTTTTATGTTCTGATATTGCTATCTGTGGTTGCAGAACGGAGCAAGGATGCAGTCCGACCGGCTCTTGGGACTTGGCGCAGGCGCGGGGCTTCTGCTGCTGGCCTTCGCCGCGGGCAATCCGGCCAGCGATGCCGCCGCACCCGGTTTGCGGGTGGCCTCGGCGGCCTTTGCCGGTCCGGTCCGCGCCGATGTCGTGCGCGTCATCGATGGTGACACCTTCGAGGCGGCGGCCCGCATCTGGCTTGGCGAATCGGTCGACATCCACGTGCGGATCGAGGGCATGGACGCGCCCGAACTGCATGCCCGCTGCGACGACGAGCGCCGCCGCGCCGAGGCGGCGCGCGATTACCTCACCCGCCGCATTGGCGGCGACCGGGTCGAACTGACGGCCGTGCGCTACGACAAATATGGCGGCCGCGTGCGTGCGGTGGTGCGCGATGGGGGCGGCGAAATCGCGGCCGCCATGATCGCCAGGGGCCTGGCCCGGCCCTATCACGGTGGCCGCCGTGGCTCCTGGTGCGACGCGAGCTGATTCTCCCCAACGGCTCGTCTTTTCAAGCTCGGCAGTTCTTGTTTAGTGTTTCCCGGCAGCGCGCAGGATGGGGCGGCACGATGTGGGATTTCAGCCTGGCCAAGGCGATCGGCGCGGTGCTGCGGACCCTTCCCTTCGTTGCCCTGCGCCTTGTCGTCTATTTCGGAATCGCGGCCGCCTATCTGCTGGTGACCGGTGTCGGCGCCGGCTTTGGCTGGGGGATCGGCCATTTCTGGGCGCAGCCCGATGCGCCGGTGAGCGCCGCCTTCTGGGGTGGCGCGATCGGGTTCGGTCTGACCTCCTTCGCGCTCTATCTGGCGCGCGAATACATTCTGTATCTGGTCAAGGCCGGCCACATCGCGGTGCTGGTCGAAATCTATGACGGCCGGCCGATTCCCTCCGGTCAGGGTCAGCTCGGGTTCGGCGCCAATTTCGTGAAGGCGCATTTCGCGCAGTCCTCGATCCTCTTCGGCGTCGACCAGATCATCAAGGCGGTGCTGCGGGCGCTGTTCCGCATCGTCAACATCTTCACCGCCTTCCTGCCCATTCCCGCGCTGCAGGGGCTGATCCGCTTTGCCGAAACCGTCGTGCGCATGTCGCTGACCTATGTCGACGAGATTCTTCTGGCCTATCTGATCCGCACCCGCACCGAGAACCCGTGGCAGACCGCGCAGGACGGGCTCATCCTCTATGCCCAGAACTACAAGCATTTCCTCAAGAACGCGGTGTGGCTGTCGGTCCTCATGTGGGTGCTGACGATCGTGATCTTCTTCCTGCTCGTTGCCCCGGCCGCGGCGCTTCTGGCGCTGTTCCCGGGCGAGCTCGGGGCCTGGGGCTTTGCCTTCGCCTTCATCTTTGCCTGGGCGCTGAAGGCGGCGCTGCTCGAGCCTCTGGCCATCGCCGCGCTGATGCAGGTTTTCTTCGAGACCATCGAAGGCCAGACGCCCGATCCCGAGTGGGAGGCGAAACTGTCTTCGGTTTCCAGCAAGTTCCGGGATCTGGGCAAGAAGGCGCTGGACTGGGCGCCGGGCGCCGCCAGGGGCGGGCCGCCTGGCGCCGGACACACCGCCCCCACCTCCTGATCCGCTGCGGCGCAGGGCCGCGCGACAGCCCCGGCCGGCGCGTTATAGTCGGGCATGCGCGGCCCGAAGGGCCGGGAAAGGCTCGCCGTGTTCGCCAAGATCCTCGTCGCCATCGCCATCGGCATTGTGGCCATCGTGCTGGTGGCCGGGGTCTCCACCCTGTTCGTGGAGGGCCCAGAAGGCGCGCACCTGGTCCAACCGGCATGATGCGGCATGCGCGTGCTGGCCCAGTTCGTCGCCATCCTCATCATCATGGCGGTGTTCTACTTCGCCCGCGGCTGAGCACGCGGACATTCCGTTGCGCCAGAGGCGCTGCGGCGCGCAAGCCACTTGCGCCGCCTTCGCCGCTCTCATGCTGTTACGGCGGCCGCAGGAAAGTGACGGCACATGACGGCGAAGACGCTGTACGACAAGATCTGGGACGCCCATCTGGTCCATGCAGGCGCCCGGCGAGGCTGCGGTCCTCTATATCGACCGCCATCTCGTCCATGAGGTGACCAGCCCGCAGGCCTTCGAGGGCCTGCGGCATGGCCGGCCGCAAGGTGCGCCGCCCGGACTGACGCTGGCCGTGCCGGACCACAATGTGCCGACCATCGGCCGCTCGATGGGCATTTCCGATCCCGAATCGCGGGTCCAGGTCGCGACGCTCGAAGCCAATGCCGCCGAATTCGGCGTCGAATATCTGCCGCTGCACGATATCCGCCAGGGCATCGTCCATATCGTCGGACCCGAACAGGGCTTCACCCTGCCGGGCACCACCATCGTCTGCGGCGATTCCCACACCTCGACCCATGGCGCCTTCGGGGCGCTGGCCTTCGGCATCGGCACCTCCGACGTCGAGCATGTGCTGGCGACGCAGACGCTGCTCGATCTCCAAATCCAAGAACATGCGCGTGACGGTGAACGGCAAGCTGCCGCTCGGCGTCACCGCCAAGGACATGGCGCTGGCCATCATTGCCAGGATCGGCACCGCCGGCGGCACCGGCCATGTCATCGAATATGCCGGCGAGGCGGTCGCGCGCCTGTCGATGGAAGGGCCGCATGACCCTCTGCAACATGACCATCGAAGGCGGCGCCCGCGCCGGGCTGATCGCGCCCGACGAGACCACCTTCGCCTATGTCGCCGGCCGCCCGCGCGCGCCCAAGGCCGCGGCCTTCGAAGCGGCGGTGATGTACTGGAAGACGCTGAAGTCGGATGACGGACGCGACATTCGATATCGCAGGTCGAACTCGATGCCGCCGAGATCGCCCCCATGGTCACCTGGGGCACCTCGCCCGAACAGGGCCTGCCGATCACCGGCGCCGTGCCCGATCCCGCCGCCGATGCCGATGCCAACACCCGCGCCGGCGTCGAGCGCGCGCTGGCCTATATGGATCTGAAGCCGGGCACGCCGCTCACCGACGTGAAGATCGACCGCGTCTTCATCGGCTCCTGCACCAATGGCCGCATCGAGGATCTGCGCGCCGCCGCCGCCATCGCCAAGGGACGCAAGGTCGCGGCCCATGTCGGCGCCATGGTGGTGCCGGGCTCGGGCCTGGTGAAGCATCAGGCCGAGGAAGAAGGGCTCGACAAGATCTTCCTCGAGGCCGGATTCGAATGGCGCGAGCCGGGCTGCTCCATGTGTCTGGCCATGAATGCCGACAAGCTGGAGCCGGGCGAACGCTGCGCCTCGACCTCCAACCGCAATTTCGAAGGCCGTCAGGGCCGCGGCGGCCGCACCCATCTGGTCTCCCCGGCCATGGCCGCCGCCGCCGCGATCGCCGGACATTTGGCGGATGTGCGGGAGTTTCAGTAACCGGCAGATTTGCCGTACTTTCATGTCTTCTTTGATCCGGATATCGGCCCCGAACATCTGTATCGGTCCGTCGAAGCACGCTGGTGCTGTCACACCGCACGCGATCTGAAGACATTTGACTGCTATTGTGCGTCCATGAGACAGGCAGACTGGCCATAACAGTATATTGCGCCTCTGCGAGACAGCGATCTGCCTCAAAGGTACGGCGTCTGATGCGCGAAGGTGGCGTTGACGTCAACTATGCTGAGGGAGATGCCTGATGGCGCTCGTTTACGGGCGCTAAGAATGCTTGGACGCGAGACCGCGCAGGCTTAGAAGAAACTGACCGGATCGACGTCCACGGTCATGCGCACGCTGTTCGGCATCTTCACCTGCCGCCAGCCAGCTTCGCAAATAGGCCTGCACGTCCACGCTCTTCTCGGCCTGCACCAGCAGCCGTTCGCGCGTGCGCCCGCGCAGGATCTGATAGAAGGCCGGCGTCGGCCCCCACACCTTCACGCCGCGCGCGCTCGGCGCGGCCCTGGCCAGCGTCGCGGCCGGCGTCGCGCACCGCATGCGCCATCCGCGCCGGACAGGATGATCGCGGCCAGCCGCCCGAAGGGCGGGGCCTGCGCGCGTTCGCGATAGACGCGCTCCTGCTCGTAAAAGGCGTTGCGGTCGCTTGTCGGCGATGGCCTTCATCACCAGATCGTCGGGATTGCGGGTCTGCACCAGCACCAGGCCCGGCTTCTCGGCGCGGCCCGCGCGGCCCGGCCACCTGATGCAGCAACTGGAAGGTGCGTTCGCGCGCGCGCACATCGCCGTCCGAGCCGCCGAGATCGGCATCGATCACGCCCACCAGCGTCAGCTGCGGGAAGTGATGGCCCTTGGCCACGATCTGCGTGCCGATCAGCACGTCGATCTCGCGCCGCCCCATGGCGCGGATGGCGGCCTGCGTCTCCGGCGGTCCGTGCAGCGTGTCCGACGAGGCGATGGCCATGCGCGCCTGCGGGAACAGGCTGCGCGAATTCCTCGGCCACGCGTTCGACGCCGGGCCCGCAGGCGATCAGGCTGCCCTCTTCGTGACATTCGGGGCAGGCCTTCGGCGTCGGCATGTCGAAGCCGCAATGATGGCAGGACAGGCGGCGGTGATAGCGATGCTCGACCAGCCAGGCCGAACAGTTCGGGACACACCATCTTGTGGCCGCAGGCCGCGCACAGCGTCAGCGGCGCATAGCCGCGGCGGTTGAGGAACAGCATCGCCTGTTCGTGATTGTCGAGTGCGCTCCGCATCGCCTCGCGCAAGCGGCGGCGAGATCCAGGTGCCCGGCTCGCAAGCCTCGCGTCTGAGATCGATCAGCCTGATCGTCCGGCATCACGGCATCGCCGTGCGCGCGGCCGAAAGCTTCAGCCAGTTGTAGCGCCCGCTCGCCGCATTCACATAGGTTTCGAGCGAGGGCGTGGCGCTGGCCAGCACCACCGGGCAATTCTCGATCGAGCCGCGCACCACCGCCATGTCGCGGGCGTGATAGATCACGCCCTCTTCCTGCTTGTAGGCCTGCTCGTGCTCTTCATCGACGATGATCAGGCCCAGTTCGCGGAACGGCAGGAACAGCGACGAGCGCGCGCCGACCACGACGCGCGCCTCGCCATTCATCACCGCGCGATAGACGCGCTTGCGTTCCTTCTGCGACAGATCGGAATGCCATTCCGCCGGCCGGCAGCCGAAGCGTTCGGCGAAGCGTTCCAGGAACTGCACGGTCAGCGCGATCTCCGGCATCAGGATCAGCGTCTGCTTGTTCTGGCGCAGCGCCTCGGCCACGGCTTCGAAATAGGTTTCGGTCTTGCCCGATCCGGTCACGCCGTCGAGCAGGCTGGCCGAGAAGCGATGCGCGGCCACGTCCTTGCGCAGCGCATCGGCGGCCGCCGCCTGGTCGGCGCTCAGCGTCACATGGGCATGGCTCGGATCGGGGCAGTTGCAGCGGCGCGAATTCGGGCAGCTGCGCGCGCATTCAGCGCGCCGGCCTCGATCAGGCCGCGCACCACGGCCGGCGTGACATTGGCTTCTTCGGCGATCGCGCGCACGCTGCGCGCCAGCCCGTCACGCAGCCACTTCGAGCACGCGCTCGCGCGCCTGGCGTCATGCGCGCCGGCGTCGCGGTCGCCGCGCACATAGCCGGTGCGCGGCACTTCCGGCTTCGAAGGCCGCGCGCGCACGCAGCGCCAGCGCCAGCACCATGCCCGGCGGATTGAGCGTATAGCGCGCCACCCAGTCGATGAAATCGCACAAGCGGCGCGGGCAGCCGCGGCAAGCCTTCCAGCGGCACCGCCTCTTTCAGCTTGCTTGTCGGCGACCGCGCCTTCGCTCTCGCCCCACACCACGCCCAGCGTCTCGCGCGGGCCCAGCGGCGCCACGACCAGAGTTCCGCGCGGCAGCGTGCGCCTCTGCTGCGATGCGATAATCGTAGGCGTCCGGGCAGCGGCAATGGCAGCAGCACGCCGGCACGCTGTGGATGGCGGCGTCTGCGTAATCGTGCCGGGCTTCAAGCTGGCCGCGTTTCATGGCTACACTTTCCAAAGTGATTCTCTTTGGTCAATCCCCGGAAGGCCGCGCTCAATGGAACGCGCCGAATCTCTCGATCCCGTTCAGGCGGCCGCTGAAGCGGTCAAGGCTTATGTGCGGCTCAACCGCGCGCGGCTCGCGGGCGATGGCGAACTTCTGGCCATGTTGCTGCCCGAACGATTTGCCGATGCTCGAGGTCGCCGACCTGCAGCTCTACACGATCGAGCGGCTGACGGCCGAAAACGCCGCCCTACGCGCCGAACGCAACGGCCTCAAATTCGAGCGCGGCCTGGGCGAGGGCGTGCGCCGCCTGTTGCTCGATCTGCTCGATGCCCGCACCTTCGAAGAGGCGATCGCCGCCGGCCATCGCCTCGGCCCCGGCCTTTGGCGCCGATCGCGCCGGCATCTGTATCGAAGGCGACGGCAATCGCGCCATCACCGGCGATGTGGACGGCGTGCGGCTGATCGCACCGGGCTGGTGTCCGGCATATTGGGGCCCGACGGCACCGGCGTGATCCTGTCCAGCGGCGGCGAGGTCCTGCTGGGCCCCGGCGGCGGCGACTGCAAGAGCCTGGCGGTGTTCCGCCTGCGGATCGGCCACGACACGCCCGCTGCCGTCTATGTGCTCGGCGCCCGCGCGGCCGGCTGCTTCGAGGGCGAAGAGATTGCGGCTGAAATCGGCTTCTTCGCACGCGCGCTCGAACGGGCGATCCGGGCATGGCTCGATCTGCCGAAGAGCTGAAGCGGCACTGGCTCTCCGCGCTGGCCCATGAACGTCGCGCCAGCCCGCACACCTTGCGCGCCTATGGCGACGATCTCGATCGCTTTGTCGATTTCCTGATGGATCATCTGGCCGGCCCGGTCGACACCGTGGCGCTGGAAAAGCTGTCGCCGGCCGATATCCGCGCCTTTGTCACCAAGCGCCGTGCCGAGGGGCTGGGTCCGCGCGGCGTGCAGCGGGCGCTCGCGGCCATCCGCAGCTTTTCCGCCATCTGACGCGCGAAGGCCTGGTCGACAATCCCGCCGCCCGCGCCGTCAAGACGCCGCGCATTGCCCGCACCCTGCCGCGTCCCCTGAGCGAAACCGATGCCGCCCGCGCCATCGACGAGGCCGGCGAAGGCAAGATCGAATGGCTGGCCGCGCGCGACACCGCGCTGCTGACGCTGCTCTACGGCGTGGGCTTGCGCATCTCCGAAGCCTTGTCGCTCAAGCGCGGCGATGCCCCGCTGGGCGATGTCGTGACGATCCTCGGCAAGGGCCGCAAGGAGCGTGTGGTGCCGGTTCTGCCGATCGTGCGCGAGGCCGTGGATCGCTATGTCGGGCTGATCCCCTTTTCCGGCGCGCGCGACGCGCCGCTGTTTCTGTCGCGCCGCGGCAAGCCGATGAGCGCGCGCGAGGCGCAGTCGCTGATGCAGCGCATCCGCGGCGCGCTCGGCCTGTCCGAACGGGCCACGCCGCATGCCTTGCGCCACTCCTTCGCCACCCATGTCCTGGCCGGCGGCGGTGATCTCAGAAGCGTGCAGGAATTGCTCGGCCACGCCTCGTTGTCGACGACGCAGACCTATACCGAGGTCGAAACCAGCCGGCTGATGGAAACCTATGCCAAGGCGCATCCGCGCGGGCGCTAGATGGTGTCGCCGGTGTCCTCTTCGACCGCCTGTGCGGTGATGCGCCCGCCGCTCCAGATGCGCCCCAGCCAGAAGGCGAGCAGCGCCGCCGTCAATCCCATCGCCGACATCAGAAGATAGGCGCGCCCGCCATAGGCGGCGTAAAGCGGCCCGCTGGCCATGGTGGCAAAGCCCAGTGCGATGCCCGACCAGCTCACCGCATAAAGGCTCTGCGCGGTCGCCGCCAGCCGTGGCGGCACCGCCTTGAGGATGAAATACATCGCCCCCAGATGTGCCATGGCAAAGGTCGCGCCGTGCAGGATCTGCGCGAAGACCACGAAGGGCAAAGGCGGGTCGAAGGCCAGAATGGTCCAGCGCAGCACGCAGCCGATCCCGCCCAGTAGCAGAAGCCGCGTCGATCCCAGGGCCCGGAACACCTTGAGCGAAAAGCTCATCAGCGCGATTTCGGCCAGCACGCCCAGCGGCCAGATGATGCCGATGGTCGTGCCGCTATAGCCGAGCTCGTGCCAATGCAGCCCGCCATAGGCGTAGTAGAAGGCATGGCTACCCTGGTCGAAGCTCGCGGCCGCCAGGAAGATCAGGAACACCGGCGAGCGCAGAAGTTCATGCGCTTCTGCGATCGTGGCGCGCATACGCCGGCGGAAGTCGGCGCGCGGCGCGTCGGGCCGCGGGCGGGGCAGGGCGGAGATCGAGACCAGGCTGAGCAGCACCGACACCGCCAGCCACGGTGCGATCACCACCATGCCCCAGAGCGAGACCGCCACGCCCGAGACCAGATTGCCGACGACGAACAGGGTCGAGGCCCACACCCGCACATGGCCGTAATCGAAATCGAAGCGTTCGGACAGGCGGACGCTGACGCTTTCCAGCAAGGGGGTGATCGACCCGCCTGCGATGTTGGCCGGGATGGCGGCGGCGAAGACCAGCAGCGGCGTGCTGACGCCGTTGAGCGCGCCATAGCCGGCCAGCATGACGGCCGAAAGAAACAGCATCATGCCGCGCCGGTCGTTGCGGGCGTCGGCGATGATCCCGGTCACCGGCGCGACGATCACGCGCAACAGCATGGCCGTCGACAACAGCGCGCCGATCTCGCTTGGCGGCAGGCCCTTCCAGGCCAGCCAGGCGCCGAAGAACGGCGTGTAGGCGCCGCCGATCGCGCCCGACGCGGCCTGTGCGAAGGAAAGGCGAAGGGCGACGCCGCGCAAGTATGGAGTTCCGTCTTGGCCCTAGCTGGGCGGCAAATGGAGCTGGCGCCGCTCGGCGAGGCGTTTGAGCAGGGACCAGACCTTGGTCTGGCCGGCTGCGTCGCCTTGCGTCTCGAGCACCTCGTGCATCTGTATCAGCAGTTCGCGCAACGCGTAATTGGTTTGATCGAGCGGCGCGATCCGCAGCGAGGCGTCCTCGCCGCTGGCGGCCTCTTCCAGCCTGGTTCTCAGGCCAGGATCGGCCACGACCGGTCCAAGCTCGGCAAAGAGGGCGCGCAGGTCACAGTTCTCGGCCACGCGGATCTCCGCGGCGCGGTCATATTCCTGCGCCGACAGGATCGCCATGATCGCTGCCAGCTGGGCCGCGCCTTGCGTGTAGTGGGTTGTCAGATTGGGGGCCAGCTCGGCCATGATCTGACCGGCGGTGATCATCAGGATCTGGTCGACTTCCGGTTTCATGCACCGAACTCCCGGCCCAGCCGGTCGGCCAGCACCTTGTTGTGGAAGGCCAGGCAGTACCAGCCGGAAAAGGCGTTCACCGCTTCGGTGTTGCGCCCCTCGGTGTATTCCTTGGCCGCCGAAATCCAGATCGCCAGCCCCTTCAGGCTGGCGAAGGTCTCCCACCATTTGAGGGCGGCGCGGTCGATGGTCAGCCCGCTTGCCGCTTCCCACAGCCGGAACGCGTCGTCACGGGCTATGCCGCCTGCCGGGCGCGCGACATCGCCCTGGCTCCACAGCGGGTCGGTGGCCCAGCCGATATCCTCCAGCGGATCGCCCAGATGGGCCATCTCCCAGTCCAGGATCGCACGGATCTGGCCGTCGTTGTCGTAGAGGAAATTGCCGGTGCGGTAGTCGCCATGGACGACGCAGAGCTTTTGCGCCGGCGGCGGCGGGTTGCGTCTCAGCCAGCGGATCGCCGCCATCGCAATCGGCTGCGGCTCCAGCGCATCCTCACGGATCACCTTTTCCCAGCGCTCGAGTTCGTGCCGCCAGCAATCCGCCGGCGCGCGCGCGCCTTCCAGATCGCCCAGGCCGATGGCGTCCGGATTCGCCCCGGCAATGCGGCCCAGAATGTTCCAGAACTGCGTGCCGATCTTGTCGCGGTGGGCGCCATAGGGATCGGCCGCCAGGATCGAACCGACGGCGCAGTTCTCGATCTCCTCCATGATAAAGAAGGGCCGCTCCAGCGCGCCGCCGTCGAGTTCGAGCGCGATCGCTTCGGGCACGGGCAGGCCAAGACCGTGGAAGGCCTGATAGGCGCGGAATTCGGTCGTGCGGTCGGTCTCGATCAGGCTGGCTTCGGGATCGCGCCTGAGGATCAACGCGCGCTCGCGCGGCGACCCGCCTTCGCTGTAGCGCGCGCGGAAGCGATAGGTCTGCCGGCTCGCCCCGCCGGGGATGCGCGCCAGGTCGCTGACCGTCAGATCGTCTGCGCCCAGCTTGTCGGCGAGATAGGCGGCGAGCCTGTCGGACAGCTCCTCGCTCACGGCGCAGGGTCCAGCGTGTCCTTGAACCCGGATGGCGCATGCGGGCCGATCACAAGCTGTTCGAGCACGCCCGCGCCGACGCGTTCGCCATCGGGCCCGGCCAGCCGGGCGGTGACGAAGGCCTGCACGTGCAGGAACATCGGCGTGTTCTCTTCGACATCCGCCAGATCGTAGGTGTCGTAGCCCAGCGCGTTCTCGCCCTTGTACTGGCCATGCCCCCATTCGGGGTGGGTGTAGCCGATCCCGGACATGTAGAAATTGAAGCGCGGCGTCAGTTCGGCGCGCCATTCTTGCCCCGCCTCGTCGGCAACTTCGATCACCGCGGCCTTCGGCATGGCGCGTGCCGGATTTGTAGGTGACGGTGGAGGCGCATCTGGCCATGTGCACGGGCGCGGCCTGGCCCAGTTCGCCCAGCACCGAGGCTGTGTTCCAGGGCTTGCCGCTGGCTTCGGCATTGTTGTGATAGAGCATGAAGCGGTCGGGAAAGTTGAGCGGCGCCCACAGCCAGTAGAATTGCGGTGGCCGCGGCGGGGCAACCCCTTGCGGATCGGCGGCACCGATCGGGCGCACGCCCCAGGAGCGGTCGCGCGTGCCCATAACCATGCCGTGGTCGATCATCGATATGGGTGCCCCTCACATCGATATGGCCTTCATACAGGCCGTTCTGCGTCAGGCGCGTATAGTCCATCATGGTGCGCGGGCCCTGGCGATAGGTGAAGCGCGGCTCTTCGACGGCTTGCGCGCGCGCATCGAAGGTCAGGTCGGCCGTGATGCCATGTTCGTTGTCGTGCACCTGCACGCGCAGGATCTTCAGCGGTTCGATCACCGTAATCTGGATCGGTCCGACGCGCGTATCCATGCGCTCGCTGTTGAGCAGCCGCGAGGCGCGCAGATTGTGCTGCACGCCGTCGACGATCACGCTGAAGGCCGCATCCATGACGTTGAGGTGCGGATAGACGCCCAGCGCGCAGGCAAAGAACACATGTCCGTCCAGCGTGTAGCCGTTGAAGAAATAGCGGTCGTAGAAATTGCGGTCCGTGCCGGAAATGGCGATCGGTTCCGGCAATTGGTGAACCGGATAGTCATCGGCTTTGGTGAGCATGGCGTTTCCGTCGTTCTGATTTTTCATCAGTGTGACGGAGGCACAGGCCCTTCGCAATGCCGCCGCGCGCGGCGGCGCGCCGGCCTTGCGGTCTTTGGGAACGCTATTCGGCGGGCGGCAGATGCCGGCCGAAGCGGCGGCGGCGTTCGCCGCGCGGGCGCGCGCCCAGCGGCAGTGTCGCGATATAGAGGATCAGCCCGCCCGAAAGCGTGGCCCAGGGCCACAACACGGCCAGTGTCACGATGCCGGCCGCAGCCAGCACCGCCAGCACCCGCAGCTTGCGCGGCAGGTGGAAGTTCTTGAGCGACAGGGTCGGCAGCCGGCTCACCATCAGCAGCGAGACCACCGCGACGATGGCGCCGTTCAGGATCGGATCCGACAGCCAGGCGCCTGCCACGGTGCCCTTGAACTGGAAGCTCAGGAGCATGGTCAGAAGGATCATGCAGGCGGCGGCCGGCGTCGGCACGCCGGTGAAGTGCGCATTGGCCGCCACGCTGTCTTCGGCGTCGACCGTTTCGATGTTGAAGCGCGCCAGCCGGATTGCGCAGCACACGCAGAAGGCCAGCGCGATGGTCCAGCCCGCGCCGCCGGCCTGATGGAGCGTCCACATGTAAACCAGAACGCTGGGCGCGATGCCGAAGCTGACGAGATCGGCCAGGCTGTCGAGCTGGGCCCCGAACTTGCTGTCGGCGCCGAGCATGCGCGCGACCTTGCCGTCCATCGTGTCGAGCACGGCGGCCACGATGATGGCGATCACCGCCGCTTTCCAGTTTTCCATCAGGGCAAAGCGGATCGCGGTCGTGCCGGAGCAGAGAGCCAGCAGCGTCAGCCCGCTCGGGATGAAACGCCCGATGGTCTGGTTCTGGATGTCATGGTGCACCTCGGTGGCGGCGCGCCCGGGCTTCAGCCTTCTCATAAGGGTCATTCTTGCCATCAAACGGGGAATTCCGCCAGAACCGTCTCGCCAGCGCGGGTGGTCTGGCCGGGTTTCGCCACTACGGTTGCGCCGTCCGGCAAATAGACGTCGAGCCGGCTGCCGAAACGGATAATGCCAAAACGATCGCCGCGGCATACGGTTTGTTCCCTATGGAGATCACATTTGATCCGTCGGGCCACCAGCCCGGCGATCTGAACCACGATAAGCTCTTTTCCGTCTGCCCCGCCGCCTTCCAGCTTCAGCCCGATCGACATGCGCTCATTATAGGCGCTCGCCTTGTCGAAGGAGGCATTGAAGAATTTGCCCGGCCGATACGCAAGGGCCGTCACGGTTCCATTAGCAGGACAGCGGTTAACATGTACGTTGAAGACGTTCATAAAAATCGACAACCGGGTCCGCGGCGCGGTTCCCAGCCCCAGCTCCGGCGGCGGCGGCGCCTGGACCACCGGCAGCAATTTTCCGTCGGCCGGGCTCAAAATCAGGTTGTCCCCGGGCGGCGGGCTACGCTCCGGATCCCGGAAAAAGGCGATAACCCAAAGGGTTACGGGCAGAAAGACCCAACCCCAGCCGCCCAGAAAGGCGAACAGAACCGCATTCACCGCCGCAGCGATGGCGATGAAGGGCCAGCCTTCCTTGTGGATCGGCAGTTTCACCTGGGCTCCTTGCGACGGCCATGTGGCCGGGCGCCGTTCGGCCCGGGTCCGGCCCGGACGGTCCTGCGGCGCCGGCGGGACATAAGGCCTTTGACCCTCCGGCGCAATGTGCCGCGGCAAAACGGCACCCCCGCCGGTTTCTGCCCGGCTGGCCGGCCCGGGCGTTTTTTGTCCGGCCCGCCCGCCGGGGCGCAATGAGCTGTTGCGGGTGGGGGCGGCCTTGCGTATTTTCCGCCGCGCTTCGGGCCCCTTGGGCGCGCCGCAGCCGTGCCGCCTTAGCTCAGTTGGTAGAGCAACGCATTCGTAATGCGTGGGTCGGGTGTTCGAGTCACCCAGGCGGCACCATTTGCGCGCGGCTGACGATCTCGCCGGTCCCGGAAACCTCGTGCAGGAAATACAGGGGCGCGGCATCCGGCGACCCGTCGCCGTCGATGCGCAAATCCACGGCCACGCTGGGCATGGTGGTGGCCACTGTCCCGGCCCAGCTCTCGCGATGGGCACAATGGACATGGCCGCACAGAAGCCGCCGCACCTGCGCATGGCGGCTGACCAGTTCCGTCAGGGCCGCGGCGTCTTCGGGCCGCCGGTATCCGCCGACATAATTGTGATGGGGAATGTCGAAAGGCGGGTGGTGGATGAACACGATGGTCGGCTTGTCGGGCTGTCGGGCGAGCGTGTCGTCCAGCCAGGCGCGCCGCCGCGCGCAAAACACACCCTTGCGCTCGCCCGCGCTGACCGAATCGATGCCGACCAGCCGCACCGGATAATCTTCGACCGCGTAATGCAGCAGGTCGCCCTCGCCCGCCATATAAGCAGGCTGGTCGAAGGCGGCACGCAAGGTGTCCTGCCGGTCGCGATTGCCGGGAATGAGAAACAGCGGCGCTTCGAGCCCGGCCAGGATTTCGCGCAGATGCGCATATTCGTCGGGGCGGCCCTGGTGAACGGTGTCTCCGGTGTGGATCACGACATCCACGCCCTGCCGGTTGATGTCCGCCACGCACGCCCCCAGATTCCCGGCGCGACTGGCGCCGGCGGCCTGGTCCGATGATCTGGCCAGGATATGGGTGTCGCTGATCTGGGCGATGATCATCCGGTCCGTCTCCGGTTCGGTGGCGGCGATGGGGGTGAGGCCACGGCTCAGTCGAGCCCGTCGTAATAGGTCTGCAACACCTTCACGACTTCGGGGCGGCTGAACTCCGGCGGGATCTTCTCCTTGCGGGCGAACATTTCGCGCAGCCGCGTGCCCGAGATCGCCAACCGGTCCCGCGCCCCATGCGGGCAGGTCTTGCCCGTCGCCATGCCGTGACATTTGTAGCAAAAGAACGTCACGTCGATCTCGCAGCGGCTGGATCTCCATGCTGCCGGCCGGCAGCGTGTCGAAGATGTGATGGGCATCGAACGGCCCGTAATAGTCGCCGACGCCGGCATGGTCGCGGCCGACCACAAGATGGGTGCAGCCGAAGTTCTGACGGAACACCGCATGGAGCAGCGCTTCGCGCGGCCCGGCATAGCGCATCTCGATCGGGTAGCCGGCCTGTATCACCGTGCCGGGCACGAAGTAGTTGCGGATCAATGTGTCGATCGCCTCGACCCTGACCTCTGCCGGGACATCGCCCGGTTTCAGCGCGCCGAGGACCTGATGGATCAGCAAGCCGTCGCAGACTTCGATGGCGATCTTGGCCAGATATTCATGGCTGCGGTGCATCGGATTGCGGGTCTGAAACGCGGCCACCTTCGACCAGCCATTGGCCTCGAACAGGGCGCGGGTCTCGGCCGGCCGATGATAGAGTCCCTTATAGGTTTCGGGAAAGTGACCTTCGGAGAGCGCCATGACCGGGCCAGCAAGATTGACCGCCGGCTGCTCCATGACCTTGCGCACGCCGGGATGGCCGATGTCGGTGGTGCGGAACACCTCGCGGCATTCCAGCTCCCGGTCGATGCGGTATTTCTCGGTGACGGTCTGGATCGCCAGGATCTCGCCGCTGGCGCCGTCGGTCAGCGCGATCTCATCCCCGATCGCGATGGT
Organism: uncultured Pseudomonadota bacterium; assembly: GCA_963710925.1. GTDB lineage: Bacteria > Pseudomonadota > Alphaproteobacteria > Micropepsales > Micropepsaceae > Rhizomicrobium. The sequence continues at coordinate 694,037 of CAVQBY010000005.1, read as the reverse complement.
CGCGGCGAGGTCTTCGCTGCAGGACAAGGTGATGGGGATGGGCCAGAACGTTCCGTCCCCGAGCATCATGTCGGTGCAGCAGCCGCGCCAGTCTTCTTCTCCCATGAACCCGTCGAGCGGGGTGTATGCCCCCATCGCCAGCATGAACAGATCCGACACTTCCCGGCTGCTCAGCGGGACTTTCGTGAGACTGCCGCCGCGCTTGATCTCGTCGGCGCGCTCCGTTCTGGGCAGTAGCAGGGGCTTAAGCGGCCCTCCACCATGCGGTTGCACCAAGGTCGACACATTCTGCTCCGATCAATCCACAAGCGCGGTCGATCAATCCTAGAAACTGTTTCGATCAATGCTCCGTCCCCGGAGCACACGTCGCGCGAAAAGACGTGACGCTTCACTATATAGCAGATACCCTTCTGTCCAACACAGTCTCACGATCCGTTGACGGATCGACGTGACAAGAACAACGCTTCAGGGAAGAACGACAATCGCAACACGGGAAGGCGCGCACATTCGAAGCGCATCGATCGCCGCGTAAGCCGCAGCACTTCGTTGTCCGCTTCAAGAAATTTCAACGCAACTGCGATCGCGCCGCATTTCTTGGGCACAGCCACGCCGGCAATCATCGCCAGGTGGGCGCTGCCAAACGCCGGGGGTACTCGTCAATGTTCACTGTGAATCCGTTCGCCACGCTCTCGGCGTCCATCCCGCCTCTGGTCATGCAGATATATGTGATCGCCATGTTCGTTCTGGTGGTGGCCGGGACCCTCTTCGACGTCGTTCACAAGAAGAGCGCGAAATACTTCTTCGAGAACTGGCGCAACACCAAGAAGAACGTGCGCACGCCGGTCGGCGGCGGTCAGACCATCGCGATCGCGGTGCAGACCGCGGTCGTCGATGTCGCGCTGTCGGGGGAATTCTGCAATCCGCGCCGCCGCATTGCGCACCTGCTGGGCATGTACGGCTTCGTGATCTATGTCGTCGCCACCGCAATCATGGTGTTTGCCTACCCGACGCCGGCCACGCCAACGCCACATCTGCTCGCGGCCCTTTGGTACATCGGCGCACTGATGGTCTGCCTCGGCGGATACTGGTTCTGGTTTTTCATCCGTGTCGATGTCGCCGCGGAAGGCGCCTCGCCGTTCCGCCTCATGCGCGCGGATCTGTTCATCCTCTCGCTGGTGCTCAGCACGACCTTCGCGCTGATCTGGGCCTGGACCCAAGCGCGGGAAGGCGGTGGCTGGTCCTACCTGTCCCTGGCGCTCTATCTCCTCGCCACCACCGTGCTGTTCGGCGCAATCCCGTGGTCGAAATTCTCACATATGTTCTTCAAGCCCGCGGCGGCGCTGGAAAAGAGAATTTCCAACGCGAATGGTTCGGCACAGAATCTGCCGACGCAGACGCGCGACGATCCCGAGCAACAGAAACGACACTCCATGGAACTGCTGCGGGACGCGCCCATGCGGATGGGACTCGGCATCAAGCGCGAAGCGCCCCGCCACTATTAGGAAACAGCCCGAAAATTCTGCTGGAACAGATAAGGAGCCGGACCAATGCCTACCTTCGTCTATATGACAAGGTGTGACGGATGCGGACATTGCGTCGACATCTGCCCTTCGGACATCATGCACATCGATAAGACCTATCGGCGTGCCTACAACATCGAACCCAACATGTGCTGGGAGTGCTACTCCTGCGTCAAGGCGTGTCCGCAGCATGCGATCGACGTGCGCGGCTATGCCGACTTCGCCCCGCTCGGTCACAGCGTCCGCGTCGACCGTGACGAAGACAAAGGCACGATTGCCTGGAAGATCAAATTCCGAAACGGCACGGAAAAGAACTTCCTGTCCCCCATCACCACCAAGCCCTGGGGGACGGGGATTCCCAAGCTCGCCGATGTTCCCGGTCCCAGCCAGGAAATGCGCGACAGCCAGCTCTTGTACAACGAGCCGAAATATATCCGCATGGATGACGGTGGTTTGCACACGCTTGAGTCCAACGGGCTCAAGATGAAGAAAGGCGTGTATTACTGATGGCTTACAAAACGATCGTCGAAGACGGCATCGACGTTCTGGTTGTCGGTGCGGGCCTCGGTGGCACCGGTGCCGCCTGGGAGGCCAGGTTCTGGGGCCAGGACAAGAAGATCGTCATTGCCGAGAAGGCCAATATCGATCGCTCCGGCGCGGTCGCCCAGGGCCTGTACGCCATCAATTGCTACATGGGCACCCGTTGGGGCGAGAACAAACCGGAAGACCATGTCCGCTACGCCCGCATCGACCTGATGGGGCTGGTGCGCGAAGATCTGCTGTTCGATATGGCGCGTCACGTGGACTCCACGGTGCACCAGTTCGAGGAATGGGGCCTGCCCATCATGAAGAACCCGAAAACGGGGACCTATCTTCGTGAGGGGCGCTGGCAGATCATGATTCACGGCGAGTCCTACAAGCCCATCGTGGCCGAGGCCGCCAAGAAGTCGGCGGACAAGGTCTTCAACCGCATCTGCGTCACGCATCTGCTGATGGACGACGCCAAGGAAAACCGCGTCGCCGGTGCCGTCGGCTTCAATGTCCGCACGGGCAACTACCACGTCTTCAAGTCGAAGACCGTGATTTGCGGCGCCGGTGGCGCCTCCAACATCTTCAAGCCGCGTTCGGTTGGCGAAGGCTCCGGCCGGACCTGGTATGCGCCGTGGTCGTCCGGGTCCGCCTATGGGCTCATGATCGAAGCCGGCACCAAGATGACGCAGATGGAAAACCGCATCGTGCTGGCGCGCTTCAAGGACGGGTACGGTCCGGTCGGCGCCTATTTCCTGCACCTGAAGACCTACACGCAAAACGGTCTGGGCGAAGAATACGAATCGAAATGGTTCCCCGAACTTCAGAAGATGGTCGGCAAGGAATATCTGGATCCGGAGGCCTCGCATCTGACCCACAGGCCGATCCCGACCTGTCTGCGCAACCATGCCCTGATCAGCGAAGTGAATGCCGGCCGCGGCCCCATCCAGATGGTGACCATGCAGGCCTTCCAGGACCCGCATCTGGAGGAGGTCGGCTGGGAGAACTTCCTGGGCATGACGGTCGGGCAGGCGGTCCTGTGGGCCGCCACCGATGTGGATCCCAAATACGAAAATCCCGAGCTGACCACCTCGGAGCCCTACGTGATGGGTTCGCATGCGACCTGCTCCGGCGCCTGGTGCTCGGGCCCGGAGGACATCTCCCCGCCCGAATATTTCTGGGGCTACAACCGTATGACCTCGATCGAGGGTCTGTTCGGCGCCGGCGATGCCGTCGGCGGCACGCCGCACGCCTTCTCGTCCGGCTCGTTCACCGAAGGCCGGCTCGCCGCGAAGGCCGCCTGCAAATATATCGATGACGGAAAGGCCGAGGGCATCGTCGTCTCCGACGAGCAGATCAACCGCCGCAAGAAAGAGATCTACAAGCCGCTGGAGCATTACAAGGTCTACCGCAACGAGATCGTGGCGGGAGACGTCAACCCGCACTACATCAACCCCAAGCAGGGGCTGGACCGTCTGCAGAAGCTGATGGACGAGTATTGCGGCGGCGTGACCGTCAGCTACATGACCAACGAGAAGCTTCTGCATATCGGCCTCAAGAAGCTCAAGATCATGGAAGAAGATCTTGAGAGCCTGGCCGCAAAGGATATTCACGAGCTGTTGCGTGCGTGGGAATTGAAGCATCGTCACCGCACCGCAGAATGCGTGACCCAGCACACCCTGTTCCGCAAGGAGACCCGCTGGCCGGGCTACTACTATCGCGGGGATGCGATGAAGGTGGACGACGAAAACTGGCACGTGCTGACGGTTTCGCGCCGCGATCCGAAAACCGGTGAGTACACCATGGAGAAGGCGCCTTGTTATCACCTTGTCGGTGACGACGAGTAGTAATGCCCCCCCCAGCGAAGGCCGGCCTTGGGTCTTCGCCCGGGCGCAAAAGTGCCGGCATGTCGTGTGCCGGCCTTTCGGGATAGGCGCCATGATGATGGTCTGTTGAAGACGTGGAGAGCCGCGCGTGAACATCATTGAGAAAACCGACGCGGAGATACGGGCCCTGGCCGATCCCCTGTGGCGAGATCTCGTGAAGAATTCCAACGAAGGCCAGTACGGAGACTTCGTCAGGAATTTCTCCACCTCCTTCGCGCTCGCCATGGATCAGGTTCAGGTCGGCCATCAGTTCGCTACCAGCGAACTGGCCAGAAACCTGTCTGAAGACGTCGACTATCTCGGGATTATCCGCCGGGGCGAACATGTCACCGTGCTGTACCGGCAGCGCAGCACCAAAAAAGAGGGCGAATGGCTTGGCAGGCTCGTCCTCGGTTATGAAAACGATGAGATCAGGATATTCGGTGCGTCCATCTTCTGAGCGATTGGTCCGGGTTCGGCATGCGTGACACCATCCAGGACGGCAAATATGTCGAGCTGACATACAAGGTCACGGACAAGAGGTCGGGCCATGTTCTCACCCGGGTCGAATTCCCCTTGGGTTATATTCACGGGCACAATGAAATTCTGGCGCCGTCCGTCCACCGGCAGCTGGAGGGCAAGTCCGCCGGCGACGTCATCGAAGTGCCGATCGATGGCAATCAGATCTTCGGCCCCAGAGACGAGGCGCTGGTGTTTACCGATCGCATCGAGAACGTTCCCGAGGAGTATCGGCAGGTCGGCACCTCCATCCTGATGGAAAACGACAAGGGCCAGACCCGCAGCTTTCTCGTCACGCGGGTTGACGACAAGACACTGACCGTCGACGGCAACAATCCGCTTTGCGGCAGAGAGGTCGTGTTCACACTCGAAATACTGACCGTGCGCGAGGCCACCGAAGACGAGATAAGGGCGGGCGGCGCGATCGGCGAAGGCGCCGACATCGACCCCTCACTTATGAGGCCCGTTTGAGGCCTCCGTTGCTTGCACTTGCATTTCCGAGCCTCCCGGCGAAAGGTGACTTATGAGCGAGAATAAACCCACCCCCAAGGTTCCTGACGGCCATGCGCGCTTCTTGACCACCCGTCAGATGGAGCCCAACGAAAAGGGCTATGTCGGCTACGAAACCATCTGGGAGCCGTTCCAGAAGGAAGCCGAGTACAAGACCCCCAAGCGCCCCTGAACGGCCTGCCGTGGTGTCGGCGCCGCGGGCCCGGCTCCCGCGGCGACCAAGGGTTTTCGTTCAAACCATGGTGAATTGATGGGCCGCCGGGCGGTTTTTTGCCGCTGGGCGCAGAAAATTGCGAGCGTCCCCGGCCATTCCGTGGCACACACCGGGTCGGCTCGACCCTTGGCCTCTGGCACAGAGCGCGTGGTCTGCCTATGTGAGCGTATCGGGGCGGCGCCCCGCAACAGGCCCGGTCACCCATTGTGCCCGGCCACGAACAGGGCCCGTCAGGCAGCGGGCCGGACGGAACAGAACCTTGCACACCCAAATCGACGTCGGCGCGCCAGTGGCGCCCCCCGATCCCGGCGCGCTGCTGCGCAAGCTCTCGGCCTATAGTCGCCCCAGCAGCCGCCGCGGCGCCCTGGAGCTCGCCATCACCGCCTTGGCGCTGGTCGGGCTTTGGGCGGCGATGTGGTTCTCGCTCTCGGTCGGCTATTGGCTGACGCTGCTCCTGGCCATGCCGGCAGCCGGCTTCCTGGTTCGCCTGTTTCTGATCCAGCACGATTGCGGCCACGGCGCCTTCTTCCGCCAGAAGCCCCTCAACGATTGGGTCGGCCGCGCGCTTGGGGTTCTGACCCTGACGCCTTACGATTTCTGGCGCCGCACCCATGCCATCCACCATGCGACGTCCGGCAATCTGGACCGTCGCGGGATCGGCGATATCGCCACGCTGACCGTCGCCGAATATCTTGCCCGGCCCTGGTATGGGCGGCTTGCCTACCGGCTCTACCGCCATCCCCTGGTCATGTTCGGGATCGGTCCGGCCTATGTCTTTATCCTGCAGTTCCGCCTTCCGGTCGGCTTCATGCGCAAAGGCTGGATGCCGTGGACCAGCACCATGGCGACCAATGCGGCCATCGCCGTCGTCGTCATCGCCATGATGGCGTTGCTCGGCGTCGGCCCCTTCCTGTCGATCCATCTTCCCGTGATGCTGCTCGCCGCCTCGATCGGGGTGTGGCTGTTCTATGTGCAGCACCAGTTCGAAGGCGTGGTGTGGTCGCGCGATGGCGGCTGGACCCTGCAGGACGCCGCGCTCGCCGGCAGCTCGCATTACGACCTGCCGCGCGTCCTGCGCTGGCTCACCGCCAATATCGGCCTGCACCACATCCACCACGCCTCCAGCCGCATTCCCAGCTACCGGCTCGACCGGGTGTTGCGCGAACATCCCGAATTGCGCGCCACGGGCCGGGTCACGCTGTGGCAGAGCCTGCGCTGCGTGCGCCTCAATCTGTGGGACGAGGCGCAGGGCCGACTGGTCTCCTTCGGCGAATTGCGCGCCGCCCGCCGGGGCGCCTGATCTAGGCCGCGCCCGCCGCCGCTTCGGCCTGTTCGGCATCGAAGAGTTTGGAATCGACCTTGAGATAGGCCAGCTGGTCTTCGGTGATGACGACCGCCTCGGCCACGCCCGGCACCTGTTTCAGCCGCGCGGTCAGGCTCTGCGCATCAGCGCCCTCGGCGATGCGCACCAGCCGCGTCGTCAGATAGCTCGGCCGGTTCATCGTGGCGGCCGCCAGCAGCCACACCAGCGCCAGCCCGGCCGTCAGCAGGAAGACACCGGTATCGCCATCGGTCTGGTGCACCCAGCCGCCGAACACCCCGCCCATGAATATGCCGATGAATTGCGAGCTGGAATAGATGCCGGTGGCCGTGCCTTTGGCCTCGGCCGGCGCCGTCTTGGTCACCAGCGAGGGCAGGCTCGCCTCCATCACGTTGAAGCCGGCGAAGAACACCGTCATCGCCGCCAGTAGCGCGAACAGGTTGTGCGCGCCGAACAGCAGGATGATCTGGCTGGCCGCCAGGGCCGCGACGGCCGTCACGAACACCGCCTTCATGCGCCGGTATTTCTCGGCGATGATGATCGCCGGGATCATGACCGCGACCGAGATCAGCAGCACCGGCAAATAGATCATCCATTGATTGTGGCTTGTGACGTCCAGGGTCCGATGCAGCAGGCCCGGCACCACCAGGAAGCTTGCGGTCAGCATGGCGTGCAAGGCGAAGATACCGAAGTCGAGCCTGAGCAGGTCGCCGTTCTTCAACACGCGGCCCAGCATGGCCGGCACGGTTTCGGCGTCGCGGTGCAGGCGCAGGTTGCGCGGCGTCGGCACCACGAACTGGGTGATGACGATGCCGGCGAACGCCAGACCGACCATCAGCCAGAAGATTCCGGCCACGCCCACAAAGCCGGCGACGATCGGTCCGGCCACCAATGCGATCATGAAGGAGGTGCCGATGGTGATGCCGACCATGGCCATGGCGCCGGTGCGGTTTTCCTCGCGGGTGAGATCGGCGACCAGGGCCAGGATCACCGAGCCGACGGCGCCGGAGCCCTGCAATGCCCGGCCGATCACAACGCCGTGGATCGTGGTCGACATCGCCGCCACGGCGCTGCCGGCCGCGAACAGCAGCAGGCCCAGGACGATCATGGTCTTGCGCCCGATCTTGTCGGAGAGCAGGCCGAACGGGATCTGGAGCAGACCCTGGCTCAGCCCATAGATGCCCAGCGCCAGCCCGATGGTGTAGGGCGTCGCGCCCTTCAGATGCTGGGCATAGGCCGCAAACACCGGGTAGATCATGAACAGGCCCAGCAGCCGCACGGAAAAGACGGCGGCGAGCGAGCCGGCAGCGCGGTATTCCTGTTTGTCCATGCGGGGGAAGGACCTCGAATCGGGGATTTCGATTCTGCCCGGACGGGCAGGCGCCGCACCATATAAAGTGAGCGCGGCAGAAGCGACCCGCGAGATTGTCGCGATTCGTCCCTTGCGTACCGATTGCATTAAATATCCGAAAGGGCGCGGTCAGAACGCCTTCGAGACCCCGACAAAGACGCCGCGCCGCGGGCCATATTGCGGGGCGCCGACGCCGATGCCCGAACCGTCGCGGATGAGATATTTCTCGTCGAAAAGATTGAGCACGTCGACGCGTAGCGACAGGCCCTGAAGTGCACCCGCGCGGAAATCGTGGCTGGCCCCCAGATTGACCTGGGTATAGCCGGGCAGATGCGCGCCGTTCGGGGTGGCGCCTTCCTTTCGCAAGCCGCTGCCATAGAGCAGGTCCAGGCTGACGCGATTGCCGTCCCAGAGATAGGAAAGCCCGGCCGAGGCCGTCATCGCCTGATCGTGATCCAGGTGGATGTCATGCGTCGCGATATAGGCGAGATCGGCCGGATCGAACTGGAACTGGCTCGATTCGATGCGCCTTCCGAGGGCATGCTGGAAGGCCAGATTGCCATAGGCCGCAAAACCGCCGCGATTGTAATTGGCCGTGAACTCGATGCCGTATTGCTTGCCGCGGGCGTAGTTGAACGGCGTGAGGATGATCGGCGCGCCGAACTGACCTTCGTCGATGAGATGACGCGAGTTCTTGTAATAGCTGTCGACGCCGAGGGTCAGGTGCTCGCTCAGTGCCTGGGAGGCACCGATATCGTAATAGTCGGCGCGTTCGGCCATCGGAGTTGTGTTGTCCGTCCCGGCCGCGGCCGCCGTCGTGTTCGCGAACAGGGCGATGGACTGGCTGCCGACCAGCTCGAAGGGCGGTGGCGAGAAATAGCGCGCATAGCCGGCATGCAGCGTCGTCCCCTCCCCGGGCTTCCATACCACATTGACGCGCGGGCTCAGCTGGCTGCCGCTGGAGAATGCCGAATAGTGATCGTAGCGTAGACCGTAATTGATGGTCAGCTGCTCCAGCGGCTGCCATTCGTCCTGCAGATAGACCGACCAGGTCCAGCCGCGCATGGCGCCGCTGTCGGCGATGGAGAGCGGAACATCGCTGGTGGGCACGCCACCGGCATCCGTCGGCAGCACCAGAGAGGTCGTCGTGCTGGTGGCGCGGTCCGTCTGGACATAGATGCCGCCGCGGATCGTGTGGGTGTCGTTCAGTGCATAAGCGCCGTCGGCCTGCAGTCCGAAACTGAGGTCGCGCTTGATCGCCCTTTGCGCGATGCCGTCATAGAGCAGATCGCCGAGCGGATCGGGCGAGAACCGCAGGCTCGAATAGCGCGCAATCCCGGAGACCTGGAAATCGAGTTTTCCCTGGCTGCGCAGATAGGAGACGATTGCGAAATGGGTGGCCTCGCGCTGCGTCTCGTTCAGCGCGGCGCTGGGAAAGCTGCTGGTGCCATTGACGGTCAACCCCAGCCCGGGCGAAAGGCCCGGCGTGTTGGGAATCTGGAAATAGTCGTTGGATGTGCCGGCCACCAAAGTCACGCGGCTGTGCGAATCCAGGATCTGCTCGAAATAGCCGAAGCCGTGATATTGCGTTGTCGTGTCGTGGATCGGCGTGCCGCTGCCGTCCGGCGATTCGATGCCAAGATCGTTGCGCATGAAGTCGCCGGAGACGAAGTAGTTGAAGTTCCCGGACGCGCCGCCATAGTCGAAGCTGGGATTGATCGTTCCGTGGCTGCCGCCATAGAGCGAGACCTGTCCGCCGGGCTCGAACACCCCGCTCTTGGTCTTGATGTCGATGATGCCCGCGGTCCTCAATCCGTATTCGGCCGGCAGCGCGCCCGTGATCAGCTGCATGGACGAGATCAGCCGTGGATCCAGCGTCTGTCCGAACACCGCGATGCCCTCTGGCAGGGCGACGCCGTTGAGCCGGTATTGCACGCCATTGTGCTCGCCGCGGATATGCAGCTGCCCGAAGGAATCCTGCGCCACGCTTGGGGCCTGCAGCACGACCTGGTTGAGCATGGAATTGGCGCCGCCGGGGGCGTTCTCGATGTCGTCGCTGGTGATGTTGTAGGTCGAGGCGCCGAGCTGGGTCTGGATGCCGTTGCGGGCGTCATTGAGCTGGCCGGTCACGGTGACGGTCTCGATGGCGGCATCGGCATAGGCGGGCGCGGCAAGGCCGGCGGCGAGCGCGGCGAGCGCCGCACCGGCAAGAAAGCGGGAACGTGACATAACGGGACTCCGGAAAACACGGCCTGCGGGTCGGCGCGACCGCGCGGAAACACGACGCACTGCGTGCCGGAGGCGTCACCCGGCAACACGCAGCGAAACTCAGGAAGGAAGGATCAGCCTTGCGGCGGGGCGCGGCCGTGCCAGCTGTGCGAGGCGGTCGCGATGGCGATGGTCGCAAGCTGGACTGGTTGCAATGCCGCGACGATCAGCGCCGGCGGCAGCACGGGAATGACGGCCGGGGCCGTGAAATGGCCGGCCAGCAACACGTCCTGGCAGATCGGGCAATTGGCCGGATCGTCTGCGGGGGCCTTCTTGCTCGGGGCGGGCGACTGCTGCGCCTGCGCGCCCATGGCCTGGACCTGGACGCCCGGCGCGCCCTGCCACAACAGATGGATATGCGTCTGGGTGACGTAATTCTGAAAGGCAAACAGGATCAGCGCCAGCGTGGCAAAGGCCTGATGCCAGCTGTGCGGGCGCACACGCTGCATCCGTCCTGTTCTGCCTGTCCGCTTCACCCGCAAACCGCGATATCCCTCGCCGCCAACCGGCGGGACATTAGCCCGGTCCAGTTTCCCCTGTCACCTCCCAAACCCGTGAGCGCCGCGGCGCTTCTGCCGCTTTCGCGGGCAAGGTGACGGCGTCGGCGTCAGCCGCCGCCATTTGCGAGCCACTGCGCGCATGCGTCGCCCAGCTCGGCTTTGGCGCGGGCCTCATAGGCTGCGATGTCCTCGGCGCTCAGCAGATCGCGCCAGCGTCCGTTGGTGCCCTTGTTGATGAAGCTTTGCGCCCCGCCCTCCCACAGCACGCCGCCCAGCGGTGCGCTCTTCTCGGCATGCGCCTTCATGTAGTCAAAGCTGCAATAATTGACGATCGCCGGCCAGCGGTCTTCGGGCACGTCGATTTCCAGGTAATTGGCAATGTCGCGCATCCCGCCTTCAAGATCGCGCTTCAGGTCGTTGAAATGGACGAGCTTGACATTGGGCAGGTCGCGAATCGCCCACCAGCTCCTCACATTCTCCCAGATCGGCCACATCGGATAACCGTCCTCGGCCAGCCAGCGGCGGAAGAAGGGCACCACATCCACATCGATGCGCTCGAGCGGCGGGCCGACACGGCCGGGCGTGTCGTTGAGGGCCTCGAAGAAGGCATCATTGGCGGTCGCAAGGTGGTTGTAGAAGCTCCACACCACATCGCGCCCGTCGCGGCCGATATAAATGTATTTGGCCTTTGGCGAGAACACGAGCGCATCGACCGGCAGATGCGTCTTGACGAAGCGGCGGTGCGTCTGTGCTTCCAGAAGGCCCAGCTTCACGGGCGTCGGCGGGATACGCAGATCGAGCCAGGGCGACATTTCGGCCAGGTTGACGTTCTCGTCGCCGCCGAAGATCAGCTGACCGACGATTTGCTGCATCCAGGTCGTGCCGGATTTGCCATAGGTGGCGACGATCACGTCGTCATCGCGGAAGCGGAAATCGTTCCAGACCGTCGAGTCGAAATGGTGATTGTGAATGTCGCGCGTCTTGCGCGGAACGGCGTCGATGGCGGCGCTCATGCAAATCTCCTGGGGCGGGACAGGCAGTAGAGCCTTTTGGGTGCGGGGCAGGCAAGCCGGGCGGCGGCGCGCCGGCTTTCCAGTCCGGCCACCGGTGCTAGAGTGCCGCCATGGCATGGGAGCCCGAAACCGATCTGGAGACCTTGCGCCGCGCGGCCGGTTCGGGCGATGCCGCCGCACAAACGGCTTTGGCCAAGCGGTTGCTCAGGGATCGCGATGGCCCGCGCGATCCGCAGACCGCGGCCCAGCTCCTCAACGCCGCGGCCCAGGCGGGCAATGGCGAAGCCGCGGCCCAGATCGCCGTTCTCATCGCTGGCGGCGCCCGCAATCTCGAGGACTGGCAGGGCGCGCTGGCCTATCTCCAGCAGGCGGCCGAGCAGGGTTGGGAGCCGGCCCGGGCGCAGTTGATCCTGCTGTCGTCGGATCGCGAAGCCGCGGCGCGGGCGGCCGGCGATCCGCCGCCGGAGATCTGGGGCACGCTGCGCCGCGCGGTGCAATTGCGCGACTGGTTCGCCGGCCCGCCTCTGGAGGCCGTCAGTGCGGCGCCCGATGTGCGCACCGTCGAGAATTTCCTTCCGGCGGCCGCCTGTGACTGGATGATCGCCCGCGCCGGCAGCTTCGCCGAGCCGGCCCGCACCTTCGACCGCGCCACGGGCGAGGCGCGGATCGACACGGCGCGTTCCAACAGCGCGGCCCTGTTCGATATCGTAGCCAGCGATCTGGTGCTGCTGGCGATCCGCTCGCGTATCTGTGCGGCCACGGGCTATTTCGCCCATCAGCTCGAAGAGACCAATGTGCTGCACTACACCGTCGGCCAGCGCTTCGCCCGCCATTTCGATTTTCTCGATCCTGGCGCGGCCGGTTTTGCCGAAGAGATCGAGGCCAAGGGCCAGCGCGTGGCGACCTTCCTGATCTATCTGAATGACGGCTTTGAGGGCGCGGAGACCGAGTTTCCAGCGCTGGAGCGGCGCTTCAAACCGGGCAAGGGCGGGGCGCTGTTCTTCGCCAATGTCGAGGCCTCGGGCGCGCCCGACCGCAAGACCATACATGCCGGGCTCGCCCCGACCGCAGGCGAGAAATGGCTGCTCTCGCAATGGATCCGCTCGGTCCCGGCGCGCTAGTTCCGCGAACATGTCTGACGGACCCGGGCGCGTCTCCGTGATATGGCTGTCGGAGGGGCGCAGGGGGTGGGGCTGCGCCGGATGCAAGACGAGGAAAGACGAGGCGGCATGAGTGCGCGTAAGAGATGGGCTGCGATCCTTGCGGCGGCGGTCCTGGCGGCGGCTGCGCTGATCCCCGCTGTCATCTATCTGACCTCCGAGGCGCTGATCGTGCGCCGCTACACGCTGCCCTCCTCGATCATTCATGCCTCCACAACGCCCAAGGATATCGCCTGGGGCATGCATGTCGCCCGCCTCTATGGTTGCCGCGATTGTCACGGCGCCGATGTGACCGGCCGCATGCGCCGCGTCGCGCCGGGGTTGACGGTGGCGGCGCCCAATCTGCGCCGCTTCGCGGCGAACTATTCGGATGCCGATTTCGATCGCGCCGTGCGCCGCGGGCTGGCGCCTTCGGCGCGGGCGCTGTGGGACATGCCCTCCGACGCCTATAACCATATGCGCGACAGCGATCTGGCGGACATTCTCGGCTGGCTGCGCTCGCTGCCGCCGAGCGGTCCGGCCTGGCCCGCCCCGCACTTCTCCCTTCGCGCCCGCCTGGCCGTGCTCGCCGGCACGCTCAGCCCGGTCGACCCCTATGATCTGGGCGGCCACCCGCCGCGCGACACCGGCCCGCGATATGATGGCGGCCGCTATCTGGCGGCGATGACCTGCTCGAACTGCCACGGCACCGATCTGACGGGTTCGGGTGATGCGCCTGATCTCAACGTTGTGGCGGCTTATGATCGCAGCCGGTTCTTCGCCCTGATGCGGCGCGGACGGGTGCCGGTCGGCCACCATGGGCCCGCCATGTCCCGCCTTGCGGCGGAACGCTTCTTCGAATTCAAGGATTACGAGATTGACGCGCTCTACGCCTATCTGATCCAGCGCGCCCGCACCGCCGGCCCCGCGCATTAGGCGTGCCGCGCCCGGCGTGCTAACCGAAGCCGCCGATTCCGCACCGGGCCCGTCATGACAAGCCGACCGACCATCCATCTCAAGCCGCGCGAGGGCCGCCGCCTGCGCGCGGGCGCGCCCTGGGCCTTTTCCAACGAAGTGGTGATGGATGCCGCCACCAAGGCGCTTGTGCCGGGCAGCCTCGTCACTGTCGTCGGTGATGACGGCCGCGGGTTCGGCACCTTCTACTTCAATCCCAGAAGCCTGATCGCGCTGCGCCGGCTGGACGCCTCGCCCGAAGCCCCGATCGATGCAGTCCTGGTTCGAAGGCACGGCTGGCCCGCGCGCTCTCCATCCGCACGGCGTTTTACGACAAGCCCTTCTACCGTCTTGTCCATGCCGAGGGCGACGGCTTGCCGGGCCTCACCATCGATCGCTTCGACGATGTTTGCGTGGCACAGGTCACGACCTCCGGCATGGAGGCGTTGAGCGCCCCCATGCTGGCGGCCATCGAGGCCGTGCTGGCGCCGGCGACGATCATCTTGCGCAACGACACGCCGACGCGCGCCCTCGAGGGACTCGACAGCTATGTGCGCGCCGTCAAGGGCGAGATGCCGGCGCGGCTGGCGCTGGAGGAAAACGGCGTGCGCTACTTCGCCGATCTCGGACACGGTCAGAAGACCGGATGGTATTTCGACCAGCGCGAGAACCGTGCCGCCATGGCGGCGCTGGCCAATGGCCGCTCCGTGCTCGACGCCTATTGCTATGCGGGCGGCTTTGCGCTGGCCGCGGCGAAGGCCGGTGCCCGCGAAGTGGTGGCGCTGGACAGTTCGGCGCCGGCCCTGGCGCTGGGCGAGGAGGCCGCCGCCGCCAACAAGCTTTCGGACCGCACCGAATTCGTCAAAGCCGATGTCTTTGAAGAGCTGGAGCGGTTGGCCGCGGCCGGCGAAACGTTCGAGGTCGTGATCGCCGACCCGCCGCCCTTCGTGAAGGCGCGCAAGGATCTGGAACCGGGCGCCAAGGCCTATCGCAAGCTGGCGCGGCTGGCGGCCGCCGTCACCGCGCCGGGCGGGTTCCTGCTGCTCGCCTCCTGTTCGCACAACATGCCGCCGGATCGCTTTGCGCTGGAATCTGCGGTCGGCATTGCGCGCGCCGGGCGCGAGGCGGCGCTGTTGCGTCAGGCCGGCGCGGCTCCGGATCATCCGGTCCATCCCATGCTGCTGGAAACTGCCTATCTGAAAACGCTGGTCTACGCGCTGGACTAGATTGCAGAAACGTATGGTGGCCGGGGCTTGATCCTGCCCGCCCCGGGCAGTACGGCAGATGCACATCCGTCCAGAGAGGCCCGATGAACAGCTCCGGAAACGCTGCCACCAAGGTTCCCGAGGTCACGCTGATCTTCTGGATCATCAAGATCGCGGCGACGACATTGGGAGAGACCGGCGGCGACACCGTCACCATGACGATGGGCTGGGGCTATCTCCTGGGCACGGCGATCTTTCTATCGCTGCTCGTCGGCCTGGTGATCTGGCAGACCTCGGCGAAGAAATTTCATCCCTTCCTCTATTGGGCCACGATCGTAGCGTCGACGACGGCGGGCACGACACTGGCCGACTTCGCCGACCGCTCGCTCGGTATCGGTTACACGGGCGGCTCGACTGTCCTGTTTCTCGCATTGATGGCAACGCTCGCCGCCTGGTACTGGACCCTGGGCTCGATCTCGGTGCAGACGGTGACGACGCCCAGGGTGGAGGCCTTCTACTGGGCGGCGATCACGATTTCGCAGACGCTCGGCACCGCGCTGGGCGACTGGCTGGCGGACGACACCTCGCTCGGCTATGGCGGCGGCGCTCTGGTGTTTCTGGCAGCCATCGCCGTCGTCGCCGCGCTGTATTACTGGACCGACATTTCGCGTGTGCTGCTGTTCTGGGCGGCGTTCATCCTGACGCGCCCGCTCGGCGCCACGGTCGGTGATTTTCTCGACAAGCCCATCCATGACGGCGGCATGGCCTTCAGCCGGCCGGAGGCGAGCGCGATCCTGGCGGTGTTCATCATCGGCTGCGTGTTTCTTCTGCCGCAACGCGCCGGGCGCCACCCCGGCGCCCAGCCATCCTGACACTCAGCGCGGCCCGGGCAGGCCCGTCATCTTGCTCCATTCCTGATATGCCAGCGTCAGCCGCGCGGCATGGAAGCCGTCAACCACGTGACTCTCGTCGGCAATGACAAGAGTATGGCTCGCGGCCGGGGTGGTCGCAGGCCATTGCGGCAAGCCTTCGCCGTTCGGGTTTGCCGACTTTGCGAAATTGCTCCAATAGGTCTGCACCATCGCGATCATCCGGCGGTCCTTCTGTGTCGTGCGCTTGGCGATGCGTGCGGCCATGCGCGGGTAGCGGTCATAACCGCTCAAGCCGAACACGAAGGGCACCTCGCGGCCATGATCGACACCCTTGACCTTGCCGCGCTGCGCGTCGGCGACATAATCGAAGTAGTAGACATATGCAGGCGCTCCCGTCCTGGCGACGAAGTCCGCCAGGCCATGTGCGCCCGCCGCGAAGACACGATCGTTGAACAATTGTCGCGCCAGCTCCGCGTCGCCGGTTGCGCCATCCTTCGCGTAGAGTTGGCGCAGGGCGGGAAGCTTATCGCCGGCCTGTTTGAGGATGCTCTGGTCCGTCGTCGACAGCCATTTCATCAGGCTGGCTTCATTGCTGTTCGAGCCGGCGAGATAGGCGGCCCTGGCGATCTTGCCCTGCGCGAACAGCACAGAGGGCTGGGCGGGGATGATGCGCCCGTCGACCATGGGCGCCGCCGATTTGTCGAGTGGCCGGCCGTTCTGATCGGCGAGGATCGCGGCCACCGGCAGCGCGCGCAATCGCGCCAGCGCCGCGGCGTCGTCGCCATCGACATGAACGCGTTGCGCAAAAGCCCGCGCGGCGCTTTGCGCCTGTTCGGCCGTGGCCACCGGCAACAGGCCGAGACCGGATTCGGCGATGGCCTTGTCGAACAATCCACGCGCCGACGGCGAGACCATCAGGTCGTTGACACTGATGCCGCCGGCCAATTCGCCGAAGATCGTGACGTTGTCGGGATCGCCGCCGAATGCTCGCGATATTTCTGTGCACCCACTTGAGCGCCGCGATCTGATCCATCAGCCCGTAATTTCCGGTGGGCTCATCGGGATGTTCGGCTGCGAGCGCCGGGTGGTCGAAGAAGCCGAGCCAGCCGAGCCGGTAATTGAAGCTGACGACGACGACGCCATGCTGCGCCAGGCCCGTCCCGTCGTAGAAGGGAAAAGCCGAGCCGCCGCCGCGAAACCCGCCGCCATAGATCCACACCATGACCGGCCGCCTGGCGCCGGCCTTCAGGCCGGGGGACCACACATTGAGGGTCAGGCAGTCTTCGCTTTGCCGCAGAAGTGCGGTGATGCCGTCGGCGTCCTGCGGGCAGACGGCCCCGAACCGCGCCGCCGTGCGCGTGCCCGTCCAGGGCGGTGCGGGCTGAGGCGGGCGCCAGCGCAGATCGCCGACCGGAGGGGCGGCAAACGGGATGCCGCGGAACACGGCGACGCCGTCTTCGGTTGTGCCGACGAGCTTGCCTTGTGCGAGGGTGGTTTCGGGTGCGGCCTCGGCTGGCAGGCCCCAGCCAAGGGCCAGAGCGACCGCGAGAGCTGCCCAGAAAAGGATGCGCCGCATGATGCCCCGCGTCTGCCGTTTCGGGGCATACGAGACCCCGCGATTGCAGCGGGGTCAATCCTGGCGCGCGGCTAGATGCTGACCTGCGTGCCCAGCTCGACGACGCGGCCCGGCGGCAGGTGGTAGAAGCGGCGCCGGCGACAGCGCCGAGGAGGCCAGCCGCATATAGAGCCAGGTTCGCCAGGTGCCGAGCGCCGGATGCTCGGACCGGCACCAGCGTCTCGTGGCCGATGAAGAAGGTCGTGGTCTCGATATCCAGCGCCAGCCCGTAAGGGCCGCGCCTCTTCCAGCGCACGCGGCACGTCCGGGGTTTCGAAGAAGCCGTGATGGATCTTCACATTGAAGAAGCCCTTGCCGAGCTTCTCCACCTCGATGCGCTTGTCGCGGTGCGACGAAGGGCGTGTCCTCGACAATCACATGCACCAGCAGCACGCGCTCATGCAGCACCTTGTTGTGCTTGAGATTGTGCAGCAGCGCGCCGGGCACCGAATCGCTGCGCGCCGACAGGAACACGGCCGTGCCCGCCACGCGCACGGGGGTCTTCTCGGCGCGTTCCAGGAACAGGTCGACCGGCATCGATTCGTTGCGGATGCGCTCCAGATGGGCGCGCCGTCCGATGCGCCAGGTTTCCATCAACAGGAACACGCTGGCGGCGATGAAGATCGGCAGCCAGCCGCCTTCGACGATCTTGATCGAATTGGAGGCGAAGAACATCACATCGACAAAGCCGAGCAGCGCCGAATGCGGCGCCGGCCAGCCACCAGCCCCATTTCCATTGCGTGGCGGCGACCAGCGAGACGTTGAAGGTGTCGATCACCATCACGCCCGTCACCGCGATGCCATAGGCGCGGCGAGGTTGGACGAGCTTCGGAAGATCAGCACGATGAGCACCACGCCGAGCAGCAGAAACGCGTTCATGCGCGGCACATAGATCTGGCCGTAATCGGTCGCCGAGGTGTGGCGGATCTCCATGCGCGGCAATTGGCCGAGCTGCACGGCCTGCCGGGTGATCGAGAACACGCCGGAGATCACGGCCTGCGAGGCGATGATCGCCGCGACCGTCGCCAGCGCCACCAGCGGGAAATGGCGCCCATTGCGGCACCATGGAATAGAACACGCGTCGACGCGCGCTGCGGATGCAGCAGCAACAGCGCGCCCTGCCCGAAATAGTTGAGCGTCAGCGCCGGGCACGACCGACGAAGAACCAGGCCAGGCGGATCGGCCTGGCGCCGAAATGGCCCATATCGGCATAGAGCGCCTCGCAGCCCGTCACCGCCAGCACCACCGCGCCCAGCGCCAGGAAGGCGGTCAGCGGCTCGCTGCATGAACAGCGTCGATGGCGTAGAGCGGGTTGAACGCCTTGAGGATCACCGGGCGCCTGCACGATCCAGACGATGCCCAGCACGGCGAGCATCGTGAACCACAGCGGCCATGACCGGACCGAACAGGCGGCCGATCTTGGCGGTGCCGCGGCTCTGCAGCACGAACAGCCCGACCAGGATGATCAGCGCCAGCGGCAGGATCAGCGGTTCGAGCAGCGGCGAGCCGATGCCTACGCCTTCGACCGCCGACAGCACCGAGATCGCCGGCGTCAGCATGCCGTCGCCATAGAACAGCGACAGGCCGACAATGGCCGCGATGCCGATGATCGATCTTGATGCCGCCGGCTCAGGCCGGGCGAGCGATGGGCCAGTGCCGCCAGCGCCAGCGAGCCGCCTTCGCCTTCATTGTCGGCGCGCATGATCAGCAGAACATATTTGATCGTCACCACGATCATGACCGACCAGAAGATCAGCGACAGCGCGCCGAACACCGCCGCCGGTCCGGGCGTCGCGCCGCCGGTGGCCAGCACGGTTTCGCGCAAGGCATAGAGCGGGCTGGTGCCGATATCGCCGAACACCACGCCCAGCGCGCCCAGTGTCAGCGCGGCGGTGCGTGCATGGCCGCCGCCGTGACCGGGCGCGGCAGGCGCGGCAGCGCTCGCAGAGGCCTCTGCAATTTGTTCGCCCTGTGCGAGGGCGTCAGTGCTGTCGTTTTCTGGATGCTCACAGTCGCTCGGCGGTTGGACCGTCCCTCGGCAAGGCCGAACCGGCCTTGTGGTTCCACGGGACGTCGTGCCGGTATCCCCTTAGCACGGTTGCGCACGGCCGGAACCGGTTGGTCTCCGCATGAGGGCGCGGACCATAGGCCGGGCGCCGCACGCGGCAAAAGAGGGGCGTGGCAGAATGGCGCAGAGCTGCGCTCAACCTATTGGCAAGGCAAGGAAATCAGTAGCCGTCGGCGACCCGCATGCGGCCATGCCGTCGCGGACCCGGACCGATAAAGCCGCGCACCTGATAGACATGGCCGCCCCAGGCGTGCGTCCGCAGATTGAAGACCCGCACCCGGCTCCAGTCATTGTCGGGGCTGACATCGAGAACCGGATCGTCGAGATGGATATTGCCGCTGTCGAGCCAGTTGGCATGGTCGACGCGGATCTCGCGACCGGAGATGACCGCTGCGGACGAAGGCCAGATGGGCCCGGCGCGGGCCGGCATATCCGTCCAGCACCATCACCGCGCCGGATTGCGGCGTGCTGGTGTGGCTGTAGCGTCCGGCCGTCTGGCTCCACCAGGTCCAGGCGTCGCCGTGGATCGGAATGCCTGCGCGCACCCGCACATAGGGCACGCATTGCAGCGGCCGGGAGCGGTATTCGATATGCGCGTCGGATGCGGTGCGGTCGGCATAGGCGTTGAAGTCGGCGGGCGGAGGCCCGCCCGCGCAGCCCGCCGCCGTCAGAGAGACCACGGCCACCGCCGCAATGTGCTTGAGAGAGCCCACCATGCCCAACCCCATTGTTCTTGTCCGCATCGGATGCGGCAGTGACCGTGAGGAAAGGCTAATCGGCGCGCTTCAAGGCTGCGTTAGGCCGGGCCCGTGCATTTGAAGCGCATTTGAACGATTAAAATTGTAACGAGCTGGCCGGCTCACATCGCCGCCGGGGAAATCGCCGGGGAGCGGGATGGGCCGGGGTCAGCGGGCGGGCAGACGCGCCGGCGCGGTGTCGTTCCAGCCCATGGCGCCGATGGACAGAAGCCCCGCCGCCGCGAACGATGAAAAATGGTGCGCTCCAGGCCTGTTCGGCGAAGGCGAAGAGCGGCAGCAGCAGCCCGGTGGTCAGTTCGGGCCGCCCGCGCCAACCGCCGGCGACACGCGCGCCGGCCTTGGGCGTGCGCACGAACTCCATCTGCTGGTTGGAGGAGAAGGCCTCGAAGGTCGCGCGTGTGTTGGCCAGCACCAGCCCGCTCGGAAAGACGATGGCCAGCAGCAGCGAACGCGCCAGACAGGGCGCCTGCTCGCGCCCCAGCATCGCCTGGCCCATATAGAGATAGGAGACCGAGGCGGTGATGCCGAGCGCGGTGACGGCCAGGCCCAGCGCCGCCACGGTCGCCAGATAGACGACGCCCATCGCCATCAGCGTCAGGCTGACCACGGCGCTGGCACCGGCCAGGAGGTAGAAGCCGAACTGGGAAATCTGCAGGCTGATGGCAGCCTTTTTCCACAGCGGCATGGAACTGGACCAGATCTCCGGCAGCAGCTTGCGGGCCACCTGGGCGTGGCCCTTGGTCCATCGCGCCTGCTGGGCCCGCCACGCGGCCGCGGTCTCCGGCAGCTCGCCCGGCACTTCCAGGTCGAAAATCATGGCCGAACGCCATCCCTTGATGGCGCAGCGGATCGACAGGTCGAGGTCCTCGGTCAGGGTGTCGCCGGTCCAGCCGCCGCCATGGTCGATGGCGACGCGCGACCACACACCGGCCGTGCCGTTGAACGACATCGGCAAGCCGGCGCGGTAGCGCGCCTCCTGTTCCACGGCGAAATGACTGTCCAGCAGCAGGCCCTGGGCGCGCGTCAGCCAGTTGCGGGTGCGGTTGGCATGTCCCCAGCGGGCCTGCACGAAGGCCAGGCCGCGATCGGCCACCAGCGCCGGGACCGTGCGCTTGAGGAAGTCCGGCGGCGGCACGAAATCGGCATCGAAGATGGCCACGAAGGGCGCATCCGAATGTTTGAGGCCGAAGGCCAGGTTGCCGGCCTTGAAGCCGGTGCGCGCGCCGCGCCGCAGGATCGAGAATTTGAGATCGGCCGGCATGACCCGGCGCACGGCCTCGGCCAGGGCGGGATGGTTTTCGGCGGTGCCGTCGTCGAGCACCTGGATTTCCAGCCGGTCGCGCGGCCAGTCCAGCCGTGCGGCCGCGGCGGCCACGCGGACGGCCAGCGCGCCTTCATCGCAGACCGGCAGCTGCACCAGCACCCGGGGCAACTCGGCCTCGGCCAGCTCGGGCATGTTGAGCGGGCGGGGCCGCTTGAAATAGCGGATCACTGCGAGCGTGCAGAGCTGGGCCGAGAGCAGCGCCAGAAGCACGAGCACGCAGGCGAGGACAAATTGCAGGATCAAGGATAAGCCGACCATGGCGAAGCGTTCGGACCCCCACTTCCGATTGGCGCCGCCTGAGACTGGCGGACTTCGGGAACGCGGCCCGCGCGAGGACGTGTCCGCGGGTCCGACAGGATTAGGCTCTGGCGAATTTGATGTGCGGCGGCAAATTTCGCAAGTCCCGCCCGCCGGATAGCCCAATGGCGGCCATTAGTCGAGCGTGCGGCGGAATCGCAGCAGGGCGACCGTGCCCACCGCGAACATAAAAAGAACCAGCGGCCAGAGGTTGGGCCAGATCTCCAGGGCCGAATTGCCCTTGAGCAGGATGCCCCGGACGATCCGGAGGAAATGGGTCAGCGGCAGGATCTCGCCGATCGTCTGGGCCCAGCCGGGCATGCCGTCGAACGGGAACATGAAGCCGGACAGCAGGATCGAGGGCAGGAAGAAGAAAAAGGTCATCTGCATGGCCTGGAGCTGGTTCTGCGCGACGGTCGAAAATGTGTAGCCCAGCGCCAGATTGGCGATGATGAAGATGGCAAGCGCCACAGACAGAAGGCCCATCGAGCCCAGCATCGGCACCGCGAAGATCCAGCGCGCAGCGAGCAGGATCAGCGTCGCCTGGACATAGCCCACCACCATATAGGGCGTGATCTTGCCCAGCATCACCTCCAGCGGTGTCGCCGGCATGGCCAGAAGATTCTCGAAGGTGCCGCGTTCGCGTTCACGCGTCAGCGCCATCGAGGTGATCAACACCATGGTCATGGTCAGGATCACGCCCAGCAGTCCGGGCACGACATTGTACTGCGTGATCGATTCGGGATTGTAGAGGCGATGGATCACCAGATCGACCGGCGGCGGGGTGTGCGCACGCCGCGCCAGCGCGCCGGTCAGATCGTTGCGCAATGCGCTGGTGATGAGCTGATCGAAGGCGGCCAGGGCATAGGACGAGGCGGCCGGATCGGTCGCATCGGCCTCGACCAGCAATTGCGGATGCGCGCCGCGCACCAGATCGCGCGTGAAGTTGACCGGGATTTCGACCACGAAGGCGACCTTTCCCTCGTCGAGCAGGCGGCGCGCCTCCTGCTGCGAATTGGTCGCCTTGACGATCTGGAAATAGTCCGAGGTGCGCATCGCCGAGACCAGCGACCGCGCGAAGACGCCAGGATCGTCGATCGAGATCGCGGTCGGCAGATGCTTGGGATTGAGATTGATCGCATAGCCGAAGATGAACAGCTGCACGACCGGGATGCCGATGATCATCGCGAAGGTCAGCCGGTCGCGGCGCATCTGGATGAATTCCTTGACCAGAATCGCAAGCACGCGCGTCCACGAAAATTTGTGCAGGAAGCGGCCGAGCGCACTCATTGCGCCTGCTCCTGCAAGTGGATGAAGACATCTTCGAGGCTCGGTTCGGCCGCGGTGATCGTCAGGTCCGTGCGTGTTTCATACGGTCGAAGCGCGCGCTCCAGCGCCGCCTTGTCGCGGCCGCTGACATGCAGCGCCGCGCCGAAATATGCCACATATTCGGCGCCCGGCTTGCCCCGCAATTCGGCCGAGAGATCGCGCACGTCGCGGCCTTCGATGATGTAGGTGTGCAGCCCGGCTTCGGCGATCACCTCGGCCACCGAACCTCGCGCGATCAGATTGCCGTTGAGGATATAGACGATCCGGTCGCAGCGTTCGGCTTCGTCCATATAATGCGTGGTGACAAGCACCGTGATGCCGTTGGCGCTGAGCTCGTGAATTTCGTCCCAGAAATCGCGCCGTGCCTTGGGGTCGACGCCGGCCGTGGGTTCGTCGAGCAGAAGCAGTTTGGGGTCGTGGAGCATGCAGGCCGCCAGTGCCAGGCGCTGTTTCCAGCCGCCGGACAGCTGGCCGGCAAGCTGGTTTTGCCGTTGAACGAGACCCAGTTGCGCCAGCGTCTGGTCGACGACCTTGCGGCGTTCGGGCAGGCCGTAGACGCGGGCGACGAAGTCCAGATTCTCGCGGATCGACAGATCTTCCCAGAAGCTGAATCGCTGGGTCATATAGCCGACCTGGCGCTTGATGCGTTCGGACTGGGTGCGGAAATCCAGGCCCAGGCATGTGCCTTCGCCTTCGTCGGCCCGCAGCAATCCGCACAGCATGCGGATCGTGGTGGTCTTGCCCGAACCGTTGGGGCCGAGGAACCCCCACACCTCCCCGGCCGGCACGGCGATGTCGACATTGTTCGACCGCGGTCTTCTGGCCGAAGCGCTTGGTCAAACCGCGCACATCGATGGCAAGGGCGTCGCTCATGGGGCCGGTGTCACATCCACGGGCTGGCCGGGATGGAGCGGCAATCCGCCGTCCGCGCGCGCCTCCAGCTTGAACACCAGCTTCTCGCGATTGGCGATCGAGAAGATCACGGGCGGCGTGAACTCCTCCTGTTGCGCGATGAAACTGATCTTCGCCGTCAGGGATTTGGGGCACCCGTCGCAGCCGATGCGCACACGCTGTCCCATTTTCAGCCCGGAAAAGGCCTTTTCCGGCACGAAGAAACGCACGAACACATTCTGTGGCGGCAGCAGCGAGATCACCGGCGTCGCGGCGGGCACATATTCGCCCTGGCGGAAATAGATGTCCTCGATGCGACCGCCGACGCGCGCGGTGATCTGGCGTTGCGACAGCTGATAGACGGCGCTGTCGAGCGCCGCCTGGGCCTGACGGGCCTGCGCCTTGATCTGTTCGATCTGGGCCGTGGTCGTGTCGTAATTGCTTTGTGCCAGATCGAGCGCATTTTTGGGGCCCGCATGCGCGCGCACGAGACTGCGCTGCCGGTTCAATTCCTTGGTGGCATAGGCGAGCTTGGCCTGCGCCTGCTGCAGCTGGGCCGTGGCCTGGGCGAGCGCCGCCTTGGCTTCGTCGCGCGCGGCCAGTTGCTGGGTGTCGTCCAGGGTGAACAGCACATCGCCCGGCTTGACGACATCGCCGCGCCGGACGGCGAGCGAGGCCACCCAGCCCGGCTGCGGCGCGCTGATAAAGGCGTCTTCGCCTTCGGCATAGCCGAGCCAGGCTTTGCTGCCCGATTGTCCGCAGCCGGACAGGATCAGCAGCGCGGCCAGCGCCATCCGTTTCAGGGGGCGGATCATGATGGCGTTCCTTCTTCGGCTGCGAGCCCGCGCAGCAGGACGTCGAGATGAGTCTCGATCATGCCCTCGTAGTCATAGGGCGCATCGTCGAACTGGGCGAAGGTGGTGCGCCAGATCGCCGACAGCAGCAGCGGTGCGATGCACAGCCGGGCAGTGTGATCGAGCGGCAGTTGGCGAAACTCGCCGCGCGCCATACCGCGCGCCAGCACTTGGCTGAGCAGTCCCAGCCCGCGGTCGATGATCTCGGTGCGGTAGAAGCGGACGATCTCGGGGAAGTTTCCCGCCTCGGCAATGGCGATCTTGGGCAGAACGACCCGGTCGCTGGTCAGCACGAACTGGGCGATACCTGTCAGGGCCATCTTCAGGAGGTCCCGCGACGCGCCCTGATACTGCGCCATGGCGTCCACGACCTCGCCAAGCTTGGTGCCGATGGATTCGCGCACCAGGCTCTTGAACACCGCTTCCTTGCTCTCGAAGTAGAGATAGATGGTGCCCTTGGTGACGCCGGCCTCGCGAGCAATGTCGTCCATGCGGGTGCCGGCAAAACCCTTCTGGGCGAAGACACCAAGCGCCGCCTCCAGGATCTCCTGGGGGCGGGCGGCCTTGCGGCGCTTCCAGCGCTGGGGCTTGGAATTCGTATCCATGGCGGGTCGAATCACGTTAATAACTGAATGTTCAGTTATAAATTATTCTGGCAAAGATGCAATGCCGAATCTGCTGCTGCCGGGGTAGATTGTGGTTGGCAATCGCGTAGCCGGACGTGCCGCCTCCTTGTCAGGAGGCGCAGGATGAGGAGTTCCCATGTCGCGTGAATTTCAGGCAGATCGCGGCCGCGCGCCGCGCAGCCTCGCGGTGCTGGCCACCGCGGCGCTGCTGGGTTTGACGGGCTGCGTCACGGCCCCCGCCCCCTATGCACCCAAGACGGAAGGCAGCCGGACCGGCTACACCGACCAGCAGCTGACCACGAACCGCTACCGGGTGACGTTCACCGGCAATTCCGTGACCGACCGGGAGACGGTCGAGAACTACCTGCTGCTGCGTGCGGCCGAAGTGACCCTCCAGGCCGGCTATGGCTGGTTTGTGTTCGATACGCGCAACACCAAGGCCAAGACGACCTATATGTCGAGCTTTTCTGGCTGGCCCGGTTGGGGCGGTTACGGCTGGTACTACCACAGCTGGGCATGGGGTCCGTATGGCCCGGGATCCTTTGACATGGACATGACCTCGCGTCCGATCACGCGCTATCACGCCTATGCCGAAATCGTGCTGCTGACACCCGAACAGGCGCATGCCGAGCCGCGCGCCATCAATGCCCGCCAGATCGTTGCCCATCTGCGCCCGCGGCCGCCGGCAACAGCGCCGCCGCCGCCCGGCTCCTGAGGTCGGGCCGGGCAACCGCTTGAAGCGGGCTCCCGCCCGGTCTAAGCCCGGATGCAGGATTTTGCGACGAGCATTCTGGAAGGCGGAGCATGCGCAACACTGTCATCGGACTGGTCTTGGCGGTGGTGCTCCTCGGCGGCCTCTTCTTCGCGGCCACGCATCGCGCCCATCGTGCGCCGGCCCTGCCGGCCGCCAATCCCCAGGCGATCCGCGCCGCCGCGGACTCGATCCGGGCCGGCTTTGTAGGCCGCAAGCAGATCGGTGCCTGGCGCCTGGCCTGTGCGGACAAGCCCGTGATGGTCACCGCCGGCAACTCGGTCGCCGCCGACAGCGCCCCGGCCGCCTCGGCGCCGATCCCGCTGTCCTTGGACGGCAAGACCAAGCGCAAGGCTGGCGCCGCTGCCGGTCAGGCCAAGGCGGCGGGCTCCCCGGGCGCCGAACCCGCCGGAAAGGTCGAAGCCAAGAAGGTTTCGCTTGGCCGCTGCCGCGTCATCATGGAATTCCGCCGCAAGGCCGCTCCCAAGCAAATCGTTCTGACGATCGCCTTCCGCAGGGTTGGCGCCAAGCAGGACAAACTCGGTCTGTTCGTGCGGACAGTGGCGGCCAGGAAGGGCCAGACGCTGGTGCTTCGCCTCGGCAAGGCCGGCTTCAAGCTGCCTGTGGCCGGCTGCGCCCGGGCCGGTTGCCTGGCGATCGGGATCCTGGCTCCCGGAAGTGAGCGCGATTTTGCCTTGGCGGAGGCCGGCACGCTTATCCTGCCCCCCGGCAAGGACGGCAAGCGTCGAGCCCTTCGTGTCCCATTTTCCGGTTTGCCGGCCGCACTCGCGGCGCTGCGCCGCGCTCAGTCCTGACAAAGTCTTCGAAAAGACGTTATCGGCCAAAACCTTAGCGGGTTTATCATTGGCATTTATGTGTCTTTGCAGCCACGTTGCGGCGCCAAACTCCAGAACTGGCCGCTACTTGGGACCGAAACGCCCTCGGGCCCTTGCTGCTGGCCTCCGTTGGTGAAAAAATTCAGGCGAGTTTTCTATGCGCTGGCCAGCTAGCGCCTGCGGGGATGTCGGGGGTTACGAATGCGCGAAGGAATTGCCGTTGGGGGCATCCGTCACGAGTCGCATTTCAAATCGAAACTGTTAATTGGTGCTGCCAGCCTGGCCGCGGCCGGCGTCAGCACGGCAGCAGCTGCGGGCGCTGCGCCGACCGACAGCCCTGACAAATGGCTTCCCTATGCCACGGTCGGCGGCCAGGTTGGCGATCAGGTCACCGGCGCCCAGGTCCACATGTTCGTGCCGGTGTGGCAGGACCTCGACTCGCTGCTCTTCGTTCGCTTCGGCGCTGGTACACAAACCCGCGACCACGAGATCGCCAATTTCGGCCTGGGCTACCGCACCTATGTCGCGCCGGACTGGATCCTCGGCCTCTATGGCGGGATCGATTCCGCGCGCACGAAATACAGCCATACCTTCTGGCAGGGGTCGGTCGGCGCCGAGCTGATGAGCGCGGACTGGGATGTCCGCATCAACGGCTATATGGCGACCAAGGACGCGGTCAAGGATATCGCCGGCAAATATGCGTTGTACGTCCACGACACCCGTATCGCGGTTCTGCAGGGGCAGGAAGGCGCCTATTCCGGCTTCGATGGTGAAGTCGGTTACCGGGTCTTCGCAGGCGACAATCTCGATTTGCGGGTGTTCGCCGGCGGCTTCAGCTTCAGTCGCGCCGATGCCCGCGCCAGGTCATTGGGGCAGAGCTTCGATTTCGCCTTCCCGGACATTGCCGGTCCGATGGGGCGCGCCGAACTTGATCTGTACGACATCGATGCCCTGGGCACGCAGTCGCGCATCACGATTACCGGCCAGATCAGCCATGACGATGTGCGCGGCACTTCGGGTTATGTGGGGGCCTCGCTCCAGATTCCGCTGGGTGCGGGCTGGGGGCAGGGTGGTCAGGCACTGGACGAACTGGATCGTCGCATGGTCGATCCTGTGCGCCGCCAGGACAATGTCCTGACCGAGTGGCAGTACTCCAAGCCCGAACCGGTCATCATCTACAATGGCAAGATCACCTCGCAGCCGACCAACACCGTCTACTATGTGTCGGATTCGACCACCGGAACCGGCTCCTACGCGGATCCCACAACGCTCGACGACGCGGTCGGCCGCTCCGCGCACAATCAGTTCGTCGTGGTCACCGATCTGGGCGGGCCGGTGGTTTCCAGCGGCGCGGTGATTCATGCCGGCGAGACGATCGTTGGCGGCGGCCATACCTTCAACGTGGTCGGCACGCACTCCAGCAGGGTCTTCAGCCACACCTTCGCGCCGGGCTCCGGTACGCCGACGCTGACGCCGGCCAGCGCGGGCGGCAATATCATCACGCTGCGCGACAATGCGAACATCTACGATCTGAATTTCGGCGGCGACTTCGGGGCGGCGATCTATGGCCACGCCGTCACCGGCGTCGAAATCTCGAACGTCAATATCGACGGGTCCGGCGGCGGCCAGTACGGCATCCAGCTCGTGCAGGTCACCTCCCAGGATCTGGACGTACACATCTCGAACTCGACGATCAGCGATGTCGCCGTGGATGGCGTGAGCCTCACGACCAATGTGTCGGACGGCGGCACCAGCAATCAGTCTCTGGAAATCACCAACAGCACCATCACCGGCTCCGGCGGCTCGAATGTCGGCGTGTCGACGACGGTCAGCGGCGGCTCGACCGTCAACCAGTCGGTCCTGATTGATCCGACCGTCATCAGCGGCGGCGGTTACGGCGTCTACCTCTATGATTATGTCGACGGGGGGGCGCTGAACCAGGCAGTCTCGCTGAGCGACGTGACCTTCACCGGCCAGACTTATGGCGGTGTCTCGATCGCCGCCACCGCGCTCAATAGCGGGACCATTGATCAGACGATCTCGCTCGACAACGTCACCGTGACCGCAAGCCCCGCGCCGATTTCCATTAGCGGTTATGGCGGCTATGGCGGCTCGGTCACGCAGCAGATCGATATGACGAACGTGACTGCGACCGGCGCGACCGGCAGCAGCGACATTGGGGTCTCCGCCACTGCCAGTTACGCCGGCAGTGTTACGCAGACTGGCACCTGGTCAAATGTCACGGCCACCACTGCCTATCATGACGGCGTGACCCTCACCGCCTATGCCACATATGGCGGCACCGCCATCCAGAGCTTCGATATCGCCGGCCTGACGGCGACGGGCAACGCCAATTCCGGCCTTGCCATTTGGGGCGTGGCGGCGGACGCCTATGGCTATTACGGGCCTTCGGTTGTGGCGCAATATGTTTCGGTTACCGACAGCACGATCACCGGCAATGGGATCGGTATTCTGGCGAATTCGCTTGCGAACGGCGGATATGCTGCGACCCTGCAGGATCTTTATGTCGGCAATTCGACAATTGGCGGCAACAGTACCGGCATCTATGGAGTTACCGCCGCCATTGTGAATGGGTCGACGCAGCAGAACGTGACGCTTGTTGGCGATACGATCGACGGCAATACCGCTGACGGTGCTTTCTTTGCCGCGGTCGGTTTCTATGGCGGTTTTGCGGCTCAGACGGTCGGCGTTTACAACTCGTCCCTCTCGAACAACGGGCAGGATGGCCTGTCGCTGACGGCAATTGGCCTTTCTGGTGGCAATGTCGAGCAGAATTTGAATCTCTATTATTCCGTACTCGATAACAATGCCCGCTCGGGCCTGGCTGTCAGCACTACTCGCGACCGGTTACAACTTCGGCTATTATGTCTACTATTCGCAGGTAACGCAGAATGTGATCGCTGCGTACGATTCGTTCTCGGACAATGGCGGGGACGGTGTCTATATCCACAACACCGTCGTGAATGGTGCCCAGCTAAACCAGTTCCTCTACTTCTATGGTGTGACGCTCGACAACAACACGTATAACGGCCTGCTCGAGTTCGACATATGCCAATTCCTATGGGCCCTCATACATCGTCTCCACCAACGTCTACTCCGACCTTTATGTGGTCGGCAGCACCGCCAGCAATAACGGATATAGCGGCATTTACGTCTACAGCTACGCGCGTGGGCCGGGCTACACGATCCAGCATGTGAATGTGTCCGGAACGGCAGCGAACTCCAACGGCTATGCCGGCTTTGGAGATTATGCTGTGGCGGTTGGCTTCTATAGCCTGAATGCCCAATACATCACGCTGTCCGGTTCCACCTTCGATGGCAACGCCGGTCCCGGAGCCCTCTTCTCCGCCTATCAATACTATGGGCCGGGCGCCAGCCTGGGCGTCACGGTCCAGAATGCGACCATTCTCTACAGCGACTTCTCCTACAATGGGGGGGACGGTCTGTCCGGCTATGCGGGAGCGGCGGGCTACCAGGGGCGCGTGAACCAGAACTTTGTCATCTATGGCTCGCGCTTCGACTACAACGGCGCAAACGGTATCGATCTCGTACGGCACGCCCATGACGGCGCATACGTGCCTGGCTATGGCTGCGGCACGAACTATCAGAGCCTTTATGGCGGTTGCGCGATGATCCGGCAGACCGTCGCCATCATCAATTCCGATGTCAGCTACAATGGCCTCGGTCTGTCTGGAGGCGATGGGATCTATGTCAGGAGCATCGCCGACAATTATGGCGCCATCTATGACACCTTTGGCCGTCCAGGCGCCCCGACGCTGTTGCTCTACAACGCGACCGTGAATGGCAACTACGGGTCCGGCGTGGACCTCTACAATACGGTCACCAGCAACAGCTATCTGTTCCAGTATCTCGGAGTTATCAATTCGACGTTCGACAACAACGGGAACAACGGTATCGGTTCGTTCAGCTATGTCGGCGGCGCCTCGACGATGCTCCAGCGTGCGCTCATATACAGCTACGCCGGCACGACCAGCGCCAGTTACAACGGTCATGACGGCGTTTTCTTCAGCAGCTATTCCGCAGGCGGGTCGCTCGCTCTGTCGCAGCAGTTGATTCTCGGCGTCGATCTGGTCGGCAATGGCGGGTACGCCCCCTACACGGGCGGGGCCGTGACGGTCACCAGCGGAGACGGCACCGGACAGGCGGTGAATTATTTCGGCGCCTACTTCAACGTCATTGCCGGGCAATTCACGGGCATCGCCAATGTGGCCTATGGGGCGGGGAGCTATCAGTTCAATAGCATTGGCTACAACCTGATCGCCTATAACACGATCGGGATATACGGCCATGCGGGGACCGGCGCCTACCAGTACTTCGATATTTCCAGCTATCCGAACACGTTCTTCGGCAACGGTTCCGACACCTACTTCTATGCCGCTGCCGGTTCGACACAGGTCGTGCACTGACGGAGGTGTCTGCTATCTGAAGGCGGCGGGCTTCGGCCCGCCGTTTTCGTTTTAAGGCTGCGCGCGGCTCTACGTTGAAGCCGCGTGCCGCCTCGACTACGGTGCAACCAACATGGCGAGTGACGATCCCACCGCGATTGCGGGCAAGAAATCCCGGCGTACCTCCCGGCGCGGCGCGGCTGCGTCCGTCTCCCCATCTCCGGACACCGCACAACCGCAACCCCAACCGTTGCAGCCGATGCCGGCTGGCCCCGGCGAGCAAGGGCAGGGTCGGCCAATGGGCCGCTCCATGCGCCGCGGCCCCGACGGCCGGCCTGTCCCTGCGCAGGGCCCCCAGATCGATCCCAGGATCGCCGATCCCATCGTCGCCGAGGGCAAGGCCGCCTTTGAGAAAGGCGACGCCACGCTCGCCGAACTGCGTGCCATGCAGGCCCTGCAGCAGGTGCCTGACCATATGGACGCGCTGGTGCTGCTCTATCAGTGCCGCAAGAAGGCGGGGCAGGCCGGTCCGCCGCTGGAAAACGTGCTGCGTGCGATCGTGCGCAAGAATCCCAATCTGCTGTGGGCCACCAGCGAACTCGCCTACATGCTGTTCGCCCGCGGCGAACGCGTGGAATGCGAAAATCACGCCCGCAATGCCATTCGCCTGGCGCCGCGCAACCCCCAGGTCCACGGAATCATGGGCCTGATCCTGACCGAGACGAACCGCGCATTGGCTGGCGAGTATCATTTCCGCAAGGCCATCGAACTGG
The DNA here is from genome assembly GCA_963710925.1 of uncultured Pseudomonadota bacterium. Taxonomy (GTDB): domain Bacteria; phylum Pseudomonadota; class Alphaproteobacteria; order Micropepsales; family Micropepsaceae; genus Rhizomicrobium. The sequence continues at coordinate 661,709 of CAVQBY010000005.1, read as the reverse complement.
CCGGAGAGAACACGCGCGTGGCCACCAACCTCGCCAATTGCCTCAAGGCCCAGGGCAAGGTCGAGGAAAGCGAGCAGTGGTTCGCCAAGGCGACCGAGCTTGACGCCAAGAACATCAATGCCTGGATCGGCTGGTGCCGGCTGGAAGAAGCCCGACGCAACATTCCGCGCGCTTGGGAGCTGCTGGAAAAGGCCCAGGAACTGGCACCCGAGGCGGTCGATCTCAGCCTGACCCGCGCCGTGCTCTATGGCCGCGAAAAGAAGAACGAAGAAGCCGTGGCCGAATTGTCGAAAAGCCAGCAGGAAGGCAAGGCCCAGCAGATTGCCCCGGTGGCGCTGCTCGAGCGCGGTCGGCTCTATGACAAGATGGAGCGCTTCGACGAGGCTTGGGCCGATTACGAGGAAGGCAAGCGGCTATGTCGCGAGGTCCAGGGCCGCCGCTACGCCGAACATATGGCCGCAAATCTTGTCGAGCGGCTCAAGCGCTTCTTTACCCGCCAGCGCATGTCCATCCTGCCCCGCGCCCACAAACACGAATCCATGCCGCAGCCGATCTTCATCGTTGGCTTCCCGCGCTCCGGCACGACCATGGTGGAGCAAACGCTGACGGCCCTGCCGCAGGTCTCTGCCGGCGACGAGCTTGTCTTCATCAACGACCTGACGCGCGTCGGCCCGCGCTGGCTGGGTAGCCCGCTGCAATACCCCGAAGCCCTGGCAGATCTGTGGATGGGCGACAACCAGCTCGTGCTGGACCAGTTCCGCGACTACTACCTGGACCGCGCCGAACAGCTCGCCATCTGGGAAGACGGCGCGAAATTCTTCACAGACAAGATGCCGTTGAACGAGACCCATCTGGGGCTCATCCACTTGCTGTTTCCGGAATTGCCGATCATCCATGTGCGGCGCCATCCGCTCGACATCCTGACGTCCAACTTCGCCAATTTCCTCACCCATGGCTTCCATCAGGCGTTCGACGTCAAGACCATCGCCGAACACTTCGTGCTGATCGACGGGCTGGTCGAGCACTACAAGCAGCAGCTGGATCTCAATTATCTCGACATCCGCTATGAGGATCTGGTCGAGGATCAGGAACGCAATGTTCGCCGCCTGCTTGAGTTCGTGGGGCTTGAGTTTGATCCCAAGGCGCTGTCCTTCCACGAGAACCAGCGTTATGCCCGCACGGCGTCTTATGCCCAGGTGACCGAGAAGCTCTACGATTCCTCGGTTTTCCGCTACCGCCACTATCGCAAGCATCTGGACGAGGCGGTCGAAATCCTCAAACCCGTGCTCGATCGTCTGGGCTATCCGGCGGACTGAACGGCAGTCCTCAGCCCTGCTGCATGCGGTGCATGACCAGCCACGAGAAGCACAATCGGCTCACCTCCTTCAGCACCTTTTGCGAGGCGGGCTGCGTTGCGGGGCCGGCATCGTCGGGCATGCGCACGGTGACCTCGTCGGCGATTTTCAGGTCATAGGGCCCCTCGTTGCGGGCATAGTCCCACCGCCCGCTCGCGCGCACGATTACCATCTCGTTCCGGAGATAGCGAAACTGTTCGTGCGCCAGCTTTGTCGAGCTGACGACACCGGCAAATTCCAGCGTCGGCTCGAGCGTCAGCCTCCGTCCGCTCTTGCTCGGGCTCGGATTGAGATCGGTGTAGATCAGCGTGTTGAACGCCAGCCCCTTGTCCAGTTCCTCCTTGCGGCCGAAATGCAGCATCCCGCGGGCCAGCGTGGTGCGCCAGTCCGCCAGCGTCGCCTGCACGTTGGGATGCTTGATCTGCGTGGCGAGCATTTCGATGATGGGCTTCAGGTCGGGATCGGCGTCGGACATCCGGGCTCCGGCGGGCGGGTGGCGGATGAGAATCGCGGGCTGTGTCGCCAAGGTCAATGCGCAGGGCCGCCGCCGACGTGACGGTGCCGGCCATTCGGGCACCGGCCGGATCGCCGGGGCTTTTGCCGTTCCGGCTCGGCCCCACTAATCTGCCGCCGACGCGCTTGGGGCAGGGGCGATTTGTTTATGAGCATTGCCGAATCGTTCACACGCGAGGCGACCTATATCCGTTCGGTCGGGCGCACGCTCTTCCGCATGCGTCACGTCAAGCCGGACTCTGCGATCACGATTGCGGAGATCGTGGAGGGCTTCGCCCGCGACCGGCCGGACAATCTCGCCCTCCTCTACCAGGACGAGACGCTGACCTACGGCCAGCTCGATGCCCGTGCCAACCGCTACGCCAATTGGGCGCGCGGCCAGGGCATCGGCCGTGGCGATGTGGTGGGGCTGCTGATGGAAAACCGGCCCGATTACATCGCCGCCTGGCTGGGGATCGTGAAGCTGGGGGCTGTTGCGGCGCTTCTCAACACCAATCTGCGGGGGGCCGCGCTGGCCCATTCTCTCAACGTGGCCGGGGCCCGCCACCTGGTGCTCGGGGCCGAGTTGGCCGCGGCCTATGGCGAGGCCCGGCCGAAGGTGGAGGCCCCGCCCACGGCCTGGATCGACGGCGGCGGCCACCCCGACGGCGAGGATATGGACGCGGCGCTGGCGCAGGGCGCCGTGACGCTCGATCCGGCGGTGCGGGCCGGCCTCACGTGCAAGGACCGGGCCTTCTACATCTTCACCTCCGGCACCACGGGCCTGCCGAAGGCCGCGAACATCAGCCATATGCGCATGCTGTTCATGATGTACGGCTTCGCCGGCGGACTGGACGCGGGCGAGCAGGACCGCATGTACAACGTGCTGCCGCTCTACCACACCGCCGGCGGCATCTGCGCATTGGGGCCGGCGCTGACGACGGGCGGTTCGCTGGTGATCCGATCGCAAATTCTCGACCCATGAGTTCTGGGAGGATTGCCATCGCTACAAGCCGACCTTCTTTCAGTATATCGGCGAGCTCTGTCGCTACCTGCTCAATGCCCCGCCGTCGCCCCACGAAACCGATCACAGCCTGCGCGTCATCACCGGCAATGGCCTTCGGCCCGAGATCTGGTCGGCATTCCAGAAGCGCTTTGCGATCCCGAAGATCATCGAGTTTTACGGCGCCACCGAAGGCAATGTCTCGATGCTCAATTATGACGGCACGGTGGGGGCCATCGGCCGCATCCCCTCCTATATGCGGTCGATCATGCAGACGCGGCTGGTTCGCTTCGATGTCGAACGGGAAATCCCGGTCCGAGGTGCGGACGGGTTCTGCATCGAGTGCCCGGCCGGCGAAGCGGGTGAGGCCATCGGAAAGATCGTCGATGAGCCGGGCCGGAACTTCGAGGGGTATACCCAGAAGGAAGACACCCAGAAGAAGATCCTGCGCGACGTGTTCGAAAGGGGCGATGCCTGGTTTCGCACCGGCGATCTTCTGCGCCGTGACGAGCACGGCTACTTCTATTTCGTCGATCGCATCGGCGACACCTTCCGCTGGAAGGGCGAAAATGTCTCCACCAATGAGGTGGCCGAGGCGCTGGGCGTGATCGACGGCGTCAGGGAAGCCAATGTCTATGGCGTGTCCGTCCCGGGCATGGATGGACGGGCCGGCATGGCGGCGCTGGTGACCGGGCCAGGCTTCGACGTGGCCCGGGTCGCGGAGAAGCTGCGCGGCAATCTCGCGGCCTATGCCCGCCCGATATTCCTGCGGCTGCGGCCGGAAATGGAAATCACCGGCACCTTCAAGCTGCGCAAGGTCGAACTGGTCAAGGAAGGCTTCGATCCGGGGACGGTCGACGATCCGCTCTACGTCTTCGATTCGGAAACGGAACGCTACGTGCTGCTGGACGCGGATCGCTACGACGACATCGTCTCGGGCCGCATGAAATTGTGAGACTGTGCCGAAACGAAACGCTGCAGCATCTTTTTGTACAGTCCGCCGGAACAAAAAAGGGGATAAGTGTTTTCTGATAGGAACGCGGTATTCCCGACCGATGGGCTTTGGTTCTAGCTATTGTTCCCGGAATCAGAGCGTGGCGGAGAGCGTAGCGTGCGAATCGATCCGGTAGTTGCACTGATGGACGAGTTGGATGTGGCCTATGTGTCGCTGGCACGGGCGCGCGATGGGCGCGACTGGGATGCGACCCGCCGCCAGCTCGCGGCCATCGCATCCCTGCATGCAGATCTGCGCGAAACCGAACCCACCAGCGTGATCGGGGCCGCACATTTGTTGCGTGAGGCCGCAGCGCTGCTGCTGCGCTCCAATTCGCCCTATTTCGGCGATCGTCTGCGCGAAGTCGCCGCGCGGCTCGATGAAGGCCAGCGCCGCTTCTCGGACCTGGTCTGGTTGCGCGGCGTGTTGCAAACCCTGGGGTCCGGCGAATTCGGACGGCCCGGCGAGAGCGCGGCGGGCCTGTTGTCGCTGGCGTTGAAGGGCGCGGCCCGTCCCATCCTGCTCTATCGCAACGTCACCCCACCGATGCCGCGCCACAGCCAGCCCCTGCGGACCGAAACCCGCGTCTGATCATTCCGCCGCCTCGCCCGCCTTTTTCGCCTCTTCTTCGTGATGGGCCTGGATCGTCTGCATGGCCGCATTCATGGCCGCACCGATGAAGCGCTCCTTGTTGTCCTTGGCCCAGTCGAGCGCGGTCTCGCGCGCGGTGTTGGCGCCGTTGATCGCCGGCGTCACATAGCGCTGCCACAGCTCATAGGATTTCTTGGTGTTCTCGAAATCCGCCCAATTGTGCGCGAGCTGCAGGAAACAGCCGAAATCGCCCTGCTTCTTCTGCAGGCGCCGGATCTGGGCGATGGCGTCGTCCGGCGTGCCGACCACCGCCACGCCTTCTTCCACCAGCGTCTCGATCGGTCGGCCTTCGGAGGCTTCACGTCCGGCCACCGCACTGATCCCGGAGAAGTAGCCCGCCCATTGATCGAAGCCGAATTTGACGTTCTCGAAGGCCTTCTCGCGCGTCTCGGCGATGTGCACCGGGCCGACGAGGCGCAGGCGCTCGGGATCCATCTTGCGCCCGTTCTCGGCGGCGACCTTGTTGGCGATCTCCCAGTTGATGGCCAGCGCGTCATAGCCGCCGGCCTGGGTCGCCGCCACGCACAGCATCCCGAAGCCGTGCTTACCGGCCAGCTTGCCGCCCGACGGCGTAACCGACGACGCCACGGCGATCTCCGGATGCGGAAAGGTGTAGGGCAGAAGCTGGCAGGTGGCGTCGTTCAGCGTGAACCAGTCGGTCTTTGCCGTCACGCGTTCGCCCTTGAACAGGCGCAGGATCACCTCGATGGCCTCGACCATGCGCGGGCGCTGCGTCGACGGGTCGATGCCCATGGAAAAGGCGTCCGACGGCAGCAGGCCGGGGCCAACACCGAACATCACGCGCCCGCGCGTCTGATGATCCAGCTGGATGATGCGGTTCGCCGCCATCAGCGGATTGTGATAGGGCAGCGACACCACCCCGGTGCCCAGCTTGATGCGCCTGGTGCGTTCGGCGACGGCGGCGATGAACAATTCGGGGCTCGGTATGATCTCGAAGCCCGCCGAGTGATGTTCGCCGACCCACGCCTCGTCATAGCCGAGCCGGTCGAGATGTTCGATCAATTCCATGTCGCGCTGGATGCACAGGGTCGGGTCTTCGTTCACGGGATGGAATGGCGCGAGGAAGATGCCGTTGCGCAGCTTGATGGTCATGACGGGTCCTTTCGGGATACGGAAATAGCGAGGCCCGCAGTCTGGCACAGCCGGCCTCGGCCTTCCACGCCCGTCAGAATTGACGCTACGGCACGCGGAGCGGCGGCGGCACAAAGCCGCCCAGTGCCTCTTCGGCGGCCGCGGCCAGGGCGAACAGGCGTTCTTCGCTGCCCGCGGGGCCAACAAGTTGCACGCCGACCGGCAGGCCGTCCGCCTGTCCGGCGGGAAGCGCAAGCGCGGGCGCATGCAGCGAGGTCGCCAGGGAAATCCAGCTCAGCATGCTCATATAGCGCGCGGGCTTGCCGTTCACCGTGATGGTGCGCGTGTTCATCGGATCGGCATGGTCGTGCGGAAAGGCCGTGATCGGTGTGATCGGCATCAGAAGCGCATCCCAACCCTCTGCGAAGAATGCGTCCAGCGCGCTCTTCTGCGTCTGGCGCATTTCGAGAGCGGCGTGGATTTCGGCCGGCGGTGCGGTTACGCGCAAGCGGTATCGCGCCTGCCCGTCCTCGTCGCGCCCCTCGCGCACAGTTGCAAGATCGGCATCGCGCGAGGCCATCATCTTCTCGAGGAGCGAATTGTGGAAACCCTGCGGAGATGATCGGCGTCAGGATGTCGAGATAGGTCTGCATCATCTGATCCGCGTCGAAATTCGGTATGGCTTGTTCGACGATGAAGCCGGCCCCTGCGAGCGCATCGCCCGCCGCGCGGACTTGCCTTTGCACGGCCGCATCGAGTGGCCAGCCCTTCTGCGAATCCCAGAGCGCGATGCGCCCGCTGCGCGCGGGACGAAGCTCGGAGGGTTTGCGCTGCGAGAGCACGTCCCAGAGCAGCTTCAGATCGCCGACATTGCGCGCCATCGGTCCGCCCACGCCCAGATCGACCTCCGCCTCCATGCCGGGCGGCGGGGGCACATGGCCGCGCATCGGCAGCACGCCCCATGTCGGCTTGAGCGAACACACGCCACAGAAATTCGCGGGATGGCGCAGCGAGCCGCCGATATCCGAGCCGATTTCGAGCGGTGTGATGCCGGCGGCCAGCGCCGCGGCGGCGCCACCCGACGATCCGCCCGGTGTGCGCGCCACGTCATAGGGATTGTTGGTGGTGCCGTAGATGGCATTGTAGCTCTGAAAATCGCTGAGCATGAAGGGCACATTCGTCTTGCCCCAGATCACGGCGCCTTCCTTGCGCGTGCGCGCGACCAGATCGGCATCGCTGCAATCCTTGGCGCGATCGGCAAAGGCGGGGTGGCCCGCCGTCGCCGGCAATCCGTACACGTCGTAACCGTCCTTGATCGTCATCGGCAGACCGGCCAGCGCGCCCAGCTCGGCGCCGTGGGTGCGGGCATCGTCAATCGATTTGGCCGCGGCGCGGGCATGCTCCAGATCGGTCGCGATCACAGCATTCAATGTCCCGTGGAGCGCCTCGTGGCGCGCCACGTGAGCGTCCAGAATCTCGCGAGCCGAGATCCGCCTGCGCCGTCAGATCGGTCAGCATCTGCCTTGCCGTCGCGTAAAGCTCCGCTGCCATGGCTGTCCCTCTTGCGCATTTGTCGTTCCCTGAAGATGGCATATCCTTCATCCGGACAAGCGCATCAAAATTCGAGGGACCGCCATGCGCGCCGCCGTCTTCAAGGAAATGTCCAAGCCGCTCGTCATCGAAACCCTGCCAGATCCCGAGCCGGGGCCGACCGACATCATCCTCAGGGTCAGGAATTGCGGCATTTGCGGCTCCGACCTGCATATGACCGAACCCTCGTCGGTCATGCCGCTGGCCGCTGAATTCGGTCATGGGCCACGAATTCGCCGGTGAAGTCGTCGCCCTCGGCAAGTCCGCCGGCGGGCGCTGGAAGGTCGGCGACCGTGCTGCCGGCTTTCCGTTCATCTGCTGCGGCGATCACAATCCCTGCATCAATTTCGGCACCGCCGCGCGGAAGCTGCGCCAAGGGAATCGGCATCGGCCTTGGCCAGAGCCCACGGCGCCTATGCCGAGTATGTGCGCATCGGCGCCAGCGGCGGCTTCGCCTGCCCGACAGCGTCTCGTTCCGCGAAGGCGCATTGGTCGAGCCGCTGGCCGTGGGCCTGCATGCGGTCGATATGGCGAAGATGGAACGCGGCGCCACGGTGCTGGTGATCGGCGCCGGCCCGGTCGGGATCGCCACCATGCTGTGGGCCAAATTCCTCGGCGCCCGCCATGTCATCGTCAGCGAGCGCGCCGAGAATCGCCGGACGCTGGCCGCCAAATTCGGCGCCACCGATGCCGTCGATCCGGACAAGCCGCTCACCGAGCAGGTCGAGAAGATCGCCGGCAAGGCCCCGACGTCGATCTTCGAATGCGTCGGGGCGCCGGGGCTGCTCAATAGCGCGATGATGGAAGCGCCGCGCGGCACCAAGATCGTGATCGCCGGGGTGTGCCAGCAGCCCGATACGATCATGCCGCTGATGGGCATCGTGAAAGAGCTGAACCTGCAATTCGTGCTGGGCTATCGCCCGGCCGATTTCGATTATGTGATCGCCATGATCGCGGCCAACCGCATCGACGTCGCGCCGATGATCACCGATGTCGTCGATGCTGGACGCCCTGCCGGACGCCTTCGAGGCGCTGCGCCACCCGACGCATCAGTGCAAGGTGATGCTGGCGAACTGAGGGTCACGGCCCCAAGCCGCCGGTCGGCGATTGGTGTCCAGGCGCGGCCGCCGCGCATCTTCGGGGCATGCGGCGAGATGTGGCGCGCCGTCGCCGAAGATCAGTGTCGCGCGGTCATCTGCGGTCGTAGCGCGGCCAGGCGCCGGTCGCCGCCGTTTCCGGTGTGCCTGTGCGCGCGAAATCTGGTCCAGGCCCCCATCATCGTATCCGACAGCGCCGCCGCGTCAGGCCCCTTGCCGAAGAAGGCTTCCGCACATGCGCTCGCGATAGCTGCCGAAGACGAAGCCCAGCTCGAACGCATGGCACGAGCCCATGATCCCGCCCAGGAGCCTGGAGCGCCAGTCGAAGCGATAGGCGATAGACCGGCGCATGCGCCCCCTGCGCCTCCAGCAGGCGGATGCAGGGCTGGTGAAGGCCTTGTCGGTCATGAAGGCATTGAAGCGTTCGAACACCGATCCGTCTTCGTAGGCGGCGAGCATTTGCGGTGCGGCTTCGCCGGCCACGCGTTCGATGCGCCCGGCCAGGCTCTTGGCGCTCATCAGCCGCGTTGCCGGGTTGGGCGCCGAAAACAGTTTCCATTCTTCGCGCGTGGTTCCGGTCAGAAGCGGAATACCCGCCGCGGCGCCGGCGCGGATGGTCGTCGATCGGCGGGCCCTCCAGCATCTGCCCCTCCACGGTCGGCTGGAACGGCATGGCGCCGAGCTTGCGGCCGCTCTTGCCTTCCCGCGCATCCGCCTGCACGGCGATCTGTGCGCCGACCATCGCGCCATAGGGCACTTCCAGCGCCTTGTGCCGCGTCGCGCCCCGTCAGTCCCAGCTGTTCGAGCACGGCATGGCCGACGCGTGCGGCGCGGTCGCGGTCATGGCCGATATGGGCCGCACCCGATTGCGCGATGGCCTTGTGGTAACAGGCCGCGCGCAGCCGGCGCCGCCATCAGGGCGCCGACGCTCATGCCGCCGGCGGATTCGCCGAACACCGTGATGTTGTCCGGATCGCCGCCGAATGTCGCCGATGTTCCGCTTGACCCAGTCCAGCGCCAGGATCTGGTCGGCCAGGCCCTCGGTGCCGCTCGCGCGGGCAGCGCGCCGTCAGAAGCATCGTGCAGATCGACGAAGCCGAAAGCGCCCAGCCGGTAATTGATCGTGACCAGCACCACGTCGCGCGCGGCCAAGGCCTCGCCGTCATAGACCGACTGGCTGCCGGCCCCGATCATGAAGGCGCCGCCATGGATCCACACCATCACCGGCCGCCTGGAGCCGTCGCAGCCCGGGGTCCAGACATTGAGATAGAGGCAGTCCTCGGCCTGCTCGCCCATGGTCACGCCCATCAGCAATTCGATCTGGGTCGGCGCCTGCGGGCAGACGGTGCCGAATTGCGTAGCGTCGCGTGTGCCGGCCCAGGGGCGCGCCGGGCTCGGGCATGCGCCATCGCCCTGCGCCCACCGGTGGCTTGGCGAAGGGGATGCCCGCGAAACGGGTAATACCGTCCTTGCGCACATCCGGTCAGCCGGCCCTGCGCGAAGTCGATGGTCTCCAGTGTTGCAGCGGTCATAACGAGCCGTTAACGAAGTTTCGATGAGTTCGCGTTAGGAATAACTTATGGACAAGCCGATCCTGTCACAGATCGCCGACGATTTTAACGCCCGTGCCGTTGCCGCTGGCTGGGCGGCGCGCTGCGACCCCACGCTCGCCTTCGAGCGCCCCGAACTGGTTGCCGTTCACGCGGCCTGGCAACGGATGGCCGCCGGCCGGCCGATGCCGTCGCGTCTGGAGATGACGCCGCGTGTTCTCAAGGACTGGCTGCCGCATGTGGCCTTTTATGAGCGGGTCGAGGCCGAGGGCGGCAAGCGCCGCTATCGCGTGCGGCTCCTTGGCTCGGCCTATCTGCCGTTGTTCGGCGAATTGACGGGCTGCTATCTGGACGAGGCGCTGCCGGCAGCGGCGCTCCCCCTTTGGGAATACGTGCTGGATACGATTGTGGCGCAGGGCGCGCCCTTGCGATTCCGCACACGCAGCGAAATCACGGGCAAGGACTTCATGATCTCCGAATACTGTTCGGGTCCGCTGACCGACCCGGCCGGCAATGCCAACTATGTGATGGCCGTGGGCTATTACAGCCCCGGCAATTGGGACGAGATCGCCAGCGGCGCCCGCAACGCGTCGGCCTTCACCTGACCTAGAGCGGCGTGACGGCAAAGCCGGCGCGCGGAAAATGCACGGCCACAGCGCCCACCTGGCTATCGCTGCGCAGAATCGCGATCTCATGGGCGTTGGCGAAGACGATTTCGCCCTCGATCGGATCGCGGCCGTAATCGTCCGCCGCCACGTTGACGCGATCGCCCGGCTTCAGTCCGCGCGGATCGTGGGGATCCTCGCGGCGCTCGGCCTCGGGTGCGGCCGCATGGGCGATGCTTAAAGCCTCCTTGGCGTCCATATCCTTGCGCGTGCCGTGGCCGATGCCGGAAAGCCGCGTGTACCAGAAGCCCAGCTTCGGCCACTCGGCCAGAAATTCATCCGCGATCTCGGGCACGCTGCCCTTCAGGAACCACAGATTCATATAGCCATGGGCGTCGGTCGACGGTCGGGTTGTCGCCCAGAAGGAAGCTGCGCCCGTCGGCGAGCTGGTCGGCTAGGAAGCCGGCATGGGCCCGCCACTGGTCGCGCATCATCGGCGCGACCGCCTTCATGGCGTCGACCGAGAAATTGCCCGACATCGCTTCGCGGTCCTTCTTGAAGGCCTCCGGTACGGCATCGCCGATCTGGGCGAAGATCACCGGCACGCTGGCCATGAAGAAGCTGCGGTCGGACCAGAAACCGACAGCATAGGGCAGGCCTTTGCCATGGGGCATCAGATTGGGCTCGGGGAAGCGTCGTTCCAGCTCGCGAATGATGATCTGGGTATCGCAAAAGATGTCGGCGCCGATCTGCATCACCGGCGTCTTGCGATAGCCGCCAGTCAGCGGCATCAGGTCGGGCTTGGGCAGCATCGATCGGGATCTCCACCGAGCGCCATGCCAGGCCCTTCATCCCGAAGATCAGCCGGATCTTTTCGGAAAATGGGCGAGGTCGCGAAATTGTGGAAGATGATTTCGTGATGGACGTCGGTCGGCATGGGATCAATCCAGTTCGTTGGAGAATCGGATGTGTCTGGATCTTAGGCCTTCGAGCGACGACCTCGAGGCCGCCGGAGCGGATCATCCATTCCAGGCGATGATCGCGATATTCGCGCTTGAACGCCCGGGTTCTGCACGGCGTCGGCCACGCCCGCCATGCCGGCAATGGAATCGGCGGCGGCCTTGGCGGCCTTGGCGACCGAGGGCCGCGCATTTGCGCGCGCCAGCCAGCGGCCGAGCGGCGAACGGCCGCGTCCGGTCCGATGCCGAGCCCGGCCGCGCCGTTGAGATAGGGCACCACCGAAAGGTCGGCCCAGCCGAAATGCGGCACGCTTCGAACCAGTCATGTTCGCCGAGCTGGCGCGTCAACCAGTGATACAGGCCGCGCGCCTGCACCATCGCGCGCGCCTCCAGCGTGCGGGCGCGCTCGCCTTCGGCGCGCTTGAACCAGCGGATTTCCCCCAGCCCCCAATTGATCGGCTCGAAGCTCGTATCCATCACCTCTTCGATCATCCGCGCGCGGGCGCGGCCCGCGGCATCGCGCGGCAACAGCGCCGGCTCCGGCCACTTGTCCTCGATATATTCCAGAATGATGGTCGAATCGAAGATCGTCACATCGCCATCGATCAGCGCCGGAACTTCGCCGCGCGGATTGGCCTTGAGAAAATCGGAATCGGGCTGGCCGGTGCCGATCGCCGCCGGCATCTTCACCTCGTAGTCGACGCCCTTCTCGTCGAGCGCGATCTTGACCTTCTGCGCATAAGGCGACAGAGCGGGTGTTCATAGACGGTCACGGTCATTTGCGATCCCTCCATAGCTGCGCCATCCAGCCGAACAGCGTCGCCGCATCGGAGGGCGTGTCCGTGGCGCCAAATTCGCGATAGAGCGTGGCGACATTGACGGCGATGCGTTCGGCATCGCCCCAGCCCGCAAAATCATCAAGCGCGATCGTGCGTGCGGCTTCGAAGGCGTCCAGACCGGCATCGAAACGCGCTTTCGCTGCGTCGCGAATGTAGGAGAGATATTCGCGCACCCGCACAACGCCGGCCTTGTCGGTCACCGGCCCGTGGCCGGGCACGATGGTCTCGACATCCAGGGCCTCGATCATGCGGCAGGCCGTCGATCCAGTTTTGCGCCGGCCCCGCCCACAGGATGGGATGGCCGTCGATGAACAGGATGTCGCCGGTGAAGATCGTCCTGTCCGCGGGCACATAGGCCAGCGCGTCGCCGCCGGTATGCGCCGGGCCGACCTCGATCAGCTCGACGGTCTTGGCGCCCACCTGCCGGGCCGTGCGGCCGCGGAAGGTGGTGTCCGGCAGCCTGGCTTCGACGCCGGTTGAAGTCGAAGCGGCCGAAGCAATGGGTCAGGTATTCGCCGCGTCAGCCCCAGATTCGGCGCCGCCTTCATCATGCCCGCCAGCATGGCTGGCGCTTTCATGGGCCATCGCCGCCGCCGCGCCTTCGGTGGCGACGATCTCGGCGCCTTCGACCAATGCGTTGCCGTAACAGTGATCGCCATTGTGGTGGGTGTTGAAAACCGTGCCGATCCTGGCGGCGCTGGCGCGGGCGAAGCCGTCCAGCATGGCGCGGGTATGGGCATAGTCGAACATGGTGTCGACCAGCAGCGCCTCGTCGCCGTCGCTCACCAGCCCTGCATTGGACAGGCCCCAGCCGCCATCGGGCTGCAGCCAGGCAAAGCAGCCATTGCCGAAATCGCGCAGGCCCTGTGCGTATGCGCCATTGCCCCCTCACGATCCGCTCAAGCCGCCATCGACGGCGAAGCTCTGCCCGGTCACATAGGCGCTTTCTTCGCTGAGCAGGAACAGCGCCATATAGGCGGTCTCCCAACCTGTGCCCTGCCGGCCCAGCGGCACCGGCGTCGTGGCGCGATTGGGCCGGCCGCGGCTCGCCAGTCGGCCGATCGCCGTGTCCATCAGACCGGGCGCGACGACATTGGCGCGGATGGCGCGCCGCGCGCCCTCGAACGCCACATGACGGCACAAGCCGAACAGGCCGGCCTTGGAGGCATCATAAGCGGGAATGCGGCTGCCGGCCGTCAGCCCGGCGATGGAGGAAATGAAGACGATCGATGCGGCGTCGTCCATGCTTCGGAAGCGCCGCCTTCACGCTCAGCATGTGGCTGCGGATATTGATGGCGAACACCTTGTCCCAAGCCTCGGCCGTGGTGCCCTCCAGCCAGTGTCCGCCCGCGCCGATGCCGACATTGAGCACCAGCCCGTCGAGCCCGCCCAATCCGTCTACGGCCTCCGCCACCATGCGGTTCACATCGGCTTCATGCGTCACATCGGCGGTGATGGCATATGCGCGTGCCGCCCTCCGCGCCGATTGCGGCCACGGTTGCGGCAGCGCTCTCGGCGTTTCGGTCGGCGACGGCCACCGCGGCGCCTTCGCGCGCGAACAGGATGCTCATGGCGCGGCCATTGCCGATGGGGGTATCGGCCTCGCCGATCTCCATCTGCCCGCCGCCGACCACCAGAACCCGCCGGCCCTCAAGCCGCCCGCGCGCCGGTGCTTCGCCCCGGCTTTCCGGCGGCAGATGAACTACGCGTTCGCTCATGGCCGTCCCCCTGATGCTTGACCGATTAGGGCCCGGCTGCTTCTTCTGTGCAAGACAGCTATTGGAGTATCAGCCTTGATTGACGCGGTCATCTGGGATTTCGGCGGGGTTTTCACCTCCTCGCCCTTCGACGCCTTTGCCCGCTATGAGCGCGAGCGGGGCCTGCCGGAAAATCTGATCCGCCAGATCAATGCCGCCAATCATCTGGAAAACGCCTGGGCCCGGTTCGAGCGGGCCGAAACCGATCTCGACACCTTCGACAGGGAATTCGCGGCCGAAGCCCGTGCCCTGGGCCATGAAGTGCCGGGCCGCGACATCATTCCGCTGCTGGCAGGCGATTTCCGCCCCGAAATGATCGAGGCGCTGCGCCGCATCCGCGCACGCCGGGACTCAAGACCGGCTGCATCACCAACAATGTGCCGTCGATGCAGGCGGCGGGCGCCGGCACGCCAGGCCAATCTCTACAAGACCGAGATCATGGAGATGTTCGACCATCTGATCGAAAGCTCGAAGGTCGGCCTTCGCAAGCCCGATCCGAAAATCTACGCGCTGATGTGCGAGGCGCTGGGCGTCGAGCCGGCGGCTTGCGTCTATCTCGACGATCTGGGCGTGAACTGAAACCGGCGCGCGCCATGGGCATGACGACGATCAAGGTCGAGAGCGGTCCCCAGGCGATCGGCGAGCTGGAGGCCGCCACCGGCTTGACGCTGCGCTAGATCGGCTCGCCCAGCATCTTGACGATATCCTTGGCCAGGCTTTCCAGCTTCATGAACCGGACGGCTGGTTGCGGCCCCAGGCCAGCACCGGGCTTCTCATGAACATCAGCTTGGACAGGCTTGCGGCTGTCGTCCTGCGCGGCTTCCACGCGCGCTCGCCGGCGCCGCTCGAAGAAGATCAGCGCCAGCGGAACCGTCCTCCGCGTCCGGCGCGGCGAGAGCTCGTCGGCCAGCACCGCGGCCGATTCCATCGCCATCGACGCGCCGATGCCCGCCGTCGGCAGGAAGGCGCAGGCCGAATCGCCGAGCAGAACCACGCGCCCCTTGATCCAGCTCTTCGGGCGCGCTGGTCGTCGAGCTTCCAGTAGAACATCTCTTCCTCGTCGTTCGGGAAAGCTGTCGATCATCTCGCGGGCGCGGCCCTTCATCTTGCCGAACACCTCCCATCATCGCGGGTCTGCCGCCCGTCGCGCGGCGCCGAAGCCGAGTGCGCGCGCCGGCGCGCCGGCGATCACGCCCAGGCCGCGTCGGGCGTCGGATAGATGCCGACCAA
Organism: uncultured Pseudomonadota bacterium; assembly: GCA_963710925.1. Classification (GTDB taxonomy): domain Bacteria; phylum Pseudomonadota; class Alphaproteobacteria; order Micropepsales; family Micropepsaceae; genus Rhizomicrobium. Next base: position 646,495 of record CAVQBY010000005.1, on the reverse strand, counting down.
GCGGCCCGCGCCCCATTGCTCCTGCACGGTCGTCGGCAGGAAGATCGCCGCGCCCGGCCCACCACGCCCAGCAGGCCCATTTGGTGTCGAAGATCGTCGCGGTTGCGGCGAGACGTGTTGCGGCGCAGCTGCGAATGGATGCCGTCGGCGCCGACCACGAGATCGTACTCGCCGTCTCCGCCCATCCGAGGTGCGCACCCGCACGGCGTCGCCATTCTCGGTCAGCGCGGCGATGGTCACGCCCATGCGGATCGGCAGGTTGCCGCTGGCGCGGTGCAGCAGGCCCAGCAAGATCGTCCGCGGCCCAGAATGCGGATGTCGCCATAGCGGCTCGTGAAGGGGCGGAAGTCGAAGCGTCTTGATCGTGCGGCCATTGCCGCCCGCGACGGCATAGTCGTCCATCGACTTCGCTCGCCGCACGAACTCATCGTAGACGCCAAGTCCGTGCAGCACGCGGTTGCCGAGCGGGTATAGGCCCAGCACATAGCCGGCATGATCGAAATTCGGCGCGCGGTCGATGATGTCCGGCTCGATGCCGCGCTGGCGCAGCAAGCGCGGCCAATGTCAGCCCCGCCATGCCGGCGCCGCAGATCAGTATGCGCATGAAATCCCCCCCATTGAGCGGGCGAGCTTACGCGCGGCAGCCCTGCGCGTCTAGGCGAAATCCTTTGCCAATGCGTCGCGCACCTGCGGCGGGATCACCGCCATGTGGCCATAGGCGGCATGGGCCACGCCCAGAACCGCCGGCACCGCCGGATCGGCGAATTTCTTCTTCTCTTCGTCGGTGAAGGTGAAACGCACCCAGTGGACCGGAGCTGGTCTTGCCGTCGGCGGTGGTGCGCTCGTCATATTCGGTCGGGCGGCCCGGATGCGCTCGCCCGCCAGTTCGATATAGGTCGCTTCCTCGATGCCGGCGAGGCGATAGAGCTCGCGCTCGCGCTTCCTGGCGTCCTCGATCTCCAGCATCAGGGTGGCGATCAGTTCGCTGCCTTGCGGGATCAGCGGGATTGTAGGCGTCCAGCTCGCCCTGGATCTGGTCGTCGCCGCCCTTTTCGATGTGCAGCATTTCCATGCACCTGCGGCCCACATCGTGTCGTAGTTCTCGAAATAGAAGGTGGCGAAGGGGCCCGACCTCCATGCGGCGGTCCTTCTTCACCGCGACCAGCGGCTTGCGCATCTCGTTGCGCTTCGGGCCATATTCGCGAGCGGCATGATGTCGGCGTGGGTCATGCGGCGTTCCTTCGCGCTCATGTGTCTTACTCCTTCAAGCCAAAGGCGCGGGCGAAGATCTCGATCGGATGCTCGGCGGATTTGGCGGGCAGTTCCTTGCCCTCCTTGGCCGCGGCTTCGCGTGCGCCGTTCAGGATGTGCAGGCCGGCCAGCGGGCAGTCCGAGGCGATATGGCCGCGCGCCTGCTTGGCGGCGGCGCGGAATACGGGCCGGCCGACCTTCTTGGCCACGTCATGGGTTTCCTTGAGCACGCCGAAGGTGCCGCCATGGCCCGAGCAACGCTCGATCACGTCGACCGGCGTGTCGGGAATCATCTTCAGCATCTCGGCCGATTTGGGGCCCATGTTCTGCGCCCGCGCATGGCAGGGCAGATGCACGGTGACGCCTTCGGGCAGCGGTCGAGAGCCCGTCGGCAGGCCGTCCTTCTTGGCGACGTCGACGACATATTCGTCGATGTCGAAGGTGTTCTCGGCCAGTCTCTTCACGTCCGCATTGTCGGGCACGATCAGCGGCCATTCGAATTTGAACATCAGCCCGCAGGAGGCGGTCAGGGTCACGATGTCGTAGCCCTCGTCGATCAGCTTGACGAGTTCTTTGGACACTTTGGCGGCGTTCTCCGCCACCCGCGCCAGTTCGGCCTGTTCGAGGAAGGGCATGCCGCAGCAGCCGGGATAGGCCACACGCGTCTCCACGCCCAGATGGTTGAGCACGGCGCGCGCGGCCATGCCGGTCTCGGGCTTGTTGTAATTGACGAAGCAGGTCGCAATAGAGCGCCGCCTTGCGCTTGCCATAGGCCGGCGCCTGGCGCATTGGCCGTCTGCGGATCGCTGCGGTCGGCGGCGACGAAGGTCTTGGCATGGAATTTGGGCAGCTCGGCATCGCGGTCGATGTCGACGACGGCCGACATCGACCGGCGCGCGTCAGCCGTTCGATTTGTCGCCGGCCCAGTTGACGAGCGGGCTGGCACAGCCGCGCCAGCGTGCCGTTGCGGTCCATCTCGGCCAGCTGGCGGGCGACGAAATTGGTCTTGCCGGCTTTCGCCTCGGCGGCGCGGTAGCGCAGCATCAGGTGCGGGAAGTCGAGATTGAATTCATGCGGCGGCACATAGGGGCACTTCGTCATGAAGCACATGTCGCACAGGGTGCAGGCTTCGACGATGGGCGCGAAATCCTCGGACTTGACGCCGTCCAACTCGCCGGTCTCGCCATTGTCGATCAGGTCGAACAGGCGCGGAAAGGAATCGCACAGATTGAAGCAGCGGCGGCAGCCATGACAGATGTCGAAGACGCGCCGCATCTCGGCGTCGAGCTTTGTCGGCATCGGTGAAATCGGGATTGCGCCATTCGATCGGATGGCGCGTGGGGGCGTCGAGGCTGCCTTCGCGGGACATGGGATCTCGTGGGCTGTGAGTGACGGAGAGCGGGAAACGAAGATGGCGAGCGGCGCAAGCGATTCTGTCACGCTTGCGCCACTCGCCATCGCCGCGTCTGTCGGCTTACTGGCCCAGCGTGTCCAGGGCCTTCTGGAAGCGGCCGGCGTGGGACTTCTCGGCCTTGGCCAGGGTCTCGAACCAGTCGGCGATCTCGTCGAAGCCTTCTTCGCGCGCGGTCTTGGCCATGCCCGGATACATATCGGTGTATTCGTGGGTCTCGCCCGCGATCGCGGCCTTCAGGTTCAGGTCGGTGCCGCCGATCGGCTCGCCGGTGGCCGGATCGCCGACGGCCTCGAGGAATTCGAGATGGCCGTGGGCGTGGCCGGTCTCGCCTTCCGCGGTGGAGCGGAACACGGTGGAGACGTCGTTGTAGCCTTCGACGTCGGCCTTCTGCGCGAAATAGAGATAGCGGCGGTTGGCCTGGCTTTCGCCGGCGAATGCGTCGGCCAGATTCTTGGCAGTCTTGGAGCCTTTGAGGGCAGCCATGGGAGTTCTCCTTCTTCCCTTGCGAACAGTCATGTGGCGGGCGGGGCGCTGCCGCTGCAGGAAGTGAGGGGCGGCCGCCGCACGCGCCGCGACCATGCGCCCGCGCAGACGCAGTGTCAACAGTTTAGAATGGTTCTAAATAGAAAATGGCAGCGGGCACTTGCGGCGGTCGCGGACCGGGATTTCGGCTCAGCGCCGCCGGATCCGGATCACGACATCGACGCGCTCGATTTCCGTGCCCGCGGGCGGCGCCGGCACACCGGCCACTTCGATGGTGTCGCCCGGGATATCGATCAGCATGGCGTCGTCTTCGGCGTAGAAATGCTGATGCGCCTCAACATTGGTATCGAAATAGGAGCGGGCCGCATCCACCACCACCTGGCGCAGCATCCCGGCTTCGGTGAACTGGTGCAGCGTGTTGTAGACGGTGGCCAGCGAGACGCTGACGCCGGCATGGCCGGCCTCGGCATGCAGCAATTCGGCGGTCAGGTGGCGATGGCCCGCGCCGAACAGCAGATCGGCCAGGGCGACGCGCTGGCGGGTGGGCCTGAGCCCCGCCGCCCTCAGCCGCGCGCTGGCGTCTTCCGTAGCCTTCTTCGATGCCTTTTGGGCCATCTTTGCGTTCCAACTTGGCGGCGACCGGAACCCGAAGTTCCGCACCTCTTGCGCGGCTGACACTCGGGCTTCATGTTTGCTAGGGTGCAGCCTAACCGATCATTGGTTAGAATGCTTCTAACAAACAAACTGTCGGCCGCCAAGCCCCGCAATTCAAGGCGGCGCGGCCGAAATGACCGAATGGGTGGTTTTTCGAATGTCGGCACGCAAATCGAGTTTCGATAAGGATGGGCTTCTGGCTTGCGCCAGAGGCGAGCTGTTTGGCGAGGGCAATGCCCGCCTGCCTCTGCCGCCCATGCTGATGCTCGACCGCATCACCGAGATCACCGCCGACGGCGGCAGCCAGGGCAAGGGCTCTGTCGCGGCCGAGTTCGATCTCAATCCCGACCTGTGGTTCTTCAAATGCCACTTCCAGAACGATCCGGTGATGCCGGGCTGCCTGGGCCTGGATGCGCTGTGGCAGATGGCCGGGTTCTTCCTGGGCTGGATGGGCGGGCTCGGCAAGGGCCGGGCGCTGGGCATGGGCGAGGTGAAGTTCACCGGCATGGTGCTGCCCTCCAACAAGCTTGTCAGCTACTACGTCGAATTCAAGCGGCGTGGTCATGCGCCGGCTCGTGGTCGGCGTGGCCGACGGCATCGTGAAGGTCGACGGCAAGGTCATCTATGAGGCCAGGGATCTGCGCGTCGGCCTGTTCGACCGAGGACAGCTCGGCCGTGGCACAGACTGCCGCCGCGCCGGCCTGATCGTCTTATCCGCCCCCCTTATCCTTTGGCCCCGTGCCTGATAAGGGTTGGGTCACCTCTGCCGGTTCTCCGCAGGGGGCGTCCAAAAGCAGAAGGAACAAGTCCATGAGACGCGTCGTCGTCACCGGCATGGGCATCGTGTCATCGATCGGCAGCAATGCCGAAGAGGTCACGGCCAGCCTGCGGGCCGCAAAATCCGGCATCATCGCCGCCGAGGATTACGCCAGGCTTGGCTTCCGCTCCCAGGTCCATGGCAGCCTCAAGGTCGATCTCGACAGCGCGGTTGACCGCCGGGCCCGGCGCTTCATGGGCGACGGCGCGGCCTATGCCTGGATCGCGATGAACCAGGCCATCGCCGATGCCGGCCTCGGCCGCCGAGCTGGTCAGCAACCCGCGCACCGGCCTGATTGTCGGCTCCGGCGGTCCGTCCACCCGCGCCATCGTGGCCGCCGCCGATACCACGCGCGAGGCCGGCAAGGGGCCCAAGCGGGTCGGTCCCTTCGCGGTGCCCGAAGGCGATGTCGTCGACCTGCTCGGCCAATCTGTCGACCTGGTTCAAGACCAAGGGCGTCAATTACTCGATCAGTTCGGCCTGCTCGACCAGCGCCAACTGCATCGGCAACGCCGCCGAGATGATCCAGTGGGGCAAGCAGGACATCATGTTCGCCGGTGGCGGCGAGGAACTGGACTGGACGCTGTCGGTGCTGTTCGACGCCATGGGCGCGATGTCGTCGAAATACAACGCGACTCCCGAAAAGGCCTCGCCGCGCCTATGACAGGAACCGCGACGGCTTCGTCATCTCCGGCGGCGGCGGCATTCTGGTGCTCGAGGAGCTCGAACACGCCAGGGCCCGCGGCGCCAAGATCTATGCCGAGCTGGTCGGCTATGGCGCCACCGCGGACGGCGCCGACATGGTGGCGCCCGAGCGGCGAGGGCGCGGTGCGCTGCATGCGCATGGCGCTCGAAAAGGTGCGCGGCGCCGGTCGACTACATCAACCCGCACGCCACCTCGACGCCGGTGGGCGACATTCCCGAGATCCGGGCCATCGCCGAGGTCTTCGGCGCCGACATGCCGCCGATCAGCGCCACCAAGTCGCTGACCGGCCACAGCCAGGGCGCGGCCGGCGTGCACGAGGCCATCTATACGCTTCTGATGATGCAGCACGGCTTCATCGCCGAAAGCGCCAATATCGAGGAACTCGATCCCGAACGTGGGCGAGCGCCAATATCGTCCGCAAACGGATCGACAATGCGAAGCTCAACGTGGCCATGTCCAACAGCTTCGGCTTCGGCGGCACCAATGCGACTGCTGGTGTTCCAGCGCGTCTAGGACCGGTCGGCGTGTCATGCACGAAACTTGCTGCGATCGGATGATGCCGTGGCAATCGTCCCGATCTGGCACAGACCCTGAAAGGGCAAGTGAGTATGGCTGAGGCCGAACTAAAGCGCGGAAATCTGATGGCGGGCAAGCGCGGCCTGGTGATGGGCGTGGCCAACGACCATTCCATCGCCTGGGGCATTGCGCGCATGCTGGCGGCCCAGGGCGCCGAGATCGCCTTCACCTATCAGGGCGATGCCCAGGCCAAGCGGCTGAAGCCGCTGGCGGCCTCCATCGGCTCATCGCTGGTTCTGCCGGCCGATGTCGAGAGCGACGAACAACTCGACACCGTGTTCGAGACGCTGAAATCCGAATGGGGCAGCCTCGATTTTCTGGTTCATGCCATCGCCTTCTCCGATCGCGACGAGCTGAAGGGCCGCTACGTCGATACGAGCCGCGCCAATTTCTGCCGCACGCTGTCGATCTCCTGCTACTCTTTCACCGCCGTCGCCCAACGCGCCGCGAAGCTGATGTCGACCGATATGGGCGGGCCCGGCGGCGCCATGGTGACGCTGACCTATCTGGGCGCCTCCCGCGTCATGCCGAACTACAATGTGATGGGCGTGGCCAAGGCCGCGCTGGAGGCGAGCGTGCGCTATCTCGCCGCCGATCTGGGCCGCGACGGCATCCGCGTCAACGCGATTTCCGCCGGCCCCATGCGCACGCTGGCCGGTTCGGCCGTCGGCGATGCGCGCACCGTGTTCAAATGGAACAAGGCGCATGCCCCGCTCAAGAAATCGATCGAGCTCGATCATGTCGGCGGGGCCGCGCTCTATCTTGCTGAGTGAGCTTGCAGGCGGCGTCACCGGCGAAGTGCATTTCGTCGACGCCGGGTTCAACGTCGTCGGCATGCCGCCGACGGCCGATCTGAAGGGCTGGCAGCCGCCCGGAAACGGCGACTGACACGGGGATTGAAGGGGCAAACCATGGGCACGCTGAAAACGGTTCTGTTCGCCGCCGCGCTCGTCGGCACCGCATCTGCGGCCCAGGCCGGCTGGCAGGACACCGCCTCGCAATTCGATCAGCAGCGGCTGGCCCGCATCGGCGAATCCCGCGCCAAGGCCATGGCCGAAGCCGAACAGCGGCGCACCGGCCTCCGATCTTTCGATCATTCATGCGGTCATGGGCGCACGCGGCCAGCGCGCGTCGGTGGGCTCTCTGCTCGGAAACTGGCGCTGCCGCACCATCAAGCTCGGCGGCGTCACGCCCGATGTGATCTATACCTGGTTCCGCTGCCGCATTTCGATGAAGGGCGGTGGGCCCTATCTCGAAAAGCTCACCGGCAGCCAGTACACCAATGGCTATCTCTATCCCGACGGCGATGGCGCCTTTGTCTATCTGGGCGCCTCGTCGGTGACACGGCGAGCCGCGCCACGCCTATTCCGGCGACGGCGCCACCGCCGGCGCGCCCGTGACGCCCGACGACCAGATCGGTCTTCTGACGAAGATCGGCGCCGGCCATCTGCGCCTGGAAATGCCGTACCCGCTGCAGGAATCGACCATGGATGTGCTGGAACTGCGGCGCTGACGCGCGTCTAGCCCCGTTCGATCTCTGCCAGGTCCCGGCTGAGTTTGGCAAGAAACCGAAGCTCCGCAGGATCGCGCCTGCCATCGGCTTCCACCACATTGATGGCGGCCGCGAACAGGGCCGTGATGCGGTCCTTCGGTTCGCGTTCGATCTTCTTGAGCGCCAGGTCGAGCTGCACCAATGTCGGCCGAACGCTTTCAAGATAAGTTTCGAGTGCCGTGCGCTCGTCGGCGCTGGCAGGCTGGCCGGAATGTTTCAGAAGCCAGCTGCAGTGATTGGCGATTGCTGCACGCTCGCTGGGGCGCGCTCTCGCCGTCCGCGCGCGACAGCAAGGCCAGCGGAACGATGTGATGCCCGCAGAGCTCGCGTACGCGCTGGACCGCGTCCGGCTGCGCCACGGGCTTCGCTGATGCAGCCGGCGCGACATGGCTGCGCCGGACGAAATCGCCGAAGTGATTGACCAGCAAACCATATGTCGTCATGCGATCCGCTCTGTTTGAACGATCGAACCCGAGATTAAGCGCGGGCCGCCTTCGCGAAGCGCGCGAAAAGATAATGCGAATCCTGCGGGCCGGGCGAGGCCTCGGGATGATACTGCACCGAGAAGATGTCGCGGCCTTCGACGCGCAAGCCGCAATTCGTCTTGTCGAACAGCGAGATGTGCGTTTCCTTCACGCCCTTGGGCAAGCGTGTCGCGATCCACGGTGAAGCCGTGGTTCATCGACACGATCTCGACCTTGCCGGTCTCCAGATCCTTGACCGGATGGTTGGCGCCGTGATGGCCCTGCGCCATGTGATGGGTCTTCGCGCCCAGCGCCAGCGACAGCATCTGATGGCCCAGGCAGATGCCGAACAGCGGCAGCTTGCTTTCGACCAGCGCCTTGATGGTCGGGAATGGCATATTCGCCCGTCGCCGCCGGATCGCCGGGCCCGTTGGAAAGCATGCACGCCATTGGGCGCATGGCGCATCACGTCGTCATAGCTGGCATTGGCCGGCAGCACGATGACCTCGGCGCCAAGCCCGGCCAGCTCGCGCAGGATGTTGCGCTTGACGCCGTAGTCGAGCACCACTGCGCGCCAGCTCGGCGCCGCCTGCTCGCCGAAGCCTGTGCCCCAGTTCCATGGCGTTTCGGTCCAGCGATACATCTGCCGGCAGCTCACATCCTTGGCGAGGTCCAGACCCACCAGCCCGGTAAAGTCCCGCGCCTGCTTGACCAGCGCGTCGATGTCGAACTTGCCGTTCGGGTCATGGGCCACGACCCCATGCGGCATGCCCTGCTCGCGGATGCGCGCCGTCAGCGCGCGGGTGTCGATGCCCGGCGATGCCCGGGATGTTCTGCAACGCCAGCCAGCGGTCGAGCGTGGCCATGTTGCGGTAGTTGGAGGGATCCTCGGCGTCGGCGCGCACCACCATGGCGCGCACCACCGGCGTCGTGGTCTCCATGTCTTCGGCATTGGTGCCGACGATGCCGATATGGGGGAAGGTGAAGGCGACGATCTGCCCGGCATAGGAGGGATCGGTCAGGATTTCCTGATAGCCGGTCATCGCGGTGTTGAAGCAGACTTCGCCCACCGCCGCGGTCGTCGCGCCGAAGCCGATGCCCTCGAACACGGTGCCGTCGGCCAGCACCAGCACCGCGGTGCCGCTGCGGGCGCGCGAAAGCGGAGCCGCCGGCGTTGCGGCGGGTGAGGTCGGGGCGTCGGCCATGGGCGGGTACCGTATCTGGGAGTTCGGCGGAAAATAGGAATGCTCGCGGCCGCGGTCAAGCTCCGCAGAAAAAGAATTTATCGTGCAATTTCAATTGCGTTGAACAATGGCCGCAAGCGGGCTACAGTGCCCGCTTTCCCCATGCGGAGCAGAACATGGCCTTGCGCGATGCGTTCAATGCAGCCCTGAAGGAGGCGATGAAGGCCAAGGATGCCCGCCGCGTCGGCACCTTGCGCATGATCCTGGCCGGGGTGAAGGACCGCGATATCGCCGCGCGCACCGACACCAGCCGCGACGGCGTCTCCGACGACGAGGTGCTGTCGCTGCTCGCCAAGATGATCAAGCAGCGCGAGGAATCGGCGGAGACCTACGACAAGGGCGGCCGCCCCGAACTCGCCGCGCAGGAGCGCGAGGAGATCGAGATCATCCGCGGCTTCATGCCCAAGCAGATGGATGCCGAAGAGGCGCAGGCTGCCATCACCGCCGTCATCGGCGAGACTGGCGCCGCCTCGATGAAGGATATGGGCAAGGTCATGGCTGCGCTCAAGGAGCGTTATGCCGGTCAGATGGATTTCGCCCGGGCCAGCGGCACGGTGAAAAATCTGCTGAGCGGCAAATGAGCGCTGAAGCCTCGCCCTTCACAATCCGCGACGCCGGCAGCGACGCGGACGTCGCGCGGCTGTTTCCGATCATCCACGAATTGCGGCCGCAGCTGAAGGATGCCGAGGAGCTGGTGGCCCGCGTGCGCCATCAGCACGAGCAGGCCGGCTACCGGCTGATTTATGTCGAGGAAACGCCGGAGGCCGGCAGCGCCCCTGTCGCCTGCGCCGGCTTTCGCCTCGTCGACTACCTGTTCGCCGGCAAGTCGCTCTATGTCGACGATCTGATCTGTGCCGAGGCCTTTCGTGGCAAGGGCTATGCCGAAGCGCTGATGCGCTGGATGGAAGATTTTGCGCGCGCCGAAAACTGCCGGACCTTCCATCTCGATTCCGGTACCCAGCGGCTGCGCGCCCACCATTTCTATTTCCGGTTGGGGATGTCGATCACCAGCTTCCACTTCCAGAAAACGCTGGACGGTCCACGCTAGGCGCCGCCGTGCGATTCACAGGAATCGCCGAATTCGGCCCAGCAATCGCGGCGAAAGGCGCGTAAGCTCACCCCATGCGCTACGGCCAGGGCCTTCTCGACGAAATCCTCAGGCGGACCGATCTCGTCCAGCTGGTCGGACGGCGCGTGAAACTTGTCCGCAAGGGCAAGGTGATGTGGGGCTGCTGCCCCTTCCATCAGGAGAAATCACCGTCCTTCAAGGTCGAGAACGAGCGGCGGACCTACAAATGCTTCGGCTGCGGGGCCGGCGGCGACGCCTTCAAATGGCTGATGGAGACCGAGGGCCTGAGCTTTCCCGGAATCGGTCGAGCGCCTGGCCGGCGAGGCCGGTGTCGATCTGCCCCAATGGTCGCCGGAGGACGAGGCCCGCGAGCAGAAGAAGAAATCGCTCTATGACGTCGTCGAGGCCGCCTGCGCCTTTTTCGAGGCCCAGCTGCGCCGGCCCGGCGGGCCGCGAGGCGCGCGACTATCTGGCCGGTCGGGGGCTCGATGCGGCGGCCGCCGCCGGATTCCGCCTCGGCTTTGCCCCGGCGCGGCAACAACGCCCTGATCGAGCATCTGAAGGGCAACAATATCACCCTGGACGACATGGTCGCGGCGGGTCTGGCCCGGCCGGCCGCAGGAGGGCCGTGGCCTGCGCGATTTCTTCTTTGGCCGCATCACCTTCCCGATTTCGGATCCGCGGGGCCGGATCATCGCCTTTGGCGCCCGGGCCCTCGATCCCGACGCCAAGCCCAAATACATCAACACCGGCGAGACCACGCTCTTCTCCAAGGGCCACAATCTCTACAATTTCGCCGCCGCCCGCCCCGCCGCGCTCAAGGCCGGCACCATCATCCTGGCCGAGGGCTATATGGACGTGATCGCGCTGGTGCGGGCCGGCTTCGCCCATGCCGTCGCCCCGCTGGGCACGGCCCTGACCGAGGACCAGCTGGCCCTGATGTGGCGGGTGGCGCCCGAGCCGATCCTGGCCTTCGACGGCGACGAGGCGGGCCTTCGTGCCGGCACCCGGGCCGCCCACCTGGCCCTGCCGCACCTCAAGCCCGGCCATTCCCTGCGCTTTGCCTTCCTGCCGGCCGGCGAGGATCCGGACACGCTGATCCGCGGCCAGGGCCCCGGCGGCATGGCGGCGCTGCTCGAGGCTGCAGAGCCCTTGGCCCGTGTGCTGTGGCGGGCCGAGACCGAGGCCAAGGACTTCTCGACCCCGGAGCGCCGGGCCGGTCTGGAGCGGGCGCTGGCCGATCTGGTGGGCCGCATCTCGGATTCCGACGATCGCCGACTATTATCGCCGGGATTTCAACGAGAAGGTGTTCGAAGCCTTCAAGCGCCGCAAACCGGCCGCCGGGCGCGGGCGGGGCGGCGCCGGCTACGGGCCCAGATCGCGCAGCGGTGGCCCGGATGCCGGCCGAGGCCGCGGGCGGGCGGCCTATGGGGCCGGCGAGACGGTGTCACCGGCGGTCCGCAACAGCCTGCTGGCCCGCACGGGCCGCGGCGGGGCCGCTGAAGGTCAAGGAGGCGGAACTTGCGGGCCTGCTTCTCGAGGCCCCCGAGCTGGCCCTGATTCACGCAGAAACCCTTGCCACGCTGCCCTTTTCCGATCCAAACCTTGACAAATTGCGCCACGAACTCCTAAACCTCGCCGCCTCCGGCTTCAGGCTTGAAAAGGAAGGGCTGGAGGCCCATCTCGTACGCTCAGGCATGGCTGAGCTCGTCGCGCGCCTGAAGGCGCGGCGTGCGGCCGGTCAGGTTGCCCCGGCGGACGACGCTCAGGAGCGTGCCCAGGGGGGAGCCGCCAATGGCGACGATGTCGAAGCCCGCTGGCTCCGTGCCGTCGCGGATTTGCGCGAAATGGCGGAACTCGGCCCAGAACGGGTCCGTGCTTTTGAGCGTTACAAATCCGAGGCGACCGAGGAGAATTGGCATGATGCCCGCCGCCTCCTTGGCCCGCACAATACCGACTGAGGCGCGCGCGCATTCGACACCGGCTCGGCGGGGCCAGTGCCATAGTGGTTTGGTTCTCCCGCCGGGTGCGGGCACACGAATGGAAACAGCGGTCTCACCCTGAACTGGGACGGATGAGGCGCCAAGCGACGAACAACGGAACTGGTGTGGTGACGAAGAAGAACGCCAAAGCGAAGAAACCGGCTGCCGCCGCGAAACCCGCGAGCAAGGCCAAGCGCGCGCCTGCCAAGGCGGCCTCGGCCAAATCCGCGCCGGTGAAGAAGGCCAAACCCGCGCCCAAGGCGAAGGCTGCGCCCAAGGCGAAGGCTGCGACCAAGGCCAAACCCGCGACCAGGGCCAAGGCTGCGACCAGGGCGAAAGCTGCGCCCAAGGCAAAGGCGACGACCAAGCCCAGACCCGCAGCGAAGACCAAATCTGCCAAGCCCGCGCCTGCCAAGGCGGCTGCGGTGAAGGCTGTGGCGAAGAAGACCACGACCAAACCGGCCGCCAAGACTGCGGCGGCCAAGCCGGCGCCCAAGCCGAAGAAGACGTCGCCGGCTGCGGCCAAGCGCGCAGCGTCCGCCGACACGGCTGCCGACAAGACCACCAAGGCGGTCAAGCCCGCAGACGCCAAGATCAAGGCCGAACCGGCAGCCGCCAAAGCCGCGGCGCCGGTCGAGCCCACCAAGAAACCCGAGGCCAAGATTCTGTCCACCAAGAAGAAAAAGAACGGCAAGGCCGATCCCGCCGAACCGCAAACGGCCCGCGAAGACGCCGATTCCCCCTTGCTCGACATGTCCGATGTGGGCGTGCGCAAGATGATTCAGCGCGCCAAGCAGCGCGGCTATGTCACCTATGACGAACTGAACAAGGTTCTGCCCTCCGACAAGGTCTCCTCCGAGCAGATCGAAGACACGATGTCGATGCTGTCCGAGATGGGCATCAACGTCATCGAGAGCGAAGAGCAGGACGAAGGCGGCGACGGCGATTTGCCGGCCACGACGGACGGCAAGGAAGTCGCCACCACCGCCAAGGCGTCCGAGCAATATGACCGCACCGACGATCCGGTGCGCATGTATCTGCGCGAGATGGGCTCGGTCGAGCTGCTGTCGCGCGAAGGCGAAATCGCCATCGCCAAGCGCATCGAGGCCGGCCGCGAGCTGATGATCGGCGCCTTGTGCGAAAGCCCGCTGACCTTCGAAGCGCTGACGGTTTGGCGCGACGAGCTGAACGAAGGCAAGGTTCTGTTGCGCGACATCATCGATCTGGAAGCGATGTATGGCGCCGGCCCGGACGGCCAGAACAATGCCAGCAACATGCCGCCAATGCGGCCAATGGCGGCGAACACCAATGGCGCCAACGGGTCCGGCACGAACGGCGCCGGCGCCAATGGCGCCGCGGCCGCGACCCATACCAATGGCGCGGCGAATGGCGCGACGGCCGAGGCCCGGAAGCCCGAGCCGGCGCAGGCGCAAGCGCAGAAGAATGGCGAGCCCACCGATCCGGGCGAGGCCGCCGCCGCCGCCGATTCCGACGAGGATGAGGATGAAGGCAATCTGCCGCTCAGCGCCATGGAAGCGGCGCTGAAGCCGCAGGTGCTGGAGACGCTCGACAAGATCGCCTCGCTCTACAAGAAGCTGGGCAAGCTGCAGGATGCCAGCGTCGAGGCCCAGCTCGCCGACGACGAGCTGTCGACCAGCCAGGAACGCCGCTTCAAGAAGCTGCGCACCGACACGGTCGATCTGGTCAAGGGGCTGAAGCTCAACAACAACCGCATCGAAGCCCTGGTCGACCAGATGTACGGCATCAACCGCCGTCTGGTCAGCCTCGAGGGCCGCATCCTGCGCCTGGCCGAAAGCCATGGCGTCGATCGCGCCGAATTCCTCAAGCAGCATTTCGGCAACGAGCTCGACCCCAACTGGGCAGCGCCGCGTCGCCGGCTGTCGGCACCCGGCTGGAAGGAATTCGTGGCCGAGGAACGCGAGCGCGTTCACCGAGCTGCGCGACGAGATCCAGACGCTGGCGCAGGAAATGCGCATCTCCATCGTCGATTTCCGCCGCATCGTGCAGACGGTGCAGAAGGGCGAGCGCGAGAGCGGTCAGGCCAAGAAGGAGATGATCGAAGCCAATCTGCGCCTCGTGATCTCCATCGCCAAGAAATACACCAATCGCGGCCTGCAATTCCTCGACCTGATCCAGGAAGGCAATATCGGCCTGATGAAGGCGGTCGACAAATTCGAATACCGCCGCGGCTACAAGTTCTCGACCTATGCGACGTGGTGGATTCGCCAGGCCATCACCCGCTCGATCGCCGACCAGGCGCGCACCATCCGCATTCCGGTGCACATGATCGAGACCATCAACAAGCTGGTGCGCACCTCGCGCCAGATGCTGCACGAGATCGGCCGCGAGCCGACGCCGGAAGAGCTGGCCGAGCGCCTGGCCATGCCGCTCGAAAAGGTGCGCAAGGTTCTCAAGATCGCCAAGGAGCCGATCAGCCTCGAAACGCCGATCGGCGACGAGGAAGACAGCCATCTGGGCGACTTCATCGAGGACAAGAATGCGGTGCTGCCGATCGATGCGGCGATCCAGGCGAACCTGCGCGAAACCACGACGCGCGTGCTGGCGACGCTGACGCCGCGCGAGGAGCGCGTGCTGCGCATGCGCTTCGGCATCGGCATGAACACCGACCACACGCTGGAAGAAGTCGGCCAGCAGTTCTGGTGACGCGCGAACGCATCCGCCAGATCGAGGCCAAGGCGCTGCGGAAGCTCAAGCATCCCGAGCCGCAGCCGTAAGCTGCGCAGCTTCCTGGACAGCTGACGGAAGCGGACCGCGCCCACGCACCCAATGTGCGGCAGATTGAGGCCGGCGATCGCGTCGTTCGTGGCCGATCGGACCTCGCCTGCGCGGTGAAAGCCGCTATACTGCCCACAGATCCGGGGAAACGCACCGAACGAGACACCGACATCCGGCGAGGGGGCGCGCTGGTACCAGCCCCATCGAAGGAATGCCGCCATGTCCGACGCGAAAAATGCCACCGACACCAAGCCGTTCTCCGAGACCGAAGCCTTCAAGAACGCGCAGAAGAAGATGTTCAAATATCCCAGCGAGGAGGAAACCCTCGTGCGCCGGCTCGGCAGCGCTGTGCTCGCGAACTGGAGCGCACTGCCCGAAGAGGCACGTCAGCGGATCCTTGCCGAAGCGCTCACCGCCTGGGACCGGGAGTATCAGGTGCCCAATCTCGAGAAGAAGCTCGCGCAATTCATCAAGCGCTATCCGTCACGGCTGGGCTAGCCGCGCTTATTCCGGCAGATAGGCATTCGGTTCCACGAGCTTGTAACCTGGCATCTCGCTGACGCATTGGCGCAGCAGGAAGCCGTGGCCAGACCCGTAGAACACGACCACATGGTCGCCCGGCTTCGCGGCCTGCACCAAATTCGCGCAAATGCGGAAATTTCGCTTGTACCAGGCGGTCAACAGATCGGCGCCCGGCTGCTCCTTGCCCGCGCCGATCCTGAGCGTCATGCGGTAGAAATCATTGCCATGGGCGATCTGCGCCGGATCGTTGAGCCAGCGCAGCACGCCGCCCACCGTGCCATGCTTCAGAAGCCTGTTCTGTTTCTGCACATCGGCCTCGATCCCGGCATTGGCCCGTTTCAGGATCGCCTCCTGGCGATGCGCTTTGGCGTAGCTGTCCACGGCCGCATAGGGAAAGTCGCCGTCGACATCGATGCCGATCATCCGCGCGCTCGACGCCTTGGCCAGGCGAAAGCCCAGTTGCACCACCTCGTTGTGCGAAACCGGATAGGTGCCGGCCTCATATTGCTTGTATCGCGTCGCCACGAGATCGGCCGGCCATTCCGCCGCCACCAGCGTCGGGTGGAAGCGCGCAATGCCGGCGATCACAGCCTTGATTTCGGCCTGCCGCTTCGGGGCCAGCATGTCGTCGGCCTGGGCGTTGTGAATGTCCCGCCCGGGATTGCTCATATGGAAATCGCCGACAATCATCACCGAGACGGGGGCCTCCGCCGCGCTTGCGGCAAAGGGCAGGCCCGTCAGGGCGGCGGCCAGGACGAGACGTTTCAGCACGATCGAAAATCCCAAGGCATGACGGCCCGGGATATAGGGTGGTCGTCGCCGTGGGAACAAATGCGCGGGCGGCAGGGCAGATGTGCCGCCAAGCGCATGTCTCACCGCTAGGGGATGGCGCGGGGAACGGGCCGCCTCACCAACCCGGCCAGATTGCGCTCAGCACCATCAGGATGCCGACGAAGGATGCCCCCCACACCAGCGTGCGCGTGTACGGAATGGAAAATACATAGGCCGGCACGAAGATGAGCCGCGCCCAGATATAGATCTCCGCGCCCAGTGCCGAGGTTGTCGTCTGCATGTTGAGCGCATGCACCATCAGGACGGCGGCGGCAAAGAACGGGAAAGTTTCCAGGAAGTTCTGCCAGGCGCGTTCGATGCGTCCGGCGACATGGCCAAGCGCCGGCCGGCCGTCGTCACGTGGGCCAAGCGCCCAGGGCATGCCGCGCCCGGCGATGCTGACGAGCACCGCGAGCACAAGCTGTATCAAGCCCAGCAGGATGGCGCAGAACAGAATCTGCATCTCTACGGAAATCGTCGGTGGCATGGCGTCTCCCCCTTCGCGTCCGGGCCTCGCACCCGAATCAGTCCGCCTATGATACGCCGCAAGTCTCCGCTGTCAGCATTGCGCTGCAGCGTCGGCCGCGCATAGGCGCATCTGGGCCGCCGTCAGCGCGCCGCGTAGTTGAAGCTGATCGAGATTCGGTCGGCTTCTGCCCGCATTCACGGGCACTTCGTGGCGCAGCCAGCTCTCCCACAGCAGCAGCGTGCCGGCTTCGGGCTTTGCTTCGATGAAGCTGCGATTCGCCCGCTTGGCGCCTTGGGCCGTGCGCGGCGGCGCGGCCATCATCATCCCCAGCCGCGGGTCCTCGATAGCGGATGGCGCTGGCGCCCGTCCGGCACGCGCACATAATAGGTGCCGCTGATCATGGAATGGGGATGGATATGGGCGGTGTGCAATCCGCCGGGCTTCAGCACATTGATCCACATGCTGTCGAGGCCGAGTCGGCGCACATCCATGTCGAATTCCAGCGTCCGGGCGAAGGCGCGCACATGGACGTCCAGATGAGCGACCAGTTCGGCAAATACGCTGGCGCGCTGCGGCAGGTCGTCGAGCGAGGCATAGGAGGTGTAGCCGCGATAGCCATGCTCCTTGCACCAGCGCCGGCCGGCCTTGTCCTCACCCGCGATCGCCAGGCAGGTCGCCTCCAGCGCCGCGTTGAGGTCCATCGCCCGCTTCGGCAGCGCGGCGCGGTAGAGTTGCGTCGCGAACAGCGTTTCGATGCCGTGCCGGCGGGCTGCTTGCGCGCGCTCATGCATGGGCTCCGGCGCTGGCTTCGAAAGCCGGTGCGTCCGGCAGGCGAGGCCCTGCCTGGCGGAGCGTCAGTCGCCGCGGCCAAGCCTGTAAATTGAACCCCGTATTTGCACATGCTGCCGCGGATGCTGGCGAGCGCGTCCGCGGTCGCGAGCGTTCTGACTGGCGCCTGCGTCCGATGTCCCGTCCGCCCGCAGCTACTCGCACCATGAGCACCGCGCCGATGCCGCGATCCACGTGCTTGGCGTGCTGTTCGCGATCAATGCCAGCCTGTGGCTGCTCGCCAATGTCACCGGCCTCAGCGTCACCATTTCGGTCACGGTCTACTGCCTCGGCCTTCTGGCGATGACCGGGTTTTCCGCCGCCTACAACATGATGCCGCATCACCGCCCGTCCAAGCAGATGCTGCGCCGTCTCGATCATGCGGCGATCTTCATCATGATCGCGGCGACCTACACGCCCTTCGCCGTCAATCGCATGGGCTATCCCACCGGCGATCTCATCCTGGCCGCGATCTGGCTCACGGCCATCGTTCGGGCGTGACGATGAAGCTGCTCTTTCCCGGCCGCTTCGAGCGGCTCGGCATCGTCGTCTATCTGGCGATGGGCTGGATGGTGGTCGACGGTCCTGAAGCCTCTGGCCGCGCGCCATGGCGACGGTCGATTTCTGGCTTCTGATCGGCGGCGGCCTGGTCTATTCGGCCGGCGTGATCTTCTACGTGATCGACCGCATCCCCTTTCACAAGGCGATCTGGCATGGCTTTGTGCTGGCCGCGGCGGTGCTGCATTTCTCCGCGGTCGCTGCCGAGTTTGCGCGCTGAGGCCAGGCGCCGCTGCAATTTCGCGCAACACTTTGTTCCCCGGCGGCCGGCGCCTCCGTGGCTATAGTGCGCCTCCCGAATCGGCACGGATTCAACGTATCAATGGCGCAGGCAATCATCTTCGATTGTGACGGGGTCCTCGTGGACAGCGAGGTGCTGGCCCTGGAGGTCGAACTCGCCGCGCTCTCCGAGATCGGCCTGGATTACGACCGCTCCGCGTTCGCAGCCCGCTTCATGGGCATGAGCAGCGAAGGCTTTTTCGCCGCGCTCGATGCCGATTGCCGCACCCGTCTCGGCCGCGCGCTGCCGGAAGGCTTCCAGGACACCTGTCACCGCCGCTACCACGCCCTGGTCGATGCGCGGTTGGCCGAGGTGCCGGGTGCGCGCGCCGCAGTGCTCGCCATCCCCCATCCCAAGGCGGTTGCCAGTTCCAGTGGCACGGTCGGTCTCGAGAAGAAATTGCGGCTCGTCGGGCTATGGGATCATTTCGCGCCACATGTCTATTCCGCCGATCATGTTCGCCCGCGCCAAGCCGGCGCCCGATCTGTTCTTTCATGCCGCCGCGGCGCTCGGGGTGACGCCCGGCGCCTGTCTGGTGCTGGAGGACAGCGCCAATGGCGTCGCCGCGGCCCGGGCCGCGGGCATGGCGGTCTGGGGGTTCGCCGGCGGCGGCCACATGGACGCGGCGGCCGGCGCCCGGCTCCTGGCGGCCGGCGCCGAGCGGCTGCTGCAGGACTGGGGCGTGGCCGGACCGTTGCTGACGGAAGCGTTAGGTGTTCCTTGAGGGCTGGCGCTACACTCTGCGTCATCCAATCGGAGGGAACCGGATGCGTATCGTGCTTGGAGTGGCGGCCATTGTGATGCTGGGCTCGGCCCTCGGCGGCTGTGTGGCCGTGAGCGCGGTGGGCACCGTGGCCGGTGCGGCCACGACAGTCGCGGGCACCGCCATCGATGTCGGCGCCTCAGTCGCCAGCGGCGCCGCCCACACCGTCTCCGGCGGGTCGGACAGCGACAAGGACAGCGACGACTGAACGTTGACCGAGGTCAAGGTCGCCGGCCGGCCTCTGCCCTAGCAAGGATGCTAGGCAGGAAGGGCGGCCATGAACGCAAGACAGATCGCGAAGACGCATTTCGAGGCGGCGCTGGCCGAGGCCGGGACCCACGGCATCGATGCCGATTCGGTCGCCCGCTACACGCTCTCCCTGGTGGTGGAGGCTTTCCTCGCGCAGCCGCCCTCTTGCCGACGTGCAGGCCGAGCTGCGCAGCGCGGCCGAAAATGCCGATCCTGACACCGACTACATGTTTATGCGCCCCTGACACCGTTTCGCATTTCCTTCCGCGCCCGCCGCTTGTAGCGTGCGCGCGAACGGAGGAATCACATGGAACGGTTGATCGAGGGCTATCGCAATTTCCGCGCCCGGCGCTGGCCGGAGGAACGCGCGCATTATGCCGAACTGGCCAAGGGCCAGGCGCCGGAATATCTCGTCATCTCCTGCTGCGACTCCCGGGTCGACCCGGCCACGATCTTCGGCGTGCGGCCGGGGGAACTCTTCGTCATCCGCAACGTCGCCAACATCGTGCCGCCCTGCGAGGAGGGTGGCGGATTTCACGGCACCAGCGCGGCAATTTCCTTCGCCGTTCTCGCGCTCAAGGTCCGGCACATCGTTGTGGTCGGCCATGCCGAATGCGGCGGCGTCAAAGCGGCTTTGGAGTCGCCGGGCGGCGGCGAACCTATGCCCTTCATGTCGGACTGGATCGATCTGCTCTCGCCGGCGGTTGCGCGCTGCGCACATGATCACACCGATCCGCAGACCGCCGTCGAACGCGAGGCCGTGCGCCTGTCGCTCGAACGGCTGATGAGCTTTCCCTTTGTCGCCGAGCGCGTGGCGGCCGGCGCGCTGTCGCTCGAGGGCGCGCGTTTCGGCATCGCCAACGGCCAGCTGGAACTGCTCGACAAGGAAAGCGGCGAATTCCGCCCGGTCACCTGATCAGAAATTGTCCTTGCGCCGGCGCGTCTCTGCCAGAACCTCGACATCGCTGGCGTCTTCGACGCCGAGCATACTTGCGAATTTCCGGCCGAGTCCGGCCGCATGAACGGGTTGGTCGCGCTTCTCCAGCCCGATGGTTGTCGGGATGGTCGGCTTGTCCTTGGCCTGCGCAGGGCTTCGACCTCGCGCATGCGGGCCGTGCAGCGCGGCATTGCCCGGCTCGACGGTCAGCGCGAAGCGGCCATTGCTCTGAGCGTGTATTCGTGGCCGCAATAGACGCGGCAGTCGTCGGGCAGCGCCATCAGTTTCTGCATCGCCGCCCACATCATCGCCGGCGTGCCTTCAAACAGTCGCCCGCAGCCCATCGCGAACAGGGTGTCGCCGGTGAACGCGGCCTTGTCGCTCGGCGAAGACGAAGGCGATATGCGCCCTGGTATGGGCCGGGATTTCCAGAACCCGCACCGTATGCGGGCCCAGTGCCCAGGGCGCGGATTCATCGACGCCGACATCGATGCCCGGGATGCGGTCGCGATCCTTGGCCGGTCCCACCATCTGCGCGCCGAATTCCTCCTTCAGCGGCAGATTGCCGCCGGTATGGTCGAGAATGATGGTGGGTGTTGAGGATATGGGTCAGCCTGGCGCCCCGCTCGGCCAGCGCTGCCCGCACAGGCGCCGGCCTCGGACGGGTCCACCACCGCGCACAGCCCTGCATCCGCGTCCCGCAGCAGATAGGCGTAATTGTCGCGCAGGCAGGCGATCAGTTCGATCGTCAGCGAGGACATGGCGGGCTCCGGCAAGGGCGGGGGCGAGCCTAGCAGCCGCCGCGGCCGCCCGTTGAACCCGCTCCCGGCAAAGAGTAGGCAGGAACCATGCAGACCGACGCACGCGGACCTGGCGGCCTTCTACGAAACGCCAGCGGGGCAGATCGCCCGGCGTCACATCATGCGCCGTCTGCGCGGGATGTGGCCCGAGCTGGCGGGCCAGCGCTGTGCTCGGCTACGGCTTTGCCGTTCCCTATCTCAAGCCCGTTCTGGCCGAGGCCGAGCGCGTCGTCGCGCTGATGCCGGCGCAGCAGGGCGTCGCTGGCCTGGCCGGCCGGAAAGGCGCTGTCCGCGCTGGGCGAGGAGGACGCCTTTCCCTTTCCCGATGCCCTGTTCGACCGCATCGTGATGGTCCATGCGCTCGAAGCCGCCGACGGCACGCGCACGACTGATGCGCCAGATCTGGCGGGTGCTGGCGCCGGGCGGGCCGCCTTGTCATCGTCGCGCCCAATCGCAACTCGCTCTGGGCCCAGGTCGAGTCCTCGCCATTTGCCCAGGGCCGGCCCTTCACGCGTAGCCAGCTTGTCCAGTGTTCTCGCCGACGGCATGTTCGTGCCGGAACGTTGGGACAGCGCATTGCTGTTTCCGCCGCTCAGAGCCGGCGCCTCGTGCACAGCGGCACGGGCTGGGAACGCATCGGGCGTCGGCTGTGGCCGCGGCTCGCCGGGCGTGCATCTCGTCGAGGCGACCAAGACGCTCTACGGCGCGCCCAACCCAGTGCCCGCCGGCCGGCGCAAGCAGGTGCTCGCGCGCGCGACGGGATAATTCGTGCACAGGGCAAATCTATTTCCGGCCGGCATATTCCACGCGGACATATATCGGTACGTCATGCACCACCGCCGCCATCTGCAATTCTCGCGTCGCGCACGGTGCGGCACGCGCAAGCGCTGACGCACAAGTGTCGCGCATGAGGCCTATGCGCTGCGTGCAACGCATGATGAAACCGCACTTTGCTTTGCATCGAGCATGCATTCGTCTCACGGGCTCGCGCGAATGTGAGTGCGTTGAGAAAATGAAATCTTTCTGCTCTTTCCGATCCGGAATGCACTGCCTATCTCCTGACACCGGCACAGGCCGGACAAAGAAACCCAGGAGGGAGTGATGCGTAAGATGAAATTGGTTGCAGCGGCCGTGACGCTATGCGCCGGTGCCGGCATGTTTGCCATCTCGGCGAATGCGGCCGAACCCGCGAATCTTTCGGGCTGCCTGCAGGCCGCGAAGAACGTTCGTACGGCGATCGCGCAGAATCAGAATTCGGCCAAGATTCGCGATGCGAAGCGCCAGCAGCGCTACGGCCTGCAGTTCTGCAATCGCGGTTTCCACATGAAGGGCCTGTCGCATTATTCCGCGGCGCTGAAGATGCTGGATGCCACGCAGATGGTCGGCGCCAATCAGAGCGGCTGAGTCAGCGCGGCCGCAACAGGAAAATCGCGCCGTCGGCGAAGATATTCGGGCCCCACGCGTCCGGCTCCATGGGGCGCGTGTGGCCCGCTTCGCTGAGCGCAAGTGCCCTCTCGATCACCGCGCCCGTCTCGCGCGCCAGCGCCACGAAATCGGCGATGGTGCACAGATGGATGTTCGGCGTTTCGTGCCAGGGATGATCCAGCGCATGCGTGCGCGGCATGCGGCCGCTGAGCAGCAAGCTCCAGCCGCACGCGCCAATGGCCGAAATTGGGCAATGAAACGATCGGCTGCGCGGCCGATGCGCAGCAGCTGCGCCAGAACCTTGGCGGGCGCGCGCGTCGCCTGGATCGTCTGGCTCAGGATCACGACGTCGAACACCTGGCTGGGATAATCGGCCAGGTCGGTGTCGGCATCGCCCTGCATGACCGACAGGCCGCGCGCCACGCAGGCATTCACATTCTGCTGCGACAGTTCGATGCCGCGGCCGTCGACGCCCTTGGTCCTGCGCCAGATGTTCCAGCAGCGCGCCGTCGCCGCAGCCGATATCGAGCACGCGTGCGCCGATCGGCGGATCATGTCGGCAATGGCCGCCAGTTCCGGCGCGCAGGGCTGGCGCGTTCATGCCACGCCCCTGCGTACTGGCGACACCGAATTCAGGAAGCCGCGCACCGTGCTCGAACATTTCCGGCTCGTCGAGCAGAAAGGCATCATGGCCACGGTCGGTCTCGATCTCGACGAAAGCTCACATTGGCCGCCGCCGCATTCAGCGCATGGGCCACGCGCTTGTTCTCCGATGGCGGAAACAGCCAGTCGCTGGAGAAGGAGATGATGCAGAAGCGCGTCTTGCTGCCCGCGAAAGGCTTCCGCCAGCACCCCGCCATAGTCCGCGGCCAGGTCGAAATAGTCCATCGCGCGGGTGATGTAGAGATAGGCATTGGCGTCGAAGCGATCGACGAAGCTCATGCCCTGGTGGTGCAGATAGCTTTCGATCTGGAAATCCGGGCGGAAGGCGAAGGAGAATTCGTCGCGGTTCTGCAGGTTGCGGCCGAATTTGCGCTGCAGCGCCGCCTCCGAAAGATAGGTGATGTGCGCGGCCATGCGCGCCACCGCCAGTCCCTTGCCGGGCTGGGTGCCTGCGAGCTGATAGTGCCCCGCCATGCCAGTCGGGATCGGCCATGATCGCTTGGCGGCCCACCTCGTGAAAGGCGATGTTCTGCGCCGAATGGCGCGCGCCGGTGGCGATCGGAATCGCCGAGACCACGCGCTCGGGATAGCTCGCCGCCCATTGCAGCACCTGCATGCCGCCCATCGAGCCGCCGATCACGCACAGCACCTTTTCGATGCCCAGCGCGTCCAGCAGCATGGCCTGGGCGCGCACCATGTCGCGGATCGTCACCAGCGGGAAATCGAGGCCATAGGGCTTGCCGGTTGGCCGGGATCGATTTCGGCCGGCCCGGTCGAGCCCATGCAGCCGCCGATGACATTGGGGCAGATGACGAAGAAGCGGTCGGTGTCGATCGGCCGGCCCGGTCCCACCATGGTCTTCCACCAGCCGGGCCGGCCGGTCACGGGGTGCTGGCTGGCGGCGAACTGGTCGCCGGTCAGCGCATGGCAGACCAGCACCGCGTTGCTGCGCGGCCGCGTTCAGCGTGCCATAGGTCATATAGGCCATGGTGAAGGGCGACAGGCTGCGGCCGGAATCCAGCACCAGCGGATGCGCCGGCGCCGAAAGCGGCAGGCGGCTGCCCGGATCGGCCGCCGGCGCGGCTCAGAGGCCGCAGGAAGCTTGGATTGGCAATGTCTGCCATGGCGTCTCCACGCCCGGCCTCGCATGCGCGGGCGGCGATTGCTTGGACCGGCGCCGCGGCGCTGTCAACGCCTTGGCTGGGCCGCGCCCGGTCCTGCATCCGGCGACAGCGAAGCACTTTGCTTTTGTCGGTCCTGGCCACTATCAATACCGCCGCCCCGCGACTTTGGCCCGCCTGCTGCCGATCCCGCGCCGTTGCCGGCGCCGGCGGCGCGCCCGGCGGCCAGGGATGAGGGCCGCCGGCGGGGAGTGCCCGGCATGGGCCTCCGGCACATCGTGGATAGCAGAAAACCGAATATGGTCACAGCGCACGCCATCGCATGACGATCCGGCCGCGGAGATCATCGAGATCGACCAGCAGATCCACGATCTGCTGATGCGGCGCGCCACGCTGCTGCGCAGGCTTCGCAGCGCCTCAGCCGACCGGCGATGCCGGCCCGCTGCGTCCGGGCGAGGATGCGGCCACGGTCCGCCGCATCGTCGACCGCCACAAGGGTGATTTTCCCCTGCGGGCCGTCGTGCGCATCTGGCGCGAAATCCTGACCGCCAGCCTCGTCCGACGAGGCGCAATTACAGCGTGCATGTCTATGCCGGCGAGAATGCGCTGGCCTTCTGGGATCTGGCCCGCACCTATTTCGGCTCCACCCTGCCGGTCACCGGGCATGCCACGGCGTCCTCGGTGATCCATGCCTGCGCCGAGGACCGGATGGCCTGCGGCGTCGTCCCGCTGCCGGAAAGCGCCGAAAACGTCTCGCCCTGGTGGGCGCAGCTCGCCGCCGCCGGCGAGGACGGTCCGCGCATCGTCGCCAGCTGCCGCTGGTCGCAGAACGATGGCGGCCGCTTCGAATATCCGCAGCGCCTATGCCATCGGCACCATCGAGCAGCGCCCGACCGGCGACGACACCTCGGTGCTGTTTCTGGAGACGGCCGCAGGAGTTCAGCCGGGCGCGCCTGCAGAGCCTGCTCAAACAGGCCGGAATCGACGCGCGCATCGTCGCCGCCGGGCAGGAGGCCGCACGCGCCCAGACCCGCGAATTGCTGCTGGAGACCGACGATTTCGTCGGCGCCGGGCGATCCGCGCATCGGCGCCATGCTGGCGGCGGCGGGCGACGGCGTCGTGCGGGCCGTGACCGTTGGCGGCTACGCCAATCCCTTGGATCCACAGCGCACAGGACCGGAGCTGATGACCCCGACGCCCAAGCCCGGCATTCTCGACATCGCGCCCTATGTCGGCGGCCGCTGCCGGCACGCCGGCG
Source organism: uncultured Pseudomonadota bacterium (assembly GCA_963710925.1). Classification (GTDB taxonomy): domain Bacteria; phylum Pseudomonadota; class Alphaproteobacteria; order Micropepsales; family Micropepsaceae; genus Rhizomicrobium. The sequence goes on along the minus strand of CAVQBY010000005.1, from coordinate 620,822 downwards.
TGCCGGACGCGTGTTCAAGCTGTCGTCGAATGAATTGCCGCTGGGCGCCAGCCCCGCCGCCGTCGAGGCCTTCAAGTCGGTCGCCGGGCATCTGGAGGTCTATCCTGAAGGCAGCGCGCGGAGCCTGCGCGAGGCCATTGGCGAGATCCATGGCCTCAATCCCGATCGCATCGTCTGCGGCAATGGCTCGGACGAGCTTTCTCACCATGCTGGCCGGCGCCTATCTGCAGGCCCGGCGACGAAGTGCTGTTCAGCGAGCACGCCTTCGTCGTCTATCGCATCGCCACGCTTGCGAACAGCGCGGTGCCGGTTGCCTGTGCCGGAGAAGAACCTGCGCACCGATGTCGATGCCATGCTGGCCGCGGTCGGCCCGAAGACGCGCATGGTCTATCTGGCCAATCCCAACAATCCGACCGGCTCCTATCTGACGGGCGAGGAGGTGCGGCGCCTGCATGCCGGGCTGCCGGCGCCGCTGCTGCTCGTGATCGATGCGGCCTATGCCGAATATGTCCGTCGCAACGATTATGAATCCGGCATCGAGATGGTGTCGCAGTTCGAAAATGTCGTCATGACGCGGACCTTCTCGAAGATCTACGGCCTTGCCGGCCTGCGCGTCGGCTGGGCCTTCTGCCCGGCCGATGTCGTCGATGTGCTGCACCGCGTGCGCGGGCCGTTCAACGTTTCGGTTCCGGGCCAGCTCGCCGCCGCCGCCGCGGCCATGCGCGACCGCCGCCCATGTCGAGGCCGCCGTCGCCCACAACGATCACTGGCGCGAATGGCTGATCGAGACATATCCGCAAGCTCGGGCTGCGGGCGGACGACAGCGTCGGCAATTTCGTGCTGATCCATTTTCCCGCCGAGCGGCCCGCACAACGCGGCGAAGGCCGATGAATTCCTGACCGCGCGCGGGCTGATCCTGCGCGGCGTGGCCAATTACGAGCTGCCCCACTGCCTGCGCCTGACCGTCGGCAGCGAAGACGCCAACAAGCTGGTCGTCGCCGCGCTCGACGAATTCCTGGGCGGCTAGGGCCATGACGATCGATTCCAGGCCCCTGTTCGGCAAGATCGCACTGCTCGGCATCGGGCTGATCGGCTCGTCGATTGCCCATGCCGCGCGGCGGGCGGGGCTGGCCGCCCATATTGCGGGCTATGCAAGGCGCGAGGAAACGCTGGCTGAGGCGCGGACGCTCGGCTTTGCCGACAGCCTCACGGCCGATCCGGCCGAGGCGGTCCGCGATGCCGATCTCGTCATCCTGTGCACGCCTGTGGGCAGCTTCGGCGAACTGGCGCAGCGCATCGCCGCGCATCTCAAGCCGGGCGCGATCCTCTCCGATGTCGGGCTCGGTGAAGGCCGCGGTGGTGCGCGATGTCGGCCCGCATGTCCCGGCCGGCGTGCATCTCATTCCGGCCCATCCCGTCGCGGGCACCGAACAATCGGGACCGGCGGCCGGCTTTGCCGAGCTGTTCGATGGCCGCTGGTGCATACTTACCCCGCCGCCGGGCACCGACGCGCAGGCGCTCGCGCTTCTGACCGAGTTCTGGAAGCGCTGCGGCAGCGATGTCGAAACCATGGATCCCAAGCATCACGATCTGGTGCTGGCGATCACCTCCCATGTGCCGCATCTGATCGCCTACAATATCGTCGGCACCGCCGCCGATCTCGAAACGGTGACCCAAAGCGAAGTCATCAAGTTCTCGGCCGGCGGCTTTCGCGATTTCACGCGCATCGCGGCTTCCGATCCGACGATGTGGCGCGATGTCTTCCTCAACAATCGCGAGGCCGTGCTCGAGATGCTGGGCCGCTTCAACGAGGATCTGAACATCCTGCAGCGCGCGATCCGCTGGGGCGATGGCGAGGCCCTGTTCAACCTGTTCACGCGCACCCGCGCCATCCGCCGCGGCATCGTCAGTGCCGGGCCAGGAGAGCGCCGAACCGAATTTCGGCCGCAACCGCGCCAGGACCGACGATCGCGACGATCAGTAGAGCGTGTCGAGAAATCCCACCGGCGCGCCGTTCACATAGGCCAGGCCGTCCTTGAAGGCGAGGGCGACCGGCAGTTCGCCGCCCGGTTCGTGTGCATTCCGGGCGGCTTCCGCCATCAACCCGGCGAGCACGCCCTCCTGGGCGCCACGCACCAGATGGCGCCGCGCCGCCTCCTTGGCCAGAACCTGGTAGCCGGACAGCTTGAGCTTGATCAGCCCTTTGGGCCGATGCGCGCTGTCGATCGTCAGCAGGCCCCCGCCGGTCGCCTCGGTCTTGCCCCACGCGATATCCAGATCGGCGAGGTCCACGCCGCCTTTCTGCTTCCGCCAGGCTTCGGCGGCCTTGCGCCAGTCGCGCTTGCCGGCGAGCAACGCGTGCCAGGGCCCGGCCGGGCTCACGCGGGCCTTCAGCCGCAAGCGCGAAATCACATTGCCAAGCGCCGTCTTCAGGCTGGATCCCAGTTCGACCTTGTCGGCCATGAAGGCAATGTCCAGCGCGTCAACGCCGGGCGCGCGGCGCATGTGCAGTTCGGTATGCGCCACGCTCAGCGGCGCGGTGACGGCGCCATAGAGTTCGAGGTCGAACCGGTCCAGCGCGCCGCCGCGCAGATCGGCGCTGGCGCGCAACAGCGCCGGCGTGAAGCTGAGGCCGTGTGCGATATGCCGGTCATCGTGCCAGCGCAGCATCTGCTTGCCGGCGGCTTCCAGCACCAGTTGCAGATGGCCGTAATCCAGCATGTGCAGCGCGAAATGTTCGGCCGTCCACTGCGCGGGCCCGTCTGTGCTCGCCACATCCACGCGCATGTTCTCCAGCACGGCGTCGACCCGGAAGGGAAAGCCGCCGATGGATTTGGAGGCAAAGCGGAAGGTCACGCCGGGTGCGACCTGATGACCGTTGAGCGCATCGAGCTGCTTCGAGAACGCCTGCGCGCTGACGGCCCAGTACGCGGAGACCGCCAGGGCCAGCGCCACAACGGCGGCGACCGGGGCGTAGAGAAAAAACCGGTGGGAATATTTCATGGGCTGCCTTCTAGCCGGTTTTGAGCGCCTTTGCGGGGAAAATGATGTCGCGGACTGCGGCCAGCCGCGCCTGCCGCGCCAGTTCGGCTTCCAGTTTCGCCCGGCGCGCCTTGCTGAGGGTGAGCGGCGGCTCCAGCCACAGCGCCTTGACGGCGAGGCGGTCCCGGCTGCGTTCGGCCTTCATGTCGATGCGGCCGACGAAACGTCCGCCCTCGAGCAGGGGGAAGACGTAATAGCCATATCGCCGCTGGGCTTCGGGCACGAACACCTCGATGCGATAGTCGAAGCCGAACAGTCGTTCGGTGCGGGCGCGGTCGCGCAGCATCGGATCGAAGGGTGACAGGGCGCGCAGCCGCGCCGGCGCGGCCGGCAGGCGGGCCAGGACGTCCTCGATATCGGGCCGCGCCACGGCGGCGAAGCCGCGCTTGCCGGGCGCCGGTTCCAGCGTCACATCGATCAGCCGGCCCGCCTTCTTCTCGGCGGCGATCCAGGCGCTGGCCTCGGGGATCGCTCGCATGGCCCCAGAAATCGGCGATCATTTTCGGCGTGCCGCGCCCAGCCGGGCCAGGGCCTGCGTGCAGGCCCAGTCGCAGTGTCTCGGCCTTCGACGGGCGGCGCCTCGCGCAAGCGCCGGGGAATGGCCCGCTCCGCCAGATCATAGATCTTCTCGAAGCCGTCACGTTCGAGCACCGCCAGTTCGCCCGCGCGCCACAGATATTCGAGCGCCGCCTTGGCCGGGCCCCAGCCCCACCAGGGCCCGGTGCGCCCGCCCAGATGGGCGAAGTCGCGCGCCAGCGACGGGCCGTGCGGCTTCGATGTGATCGCGCACGGTGCGCAGCACGCGCTCGTCGCCGAAGCGCTCTCGCCATGCGTCCGAGTCCGCGCCTTGGTGTGCGCGAAGCGGTGACGCCAATGCGGATAGTGTTCGAGCGGGATGAGCGAGGCATCATGGGTCCAGTGCTCGAACAGGGCCGGCGCCTTGGCCTGCAGCGCTTCGAGGTGCCGGGGCCGGTGTGCGCCGTGGCGCGAAAACAGGATGTGGTGATGGGCGCGCTCGACCACGCGGATGGAATCCAGCTGCACATAGCCGAGCTCGTCCGATCAGCGACGCCAGCGCCCGGGCGCCGCCAGTCGACGCGGTCGCCCGCCAGCCCGCTCTTTGCCAGGATCAGCGCACGCGCCTGCGTCATTGGAGATCGAAAGCGCGGCCGTCACGCGCCTCAGCCGCAACGCGAATAGCCGCAGGACACGCAGGTGTCGCAGCCTTCCAGCTTGAGGAAGCTGGGGCAGGAGCAGCGCGGGCAGAAGCGCGCCGGCGCGCCTTCCGCGGCGACGGCGGCCGCCTTGCGTTCGGGCGTCGCCTCGCCGCTTTCCAGCGGCGTCATGAAGCCGATGGCGACCAGATGGCGCTCGATCACTTCGCCGATCGCTGCCAGCAGCGAGGGCACATAGCGCCCGCCCGACCATTGCCCGCCGCGCGGATCGAACACCGCCTTCAGCTCGTCGACCACGAAGGAGACGTCGCCGCCGCGCCGGAACACCGCCGAGATCATGCGCGTCAGCGCCAGGGTCCAGGCATAGGCCTCCATGTTCTTCGAGTTGATGAAGATCTCGAAGGGCCGGCGGCGGCCGTCCTGCACGATGTCGTTGATGGTGATGTAGAAGGCGTGGTCGCTGTCGAGCCATTTGATCTTGTAGGTCTGGCCCGGCAGCAGTTCCGGCCGGTCGAGCGGCCTGGTCATGTAGACGATGCCGCCGGTGCGCGCGGCTCGGCACCAGCCGCGGCAGGTCCATGGGCAGCGCGCGGCTCTTCGGCATTTTCGGCTTCGGCGTGGAAGTTCGATCGGCTGCGGCGGGTCCGGTTCGCGCTCGGTGGACAGCACCGAGCCGGTCACCGCATTGGGCCGATAGGTCGTGCAGCCCTTGCAGCCCATCTCATAGGCCTTGAGATAGACATCCTTGAAGCTCTCGAAATCGATGTCGACCGGCACATTGATGGTCTTGGAAATCGACGAATCGATATGGCGCTGCGCCGCCGCCTGCACCGCCAGGTGATCGTCCGGCGACAGCGTCTGCGCATTGACGAAATAGTCCGGCAGCGGCGCTTCTTCGCCGAACGGCTGCGCGGAACTTGCGATAGGCATAATCGCTCACGCTCTGTTCCTCGCGTGAGCCGTCAGGCAGCAGCACCTTGCGGCGTATAGCTATAGGCGAAGACCGGCTCGATGCCGCTCGAAACATTGTCGGCGAACAGCGAGATTGTCCCCGTCGGCGCGATCGAGGTGACCAGCGCATTGCGGATGCCATGGGCGGCGATCTTGTCGCGGATCGCTTGCGGCAGCGCGGCGATATTGGGCCGCGCGAGATATTCGTCGCGGTCGAACAGCGGAAAGGCGCCTTTCTCGGCGGCCAGATCGGCCGAGGCGTCATAGGCGGCATGGCTGACAGCGTCTCGAGCCAGCGGTCGATCAGGGCCATGCTTTCGGGCGAACCGTAGCGCGCGCGGCAGAAGATCAGCGCGTCGGCCAGTCCCGTCACCCCCAGCCCGATGCGCCGCTTGGCCATGCGCCTCCTGGCGCTGCGCCGGCAGCGGAAAGCGCGACACGTCGATGACATTGTCGAGCAGCCGCACGGCCGTGCGCGTCAGCCGCGCCAGTTCGTCTTCGTCCAGCGCCGCGTCATCGGTGAAGGCGTGCTTGCACCAGCTTGGCGAGATTGATCGAGCCCAGCAGGCACGCGCCATAGGGCGGCAGGGGCTGTTCGCCGCAGGGATTGGTCGCGCGGATCTCTTCGCAATAGGCCAGATTGTTCTGGGCGTTGATGCGGTCGATGAAGATCACGCCGGGCTCGGCATAGTCATAGGTCGCGCGCATGATGCGGTCCCACAGATTCGCGCGCGCGCACGGTCTTGTAGATCCGGTCGTCGAACGCCAGGTCCCACAGCGCATCGGCCTTCACCGCCTCGATGAAGTCGTCGCTCACCAGCACCGACAGGTTGAACATCGACAGCCGGCCCGCGCGTCTGCTTGGCCTCGATGAAGGCTTCGATGTCGGGATGGTCGAGGCGACAGCGTCGCCATCATCGCGCCGCGCCGGCTGCCCGCGCTCATGATGGTGCGGCACATCGCGTCCCACACCTCCATGAAGGAGATCGGGCCGGAGGCGTCGGCGCCCACGCCCTTGACCGGCGGCGCCCTTGGGCCGCAGCGTCGAGAAATCGTAGCCGATGCCGCCGCCCTGCTGCAGCGTCAGCGCCGCCTCGCGCAGATGGGCGAAGATCGCGCCCATATCGTCTTCGATGCGGCCCATGACGAAGCAGTTGAACAGGGTCACGTTGCGGTCGGTGCCGGCGCCGGCCAGAATCCGTCCGGCCGGCAGGAATTGATGGCCGGCCAGCGCGCTCGGCAAAGGCCAGCGCCCGCGTCGCGGCGCGCCTCGGGCCGTCTCGGCCTGGGCAGCGGCCAGCGCCACCCGCGCCCAGCTCTCGGCCACGTCATGGTCCACGGGCGTGCCGTCCGCCGCCTTCAGCCGGTATTTCATGTCCCAGATCTGCCGGGAAATCTCGCTCATGCGCCTCGAACCCTTGCGCCGCCCGCCCGCGCGGGTGCGATAGCTAAGCCTTTCCCCGTTGAAAATCAATTGTGTTCCCTATACGTTCCAAATGCAACCGGCCCGCAGAGGCCTCTCAGCGCGCCTGGGCCTGCCGGCCCTCGGCCACCAATGCCTGCCGTCGCGGTTTCGATCCGGGCCTCCAGCGTGGCCATGAATTCGCGCCGCTGGCAGCCCCGCCGGGATCGCCGGCAGGAACTCGACGATCGATCTTGCCGGGGCGCTTGAGGAACCGGTCCAGTAGCAGGCCGGAATTGAGCGCCACCGGCACGCAGTCGCGCCCAGCTGGCCATAGAGGCCGGCCACCCCCGGCTTGTAGTCCGGTTCGGCACCGGGCTTCTTGCGCGTGCCCTCGGGAAAGATGATCACGGCATGCCCGCTGTCGATCACGCGCGCGCACCGCCGCCGCCATTTTGCGCAGGGTCGAAGCGCCGCCCTCGCGGTCGATCGCCACCATGCCGGATTTCGCACATACCAGCCATAGAAGGGGATGCGCAGCAGCTCGCGCTTGAGCACGAAATGCGGGCGGTCGAGCAGCAGGAAGAGCGCGATCGTGTCCCACATGCTCATATGCTTGGCGGCGATCAGCGTTGCGGCGGCCGGCGGCGTGCCGCGCACCTCGATGCCCAGGCCGGCAAACACCCGCAGGCCCCAGAGCATCGCCCGGCACCACATCGCGCCTGCGAACAGCGTCGCGCGATTTCGGCAGCACCAGCGTCGGCAAGGCCGCAATGTGAATCACGACCGAAGCCAGCACGAACCAGATGAAAAAGATGATCGAGCGCAGAAGGGTCATGCGGGGTGCGGCGGCGCTCAGGAACGCCGGCCCTGGGGCGGCGTGGCAAGGTCGCCGCGCGCAACGCCGCGGTCAAGCGCATTGCGTTCGTTCTCCGGCACGACATGGGTCAGCACGACGCTGGCCAGATATTTGACGTATTCGGTCTGCAGCAGCTTGAGCGTGTGCGGATCGCGCCACCAGCTCTTGAGGTCGATCCCGTCGGGCTCCACCGGCCAGGGCTCGAGCGTGACACCAGGCATCTCGGCGGCAAACTCCGTCAGGCTGCGCGGCATGTGATAGCTCGCGGTCACGATCAGCAGGCGGTGAAAGCCGTGGGCCCGCGCCCACGCCGCGGCCTCGGCGGCATTGCCATGGGTGTTGGCGGCCGAGAAGCCCAGATCGGCGCAGCAATCGAAGCGCGGCCCGCCATGGGCGATGGCCTTCAGCTCCTGCTTGGTGGTGGTCGAATAGACGCCCGTAATCAGCAGCCGCTTGCCGACCCCGTGCTCGAACAGGGCCACCGCGGTGTTGAGGCGGGCGTCGCCGCCCGTCAGCGCGACAATCGCATCGGGATGATCCAGCTTGGCGGGCCGCGCGGCAGGGTCGCGGCGAAGACGACGAAGCCGATGGCATAGAGCAGCGACCACGCCGCCAATCAGCCAGGCAAACCCGCGAAGGCTCCGCGATCGTCTGGGCTTGGGTTCCGTCAAGACTGACACCTTTCCTCCACCCGATACTCTGCCGCGCGCCCTGGCGCGGGGCCAATTTTAAACCGGAATGCCCGCGGCCTGTCCTCAATAGATTTCGCGCAAGGCCGCCAGCACCGACAGCCGCGCGGTGGCCCAGGCGATCAGCGCCGGCGCCCAGCGGCACGGCCGCCAGCCAGACCAGTTCCGCCGCATGCAGCGCTGAGCGGCGGCAGGAACGGCACCGCCTCCAGCCCGACATATTCCAGGCTCCCGGCCGCCAGGAACAGCAGCGCGGCCAGCCCCGCGCCGGCGGCGCTGGCCGCCAGCGTGGTGACGAAATAATGCCGGTCGAAGGCCCGGGCGATGAAGCCCCAGTGGGCGCCCATCTGGTGCAGCAGCGCGACGATCTCGTGATGGGCCTGCAGGCCCGCGCGGGTCGCGAAGGCCGCCGTTGCCGCCGTCGCCACCGCGATCAGCACCAGGATGCCATAGGCCGACCAGATCACCGTGTCGGCCACGCTGCTCAGCCGCGTCAGCCAGTGGCGATGGTCGTCGAGCACCGAATCCGGGGCGGCCGTCTTCAGGCGCTGCCGCAGCGCCGCGATGTCGAGCTCGTGCGCCGGGCAGCACGGCGGCGTCGATCAGCCGGGGCAGCGGCAGGTCGGCGACCAGCGCGCCCTTGCCCAGCCAGGGCTCGACCAGCTTTGAGGCATCGGCCTGGCTCAGCGGGGCGGCATGGACGATGCCTGGCGTGGCGTTGAGGACGGCGAGCGCGGCCCTGGTTTCGCGCTCAGCGCCGGCTCGGGCGGGCCGCTGTCGGGCGGCAGGATCTGCACCGTGATCGTGCCCGGCCAGGCCCTGCCTGCCAGCTCTCCGCCGTGCGGTTGGCCAGCAGCGACCGCGCCCAGCGCCAGCGCCGCCAGGAAGGCCATCACCGCGATGACGAGGTCGAGCGGCGCGGCGCCCTCTGCTCGCGCGGCAGGATGCGGGCTGCTCCGTCGGCGTCGGCTCAGCGGGCGTCGGGCTCAATGTTCGCTGGGTCCTCAATTCGACCAGGCGTCCGTCGACCAGCCGCATTTCGCGGGCGCGGCTTTGTTCGATCAGGCCGCGGTCATGGGTCGCGATCAGAACGGTCGTGCCCAGCCGGTTCAGTTCGGAGAACAGGCGGATCAGGCGCTGGCCCATTTCCGGATCGACATTGCCGGTGGGCTCGTCGGCGAGCAGCAGGTCCGGGCCGGCCGACCACGGCACGGGCGATGGCGACGCGCTGCTGCTCGCCGCCTGAAAGCGTGGGCGGCCGCGCCTGCATGCGGTCGCCGAGCCCCACCCAGGTCAGCAGTTCCTCGACGTCCTGGCGGTACTCGTCTTCGCGGCCCCCCGGACAGGCGCAGGGGCAGCGCCACATTCTCGAAGGCCGACAGATGGTCGAGCAGGCGGAAATCCTGGAACACGACGCCGATGCGTCGCCGCAGCGCCGGGAATGCCGCGCGTCTGGCGGTGGCCAGATCGGTGCCGAACATGCGTGATCAGCCCACGCGAGGGCGGCTCGGCCAGATACATCAGCTTGAGCAGCGTGGTCTTGCCGGCGCCCGAAGGGCCGGTCAGGAAGGTGAACGAGCCGGACTTCGAGCACGAAGGTGACGTCGCGCAGCACCTCCGGCCCCGGGCCGTAGCGCATGCCGACATTTTCGAACCGCACCATGGCGCCGGACCATAGCGGCCGCCTGTGCTCTGACAAGCGCATCGGCCGGATTGTCCCCCAATCTTGCAGGGCTCGCCGTGAAGCGCCTATTTTCGGGCCAGCATGATTCTGACCTGCCCGGAATGCTCGACGCGCTATCAGGCGAAGGATGCGGCCTTCCAGCCCGCCGGCCGGCGCGTGCGCTGCGCCAAATGCGGCCATAGCTGGCATCAGGAGCCGCCGCCGCCCGAACCGGATGCGGCCGGCAGCGAAGCCGCCGCCGCCCGAGGCGCCGTCTCAACCGCAGCCGGAGAGCTCGGTGGCGGCATCGGCCGGATCGGACCCGCAACCCGAACCGCCGCGCGCCCGCGCCTATGCGCCGCCGCAACCGGACAGCGAGGTCGAGGCGGGCGAGGCGCCGGCCCGGCGCAAACTTGCCATGGACCGCTTCGCGCTCGCCGGTGGCTGGCTGGGTCTGGTCGCTGTCGTGCTGCTGATCGGCTGGGCCGCCGTCAGCTATCGCCAGCAGGTCGCGACGTTGTGGCCGCAATCGGCGAGCCTGTATTCGGCGCTCGGCATGCCCGTCAATGCGCGCGGCCTCACCTTCGCCGATGTCAGCTATCACCGCGAGCGCGAGGACAAGCGAAACGGTCCTCGCGGTGACGCGGCAAGCTCGTCAATGTCAGCTCGCGCGAACTGGCCGTGCCGCCGATCCGCGTGATCCTGAGCGGCGCAAACGGCCGCGAACTGTATCACTGGGACTTCACGCCCGAGATCAAGGTGCTGGGCGCCGGCAAGAGCGCCGGGTTTCTGACGCGGCTGTCCAGCCCGCCGGGTGGCGCCCGCCATCTGACGCTGGAATTCGCGGACAGCAAAGGTTGAGCGGGCCCGCCGTTCTGTTTTCCGAAAGCGAGATTGCCGGCCGCGTGTGCGACTTGGCGCGCGCCATAGCCGGGCTGGCCGACCCGCCCGAGATCCTCTCGCCGGTGTTGGCCGGGGCTTTTGTCTTCGCCGCCGATCTGGCGCGCGCCTTGTCGCGCGAGGGCCTCGATCTGCCGGTCGAGTTTCTCTGGCTGCGCAGCTATGGCGATGCGCGCGAAGGCGGCCGGATGATGGTTCGTGCGGCGCCCGGCGAGGTGGTGCGCGGCAAATCCGTTCTGCTGATCGACGGCGTCCTCGATCACGGCGCGACGCTCATCGCCGCGCGCGACTTGCTGATTCAGGCAGGCGCCAGCGCCGTCACCACGGCGGTGGTTGTCGACAAGCGCCGGGACGGCGCGCTCCTGCCAGGCCGACCATGCCTGCTTCACGGGCGTGAACGAGTTTCATCGTCGGCTACGGCATGGACGATGCCGGACTGGCGCGTGGCCTGCCCTATATCGCGCCAAGCGCGGATTGATCAGAACTGCTTCAGCAGCCGGTCGATATAGTCGAGCTCTTCCTTGGAGCGGCCGCGTTCGGCCGCGCGCTTGCGCAGCTCCTGCAGGATCTCGCGCGCGCGTTCGAGCGTCGATTTGTCGGGCAGCTTCACGTTGCTGCCGCCGATCGTGCCGCGCGCGCCTTCGTTGCGGCCGAAGGGATCCTGGCTGCCGGCCTGTGGCCGGGCCTTGCCCGTTCTTCATCAGCTCCTGCGCGAGCTCGCCTGCGCCCTTGCGCAGCTCTTCGAGCGCGTCCTTCTGGGCGTCGCCGGCACTGTCGAAATCCCTCTGGCCCAACTCGCCCTGCGCCTCGCCCATCGCGCGGCCGGCATCGCCCAGACTGTCTTGGGCGTCTTCACGCCTCCTGTCGCCGAGGCCCTTCATGAATCTTTCCGAGCTCGTCCTTGAGCTCACCCTGTTGCTGCGCCAGGCCCTTGCCGCTGCCATCCTTGGGATCTGCGGCGCCCTGGCCCTTGCGATAGGTCTTGTCCAGCAATTCGCGCTGCTTGCCCATCAGGTCGCCGAGCTTCTTGACCGCGTCGCTGGCCGCCTTGTCCTGCGGCGATTGCTGGCCGCCGCCCTTGCCCGCATTCATGTGCAGGTTTTCGAGCAGGCTTTGCAGCATCGCGAGCATTTGCGCGGCCTGTCCGCGCGCGCCGGTTTGCGCCAGCTGCTGGATCGCATTCGAGCAGATCCTGCAAATCCTTCTCGTCCGAGCACCTTGGCGTTGGGCGGCAAGGGTTGATCTCCGGGCTGCGCATTCTGCGCCAGCGTCTGCAGATATTTGTCCAGCGCCTGCTTGTAGCGCTGCAGCAATTCGTCGATCTCGGCTTGCGGAGCGCCGCTTTGCAAGCGCCTGGCTCAACATCTGCTGCAGCCGGCGCAATTGTTCGGCCGCATTGGCCAGGCCGCCCTCCTCGAGCGCCAGCGCCGTCTGCCACAGCAGATCCTGCGACGCGGGTAATGTCGCTCGTGCACATGCGCGGTCCGCAGCCCCCAATAGGCGGCACGGATCGCGGTGTAGACGCCGGCCTTGCCGGCATAGAAACGTTCGGGCGCGATCGTCAGCGCGTCCAGCGTGCGCTGCACCTTGGGCACGGCGGCGGCATCGCCGACCGCCAGGTCCTGCCGCTGTTCGACCAGCGCGCGCGCCAGCGGATTGGTGAAGACGCGCGCGGGCAGGGTGAAGGTGACCGGCTTGCTTTTGCCGGTCTGGCCGGCGCCGTCCGTCGCCTCCAGCATCGATGGTCACCTTCAGCCCGGCATAAGGGATTCGTCGGTCAGGTCCTTGTAGGCGGTCTGCTGCAGCGTCTTGGCGCTCTGGTTGTCGACCGGCAAGTCGACGATCAGCGGCTTGTGCAATTCGGTCCGCGTCTTCACCGGCGCGATGATCGCGCGGACCTTGGCGATGCCGTAATCGTCGCCGGCCGTGAAGGCGAACTTGACCGGCATCGCGCTCGGTGCGGCTGGGCGGCGCCGAAAAGGCGATCACCGGCGGGGAGTCCGGCACCACATGGATGCGCCAGCGGCCGAGCGTACGCCCGTCCGCCTGTACGGAGAGCTCCACGCTGTCGTTGAGGGCATAGTCGGCCGCGATATTCGCGGCCCTGGCCGCGGAAGCGGGGCTTCATCGCCGGAGCCGCCGACGACATGGACGCGCGGCGATCCCGCTGGCGCCATGCACGCGTAGCACCAGCTGGGAGCCGGCGGGCGCGGCAGATGGTCTTTCCGGCGAGGGTCGTGCGCTTGAGATAGATCGGGGCTTCGCCGGTATAGGCGGGCGGATTGATCCAGGCGTCGAGCTGCGCCGTCGCGCCAGCGCTCCCGAAGCCGGGCAGCAAGGCATTGGCCAGCCGCCGGTTCCAGTCCTGACCGGCCACGACGAAGCTGGCCGCCAGCAGCAGCAGCACCGCAAAGCGCAGCGCATGGGGATCTTTTTCCGCCAGTCCGGGCGAGGGCCAGGCCACGCGCAGCCTGCGGGCCTGACCGAGCAGGCGCTTGATATGGGCGCGCCACAGGGCCTCCGCCCAGACATCGCCCCGGCCCGCCGCCAGCGTGTCGTCGCGTTCGGTGATGGGCCGGTGTTCGAGCGTGGAGTCGCGTTCCAGCCGCCGGGCACCATCGCGCCATTGCGGCAGCCGCAGCGTCCGCAGCGGCCGGTAGAGCAGCCAGCCCATGCCCGCCAGCGCGGCGATGAGCACCAGCACATGCAGCCAGGCCGGCACATAGGCGAAGAGATCGAACAGTGCGGCGGCCAGGAACAGGCCGGCGATGCCGCTCGCCGGCCACAGCGCCGGCCACACCCGTTCCCAGGCGATCGCCGCGCGCGCCAGCGCGATGAACCGCTCGACGCGGTCAGTCTTCAAGCCAAGCCGGGAGGCGATCGAATTCGACAAGCGCGTCCTCACTCAAGCGCGGCCGCACGACGCTCCAGTCGCGGCCCTTCACGAGCACTTCGGGCGCCGGCGGTCTGGCATTGTAGGCGGAAGCCATCACCGCGCCATAGGCACCGGCCGTCAGGATCGCCACCAGATCGCCCGATTTGAGTGGCGGCAGGGCGCAATCCCGGGCAAATCAGATCCGCCGTCTCGCATACCGGTCCTACCACATCGTAGACGCTCGGTGCAGGCGGCGGGTCCGGCCACGGACACGATATCGTGATGGGCATCGTACATGGCCGGGCCGGATCAGGTCGTTCATGCCGGCATCGATGATGAGGAAGCGCTTGGCCTCGCCTTCCTTGACATAGATCACGCGGCAGACGAGGATGCCGGCATTGGCGGCGATCAGCCGGCCCGGCTCGAAGATGAGTTGCGCGTTCAGTCCCGCCGTGACCGCGGCGATCATCGCGCCATAGGCGGCCGGGTCCGGCGGCGGCTGGTTGTCGGCGCGATAGGGCACGCCCAGCCCGCCGCCCAGATCGAGCCCGCGCGATGTTGTGGCCGTCCGCCGCGCAGGATCGCGATCAGTTCGACGACGCGGTTGAAGGCGGCCTCGAACGGCACCAGATCGGTGATCTGGCTGCCGATATGTACATCGACGCCAACCACCTCGATACCGGGCAGTTCGGCGGCGCGCGCATAGGCCGCGCGAGCGCGCGTCCAGGAGATTCCGAATTTGGTCTCCGCCGTGCCGGTCGTGATCTTGGCGTGGGTTTTGGCATCGACATCCGGGTTGACGCGGATGGTGATCGGCGCGCGCTTGCCCATCGCCGCGCCACCGCGCTCAGCGCGTCCAGTTCCGGCTTCGCTCTCGACATTGAACTGATAGATGCCGGCGTCCAGCGCGGCGCGCATTTCGCGCGCCGTCTTGCCGACGCCGGAAAAGACGATGCGGTTGCGCCGGGATGCCGGCCGCCAGTGCCTTCTTCAGTTCGCCGCCCGAGACCACGTCGGCGCCGGCGCCCAGCCGCGCCAGCGTCTTCAGCACCGCCAGATTGCCGTTGGCCTTGACCGAATAGGCGACCAGCGTGTCCGCCGGCGAAGGCGGCCGCGAATACCTTGTAGTGCCGTTCCAGCGTGGCGGTGGAATAGCAGTAAAAGGGCGTGCCCACCTGCTTCGGCGAGCGCCGCCAGATCGACGTCCTCGGCATGCAGCACGCCGTCGCGATATTGGAAGTGGTTCATCGGCCCAGCGGATGCGGCGGCTTGGATGGATCGTTCTGCTCGTCCTTGGTCTTCTTGCCGCTCGGCGTGACCAGATCGGTCTTGACGCCACAGGCCGCGAGCAGAACGGCCATCGCGGTCAGCGCAAGCGATTTTCCGGATCATGCCAGTGTCTCCCGCCAGAACTGCGATCTGCTCGCGCACGCGCACCGGCGCGGTGCCGCCGTAGCTGGTGCGCGCCTGCACCGAGGCCTCGAGCGGCAGCACGGCGAACACATCCTTGGTGATGGCCTTTTCGATCTTCTGCATCTCGGCCAGCGGCACATTGCTCGAGCGTGCAGCCGAGTTCCTCGGCGCGCTTCACGATGGCGCCGGCGATGTGATGGGCCTCGCGGAACGGCGTGCCGAGGCTCCTCACGCACCAATCCGCCAGATCGGTGGCGGTGGGAAATCCGGCTTCGGCGGCGGCGCGCATCCGCGCCGGGTTGGCGCTGAGGTCCGCGACCATGCCCGCCATCGCCGCCAGCGACAGGTCCAGCGCGTCGGCGGCGGCGAACACCTGTTCCTTGTCTTCCTGCAAGTCCTTGGCATAGGCCAGCGCCAGGCCCTTCATCACCGTCGTCAGCGCCACGAAGCTGCCCAGGATGCGGCCGATCTTGGCGCGCACCAATTCGGCGGCATCGGGATTCTTCTTCTGCGGCATGATCGACGAGCCGGTCGAAAAGGCGTCGCTCAGCGTCACGAAGCCGAAGGATGGCGTCGCCCAGATCACGATCTCTTCGGCCAGCCGCGACAGATGCGTGGCCGCGATCACCGCCGCGGCCTGGAAATCGAGCGCGAAATCGCGGCTCGCCACCGCGTCGAGCGAATTGCGCATCGGCCGCGCGAAGCCCAGTGCCTTGGCGGTGGCCTCGCGGTCGATGGGGAAGGGCGTTCCGGCCAGCGCGGCGGCGCCCAGCGGACTTTCGTTCATCCGCGCCTGCGCTGCGGCGAAGCGTTGCCGGTCGCGGCCGAACATCTCGATATAGGCCAGGCAATGATGGCCGAAGGTCACCGGCTGTGCCGGCTGCAGATGGGTGAAGCCGGGCATGATGGTGTCGGCGTGCTTCTCGGCCTGGGTCAGCAGCGCGCGCCTGCAGCGCCGCCAGTCCGGTCTCGGCGCGGGCGCAGGCCTCGCGCACCCACAGCCGGAAATCGGTCGCCACCTGATCGTTGCGCGAGCGGGCGGTGTGCAGCCGTCCCGCCGCCGGGCCGATGATTTCGCCCAGCCGCGCCTCGATATTGAGATGGATGTCTTCGAGTTCACGTTTGAAGGTGAAGCGTCCAGCCGCGATCTCTGCGGCAATCTGACCAAGGCCGGTGGCGATGGCCTCGCCGTCCTCGGCGGAAATGATGCCCTGGGTGACCAGCATGGCGGCATGGGCGCGGCTTCCGGCCAGATCCTGCTCGGCCAGCCGTTTGTCGAATTCGACGGAGGCGTTTATCTCCTCCATGATGGCTGCGGGCCCCTGAGCAAAGCGGCCGCCCCACATTTTGTTCGTACTCATCGGTGCCGCCCGGATGCCTCGCTTCGATTTCAAAGCCCTGCCCCTGAAGCCGCTGGCGCTGGTCGCCGGGGTTCTCGCGCTGGGGGCCATGCTTGGGGTTCTATACGTTCTCCTCTCGGCCCCTGTCCACGCGGTGGACCGCGTGCCCGCGGCGCTGGCCAAGCTGAAACCGCTGGAAACGGCCAAACCTGCGCCGGCCGTGGCGGTCACCGATGGCGCCGGCAAGCGCCATATGTTGAGCGAATTCAAGGGCCGCTACGTGCTGGTCAATTTGTGGGCGACCTGGTGCGGGCCCTGCGTGCGCGAGCTGCCGGCGCTGGCGGCGCTGCAATCGGCATTGCCGGACAAGCAGCTCAAGGTCCTGGCCGTCAATGTCGGGCGCACCGGCGCGGCCGAGACGGCGGCCTTTCTGGGCGCCCACAAGGCCGGATCGCTCGGCGTCTGGCTGGATGCCAATGTGGCGCTGATGCGCGCCTTCGGAGCCTATGGCTTGCCCACCAGCGTGCTGATCGACCCGCAAGGCGACATCGTCGCGCGCGCCGTCGGCGCCGCGGGCTGGGATGCGCCCGCGGCCATCGCCTATTTCAAGGCGCTGCCGCTGCCCAGGCCGGCCGGCAAATCCGCGGCCAAACCGGCGCACGCCGCGTCATAGGCCGCCCAGATCGGGGCGCACGCGATCACGCATTTGTCTGTCATCGCCCGGTCGATCGCCATGACGGTCAGCCCGGCTTCCAGGGACTCGCCCGGCGTGACCGGAAAGGCGGCGCGCCCCTCCAGCGCGGCCAGCAGATCGACGGCCATGGCCTGATCGGCGCCGTTATGCGCGTCGGCCGTGCGGGTGCCCCATTCGAGGCGCTCGGGCTTGCCGCGGTCCATGGCGCGCCGGATCATCATCTTGTTGCGCACCAGATCGGCCAGCAGCGTGCCCTCGGTGCCGGCGACATACCAGCGCCGTTCGGCCAGCGCGACATGGCTGTTGGAGTGGAAAGCCAGCTGCACGCCAGTGTCGTATTCGACCAGCGCGGTCTGGTGGTCGGTGACGTCCATGTCGGAATGAAAGGCGTCATTGGCCGCCGACCAGCCGGCATCGCGCAGCGCATAGGCCGGCGCGCCGTCGCTGTATTGCGTCGGTACGTTCTGGCGGTCTTCGTGAAAGATGCGCCGCCCGCCGAAGCTCGC
Source organism: uncultured Pseudomonadota bacterium (assembly GCA_963710925.1). GTDB lineage: Bacteria > Pseudomonadota > Alphaproteobacteria > Micropepsales > Micropepsaceae > Rhizomicrobium. The sequence goes on along the minus strand of CAVQBY010000005.1, from coordinate 603,313 downwards.
CACGCGCGCGGCGCGTGCCCCGGTCATACGCGCGAAGATGTCGAAGTCGTGACACACCTTGTCGAGCAGGAAGGAGCCGGTCCATTCGCCGCGCCGGCGCCAGTTGCGGGCCAGATAGCCGCCATGTTCCGGCGGCAGATGCTCGGTCGCATCCAGCGAGACAATCTCGCCGAGTTCGCCCGTCTCGATGCGTGCGATGACTTCGCGCACGATCGGCAGCGAGCGCATCACCAGGCCGACATAAAGCGGCGGCGGTTTGGCGGCGTGCATGCGGCGCGCCAGCGCAAGGCTTTCTTCGGCTGTGCGCACGATCGGCTTTTCGGCGAAGATCGGACAACCGGCGGTGAAGGCGGCGAGCAGATGCTCGTAATGCAGATGATTGGGCGAACCGATCAGCACCAGGTCGAAGGGGCCGTCGGCCAGCAGCGTTCCGGCGTCGGGGTAAGCGCGGCCCGGCGCGATGCCCGCCTCCGCGAGGATAGGAAGGCCGACCGGCGCCGGATCGGCATGGCCGGCGAGTTCGAATTGCCAGCCCACCTCCTTCATGGCCTTCAGGACATGGGCGATGCGCTGACCCAAACCGATGACACCCAGGCGCTTCATCGCATCGCTCCTAGAGGCAGGCATAGACCGCGTCGATCAGGGCGCGGTTGCGCGGGTTCTGCCAGCGCGGCCCCATATCGTTGGTGACGTAACCGAAGGCGAGATCGGCATCGGGATCGCAGAAGCCGAGCGAGCCACCGGCGCCAAAATGGCCGAAGGCATTCGGGTTCGGTCCCAGCGGACGTTCCGGCTGCGTCAATTGAAAGCCCAGCCCGAAGCGCGCCGGATGTTGCGTGACGAGATCGGTCCCGGCCGAATGCTCCGTCGTGAATTCCTTGAGCACACTCCGGGCGATGATCCGCGCGCTGTCGATCTCTCCGCCGCGGGCCAGCGCCGCATAGATGCGTGCCACGCTGCGCGCATTGCCATGGGCATTGGTCGATGGCAGCTCGGCCAGGCGCCAGGCTGGCGTGTTGACCCAATGCGCGCCCGAAATGCCGGGCGGATTCCAGTAGGTGTTCCAGCGCATCAGCTCCAGACCGCTTGCGCCGTCCGGCGGCGATGGCATCGTCGTCTGTGCCGGCCAGCGATATTGCGCGACGCGGGCGTGATGCTCGCCCGCCAGACCGATATGGATATCGGCGTCGAGCGGGCCGGCGATCTGCTCGCGGATCAGCTTGCCCAGCGTCATGCCGGCCGCGCGCCTGACGGCCTCGCCGACGAGGAATCCATAGGTGTTGACGTGATATCCGAACGCCGTGCCCGGCGCCCACCATGGCGCCTGCTTTTCCAGCGCGGCAATCATGACCGGCCAGTCCAGAGCCGCACCATCGGGCAGGGGCTCGGCGATGGCCGGCAGGCCGGCCTGATGGCACAGCATCTGCCGCAGCGTGATCGCCGCCTTGCCGGCTTGCGCAAAGCCCGGCCACAGCCGCGCCACCGGCGCGTCGAGAGAAGCCTGGCCGCGTTCGACGATGCGCGCGGCCGCCAGGGCGCACAGCGCCTTGCCGACGGAGAACACATTGACCAGCGTGTTGCGCCGCCAGGGCCTTGTGTTGGCGATATTGGCAAAGCCGCCCCACAGATCGGCGACGGGCGTTCCGCCGACCGATACGCAGACCGCCCCGCCGGGCTCGCCGCGCTGGGTGAAATTGGCGATGAACGCCGCGCGCACGGCCTCGAAGCGCGGGTCGCAGAAACCTCCGAGCGGCAATGGCGGCTCGTTGTCGTTCACCGGGGGTGGTTCGTTGCCTGGCATGCGCCGCCATATAGGCATGGGCGGCGGTGTCGCAGAAAGAAAAAAGCCCGCCGGACCTTGGCGGGCTCTTCGGATGGTCTGCCGTTGGCTTAGCGCGTGGGCACCGGCTGGTCGCCGCGATAATCGTAGAAGCCGCGGCCGGTCTTGCGCCCGAGCCAGCCGGCCTCGACATATTTCACCAGCAGCGGGCAGGGCCGGTACTTGGAATCGGCCAGCCCTTCATAGAGCACCTGCATCACCGACAGGCAGGTATCCAGGCCGATGAAGTCGGCCAGTTGCAGCGGTCCCATCGGATGGTTGGCGCCCAGCCGCATCGCGGTATCGATCGCTTCCACATTCCCCACGCCCTCATAGAGGGTGTAGACGGCCTCGTTGATCATCGGCAGCAGGATGCGATTGACGATGAAGGCCGGGAAGTCTTCGGCATAGGCGGCCGTCTTGCCGACCTGCTTCACGATGGCCAGCGCTGCCTGATAGGTCGGGTCGTCGGTGGCGATGCCGCGGATCACTTCCACCAGCTGCATCATCGGCACCGGATTCATGAAATGCAGGCCGATGAACTTCTCCGGCCGGTCGGTCGAGGCCGCCAGGCGGGTCACCGAGATCGACGAGGTGTTGGTCGCCACCAGCGTCGTTTCGGGCAGCCGCGGGCACAGGTCCTGGAAGATCTTGCGCTTGACGGCTTCGTCTTCGGTTGCCGCCTCGATCACGATGTCGCGGTCCGCCATGTCGTCGAGGTTCTGCGTCGTCCGGATCCGCGCCAGCGCCGGCTCGACGGCATCGTCCTTGATGAGGCCACGGGCGGCCTGGCGGTGCAGATTGTTGGCGATCAGTTCGGTCGCTTTGTGCGAGCGCGTCGGCGCTCAGATCCTCGAGGATCACGTCGTAGCCCGCCAGCGCACAGACATGGGCGATCCCATTGCCCATCTGCCCCGCGCCGATCACGCCTACACGCTCAATGCTCATGACATCCTGCTATCATTGGCCCGTTGGTTCGGCTTTGGCCCGTACCAAGCTCAGTAGCCGAGCTTGGTCAACTCTTCGTCCATTTCCGGGATCGCCTTGAACAGATCGGCGACGAGGCCGTAATCGGCGACCTGGAAGATGGGCGCTTCTTCGTCCTTGTTGATGGCGGCGATGACCTTGGAGTCCTTCATGCCGGCCAGATGCTGGATCGCACCGGAAATGCCGACGGCAATATAAAGCTCCGGCGCCACGACCTTGCCGGTCTGGCCGACCTGGTAGTCGTTGGGCACGAAGCCGGCGTCGACCGCGGCGCGGCTGGCGCCCACGGCGGCGTGCAGCTTGTCGGCGATCTTCTCCAGCATGTGGAAATTGTCGCCCGACTGCATGCCGCGCCCGCCCGAGATCACGATCTTGGCGCCGGTCAGTTCCGGACGGTCGGATTTGGACAGTTCTTCACCGACGAATTTCGAGATGCCGGGATCGGCCGCGGCCGCGACCTTCTCGATCGTGGCCGACCCGCCCGTCTCGGCCGCCTTGAAGGCGGTCGTGCGCACGGTGATGACCTTCTTGCCTTCGCCCGCCTGCACGGTGGCGATGGCGTTGCCGGCATAGATCGGGCGGCGGAAGGTGTCGGCGCTCTCGACGGCCATGATTTCGGAGATCTGCGGCACGTCGAGCTTGGCGGCGACGCGCGGCATATAGTTCTTGCCGTTGGTCGTGGCCGGCGCCAGGATCGCGTCATAGCCGTCGGCGAGCGCTGAGGATCAGCGCCTCCATCGGCTCGGCGACCATCTTGGCATATTGCGGCGTCGTCGGCGACCAGCACCTTCTCGACGCCGGCGAGCTTGGCGGCGGCTTCGGCCACGGCATCGCAGCCCTGGCCCGGCCACCAGCACATGCACCGGCGCGCCCAGCTGGGCGGCCGCGCGTCACGGTCTTGCCGGTGGCGTCCTTCAGGGTCTTGTTGTCGTGTTCGGCGATTACGAGCGAGGTCATCAGATCACGCCTGCCTCATTTTTGAGTTTGTCGACGAGTTCGGCCACGGTCTTGACCTTGATGCCGGCTTCGCGCTTGGGCGGTTCGCTCACCTTCAGCACCTTCAGGCGCGGGCGTGATGTCGACGCCGTAGTCGGACGCCTCCTTGGGTCGATCGGCTTCTTCTTGGCCTTCATGATGTTGGGCAGCGAGGCGTAGCGCGGCTCGTTGAGGCGCAGGTCGGTGGTCATGACCGCCGGCAGCTTGACCTCGACGGTCTGCAGCCCGCCGTCGATTTCGCGTTCGATCTTCGCCGTGCCGTCGCCCAGTTCCAGCTTGTGGGCGAAGGTGCCCTGCGGCCAGCCCAGCAGCGCCGCCAGCATCTGGCCGGTCTGGTTGGAATCGTCGTCGATGGCCTGTTTGCCCAGGATGACGAGTTCGGGCCCTTCGGCCTCGACCACGCCCTTGAGGATCTTGGCGACCGCCAGCGGCTCCACGTCGCCATCGGCCTTCACCAGGATGCCGCGGTCGGCGCCCATGGCCAGCGCGGTGCGGATGGTTTCGCTGGCCTGCTGCGGGCCGATCGAGACCACGATCACCTCGCTCGCCTTGCCCTTTTCCTTGAGGCGGACCGCTTCTTCGACGCTGATTTCGTCAAAGGGGTTCATGCTCATCTTGACATTGGCGAGGTCGACGCCGGTCTGGTCCGCCTTCACGCGAACCTTGACGTTGTAGTCGATCACCCGTTTGACCGGGACCAGTACCTTCATGTCTTTCGAATGCCTTCCCCGAAATGCGGCCGCTTCTTCCCGGATGCCCAAATTCTGGGAGAGTTGGGCCTCCGGGCCCGTTTCGGGCCGCCGGATTTCTTGTGCGGCGCAAAAACTAGGCGCGGCTCCCCACCCCTGTCAACGAAGCGTCACACCTGCGCCGGGCGGGAGCGGTCGGCGCGCGAAAAGCGCCAAGTGTGCACTGCAACATGAAAGCGGCTCTGCGTCACTGGGCCGCAGAGCCGCTGATCACGTCGAGGGCCGTTCAGACGCCTATTTCAGCGTTTCGAGATAGGCGATCAGGTCGTCGGCCTGCTTGTGGCTGGACAGCCCGCCGAACGGCATCTTGTTGCCCGGAACCACCTGCTGGGGATGCTGGATATAGGCTTCCAGCTTTTCGTCGGTCCACACGAAATCGGCCTTCTTCATCGCGGCCGAATAATTGTAGCCCGGCTGGGTGCCGGCCTTGCGGCCGACCACGCCCCACAGATTTGGTCCGATCTTGTGCGGCGCGCCCTTGGTGTCGGAGTGGCAGATCGCGCAGCGCTTGAACACCTGCGCGCCCGCCTTTGCATCTCCACTTGCCTGGGCGGCGGTGGCCAGGAAGGCCACCGCACCGGTTGCGAGCGCCAGGCGCCCAATCACTGTTACAACGCGAGCCATGTAAAGATCCTCAGAGTGTTGTTGTCCGAAGCACTACGCCCCATTCCGTCGTAGTTGCTGTCGGCGCCATTGAAGCTCGTATACATGACGTACTGCAAGCCGACCCGCAGATTGAAGCGCGGATCGCCGTTCGAGCCGTCACGTCCCCAGGGCGTGCCGTCGATCTGGAAGATCAGGCCCTGGCTGTCGGGCTTGAAGGTCCGGTTGTCGGCATAGAGCAGCGGATCTGTTGAGCCCCAGGTGTCGAACACGCCGACCGAGGCACCGATCATGTCGTGCCAGTAATACGACCCGTCGATCCGGAACTCGTCCAGGCTGTTGTTCCGCATGGAAACATTACCCAGAAGATAGGACGCTTCGAGATCCTGGTCTTCATGCGTGTAGCGGGCGTTCACGGTGTAGATGTTCGAGTTGTCGCCCATGAACTGATAGGACGCGTCGACGCCATAGTCGGTGTAATGATCCGACTTGCCCGTGCTGCGATCGTTGTCGGGATACATGCTCGGGAACATGCCGAACGCGCCGATTTCCCAGTTCTGATTGCCATAGTCCTTGTTGTAGGCGACCCGGAAATACGGTGCTGCGCCATCCAGCATGCCGCCCGCATCGGACGGATCCTGGCCGACGGCCTGCATGAAGCCGCTGCCGGGCATCCAGTAGAGGCCGGCTTCGGCGTATACCGATTCATCCCACCACGCGTAGACATTGGCGCCCAGCACGGTCATTTCGAGACCGCCATGGACCATGAAGCCCGCGTCCGGTCCCGGCATCAGGTCGGAATCGGTGTAGGGGAAGCCCCAGGCGCCGAGCGTGTTGAACGGGTCCTGGATGCCCGGATTGTTGTTGACGCTCAGACCCAGGGTCAGGTCCTTGCCCTGGAGCGTCGTCTGGGTGACGGCGCGCAGGTCGAGATTGTCCCAGGCGATCGAGCGGCCGACGCCGTCGAAGGTCACCTGCACGAAGCTGCCGAAATGCTGACCGTAGCCGCCGGCCAGGAACAGGCTGGCCTCGTCCAGGCCGCCATTGTTGTTCAGCCCATAGTGATCAGCCGGTGGGGCCGGAAGATCCTTGGCCGTGTTGACCCAGGAAAACACCGCCATGGCGGAGACCGGGGCCGTGAATTTGTCGGAGGCCCGCATGGTGTAGCCCTGCATCTTGAACTCGCGTCCGAAGGGCGTGAGCTGGGGGCCGAAGGCGCCGACGTGGCAGGCCGCGCAGGCCTCGCCGGTTTGCACTGCAAAAGACGGAACGGCGGCGGCCTGGGTCGCGGTCAAGGCGAGCAGGCCGACGGCACCAACGAGCGAAAGCATTGCGCTCCACACGCCGGTTTTGAACTTGGAGGCAGACATTAGGAGGTACTCCCCTGCATGAGAACGGTGCGCCGACACAGGCTTTTTGCCTACATCCCCCCGCACCAACTGGCGCATGCACACTCCTCCCGCAGCACTTTCAAGAAATTGCGTGAAGTCAATTATGTCCGAAATGTCATCATGCGGACATGTGGTTCGGCCGCCTCCGCGCGGGGCGCCAATGTGCGGGTGCAACATCGCCTGGGTGCGGCTCGCGTCCGGCGCCGCCGGCCGTGACGGCTGGCGATCGTCATTGCCGTTCGCTGTGCGATGGTCTGGGAGTTGGGGCCGCGCCGCTCCGGCGCACGGCTTACCTCGGCGTGACGTGGGAGAGATTGGCCTGCGCCGGCGCCCGAGCGTCGTCGCCGTGGAATTTGGCGTTCTCGATGGCGCGGCGGAAATCCACGGGATGGGCGATGGGCGGGGTCATGATGGCATCGACGCCAGTGCCCTCGATGCGGACATGGCCATAGCCCAGAATGCGGCCCCAGATCCCCTGACTCACCTTCACGCCTTCGATGTTCGGGAGTGCCATCTCCTGGGTGTGCAGCGACAGCCAGCCCGTCTTGAACACCAGGCGCTGATTGGTGACGGCGATCTCGGTGGTCCACACCCGGATCATCATCGCAAAGAAGATCCAGATGCCGACGATGAAGATGCCAAGAAAGATCAGCGCCAGCAGCGCCATCAACCGGTAGGTCCAGTGATAATAGGCGCTGCCGATCACGATCTCGTTCTGGCCCAGCGAATCCTCGATATAGCTCATCCCGTCTCCAGACACGCCCTGATCCGGTGGCAAGGATAACCCATCGCGCGGCGCACAGGAATGCGCCCCGCTCCAGGCCGCCTGCTTGTGTCCGCTTTAATCAAGGGGGCAGTCGCGCCTGCGGGGCGGCAGCGGCTTATTGGTGCCCTGCGAACCTACTCGCCGTGATCGGGCAACAGCACTTCGCGCGGCGCCCTTGTGGTTGGGCCGCGAGATCACGCCTTCTTCTTCCATGCGCTCGATCAGGCGTGCGGCGCGGTTGTAGCCGATTTCCAGCCGGCGCTGGATATAGCTGGTGGAAACCTTGCGGTCGCGCGCCACGACGGCCAGCGCCTTGTCATACAGGTCGTCGCCCGAATTGCCGTTGCCGCCGCCGAACACGCCATAGGGATCTTCGCCGCCGTCTTCGGGTTCTTCGGTGACGGCGTCGAGATATTCCGGCGTGCCTTGCGATCTTGAGAAAGCGCACCACGTCCTCGACCTCGCTGTCGGAGACGAAGGGGCCGTGCACGCGGCGGATGCGTCCGCCGGCCATCATGTAGAGCATGTCGCCCTGGCCCAGCAGCTGCTCGGCGCCCTGTTCGCCGAGAATGGTGCGGCTGTCGATCTTGGATGTGACCTGGAAGGAAATGCGGGTCGGGAAGTTTGCCTTGATCGTGCCGGTGATGACGTCGACCGATGGCCGCTGCGTCGCCGCGATCAAGTGAATGCCCGCCGCGCGCGCCATTTGCGCCAGCCGCTGCACCGCGCCTTCGATCTCCTTGCCGGAGACCATCATCAGGTCGGCCACTTCGTCGACCACCACCACGATGTAAGGCATGGGCTCCAGATCGAGCGTTTCGTCTTCATAGATCGGCTTGCCGGTCTCGCGGTCGAAGCCGGTCTGCACGGTGCGCTTGAGAGTCTTCGCCCTTGTCCTTGGCCTTGCGCACGCGGTCGTTGAAGGCCTCGACGCCGCGCACGCCCAGCTTGGACATCTTGCGGTAGCGCTCTTCCATCTCGCGCACCGCCCATTTCAGCGCGACGACGGCCTTTTTCGGATCGGTGACGACGGGCGCGAGCAGATGCGGAATGCCCTCATAGACCGAAAGCTCCAGCATCTTGGGATCGATCATGATCATCCGGCACATGCTCCGGCGGCATGCGATAGAGCAGCGACAGGATCATGGTGTTGATGGCCACCGACTTGCCCGAGCCGGTGGTGCCGGCGATCAGAAGATGCGGCATCTTGGCGAGATCGGCCATCACCGGCTCGCCGCCGATGGTCTTGCCCAGCGCCAGGATCAGCGGCGCGCGCGCCTTCTCATATTCGCTCGAGCCGAGCTGCTCGCGCAGATAGACGGTCTCGCGGTCCTGGTTGGGCAGTTCGATGCCCATCACATTGCGGCCCGGGATCACGGCGATGCGGGCGGCCACCGCGCTCATCGAGCGCGCGACGTCGTCGGCCAGGCTGAAATCACGCGGCTGGATTTGACGCCGGCCGCCGGCTCGAATTCGTACAGCGTGACCACCGGGCCGGGGCGCACCGCGACGATGCGGCCCGCGCACGCCGAAATCGGACAGCACCGCCTCCAGCATGCGGGCATTTTCTTCCAGCGCCTCGTCGGAGAGTGTGCGGTGATCGGCATGCTGAACGGGTTCGGACAGAAGCCCCAGCGCCGGCAGCTGGTATTCGCCGGCGGACAGATTGAGCGCCGGCTGGCGGCCGCGGCTTGGCCCGTGGCTTCGCGCCGGGCCGCCTCGCGCTTGACGCGGCTCTTCGCGCGCTCGGCCAGCCGGGTCGCGGCGATGGGCTCGGGCCTGACATGCCAGGCCGATATTCGTCCTCTTCCTCCTCTTCGTCCTCTCCTCGTCGTCGTCTTCCCACTCATATTCGTCATCGTCCTCGACGTCGGCGCGGCGACGAAGCGGAAGCGCGACAGATCGGGCATGTGCAGCTTGGTGCCGAGCCAGACGAAGAAGGCCGGCACGTTGACGGCGCCGCGCGCGATGGGCGCAAAGCGCAGCCCGGTCGCCAGGAAGGCCAGCGGCAGGCCGGCGACCAGCAGCAGCAGCGGCAGCGCGGTGGCCGAGCCAGGCATGGCCATAGACCTCGCCGACATGGCTGGACAGGCCGGTCGGCGGCGATGCCGATCAGCCCGCCGGCACCGGCCGGCAGCGCATGCGGCGCCGGGAACAGGCCAAGCCCGGCGGCGGCCAGCACCGCGCCCAGCGGCCAGGCGATGGCGCGCCACATGGCGTGGCTGAGATGTTTGCCGGTCAGGGCGCGCACGCCCCACACCGCCGGCGGCGCCAGCGCCGCCAGCGCGGCGATGCCGAAGGTCTGCAGCAGCAGATCGGCGGCGATCGCGCCCAGACTGCCCAGAAGATTGGTCGGTGCGCTGCCGGTGGCATTGTCCAGGCTGGCATCGGCGGAATTGTAGCTCGCCAGCGCCACCAGCGCCGCGACCGAGCCCAGGAACAGCAACAGGCCGGCGCCCCGCAGCGACAGCTTGCGGAAGAAGCGCGCCATCGCCAGCCGGGCCTCGGCCAGCGCATCGGCCATGGCCGAGCGCCGCGAGCGCGGTTGATAGACGCCGATGCTGCGCCGTGCCGCCATCGCGCTCAGGCTCCGCCGGGAAAGAGGATTTCGCCCATCCGTTCCAGTGTGGCCCCAATGGTTGATAAATCGCTAACGAGCGCCACCCGGATATAGGAAAACCCAGGGTTTGACTGGGATTTTTCCCGGCTCGATTTCGCGGCCCATATAGGCGCCGGGCAGCACGCGGATGCCGCCCTCGCGCCACAGCCTGAGCGCGGCCTCCTCGCCATTGCCGACATCGAGCCACAGGAAGAAGCCGGCCTCCGGCACCGGAAGCCGGCGCGGTTGCCGAGTATGCGCCGGGCGAGGGCGAATTTCTCGCGCATAGGCGGCGCGGTTGGCCTCGACATGGGCCTCGTCGTTCCAGGCCGCGGCCGAGGCCGCCAGGAGCGGCATCGGCACCTGCGGGCCGGCATATTGCGGAAGGCCCTGAAGCGCGCCATCAGCGCCGGCATCGCCGGCGACGATGCCCGAACGAAGGCCCGGCAGGCCGGAGCGCTTGGACAGGGAATGGAAGGTCAGCAGCCGTGCGAAGCCGCCGGTCTGGCGTAGCGCGCGGTCAGCGCCCCGACCGGCGGCGTGTCGCGATAGATGTCGGCATAGCATTCGTCGGCGAACACCGTGAAATCGTGACGGTCCGCCAGCGCGAACAGTGTTCGCCAATATTCCTCGTCGGCCACCGCGCCTTCGGGATTGGAGGGCGAACAGATATAGGCGGCCACGGTGCGCGTCAGCACCTCGTTCGGGCAGCCGGTCGAAGGCGGGCAGGAAGCCGGTCTCGGCGGTGGCGGGCACGAAGACCGGCTCGGCGCCGCCGCCAGGATCGCGGCGGCATAGCACTGGTAGAACGGATTGGGCAGCAGGATCGCCGGCCGCGCGCCCGCCTTGGTCTCCGGGCGTGACGATGAAGGGCGCCAGGAACAGCCCCTCGCGCGTGCCGTTGAGCGGCAGGATGTGACGCTCGGGATCGAGGCGCCGTCCGGCAGGCCGAAGCGCCGCTCAGCCAGCCGCACGCCGCGCTGCGCCATTCCGCGGTGCCCTGGATCGGCGGATATTCGCCGAACTGGTGGGCGTGTCCGGCAATGGCCTCGGTGACGAAGGCTCGGCACCGCCCCGCGCGGATCGCCGACCGCAAGGCTGACCGGATCCGCGCCGGGCGGCACCGGATCGAGCAGCGTCGCCAGCTTGGCGAAGGCGGAGGGCGGCAGTCCGGCAAGGCGGCCGGGAAAGAGCGGAGCATCGGTCATACGCGCGTGGAGCTTCGCGGCTGGATTGCGACGCGGAGTCTACTCTTGCGGCGAGTTCGCCGTAAATCCATGCGCAGCGATGACGGCTGGCCGTCCCGGCCGTTCGCAAGGCAAACGCCCGGGCGGGTCTCGATTTGTCAGCTCTGGCGAACCTCGCCGTGCTCAGTGCGGCGTGTAACCGGCCTCATAGAATATCGGCAGCTTCTTTTGTGCCGGGACCTTGCCGACGGCTCTGAGCATCCCGTGGCCATTGCGCGGCACGGCCTGGGCGGTCGTGCCGCGCAGCCCGGTCGCGCTGCCGCAATCGCCGGCGCTGTGCGAGACGACCTTCGGCTTGCCGTTGGCCGCTGCTGGTGATCTCGCACGCTGCGCATGCAGACGCCGTTGGCTGCCCAGCGCCCGCGAACCAGCTGCGCGCATGGTCCGCCGGCGCGCCGTTCAGCGTCGCGTTGTAGAGCGGGTTTGCGAAGGGCATGGCCAGGCATATCGGCCTGACGCAGCAGCACGTCCATTTCGCGGTCCATCGCCGCCGAGATGCGGTCGAGCCTCGGCGAAGGGACAGGCCGAGCCGAAGAAGCGCGTTGCCGGCGCGGGACCGCGGCGAAGGTCATCTTCGGGCGCGACATCGCCGCTATATTCGGATGGTCGCGATGCCGCCGTCCGGCGTCCTCACCGTCATGGTGTGCAGGGCCGGCGCCGCCATCGCGGCATAGGCGGAACCGGCCAGCGCCAGCGCCGCGATGCCGGCCAGGATTGCGGATTTCGTTCGTGTCATAGGAGCCTCCATCGCTTGAGAGGACACCTCGAGAATATCGCGCGCTGGCCTGCTGGTTGCATGAAATCGGGCTGAAATCTTCGTTAGGCGCCGAGCCCGCCCGGCACAAAAAATAGGGCGCTCCGGTGAGGGAGCGCCCCAAGTTCGGGGAGGAGTTTGTCCGTCGTCAGTCGTGCACGGTTTCGCCGTGGAGGTTGATGTCGAGACCTTCGACTTCGACCTCCTTGGAGACCCGCAGGCCGACCGTCATGTCGATGACCTTCAGGATGATGAAGGTGACGACGCCGCAATAGACGAAGGTGTAGAGCACGCCCTGAAGCTGGATCCAGATCTGGCCGATATTGCCTTCCAGCACGCCGGGCGTGCCGCCGATCGCCTTGACCGCGAAGACGCCGGTCAGGATGGCGCCCAGCGCGCCGCCGACGCCATGCACGCCCCAGGCGTCGAGGCTGTCGTCATAGCCGAACGCCTTCTTCATCCACACCGCGGAGAGGTAGCAGACGACGCCGGCCGCAATGCCGATCCACAAGCGCGCCCATCGGATCGACGAAGCCCGAAGCCGGGGTGATCGCGACAAGGCCCGCCACCGCACCGGAGATCATGCCCAGCACGGACGGCTTCTTGGCGACGATCCATTCGGCGAACATCCAGGCCAGCGAGGCGGCCGCGGTCGCGATCTGCGTGACCAGCATCGCCATGCCGGCGCTGCCGTTTGCGGCCACCGCCGAGCCCGCATTGAAGCCGAACCAGCCGACCCACAGCAGCGAGGCGCCGATCAGGCTCAGCACCAGATTGTGCGGCGCCATGTTCTCGGTGCCGTAGCCGACGCGCTTGCCCAGCACGAGCGCGCAGACCAGTGCCGCGGTACCGGCATTGAGATGCACGACCAGGCCGCCGGCGAAGTCGAGCGCACCGGCGCCGGCCAGCATGCCGCCGCCCCACACCCAATGGGCGATCGGCGCGTAGACCAGCAGCAGCCACAAGCGCCATGAACCACAGCATGGCCGAGAACTTCATGCGGTCGGCAAAGGCGCCGGTGATCAGCGCCGGGCGTGATGATCGCAAAGGTCATCTGGAAGGTGACGAACACCGATTTCGGGAATCGTGCCCGACAGCGTGTCCTTGCCGATGCCCTTCAGGAACATGGCCGACAGCCCGCCGATAAAGGCGTTGGCGCTGCCGCCATCCTTGAAGGCGAGGGAATAGCCGAGGATCATCCACAGGACGGTGACCAGACCGGTGATCGCGAAGCTCTGCGCGCAGATGGCCAGCACGTTCTTCTTGCGCACCATGCCGCCATAGAAGAGGGCCAGGCCCGGAATGGTCATCATCAGGACCAGCGCGGTGGATGTCAGCATCCACGCCGTGTCGCCGGTATCGAGCTTGGGCGCGTCGGCCGCCAGGGCCGCACCCGTGGTGAGGATGAGGGCGCCCAAACTTGCGGCAAGCGCCCAGCCCCATCCTTTTGAAGTTCGTCAGTCGCATTGTTGTTACCTCTTATTGCCGCCTGAATTCGAAATGCCGGCCCCCGGCTCCTGGCGCGCCGCTACAGGCGCGTCGCCGTCGGTTTCGCCCGTGCGGATGCGCACGACCGGCTCGAGCGGCGTGACGAAGATCTTGCCGTCGCCGATCTGGCCGGTTTTGGCCTTGGTCGACGATCGCCTCGATCACCGCGTCCGCCATCTCGGCTTTGACGGCCACCTCGATCTTGAGTTTGGGCAGAAAGCTCACGGCGTATTCCGCGCCGCGATAAATTTCCGTATGCCCCTTCTGGCGGCCGTAACCCTTCACTTCGGTCACGGTCATCCCTTGCACGCCGAGGGTCGAAAGCTGTTCGCGCACCTCGTCGAGCTTGAAGGGCTTGATGATCGCCGTAATGAGCTTCATCGCTTGTCCTTCCATGCCTTGCCCGCGCCCGCCCAATGCCCGGGCGCTTACCGCCTTCATCAAGAACCGTGCCGCGCTGCAAAAAATATCTAAGTGGCTGATAATACAAGATAAAAATGGAATGCGGCGGACTCGCCGCGCGCAAAAATTGCATGTCTGATATGCAATCTTCTCGAGCTGCCTGGAAAATATGGCAGTACGCCGTGCTGCGCTGCGGCGGCAGCCACTGGCCAGCGGCAAAAAGCGGCGTAAGGTGCCGGCGCATGGCGAAGCAGCGCGACGCGGATGTGATTGTGGGCGGCGGCGGCATGGTCGGGCTGACGCTCGGCCTGGCGCTGGCCCAGGGCGGCCTCGAGGTCGCCGTCGTCGATCCGCTGCCCCCGGAAAAGGCGCTGGATGCGGCCTTCGACGGCCGGGTCTGTGCGCTTGTCCTATTCCTCGGTGCGCATGTTCGAGGCGCTCGGCGTGTGGCCGCATCTGCAGGCCGCACGCCCAGCCGATCCACGACATTCTGGTCACCGATGCCGCGCTGGGCCGGGCGCCGTCGCCCTTCTCGCTGCATTTCGATGCCGGCGAGATCGGCCAGCCCATGGGCCATATCGCCGAAAACCGGCATATCCGCCGCGCCCTGTTCGCGGCGGCCGAGGGTGCGCAGAATCTTACCTATATCGCGCCCGCCGCCCTGACCGGGCTCGACGTCGAGCCGGCCCATGTCACGGCCTCGCTCTCGGATGGCCGCGCGCTTCGCGCCCGTCTCGCGGTCGCCGCCGATGGCCGCGGCTCGCCGATGCGCGAGGAGATGGGGATCGGCACGATCGGCTGGTCCTATCCGCAATGGGGCATCGTGGCGACGGTCGAGCACGAGCATCCGCACAACGGCACGGCCTATGAGCATTTCCTGCCGGCCGGTCCGTTCGCGATCCTGCCGATGACCCCGGCCTCAGCAGCGAGGCAGAGGGCCCGAATGGGCAAACAGGTCCTCGCTGGTCTGGACCGAGCGCGACACCATCGCCCCGCGCATGATGAAGCTCGACGACGACGCAATTTAACGCCGAGATCGCGCGCCGCTTCGGAGCGCATCTGGGCGCGACGAAAGCCGCCGGTCCGCGCTGGTCCTATCCGCTCAATTTCCATCTGGCGCGCGCTTATGTGAAGCCGCGGTTTGCGCTGGCCGGCGATGCCGCGCACGGCATTCACCCGATCGCCGGGCAGGGCTTCAATCTCGGCCTCAAGGATGTGGCGGCGCTGGCCGAAACCGTGCTCGATGCGGCGCCGGCTCGGGCTGGATATCGGCGCGCTCGATACGCTGAAGCGCTATGAGCGCTGGCGGCGCTTCGACTCGGTGACCATGGGGCTGACCATGGACGCCTTCAACCGGCTGTTCTCGAACGACATCGCGCCCTTGCGGCTGGCGCGCGATATCGGCCTGGGCGTCGTCGACAGCATCGGCCCGTTGCGGCGCTTGTTCATGCGCAATGCCGGCGGCGATGTCGGCAAGCTGCCGCGCCTGCTGAAGGGCGAGGCGGCCTGACGGCCGCTCAATGCAGCCGGTCGTCCTCGCGGCTCGCCAACGCGACCGGCAACTCCATGTAAAAGTTTCGTGCGACCGCGCGAACTTTCTCGGCGCGGGCGCCCTCGGCGTCCGCGCGCGAGGCAAAGCGCTCGCCCTCGAACAGATAGGCGCACCAGCGGCGTCGCCGTGCGCGAATCCGAATAGCGCATCTCGCTGACCTGCTTCGACCTGTTCCTCGGCCAGTTTCAGCGTGTGACGGAAATGGGCAAGGTTGTCGCCGCGGTCGCGCTCCTCCTCGGCGATGCGCGCCCGGTTGCGGGCATCGAAGCGACGGAACACGGCCAGGATCTCCTCGCGGAAGCGATAGATCAGAATTCCGGCAATGACCGCGAAGAAGGTGGTCAGAAGATGGCGCATGCCTGCAGGGCCCCGTTGGCATCGTCATTATGCGAAGGCGCACAGCGCGCGCAATCGCACCTCATGGCGCCGCCTGGTCGTGGCGTTCGAGATAGTCTGCGCTTTGCATTTCGGTCAGGCGCGAGACCGTGCGCCGGAAGGCCTCGGCCCCGTCGCCGGCCGGATAGAGCTGATCGGCGGGCGCGGCGGCCGAGCAGACCAGCTTGACACCTTCATCGTAGAGTGTGTCGATCAGAAGCACGAAGCGCCGCGCCTCGTTGCGCTTCTCCGGCCCCATCACGGGGATGCGATCGACCATCACCGTGTGAGAACCGCCGCGCGATGGCCAGAAAATCGGTGGCCGCGAGCGGTTGGGCGCACAGATCGGCATAGTCGAAAGCGCGCCACGCCCTGCGCCGCGCATGGCACGGCACCTCGCGCCCCAGAACCGGCACCGTGGTCGGTGCACCGGCCGCCCCGCCGGTCAATCGGGCCCAGGCCGCATCCATCCGGCATCGGCCTCCCGGCCCAGCGGGATGATGTAGAGGTCGAGCCCGGCCATGCTCTGCATGCGGTAGTCTTCGGCGCCATTGAGTTCGAACACTTCGAGGCTTGCGTCGGATCAGGGCGATGAAGGGCAGGAAGAGCTGGCGGTTGAGCCCGCCTTCATAGAGTCGGTCCGGCGCCGTGTTGGACGTCGCCACCACGACGACGCCCAGCGCGAACAGCTGTTCGAACAGCCGCCCCAGGATCATGGCGTCGGCCACGTCGGTGACCTGGAATTCGTCGAAGCACAGCAGCGCTCGCCGTCTCGGCGATGCGCGCGCGCCACCGGCGGGATCGGGTCGTCCGTCTCGCCGCGCTGCCGCTCGGCATGAATGCGCGCATGGGCGTCGGCCATGAAGGCGTTGAAGTGGATGCGCCGCTTGGCCGTCATGGGCGCCTGTTCGAAGAACAGATCCATCAGCATGGATTTGCCGCGGCCGACATCGCCCCAGATATAAAGGCCCTTGGGCGGCGGCGACGGTGCGCGGAAGAAGCGGCGCCTCGCCCGGGCTTGTAGTTCCTCAGATCGCTGGCCAGCGTCTGCAGCCGTGTGGCCGCCGCTTCCTGAAGGGGTCGCGCTGCAGCTCGCCCGAGGCGACTGCGGCCGCGATAGCGCTCGAGCAGCCTGGCCATCAGGCGCGGCGCGGCAGAACCGCCCAATAGTCGAAGTCGAGAATCACCTCGGGGGGATATTTGCCCGTCCCCATCCTTGTCGGGGATGGTCATGCGCAGGGCTGGTTCTTGGTCGCCACAAGCCGCAGGCGCAGCGCGCCGCAATCGCTGCGGCCGGCAAGCTCGGCCTTGTCCAGCACCTCGGACCACGCGAACACCGTATCGCCTGCAAATAGCGGGCTCACATGGCCGCCCGCCATTGATGGCGGCGATGCTCAGCGCATTGCCCAGCCCGTTGAAGGA
The DNA here is from genome assembly GCA_963710925.1 of uncultured Pseudomonadota bacterium. GTDB lineage: Bacteria > Pseudomonadota > Alphaproteobacteria > Micropepsales > Micropepsaceae > Rhizomicrobium. The sequence goes on along the minus strand of CAVQBY010000005.1, from coordinate 586,163 downwards.
CAGCGCGCGGGCCAGACTGATGACATGGCCGCCATAGATCAGGCGGCGGCCGAAGCGGCCCTGGCCCTTCGGTGTATTGGTTGAAATGCACGCGCGCGGTGTTCTGGTAGAGCCGCGTCGCCATCATGTGATCGGCTTCTTCGACCGTCATGCCGTCGACATGGTCGATCTTTTCGCCGACCGCGTAATCGTCCCACAGATGCGCGCTGCCGGATGCCGCGATGTCGAGCTTCGCGAAATCCGGCCCTCGGCGCCGTCAGCGATCGCCGACCGGCACCGCGTCTCCAGCTCGGGCACCACGGCCTCGCCGGTCTCGGCCGCCGCGTCGCGCTTGTTGACCATCACCCAGCGCACATAGGAGAGGACCAGTTCGCCGCTCCCGTCGATAGCCCTCGGTGCGCACATAGACGACGCCGGTCTTCCTGTTGGAGTTCTCCTTGAGCCCGATCACTTCGGAGACGGCGGATAGCGTCGCGCCGGGATAGACGGGCTTGAGGAAACGGCCCTCGGCATAGCCGAGATTGGCCACGGCATTGAGCGAGATGTCCGGCACGGTCTTGCCGAACACGGTGTGGAAGACGAGCAGAGTCGTCCAGCGGCGCTGCGCGGATAGCCGAGGCGTTGCGCAAAGGCGTCGGCCGATTGCAGCGCGAAGCGCGGCGCCATAGAGCGCGGTATAGAGCGCGGCGTCGCCGGCGTCAGCGTGCGCGGCGTGGCGTGCACGAGCTGCTGGCCGAGGCGGAAGTCCTCGAAGAAATTGCCGGGATTGGTCTTGCCGCTCATGGTCATGCGCTCTCCAGCGCCGCGATGGCGTCGGCCAGCGCCACGGTCTGGCGCGCGATCTCGGCATGCAGCAGCTCGACCATGCGCCCGTCCAGCGCGATGGCGCCCTTGCCCTTGTTCTCCGGCAGTTCGAAGGCGGCGATGATCTTGCGCGCGTCGGCCACGGCCTCGGCGGAGGGCGCGAAAATCTCGTTGCAGGGTTCGACCTGGCTGGGATGGATCAGGGTCTTGCCGTCGAAGCCGAAGGCCAGGCCCTGCCGGCAGGAATCGGCAAAGCCCGTCGGCGTTCTTGATGTCGTTGTAGACGCCGTCGATCACGGCCAGGCCATAGGCGCGCGCGGCCGCCACCGACAGGCTCAGCGCGGCGGTCAAGGTTCTGCCGGTCCTGGCGTGTGCCGGCCGCGGAATTCCTTGATCAGATCGTTGGTGCCCATGACGAAACAGGCCAGCCGCCCGCCCGCCGCGGCGATCTGCGCGATGTTGAGGATCGCCAGCGGCGTCTCCACCATCGCCCACACGCGCGATCTTGCGCATCGCCGAGCCGCGTTTCGATCTCGCCGAGCTCGGCGGGCGCGGAGATTTTCGGCACCAGGATCGCATCGGGCCCGGCGGCCTTGGCCGCGGCCAGATCGGCCTCGCCCCAGGCGGTCGAAAGCCCGTTGATGCGGATCACGACCTCGCGCTTGCCGAAGCCCTTGGCCTTGACCGCGTCGCACACCTGCATCCGCGCCACCTCCTTCTGGTCGGGCGCCACGGCGTCCTCGAGATCCAGGATCAGGGCGTCGGCCGGCAGGCTCCTGGCCTTTTCCAGCGCACGGGCGTTGGAGCCCGGCATGTAGAGGACGGAGCGGCGCGGCCGGATGGCGGTGGTCATGACGGGTCCTCCGATGGCGATCTGACCGAGACCTAGCGCAAGGCTTAAGCCGCGCCAAGTTCCCGGCTAGGCTGCGCCCATGTCCGGCTCCCGCACAGTGCTCTCGATCCAGTCCGAAGTCGTCTATGGCCATGTGGGGCAGGGGGCGGCGCGCTTTGCGCTGCAGCGGCTCGGCCATGAGGTCTGGGCTGTGCCCACGCGTGCAGTTGTCCAGCCATGCTGGCCGCGCCGTCGTGGCCGGTGAGCCGGTGGCCGCCGATCTGATGGCCCGGCTGATCGGCGGGCTCGAGGCCAATGGCTGGCTCGCCGGTTGCGATGCCGTGCTCTCGGGCTATCTGGGCGCATGCCGATCAGGCAGCGGTCGTCGCCGAGGCCGTGCGCGCGGTGAAGCGCGCCAACCCGGCCGCGCTCTATTGCCTCGATCCGGTGTTCGGCGATCGGGCCGCGCCTATGCCAAGCGCGGCGTGGCCGAAGCGATGGCGAAAACCCTGCTGCCGCTGGCCGATATCGTCACGCCCAACGCCTTCGAACTGGCCAGCCTGCCGAGCGTGCCCGTGCGCGATCCGGCGAGGCGCTGGACCGCCGCCCGGCGGCTGGCCCGCCCGCTGGTGCTGGCCACCTCGGTGCCCGATGGGCCGCGCATCGGCACGCTGGCGGTGGCCGGCGACCGAGGCCTGGCTCGCCTGCACGGCCCGCGGCTCGAAAACGTTCCCGCATGGCGCAGGCGATCTCCTGGCCGCGCTGTTCCTCGGCCACCGGCTGCGGCGCGCAGCCGCGAAAACGGCATTGTCGCGGCCGCCGCGACAGTCTTCCACATGCTGCGGCAAAGCGTGGAGGCCGGCTCCGACGAGATGCCGCTGGTGGCCGAACAGCAATCGATCGCCGATGCCGCCGGCTTTGACTGGCGGACCGAGCGGAATTTCGCTCTGCGAAGTTCCGCTGATCCTTCCTGCGACCATCCGCCCGCATTCTGTGACATGACGCGAATGTTAACTTGAGACATCGGGTCCGCGCAGCGTAGACCCGGAGGGGGAAATCCATCAGAGCAAGGTGGGATTAGTGAGCGAGAATTCGGCGACGGCGGAGCAGCCCGAGGTCAAGCGGCGCGATTTTCTTTTTATTGCAACCGGGGCGATGGCCGCGGTCGGCGCGGCCGCGGCGGCCTGGCCCTTCATCGACCAGATGGAACCGGCAGCCGACGTGCTTGCGGCCGGCGGCCCGCTGACGGTGGACCTGTCCAAGGTCGCGCCGGGCCAGCAGGTGCTGGTGATGTGGCGCTCCAAGCCGATCTTCATCGTCCACCGCACGCCCGAAAATCTGAAGGAACTCAAGAACCCGTCGCTGCTCGGCCGTCTGCGCGATCCCGGAATTCGCAGCACACGCAGCAGCCCGCCTATGCGCAGAACTGGTCGCGCTCGCTCAAGCCGGAATATCTTGTGCTGGTCGGCATCTGCACCCATCTGGGCTGCATCCCCGGCTATAAGCCCAAGCCCGGTTCGATTTCGCCGACCTGGCCGGGCGGCTATCTGTGCCCTTGCCATGGCTCGAAATACGACCTGGCCGGACGGGTGTTCCAGGACGTGCCGGCGCCGCTCAACCTGCCGGTGCCGCCCTACGATTTCACCAACGACACCACGCTGGTGGTCGGCGAGAATCCGAAGGGCGAGACCTATTCGCTGTCGCAGGTCGAGACCCTTTGACGTCCTATTTCTTGAAGAGTGCGCGATAGGCGGCGACGTCGTCGCGCGCCAGGAGCGGTCGGCCCAGCGGCGCATGACCTTGGCCATGCGCTCGGGCGCCACGCCGAGCTGCGCCATGGCGACGCCGCCGTTCACGCTTTCATGATATTCGGCGATCAGCCCGTCCTTCAGCACGAAGCGGCTGATGCCGTCGATCGTCACTTCGTTGCCCTTGAATTCTGGGATGGTCGAGACGAAACGCGACAGCGAGCGCGCATAGCCGATATCGCCATTGCAGACCGGATCGAAGAAGCGCCAGTCATAGTCGCCTGCGTCGCGGTGGAACAGGTTTTCCAGCATGTCGGCGATGGACTGCGCGTCCCGTATGCGGGCCGTAGATGTAATCGTGATAGACGCCGTCGGGCGTGAAGCAGGCGGCGAAGGCGCTGCCGTCGCCGGCCGTCGCCGCGGCGCGAGAAGCGGGCGACAAGGGCGGCGAACTCGGATTGCGACATCGTCATCGCCTTGCGCCTCTCGATATCTCCGGCGGCCTGCCTATGCCGGTGTCTTCAGCATGTTGCGGTTCATCAGGCATTCGGCGATCTGCACCGCATTGAGCGCGGCGCCCTTGCGCAGATTGTCCGACACCACCCACATCGCCAGCCCGTTTTCGACCGTGGGATCCTTGCGGATGCGGCTGACAAAGGTCGCATCCTCGCCCGCGCATTCGACCGGCGTGATGTAGCCGCCGTCCTCGTGCTTGTCGATCACCAGCACGCCCGGCGCTTCGCGCAGGATCGCGCGCGCCTTGTGCGGCGGTGATGGGTTCTTCGAATTCGATGTTCACCGCTTCGGAATGGCCGATGAACACCGGCACGCGCACGCAGGTGACCGTGGTCTGGATATCGGGGTCGAGGATCTTCTGCACCTCGACCATCATCTTCCATTCTTCCTTGGTGTAGCCGGAATCCAGGAAGGCATCGATATGCGGGATCACGTTGAAGGCGATCTGCTTGGTGAACATCTTGACCTCGATCGGATCGGCCACGAACACCGCGCGGGTCTGGCGAAACAGTTCGTCCATCGGCTCCTTGCCGGCGCCCGACACCGATTGATAGGTCGAAACCACCAGCCGCTTGATCCTCGGCGACATCGTGCAGCGGCTTCAGCGCCACCACCAGCTGCGCGGTCGAGCAGTTGGGATTGGCGATGATGCCTTTCGGGATGCCGTCGTCGAGCGCATCGGCATTGACTTCGGGCACGATCAGCGGCACCTGCCGGTCCATGCGCCAGGCGCTGGAATTGTCGATCACGATGGCGCCGGCCTTGGCGATCTTGGGCGACCAGGTCTTGGAGATCGCGCCGCCCGCGCTCATCAGGCAGATGTCGGTGTCCGAGAAGTCGTAATAGTCCAGCGCCTTGACCTTCAGCGTCTTGTCGCCGAAGGACACCTCCGTGCCCACCGAACGCGTCGAGGCCAGCGCCACGACTTCGCGGCGGGAAACGCCGTTCGGCGAGGATGTTCAGCATCTCCCGCCCGACATTGCCGGTCGCGCCGACCACGGCGACCTTGTACGACATCGCTCGATCCTTCGCAGTTTCCGGGCGCGCCGCTTCGTCGCCGCTTCGCCCATACGCCATGCGCCCGAGCATTAACGAGGCGATAGCCGCGATCCGTCGCCGCCGCGAAGAGGCGGCCGTTCAACCGTCCAGTTCGGGATAATGGCGGAAGATGCCGTCGGGCTGAAGGCCAGCCGGCCGCTCCGAGCCAGATAGGCGGCGATGCGCGGCCGCGCGGCCACCCTGTCGTGCAGGGCCGACCAGGCGCGGATGCGCCCGTTCGAGTTTTCTGGCCGTTTTGGGGATAGGCGTAGCGCACGCCTGCCACCATCTGGAACAGCGACAGATCGGCGTAGCTGGCCGTCCGCCCGTCAGCCAGGGGCCCTTGCCGGCCTGGCCGGCGAGCACCGCTTCGAAATAGCCGAAGAATTTCGGCAGCCGGGTTTCTTGCGCAGATCGGCGGCGCGGCGCGCGGCCTCCGTCCTCTGGTCCTCATAATAGAGGCTGCCGGCGATGGGGTGGTGGCTGTCGTGGATTTCGGCGACGAGGTCGGCGATGGTCAGCTGGAGCTGGTGCACCCACAGCCGCCCGCTCTCGCTTTTCGGCGCCAGCCCGTGGCGTTCGCCGAGATACAGAAGAATATTCGCCGTCTGGCCGATCATCAGCCGTCCCGACTTTGAGGAAGGGCGGGGCAAAGGAGGGATGCTGCCGTCCCGTCATCGCATCGAGCAGGCGCATCATTGCATCCATGCCGCCGGCCTCGCGGGCGACGTCGCGATATTCGGCGCCGCGCCTCTTCGAGCGCCAGCCGGACAAATTCGCCGCGGCCCTGGACCGACGGCCAGTAATAGAGCTCGTAGCGCATGGAGGTCCCTTTCGTTTCGGCCGGGAAATGTTTCGCGCGGGCCGGTCCCTAGAGCACGCCGGCCTGGCGCAGGCTCGCGAAGTCGTCCGCCGTCAGCCCCAGTTCTGCGCTCAGCACCGCTTCCGTGTGTTCGCCCAGCAGCGGCGGGGCGCTGCGATATTCCGGCGGCGTCCTGGCGAGCCGCAACGGGCTGGCGACCAGATCGATCGGTCCGGCCGCGCTGTGCGCGAGCGAAACGGTCAGCCCGCGCGCCACCGCTTGCGGATCGTTGAACACCTGATCGATGCGGTTGATCGGCCCGCAGGGCACATTGGCGGCTTCCAGCAGCGTGATCCAGTCGGCCGTGCTGCGCCCGGCAAAGGCCGGCTCCAGCAGCGCGGCCAGTTCGCCGCGATGGCCGACCCGCGCGCCATTGGTCGCAAAGCGCGCATCGGCGGGCAGGGCGTCGAGCCCGGCCGCCGCACAGAAGCGCCGGAACTGCGCATCATTGGCGACGGCGAGGATGAGATGGCCATCGGCGGTCGCGAACACCTGATAGGGCACGATATTGGGATGGGCATTGCCCAGCCGGGTCGGCACCGTGCCGCCCACCAGATAGTTCATGGCCTGATTGGCCAGCGCCGCGGCCTGGCAATCGAACAGCGCCATGTCGATGGCCTGGCCTTCGCCCGTGCGCGCCTGATGGATCAGCGCGGCTTGGATGGCGATCGTGGTGTAGAGCCCGGTGAACAGGTCGGAGACCGCCACCCCCACCTTCATCGGCTCGGCGCCGGGCTTGCCGTCGGCCTGGCCGGTGATCGACATCAGCCCGCCCATGCCCTGGATCAGATAGTCGTAGCCGGCCTTGTCCTTGTAGGGGCCGTCATGGCCGAACCCGGTCAGCGAGCAATAGATCAGCGCCGGGTTCTCGGCCGCGAGGCTGTCATGGTCGAGGCCGTATTTCGCCAGCGATCCCGTCTTGAAATTCTCGACGACGACATGGGCCCGCCGCGCCAGCCGTTTGACCAGCGCCGCGCCCTCCGGCTTGGAAAAATCGATGGCGACCGACTTCTTGTTGCGGTTGGCGGACAGGAAATAGGTGGCATCGCCGCGGCCACCGTCCCCGGTGTTCAGGAAAGGCGGGCCGAAATGGCGGGTCTCGTCGCCCTCGCCGGGCTTTTCGACCTTGATGATCTCCGCGCCCAGATCGCCCAGGATCTGCGTGGCGAAGGGGCCGGCGAGCACGCGGCTCAGATCCAGCACCCGGATATGCGATAGCGCGCCCAGGGCTCGCTCCTGTGTCAGATTTCGGTGCGCACGTCCCAGAGCTCCGGATAGAACCGCAGGTCCAGTGCCTTTTTGAGATAGGACACGCCGGAGGTTCCGCCGGTGCCCAGCTTGTTGCCGATGATGCGTTCGACCGTCTTCATATGGCTGTAGCGCCAGAGGTGAAACCGGTATTCGAGATCGACGAGCTTCTCGGCCAGTTCATAGATATCCCAATGGGTTTCGACGTCGCGATAGACCAGACGCCAGGCGTCGGTCACGCGCGGATCGCAGACATAGGGCTCGGAAAAGTCGCGGTGCAGTTTGTCGTCCGGGACCGGAAAGCCGCGGCGCGCCAGCAGCGCCAGGGCCTCGTCATAGATGCTGGGCTCCGTCAGCGCCGCCTGCACCTGTGCGGAAATGGTCTCATTGCCCTCATAGACCCGGCGCCATCTCGCGGTTCTTGTTGCCCATCCGGAACTCCAGCATGCGGTACTGATAGGACTGGAACCCGGAGGATTTGCCCAGCGCCGCCCGGAAACTGGAATAGTCGAACGGCGTCATGGTCGACAGGATTTCCCAGGACTGGATCAGATTGGCCTGCACCCGCGCCACGCGGGCCATCATCTTGAAGGCGGGGCCCAGATCGTCCGCGCGGACCTGCCGGATCGCGCCGGCCATCTCGTGCAGGCACAGCTTGATCCAGAGTTCCGAGGCCTGGTGCATGATGATGAACAGCGTCTCGTCATGCTGGCCGGTCCGCGGACTCTGGCAGGACAGCAGCCGGTCGAGCCCCAGATAGTCGCCATAGGACATTGCGCCGCGAAGGTCCCAATGGACGTTTTCGTCCGCGAGGTCGACCGCATGGGGCGGATTGGGCGGTTCCGCGCTGTCTTTATCTACCATTGGCGCCTCACAAATTCCCTTTGCCGACCCTCACGAAGGATTCGCCAGTACGTGGGAGCCGATGCTATTGTTCGCGTCGTAGCGACACAATGTGGTGGTGGCAATGGGACGTAAGCTCGGAGCGGGCGGCGTGGCACTTGTGGCGGTGGTGGCGACCGGGACGGTCGCCGTTGCGGCCCCCAAATGTGCGAGACCTTCGGAGGTCACGGCGATCCAGGTCGCCGCGATCCAGCAGGAATTGATGGTGGCCGCGCTGACCTGCAACCAGGTCACCAACTTCAATGCCTTTCAGACCGGATATTCCGCGGAGCTGCGCAGTTCCGACCGGCATCTGAAGGAGATGTTCCACAGGCTCTTCGGCTCCCGGGGGCATGCGGAGTACCATGCCTTCAAGACCCGGCTGGCCAACAACTCCTCCATCCGCAGCATCCATGACAATGCGGGCTATTGCCATGAGGCCCAGATGGTCTTTGCCGCGGCCCTGGCGCCCGACAAGCCGGTCCTGGCCAATTTCGTCTCCGAGGTGACCGTTCACGATTCCGGGCCGGTCGACAGCTGCGATATGCGCGTGGCCACGGGCTTCGCCGGCACCCAGGCCGGGCCGAGCGTCGTGCCCAAGCCCAATCCGCTGCGGGTGGCGGCCCTGACGCCGGCGCCTGCGGCCGTAACCCCGGCCAGCGCCGCGCCGGCAGGGCCGGCCACGTCCAGTGCCTCGGCCGCGGCGCCTGCCAGTGCCGAGCCGCCGGCCAGGGCCGCGGCCCAGACCGCCGATGCGAAGGCCGGCAAGCCCGCCGAAAAGAAGGGCTGGCTCTCCGGGTTGTTCGACTAGGCAGGCCGGCCGGCCAGACGCAATTCGAACAGGGCCCGGCGCCGGTGTGCCGGGCCTTTTTCATGCCGGCTCACCAGGAATGGCGGGCTTGTCGCGCCCGCCCGCGTCCGGCCGTCTTCCCCGGATGGCGAGGGCAAGGGTGAGCACTCCCGTGTGACGGCCGGCCTCTGCCCGCTCCTGCGCGCGGCGCCCGCACAACCGAAATGGGCGGCCTGGCCGCAGCAATGCGCCCGGGACGCGCGGGGTGGGGAGGGGGCGCGGTCGCAGGCGGCTCTGGCCGGGCGCTCCGGGCAAAAGAAAAGGGCGGACCGAAGGTCCGCCCTTTCCGATTCTAGGATCGAAGGTCCGGCTTACATACCGCTGCCGGCACCCAGTTCGATCACCGCACGGCGGTTCTGAGGCTCGCGAACGCCCGGGCCCGTCGGGACCAGAGGATCGTCGAAGCTCTTGCCGACCGTTTCGATGCCCGAACCGTCCATGCCCTGACGGACCATTTCGTCCTTCACGGAGTTGGCGCGACGCTCGGACAGCGCCTGGTTGTAGGTGTGCGAGCCGACGGTGTCGGTGTGACCGGTGATCAGCACCTTCACGAAGCCGTTCTCCTTGGCCGTCTTGACCGCTTCGGTCACGACCGACTGCGCTTCGGCGGTCAGGTTCGACTTGTCGAAGTCGAAGAAGACGATGAACGTCTTGACCGGCGGAGGCGGCGGCGGCGGCGGAGGCGGCGGCGGCGGAGGCGGCGGCGGGGGAGGCGGCGGCGGCGGCGACATGTACCACCGCAGACCGATCATCGCGGCCTGATCGTTCAGGTCGCCGACCGTCGCTTTAAACTGCACGAAGCTCGTGCCGAAACCGTGGTTCACGCTGAGCGAGCGATAACGGTAGTTGAGGTACAGGTCCAGGTTGTCGGAGATCGAGTAATTGAACCCGGCCATTGCCTGCCACATGTAGCCGTTCTGCACGCCGTCCAGATAGGTGAAGACGGGCCCGACCATTTTCACGTCGGCGCGGCCAACGCCCATGCCGCCGCCGAAGCGTGAAGTCCCACTTGTCGCTGAGCGGAACGTCATAGGCCGACATTGACCATCCACGAGACGATGTCAGCGTGACCGGAAAAGCCGGCCGCGTTCACATCGTGCGGGGCGTAGCCGATTTCGGCTTCGAGGCGAATCCGGTTCTCGAAGCGGTAGCCGAACGAGCCGACGATCAGCGCGGAATCATCCGTGTTGACCTTGAACTGCGTTCCGCCAGCGCCACCGCCGATCGGCGTGAACTTGGCTTCGACATTTCCCATGTGATCCCAGCCGGCACCCAAACCGAGGTACCAACCATGTGCATCACTCGCGGCTGCCTGACCACCCAGGGCCAGCACCGCAACGCCCGCTAAGGCAATCATACGAATTTTCATTTTTTCCCTCGTTCAAAGTACCGACGGGCAGGGACCCCCCCACCGACGCGTCCGGGATGCGTAACCTCATATAGAAGATTTCGCAGCCGATGTGGAGGTATAATGGCCGAAACGCGGAATGTTTCCGGGCTTTGAACTTGGAATCCGGGCTGCTGTGTCTACACTGCAACATCCCGCCGAGAGGCTCGGCAGCGCGCGTCCTCCACATTCTCACAGAAGGGCGCGGCCGTCCGATAAAATCTCTAAACGTTTGTCATCGCGAAGTTTTTCGGAGCAGCCGCCTTCGGACGCCGCGGCGATTCCCGCGCTCGCGGGCATATGTAAAGCGCAGCCCACGCTCGCATCGGGCCGCTTCCCGGGTGGCCCGGGCCGCTGAACTCGCCAAAATCGACAGCGTGCCGCCGGATCTGTGCCGCAAGCGCGGTATCGGCGCCTAAGTGCTTGAGCCCAATCCGGAATTACCGAAAGGCCGGAGCGAAAACCACGAGCCGAACGGCCCGCCTCAGGCGAACGGCGCCAGCGTTAACCATTTGGCGTCACCATGGGCCGGCCCCCTCCATTCGCGCAACCCGGTGCAGGCTTTGCCGCCGGCCATGCAATCGCTCTGCGTCCAGGCTCTCCCCGCGCACCCGGATCGGCCCCAGGGTCCTCGCGGATCCGGGTCTGGACGGCGCTGCTGAGCCGCCGTCTCGACAGGCGCTCCGGGCGCACATCGCCCATGAAGGCAGCTCGCGCCGCCAGGCCGGCAAGGCGTTTGGCGGCGGCGCTGTTGTGGTCGGGGATGTCAGCTTGCGCGGCGCGGTCCCGCTCGCCTATTGGGAAGGCATGACCGAGACATTATCCGCCGACGACACGCCGGTCCGGGAGTTGCTGTCGCTCCTCGATCTCGAGCCCATTGAAGTCAATATCTTCCGCGGGGTCAGTCCCAAGGATCGGTCCCAACGGGTCTTCGGCGGTCAGGTGCTGGGCCAGGCGCTGGTGGCCGCCACGCGAACGGTCGACGATCGGATCTGCCACTCGCTTCACGCCTATTTCCTGCTTCCGGGCGATCCCAAGGTTCCGATCCTCTATGAAGTGGACCGCAGCCGCGACGGCAAGAGCTTCAGTTCGCGCCGGGTCGTCGCGATCCAGCATGGCCGGCCCATCTTCCATATGTCGGTTTCTTTTCAGATCGATGAACCCGGCCTCGAGCACCAGATCGATGCGCCCGACGTGCCGCGGCCCCGAATCGCTGCCGAGCGAAGACGAAGCGCGCCAGGCTATTGCCGACCGGGTGCCGGCCGAGCATCGCGACCACTTCCTGCGGCCGCGGCCGATCGAATTGCGGCCTGTGGAACGCAGCGACATTCTGCAACCGGGCAAGCGGCCGCCGCATCAGGCCTTCTGGGTCCGCGCGACCGGCGCCCTGCCGGACGATCGCGCCCTGCAGCAATGCGTGCTGGCCTATGCCTCCGACATGACGCTGCTCGATACCTGCCTGCTGCCGCATGGCGATCGGCTGGTTCGACGAGCGCATGCAGATGGCCAGCATCGATCATGCGATGTGGTTTCACCGGCCGTTCCGGGCCGACGAATGGCTGCTCTATGTCCAGGACAGTCCGGCCGCCTCGGGCGGGCGCGGCTTCAATCGCGGGCTGATCTATGCCCGGGACGGTAGTCTCGTCGCCTCCGTGGCGCAGGAAGGCCTCGTGCGCTTCCACGGCGACGCGTGACGGGGTCTAGCCGGTATAGCTGACGGAAGTGGTCCGGCGCGGGCGCGCATAGAATTTGTCTGTCATCGGCACCGTGCCGACCAGGAAGCTGCCGAACTTCGAAGTGTAATCGTAGACCACGCTGGCCAGGATCACGCTGCAGGCGTCCTTGGCGCACTGGTCTTTCGGCATCAACCCGCTGGGGATCGTCACGGCATCGCCCGCCGTCAGCGCCGTGGCGTTCTGCGCCTTGCTCCAGTCGACCGTCCCTCCGCCATTGCCGTCGCTGAGGATGCTGGAGATGACGATCTTGGCGTTGGCTGTGGAATAGGGATAGACGATCGCATTGACGGCCGAAAAAATGTTGTCCATGTCGCTCGCCGAAACGGTCTTCGCTTGCGCCACCAGATCCGCACCGGTCGAAGCCAGCATGGTCACCTTCTGGTGGCAGGATAGCGCGGCGCACATCTCGACCGTGCCCAGAAGCAGCGTCACCATTACCGGGGCGATCAGTGCGAACTCCACGGCGGCAAGGCCGCTCTTGGCGCGACGGAAACGTTTGAGCTTGGTTCAGCATGAGGCACCGCTCACATAAGGCTCGGTCCGGAACGCCGCCGCGGAGGCCATCAGAGAATTTCCCACCCGGCATGTTCTGGAGAAGTGGCGCCATCAGCGGCGTCATGATCGACCAGGGTAGAAACTGCGCATGAGTACGACCGAGCAGCTGCCGGTTGCGTCCACGGCCAGCTTCGAGGTGTCGACGCTGCCGTCGGCCTTCGTCACGCCGGTGTAGGCGGCGCCGGAGAAGTTGGAAAAGGCGTGCAGATCGATCTGCAGATTGGCCTGGCAGGTTGCAGCGCTAATGAGCCCCGTCACCTCGCTGCAGATTTGCGTGCGCAACTGGCTTGCGCTGAGCGCGCCCGACATTTGTCCGGTGCGGATCAGCCGCGCGGTGTCGTCGGTTGCGTTTTGCAGCGCGGCGCTGGCGAAGAAGATGACGCCCGTTTCGATGATGCCGAGGAGAAAGAGAAAGAGCACCGGCGCCACGAAGGCGAATTCGATCGCCGCCGAACCGGAACGTGAATTGGCGCGCATGCGCGCAAGCGCCCGCGAACACCTTTCACGAATTCGGCTGCCCACGCCCACGGCACACCCCTTTTTATCCTAATCGGCACGCATAGGATTAACGCCGATGGCGTCGCAAACGAACTGAAAGCCGCCAGCGTGTTGAACAGATCCTTAAATACGCCGCGCGAGGCCCAAAGGCGCAAAAAATGGCGTCGCTTCTGTCCCAAATCGGGCGAGGGCCGTTAATCAAGACGCAACCACCGGCCGATTTCCCGACACCAACTTTGCGCGTTTGGCGCGATCCTGCACCCCGAAGCCCGGATGGACGGGGCAGGCGCTGGCCTTCATAGCTTGGTGTCGTGAAGTCTGGGGCCGCTGGCGGACCAGACCAGGCGCGCCATCATTCTGCTCAGCGGCGCCGGCGGCGGCCGGATCAGGCCGCCCGCGCTGCGGGGACAGGCTCAGTCCGGTGCAGCACCCAGCCGGCGCCATACCAGAAGATGATCGCCAGGCCCGCGCCCGCGATCGAATTGACGCCGTAGTGCCAGGCCAGATGAACCGACCCCAGCATGATCAGCGCGGTATAGATCCACGCTGCGACGGCCAGCCGCCGGTCGACGCGCGTGCACAAAAGCGCAATCAGCACCGTGCTCGTCACATGCATGCTCGGCATCGCCGAAATACCGGCGACATCGCCGGTGCCCGTCTGGTAGGACTGCCACAGCATGTCCTGAAGCTGCAGCGACCAGACCGGCCAGTGCGCGCCGACACCATGCAGATAGGCCATCTGCGCGGCATAGGGATTGGCGGCGGGATGCAGATAGCCATAAAAGCACGGACCGGCGGAAGATAGCGCCGTCGCCAGAACATTGCCGGCAATGAACCAGGCGAAGGCAAAGGCCAGCAGATATTGCATCCGCGTGCGGCTGCGCTCGGCGGAGAACGCCTGCCAGAACAGACTGCCGAACATGATCAGGAACCAGGCGTCATAACTGGCGTTCAGCGCCGCGGTGATCGCCGGATGCCCGAGCAACGGCTGCAGCAATTCCCAGGGCAGATGTCCCAGTCCCAGGACCCGGTCCCATGCCATGAAGGTCCGGTCCCAGTCGAAGGCGCGGATCTGCGGGATGACAGACTTCATCGAGGCGAAGCAGATCATCAACGGCGTCAGCGCCAGGATGCTGTGGACGGCATTGCCCGCGCGGTCCCCGCTCAGGCTCTGCGCGGCCAGGCGGCGCGCGATCGCCTGCAAGGGCCGCTCCGGCGAGCCCGCCCGGATGAGCGACACCAGCTGCCCCAGCGCCGCCAGCGCGACCCCGAGCACCAGGAACTTGCCGACCAGGCCGAGGAAGAAGCTGGCCGCTTCCAGCGGCACGGGCAAGTGGTAAGCGGCCACGACGGCAGCCGTGGCCGCGCAGAAGGCGGCGGCGCAGGCATAAAGCGGAATGTGATCGCGAAAGGTGCGCCGGATGCTGGCCACGACCTCTGGCCAGCCCACGCATTCGGACGGGGAAACGGCAAGTCCGGCACCCGACATGAAGGCCTCGCGGCTGGCGGTCGAGGCGACCGGATTACTGTCCCGCGCTGGCGACGGCCGCCTTCTGGCCCATGTCCTGGCGCTGCGTGTTCTGGCCCATGACCGGCTGGTAGTAGGACTGGTTGTCGTCGCCGGGAACCGGCGCCGCCTCGCAACGCGAATCGGCGCAGGCATAGGTGAACTGACTGGGCCCGCGGTTGAGCGTGACGGTGCTCGCCACATGGCCCAGGATCGTCAACGGATCGTTGCTGATGGTTTTGCCGGTGCCGTCCAGCGCAATGATGTTGGTCGTACCGAACGCCTTGCCCAGCACGAATGCGTGCCGCGAATCGATCACGGTGATATCGGCCATGGCGGGATTGCCGACATAGACGGTCGAAACCGGTTGCTTGAAAGTCACCAGACGTGCCTGGTCGATCGGAACCGTAACGCTGCCGGCGAGGGCGGGCGCGGCCACGCCGATGACGGCAGCGGCGAGCGAAAGCAGAAAGAGCTTGGTACGGCGCATTCGCGGGTTCCTCCCAAAGGGACTGACTACGACAAATCTAGTCCGGCCGCCGTAAACGAAGGCTTAAGTCTTCGCGGCGGTTTTGATTTTCGCGCGCGCGCGGTGCGGGCATCTTCCCGTCGGCGTTGCGCTTCGACGCGCAACCGCAAAACCGAATTTTGCGCGGCTATTGTCTGCCTTGGTTAAAAAACGCCCAAGGCCGCAAGTCGGATTGCAGCGGAACGGCCTGTTTTGTGTCATCGCGACACGTTTCGGCAAAGCGGGTGCGGAATCGGTTTAAGTGACTGTTAATGGTGCCCCCTTAGCATGGCTTTCATTCCACGAACGGACCGGCAAGGAAAAACGGTCACGGGTGGGCATAGGGTGTCAGTACAAGCGGAGGCTTCAATGAAGAATCTAGTTTCTAAGTTCGTTGCGGACCAGTCCGGTGCCACGGCGATTGAATACGGTCTGATCGCCGCCGGCATCGCCGTCGCGATCATCTCGATGGTGCAGCTCATCGGGACGAACCTGTCGGCGACGTTCGGCAAGGTCGCCTCGGCCGTTAGCTCCGGCTAATCGGACGCAATGAACGGCGTTCCTGGCAGCTCGGCGCGGACGCAAGTCCGGCCCTGCCGCCAGATAGCAACAATGCGACGGCCGCCCACAAGGCGGCCGTTCGTATATCGGACACACAGTGAGGTCGCGGCAGCATGATCGCGCAGTTTCTTGTTCTGATCGTTTTCCCCGCCCTTCTGCTGGCGGCGGCCGGCTGGGATCTGGCCAGCTTCACGATTCCGAACGCCATCCCGGCGGCGCTGGCCGTGACCTTCGTGGTTTTCGCCCTTCTCGCCGGCCTGTCGCCGGCACAGTTGGGGCTGGCATGCGCTGGCCGGCACTGTCGGGCTGGCGGCCGGCTTCACGCTCTTCGCGCTGGGCTATATCGGCGGCGGAGATGCCAAACTCTTTGCGGCGGTTGCGCTGCTTCTGGGCGTCCATGATGCGACGGCCTATGCGTTGATCTCGGCGGTTTTCGGCGGAGGTCTGACGCTGGGCCTGCTGCTCATGCGTCAGGTGCCCGCTGCCCCAGTTTCTCGCCCAGCCCTGGATTTTGCGCCTGCACGATCCGCGCGAAGGCGTCCCCTATGGCGTCGCTCTGGCGGCCGGCGCTTTCGTCCTGCTTCCCTACACCGAAATTTTTCGCGCCGCAGCGGTCGGGTAGAGAAACGTCACAGCATAATATTAAGCATTTTCTAAAGGGTTCCGTGGTGGGATCGACTCTAAAGGAGTTCTCGCCATGAACAGGTCGCGCATCATCGTCCTCGGAGCCGCCGCCGTTGCGGCCATCGTCGCCGCCTTCCTGGTGCGGGGGCTGTTGGGCGGTGGAACGGAAAAGAGCGCGGCGGCGACGCCGCCCAAACCGGTGAGCACGGTCCGCGTGCTTGTCGCTGCATCGAACATCCAGCCTGGCACCAAGCTGACGGCCGATGCCGTGCGCTGGCAGGTTTGGCCGAAGTCCACCGTCGACTCGAGCTTCATCACCGCGTCGGGCTCGCCCGATTTGAACAAGGTGATTGACGGCACGGTTGCGCGTGCGCCGCTGATCGCCGGCGAACCGCTGACGACGACCAAGATCGTGCACGCCGATGCGGCCGGTTTCATGGCCGCCCAGTTGACGCCCGGCACCGCGCGGTGTCGATCGGCATCAGCGTGCAGTCCGGCGCCGGCGGTTTCATTCTTCCGAACGATCGCGTCGATGTGCTGTTGACGCATTCGCTTCCCGGCAGAGGCAAGCAGTTCGCCACGAGCACGATCCTCACGGACGTGCGCGTGCTCGCCGTCGATCAGACGTTCGGGCAGAAGAAAGACGAAAAGGCTGTCGTTGGAAAGACGGCGACGCTCGAACTCACGCCTGGTCAGGCGGAGATGATCGCGCGCGCTTCGGCGGCCGGCACATTGTCGCTGTCTTTGCGCCCGTTGGCCGACAATCACGCCAGCAACACGGTGGCGTCTGTCGACGGGGCGGGCGGTGTGGCGATTATTCGCTACGGAGTTTCGCGTGGGGCTGCGGGGCAGGCGGGGGAGTAGGGCGATGCGGATCGGTATTGTTGCGGCCGCACTTGCTGCGATCGCTGTCTTGGCCGGCACGCCGGCTGCGCTTGCCGCCAACGGCGGCCCGCGCGTGATCACGGTTCCGACGGGTCGCGGTGCGGCGCATGAGCGCATCACGCTGTCGCTCGACAAGGCCGCGATCGTTCAGCTCGATAGCGACGCGCGCGATGTGCTCGTCTCCAATCCCGCGATCGTCGACGCAGTGGTGCGCACGCCGCGGCGCATCTTCCTGCTGGCGCAGAAGATCGGCCAGACCAACGCCTTCTTCTTCGACGGGCACGGCCACCAGCTTCTGTCGATCGATATTCGTGTCGAACGCGACGTGACCGACCTGTCGAAGATGCTGCAAGGCGACATGCCCGGCTCCGACATCAAGGTCGCCGCCCTCAACGACAATGTCGTGCTGACGCGGCACAGTGCAGAACGCGCAGGATTCCAAGCGCGCCGAAGATCTGGCGGGCCGCTTCGTCGGCGATCCGAAAAAGGTCGTCAACATGCTGCAGATCGGCGGCGGTGAGCAGGTCATGCTCAAGGTCCGGGTCGCCGAAGTGCAGCGCGCAGATCGCCAAGCAGTTGGCGTCGACATCAGCGCCGGCCATGAAGGTCGGGCGGCGTGCCGATTATCGCCCAGACCTCCAACCCCTATGGCCTTCTGGGCCGGGCCCTCGGCCGATCATCGTCCGGCGTCCACACGCTCGGCAGTAGCCTCGGCAGCGACCCGAACAGCAATGCCGTGCACAGCCCGAACAATGTCCAGGGCGTCCTCAAGGCGCTGGAGACGGTCGGTCTGGTGCACACGCTGGCCGAACCCAATCTGATCGCCGTGTCGGGCGAGACGGCGAAGTTCCTGGCGGGCGGCGAGTTTCCGGTTCCGGCCGGCCGCGATAACAGCGGCAATGTCTCGGTGACCTTCAAGAAGTTTGGCGTCGGCCTGTCCTTCACGCCGGTGGTGATGAGCCCGAACCGCATTTCGCTGCAGATCTCGACCGAGGTCAGCGAGCTGACCAATACCGGCGCCTTCACCATGCAGGGCGGCACCTCCACCAATTCGAACGGCAAGCCGGTTACGGTCGGAGCGCTGACCATCCCGGCGCTCGCCGTGCGCCGCGCCGAAACCACGGTCGAACTGCCCTCGGGCGGCAGTTTCGCCATTGCCGGTCTGATGCAGCACACCACCAAGCAGCAGATCGACGCCTTCCCCGGCCTCAAGGACATGCCGGTGCTGGGCGCGCTGTTCCGCAGCCGCGACTATCAGAACAACGAGACCGAGCTCGTGGTGATGGTCAGCGCCTATCTCGTCAATCCCGTCAAGGCCGACAAGATCGCATTGCCGACCGATGGCTTCGTTCCGGCGACCGACGCCGCAGACGATCCTGATGGGCAAGCTCAACCAATCGCACAAGGCCGGCGGGCATCCGGCCACGGCGGCCGCGCACCGGCAAGACCGGCTTCATCGTCGAATAGGGGAAATGGCCATGAAAAGAGACGAAATCTTTCGCGCCTTGTCCCTGGCCGCCGCCTTCGCGGCAGTGCTGCAGCGCAAGCAGCTGCGCCGTCGCCGGGCAATGACGGTCTCGATCACGGCCGATCCGGACCACAATCATCCGATCACGGTTGCGCCGACCTATCGCACCTCAAGCTGTCCTTCGCCACGCCGGCGGCAGGTCTGATTCCGCAAGACGAGGCCCGCCTTGACGGCTTCGTCAGCAGCTACCTGGCGCGCGGCAACGGCGCGCTGTCGATCTCGGTGCCCAAGGGCCCGGGCGCGTCGCAGACGATCCGCTATTTCGGCGAGCGGCTGGCCAAGATGGGTGTGCCGCGGTCGTCGATCCTGGTGGGCACGCGCACCGTGGTCGACGGCGATCCGCGCATCGAGCTGGGCTATATCGGCTATGAGGCCCATACCGATCGCTGCGGCGACTGGTCGGCGAATCTCGCCGATACCGCCTCCAATCTGCCGACGCCGAATTTCGGCTGCGCCAACCAGCACAATCTGGCGGCGATGGTGTCCGATCCGCGCGATCTGGTTGGGCCGCGCGCGCATGGGGCCGTCGGACGCGACGCGCCGCTCCACGGTCATGGAAAATTACGAGAAGGGCAAGCCGACGGCGGCCACCAAGACGTCCGATCAGTCGGGCGCTGTCAGTTCACAATAGGTTCGGAGACGTTCATGGCGAAGTTCCACCGAAGAGGATGGCCTGTACGACGGCGACGAGTCGTTCGGCGCCGCACCGCATGAGCGGCCCGTACCGCGCATCTCGATCCACGCCTTCTGCGAGTTTCCCGACACCGGCGCGGCCCTGCAGCGCGCGGCGGCCGACCGCCGTCTGGCCAAGGCCCATGTCACGATCCAGCTCGGCGGTGTGCAGGGCGCGGTCGAGCTCTATACCGGTCAGGTCACGCCCAATCTGCTGCTCGTCGAAACCCGCCTGCAGGGCGCAGGCGGCCCTGTCCGAGATCGATCGTCTGGCCGAGGTCTGCGATCCCGACGACCAAGGTCGTCATCGTCGGCCGCGTCAACGACGTCGAGCTTTATCGCGAGCTGATCCGCCGCGGCGTCAGCGAATATCTCGTGGCTCCGGTCAGTCCCCTGCATCTGATCGAGGTGATTTCCGGCCTGTATCTCAATCCGGATGCGGCGCCGATCGGCCGTGTCATCAGCTTTATTGCCGCGCGTGGCGGCGTCGGCTCCTCGACCCTGGCCCACAATACGGCCTGGTCGATCGCCGAGCAGTCTGCACATCAACACCGCGATCGTCGATCTGGACCTGCCCTTTGGCACGGTCAGCCTCGATTTCAACGAGGATCCGGGCCAGGGCGTCGCCGATGCGCTGTCCGCGCCCGAACGGCTCGACGACGTCCTGCTGGACCGGCTGCTGCAGAAGGCCGGCGACCATCTGTCGCTGTTCACCGCCCCGGCCGCGCTCGAGCGCGATTATGACGCCGACAGTTCGGCGCCTATGAATCGGTGTCGACGCGGTGCGCCAGATGACGCCCTGTGTGGTGCTCGATCTGCCGCATATGCTGGGCGCCCTGGGTGCGCCAGACCATTGCTGGCTTCCGACGACGTCGTGATCGTGGCCACGCCCGATCTGGCGAGCCTGCGCAACGGCAAGGCGATCGTCGACCTGCTCAAGCAGAGCCGGCCCAATGACACGCCGCCCAAGCTGGTGATGAACCAGGTCGGCGTCCCCAAGCGCCCGGAAATTCCGGTCAAGGATTTCGCCGAGACCATCGGCGTGGCCCCCGCGCTTGTGATCCCGTTCGATCCGGCGCTGTTCGGAACCGCGGCCAATAACGGCCAGATGCTGATGGAAGTGCAGCCGCGTTCGCAGACCGCCGAGGGCATTCGCACACTGTCGAAACTTCTGACAGGCCGGACGCCGACCGCGGGCGCCGACAAGGGCGCGCTGCCGTTCTTCTCCTTCCTCACAGGACGCAAGCGGGCCTGATAGATGTTTGGAAAGCGCTCTGCCACTTCTGAACTGCCGCGCCGCGACCCGGCGCCGGCCGCCGCGCGTCCGGCCGAGCCGCAGCGCGCCGCCGCGCCGCCGGCCGCCGAACCGCCGCCGCGCGGCCGCGCGGCGACACACCCCGGCCGCCGGCCGCCGCAGCGGCGCCGCGAACCCAGGCCGCTCTGACGGCGTCCAAGCCCATCGCCGCGCATGTCGCCGATGCGCGCTCCGACGACTACTATCAGGTCAAGACGACGATCTTCAACGCGCTGATCGACACCATCGATCTGGCGCAGCTGGCCCAGCTCGACCCCGATTCGGCGCGCGAAGAAATCCGCGACATCGTCAACGAGATCATCTCGATCAAAGCCGTCGTGATGTCGATCGCCGAGCAGGAACACCTGCTGCAGGACATCTGCAATGACGTGCTCGGCTATGGGCCGCTGGAGCCGCTGCTGGCCCGCGACGATATCGCCGACATCATGGTCAATGGCGCCGGCCGCGTCTTCATCGAAGTCGCCGGCAAGGTGCAGCTCACCAATATCCGCTTCCGCGACAATGCGCAGCTGATGAATATCTGCCAGCGCATCGTCAGCCAGGTCGGCCGCCGTGTCGACGAAGTCCTCGCCGATCTGCGACGCCCGCCTTCTCGACGGCACGCCGCGTCAACGTCATCGCCCCGCCGCTGGCGCTGGACGGGCCCACGCTGACGATTCGTAAGTTCAAGAAAGACAAGCTGAAGCTGGAGGATCTGGTCCGTTTCGGCTCGATCAATCCGCCGGGCGCCAATCTGCTCAAGGTCATCGGCCGCGGCGCGCTGCAACGTCCTGATCTCCGGCGGTACCGGTTCGGGCAAGACCACGCTGCTCAACTGTCTGACCGCCTTCATCGATGCCGATGAGCGCGTCATCACCTGCGAAGACGCCGCCGAACTGCAGCTGCAGCAGCCCCATGTCGTGCGTCTGGAAACCCGCCCGCCCAATCTCGAGGGCCAGGGACAGATCACGATGCGCGATCTGGTGCGCAACTGTCTGCGTATGCGTCCCGAACGCATCATCGTCGGCGAAGTGCGCGGCCCGGAGGCCTTCGACCTTCTCCAGGCCATGAACACCGGCCATGACGGATCGATGGGCACGCTCCACGCCAACAGCCCGCGCGAGGCGCTGTCGCGTCTGGAATCGATGATCACGATGGGCGGCTTCCAGCTGCCCACGCGCACGATCCGCGAAATGATCGTGGCCTCGATCGACGTCATCGTGCAGGCCGAACGCCTGCGCGACGGCTCGCGCCGCATCACCCATGTCACCGAGGTGATCGGCACCGAAGGCGATGTCATCATCACCCAGGACCTGATGCATTACGACATCGACGGGTGAAGACGAGACCGGCCGTATCATCGGCCGCCATATCGGCACCGGCATCGTTCGGCCGGCCTTCTGGGACCGCGCGCGCTATTTCGGCATGGAGCAGGAACTGGCGCAATCGCTCGACGCTCTGCAGGAGGCGTGAGGAAGACGCGATGAGCAGCATGATGCTCGTATTGACGGCGCTGGTCTTCTTCGTCGCGATCGGCGGAGCGGCCTTCGCGCTGACCGGCGGTCAGAGCGGGCGTACGCAGAAGCGCATGGCGACCGATGACGCGCCAGCAAGCCGTTGGCGCGGTCGGACGCAATGCGCGCCGACGCCAACCAGCAGCGGCGCAAGAACGTCTCGGCGCTGCTCAAGGATCTGGAAAAGCAGCAGGCCGAGAAGAAGCTGAAGCCGACCATGCGCCGCCGGCTTGAGCAGGCCGGCCTCGCCATCACGCCGCGCACCTTCTACATCATCTCCGCCAGCGCCGCGCTTGTGGCCGTGGCGACCTGCGTGATCACTCAAGCAGCCGATCCTCGTGCAGCTGCTGGCCGGCTTCGTCGGCGGGGCTGGGTCTGCCGCGCTGGGTGATCGGCTTTCTCAAGTCGCGCCGCGAAAAGGCATTCACCAGCGAATTCGCCAACGCCATCGATGTCATCGTGCGCAGCGTCAAGTCGGGCCTGCCGACCACCGAGGCGCTCAAGATCGTCGCCCGCGAAATGCCGCAGCCGGTGTCCGGCGAGTTCGATCGCCTGGTCGAAGGGCTCAAGGTCGGCGTGTCGCTCGAGCAGGGCGTCAAGCGCATGTTCGAGAGCATGCCGACGCCGGAAGTGAACTTCTTCGGCATCGTCATGACGATCCAGGCCAAGTCCGGCGGCAATCTTTCGGAGGCGCTGAGCAACCTTGCGGGCGTGCTGCGCGACCGCAAGCGCCTGCAGGGCAAGATCAAGGCGATGTCGTCCGAAGCCAAGGCATCGGCGATGATCATCGGCTCGCTGCCGCCGGGCGTCATGCTGCTCGTCTACCTGTCGACGCCCACCTATATCGAGACGCTGTTCACCCAGCGGATGGGCAATCTCATGCTGGCGGGCTGCGCCGTGTGGATGGCCGCGGGCATCTTCGTCATGAAAAAGATGATCAGCTTCAAGCACTAGGCGGCGGCGCAATGGATTTGGGTTATCTCGACCTTCTTTTCGATCCGAACTTCCTGGCCACGGCCATCGCCGCGATCTTGGCCTTCGCCACCATTGTGACCATCGGCCTGCCGATGATGGAGCGCAATGCGCTGGGCACGCGCATGAAGTCGGTGTCCGAGCGGCGCGAGGAACTGCGCGCGCGCCACCATGCGGCCATCAACGAGAAGGGCGCCAAGCGCAGCCTGCGCAGCGAGCCGGTCAGCTTCATGAAGCAGACCGTGGATCGCCTGAAGCTCTCCAATATGCTGGAATCGCCGGACACTGCGGGAAAAGCTTGCCCGCGCCGGCTACCGCGGTCAGGCGCCGGTCGTCACCTTCCTGTTCTTCCGCTTCGTGATGCCGTTCATCGTTTTCGGCGCGGCGCTGTTCTACCTCTTCGTCATGACGCATTTTCAGTGGTCGGCGATGATGAAGGTGATGGTGGCCTTCGGCGCGGCGGCCTTCGGCTTCTACCTGCCGGACCTGTTCGTCTCGAACGCCATCCAGCGGCGTCAGGTGTCGATCATGCAGGCCTTTCCCGACGCGCTGGACCTGCTTCTGATCTGCGTCGAGTCGGGCATGTCGATCGAAGCGGCCTTCACACGGGTGGCGACCGAGATCGGCACGCAATCGGTGGAACTGGCCGAGGAATTCGGCCTGACGACGGCCGAGCTGTCCTATCTGCCCGACCGCCGCACCGCGTTCGAGAACCTGGCCAAGCGCTGCGGCCATTCCGGCGTCAAGGCGGTCTCCGCCGCGCTCAACCAGGCCGAGAAATACGGCACGCCCTTGGGCCAGGCGCTGCGCGTCACCGCCCAGGAAAACCGTGAGATGCGCATGCAGGAAGCCGAAAAGAAGGCCGCCGCCCTGCCGGCCAAGCTCACCGTGCCGATGATCGTGTTCTTCCTGCCCTGCCTGTTCGTTGTCATTCTCGGGCCGGCGGTGATGAAGGTCATGCACACCGTGGGCTGAGCCGCCACCGCCGCCCCAGGGCCCTGCGCCAGCGGCGCCGGCCGGTTCCCCAGCCCCGTTCCCCCATGCTGCAGACAACCCGACCGAGCCAGCGCGCCGTTCGCGCGCCGGCGAGGCGCGCGGTTCCTTATGCAGCCGCGCCCGGCCGCTTGGCGGCCGGGCGTTACGCTGGCTTGGCGTGTGTGCGGATCAGTAGAGGTCGGTGGCCGTGCGCAGCGTCGGTTCGCGATGCGCGGAGGGCTCTGCCTTCGACTGGTTGTCGGCTTTGGGGTCGGCCGCGGCCAGCTTCTGCGGCTGCGCCTTCTCGGACTTGGCGGCGGCGGTTTGCCTCGCCGGCGCGGCATGATGGCCGTAGACTTTTCCGGCCAGCGGATCGAAGGGCACTTTCTGCATCACGACGCGCGGCTGTTCCTTGGCGGACTGGGCCTTGCGGGGCGCCTGCGCGGTCATCTCGGCGGGGTGGGCCATGGCCTTGGGCTTGGCGTTGGCGGCGCCGGCAACCGGAGCCTGGCGCGGCGACAGCCGTCGTCGGGGCCGGCTTGATCGCGCTCTCGGGGCGGGTTGCCCCGCCGCGCTTGGCGCGCATGCTGGAAATCATCGCGAGATTGGCTGCGATCTTGGGATAGTCGCCGCCATGGGCGGCGGCCCGATGCAGCAGATCTTCGGCCCGGTCCAGATGGCCGGCCATCATCTGCGACATGCCATAATTGTTCAGAACCGACGGATTGTCGGGCTTCAGCGCCAGCGCGTGCTCATAGGCCGCCTGGGCCTTGCCGACCTGGCCGAGCTGGTCATAGGTCACGCCCTGCGCCGAATAGAAGGTCCAGTTGTCGGGCTGCAATTCGACGGCGCGGCTGAGGAAGGCCAGCGCATCCTCTGAGCGGCCCTGCTGGGCCAGAACCTTGCCATATTCGCCGACCACCCGCGGATCGTCGGGGGCCACGAGCATGAGCTGGCTGAGCGAGCGCACCGCGCCTGCGAAATCGCCTTGCGCGCGCAACAGCTGGGCGCGGCGGATCTCGCCGTCCAGCGTGCTGGGCTGCTTGTTCGATCATCGCGGCATAAGGCCCATCGGCGGCATCCGCGGTCGCGGCGGTTTCGGGCGCCTTGGCGCTGTCTGGCCGCCCATACCCAGGCTGGCGCAGCCGGTGGTGGCGAAGGCGGCCGCGATGAGCACGGCGGCAGAACTGGAATGACGGCGCATGAACGATCCCTCGGACGACGATCCCGAGCCCCAATCATGCCCTTAGCCCCTCAACAAAGACTTAAGTATGTTCGCAAAGAGCCATATAAATGCGGCACGAGGGGCATGCGTCCAATTGTTGACGCAATAAGATTGTTCAGTTCCGGGCCATGGCACGGCGTTTCGCAGGTTGGTCGGTATTGGGGCTCGGCGGCATTTTTGCGCTCGTGCGCTGCTTGCGACGCTTGGCCTGGGCACGCAAACCGGCTGGGCGCAGCGCATTTTCTTCATCATCGCCACCGGGCCCACCGGCGGAACCTATTTTCCCGTCGGCGAGGCGGTGGCCGGGCTCGTCAGCCACCCGCCGGGACTTCATCGCTGCCGGGAGGCCGCGGGCGTTTGCGGTCCCTCGGGCCTGATCGCCTCGGCCCGGACCAGCGCCGGCGCCATCGCCAATGTCGTCGATGTGAATGCCCATCGGGTCAATTCGGGCCTGGCCCAGGCCGATGTCGTGGCCGAAGCCGTGGCCGGCAAGGGCGCCTTCAGGAAAATCGGTCCGCAGCGCCAGATCAGCATCATTGCCGAGCTCTTCTCCGAGGATGTGCATCTGGTCGCCGCCAGATCCGCCCATATCGCCTCGGTCGCGCAGCTCAAGGGCAAGCGCGTCTCGCTGGGCGATGCCGGCTCGGGCACCAATGTCACCGCGCGGGCGGTGCTGCGCGCCTATCGCATCGCCTCATGGCGCATCAAGGCGCGGGAGCTGCCCTCGGACATCGCAGCCGAGAAACTCGAGAAGGGGCAGATCGACGCCTTCTTCTTCGTCGGCGGCGCGCCCGTCGGGCTGGTTCACGATCTGGTGGCCCGCGGTCATGCCGTGCTCGTGCCGATCGACGGGGCCGGGCGCAAGCGGCTGCTGAAGCAGGTGCCCAGCCTCTCGGCGGCGAAGATCGCGGCCGGGCGCTATCCCGGCCTTGGCGCGATCGACACCGTCAGCGTGCGGGCCTTGTGGGTCGTCAACAGCGCCGAACCCAACGATGTCGTCTATGCGGTGACGCGGGCGCTGTTCAATCCGGCCAATCGCGCGCTGCTCGACCAGAGCCATCCCAGCGCCCGCGAGATCCGGCTCGATACGGCGGCAAAGGATTTTCCGGCGCCGCTCGCATCCCGGTGCGCTGCGCTTCTATCGCGAAGCGGGCAAGCTGCCGCGTCTGCCGGTGCCGATGCCGCCGCCGGCCCACGACCGTTCCTAGAGCTCAGAGGATCGCCGCCAGTTTCGGCAGGCCGCCGGACAGTTCGGCTTCGGCGGCGGCGATCCAGTCGCGCATCGCGGGCAGCGCGAAGATGCGGTCGCTATAGGCGTCGATGGCGGGTGGCACGGCGATGCCATAGGTGCGAAAGCGCGAGACCACCGGGGCATACAGGCAATCGGCCATCGAAAAGCGTCCGAACAGGAAGCCGCCATCGGCGCCATAGCGCGACAGCGCCGCCTCCCAGGCCTCCACGATGCGGGCGATATCGGCCTTCACGTCGTCGCCCAGCTCGCGGCGTCGGCAGTTTGCGGGCAATCTCCATCGACAGCGCCGCGCGCAGCGGCGCAAAGCCGGAATGCATTTCCGCGGCATAGGAGCGGGCGAGCGCGCGGGCGCGCCAATCGTCCGGCCACAGCCCGGCCTGCGGATGGCGTTCGGCCAGCGTCTCGCAGATCGCCAGGCTGTCGAACACGGTCGTCGTCTCGCCGTCTTCTTCGATCCTGAGCACGGGCACTTTGCCGCTCGGCGAATGGTTGCGGATTTCCGGGCTGGTGGTGTGCTGGCGCAGCGGCACCACGATCTCATCGAAGGCCGCGCCGGTTGCGCGCATGGCCAGATAGGGCCTCAGGCTCCAGCTCGACCAGTTCTTGGTGCCAAGGACGAGAGTGTAGTGCGCGGTCATGGCCGCCTCCGTTGCGAAGAAGCTGGCGGAATTCATAGAGTTGCGCACCGTCCACCGTCAAAGGTTCGCCATGCATCCCTGCCTTGTGAAAAGCGCAAAGACATCCGCTCCCGCTCCATGCCGTCCAATCCGGCCAGCTCAAATCGGTTCTTGCCGGATTGCCGCGCGCCGAAGCGGCATGGCTGAAAGCCGCCGGCTTTGCCGCAAAGGCGGGCGAGCTGCTGCTGGTGCCGGGCGCCGATGGCGCCATTGCGGCCGCCGTCTTCGGCCTTGGCAAGGGCGGCGATCCGCTGGCGCTGGCCGCCTGCGCGGAGAAGCTGCCGGCCGGCATCTATGTGCTGGCCACCGCGCCGGAGGCCGTCGCCGGCGCCCATGCGGCGCTGGCCTGGCTGCTGGGCACCTATCAGTTCACCCGTTATCGCAAGACGGCCGGGCGGGTCTGGCCGCGTCTGGTGTTGCCGGCCGGCGTCGACGGCGCCGATGTCAGCCGCATCGCCGAAGGCGTGTTTCTCGGGCCGCGACCTGATCGCCACGCCCGCCAATGACATGGGGCCCGAAGAACTGGCCGCCGCCGCGCGCAAGCTGGCCCGCCAGCACGATGCGAAGATCTCGCGTCATCGTCGGCGAGGCCTTGCTCAAGCGCAATTTCCCCATGATCCATGCCGTCGGCCGCGCCTCGGCGCGCGCGCCGCGCCTCATCGATCTGAGTTGGGGTCGCGCCGCCGCGCCGAAGCTGACGCTGGTCGGCAAGGGCGTGTGTTTCGATTCCGGCGGACTCGATCTCGAAGTCCTCGGCGGGCATGCTGACGATGAAGAAGGATATGGGCGGCGCGGCCACCGTGCTCGCCATTGCCCATATGGTGATGGATGCCAAGCTCGATGTGCGCCTGCGCGTGCTGATCCCGGCGGTCGAGAATTCGGTCTCCGGCACGGCCTATCGGCCCGGCGACATTCTGACGAGCCGCAAGGGCCTCAGCGTCGAGATCGGCAACACCGATGCCGAGGGGCGGCTGGTGCTGGCCGATGCGCTGGCGCTGGCCGATGACGAAAAGCCCGACCTGCTGATCGATATCGCCACCCTGACCGGCGCGGCGCGCAGCGCCACGGGCATGGAGCTGCCGCCCTTCTTCACAGATGACGAATCGCTGGCCGCCGAGCTGATGCGGCACGGCGCGGCGGTCCACGATCCGGTGTGGCGGCTGCCCTTGTGGCGCGGCTATGAGGCGACGCTCGACAGTTCGCATTGCCGACCTCAACAACGCGCCCGGCTACAATCTCGCCGGCGCGATCACCGCGGCGCTGTTCCTCAACCGCTTCGTCACGCAAAGCCCGCGCTGGATGCATCTCGATATTCCCGGCTGGAACGATCGCGCGCGTCCCGGCCGCAAGACCGGCGCCGAAGTCAATGCCGCACGCGCGCTCTATGCCATGCTGGCGGCGCGTTACGGCCGCAAGGCCCGGAAGACGCGCTAATAGCCCTTGTCGAGATCGACCCGGTTTTCGAGCGCGTCGCCGCGCTGGAATGCGGCGATGCCGGCCGCGACGGAGGCGGCGGCGGCGCGCGGATCGGTGATGGCGGCGACATGCGGCGTCACCGTGATCCTGGGATGGTTCCAGAGCATGCTGTCCTTGGACAGCGGCTCGGTCTGGAACACGTCCAGTGTGGCGCCCGAGAGATGGCCGCTATCGATGGCCGCCGACCAGATCCGCCTCGATCAGATGGCCGCCGCGCGCCGCATTGATGACGAAGGCGCCCTTGGGCAGCAGCGCGAAGGTCTTGGCGTTGAGGATGCCGGCCGTCTCGTCCGTCAGCGGCAGCAGGCAGACCAGAATGTCGGTATGCGCGAGAAACGGCGCCAGCTCGCCGGCCCCGGCGAAACTGTCGACGCCGCGAATTTCCTTCTTGCTCCGGCTCCAGCCGGCGACGGGAAAGTCGAGGTCGCGCAGCCGCTCGGCCGCACATCGTGCCCAGTTCGCCCAGCCCCAATATGCCGATGCGGGTGTCTTCGGTGCGCGCGCGGCGGCGGGCGCTGGCGCCATTTGTTCATCGCCTGTGCGGCATCGAAATAGCGCTGCCCGCGATGGTGCATCAGCACATGCATCACCACATATTGCGCCATCTCGCGCGCCAGCGTGTGGTCGACGAAGCGCACCAGCGGCACCGCGCGCGGGTAATCCGGATCGGAAACGATGCCGTCGACGCCGGCCCCGAGCGAAAAGACGACCTTGAGCCCGGTCAGCTGTTCGATCAGTCCCGGCGCCGGCCGGAAGGTGATGAGATAATCGATGGACTCGGCGGCGAAGGCGTCGCTGCCGTTCGTCAGCACCGTCGCATCCGGCAGCAATTCGCGCAGCGGTTCGGTCCACAGTCCCGCCCAGCCGGGCGGCACGTCGAGCAGCAGGGTTGCGGGATGGGTGCGCGTCATTGGCGCCACCTCGCCGCATTCCCGCGCGAGCGTCAAGCGCGGGAATGCCGGCGTGGCGGAAGCTTACTTCTTGGGTTCGGCGCCCTTGGCGGGCGCGGTCTCCGCGGGCGCGGCGGCCTGCGGCGGCGGCAGCGGATAGGGCGTATCGGACCAGGTGCGGATGTATTTGATGATGTCCAGGCGCTCCTTTTCGCTCCGCAGGCCCGCGAAGGTCATCTTGGTGCCGGGGATATAGACCTGCGGATGCTTGAGGAAGCGGAACAGCTCGGCATAGGTCCAGGTGCCGCCCTTGGCCTTCATCGCCGAGGAGAAGGCATAGCCGTTGCGGCCTTCGCCGCGCGGGCTGCCCACCACGTTCCACAGATTGGGGCCGATCTTGTTGGGGCCGCCCTTCGACCAGTCATGGCACTGGGCGCAGCGCTGGGCGATCTTCTCGCCTTCCTTGACGTCGGCGGCGGGGATCGCCTTGGCGAAATCGGGCAGCGGCTCTTCCTTCGGCGCGGCGGGCTTTCCGGTATCGGCCGAGGCGGTTTCCACGCCCTCGCACGACATAGCCCGGCTTGGCGGGCGGCGGGACGTCATAGACGGCCTCGGAGATAATCCCGATGACGATCACGAAGATCAGGGTCCCGAGGACCGCTCCGGCGATCTTGTTCCACTCCCAGGAATCCATATGGTCACGCTCCGCATTGCATTGGGCTTAGGCCGCTTCGATGTCCCGGAATGAAGGATACAGGGCCGGTCCCCAAGCCCGCCGATGCGCCCCCCTCGAGACGGGGGGACATTACCCGTCGAAGGGGGAGCGTCATTGCGGCGAAGCGTCGCATAAGTACCGGGGAATACGGGCGAAAGGCAAAACCGCATGAATCCGATCGTGGTCATTCCCGCGCGCATGGCGTCCTCGCGTCTGCCGGGAAAGCCTCTGGCGCGAGATCGCCGGCGAGGCCGATGATCGTGCGCGTCTGGCGCCAGGCCGTGGCTGCGGGCATCGGCCCGGTCGTGGTCGCCGCCGCCGAGCGTGAAATCGCCGCAGCGATCGAGGCCGCGGGCGGCCGGGCGGTGCTGACCGCGCCGGATCTGCCCTCCGGCACCGACCGGATTCACGCCGCCGTCGAGGCGCATCGATCGCGAGCAGGCCCATGATGTGGTGATCAATCTGCAGGGCGACCTGCCGGCGCTCGATCCGGCCTATATCCGCGCCGTGGCCGCCCCGCTGGCGCCGACCGGCGCCGATATCGCCACGCTGGCCGCCGAAATCGACGATCCGGCGGATTTCGACAATCCCAGCGTCGTCAAACCGGTCGTGGTCTGGGACGTGACGGGCCGGCGCGGCCGCGCACTCTATTTCAGCCGGGCCCGCGTGCCCCATGGCGAGGGCCCGCTGTTCCACCATGTCGGCATCTACGCCTATCGCCGCGACTGCGCTGGCGCGCTTCGTCGCGCTGGCGCCCTCGCCGCTGGAAAGCCGCGAGAAGCTGGAGCAGCTGCGCGCGCTGGAGGCCGGCATGACCATCGCCGTCGCGCGCGTGGACAGTGTCCCGCTCTCCGTCGATACTGAGGCCGATCTCGAAAAGGCGCGTTCGGTGCTCGGCCGCCAGGAGAGCTAGCCCAATCCGAAGGCGTGAGTAGGAAGATGACAACATTGATGGCGCGGGCCCGGCGCGTCGCCTTTCAGGGCGAGCCCGGGGCCTATGCCAATCTGGCCGCGCGCGAGGCCCTGCCGCAGGCCCAGGCCATTCCCTGTCCCACCTTCGAGGATGCGGTCGCGGCGGTGCGCGACGGCGAGACCGATCTGGCGATTATCCCGATCGAGAACTCGCTGCATGGCCGCATCGCCGACATCCATCATCTCCTGCCCGATGCCGGGCTCTACATCGTCGGCGAGCATTTCCATCGCGTGCGCCATCAGCTTCTGGGCCTGAAGGGTGCGACGCTGGACGGCGTCAAGACCGTGATGAGCCAGGGCCCGGCGCTGGGCCAGTGCCGCAAGATCATCCGCGAGCTCAAGCTGACGGCGCAGAACTGGCACGACACCGCCGGTTCGGCCCGTCACGTCGCCGAATTGAAGGATCCCAGCGTCGCCGCCATCGCCTCGTCGCTGGCCGCCGAATTCTACGGCCTCGATGTGCTGCGCAAGGATGTCGAGGACGAACCGCACAACATGACGCGCTTTCTCATCATGGCGCGCGAGCCCGACGATGCGCCCTTCGACGAGCACGCCTGTCGTCACCACCTTCATCTTCCGCGTGCGCAACGTGCCGGCCGCGCTCTACAAGGCGATGGGCGGCTTTGCCACCAATGGCGTCAACATGACCAAGCTGGAAAGCTATCAGCTCGGCGGCTCGTTCAACGCCACGCAGTTCTACGCCGACATCGAAGGCCATCCCGAAGACCGGCATGGTGCGGCTGGCGCTCGAGGAGCTGCAGTTCTTCTCCAACAAGCTGTCGATCCTGGGCGTCTATCCCGCCCATGAATTCCGCAAGGACATGCCGGCGCTCTAGATCGGCCAACCCGTCGATCAGTGCCTGATAACGCGCACGATCCGCGATCGCTGAAGCAGCAGAAGATCACGCGTGTCTGCTTGCCGCCCGCGGCGCATGATGCCGGGTCACCGCCGCGAAGGCGATGCCTGCGGCGCGCTCCGCCGGCCAGCCATAGATGCCGGTGCCGATGGCCGGAAAGGCGATGCTGTGAATGCGATGGCTATCGGCCAGCCGCAGCACGCTGGTGTAGCAGGAGGTCAGCAGCGCGCCCTGCACATCCTCATGGCCGGCCGGATCCCACACCGGGGCGGCGGTATGGATCACATGGCGGGCCGGCAGGTCGTACCCGTGGGTCATCACCGCCCTGCCGGTCGCGCAGCCGCCGATCTTTTCGGTCTCCTTGGTGAGCTCCGGCCCCGCCGCGCGGCGGATCGCGCCGTCCACCCCGCCGCCGGGGATCAGCCCGCTATTGGCGGCGTTGACGATGGCATCGACCTCCAGCGTCGTGATGTCGGCCTCGATCGCTTCGAGGCGGTCCCTGAGCGTCATCGCAGCCTCCGGGTTTCGCCCGGAATCTACCAGACACGGTGTGGCAGTTTTATATAATATAGGATTTCAGTCCTCCGCCCAGTCCTTCAACAGATGATGGGCGATGGCGACGGAGGCGGGATGAACAGCCCGTCGATGCGCTCGCCGGCCAGCATGCCGCCGCACCTTGTCTTTCGCCAGCCAGAAGGCTTCCGCCAGCTCATTCTCGGTCGAGCACGATCTCGCGGCTTTCGGCCTCGGCGATAGCAGCCGATCATCAGCGAGGAGGGGAACGGCCAGGGCTGGGTCGCGTGATAGGTGACCTTGCCCACCGTCACGCCGGCCTCTTCCTTGATCTCGCGGCGCACCGCTTCCTCGATGGTCTCGCCCGGCTCGATGAAACCGGCCAGCGCCGAGAACATGCCCTTGGGAAACTGCTTGCCGCGCCCGACCAGGCATTTGTCGCCGTCGGTTGCCAGCATGATCACGACCGGATCGGTGCGCGGGAAATGTTCGGCGCCGCAAGCGGCGCAGACGCGCTTGTAGCCCGCATCGGCGATCGCGGTCGGCGCCCCGCAGCGGGCGCAGAAGCCATGGCGCTGATGCCAGTCGATCATCGCCTTGGCCTGACCCAGGATCGCCAGGTCGCGCAGCGGCAGGCTGCCGCGCATGGCCGCCCCGCGCATCTCGGCGAAATGGCCCAGCCCGGCCAGCGGGCCTTCGTTTTCCGGGTCGCGCGCGGCGCTGATGTCGAGCGCGAACAGGGCGCGCTCGCCGCCGTCCTTGGCCGTCTCCAGGCCCAGCAACACGCACGGCGCGTCCGGCGCCGCCAGACTCTCCGCCAGCCCCGGCTGCAGGAAGCCCACCTCCTGCGGGCCGTCGGCCTTGGCCGGGCCCAGCACGAAGGGCTGCAGCTTCCACATCGGCAGGATGTAGGAGGACGGATCGCGGCGCTTGTCCGCCAGCCATGCGGCGTCGCCGCGCTTTTCGCTCGCCCGGTCGAGCGGATTGCCGGTGAAGGGAATCATGAGAAGAGTCCTGGACTTGAACGGCGGTGTGACAGTTGCAGCGTCGCATTCGTAATCACGGCATGCTAGGGGCTCCGCCGCATGACTGTTCTGCTCGTTCTGCTTTTTGTCGCCATCGTCGCGCTCGCGGCCGGCTTCGTCGTCTGGCCGATCCTGCGCCGGGGTGAGGACGGGTTTGGGCGCCGCGCCGTTCTGGCCGCTGCCGCCGCCGTGCTGGTTCTGGGCGTGGGCGGCGGGGTCTATCTGATGCTGGGCAGTCCCGGTCTGGCCCTGCGCGCCCTGACCGGCCCGCGTGAGACCGATCTTCGCGGCCTGGTGGCCGAGCTGGTGACGCGGGTGCGCCAGGACCCCAGGGATCTCATGGCCTGGTCGCTGCTGGGCCGCGGCTATCTCACCCTGGGGGATCCGGGAGACGCCGCCGGGGCCTTCAAAAAAGCTGCGGCGCTGGCCCCGCCGGCCAAGAAGCCCGATCTGCTGGCCAGCTATGGCGAGGCGCTGGTGCTGGCCAACAATGGCCAGGTTCCCGATGAGGCCGAAGCCGCCTTCAAGGCCGCGCTGGCCACCGATCCGAAGCTGCCTTCGGCCCGCTATTATCTGGGTCTGGCCTATGCCAACCGGCGCGAGACGGCCAGGGCCCTCGAAATCTGGCAGGCCCTGCTCGACGACGCCCCGCCCAATGCCTCCTACCGGTCGATGCTGGTGGACCGGATTGCCGCCCTCAAGGCCGGGGCCGTCGCGGGCGGCCAGGCCCAGGCCCCCGATATCGGCGCCATGGTGGCCAGGCTGGCGAACCGCCTCAAATCCCACCCCGACGACCCGGCCGGCTGGCAGCGGCTGATCCGCGCCTATTCGGTGCTCGGCGACACGGCCAAGGCCCAGGCGGCGCTGGCCGACGCCCGCATCCGCGCTCAAGGACAAGCCCCAGGCGCTGGCCGCCGATCGCCGCGGAAGCCAAATCGCTGGGCCTGCAGAAATGACAACGGCGGCCTCTCGGCCGCCGCGGATTTCCTGGATTTTCGAAGCTTCGGCTCAGGCCGGAACGCGGCCCTGCCACACCGGCCAGCAGGTCGATTTGCCGTGGGCCTTGGCCGAATTGTAGAGCTTGGTCTGGGCGTCTTCGGCGCTCGCGCCGGTCTGGGTCGCCATATAGTCCGGCGCGCCCGCACACCAGACATAGAATTGATGCTTGCCAGGGGAGAAGAAGTCGTTGCGGCCCGAGGAGGTGAAATTTGCAGCCACGGCCACACCGGCCACCGCCACCATGACGCCGCCTACTGCCGCCGCCAACACCCGCCGCATTGTCATTCCGCGTACTCCTTATGCGCACGGCTCAGTCGGCCACGCGTCGTTTCTGACACCGCTCCATGCCCGGGACGTCTCCGGCTGGGCAATTTTATTGTTCAGCCCCCTGCCTCTGGCGGCGCTTGCGCGCACCGCCGAGACTGTCCCATACCCTAGGGGCAACGGTAATCTCTTCGACAGATCGTGTCACGCATTTTTCGCTGACGGCACAGAGTTTTAATCCGTTCTCAAGTTCCCGAGGGCAGACGTTCGGGTTCCACGCCCTGGGCGCGAACCGCCGTCTCGATCGCCTGGGCGGCGGCCTCGACCGCGTCCGCATCGCGGCCGCGCACGACCAGCTGCACGCCGAAGCCGTCCTCGCGGTAAAACGGATAGCTGCCGATCGCGACCGATTTGTGGTCGTTCTGTGTCTGCGCAAGGGCTGCGGCCATGCGTCCCTCCGCGATGCGCGCGCTGACGGTGGCCGAGATCACCACCGTGCCGCGCCGCAGCCGCGGTTCCACATTTTCCAGCATCGCGCGCAGGATCATCGGCACCCCGGCCATGACGAACACATTGCCGATCTGAAATCCCGGCGCCGTCGACACGGTGTTGGTGATCAGCGTCGCGCCATCGGGCACGCGCGCCATGCGTTTGCGCATGTCGTTGAATTCGCCCGGTTTGTAGCGCGCGCCCAGCATTTCGAGCGCCTCCGGGTGATAATCGATGCCGACACCGAAGGCGGCGGCAATGGCGTCCGCGGTGATGTCGTCATGGGTCGGTCCGATGCCGCCCGAGGTGAAGACATAGGTGTAACGCGCGCGCAAGGCGTTCACGGCGGCCACGATCTCCGCCTCGACGTCGGGCACGAAGCGGCCTTCGCGAAGATCGATCCCCAGCGCGCCCAGGAACTTGGCGAGATAGGCGAAATTCGAATCCTGCGTGCGGCCCGACAGGATCTCGTCGCCGATCACCAGCATCGCCGCCGTCACGGGCGCTGTCGTCGCAGGGGCAGGGTGTGTCTGGTTTTCCATGGCAATTCGGAGCCGGTTCCCGGCGCGTCCGGGCCTGTGGGGTGTTAATAACGCGGTTTCCGCACTATGTTGGCAAGCCTTCGGCGCGGCAAGCACCGGCGCCGCCACCCAGCAATGAGACCCGGTTTATGTCTTCCGAAATGCCCGCCGCCGATGTCTTCGAAGCCGCACGCCGCTCCGCTGTCGCGGTGACCGTCCACGACGCGGAGAGCTTCGAGGGCATGCGCCGCGCCGGCCGTCTGGCCGCCGAGGTGCTGGATCTTCTGGTGCCGGAGGTCAAGCCCGGCGTCACGACCGCCTATCTCGACAAGCTGGCCTTCGACTACACCTGCGATCACGGCGCGGTGCCGGCCTGCCTGGGCTATCGCGGCTATCGCCACACGCTGTGCACCTCGATCAATCACGTCGTCTGCCACGGCATTCCCTCGGACAAGCCGCTGCGGGACGGCGACATCGTCAATATCGACGTCACCGTGGTGCTGGACGGCTGGCATGGCGACACCTCGCGCATGTATCTCGTCGGCGACGTCAAGCTGAAGGCGCGCCGTCTTGTCGACATCACCTATGAATCGATGATGCGCGGCATTGCCGCCGTGAAGCCGGGCGCCACCACGGGCGATATCGGCCATGCCATCCAGTCCTATGCCGAAGGCGAGGAACGCTGCGCGGTGGTGCGCGATTTCTGCGGCCACGGCCTGGGCAGGATTTTTCATGCGCTGCCGAATATCGTTCACTACGGCAAGCCGGGCTATGGCGTCGGTCTGAAGCCGGGCATGTTCTTCACCGTCGAGCCGATGATCAATCTCGGCAATTACGGCGTGAAGGTTCTGGGTGACGGCTGGACCGCGGTGACCCGCGACCGGTCGCTTGTCTGCGCAATTCGAACACAGCATTGGTGTGACAGCGGATGGCGTCGAAATCTTCACGAAGTCCCCAAAGGGTTGGGACAAGCCGCCATATCTCTGATGTCGGACGCGGCTTCGAGGCCGCGCCGGACACGCAGGTGGCGCCGCATTATCTCGATCACCGCCAGCGCCTGCGCGCGCGCTTCGTCGAGCGCGGGCCTGAGGCGCTGGCCGATTACGAGCTGATGGAGCTTGTGCTGTTCGCCGCCATCCCCCGCCGCGACGTCAAGCCCCTCGCCAAGACCCTGATCGAGCGCTTCGGCAGTTTTGCGGACGCCATCGCCGCGCCCCGCGCGCGCCTTCTGGAGGTGGACGGCATCGGCGAGGCCGTGGTGGCGCAACTGAAGATCGTCGAGGCCGCGGCGCTGCGCCTGTCCAAGACGCGTCTGATCGGCAAGCCCGCCCTCAGCTCCTGGAACGCGCTGATCGACTATTGCGCGGCCACCATGGCGCGCAGCCCGCAGGAGCAGTTCCGCATCCTCTTCCTCGACCGCAAGAATGTGCTGATTGCCGATGAGGTGCAGGGCCACGGCACCGTCGATCACACGCCCGTCTATCCGCGCGAGATCGTCAGGCGCGCGCTGGAGCTGTCGGCCTCGGCGCTGATCCTGGTGCACAATCATCCCAGCGGCGATCCCACGCCGAGCCGCGCCGACATCGCCATGACGCGCGAAATCGCCGAGGCGGCCAGGGCGCTCAACATCGCCGTGCACGATCACCTCGTCGTCGGCCGCGGCGGCACCGCCAGCTTCAAGGCGCTGGGGCTGTTGTGAGGGATGTGGCCCCAAAAGGAGCGCCGGCCCGCTTCTGGTTGCACCCGATCGCATCGGCGGCGCTTCTGCTCCTCTGCGCGGCTGTTCCGATGTCGGGCGCGCGCGCGGCGGCCCATCCCTCCGGCGAGTGGCTGATGGGCACGAAGGTCGCCGTCCAGCTCTTCGAATGCCATGGCCTGCTGTGCGGCCGGGTCATCTGGCTGAAGGCGCCGCTCGATCCCGAGGGCCTGCTCAAGCGCGACAAGCTCAACCCCGATCCGGCGCTGCGCCAGCGCCAGGTCTGCGGTCCGACCATTATCTGGGATCTGCACGCCAAGGGCAGCCACAACTGGACCGGCGGCTGGTTCTACAATGCCGAT
This sequence comes from uncultured Pseudomonadota bacterium, assembly GCA_963710925.1. Taxonomy (GTDB): domain Bacteria; phylum Pseudomonadota; class Alphaproteobacteria; order Micropepsales; family Micropepsaceae; genus Rhizomicrobium. Next base: position 548,234 of record CAVQBY010000005.1, on the reverse strand, counting down.
GACGGCGCCACCTACTCGCTCTCGCTCGACCTCGCATCGGACGATGTCCTCGTGGCGCGCATCTATCTGGGCGTTCCGATCTTCGGCAAGACCAGGAAGCTGGTGCGCGTGCCCATGGGCACCTCGGCGGGGTGGTGCTGACGGCCGCGCCCGGCCGCCGCCCGAACCTTGCGGCGGCCTCCCGCATTGGCACAAGGCATTGGGATTGCAGTAGCCTGACCGAGGCGGGGCGCGCTGCGCGACACTGACCCTCGACGGGACATGATAGGGCATAGGGTATGTGGGGATTTGGGCTGCGCCAGTTCGCGCAGCTGGTTGTGGGCCTGATCGGCGCCGTCCTTCTGGCCGGCGCCGTCGCGGCGCTGCCCTCGGATGCGCATCCGGCGGCGGGCGTGGCCGCCTTTCTGTCCGCCTGGGCCGCGCATGTGGCCAGCCTGGCGCAATTCGATTTCGGCACCAGTCAGATTTCCGCGCTGCCCGCCGCCACCGAACTGGCGCGCCGCTTGCCGGTGACTCTGGAACTCGTCGGGGCCGGCGCCGTGGTGGCGCTGGTTCTCGGCCTGCCGCTGGGCCTGGTGCTGGGCACCGGACACAGGCTGCGGGCTGCCGCCCCCCTGGTTCAGATCGTGGCGGCCGCGCCGGTCTTCTGTGCCGGATTGCTGCTGTTGTGGTTGGCCGATCATGTGCTGGGCTGGCACGATGGCCGTCATCTGGGAAGCATCCTGTGGTCCGGCACGGCGCCGGCGCATCACGATCTGGCCGCCCAGTTGCGGGCCTTTTCGCTGCCGGCATTGACGGTCGGCGCGGCCGGGGCTGCCGCCGTGCAGCTGGCGCTGCGCCGCACCGCCTCGCGTGTGGCGCTGGCGCCCTGGCGCCGCGGCCTGCGTGCGATGGGGCTGGGCGCGGTCGAGATCGATCTGGCCTATCTGGCGCCGTCCATCCTGGCCGGTCTGCTGGCGGCGCTGGGCGAAATCGCGCTGGCCCTGTTCTCGGCCGCCGCGGTGGCCGAATGGGTGTTCGACTGGCCGGGCGCGGCGGTCCTCTTCGTCAAATCCGTGGCCCTGGCCGATTGGGGCGTGGCCGCGCTGGTGCTGCTGGTCTTCGCCGCCATCAAGCTCCTGGCCGATTTCATCGGCGCGGTGTCGGCGCGCGCGCTGGCGCCGGGCGAGGTGATGCCGTGACGGCGATCACCGACACCGATGACAGGCCCGCCCAGGCCGGGCTGCGTCTGCGCGCCGCCATCCGCGGCGTTGGCTTCGTCGGACTGGCGGCGATCACCGTTGCGGTGGCGATGAGCGATGTCATCGCCCGCGCGCCGGCCGACGCCAAGGGCATCGGCCCCATCCTGATGGCGCCCTCGGCCGCCTTCCCCTTCGGCACCGACCTTCTGGGCCGCGGCATCCTCAGCGAAACCCTGCACGCCCTCTCGGTCACGCTGACCCAGGGCTTGCTCGCCATGGTGGTGACTCTGGCGGCGGGCGGCTTTGCCGGCTTCGTCGCCGCACGCCTGCCCTGGCGGCTGGGCGACGGGGCGCGCGCGCTGGCCGGTATCCTCGGCGCGGTGCCAGCGCTGCTGCTGGCCATCCTCGTCATCGGCGTCGCCGGGCGTCATTTCGCGGCGGTCGCTGCCGGGCTGGCGGCCGCGCCGCTGGCCTTCGCCCGCGCCTATGACCGCGCCCGCACCCTGGCCGCCCTGCGCCATGCCGAATTCGCCCGCATCACCGGCATTGCCAATGCCACCTTGCTGCGCCGTGACCTGATCTACGATTTTCGCGACACCTTCCTGACCAGCGCCACCCGCGCCCTCGCCGCTGCGGTCATCACGCTGTCGACGGTCAGCTTCCTCGGCTTCGGCGCGGTGCCGCCGCATCGCGATCTCGGCCTGATGATCGCGGCTGCCCTGCCGAATTATCTCCATGCCTGGTGGACGGCGGCCTTTCCCGCGCTCGCGCTTCTGCTCGTCATTCTGTTTGCGCGGCTCGCCGCCGCGCTCGAGGAAGGCGAGAGCCCATGACGGATCTCGGCACCATAGCGGCCGGCCCGGCGGGCGATGGCGCGTCCGCGACGCCGTTCCTGCACATCGAGGCGCTCGGCGTGTCGCGCCCCGGCGCGCCGCGTCCGGCGCTCGACCGCTTCTCGCTCACCATCGAGAAGGGCGAGACCGTTGTGCTGCTGGGCGAATCCGGCTGCGGCAAGGAAGCGCTGATGCGCGTGCTGGGCGGCCTGCCCGAACGCGGTGCCCGGCTCAGCGGCACCCTGGCCTTCGCCGGCGGCACGCCCCAGCGCGCCGGCCGGCATCTCCATCACGCCCCGCCCACCGCCTTTCTGCCCGGGCCGCGGGCCGCGCCCCTCAGCCCCAATGCGACGGTGCTGTCCCAGCTTGTGCGGGTGCTGGCCCGGCGGCTGCGCGCGCCGCGGCCGAGCGCGCGGGCCGAACTCGAACTGGCGCTGGGGCGGATGGCCGCCGCCCCCGCCCTGCAGGCGCTCGATGCGCTGCCGGGCCGGCTCGAGGCCGATGTCATCGCCTGGGGTCTGCTGGCGACGGCCTTCGCCCAGACCCCCGAATTTGTCCTCGCCGATCATCCGCTTGCGGGGCTGGCGCCGCTGCGCGCGCGCGCTTTGGCCCAGGCCATCAAGGCCGAACAGACGCGCCTCGGCTTCACATTGCTCTATGCGGCGATGGGCACCGAGGTGGCGGCGGTCCTTGGCGGCCGCACGGTGGTGCTGCGCCATGGCCGGATTGTCGAGGAAGGCCCCATTGCCCGCCTCGCCGGCACCCAGGCCCACGCCTATACCCGGACCCTGTTCCGCGACTGGGGCGGCGATGGCGGGGCCCGCAATTCCGGCCGCGGCGAACCCGTGCTCCAGGTCTCGGGCCTGGAGATTCCGCGCCGCAAGGGCGCGCCGCCGGGCCGGCCCGATACGCTCAATTTCGAATTGCGCCGCGGCGCGTCCCTGGCGCTGGTCGGCGACGAGGGCTCCGGCCGGCGGGCGCTGATGCGCCGCATCGTCGGGCTGGATCGCGCCGGCGCGGGCCGTGTGGTCATGGACGCCGTCGATATCGGCATTCTGTCGGATGCGATGCTGACGCGGCTGCGCCGGCGCATTGCCTATATCACCGGCGACGACGATGCCCTGGATCCGCGCATGACCATCTGGGATACGGCCGGCGAGCCGCTGCGCGCCCATCTCGGTCTGCCGCGCGATGTGGTGGCCGGCTATCGCGAGGCGGCGCTGAAGCGCGTCGGCCTGGCGTCGCTGCCGGGCAGCCGCACGGTCGGCCATCTGTCGCCCTTCGACCGGCGCCGGTTGCAGGTCGCCCGCGCCATCGTCACCGCCCCCCTGCTGGCGATCATCGACGAGCCCCTGTCGGGGCTTGATGCCTTCGCCCAGTCGGTGATGCGCGATCTGCTGCGGACCTTCCGCAACGAGGAAGGCCCGGCCGTCCTGCTGGTTACGGCCGATTTTTCGGTGGCCCGCGCGCTGGCGGAGACGGCGTTTGTGTTCCAGGACGGGCGCATCGTCGAGCGCGGCGCCATTGCCGAGATCATGCAGGCGCCCCAGGAACTCGCCACCCGGCGCCTGATCGAGGCGGTCAGCAGCTCTGCGCCGGACGGGGTTTCGTAACCCCTCCGGTGGGGCTAGAAGAACCCCTTCTCGCCCCAAGGATCGTTGCCATGCCCGAGCTTCAGGACGCCGACCTCCTCAAGACCGATGCCTTTGTCGACGGGGTGTGGACCGGCGCCGATTCGGGCGGCCGCTTCAAGGTCACCAATCCGGCGACGGGCGCGGTGCTGGCCGAGGTCGCCGATCTGGGCCAGGCCGAAACCCGCCGCGCCATCGAGGCGGCCCATCGCGCCATGGCCGGCTGGAAAAGGAAGACGGCCAAGGAACGCGCCGGGCTGATGCGCAACTGGTTCGCGCTGATCATGGCGGCGCAGGAGGATCTGGCCCAGCTGATGACGGCCGAGCAGGGCAAGCCGCTGGCCGAAAGCCGCGGCGAGATCGCCTATGGCGCCAGCTTCATCGAATGGTTCGCCGAAGAGGGCAAGCGCGCCTATGGCGATGTCATCCCCACCCACAAGGCGAACAGCCGCATCCTCGTCTTCAAGGAACCGATCGGCGTGGTCGGCGCCATCACGCCCTGGAACTTTCCCAACGCCATGATTACGCGCAAATGCGCGCCGGCGCTGGCCGCCGGTTGCACCGTCGTCATCAAGCCGGCCGAGGACACGCCGCTGTCGGCGCTCGCCCTGGCCGAGCTGGCGCTGCGGGCCGGCATTCCCGCCGGCGTCTTCAATGTGGTGCCGACCTCGCAGCCGGCGGCGGTCGGCGGCGAGCTGACGGGCAATCCGCTGGTGCGCAAATTCTCCTTCACCGGCTCGACCGAGACCGGCAAGCTCTTGATGCGCCAATGCGCGGCGACCGTGAAGAAGGTCAGCCTCGAACTGGGCGGCAACGCGCCCTTCATCGTCTTCGACGATGCCGATCTCGATGCCGCGGTCGATGGCGCGATGATGTCGAAATACCGCAATATGGGGCAGACCTGCGTCTGCGCGAACCGCATCCTGGTGCAGGACGGCGTCTATGACGCCTTCGAAAAGAAGCTCGCCCAACGTGTCGCCGCGCTCAAGGTCGGCAATGGCGCCGAGGACGGCGTCACCCAGGGCCCGCTCATCAATGAGGCGGCGGTGGAAAAGGTCGAGCGCCTGCTCAAGGACGCGACCGCCAGGGGCGCGAAGATCGCCACCGGCGGCCATCGCATGACCGGCACATTCTTCGAGCCCACCATCGTCACCGGCGTGACCACCGAGATGGATTTCGCCCGCGAGGAAATCTTCGGCCCTGTCGCCACCCTGTTCCGCTTCAAGACGGAAGACGAGGCGATCGCCATGGCCAATGATACGCAATATGGCCTGGCCGCATACTTCTATGCCCGCGATGTCGGCCGCATCTTCCGCGTCTCCGAGGCCCTCGAATACGGCATCATCGGTGCCAATGAAGGCATCATCTCGACCGAGGTCGCGCCCTTTGGCGGCGTCAAGGAATTGGGCATCGGCCGCGAAGGTTCGAAATACGGCCTCGAGGATTTCCTCGAGATCAAATATGTGGCGCTCGGCGGTCTGGGCGCATAGATGGAAGCGATTGGGCCAGGTCAGTCTTGTCATCCCCGGCGAGGATCGCGCGCATCGCGTGCCGTCCGAGGGAAGGGGATCCACGACTTGGCATCGGCCCATGGATTGCCGTCCCTCGCATTCGCCCCTTCGCGCGAATGCTCGCCGGGAATGACAATTGAGAGTTAGGACGAAACACAGATGATCCCCCGCTACGCCCGCCCCGAAATGACGGCCATCTGGTCGCCGGAAACCAAATTCCGCATCTGGTTCGAGATCGAGGCCCACGCCGCCGATGCGCTGGCCGAGCTGGGCGTGATCCCGAAGGAGGCGGCCGCGAAAGTCTGGGAGAAGGGTGGCCCGGCCACTTTCGATGTCGAGCGCATCGACGAGATCGAACGCGAGGTGAAGCACGATGTCATCGCCTTCCTGACGCATCTCTCGGAAATCGTCGGCCCCGAGGCGCGCTTCGTCCATCAGGGCATGACCTCGTCGGATGTGCTCGACACCTGTCTCAGCGTGCAGCTCACCCGCGCCGCCGATCTTCTGATCGCCGATGTCGATGGGCTGCTCGCCGCACTGAAGAAGCGCGCCTACGAATACAAGCATGCCGTCACCATCGGCCGCAGCCACGGCATCCATGCCGAGCCGACGACCTTCGGTGTCAAGCTGGCGACCTATTATGCCGAGTTCGCGCGTGCCCGCGCGCGCCTCGTCACGGCCCGCGAAGAGATCGCGGTCTGCGCCATCTCCGGCGCCGTCGGCACCTATGCCAATATCGATCCGCGCGTCGAAGCCCATGTCGCCACCAAGCTCGGATTGCATGCCGAGACCGTTTCCACTCAGGTCATCGCCCGCGACCGCCATGCCGCCTTCTTCGCCGCGCTCGGTGTCGTCGCCAGCTCGGTCGAGCGGCTCGCCACCGAGATCCGCCATCTGCAGCGCACCGAAGTGCTCGAAGCCGAGGAGTTTTTCTCCGAAGGCCAGAAGGGCTCCTCGGCCATGCCGCACAAGCGCAATCCGGTGCTGACGGAAAACCTCACCGGTCTCGCGCGCATGGTGCGCGCCTATGTGACCCCGGCGCTGGAAAATGTCGCGCTGTGGCATGAGCGCGACATCTCGCACTCGTCCGTCGAGCGCTATATCGGCCCGGATGCCACCATCACCCTCGATTTCGCGCTGGCGCGCGCCACCGGCGTGGTCGACAAACTGCTCGTCTATCCCGAGCGCATGGTCGAAAATCTCGACCGCACCCATGGCCTTGTCCACAGCCAGCGTGTGCTGCTGGCCCTGACCCAGGCCGGCGTCTCCCGCGAGGATTCCTATCGCCTGGTGCAGCGCAACGCGATGCGCGCCTGGAAAGGCGAGGGCATGTTGCTCGATCTGCTGCTGGGCGATGACGAGGTCACCCGGGCCTTGCCCCGCGAAAAGCTCGAATCGCTGTTCGACCTCGATTATCATCTCAAGCATGTCGACGCGATTTTCGCGCGCGTCTTCGGGGAGTGATCCGGTCACATTTCCGCCCCACTGCGCGTGCCTGATTTGTGTTGCAGATGCGGGGGCGGACCATGCTTGCAGCCATGAACAAGATCTCGAAACCGCGCATCGCCGCGCTTCTGGCCGTGCTGTCGATCGGTCTGACCGGGTGTTTCGACCTGGCGCAGAAGGTCGAGATCGATCGCAGCGGCGCGGGCCGTTACCAGATGGCGGTGTCCGCGCAGGGCCTTGTCGGCGCGGCGCTCAAGGAAAAGCCCGTCACCTTCGACGGCCGTGCCGCGCAGCACGCCACCACCTCGATCAAGGAGACGGGCGACCGCGTCACCCAGACTTCGACGATTGCCTTCACCGATCTTTCCAAGCTGAGATTGTCGGATGAAACGATCAGCTTGCGGGTCCTGGGCCGCAGCTGGTTCGGGCTCGGCCCGGCCCATGTCCGCTTCCGCCGCACCTTCCTGGTCGGCAATGCGCGGCGCGACAATGCCGATCGTGTCGGCCCCGACGGCCAGATCGGGTCTCAGATCATGGCCTCGGTGTTCGGCGACCACACCTATGTCTTCTCGGTCAGGCTGCCCGGTTCGATCCTGCGCATCGCCCCGGTGCGGCTGGGCAATGCGCTGGTGACGCCGACCGTGACGGGCGATTTCTATCACGGCCACACCGTCACCTGGACCATGCCGCTCTACCGCGCGCTCGGCGAGAAGATGCTGACCTTCGAGGTCGATTTCTCCGCCTATGGTTCGTTCCGCGACGCGCAATCCATGCCCGAAGGCACGGCGTCGCTCTAGTCCGGCAGCGCATAGGCCACGATCTCGTCGCCGCGTGTGGTGTCGAGATGGGCATGGCCGCCGGCCGCGATCAGCACATATTGCTTGCCCTTCCACATATAGGTCATGGGCGTGGCCTGTCCGCCGGCCGGCAGGCCGCGCCTTCCACAATTCCTTGCCGGTCTTGGCATCGAAGGCGCGGAGGTAATTGTCCATGGTGGCACCGATGAAGACGAGGCCGCCGGCCGTCACGATCGGCCCGCCGATATTGGGCACGCCGATATTGCCCAGCAGATATTGCGAATAGGGCATCAGGTCTTGCGACGTGCCCAGCGGCACCTCCCATTTGACCTTGCCGGTGTGCATGTCGATGGCGTGCAGCTGGCCCCAGGGCGGCGGATTGCAGGGCAGGCCCCAGGGCGAGGTCATGACCACGCGTTTCATGCCGAAGGGCGCGCCCTTCTGCGGCGAGACTTCCTGGCCGCGATAGCGTTCCTGCGCGCCGGCGACGTTCCCGGCTTTGATCAGCGTCACCAGATGCATCAGGTTGGAGGTGTTGACGTAAGCGATGCCGGTTTGCGGGTCGTAGGCCAGCCCGCCCCAGTTCGTGCCGCCGCCGGTGAAGGGATAGAGGATCGTGCCCTGTTCGCTCGGCGGGGTGTACATCCCCTCATGTTTCGCGGCCTCGATCATCGCGCGGCATTTGCCGCGGTCCCAGAAGGTCAGGCCGTACGCCTGATCGGGCGTGATGGTGCTGGCGGCCAGCGGCTTGGGCGCGACGGGGAAGGGCTGGGTGGGGGACAGTTTCTCGCCCGGTGCGCCGTCCTGCGGCACCTTCCTTTCCACCACCGGGATCACAGGCTTGCCGCTGTCGCGGTTCAGCGTGAACAGCAAGCCCTGCTTGGTCGGCTGCAGCACGGCGGCGACGGCTTTGCCGTGATAGGGAATCGTCGCCAGCGTCGGCTGGGCGGGAATGTCATAGTCCCAGACATCGTGATGGGTGACCTGGAAGCTCCACGCCACCTCGCCGGTCTCGATCTTCAATGCCACCACCGAGTTGGCATATCTGTTGTCGCCGGGCCTGAGGCCGCCGAAGAAATCCGGGCTCGGCGAGGAGGTCGGCACGAACACGATCCCGCGGCGCGCGTCCACGCTCATCGGTCCCCAGACATTGGCGGCCCCGGCCTTCTTGGCTTCGGCGCCCTGCCAGCTCGTCGCATTGGGCGCATCGCCCGAGCGCGCGATGGGATCGAAGCTCCAGCGCAGTGCGCCGCTTCTGGCGTCATAGGCGCGCACGATGCCGTGGGTTTCCTCGACGCGCTGGTTGTCGTCGATGGAGGAGCCGACAATGACCAGCCCGTGGCTCACCACCGGCGCCGAGGTGATCTGCATCGCCCCGTCGCGCCACAATTTCGGCTCCGGTTTCACCGCCACCGTGCCCTTGTCGCCGAAGCCGGGGCAGGGCTTGCCGGTCTTGGCGTCCAGCGCGATCAGGCGGCGGTCATTGGTGGCGGTGAAGATGCGCGCCGCGCACACGGTCTTTGCGTCCTTTGCCGGGTCGCGCCAATAGGCGACCCCACGGCAGATATAGCTGTTGGGATAGCGGATCCCGGTGTCGAGCTTGGGGTCGAAGCGCCAGAGCGGCTTGCCGCTGCCGGGATCGAGCGCGCTCACCTCATTGAAGGGCGAGCACATATAGAGCCGTCCGTCGGCCAGGATCGGCGTGTTCTCGAAACTGGCCTGGCGCATGGCCCGGCCCTTGGTGGCCATATCGCCGGTCGAGAACGTCCAGGCCGGGGCCAGCCGGGCGACATTGGCCGGGGTGATCTGGCGGGCCGGCGAAAACCGCGTGCCGCCCTGGTCCCCGCCATAGGCCGGCCAGCCGGCGCCGGCGGCCTGGGCGTGACCGGACGGCAGGATCAGAAGTCCGGCCAGGATTGCCGCCTTCGTCAGATCGATTGCCGCTATGCGCATCTGGTGTCTCCCCACGTGACGGCCGTACGGCCTATAGTCCGGCCATGTCCGGCCCGCGTTCCCAATCCTCAGCCCAATCTGGGTCCTCCGAACCGTCCCCGAAAGGGCGCGGGGATGCGCTGCGCCGAATCGGTGATATCTGGCAAAGGCTTGGGGCGAGCGGCGCGCGCTCCGGGGCGAATGGCGCGGCGGACCGGCAGGCCTTCTGGTGGGCGATGGGCGTCATCGCCGTTCTGGTCGGCGCCTTCAACACCGTCAATGTGATCACCGTCCTGCACAACCTGCCCGGGATCGATCCGGTCGAGCCGGTCGTCTGGGAGGGCACAAGCTGGGTGACCTTCGTGGCGTCGGCGCCCATCGCCTGGCTGGCATTGCGCCTGGCCCCGCTTACGGTGCGGCCGCGCTGGCACCTGATCGTGCATGCGCCGGCGGTCCTGCTGTTCTCGCTGGCCCATGTGGTCGGCTTCATGCTGCTCCGCAAGGGCGTCTATGTGCTGGTGGGCGCGCATTACGCACCCAGCCTGCTCGGCAACTTCTCCTATGAGTTCTTCAAGGACCTGCTCGGCTACGTCCTGTGCGTGCTGGCCTTCTCCGGGATCGCGCGCCAGATCGCACAGACCCAGGCGGCCCCGCGATCGGCCGCCGATCCCATGTTCGACATCCGCGACGGCGCCCGGCTGATCCGCGTGCAACTGGCCGATATGCTGGCCGTCGCCTCGGCCGGCAATTATGTGGAATTCGTGCTCGCCGATGGCCGCCGGCCGCTGATGCGCAGCCCGCTCTCCGCCATCGAGGCCGAGCTTGGCCCGCGCGGCTTCGTGCGCACCCACCGCTCCTGGCTGGTCAATGCGGCGCGCGTCACCGCGCTGACGCCGGAAGGCTCCGGCGACTACCGCGTCGAACTGGGGGATCTGACCGTGCCGCTCTCGCGCCGCTTCCGCGGCGCGCTGGCGCGCCTGCGGGGCGACTAGGCCTATTTGGTCTCGTGCAGCACCTGGTCTTTGGCGACCTCGAGCAATTCGGCCATCTTGCCGCGGATCAGGTGGTCGGTGCGGGCGATGCCCTTGGCGGCGAGATCGTCGCGCACCTTGCGGAACACGTCCTCGTCGCCGGCCTCGGTCATATCGGCCTCGACCACCGACTTGGCATAGGCGTCCGCCTCGGCGCCGGACAGGCCCATCTCGCCGGCGGCCCACAGGCCCACAAGCTTGCTGCGGCGCGCCTCGACGCGGAAGCGCAGTTCCTTGTCATGCGCCCATTTTCCCTCGAATGCCTTCTCGCGCTCGTCGAACCCGCCGCTCATGGACAACCTCTTGAAACAATGACACAAACCCGCCCGTTTCGGGCGCCTGGCCGCCACCATACCGCATCGGGCTGCGGCGCGGAACGGGCAGGTCCGCCGCAGCGCACCCGCGCGCTTTCGAACCGTTGCCGGGCCGGGCGGCGATCCGCTAGATTGGCCCCCCGACGGGGCTGTTCGAGGCCCCGTCTTGCGTTTTGGGCGCCGCCCTGCGCCCACGCCCGTCTAGGACACACCATGAAACGCCGCCGCATGATTTACGAGGGCAAGGCCAAGATCCTCTATGAGGGGCCCGAGCCCGGCACCGTGATCCAGTACTTCAAGGACGACACCACCGCCTTCGACGCCACCAAGAAGGCGACGCTGGACGGCAAGGGCGTGCTCAACAACCGCATCAGCGAATATCTGATGACCCAGCTCAATGCGATCGGCGTGCCGACGCATTTCGTCAAGCGTCTCAACATGCGCGAGCAGCTGGTCAAGGAAGTCGAGATCATCCCGCTCGAGGTGGTGGTGCGCAATGTCGCCGCCGGTTCGATGTCCAAGCGCCTGGGCATCGAGGAGGGCACGGCCCTGCCGCGTTCGATCATCGAATATTACTACAAGTCGGACGAGCTGCACGATCCCTGGGTGTCGGAAGAGCACATCACCGCCTTCGGCTGGGCCACGCCCCAGGACCTCGACGACATCGTCAACCTGACGATCCGCATCAACGACTTCCTCTCGGGCCTGTTCCTGGGCGCCGGCATCAAGCTCATCGACTTCAAGGTCGAGTTCGGCCGGCTGTGGGAGAACGATTACATGCGCATCGTTCTGGCCGACGAGATCAGCCCGGACAGCTGCCGGTTGTGGGACGTCAACTCCAACGAGAAGATGGACAAGGACCGCTTCCGCCGCGATATGGGCGGTGTGGTCGAAGCCTATTCCGAAGTCGCGAAACGGCTGGGAATCATGCCCGAATCGGTGCAAGGGGAATCCAAGGGCCCCATGCTGGTGAAGTGACGTTCGCGCAAGCGAACGTCATCCCCGGCGAGCGTGCGCAGCACGCGAGGCAAGGGGATCCAGAACGCTTTTCTCCCCGCCCGGGGAGCCATTATGGAGTCCTCGCGAGAGGAAGCAGAACCCAATGAAAGCCCGCGTTTTCGTCACTCTCAAAAACGGTGTTCTGGACCCGCAGGGCAAGGCCATCGGCCATGCGCTGACCAATCTCGGCTTCGACGGAATCGGCGAAGTCCGCCAGGGCAAGGTCATCGACCTCGAACTGGCCGAGACGAACCAAGCCAGGGCGCGCGAAGCGGTCGAGGCGATGTGCCAGAAGCTGCTGGCCAACACCGTGATCGAGAAATATGAAATTGAGCTCAAGCCCTGAACAAATGTGTCATGGCCCGCAAATGCGGGCCACCCAGGTGGGCGTCGAGCGCTTGCGGTTCAGGATGGGCTCGGTCGGAACGAGGGCGCGCAAACATATCTTTGGAGGTATGCGCTTGTCATCAACTGGGTCCCCCGCATATGCGGGGGATGACAATTGCGTGGGTGTTTCCCCATGAAATCCGCCGTCATCGTCTTTCCCGCCTCGAACTGCGATCGCGATGCGGCCACCGCGCTCGAACGCATCACCGGCCGCAAGACCGAGATGGTCTGGCATCAGGACAGCGAATTGCCGGATGTCGATCTGGTCGTCCTGCCGGGTGGCTTTTCCTATGGCGATTATCTCAGAAGCGGCGCCATGGCCTCGCGCGCCCATATCATGCCGGCGGTCAGGGCCCATGCCGATCGCGGCGGGTCGGTGCTCGGCATTTGCAACGGCTTCCAGGTGCTGACCGAGAGCGGCATGCTGCCGGGTGCCCTGATGCGCAATGCCGGGCTCAAATTCGTCTGCCGCCCGGTCGGGCTCGAAGTGGCCGAGAGCCAGTCGGCCTTCACCCGCAAATATGAGAACGGCCAGACCGTGGTGTTCCCGGTGGCCAATGGCGACGGCAATTATTTCGCCGACGATGAGACGCTGGACCGGCTGGAAGGCGAGGGCCGCGTCGCCTTCCGCTATGCCGAGGGCCAGAACCCCAATGGCTCGGTCCGCAACATCGCCGGCATCCTCAACGACAAACGCAATGTGCTGGGCCTGATGCCCCATCCCGAACGCATGACCGATCCGCTCCTGGGCGGCACCGACGGCATCGCGCTGTTCGAGGGGTTGATGGCGAGCCTGGGCTGACCGTCATTCGAGGCCGCGAAAAAGAGTTTGAATCTCCTGTCTTGAATACCGGTTCTGGCGCCCCATATCGGGGGGTTGCCCGTCAGGAGGCCGGGAATTTCTCAAAAATGAGGAACAATTAAATTGCCGAAGCGCTGAGGGGGCCCCCCTCCCAAAAAACGTCGAAAACGCGAAAACAGAAATCAACGAGTGGTATTGAGGCCGTGATCACCCCCGAAATCGTCAAAGAGCATGGTCTGAACGCGGAGGAGTACGGCCGCATCAAGCGCCTGCTCAACCGCGACCCCAATCTCGTCGAGCTGGGCGTGTTCAGTGTGATGTGGTCCGAACACTGTTCGTACAAATCGACCCGCGCCCATCTGCGCCGCCTGCCCACCAAGGCGCCCTGGGTGCTGCAGGGCCCCGGCGAGAATGCCGGCGTCATCGATATCGGCGATGGCGATGCCTGCATCTTCAAGATGGAAAGCCACAACCACCCCAGCTTCATCGAGCCCTATCAGGGCGCGGCCACGGGCGTCGGCGGCATCATGCGCGATGTCTTCACCATGGGCGCGCGCCCCGTCGCCATGATGAATGCGCTGCGCTTCGGCGAACCGTCGCATCCCAAGACCCGGCATCTGGTTTCCGGCGTTGTCGCCGGCATTGGCGGCTATGGCAATTGCATGGGCGTGCCGACGGTCGGCGGCGAGGTCAATTTCCACAAGAGCTACAACGGCAACATCCTCGTCAACGCGATGTGCGTCGGCCTCGCGAAGGCGAACAACATCTTCCTGTCCGCCGCCAAGGGCGCCGGCAATCCGGTCGTCTATATCGGCTCCAAGACCGGCCGCGACGGCATCCATGGCGCGACCATGGCGAGCGCCGAGTTCAGCGAGGATTCCGAGGAGAAGCGCCCCACCGTCCAGGTCGGCGATCCCTTCACCGAGAAGCTCCTGCTCGAAGCCTGCCTCGAACTGATGGCGACGGACGCGATCATCGCCATCCAGGACATGGGCGCTGCGGGGCTGACCTCGTCGTCGGCCGAGATGGGCGACAAGGGCGGCTCCGGCATCGAGCTCGACCTCGACAAGGTGCCCCAGCGCGAAGCAAACATGACGGCCTATGAGATGCTGCTCTCCGAATCGCAGGAGCGCATGCTGGCCGTGCTTGAAGCCGGGCCGCGAAGCGCAGGCCGAAGCGATCTTCCGCAAATGGGAGCTGGATTTCGCCGTCATCGGCATCACCACCGATACCAAGCGCCTTGTGATCAAGCACAAGGGCGAGGTGGTGGCCGATATGCCCATCACGGCGCTGTCCGACGAAGCGCCCGTCTATGAGCGGCCCTACACCGAAACGAAGCCGCAGATCGGTGAGCCGGAATTCGATTCATCGCGCGACGTGATGCAATCGCTTGCGAAGATCGTCGGCGCGCCCGACATGTGCTCGCGCCGCTGGGTGTGGGAGCAATATGACCACACGGTGATGAACGACACGGTGCAGCGCCCGGGCGGCGATTGCGGCGTCGTGCGCGTGCACGGCACCAGCAAGGGTCTGGCGATCACGACCGACGTGACGCCGCGCTATTGCTTCGCCGATCCCTTCGAAGGCGCCAAGCAGGCCGTCGCCGAATCCTGGCGCAATATCACGGCCGTGGGCGGCACGCCGATGGCCGTCACCGACAATCTCAATTTCGGCAATCCCGAGAAGCCGAAAAACATGTGGCAGATCGTGGCCGGCATCAACGGCATCGGTGAAGCCTGCCGCGCGCTCGATTTCCCGATCGTCTCGGGCAATTGCTCGCTCTACAATGAGACGAACGGCGAGGGCATCTTCCCGACGCCGGCCATCGGCGCGGTTGGCCTCTTGAAGAATGTCGACCGCATGGCCACCGTCGCCTTCAAGCGCGAAGGCGATGCGCTGATCCTGATCGGCGAAACCAAGGGGCATCTCGGCCAGTCGATCTATCTGCGCGAGATCGAGGGCCGCGAAGAAGGCGCCGCGCCGCCGGTCGATCTCGCCGCCGAAAAGACAAATGGCGATTTCGTGCGCGGCCTGATCGAACAGGGCCGCGTCGACACGGTGCATGACTGTTCCGACGGCGGCTTGCTGGTTGCCGTTGCCGAGATGGCGATGGCCGGGCTGATCGGTGCGGAGATCGCGCCGGCGGAGGCCACGATCCCCTTCCTCTTTGGCGAGGATCAGGCGCGCTATGTGCTCGCCGTGCCCATGTCCGAAGCCGACAGGATCGCCGCGGATGCGGCGGCGGCCGGCGTTCCGGTCGCTTTGCTCGGGGCCACCGGCGGCGATAGGATCGCGGTCAAGGGCGTGGGCGCCGTCGCGGTCGCAAAGCTGCACGAAACCCACGAAGCCTGGTTCCCCGCCTATATGGGCGGCACCGAGCTTCCGCCGACGAATTGAAACATCTCACTTGTCATCCCCCGCGAATGCGGGGGACCCAGGTGAGGGTAGAGTGTGGTGAAGAAGGAAAAGTCTGCGGCGTTCCTTTGGACGCTGCCAGAGGTGTCATCTGGGTGGTCCGCATTTGCGGGCCATGACAAGCTGGGTGAGATTGAAGGAAACAGGTGTCCCCATGGCCATGAGCGCACGTGAAATCGAGACGCTGATCAAGGAGGCGTTCCCCGACGCCGATGTCGAGATCACCGATCTGGCCGGCGACAATGACCATTACGCGGCCATGGTTTCCTCGATCGCTTTCAAGGGCAAGACCCGCGTCCAGCAGCACCAGATGGTCTACGAGGCGTTGAAAGGCCGCATGGGCGGGGTATTGCACGCGCTGTCGTTGCAGACGGCGCCGAAGGAGTAATGCCCGCCTTGACGTCCCCCGCGTGCCTACCTAGATCATTGCACTGCCCAACCGAGTGAAGGCCTGACCCATGACCGCTCACGACCAGATCGCCAAGGATATCGCCGAGAACGACGTCGTCCTCTTCATGAAGGGCACGCCGGTGTTCCCGCAATGCGGGTTCTCTTCCGTCACGGTGCAGATTCTTTCGCACCTCGGCGTGAAGTTCAAAGCGGTCGATGTGCTGAAAGACCCCGATGTCCGTCAGGGCATCAAGGACTTCTCCAACTGGCCGACCATCCCCCAGCTCTATGTGAAGGGCGAATTCGTCGGCGGCTGCGACATCATCAAGGAGATGTTCGAGGCCGACGAGCTGGCGCCGTTCCTGGCTGAAAAGGGCATCGCCCTCGAAAACGCCTAACGTGGTGCAAAGTGGCGGGCCCATACGGCGCCCGCCTTCGGCCGGTTTGCGAGTTCCGCAGCCAGTGCCGTGATCTTCGGCAGATGGGTTGCGCGCCATTCGGTGCCCACCGACCACTGGCTGAACATCGCCGCATAGATGTCCGCCGCCGAGAAGCCCGTGCCCAGCAACCACGGCCCGGCAATCGCTCTTTCCACCGTTAACAGACGCTCCTGGATGCGTTCGCGCGCGACCTGTTTCAGCGCGTCCGGATCCTTGGGCGCGAAGCGCTCGGGATAGTCGGTGATCTCCACCATCGGATAGATCTCCGAGGCCATGAAGGCGATCCAGCGATAGGCCTCGGCCCGCGCGAAGCTTGCAGGCGGTGGCAACAGCCCGGCGTCGGGGTGGCGGTCGGCGATGGTCAGCAGGATCGCGGCCGTTTCGGTCACGATTTCCCCGCCCGGCAGCTTCAGCGCCGGCAGCTTGCCGCTCGGATTGAGCGCCAGGAAATCGGGCGCCTTCTGCTCGTTCTTCTCGAGCGAGATGACCCGGAAGTCGTATGGTGCATCGGCCTCCGCCAGGGCGGCTTCGGCCGAAAAGGCGCCCGATCTGAGATCGCCATAGATCGTGTACATGGCCCCAGAATAGCAGAAGGGCCGCGGGTTTGCCCCGCGGCCCTTGCATAACCCGAATGCCCGGTGCGCTTAGCGCGAGTAGAATTCGACGACGAGGCTCGGCTGCATCTGCACCGCATAGGGCACATCGCCCAGCTTCGGCGTGCGCAGATATTTCGCCGTCATCTTGTTGTGGTCGACCTCGATATAGTCCGGCGTGTCGCGCTCGGGACTCTTGGACGCCTCGATCACCAGCGCCATGTCCTTGGCCTTGGGGCCCAGCTCCAGCACATCGCCTTCCTTGACGAGGTAGGAGGCGATGGTGACGCGCCGGCCATTGACCTTCACATGGCCATGGCTGACAAGCTGGCGCGCGGCGAACGGCGTCGGCACGAATTTGGCGCGGAACACGACCGCATCGAGGCGGCGTTCCAGCAGGCCGATCATGTTCTCGCCGGTGTCGCCCGGGCGGCGCGACGGCGTCGGCGTAATAGCGGCGGAACTGCTTCTCGGTGATGTTGCCGTAATAGCCCTTGAGCTTCTGCTTGGCCTGAAGCTGCGTGCCATAGTCGGAGAGCTTCTTGGCGCGGCGCTGGCCGTGCTGGCCGGGACCGTAGGACCGCTTGTTGACGGGGCTCTTGCCCCGGCCCCAAAGGTTCTCGCCCATGCGGCGATCGAGCTTGTACTTCGTGGAGGTGCGTTTCGACATGTTCCGTCCGGACTTGGCAAATAAGGGCCGGGGGGCCAGCCCCCGCGCGAAGGCGGGCACTATAGTCATCGGGTCTGCCCTGTCAATGCACCCGAAACATGGGTCAAGTGCCCGAAATTCCACGACCTTTTGAGTCGGCATCGACCACAGGTTGTGCAAATTGGCGCGGACATCCGCCCCCCTTGCTCCGGCGCGCGGCGCCGTCACGCAGACGTGCGCCGTCCGGAGTCCGGGAATCATTGCCCCGCCTTCATGTGGCGACCACGCTGCGCCCGTGGCGGCGAGGCGCGGAAAGACCGATGCGAACGGGATGGGCCGCCTTGGCATTGGCCGCGCGGCCCTCAATGCCATGCACTCCGCGATCCTCCGCGGGTGCTACAGCGAAGGCGATTTCTCGATCGATGCGGTGCAGGCGCGAATGCGGCCCTACTACAAGCTGGCCGGCGACTTCGCCGAGGGCTGTGACGGCAGCACCTGGGAGTACTACGCCGAGCCGGCGATCGTGCTGCGCACGGTCGGCGCGGCGACATCACTCAAAGCATTGGAGACCGCCGCAAAGCCTTGACCTGCCCGCACCGCTGCGCTTCAGCTTGAGCGTGGCCCCGTGGCGGAATGGTAGACGCAACGGACTTAAAATCCGTAGGTCCGAAAGGGCCGTGCCCGTTCAAGTCGGGCCGGGGCTACCATGATCCCGCTCCACGGCCCTCGCGACATGCAGTGGGTGGTGACGACAGAAGAAGATGGGGCATGACGGGGACACGCCGGAATCTCCTCGCAATGCGCGTCATCGGGACGACAACGGCCCTCTTCTCCGGCGCGGGGGGCAGGCAAAGGGGACGTGACGAGGAAGATGCTCATCGTCAACGCATTGGGCGATCTGGAAAATCCGAATTCGCGCCTCACCCGGCCGCAGGGCAGCAATCCGGTGGCGGTGAGCCGGATCGACATCGATGCGCGCGCGCTCGGCGATGCGCGCAAGGCAGGCCTCAACGCGGTCAACGTCACCCTTGGCTATGTCGGTGGCCCCGAAGACCCTTATGACTACACGATCCAGAGCATTGCGATGTGGGATGCGGTGCTGGACGCCCATCGCGACACGCTAAGGCCCGTCCGCACGGCCGGTGATATTCTCGATGCGCAGCGCGACAACCGGGTCGGCGTCATCTACGGATTCCAGAATGCGGCGATGGTCGGCAAGGACGCGTCGCGCATCGACACCTTCGCCGACCTCGGCGTGCGCGTGATCCAGCTGACCTACAATCCGGCGAACCAGCTCGGCGACGGCGCAATGGCTCCGGAAAACTGTGGTCTCACGGCCTTCGGGCGCGACGTCGTCGCCAGGCTGAACGCGAAACGCGTCATGGTCGATCTGTCTCACAGCGGCCACAACACCTGTCTCGACGCGGCGCGCGTGTCGAAGGCGCCGGTCTCGATCAATCACACCGGCTGCCGCGCGCTCTGCGACTTGCCGCGCAACAAGACCGACGAGGAGCTGCGGCTGGTCGCTTCGAAGGGCGGCTTCGTCGGCATCTATTTCATGCCGTTTCTCACGGCGGACGGCCATCCCCATGCCGAGGACGTTGTGGCTCATATCGACCACGCGGTGAATGTTTGCGGCGAGGATCATGTGGGCATCGGCACGGACGGTGACATGACCGGCGTCGATGACCTCGAGGCCTATCATGCGGCCCTCGCCAGGGAAGTCGAGGACCGCAACAGGGCCGGTCTCGGCGCCGCGGGCGAACGTGCCGACACCTATCCTTTCGTCGTCGATCTGAGGGGGCCCGATCAGTTTCACAATCTGGCCAGGCTTCTGAAGGCGAGGGGATATTCCCAGACCCGGATCGAAAAGATTTTTGGCCTGAATTTCCTGCGTTTCGCCAGGGAGGTCTGGGGTGACTGAGCGCGCGCTTTGAGCAAAGTCAAAGCGGAGGCAGCCATCCCGCTCCTAGGTGGTTCGCGAAGCGCAATCGGGCAAACGGGGTCATGATCCAGGTCGTTTATGTGGACGCAGGCGGCACACGTCGCCAGGTCGATGTGTCCGAAGGCTATTCCATCATGGAAGCTGCCATCGAGGGGGGCGTTCCCGGGATCGACGGCGACTGCGGCGGCGCCTGCGCCTGCGCGACATGTCACGTCCACGTGGAACCGGAATGGCTGGGCAAACTTCCGCCCATGAGCGAATTGGAGCAGGGCATGCTCGACTTCGCGTCCGGCGTCGACGAGACGAGCCGGCTTTCCTGCCAGATCAAGCTCACCGCCGAGCTCGACGGCATCGTGGTCCACACCCCCGAAAGCCAGTACTGAACAGGCCATCCTGCGGCATTTCATGCGGATTTCGGGGATTTGACCGAAATCAAGGCAATAAGTGACGCCGCCGTCACCTTTGTTCCAGCCGAACTGGACTCTCAGGGAGACGGAGGAAGACATGCCGGAGCAACAACAGGGCCGCGAAGTCCGCAAGGGCGACTGGAAGGTCACGATGACGCCCGACGATCTCTATCGCAATCCGATGGAAATCGCTTGGACCTTTGACTACGCGCTGGGCAAGGGCAAGGTCGAAGAGCTCTACAAGCGCGCCAAGGAAAACCAGTGGAACTCCGACGTGCTTCTGCCCTGGGACACGGAGGTTGATCCCTCCAATCCGCTGATCGCGGACCGTTCCTCGCTCTATCCGAAGATGCCGTTCTTCAAGAAGCTGTCGAAATCGCAGCAGGAAACCTTCATCGCGCATTCGACGGCGCAATTGCTCTCGCAGTTCCTGCATGGCGAGCAGGGCGCACTGATGACGGCAGCCTGCGTCACCCATTCGGTGCCGGATTCCACGGCGAAACTCTACGCCGCGACCCAGACCATGGACGAGGCGCGCCATGTCGAGGTGTATGCGAAATATTGCGACAAGATCGCGATGGTCTATCCGATGTCACCCTGGCTGAAGGCATTGATCGACGCCACGCTGAAATCGGACCGCTATGAAAAGGTCATGATCGGCATGAACATGATCGTCGAAGGCCTGGCGCTCGGCGCCTTCAACAACATGTATCATTCAACAGTATGCCCGCTTCTCAAGGCGCTCACCTTCAACGTGATGCGTGACGAGTCGCGCCATGTCTCATTCGGGCATGCCTATCTGGGTCCGGTGATCAAGAAGCTGGACGAAGCGGCCCGCGAAGATCTGGCCGATTTCGCGTTCAATGCGATCAACATCATCGTGCAGGCGACGATGATCGGTGAAGCGCAGGGCCTGGCCAATCGGGCCGATCCGGGTTTCATGGAGGTCCTGCAGAATTCCGGCATTGATGCCGAGGATTTCTTCGCCGGCCTTCAGGAAGCCGCCGATATGGGCATGCTGCAGGAACTGCCGCCGGGGCAAGTGCATTCGCTCAAGGACCTGATGCTTCCGGCCATCGCCCGGGTGGGGCTGATCACGCCGCGCGTCCGCAAGAAATACGAAGAAGCCGGCATTCCGATCTTCGAGGATCAACGGGTTCTGCACGCCATGGAAGGTGGCGCACCGGACACAAGGGTCGCCGCCGAATAGTTTCAACTCCCTCCCTGGGCCGTGCGTTCCAAGTGGTGCGCACGGCCGCTCTTTGTGTGCGACCCGCCCGGCCCGATTTGCCCGCGACCGGCGCAAGAATTGGCTCCGGAGCGTACCCATATCGACCGATTGATACGCGCTGCGGCCATCGCGCCCGGCCCGTGCTTCGCGGCGGTCCCGCAGCCCCGCACAACCCGGTAGTGAGGGCCGCGAGAAGCGGTTATCCTTGGCGCGCTGAGCGAACTTCGGAGCCCCAATGACCCTTCGTGCGCCCGCAATTCAATGGCCGGACAGCTTTGATGAACTGGGCCCGGCCGACGACCCACGTATCCTGCTTGTCGGAGAGGCCCGCATCGCTGATGTGGATTTCGAGGTAACTGCCATCCGGATGCGCGATGGCATGCGCATGCCAGACTATCTGGAGGGCGTGCCCGTCAGTGCCTATGAAGCGGCCATCAATTCCATGCGTGAGGAAATCGAAGTCCTCGCCAGTACGATGGAACCGGCGCTGGTGTCGATTGCCGGCGGCAACTATCTGCTCTGGATGGTGCCGTCGAGCCGCGATTGAGATCGCGTCAGAACGAGGCCGGGTCGCTGCCGGCATAGGGCCGCACGCTCTCGGCCACCGAAGTCGGCGACATGCTCCTTCGAGATGATCCCCAGGATGTCGCGTTCATGGGGAACGCCCTTGCCCCGGACGACCACGATCATCGAGGCGTTCTTGCGCCACATTCGGCCAATGACGTTGAACATGATGTCTTCTTCGCGGGCGATGGTCAGGCGCCGGCTGGCAACCTCGCCCAGCGTGGCGCCGGTATAGGAGCCTTCCAGGCCGCGGCGCAGCGAGGTGTTGACGCGCAGGACACCGGCGATCCGGCCGTCCTTGGTGATGACCACATGGCGCATCCGGCCATGGTGCTCAGGCTGCCGCAGAAAGGCGTCGAAACGCCATGTCGTGTGGCAGGACCAGGAAATCCTTGCTCATGACGTCGCCGGCTGGCCGCACCAGAAACATGTTGGCGTGGAGTGCCTTGGGGATGTAGTGCCGCCGTGCCAGCAGCTTGATCGTGTAGATGTTTTCCCGGCTGAGAAGGCGGCGCACGCCAACCGATACGGCCACGGCGACGATCATCGGCATGACGATGTCGTAGTCCCGCGTCATTTCGAAGATCATCGTCACGGCCGTCATGGCCGCGCCGGTTGCGCCGCCGACCATCGCCGCCATGCCGATCATCGCAAAGGTGGCGATGGTCATTGCCGGCGAGGGGATCAGAAGGTGGACGACTGCGCCGAACGCAGCGCCCAGGGTCGCGCCCATGAAGAGCGAGGGCGAGAAGATGCCGCCCGACGACCCCGTGCCCAGGCTCAGAATGGTGGCCAGCAATTTGCTGCCGAACAGCAGGATCAGGAACGGCGCCACCACGAGCCCGCCGGCCAGCAGATCCTGCACCGTCGAATAGCCCACGCCTTCGATATGGTAGTGGCCCGAATAGAGCAGCAGGGCGTACATCATCACGCCGACGACGGTCATGCCCAGAGCATGGCGCAGATAGGGATTGGCGATGCGTTCGGCCAGCTTCTCGGATTGGTGCAATCCGCGGATGAAGGCCGTGGCCGCCAGGCCGGTGATCGCGCCGAGCAGGACATAAAGCAGGATCGCGTAGAGCGGCGAGGGCTGGTCCGAGTAGAAATAGATGGACGGTATTTCGAAGGCGGGCCGCAAACCGAGAAAGAGCCGGGCGATGAAGGTCGCCGTGCCGGTTGCCAGGGCCACCGGCAGGAAGGTGCGGCTGCTGACCTCCGGCATCATCAGCTCGATCGCGAACATTACCCCGCCGATGGGCGTGTTGAAGGTGGCGGCGATGCCGGCCCCCGCGCCGGCAGCCACCAGTGTGATGCGCTGCCAGGGCTCCATGCGGATGACCTGGCCGATGGTCGAGCCCAGGGAGGCGCCGATCTGGATGATCGGGCCCTCGCGGCCGACGGCGGCGCCGCTGCCGATGGCGAGCGCCGAGGCGAGGGACTTGATCGCGGCCACGACCGGGCGGATCTTGCCGTCCTGATAGAAGATCGCGTCCATCACCTCTGGCACGCCATGGCCGCGCGCCTCGGGCGCGAACTTGTTGACGAGGAAGACGACGGCCATGCCGCCGATCACAGGCACCAGGATGACGCCGCGCCCCAGGGGCTGGCCGGCGTATAGAGGTTCGCGTCGTAGGCGACCGAAAACTCCCCTAGAAACAGGATGTTATGGATCAAGCCGATGAGGCCGCGAAAGAAGATCGCGCCAAAGCCGGTGATGATACCGACGCCGACGGAGACGAGAGAGAGGACGCCGAGACCAATCGGCCGACGCGGGGAGAGCAGGGCCTGCATCCCGCCACTGTAAGAGCCAGACCCGTCAAAATGCCAGCAACTTCTAGGGATTTGCAAAGACGAAGGGCTGCCCGCGCAAAGCGGACAGCCCTTCCATTGCCTGTCTGCGGGCCCTGTCAGGGCATCCGAGAACGGCTGCGTCGCAGGTTAAGCGGCGCGGACCTCACAAGAAGCGAAGATCCAGGTCGCGGCACCCGACAGCCGCAGGTCATGACAATGAGACACTGGATCACCTCCTTTCGATTAGCGTTGCGCATCAGAACTATACCGCAATCCGGCGGGCCAGATAAGCAAAAATCCCGCTTGATGCGAAATCCAGCGGCGCGCGTCGATATCTTTGCGGCCGGCCGTGGTCCGGTTCAACACAACCGATAGCGCTGCCAGGGCAGACCGCCTTCGATCCCCGTGTCGTCTGGCCCGGTCATCGCCTCCCAGCCATGGGCCTCGTAGAAACCGCGCGCCTTCTCGTTCTTGGCGTCAAGCTTCAGAGTCAGCGGGCCGCTGGCCTGCGCGCGCACATGGGCGATCAGGGCACAACCAACTCCACGACCCTGGGCATCGGGATCGACGTAGAGCGAATGCAGAAAATTTTCCGGCGCATAGACCGAGGCGACGCCGACGATCCGCGTGCCGAGACGGGCGACGGTGACGGTCTCGTCCCGGGCGTCACGAACAAAACGTGCGGGGTCGAAATCGGCATCGGAGCGCCATGGAAAGGCTGCCCGTCGGCTGCGCGAATAGACCTGCGCCGCTTCGGCGATCTCCTCGGGCGAGGTCGCGCGCGCGATCGTGATCTTCAGCGTACTGCCCCCGGGCGGGGTCACATCTGCATGGTCCAGCCTTCGACGCCCATGGCGGCCTGGCGGACGGCTTCGGTCAGGGTCGGATGGGCGTGGCTGGTGCGCGCAATGTCTTCGGAGGAGGCGCCGAACTCGATGGCGAGGGCCACTTCCTGGATCAGATTGCCGGCTTCGGCCCCCAGGATATGCGCGCCCAGCACGCGGTCCGTCCTGGCGTCGGCGAGGATCTTGGCGAAGCCGTCGGTCGCGGCGATGGTCTTGGCGCGGGCATTGGCGGTGAAGGGGAATTTGCCGATCTTGTATTCGATCCCGGCCGCCTTCAGCTCTTCCTCGGTCTTGCCGACGGAGGCCACTTCCGGCGCGGTGTAGACCACGGCGGGGATGGCGTCGTAGTTCACATGGCCGGCCTTGCCGGCGATGCGATCGACGCAGGCGACCGCCTCATCCTCGGCCTTGTGCGCCAGCATGGCGCCTTCGCGCACGTCGCCGACGGCCCAGATGCCCGGCACATTGGTCTTGAAATGCGCATCGGTGACGATGCGGCCGCGACCGTCGAGCTTCACCCCGGCGTCTTCCAGACCTAGACCGGCCGTGAACGGCCGGCGGCCGATCGAGACCAGCATGACGTCGGTATCGATCGCCTGTTGAGATCGCCGCCCGCGGCCGGCTCCACCGTTACCCGCAGGCCGTCGCCCGTTTTCTCGACGCCGACGACCTTCGTGGAAAGCTGGAACTTCATGCCCTGACGCGAAAGGATGCGCTGGAACTGCTTGCCGATCTCGCCGTCGAGGCCGGGCGTGATGCGGTCGAGGAATTCGACCACGGTCACATCGCTGCCGAGCCGCCGCCACACCGAGCCCAGTTCAAGCCCGATATAGCCGCCGCCCACGACCAGCAGCCGCTTGGGCACGCTCTTCAGCGCGATGGCGCCGGTGGAGGAGACGATGCGGTCCTCGTCGACGCTGACGCCGGGCAGCGGCGCCACTTCGGAACCCGTCGCGATCAGGATGTTCCGGGCGGCGAGCTCGCGCGTCGTGCCGTCGGGCGCGTGTGACCACGACCTTGCCGGGCGCGGCGATCCGCGCTTCGCCGACAATCGCTTCGGACTTGTTCTTCTTGAGCAGGAACTCGACGCCCTTGGTCAGCTCACCGACGACCTTGGTCTTGTGCGCCATCATGCCGCCCAGATCGAGCTCGGCGCTCGTCTTGATACCGAGTTTGGGCAGGTGATTGCGCGCCTCGTCATAGAGGTGGCTGGTATGCAGGAGCGCCTTGGACGGAATGCAGCCGACATTCAGGCAGGTGCCGCCGAAGGTGCCGCGCTTGTCGATGCAGGCGCTTTTCAGCCCAAGCTGTCCGGCGCGGATCGCGGCATTGTAACCGCCGGGGCCGCCACCAATGACGACGAGGTCGAATTGATCAGCCATATCAAATGTCCAGAAGCAGGCGCTGCGGGTCTTCGAGGTTTTCCTTGACGCGCACCAGGAAGGTCACGGCCTCGCGGCCGTCGACGATGCGGTGGTCGTAGCTGAGCGCCAGATACATCATCGGCCGAATCTCGACCTTGTTGTCGATGGCCACGGGGCGCGGCTGAATCTTGTGCATGCCGAGGATGCCGGACTGCGGCGCGTTGAGGATCGGCGTCGACATCAGCGAGCCGAACACTCCGCCATTGGTGATGGAGAAGGTGCCGCCCTGCAGTTCCTCGATCTTCAGCTTGCCGTCGCGCGCACGCAGGCCGACATCGCCGATGGCCGCTTCGATCTGCGCCAGCGACAGGTGATCGGCATCGCGCACGACGGGCACCACAAGGCCCTTTTCCGTCGAGACGGCCACGCCGATGTCATAATAGTTCTTGTAGATGATGTCGTCGCCTTCGATCTCGGCATTGACGTTGGGCAGGTCCTTGAGCGCGGCGATGCACGCCTTGACGAAGAAGCCCATGAAGCCGAGGCGGACGCCGTGCTTCTTCTCGAAGCTCTCCTTGTATTCCGCGCGCAAGCGCATGACGTGGGTCATGTCGACCTCATTGAAGGTCGTCAGCTGCGCGGCCGTGTTCTGCGACTCCTTGAGGCGCGCGGCGATGGTCCGGCGCAGCCGGCTCATGGTCACGCGCTCTTCGCGCTCGGCATTTCGCCGTGGTCCGGCCGGTGCCGGGGCCGGGCGGGACGCGGCGCGGCCCTCGGCGCGCGCTTCCAGCGCCCCCAGCATGTCGCCCTTGAGGACCCGGCCGTCCTTGCCGCTGCCGCCGACCTGGGCCGGGTCGAGCCCGGACTCTTCGGCGATCCGGCGGACAGACGGCATCAGCGGTTCGGCCCTGGCGGCCGGCTGGGGCGCGGGCTTGGCCGCGGCGGGGGCCGGTTTGGGTGCGGCGGCATCGGGATTGGCCGCGACGGGCGCCGACGGCTTGCCGGTCGCGCCTTCGGCGATGGCGCCCAGAACGGTGCCGACTTCGACGGTCGCGCCCTCCTGGACGGCAATGGATTCGAGCGCACCGTCCGCGGGCGCCGGCACCTCGACCGTAACCTTGTCGGTTTCCAGTTCGCACAGCGGCTCGTCGCGGACGACGCTTTCGCCCTCTTTCTTGAACCAGCGCGCCACGGTGGCTTCGGTGACGGATTCGCCCATGGCGGGCACTTTGATCTCAACACTCATATCGGGTTCTCCGTCGCCGCCCGGGTGTTCCGCGGCAGGAAAATGTAGTTCATCACATGTTCGTTCAAGGGCGCGTCGCACAGCGGTCTGAGCGCGCCGCGGGCAAAGACATAGACCTCATAGCCCAGCTCGGCCAGAAGCTGCACCGTCTTGTTGCGGCCCACCGCCAGGCGGTCGCCGCGGCCCTCCAGAATTTCGACCAGAAGATTGGGGCGGCAGCGCGCCAGAAGCGCGCGGGCGCCGTCGATCACCTCATATTCGTGGCCCTCGACGTCGATCTTCATGAAGCCGACATTGGACAGACCCTCATCGTCGAGACGCACGACCCGGACCGGCATTTCGATGCCAGCCTGGCCTTCGGGCAAGCCGGTGCCGAGATAGCCGATATTGTATTGCGGGCGGCCCCTGGTGTTCAGCGGCGCGCAATAGGTGAGCTGTCCGGCGCGGCTGGAGACCCCGGCCTGGCGGACCTCGACCCGGGCCAGCTGCGCCTCGCGCAGAAACCGCGCCATAGGCGGGGCGGGCTCGTAGGCGACGGTGTTGCGGGCCAGGCGCGACAGGAAGAAGGTGTAGTTGCCGCGATTGGCGCCGACATCGACGGCCGTGCGGTCGCGCGGCACGATCGCCGGCAGCAGCTTAAGTTCGCCCTCATGACCGTCTTCGGCCTTGCGCAGGGCGCGGGCCGCGCGGTGACGGATATAGTAGCGCGGACTGATGAGCCGATAGGCAAGCTTCATATGCGAAGCCGGCCCGCTCTGCTCCTGACCCTGCGCCCGCGCGTTCAAAGTGTCAGCGCCTCGTTCAGGAAGGCCTTGAGTTCGGCCAAATGCTGGCTCATCTGCCCCGCCGCGGTGGAGGCGTATTCGGGTCGGCCGACATAGCGCGGGCGGCCAACACGCTCCAGCGCCGCCAGCGTGGCCTCGATGCGCGGCTCCACAAATGTCCAGGCGCCCTGGTTCTGCGGTTCTTCCTGGCACCAGACGATTTCCGCATTGGGGAAGCGTGTGAGCGCTTCCATCAGCGGCGTCTGCGGGAAGGGATAGAGCTGCTCCAGGCGCAGGATCTGGATGCGGGTTTCGGCGCGCTGCTCCCGCTCTTCATACAGATCGTAATAGACCTTGCCCGAACACAAGATGACGCGCCGGATCTGATCGTCGGGCGCCAGCTTGACGGGCGAATTGGGATCGCGCTCGGCATCGTCGTCGAGCACGCGGTGAAAGCTCGATCCTTCGGCCCATTTCCTCCAGGCGCGAGGTCACGCGCTTGTGGCGCAGAAGCGATTTCGGCGTCATCAGGATCAGCGGCTTGCGGAATGCGCGATGCACCTGCCGGCGCAGGATGTGGAAATAGTTGGCCGGCGTCGTGCAATTGGCGACCTGAATATTGTCCTGCGCGCAGAGCTGCAGATAGCGCTCGAGGCGCGCGGAGGAATGCTCGGGCCCCTGGCCCTCATAGCCATGGGGCAGCAGCAGGACAAGGCCCGACATGCGCAGCCATTTCATCTCGCCGGAGCTGATGAACTGGTCGATCATAACCTGGGCGCCATTGGCGAAGTCGCCGAACTGCGCTTCCCACAACACCAGCGCCTTGGGTTCGGCCAGGCTGTAGCCATATTCGAAGCCGACCACGGCTTCCTCGGACAGCAGCGAGTTGACAACCTCGATATTCGGCCTGGTTCTCGCCGATGTGCATTGCAGCGGGAAATAGCGCTCCGCGGTTTCCTGATCGACCAGCGCGGAGTGGCGCTGGCTGAAGGTGCCGCGCGCCGAATCCTGGCCGGACAGACGCACCGGATAGCCCTCTTCCAGCAGCGTGCCGAAGGCCAGCGCTTCGGCCGTCGCCCAGTCGAAACCCTCGCCGGTCTCGAACATCTTGGCCTTGGCCTCGAGCTGGCGGGTGATCGTCCTGTGCGCGTTGAAGCCTTCGGAATCGTGGTCAGCGCCTTGCCGACTGTCTGCAGGGTCTCCGTCCGGCACGGCGGTGTCGCCGCGGCGGTCGCCGTCCGGCGCCATGGAGAAACCGGTCCAGCGGCCGTCCAGCCAGTCGGCGCGGTTGGGCCGATGGTCCTTGGACGGCTTCGAATTCCTCGTCCAGGCGCCTGTTGAAGTCGGCGATCATCGCCTTCATGTCGTCCTGGCGTGATCACGCCCTTCGGAGACCAGCTGGGCGGCATAGAGCTCCAGCGTGGTCGGATGGTCCTTGATGGCGCGATACATCAGCGGCTGCGTGAACGCCGGCTCGTCGGTCTCGTTGTGACCGAAGCGGCGATAGCAGAACATGTCGATGACGACATCCTTGTGGAACAGCTGGCGGAATTCGGCCGCGATGCGGGCGCAATGCACGACCGCCTCGGGATCGTCGCCGTTCACATGGAAGATCGGCGCCTGCACCATCAGCGCGACATCGGACGGATAGGGCGACGAGCGCGAATAGATCGGCGCCGTGGTGAAGCCGATCTGGTTGTTGACGATGAAGTGGATGGTGCCGCCGGTGCGGAAGCCCTTGGTGCCGCGACATGGCGAAGCATTCCGCGACGATGCCCTGGCCGGCGAAGGCCGCATCGCCGTGGAGCAGCAGCGGCAGCACGCTGGAGCGCGTCGATCTTGTCGCCGCAATTGCTGCTGCTTGGCGCGGGACTTGCCAAGCACGACCGGATCGGAGGCTTCCAGATGCGAGGGGTTGGCCGTCAGCGACAGATGCACCTTGTTGGCGTCGAACTCGCGGTCCGAGGAGGCGCCGAGATGATACTTCACGTCGCCCGAGCCCTGGACGTCGGCCGGCTTGGCGCTGCCGCCCTGGAATTCGTGGAAGATCTGCCGGTAGGGCTTGGCCATCACATTGGCCAGCACGTTGAGCCGGCCGCGATGGGCCATGCCCAGCACGATCTCTTTGACGCCCAGCTGGCCGCCGCGCTTGATGATCTGCTCCAGCGCCGGAACCATGGCCTCGCCGCCGTCCAGGCCGAAGCGCTTGGTGCCGAGGAAGCGCACGCCGCAGAACTTCTCGAAGCCTTCGGCCTCGATCAGCTTGTTGAGGATCGCCTTCTTGCCCTCGAGCGGTGAAGGTGATCTCCTTGTCCGGGCCTTCGATCCGGCGCTGCAGCCAGTCCTTCTGCTCCGGATCGTTGATGTGCATGAACTCGTAGCCGATGCGCCCGCAATAGGTGCGCTTGAGGATGTCGACCACCTGGCGCGGCGTGGCGGTCGGCCAGGCCGAGCACGCCGTCCATGTAGATCGGCTTGTCGAGATCGGCTTCGTGGAAGCCGTAGAAGCTGGGTTCGAGCTGGGGCAGGTTCTGCTTCTCGGCCAGGCCCAGCGGATCGAGGTCGGCGGCCAGATGGCCGATCACGCGATAGGCGCGCACCAGCTGGATGGCGCGGATCGGATTCCTGGGCCGCGGCGCGCAGGTCCTGCTCGGACGACCGCGCCATTGGCCCTGGGCTGCGCCTGGCCGGTCAGGGCGCCGACCAGCTCGCCGTTCTCCAGCCGGACCTTGGCGTCGCGCTTCCAGGCCGGGCCGCGGCCGAGCTGGGTGGCGCCCAGCTCCTGCTCGCCGAGCTCGGCGAAGAAGCCGCGCCAGCTCGGGATCGACCGCGTCCGGGTTGTCGAGATATTGGCGGTAGAGGGCTTCGATGAAGGCGGCATTGCTGCCGAACAGGAAGGAGGTGGCCTCGAGGACCGCGTTGGAGGCGGCCCCGTTCGCGTTGGCTGGTTCGGATTGGCTTGTCATTTCAACATGTTGGGCCGGCTTTTTGGGCCTGGCCCGGTCCTCGGTCCGCTGCGGCGCCGGCGCGGCCCTCGAAAGGTGGCTGCGTTTAGCGCATCTGTTTGGCGAATGCACGCGTTCTCAGGCAATTCAACGGCAGCGACGGTTAATATGGTGTAGGGGAGCCCGAATTTCGAGGCCCACGGCCGCGCGGCCAGCCGCCGGCACGCCCGCCCAGCCCCGCAAGGCGGCGGGGCCGGTCCGGAGGTAACGGGCTGGCAGGGGCTGTGGTTCAGCTTCCCGGCTGGATGATGCGCAGCTCGACCCGCTGGGCGCCGGAGGCGTCGACCTTGACGCCTGGCCGTGGGTCAGCGAGGTCTGGACGATCCGCGCCTGGTCGACCCCGTCGGCCACGATTCGCCGGTCACCGCATCGATGCGCGGCTGGGCATAGCTCGGATTGTAGCCCGGCGCGACCTTGGTCGATGGGCCAGCGAGCTGGACCATGGCATCGGGCTTCAACCGGGCCCGCGTGGCGGCCTTGGCCACGATCTTCCTGGCGTCCGGCGACAGGGCCGTGTCGTGGCCCTCGAAAAAGACGACATAGGCCGAGCGGCGTCGGCCCCCAGAGCGAGGACAGGCTGCCGCAGGCACCCAGGCCCAGGCAGAGCAGGCAAACCGTCAGATAGCGCATGTCGAAAATCCCCCGAGCGTCAGGAAATGCGCGCGGGGGACTTTGGTTCCAGGCCGGGCGAATTATTTTCCGCTCAGCAGTTCCACCAATGTGGTGCCGAGCGCCGCCGGATTGGGCGAGACGCGGATGCCGGCCGATTTCATGGCCTCGATCTTGGAGTCCGCGCCGCCCTTGCCGCCGGAGATGATGGCGCCGGCATGGCCCATGCGCCGGCCCGGCGGGGCGGTGACGCCGGCGATGAAGCCCACCATCGGCTTCTTGACCTTGGAATGCTTGATGAAGTCGGCGGCGTCTTCCTCGGCCGAGCCGCCGATCTCGCCGATCATGATGATGCTTCTCGGTTTCGGGGTCGGCCAGGAACATCTCCAGCACCTCGATGATGCTCGGTGCCCTTGACCGGATCGCCGCCGATGCCGACGCAGGTCGACTGGCCGAGGCCGACCGCCGTGGTCTGCGCCACCGCTTCATAGGTCAGCGTGCCGGAGCGCGAGACGATGCCGACACTGCCGCGCTTGTGGATGTGGCCGGGCATGATGCCGATCTTGCATTCGTCCGGCGTGATGACGCCGGGGCAGTTGGGCCCGATCAGGCGCGAGCCTCGAGCCCGACAGCGCGCGCTTGACCTTGACCATGTCGAGCACCGGGATGCCTTCGGTGATGCAGACGATGAGCGGGATCTCCGCATCGATCGCTTCGAGGATGGCGTCGGCCGCGAAGGGCGGCGGCACATAGATCACGGAGGCGTCGCAGCCGGTCTGTCTCGCGCGCTTCGCGCACGGTGTCGAAGACGGGCAGGCCCAGATGGGTCTGGCCGCCTTTGCCCGGCGAGGTGCCGCCGACCATCTTGGTGCCGTAGGCGATGGCCTGTTCGGAATGGAAGGTGCCCTGATTGCCGGTGAAGCCCTGGCAGATCACCTTGGTGTTCTTGTCGACGAGAATGGACATGCGTCAGGAACCCTTCACGGCTTTGACGATTTTCTGCGCGCCGTCGGCGAGGTCGTCGGCCGGAGACGATGGGCAGGCCGGATTTGGCGAGGATCTCCTTGCCCTTCTCGACATTGGTGCCTTCAAGCCGCACGACCAGCGGCACCGACAGCGAAATCTCCTTCGCCGCGGCGATGATGCCTTCGGCGATGATGTCGCATTTCATGATGCCGCCGAAGATGTTGACCAGGATGCCCTTCACGTTCGGATCGGAGACGATGATCTTGAAGGCCGCGGTGACCTTTTCCTTGGACGCGCCGCCGCCGACATCGAGGAAGTTGGCCGGCTCCTCGCCATAGAGCTTGATGATGTCCATCGTCGCCATGGCCAGGCCCGCGCCATTGACCATGCAGCCGATCGA
The DNA here is from genome assembly GCA_963710925.1 of uncultured Pseudomonadota bacterium. Taxonomy (GTDB): domain Bacteria; phylum Pseudomonadota; class Alphaproteobacteria; order Micropepsales; family Micropepsaceae; genus Rhizomicrobium. Next base: position 515,746 of record CAVQBY010000005.1, on the reverse strand, counting down.
GCCGTCGAGCTTGATGTAGGAGAGATCGTATTTCGAGGCCTCGACTTCCATCGGGTCTTCCTCGTCGAGGTCGCGCAGTTCGACGATGTCCTTGTGGCGGAACAGCGCGTTGTCGTCGAAGTTCATCTTGGCGTCGAGGCAGATGACATTGCCGTCCTTGGTCACGACCAGCGGATTGATTTCCAGAAGGCTCATGTCCTTGGCGAGGAAGGCGCTGTAGAGATTGTCGATCAGCTTGCCGCACTGCTTGGCGGTGTCGCCCTTCAGCTTCAGCGCATCGGCGATGTTGCGGCCGACATAGCCCGAATAGCCGACGGCCGGTTCGATCTGGAAGGTGTGGATCTTCTCGGGCGTGTTGTGCGCCACTTCCTCGATATCCATGCCGCCTTCGGTCGAGGCGATGAAGGAGATGCGGCTGGTCTCGCGGTCGACCAGCGCCGAGAGATAGAGCTCGCGCTCGATGGCCGAGCCGTCCTCGATATAGAGGCGCTTGACCAGGCGGCCGGCCGGGCCGGTCTGATGGGTGACCAGCGTCATGCCCAGCATGCGCTCGGCCTCTTTCTTCACATCCTCGATCGATTTGACGACCTTGACGCCGCCGCCCTTGCCGCGGCCGCCGGCATGGATCTGCGCCTTCACCACCCAGACCGGTCCCGGCAACGCCTTGGCTGCCGCGACGGCCTCTTCGACGGTGAAGGCGGGCTTGCCCTGGGGCACCGGAACGGAGAAGCCCCGCAGGACCTCCTTGGCCTGATATTCGTGGATGTTCATGGAGTTCCTCTGCAGTGGCGCGAGGGCGCAGAACGCGCCCCGGCCGGTCGAAATTTTGGCGCGGCGCACCATAGCAGGGGGTCTTGGGGGTGCAAGACTGCGCGGGCCCTTTGGGGGCCGGGTCCCATTGCCCGAGCCGGATCAGTTCGGCCCGGCGCCGGCTGAGGGCCCTGGCCCAGGCGATCAGCGCCCGTGTTTCGCGCAGATGGGCGCGGACCTCGGCCCTGAAGGCCCGCGCCGCGGCGGTGTGGCAGCCGGTCGTCAAGCGGTTGCGGTTGCCCGCCGGGGCGCCGGGGCGGTTACCCGTCGGTTTGCGGGGCATCCGGACTCTCGGACAGGGCGCTGTCGCGGACGGCGAGGGGGGAGGGGGTCGGATTTTTTGAATTCAACCCGCCCCGGTCGCCGTGGAGTTCGACGATGACACGGTGGCGCGTTTCGCCGCGGGCCAGACGGGCCAGTGCCGCCGCCGCCTCGCTCTGGGTGCGCAGAAGGCGGATCGTGGTCTTGACCGCGTCGCGGCCCGCGGCGGTCTCCAGCTCGGAGTCCTGGGCCTCGCAGCTGGCGAGCAGGCGCGTGGCCGCGAACAAATTCTTCTCCAGCACGCTGGCGGCGATGCCGATGAACTGCTGGACGGCGTCGGCCGGAAGAGCGCCGGCGGCGGCCGGCGCGGCGATGTTCAAGGTTGTCGGTTTGGCGCTCATGCGCATGGGTTCCTCCGTCATGCCCGCATTTTACGGCCATGAGTCCCAGGGGGGATAAGATTTCCGAAAAATCGCCGAAGTGCCTGCGTCCGCACGCAGTTTCGAATCATTGATCCGGCACAACCGCGCCGCATCGCGCTGGCATGTGTCCCTTCGCGTCCTCGGCGCGCATGGCAAAAGGGCGGGCACCGGGCCCGCCCTTTCGCTGTTTGTGTGCCGCCGGCCTACTCGCCGACGCCGCCGTCGAGGGACATGCCGGACAGATCGGTGTCCATGCGCGCGGTCTCGGCCGGCGCGACGCAGACCTTGCTGCGGAAGGTGAAGAACATGTCGCCCGTGCCATAGCGGCGCAGATTGGTGCGCTCGGTGCAATCGGGCACCGGCACGGCGGGCGCGCATTTGAGCATGCCGTTCTTGTAATGCCTGAGCGCCTCATGCGCGCCGCACTCCAGTGTCGTGCCGCTGGCATAGGTGCCGGCCATGCCCTGGTCGGACTGCAGCACATCGCCGATCACGACCTTGATATGGGCGCCGGGAATGCAGCGGGCGATCTCGCCTTCATAGGAGGCCGAGATCCAGGTGTCCGGCACCATGTGCGAGGCGGGGAATTCCTCGCCATTGGAGGCGACGCAGACCGCATGGATCGCCTTCACGACGCTGGCATATTGCATTTCGCAATGCTGCTGGGCGTGAAGCGCGGCGATGCCGCCGCCCTTGTTGACGATCTTCATGTCCGAATAGGAGTTGTAGCTGACCCCCGCGCCGGCACCGGCCAGCGCGCCCGCGCCCGCCGACGAATCCGCGCTGACGTTGTTGTTCACCGTCACCGAGGCATTGGCGCTCGCCATCGCCTGCGCGAAGGCTTCGGCCATGGCCGTGGCTTCGGCGCCGCCGCCGCCCTTGTTGATGATGATGTTCTTGTTGATGTTGATATTCTTGTTGTTGTTGATGTTCTTGTTGATGTTGACGTTCTTGTTGATGTTCAGATTCTTGTTGATGTTGATGTTTTTCGAATTGTCGATGTTCTTGTTGATATTGATGTTCTTGTTGATGTTGACGGGCTTGAAGATGTTCACGTTCTTGTTGATGTTGATGTTCTTGTTGATGTTGACCGGCTTGAAGATGTTGATGCCGGTCTTGCAGGCGGTTCCGCCCGGCGTGCCGTGGAAGCCGCCCGTATAGCCGCCATAATTTCCGGCCCGCGCCGAGGCAGACGGCAGCACCGAGGCCAGCGTCATCAACGCGCCGGCAAAGAACAACACGGGCTTCAGCGACATAACTTTACTCCCTGCGCGCGGGCCGGGCCGGGGCGGCCCTCTGCCGGCGCACGAAAACATGCACAATGCCCCTATCGGCGCCCCCCTCGCTTCACGATCCATGCCATGATGGACGGGGCCCAGCATGGCCCGGTTGCCCCGAAACGAAACAGCTTCGCCTGCAAACAGCGTTAAGGTCCGTTCACCCCATGATCCCGATTTCGGACGACAATCCGGTGCGCCTGAGGCCCGTGGTGACCTGGACGATCATCGCGCTGTGCATCGGCGCCTATGGGTGGGAATGGTCGCTGGGACGCAACATGGACGCGGCGATCTCGGTGCTGGGCTTCGCGCCGGCCTCGCTCACCGGCGACGGCGGAACCACGCCGGGTTATCTGGCTGTCCCGGGTTGGGCCACCATCTTCATTTCCATGTTCCTGCATGGCGGCTTGCTGCATATCGCCGGCAACATGCTGTATCTGTGGATCTTCGGGAACAATGTCGAAGACGCGATGGGCCATGGCCGCTTCACGCTGTTCTACCTGATCTGCGGGGTGGCGGCGGCGCTGACCCTGGCGGCGATGGAACCGGCATCGCAGGTGCCGATGGTGGGGGCCTCGGGCGCCATCTCCGGGGTGCTGGCCGGCTATGTCCTGCTCTATCCGCGCGCCCGGGTCACCGTGGTGGTGCCGCTGGGCATCATCTTCTATCCGCTCAAGATCAGCGCGGTGTGGGTGGTGGGCTTCTGGTTCGTGATCCAGCTCGTCAGCGCCCTTCTGTCCCAGGCCGGCCAGCCCGGTGTGGCCTGGTGGGCCCATGTCGGCGGCTTCGTCGCCGGGCTGGTGCTGACGCCGCTGTTCAAATCGGCGCAAATCCCGCTTTTTGGCGACGTCCGGCGCGGGCCCTGGGGCTGACCGCGGCCGCGCGATTGCGCACAAGCCCTTGAAATCGCTTTGCTGTTGCCCTGTCCGGCAGGGGCCGGAGGGCTTGGCACGGCCCCTGCTCTCCTGACTGTCCAGAAACACGGGCCCGTCTCGAAACGATGCAAATCGGGACACCCAGACAGGACAAGTCCGGAGCAACGGCGTCATGAAACACAGAAACAGTCACTTGCTGGTGGGGTATTGGAGCCGTCTGCGCCGGGGGCGCGCGGTGCCGGATCAGACCGACATCGATCCGCGCGCCATCAAGCGCATGCTCTCCTATGTCTTCATCCTCGAAGCGACCGACCCGTCGCGGCCGATCTACCGGCTGGCCGGCACCTCGCTGTGCGAACGTTTCGGCGCCGAGCTGAAGGGCACCAATTTCCTGGCCCATTGGGAATCGCAAAGCCGCGGCGCGCTGGGCATGCTGCTGAAGCAGGCGCTGGCGACCAAACAGCCCGTCTGCCTGTCCTCGATCGCGGCCACCAGCGAATGCGGCATGGTGGAACTGGAAACCATTCTGGCGCCGGTCAGCTTCGGCGACGGCGAACCCACGCGCTTCATCGGCATGGTGCAGGTGATGAGCGATGCCAACCAGCTCGCCGGCCGGCCCATCGCCTTCGAACGCCTGGTCGGCTCGCAGCTGGTGCGCGAAGACGAACCGCTTTCGACCTATGACCCGCCCATGCCCCCGCCGCCGATGCCGCCGCGCGACCGTCCCTCGCTGCGCAGCCACCCCAAGGCGCCGCATCTGCGCCTGGTCGTCAGCCGCGAAAAGACCGCGACCCTGCATCGCGAGATGGATCAGGACATGCAGCAGCTGATCAAGGCGCTCGACATCATGACGGCACCCGCGCTGTCGCTGGTGCGGATGCGCTGATACGGGGCGCGCTCCGCCCCCAGCCTCCGGGGGGCGGACCGGCGCCGGCCTCAATGCGGATCGGGAATGGTTCCGGCCGAACCCGGCGGCGCCGACCCGGCCCGCGTCGGATTGTCGATCGGGTCATGGCGCAGGAGCGATCTGTCGCGTTCCTGCTCCTGGCGCTGCAGCTCGAGATGTTTGAGCTCGTAGCTTTCGACCGTCTGGCGATAGGCCTTGAACTCGGCATCGTCGTCCGGCAGGCGCTGGTCGCAGCGTGCGGGCGGATAGTGCCGCGTCTCCTGACACCACATGTCGAAATTCATCGGGGCCAGCTTGTAGCTCATGGGCGGGGTCTGCGCGACCGCCGCAAAGGCGGTGAGCGACAGGCCGAGGGTGAGCAGGACGCGAGCGGTTTTCATCGATCGATCATAGCGCGCGCGCGCCCTCCCGGAAAGCCAAGCTTTGCTATTGGGCGGCGGCGGCGGTTTTGGCGCTGTCCTCGGCGACCGGCACCGGCTGGGGCGCGGGCGCTTTGCGGCCCAGGATCATGTCGGCGGCCTTTTCGGCGATCATGATGGTGGGCGCATTGGTGTTGCCCGAGACCAGCGCCGGCATCACCGAGGCATCGACCACGCGCAGGCCCTCCACGCCATAGACCTTGAGCGCGGGATCGACCACCGCGCCTTCGTCCTTGCCCATCTTCGCCGAGCCGACGGGATGGTAAATGGTTTCGGCGGTCTTGCGGATGAAGGCGTCGATCTGCGCGTCCTTCTGCACATGGGCGCCGGGCATCATCTCGGGACCGCGATAGGGATCGAAGGCGGGCTGGGCGAAGATCTCGCGCGCCAGGCGCACGCCTTCGCGCAGGGCGCGGCGGTCTTCCTCGGTGGCCAGATAATTGGGCTGGATGATCGGCGGCGCGGACGGATCGGCCGAGCGGATCGAGATGTAGCCGCGGCTTTCGGGCCTGAGCTGGCAGACATGGGCCATGAAGCCGTGGCGGTCGGATTTCCGCCGCGTGTGGTCGTACATCAGCGCGGCGATGAAATGGAATTGCAGGTCGGGGGTGTCCAGATCCGGCCGGCTCTTGAGGAAGGCGCCCGATTCCAGGCCCTGGCCGGTCGCCAGCCCGCTGCCGAACAGCATGTATTGCAGTCCGGTGCGGAGCGCGTTGAGCGGGTTGGACTGGCTGTAGAGGGTGATCGGCTGCGAGCACTCGTACTGGATCGAGCAGTCGAGATGGTCCTGCAGATTCTGGCCGACACCTTTCAGGTTCATGACCACGGGAATGTCGAACCGCTTCAGCACCTCGGCATCGCCGATGCCCGACAGCATCAGCATCTGCGGGGTGTTGACGGCGCCGCCGCACAGGATGACTTCCTTGAGCGCGCGCGCCTGGCGGGTCTCTTTCTTCTGCGCGAATTCGATGCCGACCGCCTTGGTGCCTTCGAACAGCACGCGGCTGAGCAGGGCATGGGATTCGATCGTCAGGTTCGGCCGGTCCAAAGCCGGCTTCAGATAGGCGCTGGCCGCGCTCCAGCGCCGGCCCTCCTTGATGGTGAGCTGGTAGGGGCCGAAGCCTTCCTGCTGATAGCCGTTGAAATCGCGCGTGCGCTTGTGGCCGGCCTCCCCACCGGCCTCGACGAAGGCGCGGAACAGCGGATTGGTCGAGCGCCCGGAGGAGACGTGCAGCGGCCCGTCGGCGCCGTGAAAATCGTCGCCGCCATGCTCGTTGCTCTCGGCGCGCTTGAAATAGGGCAGCACGTCGGCGAAGGACCAGCCTTCGCAGCCCATCTGCCGCCAGTGATCGTAGTCGCGCGCGTGGCCGCGGATATAGATCATGCCGTTGATCGAGGAGGAGCCACCCCAGCCCTTGCCGCGCGGCCAGTAGAGGCGGCGGCCATCGAGATGCTGCTGGCCCTCGGTGTCGAAATACCAGTTGTGCGGATTGGGTTTCTTGAGCAGGGCGGGAATGCCGGCCGGCATATGGATCATCGGCGACTTGTCGCGGCCGCCGGCCTCGATCAGCAGCACCTCGATGCTGGGATCGGCCGACAGGCGATTGGCAAGCACGCAGCCGGCGCTGCCGGCGCCGACGATGATGTAGTCATAGGCCTTCATGGGCATGTTCCCGGACCGGGTTTCCTCTTGGCGGCGAGCTTAGACCAAAGATGACGCCGGTGTCGCGGATCGCGCGCCGCGCGCCGCACCGCGCGGCGACGCGGCGTCAAGCCGGCGATCGGGACCGGTCAGGGGGTCAGAGTGATGACGGCGCGGCGGTTCTTCGGGTTGGGAACGCCATCGGGCGTCGGCACGGCCAGGTTCTTCTGCCCGGTCCCGGTGACCTCGATGGCCGCGGCCCGGGCCCCCATCTGCACCAGCGCGTCGCGCACGGCCTCGCCCCGCCGCTTGGAGAGCGTCAGATTGTAGGCTTCGCTGCCCACCGTATCGGTGTGACCGACGGCCGAGATGTGCGACTGGCGGCCGGCGCGGGCGGTGCTGATGACCTGACGCAGGACCGCCATGGCCTGGCTGTCGAGCTGGGCCGAGCCGAGCGCGAAATAGACCGTGAATTCCCGGGTCTTGTCCGATGTCTGGGGGGCCGGGGCCGGCGGCGGCGTTCCGGCGCCGCCCAGATTGGCGAGCTCCGATGTAAAGGCTGCCCGGCAGCGGGCCGCCGAGGCGGCCAGTTCGTCGACGCCGCTGTTCAGGACCCAGCAATCGAAATCGACCTGGGCACGGGCCGCGGCGGCCGGCGCCTTGGTGCGGCCCTCGTCGAGCGCGCGCAGCAGTTTCATGCGCAGCGTATCGGCCTCGCGGTTGTCGGTCGGGGCCGGCTCGGGCAGGGGCTCCTCGCCCTTGGCGGCGATCAGCGCCTTGCGGGCAAGGGTTTCGGCGACCTCCACCACCGGCGCGCTGGCGCCGGAAACGGAGAAGGCCTCTCCGGAATCGAAGGCGGTGGTGGCCGGCGCGTCGGCCAGGCCATAGGAGCGGGCCAGCTGCGCGTAATCGCGGAACAGCGCCTGGGCGAAGGGCGAGCCCGAGGGCCGGGCCTGGCTGAGCTCGTCATAGGCCGACTGGCCGGCGCATCCCGCCAGGATCAGGCCCAGCAGCAGGGCAAGGCCAGGCACGAGACGGCGAAGAACGGGGCGCGCGGAACGGGGCATCGGCAATCTCCGGAAAACTGGCGGGCTGGATCGACGCCCGCGACGCGGACGGTAAATCGAAAGACTCACAAAGCTATAGCCCGGGCGCCGAACGAGGTTAAGGCCCTGGCCGGCGCCGGCGGGCCAACAAGGTGACCGGCCGCGGCGCCGTGTAAACCATCTGTTGACCCTCTCGGGATTACAGTTTGGCCAGGAATAAGTCGGACCAGGGGCCGGATAGACCGGCCAGCGCGCAGCATGGCAGTGGATCGGGAAGCGGTGATTGCGCGGGCAAAGGCGGACCGCCGGCGCTATCGCCGCGTGGATGTCGGTTTGCCGGGCCGCGTCTTCCTGCCCGCAGACCAGTGCGAGGCGAGTTGTCAGGTCCTGGACCTGTCGCCCGGGCGGCGCGCGGATCTCCACCGAACAGGAGTTGCTGGCCGGCACCACGGTCATTCTCTATGTCGACGATTTCGGACGCTTCGAAGGCGATATCGTGCGCCTGACGGGCGGCGATTTCGGCGTGCAGTTTCGCTGCTCGGCGCTCAAGCGCGAGCGCATCGCCGAACAGCTGACGGTATTTCTCAACAAGGATCTGGTCGACGAATCCGCGCTGCGCCGCCATGACCGCAAGCCGACGCGCGGGCTGGCGCGCTTCACCCGCGCCAGCGGCGAAGTGGTGTCCTGCGAAGTGCTGGATCTGTCGTTGAGCGGGGTGTCGCTGCAGACCGAGGCGCGTCCGCCTCTGGGCGAAGTGGTGCTGATCGGCCAGATGGCCGGACGCATCGCCCGCCATCACGACAGCGGCATTGCCATCGAATTCGTCACGCCGATGCAGGCCGTCGCCGCCAATAGCGACGGCAAGCCCGCAGCCCAACGTCGCCGCCATCCGCTAGCTTTCAAGCCAGATGCGCTCTCGCCCGGCCGTTCACAGAAACGGATTGGCGTCGTCGGCGTGCGGGGTGTCGGCAATGCCCAATTGGCCGCGCAGCTTCTTCGACAGGCCGGCCGCGACAAGGCCGTGGGCGCGCGTGAGATAGGCGCGCAGATCTTTGGCGCCGAGCGGTTCGAGGCCCTCCATCGCCACCCAATGGGCACGGGCGAGATAGGGACAGGGCCGAATGCCTTCGATCTCGGTGAGGATCGCCGCGCTGGTGGCGCCCGCCTTGAACCACACCCCCGCCGGTTTGCCGTCGCGCATCGAAATCAGCGCGAACATCTTGCCGCCGACCTTGAAGACGGGACTCTCGCCGAAGGGAAATTCCTTCGTCACACCGGGCAGCGACAGGCAGTGCGTCTCGATGCCGGCATAGGTCATGGGGTGTGACGCATCGCAGTTACGCCCCCTCGGGGGGATCGGGCAGATGCAGGGCGGCGCGGGCGCGCTTGCGATGCGCCGGCGTGATCTGGCCGGAGACCAGGCTGATCGCCATGGCCAGCACCGCCGCGTCGTCGGTGAAGCCCAGCCCGGTGACGAAATCGGGGATGATGTCGGTGGGGATGACGAAATAGGCCAGCGCCGCCAGCAAGATGGCTTTCACCCGGCCGGGCGTGGCCGGATCGACCGCGCAGAAATAGGCCGCTGCCGCATCTTCGGCGAAGGGAATGCGCCCGGCGGTCTTGAGCAGTTTTTTCCAGAAGCCGCGCTCGACGGTGCGCGAATTGCGCGCGATCACCGCCGGAAGCTGGGTCTTCGCGGATTCGGGGCCGGTGACGGGGAGTTTCGTGCTCATGGACCCAATATCGGGTGTCGAAGGCGGCGATGAAAGGGGGCGGGCCGGTCTTTCCCTAGCGTCAGTCTTTGCTAGGGCCCCACCGGCGGTCTAAGAGTCCGGCCAACGCCATTTTCGAGCAAGGAAGGAAGCCCTCCATGGAACTCAATTCTTCGATCGCCGCCGTCATTACGGGCGGGGCGTCGGGCCTCGGCGAGGCCACGGCGCGCGCGCTGGCCGCCAAGGGCGTCAAGGTGGCGCTCTTCGACCTGCAGAAGGACAAGGGCGAGAAGGTCGCCAAGGAAATCGGCGGGGTGTTCTGCGAAGTCAACGTCACCAGTGACGAGAGCGTGGAAGCCGGTTTTGCGAAAGCCCGCGCGGCCAACGGCCAGGAGCGCATCCTCGTCAATTGCGCCGGCACCGGCAATGCGCAGAAGACCGCCAGCCGCGACAAGAAGACCGGCGAGATCAAGTTTTTCCACGCCAAGGATTTCGATCGCATCATCCAGATCAATCTGGTCGGCACCTATCGCTGCATCGCCATGAGCGCGGCCGGCATGCTGACGCTCGACCCGCTCGATGGCGGCGAACGCGGGGCCATCGTCAACACCGCATCGGTCGCGGCGCAGGACGGCCAGATCGGCCAGGCCTCCTATACGGCCTCGAAAGCCGGCATCAACGGCGTGACGCTGGTGGTGGCCCGCGACCTGGCGCAGGAAGGCATCCGCTGCAACACCATCATGCCGGGGCTGTTCAACACCCCGCTGCTGCAGGGCGCGCCCGAACAGGTCAAGGCCGCGCTGGCAGCGCAGGTGCCGTTCCCGCCGCGTCTGGGCAATCCCAAGGAATATGCCTCGCTGGCGCTGGAGATGATGTCGAACGGCTATTTCAACGGCGAATGCGTGCGCCTCGACGGCTCTATCCGGATGGCGCCGCGGTAAACAAACGCGCATCGCGGAAATTGAACAGGGGCGGAGCGATCCGCCCCTTCTTCTTTATGTGCCAGTCGGAGCGCTTTGCCTGGACTTCAGAGTGGCGGATGATCGGAGGAGAAGCCGGTGATCGCTTCAAACGCCGCGCCCGCCGCGCACAGCGCCGCTTCGCTCAAATCCGGCCCGATCAGCTGGAAGCCTTGCGGCACGCCGTCCGCGGTCTTGTCCATCGGCAGGGTCAGGGTCGGAATGCCCGCAAAGTTGAACGGGATGGTGTAGATCATCAGCGGCACCACGGCTTCCGGCGGCGCATTCACCGTCGCGTTCATGAAGGCCAGCGGCGGCGCCTCGAGCGGCATGGCCGGGGCAATCAGCATGTCGACCGTCTTGAAGAGGCGCGCGAGCTGGCCGCGGAATTCGCGCCGCCAGATGGCGATGTCCGCATAGTCCACGGACGGGGTCGCACGCCCGAGTTCCAGAAATTGCACATAGGCTTCGCCGTAGCTCGCGGCTTCGGACGGGTAGGTGGCTGCGTGCGAAACGGCCGCTTCGACCGCCGCCGATCTGTAGGCGCCGACGAGGTGGCTCTGGATCTCCGGCATCCGGATCTCGACGATGTCGGCGCCGGCCTTTTGCATCTCGGCGATGGCTGATTTGAGCGCCGCCGCCATGGCTGGTTCCACGCTGCCCAGCGCATAGGCTTGATCCAGTCCGATGCGCACGCCCTTGAGGCTGGCGTTGCGCGCGGCTTGCGCTGCAGGCGGGCGCGGGCGCATCGAGCGCGGTGGGATCGGCCGGATCGGGCCCGGCAATGGCATCGAACATCAGCGCCGCATCGAGAACGCTGCGCGTCATCGGGCCGACATGGTCGAGCGTGTCGGAGAGCGGGAAGACGCCGTGGCGGCTGACGCGGCCCCAGGTCGGCTTCAGCCCGACAAGGCGGTTGCAGGCGCTGGGATAGCGGATGGAACCGGCGGTGTCCGTGCCGATGGCGCCATAGGCCAGGCCCGCCGCCACCGACACGCCGGAGCCGGATGACGACACGCCGGTCCAGCGCTCGGGCGCCCAGGGGTTCACGGGCGGGGTGATGTCGGGATGGTGCGCGCCCCAGGCGCCTTCGGTGAGCTGGGTCTTGCCGATGATGATGGCGCCGGCGTCCTGCAGGCGTTGGACGACGGTTGCGGTGTCGCTGTCCTGGAAGCGCGTGCGGAAAAAGCCGCCGGCATGGGTTTCGGTCCCGGCCATCGCGCACAGATCCTTGACCGCGAGGGGGATGCCGTGAAGCGCGCCGAGCGTCTCGCCGCGCTTGCGGCGCGCATCGGCGGCCTCGGCGTCTTTCATCGCAGCCTCGGCGCGGACCTGTGCGAAGGCGTGCAGCTTCGGTTCGAGCTCGGCGATGCGCGCCAATGTGTGGCGCGTCACCTCTTGCGACGACATCTCGCCGCTCGCGATGGCCTTGGCCACTGTGGCCAGGCTCAGATAGTGAAGCGGTTGCGTGGCGGCCATGGTCCTGCTCCCGATCGGCGCTGTGCGATCAAGAAAACCAGAATTGATCGCGAAGCGCTACGGCGCGACTTGCCTCAGGGCCCCGCCGGCGCCTGGGTCCGGCTGTCGGCCGGCGTGCCAAGCTCAGCATCGATCATCGTGACGACGTCGTGGTCATCCTTGAGCCGCGACTGATTGTGGCCGATCACGACATGGGTCAATTCCTGCACTGCGGATACGGCAGCGAGGTAGGAAGGGTCATGACAGAGCGAGGCGAAATCGAACACGACGCGCCCTGGCGATCGGGCCTGGCGGGCTTTGTGAAGCCGCCCGGCGGCTGAATGAGGATTGTGCGCTGATCGATATACACAATATCCGGCGTTGCACGATCGATGATGTAGCCGAGAACCTGGGCTTCCTTATCTTGCGCCCGAACGGCCTCCGATATCTTGTGCCGCAATGTCAGGTTTTCGATGATTGCCATGCGGCCGGATGATCGAAGCTCGTCGATCGTCCCTCGCACCAATGGCGGCGGCTCGAACCGCCCCAGCAGATAGATGCCTTCCGCGAAATCGGCCCGCTGCGTCTCGTCGAGGCGGCATTCGCGCAGACGGGCAACCATCAGACCTTCAAGCCGGAACTCCCGCTGCATCCTTTTGATGTTGATCTCTGGCGTCCTTGACGGACTGCGCAAAGTCATCGCGCAGGCGCTGAAGATATTGATGTTCGAGCGCCCGGTCCTGCCGCGCCGGTTCCAGTCCTGCGCCTGCAGGCCGAGGAACACGCCAACGACGACGATGACAAGATCGAGGAACACCGCCGTCCAGTGCTGCGCCTTCACATGCTGGATGACGCGCGTAGAGGATCATGATGCGCGTTTCGGATGGATCAACTTGCTGTAGTCCGGGCGGCAGGACTTGCCTTTGCGCATCGGGTGCTGAAATCGCGTCTGCAGGCATTTCGACGAGATGACAAGAACCGCATTGTCTTCCACCCACTCGCGCAGCCGTTCCATGTTCTGCGCATATTCGGGCTTCAGTCTGCCGGAGGCATCGTAAAACGCCGCCGGGTTGTCGAGCTTTGGAAGAATTTCGCGGTCGACGAACACGGAATAGCGCATGAACTTGACGCCGACGCCCTGCTGCTCGCTATAGAAGAATCCGATGTCGAACATCAGGCGCGGCGGCACCAGCTCCGCCAGATTGGACTGGAGCGCCGCTTGCCATGTGGTGTCCGGCGGCATGTCGGAGCCGCGTGTGCGCAGGAAATAGGGCGGCGGCCGCCCGCCGCGTGCCCGCGCCCGGTCGAAATGCCGCCAGCCCGTCCGTTGCGCGCTTCGACAGCTCGGCGATTGTCTTGTCGAAATCGTGCAGATCCACGCCGAGGGTATCGAGAAGCAGCGCCGCGCGCTGGTGCTGCTGGCGCGCCTCGTTCCAATTGCTGACCTGCATGCCGATGAACACGCCGACGACGACGATGACGAGATCGATGAAGATCATCGTCCAGTGCAGTGATCGCGCGTGATCGATGATTCGCCGCAGAAACAAAGAGTTCGCCCTCGCCCCAAGGGATCGATCCAGGGCTCATAGGTAACATGAGTCGTCGCGGGCGGCGAAAAGCGGCGGTATCAATGCTCGGCGAGGGCGTGAACCTGGCTGTTGGCGAGCGTCAGCTTGGCGATGCTGAGATCGCCGGTGCGTTCGAGCTCGTCAAGGAAGCTGCGGGTGCGGCCCAGCGCATCGGCCTTGGCCGGGCCCATGCCAAGGCCGCATCGGCGCCGGCCTGGCGGCTGGGTGCGCCCTTGTGCCGGGCTTGAAGGCGGTAGCACCTGCGCGGCCAGCGCGCGCTGGCCGGCGAACAGATCATCGACGATGCGCCGGATGGCGAGCCGGTCCCAATGTTCGGCAGCGGCGATGCGCAGCGCCAGCCCGCGCAGGCGGTCCAGGCCGACGGTTTCGCCGACGGCGAAATAGGCGCCCGCCACCAGATCGATATCGAGATCGCGCGCATGGGCGAGCTGGATGATTTCCGGCGCGGCGCCCAGCAGCGGCAGGGCGGCGATGTCCTCGGCCAGATCGAGCGGCGTGCCGGCCTCCTGCAGTTCGGCGATGCGCGCCTCCGTGCTGGCCGCGTCATAGGCGGAGACCAGCGTCGAGAAGGTGCCGCGCAGCGTGTCGACACCGCTGCGATAGCGCGCAGCGGTCTCGGCCAGATCGGCGCTCTCCGGCACATTCATCAAAAACCAAAGCCCGATCCGGCGCAGCAGGTCGGTGAGGTCGCCATACATGCCGATCTGCGTCTCGGCGGGCACGGTGTGATCCAGCGTATCGATGCGGGCCTTCAGCGCCGACAGCTTGAAGCTGCCATCGGCCAGCGCGAAGGCGCGCGCGGCGCGCGCGCCGCTGGCGCCGGAGATCTCCTTCATGCGATGGACGAACACCGGTCCGCCCAGATTGACGGCGCGATTGGCCAGCACATCGGTGATGATCTCCCGCCGCAGGCGGTGATTTTCCATTTCATGACGGAACTTCGCCACTGCGCGGGGCGGGAAATAGCTTTCCAGCTCGGCCGCGAAATAGGGATCGTCCGGCAAGTCGCTGGCCAGGATCTCCGAGGCCAGGTCCAGTTTGGCGTAGGCGAGCAGCACCGCCAGTTCGGGCCGCGTCAGCCCCTGTCCGTCCTGGCCGCGCTTGCGCAGGGCTTCGTCGTCGGGAAGATATTCGACGCCGCGGTCGAGCCGGCCGCGGCGTTCGAGGTCGCGGATGAAGCCGGCAATGGGCGTCCAGATCGCGCGTGCCGCGCGATTGCGCCACCGACAGCGCCAGGGTCTGGTCGTAATTGTCCTGCAGGACATGCTCGGCGACGTCGTCGGTCATGGCTTCGAGCATGCGCGTCGCGCGCATCCGCGCTGACCTCGCCGCGGCGCATCGGACCGGAGAACAGGATCTTGAGATTGACCTCGTGGTCGGAGGTGTCGACGCCGGCCGAATTGTCGATGGCGTCGGTGTTGATGCGCCCGCCGGCCAGCGCATATTCGATGCGGCCGAGCTGGGTGGCGCCCAGATTGGCGCCTTCGCCGATCACCTTGGCGCGCACCTCGCGCCAGTCGACGCGCAAGGCAGTCGTTGGCGCGGTCGCCGACATCCAGTTGTTCTGCGTGGACGCCTTGATATAGGTGCCGATGCCGCCGAACCACAACAGGTCGGTTTCGGATCTTGAGCAGCGCCCGGATGAGGTCGGTGGGCGACAGCTTGTCGTCCTCGCACGCCCGTCAGGGCCTTGATCTGCGGGGTCAGCGCGATCTGCTTGGCGGTGCGCGGGAATACGCCGCCGCCGGCGGAAATCAGGCCGGTGTCGTAATCGGCCCAGCTCGAGCGCGGCAACGCGAACATGCGCGCGCGTTCGGCATAGCTCTTTTCGACATCGGGATCGGGATCGATGAAGATGTGGCGGTGGTCGAAGGCGGCCAGCAGGCGGGTGTGCTTCGACAGCAGCATGCCGTTGCCGAACACGTCGCCCGACATGTCGCCGACGCCGATGGCGGTGAAGGGTTCGGACTGAATGTCGCGGCCCATCTCGCGGAAGTGGCGCTTGACCGCTTCCCAGGCGCCGCGCGCGGTGATGCCCATCTTCTTGTGGTCATAGCCATGGCTGCCGCCGGAGGCGAAGGCGTCGCCGAGCCAGAAGCCGCGGGATTCGGCGATGCCATTGGCGATGTCGGAGAAGGTGGCCGTGCCCTTGTCGGCGGCGACCACCAGATAGGGATCGTCGTCGTCGTGGCGCACGACATCCGCCGGCGGCACCACCTTGCCGGCGTGATCGATGTCGTCGGTCAGATCGAGCAAAGCGTGGATGAAGGTCTTGTAGGCTTCGATGGCCGCGGCCTGGACCTCTTCGCGCGGCACGTTGACGGGCAAGTTGCTTGGGATAGAAGCCGCCCTTGGCGCCGACCGGCACGATGACGGCGTTCTTGACCTGCTGCGCCTTCACCAGGCCCAGCACCTCGGTGCGGAAATCCTCGCGCCGGTCGCTCCAGCGCAATGCCGCCGCGCGCCACCTTGCCGAAGCGCAGATGCACGCCTTCGACCTGCGGGCGAATAGACGAAGATTTCGACATGCGGGCGCGGCGCCGGCAGCTCGTCGATGCGCTGGCTGTCGAGCTTGATGGCCAGATAGGGTTTGGGCCGTCCGCTTTCGTCCTGCTGATAGAAATTGGTGCGCAAGCGTCGAGCGGATGACGTTGCGCATGCGCCGGATGATGCGGTCGTCGTCGAGGCTGGGCACGTCGTCGAGCGCGGCCTCGATGCGGCCGTCGGCGGAGCGGGCGCGTTCCTCGCGCGCCTCCGCGGCGATCCGCGGGTCGTGCAGCGCGTGGAACATCTCGACGATCAGCGCCGCGATGTCCGGATTGCGGCACAGCGCGTCTTCCATGTAGTCCTGGCTGAAGGCGATGCCGGCCTGGCGCAGGATATTTCGCCGCCGTGCGCAGGATCGAGACATCGCGCCAGGCCAGCCCCGCCGAAATCACCAGCCGGTTGAAGCCGTCCGATTCGGCGGCGCCCGGCGACGATGGCGTGGAAGGCGTCCTCGAGGCGCTGCTTGATCTCGTCCAGATCGACCGGGCCGCTCGTCGGCGCGCTCCATCAGGAAATCGAGCACGGCGGCATCGCGCTTGGTGCCCTCGACGTCGAGCGCGACCGGATAGGAATCCTCGGCGATGACCTTGAAGCCGAGATTTTCGAACACCGGCAGGCTGGCCGAGAGCGGCAGTACCGGGCCCATGACGTAAAGCTTCAGCCGCAGCACGCCATGGCTGTCATGGCCGGTGCGGTAGGCGCGGGCATGAATCGACAAACCGTTGGCCAGCGCCGACAGATTGACCAGCTCGTCGAGGTCGCGCACGGCCTCTTCGGGCTGGAAGGCGTCGCGATAGCGCGGCGGGAAGGCGCCGCGGTGCTGGCCGAACAGGCGCACGCCCTCGACCTCGCCGTGACCGTCGATCAGCGCATCGGAAAAGCCGTCTTCCCAGGTGCGGATGGCGGCGCGGATGTCGGCTTCGAGCAGATGAACATCGACATGCGGGCGCGGCCCGTCATTGCGGCCGATGATGTAGTGCACGCGCGCCAGCGTCGAATCGTCGAGCATGGGCGTGGCCGCCGACATGCGCCCGTCGAAGGTTTCGGCCAGGATGGCGTGAATCTTTTCGCGGATATGGGTGTCGTAGCGATCGCGCGGCACGAAGACCAGGGCCGAGACGAAACGGTCGAAGCGGTCGAAGCGCAGAAAGACGCGCACCTTGGGCCGTTCGCCCAGGCGCAGGATGCCCATCGCCGTGGCGGAGAGTTCGTCCTCGTCGACCTGGAAGAGTTCGTCGCGCGGATAGGAATCGAGAATATGCGCCAGCGCCTTGCCGTCATGGCTGTCGGCGGCCAGTCCGGCATGGTCGCGCACATGGGCGACCTTGAGGCGCAGAAGCGGAATGCTGCTCGGCCGCCGGCTGTAGGCGCCGGAGGTGAACAGGCCGACGAAGCGGCGTTCGCCGGTCAGCTTGCCGTCCGGTCCGAAGGTTTTGACGCCCACATAGTCCATATGCACGCGGCGGTGGACCAGCGATCGCTCGTTCGACTTGGTGATGATGATCGGCGAGGGCTGGGTGAGAAATTCGCGCACCTCGGCCGTCAGCGAGCCGCGCTGGCGGCCGCGGCGGACGACGCGGGCCTCGACATCGGCCAGCAGGCCCAGCCCCGAGGCGTCGATGGGATTGAGGCGGCCGCCATTGTCGTCGACGAAGGCGTAGTCGCGGCTGCCCAGGAAGGTGAAGTGGTTGTCGCCCAGCCATTTGAGGAAGGCGAGGCTTTCGTCCAGCTCCTCAGGGGAGACGGGCGGCGGGAAGGCCTGCAGGGTGTCGATGGTTTCGGTCAGGCGCGCATGCATCTTCTTCCAGTCGCGCACGGCCAGCGCCACCTGCGTGAAGACGTCCCTGGCACCCTTGATGAGGCTGGCCTGGCGTTCCTCGCTGACCACCGGTTCCAGGATCAGCACGATGACGCTCTCGCGCAGCGTCGCGCCGCTGCCGGCGCGCGCGCCGTCGGCGTCGCGCGTCACCGTCAGGATGGGATGAAACAGCGCATGGATATGCGCGCCCTGGGCGCTGATTTCGGCGATCAGCGAATCGAACAGAAAGGGCCGGTCGTCATTGACCGCCAGCAGCACCGTCTCGTTGCGGACGATGTCGTCGCCTTCGGCGTGGAAGGCGAACAGCTCGACATGGGTCTGGCCGGGCTTGCGCCGTTCGCAGCGGTTGTAGACCTGCTGCGCCAGGCCGACGAGCGAGGCCGCGGTGTAGCGCGTCACATCCTCCGGCGGCGCGCCGCGGAACAGCGCCTCGAAGAACGCCCCCAGCTCGGGCTGGCTGGCGCGCAGAAGGTCGCGGCCGGCCATGAGGCGGGCGGCAGCTCTGGCGTCGTCGTCATGTGCGGCGGCAGCGGCGCCGGCGGGATCCGCATCGGCGCGTCTTACGGCTTCAGAGGTCATATCTGTCCATTGGCGAATCGCGTCCGGATCGGGGATGGCCCCGGCGCCGGTCGGAAGTGGGCGCTGGCCGGATTATCCTAGCGATGCGATCCCACGATAGCGTTAACGTCGACCGCGCGGACCCTAGACCCGGCGTCGCGCGGAAGGAAGTTACAAGCCCGTGCGTCCGGGGAAGGGCAGATCTGCGAGGCGCGGGACGCTGTGCTGCGCGGCGGCCCGGCCCTCCAGCCACAAGGCAGCGGCGGCGAGCAGGCCGGCGGCGATCAGCATCAGGGCCGCGGCAAGCAGCCCGGACGAAAAGGGACGCAAGACCAGGGCAAAGCTCGCCAGTGTGGCCGCCGGGCCGAGAAAGGCCAGCGAGACCGACGGCGTGCGCAGCAGGGCCAGGATCGCGACGGCCGGGCCGAGGCCGAAGGCCAGGGCGCCGAGGAGGCCGGTCTGGACCGGCAGCGCCAGGAAGGCGCCGGCGCCCCAGGCGAAGCCCGCATAGGTCAGCATGGCGGTGAGGTCCTGGCTGAAGGCCTGCAGCGGGGCCCGTTCGAAGGGCGCGCGCATGGCCTGCCCATAGGCCCGGACCAGGGCACTGATCCCGAACAGGACCAGCAGCAGCCAGGCGGTGAGGGCGGCCGGGTCGGCGGCGGCGGCCATGGTGGTGGTCAGCCCGCAGCCGGCCACCAGCAGCGCCGCGGCATAAGGGGTCCGGCCCAGCAGATTGGCGAGGCGGGCGGTTTCCTCGGCCTCGTGGTGCAGGGCGGCCAGACGGGAGACTTCGGAATGCCCTGTGGCCTGGGGCGCGGCGGGCGCGGTATGGCTGTGCTGACCGGGAATTGCGCGCTGGGTCGCTGCCATGGCGTCCGTCCAAAACTTCAAAGTTCCGCCCGCCTACGCTCGGTCCACTGCGTTAAGAAAGTCTTAAACGCCGATCCGTTCCCTCGGCCGGCCGCGGCCGGCACAACCTCTGCAAAGGGTCTTCATGCGAACCGCCATCGTCTTCGATCTGGAATTCACGGCCTGGGACGGCTCCATGGCGCGGCGCTGGCTTGCGCCCGGCGAATTCAAGGAGGTCGTGCAGATCGGCGCGGTGCGGCTCGACGCCAGGACGCTGGAGGAGGTGGCGGCGCTGGAACTGGTGGTGCGGCCGCGCCTCAATCCGGTGCTGTCGGACTATCTGGTGGCGCTGACCGGGGTCAGCAATGCGCGGTTGGCCGCCGAGGGCCTGGACTTCGCCGAGGCCTATGACCGCTTCACCGCCTTCGCCGATGGCGGCACGCTGTGCGCCTATGGCCGCGACGATCTGGTGCTGGAAGACAATTTGCGCCTCTACGGCATTCGCGCGCGCGCGCCCATGCCCCCTTACATCAATGTGACGCCCTGGCTGCGGGCCAACGGGATCGAGCCCGCCGGCAAACATGCCTGCGATGTCGGCCCACTCTGCGGGGCGCCGTTCGAAGGCCAGACCCATGACGCGCTCGACGACGCCCGCTCGGTGGCCGCCGGAATCCGGGCGCTGGTGGCGCGCGGCGCGGAAAATCTCTTCGCCATCGCCGCCACCGGCTGAGGCTCGGCAATGAACCGGGCCATTGCGCCGGATCGGCCGACTGGACTCGATCGTCCCGGTCTGCTTTTCAGACGACGATGAAAACGCCCGGTCCGGATCATCCCATCACGATCGCCCCCCTGGGCCGGCCTGTCGTCGTGCGCTTCGCCGGCCTGGTGATCGGGCGGAGCGATGCGGCGCTCTCGCTGAGGGAAGCGAACTATCCCGAGGTGATCTATGTGCCGCGCGGCGATCTCGCCATGGAGCGGTTCGCGCGCACCGAGAAGTCCACGCATTGTCCCTACAAGGGCGATGCCAGCTATTTCAGGCTCGAGGCAAACGGCCAGTGCGCCGACAACGCGGCCTGGAGCTATGAGGCGCCATTCGCGGCCATGGCGGCGATCCGCGGCCATATCGCCTTTTATCCGGGCACGGTGGAGATCGTCTGGTGAGCGAGGCCGAACGCATCATCGAACGCTTGCGGCTGCAGCCGCATCCCGAAGGCGGCTGGTTCCGCGAGACCTTCCGCGACGCGCGCGAGACCGGCGGGCGGGCGCATTCCACGGCGATCTATTTTCTGCTGCGCGAAGGCGAGGCGTCGCACTGGCATCGGGTCGATGCGGTGGAGACCTGGCATTTCTATCGCGGCGCGCCGCTCAGGCTGTCGATCGCCGAAGGCGATGTCGCGCCGACACATCATGTCTTGGGAAACGATCTGGAGGCGGGCCAGCATCCGCAGCTGGTCGTGCCGCCGGGCGCCTGGCAGGCCGCGCGGGCGCTGGGCGCCTACACGCTGGTCGGCTGCACCGTGGCGCCGGGCTTCGAGTTTTCGACCTTCGAACTGGCACCGCCGGATTTCGAACCGGGGCGCTAGCTTCAGTCGCCGTTGTTGGGAATCCGGAAGATGGTGTGCAGCGCGTGGGCAATGGCGCGCGAAGAGGCCCGTCCGACATAGCCCTTGTCCGGATCAAAGGTGACGATCAGGCGGTTCTTCTTGAGCTGCAGCGTCGGCTTGCCGCTGCCGCGGATGAAGACCGTGCCGATATGGCCCTTGAGGGCGCGATGACCGGCCGGCAGGCGCGCAAAGCGGTCGATCCCGCGGGCCGCATTCTCCAGCGCATCGAAACACCGCGCCCGCAGGTCCGCGTCATTGGCCAGATCGTTCCAGTTGGCCTGAAATTCCATCTTCAGGCCGCGCGCATAGGCCAGATGGTGCGCTCTCATCGGCCGCGGCCTTCTTGATCTCGTCCATGCGAGACCACCGGCAATTGCGGCGGCGTGGCATCGCCGGTGCGCAGGGCCGGAAGGCCGCCGGGCTTGGCGTCGGTGTAGAGCGTCATCCCGCCCCAGCCGGCGATCTGCAGGGCCGTCTTGCCGGAATCATATTTGAGCACCCGCCCGCCCAGCGAGGCGTGATCGACATAGAGCACGAAGACCTCGGGCGAATCGGCAAAGCGCAGCAGGTAGTTCCGCCCGGCGGGGGCGATCTCGAAGACGGTGTCGTCGCCGGCCTGGTAGCGGCCCGGCTGGATGGTGCCGAGCCGGTCATTGGACAGGCGTGAGGCCAGCGGCGATTGCGCCCATGCCGAAGGGGCGGCCGACAGGGCCAGCACCAAGGCTGCCGCGACTGCTAGGAATGGCCTGGCCATTGCGTGTTTCAGGTCTCGCAATCTGTCTCGGCGGCGGCGAAATCGCCGCCGCGCACCCCCCGTAGCCAGGCTCTTATCGGCGTTGAATAGGGCAATATTATGGAGGCATTGCGAGGGGTTAAGGGCCGGCTCAGATCTCGTCGAAGCGCCCGCCGCGGCCTTTCCCGGCGGCAAAGCGGGCCGCGCCGGCCTGCGCTTCGCCGCTCTTCAGCGTCGCCAGCCCATGGGCGAATTCGTTGGCCATGGCCGCGCCATGATCCAGATCCCATTGCTCATAGACCGACGCCCGGTCGCTCTTCAGGCAGGTTTGCGGCAGGCGGGCGATCTCGGCGGCCAGCGCCTCGGCCTCGCTGCGGGCCTGGCCCTGTCGGCACCACCCGGTTGGCCAGGCCGATGGCGAAGGCCTCCATGGCGGCGACGGGCCGGCCGGTCAGGATCATGTCGAGGGCGCGGGACTGGCCGATGAGGCGGGGCAGGCGCACCGTGCCGCCGTCGATCAGGGGCACGCCCCAGCGCCGGCAGAAGACGCCGAACACCGCATCTTCCTCGGCCACGCGCAGATCGCACCAGCAGGCCAGCTCCAGCCCGCCGGCCACGGCATGGCCGGCCACCGCGGCGATCACGGGCTTGGACAGCCTCAGCCGGCGTCGGGCCCATGGGCCCGTCGCCGGCCAGCGGATCGAAATCGGCCGCGGGCGGCACGGTGCGGTTGCCGCGGCCGTGCGCCACCGCCTTGAGATCGGCCCCGGCGCAGAAGGTGCCGCCGGCGCCCCACAGCACCGCGACCGGGCCCGCGTCATCGGCCTCGAAGGCGAGAAAGGCGCGCGCCAGCGCCTCGGCGGTGGGCCGGTCGACGGCGTTGCGCGCCTGCGGCCGGTCCAGGATCACGGTGGTGACGGGGCCGGATGTCTCGACGCGGACGGCTTGCGTGTCGGTCATGGCTGGATGTCCTCCCGGCGCCGTGTGCGATCGGCGGCGGCCGTCAGCGTCTCACGCGGCGCGCAAACTGGCCAGAGATGCGCAAATCCGCAGCTTTCCGTCCAGGCCGACCCTTGGCATGGCGGACAAATCTCACTAAACCACGCCTCATCCAACCCGCCGTAAACCTTCCGCGCAGGGAATCTCTCGTGACAACCCATCCCAACAGCTTCAAAGCCCGCCGCACGATGACGGTCGGCGGCAAGAAATATGTCTATTTCAGTCTCGCAGCCGCCGAGAAGAACGGCCTCAAGGGCATTTCGCGCCTGCCCTATTCGCTGAAGGTGCTGCTCGAGAACCTGTTGCGCAACGAAGACGGCACGACCGTGACCGCCGCCGACATCAAGGCCGTGGCGAGCTGGCTGAAGAAGAAGCGCTCCGATCGCGAAATCGCCTTCCGCCCGGCGCGCGTGCTGATGCAGGATCTGACGGGCGTGCCGGCGGTCGTCGATCTGGCGGCGATGCGCGATGCGATGAAGGATCTGGGCGGCGATCCGGAGAAGATCAATCCGCTGGCCGAAGTCGATCTCGTGATCGACCATTCGGTGATGGTCGACAATTTCGGCCACAAGGATTCCTTCAAGAAGAACGTGACGACCGAATTCGCGCGCAATGGCGAACGCTACGCCTTTCTGCGCTGGGGCCAGCAGGCCTTTGCCAATTTCAACGTCGTGCCGCCGGGCACCGGCATCTGCCACCAGGTGAACCTCGAATATCTGGCGCAGACGGTGTGGACGCGAAAGCAGAAGAACGCCCGCACCCGGAAGAATGAAGAGGTCGCCTTCCCCGACACGCTGGTCGGCACCGACAGCCACACCACCATGGTCAACGGATCTGTCCGTGCTGGGCTGGGGCGTGGGCGGCATCGAGGCCGAAGCGGCGATGCTGGGCCAGCCGATCTCGATGCTGATCCCCGAAGTGATCGGCTTCCGCCTGACCGGCAAGCTGCGCGAGGGTGTGACCGCGACCGATCTGGTGCTGACCGTCACCGAAATGCTGCGCGAGAAGGGCGTGGTCGGCAAGTTCGTCGAATTCTACGGCCCCGGCCTTGACGACATGCCGCTCGAGGATCGCGCGACCATCGCGAACATGGCGCCGGAATATGGCGCGACCTGCGGCTTCTTCCCGGTCGATGCCGAAACGCTGCGCTATCTCAAGGCCACCGCGCGCAAGCCGGCGCGCGTCGCGCTGGTCGAGAAATACGCCAAGGCGCAGGGCCTGTTCCGCGCCGCCAAGAGCGCCGAGCCGGTGTTCACCGACACGCTCAAGCTCGACATGAACGATGTCGTGCCCTCGCTCGCCGGCCCGCGCCGCCCGCAGGACCGCGTGGCGCTCGAAGATGCGGCCAATGAGTTCGCCTCCGCGCTGATGGACACCTTTCACAAGGGTGACGACGCCAATCGCCGCGTGCAGCTGGCCGGCACCGAGAAGTCAATCGGCCATGGCGATGTCGTGATCGCGGCCATCACCTCCTGCACCAACACCTCCAACCCCTATGTCATGGTCGGCGCCGGCCTTGTCGCCAAGAAGGCGGTCGAGCGCGGGCTGAAAGTGCAGCCCTGGGTCAAGACCTCGCTGGCCCCGGGCAGCCAGATCGTGACCGATTATCTCGACAAGGCGGGGCTGACGAAATATCTCAACAAGCTCGGCTTCAATCTCGTCGGCTATGGCTGCACGACCTGCATCGGAAATTCGGGCCCGCTGCCCGAGGCGGTGAGCAATGCGGTGACCGAAGGCGACCTCGTCACCTGTTCGGTGCTGTCGGGCAATCGCAATTTCGAGGGCCGTGTCCATCCGCAGGTGCGCGCCAACTATCTGGCCTCGCCGATGCTGGTGGTGGCCTATGCGCTGGCCGGGTCCATGAACATGAACCTGACCCATGAGCCGGTCGGCTATGACGAGGAAAACGAGCCG
Organism: uncultured Pseudomonadota bacterium; assembly: GCA_963710925.1. GTDB lineage: Bacteria > Pseudomonadota > Alphaproteobacteria > Micropepsales > Micropepsaceae > Rhizomicrobium. The sequence goes on along the minus strand of CAVQBY010000005.1, from coordinate 491,346 downwards.
GTCTATCTCAAGGACATCTGGCCGAGCCCGAAGGAGATCGCCGACACGATCCGCAAATCGGTCAAGGCGGCGAGCTTCCGCGCGCGCTATGGCGACGTCTTCCACGGCACCCCGGCGTGGCGCAAGGTCAAGGTCAAGAAGGGCAAGACCTATGCCTGGGATCCGGCCTCGACCTATGTGAAGAACCCGCCTTATTTCGACGGCATGCGCGAAGACGCCCGCGCCGATCGAAGAAATCCGGGGCGCGCGAATCCTGGCCCTGTTCGGCGATTCCATCACCACCGACCACATCTCGCCGGCCGGATCGATCAAGAAGGACAGCCCGGCGGGCCGTTACCTGACCGAGAAGGGCGTCGCGTTCGCGGATTTCAATTCCTACGGCTCGCGCCGCGGCAATGACGAGGTGATGGTGCGCGGCACCTTCGCAAATATCCGCATCCGCAACGAGATGATGGGCGGCGCCGAAGGCGGCAACACCATTCACCATCCGTCGGGCGAGACCATGTCGATCTTCGATGCGGCGATGAAATATCGCGCAGAAGGCACGCCAGGTCGTCGTGGTCGGCGGCAAGGAATACGGCACCGGCTCGAGCCGCGACTGGGCGGCCAAGGGCCCGAAGCTGCAGGGCGTGCGCGCCGTCATCACCGAAAGCTTCGAGCGCATCCATCGCTCGAACCTGATCGGCATGGGGGTGGCGCCCTTCGTCTTCACCGAAGGCAAGACGCGCCACGATTACGGGCTGACCGGCGCGGAGACCATCGACATTCCGGGCCTGTCGGGCAAGCTCAAGCCGCGCATGACGGTCAACGCGACGATCCATTACCCGGATGGGCGCACGGCCGAGCTGCCGCTGATCCTGCGCATCGATACCGCCGACGAGGTGGCCTATTTCACCAATGGCGGCATTCTTCAGTATGTGCTGCGGAGCCTGATGAAGGCGGCGTAAACCGTCTCACATCTGCGAATACGAAAAGGGCGGGAGGATCTTCCGCCCTTTTTCATGCGCGCCTCTGCCTTGCGGGAGGTCGAGAGCTACAGCCGCGCGATCGCGGCCTTGAGCTTGCCCTGCACTTCGGCGGCGGCTTCCTTCAGGCGGGGATTGTCGATCGCCATCATCGAGGCGACCGGATCGATGGCGGCGACTTCGGTCCTGCCGCCCCCGGCATCCTGCACCACCACATTGCAGGGCAGCATCGTGCCGATCTTGTCTTCGACCTCCAGCGCCTGATGCGCCAGCCTCGGATTGCAGGCGCCGAGGATGCGGTAGGGCCGGAAATCGACGTCGATCTTCTTCTTCAGCGTCGCCGAGACGTCGATCTCGGTCAGGATGCCGAAGCCTTCGTCCTTGAGGGCGGCAGTCACGCGGCTGATCGCGTCGTCGAAGCCGCAATCGAGGGTCTTGCTGAAGTAATAGCTCATGAGGTCACACCTTTGTCATCCGCCGCCGAGGTCGGCCTTCTTCTGCAGATATTCCTCGCGCTCGATCTCGCCCCTGGCATAGCGCTGCTCCAGGACGTCGAGCGCGGCCGAGCGGGCCGCGGGCGGCGCATGGCGGTGGGGCGAGCGCAGCAGCAGCACCGCGAACAGCACCACCAGAAGAATGACAAACCAGAATCCGCCGAACGGCATGAACCACCCCCACATCCATTGATGCCCGTTGATCATCCAATCGCTGTGCTGCCACATTGTTCCGTCTCCGGTGCGTCCCAGCTCTATATAGGGATTGTGGCGGCCGCTTTTCAGCCCCGCATTGGGCTTGATCAATCCGGCGCCACGGCCCCCCATCAGGAGTAGGGCGTGCCTTCACGGGCACATGATCTTGAAATCTCGGGAACCGGCGGCGAAACTCTGTTCGCCGCCCCCCGCGGCCGTGCGACTATGCGGCCCATCAAGCTGAAGTGACTGGAGGGGCTCCGGCACGGAACCTATTGTCGCCCGCATGTTGTTGCGCCTGCGTACTCGACCTGTGCCGCATGGATCGCGCTGACCGGGCTGTTGGCCGGGCCGGTTCTTGCGGCCGCGCCGGCCGCATGGGCCGGTGAGGCGGCGCGCCCGGTGGTGGTCGAGCTCTATACCAGCCAGGGCTGCAGCTCCTGCCCGCCGGCCGATGCCCTTCTGGGCCGGCTGAGCCAGCGCCCGGATGTGGTCGCCCTGACCCTGCCGGTGACCTATTGGGACATGCTGGGCTGGAAGGACACCCTCGCCAGCAAGGCCAATACCGCCCGCCAGAAGGCCTATGCCGCCACCATGGGCCGCGGCGGCATCTACACCCCGCAGATCATCGTCGACGGCGTCGACGATGTCGTCGGCAGCCGCCGGGCCGCGGTCGAAAAGGCCATCGCCGCGCGCGCGGCCGACATGACGGCGGTGCCCGTCACCCTGCGGCTGACGCCGGCCGAGGTCCATATCCGCGTCGGCGCGGGCGCGGTCAAGCCGAAGCAGAGTGCGACCATCTGGCTGTTCGCGGTCCACCCCGAGGCCACGGTCAAGATCACCGCCGGCGAAAACAGCGGTCACACGGTGACCTATCGCAATATCGTGCGGGCGGTCTCGGCAGTGGGCATGTGGAAGGGCCAGCCGGTTTCGCTCGATCTGCCCCGTGACGCGGTGGGCGGGCGCGCCCGCGACGGCATTGTCGTGGTCGTGCAGCTGGGCGGGTACGGCCGCATCGTCGGCGCCACGCCGATCACCACCACCGATTTCGCCGGCGCGCAGCGCTAGAGACCCGGGGCCCGGCCGCCGGCGCCCTGCGCAAGCCGCGACGGGCCGCGCGAATCCCCCTAGCATGACGGCATGGCGCTGTTCTTCGATTCGGACTGGTTCGACGCCGCGCTCGCCAGCCGCGGCCTGGCGCGCGGCGATCTGGCGCGCGCGCTCGGGCTCGACGCGGCCGCGCTGGCCGAAATCTGGAAGGACCAGCGCGAATTAAGCGCCACAGATGTGGCGACCATGGCCGCGCTGCTGGCGGTTCCGGCCGCAGAGATCGCCAGCCGCGCCGGGGTGTCGACGCCGGTGCCGCAGGCCGCACCCAAGGACGCGGCGGCGCTGGGCGCGGCCATCGCCGATTTGTCGGCGCGGCTGGCGCGGGTCGAGCGCAGCCTGACCGAGATCAAGGCCCTGTTGCTCGATCTGAGGCGCGCGCCGTGAGCGGGCCCGCCTTCACCGATCTGGCCTTCGCCGTCGTCACGGCGGCCGCCTGCCTGGTCGCGGCCATCGCGGCGGGCGGGGCGACGCCGCGTTCGGCGCGGGCTCATCTGCGCTTTGCGGCCATCCTGGGATCGGCGCTGGCGGCGGCCCAGCTCCTTGCCGCGCTGCAGGGCGCAGCGGCGCTGGCCGGCGCCGTCACGCTGCTGGTTGCCGCGCTCGGGCCGGCGGCGCTGGCGCTGGCGGCACTGGAACAGGGCCGGGCGGTGCGAACCGCGGTCGCGGCCGCGGTGCTGGTCGCCGCCTGCTGCGCGGGGCTGGTGGCAACGGTGACGGGGGCGGCGGTGTTCGCCTATGCCCCGCTCGCCATGGCCGCGGCGACGCTGGCCGGCCTTGCGGCGCGCAGCCGCAGGCAGGCGCGCAAACCGGCCCTGCTGCTGGCGCTGGCGGCGGGCGCATTGCCGGCGGCGGCGGCCGCGGCGATGAGCGGCAGCATGCCGAGTTTTGCGATGTTCTATGCGGCGGGTGCGACGGCGGTGGCGGTGGCGTTGGCGCGCCGTTCAGATCTTGCGCTCGAAGGCGGGCCGCACGGCGCGGCCGGCGCCGTCTTCATAGGCCGCAAAGACTGAACGCGCGTCGCGCGGCGTCGATTCCATCACCTGACCGAGCACCTGCGCGACGAAAGCGGGGCTCAAACGCGGGCCGTGCCACAACGGGGCGGCGCGCTGTGTTTCGGATTGAGACAGTTCGCGCGACGTGGCGGCGGTGTGCCGTTGTGCATTCGGATCGTCGCTGTGCATCGTGCGATCGTTCAAATCGCTTGCATTGCAGGCTTTTTCGACACGCAGATGGGCGTGGCGCAGCGCGGGTGCGCCTGCATTGCCGAGGATCGCGATTTGACCGGTGCCCATCATAACCAGTCTTTAACGCAAAACGCGGGCCAGCGTTCATTCGCGGCGAGATAGGCGGGGATTGCCTCAAAAGTTTCGAGTTTTTTAAGGCCCGCTGCCCATGATCGCCTCAAAGGCCGTAGAATAATGGCCAAGGATGGTGGGTAGTGCTAGTTCAGACGCTTCCGAAGAAGCCAGTCGACGGCATGCGTGCGCTCGCAGCCGCGCAAGAGGTCGATCGCCTGCGCCTGGCCATTGCGGCGGCGCGCGAGATCGCCTTCGACTGGACGATTGTCGATGATCGCATCGCCTGGGAAGGCGATCATGAAATTCTTTCCCTGCACACCGATCCCGATCGGCTGTATCGGGGCGACGGCTTCCGCCGCTGGATGAGCCCGGCCGGCCGCGAAAGGCTGCTGGAAATCCTCGCCGACACCTCGCCGCAGGACAACAGTTTCGAACTCGAATTCGAAGCGGCCTCGGCGATGGGCGCGGTGATCTTCGAAATGCGCGGCGTGCGGGTTGCCGATGGCGATGGCGGCACCGAGCGGCTGGCCGGTATCCTGCGCGTCATCACCGAACAGAGGCGCGAATCCCAGCGGCTGGGCTATCTGGCCACGCGCGACGAACTGACCGGCCATCTCAACCGCACCAGCCTGCGCTCCGAACTGGCGCAGGTCTTCGAGCAGGCCAAGGCCGAGAACCGCGATTGCGCCTATCTGGTGGCGTCGATCGATCGCCTGGCGATGATCAACGAAGCCTATGGCTTCGGCGCCGCAGACGAAGTCATCGTCGCCGTCGGCGAGCGCATTTCCGCGACGCTGCGCGACAGCGACGTGATCGGCCGCACCGCCGGCAACAAGCTCGGCGTGATCCTGGGAAAATGCAGCGAGCGCGAGATTTCGGCCGTCGCCGAGCGCCTGCGCGCCGCCGTGCGCAACGAGGTCATCGGCACGCGCGCCGGCACGGTGTCGGCGACGATCACGGTCGGCGCGGTGTTGCTGCCCTCGGGCGCCAGTTCCAGCCAGGAAGCGATGCTGCGCGCCGAAGAGGCGCTGGACCGCGCGCGCGCCGCCGGCCGCGACGGCTTCGCCGTCTACACCAAATCCCCGCAACGCGAGACCGCCCGGCTGCGCCTGATGGCGATTGCCGACGAAGTGGTGGCCGCCTTGCACGACCACCGGCTGATCTTCGCCTATCAACCCATCGTCCGGGCCGACACCAAGGAGCCGGTCCATCACGAATGTCTGCTGCGGATGGCGCGGCCCGACGGCACCATCGCGAGCGCCGGCCAGTTCATTCCCGCGGCCGAGCAGCTCGGCCTGGTGCGGCTGGTCGACCGCCATGCGCTGGAGATGACGGTGGCGCAGCTGCGCGCCTATCCCGATGTCAGCCTGGCGGTCAATGTTTCGGGCACGACCAGCGGCGATCCGGCCTGGCTGCAGAGTTTCGTCGCCTATGTGCGCGCCAATATGGATGTGGCCTCGCGCATGATCGTCGAACTGACGGAAACCGCCGCACTCAATGATTTCGAGGAAAGCGCGCGCTTTGTCACGAATTTGCGCGAAATGGGCTGCCGCGTCGCCATCGACGATTTCGGCGCCGGCTACACCTCGTTCCGCAATCTGCAGATGCTCAATGTCGACACGGTCAAGATCGACGGCACCTTCATCCACGGCCTGTGCGATTCGCCCGACAACCAGATCTTCGTGCGCACGCTGGTGGATCTGGCCAAGAATTTCCACCTCAAGACCGTTGCCGAATGGGTGAGTTCCGACGAGGAAGCCGCGCTGCTGGAGAGCTTCGGCGTCGACTATTTCCAGGGCTTTCATTTCGGCGAGCCGCTGATCGATCCCGAGTGGACCAAGGGCTGAGAGGCGCGCCCGCGCGCGGCGCGCGCATGGCGCAAGTCACGCGCCCAAGTCACGCGCCATTGATCGCGCATGCGCGCGCACACCGCGAGATATTGCGCTCTGCGCGCATATAAATGCGGCCAATGCAGAAATAATTCCCAAAATTTCTGCGTCACGCGTATGCGAAATGCGCCGCAGAGGCGGTTTTTTCCTTGCTACGCCTGCATTTTCTCGCACATGCGTGCACGAAGTGCCGCAGGACGCGGTTTTTTTGACATTGCCGGCGTATTGCCATACCGAAGGTCACGTTTCCAGAATGCCGTTGCCGGAACGCAAATCTCCGTTTTGAACGGACTGCAGAGGAGGCTGTGAGCTCAGCTCGTTTGTCCAGCTGCTTTTGCGTCTCGCGCCGTTTCGCCACGCGCCGAAACCGCGCCGTCTCCGGGCAAGGGCCGCAATAAAGGAGAATCAATATGACCGTGAGCCCGGAAGAGGGCGTTTTCAGCCCGTCCGATGAGCAGGATTTCGGCGAAGACCCGACGGCGGTCCGCGAATCCGATCACTATCGCGGCGAATATGTCCGTGGCTTTGTCGACAAGTGGGACGAGCTGATCGACTGGGAGGCGCGTGCGAAGAGCGAGGGGCGCTTCTTCATCGACGTGCTGAAGGCGCGCGGCAAGGAAAGCGTACTCGATGTGGCCACCGGCACGGGCTTTCATTCGATCCAGCTGCTCAAGGCCGGTTTCGACGTGACCTCGGCCGACGGGTCGGCCGAGATGCTGGCGCGCGCCTTCGACAATGCGCGCGAGCGCGGCATGGTGCTCAAGACCGTCCATGCCGACTGGCGCTGGCTCAACAAGGACGTCAACGGCAAATACGACGCCATCATCTGCCTGGGCAACAGCTTCACCCATCTGTTCGAGGAGAACGACCGCCGCCGCGCGCTGGCCGAGTTCTACGCCGCGCTCAAGCATGACGGCATCCTGATCATCGATCAGCGCAATTACGACCGGATCCTCGACGACGGGTTCGCCACCAAGCACAAATATTACTATTGCGGCGACCAGGTCACGGCCGAGCCCGAGCATGTCGATGAGAGCCTGGCGCGCTTCAAATACGGCTTCCCGGACGGATCGGAATACCACCTCAACATGTTCCCGCTGCGGAAGAACTATCTGCGCCGCCTGCTGCGCGAGGTGGGCTTCCAGCAGATCCATTCCTATGGCGACTTCCAGGAGGAAGGCGAAGAAACCGATCCGGATTTCTTCGTGCATGTGGCGGAGAAGAGCTATGCCGGCAAATGAGACACAGGCCGGGGCGTCGACACCGCCCGGACCTATTACGACAGCGAGGATGCCGACAATTTCTACGCCACCATCTGGGGCGGCGAAGACATCCATATCGGCCTCTACGACACGACCAAGGATATCCGCGAGGCCAGCCGGCTGACCGTCGATCGCATCATCTCCAAGATGGGCGATCTGAAGGGCAAGCGCGTGCTCGATATCGGCGCCGGTTTCGGCGGCGCGGCGCGCGTGCTGGCCAAGGAGCACGGCGCCCATGTCACCTGCCTGAACCTGTCGACGGTCGAAAATGCGCGCAACCGCGCGCATGAACAAGGATGCCGGCCTCGCCGACAAGATCGACGTCGTCGACGGCTCGTTCGACGATCTGCCGTTCGAGGCGAACAGCTTCGATGCGGTGTGGAGCCAGGACGCGATCCTGCATGCGCCCGATCGCAAGGCGGTGCTGGACGAGGTGGCGCGGGTGCTCAAGCCCGGCGGCCAGTTCATCTTCACCGATCCGATGCAGGCCGACGATCTCAAGGACACCGCCGCGCTGCAGCCGATCTATGACCGCATCCATCTGTCGAACCTGGCCTCCTTCGGTTTCTACCGCGAGGAGCTGAAGGCGCGCGCGGTTTCGACGAGGTCGAGAATCGAGAATCTGACCAACCAGCTGCGCAATCACTATGCGCGGGTGCGCGAGGAGCTGCTGGCGCGTCGCAAGGATCTGAAGGCCTCCGACGCCTTCGTCGATCGCATGGCGGCCGGTCTGCAGCACTGGGTCGACGGTGCCGACAAGGGCCTGCTCGCCTGGGGCATCATGCATTTCCGCAAGCGCTGAGGCGGTTGCATCCGAATGCGGAAAGGCCGGTCCTGCGGGGCCGGCCTTTTGCGTTCACAGCCGGTTCGGGAATTTTCCGGCGACGAAATCGTCGCGCAACACGAACTTGCGGATCTTGCCGGAGCCGGTCAGCGGAAAGCCGTCCACGGCGATGAAATGGGCCGGCGTCTTGGGGGCGGCGAGCCGGCTGCGCAGATGGGCCACCAATTCGGCGCGGCCGGGCGCAGCCCCGGTCCCGGCGCGGAAGAAGCACACCGCGATCTCGCCCCATTTTTCGTCGGGCACGCCGACCACGGCGACCTCGGCGATGGCCGGATGCTCGAGAAGCACGTTCTCGATTTCGGCCGGGAACAGGTTCTCGCCGCCGCGGATGATCATCTCCTTGACGCGGCCGGTCACGCGCACGAAGCCGCGTGCGTCCATCGTGCCCAGGTCGCCGGTGTGCAGCCAGCCGTCGGAATCGATGGTTCTGGCGGTGGCCTCGGGATCGTCGTTGTAGCCGATCATGTTGCAATAGCCGCGCGAACAGATTTCGCCGACGTCGCCGACCGGAACCGCTTCATTGGTGCCGATGTCGCGGATCGCGATCTCGGTCTGCGGCAAGGGCTGGCCGACGGTCTGGGAGCGGTCCTCGAAGCTGTCGTCGAGCCGGGTCTGCGTCACCACGGGCGAGGTCTCGGTCTGGCCATAGACGATCTCGAAGCCGCAGCCGAAGGTCTTCTGGAATTTGCGGATCAGCTCGGGCGGCACCATGGCCCCGCCCGATACGACGGCGCGCAGGCTCGAGACATCCTGCGGCTCGGCGGCGAAGGCTTCGAGCATGGCGATCAGCATGGTGGGCACGCCCATGGCCACGGCCACGCGCTCGCGGGCGATGATGCGATTGGCGACGGCGCCGTCGAATTGCGGCGGCAGGATCAGTTTGGCGCGGCGCTGCACGGCGCCGAGCACGCCCATGGAACAGCCGGCGGTGTGGAACATCGGCATGACATTGAGATAGGTGTCGCCGGGCGCGACGCCCAGCCGGCTGCAGAACAGCCGCGCATTGTTGGTCAAGCCGCGATGCGACAGCACCGCGCCTTTGGGAAAGCCCGTGGTGCCGGAGGTGTACTGGATCTGCGCGGCATCGCCGGGCGCGACGGCGGGCATCTCCGCGGGGCCGCTGCCGCCCTCGAACAATGCCTGCGCATCCTCCATGTCGACAATGCGGCGAATGGCCGGCAGATCCGCGCAGGCCCGCCGCGCGATCTCGGCCATGGGATTGCCGCGGAACTGCCGAACCAGAAACAGCCCCGCCGCGCGCGACTGTTTGAGCACGTACTGCAGTTCCTGGACCTGGTAGGCGGGATTGACGGTGACGAGCGTCAGCCCGGCCAGACCGGCGGCGAATTCGAGCAACACCCATTCGGGCCTGTTGGGCGCCCAGACCGCGATGCGTTCGCCGGGCGTGAAGGTGTGGCGCAGCGCCGTGGCCAGGCGTTCGCAATCGGCCAGCAGACCGGCATAGCTCCAGCTCCGCCGCACCGCCCCCGACGCATCGGTCTCGATGAGCGCGATCTCGCCGGCGACCTCGCCGGCCGCCGCGCGCAGAATCGACGGCACGGTGGTGTCGCGCACGGTGTCGTCATTCTGGGCCGGAAAATGCGAACGGGTGAGCGCGACCTCATACATGACGGCGCTCTCTTGGCGGCGACTATTTCCGCTGCTGGGCGAGTTCGGCGAGCTGTTTGCGCATGGCCTCGATCTCGCTCTTGAGCTCGCTGATTTCCTCGGAGGGTTTGGCCGGGGCGGGCTCGGCCGTGCCATTGGCCGGCCTGGCGCCGCGTCGCTCGCGGCCCGCGGCGAAGGGCGTGAACATCTTCATCGCCCGCTCGAAGATCGCCAGATTCTGCCGCGTCATGGCTTCGAGCGCGGACGATGCCGCCGCCGAAGGCCTCGGCCAGTTTGCGGCGCATCTGCTCCTGGTTCTTGGAGAAGCTCTCCATCGACAGATCCAGATAGCCCGGCACGAAGGCCTGCAGGCTGTCGCCATACATGCGGATGAGCTGGCGCAGGAAGCGGATCGGCAGAAGGTTCTGGCCCTTGCCTCTCTTCCTCGAAGATGATCTGGGTCAGCACCGAGCGGGTGATGTCCTCGCCGCTGCGCGCATCGCGCACTTCGAAATCGGTGCCCGCCTTCACCATCTCGCACAGATGGTCGAGCGTCACATAGCTCGAGGTCTGCGTGTTGTAGAGCCGCCGGTTGGCATATTTCTTGATGATGACGGGCTCGGCCGTCTTGGTTCTGATCGTCTGCCACGCTGTCACCGTCGGATGAGTGCGTTTCGCGCCGCTGTGCCGGGCGCTTATCCCCGCGTTAGAACAACATCACAAAATCCGCCCTGTCCAGTGCCTTGTTGCCCACGACTGTGCAGCGCACCACCGCGCTGACGCCTCAAGCCATTGATTTGCAAGGGTAATTATGCGCAGTTTACCGCCGCTCGCATTCGCGGCATTTTTGGCTGCCGATCTGGAAAACCACCATCGCTCCGGGGAGCACCCCATGACTGATGTCGTGATCGTTTCGGCCGCCCGCACGCCGGTGGGCTCTTTCAATGGCGCCTTCGCGAACATGCCGGCCCATGAACTGGGCCGCGTCGCCATCCAGGGCGCGCTGCAGCCGCGCCAATGTCGAAGGCAAGGATGTCAGCGAAGTCGTGATGGGCCAGATCCTGACCGCCGCCCAGGGCCAGAACCCCGGCCGTCAGGCGGCGATCAATGCGGGCATTCCGGTGGAGACCCCGGCCTGGCTGGTCAACCAGCTCTGCGGCTCGGGCCTGCGCGCGGTGGCGCTGGGCTATCAGGCGATCGTCAACGGCGATGCCGCCATCGTGGTCGCCGGCGGCCAGGAATCGATGAGCCAGGCCCCGCATGCCGCCTATCTGCGCCAGGGCCAGAAGATGGGCGCGTCTCGAATTCATCGACACCATGATCAAGGACGGGCTGTTGGACGCCTTCAACGGCTACCACATGGGCGTCACCGCCGAGAACGTGGCCCGCGAATGGCAGATCACCCGCGAACAGCAGGACAAGTTCGCGGTCGCCTCGCAGAACAAGGCCGAAGCCGCGCGCAAGGCCGGCCGCTTCAAGGACGAGATCGTTCCCGTGACGGTCAAGACGCGCAAGGGCGAGACCATCGTCGATACCGACGAATATATCCGCGATGGCGTGACCTATGAGGGCATTGCCGGCCTCAAGCCCGCCTTCGCAGAAGGACGGCACGGTCACGGCCGCCAATGCCAGCGGCATCAATGACGGCGCCGCCGCTCTGGTGCTGATGACGGCCGACGAGGCCAAGGCCCGCGGGCTCACCCCGCTGGCGCGCATCGCCTCCTGGGCCCATGCCGGCGTCGATCCCAAGATCATGGGCTCCGGGCCGATCCCGGCCAGCCGCGCCGCGCTGAAGAAGGCCGGCTGGGACGCCGCCGATCTCGACCTGATCGAAGCCAATGAGGCCTTCGCCGCCCAGGCCTGCGCCGTCAACAAGGACATGGGCTGGGATCCCGTCAAGGTGAACGTGAATGGCGGGGCCATCGCCATCGGCCATCCGATCGGCGCCTCCGGCGCCCGCGTCCTGACGACGCTGCTGTTCGAAATGCAGAAGCGCGATGCGAAGAAGGGCCTGGCCACCTTGTGCATCGGCGGCGGCATGGGCATCGCCATGTGCGTCGAGCGCTGAGCGCAGACCAGTGGGGCGAAAGAAAGTTTCTGCGGCCCGGTGCGGTATTGTGGCAACAAATGCGATAATTTGACCATTTGTCAGCAATACTCTTTCTGCCCACGGTCGTGAATGTTAAGAGGGCCGTGGGACGCGTCCGCGTTCCGGCATCGCTTGATAGGAGGCTTTCATATGGCGCGCGTGGCGCTGATCACCGGTGGGACCCGCGGAATCGGCGCGGCAATCTCTGTCGCGTTCGAGAAGGCAGGCTATAAGGTCGCCGCCAATTACGGCGGCAATGACGACGCCGCCAGCCAAATTCAAGTCCGAGACGGGGATCGACGTCTTCAAATGGGATGTCGGCGATTTCGACGCCTGCGGCACGGGCATCGCGGCGGTGACGGCAGGCTCTGGCCCCGTCGACGTGCTGGTCAACAATGCCGGCATCACCCGCGATGCCATGCTGCACAAGATGAGCGCCGAGCAGTGGCGCGAGGTGATGCGGCGTCGATCTCGACTCGGTGCTTCAACATGTGCGCGCCATCTGATCGAATCGATGCGCGAGCGCGGCTATGGGCGCATCATCTCGATCTCCTCGATCAACGGCCAGAAGGGCCAGATGGGCCAGACCAACTATTCCGCCGCCAAGGCCGGCATCATCGGCTTCACCAAGGCGCTGGCGCAGGAAACCGCGCAGAAGGGCATCACCGCCAATGTGATCTGCCCCGGCTATATCGACACCGAAATGGTGCAGGCGGTGCCGCCCAAGGTGCTGGAGAGCATCGTCGCCAGCATTCCGGTGGGCCGTCTGGGCAAGGCCGAGGAAATCGCCAAGGCGGCGCTGTTCCTGGCCGAGGAGAGCTGGCCTTCATCACCGGCACAACGCTGACGATCAACGGCGCACAATATATCGCGCGGATAGGAGCGCGGCATATGAGCGCGCGCGCCGCTTGATCGGAACTCGAGGTCTCCGGCCTGTGCCTGCGCGCGGGGCGGGCGGGCGGTGTTTTCCGGGCTCGATTTCCGCATCGCCGCCGGCGAGGCGCTGGCGCTGGAAGGCGCCAATGGCGCCGGCAAGACCTCGCTGCTGCGCATGCTGGCCGGATTCCTGACGCCGCTGGCCGGCACCATCGCGCTTCACGGCGCAGCGACGGCAGCAGCGGTCGGCGACGCCGAGGAGCGGGCGCGGGCCATCGGCTGGCTCGGCCATCACGACGGCATCAAGCTGCAGCTCACGGCGCATGAAAATCTCGCCTTCTATGCCCGGCTCTATGGCCAGCGAGGGCGCCGATCTCGACGCCGCGCTGGAGGCGTCGGGCTGCGCGCGCGCGCGCGATCTGCCGGGACAATATCTGTCGGCCGGGATGAAGAAGCGGCTGGCGCTGGCGCGGCTCAAGTTGTCGGCGCGGCCGCTGTGGCTGATGGACGAGCCGCTGGCCGCGCTCGACGTCAAGGCCAAGGCGCTGGCCGCGCGAGATGATCGGCGAGCATTGCGCCCATGGCGGCATGGTCATCGCCGCCACCCATGAACCGCTGGGGCTGGATTGCGCCAGGCTGCGTACTGGGGGCGGCATGAGCGCCTTTCTCGCCCTTCTGTCCCGCGACATCCGTCTGGCGACCCGCGCCGGCGGCGGGGCGGCGCTGGCGCTGGCCTTTTTCGCGGCGGTCGCCGCCCTGGTGCCGCTGGGCGTAGGCGCCGATCTCACATCTGCTGGGCCGCATCGCGGGCGGGGTGTTGTGGGTGGCCGCGGTGCTGGCGGCGCTGCTGTCGCTCGACCGGCTGTTCCAGGCCGATTTCGAGGATGGCGCGCTCGACCAGATCGCGCTGGCGCCGTTGGCGCTGGAGGCCTCGAGCGCTGGCCAAGATCGCGGCCCATTGGCTGGCCACCGGCCTGCCGCTTGACGCTGCTGTCGCCGCTGCTGGCGCTGCTGTTCAACCTGCCGGACCAGGGCTATGTGGCGCTGCTGGTTTCGCTGGCGATCGGCACCCCGGCGGCCAGCGCCATCGGCGCCATCGGTGCGGGGCTGACCATGAGCCGTGCGGCGCGGCGGGCTGATCCTGCCGCTGCTGGTGCTGCCGCTGCTGGCGCCGGCCGTGATCTTCGGCGCCGGGGCCGTGATCGCGGCGCTGGACGGGCTGGCCAGCGGGGCGCTGTGGCTGCTTGTCGGCCTTTTCACTTGCCGCGGTGCTGCTGGCCCCCTTTGCTGCGGCGGCCGCGGTGCGGCTCAATCTGGCGGGCTGAGGGGGATTGCTGCATGCGTGCCCGAGTTGCGGCGCGCAGGCACCGGGAGGGGGCAGTAGAGTCGACGCGCATGAATATTTTCGAACTCGCCAATCCCAAACGCTTCATGGGCTTCAGCGGGGCGCTGCTGCCCTGGCTCTGGGGCGGCGCGCTGTTGTGCCTGGGCGCCGGGCTCTATCTGGGCCTGTTTGCGGTGCCGCCGGACTATCAGCAGGGCGACACGGTCAAGATCATGTTCATCCATGTGCCGGCGGCCCAGGTGGCGCATGATGGCCTATGCCGCGATGGCCGTGGCCAGCATCTTCGGGCTGGTCAATCGCCATCCGCTGGCCGATGTCGCGGCCAAGGCCGCCGCCCCGCTGGGGGCGCTGTTCACGGCGCTGGCGCTGATCACCGGTTCGCTCTGGGGCAAGCCGATGTGGGGCGCCTATTGGGTGTGGGATGCGCGGCTGACCTCGTTCCTGATCCTGCTCTTCCTCTATTTCGGCTATATGGCGCTGTGGAACGCGTATCGAGGACGAGACGCGGGCGGCCCGCGCCGCCGCCGTCCTGGCGCTGGTGGGCGCGGTCGATCTGCCGATCATCAAATTTCTCGGTCGATTGGTGGAACACGCTGCATCAGGGCGAAAGCATCATCGTCAAGGCGGGCCGGATCGCGCCCGTCTTCCTGTGTCCGCTGCTGCTGATGATGGCCGGCTATGCGCTGCTGTTCTTCGCGCTGTGGATGACGCGCATCCGGACCGAAATCCTGGCGCGCCGCGCGCGCTCGCTGCAATTGCGATGGCGGTCTGCGTCATGAGCGTCGCAATTCTTCTGGCGATGGGCGGCTATGCCGCATATGTCTGGCCGGCCTATGGCATCAGCTGCATTGGCGCTTGCTTGGGGCGGTGGTCTGGACCGTGTTGTCGTGGCGGCGCACGCGCGCCGAGCTTGCCCTGCTCGAAGTCCTCAGGATGCGCCGCTGCGCAGGACGCGCCATTGAAGCGGCTCATCTTTCTCGTGCCCGTCTCGCTGTTCGCGGCTGCTGGCCGTATTTCCTGTTCAAGAGGCTGATCGCGCCGCCGCCGCAGGAACTGCCCTCCATGCTGGTCAACAAGCCGGCGCCGCGGTCGAACTGCCGCCCGCTGGACGGGCAGACGTCCGGCTTCACGCCCGCCGATCTGAAGGCCGGGCACGTCACGGTCCTCAATTTCTTCGCCTCCTGGTGCATTCCCTGCCGTCAGGAAGCGCCTGATCTGCCCACCTCGCGCAGATGCAGGGCGTGAAGCTTTATGGCATCGTCTACAAGGACACGCCGGACAAGGCGCGCCAGTTCCTCAACGAGGTGGGCAATCCCTTCGCCGCGCATCGACTATCGACGAGGCGGGCAGCGCCGGGATCGAATGGGGCATCACGGGCGTGCCCGAGACCTTCGTGATCGACGGCAGGGGCACGGTGCTCTTGCGCCATGCCGGCCCGCTGATCGCCCGGCGCGATCGCAGACCAGATCCGCCCCGTCATTCTCGAAGGCCCAGGCCGCCGGCGGCTGATCTTCAGACTTTGGAAACCGCAATCGGCGATGGTCGCGTCATGCAGATCAGCGCCGCCAATCTCTTCTTGCCGCCCAGCAGACCAAAGCCGCCCGGCCGGCCGGAGATTTCGCTGCGGCACAGGCCCAGGTGCAGGCACAGGCACAGGCGAAGCCCGCGCGCTTTGCGCCGCCCGATTTCGATGCCGACACCGAGGCAAAGCCGGCCGAAAAATCACCGGCGCCGCGCCCGCAGCGAGCGGCCGGCCGCAAGCTATGCCGGCGTGGCTGCGCCGGGCTCGCAACTCGATATTCGCGTGTAAAGGCCGAGGCTTAGCGCCTGCGTGCGGCGGGCTTGCGGCGCGCGCGCGGCGGCGTGGCCTCGACGATCTGGTCGGCGGCGGCGGCGATCGCGGCCAACGATTTCACAAAGCGCGTGCGATCGGCGGCGGGCAGGGCTTCGAGCATTTCCTTCTCGGCGCGGTCGGCCGCGCTGCGTGCGCCGCGCAAGGCCTTGCGCCCGCCCGCCGTGATCGTGAGCGCATTGGCGCGTTGATCTTCTTCGGTGCGCTCGCGCGTGAGCAGACTTTCTCGAGCATGCGCCGCACCATTTCGGCGAGCGTCGAGCGGTCGATCCCGGTCAACTCCACCAGCGCCGTCTGGCTTGCGCCCTCGTGATGCTCGAGCGCGCACAACACCATGAATTGCTGTTTGGTCAGATCGCGCGCACCGGTTTCGCGTGCATACAGATCGCCATAGAGTTGCTGACAGCGACGGATGAGATAGGAAGGCGTTTCAGCGAACTCCAAATGTCCGTTCGCCTTTCGCTGTCCCTTCGCTGCCATGGAGCCACCCCTGCAAAATCGGTCTTGTCAGACTGCACGTCCGCGATTGTCGGTCTTGTCGCCGGCTCGCTCGCTGCCATCCCCGTTGCAAGGGTACCCGGCCCAACTCGCGCGGTCTCCCCCCGCGGAGGCGGCACATTAAACGAGGGACACAGGACTCCACAACTGTTTCGAATCGAATTTTGATGCGCGTTCCGTCGCAATCGCTCCGGTCCGTTTTTGTGCTTTCGCGGGCGGCACGAATTGGGCACTCTTTGCGCAATGAGCGAGCGCAGCAAATTCGTCCCACCGGCCCCGGGCCCGGCCTTCGAACGGCGTGTTCCGGAAGGGGACAATGTCGAACGATACGTGTGCGGACAGCTGTGGCCACGTCCACTATTCGAACCCGAAAATCGTGGTTGGTTCCGTCGTCGCCCACGACCGCAACATCTTGTTGTGCCGGCGTGCGATCGAACCACGCAAGAACTATTGGACCCTGCCGGCCGGCTTTCTGGAAGAACATGAAACGCCGCAGGACGGTGCGCGCCGCGAAGCTCATGAAGAAGCATTATGCGAGATCATAATCGATGCGCTGCTGGCGGTCTATTCGGTCCCGCATATCAGCCAGGTGCAATTGATGTATCGCGCCCGCCTGGCAACGCCGGATTTCGCACCGGGGCCCGAAAGCCTGGAGACGAAACTCTTCGCCTGGGACGACATCCCCTGGAACGAACTGGCATTTCCCAGCGTGCATTGGGCGCTGCAGCATTTTCGCGAGAGCGAAGGGCTGGCCACATTCGCGCCCTTTACGAACCCGCCGGGCAAGACCGGCGTTCCGCGCTAGCGAAGGCTCACGCGCCGGTGTCGTCCTCTTCGATCTGGTGCTTGACCACCAGCGGGGTCTGCGCGACCGCGAACAGAAAGATGAGCGGCATGATGCCGAAGACCTTGAAGTCGACCCAGATGTCGGTCGCAAAATTGCGCCACACCGCCTCGTTCACCGCCGCCAGCATCAGAAAGAACAGACCCCAGCGCCAGGTGAGCTTGCGCCAGCCCTCTTCGGAAAGATCGAAGGCGTGTTCGAACACATATTTGATGAACAGCCGGTTGAATCTCAGGCCGCCGATAAGCAATAGCCCGAAAAACAGATAAAGCACCGTCGGCTTCATCTTGATGAAGGTTGCGTCCTGCAAATAGAGGGTCAGTCCACCGAAGACCAGGACGAGAACCGCCGTGAATAGCGGCATCGCCATGACCCGGCGTTCGCGCCAGTAGCCGAAGCCGAGCGCGGCCAGCACCGCGGCCATGAACACGCCCGTGGCCGTGTAGATGCCGAAGACCTCATAGGTCGCGAAGAACAGGACCAGCGGTCCCATATCGAGGGCCACCCGCATCAGCGGGGTGTGCGGTTTGGCGGGCGCGCTCATGCCGCCCCCGTGAGCGCCTGGGCGAAGCTCTGTGCCGAGAACACCTGCAGATCTTCGGCCTGCTTCGCCGACGCCGATATAATGGACGGGCAGGGCGAATCTGTCGGCCAGCGCCACCAGGATGCCGCCCTTGGCGGTGCCGTCGAGCTTGGTCATCACCAGCCCGGTCAGCGGCACGGCGGCGCCGAACGCCTCGACCTGCGAGATCGCGTTCTGGCCTGTGGTCGCGTCGAGCACCAGCAGCACCGCATGCGGCGCCTCGGCATCCAGCTTCTTGATGACGCGGGCGATCTTCTCCAGCTCGGCCATCAGCCCGGCCTTGTTCTGCAACCGGCCGGCGGTGTCGATCAGCACGATATCGGCGCCGCTGGCCCGCGCGGTTTCGATGGCGTCATAGGCCAGCCCCGCCGCGTCGGCCCCGGCGGCGCGGGCCACGACCTCAGCGCCGGCGCGCTGGCCCCAGACCTGGAGCTGTTCGATGGCGGCGGCGCGGAAGGTGTCGCCGGCCGCCAGCACGACCTTCTTGCCGTCATCGGCCAGGCGTTTGGCGATCTTGCCGATGGTGGTGGTCT
This sequence comes from uncultured Pseudomonadota bacterium, assembly GCA_963710925.1. Taxonomy (GTDB): domain Bacteria; phylum Pseudomonadota; class Alphaproteobacteria; order Micropepsales; family Micropepsaceae; genus Rhizomicrobium. The sequence goes on along the minus strand of CAVQBY010000005.1, from coordinate 473,061 downwards.
TGCCGGTGCCGTTCACCCCGGCCACGAGCACGATATAGGGCTTTTTCGCCGGGTCGACGGCGAAGGGCTTCTCGGCGGGCGCGATCACCCGGGCGATCTCCTCGGCCAGCACGCCGCGCAGCTCGGCTTCGGAAATTTCCTTGTCGTAGCGTCCCTGGGCGACGGCCTCGGCCAGCCGGGCGGCCAGTCCCGCGCCCAGATCGGCGGCGATCAGCGCCTCTTCCAGCTCGTCGACGGTTTCGCGGTCGAGCTTCTTCTTGCTGAAGACGCCGGCCAGATTGGCGCCCAGCGAGCCGGTGCTGCGCGACAGACCGGATTTCAGCCGCTCCATGACCGTGGGAGGCGGGGGGGCTTCGCCGAATGTTCTCATAGGGTGCCGATCAGATGTTGCTGCGTCGCGCCGGTGATGCGCGCGGTGACGAATTGGCCGGTTTCCGCCGCGCCCGAAAACCGCACCGGCGCATAGCATGCGGTGCGGCCCCAGGCCGGGCTGTTCGACCAGCAAGTCCTGCGTGGTGGCCTGCAGCGCGGCAAAATGGGCCGCCACGGCCGCCTCGCCCCGGGCGCGCAGCCGCGCGGCGCGGGCCTTGACGGTTTGGCGGGGGAGCTGGGGCATGCGGGCGGCGGGCGTTCCGGGTCTGGGGCTGAAGGGGAAGACATGGAGATAGGTGAGCCCGGCCTCGTCCGACAAGCCGGCGCGTGTTCGCGGCCATCTCCTCGGTTTCGGTGGGAAAGCCGGCGATCAGATCGGCGCCGAACACGGCCTCGGGCCTGAGGCGGCGCACGGCGTGGCAGAATTCGATGGTGTGATGGCGCAGATGGCGGCGCTTCATGCGCTTGAGGATCATGTCGTCGCCGGCCTGCACCGAGAGATGGAAATGCGGCATCAGCCGCGGCTTCCTCGGCGATGACGCGCAACAATGCGTCGTCGGCCTCGATGGAATCGATCGAGGAGAGGCGCAGGCGCGGCAGCTCCGGCACCAGGGTGAGGATCTTGCGCACCAGCTGCCCGAGGCTGGGCCTGCCAGGCAGATCGGCGCCATAGGAGGTCAGATCGACGCCGGTCAGAACCAGCTCGGGAAATCCGGCCGCGACCAGGCGGCGGGCTTCGTCGACGACCGCGCCCATGGGCACGCTGCGCGAATTGCCGCGGCCATAGGGAATGATGCAGAAGGTGCAGCGATGATCGCAGCCGTTCTGCACCTGCACGAAGGCGCGGGCGCGGCCCTCGAAACTGTCGACGAACTGGGCCGCGGTTTCGGTGACCGACATGATGTCGTTGACGCGCACGCGCTCGGCCGCGCCGACGCCGAAATCGGCATAGCTGGCGGTCTCCAGCTTTTCGGCATTGCCCAGCACGGCGTCGACTTCGGCCATCTGCGCATAGGTGTCCGGTTCGGTTTGCGCCGCGCAGCCGGTGACGATGATCTTCGCGCCCGGATTTTCGCGCCGCGTCTTGCGGATCGCCTGGCGCGACTGGCGCACGGCCTCGCCCGTCACCGCGCAGGTGTTGAAGATGATCGCGTTGCCCAGCCCGGCCTCGGCGGCGCGCGCGCGCATCGCCTCGCTCTCATAGGCGTTGAGGCGGCAGCCGAAGGTCACGACCTCGGCCGGCCGGTGCCGCGACGGACGCCGTCATGTGTGCGCCTCCAGCCGGGACAGATCGATCTCGCCGCGATAGACCAGCGTGGTCGGCCCGGTCATGACGATGTGATCGTCGCTGGCGCGCCATTCGATGGCGAGCGTGCCGCCATCGAGTACGACTTCGAGCTTGCGCGCGGCCAGATCGCGGCGATGGGCGGCGACGGCGGCGGCGCAGGCGCCGGTGCCGCAGGCGCGCGTGATGCCGGCGCCGCGTTCCCACACCCGCATGCGCAGTTTGGCGCGCGACAGCACCTGCACGAATTCGGTGTTGGTGCGGGCCGGAAACATCTTGTGATGTTCGAATTGCGGGCCGATTTCGGCCAGCGCCACCTGTTCCACATCGTCGACGAAAACGACGGCATGCGGATTGCCGACCGAAACGGCCGAGACGCGATAGCCGCGCCCGGCCACATCAAGGTCGAAGCCGTTGGTGTCGGCGGGCTCGGCCAACGGAATCTTGTCCCAGTCGAATTGCGGCGCGCCCATATCGACGCTGACGCGTCCGCCCTCCGCGTCGCGGCAATCGAGCAGGCCGCCTTGCGTCAGGATGCGCACGGCGGTCGCGTCCTTTTCGTCCATCAGCCAGCGGGCGACGCAGCGCGCGGCGTTGCCGCAGCTTTCGACCTCGCCGCCATCGGCGTTGAAGATGCGCATGGCGGCGTCGGCCCCGGCCCCCTTGGGCCGGCCGATCACGATGACCTGATCGCAGCCGATGCCGGTCTTGCGGTCGGCCAGCGCGCGCGCCAGCCCGGAATCGAGCGCCACGCCGCCCTGGCGCGCGTCGAACACCGCAAAATCATTGCCCAGGCCGTGCATTTTCAGAAAGGCCGTCATGGCCGCCTTATAAGGTGTGGGGCCGGTGCGGGCCAGTGCCGCCGGGTGCCGGCCGCGCTTGACCTGTTGCCACAGCCTCGGTCAAACCCGCCCGGCCACACAGGCAGGAGCAGGCGGCATGACCCATCAGACCCCGGCGGCAGCGGACGGCGATCCCGATGCGGATCGCTGGGCCTGGCTGGAAGACGTGCATGGCGAAAAGCCGCTGGAATGGGTCAGGGCCCGCAATGCGGTGGCGCTGCGGACGCTCAAATCCGATCCCGACTATCAGCGCGATTACGACGCGATCCTGGCGGTGCTGGATGCCGAGGACCGCATCCCCTATGCCGCGCTGGCGGGCAGGAAAGGCGTTCAATTTCTGGCAGGACGCCGCCAATCCCAAGGGACTGTGGCGCGTGACCTCCCTGGCCGACTACGCCGATCCGCGGCCGCAATGGGATGTGCTGCTGGATCTCGACGCGCTCGCCGCCGCCGAGAACGAGAACTGGGTGTTCAAGGGCGCCGAACGCGCGCCCTCCCTGACGCGCGCGCTGGTGGAGCTGTCGCGCGGCGGCGGCGATGCCGTCGTCATCCGCGAATTCGATCTTGAGACCCGGAGCTTCGTCGCGGACGGCTTCGCCCTGCCGGAAGCCAAATCCGGCGCCGCCTATCTCGACGACGATCGCGTCGCTGTTCGCGAGCGATTTCGGCGACGGCTCGCTGACGGCCTCCGGCTATGCGCGCATCGTCAAATTGTGGCGGCGCGGCACGCCCATCGCGTCCGCGCAGACAATCTATGAAGGCACGCGCGAAGACGTGCTGGTTGCGCCCATGGCGCATCACGGACCGGACGGCAGCGTGGCGCTGATCGTGCGGGCGGTGAGCTTCTTCGAGACCGAGTATTTCGCGCTCACGCCCGAGGGCAAGACGGTCCAGCTGCCGCTGCCGCTGGGCGCCGACGTCAAGGGGCTGGTCAAGGGGCAGTTGCTGGCGAGCCTGCGCGCCGACTGGAAAGCCGGCGGCACCACCTACAGGCAGGGTTCGCTGATCGCCTTTCCGCTCGGCGAATTTCTTGCGCAGCGGGGCGGCGGCGAACATCGCAGTGCTCTATACGCCGGGACCGCGCAGCGCCATCGAACAGGTGGCGACGGGGCGCGATGCGGCCTATGCGGCGATCACCGACAATGTGGCCGGCGCGATTCATGCATTCAGCCCCAAGGCCGACGGCACATGGGGCATGGACAAGCGCTGGCGCTGCCGGCGGGCGGGGCGACCCATGTCATCAGCGGCCAATGATTGGGGCCCCGAGGCGCAGTTCGGCTTTGAAAGCTATCTGCAGCCGACAACGCTTTATGCCTATGACGGCAGCGGCGAGCCGCAGCCGATCAAATCGCTGCCGGCGCGCTTCGATGCGGCGGGCCTGGTCACCGAACAGTTCGAGGCGATCTCGCAGGACGGCACGAAGATTCCCTATTTCATCACCCATCGCAAGGACGCGGGCGGGCCGGTGCCGACCATCCTCTATGGCTATGGCGGCTTCGAGATTTCGCTGACGCCGTCCTATTCGGCCAATTTCGGCAAGCTGTGGCTGGCGCAGGGCGGGGCCTATGTCGTGGCCAATATCCGCGGCGGCGGCGAATTCGGTCCGGCCTGGCACGAGGCGGCGCTCAAGGAGAACCGCCAGCGCGCCTTCGACGATTTCGCCGCCGTGGCCGCCGATCTCGAGCGCCGCGGCTTCACCACGCCGAACCAGCTGGGCATCATGGGCGGCTCCAATGGCGGGCTGCTGGTCTCCACCGTGATGGTGCAGCATCCCGACCTTGCTGGGCGCGGTGGTCTGCCAGGTGCCGCTGATCGACATGCTCGCCTATACCCGTATCGGCGCCGGGCGCCTCCTGGGCCGCCGAATATGGCGATCCCGCCGATCCGCAAGATGCGCGCGGCGATCTTGAAATATTCGCCATATCAGAATGTGAATCGAGACACGAACATATCCGCCGGTGTTCTTCGTCACCGCCACCTCGGACGACCGCGTGACGCCCGTGCATGCGCGCAAGATGGCCGCGAAGATGGAAGACCAGGGCCATAAGGTCCTGTTCTATGAGAACACCGATGGCGGGCATGCCGCCGCCGCCGATCACAACCAGGCCGCCGAGATGTGGGCGCTGAGCTTTGTCTATCTCAAGCGTCAGCTCGGGCTTCAATCCTGAACGCGCTGTAATCGAAGCGCGCCTGGCGGCTTGACCGCCGCGGCCGGGCTGCGCACAAACACGCACGCCGAAAGCGCAAGATAAGGGAGAAGCCCTTTGCAGTTCCGCAAGCTCGTCGTTGCCGTCGTCACGTGTGGGGGCCATTGCCGGCGCCTGGCAGGCGCTGGGCGCCGAAGACGCCAAGCCCGATCCATCCGACAAGATCGCAGCTCGCGAAGGCCGAGAAGACGCACCGGACAACGATCCCTATCTGTGGCTGGCGAAGATTCATGGCGAGAAGGCGCTGGACTGGGTCAAGATGCAGAACGCCAAAAGCGATGCGGTGCTGAAATCCGATCCCAATTACGGCAAGATCCGCGCCAGCCATCCTGGCCGATGCTGAATGCGCCCGGACCGCATCGCCGAGCCGGCTGGATCACAGGGCACTACGTCTACAATTTCTGGCAGGACGAAGACCCATGTGCGCGGCATCTGGCGGCGCACCACGATCGCCGATTACGACAGCGAGCCACCCGCATTGGCAGACGCTGCTCGACATCGACGAGCTGGACAGGGACAGCGGCAAGAACTGGGTGTGGAAGGGCGCGGACTGCATGCCGCGCATTCGATCGTTGCCTGGTGCGGCTGTCGCCCGGCGGCGGCGATGCCGTCGTCATCCGCGAATACGACGCGCAGACCGGAAAATTCATCGAGGATGGCTTCTCGCTGCCGGAGGCGAAATCCAGCGCCCACTATCTCGACGACAACACGGTCCTGTTCGACACCGATTTCGGACCGGGCACGCATGACAGCGTCCGGCTATCCGCGCATCGTCAAATTGTGGCATCGCGGCGAGAAGATCGCGAGGCCAAGACCGTCTTTGAAGGCAAGGCTAGAGCGATATGTGGCGCCAGCCCGTGCGTGTTCCACTGGCCCCTACGGCACGGTGGCGATGATCGCGCCGCGGCTCACCTTCTTCACCGGCGAGACTTTCGTCGTGACAGCCAGATGGCGACACGTCAAGCTGCCGCTGCCCGACAGCATGCGAGCTTCACGGCGTGACCGAGGGCCAGGCTGATCTCCTCGCTGCGCGAGCACCTGGACGCCGGAGGGCGGCAAGGCGATCGCGCAAGGGCGCGCTGATCGCCTTCCCGCTCAAGCCGATTCCTCGACACCGGCAAGCTGCCGAAGGTGTCGGTGCTCTATACGCCCGACGAACACAGCGCCATCGGCACGGCCGGCACGGAAAGCGAAAGCGTCGTCGCGGGCCGCGATGCGGTGTTCGCCTCGATCTTCCGGGATGTCACCGGCAGCATCCACGCCTTCCGCCTGGTGAAGGGCCAGTGGCAGGACAAGGTGATCGATCTGCCCAAGGGCGGGTCGACGACGCGTGGTGTCCGCGAATGAATGGGGCCCGCAAGCCTATTTCACCTTGAGAGCTTCCTGACCCCGCCGACGCTCTATTCCTACGACGGCAAGGGCGCGCCCAAAGCGATCAAATCGGTGCCGGCGCGCTTCGATGCGGCCACTGAGACCGCCGAGCAGCATTGGGCGACGTCGAAAGACGGCACCAAGATCCCCTATTTCGTCATCAAGCCGAAGGGCGCCAAGGGCCCGCTGCCGACGATCCTCTATGGCTATGGCGGCTTCGAGCTGTCGCTGTTTCCCTGGTACTGGAACGATCCGCATCGCCCGCTCCACGCCGGAAAGGAATGGATCGGCCGCGGCGGCGCCGTGGCGGTGGCCAATATCCGCGGCGGCGGCGAGTTCGGGCCGCGCTGGCATCAGGCCGCGATGAAATATCAGCACAAGCACGCCTTCGAGGATTTCGCAGCCGTCGGCCGCGATGTCATCGCCCATGGGCTCACGACGCCCAAACAGATGGGCATTGTCGGGCGCGTCCAATGGCGGCCTCCTCGTCACCGCGACGATGGTGGCCAATCCGCACGAGTTCGGCGCGGTCGTCTGCCAGCGGCCGCTGATCGACATGATCCGCTACACCCGCTATGGCGCCGGCGCCTCCTGGGTCGACGAATATGGCGATCCCAAGAACCCGAAGATGCGCGCCTATATCGAGACCTACTCGCCCTATCAGCTGGTCAAGAAGGATGTGAAATACCCGCCCATCCTCTTCATCACCGAGACCAGCGACGACCGCGTGACGCCGATCTGGGCGCGCATGATGGCGGCGAAGATGGAAGGCCAGGGCCACGAGGTGCTGTTCAACGAAGCGGCCGAAGGCGGCCACGGCGCCGGCTCCACCCATGCCGAGGAAGCCGATTACTGGGCGCTCAGCTACACCTTCTTCATGCGAAAGCTGGGCTTGAAATAGGGCTTTCCGCGGCTCCCGGAACGGGACATCGCACGCAAACCGCGCGGTAACCGTTGCGCGCGCATCGTGCTGCCTGGCGTGCGTCTTCGCGGCGCGCACAGGTCGGGCAGTCCGGGAATGGCACAGTGACGGAACGCTTCACACTATTGGACGATGCGCTGATCGACCGGCTGTTTCAGCCGCTGGCCGACTGGATGGATCGCCACCTGGCGCTCGGCACCAATCGCGCGGCGCGGATCGGCATCGATCTGGCCTGTCTGGCGTGGATCTGTGCGCAGGCCGGCGCGGCGGCCGATGCGCTGGCCGGCCATGACGTCCCGTCCTGTTTCGCGCGCGCAGTTCTGGTGGTGGTGGGGCTTTGGGCGTTCACGATCCTGCGCAATGTGTTTCAGCGGCCGGACCGCGATGCGCGGGCGCGCATCCGGGCGCAGGCCAATCCGCTTCGCCCCGGCATGCAGCTGCATCGCGCGGCCTGCCTGTTCTGGATGATCGGGCTGGCGGTCAAATCCATCATGGCGCCGTCCGGGTTCGGATCGCTCGCCCTTCTGGCGGTGGGCGTGTTCGCCACCGCCGCCGTCTATATCGGAGCCTGCACCAACCACCCGCCGAAATGGCGCGCGCAGCACCAGCCCGGCCGGGACATGGCGTTCGGGTTCGGGTCGTCGTCTTTCCCGCTCGCCGCGGGCGCCGATCCGGTGCCACAGGCCTAGAGCCGGACATAGTCCATCTGCGCAGGAACCCCCAGGGATTGGCGCGGCGATGCGATGCCTTCGCGGTATTCGAAGCGCGCGAAATCGGCCATGATCAGGACCTGCTGGCTGCCGTCTTCCTGACGGTCGCCGAAGGGCAGGACCAGTTCCTGCCAGGTCATCTGCCGCCCGGATGTGAGCAGGGCCGTGCGCGTGCTGCGCAGGGCCATTCCGGAGAGGATGCGGTGGTAGGAATCGAGCCGTTGGCGCCGAAGCGCCGCGGGCGTATAGGCGTCCAGATCCCGGCCCGCCAGTTCGAAGCCAAGCGCCTGTCGGATTGTGCTGCCGGCCAGGCGGCAGGTCAGCCTTTCGCCCGCCCTGGCATCGAAGAGGCTCAGGCGCGACAGCACCGGCCGCACCCGGGCGGGGTCGAAATCGGCGCGGTTCGGCAGGGCGTGGCCGGTTCTCAGGCTCTGCCAATAGTCGAAGAGAATGCGGTTCCTGGAGGTGAGGGCGTCCGGCGCCAGCAGCTTCGTGAACGGGAGCGGGTCGGGTTGGCGCATCTTCGGCGTTCTTTTCTTTGGCGACCCCGGCAGACTGTCGGTGCCGCCTTAACGGCGGGTTAGGACGAGGCGACAGAATGCGCCGCGCCCCGCCGGAACCTGTGGAGAATTTGACTCGGGGCGGTCCCGGGACTAAATCCCTCCCCGATCCGGAAGCTCTTCAGAACTTCCGGTCCCGGGCTCGGGTCCGGGATCGCCCCCAGGCAGCGCAGGTGCGCCCCCTGGGGCGTTCGTGCTTTGCGTAACCGGGATTTGGCATGTTCGACAGCCTGCAGAAGCGCCTCGGCGCCACATTCGACAAGCTTCGCGGCCGCGGCGCCCTTTCGGAGGGCGACGTCGACGAGGCGCTGCGCGAGGTGCGCGTGGCGCTGCTCGAGGCCGATGTCGCCCTGCCGGTGGTCAAGGATTTCATCGACAAGGTCCGCCCGCGCGCCATTGGCGAGAGCGTCATCCGCTCGGTCACGCCCGGCCAGCAGGTCGTCAAGATCGTCCATGACGCGCTGGTCGAGATGCTGGGCAGCGACAATGCCGCGCTCGATCTGGGCTCGCCGCCGGCGCCGATCCTGATGGTCGGCCTGCAGGGCTCGGGCAAGACGACGTCCTCGGCCAAGCTCGGCCTCATGCTGCAGACGAAAGAGAAGAAGCGGGTGCTGATGGCCTCGCTCGACGTCAACCGTCCCGCCGCCATGGAACAGCTGAAGATCCTGGGCGAGCAGGCCGGTGTGCCGACGCTGCCGATCGTCGCCGGCCAGGGCCCGGTCGAGATCGCCAAGCGCGCCATGGCCTGCGGCCAAGGTCGGCGGCTATGACGTGCTGATCCTCGACACCGCCGGCCGCCAGCATATCGACGAACAGCTGATGAGCGAAGTGGCCTCGGTGCGCGACCAGGTGCACCCGCACGAGACCCTTCTCGTCGCCGACAGCCTGACCGGCCAGGACGCCGTCAATATCGCCAAGTCGTTCAACGCGCGCGTCACGCTGTCGGGCATCATCCTGACCCGCGCCGACGGCGATGCGCGCGGCGGCGCGGCGCTGTCCATGCGGGCTGTCACCGGCGCGCCGATCAAGTTCCTGGGCGTCGGCGAAAAGCTCGACGCGCTCGAAGCCTTCCATCCCGAACGCGTGGCCGGCCGCATCCTCGACATGGGCGATGTCGTGTCGCTGGTCGAAAAGGCGGCCGAGAGTTTCGACAAGGAAGAGTCCGAAAAGCTCGCCGCCAAGATGCGGAAGGGCGAGTTCGACATGAACGATCTCGCCCAGCAATTGCAGCAGATGAAGAAGCTCGGCGGCATGTCCGGCGTGCTCGGCATGCTGCCCGGCGTCGGCAAGGTCAAGGACCAGCTCGCCGGCGCGGGCATGGACGATTCGGTGTTGACGCGTCAGGAGGCGATCATCTCCTCGATGACGAAAAAGGAGCGCGCCAAGCCGGAGCTCATCAACGGCTCGCGGCGCAAGCGCATTGCCGCCGGCGCCGGCGTGCAGGTCTCCGACGTCAACAAGCTTTTGAAGATGCACCGGCAGATGTCCGATGTGATGAAGAAGATGGGCCGCATGGGCGGCAAGGGTATGCGGGGCATGGGCGGTCTGGCGTCCATGTTCGGCGGCGGCATGCCGCAATTGCCGCCCGGCATGATGCCGAAGAAATAGGTTCAACACGTTTTGGTTCAGACGAAAAAGGAAGACTAGGAATGTCCCTGAAGATCAGACTGTCGCGCGGCGGCACCAAGAAGCGCCCGCATTATTCCATCGTCGTCGCCGACTCGCACAGCCCGCGCGATGGCCGCTTCATCGAGAAGCTGGGCCACTACAATCCGCTGCTGCCGAAGGATCATGCCGACCGGCTGAAGCTGGATCTCGACAAGGCGAAGAGCTGGGTCGAGAAGGGCGCCATCGCGACCGACCGCGTCAACCGCTTCCTGGCCGATGCCGGGCTGACCAAGGCGCGCGTCAAGAACAACCCCAACAAGGCCAAGCCGAAGAAGAAGGCGCAGGAACGCGCCGAGGCCGCCGCGGCCGCTTCCGCCAAGGCTGCCGAAGCCGCCGCCGCACCGGCCGAGGCGCCGGCCGAAGGCGAGGCCGCGGCCTCCTAAGGCCGCGCAGCCATGGCGGCCGACATCCTGCTCGGCGCCGTCTTCGGCGCCCATGGCCTGAAGGGCGAGGTGAAGGTGAAAACCTTCACCGAGACGCCCGATCGCCTGGGCGCCTATGGCCCGCTGCATGACAGCGCCGGCCGCAGCTTCACCGTCGCCGCCCTGCGCGTCACCGACGCCAGCTCGGCGGTGGTGCGCTTCGATGGCGTCGACGGCCGCGATGCGGCCGAGGCGCTGAAGGGCACCGAACTGTTCGTCGCGCGCGGCGCGTTGCCCGACACCGAAGCCGAAGAATTCTATCACGCCGATCTTGTCGGATTGCGCGCCGAGGACGAGGAAGGCCGGCTTCTCGGCCATGTCCGCGGCATCCACAATTTCGGCGCCGGCGACGTGCTCGACATCGAAAAGCCGGACGGCAGCGAGGCGCTTCTGCCCTTCACGCGCGAATTCGTGCCGACCGTGGACGTGAAGACCGGGCGCGTTGTCGTCGCCATGCCCGAAGAGGTTGAAGCCGAAACCGATCCGCAGCAAAGAGGCAATGTCGAATGAGCGATCTCAGCTTCCGCGAGGCGCGGCGCGAGGACCTTCCCGCCATTGTGGCGATGCTGGCCGATGACGGGCTGGGCGGCGGCCGCGAAACCGTTCTGGCCGACGGTGTCGATCCCACCTATGCGGCGGCCTTCGACCAGATGGCGCAGCAGGCCGGCAACCGCCTCATCGTCGCCGAACAGGACGGCGAGCTTGTCGGCACCATGCAATTTCTCGTCATTCCCGGCCTGTCGCGCCAGGGCGCCACGCGCGCCCAGATCGAGGCGGTGCGCGTGGCCCGCAAGATGCGCGGGCAGGGCATCGGCGACGCCTTGCTGCGCCATGCCATCGCGGAGGCGCGCGCGGCGGGCTGCAAGCTGATCCAGCTGACCTCCGACAAGCGCCGCGGCCGCGCGCACATCTTCTATGAGCGGGTCGGCTTCGTGGCCACACATGTCGGATTCAAGATGGATCTGAAATGAGCGCGACGGCGCCGTGGTCGGCCAGCGTGCTGACACTGTTCCCGGAGATGTTTCCGGGACCGCTCGGCGCCTCGCTGCCCGGAAAGGCGCTGGAGAAGAAGCTGTGGTCGCTCGAGCTGCGCGACATCCGTGAGCATGGCCTGGGCAAGCATCGCACCGTCGACGACAGCCCGGCCGGCGGCGGCCCGGGCATGGTCATGCGCGCCGATGTCGCCTGCGCCGCCCTCGATGCGGCCCGGGAGGCGGGCGCGCGCGGGCCGGCCATCTATCTCAGTCCCCGTGGGATGCCCCTGAGCCAGGCGCGGGTGCGCGATCTGGCGGCCGGGCCGGGCGTGACCTTGCTGTGCGGCCGCTTCGAGGGGCTCGACCAGCGCGCCATCGAGGCCCGCGCGCTGGAAGAGGTCTCGCTGGGCGATTTCGTGCTGGCCGGCGGGGAAATCGCGGCCATGGCCCTGATCGAGGCCGCCGTGCGGCTGATCCCCGGCGTGCTGGGGGCCGAGGCCAGTCCGGCCGAGGAGAGCTTCAGCGAAAACCTGCTCGAATATCCGCAATTCACCCGCCCGCAGAGCTTCGAGGGGCGGGCCATTCCCGAGGTGCTAGCCAGCGGGAATCACAAGGAAATCGCCCGCTGGCGGCGGGCAGAGGCCGAAGCCCTGACCCGGACGCGGCGCCCCGATCTCTACCGGCTCTATGAAAAGGCCAAAACCTAGGCTATACGGCGCCCCGTCATGGCCAGCCTTCCGGCAGACACGGGTCTGCGCTGCGGTTTGGCCGCCAATCAAAAAGAATTCGGCCAGACAAACGGACCGACGGAGACCAGAACGATGAATTTGCTGCAGACCCTCGAAGCCGAGCAGGCCGCCGCGTTGCGCGGCGACAAGCCCGCGCCCGATTTCCGACCCGGCGACACGCTGCGCGTCAACGTCAAGGTCATCGACGCGACCTTCGACGAAAAGACCAAGAAAACCAAGACCCGCGAGCGCATCCAGGCGTTTGAAGGGGTGTGCATCGCCCGCCAGGGCGCCGGCCTGAACGAAAGCTTCACCGTGCGCAAGCTGTCCTATGGCGAAGGCGTCGAGCGCGTCTTCCCGATCTTCAGCCCGCTGGTCGATTCCATCGACGTCGTGCGCAAGGGCAAGGTCGCCCGCGCCAAGCTCTATTATCTGCGCGGCCGCCGCGGCAAGTCCGCCCGCATCGCCGAGCGCGCCGACCGCGCCAGCGAAATCGCCGCCAAGGATGCGGCCAAGGGCGCGGCCAAGTCGTAAGGCCCGCAACCGCGATATCCTCACGAAATCCCCGCATGGCCCGGCCCTGCGGGGATTTTCCTGTCGGTCATATCATGCAACGCTGCCGCTGCGGCCGCGTTACCGGAGCATGAGCATGCTGCGCAATCTTCTCGCCGCCGTCGGCGGCGTGGCTCTTTTTGTCTTGCTCGGCGGCTTTCTGATCGCCTGGACCGGAACTTACGATGTGGCCGCCGATTCCGGCCATGGCTATCTCGACCGCTTTGCGAAATTCACCCGTGAAAGCTCGGTGGCCGCCCGCGACGGAGATATCGTGGTTCCCCCGCTCGACAATCCGCTGCTGATCGCCACGGGGGCGGAGCACTACAACCACATGTGCACGGGCTGCCATCTGGCGCCGGGACTGAAAGACAACGACATGCGCCAGGGCATGAATCCGGAGCCGCCCAGGCTGGCCGAACGGCGCCATCCCAACGCCCAGGAAGATTTCTGGATCGTCAAGCACGGCATCAAGATGACGGCGATGCCGGCCTGGGGCCCCAGCCATTCCGACCAGACGCTGTGGGCCATCGTGGCCTTCCTGCAGAAACTGCCATCGCTGAATGCGGCGCAGTACGATGCGATGGTCCACGACGGCGAGCCGCAGCATGGTGGTGCGGACGGAGAGGACGCGCACAGCGAGCCGCCATCTGCGGCGTCGCAAACCCTGCCGGAATCGATGCCGGCGACGCCGCCGCGCGCCGCCCCGCCGAAAGGGACGGCGCCGACCCAGCCCCTTCATTGACCCGTGCCGATCCGCAGACACGCGAAGCCCGATGCGAGAAACCGCTGCGCCATGGGCCTTTCAGTGGGGTTTTGCGGCACGGGCCGGACAAAAGGGGCGAATAATCCCCAAAAATAAGGCTCTTTGCGGCTTTCCCCGATTTGCGTATGCGCAAAAACCAGTAAACTCGCTTCATTCTTTGATTCGCAGAGGACACACCCAATGGCAAAAGCTGCCAAGACTGCAAAGAAGGCCGCGAAGAAGGCTCCCGCCAAAGCCGCCAAGACGGCTGCCAAGGCGAAGACCGAGACCATGACCACCCGCCAGCTGGGTGCTCAGCTCGCCGAAAATCATGAGATGTCGATGAAGGCGGCCAACGCCATTCTCGACGACATGGCCACGATCATCACCAAGCAGCTGAAGAAGGGCGTCCGCGTCCGTCTGAACGGGCTTGGGATCCTGCAGGTGCGCAAGCGCGCCGCCCGCATGGGCCGCAACCCGGCCACCGGTGAGGCCATCAAGATCAAGGCCAGCAAGAAGGTCGCGTTCCGCGCTGCCAAGGAGCTGAAGGAAGCGGTCTGAACCCGCAAGCTTCGGTTTTCCGAAATCAAGGGGCCGGGCCGGCGCGGATGCGCCTGTCCGGCCCTTTGCGTTGAAAGGGTGCGGCGCAATGCAGGCGGAACCACGGCGGTGGGCGGCCATTTCCGAAGGGTGCGCTGCAGCGCCCGGGGGCGGCGCGCGGCTTGCCCGCTCGGATAGGCGATGGATCTGAACACGCTCGATGTCTATATCGCGGGCCTGATGGCCTGGGCCCCGCGCTGGCTCGTGGCCACGGCGGTCGGCCTGGCCATCATCCTGGGCGGTTTCGCGCTGCAGGCGCTGGCGCTGTGGATCGCCGGGCGGTTCATCAAGACCTGGGATGTGCTGGCGCAGTTCATCTATTACCGCGTCCGGCGGGTGGCCCGCTTCGCCATCATCCTGCTCGCGGCCAATTTCGCGCTGCCGCTGATGCCGCTGTCGCAAGGCGCGGTCACCATGGCCGGCCGCATTCTGCTGGCCGCCTTCATCCTGCTGATCGGCTATATCGTCTATATGGCGGTCAACATCGCCATCACGCGTTACGTCAACAATCTGCATTTCGATTCCGACGACAACCTGCTGGCCCGCAAGGCGGCGACCCAGATGCGCCTGCTGCGCCGCGCGATCAACATCCTGATCGCCCTGGCGACGCTCGGCTTCGCGCTGATGAGCTTCGACGCGGTGCGCCAGTTCGGCGTCTCGCTGTTCGCCTCCGCCGGCGTGGCGGGACTGGTCGCCGGCCTGGCGGCACGTCCGGTGCTGTCGAACCTGATCGCCGGCATGCAGCTGGCGGTGACGCAGCCGATCCGGCTCGACGATGTGGTCGTGGTCGAAGGCGAGTGGGGCCGCATCGAGGAGTTCACCGCGACCTATGTCGTCGTGCGCATCTGGGATCTCAGGCGGCTGATCGTGCCCTTGTCCTATTTCCTGGAAACGCCGTTCCGCAACTGGTCCTATTCGGGCAGCCAGATTCTCGGCACCGTCTATCTGTATACGGACTATACCGTGCCGGTGGCGAAGGTCCGCGAAAAGGCGATCGAGCTGATCCGGAATTCCCCCTTGTGGGACGGCCAGACGGCCGGGCTGGTCGTCACCGACGCCAAGGAGCACACGCTGGAAATGCGCGCCCTGATGAGCGCCGCCGATTCCTCCAAGGTCTGGGATCTGCGCTGCGCGGTGCGCGAAGGGCTGATCGATTTCATCCAGCGCGAATATCCCCACGCCCTGCCGCGCACCCGCGCCGAGATCGCCGGGCCTCCGGAGCCGGACCTGCGGGCGCCGGCGCCCCCGGCCTCCAGCCAGTCGGGCCAGACCGGCCAGGCCGGGACCGTGCCGGGCATCTCCCAGTCCACCGACGAGACCCGGGCCAACAACGCCGCGGCCGAGGCCGATGCGGCCCAGGGCGACGACGCCGCGGACAAACCGCGGGACTGAGCTGCGGCGCCGCCTCCCCTTGTCTCATTTTTGCCATTTGCGCTAGGTAGTTGGCGTCAGGATCGGCCCCGCGCGGTTACCATGGGGCCGGTTCGGTGGCGCGGATCCAGGCCTGTTCTGGCATTCTGTCGCCGCCACAAGGGGCTCCGGCGAAGGCGGGGCGAGAACAGAAGGCGTCGCGGGTAAAAGGGGCTTTATCGGTGTTGAAGGGTTTGGCATTGGCGGCCGCTCTGGCGGCGGGCGCATCATGCATGTCTGCGGCGTGCGCCGCGACGCTCACCGTGCATGTGCAGAATGTTTCGCCCAAGGGCGGGATCGTCTCGCTGGCGGTGTTCACGGCCGCCAATTATCACAACGACGATCATCCGACCGCGACCCGCGATGTCGTGGCCGTGGCACCCGAAACCGATATCCGCATCGACGGCCTGAGGCCCGGTGTCTATGCCGTCAAGATGATGCAGGACATCAACCGCAACGGAAAATTCGACACCAGCTGGATCGGTCTGCCCGAAGAGCCCTATGGCTTTTCCAACGATGCCGAGCCGGGGCTGGACGAGCCCGACTTCGCGCGCGCGAGCTTCCGCGTCGGCGAGGGCGACACGGTGATTGCGATTCACCTGTCGGGCACCGACAGCATGTCGCCGCCCGCGCCGCGCCGCACCGCGCGCCGCTAATCCCCGCACGTCCGAAGTCTCCGCGAGGGCGCCGTCGTCACGTGCCCGACCTCTCTGTCGCGCGCCCCATTTCGCCAGACAATGTCGGAGAAGGTCGCAATCCCGCCGCGATTGTCAGCGCGTTTCGTAGCCCTGGCGGGCCGCCGCCGCTCCGCAAATCTCGGCGATGCGCCCGAAATTGCGTTCGCCGAAAAAGATGTGCGGATCGGTGCGGGCATTGCCGCGGCGCTGGAAGTCGCGATCGAGCGCGGCGGTGATGTCGTGCGGCGTCGGCAGCGCGAAGGCGTGGGCCAGGCGCGCGATCTCGCCCGTCTTGTCGGCCCGGAAATCCTCGTAGCGGATGCGGATGAAGCGCGCGCCGCCGCGTTCGTAGATCTGCGTCGCGCGCAGCCAGCGCCGCGCCAGCGTCGCCACATAGTGATCGGGCGGCAGATCGAGATCCTCGCCCGAGACGATGGTGCGCCAGGTGGCATTGGCGCGCAGCCGCGCCACATCGAGTTCGGCCAGATCGCCCGGCAGCCGCAGGCGGTCGAGGATGCTGCGGATGTTGTCGAACGGGTCGCGCAGGATGAAGATCGCGCGGTCGACCTTGAACCGCGCCATCAGCGCATCGGCGACAAAGGTCAGATTGCCGTCCTTGATGATCGGTGCCGAAAAGCTGAAGGCGTTGTCGGCGATGAAATCGTCAAGGCCGGTCTGCCCGCGCATCAGGCGGGTGAAATGCGGCGCGGTCGTGCCTTCGAGGTCGAGGCTGGCGCGCAGACCGGTCGCCGCCGCCAGCAAGCCGGCAATGGCGGTGCCGCCGGCCTTCTGGTTGCCGAACAGGAACAGCGGGTGGGGGTGGGGCGTGGCCCGTCGCGCGCGCCAGCGCTCGGCGAGCAGCGCGCGGCTCGGCAGGCCCAACACGTCACGCAGCCACGACATTGCCCCCAGGCTCCCGCAAAACGGCGCACCGGCGGGCGCCGGTCCTCTTTGTGCCCCACATGACTGGCCATCGCATTAGAAAAAATCCATAACATCAACGCCTAAGCCATCCGCCCGCCCCTCTCCGCCGGAGCCCGCCGTGACCGTCCCCGCCCAAGACCCCGCGCCCGCGCCCGAAGGTTTGCGCGTGATGCAGGTGATGGCCGGGGCCGGGGTCGGCGGCATCGAGACCTTTTTTTTCGACGGCATCGCGGCGCTGCACGCCGCCGGTCTGGCCCAGCACGCCGTCATCCGGCCCGACGTCCCGGCGCACCAGATCGCCCGCCTCGAGGCGCTCGGCATTGCCTATTCGACGGCGCGCTTCGCCCGGCTCTGGCCCTGGCCGACCCAGGCGGTCTATCGCCAGGTGCGCGAGGTCTTCCGGCCCAATCTCGCCCAGTTCTGGACCGGCCGGGGCGGGCATTTCGCGCAGCGCTGGCCGGAGTGCCGCAATATCGGCTGGTTCGGCGGCTATCGCCAGATGAAGGACTTCACCGCCTGCGACGATTTCATCGGCATCACCCCGGACCTGATGCGGCATCTGCAGGACGGCGGCGCCGATCCGGCGCGCATGGCGCGTATCCACACCTTCTCGGCCCTGCCTGAGGGCGCGCCGCATCCCGTTCCGCGCGCCAGCCTCGGGACCCCCGACGACGCGCCGCTCCTGCTGATCCTGGCCCGGCTGCATCCCAAGAAGGGCATCGACACGCTGCTGCACGCGCTGGCCGCGGTGCCGGGCGCGCATCTGTGGATCGCCGGCGAGGGCGAGGAGCGGGCCGCTTATGAAGCGCTGACCGCCACGCTGCGGCTCGGTGATCGCGTGCGCTTTCTGGGCTGGCGCGACGACCGCGCCGAATTGCTGGCCGCCGCCGATATCTGCGTCATGCCATCGCGCTTTGAACCCTTCGGCACGGTCATGGCCGAAGCCTGGTCGGCGGGCGTGCCGCTGATTGTGGCCGCCGCGCAGGGCCCGCGCGCCTATGTGAACGATGGCGAGAACGGCTTGATGGTGCCGGTCGACGATGCGCCGGCCCTGGCCGCCGCCATCGCGCGGGTCATCGCCGAGCCGGCGCTGCGCGCGCGCCTGGTGGAAGGCGGGCATCGAACCTATGACGCCGGCTTTACCAAAGAGGCCTATGTGCGCGGCACGCTGGCCTTCTACCGCGAGGTCGTGCGCCGCGGAGCGCGCAGCCGATGAGCCAGGAGGCGTCCACGTCATCGGGTGCGGCGACAGCCGCCGGCGAACCGCCTTCGCCCTATCGCGAGCGCGATTTCACGGTCTTCCTGACCAGCCGCTTTCTGTCGACCATCGCCATGCAGGTGATGTCGGTGGCCGTGGGCTGGCAGATCTATGCCATCGCCCGCGATCCGCTGGCGCTTGGGCTGGTGGGTCTGGCGCAATTCGTGCCGATGTTCGTGTTGACGCTGCCGGCCGGCGATCTTTCCGACCGCGTCGACCAGCGTCTGATCTATGCGCTGGCGCTGGGGGTCGATGCGATCTGCGGGGTGCTGCTGGTCCTGCTCAGCCTGGGCCACGCCAGCCAGACCTGGCCCTTCTATCTCGTGCTGGCGCTGTTCGGCGCCGCGCGCGGATTTTCCGGCCCGGCCGGATCTTCGCTCCTGCCCTTTCTGGTGCCGATGGAGCGGCTGCCCAAGGCCATTGGCTGGAGCTCTTCGGCCTTCCAGACGGCGGTGATCGCCGGGCCCGCGCTGGGCGGCGTTCTGTATCTGCTCGGCCCGGCCGAGGCCTATGCGGTGTGCGCGCTGTGCTTTGCCGGCGCGGCCATCGGCATCTCGACACTGGGCGGGCGCCGCCGCAGCGAAGCCAATTCCACCCATCTGTCGGCGTTCGAACGCGTCGCCGAGGGTATCCGCTTCGTGCGCACGCGCCCGGTGGTGTTGGGCGCGATCTCGCTCGATCTGTTCGCCGTGCTGCTGGGCGGGGCGGTGGCGCTGCTGCCGGCCTTCGCCCGCGATATCCTGCATGTCGGGCCGGTGGGGCTGGGCATCCTGCGCAGCGCGCCGGCCGTGGGCGCGGCGCTGACGGCGATGGCCTTCGGCCGCCGTCCGCTGGAGCGCCATACCGGGCGCATGATGTTCGCGGCCGTCGCGGTGTTCGGCCTGTCGACCATCGTCTTCGGCCTGTCGACGAGCTTCTACCTGTCGCTGGCGGCGCTGTTCGTGCTCGGCGCCTCCGACATGGTCTCGGTCTTCATCCGCACCTCGCTGATCCAGATGGCGACGCCCGACGCCATGCGCGGCCGCGTCAGCGCCGTGAACATGCTGTTCATCGGCGCCTCCAACGAATTGGGCGAATTCGAATCCGGCATCACCGCAAGCTGGTGGGGCACGGTGCCGGCGGTGATCGTCGGCGGGCTCGGCACGCTGGCGGTGGTGGCGATCTGGATGTGGCGTTTCCCGCGCCTGCGCACCGTCGACCGGCTGACCGATGTCGCGCCCAGCTAGCGGCCGTAGCGCGCGGTGAGCACGGCCCTGGCCAGCGCGTGGCTTTCCAGCCAGGGCGCGATCTTGGCGCCGGTGACCTGCGCGCCGAAGGGCGGGGTTGCCGTGTCGAGCGCCCAGACCGTGAATTGATAGTGGTGCGGTGCGTCGCCCGCCGGCGGGCAGGGGCCGCCATAGCCGGCCTGGCCGAAATCATTGGTGCCCTGTATGGCCGGCGCCAGCAGCAATGTGCGGACCGGATCGCCGGCGCCCGCCTGCAATTCGTGGCGGGTCGGCGGAATCGCGAACACGATCCAGTGCCACCAGCCGCCGCCCGGCGCATCGGGATCGAAGACGGTGACGGCGAAGCTCCTGGTCGCGGCCGGCGCGCCGGACCAGGCCAGTTGCGGCGAGACGTTGTCGCCATTGCAGTCGCCATAGACCTGCGGCATCGCGATGGTGGCGCCCGGCGCGATGTCCTGGCTGGTTACCTGCATCGCCGCCGCCCGGGCCGGCAGGCCCGCCGCGGCGACGAGAAAACTGACGGCGAGAAGAACGGCCATTCGCATCGATCACACTCCGGAGCGCACGGCCAGTCTAGCAAACCCGCCCGTCTTGCGCAGAGTCTGGGCCTGCGCGAAACTCCCCCGCCCCGCAGCCGACCGGAGCGCGGGTCAGGAGGACTTCCATGAGCCTTGAGGTGATCGGCGCCGGTTTCGGCCGTACGGGAACCATGTCGCTGAAGCTGGCGCTGGAGCAGCTTGGCTTTGCACCTTGCCACCACATGTCGGAATTGTTCGCCCACCCCGAACAGGCCCCGATCTGGGATGACGCGGCGCATGGCAAGCCGACCGACTGGCGCAGCTTTCTCAAGGATTACCGTGCGGCGGTGGACTGGCCGGCCTGCCACTTCTGGCGCGAACTGGTGGAGACGTTTCCGGGCGCGAAAGTGCTGCTCACCGAGCGCGACGCCGAAGCCTGGTACACGTCCATGTCGCAGACGATCTTCGACATCATGGCCCGCGCCGATCAGGCCGACCCCGATCCCGTGCGCGGGCCGCAAATCCGCATGGCCACCTATATCGTGCGCGAAAAGACCTTTGGCGGGCGCACCGACAAGGACCACGCCATCGCCGTCTACAAGGCCCACAACGCGGCGGTGAAGGCGGCGCTCGGCGATCGCCTGCTGGTCTATGATGTCGCGCAGGGCTGGGGCCCGTTGTGCGCGCATCTCGGCGTGGCCGTGCCCGAGGCGCCGTTTCCCTACACCAACACCACCGAACAGTTCCGTTCGCGGATGCCCGGAAACTAGGCGCGGGCTAGAAGCGGTAATCGACCGAGACGAAGCCGCCATCGGGCGTCAGATAGGCGCCGGTGCGGAAATTGGACGGCGGATTGTAGCGCGAGGTGATGAAGCGGCTGTAGATCCAGGCGATGCCGGCGCTGGCGGCCACGTCGTACCAGTGGTGGCGCTTGGACCCGACGCGGGCATAGCCGACGAAGCCCGCCGCGGCATAGGCCGGCAGGCCATATTTCCAGCCATACCGGTCCCACATATAGGCCGCCGAGCTGAAGGCCAGGGCCGATTGTTCCGAGGGCATCGACTCCCAGTCCGTGCCGTCCGGCCGGCGTTCGTGGATCAGCTTCTTCAGCCCATAGGCGGTGCCGACGCTCAGCCCGGTCACGGCCACCAGATCGACCACCCCGTTCCAATCGCCCTTGAAGACCGAGATGCTGCCCGCCACGATCGGCAAGGCGATGGCCACGTATTTGCCGGCGTCCTGAAGGCCGGGTTTGTAGTTCGTGCTGGCGGCCCGGGCCGGAACAGCGGCCAGACCGAGGCAGAGTACGAGGACCGGAACGGCCACCAGCCAGCGCGCCGATATTCTGTCAGCCGACATGAGCTTGCGCCCCCCGCGCAATATTCGTAAACGCTTCCGGTCCCCATACGAGGCGCTCGGCGGCCTCGCGTCAAGACGGGTAGTGGCGATGAACAAACTTTATTCGGATGCGAAATCCGCCCTCGACGGGGTGCTGTTCGACGGCATGACGGTGATGAGCGGCGGCTTCGGCCTGTGCGGCATTCCCGAACTTCTGATCGCGGCCTTGCGCGACTCCGGCACGCGCGATCTGACCGTGATTTCCAACAATGCCGGGGTCGACGATTTCGGCCTGGGCCTTTTGCTCCAGACGCGCCAGATCCGGAAGATGATCTCGTCCTATGTGGGCGAGAACGCGACCTTCGAGAAGCAATATCTGGCCGGCGAGCTGGAACTGGAATTCAACCCGCAAGGCACGCTGGCCGAGCGCATCCGCGCCGGCGGCGCCGGCATTCCGGGCTTCTACACCAAGACCGGCGTCGGCACGCTGATCGCCGAGGGCAAGGAGCACAAGGAGTTCGACGGCCAGACCTATATCCTGGAGCGCGGCCTCACCGCCGACCTGTCGATCGTCAAGGCGTGGAAGGGCGATGCCGAAGGCAATCTGGTGTTCCGCAAGACCGCGCGCAATTTCAATCCGATGATGGCGACGGCCGGCAAGGTCACGGTCGCCGAAGTCGAAGAGCTGGTGGAGGTGGGCGCGCTCGATCCCGACCACATCCACACGCCGGGCATCTTCGTCCAGCGCATCATCGAAGGCGCGACGTATGAAAAGCGCATCGAAAAACGCACCGTGACGGGAGAGCTGAGATGCCCTGGACACGCGACGACATGGCCAAACGCGCAGCGCAGGAATTGCGCGACGGCTTCTATGTGAATCTCGGCATCGGCATCCCGACGCTGGTGGCCAACTACATTCCCGACGGCATGCATGTGACGCTGCAATCGGAGAACGGCATGCTGGGCATGGGCCCGTTCCCGCTCGACAGCGAGGTCGATGCCGATCTCATCAATGCCGGCAAGCAGACGGTCACGGCGCTGCCGCAGACCTCGTTCTTCTCCAGCGCCGACAGCTTCGCGATGATCCGCGGCGGCCATATCGACCTGTCGATCCTGGGCGCGATGGAAGTGTCGGAGACGGGCGATCTGGCCAACTGGATGGTGCCGGGCAAGCTCGTGAAGGGCATGGGCGGGGCCATGGACCTCGTCGCCGGCGTCAAGCGCTGCGTCGTGACGATGGATCACACCGACAAGAAGGGCAATTCGAAGCTCCTGAAGTCGCTGCACCCTGCCGCTGACGGGCGTCAAATGCGTCGAACGCATCATCACCAATCTGGGCGTGTTCGATGTCGTGCCCGGCGGCCTCAAGATCATGGAAATGGCGCCCGGCGTCTCGGGCGACGAAATCCGCGACAAGACCCAGGCCGCGCTGGCGGCGTGAACCGCCGCGCATTGCATCGCGCGCCTTCGCCCCCTAGCCTCGCGTGAGAAGAAGATCACGCCGGGGGGCACATGTTTCTGGAACCGCTCAGGGGCTGGACCAAACAGCAGCGTCACACCGTCATTGCCGTCCTATCTGGGCTGGACGCTGGACGCCTTCGATTTCTTCCTGCTGATCTTCCTGGTCACCGATGTGGCCGGCGCCTTCGACACCTCGGTCAAGGACATCACCCTCGCCATCACCCTGACGCTGGCGCTCAGGCCCGTCGGCGCCTTCATCTTCGGACGGCTGGCCGACCGCTTCGGCCGCAAGCCGATCATGATGATCGACGTCATGCTCTATGCCGGGCTCGGTTTCGCCACCGCCTTCTCGCCCAACTTCACCGTGTTCCTCATCATCCGCGCCCTGTTCGGCATTGCCATGGGCGGGGAATGGGGCATCGGCGCCTCGCTGACGATGGAAACGATACCGGCCAAGGCGCGCGGCCTGGTCTCCGGCTTCCTGCAGGCCGGCTATCCCAGCGGCCTGCTGCTGGCCTCGGCCGTCTATGGCCTGCTCTATCCGCTGATCGGCTGGCGCGGCATGTTCATGGTCGGCCTGGCGCCGGCGCTGCTGGTGCTCTACATCCGCCGCAATGTGCAGGAATCGCCGGGCTTTCATCCCGAACGCGCCAAGGCCGCGCCCAAGACGCTGGCCGTGCTCAAGGAGCATTGGCGGCTGGCGCTCTACGCCATGCTGTTCATGATGGCGATGAACTTCTTCAGCCATGGCACGCAGGATCTGTATCCGACCATGCTCAAGGTCGATCACGGCCTCGGCCATGCCTGGATCAGTTCGATCAATTTCTTTGCCGCGGGCGGGGCCATTTTCGGCGGTCTGCTGTTCGGGGCGCTGTCGCAGCGCATCGGCCGCAGGCGGGCGCTGATTCTGGGCGCGCTGCTGGCGCTGCCGGTGATCCCGTTCTGGGCGTTTTCGTCGAGCCCCTGGGTGCTGGGCGCGGCGGGCTTCGCCATGCAGTTCATGGTGCAGGGCTGCTGGGGCATCGTGCCGGCGCATCTGAACGAAATCTCGCCGGCCGAGGCGCGCGGCACCTTCCCGGGCGTGGTCTATCAGCTGGGCAATTTCCTGGCCTCGTACAACGCCACCATGCAGGCGGGGCTGGCGCTCACCTATGGCAGCTATGGCGCGGCGCTGGCGCTGGTGGCGGCGGCCGCGGCGATCTTCATTGCCGTGTTCGCCTTCATGGGCCGCGAGGCGCGCGACATCGACATGGCGGCGGTGGCCGCCCATCACCACGTCTAGGGTATCGGGTCAGGCCTTGACGAAGATGTCGACGCGGTCGGTGGGGCCGTTGTCGGTGACCCCGCCCAGCGCCCGCACATCGATGCGGTTGGCCGGCACGCCGTCGACGATCAGCGCCTGGCGCACGGCTCAGCGCGCGCTTCAGGCTGAGGCGCCGCGCATCCGACGATTTGTCGCCGGGCTGGCCGGCATAGGCGATCAGCTCGACATGGTCGGCGCCATTGGCCAGCGCCGTCTTGAGGCTGAAGGCCAGATCGTTGAGCCGTGCCGTGCTGGTATCGGACAGTTCCGACGAACCGGAATCGAACAGCACCGCGGCCTGCTTGTTGAGGCCCTTCTTGGGCGTGATCTTGGGCAGGGGCCGGGCCGAGGCCACCGCCCTGGGCGGCGGTGTCGCGGCCGCGCTTTTCCGGCCGCGCCGGCGCCTGGGCGCGGGCTGCGCCGCCGGGCTGGGCGGCTTGCTCGAGGGAGAAGGGAATATCGGCCGTGGCCCGGCGGGCCGGCGCGGCCTTCGGGGACGGCGCGGCCTTGGCGGACGGCGGCGGGGCCGACGCCGTGCGGGGTTCGCTGGCGGCGGGCGCGGGCTCGCGCCGCGCCACCGGATGGCGGCGTTTGGGCGCGGACCTGGTGCGATGGCGCGTCTTCGGCGGGTGCAGATGCACGGGCGGCAAGTGCCGGCTCTGCGCGCCCGGCGGCAGCAACCCGCCCGGGTAATAGGGCGATCCCACCGCATTCGGGTTCACGATGACGTCCTCGCCGGGATACATCTGTGCCGCAGCCGGACCGGCCGTGCCGAGCAGGAGGGCCAGGGTCGAAGCGCCGAGCGCAAGCGGTAGCCGCATGGCGGTGAGAAAAGACATAAGCCCCGAAAATGCTTCGACTCTTTCAGCTGCGCCGAGCATAGACGCCGGATCGCCCCGGCTCAACCGTGGTTAAGCGCCGGCCTCAGGCGCGGCCGGCATCTTTCAGAAGTTTCAGAATCTGGGGATGCAGCATCTCGTTGCTGGCCAGGATGTCGCCACTGTCGAGCATGGTGGCGCCGCCATGGAGATCGGTGATCGTGCCGCGCGCCTCGCGCACCATCAGGATGCCGGCGGCGACGTCCCAGGGCTTCAGCCCCCGCTCCCAGATAGCCGTCATAGCGGCCGGCCGCGACCCAGGCCAGATCGAGCGCCGCCGAGCCGAAGCGGCGGATGCCCGGCGTCGTCGCGATCACCGCCGCCATTTCCTTGAGGGCGCGATCATGGCCCTCCTGCCGAGGAAGGGGATGCCGGTCGCCAGCAGCGCCTGGCGCATCTCCTTGCGCGCGGCCACGCGCAAGCGCTTGTCGTTGAGATAGGCGCCCTGGCCCTTCTCGGCGATGAACATCTCGTCGGTGATGGGATTGAAGATGACGCCGGAGACCAGCTGTCCTTCGCGTTCGAGCGCGATCGAGATCGCGAAATGCGGAATGCCGTGCAGGAAATTGGTGGTGCCGTCGAGCGGATCGATGATGAAGCGGTGGGTCTTGTCCGGGCCCTTCGATCAGGCCGGATTCCTCGAGCAGGAAGCTGTAGCCGGGGCGCGCCTTCTGCAGCTCCTCGACCAGAATGCGCTCGGTGCGCTGGTCGGCGATGGTGACGAAATCGGCCGGCCCCTTCATCGAGATCTGCAGATTTTCGACTTCGCCGAAATCGCGGATCAGCCGCCGGCCGGCCTTGCGGGCGGCGGCGGTCATGACGTTCAGGGCAGGGGAGAGATAGGGCATATCAAACTCGACCTATTCGGCGCGGCGCACATAGGTGCCGTCTTCGGTGGAGACGACGATTCTGTTCGCCCGCTTCGATGAAAGGGGGAACCTGGATTTTCATGCCGTTCTCCAGCACCGCGCCCTTGTAGGAAGGCGCCGCCGTGCCGCCGCGCATCACCGCATCGGCCTCGGCGACTTCCAGCGTGACCTGCAGCGGCAGCGAGATGCCGATGGGCTTGCCGTCATGCACGGTCACCAGCGTCTTCATCCCGTCCTGCAGGAACCGGGCCTGATCGCCGACGAAATCGGTCGACAGTTCGAACTGGTCGTAGCTTTCCATGTCCATGAAGGTCAGCGTGTCGCCGCTGGCGAACAGGAACTGGAAGTCGCGCTTCTCCAGCCACACCTCCTCGATCGCCTCGTCGGAGCGGAAGCGCTGGTTCAGCTTGGTGCCGGTGATGACGTTCTTGAGCTCGACCTGGTTGTAGGCGCTGCCGCTTGCCGGGCTTGACCGCCTGCGCCTTCACCGCCATCCACAGCCCGCCCTCATATTCGATCATGGTTCCGGGACGGATGGCGTTGCCGGCGATCTTGGCCATGGGGATGTCGCTTTATCTTGACCGCGCCGCGGGCACAGGGGCGCGCGGTCGGGCCGGGGTTGGGTGGTCGAGGTCAAAGAGCGCGCGCCTTCTAGCAGGGCCGGGGCGCAAGCTCAACTCGGCCCGCTGTCCCCCGCCCCCTCGACCAGGCGGGCGCGGAAGGCGGCCAGCCGTTCGCGGTAGCCGTCGGCATCGCCATAGTCGAGGAACTCGAAATAATGCTGGTGCGGGTCCGGGGTCCGGAAGGCGTGCTTGATCGGGCACCAGTATTTCTCGGTGCGCCCGGCGATCTCGCGGGCATAGGCGATGACGCCGTTGGCATAGCTGCAATACAGGCAGTTGAGCGCCTCGGCCCAGTTGAGATAGCGCAGATGCCGGCGGTCGAAGATCATGTAGTCCGCGCGGCGGACGCGCGCGATGCCGTAGGCACGGAAGCAGATCTGCTGGTAGAGGCTGACGCTGAGATCGAGGAACAGGATCGGCACCACGACGGCATAGATCACCGGCGCCGTCAGCACGGCCAGGATGCCGGCCTCGCGAAAATAGGCGAGCACGCCGATGCGCAGGGCGCGGTGGCCTTCCGCCGCCGCCTTTTCGAAGGCGACCAGGTGCCCCGAGAGGCTGTAGCCCAGATCCTTGCGGCGTTTGGCGATCTCGCGATCCAGCTCGTCTTGCAGCTTCTGGATCTGGTCGACAAGGCCGATCAGTTTTTCGGTCATTGCGGTCTCCGCGGGCGCCCGGATCGGCGCCGCCGAGGACCTTACACGCGAAACCGCGCGTTGAATGCCCTGCGGGGGGCGGGATCGCATGGAGCCTGGCGGCGTCAGCGCGGCCGCGGCGTGCGGAAGAAGAAATTTTCGGCCAGCCGGTCGCAGACGATCGGATCGCGATTGGCCAAGCACGCGAAGCTGACCCCGGTCTGCGGGTAGTAATCGATCACCGAATTGGTTCCGATCCCGTCGCCACCATGACCCCAATAGTTGAAGCCGTTGAGGCCCGACATGATGAAGCCGAAGCCGACATGACTGGGTCTGGGCTTCACCGCCGCGGCCAGAAGCTTTTGGGAGATCAGCCTGCCGTGGGCAAGCGCCACGGTGAAGCGCACCAGATCGCCCGCCGTCGAGACGCCGCCGCCGGCCGGCGTGCCGCGCCAGGGCCAGTATTTCAGCGGTGAATGGAGCGGCTTGTTGCCCCAATGGGTCATCGGCGTGGCGATGTCGTCCATATGACCGCGCAAGGGATAGGAGGTGCGTGTCATGCCTGTGGGATCGAAGATGTGGGATTTCACGTAAGCGTAGAAGTCCTTGCCGCTGACCTGTTGTACGATCGCGCCCAGCAGCACCATGCCGAAATTGTTGTATTCATATTTGCTGCCAGGCCTGAATTCCGGCTTGCGGTTCGCGTTCAGCGCGATGAGGTCGGAAAGGCTGCGCACCTTGGCGCGGTTGGCGACATATTTCGGCATCAGGATATTGATGCCGCCCAGCCCGTCACGCATCAGCAGCAGCATCCGCACGGTGACCTCTTTGGCGACCGGCTTGTTGGGATAGTCGGGCAGGTATTTGATGATCGGCGTATCCAGAGAGACCTTTCCGGCGTCGACAAGCTGCAAAATCGCAACCGTGGTGAACAGCTTGCCCAGCGAAGCGTAGTAGAACTTCGTGTCCAGCGCGTTGGCGGGACGCCCCGGGCCCATCGTGCCGAAGGCCTTGGCGTAAAGCGGCTTGCCGTCTTTCGCGACCATGAGCACGCCGGAGAACTTGTCCTTCTTCGCCATGCGCGCCGCAAAGCCGTTCAGCGCCGCCAGCGCCTCCTTCATGCTGTGCATGGGATCGGCGTAGCGGTGGACCTCCTTGAAGCGTGACGAGTCGGCCGGGTCGCGCACGAAGGTCAGGCGCCAGGTTTCGGGCGAGCGCTTCTCGCGCGCGGTCGCGACGATGGTGTGGCCGTCGTCGCTGTCGATCTTGACGAATGTGAGCCCGCCGGTTTCCTCGTGCTTGTCGCGATCGTATTGGGCGCTTTCGTCGCCCAGAGCCTTGAGCGCGGCCGCGTCATCGGCGTTGAAGGCGTGGAGCCATGCCTGGACGGTCGCCGGAGGCTTGCCTGCCCCGCCAAGACCGATGAGGCAGGCGGCAGCGGTGAGCCAGACGGCCACCGCAAATTTTTTTTTGATCGGCTTGCCCAAGATGCCCCTCCGGTTGAGGCGGAGGCAGGCTACCACCTCAGAAGAGGGCGTTGAAGGCCTTCACGGCAGCTGCCGGGCCGTCCTTGTGGGCCCACACGCCTGCCGAGACGGCGAGGAAGTCGGCGCCGGCGGCGATCAGCGGCGGCGCGTTCTCGACCGTGATGCCGCCAATGGCGACGCAGGGCACTTCCATGATGTCCGACCACCAGGTGAGCAGCTCCGGCTCGGCGCGGGTTTTCGGCTCTTTGGTGGCCGTCGGATAGAAGGCGCCGAAGGCGACATAGTCGGCACCCGCTTCGGCGGCTTCCATGGCGAGGTGGCGGCTGTCGTGACAGGTGACGCCGACGATGCGCTCCGGCCCCACGGCCGCGCGCGCGGCGGCATAAGTCGAATCCTCCTGGCCGATATGGACGCCGTCGCAGCCCAGCTCGGCCGCCAGATCGGGCCGGTCGTTGAGAATGAAGGCGACGTCGCGCGCCTGTGCCACCGGCATCAGGATTTCGGTGGCGCGGCGGATCTCGTCGTCGGAGACGTCCTTCAGCCGCAATTGCAGCGAGGCCACGTCACCGCCGTCGAGCGCGCGTTTCAGCGTATCCGCAAAATCGCGCGGCTCGAATGCTCGGCGGCGTGATCAGATAAAGGCGGCAGGCCGCGTCGCTCACGCCGCCTGCTTTTCGAGCTGCGCCGACCATTCGCCCATGGCGGCCAGCCCGTTCATGCGCGCGCGATGGGCGAAGGCGGCCTGCGCCTTGGCCACATTCTCCGCCTTGCCGGACCACGCCTTCTGCGGGGCGGCCTGCAGCGCGCGGCCATAGGAGAAGGTCAGCGCCCAGGGCAGCGGGCCCATCTTGTTCATGGCATCGAGATGGGCGGTGGCATCCACATCCGACTGGCCGCCGGAGAGGAAGGCGATGCCCGGCACGGCGGCGGGCACGCAGCGCTTCAACACCTTCAGCGTCTCGCGCGCCACGTCTTCGATCGAGACATGCTGCGCGGACTTCTTGCCGGGGATCACCATGTTGGGCTTGAGGATCGTGCCTTCCAGCGCCACGCGCGCGGTGTAGAGATCCATATAGAGCTGCTTGAGCACCCATTCGGTGACTTCGGCGCAGCGCTCGATATCGTGGCCGCCATCCATCAGCACTTCCGGCTCGACGATCGGCACGATGCCGTTTTCCTGGCACAGCGCCGCATAGCGCGCGAGCGCCTGGGTGTTGGCGGTGATGCAGGTGTGGCTGGGCGCGCCGGATTCGTTGATGTCGATGACCGCGCGCCATTTGGCGAAGCGCGCGCCGAGCTTGTGATATTCGACGAGGCGTTCGCGCAGGCCGTCCAGGCCCTCGGTCACGGTCTCGCCCGGGCAACCGGCCAGCGGCTTGGCGCCGGCATCGACCTTGATGCCCGGCACGGCGCCGGACCTGGCGATGATCTCGACCAGCGGCGTGCCGTCCTTGGCCTTCTGGCGGATGGTCTCATCGAACAGGATGACGCCGGAAATGCTGTTCGACATCGCCGCTTCGGTGCGGAACATCAGCTCGCGATAGTCGCGGCGATTGTCTTCCATGTTCTCAACGCCGATGGCGTCGAAGCGCTTCTTGATGGTGCCGGTGGATTCGTCGGCGGCCAGAATGCCCTTGCCCTTGGCCGTCATGGTGCAGGCGATGCGGTTCAATTCGGCGAGATTCATTGTGTCTTCCCCTTGCTGGCTGCCAGAGCGGCGACGCCCGGCAGCTCCCGTCCTTCCAACCATTCCAGAAATGCGCCGCCGGCGGTCGAGACATAGGTGAACTCGTCCGCGACCCCGGCATGGTTCAGTGCGGACACCGTGTCGCCGCCGCCGGCGACGGAGAGAAGATCGCCCGCCTTGGTGCGCGCGGCAACGGCCCGCGCGGCGGCCACCGTGCCGGCATCGAAGGGCGGCGTCTCGAAGGCGCCGAAGGGCCCGTTCCACACCAGCGTATTGGTGGTGTGCAGGCGGCGCTCGAATTCGGCGATGGTGTCCGGTCCGACATCGAGGATCATCTCATCGGCGGCGACGTCGCGCACCGCGGCGATGCGATGGGCCGCGCCGGCCTTGAATTCCCTGGCCACCACGGCATCGGTCGGCAGCAGCAGCACGGTCCCGGTTTCGGTGGCCGTGGCGATGATGCGGTTGGCGGTGTCGAGCTGGTCCTTCTCGTAGAGCGACTTGCCGACATCGCGGCCTTCGGCAGCCAGGAAGGTGTTGGCCATGGCCCCGCCGATGACGAGGATGTCGACCTTGTCCAGCAGGTTTTCGATCAGCGCGATCTTGGTGGAGACCTTGGCGCCGCCGACCACGGCCATCACCGGCCGCACCGGATTGTCCAGCGCCTTGTGCAGATGCTCCAGCTCGCTCTGCATCGCCCGGCCCGCCGCCGAGGGCAGGACATGGGCAATGCCCTCGGTCGAGCCATGGGCGCGATGGGCGGCCGAGAAGGCATCGTTGACATAGAGATCGCCCAGTTCGCCCAGCGCGTGCACGAAGTCGGGCGCGTCCTTCTCCTCGCCGCCATGAAAGCGCGTGTTTTCCAGCAGCAGGACCTCGCCGTCCTTGAGCCTTGCGACGGCGGCCTTGGCCACATCGCCGATGCAGTCGGCGGCGAAAGCCACATCGCGGCCGACGGCCTTGGCCAGTGCCGGTGCGATGGGCGCCAGCGACATGGACGGCACCACCTTGCCCTTGGGCCGGTCGAAATGGGACAGCACGATGACGCGCGCGCCCTTCCCGGCCAGTTCGCGGATGGTCGGCGCCTGGCGGTCGATGCGCAGCGTGTCGGTGATCTTGCCGTCGCGCATCGGCACGTTGAGATCGGCGCGCACCAGCACGCGCTTGCCCTTCACATCGAGGTCGTCGAGCGTGCGGTAGTGGTCGGCCATGTCGTGCCTTCGCGGATTACAGAAGCTTGCCCATCGCCACGGCGGTATCCGCCATGCGGTTGGAAAAGCCCCATTCATTGTCGTACCAGCTCATGACGGAGACGAAATTGCCGTCCATCACCTTGGTCTGGTCGAGGGCGAAGCTGGACGAGGCCGGGTTGTGGTTGAAGTCGACCGACACCAGCTTGTCGTGCACCAGGTCGAGGATGCCCTTCAGCGGCCCATTGGCGGCCGCCGTGATGGCGCCATTGACCTCGTCAAC
The DNA here is from genome assembly GCA_963710925.1 of uncultured Pseudomonadota bacterium. GTDB lineage: Bacteria > Pseudomonadota > Alphaproteobacteria > Micropepsales > Micropepsaceae > Rhizomicrobium. Next base: position 441,336 of record CAVQBY010000005.1, on the reverse strand, counting down.
GGTGGTCGCGCGCTTGGCGACGAATTTCAGATCGACCAGCGAGACGTTCGGCGTGGGCACGCGCACGGACACGCCGTCGAGCTTGCCCTTCAGTTCCGGCATGACCAGACCCACGGCCTTGGCCGCGCCGGTCGAGGTCGGGATCATGGAGAGCGCGGCGGCGCGGCCGCGATACAGATCCTTGTGCATCTGGTCGAGCGAGGGCTGGTCGTTGGTGTAGGAGTGGATCGTCGTCATCATGCCCTTTTCGATGCCGATGGCGTCGTTCAGCACCTTGGCCACGGGGGCCAGGCAGTTGGTCGTGCACGAGGCGTTGGAGACGACGATGTGGTCCTTGGTCAGCTTGTCGTGATTGACGCCATAGACGACCGTGAGATCGGCACCCTCGGCCGGGGCGGAGACCAGCACGCGCTTGGCGCCGGCGGTCAGATGCGCGCTCGGCCTTTTCCCTGGCGGTGAAGATGCCGGTGCATTCCAGCGCGATGTCGACGCCCAGCTCCTTGTGCGGCAGCTTGGCCGGATCGCGTTCGGCGGTGACCTTGATCTTGTGCCCGTCGACGATCATGAACTCGCCGTCGACCTTCGACCTGGCCGGGAAAGCGGCCATGGACGAAGTCGTAGCGCAGCAGATGGGCGTTGGTTTCCACCGGGCCCAGATCGTTGACGGCGACGACGACGATGTCGCTCGCGCTTCGGATTCCACGATGGCGCGCAGCACCAGCCGGCCGATGCGGCCGAAGCCGTTGATGGCAACGCGAATGGTCATGTCAGTCCTCCAGGGTTTCGAACCGGCGGAACACCGTGCGGTTCACGCAAATAATCGCCGGCACCAGCCGGAGCCGCGCGGCCAATCGGGTTGTCCGCCGCGTGCCGTCACTTATTACCGATCGTGCCGCGCGACATTGATCGAACTCATTTTTCCGCGCGGATCGCGGCCATCGCCGCCTCTGCGACCGCCTCCGGCGTAATTCCGAAATGCGTGTACAAATCCTTGTAGGGCGCGCTGGCGCCAAAGCCGTGCATGCCGACAAAGCGGCCGCGCGGGCCGATATAGCGGTCCCAGCCCATGGGCACGGCCGCTTCCACGGCGACACGCACGGTATCGGGACCCAGCACCTCGCGGCGGTAATCCTCGGGCTGGGCGTCGAACAGCTCCCAGCAGGGCATGGAGACGACGCGGGTCGCGGTGCCCTTGGCCTGCAACAGCGCGCGCGCCTGCATCGCGATCTCGACTTCCGAGCCGGTCGCCAGCAGGGTGACTTCGGCCACGCCGTCGGCGGCGGCCAGCTCATAGCCGCCCTTGGCGCAGAGATTGTCCTCGCGATGCTCGGTGCGCAGGGTCGGCAGGTTCTGCCGCGTCAGCGCCAGGATGCTGGGGCTCTTGCGGGTGAGGGCCAGCTCCCAGCATTCGGCCGTCTCGACCGCGTCGGCCGGACGGTAGACGTCCAGGCCGGGCATGGCGCGCAAGCGCGGCCAGATGTTCGACCGGCTGGTGGGTGGGTCCGTCCTCGCCCAGGCCGATGGAATCATGGGTCAGGACGAAGACGACATGGGCGCTCATCAGCGCGGCCAGGCGGATCGGCGGGCCGCGCATAGTCGGAGAACACCAGGAAAGTGCCGGAATAGGGCAGAAGGCCGCCATGCAGCGCCATGCCGTTCATGGCCGCGACCATGCCGTGCTCGCGGATGCCGTAATGGATATAGCGGCCGGCGAAATCGCCGGGCGCCACCGACTGCATGCCCTTGGTCAGGGTGTTGTTGGAGCCGGTCAGATCGGCGGAGCCGCCGATGGTCGTCTCGACGGCGCCGTTGATGACCTCGAGCACGGCCTCGGAGGCCTTGCGGGTGGCGGTCTTCGGCGCCTCGGCCGAAAGCTTCTTCTTGTGCGCGAGCAGCGCCTTGGCGAGGGCCTTGGGCATGTCGCCGGCCAGCGCGGCGTCGAAGCGGCTGCGCGCTTGGCGTCGGCGCCGGCCTTGCGCGCTTCCCACTGGCCGCGGGCCTCTGCGCCGCGCGCGCCGATCCGGCGCCAGGCCGAGAGAATGTCGTCCGGCACGATGAAGGGCTCATAGGGCCAGTTCAGGTTCCTTGCGCGCCCCGGCCACCTCTTCGGCGCCGGGGGCCTCGCCATGGGCCTTGGGGTGCCGGCGCGGGTCGGCATGCCGAAGCCGATGGTGGTGCGGCAGGCGATCAGCACCGGCCGGTCGGAGGTCTGCGCCGCATCGAGCGCGGTCGCTGACATCGGCCGGGTTGTGGCCGTCGCAGGATCAAGGTCTTCCAGCCCATCGCATCGAAGCGCTCGAGCGTGTTGGTGGAATCGGACAGGCTGGTCGACCCGTCGATGGAGATGTGGTTGTCGTCGAACAGCACGATCAGCCGGTTGAGCTTGAGATGGCCGGCCAGGCTGCAGGCCTCGTGGCTGATGCCTTCCATCAGGTCGCCGTCGCCGGCGATGACATAGGTCTTGTGGTCCACCAGATCGTCGCCGAAGCGCGCATTCATCATGCGCTCGGCCAGCGCCATGCCCACGGCATTGGCGATGCCCTGGCCCAGCGGGCCGGTGGTGGTCTCGATGCCGGCCAGATGGCCATATTCGGGATGGCCGGCGCTGGGGCTGCCGAGCTGGCGGAAGTGCTTGATGTTCTCGATGGTCGGCTTTTCGTAGCCGGTCAGATAGAGCAGCGAATACAGCAGCATGGAGCCGTGGCCGGCCGACAGCACGAAGCGGTCGCGGTCGGGCCAGGCCGGGTCGGCCGGATCGAATTTCAGGAATCGCGAGAACAGCACCGTGGCCGCGTCGGCCATGCCCATCGGCATGCCGGGATGGCCCGAATTGGCGGCCTGCACGGCATCCATCGACAGGGCGCGGATGGCATTGGCCAGGCGGCGGATTTCGGAAGGCTCGGGCGCCGCGGGCGAATTCGGGGACGCGGACGCAGCGGTGCTCATATTTGCGGTTCTTTCTGCCAAAACGGCGCGTGTCCCAGGCGGGGAGTGTGGCCTTAGCGAGCGGGGACCGCACCCGTCAAGAGCCCGCGCGGGACCGGGGCTTTTTTGCGCGGTTTTCCACCCACCCGGTAGCGGAAACGCGTGGCCCGGACGCCGGTTTCGGGGCTTTTGCAGGGGCCTTCGCGCGTTGACCCGCTCTTCGCGCCGGTCCTATGGTGCAAGCGGTGATTTGCCGGGTTTTGCGATGCGATTCCGGCCCCGGAGGCAATGGTCATGGTCAGGCTCGAGGCGGCGACGGAACAACTCTCGGCGGCGCTCGATGCGCTGGAGGCCGTGGCCGCCCCGCTGGCCGAGGCGCGCGACCGGGCCGCGCGCGATGCCGCCGAGATCGCCCGTCTGCGGGACGAACGCGAGCGCCTGCTTGCGCGGGTCGCCGAACTGGAACAAGAAGGCCGCGCGCTCGCCGGCATCACCCAGGAGGTCGAAGACCGTCTGGATGGCGCCATTTCCGAGATCCGCAGCGCCCTGGGAAGGTAGAGCATGGCCCTCGTGAACGTCATGGTGAACGCCCGCGCCTACACCATCGCCTGCGACGACGGCGAGGAAGAGCATCTGCGCGAACTGGCCGCGCATGTCGATTCCAAGGTGCGCGAAGTGCTCGAAACCGTCGGACAGGTCGGCGATCAGCGCCTGATGCTGATGGCCGCGCTGCTGGTGGCCGACGAAGCCGCGGAGGCCAAGCAGCGTCTCGAAGCCCGCGGGCAGGAACTGGGCGATCTGGCCGACACCCATGAAGCGATGAGCGAAAAGCTGGGCCGGTCGGAAGCGGCGGCGGTCGAAGCGCTCGAGGCTGCGGCAAAGCGGGCCGAGGCGCTTGTGGCCGGTCTTGCGCAAGCCTAGATTGGATGCGGACGGGTACTGCCCCGCGCGTCAGGATAACGATGCCCAGGGGCCTTAATGGTACTCACCGGGAGCTGTCCCCGCCCAGGACCGTGGTCTTGGGCACACGGCGCCCACCTGCAACTGCAGGCCCGTGAGGATCTTACATCCAACGGCGGAGGCGGTCCCGGCCACTGTTCCATGACGCGGGCATCCCAAAATCTGGCATCCCAAAAGAAATCCCTGCGCGCGCAAATGCGCGCGCGCCGCGTGGAACTGGCGCGCGCGCTGCCCGATCACGCCGCGCGTCTGGCCGGCCATGCCGATGCGCTCGCGATTCCCGCCGGCACGATCGTCAGCGGCTTTCTGGCGATGGCCGGCGAAGTCGATCCCGCGCCTTTGATGGCGCGCCTCGCCGAAACGGGCGTCACGCTCGCCGTGCCGCGCGTCGCCGCCAAAGCCACCCCGCTGGTCTTCCATCGCTGGACGCCTCAGACCCGGCTTGTCGTCAGCAGTTTCGGGGTCAGCGAACCCGATCCGGCGACACCCATCGTCGTGCCCGAGGTGTTGCTGGTGCCGCTGCTCGCCTTTGATCCGCAGGGCTACCGGCTGGGCTATGGCGGCGGGTTCTACGACCGCACGCTCGGCGCCTTGCGCGCCGAACGGCCCATCCGCGCCATCGGGGTTGCCTATGCCGGGCAGGAGGTGGAGAACCTGCCCCGGGAAGAATTCGACGAGCGTCTGGACATGGTGTTGACGGAAAATGGCCTGCGCGCCTTCGGGACGGCGCGATGAAGCTGCTCTTTATCGGCGATGTGATCGGCCGGCCGGGCCGCGAGGTTGTGGGCGAGGAACTGCCGGGCCTGATCAGGACGCTGGGTCTGGATTTCGTCATCCTCAATGGCGAGAACCTGGCCGGCGGGTTTGGCGTCACGCGCAAGATTGCCGACGAAATCTTTTCCCTCGGCGTGGATTGCATCACCACCGGCAATCACTGGCTCGACCAGCGCGAGATCCTGACCTTCATCGGCGAGGACGACCGCGTCCTCAGGCCCGCCAATCTGCCGGCCGGCACGCCGGGCCGCGGCGCCGGGCTGTTCCAGGCGCGGAACGGCGCCTCGGTGCTGGTGATCAGCCCGATGGGCCGGGTGTTCATGGAACCGCAGGACGATCCCTTCGCCGCGGTCGAACGCGAATTGTCGGCCTGTCCGCTGGGCGAGGGCGCCGATGCGGTGGTCGTCGACATGCATGCCGAAGCGACCAGCGAGAAGATGGCGATGGGCCATTTCTGCGACGGCCGCGCCAGCCTGGTGGTCGGCACCCATAGCCACGTGCCGACGGCCGACGCGCAGATCCTGCCCGGCGGCACGGCCTATCAGACCGATGCCGGGGCCTGCGCCGATTACGATTCGGTGATCGGCATGGACAAGCACGAACCGCTGCAGCGCTTCACCACCAAGATTCCGGGCGGCCGCTTCTCGCCGGCGACCGGTCCGGCCACGCTGTGCGGCGTGTTTGTCGAAACCGGCGCCAGGGGACTGGCGACACGGATCGAACCGGTGCGCCTCGGCGGGCGGTTGAAACAGACGGTGCCCGAATAGATGGCCGCGCTGCTGCTCCTGCCGGGGCTGTTGTGTGACGCATCCGTCTGGGACGCGCAGGTGACGGGCTTGCGCGGCATCTGCGAGGTGCGGGCCTTCCCCGATTTCTACGGCTATGAATCGCTCGACGCCATGGCGCGCGGCGTGCTCGAGAGCGCGCCGCCGCGCTTTCATGTCTGCGGCCACTCCATGGGCGGGCGCGTGGCGTTCGAGATCTACCGGCTTGCGCCCGAGCGTGTGCAGAGCCTGATGCTGTTCGACACCGGCACCGATGCGGCGCAGCCGGGCGAACAGGAGACGCGCGGCGCGCTGGTCGAACTGGGCCGCACGAAAGGCATGGAGGCGGTGGCGGCGGCGTGGCTGCCGCCGATGGTTCACCCCGGGCGATTGCAGGATAAGCCCTTCATGGCGGCGCTGACGCAGATGGTGTGCCGCGCCACGCCGGAGATTTTCGCGCGGCAGCAGCATGCGCTGCTCACGCGCCCCGATGTCGGTCCGATGCTGCCGCATATCACATGTCCGGCGCTGGTCGGCTGCGGCGCGGACGACAGATGGAGTCCGCTTTCGGTCCACGAACAGATCGCCGCCGCCATTCCGGGCGCGCGTCTCGCCTCCATCCCCGACAGCGGTCACATGGTCAGCGTCGAGGCGCCGGAGGCCTTCAACGCCGTGCTGACACGCTGGATGCAGGAGCAGAGCGCATGATTCCGTTCCGATTGCGCAAACTCGATCATGTGGTGCTGCGGGTGCGCGATCTCGAAACGAGTCTGGCCTTCTATCGCGACGTGCTGGGCTGTCCGGTCGACAAGGTGCAGGACCGGATCGGGTTGTGGCAGGTGCGCGCCGGCGAAAGCCTGATCGATCTTGTGCCGCTGGACGGCATGCTGGGCAAACGCGGCGGCGCCGGGCCGGGCGAAGAGGGCCGCAACCTGGACCACTTCGCGATTCAGGTGACGCCGTTCGACGAGGCGGCGATTCGCGCCCACCTTTCTGCCCACGAAATCGACGTCGTCGAGGCGGGCATGCGCTATGGCGCCGAAGGCGACGGACCCTCGGTCTATATCCGCGATCCCGATGGCAATATTGTCGAATTGAAGGGCCCACCCGCGGGCTGAGAAGTCCCACTCCCACAGGGCTTTTCGGCGCCGCGCGCCGGCCATGCTAGGCTGCAGGAAAACAGCATGGCGCCGGGGAGGGCCCATCGTGGAGAGCGGCAACGCCAATTATCGCTCGGCGGAAACGCCGGCGGAAATCCTGCCGGCCGATACGGTGGTCAACGCCGCATTGCGCACGACCTATGCACATTGGCAGCGTCTGAAGGGCGCGCGCGCCATGCCGGCCCGCAACGAGATCGTGCCCAAGGACCTCAAGCACGCGCTGCGCGCGCTCCATCTTTATGACGTGCTGGATGGCGGCGCCGATTTCCGCATGCGCCTTGTGGGCACCGGCGTGTTTCCCGGCCTCGATGCCGATCAGACCGGCAAGCTGATCTCCGAGCATCCCGATCCGGGTATCCGCCTGCGCTTCGTGGCGGCATTGCGCCATGTCGTGGAAACGGGCCAGCCGGCGCGCAGCCTGTCGCTGCGCAAGACCGGGGATCTGCTGCGCGATGCCTATGCCGAAGGGCTGTGGCTGCCGTTCGGCGATGGACATCGCGTCGAGCATGTCCTTGCCCAGTCGGCGCTGACCACCCTCGAACCCGGCAGCAAGGGCTTCGGCGCCACGCCGGACGGCCCCGCCCGGACCGGGTGACGTGGCGCCTGCGGCTCAGGCTTCGGCGGCGGCCTCTCCGTGGTCATAGGCGGGCGAGAGGATGCGCCCGAAGAACATCCGCACCACGATCAGCGATCCGGCCGATGCAGCCATGATCCCCACATGCAGCAGCCAGAAGCTGCCGGCGTTCATGGTGCTGAGAAGCCCGCCGACATAGCCGACCAGCATGTTTCCCATGAAGGACGACAGATAGAAGATCGCGATCATGGTACCGCCCAGCCCCTTGGGCGCGGCGCGCGAGTAGAGTGCAAGCGAAACCGGGAAGACGATCGAGAAGCCCAGGTCGTTGACGAAGTGAAAGCCGAAGGCCCAGAAGATGGAGACCGGCTGCCCGGTCGCGGCCACGCGCCACGACGCGGCGGCCAGCACCAGCGGCGCAAGCGTGGCGATTACCGTGCCGATGACGATCTTGGTGATCTCGTCGGGTTCGGTCCAGCGCTTCGACCACCAGCGCCAGAACCAGATCACGAAGGTCATCAGAACGGTGGAGAAGATGGCATCCACCGACAGCATCCAGGTGATCGGCATGGTCTTGCCGAAGAAGACGAGCTGGAAATTCTTCTGCGCCCAGATGAGATAGGCGTTGAAGATCTCCTGATTGCCGATCATGCCCGCCGCCAGCACCGGCAGCAGTGCAACCAGGATCGCAACGACCTTCCAGTCCTTGGCCGTCAGCTTCGGGCGCTTTTGCGCCTCGCCCTTCTTGCGCGAGGGTTCGGGCGGCAGCGCAGAGCGGCCGGCCAGATAGGTGCCAAGTCCGATCACCATGCCGACACCGGCGGCGCCGAAGCCCCAATGCCAGCCGACCGTCTGACCCAGCGTGCCGCAGACCAGCGGGGAGACGATCACCGCGATCTGGATGCCCAGGAAATAGACCATGAAGCCGTCGGCGCGGCGGTGATCGTCCTCGGCGTAAAGATCGCCGACCTGGGCGGCGATATTGCCCTTGAAGCAGCCGACGCCGATCAGCAGGCACAGAAGCGCCGGCAGAAGGCTGGCTTCGAAGGCCATCAGGAAATGGCCGACCGCCATCAGCGAGGCGCCGATGATGACCGTATGGGTGCGGCCCAGAACGCGGTCGGCGAGCCAGCCGCCGGCCAGTGGCGTCACATACACAAGGCCGGCATAGAGCCCGAAGATCACGCTCGCCAGCGCCTGCGGGGTCAGCGGGCCGTAGAAATAATAGATGGCGTGTGAGAACGGGACGAAGCCCCAGACATGCTCCACATGGCCGGGCTTGAACAGGTATTGCGTCATGTAAAGAACGAGAAGCGCCTGCATGCCGTAGTAGGAAAAGCGCTCCCACACCTCGGACATGGACAGCCAGCCCAGCCCCGGCGGATGGCCCAGGAAGCTGGTCTTGGTCTTCGTGCCCTCCTGGAACTCTTCCAGCGGCGAGCGGACGGCAGCCCCGCTCTTGATCTCGGCCGCCATCGCCAGATCTTCGGCGTCTTCTGTCCGTGTTGTGTTCACCTGGTTCTCCGGTCTTGTCGAAACGCGGCGCACTCTTGGACGGGTCGCCGCGCCAAGGCAAGCGGTGACGTTGCAGGCGGGGAATGCTTGCGCCGGTCGTCGCCCGCCGGCGGATTTAGTTACCGGCCGCGGCCTTCTGCCTTGCCAATTCCGTCTGGAAGGCGCGTTCGCTGGCGGTCACGACGCGGCGCAGTTCCGCCGGATCGACAAAGGCGTCGGCGTGACCGGCGCGGCGGGCGGCCAGTTTCTTCCGTGGGTTGTAAAAGCTGGCATGCGGCGCCAGGAAGACGTCGGCGTGGAGGCGCTTCAGCACGGCGAAGCTGCTGCCTGTATTGCGCGACGATATCCGGATCTTCGGCATTGCCGACCAGCGGATTGCCGGCGACGGTGGTGCTGCACTCATCGATGACGGTGTGAGGCTTGCCGCCCTCCTGCACATCCCAGGTCCAGCTCGTGCAGCCCGGCGTGTGGCCGGGCGTCAGATGGGCGGTCAGCACCGTGCCGCCCAGCCGCACCGTGTCGCCGTCCTTCAGCCGGCGATCGACGGAAACGGGCGGAAAATCGATTTTCTTGCTCGGTCCGAATTCGATATGGCCGTGCTCGAGGATGGGCGCGTCCTGCGCCATGGCATAGAGCTTGGCGCCCGTGTCGCGCTTGATCTGCGCCAGCCCCCCGGCATGGTCGAAATGGGCATGGCTGTTGAGCAGGATCTTCACCGCCGAGAGCGGCACGCCCAGGCTCTGGATATTGTGCTCCACCTGGCCGGCGGTCTCCGGCAGCGTGCCGTCGATCAGGATATCGCCCGCGGGCGTGCGGATCAGATAGGCGGCCAGTTCCCGCGTGCCGACATACCAGACATTGCCGATCACCCGGAACGGGGTCTGCGGTTCGGCCCAGCTCCGGCGCATCGCGTCGAATGACGCGGCGGACGCCGGCAGGGCGGCGGCCGCCAGGGCCAGGGCCGCACAGGCGGCCAGCAGTTTTTTCATTGTCGTCCCCTCCGCAGTCCCCGCAGCCCGCGAGCGGCCATCCTTCGCAGCAATATGGCGATCGGATGGCCATCTCCGCCGGCGGGCGACCAGGGCTGAGGCGGCGATCCTGGCGCAGGGGCTTGAAACCGGCGCGCGCCCCCGGCTATCTCACCGCCTTCTTCCACCTCTGGATTTTCGCCCATGGCCGGTCATTCCCAGTTCAAGAACATCATGCACCGCAAGGGGCGCGCCGATAAGGAGCGCTCCAAGCTGTTTTCCAAGCTCAGCCGCGAAATCACGGTCGCGGCCAAGCTGGGCATGCCCGACCCGGACCACAATCCGCGCCTGCGCGCGGCGATCATCGCCGCCAAGGCCGAGTCCATGCCCAAGGACAACATCCAGCGCGCCATCAGCAAGGCGACGGGCGGCGATGCCGAGAACATCGAAGAGGTGCGCTATGAAGGCTATGGCCCGGGCGGCACGGCGCTGATCGTCGAGGCCATGACCGACAATCGCAACCGCACCGGCTCGGATGTGCGCGCGGCCTTCTCGAAATATGGCGGCAATCTCGGCGAGCCAAATTCGGTCGCCTTCATGTTCGACCGCGTCGGCGTCATCACCTATCCGAAGGACAAGGGCTCCGACGACGCCATGCTGGAGACCGCGATCGAGGCCGGCGCCGAGGAATGCAACTCCTCCGAAGAGAGCCACGAATTCATCGCCTCGATGGAGGATTTCGGCACGGTGCGCGATGCGCTGGAGGAAAAGCTGGGCGAGCCCGCCTCGGCGAGGATCGAATGGCGCGCGCAGACCATGACGCCAGTGCCCGACGAGGCCGGCGAAACGCTGGTCAAGCTGCTCGATGCGCTCGACGACCATGACGACGTGCAGAACGTCTATGGCAATTACGAATTGTCCGATGCGCTGATGGAGAAACTGGGCGGTTAGGCGTGTTGCTTCGCGTTTCCTCCATCATCGCCCGGTGCGCGGGTCGCGCATCCGGGCGACCCGATTTTCGCCATTCAAGTGGGTGACCCGGACAAGCCGGGTGATGACGGTTTGGGGGCCCTGGCGGACTACCCTTTCTCGCTGTCCAGCATGGCCATTTGCGGGGCCGCGTAACGCGTGCCGGCGACGCCGTGTTCGGCCACCGCCTTGTCGATCGCGGCATATTCGAGTGCGCCCAGCTTCACATCGAGCGCGCCCAGCGTTTCGTCGAGACGCACGCGCGTGCGCGCGCCGATCAGCGGCACGATGTCGTCGCCCCGTCCCAGCGCCCAGGCGATGGCGAGTTGCGCCACACTGATGCCGTGGCCCTTGGCGATGTTGTCGAGGGTTTTCACAAGCTGCGTGTTTTTCGCCAGATTGTCGCCGGTGAAACGCGGAAAGAACGGCCGCTCTTCGGTCTTGCCGGCCACCGTGGCCGCCGAGATCAGCCCGCGGGAGAGCACGCCATAGGCGGTGACGCCGATGCCGAGCTTGCGCAAAGCCGGCAGGATGGTGTTTTCGAGCCCGCGCGTGATCGGCGAATATTCGATCTGCAGGTCCGAGACCGGCGTCACGGCGTGGGCCTTCTTCGCGGTCATGGCCGAGACTTCGCTCAGTCCCATCTGGCGCACATAGCCGGCCTGGATGAGGTCGGCGATGGCGCCCGCCGTCTCGGCGATCGGCACATTGGGGTCGAGCCGCGCCGGGCGGTAGATGTCGATGTAATCGGTGCCCAGCCGCTTGAGGGTATAGGCCAGCGCGCTCTTCACCGCGGCCGTGCGCGCGTCATAGCCGAGCCAGGCCCCGTCGGGCCCGCGCTGGGCGCCGAACTTGACCGACAGGATGGCCTTGTCGCGCTTTCCCTTGAGCGCCCGGCCGATCAGCATCTCATTGGCGCCCATGCCGTAGAAATCGCCGGTGTCGAGAAGATCGATCCCGGCGGCGAGCGCGGCATGGATGGTGGCGATGCTCTCGGTCTCGTCGGCGGGGCCGTAGAAATCGCTCATCCCCATGCAGCCCAGCCCGATGGCCGAAACCATGGGGCCGTGTGCGCCCAGTCTGCGTCTGTCCATGGCCGGCCCTTTCTCAAGCGGCCGCATTGAACCATGCGAACGGAAAGGGCACAAAGGGTGGATGGTCGCCGCTACGATTCGCATTCTGGGCCTCGATCCGGGCCTGGCCCGCATGGGCTGGGGCGTGATCGACATGACCGGCACCCGGCTGACCCATGTCGGCCATGGCGTGCTGACCAGCAATGCCAGGAGCGATCTGGGCCGCCGGCTGCATGCCGCTGCATGGCGCGCTGGCCGAGGTGATCGCCCAGCACCGGCCCGTGGCCATCGCCGTCGAGCAGGCCTTCGTGGCCAAGGATCCCTCGGCCGCGCTCAAGCTCGGCCATGCCCGCGCCGTCGCCCTGCTGGCCGCGGCCCAGGCCGATCTGGAAATCGCCGAATATGCCCCCAACCACATCAAGAAATGCGTCGTCGGCGTCGGCCATGCCGGCAAGGAGCAGGTCCAGGCCATGATCCGGGTGCTGCTGCCGACCGCGCGCTGCGAGCAGGCCGATGCCGCCGACGCGCTGGCCGCGGCCATCACCCATGCCCATCTGGCCGGCACGCGGGCGCGCCTCGTCGCGGTCGCGCCATGATCGGCAAACTGACCGGGCGCATCGACGCCGTGGCCGAGGACCATGTGATCCTCGATGTCGGCGGGGTCGGCTATCTGGTGCATTGCCCGGCCTCGACCCTGTCGCGGCTGAGCGCAGGGGCGGCGGCCTCGCTCGCCATCGAGACCCGCATCACCGACGAGACCATCAAGCTCTACGGCTTCTCGTCCGCCGCCGAGCGCGAATGGTTCCGCCTGTTGCAGACGGTGCAGAATGTCGGAGCCCGGGTGGCGCTGGCGGTGCTGTCGGCGCTGGCCCCGCGCGAGCTGGAAAAGGCGCTGGCCCTCGGCGACAAGGCCGCCATCGGCCGGGCCCAGGGCGTCGGCCCCAAGCTCGCGACCCGCATCGTCACCGAGCTCAAGGACAAGGCCCCGCCATGATGCTGCGCGGCGGGGCCGAACCGGCGCGAGGTCCAGACCCTGACCGCCCCCGCGCGGCGCCGAGGCCGATGCCGCCGCGGCCCTGGTCAAGCTGGGCTATGCGCCAGTCCATGCCGCCGAGATGGTGGCCCGCGCCGCGCGCGATCTGGGCGAGGCCGCCCCCGTCGATGCCCTGATCCGCGAGGCGTTGAAGGCGGCGGGGCGGTAGATGGAGGCGATCATGGCGCGATATGTCCCTACCGGAAATGTCTGGCCGATTTCAAAAGCAAAGGCGAATTTCGCAGCCTTCCTCCGTGCGGCTGAGCGTGAACCGCAGATCGTCACGGTGCGCGGTGTCGAGAAGGCCGTCATCATGTTGAAGGCAGATGCCAAGAGGCTTGGCTTGGGAGATTCCTATCCGCCGAAAGCAGAGGATTGATGGCAGGCCAACCCACCGCACCCGACCGTCTTGTCACGCCCGAGCGGGCCGAGGAGGACAGCCTCGAATCCTCGCTGCGCCCCAAGGTGCTGGACGAATTCGTCGGCCAGCAGCAGGCGCGCGAGAATCTGTCGGTCTTCATCCAGGCGGCGCGCGACCGTGGCGAGGCGCTCGACCATGTGCTGTTTTCCGGCCCGCCCGGTCTCGGCAAGACCACGCTGGCGCAGATCGTGGCGCGCGAACTCGGTGTCAACTTCCGCTCGACCTCGGGGCCGGTGCTGGCCAAGGCCGGCGATCTGGCCGCCATCCTCACCAATCTCGAACCGCGCGACGTGCTGTTCATCGACGAGATTCACCGCCTCAATCCCGCGGTCGAGGAAATCCTCTATCCGGCGATGGAGGATTTCGAACTCGATCTCGTCATCGGCGAAGGCCCGAGCGGCGCGCTCGGTCAAGATCGCGCTGCAGCCTTTCACCCTTGTCGGCGCCACGACGCGCTCCGGGCTTATCACCACCCCCTTGCGCGACCGTTTCGGCATTCCCGTGCGGCTCAATTTCTACACGCCGGAGGAGCTGGTCGCGATCGTCGCGCGCGGCGCGCGGGTTCTGGGCTTCGATCTCACCGCCGAAGGCGCGCGCGAAATCGCCGGCCGCGCCCGCGGCACCCCGCGCATCGCCGGCCGCCTGCTCAAGCGGGTGCGCGATTTTGCGGCGGTGGCCGGCCACGATCGGGTCGATGCGCGCGTCGCAGATGCCGCGCTCACCCGGCTGGAGGTTGACGGACGCGGCCTCGACGCGTTCGATACGCGCTATCTGCGGCTGATCGCGGAGAATTTCTCCGGCGGTCCGGTCGGGATCGAAACCATTGCCGCCGCGCTCGGCGAGGCGCGCGACGCGATCGAGGAAATCGTGGAACCCTTCCTGATGCAGCAGGGCTTTGTGCAGCGCACGCCGCGTGGCCGCGTGCTGACGGCGGCGGCCTATGGACATATGGGGCTCGCCAGCCCGCCGCGCGACCCCTCCCAATTCGGACTGTTCGGCAAGGACGCGGAGGACGACAGCTGATGTGGCGCCATCTCGTGGCCGCGGCGGCGGCGATCGCCGTCACGCTTGTGATCCTGAACTTCTGGGGCAATTTTGGCGGGGTGATGACGCATTTCGTCAAGCTGCGCGGCGCCGATGCGGCGGCCAGCGCGCCGATGCCGATCGCCGTCGTCACCGCGCCGAACCAGCCCTGCGCGAAGAATGCGCCCTGTCCGCATCTGCCGGACGGCAATCCCGACAGCACGCCATGAGCGACGGCTTCGGCCGGTTCGACGGCAAGACCCATATCCTGCCGCTGCGAATCTATTACGAGGACACCGATCTGTCGGGCGTGGTCTATCACGCCAATTATCTGCGCTTCATGGAGCGCGGCCGCAGCGAATATTTCCGCTGTGCCGGGATTGCGCGGCTGGCCATGCTGGAGGACGACGAACCCACGGCCTGGACCCTGCGCAAGATCACGGTCGGAGTATTTCCGCCCGGCGCGGGTCGACGACCTGATCGAGGTCCATACACGCTGCGCCAGCCTGACCGGGCGCGCGGATGGTGGCCGATCAGACGATCTACACTTCGCGGTCAATTGCTGATGCGCGGCATGGTCGAGGCCTGCATCATCACCATGACCGGCCGGCCGCGTCGCATCCCGGCGGAACTTCGTCGCAAGCTCGCGCCTTTTGTAACTGAAACAGGCAGTTAACAATTCGCGCCCAAATTCGGCCACGTTGGAATGCGCTCCTTGCGGGCGACAGCTTTGGCCGGGTGTCCGGGCGGCAGATGCCCCTGCGGTGACGGCTTTCATGTGGTTTTCTCCCCGCAGCGCGCGGAAAGGTCCGTTCATGACTCTCAGGCGTATTGGTGTGGCCGCGCTCCTGGCGGTGTCGATGATATTTGCCGGCGGCGGGGCGGGGCTCGCCCCGGCGCTGGCCCAGTCGGCCCCGCGCGCGGCCCCCACCGGCAATGCCCAGACCGAAACCCAGCCCCTGGCGGCACCCACCGGCGATGTCGCCGTCACGCAGACCGGCGGCACGCTGGGCCCCGAGGTGCAGGGCTTTTCGGTGATCTCCCTGTTCCTGCGGGCCGATCCCATCGTCAAGACGGTGATGGCGCTGCTGTTCCTGGCCTCGCTGTGGTCCTGGGCGATCATCATCAACAAGTCGCTGGCGCTCAGCCTGGTGCGCCGCCGGGCCACCCGCTTCGAGAAGACCTTCTGGTCCGGCCTGTCGCTGGACGAGCTCTACCAGCAGTTCTCCGCCCGGCCCGACCACCCGCATGGCGGCGGTGTTCATCGCCGCGCTGCGCGAGTGGCGCCGCGCCTTCGAGAAGGGGCCGCCGCGCGAAGCGCTGCTCGACAGCGTCAAGGAACGCGTCGACAAGGCCATGTCGGTGACCATCCTGCGCGAGACCGACGGCCTCGAACGCCAGCTCGGCTTTCTGGCCACGGTCGGCGCAACGGCGCCCTTCGTCGGGTCTGTTCGGCACGGTGTGGGGCATCATGAATTCGTTCTCGGCCATCGCCGCGCGCCATGACACCACGCTGGCGGTGGTGGCGCCCGGCATTGCCGAGGCGCTGTTCGCGACCGCCATGGGTCTGCTCGCCGCGATCCCCGCCGTCATCTTCTACAACAAGTTCGTCAACGACATCGCGCGCTATTCCAGCCGCCTCGAAGCCTTCGCCGACGAGTTCTCCGCGATCCTGTCGCGCCAGCTCGACGAGAAGGCGGTGCACTGATGGCCGCGGCCGTCAAACGCATCGAGCGGGCCGGCCGGCGCGGCCGCGGCCGCATCCGCCCCATGGCCGAGATCAACGTCACGCCCTTCGTCGACGTGATGCTGGTGCTCTTGATCGTGTTCATGGTGACGGCGCCGCTCTTGACCGTCGGGGTGCCGGTCGACCTGCCCAAGACCAAGGCCCAGGCGCTGAGCCAGGATCGCGAACCGCTTTCGGTCATCGGTGCGCAAGGACGGCAAGATCTATCTGCAGAACACGCCCATCGGCGAAGACGAGCTGGTGCCGCGGCTGACGGCGATCGCGGCCAATGGCTATGACCAGCGCATCTTCGTGCGCGGCGACAAGAATGTGGATTATGGACGGGTGATGGAGGTCATGGCGCGCATCAGCGCCGCCGGCTTCACCCATATCGGGCTGGTGACAGATGTCGCAAAGCCGAAACCAGACAAGCAATAGTCTGTCGGCCGCCACGCTGGCCGGCGACAGACGTTCGCGCTTCGGGCTCGCCGGCTCGCTGGCGTTGCACGCCGCCGTGGTCGCCGCCACGCTCTTCACCTGGCAGCACAGCCTGGAGATCACCGACGAGTCGCCGCCGGTGGTGCCGGTCGAGCTGGTGACCATCGGCGACAAGACCAACATCAAGCCGGCCGAGGTGAAGACCGAAGACTTCAAGCCGACCAAGGAAGACGAGCCGATCGCCGCGCCCAAGGTGAACGAGGCCACCCCGCCGCCCGAACAGATGCAGACGCCCAAGGTCGAGATGGCGCCGCCGCCCAAGGCCGAACCGCCGCCGCCGGAAGAGGCCGCGCCCGAGCTGACCGCCAAGCCCAAACCGGCGCCGCCGATGCCCAAGCAGCGTCCCAAGCCGCCCGCGCCGGAGAAGAAAAAGGCCAAGTTCGACGTCAACAACATCCTGGCGCTGCTCGACAAGAAGCAGCCGGCGTCCCGCTCGGCGCGCTCCGGCACCGCCAAGCAGGCGCGCAAGGGCATCGGCGCCCAGGATGCGATGACCATGGATCTGGTGGATGCGCTGCGGAACCAGATTGCCCAGTGCTGGAGCCCGCCAGTCGGCGCCCCGCATCCGGAGGATCTCATCGTTTCCTACGAAGTTTTTCTCAATCCGGATGGATCGGTCGCACAGCCGCCACAATTGACGGGCCAATCTTCGGGGAGCAACGCCTATATGCGGGCGGCCCAGGAGGCGGCCAGGCGGGCGATCTATACCTGCGCGCCCTACAAGCTGCCGGCGGATCGCTTTGGGCAGTGGCGCGATATCACATTGACCTTCGACCCGCGCCACATGTTGGGCCAGTAAGCGGGACCGGAATTGCAGACAGAATTGGGAGAAACGGCATGCGGAAAATGAGTCTCACATTTGTGGCTGCGGTGCTGATGGTGCTGGGCTTCGTCGCACCGGCCGCCGCCCAGCTCCATGTGGACGTGACCCAGGGCACCATCCAGCCCTTGCCGATCGCCATTCCCGATTTCGTCGCCCCCGCGCCGGGCGATGCCGGCCCGGCGGCCAATATCGCCGGCGTCATCCGCGCCGATCTCAGCCGCTCGGGCGTCTTCAAATCGCTCGATCCCAAATCCTTCGTCGAACAGATCCGCGACATCAACACCCCGCCGCAATTCAACAATTGGCGCATCATCAACGCCCAGGCGCTGGTCACCGGCCAGGCGGCGATGCAGCCCGACGGGCGGCTGCGGGTCGATTTCCGCCTGTGGGATGTCTATGGCGAAAGCCAGATGCTGGGCCTGCAATATTTCACGACGCCGGAAAACTGGCGCCGCATCGCCCACATGATCTCCGACGCCATCTATCAGCGCATCACCGGCGAGAAGGGCTATTTCGACACCCGCATCGTCTTCATCTCGGAGTCGGGTCCGCCGCTCAATCGCAAGAAGCGCCTGGCGGTGATGGACGAGGACGGCGCCAATCCCATCTTCCTGACCAATGGCAGCTATATGGTGCTGACGCCGCGCTTCAACCCCACGGCGCAGATGATCGCTTATATGTCCTATATCGGCGGCAAGCCGCGCGTCTATCTGTTCGACCTGGAGACCGGTCGTCAGCAGATGCTAGGTAATTTCCCCAATATGACCTTCTCCCCGCGCTTCTCGCCGGACGGCAACAAGGTCGTGATGAGCCTGGAGACGGGCGGAAATTCCGATATTTATGTGATGGATCTGCGCACCCGGGCGGTGACGCGGCTGACCCATGATCCGGCCATCGACACCTCGCCCTGCTATTCCCCGGACGGCACCCAGATCGCCTTCGAATCCGACCGCGGCGGCAGCCAGCAAGTTTATGTCATGAATGCCGATGGAACCAATGCCCACCGGATCAGTTTCGGAAAGGGCAAGGCGGGGACTCCCGTTTGGAGCCCACGCGGTGACCTGATTGCGTTTACGAAGATCGAGCGCGGAGCCTTCCGCATTGCCGTCATGCATACCGATGGTTCGGGGGAGCGAGTGATTTCCGATGGTTGGCAGGACGAGGGACCGACCTGGGCGCCCAACGGGCGGGTTCTCATGTTCACCCGAACACAGCGCAACGGCCGCGGCAGCCAGATCTGGTCGGTTGACGTGACGGGTCGCAACGAGCGGCGGGTCGTGACCCCGGGCGATGCCTCGGATCCTGCCTGGTCGCCCTTGATACAATAGTGCCGCAATTCTAGTATCGAAATTGCGGGGCTGAAGGTCTATTCTGGCTTAACGCGCTGCGTGCGCGCGTCAGTTCTTGCGCGATCCTCACGCACACGGGGTTGCGCCATCGCGGAGACGAATTCCAATGAAGAATATTAGGACGGGAATGAAATTTGCAGCCGTTATGGCCCTGGTCGTACTGGCAGGTTGCACCACCAAGCCGAAGCCGGTCGAAGAAACACCGGGGACGTCCTCGACGACGACGACACAGTCAAGCATCGTCCCCGGCAGCGCCGAGGATCTGCGCGTCAATGTCGGCGACACGGTTCATTTCGCCTATGACAGTTCCGAGCTCGACGGACAGGACCGCAGCATCCTGCAGCGCCAGGCGGCATGGCTGCAGAAATATCCGAGCGTGCGGGTTCAGCTCCAGGGCAATTGCGACGAACGCGGCACGCGCGAATACAATCTCGCGCTCGGCGCGCGGCGCGCCAATGCCGTGAAGGATTATCTGGCCAGCCTCGGCGTGTCGCCGGCGCGGCTCGACACGATCTCCTACGGCAAGGAACGTCCGGTCTGCTCGGAATCGACGGAGAGTTGCTGGGCGGAAAACCGCCGCACCGTGACCGTCATTTCCGGCGGCGCGACCTCCTGATCGGCAGGAATCGCATAACGTGCTTCGCGTAAGCGGGAAGGGCGCCCTGACGGGCGCCCTTTTTGCATCGCGCCGGCGGTCCCGTGCAGTATTGTCATGCATCGTGTTCGGGGCCTCAATTTGGGCCAAGTGTTCGGTTGCACTGACGCTCCGACCATGGCGTCCGTCATCCGGACCGCGCACCACGCCAAACGGGTAAAATGAGATGATCAAGATGTGCGAAACGTTTCAGCGCTTCGGCAAGCCGGGCCTCTTCGGCGCTGCGGCGCTGATCTGTCTGGCCGCGTCCGCCGGAACCGCCGCTGCCGTGCCGGTCGTGCCGCAGCCGGCACAGGCCCGGTCGCATTACGTGCAGGTCGCCGGTCTGTTCGGCGACAGCGACGAGGAAATCGCCGCGCGCCAGCGCGAGCAGGCGCAGGATTCCTCCATCGCCAGTCTCACGCAGCGCATCGGCGATGTGGAGCATTCGCTGCGCCAGCTGACGGGACAGCTTGAGGAAGCCAACCATCGCAATGCGGTTCTGCAGCAGAAGATCGATCGCATGCAGAAGGATTTCGATTATCGGCTGTGCCAGCTTTCGGCCCAGCAGCTCGGCGCCTCCGGCGACAAGGACAGCGCGGGCGCGCTCGATTGCACGGGCTCCGGCATGCCGGCCGCGACGCCGTCGGGCGCGGACCGGGCGCCGCAATTCCAGCAGCAGGGCAGCGCCGCGCCGTCCTCGCCTTCGCTCGCCTCCGGGGCCACGGACGGCTCCGACGGCGCCCTCCCGCAGCGCGGACGGCCCTCGGGCGTTCTGGGCACGCTGCCCCAGGGCACGGCCCTGCCACGGCCCCGCGCGGACAACAGTCAGGACGTCACCGTGGATATGAGCGCGGTGGGCGGCGCCCCGGCCCCCGCGCCGCATCCGGCGGCGACGGGCACCGGCCATGCGCGCTTCGACGCGGCCATGAACCTTCTCGCCAAGGCGCAGTATGACGAGGCGCGCGGCGCCTTCCGCAGCTTCGCCGACGCCAATCCGAAGGACGATCTGGCGCCCCAGGCGGTCTATTGGGTCGGCGCCATCGCCTATGTGCAGAAGGATTATCCCGGCGCGGCGCGTGCGTTTGCCGAGGAGATCAAGGAATATCCGGATTCGCCGCGCGCGACCGGAGAGCATGCTCAAGCTCGGCCAGTCGCTGATCGCGATGAAGCAGAAGCAGGAAGGCTGCACCACCCTTGGCGCCATCTCGAGCAAATACCCCAAAGCCTCCGCGACGATCCGCCGTGAAGCGAGCAAGGCCCGCCGCGACGCCCATTGCTGAGGCCGCGTCGCCTGACCGGGCCTTCGCCGCGGCGATGGGCGATCTGGCGGCGGCCGGTGCGCCCTGGCCGGGCGCTGTTGCGGTCTCCGGCGGCGGCGATTCCCTGGCGCTGATGGTGCTGCTGGCCGAATGGGCCACCGCGCAGGGCAAGCCCGCCCCCCATGTCCTCACGGTCGATCACGGATTGGTGCCCGGCTCTGCGCGGACCGCCGAGGCGGTGGTCGACGCCGCCGCGGCCGCCGGGCTCAAGGCCGAGCTGCTGCGATGGAGCGGCGCGCGGCCCAAGGCCGATCTCGAAGCCGCGGCGCGCGCACCGCCCGCTACCGCCTGATGGGCCGCTGGTGCCGCCGCCATGGGGTGCAGGGCCTCTATGTCGCCCATAGCCGTGAGGACCAGGCCGAAACCTTCCTGCTGCGCCTGGCCCGCGGCAGCGGGCTGGACGGGCTGGCGGCGATGCAGGCGCTGGCGCCTTATCCCGTGCCCGGTTTCGCCGGCCTGCAACTGGTCCGTCCGCTGCTCGACACCGGCCGGGCGGAGCTGCGTGCCGTCCTGGCGCAGCGCGGGCTTCGCTGGCGCGAGGATCCGATGAATGCCGATCCGCGTTTTGCCCGTGTGCGGATGCGTGCGGCGTGGCCGGCGCTGGAGGCGGCGGGTCTCACGGCCGGCCGCATCGCCGATGCCGCGCGCCATCTGGCCCGGGCCCGCCAGGCGCTGGAGGCGGCGACTGCCGAATTTCTGGCCGTCTCCGCTGCTTTCGAAGCCGATCACGTCCTGCTCGATGGCGGGGCGCTGGCCGGCCTGCCGCGCGAGATCGGGTTGCGGGCGCTGGCGGCGGTGCTGTCGCGGCTCTCGGGGGCGGCCTATCGGCCGCGCTTCGAGCGGTTGGAACGGCTCTACGCCGCAATCGTGGCGGGCAATCCGGGCAAGGGCCGCACCTTGCAGGCTTGCCGGATCGGCCCGGCGCCAAAACGCCAGGCGCGGTTTGGCCCGGCCACGCTGGTGGTGACGCGCGAGCCCGGCCGAAGCGGCGGCGGGCGCGTTATGACGTCAAATCGCCCCAATGGGGTGGATCATGGCGCCGAGAGGTCCGATAGTGAGGATTAACCTAGACGCTTAAGGGCGAAAGGCGGCCGTCATTGCCCGGCGACCGCAAAAACCTTAACGTTTTGATGGCTGGCAACAGGGTATGAACGTTCCTATCTAGAGAGGGGACCGATGCCCCGACGGCCGCCGCGGGTACCCGATACCGAACGCCCAGGAAAGATCGATCGTGAACAACCTTAGAAATCTTGCCCTCTGGATCATCATCGCGCTGCTGCTGGTGGCGCTGTTCAACATGTTCCAGGGCACGGGCAATCACCCCAACACCTCCGCGATCACCTTCACCCAGTTCAATCAGGAAGTGGTGCAGGGCGACGTCAAGGCGGTCACGATCCAGGGCAATCAGATCAAGGGACAGTTCGCCAACGGCCAGGCCTTCACGACCTACACCCCCGACGACCCGCAGCTGGTGCAGCGGATGCTCGATCACAATGTCTCGATCAAGGTGCAGCCGTCCGATGATGGCATGCCGACCCTGATGAGCATCTTCATCAACTGGTTCCCGATGCTGCTGCTGATCGGGGTGTGGGTGTTCTTCCTGCGTCAGATGCAGTCCGGCGGCGGCAAGGCCATGGGCTTCGGCAAGTCCCGCGCCAAGCTTCTGACCGAACGCACCGGCCGGGTGACGTTCGAGGACGTGGCCGGCGTCGACGAGGCCAAGGAAGAGCTCAAGGAGATTGTCGACTTCCTGCGCGACCCGCAGAAATTCCAGCGCCTGGGCGGGCGTATTCCGAAGGGCGTGCTGCTGGTCGGCCCGCCGGGCACCGGCAAGACGCTGCTGGCGCGCTCCATCGCCGGCGAAGCGAACGTCCCCTTCTTCACGATCTCCGGTTCGGACTTCGTCGAGATGTTCGTGGGCGTCGGCGCGAGCCGCGTGCGCGACATGTTCGAGCAGGCCAAGAAGAACGCGCCCTGCATCGTCTTCATCGATGAAATCGACGCTGTCGGCCGCCATCGCGGCGCCGGCCTGGGCGGCGGCAATGACGAACGCGAGCAGACGCTGAACCAGCTCCTCGTCGAGATGGACGGCTTCGAGGCCAATGAAGGCGTGATCCTGATCGCCGCCACCAACCGCCCCGACGTGCTCGACCCCGCGCTGCTGCGTCCGGGCCGCTTCGACCGCCATGTCGTGGTGCCCAATCCGGATCTGGCCGGCCGCGAAAAGATCCTCCGCGTGCATCTGCGCAAGGTGCCGCTGGCGCCCGACGTCGATCCGCGCGTCATCGCCCGCGGCACGCCGGGTTTCTCCGGCGCCGATCTGGCCAACCTCGTCAACGAATCCGCCCTGCTGGCCGCCCGCCGCGGCAAGCGCGTCGTCACCATGCCCGAGCTCGAAGATGCCAAGGACAAGGTGATGATGGGCGCCGAGCGCCGCTCCATGGCGATGAGCGAGGAAGAAAAGAAGCTCACGGCCTATCACGAGGGCGGCCACGCGCTGGTGGCGCTCTCGGTCGAAGGCTCCGATCCCATTCACAAGGCCACGATCATTCCGCGCGGCCGCGCACTGGGCATGGTCATGCGTCTGCCCGAACGCGACGCGCTGAGCGTGACGCGCCAGAAGATGCTGGCCGATCTGTGCGTCGCCTTTGGCGGGCGCATTGCCGAGGAACTGGTGTTCGGTCACGACAAGGTCACGACCGGCGCCATGAGCGACATCGAGCAGGCCACCCGCATGGTGCGCGCCATGGTCACGCGCTACGGCATGAGTGACGAGCTCGGCCCCATCGCCTATGGCGAAAACCAGGAGGAAGTGTTCCTGGGCCATTCGGTGTCGCGCCAGCAGAACATGTCGGAGGCGACGGCGCAGAAGATCGACTCCGAAATCCACAAGATCATCGACATGACCTATCAGCGCGCCAGGGACATCCTGACCGAACGCCGCGCCGATCTGGACGTGCTCGCGCGCGGGCTGCTCGAATACGAAACGCTGAGCGGCGACGAGATCATCGCCCTGCTGAAGGGCATCCCGCCGGTGCGCACGCCTTACGATGAGCCTGAGCCCACACGTGGCACCGGCCCGTCGGTGCCGGCCGCCGGCCGCCCGCGCGGCGTCATCGCGCCGGAGCCGCAGCCGGGGCGCTGATCCTTCGGGGCTCGCTTCGCTCGCACCTCAGGAAGACGCGATCCTCTTCGTCCTGCTGAGGTGCTTTGCAAGGCGAAGCCACGACGCATGAAGCTTTTCGGCATTCTCAACATCACGCCGGATTCGTTTTCCGATGGCGGGCGGTTCCTCGATCCGGAGGCGGCGCTGGCCCATGGCCGCGCGCTGATCGCGGCGGGCGCCGATGCGCTCGACATCGGGGCGGCGTCCAGCAATCCGGAGTCCGAGGCCGTGGCGCCGGATGTGGAAATCGCGCGCATGGCCCCCGTCGTCGCCGCGCTGAAGGCCGAAGGCGTTGCGCTCTCCATCGACACCTTCGCCGCGCCGGTGCAGCGCTGGGCCCTGGCGCAAGGCGTCGACTATGTGAACGACATTCAGGGCTTTCCCGACGCGGAGATCTATCCCGCGCTGGCGGCTTCCTCGGCGAAACTGATCGTCATGCATTCGGTGCAGGGCCGCGGCAAGGCCACGCGTGTCGCCGTCCCACCGCACGAGATCTACGATCGCGTCTGCCGCTTTTTCGCGACGCGCCTGACGGCGCTCACCGCGGCCGGCATCGCCCGCGAGCGGCTGATACTCGATCCCGGCATGGGCTTCTTTCTGGGCACCGATCCGCAGACCTCCTATCGAGATGCTGCGCCGCACAGCGGACCTCAAATCGGCCTTCGGCCTGCCGGTTCTGATCTCGGTCTCGCGTAAATCTTTCTTACGGAAAATTACCGGCCGCGCGCCAGGCGAAAGCGGCGCCGCCAGCCTGACGGCGGAGCTTTTCGCCGCCCTTCAGGGGGCGGATCATTTGCGCAGCCACGATCCGGCGGCGATCCGCGACGGGTTGGCGGTCTGGCAGGCCCTTGCGGCAGGGCCCCCACCGGCGTAGGTCCGGCGCGGGTCCGGTCTGATTTTCGGGCAAGGTTCGGTTAAAAATGCTTGGGTATTCTTGGGGTTGGCCAGTTTGGGCCCAGGTTGAGGGAACAATGCGCGCATGACTCGCAAGCTCTTCGGGACCGATGGTGTGCGCGGGCTCGCCAATTCCTTTCCCATGACGCCGGAAATCGCGATGAAGGTGGGCATGGCGGCCGGCCGTCTGTTCACCCGCGGAGACCACCGCCATCGCGTCGTCATCGGCAAGGACACGCGCCTGTCCGGCTACATGATCGAACCGGCACTGGTGGCCGGCTTCACCGCCGTCGGCATGGATGTGTTCCAGTTCGGCCCCTTGCCGACGCCCGCCGTGGCCATGCTGGTGCGCAGCCTGCGCGCCGATCTGGGCGTCATGATTTCGGCCTCGCACAATCCCTATCACGACAACGGCATCAAGCTGTTTGGCCCGGA
Organism: uncultured Pseudomonadota bacterium; assembly: GCA_963710925.1. Classification (GTDB taxonomy): domain Bacteria; phylum Pseudomonadota; class Alphaproteobacteria; order Micropepsales; family Micropepsaceae; genus Rhizomicrobium. The sequence goes on along the minus strand of CAVQBY010000005.1, from coordinate 416,330 downwards.
CGGCAACAAGCTCTCCGACGAGACCGAACGCGAAATCGAGACCTTGATGGAGAGCGGGCTGGAAACCGGGCTGGCCGAACCGGCCAAGCTCGGCCGCGCCAAACGCATCGACGACAGCCAGGCACGCTATATCGAATTCGCCAAACGCACCTTCCCCAAGCATCTCAGTCTCGAAGGCATGCGCATCGTCATCGATTGCGCCCATGGCGCGGCCTACAAGGTGGCGCCGGCGATGCTGTGGGAACTGGGCGCCGAGGTGTTCCCGATCGGCGTCGAACCGGATGGATTCAACATCAATTCGGATTGCGGCTCGACGCATCCCGAGGCCATGGCGGCCAAGGTGCGCGAAATGCGGGCCGATTTCGGCATCTCGCTGGATGGCGATGCCGACCGCGTGGTGCTGGCCGACGAGCGCGGCCGCATCATCGACGGGGATCAGGTTCTGGCCCTGATCGCCAGCTCCTGGGCGGCGCGCGGCGACCTGATGGGCGGGGGCGTCGTCGGCACGGTGATGTCGAATATGGGGCTGGACCGCTATCTCGCCGGGCTCGGTCTCAATCTCGGCCGCGCCCAGGTGGGCGATCGCTACGTCATCAAGATGATGCGCGAAGGCGGCTTCAATGTCGGCGGCGAACAATCGGGCCATATCGTGCTCAACGATTTCTCGACCACCGGCGACGGCATGATCGCGGCGCTGCAGGTTCTGGCCGTGCTGGCCGAAGGCGGCAAGCCGGCCAGCGAGGCCGCGCATCTGTTCGAACCGCTGCCGCAGGTGCTGGAGAGCGTGCGCTATCGCGATGGCGCGCCGCTGGAATCCGATCGCTTCACCGCCCTGCTCAAGGATTGCGAAGCGCGCCTCAACGGCCAGGGCCGCATCCTGGTGCGCAAATCCGGCACCGAGCCGGTGATCCGGATCATGGCCGAAGGCGATGACGAAACCGTGGTGCGCGCCGTCGTGCGCGAGCTGGTCGGCGTCATCCGGGAGACGGCGTGAGCGAAACCCGCAAGCGGCTGCTCGTCATTGCGGGCTCCGATTCCGGCGGCGGCGCCGGGATCCAGGCCGACATCAAGACCGCCGATGCCTTCGGCGTCTATGCCATGACGGCCATCACCGCGGTCACCGCGCAGAACACGCGCACGGTCTCGGCCATCCATCCGGTTCCCGCCAGGGTCGTCGCCGCGCAGATAGAGGCCTGCCTGTCCGATATCGGCGCCGATGCCATCAAGATCGGCATGCTGGGTTCGGCGCCGCTGGTGCGCGCCGTGGCCGCCGCCATCGCCAGGGCGGCGAAAAAGATTCCCGTCGTGCTCGATCCCGTCATGATCTCGACCAGCGGCAGCAAGCTGCTCAGCGATGGCGCGGCCGCGGTGCTCAAGCGCGAGCTCCTGCCGCTGGCCACCATCGTCACGCCCAATCTGCCTGAAGCGCGCGTGCTGGTCGGCCTCAAGGGCTCCAGCTTCAAACAGGCCGAGGCCGCGGGCCGCGCGCTGATCGCGCTGGGGGCGAAATCGGCGCTGATCAAGGGCGGCCATGCCACGCGGGCGACGGTCGACGACGTGCTGGTCTGGGAGGGCGGCACCGAGGTCTATGGCTATCCGCGCATCAAGACCAAGCACACCCATGGCACCGGCTGCACCTATGCCAGCGCCATTGCCTGCGGGCTGGCTGAGGGCCTGTCGATCCCGCTGGCGGTGGGGCGCGCGCGCGACTATGTGCAGGCCGCCATCGAAAGTGCGCCCGGTTTCGGCAAGGGCCACGGCCCGCTCAATCACTGGGCCAATCGCGATTCCTAGCCTTGCCTCTCCGCAAACGGGGGCGGAACGCTACGCCACGAACTTGTCGAGGCGTCCGCGGATGATCTCCTCGGCTTCCTTGACCGTGCGCGCGACGAATTCGGCGCAGGTCGGGATGTCGTGGATCAGGCCTTGGGTCTGGCCGGCCGACCAGATGCCGTAATCGGTGTCGCCGGTGTCGTAGACGACGCCGCCGCGCGTGCCGGCCACAAGCTCCTTCACATCCTCGAACTTGGCGTTGCCGCGCTGCTCGATGGCGACGACTTCCTGGCTGATCTTGTTCTTCGCCACGCGCGAGGAATTGCGCAGGGTGCGGAAGATCATGTCGGTGGCGCGTTCGTCATTGTCGACGATGGCCTGCTTCACCTTTTCGTGGATCGGCGCTTCCTTGGTGGCCATGAAGCGCGTGCCCATGTTCGCGCCTTCGCAGCCCAGCGCCAGCGCCGCGACCAGCCCGCGTGCGTCCGCAATGCCGCCCGACGCGATCACCGGAATCTTCAGCTTGGCGGTCGTCACGGCGAACAGCACCAGCCCGCCGATGTCTTCCTCGCCGGGGTGGCCGGCGCATTCGAAGCCGTCGATGGAGACGCAATCGACGCCGATGCTCTCGGCCTTCACGGCATGGCGCGCGGTCACGCATTTGTGGACCACCTTGACGCCGGCCTCCTTGAAGGCCGGCAGATGCGGCGCCGGATTGTTGCCGGCCGTCTCCACCACCTTGACGCCGCTTTCGCAGATCACCTGGCGGTATTCGTCATAGGGAATCGGATTGATCGACGGCAGGATCGTCAGGTTGATGCCGAAGGGCTTGTCGGTGAGGTCGCGGGTCTTCTGGATTTCGGCGACCAGCTTTTCGGGCGAGCCCGGGGTCAGCGCGGTCAGAAAGCCCAGCGCGCCGGTATTGGCGACGGCGGCGATCAGTTCGGCCTTGCCGACGCGGGTCATGCCGCCGCAGGTGATCGGCACCTCGACACCGAACATTTCCGTGAAACGGGTCTTCAACATGGGGCGTCCCCTTCGTTCCTGAAATAGCGAAGGGGCCAGCGTGCCGGGCTTTCGCCCGCTAGCGCAAGGGGGTACGCGGTGGCGGCACCCCTTGACGCTACGGCAATGCTTTGACGGCGGTGAAAACGGCGCGGTCAGGCGCCTTCGCCGAACATGATCAGGATGCCTTCGGCGCTCTCGTCGCCGTCGTTCCAGAACTCATGTGCGGTTCCGGCCGGGATAAGGACGGCGCGGCCGGCTTCCAAAACCAGCTTGCGTCCGCCGATGCGAGCCTGGGAGTGCCCCTTGGTGACGATGAACAGCGATGGGAAGGGATTGGTCTGATCTTTCGGATCGGCATTGGCGTGATCGCCGGGCCGCAATTCGAGCCAGGCACTGCGCAGGCCCGGCTGATAGTAGAATACGACGGCGTGGGCGCCGTGCACGGCGCGGGCCCTGTCCGATGAGAATGCGATGGTCTCCGGCAGGCCGCGCGTGAAGAAGTGAAACAGCACGGAAATGAGCTTTCCGTTGTCCAGTGTTCCGTCGAAGCCGGGCATGACCTCGAATTCGAGATCGGCCTTATCGCTCTCCCGGGCTTTGCCGGCTGCGGTCAGCGCGTTGAGTGAGCCCTCGTCGAGCCGGACGAGTGTGGCCGCGCTCATCGCATAATAGAATGTCGGCTTGGCGGGCTTGCCCTTGACGAGGCGCACGCCGGCGGGTTTTCCGGCGTTCGCCGGAGTAGCCGTCACGCTCCACATCTGCCCGTCGACGGAAATGCCGAAATTCACGGGCGTGGTCAGCGAGGGGTCGGCGGCGTAGTCGCGTGCAAAGCGCTCCAAGGCGGGCCCGGGCGAGGCCGGCCCGGCGGCCGCCGCGGGCGGCAAGGCGAGGCATAGAAGGGCTGCTCCAAGTCCCATGACGGTGGCGATGTTCATCGTGATCTCCCTGTTTGGCCTGACTGAGTTGGGGATTGCCTCCTAATTAATCAACCAGTTGGTTGATAGTACAGCTTTGAGGCCCCTGCATGGCAGCCAAACTAGTCGGCATTTCAGCGGCTTACCGCCAGACCGGCAATGCTGACCTTGACCAGTTGGGCCGTGAATTTCCGCACGCTGGGCACGGGTAGCTCGAGCGTGCCATGCGCGGCCGCGTCCGTCCGGAAGCGTTGGCTGGCCTGGAAGAAGGTCAGGGCGCCGATGATCGACAGATGGAAACTATGCGCATCGACCGCGCGGAATGCCTTTTGCCGGACACCGTCCTGCAGCAGGCGGCGGGTCATATCGGACAGCGTCGCCAGTCGCGCCACCAGCGCCTTGTCGCGGGCGAACCAGCCCGAAAGATATTCGCGCATGAGCATGGCGGAAAAATCGGGGCGGGCGGCCAGCGCCTCCGACAGGGTCTCGATATAGGCCTCCAGGCGTTCGGCCGCCGTGCCGTCTGCAGGCAGGCGCTCGGCGACGCGATCGACGACCTCGCCCACGGTCGCATCCAGGATCGCCTGATAGAGCCCGCGCTTGTTCTTGAAATGGTAGGAGACCATGGCCTTGTTGACGCGCGCGCGTGTTGCAATGGCCTCCAGCGAAGTGCCGTCATAGCCATTCCTGGCGAACTCGATGGTGCCCGCATCGAGCAGTTTGCGTCGCGTCGCGTCGGGATTGCGGGCTCGCACCGGTCCCTTCCGCGCGGGTCGGGCCTTGCCTGCGGTCATCCCAGGAACGGGTCCCGCACCAGGATCGTGTCTTCGCGCTCCGGGCTGGTCGACAGCAGCGCCACCGTCGCCCCGATCAATTCCTCGACGCGGCGGACATATTTGATCGCCTGCGCCGGCAGCTCGGCCCAGCTGCGCGCCCCGCGGGTGGATTGGCTCCAGCCCTCCATGGTCTCGTAGACCGGGACGCAGCGCGCCTGTTCGGTGGCGTCGGCCGGCAGATGGTCGATCTCGCGCCCGTCCAGCATATAGCCGGTGCACAGCTTGATCTCGTCGAAGCCGTCCAGCACGTCGAGCTTGGTCAGGGCGATGCCGTCGACGCCGCCGGTCACGACGGTCTGGCGCACCAGAACCGAATCGAACCAGCCGCAGCGGCGCTTGCGCCCCGTGACGGTGCCGAATTCGGCGCCGCGCTCGCCCAGCTTCTCGCCGGTGGCATCGGTGAGTTCGGTGGGGAAGGGGCCTTCGCCGACGCGCGTCGTATAGGCCTTGACGATGCCCAGCACATAGCCGATCTCGCGCGGGCTGACGCCCGAGCCCGCCGCGGCCTGTCCGGCCACGGTGTTGGACGAGGTGACATAGGGATAGGTGCCGTGATCGATGTCGAGCAGCACCGCCTGGGCGCCTTCGAACAGGATGCGCTTGGTGTCGCGGCGCGCTTCGTCGAGGCGGCGCCAGGCCGAGCCGGCGAAGGGCAGGATCTTCGGCGCCATCTCCCTGAGCAGCTCCAGAAGCGCGGCCGCATCGTGTTCGTCGAGGCCCATGCCCCGGCGCAGCGTGTTGTGATGGGCCAGCAGCCGGTCGATCTTGGTGGGCAGCGTCTTGAAATCGTGCAGATCGATGACGCGCAGGGCGCGGCGGCCGACCTTGTCTTCATAGGCCGGGCCGATGCCGCGCTTGGTGGTGCCCAGCGCCTGCACGCTGTTGGAGCTTTCGCGCGCCTCGTCCAGTTCGCGGTGCAGCGGCAGGATCAGCACGGCGTTCTCGGCCACGACCAGCGACTCCGGCGTGATCGCAACCCCCTGGGCCTGCAGCTTTGCGACCTCGGAGGCGAAGGCCCAGGGATCGACCACGACGCCATTGCCTATGATGGCCAGCTTGCCCTCGCGCACCACGCCCGAGGGCAACAGCGAGAGCTTGAATGTGACACCGTCGATCACCAGCGTATGGCCGGCATTGTGGCCGCCCTGGAAGCGCACCACCACATCGGCGCGCGCCGAAAGCCAGTCCACGATCTTGCCCTTGCCCTCGTCGCCCCACTGGGCGCCGATCACGGCCACATTCGACATCACGAAAATTCCGCTATGGATTGAACCGGTGCCGCCAGAGAACGCAAGGCAGGGCCGGGCGCGGCTGGCAACGGTGACCACTTATAGCGCGGGCGGAGGGCGGCGTCAGGCTTATTTCGGCCAGAACGGCATGAGCATGGGAACCCTGCGGCGATAGGCGCCATAGGCCTCTTGCCCCAGCTCGCGCGCGAGGAACCGTTCCTCGGCCCAGGCCTTGAGCGTGGTCGCGGCCACAACCACTGCGAAGATGATCAGCCCCGCCGCTGAACCGGCGGCAACCACGCTCGCCGCGGCCGACAGCAGCAGGCCCGTATAGATCGGATGGCGCACCAGGGCGTAGGGCCCGGTATCGACGATATGATGGCCCTCCTTGAGGGTGATCGTGCCCGACCACAGCCGGCCGAGCGTGATCCGCGCCCACCATGCGAAGGCAAATCCCGCCAGCGCCACGACGAAGAGCAGCCAGCGGGCGGTTTCCGGCATTTGCCACAGGGCTGTCAGGTCCGACGGCTCCAGCCGGTCGGGCAGCAGGAACGCGATGCCGATCGCCGTGGCCGCCACCACAAGAAGCCATGGCGAACGCTTGGTGGTGCGATTGGCGAAGCGTGCGGCGATGATCCAGCTGATCCCCCAAAGAATCCAGGCGGCGAAGATCGCGCGCATTGCCGGGTCGGGACCCAGATCGTTCAGAAGATGCGGCAGGCCTTGCATGCGTCAGCGCCTTGCGAGAGGGAGCAGCATCGGTACGCGCGCGCGAACGGCGCCATGGGATGTGAGGTTGGGGCGTGTCACGGCGCGCCTGGTCCGGATCCGCGACGCTGGCCGGGAGGCAGAGCCGTGCTCCCGGAGCCAACAGATTGCGTGCAGCGGTGCCATGTCCCCCCACCCGAGCGAAGCGGTGCTTCCATCAGATGGGGGGCGGCGGTTTCGATTGCAAGCGCGTCAGATTACAAGCGCGTCAGAATGCCAGCGCCTTGGCCTGCTTGACCAGGGGCAGCTTGACGATGGCGTCGAGCACCTTGTTGTCGACCGGCCCGTCCACCTCGACCAGCGCGATGGCGTCGGCGCCGGCGGCGGCGCGGCCCAGATTGAAGTTCGCGATATTGACTCCGGCCTCGCCCAGCACCGTGCCCAGCTTGCCAATGAAGCCCGGCTTGTCCTCGTTGATGACATAGAGCATGTGCGGGGCGAACTCGGCCTCCATGTTGATGTCCTTGGCCTGGATCAGGCGCGGACGCCGGTCGGAGAACACGGTGCCGGCCACGCGCCGCGTGGTGCCGTCGGCCAGTGTCACCGTGACCTTCATATAGCCTTCGTAAACGCCCTGGCGCGGGCGGCGGGTTTCGCTGATCTTGATGCCGCGTTCCTTGGCGACGATCGGCGCATTGACCATGTTGACCTCGCTCAGCGTCGGCCGCAGCAGGCCCATGATCGCGGCCTGGGTGAGGGCGCGCTGATTGAGCTCGGAGGCCGTGCCCTCATAGAGGATCTCGACGCTTTCGATGCTCGATTCGATGATCTGTCCGGCAAAGGCGCCCAGCTTTTCGGCCAGCGATATCCAGGGCCGCACCTTCTGGGCTTCCTCGGCCGAGATCGACGGCATGTTGAGCGCATTGGTGATGGCGCCGGTGAGAAGATAGTCGGAAATCTGTTCGGCCACCTGCAACGCCACGTTCTCCTGCGCCTCGGAGGTCGAGGCGCCCAGATGCGGGGTGGCGATGACCTTGTCGTTGCCGAACAGGATGTTCGATTTCGCCGGCTCTTCCTCGAACACGTCGAGCGCCGCCCCGGCGACATGGCCGGAATCGAGCGCCACTTTCAGTGCCGCCTCATCGACCAGCCCGCCGCGCGCGCAGTTGATGATGCGCACGCCCTTCTTGGTCTTGTTGAGCGCGTCGGCCGAGATGATGTTGCGCGTGTCGTTGGTCAGCGGCGTGTGCAGGGTGATGAAATCGGCGCGGGCCAGCAGATCGTTCAGCTCGACCTTCTCGATGCCCAGCTTCTCGGCCCGTTCGGGCGACAGATAGGGATCGAAGGCGACGACATGCATCTTCAGCCCCTTGGCGCGGTCGGCGACGATGGAGCCGATATTGCCGGCGCCGATCAGGCCCAGCATCTTGCCGTAAAGCTCCACGCCCATGAAGCGGCTCTTTTCCCATTTGCCGGCATGGGTCGAGGCGTTGGCGGCGGGAATGTCGCGCGCCAGCGCCATCATCAGCGCGATGGCGTGTTCGGCCGTGGTGATGGAATTGCCGAAGGGCGTGTTCATGACGATGGCGCCGGCGGCGGTGGCCGCCGGAATATCGACATTGTCGACGCCGATGCCGGCGCGGCCGATGACCTTCAGCTTCTTTGCGGCGGCCAGAACCTCGGCGGTGACCTTGGTGGCGGAGCGGATGGCCAGCCCGTCATAGTCGCCGATGATGGCGATCAGCTCCTCCTTGGAAAGGCCGGTCTTCACATCGGCCTCGACGCCGCGCTGCTTGAAGATGTCGAGCGCCGCGGGAGAGAGCTTGTCGGAAATCAGAACCTTGGGCATGTCAATGCTCCGTGCGTTGTCCGGCCCGAATCGCGGCCGGGAAGAAGGGGGAATGGTGGCTTAAGCGGACGCCTTGACCTGCGCCCACGCCCAGTCGAGCCAGGGCGTCAGCGCTTCGAGGTCGGCGGCGTCGACCGTCGCGCCGCACCAGATGCGCAGACCCGGCGGGGCGGCGCGGTACGACGCGATGTCGAGCGCCACGCCTTCCTTGTCGAGCGTCGTCGCGATCTTCTTGGCCGCCGCCGCCTGGTCGTCCGGCGACAGCGCCGTGAACCAGGGATCGGTGATCTTCAGGCATACGCTCGTGTTCGAGCGCGTGGCCGGATCGGCGGCGAGGAAGCCGAGCCAGTCCGATTGCGCGACGTAATTCGCCATGCACCGCGAGATTGCGGTCGGCGCGCGCCATCAGGCCCTTGAGCCCGCCGACGCTTTCGGCCCATTTCAGCGCGTCGAGATAATCTTCGACCGCCAGCATGGAGGGCGTGTTGATGGTCTCGCCCTTGAAGATGCCTTCATTGATCTTGCCGCCCTTGGTCATGCGGAAGATCTTCGGCAGCGGCCAGGGCGGGGTATAGGCTTTCCAGCCGCGCGACCGCGCGCGGGCTGACAGCACCAGCATGCCGTGCGCGGCTTCGCCGCCCAGCACCTTCTGCCAGGAGAAGGTCACCGCATCGAGCTTGTCCCACGCCAGATCCATGGCGAAGGCGGCGCTGGTGGCGTCGCAGATGGTCAGGCCGTCGCGATCGGCCGCAATCCAGTCGCCATTCGGCACGCGCACGCCGCTGGTGGTGCCGTTCCACAGAAAGACGGTGTCGTGCTTGGGATTGTAGGCCGCCAGATCGGGCAGGTCGCCGTAATCGGCCTTGTGAAGGTTTGTGTCTTTCAGCTTGAGCTGTTTGACCGCGTCGGTCACCCAGTCCTCGCCGAAGCTTTCCCAGGCGAAGAGATCGACGGGGCGCGGACCCAGAAGCGACCACATCGCCATTTCGACGGCGCCGGTGTCCGACGCCGGCACGATGCCGATGCGATAATCTTCTGGAACGCCCAGCACCTTGCGGGTGCGGTCGATCGCCTCTTGCAGCTTGGCTTTGCCCGGTTTGGAGCGGTGCGAACGGCCCAGAAGGGCGTCGTTCAGCGTTTCGGTGGTCCAGCCCGGCCGCTTGGCGCAGGGTCCGGACGAAAAAAAAGGCCGTGCAGGGCGCACGGCCGGACGTGTTCCGGTCATAGTCATTCCTCACAGAATGAAGCGCCGCGTTGGGGCGGCGTGGCCCGCAACCGATATAGGATGTTCGCTGCGTTGCGTCAAACGACGTTACTGTCGCAGGCGCGCCTTTGGGCGGTTTCCCGGGCGAAACGGGCTGAGGAACACAATGCGTGCGCGCCGCGTTTTGTTGGGAAATGCCGGAGGCTGCCATGCCGTTCGCCGCAAAGCCCGACACCCCGCCCCGTCTTGGAATCGCGACCGAAAGTGTCTGCCGCATCATCCTCAAGGCGCGCCAGTTCGACGCCAAGGAAGGCGACAGCGATCCCGATTCCGGCTCCAACGCGACCGATGACGGCATGACCGACGTGCTCGAGGATACCTCCGATGATCCGGTGCGGCGCGAGCTTGTCGCCTTTATCGGCGGGCTCGACCTCGACGAGCAGATCAATCTGGTGGCGCTGGCCTGGCTGGGCCGCGGCACCTACGATCTGGGCGAATGGGGCGAGGCGCTGGCGATCGCGCGCAGCGAACACACCAATCGCACGGCGCAATATCTCCTCGGCCTGCCGCTGCTGGGCGACTATCTGGAGGAAGGCCTTGCCGCCTTCGGCGAAAGCTGCGAGGGCGTCGAGGACTAGCCCGGCACCGCGATCTCGCCGGTCATATAGAGCGCGCAGCGGCCGGAGAGGATCGTGCGCGCGCCATCATCCGTACACAGAATGTCTCCGCCGCGCCGGGAGACCTGCCGCGCGTTCAGCGTCGTCTTGCCGAGCCGCCGGGCCCAGAACGGGGTCAGCGCGCAATGCGCCGAGCCGGTCACCGGGTCTTCCGGCACGCCCTTGTCGGGGGCAAAGAAGCGCGAGACGAAGTCGTAGCCCTCATCGCCCGGCGCGGTGGCGATCAGGCCCCACAATTCGCGATCGCGCAGCACGCGCGCGATCTCGCCGCAATCGCGGATGCCGCGCACGATGGCCGGATCGTCCCACACCGCCATCAGATAGCGGCCGCGTTGCGTCTGCGTCGGCGCCGGTGTGCCCAGCGCCGTTCCGATCGCCTCCAGGAGTTGCCGGTCGCCGAAGGGCGACACCGGGTCGGACGGCAATGACATCGTCAACCGTCCCGCCTCGCCGCGCGTCACGCTCAGTGTTCCCGAGCGCGTTTCGAAATCGACCGATGCGAGCTGCGGCGCCAGCGTCTCGAAGATCAGCCAGGCGCTGGCCAGGGTCGCATGCCCGCACAGATCGACTTCGCCGTCCGGCGTGAACCAGCGCAGCTCGTATTTGCCGGGCGCGGCCGCCACGAAGATACGCCGTCTCGGACAAATTGTTTTCCGTGGCGATGGCCTGCATCAGCCCGGCATCGAGCCAGGTCCTGAGCGGCACCAGCGCCGCGGGATTGCCCTCCAGCGGCTTGTTGCGCAAAGGCATCCACCTGCCACAGATCCAGTTTCATCGCGCCCTCTCATCCAGGGCATGACGCTAGCAGGACGGCTGCGCCCGCCAAGCCGGGTTTGTGCATGGCAGCTATTCGCTGTCGCGGCGCGAGGCGCGGATGGCGAAGCGTTTGCGCCCCTCCTTGGCGGGGGCTTGCAGCATCTCGCGAAACTCGTCGCGCTTTTCGTGGATCGAGGCGATGACATGGCCCATCGGCACTCCGATATCGATCAGCAGGGCTTCGGAAAGCTGCAGGCTGGCCTCGATGGTTTCGGGCACAGCATCGGTGACGGCCAGGCCGTAGAGCTTGGCGGCGTGGGCCGCGTCGCGTGCCCGCGCGACAATGGTCAGCTCGGGGCATTCGGCCCGGGCGGCGGCGACCACCGCCTCCACGGCCACCGGCCGGTCCATGGTCACGACCAGGGCGCGGGCATTGGAAATGCCGCACAGTCTCAGCAGTTCGATGGCCGTGGCATCGCCATAGAAAATGGGCGCGCCGCGCTTGCGCTCGCGCGCGACCAGTGCGGCATCGCCGTCGAGCGCCAGAAACTCGAAGCCGTGGCGCGTCAGCATCTGGCCCACCAGCTCGCCGACCCGGCCATAGCCGACAATGATCACGCGCGGCGCATCGTCGTCGACATGGGGCACCAGTGCGGCGACGTCCTCGTCGGCTTCGGGTGCGGGAATGAAGCGCTCGGAGGCGTGGACCAGAACCGGGATCGCGAACATGGAGACCGTCGCGGCCAGCATCGCCGCGCCGCCGGTGGCGGCGGGCACGACATGGGCGGCGATGGCAGCCCCCACCAGCACCAGCGCGAATTCGCCCGCCGGGCTCATGATCAGCGCAATCTCGCCGGCCACGCTCGCCGGCAGGCCGGCCAGCCGGCCCAGCGGCAGCAGAACGGCGATCTTGACGGCGATCAGCCCGGCGACGAGCCCCAGGATCAGCCCGGGATGGGCGACGATCTGCGCGAAGTCGAGGCGCACGCCGACCGAGACGAAAAACAGTCCCAGAAGCAGGCCCTGGAAGGGCTGCACCGTCATCTGCACCTGGCGGCGGAATTCGGTTTCGGCCAGCAGCAGTCCGGCGATGAAGGTGCCCAGCGCCATGGACTGGCCGGCCGCCGCCGCGATCGAGGCCGCCCCGATCACCACCAGCAGGCAGGCGGCGACGAACAGTTCATTGCTCCTGGTCTGCGCCACCAGCTGGAACAGCGGCCGGAGGATCAGCCGTCCGGCGACGACCAGCACGATCAGGGCGGCGATGGCGGCGGCCAGCGCGGTCAGGGCAGCCAGGCCGGTCGCGCTTCCGGGCCGGGCGGCCAGCAGCGGCACCATGAACAGCAGCGGCGCCACGGCCAGGTCCTGAAACAGCAGGATCGCAAAGCTGGCGCGGCCCGGCGGCCGAATTGAGACGGCGGCGTTCGGACAGCGAGGGCAGCACGATGGCGGTCGAGGACAGCGCCAGCGCCGTGCCGACGACAAAGGCCGAGCGCGGCAGGGCGCCCAGCCCATAGGCGATCAGGCCGATGGCCACGGCCGACACCACCACCTGCGCCGGGCCCAGTCCGAACACCAGCTTGCGGATGCGCAACAGCCGGCTCCAGCTCAACTCGATTCCGATCATGAAGAGCAGAAAGGCGACCCCGAACTCCCCCAGCCCGGCAATGCGGTCGGGATCGTTGAAGGTGACATTGGCCACCCAGGGCAGCACACGCGACAGCGCACCGAAGCCGTAAGGGCCCAGCATGACGCCCGCGGTCAGAAATCCCAGCACCGGGCTGACATGCAGCCGCGCGTAGAGCGGCACGATCACGGCGGCAACGCCGAGAAAGATCAGCAGGTCCTGGCCGAGATGAGGTATGGGCACCGCGGGCATGCGCCCACGCTGACCTGTTGCGCGGGGTCAGGCAAGATGGCGTCGCGCGCTAGGCGCCCGCTGCGGCGCCGTCGTCCATATGGCTGCGCTTTTCCTGCAGGGCGCGCTTCATCGCGGTCTGCAGGCGGTCGAAGGCCTTGACCTCGATCTGGCGCACGCGCTCGCGGCTGACGCCGTATTTGTGCGACAGCGCTTCGAGCGTCTTCGGCTCGTCCTCGAGGCGGCGGGCGATGATGATTTCGCGCTCGCGCTCGTTGAGTTCGCCCAGCGCCGCGGTGAGCAGCGCCCGGCGCTCGTCCATCTCCTCGGACTCGGCCAGCATCGCTTCCTGGTCGAGCGAGTCGTCGGTCAGCCAGTCCTGCCATTCGGCATCGGATTCGGTCTTGATCGGGGTGTTGAGCGAGGAATCGGGACCGGACATGCGCCGGTTCATGTCCACGACCTCGCGCTCGGAGACGCCGAGGCGGTCGGCGATCTCGGCCACATGCTCGGGCGTCATGTCGCCTTCCTCGATCGCGTCGATGTGGCTCTTGGCCTTGCGCAGATTGAAGAACAGCTTTTTCTGCGCCGCCGTGGTGCCCATCTTCACCAGCGACCAGCTGCGCAAGATGTATTCCTGGATCGAGGCGCGAATCCACCACATCGCATAGGTCGCCAGGCGAAAGCCGCGTTCCGGCTCGAAGCGCTTGACCGCCTGCATCAGCCCGACATTGCCTTCCGACACGATCTCGCTGACCGGCAGGCCATAGCCGCGATAGCCCATGGCGATCTTGGCCACCAGGCGCAGATGGCTGGTCACGAGCTTGCGGGCCGCTTCGGGATCCTCGTGCTCGCGCCAGGCTTTCGCCAGCATGTATTCTTCTTCCGGCTTCAGAAGCGGGAATTTGCGGATTTCCGTCAGGTAACGGGACAATCCGTTTTCGCCGCTCAGCGCGGGAACTCCGCGACCGCTCATTCGTCCAGGCCCCCTTGGCCCTGTTTGCGCCGCCGGCCCCAAGCACCGCGGCTTCACGCTTCCGCCCTCCCTGACTACAACGCGCGAGGCGCCCGGAGGGGGCCGCTCCGCCAGAATTTGGCCGGAGCAGATTTAAAGAAATGGGAACTTTCCGGGCAGTTACAAGCCCCTGAGCGCCCCGATCAGGCCACGAAAATCCTCAGGCCAGGGCGCCTCGAAGCGCATGGGCTTGTTGAGGGTCGGGTGGTGAAAGCCCAGAAGCCAGGCATGCAGGGCCTGGCGGGGAAATTCGGCGGTGGCGGCATAGGCCACGGCCTCTTCCTGGCTCTGGGCGCGCGGCGGCGGGCGGGGCCGGCCATAGGTCTGGTCGCCGATCAGCGGGTGGCCCAGATGGGTCAGATGCACGCGAATTTGATGGGTGCGGCCGGTCTCCAGCCGGCATTCGATCAGGCTGGCGAAGGGGCGGGCCTCCGGGCCGAAGCGCTCGATGACCTTGTAGCGGGTGCGCGCCTCCTTGCCCCCGCCCCTCAGCACCCCCATGCGTTTGCGGTCGAAGGGGCTGCGCCCGATCTGGCTCTCGATCAGGCCCTCGGGTTTGCGCGGGGCGCCCCAGACGACGGCGTGATAGGCCCGCTCGATCGCATGCTTGGCGAATTGCTTGGCCAGGCTCGACATGGCCTTTTCGGTCTTGGCGGCGACGATGAGCCCGCTGGTATCCTTGTCGAGGCGGTGGACGATGCCCGGCCGCGCCACCCCGCCCGACCCCCTTCAGCGTGTCGCCGCAATGGGCGATCAGGGCGTTGACCAGCGTGCCGTCCAGATTGCCGGCCGCCGGATGGACCACCAGCCCGGCCGGCTTGTCGATAACGATCAGCGCATCGTCCTCATAGACGACCGACAGCGGAATATCCTGGCCCTGCGGTTCGGCCGGGGCCGGCGGCGGCACGGTGACCGTATAGACCTCGCCCGGTTTGATTCTGTGATTGGCGTCTCTTATCGTCCCGGCCGCGCGCGCGACCGCGCCGGCCGCGATCAGCGCCTGAAGGCGCGCGCGGCTAAGATCGTCCAGTTTCGCGGCCAGGAAGCGGTCCAGCCGCCAGCCGTCTTCGCCGGCGCCGGCTTCGGCCCGGCGCAGCGTTCCGCCCACGGAGGAAGTCTCAGTGTCTGACATGTCGAGGGATGGTGTGGAGCCCGGCGGCGCATCCGTCAATCCGCCGGCGGCGCCCCGGCCCCTGGGCCAGAAGATCATGCTGGGCGTCGTCATCTTTCTGGGGCTGCTGATTGTTCTGGGCCTGGGCGCGGTGGTCGTGGGCATGACCATGAAGATCCGCGGCGGCTCGTCGCCGGGCCGCGCGGCGGCCCAGGCCGCCAGCCTGACCTTGCCGCCGGGGGCGAGCATCGAGGCCATGGAGGTCTCCGGCAACCGGCTGATCCTCAGGCTGCGCACGCCGGCGGGCGAGGAGATCGATATTGTCGACACGCAGGACGGCCATGTCGTCAGCCGCATCGCGGCCGCCCCGCCCGAAATTCCGCGTTAGGCGATGCTGGCCGCGCTCACCCTGCCGCAGGTCCTGCGCGACCAGCTCGCGGCCGAGGCCCGCGCCGCCTTCCCGCGCGAATGCTGCGGGCTGATCGAGGGACGGATCGAAGCCGGCACGGCGCGGGCGATCGCCCTGCACCCGACGGCCAATCTGGGCGATGCGGCCGACCGCTTCGAGATCGATCCGGCCAAACATGTCGCGCTGCTCCGGGCCATGCGCGGCACGGACCGCGATGTGATCGGCTGTTACCACTCTCATCCCAACGGCAAGGCGGCGCCGTCCGAAACCGACCGCGCCGGCGCCGCCGAAGACGGCTTTGTCTGGTTGATCCAGCCGCTGACGGCGGCGGCGGCGGGCGAGGCGCGCGCCTTTGTGTTCGAAGGCGGGGATTTCCGGCCGCTGCCGCTCAGCCCCTAGGGCGCATAAAGCGGCATCAGGAAGATCGC
The DNA here is from genome assembly GCA_963710925.1 of uncultured Pseudomonadota bacterium. Lineage (GTDB taxonomy): Bacteria > Pseudomonadota > Alphaproteobacteria > Micropepsales > Micropepsaceae > Rhizomicrobium. The sequence goes on along the minus strand of CAVQBY010000005.1, from coordinate 400,555 downwards.
CAGATTGGCGACGAACCCGGCGTTCCAGAGAAGTGTGCGGGTGGTCGGCGCATTGCCGAGATAGGCCGCCACATAGGCCAGCCTCGCGGCCAGGAACAGCACCGCCAGCCCGTCGATCCAGCTCTGCGGGCAGGCCCGGAACTCGGCCAGCAGCACGGCGGCGGCGAAGAAGGGGAAGGTCTCGATGCCGTTGAGATGGGCGCCCAGCGCGCGCGCCCGCAGCCCCGGCGTGTAGAAGCCGGGATCGCGCGGATTGGCATTGTCGAAGTCGCGATGGCCCGCCGCCTTCACCGGCGCCACCGTCATCAGATAGACGATCACAGCGCCCAGAAGCGCCCATTCGGCGATGGTCATGGCAAGCCCCCCGCGCGGCCGATTTTGCGCGGCCATCTTGCCCCGCGCCCGGCCGGGACGCTATAAGCCCCGCCTCCGCTTTGGCTCCCATCGTCTAGCGGTTAGGACGCGGCCCTCTCAAGGCTGAAACAGGGGTTCGATTCCCCTTGGGAGCGCCAAATCTTGGCGGGCGCCGCTGTGAGGACACGGTCTTGTAACTGCCGGCTGGGCCGGTTCGTTGCCTCCGCGGCCGAGTCCCGGGCTTGCGACCCCTGCGGGAAAATCGCGCGCCGTTAAACTTCCGCTAAGGCCGATGGCCGAGGCTTGGGGGTCTGTCCGGGGAACCCGATCATGGCGAACAGACCCGCCTTCGGCCGCCGCGGCGTGGCCGGTCCGGCACCGCAAGCCCCGCAGGGCGCACGGCCGGCCCCTGCGATTGCGGCCGCGCCGGCAGCGCCGGATGCCGCATCGGCGGCGGACATCCTCCTCGCGCCGGCAATCGATCCCGTCGATCGCGAACTGGAAGAGTGGAAGCGGTCCCGCAAACGCGCGCCCTTTCCCTGGCGGCCGTTCTATTTCATGGCCTCGCTGTGCTTCGCGCTGGCCTCCTTCGTGCTGCCGGCCTCGATCAACGACGCCGTGCAATGGCCGCTCTACGCGCTGGCCGCCGTCAGCTTCTATATCGGGATCGCCAATCGCCGCCGCCGCAAGGCGCAGGGCTGAGCCGCGCCCGCCACGCCGCGCCATCTCGCCCAATCCGGGAACAACCCGCACCGCGCCCGCGCCACCGGGCGCCCGTAAACCATGTTTTGCGAAGGGGATCGACCGCGCCGCGCCAGGAAACGCAATGTCGCTGGCAGCAATTGCCCTGATCTTGCGAGTTGGACATGCCCGATATTGCCCTTGTGAACATGCCGTTTTGCTCGGCGCGTGCCCCCTCGCTTCAGCTTGGTCTTCTCAAGGCTTTGTGCGCGCGCGAAAACATCGCAACCGACGCGTTTCATCTCAATCTGGATTTCGCCGCCACCGTCGGCCCCGACCTCTACGAATTGCTGTCGGGCACGCCCACCCCGATGCTGGGCGAATGGACCTTCACCAAGGCCGCGTTCCCGGAGTTCGAAACGCCGCCCGCGTATCTTGCGCAGGCCCGCGACTTCGTCCGCCAGATCGAACAGGCCAGCGGCGTCACCGAGGCCGGGCTTCTGACGCTGCGCGAAGATCTGGCGCCGGATTTCGTGCGCGCCGCCGCAAAGCCGCTGGCGGCCTACAAGGTGGTCGGCATCACCTCCACATTTCAGCAGAACGTTCCGTCTCTGGCGCTGGCCATGGAGATCAAGCGCCGCAATCCGGACACGACCATCGTCTTCGGCGGCGCCAATGTCGAAGGCAGCGTCGGCGCCGCCTTGCTGGAGGCGTTCGACTGCATCGACGTCATCGTCAATGGCGAATGCAATTCCTTCGTCGCCGACTTGTTCGGCGCCCTGCTGCGCGACGAACCGCTCGACCGCTTTGCCAGCGTGCGCACCCGGCAGGCGCCCGGCACCGGCGCCGAGCGCGGCACCTATGCCGGCAACATGGACGATCTGCCGGTGCCGGACTATTCGGACTTCTTTGCCCGGCGCGCCGAACTCGGGCTCGACACGGCCCGTCCAGGCCAGCCGAGCCTGTACGGGCCCGGTTCGGAATATGTCACCTTCCTGCCCTTCGAATCCTCGCGCGGCTGCTGGTGGGGGCAGAAACACCACTGCACCTTTTGCGGTCTGAATGCCGGCGGCATGACCTATCGCGCGCGCTCGAACGAGGCCACCGTCGATCTGATCGAGGAGCTGCATCGCAAGCACGATGTCAGCCTGCTTTATTCGGTCGACAACATCCTCAACGCCAAGGGCATGGACCGCTTCTTCGAGCTGCTGCTGGCGCGCGGTCTCGATCTCGACATTTTCTACGAGATCAAGTCCAACATGAAACCGGGCTCGATCGAGAAGATGGCCGCGGCCGGGATCCGCTATGTCCAGCCCGGAATCGAAAGCTTCAGCGACCACGTCCTGCAGCTGATGGGAAAGGGGGTGTCCGCGCTCCACAATCTCAACACCCTGCGCTGGCTGCGCAGCTGCGATGTCCGCGTGGCGTGGAACATCCTGTGCGGCTTTCCGGGCGAGACGCGGGCCGATTATGCCGGCCAGCTGGCGCTGGTGAAGAAGATCCATCACCTGCAGCCGCCGACGCGCGCCAACCGCATCCGCATCGACCGGCAGAGTCCCAATTTCTTCGATCCGAAACTGCGCGAGATGTTCGGCGAACTGCGTCACCTGGAGGGTTACAGCTACATCTATCCCGATCACGTCGACCGCAACGCCGCGGCGCATTATTTCTATCCGGCGGTCAATCCGCCGACCGCGATCGGCGACGACGACATCGCCGCGCTCAACGCCGAAGTCGATATCTGGAACAGCAAATGGCGCTTCCGCGGCGACGCGCTGGGCGTGGTCACCGCGCAGGGCGGCGGCGGGGAGGTGCCGTTCCTGCGCTATCGCCGCGCCGGCGGCGGGGCGGGCCGCATCGAGGATGGCCGCGAGGACCCGGAGCGGCCCCGGACCATCGCGCTGTCGCCGCTGGAGGCCTGCGCCTATGAACACATGCTCTACGGGCCGCGGGAGCGCGATTCGAATTCGCGACTCGGTTGCGCGCGAAGGCCATGCCGCCGGGCAGCTGGCGGGCGCCTTCGCCCGCTTCGAGAAGCTGGGGCTGATCCACGCGATCGGAACCAAGCTGCTGGCGCTGGCGACCACCGACATTGCGGCCGATGCCTTGCCGCGCGCGGGAACCACGCGGGTGTTATCGGCGCCTCAGCTGCAACCAGCGGAATGAGAGCGCCGGCGTGTTAACGATCTATCAGGATTACCCTGCCTCAACCTTATCCCTCATTTATATTACCTCCAGACAGGGGACAGGGTGGCGGTGTCGTATTGGTGCGCATGGCTGCGGCCGTGAACGTGCCGCTGCAATGGCGCGCTGCCGCGCGGTCGCGGAGACGACATGATCGTCACGTTGGGGGTTGAAGAGGAATTGCAGGTCGTCGACGCGCACACGCGCGCGCTCGTGCCGCATGATTTCGACCTGGCGCAGAAGACGATGCTGGGGGCGCCGGGCGGGATCACCTCCGAGCTGCACAAATGCGCCATCGAACTGCAGACCCCGGTCGACAGTCACCCCGACCAGACGGTGACGGGCCTGTCGATCCTGCGCACCGTGGCGCGCAAGCAGGCCGCGCTGCAGGGCCAGCAGCTGCTGGCCGCGGGCCTGCATCCCTTTTCGCAATGGCAGGGCCAGCCGGTCCATGACGATGCCGAGCGCTATCCCCATTACGCCCATGTCGTGCGCGAATATGGCGAGATCGCGCGCAGCGCCATGTCGTTCGGCCTGCATGTCCATCTCGGCCTGCCTTGTCCCGAGCTGCGCATTCCGGTGATGAACGCGCTGCGCGGCGTGCTGCCCGAGGTGCTGGCGCTATCGGTCAATTCGCCCTTTCACGAGGGCCGCGACACCGGGCTGGCGAGCTGGCGCCACAGCCTGCTGGGCCGCTATCCGCGCATGGGCATTCCCGAGGCGTGGGCCGACGAGGCGGCCTATACCGGCCATGTCGCGCGGCTGCGCCGTGTCGGCATTCTCGAACCGGATCAGGGCATGTGGGACGACCTGCGTCTGCACCAGCGCTATGGAACGCTGGAGGTGCGCATCTGCGATTCGATCTATTCGCTCAACCGCATCTGGCTCATCGTCGCGCTATTGCAATGTGAGGCCGTGACCCTGATCGCGGAGGCGGCCGCCGGCACGCTGCCAGGGCCAGAAGCGCGCGCCTTCATCGAGGAAAACAAATGGCGCGCCCGCCGCCACGGCCTGGCGGCCGCGCTGATCGACTGGCGCCGCGACGAGGCGGTGCCGACCGCCATCCGCTATGAGCGCTGGCTCGCCCGCCTGCAGCCGGCGGCGATGACGCTGGGGCTGTGGCCGCGGCTGGAACGGGCCATGGAAGCGGCGCTGCACGAAGGCACGGCGGCCGAGCAACAGCGCCAGTGGCATCGCAATGCCGGTTCCTTCGAAAGCCTGGTGGCCAGGCTCATCGAGGCCAGCAGCCAGAGCTGGGTTCCGCCGTCCGCAAACAGGACCGACCACCGTGAGATCTCTGACCCGCCTGCACTCGGAACGCCGGAGCGCCGGCCATGGCCCGCTTCATCCGCTCACCTACGAACTGGCCGGGCGCTGTCCGGCGCCGCGGCCCCGGCTGCTCGCGACGTGGGAGCGGTTGATCCAGGGCGGCCGCTATCCGATTGAACCGGCCTCGATCGGCGAGATGCCGCTGGTCGGCTCGCGCGCGCTGATCGATCGGATCGACGGCCGCCTGCGCGATCTATTGCGCGCGCTGGGGCCGCGGCTCGCACGCCGGCCCGATCCGGACTGGCCGCTGGCGCCGGCGGCCGATGTGCTCAGCGCCGATCTGGCCGTGGTGGCGGCGCCGGACACCGCGCTGGGCTGGGATCTGCGCTGGGTGGAGTTTCAGACCTTCACCTCGCTGGTCTCGCTGATCTACACGCTGCATCGCGCCAGCGCCGAGCTGTGGCCCGAGCTGGCGGCCATGACGTTCTGGGAAAAGGGGCTGACGGATGAGGCGTGGCGCGCGGCCACGCGGCGCTGGATGGCGCCCGAACCCGGTTCGATCCTTCTTGAGGACGCGCCATGGTCGCAGCCGACCCGGCCGGATTTCGAAGCCGCGCAGCACTGGTTCGGGGTTTCGGTCACCGCGCCGGAATCCTTGCGCGTGCGCCGCGGCCGGCTGGAGCATTGCGACGCCAATGGCCGCTGGCATCCGGTCCCGCATATCGCCAATCGCCTGATCCTGCGCGAATCGCCCGAACGCGACGCGCTTCTGGCCGTGTTGTCGCCGCTGACGCTCGGCTGGCACAGCCACCCGGTCTGGTACGACCGTGTCCACAAGGGGGTGATGGCGGAGGTGCCGCTGCCGGCTGGCGAGCGCTGCGTGCGCGCCGACCGCTGGCGCGATCTCGGCCTGCCGGCCAGGGAACCGGTCGCAAAGCGCTGTTACGGCCGGGGCGGGCGGGGCCTGCGGATGCGGCCCGACGCCGCTGCGCTGGACGGGCTGCAGGCGCCCGAAGACTGGATCGTGCAGCCGCGCTTTTCCCCCATGCCGCTCCTGACGGCGCGCGACGGGGCCCCGCTCTATGGCGAAATCCGCTGCGTGGTGGCGCTGCCCGAGGGCGGCGAACCCTGGCTGGTCTGCCGCCTGGCCCGCATGACGCGCGGCCCGGTGACCTCGGCCGCCGGCTGGTCGGGGGCGCCGGGCGAGGGGGCGGTGCCGATCTACGCCCCGCCGGACTGATCGCGGCCTCCGGTCTTTTCTCCCCGCGCCCGGGGGTTCATGCTGGCCCCGACAGACATTGCTTTGGGGTTTGCGCGCATGACCAACATCACCAAGGACATCATGTACGACGCCGTGGCGCCGGACGATTTCGAATCCATGATCGAGCTGGACCGCTACAACGCCCGCTCCACCGCCTTCGACAAGATCATCTCGGCGACGCATGAGCATTTCTGGGATCCGCTCGATCCCACCTATATCGATTTCGACGAGCCCTTCGATCTCGAAAACGAACCGATGATGGCCGAGGAGACGCAGCCGCTTCTGCGCCTGCCCTATATCGCCGCGACGCTGACGGACAAGAAGGATCGCATCCGCTTCATAAACTACATGCAGCTGTGGAATTTCTCCTCCATCCTGCATGGCGAGCAGGGAGCGCTGAACCTGTCGGCCTCGCTGTGTCATGTGCTGAAAGATCAGGGCGCACAGGAATATGCCGCCAACCAGACCCGCGAGGAGGCCCGCCATGTCACCGCCTTTGCCCGCTATATCCGCGCGCGCTGGGGCCGGCCGGTCGAATGCGGCTCCGTGCTCAAATCGCTGCTGATCGAGATCATCGCCGCGCCCGAGGTCTACAAGAAGATCATCGGCATGCAGATGCTGGTCGAGGGCCTGGCCATGGGTGCCTTCGCCAATGGCTATCGCAACAACCGCGATCCGCTGGCGAGGAAATTGTTCCAGCTGGTGATGACCGACGAGGCCTTCCACCACAAATTCGGAAAGATCTGGGCCGACCGCACGGTCCCGAAGATGACCGAGGCCGAACGCAACCTCGTCGAGGACTGGGCTGCCCATTGCGCCCAGGCGCTGATCTTCAACACCAACAGCCCCGAGCAGCAGCATGTCATCTTCGGCAATTTCGGGCTCGACCCCGAGCGCGTGATCGCCGACATCGCCGCGCGCAAGGCCGAGCGCGATCCCACCCGCCAGTTCAGGGGCGAGGCCAATGTCTTCCGCGTCCTCATCAAGACGCTGCTGAACGCCGGGCTGATCACCGAGCGCACGCGCAAATTCTATGCGGCCCATGTCGATCTCGATGAACTGAAGGCCGAGGGCGACCGCATCGTCGGCGACGCCATCGCAGAAGACGGCATCCGCTACCTGCAAGCCATCAACTTCAAGGACCCGAACCGCGCCGGCGTGGCGGTCAACTGACGCTCCCCCCATCCGTACGGGCCTAGGCCCCGGCAGTGACAATGGCGGGAAGGGTGCGAAAGGCGCGGCCCGCAAGCGCGTGCGCGAACTCCGGTGGACCGAACCGGATGGTCAGGCCGCTGCAGGCCAGCCTTTCCAGAAAGATCGTGGCCTGCGCCATCATGAAGGCCGCGCCGATGCAGCGGCCGGGGCCAGCGCCGAAGGCCAGGAGGTCCCGGTTCGGCCGATCCGGATCGAAGCGCTCGGGATCATCGAAGACGGCCGGATCGTGGTCGGCTGCGGCCACATGCAACAACAGGCGCGCCCCGGCCTCGATCGGTCCGGCGGCGTCCAGCGAAATGCGGCGGCGGGCGACACGCCCGACAAGCTGATTGGCGCCGTCATAGCGCAGCGCTTCCTTCAGAAACTCTGAATCCCGGCGCGTGTGCAAAGGTTGTCACCTGCTGTATGCAGCAGAGCAATTCCGAGCGTATAGGCCGTACTCTCATGACCGGCGACGAGCGTCAGGACATAGTCGGCGATCCACCGCTCCGGTTCGGCTCCACTCATGCCGAGCTTGTCCATCAGCGCCGTGCCGTGCGTTCGAACATGGTCGGCGAGGCCCAGAAGCGACAGCATTGCGCGGCCGAGCGCAGGCGCGGTGCCGCAGCGTCCGTCGAGGAAGCTGGCGACCTGCCAGATTGCGCCATACAGCGCAACGCGCGTGCTCTCCTCAAGTCCGAGCCGGCACGCGATCGCTCGCGAAACATAGGGGCGAAGAACGGTACCGTAGAAATCGAACGGTTGTTCGCGCGGACAGGCGGCGAGCAGTGAGCCGGCCAGATCCGCCAGGCCAAGGGCGAACGCGCTGCCGTCTTCGACCCGAAGGTGCCTGGCCCAGGCACGATGCGCGTTGCGGGCAGCCGGAAAATCATCGAAATTCATCTGGCGATCGGCAAGCGCCTGCACATCGGCCAGTGCTGGATTCCAGGTGGGCGGAAAGCCGAAATCGGCCGTGCGCAGACGCGCCTTGCTGAGCGCGTCCGACGCCAGCAGACGGCGGCAGGCCGCATAGCCAGTCACGATCCAGGCCGAGAGGCCCGCATCCCAAAACACTGGCGCGTGGCCGCCGGCGGCGCGGACCGCTCGGTAATAGGCCGGGATGTCTGCGCCGTGCGTGGCGAGAATCTGCGCCAGAATGCCGGCTGTTGGCGTGGCGGCGTCCATCAGCTTAGCGAACTGCCGTAAGCGCCTCGAAGGCGGCGCCGTCCATGCGTCCGCGTTGTCCGCCGAGCATCATGGCGGCGAGGGCGGCCTGTTCTGCGCGCGGCGCGAGGTAATACATCATGTTCGCATACCAGAGCCAGCCGTCTGGCGTCAGCCGGAGCATATCGTCGTCACAGGCAATCAGTCCGAGCCGTTCGAGCGTTTCGAGTTTGGCGGTGGTGCCTGGCGCGAGCCGGTCCCAGGCCACCCGCGCGCGCGCGATGCGGCCGAGATAGGGCAACGCGATCGCGACGGATTTTCCGGCGTTGACGTCGTCGGGATGATCGACAACGGAAACCGCGAGCGGCGCATCCGACTGCAATGCCGCGACGTAGCGCTCGCGCGAGGTCTCGTTCTCGATCGTGCGGCCGCGGATATAGGATTCGGCGCCGTTGCCCAGGCCGATGAACTCTTCGGCGTCGGTGCCGTAGACCGTCTCGTGATACTTGAATGCGTAGCGTTGGGTGGTCACCGGGTTACGAGCGCATTCCGCGGCGTCGACGCGCACGAAGCCATGGCCGTTGTGCGGTAGAAAGCCATGCGACCGCATCATTTCGCGCAGGACACGGGTCATGTAGAGCTTGCCGAGGCCGGAGATCGGTTTCAGCCCGGCCATTTGATAGTGCCGGTGCAGCTTCTTCTGCGTGACCATCACGTTCAGCGGGTAGAAGTCGATATTGTCGAGGCCGAGTGCGCAGGCCCGTTCGATATCATCGAGAAATTCCTCGCCGGTCTGACCGTTCATCCCATAGAGCAGGTCGCAGGAGACGTGCGGAAACTGGCTGCGCAGCACTGCGGCTGCCGTCTCGATTTGCGCGATGGAGGCGGTCAGGTTGAAGGCCTGCCGGTGGCGTTGCGCAAAGCTCTGCACGCCGAAGCGGGCATGGGTGACGCCGATCGCGCGGAAGGCGGCGGCGCCTTCCGGCGTCACGCTCTTGACCTCCATCTCGACCGAAAATTCCTCGACACCGGACAGGTCGAAGGCCGCATTCAGCGCGGCGCCGATGCGGGCGATCTGATGCGGTCGCAGCAGCGATGGCGTGCCGCCGCCGAAGAAGATGGTGCGGATCGGCAGGCGCGTCAGCTCGCGGTCGCGGCCCTTCAGGGCAATCTCGGCGAGCAGGGCGCCGACATAGGTGTCGAGCCAGTCCTCCGACTCCAGAGGGCCCTTCACCAAGGGGCAGAAGCTGCAGATGGTCTGGCAGAACGGCACATGCAGATAAAGGGCGCGCGGCCGCTCGCTGGGGAGGCCCCCGGACTGCAGCAGCCGGGCGGTGTCGCCGTCATACGCCGTGCGCCGCCGGACGCCTGCGACTGGGTAGATCCAGTTATAGATCGGCGAGATATGCGTGAAGCGGTGAACCGGGCCGGGCAGCGGCTGCATCGGTGGCTCCTTTGCCGGGACGGCGGCGCAAGCGGCGACGGGGACCGGAGACCCGCGGCACGGGCCTCCGGCACCATCTGACCGCAATCAGCTGCGCTACCAGACGACGAAGCTTGCCGAGACGGGCCGGCCCTTTTGCACGCCGTCAAGTTCGGACAGCAGCGAATTGAGCTCGGCGGTCCAGGCCTCGGGCGTGTCCGCATCGCCGACCAGGCTCGCGGCGGCCTTGCTGTAGGCCGCCCCGATGCGGAGCGCCGAGGAAGCCGGGCCATTGTTGAGGCGCGAAAGCGCGAAGGCGCGCGACGCCTGGACATGCGCATTGTCCGCTTTCACCTCGGACAACTGGTTGAACGTTGCCAGGGCTTCGGCGTCCCTGCCTGCTTCCTGCTGCAGGCGCGCTTTCAGAAAGACTTTCCATTCGTCGAGAGACAGATCGCTCATGGGCATTTTCCCTTGGTTGCGAGGAAACAAGGAATTGCGTCGAACGCACGCCGGGAAAGGGTACAACTACAAGATGCAATTTGCAACTTAAAGGTGAGTCCTGGGCCGGCCGATACCGGGCGAGGGAGACGTTGGCAGAGCGGCCTCCGGACTCGGGGGGCCGGGCCGAAGCCCTATCGCGGCCCGAGAACTCACCGCCCCTTGAACACCGGCTCGCGCTTTTCGACGAAGGCCTTGGCCGCTTCCTTGTGGTCCTCGGTCTGGCCGCAATGGATGTGGTGGGTGGCTTCCAGATCCATGCAGTCGAACACATCGCCCGCCATGGCGCGGTTGAGGTTCTCCTTCATGTAGCGATAGGCGACGGTCGGGCCCTTCGCCAGCCGGGCGGCAATCTCGGCGGTCTTTTCGGCCAGGTCCTGCGGCTCGCACACAAAGTTGGTCAGGCCCAGGCGCAGGGCTTCGGCCGCATCGATGCGCTCCGACAGGAAATAGAGTTCGCGCGCCTTGGCCGCGCCCACCAGCTGCGTCAGGAAATAGGTGCCGCCGTAATCGCCCGAGAACCCGACGCGCGCAAAGGCCGTGGTCAGGATCGCGGTCGAGGCCATGATGCGCAGGTCGCAGGCCAGCGCCAGGGCGAAGCCCGCGCCCGCCGCCGCGCCGGGCAAGGCGGCGATGGTGGGTTTGGGCAGGGTGAAAAGCTTGCCCGCCGTCGCGCGCTGGTTGACGCGCTGGCGGTGGATCGCCGCATCGATGGTGTTGCCGCCGCTGCCGCCGGAATCGCCGCCGCCCGCCATGCCCTTGACGTCGCCGCCGGCGCAGAAGCCCTTGCCCGCCCCCGTCAGCACGATGCATTTGACCGCGCTGTCGAGTTCGGCCGTGGCCAGCTGTTCGCCCAGCGCCGCATTCATGGCGCCCGACATGGCGTTGCGCGCCTCCGGCCGGTTCAGCGTCAGTGTCAGCACGCCGTCCGTCAGGTCTGCCAGAAGATGATCGGTGCCGGTGTCGATGGCGCTCATGGTGCGCTCCTCCCTGTTGTCGCTGCCTGAAACAGAGAACACGGCGGTGGCCAAGTCAAAGCCATCCGGCCTAGGCTGGGCTCATGGACAGTCTCATCCCCATTGCCGAAGAGATCGCGCAGCTGCTCAAGGCCCGGCGCCAGACCGTCGCGGTCGCCGAATCCTCGTCGGGCGGACTGATTTCGGCAGCGCTGCTCGCCGTGCCTGGCGCCTCGGCCTATTACCTCGGCGGCGGGGTCGTCTATACCGGCCGCGCGCTCAAGCAATTGCTGGGCGTCAGCCGCGACCAGCTCACCGGCATGCGCTCCTCGTCCGAGCCTTACGCGCAATTCCTCGCTCGCACCGTGGCGGCGAATTTCCGCGCCGATTGGGGCATCGCCGAAACCGGGGCGGCCGGCCCCACGGGCAACCCCTATGGCGACGCCGCCGGTCACAGCTGCCTGGCCATCGCCGGGCCGGTCGCGCGCGTCACGACGCTGGAGACGCAAAGCCCCGACCGCCAGGCCAACATGCGCGCCTTTGCCCGCGCCGCGCTGGAATTGCTGCGCGATCATCTGGGCTAGTCGCTGGTCTTGTCCGACCCAGCCTTGCGCTTCCTGTCATCTCCCCGCAATCTTTCGGACAGGACCGTATCCCCGGTCCGCTGATGGGGGGACACCATTCATGACATTGCTTCGCCTCGCGGCTGCGGCCGCCGCGCTACTCGCCTTTGCGCCGCCGGCGCTGGCGCAATCGGTGCTGGATTCGGCGGATTATCTGCGCCTCAGCACCGATTTCCGCGGCCCGCGCATGAACCTCGATGTCTACAATGGCGGCCCCTATGACGGCGTCGCCTCGCTGCAGCCGCGCCAGGACGTGTCCGGCCAGTACTGGCTGGTCATGCCCGAGGGCAATGGCTGGTATCGCCTCACGACCATGTTTCGCGGGCCCGATGTCTGCCTCGACATCTACAATGGCGGCCGCCTCAACAACATGGCGCATCTGGCCGATTGCCAGAATGTCTCCGGCCAGCTCTGGCATATCGCGCCGGAGGGCAATGGCTACCGCCTGACGACGCAATTCCGCGGGCCCAATATGTGCCTGGATGTCACCAATGGCGGCGACCGCAACAACATGGTGCATCTGACGCGCTGCGGAAACTACAGCGGCCAGGTCTGGCATCTGCGCGACACCGGCAAGCTTGCCCCGATGGCCGACTAGTCAGTTCGCCGGCTTGCGGTAGATCAGGTCGAAGCTTTTCTGCCAGCTCTTGCCGCCATCGTCGGACGATTGTCCGGCCTGTTCGACGCTGCCGTCCTTGAGCGGGGTATAGGTGATGCGCGTGATCTGTGTGGGGTGGCCGGGCTGCGGCCACACCCCTTCGATCACCATCTCGCGGCCGTTCCAGCCGCCCGTGAACAGCGCCGAGGAGCCGCTGGCATCGGTCCAGAACTGGCGCCATTGCTTCTTGATCGGATCATAGGCGTTGAGGCTGCCGCCGGTGCCGCCCTTCAGCGGCATCCAGTTCTCGCGGATGCCGCAGCCGGCATAGAGGCTCTCGATCAGGCTGTGCGCCACCAGCCTCTCGGGCTTGGAGGCGGGATAGACATCCCATTTGCCGACCCAGAAATCGAATTGGTGGCGCTCCGGCGCGGTGCAGTCCGGGGCCTTTTTCGGCGCCGGCGCCTGTTCGGCCGCGGCCGCCGCCGGAATGCTCAGGGCCAGTGCCGCGATCAGCAATTTGCTCTTCATGCGTTGCGTCCCCCTGTTTGGCGAAAGTCTACGCGCAGGACGCCGGCCGGCTGGTCACAAGCCGGTGAGGTGGTATGCGTGTGGCGGGACGCGGCGCCGCGTGTGCCGCCTAGCGGCGCCGGCGCACGCTCCACGCCAGCCAGATGGCGGGGATCACGATCACGCCGGCCATGTAGAAGGGCGCATCGACGCCCAGCTTGGTGAAGCCCATGCCCAGCGCGAAGGGCCCGAGCACGCGGGCCAGCGCGCCCATCGCATTGTTGAGGCCCAGATACTGGCCCTGATGCTGCCATTCGGCATTGCGCGAGATGATGGCCGCGACATTGGGCCAGGCGATGGATTGGCCGAAGGCGGCCAGCGCCAGCAGCGGCACCGTCGTGATCGCGCCGATGGAGAAGGTCTGTCCGATCAGGCAGGCCGCCGTCAGCGCCATGCCATAGGCCAGCAGCCGCGCCTCGCCGAACCGTTTGGACAGCGGCCCGACCAGCACGATCTGGCAGAAGGCCGCGACGATGCCGACCACGGCAAAGGCCTCGCCGACCTGGCGCGGGCCCCAGCCGAAGCGCGCCTGGGTCCACAGCCCGAAGATCGATTCCACGCCGACAAAGGCGCAGCCCGCCAGCAGGGTCACGGCCATGGCGCGGCGGATCAGCGGATGGGCGGCGGCCTTGCCCATCACCGCCCAGCGGCTGGGCCTGTCCTCGCCGTCCTCCTCGTCGCGACGCACCAGGCTTTCCTTGACGAACAGCGTCAGCATCACCACGCACACCGCCGACAGCCCGGCGCAGACGAAGAGCGGCGCCTGGAAGCCGGCATGGCCGAGTTCGGGATGGGCCAGAAGCCCGCCCAGCGCCGGCCCGACGATGAAGCCGATATTGAAGGCGCCGCCCAGCAGGGACATGCGCCCGGCGCGATCCTCGGGCGGGGTGACATCGGCGATATAGCCCTGGATCACCGAGCCGTTGCCGCTCATCAGTCCGCCCAGAATGCGCACGAAAAACGCGACCGCGATGTTCGGCGCCAGCGCCATGGCGATGTAGCACAAGAGGTTGCCCGACACCGTCGAGATCAGGATCGGCTTGCGGCCCACCCGGTCCGACAGCCGCCCCCAGAAGGGCTCGCCGAAAAAGGCGCCGATGGCATAGGCCGAAAACACCAGCGCGATCTGCCAGGCCGGGGCCTGGAAGGATTTGGCATAGAAGGGCAGCAGCGGCACGACGATGCCGAAGCCCAGCAGATTGATGAACATGACGGCCAATAGCGTCGGCAGTGCCGCGCGCGAGGCGGATGGCGGGGCGGCGGGCGGCCCCTCGGACGGTGTGCCGGGGGCAGCGGAAAGGGCGCTGTCTGTGCTCATATGTGTGGCGGTCTTGATAGCGGCTCGGCGGGGGCGTGCAATGTCCTTTTGCGCCGCAGGGGAGAGAAAACATGAAACTGTTGCAGCGATTTGCTCTGGCCGCGGCTCTGGCCGCCCCGCTCGGCCTTGCCGTCACGTCAAGCGCCGCCCCCGCCGGCACGGAGGATGCCGCGAGCTGGCGCGATGTCGATCCGGACAATCTGCTGCTGATCCAGACCCGCTATGGCCGGATCGCGATCGAGCTCGAGCCGGACTTCGCGCCCCGCCCATGTCGCGCGCGTGCGGGCGCTGGCGCGCGCCCATTTCTATGACGGGCTGAGCTTTTATCGCGTCATCGACGGCTTCGTGGCCCAGGGCGGCATCGGCGAAGGCACGGCCGCCACCAAGGATCATCCCAAGGAGGCGAAGGCGCTCGCGAAATGGCCGCCGCTGAAGGCCGAATTCGACCGGCCGATCGCGGACATCCAGGCCGCGTTCACGCCCTCGGGTTCGCCGGATCTCTTTGCGCCCGAAGCCGGCCATGTGCACGGCTTTGCGGCGGGGCGCGACGCGAAGGAGGGCCGCGAATGGCTGATCCATTGTCCCGGCACCTTCGCCTTTGCGCGCGACAATGCTGCCAACACCGCGACCACCGAATTCTACATCGTCATCGGCGAGGCGCCGCGCCGGCTCGACCGCAATCTCAGTGCCTTCGGCCGTGTCATCGACGGCATGAACTATGTCCAGAAACTGCATCGCGGCGATCCGGCCGTCGAAAGCGGCGTGATCCAGGATGTGGGCAAGCGCGACAAGATCCTGTCCGTCCGCATCGCCGCCGATCTACCCAAATCCGAACGGCCGCATTACCAGGTCATGCGCACCACCTCGAAAGCCTTCGCCAAATGGAAGGCCGATCGCATCAATCCCGCGCCGGGCTTTTATGTGCGCACGCCGCCGAAGATTCTCGATGTCTGCCTGGCACCGGTGCCGTCCCGGCGGGTGGGGGCGAAATAGCCGCGGCATGAGCCGATTGGCGGTCGCCTCGCCGGGCCATCCGGCCTAGACTTCGGCCACGACGGGAGTCGCCGATATCGGGGGGAGACGCGCATGGCCATCCACAGCTCGCTGCGAACGGGCGCTGTTGCGCTGGGGCTGGCGACGGCCCTTCTGCTCGGCGCCGGCGGTGCCCGCGCCGATGCCGACGACATCGCCCATCAATGGCTGCCGACCGGCCAGCGCATCACGCCCGAGGCGGCGAGCGGCGCGCTGTTCCACGAGCTCAATCCCGGGCTCAAGGACTTCCCCGATTTTCGCGTCAATCAGGCCGTAACCACGCTGGCCAGCCCGGACGGCAAGACGCTGCTGATCCTGACCTCGGGCTTCAACCTGCTGTCCGATCCCAGCGGCAAGAAGCCGGCGCACGCCAATGAGTACATCTTCGTCTACGACATCACCGCCCGCACCCCGAAGCTGGCGCAGGTGCTGGACGTGCCCAATTCGGATTCGGGCATGGTCTTCGCGCCCGACGGATCGCACCTTTATGTCTCCGGCGGCGTCAGCGACAACGTGCATGTGTTCGCGAAGACGGACGGCAAATGGGCCGAGGAGGGCGCGCCCATCGCCCTTGGCCACAGCGCCGGCAACGGACTGGCCGTCAAGCCCAGCGCCGCCGGCCTCGATGTCACGGCGGACGGCAAGACGCTGGTTGTCGCCAACCGCTACAATGATTCCGTCAGCGTCATTGATACGGCCGCGCGCAAGGTCACCGCCGAGCTCGATCTCAGGCCCGGCAAGATCGATCCGGCGAAACATGGCGTGGCCGGCGGCGAATATCCGCTCTGGGTGCAGATCAAGGGGCATGTGGCCTATGTCTCGGCCCAGCGTGACCGCGAAATCGATGTGGTCGATTTTTCCGCCGCGCCGCGGCTCATCCATCGCATCGCGGTCAAGGGCATTCCCAACCGCATGCTGCTCAATGCGGACCGGAGCCGGCTCTATGTCACTTCCGACAATGCCGACATCGTCTCGATCCTCGACACCGCCTCCAACCGCGTGCTGAAGACGATCCCGACCGCCGCCCCGCCGGGCCTTCTGGCGGGCAAGACGCATTTCGGCGGCGCCTCGCCCAACTCTCTGGCACTGTCGCCCGATGGCGCCACGCTCTATGTCACCGATGGCGGCACCAATGCGCTGGCCGTGATCCCGCTCAAGGGGCCCGGCGCGCTGCGCGTGGCCGGGCTGGTGCCGACCGGCTGGTATCCCAATTCGGTCAGCGCCGTCGGCGGCATGCTCTATGTCGTCAATGGCCGCAGCGATCCCGGCCCCAATCCCAAAGGCTGCGCCCACAACAAATACGATGCGATGACGGCCTTCGCCTGCAATGCCGGCGGCGGCTACATCCTGCAGCTTTCTCATGCCGGCTTTCTGACCCTGCCGGTGCCCGGCGCGCATGATCTGCGCCAGCTCACCGACACCGTCGCGGCCAACAACAATTTCCGTTCGCGCACCGATCCGGCCGATGCGCGGCTGATGGCGGCGCTCAGAAAGCGCATCAAACACGTGATCTATATCGTCAAGGAGAACCGCACCTATGATCAGGTGCTGGGCGATCTGGGCCGCGGCAATTCCGATCCCGCGCTGACGCTGTTCGGCGAAAGGGTGACGCCCAACCAGCATGCGCTGGCGCGCCAGTTCGTGACGCTCGACAATTTCCACGATTCCGGCGAGACCAGCGGCAATGGCTGGCCGTGGTCGACCGATGCGCGCGAGACCGATGTCGGCGTCAAGCAGATCGCGATGCAATATGCCGGGCGCGGTCAGTCCTATGATGTCGAAGGCCAGAACCGCAACATCAATGTCGGCATTGCCGCGCTGGAGGCCCGCCGCAAGGCCGATCCGGCCACGCCGGACGATCCCGACCTGTTGCCGGGGACCAATGATGTCGGCGCCCCCGACGGCCATGACGGCGAGAAGGGCGAAGGCCATTTGTGGAATGCGGCCCTGCGCGCCGGCCTCAGCCTGCGCAATTACGGCTTTCATTGCGATCTGTCGCGTTACGATTCGCGCAATCCGTTCCAGGTCCCGCGTGCGCGCGATCCCTTCGCCGCGAAGACGCAAGTGAGCTGGGCCTCGGGCGCGGCGCTGATCGCCCACACCGATCCCTATTTTCGCAGCTTCGATCCCAGCTTCCCGGATTTCTGGCGCTTCCAGGAATGGAATCGCGAGTTCCGGCAACAGGTGAAAACCCACTCCATGCCGGCGCTGTCGCTGGTTCGCTTCATGGAAGACCATATGGGCGAGTTCAAGGACGCGATCGACGGCGTCAACACCCCGCCGCGTCAGGTCGCCGACAACGACTATGCGGTCGGCATGCTGGTCGAAGCCGTCGCCCATTCGCCCTATGCCGATTCGACGCTGATCTTCATCCTTGAGGACGACGCCCAGGATGGCCCCGATCATGTCGACGCCCATCGCTCGACCGCCTTCGTCGTCGGGCCTTACGTCAAGCAGGGCGCCGTGGTGCCGCAGCGCTACACCACGGTGAACATGCTGCGCACCATCGAGGACATTCTCGGCATCACGCCGATGAGCATCAACGATGCCCATCAGCGGCCGATGAGCGCGGTGTTCGATCTCAATCAGAAAAGCTGGACCTACACCGCCGTGCCCTCGGCGCTGCTGGCGCAAACCAAGCTGCCGTTGCCCGCGCCGGCCAATCCCGGTCATGCCGCGATCCCGGCCGGGCCCGATGCGGCATGGTGGGCGTCGAAAACGGCCGGCTACAACTGGGTCGAGGAAGACAGCATCGACACCCCGTCCTTCAACCGCCTGCTGTGGCAGGCGCTGGCGCCCGGCAAGCCCTATCCGGTCGAGCGCTCGGGCAAGGATTTGAGTCTGGCGGCGGAAAATCGCGCGCGCTGATCACCGCGCCGCGCCTTACCGCCGCGCGTCGGCGCCAAGAAAGTGACCCAGCGCCATCAGCGGGCGGATGCGGTCGCACACGATCTTGGTCGTCGCCAGCATCGGCACGGCCAGGAAGGCACCGGCCACGCCCCACATCCAGAACCAGAACACCAGCGAGCCGACCACCAGCACCGGGTTGAGCGTGAAGCGCCGGGCCAGCAGCAGCGGCGTCAGCGTTTCGCCTTCAATCAGATGGAGCAGGAAATACAGCCCCGCCGGCAGGCTGGCGGCCCAGATGCTGTCGAATGTCAGAAGACCGGCCAGAAACAGGATCGCCGTGCACACGATCGGCCCCAGGATCGGCACATAGTTCAGCAGAAACGCCGTCGCGCCCCACAGCGCCGGATCGGACAAGCCGCACAGCCAGGCGACGAGACCGGTCGCGACGCCGATGGCCGCATTCATCAGGCTGATCGTGAACAGGTATTTGGAGATATTGGTTTCGACCTCATGGGCAATGTCGACGGCCTGCTTCTTGTTGGTCAGGGTCGGCAGGACCTCGACGAAGCGGCGCAGAAACAGATCGCCGGAGGACAGGAGGAAGAACAGCAGGATCACGGTGGTCAGCGTGCCCGCCAGCAGCGTGCGCGTGCCGCTGAACAGGGAGCTGCTGAGTTTCGGCCCGCTGACCGAGACCGAGCGCTGGTTGGGGGTGGTGTTCTCGGTGATTTTGTCGACCTTGTCGCTGGCCTTCTGGATATCCTCGACGGGCTTCTTGAACATCAGCAAACGGGCTTCGAGGCGCGGCAGGCTCGCGGGGGCCTTGGCGAGCCACACCGCCGCCGGCCCCGACAGTTCATAGGCGAGTGCGACGGTGCCGCCGCAAAAGGTGGAGACGATCAGGAGGGCGGCGATCATCTTGGGAACGTGCAGGCGGGCGAAGACCCGCATGATCGGCTGCAGCAACAGGTGAAACACCAGCGCGAACACGACCGGCAGCACGACCTCGCTGGCCACGCGCAGCGCCGTCAGCAGCAGCAGCAGGAATATCCCGATCAGGATCAGGGACGTCATGTTGTGCGGCAGCGGCATGATGGCGGCTGCCGGCGAGCTTTCGGCTGGAATTTGCGGATCCTGTCCGCCAATCGGGTCTTTGATGATCACTGTGTTGTCTCCGCGCCGGCGGACCCTACGCCTTCTGCGTCCGTCCTGCCGGGCTTTCTTTTGGGCTGCGGAATCGCCCTCCGGGTGCCGGGTGGCGCCGGGCGGCGCGGCGCGGCAGGATGGCCCGGTCCCCGGCGCCGGTTTGCCCGATCATGAATCCTGACCTCGAACCTGGCCTGCTCATTGCGCTGATCGTGGGGATCGGCATTGCCGCGCAATGGCTCTCCTGGTGGCTGAAGCAGCCGGCGATCCTGGTGCTTCTGGTCGCCGGGCTTGTGGCCGGGCCGCTCACCGGCGCGCTCGATCCCGATGCGCTGTTCGGCAAGCTGTTGGGCCCGGCCGTGTCGCTCGGCGTGGCCGTGGTGCTGTTTGAAGGCAGTCTCAGCCTCCGGCTGCGCGATCTGCGCGGTCTTGGCCAGGTCGTCACCCGGCTGGTGACGATGGGGGCGCTGGTCTCGATGCTGTCGATCGCCGCGGCGGCCTGGGCGCTCGGCCTGCTGTCCTGGGAGGTCGCGCTGCTGTTCGGGGCGCTGGCCTCGGTCACCGGTCCCACCGTGATCGTGCCGATCCTGCGCTCGGTGCGGCCGACCCGGACCCTGTCCAGCATCCTGCGCTGGGAAGGCACGCTGATCGATCCTCTGGGCGCGATGGCGGCCGTCATCATCTTCCAGTTCGTGGCCCTGGGCGCCGAGAAGAGCGTCGATCTGATTTTCGCGCTGCGCATTTTCGGCGTGGGCATCGGCGCGGGCGCCGCCGCGGCGTTCGGCTTTGCCTTCGTCCTGCGCCGCCATCTGCTGCCCGATTATCTGCGCAATGTGGCCGCGCTCTCCGCGGTTCTGCTCGCCTTCGCGCTGTCCAATCTCATGGCGCCGGAATCCGGTCTGCTTGCCGTCACGGTGATGGGCGTTCTCCTGGCCAATCTGAAGGATGTCCCGACCGACGAAATTCTCGACTTCAAGGAAAGCCTGACGGTGCTGCTGACCTCGGTGCTGTTCATCATTCTGGCGGCGCGCATGCCGATCGAAGGCTTTCGCCTCGACTGGGCCGCGACGGCGGCGCTGCTCGGCTTCATCCTGTTCGTCGCGCGCCCGCTTTCGGTGCTGGCCGCGACGCTCGGCTCGGACCTGCCCTGGGCCGAGCGTTTCGTCCTGTCGTGGATTGCACCGCGCGGCATTGTGGCGGCGGCGGTGTCGGCGGTGTTCGCGATCCAGCTCGAGCGGCTGGGCGTGCCGGGCGCCGAGCGGCTGGTGCCGCTCACCTTTGCCGTCATCGTCGTCACCGTCTTCGTGCACGGGCTGACGGCGCGGCCCTTCGCGCGCTGGCTGGGCGTCGCCGATCCCGAGGCGCGCGGGGTCCTGGTGCTGGGCGCCAATCCCTTTGCCGAGGCCATCGCCCTCAGTCTCAAGAAGCTCGATTTCGACGTCATCGTCGCCGACAGTTCCTGGGATCATATCCGCAGGGCGCGCATGGCCGGGCTTCGCACCTATATGGGCACGCTGGTCTCCGACGATGCCGACCGCCGGCTCGATCTCGTCGGCATCGGCCGGCTTTTGGCGCTGTCCCATCGCGCCCCGCTCAATGCGCTGGCCTGTCTGCGCTATGCGCGCGAATTCGGCACGGCCAATGTCTTCAATGTGCGCAGCGGCGATGCCGCCGAAGGCGCCACGCGCTCGGCCGGGCGGGTTCTCTTCAAGGAGGGCGATACGCTCGAACGCCTCGAGGCGCTGATCGTCCAGCAGGGCTTCGAGATCCGGCACACCAATCTGACCGAGGAATTCGACTTCCAGGACATGATCGAGGGCCAGGGCCCGGAGAGCGTGCTGCTCTACGCCGTCTCGCCGGCGCGCACCGTGCACCCCTTCTCCGAGGACCGCGTCTTCCGCGCCGGGCCGGGCTGGCGCATCGCCTATCTCGACCGCCCCAACCGGCCCGGCGAGGAGAAGGTGAAATCTCCGGGCGAACGGGCCCGGGCCCATCTGGCCACGCCCGGCCCCAAGAAATTGCCCGACTGAGGGGGCGGGCCCCGCCCGGCTTGCCGCCCCGACCGTCAGCGGCTATGTCTTCGGGCCGCGCCAAACAGGGCGGGGCCAGGCGCTGCCGAACCCGTCCAGCCCCGACAAAAAGTCCAGACAAATCATGGCCCTGCTCAAATTCCTGCCGGACAACACCAAGATCAATTTCGTCGGCGCGCGCTATGTCGCCTTCGCCATCGACGGGCTGCTGCTGCTGGCCACGATCGTCTCGATCTCGGTCTATGGCTTCAATCTGGGCATCGATTTCACCGGCGGCGTGCTGCTGCAGGTGAAGTCCCAGCAGACCATCGACATCGCCCATGTCCGCGGCGAGGTCGACAGCCTCAACTTCGGCGACAGCCAGATCCAGTATATCGGCTCGGGCGCCTGCGACACGCCGGTGCATTCCTGCGTGCTGATCCGCGTCCAGCCCAAGGCCGGTCAGTCCGGCGAACAGGCCGCCGAGGTGATCAAGGCCAAGCTCGGCCCGGCCTATACCGGGCGCAAGGCGCAGGTGATCGGGCCCAAGGTCTCCAAGGAACTGTTCCATGACGGCGTGCTGGCCACGATCCTGGCCGTGCTGGCGATCGCGGTCTATGTCGCGGTGCGCTTCGAGTGGCAATACGGCGTCGGCGCGGTGGTCGCCACCGGCCATGACGTGCTGGTCACGGCGGGGCTGTTCTCACTTCTGCACTGGGACTTCACGCTCAATTCGATTGCCGCGCTTTTGACGCTGGCCGGCTATTCGATCAACGACACCGTCGTGGTGTTCGACCGGATCCGCGAGAACCGGCGCAAATTCAAGCGCATGAAGTCTGGGCGACCTGATCAACCTGTCGACCAACCAGATGCTGACGCGCACGATCCTGACCTCGGCCTCGACCGCGATCTCGATCATTCCGCTGCTGATCTTCGGCGGGCCGTCGCTGTTCGAGTTCACCGCCGCGATCCTGTTCGGCATCGTGGTCGGCACCTTCTCCTCGATCTATGTGGCCTCGGCGCTGCTGCTCTATCTGCCGGCCCCGGCCGGCACCACCAGCGGCGACGCCACCGAGGCCACGACCGGTTAGGCCGCGCGCCCCGGCGTTCCGCACCCCGTTAGAACGGGTTGTAGGAGTCGTGCGGGGTGAACTGCAGATAACCCGCATTGACGCCGGCCCGCAGGCCCACCCCCGTGCGCATCGGCGCGATCGTGATCTGCCGCGAGCGCAGATAATTCACGCCGATCCCGGCCACGAAATAGAAGCTGCCGTCGACGCCCGGGAAACGTTGATAGAGCCGGTCGGCACTGCCCAGATTGTAGACCAGCATGAAGGTCTTCGAGGCATTGGCGCCGAAATCGAAGCCGACGCTCGGCCCCTGCCAATAGATGCGCTGCGGTTCATAGCCCTTGCGCATCAGCCAGCCCGCGCCATAGCGCAGCCCCACCACGATGGCGCCCGAGGCTTCGTCGCCCTTGATATAGGCGTCCGGCATGCCCTGTTCGGAGAAGACCTTCTGCACCGCCTTGGCGACGGCCTCGCTGGTGGCGCCGAAGAAACCGGCGGCCGCCTGCACGACCTCGTTCTCGGTGAACTTGTCGCCCTTGTGGCCCGGCGGCGCTTCGGGCGGTGGCGGCGCGTCGTTGCTCGCCAGGCGGATGAGCGGCTGGGCGGGCGCGCTGTCCTGCGCCAGCGCCGTCGCGCTGCCGGCCAGGGTCAGGGCGGCCGCGGTCAGGCCGGAGGACAGAATCTTGGAGAGGGTCATCGCTGGGCTCCTGGGGAGGGGGACATAGAGTCGGATCCTACAACGAACGAATCGCGCGTGCCGGTTCCGGTAGCAGGTGAGGACAGGCCGATATCGCGACAATTTTGAGGCGAAGGGGTCCGGCCCGGCAGGCGGGGTGGATTTGCCCGCACGCCGGTGCTTCTCTGGGCGCCATGCGCGAACCCGAACCCGGCACGCCCTCCGCCCGCCTCGGCCTGGCCGGCTGGATCGCGCTTCTGGTGCTCGGCGTGTTTCTGGCCTGGGCGGGCTGGTATGCGGTGCATGCCTGGACGGCGCTGAGCGGCACCGCCATGAGCCCGCTGGGCTGGCTGTTCATGACCCTGGGCGCGGTCGTCACCCTGGCGGTCGGCGGCGGACTGATGGCGCTGGTGTTCTATTCCAGCCGCAACGACTACGACCGGTAGCACCCGCGCGCATGCGCCGATGGCCCGGCGCAACCCTGGCGCGCACGCGCTTTTGGACCCTGCGAATCGTGACAGACTGCAGCGGGGAGGGTTCGGATGGTCACACTCACCGACGAAGCGGCGCAGGTCCTCTTTACGCTGCCCGAGAATGACGGCCGCTTCGATCCGTCGACGCGGCTCTATCTGCGCGATCTCGGCCGCCGCCGTCCCGTCGTGGTGCTGGCCTTTCCGCCCAAGGCCGCCGGTACCTTCTTCCGCGAGGCGGTGAACATCGCGGTCGGCGGCCAGCTGGTGCGCGCGGTGCATGCCCAGGGCGGGCGCGACGCCCAGCTCTATCTGCCGAATTTCATCGCCTATTATCTCGGCGTCATGCCCGATCATGTGTTCGTGACGCATGTGCACATGCAGGCGCTGCCGGCCAATATTCATTTTCTCGAGGCCTTCGACATCCGTCCCGTCGTGATGATGCGCAGCATCCCCGACATGCTGGCCTCCTATTGGGACATGCTCGAGTCGGATCCGGTGGCCCGCGCCGACGGACTGAATTGCCGCATTCCGCAAAACTTCCCGGAGCTGTCCGACGCGGCCAAGGCCGATTTCCTGACCGACATTCTGGGCCCGTGGTATGCAAGTTTCTTCGCCACCTGGCTGGCCTATGACGCGCGCGCGCCCCATCGCGTCTGTCTTCTGCATTATCGCGATTTCCGCGAGGACCCGGCCGAGGCGCTCGATTGCGCCCTCGAACATGTCGGCCTGGTGCGCCCGCTTTCCGAATGCGAAGCGGCGATCGAAAAGGCCACCGCCCAGCGCCAGTCCCATCGCTTCAACAAGGGCGAACGCGGCCGCGGCCACAGCTATCTGCAGGCCGTCCATGTCAAGCGGCTCGAGCGTCAGCTCGGCCACTATCCCAATCTCGCCCCGCATCTGGACGAATTGCTCGGCCGCGGCGCCTTCGCGGCGTGAAATTTCTGCCCCTGCGCTTTGCCGCCCGGCATGGGCCCTGCCATGCTGCGCAGCGGACGCGCGCAGGCGAGACCATGACGGCCGACACACCCTCTTCCGACACGGGCTGGCGCGACCTCATGCGGGCCGGCCGTCTGCCGCAGCTGGCGCTGTTGTGCCTGGGCGTGTGGCTCAACGCCGCCGACACCCTCGTCACCGCCACCATCATGCCGTCCATCGTGCGCGACATCGGCGGCTATGCCTATTTCGCCTGGCCCGTGGCGGTCTATCTGCTGGGCGCGATCGTCGCCGGCGCCAGCGCCGGGCGGCTGTCGGAAACCGTCGGCCTGCGCGCGGCGCTGATCGGGGCGGCCGGTCTGTTCGCGCTGGGCTGTGTCTTCGATGCCGCCGCGCCGACCATCTGGGTCTTTCTCATCGGCCGGCTGGTGCAGGGGCTGGGCGCGGGCTGGATCGGCGGGCTCGTCTATGTCGCGGTCAACACCGTCTTTCCCAGGGCGTTGTGGACGCGCGTGCTGGCGACGATCTCCGGGGTGTGGGGCGTCGCCACCCTGCTGGGCCCGGGTTTCGGCGGCCTCTTCGCCGAGCTGGGGCTGTGGCGCGTGACCTATTGGGCCTTTGCCGGCCAGGCGCTGCTGTTCGCATTGGCCGCGCTCTTGCTGGTGCCGCGCCGCGCCGCGGCCGAAGGCGGCGGCGGCTTTCCCGGCGCGCGCCTGGTGCTGCTGGCCATCGCCATCCTGACCATTGCCGATGCCGGCGCGCGGCCCAGCCTGATGCAATCGGCGGCGATGCTGGCCGCCGGCGCGGCGTTGCTGGCCGGCTTCGTGGTCCTCGATGCGCGCGCCCCGCGCAGCCTGTTGCCGCGCCAGCTCACCGACACATCCGGACCGAGCGGAGCGGGCTATCGCATGACCTTTCTGGCCACGGCCGCCGCGGTCGGCTTTCCCATCTACGCCGCCGCGCTGTTGCAGACGCTTTATGGCCTTTCCCCGCTCGAGGCCGGCTATGTCGTCGGCGCCGAGGCCATGGCCTGGACGCTCTCGGCGCTCTCCGTCGCCCATCTGGCCGAACGCTGGCACGGTGTCTTCATCCGCAGCGGCACCGCCTCGATCTGCCTGGGGCTCGTCGGCCTCGGCCTCGTCTTCCCGGGCGGCAGCCTCGTTCTGGTGATTGCGGCGTCGATCCTTCTGGGCTCGGGCTTCGGCCAGTGCTGGGCCTTCACCACGCACCGCATCTTCGCCGGCCTGCCGGAGGCCGAGCGCGCCCGCGGCTCCTCGGCGGTGCCCGCCGTCCAGCTCACCGGCAACGCCGTCGGCGCGGCCATTGCCGGCACGCTGGCCAATCTGCTGGGCATGACCGGCGGGCTCACCGCAGCCGACGCCGCCAATATCGGCCGCTGGCTTTATCTGGCCATGGCGCTTCTGGCCTTCGGCGCGGTTCTCTCCGGTCTCAAGCTCGCGCGCTTCGAACCGGACGGCGAAGGCGCACCCGGCCGGATGTGACGGCCGCACCCAAGGCCCGCGCCCTCACGCATGCCGGCGTCGCCGGCTGCGCGATCAGGCCGGGAACGACGTGTAAAACTCCTTGGTGGCGGGGCACGCCTCCAGCGCGCGCTTGTAGCCGTCGCGCCCGGTGGTGCGGGCCATATAGGCCTTCTGGGTGTCGTCGAGAACGATGCCGCCGCGTCTTATGGCCAGGTTCAGCGCATAGGTCACCGAAATGTCGGCGGCGGTGAACGCATCGCCGGCCATATAGGGCGCGCGCGCGAGCTGCCGCGTCACCAGTTTCATGCGGTTGGTGAACTGGTCCAGCGCCCAGCGTGCGCCCCAATTGTCGCGCTCGGCCTCGGGCGCGAGGAAGCCGCTGACGACGACGACCTGAATGCTGGCCCCCAGACCGGCTTCGCCCAGATGCAGGAATTGCTGGTAGAGCGCGAAGGCCGGATCGTCCGGCGCGGGCGCCAGCGGCACCGCGCTTTTCGACTCCTGACCATGGCGCGCCAGCAGATATTCCATGATCGCGATCGACTCGACCATGGTGACCTCGCCATCGCGCAGCGCCGGGATGAACCCGCCCGGATTGATGGCGAGAAACTCCGGATCGTTCTCCACCCCGGCCAGAAGATCCACCGGCCGCAGCCGGTAGGGCAGGCCCATCTCCTCCAGCAGCCAGACCACCCGGAAACCCCGGCCCTCGCCGAACACCGTGATCATCCCCGCATCTCCTCCCGCGTGTCGCCCGGGCCGGCCGCCCGGCTGTTTGCGCCCTTCGCGATTTTGCACGATCGCCTCCGGCCGGTCGACATGCCGGCCGGGCGATCGCCGGGCTTCAAAGTGAAGGCGGTGCGCCCGCCGCCACAGCGCCCGGCGGCGCCGCAGACGACGTGTTCTGTGTAAGGGAGCCCGGCGCCAGGCGGGATACGCGAAAAATGAAACGCAGTTCCTTAACCATTTCCAAATCGTAATCGCAGACAGTAGGCCGCAGCCACGCCCCGGCGGGTGTAGGCTTCTTGCGAGGATAGACGGCGGCTGTCACCGCCGGTGGCTTGGCGATGGCGAGGCCGGTCGACAGGGTCGTCGGGGACATGGCAGCCGAAGCGGCCACAGCGTCCCGCGCAGGGTGGGGATCAGGAGGCAAGTCATGGGGATGAACGAGGCAGGTTCGGAAGTCGCGCAGATGGAAAGAATCGCCCGGATCGAGACGCCGCCGGCGAAGTTTCCGGTGGATCTGCGCCTGACGATTCCCTTCTATCCGAAGCCCATCTTTGTCGCGCTGATTATGGGCCGCGAAAAGCGCGGGCCCGAGCGGCTTCACGAGGAGCGGCTGCGCCACCCCCTCGAAGGCTGGGGCAACATCGTGTGCGCGTTCTTCCTGGGTTGCGCCTCCACCGTTCCGCTCATGTTTGCGTTCCTGCTGGTGCACAAGTTCCTGTCCTAGCCGCCGCGCGCCGCCGCATCCGGTTTTGCGATTCGATCCCGCCGCGTCTACTTGCCGGCCTTGATCTGCTGGACGATGGCCAGCGATTTGTCGACATGCTGGTCGGGTGACAGCTTGTCCGTCTTCGAGGAGAAGGTGGCCAGGATCTTGCGCCCCTTGCCGATCACATAGGTGAAGCGCTCGATGAAGCCGTGGCCGATCTCTTGCCCACGCACATCCTTGGCGCCGGCCACCGGCGGGCTCACATGCAGATCGTAGGAAGCGGCGATCTTCGTCGACTCGTCGGAGAAGATGGGAAACTTGCCGGCGCAGAAATCCGGATCGGCGGAGAATTTGGTCAGCCGCGCAAGATTGTCGGCCGACACCCCGGCGATGGACGCCCCGGCCGCCGCGAACTTGCCGGCCTCCTCGGCAAAGGTGTGGGCTTCCAGATCGCAGCCGCCGGTATAGGCCGACGGATAGAAATACAGCACCACCGGCCCCTTCTTGACGGCGTCTGCCAGATGGAAGGTCACCGGCTTGCCGCCCAGGCTTCCCTTCGCCGTGAAATCCGGCGCGGTGTCGCCCACCTTGAGCGCGGCCGAGGCCGGCCCCGCGATCATCGCGATGCAGGCGGCGGCGAAGGCTGTGCGAATGGCATTGGCGAACATGATGCGTCTCCCCTTGATCTGGCTGGAGGCTAGCACGGAAGGCCGCGCACCAGCATTACGGCGGCGGCAAGGGGCGAGGGTGCCTGGCAAATGCCCTTCGCGCACCATTCACCCTCTCCTTGAGGGTTGAGCCCGCGACAGCGGGCGATATCGAAATTTGCGCGCGCAAATTTCGGGGAGGGGTGCCGGCCGCAGGCCGGCCCTTCGATGCGGATTGAGAGAGGTGCACGAGTCCGGAACATGGGGACAGGAGCACCTGCCACCTAATTCGCTCAGCTAACGGCCCCGTAGATAGGCATATCCCAACGCTGTGATATCCCACCCAACGGGCACGTCCTTTATCCACCCGTCATCAAGAAATTTGCTGAGGAAATGCTTCTCTGGCGTTCTACCAGAACGAATTTCCTTAAGTGCAACGATGTCCTGCGGAGTAGGTTCCGATTGAAAAGCATCCATTGAAATAATCTCTTTGAATAGAGGAGTAGCTCACCTCCGTTCGCTGCCAAGGACAAGTGCCAGAACGCCAAGGAACTATAGGCGTCCCAAAATTGAGCTACGGAGGCAATAAATAGCGGCACATCGGCATCAGGCTTGACGGATGCTATAGTCCCGAAAGCGAATTGGTTCGGTCCCGCCAAGGACCGAACCGAAACTCAACCCCTGGATCAGGCAGGGCCGATGCGCGCGTGGAGTCCTATCGTATGCGTGCATCACGTCAAGGCTGATCCTCAACCAGGGAGATAACGGTGACTGAGTTTGAACAGGAAGCTCTCGAAACGTTGAAGCGGATTGAAGCGGCAGTTTCATCCACGAACGAGAGTGAAGCGCCGCGTCCGCGCGCTAAGCCGATGGTCATCAGCGATGATGTCATCAGGCGCGCAAAAGCTTACAGGCGCCCACACAGGCGCTCTTATTGAGCTCTACGAAGAAATGGGGTCAGAGCAGATTTTCCAATCCGGGTTGTCGCCCGCACCGGATTGGACAGCGTCACGCCACCGCGTGAATGCTCGCTTCGAGAAGTAAATTCGGGAACAGGAGCATCTGTCCCCAAAATCAAAGGATCGCTTCGATCCCCTTGCGGCGGATGATGTCGAGCAGCACCAGCGCCGGTCCCGTTGGATGCTTGATGCCGCGCTCCAGTTGCGACACGTAGCCGGTCGTCAGATGGAGGTAATGGGCAAACACGGCCTGGCTCATGTTTGCGCTTTCCCGGAGGCTGCGAATCTCGCTCGGCGTCAGAGGCGCGACGCTGGCCGCGTCCGTCGCCCCCAGATGCCGCTTCGTGATCTTTGCATGCGCGGCATCGGAGAGGATACCGGTGCGGTGCATGCCGCCCGCCGTTTCGAGCAGCGTTTCGGTGAGCTTAGTTTTTCCGGTTCTTGCCTTCTTCATCTTTCGACTCTTTCGCGATCACGGTGTGCAGTTCGCCCTCGCCAAGCGCGCGTTCGATCTTTTCCGTATCCGCGGTTATCCACGCGGCGGCGATCTCTCTAAGCGTTGCCAACTCGTCGGCGTCGATGTTTTCCCGCTCGTTCTTCGCAAACCCATAAAGGAACACCGATCGGCTCTTAGTTCGGAACGCAACCAGCGTTCGATATCCGCCTGACTTTCCTTCACCCGCGCGGGCCACGCGCTGCTTGATGAGGTCTTTTGCCGAGCCGCGCATCGATCAAGCCTTGCTCGGCCCGGAAAACGGCGTCTCTCAGCGCCTCGTCGCTGATGTGTTCCTTGCGGGCGAAGCGCGCGAACCATTTTGTTTTGAATATCTGCACGTCCGCCTCACGCACATAATATATAACACTATGAACTATAGTGCAAGGGCTTGTAGTTATGGAAGTATGGGGTCAGAGTGGATTTTCCGATCCGGGTCGCCGCCCGCACCGGATCGCACATTCTCATGCCACCGCCTCGAACCGTTCTCCCAGCAATCGTCCAATCCCGCCGTCCGACACCGCGCGCTGCTCGGCAATCCGATTGGCTTCGCGCACCAGCCGCGCTTCCAGCACGGCTTCCTCGGTCATCTTCCCATGCGCATGCATCCAGCGGCTGACCGACACCCAGTCCCAGAGCGGGCTTTCCGACATCACGCGGGCGACCGGCGCGGGAAAGCCTTCGGCGCGCGCGCCCTTCACATAGAGCGAGATCGCTGCGCGCGACATCCCGCTGCGCGCGGCGATCTCGGACAGGCTGACAAGGGTATCGGGCTCGAACCGTTCCACCGTCGCGCCTGCCTTCTGCACATCGGCGGCCGCCGCGACGAGGGCATAGGCGAAGCTCTGCGCCTCGCGCGCGAATTCGAGGATGATCGCGGCCTTCTGAAAGGCGATGGTCGCGTCGTCGCAACCGGCCTCAAAGAAGCGGTCTTCGAAATCGTCCGCCTGCGGATCGAGCCCCGATGCGATGATGGCAAACTCAAACGTTTTTGACGTCGTCATGATTGGCCTCAGTTCCCCGGCCAGGCAGCAACTTACCGTATCGTTTGGCGATCTTCTATCTGCCCGGTTGCAGCTCGTAACCGGCAAAATTTCCGGCCCCCGGTCAATGTTCCTGTCTTGTTCTCACGGTCGGGCATCCCCATCTCCCGCTGTTGCGCCTCGGAAGGCCGAACGGAATGAGATGGAGACGAAGGATTGCCCCCAACCGGAACCTGCGGTTCGAAGGCCGGCGCCGGTCCGGTCCGGGGCGCCGCGCGGGGGAGGGGGGCCCCCGAAAATGGCGCAAAATCCAAAAACAATTCGCCGCTGTGGAATCTGCGCGGCGGACTGGCCCCCCCCTGCGGGGGAAAATCGGCCAAAACGCGAAAACAGAAATCCAGTGCTCGCGGTTCGGCCGTTCGGCCGGGCAGATGTTGGATCGGGCCGCGGCCCGCCCTTGTCAGGTCCTGCCGCGGGCCACGAAAAACGGGTTGGCGAAGCCCTCGGCGACCTTCCCATATATAAAGGGTGCGCCATCGAGCTGGGTGACGGTGCCGCCCGCCGCCGCCAGCACGGCGTGGCCCGCCGCGGTGTCCCATTCCATGGTGCGGCCATGGCGCGGATAGATGTCGGCCTCGCCCGCCGCCACCAGGCAGAATTTCAGCGAGGAGCCGGCGGCCAGGAAATCGGTGACCGGATAGGCGGCCAGATATTCCTCCGTCTTGGTGTCGCGATGGCTGCGGCTGGCCACGGCGATCAGCCCGTCTTCGGGCGCGCGGCGCGCCGCAATCGGCCGCGCCGCAGCCGGATCGGCCGGGCTGTGCGGGGCGGTGTCGATCTCGAAGGCGCCGTTCGCCCCGTCGCCCAGCCACATGCGGTGCTTGGCCGGGGCATAGACGACGCCGCGCACCGGCACCCCGTCTTCGATCTCGGCGATGTTCACGGTGAACTCGCCATTCTTCTTGATGAATTCCTTGGTGCCGTCGAGCGGGTCGACCAGGAAGAAGCGGCTGCCGATGGTCTGGATCTTTCCGGCCGCGGCTTCCTCTTCGGCGACGACGCCGATCTCCGGCCATTCGGCCCTCAGCTGGGAGAGGATGTATTTTTCGGCGTCCTCATCGGCGGCGGTGACCGGCGAATTGTCGTCCTTGTGGCGGGTTTCCACGCCGGCATCATAATGCGTCAGGATGATCTCGCCGGCCTGCCAGGCGATCTGCATCAGTTTGCGCGCGAAGTCGGAAAGCTCGGCGGTCATGCGTGGGGGTCTTCCTCTAGCGGATCGGCGGGTTCGAGCGTGACGCGATCGGCCTGGACCAGCTGCTTGCCCGCATGGGTGAAATTGACGGTGACGCGCGCCCCCGCCACCGATTGCACCTGTCCGATGCCCCATTCGGGCGCGTTCGGCAAGCGCACCCACTGGCCCGGCGCAAGTTGCGTGCGCATCTTAAGCCTTCCTTAACGCGCGGTGGCGACAGTCACGATCTGCAAACCATACCGGCCGGCGAGCGAGGAGACCATGAACGACATTGAATTTGCCGCCCTGCTGGTCAGCCGCGTCTGTCATGATCTGGTCAGCCCGGTGGGCGCCGTCATGAACGGGCTGGAGGTGCTGGAGGACGAGCGCGATGCCGCCATGCGCGCCGATGCGCTCAAGCTGGTGGCGTCCTCGGCCGAACAGGCCGCGGCCCGCCTGCAATTTGCCCGCCTGGCCTTCGGCGCCGCCGGCTCGACCGGCGCCAGCCTGGATCTGACCGAGGTCGGCCGCATCGTCAAAGGGCTGGTGGAAGGCTCCAAGCTGACCGTGGAGTGGAACGCCGCCCCCCTCAACTGGCCCAAGAACTGGGCCAAGCTGCTGATGAATGCCGTGCTTCTGGCCGGCGACTGCCTGCCGCGCGGCGGCCGGGTCAGTGTCGAGACCTCCGCCGATCCCGAGGCGCCGGGCTTCACCGTGCGCGCCGAGGGCGTCAATGCCCGCATCCTCGAAGAGGTCGAGCGCGCCGCCCGCGGCGAGGAGGCCGGGGTGCTCGACGGCCGCTCGATCCAGGCCTTCCTCACCCACCGCCTGGCGCGCAGCCTCAATGCCGGTCTGACCCTGACCGCCGCCGACGGCAAGGTCGAGGTCGCCGCCGGGTGATCCGGCCGCGCCGGTTTAGACGGCCTTTACCGGTTTGCCCCTAGGCTGGCCTGGCAAATCCGTTCGCAGCCGGCCCGGGGTGGCGCCATGAAACATTGTCTCGTCGTCGACGACAGCCGCGTCATCCGCAAGGTGGCCTGCTCCATCCTGCAGAAGCATGACTTCGAGACCGGCGAGGCCGAGGACGGGATGACCGCGCTGGCCGCCTGCCGCGCGCGCATGCCCGAACTGATCCTGCTCGACTGGAGCATCCCCAATTCGAACGTGATGGAATTCCTGCGCACCCTGCGGCGCGAACGCGGCGGCAGCCAGCCGGTCGTCGTCTACTGCACCACCGAGAACGATGTCGAGCGCATCCACGAAGCCATGATGGCCGGCGCCAACGACTACATGCTCAAGCCCTATGACCGCGCCTCCGTCGCCGAAACGCTGACGCAGGTCGGCCTGATCTGAAGGCGCCTGCCGTGGTCGTCACGCCCGCCCATTTCGAACGCCTGGCCGATCTCGTGCGGCGCCGCTCGGGCCTGGCCCTGCCGACGGACAAGCTGGCGCTGGTGCAAAGCAAGCTGGCGCCGGTCGCCACCCGTTTCGGCTGCCGGACCGTCGGCCAGCTGCTCGGCGAACTCGAAGACGAACCCGAAGAGCTGGCCCGCGCCGTCACCGAAGCGATGACGACCAACGAAACCTCGTTCTTCCGCGATCCGGCCAGCTTCGATTATCTGCGCCACACCGTGCTGCCCGCGCTGATGGCGGCGCGCGAGCCGACGCGCCGGTTGCGCATCTGGTGCGCGGCGGCCTCGACGGGGCAGGAACCCTATTCGCTGGCGATGCTGCTCGATGACATCGGGCTCAGCGCCGGCGGCTGGAAGGTCGATCTGTTCGCGACCGATCTGTCGGGCGAGGCGGTGGCGCGCATGCGTCAGGGAACCTATGCGCAATACGAGCTCGCGCGCGGCCTGCCCGAAGGCTATCGCGCGCGCTACTTCACCCAGGAAGACGAGCAGTGGCGCATTGCCGATCCCCTGCGCCGCAGTCTGCGTATCCACAAGTTCAATCTGCTCGACAATTTCGGCTGGCTCGGCACGATGGATCTGATCCTGTGCCGCAATGTGCTGTTCTATTTCGACGCTGCGGCCAGGATCGAAACCCTCGCCCGGCTCGAGGCCTGTCTGGCATCCGATGGCTGGCTGATGCTCGGCGCCGCCGAGCGCGCGGCGGACGCCTTCGCGCCCGTCGGCGCGGTGCGTGGTCTCTACATGAAGGCGAAGGCCTTCCAGGGCCGGCAGGCCAGGCGCGCCGGCTGACCTGCCGTCCGGCCCGTCAATAGCGAAGGCGAATCCCGCCATAGACGGCACGGCCTGGCGCGCCGTAGCCGGCCACCGGTTCGTAGCGCGCGTCGAACAGGTTTTCGATTCGTCCGAACAGTTCCAGATGCTCGTTGAGGTCGTGCGCGGCGTAGAGGTTCGCGGTGACATGGCTGGCGAGTGGCGTCGCATTGCCGGCGCCGTCGAAGCGCCGTCCGACATAGATCATGGCCGCGCCCAGCGACCAGTCCGGCCGCACCTGCCATTGCGCATGCAGGCTCGCCAGATCGTGCGGCCGGCGCGCCAGATCGGTATGCGTGCGCGTGTCGACGGCATGCATGTTGGTGTAGTTCGCCGTCACGCGGAACGCCGGTGTGACGGCGGCCTCCAGCTCCAGCTCGGCGCCGCTGGCATGGGTGCGGCCGACGTTATAATAGTAACCGCCCACCGCGCCGCGCAGCGCGCAGGCCGGCGACGTCACGCCCCAGCACGAGAAGAAGTCGATCAGGTTGCTGCTGCGCCGCTCGAACCATGTGGCGCTGGCGCGCAGGCGTCCGCCCCAGAACCGCTGGTCGATGCCGGCCTCCCAGCCATGCGCCACCTCGGGCGCAAGCGCCGTGACCGGATTGGAATATTCGGAGAACAGTTCGTAGAGCGTCGGCGCCTTGAAGCCATCGCCATAATTGGCCCGGAGCACGGTGGCGCCCTCATTGGGGCTCCAGGCGGCGGCAAGCTTGATCGAGCTGTGACCGCCGAATTCCGCATCCTCGTCATAGCGCACGCCGCCGGTCAGGGTGAGCTGATCGAACAGCGTCGTCTGGCCCTGCAGATAATAGCCGTCGATGCGATTGCGCCCGCCCGCGGCCGGTGCGCCGGCCAGCGAGGACCGCAATTGGCTGCGCTGGGTTTCGGCGCCGAAGGTGATCTGGTTGTCGGCGTCGAGATCGACGATGCCCTGATATTCGAAGCGATTCACCGTGCCGCGATAGGCAAAGTCCTCATGCAGCGGAAGATAGAACGGCGAATCGTAGACCGTGCGCCGGCTGGCGGAGAGGATATAGGCGAAGCGATTGCGCAGGCGTCCGTCGAACAGCGCCAGATTGATGCCGGCATAGCCGGCCAGCAGCCGGTTGCGCGCATAGACCGGCGAATCGGAGAGCCGGTAGTCGGGCGGCAGGTAATTGTCGTCATAGCCGGTGCGGGCGGCGGTGTAGTAGCCGCGCAGGTCCAGGCTCAACGCCGATGTGACGTGATAGCGGGTGTTGGCAGTCAGCCCGAGATTCCCGGTGCCGTCCGTCTCGCTGTTACCGGCGCGCGAATCGGCGGCGGAAATCCCGTTGCTGTGGAAATAGTTGACGGCGGCGCCATATTCGAAGCCGTAAAGCGCGCCATTGGCGGAAGCATTGAGGCGGTAGGTGTCGAAGCTTCCGCCCTCGGCGCTGCCAGTGACGGCGAAGGGCCGGTCCCCACCGCGCCGCGTCAGGATATTGACGACGCCGCCGATGGCGTCGCTGCCATAGAGTGTGCTTTGCGGTCCGCGCAGCACTTCGACCCGTGCGATATTGTTGACGAACACATCGCCCAGAAGCGCCTGACCGTCGACCGTGCTGGGATCGTTGATTCGCACGCCGTCGATCAGCATCAGCGTTTGCCCGGCTTCGGCGCCGCGCAATCCGACCGTCGTCGTCTGGCCGGCCCCGCCATTGCGCACGACCGCAAGGCCGGGTGTTTGCGCCAGCGCTTCGCTCACAGACAACATCTGCTGCGCTTTGAGATCATCGGCCGTGATGACGGAGAGCGAATCGCCGGTGCGTGCCAGCGTCTGCGAGGTGCGTGTGGCGGTGACGACGATGGTCTCCGGCGTCCCGGCATGCGCCGTACCGACTGCGGCAAATGCGATACAGGCAGTGAAGAGAAATTTTTTATTCATGCGAACCTCCTGGTGTGTGGGCCAGGAGCCGCTGCGCGGGTTCGACTTATGAATCGGAAGAAAAACAAATAAATGACCCCCGCGACGACGACTCCAACGATGTCGTCGCGGCGGTGATCCCGCAGTTTTCGGCGCACCCCGGCCGGAAACAGGACGACGTCGCGAGGCAGGTCTCCTGGCTTCCGGGTCTTTGCTTTCCGCCCACCTTCCCAAAGCGATCTGGCTTCAGTGGCGTATTTGGACGGTTGCTTTCCGGTCACAGTTGCGGGGGCAGCCGCGGCTTTGAACCGCGTTCCCAATAACCCACACGGGCAATCCCTCTTGAGGGAACCTCGCGCGAAGTTGAACGCTAGTCTGTATGGAGGATTTCCGTCAACGCGCCGTTTGGGGCAGGTTACGGCCCCGAACGCGCAGGCGTAAAAGATTATGTCGCGGGAGCGCTCGCCCCCGCATCTCATTTTGGCCATGTTGGACGGCCACGATGGAAAACAGGAGTGGAGACGGGTGGAACGATTCGCCGCATCCCGGAAGCCTGCGTGCTTGGGCAGGAATGCGGCCCGTAGAATGTCCTACTCGCAGCAGGCGCATCCGCGCCGGGTAGATCGGCGGATGTGCGGAAACGCTGTGTGTATCAAGGTATCGGCTGAAGGCGTGACCATCGCCCATCGCGGCAGGCGAGGCGGCGCGAGGACGGCAGTCGGCTATACTTACAGGCTTGTACATAGGGCGGCCGTTTACCAATCGAAGCGCTAGACCGAGTCAAAAACGATGATTACGATAGAGACAAAGAACACCAAGAGTGGGCGCCGGGCCCCCGGCGCCAGGGAGGGGGGACGCGTGAGCCTGGTCCATCAACACCAGGCCCGGTGCATTGGCGCCGGGTCCAGCTATTATTGGTTCCGATAACCCATGCAGCAGCCAGAACATGATCTACGGCCGTTCCAGGCCAATATCGCGAGCCCGCGCCGCTTCGTCAGCATCGGGCTGGTCGCCGCGCTCCACGTCGTGGTCATCTACGCGCTGGCCTCCGGCCTGGCGGCTCGCATTCATCAACAAGCTTCCCGACGAGTTCAAGGCGCAGGTCGTCGAGCAGAAACCGCCGGATCAGGAGAAGACGCCGCCGCCGCCGCCGCCGGATCTGGCCAAGCCGCCGCCGCCCTTCGTGCCGCCGCCGGACATCAACATCCAGTCCGAAGCGCCGTCGACCAACGCGATCAGCAACGTGCAGTCGCGGCGTCCCGCGCCGCCCCCGCCGGTCGAGTATCACCAGGCCGAAGGCGCGGGGCCGGCATGATTGCTATTCGGGCTACCCGCCGATCTCCAAGCGTCTCGGCCAGCAGGGCAAGGTGCTCGTAGGATTCACGGTGAACGCCGACGGTTCGGTTTCCAACGTGAAGCTCGAGAAGTCGAGTGGCTTTTCGCGACTGGACGAAGCGGCGGTGTCGTGCGTTTCCGATTGGCACTACCACCCGGCAACCCAGGGTGGGAAACCGATCGCAGTCTCGACCAAGGCCCTTGTGAGCTATCAACTCAGATAATCTAGGAAGAATGAGGACGGACCCGCTCGGGCCATCCAAGTCGGTTCATCTCAACTGACACGGAGTAGCGAAGACATGATTTCGAAACATTTGACGGTTGCAGCTGCCATCGTCCTCCTGTCCGGCTTTGGTGCTGGCCAGGCCCTCGCCCAGACGAATTCCGCCCCGACCATGTCCGCGCAAGCCGACACCACGGCGGCTCCGGATGCAGCGAGCGCCGGATGCGGCGGCCACGCCGGACTGCGGCGGGCACGCCGGGGCGCGACGGCTGGCGATGCCGCCACCTCGCCCGACGCCGCGGCGCCTGCCGCGGCTCCGGCGGCCGCGCCTGCGGTCACCCCGCCGGCCTCTGCGGCCCCGGCCGAAGAAAAGGCCAATCCCTATGGCCTGCAGCAGCTCTGGGCCAATGGCGACTTCGTGGCCCGCAGCATCATTATCCTGCTGGCGATCATGTCGATCGGCACCTGGTACATCTTCTTCATGAAGTTCTGGGAACAGGCCCGCATGCTGACGCAGGCCAAGCAGGTTGAGAAGCCGGTTCTGGAGCTCGAACAACCTCAACGAAGGCATCGACAAGCTGGCCAAGAACAGCGTGTTCCGGTCGGTGGCCGAGAGTGGCGTGCGCGCCTCCTCGACCCAGTCGACGGGCCTTGTGAACATCAACGACTGGGTCGCCATGTCACTGAACCGTCAGCTGGAAGAGATCAATGCGCGCCTGCAGGGCGGCATCGCCTTCCTCGCCTCGGTTGGCTCCACGGCCCCGTTCGTCGGTCTGTTCGGTACGGTTTGGGGCATCCTATCACGCCCTGATCGCGATCGGCGTGGCCGGCCAGGCCTCGATCGACAAGGTCGCCGGCCCGGTGGGTGAAGCCCTGATCATGACCGCCATCGGTCTGGGCGCCGCCGTTCCGGCCGTGCTGCTGTACAACTTCCTGGTTCGCCGCAACAAGGTGATCAACGAGAAGCTCCGCAGCTTCGCGTCCGATCTGCAGACCTATCTGATCGCGAACAAGAAGTAAGCTGACGCTGCGTCGGAAGCAGTACCTCGAATTGGAGTAGAGCACCCATGGCCGTGCAAGTGGCATCACCGGATCATGATGATGCGGATCTGAACGTCACCATCAACACGACGCCGCTCGTGGACGTGATGCTGGTGTTGCTGATCATCTTTCTGATCACCGTTCCGGTGATCAAGGAGGTGGTCCCCGTGAAGCTGCCCGATGCGAGGAACATTCCGACGCAGACCAAGCCTCAAAATATTGTGATCTCCGTGGATAAGAATAACGACGTTTATTGGAATAATGCCCCAATCGCGTCCAATTCCGAGCTTATCCAGAAGATGGAAGAGGCTCTGACGCAGGCCAATGCGGCGGGGCAGCAGCTGCCGGAGGTTCATATCCGTGGTGATAAGGATGCGCGCTTCGAGTCGGTCGGACGTGTCGTTTACGACGCGCAGAAGGCCGGCATTCCGAAGATCGGCTTTATCACCGAGCCGCAGAACGCTCCGCAGTAACCGTCCGCTGGTCACCGAGAAGGTATACGCACAATGTCTATGAATGTTGGTGAAGCCACTGGCGACGGCGAAGTTATGGTCGAGATGAACACGACGCCGTTGATCGACGTCATGCTCGTCCTTCTCGTCATGCTGATCATCACGATTCCGATTCAGACCAATGCGGTGAAGCTCGACATGCCGCGGCCGAACCAGTTGCCGCCGCCCGTGCCGCCGCCGGTCGTGAATCTGATGGTCGACTTCGATGGCTCCATCTACTGGAACAACCAGCCGGTCGATTTTGCGACGATGGACAGCTATCTGTACTTGGAAGGTCAGAAGGATCCGGCCGATCAATCGGAAATCCATCTGGCGGCGAACCGGCTGGCGAAGTACGACACTGTCGCAAAAGTGATGGCCGATGCGCAGCGCCGCGGCGTCACCCATATTGGCATCGTCGGCACGGAACAATATGTGCAGCAATAAGTGAGGGGCGACCGCGGATCGCGTGTCATGCGGTTGCATGGTGCCCGGTTCGCGCCCACTGGAATGAGGATTGAGATGATTAGGAATTCCCTGCGCGGCCTTTCTGTCGCGCTTGTTCTGGGCACTGCCACGGTCGCCGTGGCCAGCCTTGCAACGGTGGGTGTGGCCCAGGCCGATGGCGTCCGTCCGGCCGTTGGCAAGCCGCTCCAGGAGGCGGTCAGCCTCGCCAAGGCCGGCAAGGGCAGTGCCGCGCTCGCCAAGGTCCGGCAGGCAGAAGGCGTCGGAAACCTGACTTCGGCGGAGCGCAAGGTCATCGCGCAGACCAAGCAATACGTTCAGGTCTCGACCGGCAATTTCAGCGGCGGCGTGACCAACAGCACCACGGCCAAGGCGAAGTTCGCGGCCGACTATCGGGCCGGTCGTTACCACGACGTCGTCTCGACCGACGCCGATCTGCTGAAGAAATTCGGCGCCTATGATTTCCAGAGCCAGCTTCTGGTCGCGCAGGCCTATTACCAGATGCGCGATTACAAGACTGCGGTGCGGCTGCTCAAGGGACTGGGCAGCAGCGAGCAGGTCGTCAAGCTGAAGATGGCCGCGGCGGCCAAGATGGGCGACAACGACGCCGTGCGCGAGGCGGCCGAAGGGCTGGTTCTCAAGGGGCAGTCGCAATTCTGGCGTTATCTGCTCACGGCGGCGGACAACACCCACGGCCTCAATGACGAGGAGACTCTCGGCATCTACCGGGTGCGCCTGCGCACCGGTCAGATGCGTAACCAGGACGACTATTCGACGGCCACGCAGCTGGCGATCCTCCTGGGCTATCCGCAGGAAGCCGTCGCCATCCAGCAAAAGGGCTTCGACGACAAGGTGCTGTCCGGCATCCGTCAGCAGAAGCTTCTGGCGCAGGCCCAGAAGGCCGCCGCCGAGCAGGTCGCCCAGTTCGGCAAGCTTGTGAAGGACGCCCAGGCCGCCAAGACCGGTGAGCCGCTCATCAAGCTGGCTGAGGTCTATTGGGGCGTCGGCAAGTTCCAGGAAGCGCGTCGACGCGGCACAGGCCGGCATCAAGAAGGGCGTCAAGGACGAAGACCACGCCGAAGTCGTTCTGGGCATGGGCTATACCGGCTTGAAGAACACCTCCAAGGCCGTCCATGCCTTCGCCAAGGCCAAGTCGAATCCGCAGGAGAAGGTGATCGCGCGGCTGTGGTCGGTCTACGCCCGCAGCAAGTAACGCCGTCACGCGTCTGCAGGAATGAGAAGGGCCGCCGGCATCGCCGGCGGCCCTTTTTCCATGTGGCCCTGATCAGCGTGCGCCGCCGGCGGTGCCTGCGCCGCTCGGTCCCCCGCCGCGGGCCGAAAGCAGGTAGGCGCGCACATCTGTGTCCGGCGGCGAGGCCACGCCCTTGCCGGGGCCGGGTGTCCCCAGCTCGGAACGCGTGAAGTCCATTCGCGCCTCATAGGTGCGGTCGAGCTGGTTGCGCAGATTTTGCTCGGCCCGATACCAGGCCCGCTTGTTGGCGCCGTCCTTACAGGTCGCCAGCTCCGATGGCGTGTCGGCGCCCCAGCGATGCTCGACGC
Source organism: uncultured Pseudomonadota bacterium (assembly GCA_963710925.1). Lineage (GTDB taxonomy): Bacteria > Pseudomonadota > Alphaproteobacteria > Micropepsales > Micropepsaceae > Rhizomicrobium. The sequence continues at coordinate 359,807 of CAVQBY010000005.1, read as the reverse complement.
ATTGATAGGGGTCGAAGGACATCGCGAACAGCCGCCGTCGCGCCTCTTCATAGCCGAAGCTGACGGGCGAGCCGTCGCTGCGCCGGTAGGTGATCGTGCAGGCCGCCGTCTTGGCGGCGTAGAGCCGCAACAGGTCGCCCACCAGATCATCGCCCTTGTAAACGATCTTGGGATCGCCGTGGCGATGCATGGTCACGAAGCGGGCGACCTGATCGCGCAACTCCTTGAAGGCCGTCTTCAGCCGCGCATCGCGCGAAGGTGTCGAATAGACCTCCCACACCCCTTCGGTGCCATAGATGTTGGGCGGCAGGCGGTTCGGCTCGGGCAGGTTCTGGATGCCTGCCTCGATCGCCACCTCGACCGCCTCGGCACGGTAATGCAGATCGGCACAGTTGGATTCGACCATCGCCGCCATTTCCTTCAGCGGATCGAACTCCAGCTTGCCACCGGCCAGCATGGCGCGGACATAGTCGTAGTAATTCACCCGTTCGCCATTGAGCACGAAAGGCCCGCTCTGCCAGCCAGAATCCGACCCCGGCCGGCCTTCGGTCCCGAAATACTGCACCTCGGAGAAATCGGGGATCTCCTTGTTGCGCGCCAGCACCATATGTCCGCCGATCAGCACGCCATCGCTGCGGCGCGTGGCGCCGACCAGTCGGATCGGCCGCCAGTTCTTGAACCCCGCGCCCATGCCGGGGCGCGAGCGCACGAAACGCATGTCGTAATTGCCGCGCGTCACCGATTCATCGGGATGGGCGTCGATATAGAAAATGCGCCCGTCCGGATCGATGCGGTAGATCGTGGCGACATGGCCGTTGGGATCATAGATCAGTGTGCCGGGCCGGATCGATTTGGGCGTGATCGCCGGGGAATAGAGGTCCGGCGGCAGCGGCGAATCCAGATCGGGATGGATGCGATAGGTCGCCGACGAGATCGTGTCGCGCAGCCGCTCCAGCAGCGCATAGCCCGTCGTCGAGACCGACAGCACGTCCTTGCGGTCGACCACGCGGTTGCCATTGGGTGTGTAGCGGATGTCGCGCGAGCGCCCGCGCGGCTCGACCTGGCTCTCATAGGAAAACGGCAGGCCGCGCTTCCACGCATAATAGGCGCGCAGCACGTAAGGAAAGTCGGCGCAGTCGGAGCGGAAATGGATGCTCGGCCGGTCGCTGGCGCGGAATGGATTGCCGGTGCCGTGCAGGCAGGAACTGACTGTGTGGCAGTTGGAGTCGCCGATGCGGCGCAGGAATTCGCCGAAGCCGCGCTCGTCGGCGGCACTCCAATGGTCGTAGCGGATCAGATAGAGATTGGACGTTGCCATCGAAACGGCCAGCGCCGGATCGGCCGCCGGCGGCGGTGGCGGCGCGGGCTGCTGCACCGGCGCGCGCGGCGCCTGTGCGACGCGCGTCGGCGGCGATGCGCCGGGCCGCATGGCCTGCCCCGTCGGGCCCGGCACAGGTGCGGCGCCGCCGAGGAGTGCGACCGCGAAGGCAGCCGCGCCCAATGTTGCGGTCAAGAGCCGCATTCAGGTCCCCGGTTTTCCCCCATCGCCACGGTACGCGATGGGCCAGCCCGGTCAAGGCGGGCGGACCTCCTCCGATCTCGTCCCCGCCGCAGCCTTCGGCTATAAACCGGCCCATGGGGAAATCGTCCGAAATCCTGCGCCTCCGGCGCTGCGTGGCCTGCGGGCAGGACCGGCTGTCGTGCTGAGCCCGGCCGAAACCGAGGCGCTGCTCCTCAGCCTCAAGGTCTCGCTGGTGGCCATCGCCTGGGCCTTTCCCCTCGCGCTGATGACCGCCCTGGCCCTGGCCCACCGCACCTTCCCCGGAAAATCCCTGCTCGAGGGCGTGCTGACCTTGCCGCTGGTGCTGCCGCCGGTGGTGATGGGCTATCTGCTGCTGGTGGCGTTCGGCACCCGCGGGCCGGTGGGCGCCTGGTTGCTGGACACTTTCGGCATCCGCTTTGCCTTCAGCTGGACCGGCGCGGCGCTGGCCTCCGGGATCATCACCTTTCCCTTCCAGCTCAGGGCCATCCGCATGGCGCTGGAGGCCATCGACCGTGGCCTCGGCGATGCGGCGGCGACGCTCGGCGCCGGGCGGCTGGACCGCTTCGTCTCGATCACCCTGCCGCTGGCGCTCCCCGGCCTGGTCGCCGGCGCCATCACGGCCTTCGCCGCCAGCCTGGGCGAATTCGGCGCCATCATCACCTTTGTCTCCAACATCCCCGGCGAGACCCGCACCCTGCCGCTGGCGATCTACAGCGCCCTCCAGGCGCCGGGCGGCGAGGCGGCGGCCATGCGCCTCTGCCTCCTGTCGATCCTGCTGGCACTGGCCGGTGTCGGCCTCGCCGAGCTGGCCCAGCGCCGCGCGCGCGCCATGCTGGCACCATGACCGTCACCGTCTCGCTGCGCCATGGCTTTGCGGGCTTCGCGCTCGAGGCCGATTTCACTATTCCGCAAGGCGGCGTCACCGCCTTGTTCGGCCCCTCCGGCGCGGGCAAGTCCACCGTGGTCGCGGCCATCGCCGGGCTCCTGCGCCCGCGTCACGGCCGCATCGCGCTGGGCCAGCGCCTGCTCGTCGATACGCAGGCCGGCGTGTTCGTGCCGCCCCAGGCCCGCCGCATCGGCACCGTGTTCCAGGATGCGCGTCTGTTCCCGCATATGCGTGTCGAGGACAATCTGCGTTATGGCTGGCGCCGGGCGCCGACGCGCGTCAGTGAAGCGGAGATCGACCATGTCGTCGCGCTGCTCGGTCTGGAGGCTCTGCGCACGCGCCGGCCGGCCGGGCTTTCAGGTGGCGAGAAGGGCCGCGTTGCGCTGGGCCGCGCCTTGCTGTCGTCGCCCGACCTGCTGTTGCTTGACGAACCGCTGGCCGCGCTCGATGCGGCGCGCAAGGCCGAAATCCTGCCCTATCTCGAACGCCTGCGCGATGAGACGCGCGTGCCCATGCTCTATGTCAGCCACTCTCTCGATGAGGTCACGCGCCTGGCCGACAATGTGATCCTGCTCAGGGACGGCCGTGTCGCCGCACAGGGCTCGGTGTTCGATCTTCTTGGCGATCTGGAATTTGCGGCCGGCATGGGCCTGCCGGCCTATGGCGCGGCCTTCGAGGCCCGCATTGCGCAGCAGCGGCGGGATGCGGGCCTAACCGTGCTGGCCTTCGCCGGCGGCGAACTCGTCGTCGCCGCCCTGGAACGGCCGGTCGGGGCGACGCTGCGCGTGCGGGTGCGCGCCGAGGACGTGATGCTGGCGCGCGAGGAGCCGCGGGCCATCAGCGCCAACAATGTGCTGGCCGCGAGGATCTCGGCGATCCACCAGGGGGCCGGCAATCAGGCCGATGTGCAGCTGGATTGCGGCGGCGCCAAGCTCGTCGCCCGCATCACGCGGGCCTCGGTCGCGCGTCTGGCGCTGGCGCCCGGGCTGTCCGTCTTCGCCATCGTCAAGTCGGTGACGGTCGATCCGCGCATTCTGCCGGCACCGGAGGCTTGAGCGCCATTGCCTGGCCGCGCGCACCCGTCCAATCTTGGCCGCGACCGAAAACGCCATTGCGGAGAGCGACCATGCCCCTGATCCCCTTTGCCGACACCGATGCGCTGCCCGATGCGGCGCGTGAGGCGTTCGAGAAGCTGCCGCGCAAGCTCAACATCTTTCGCATGTGGGCCAATGCGCCGGACTGCTTCCGCCAGGGCCTGCGCTTCGGCGGCGCCATCCTCGGCCGCCAGAAGCTGGCTGCGGATTTGCGCGAACTGGTCATTCTCCAGGTCGCCAGGATCGAAGGCGGCACCTATGAATGGGTCCAGCATGTGCCGATCGCACTGGCCTGCGGCTGCCGTCAGGAGCAGATCGATGCGCTCGAAAAGGCCGATTTCACCGCCGCCTGTTTCGACGCGCGCGAAAAGGTCCTGCTCGCCTTCGCCGAGGACGTGATCCGCAATGTCGCGGCCAGCGAGGCCAATGTGGACGCCGCCAAACAGCACTTCTCGCCGCAGGAAATCGTCGAGATCATCCTGACCTGCGGCTTCTACATGACGATGGCGCGGCTCACCGAGACCACGCGCGTGGAGGTCGACGCGCCGGGGGGCAAGGCGGTACTCGATAGCCTGACGAAGATGTCGTGATCAGACTTCTCTGCCATCGCCGCGCTGTGCCCGGAACACCAGCGTGCGCGACATCGTGAAGTTGAACACCAGTCCCACCGCCACGCCGGCCGCCGTTGCCAGATAGGGATTGTCGAGCGGCGGCGGCGCCAGATGGATAAGGCCGGCGAAGGTGCCGTAGTTGATCACCGCGCCCAGGCTGTTGGCGCTCACGAAGCGCAGCCATTCGCGCGCGGTCGCGGCCGGTCCGCGTGCGGCATGGGCGTGGAAGGTCAGCCTGCGGTTGCCCCACCAGGTGAAGGTCATGGCGCTGAGAATTGATACCGCGCGCCCGCGACATGGGCCCGAGCGCAAACAGGTTTTGCATCAGGGCCAGCACGCCCTCGTCGACCAGGAAACCGGCCGCGCCGACCAGTGCGAAGCGCAGGAATTGCGCACGGATGAGCGCGTGCGGGCTGGCGGCCTTGATCACGGCCTGTCGCGATCCTGGGGACCGGGGATGATCAGATAGGCCAGCCGCTTCAGCTCCCAGCGCCCGCGCGTCACGGTATCGAGAATGAGCCCGGCGACGAGCGACAGGAAGGCCAGCAGCATCATGCCCATCGCCAGCATCGCCGTTGGCAGGCGCGGCACCAGCCCGGTGTCGAGGAATTCGGTGATCACCGGAATCCCCAGCGCGATCGATAGCCCGGCCAGGAGCAGGAAGATGGCGCTGAAGAAGATCAGCGGCCGCTCTTCGCGCACCAGACTGGTGATCGTGAACAGGATGCGCAGGCCGTCGCGGTAGGTGTTGAGCTTGCTGATCGAGCCGACCGGCCGCTCCTTGTAGGCGGTGTCGACCTCGATCATCGGCATCAGCAGCCGCACGGCATGAACCGTCAGTTCGGTCTCGATGCCGAAGCCTTCGGCCGTGAACGGAAAGGACTTGACGAAGCGGCGCGACATCACGCGATAGCCCGTCAACAGATCCTTGAGCTTGACGTGGAACATCAGCGCGGTCAGTCCGGTCAGCAATTTGTTGCCGAGCACATGGCCGGTGCGGTAGGCGGCGTCGCCCGTGGCCACACGGCGCCCCGAGACGATGTCGTAGCCGTCATCGATCAGTTTGGCGACCAGCGCCGGCGCGGCGGTCGCGTCATAGGTGTCGTCGCCATCGACCAGGACATACACATCGGCCTCGATGTCGGCGAACATGCGGCGCACCACATTGCCCTTGCCCTGCCGGATCTCGCTGCGCACGATGGCCCCGGCCGCGCGCGCGATTTCGATCGTGCGGTCCTTCGAATTGTTGTCATAGACATAGATCGTCGCGTCTGGCAGCGCGGCTGCGGAAATCGGCAACGACCTTCGCCGATGGCCGCCTCTTCGTTGTAGCAGGGGATCAGCACGGCGATTCGCATCGCCGTCGCCGGGGCGCCGCTGCGCGCCATTGCCGGAGCCTTGGGATGCTCGTTCATGAGCCCGTCTTTCTGGTCAGCGGCGCAGAACAAGTAGGGCCCGCCGAGATTGGATTTGATATCACGGCATTCCTCGGTCTTGAAGGCCAGACCGTAGGCGGCCACCGCCTCGCGCGACGCGATTGACCTCGTAGCGGTTGGCGATGAGGTAGAGATCGCCCTTGAAGGCGGCAACGCGCGCCTTGGCTTCCTGTGGTGAGCCGCGAATCGTCCTCGGGCTGGATCAGCCAGCCGTCGATGCGGATGACCGGCGATGCCGGGTGGCAGGGACGGCACCAGATAGCCCATCGGGGCCTCGCCCGTCATCAGCACCATGGTGTGGTCGGGATGGGGAATCGGCGGCAGATTCGACCTGCACATAGGGATCGCCCAGCGGCGCGCGCTCCAGGAAATCGGCCCGCGTTGTCGCCATGCACGGCGACCGCCAGCACGCCCAGCACCGCCAATCGCGCGTAGCGGCTCATTGGCCACAGCCCGACGGCCGCGACGATCACGATCGGCGCCAGCATCTCCAGCGTCAGGATGTAGCGGTAGATGCCGAACACGGCGAGCCAGGACAGATAGGTGACCGCCGTGAAGGCGAACAGCAGCGCGGCGCCGCCGGGCGCCACCAGCGGATCGCGGCTATGCCGGCGCAACAGCCAGACCAGCCCGGTGGCGAGCAACAGCACATAGGCCAGTCCGACGCGAATATCGGTGAAGGGCAGGTCGTTGGCGACGCGACAGTCGATGGAGAACAGGATCGGATCGAGCAGCCGCATGCCAGCCAGTCCTGCGGCAGGAAGCGGGTGTCGCGATAGGATGTGGCCAGCGCCAGCGGCGAGTGGAAGATATCGTTGAAATAGGGAAACAGCGGATTGCCGGTCACCACATCCATGCGCCAGAACCAGTAGCCGGCGAACAGCGCGACGCCGGCGATGCCGCCCGCGCCGCCCGCCGCCAGGCGCGCGCCGCGTTGTTTCCAGCTGCCCGGAATGATCGCCAGGGCGGCGGCAAAGCCCAGTGCATAAGGCGCCTCCGGCAATTTGAGGCCGACCGCGCTGCCGACAATCAGTCCGGCCGCCGCCGACAGCATTGCCGCCTGCCGCAGCGATCCATATGCCAGTCGTCTCGCGCTGGGTGACCAGAATGGCCAGGCCCGTGAGCACGAACATGCTCATGATGTTGTCGTAATAGGTCGTGCCGGCCAGGCTCAGCGTCAGGCCGCCGGTCATGCACAGGGCCGTCAGGGCTGCCGCCGCCAGCCGCCGTTCCTCGATCTGCAGCAGCGAGCGGCAGATCAGATAGAGCGGCACGACATTGCTGCCCTGCACCGCGCCCAGGAATCCGAGCGCGAACCAGGACGGCGTGTGTTGCGCCAGCCAGTAGAAGGGCATGTCGAGCAGCGGATTGTAATAGGTCGCCTGATGGGCGACCGCGATGTCGAAGCCCATGCGCCCGTTGCAGGAAGGCGAACGGCGCATACCAGTGGTAATTGCGGAAGTCCCACGACATGTCCTTGCCCAGGGCGATGACGAACAGCGCCCAGCCGAACACGACCAGACCGAGAAACAGCCATTCCCGAGGCGCCAGGACCTGGGCGCGGGGGGCGTAGGATCGAGACATGAAAAACCGGTGCGTATGACGGACGGGTGAATCTAGCATGTCTGTGCGACTTCGCATCTGCGATGTTCGAGCCTTGCGGCGGCCCGGTGCAGCCGTCATTTTCATTCCGTAATCCGGGCAGGCTGCGGCGGGGGCGGCGAAAGATGGAAGCCTATCGTGCAGACAGGCTGGGCGGCGTCGACGCCCTGGTGCGGGCGGACATCCCGACGCCCGAGCCCGGCCCGGGCCAGATCCGCATCGCCGTGCGGGCCACCGGCCTGCATCTGGCCGATGCCGCCGCGCTGGCCGGCCAGCGCCTGCCGCGCCTGCCCGCACCGCTGGTCCCCGGCTTCGAGGTTGCCGGCACGGTCAGTGCGCTGGGCGCCGGGGCCTCGGGCTTCGAGATCGGCCAGCGCGTCATCGCGCTTCTGGAATCGGGCGGTCTGGCCGCCGAGGCCCTGGCCGCCGCGGCGCTGACGGTGGCGATTCCGGCCTCATTGGCCTTCCCCCAGGCAGTCGGCCTGCCTCTGGCCTATGGCGGCGGGCTGGTGGCCTTGCGCGACCGGGCGCGGCTCGGCGCCGGCGACACCCTGCTGGTGCTGGGGGCCGGAGGGCAGCCGGGTCTGGCCGCCATCGAGATCGGCAAGCGCCTGGGCGCCGTCGTAATCGCCGCGGCCGGACAGGCTGCGCGGCTGGAAGCCGCCGACGGCGCAGGGTGCCGATCATGTGGTCGAGTCCGCCGCCAGGCCGCTGGGCGAGGCGGTCATGGAGCTGACCGCGGGGCGCGGCGCCGATGTGGTGTTCGATCCGGTGGGCGGCGAGGCGACGGCGGCGGCGGTCTCGGCTCTGGCCGAAGGCGCGCGCCTGCTCTGCGCCGGCTTTGCCGCGGGCCGGCCCACGGCCCTGCAGGCCCAGACCTTTTTCGCCCGTGACGCCGCGTTGCTGTCGGCCAATGTGCCGCTGATGCTGGCCCGCGATCCGCAGGCCGCGCGCGCGGCCTTCTGCGAGGTCGTGGCCTGGACGGTCGACGGCACGCTGCATCCGCGCGTCGCCGCGCAGTTCCCCTTCGATGCGGCACCCCACGCCTTCGACTATCTCACCGCCCGGCGCGACGCCGGGGCCGTGGTCGTCATCCGGGCGGGGTGAGGGAGAGCTCGGGCAGGTTGGCCAGGAACTGCTCCGTGCAGGCGCGCCAGGAGCGCGTCAGGGCAAAGGCCGCGGCAGGCCTCGCGCGGGATCTCGAGCGCCCGCGCGCAGGCCTCGCCCAGATCCTCGCGCAGCGCCGCCGACCGGGCGCGTCCGCCGATCACGTCGCATGGGCCCTGCACCGGAAAGGCCGCCACCGGCACGCCGCAGGCCAGCGCCTCCAGCATCACCAGCCCGAAGGTGTCGGTCTTGCTCGGAAACACGAACACGTCGGCCGCCGCGTAATGGCGCACCAGCTCTTCGCCGGTCTTCGCGCCGAGAAATTGGCCTCCGGATAGCGCTTCTGCAGCGCGTCGCGCGCGCCGGCCCGTCGCCCATCACCACCTTGGTGCCCGGCAGATCCAGTGCCAGAAAGGCATCGAGATTCTTCTCCACCGCCACGCGGCCGACATAGAGCCAGATCGGTCCCGCGATAGGGCAGGCGCGCATCGGCGATCGGGCGGAACATGTCGACATCGACGCCGCGCGACCAGATGCGGGTATTGGTGAAGCCGTGCGCCTGCAATTCGCGCTGCAGGCGCCGGCGTCGCCACCATCATCGCGCGCGCCGGCCCATGGAACCAGCGCAGGAAGCGGTAGACCGCCGTCTTCGGGCACGAAGGGCAGGCGCGCATGGACATATTCGGGAAAGCGGGTGTGAAACGAGGTGGTGAAGGCGAATGTCCCGGCGCAGGCAGATCGCGCGCGCGCTGACAGCCCCAGCGTGCCTTCGGTGGCGATATGGATCGCATCGGGCGCGAAGTCGTCGATCATCGCCTCCAGGCTGCTGCGCGGAAACACCGCCAGGCGGATTTCCGGATAGGTCGGCAAGGGCAGGGTGAAGCGGCCCTCGGGCGTGGCATAGCGCACGTCGTGGCCCAGCGCGCCCAGATCCTCGTCCGAGGATTTCGAGCGTGCGCACCACGCCATTGACCTGCGGCGCCCAGGCGTCGGTGACGATCAGGACACGTTCGAGCGTGCGCGCTCGCGGCCGCCTCGCCGGCGGCGCCGCATCAGGCGCGGCGTCACGCACGGCCGGCCTCGGGACGTGGTTCAGGCGGGACGGCGGCTTCGGCCTGCGGCAGAGCTGCGGATGCCGCGGGCGCTTCGCGACGGGTGACGGATGCCCAGTGGAGAATCTCCATATGTCCGCGGGCATCTTCGACAAGGGCCGTGCAGCTTTCAACCCAGTCGCCGTCGTTGTGGTAGACGATGCCGCCGATCTGCTTGATCGCAGCGTGATGAATATGGCCGCACACGACGCCGTCGAGGCCTTTGTGGTGGACGTCGCGCGCCACGGCTTCCTCGAAGCGGCAGATGAACTCGACGGCATTCTTCACCTTCTGCTTGAGATAGGCCGAGAGCGACCAATAGGGCAGGCCGAGGCAGCGGCGGATCGCATTGACACGCCTCGTTGACGCGCAGCGCGGTCGCGTAGGCCCAGTCGCCGAGCAGCGCCAGCCAGCGCGCATAGGCGATCGACGCCGTCGAACTGGTCGCCATGGACCACCAGCAGCCGCCGGCCATCGGCGGTTTCGTGCATCGCTTCGCTCATCACCTCGACGCCGGCGAGCAGCGCGCCCGCAATAGGGCCGGAGCGACCTCGTCATGATTGCCGGGCACATAGATCACACGCGTGCCGGCATCGATCTTGTGCAGGATCTCCTGCGACCACCCGGCCGTGGCTCTCCGGCCAGTACCAGCGCTGCTTCAGCCGCCAGCCATCGACGATGTCGCCCACCAGGAACAGGGTCTCGCAGGCGTTGCTGGGCCAGGAAGTCGGCCAGCAGCTCGGCCTTGGCAGCCGCGCGTGCCCAGATGCGTGTCGGAGATGAAGATGGTGCGGTGATGGCGCTGGGGCGGTTGCCGGGCGCCGGAGGCGGCCTGCGCGGTCGCCGGGCGCCCAGCAGGGCCGCGGGTAGATCGGCCGCGCGCAGGGCGCGGCGGAAGCTCTTGGACTCGGACCAGGCAATGTCGGCCATTTCAGCCCTCCGCTGTGCTTTGCGGATCGCTCGCAGCTCCGCGCGGCTCTTGGTTGACGCGAAACGCGACCCGGTGTTGCAGAGCGATAATGGTTTCATGACGGCGGCGGACGGCATGCGATATGCGGCAGATCTGCTGCGTCGCACAACTTTGCTGCATGTGCACTACGAACGCGCATGCCATTGCCCTCGAGGCGACGGGCGAATTGCCGCAGGGTTTCCGTGGAAAATTCTCTGGCTGTCCCGGGTGTGGGCCGAATTTTTTCTTGCAGGAGCAGATCTGGCCGCGCATATTGTTGCAGCGCGGCATTGCGGAATTCCTCTTCGCGACTGCCGCCGCCCTTCCTGGGCGTTTCCTCCCTGAACTTGGCCGCTCCTTCGGGAGCGGCCATTTTTCTTTGGGCCGATGGCCGATCGCGCGGCAGACGGCGCTGGATCGCTCGGCGGCCTGATCCGCTGCCGCTTACGGGACTATTCTGCGCCAGCGGCCGGCGTGCGGCGCGCGGCATCGCTGCCAATGGCCGCCAGATGGCGCCAGCGCCTCGCCCGATGCGCTGCGCGCACATCGTCGAAGCGCGGGCCGCGGCACGATACGCTCCTCGTCGAGATAGAGCGCGCGATTGATCTCGATCTGCAGCGCATGGACGCCGCGTGCCGGCCGGCCATAAAGCTGGGTGGTGAAGCCGCCGGCATAAGGCACGTTGCGCGCCACCGTGAAGGCGCGGAGCTCGAAGGCCTGCTGCGCGTGCTGGGTCATCAGCGCCGCGGCCGAGGCGATGCCATAGCGGTCGCCCAGCACCACATCGGGCACCGCGGCGCCGATGGCATCGAGTGGCAATCGATCACCACCGCGGCGCCGAAGGATTGTCAGCGTCTGCTCGACCAGCGCCGGCAGCGCGGCGTGATAGGGCCGGTAGAGCCGGGTCAGCCGCTCGCTGGCCTCGGTGGCCGGCAGCTTGCCGCGATAGATCTCCGCGCCGTCGCGCACGATGCGCGGGATCACCCCCAGCCCGGCCTGCGACCCGCGGGCCCGGCGTGTCCACCGGCAGCTGCAGCGGGCCGGCGAACATGGCCGGGTCCAGTTCGCCCGGCGCCGCGATTGACGTCCAGAAAGGCGCGCGGAAAGCGCGCGGCGATCAGCGGGCGCGCCCAGCGCCAGCACCGCCTCGGCGAACAGCTCGTCGACAAAGGCATCTTCGGAGCGGCGCAGACCCAGCGCATCCGAGCCGGCTGGCGGCCAGCGAAGCTCGGCGGGTAATAGCCGGCCCGAATGGGGCGAGGCGAAGATGAACGGCACCTTCTGGCGGATCGGCCGGCAGACCGGAAGGGCGCCTCATAGAGCGCGGCGTCGGTCGGCCTGCGGGTCGCAGTGCGCTGCGGTCCTCGCCGGGCCCATCGGCGCGGCTGCTGTCCCTCGTCTCGGCGGTGACGTCGCCCCAGGTGGAGCACCGCGCCCTGCGGGCGATCAAGCCGCTTGTCGCACCGGCCCGCGCTGCGACGCGGCAAGCCTGCATTTACCGGCGCGGGGTTATAAGGTTAAGTCCGGCAGTGGGGGACCGGCACCGATGGCGCATATCCTTCTGGCAGAAGACGATGAATCGCTGCGCCAGTTCCTGGCCGCAGGCGCTGGAAAAGGCTGGCCATGACGTCACCGATTTCGGCGACGGCGCCGAGGCCTTCGAATGCCTGCAAGGGCGTTCCGCTTCGATCTGCTGCTGACCGACATCGTGATGCCCGGCATGGACGGGATCGAACTGGCCAAGCGCGCCGCCGAACTGGACGGGGCGCCTCAAGATCATGTTCATCACCGGCTTCGCCGCCGTGGCGCTGCACCCCTCCTCCAAGCGCCCCAAGCAGGCCAAGGTCCTGTCCAAGCCCTTCCACCTGCGCGAGATCGTGGCCGAAGTGGACCGCATGGTCGCCGCCTGAAGCGGCGCCTGGACCCTCGTATTCTTCCCGCACCCCAACGCCGCGGGCGTCTTTGCGCGCGGTCCGGCGGCGCGGCGCGGGCGGGCGTGTTGCCGCCGGTTCCCGCTCGGTCTGACACTTCGTCATTTTCTGCCCAGATCTGGCCCGTTTCGTGCCGGGAAAGGGCCTGCTTCCAGCGTTTCCGTCATGTGGACCGGTTCGGGTGCGCCCCTGCGGCTGCCCGGACAGAAGACGGGAGGAGAGGATGCAGAAACCTGTCATGGCCGAACATCTGGCGCCGGCCAGACCGCCGGCCCAACGTTATGCCGGCTTCGCGTTTGTGGGCCTGCTGCATGTGGCGCTGATCTGGGCGCTGATCAACGGGCTTGCCGTCAAGATCGTCAAGGAGATCCCGCACGTCATGAAGGCCGACGTGATCGAGGTCCAGCCCGAGCAGCCGCGCGAGAAGCTGCCGGACATCAAGCCGGCGGTCGAGACCCCGCGCACCGACACCATTCCGGAGCCGGATATCAAGATCGACGCGGCCACCCCGCCGCCGCCGATCACGGCCGCCCCGGCCCAGGAGGCCCCGACCGCCGACACGGCGGCCTCGGCGCTGGGCAGCACCCACACCATCCCGCCCTATCCGCCGAGCGCCCGCCGTCTGGGCCATGAGGGCCGTGTGCAGCTGCGCCTGACGATTTCGCCGCAGGGCCAGGTGGTGAAGGCCGAGGTCGTGACATCGAGTGGTTGGCCGGAACTGGATCAGGAGGCTGTGAATTGGGTGGAGGCGCACTGGCGCTACAAGCCGGCCATTCGCGGCGGGGTTCCCGTCATGGCGACGGCGATGGCGGCGGTGAAGTTCGACCTCAAATCCGCTCGCTGATCCCCTCGTTCCGGCAAGCGGAAAACCCGGCCCGTGCGGCTTGCCAGCCGCACGGGCTGGGCGCTATAGAGACCGCCCCGACGCGGCAAGGGCGGTTAGCTCAGCGGGAGAGCACTACGTTGACATCGTAGGGGTCACTGGTTCAATCCCAGTACCGCCCACCATTTTCCCCTGAAAAATCGATGTGTTCCGGCCAAGGCGGGAGGTGTGTCGGGCCCGGCGGCGCTGGCTATATGGGGCTGCGTCTATATCATCGCGCGTCATCGAATTGACGCGCCCTCCGTCCAGCGCGCTCGCGGCATCGGCGCTGCGGCAGGCCGGTGCGATCGGGTGAGGGCGGAATTGGGATACAGGCTATGCGGCGCATCTTCATCACCGGCACGGCGGGGTTCATCGGCTTTCATCTGGCCCAATTGCTGCTGGCCGAAGGCTTCGACGTGCAGGGCTTCGACGGGATGACCGACTATTACGACGTCGCGCTGAAGCGGCGGCGCAATTCGATCCTGCTGCAGAACGACCGCTATGCGTTCTGGGAGGCCCAGCTGGAGGACTTTGCGCGGTTGCGCGCGGCGATGGAGGCCTCGCCCCCGGACATCATCGTGCATCTGGCTGCCCAGGCCGGCGTGCGCTACAGCCTGGAAAATCCCCGCGCCTATGTCGATTCCAATGTCGTGGGCACCTTCAACGTCATGGAATGCGCGCGCGAATTCGGGGTGCAGCATCTGCTGATGGCCTCCACCTCCTCGGTCTATGGCGCCAATGAGGACATGCCCTTCGCCGAAACCGACAAATGCGACACGCCGCTGACGATCTATGCCGCCACCAAGAAGGCCGGCGAGGCGATGGCCCATTCCTATGCCCATATCTACAACATCCCGACGACGATGTTCCGCTTCTTCACCGCCTATGGCCCCTGGGGCCGGCCCGACATGGCGCTGTTCAAATTCACCGACCGCATCCTCGCCGGCCAGCCGGTGGACATCTACAACAACGGCCAGATGTGGCGCGACTTCACCTATGTCGAAGACATCGTCACGGCGATCCGCAAGCTGATCGACACCGCGCCCGAACGGCCCGCCGCGCGCGAGGATATCGCCGAGGGCGACAGCCTGTCCCCGGTGGCGCCGTTTCGCGTGATCAATATCGGCAATTCGGAAAAGACCTCGCTGATGGATTTTCTGGAGGCGCTCGAAGCCGAACTGGGCATACCGGCCAAGCGCAACTACATGCCGATGCAGACCGGCGACGTGCCGGCGACCTGGGCCAATGCCGATCTGCTGCTGCGGCTGACGGGCTACCGGCCGCAGACCGATATCCGCAGCGGAATTGCGCGCTTCGTGGCCTGGTTCCGCGACTACTACAACCGTTAGCCCGCGCGCGGCCGGAAGCCTTCGGCGAGGGCGCGGAAGGCTTCGCGCTGGATGCGCGCGAAATCGCAATCGGGCGACAGCTTGTCGGCCAGCTTCAGCATCACCGCGCCGTGCATGGTGGCCCAGAACACATGGCCGATCAGTTCAGGCTCGCCGCTGAGCACGCCGTCCTCGACCAGCGCGCGCACATATCCGGTCATGGTCTTGCGCGCGCGTTCGGCGGCGCGCTCCAGCTCGGGATAGGCCCCGCCGCGGGGCGGGGCGATTTCGAACATCAGCCGATAGGCGTCCGGATTGGCGAAGGCGAAGCGCGCATAGGCCGCGCCCACATCGGCGGCGCGGCTCTGGGCATCGCCGGCGTCTGCGAAGGGGGCTTCCAGGGCTTCGGCGAAGCGGTCGAAGGCGCGCGCCTGCACCGCGGCCAGGATCGCGTCCTTGTCCTTGAAGTAGCGATAGGGGGTCATGGGACTGACGCCCAGCTCGCGCGCCAGCGCCCGCATGGTCACCCCTTCGGGGCCATGGGCGCCGAATTGCCGGGTCGCGGCCTCGCACAGGCGCTCGCGAAAGTCGGCGATGTCTTCGGCGGAGAGGACGCGGGGCATAGCGAATCTTTTGCGGCGGGGTGCTTGATCGGGTCTATCGCTTACGCTATAAATTTACAACGTATAATTACATGCGGCCAGCGAGCGGAGACACGCCATGAACGCCCCCACCCAGGATCTCGACCGCATCAGCCCCTATCTCAAGGGCAATTTCGCGCCCCTGCGCGAGGAGAGCGACTTTGCCGATCTGAAGGTCGACGGCGCGATCCCGCCGGAGCTGTCGGGCACCTATTACCGCAACGGCCCCAATCCGCAGTTCGATCCGCGCGATGCCAATTACCACTGGTTCGCCGGGGACGGCATGATCCACGCCTTCACGGTCACCGGCGGCAAGGTCGGTTACAGGAACCGTTATGTGCGCACGCCCAAATGGGAGCTGGAGCACCAGGCCGGCAGGGCGCTGTTCGGCACCTTCGGAAATCCCATGACCTCCGAGGCCGATGTGATCGGCAAGGACAGCGGCCTGGCCAACACCAATATCATCTGGCACGCCGGCAAGCTGCTGGCGCTGGAGGAGGGCCATGAACCCTTCGCGCTCGATCCGCGCTCGCTGGCGCCCATGGGCTATGTCGAATATGCCGGGCGCGCCAAGCGCTTCACGGCCCATCCCAAGATCGATCCGGACACCGGCGAGCTGGTGTTCTTCGGTTACATGGCCGGCGACATGCCGTTCAACCGGAGCATCGCCTTCGGCATTGTCGACAAGTCCGGCAAGGTCACGCGGCTGGACAGTTTCGAGGCGCCCTTTGCGGCGATGATCCATGATTTCTTCGTCACGAAGAATTACGCGATGATCCCCGTTCTGCCGCTTTCGGGAAGCCTGGAGCGGGCGATGAAGGGGCAGACGCCCTTTGCCTGGGATCCGGCGCTGGGCTCGCACATCGCCGTGCTGCGTCGCGATGCGCCGGTCGACACGATCCGCTGGTTCACGACCGATCCCTGCTACGTGTTCCATCCCATGAACATGTATGAGGAGGGCGACACGCTGGTGGTCGATGCGATGGAATATGATCGCGCGCCGCTCTTCCCCAGCGCCGATGGCGGCCCGGTCAAGAATTCCTCGGCCTATCTCACCCGCTGGGTGTTCGATCTCACCGACAACACCAACACCGTCAAGCGCACGCGCATCGACGATCTGGCCGGAGAATTCCCGCGCCTCGACGAACGCCGCGCGGGCCTGTCCTATCGCCACGGCTACTTCGCGGGCAATTCGAAGGACGACGGCAAGGTGCTGTTCAACACCATCGCCCATATCGATCATCAAACCGGCAAGCGCAGCGACTTCCAGTTCGCGCAAGGCGATGCGCCGGGCGAGCCGGTCTTCGTGCCCCGCGGGCCCGATGCCGCCGAAGGCGACGGCTTCCTCGTCACCACGGTCTATCGCGGGGCGGAGAACCGCAGCGACTTCGTCGTCTTTGAGGCGGGCGATGTCACCGCCGGGCCGATCGCCACCGCGCAGCTGCCGCGGCGCGTGCCCTTCGGGTTCCACGGCAATTGGGCGCCGGTCGTTTGATGGCGGGGTGGCGTCCGGCACGCCTGGCCGGTCTGGCCTTGCTGACCACCGCCAGCCTGTGCGGCGCGGCCCTGGCCGGCGACATGGTCACGATCGACGGTCAGACCAAGCATGCGCGCGGCGCGATCACGGATCTGCAACCCGGCGATGTGGCCTGCTATCTGCTGATGACGGACGAAAAGGGCGCCGCGTTCACCGAGATGGGCGATTACAGCATCTGCGACCGGTCGCCGGCGCTGATCGGCAAGACGGTGCGATTGACCTATGGCCGCGGACAGGTGCTGGCCGACGAATGTCAGGGCGATCCGGATTGCGGCAAGTCCCAATCGGTGCTGCTCGTCGAGTCGGTCGAGATCGTGCCGGGTACGAAGGCCGAGCCGGAGTAGACAAGATGTTCGCCGCCTTCCGGCCGCTATTGGCCGATTTTCTCTCCACGATCGTCTTTGTCGCCTTTTATGCCATCACCGGCAGCGTGCACGACGCGATCCTGCTGGGCATCGCCGCCGGGATCGTGCAGATCGCCTACATGCTGTTGGCCGGCAAGCCGATCGCCGCGATGCAGTGGATGAGCCTGGCGCTGGTGATCGTTCTGGGTGGCGCCTCGCTTCTCACCGCCGATCCGCGCTTCATCATGATCAAGCCTTCGATCGGCTTCTTTGCGGTCGGCTGCATCATGCTCCGGCGTGGCTGGATGGGCCGCTACCTGCCGCGGCGGGTCCGCGACAATGTCCACGAATCGGTGACCGTCTTTTGGGGCTATGTCTGGTCGGCGCAGATGTTCGTTCTTGCGGCGGGAAATCTGGCACTGGCACTCCTGACCGGTCCCAGGGTTTGGGCCTGGTTCAACGCCGTTGTGCCGCTGGCGGCGCAGGCTGGGGCTCTTCGTGGTCCAGTATCTGGCCCTGCGCCGCCGCGTGCGCCGCGCCCGTCTGGCGGCTGCGGCCGAATAAAGGCGCTGCCCAGGCCTTTCTCCGGTCATTCTGCCGCCATCTTTGGCGCCGAGCCTTTCGATGCCGTTCGCGCCAGCGTAGGCTGTCGCCGGCCGGCTCGACGGAGCAGTTGCGAAGGGGGATGGACATGAAGCAGCGGTTTCTGATCATCGGCGGCACGGCGGTCGTCGTGCTGGCGCTGCTGGCCGGCGCGCTCTATCTGCTGGGCGGCAGTCCCGCGCCGAATGGCCCGGCCGCGCCCGATGACAACGGCATCGTCGCCCGCATCCAGCGCGGCATTTCCACCGCCACCGGCACCGCGCCCACCACCAAGCCCGCCCCGCCGCCCGAATTCGCCTTCCATCGCCTCGAGATCGACACCTCCAAGCCTCAGGCCGAAGCCTGTCTGGTGTTCACCCGCAAGCTCGATGAGACCGGCAAGACGCATTACGAAGACTATCTGAAGACTCGATCCCGAGACCCGCATCGCCACCCATGCGCTGCGACAGCCGGCTGTGCATCGCCGGGCCTCGATTTCAACAAGACCTACAATCTGACGCTCAAGAAGGGCCTGCCCGCGGCGACCGACGAAAAGCTGGCCGCCGCCGAGACCATTCCCGTCGAGCTGCGCGACAAGCCGGCGCTGGTCCGCTTCGGCGGCGGCATCATCCTGCCGCGCGACAATGCCGATGGCGTGCCGGTCACGACCGTCAATATCGCCAAGCTCAAGCTCAAGGTGATCCGCGTCGGCGACCGTCTGCTGAGCCAGATCGAAAGCGGTCTGGTCGATCGCACCACGCTGTATTCCTGGGACGCCGATCAGCTGGAAAGCAATCAGGGCCATGTGATCTGGACCGGCGTCGATGGATGTCGACAACGTCAAGAACGCATCCGTCACCACCCTCATTCCGGTCACCGACATCCTCAAGGACCGCAAGCCCGGCGCCTATGTGCTGATCGCGCAGGACGCGGCGCAGAAATCCGGGGAGGACGATTACGGGTCCGGCGGCATTGCCGCGCAATGGGTGGTCGATTCCGACATCGCGCTGACGAGCTTCACCGGCGACAGCGGCCTGTCGGTCTTCACCCGCTCCTATGCCAGTGCCTCGCCGCTGGGCGGCGTCAAGCTGACGCTGGTCGCCCGCGACAACAATGTGCTGGCCACCGCCACCACCGATTCGGTGGGACGGGCCGATTTCGATGCCGGCCTGTTGCGCGGCACCGGCGGCAACCAGCCGGTCGTGGTCATGGCCTATGGCCAGAACGGCGATTTCAGCTTTCTGGATTTGCGCCGCCCGGCCTTCGATCTGACCGATCGCGGGGTCGGCGGGCGCGCCACGCCGGGCCCCGTTGACGCCTATCTCTATACCGAGCGCGGCGTCTATCGCCCTGGCGAAACCGTCCATGCCGTCGCCATGCTGCGCGACCGTGTGGGCACCGCCGTCTCGGCGCCGCTGACCCTGGTCGAGACCCGCCCCGACGGCGTCGAGGTCGCGCGCACCACCGTGCCCGCCGATGCACTGAAGGCCGGCAGCGCGGCCTGGGATATGTCGCTCAACGCGCGCGCGCCGCATGGCCGCTGGCAGCTTGCCGCCTATGTCGATCCCAAGGCCGATGCCGTCGGGCGCGTGCAGTTCGATGTCGCTGATTTCGTGCCCCAGCGCCTCAAGGTGACACTGACGCCCGAAGAGAAGGTGTTGCATCCCAATTCGGATCTGCATGTGCGGGTCGAGAGCCGCTTCCTTTACGGTGCGCCGGCGAGCGCGCTGTCGGGCGAGGGCGAGGCCCGTATCACCGCTGACCCCAATCCGTTCCCGGCCTTCCCGAAATATCACTTCGGCCGCGTCGACGATTCCTTCTCCGACATCGTTCTGCCGCTCAATGTGCCCGATACCGATGCGGCGGGTGTCACCGTCGCCAGCGCCACCATCGGCGAATTGGAAGCGACCACCTTGCCGCTCAAGGCCAGGATCAAGGTCTCGATCCACGAGCCGGGCGGGCGCACGACCGACCGGACCGTGGACGTGCCGTTGCGCACCCATGATGTCTCCATCGGCATCCGGCCGGCCTTCGACGACGGCTCGGTGCCGGAAGGCGCGCCGGCCCGCTTCGATGCCATCGCGGTCGATCAGGCGGGCACGCGCGTCGCGCTGAGCGGGCTGACCTACTCCTGGGTGCGCGAGGTCACGAGCTATCAATGGTATCAGGATGGCGGGCAGTGGAAGTACCAGTCCACGACGCGCGACCGGCTGATTTCGCAAGGCGCGCTCGATATCGGCGCCGCCAAACCCGCCAAGCTCGAACAGGCGATGGGCTACGGCACCTACCGGCTGACCATCACCGATCCGAAGAGCGGCGCGGCCTCGGCCTATCGCTTCTATTCCGGCTGGTCGGCCAGCGCGGCGGGCGACCGGCCCGACCGCATCCCGGTCACCGCCGATCAGCCCTCCTACAAGCCGGGCGAGGTCGCCCATATCACGATGAAGCCGAACGCCGATGGCCAGGCGCTGGTGGTCGTGGCGGGCGACAAGCTGTTCTCCGCGCAGGTCGTCACCGCGCCGGCTTCGGGCGTCACCTTCGACATTCCGGTGTCGGCCGATTGGGGCGCCGGCGCCTATGTGCTGGTCACCGATTACCGCCCGCTCAACAAGGCGAGCGGGCGCGAACCGGTGCGCTCGATCGGCCTGGTCTGGCTCGGCGTCGACAATGCGGCGCGCACGCTGACCGCGGCGATCGGCGGACCCAAGGTCGTCCGCCCGCGCCAGCGCATCACCGTCCCGGTGAAGGTGACCGGGCTGGACGGCGGCGAAAGCGCCTATCTGACGCTGGCCGCCGTCGACGAGGGCATCCTGCAGCTGACCGATTTCAAGTCGCCCGATCCCACCCATTACTATTTCGGCAAGCGCCGGCTTGGCGTCGGCATGCATGACGATTACGGCCGTCTGATCAAGGCCGAGAAGGGTCCCATCGGCGCCCTGCGCGAAGGCGGCGACAGCCTCGGCGGGCGTCCGCTCGCGGTCGTTCCGCAACGCACGGTGGCGCTGTTCTCGGGTCTGGTGAAGATCGGCAGCAATGGCGTCGCGAATGTGCCGCTCGATATCCCCGACTTCAACGGCGAGCTGAGGCTGATGGCCGTCGCCATGACGGCGGGCAAGCTCGGCGCCGCGGAACGTCCGCTGACGGTGCGCGATCCGGTGGTCGCCGATATCGTGCTGCCGCGCTTTCTGGCACCGGGAGATCATGCCGATGCCGCGCTCAACATGAACAATGTCGAAGGCGCGCCGGGCAGCTACACCGCCACGGTGACCGCCTCCGGTCCGGTTGGCCTTGAGGCCGGTGCGCCGCAGGATGTCGTGACCCGTCAGTTGGCCCGGGGCCAGCGTGTGCTGGTGCCCGTGGTGCTCGCCGCCAAGGGGCTGGGCATCGCCACGATCTCGCTCAAGGTCACCGGGCCCAAGGGCTATTCCGTCAGCCGCGCCTGGCCCATCGAGGTACGCGCGCCGCAGATGGACGTGTCCAGCGACGAGGTCGCGATTCTCAAGCCGGGCGAAAGCTACACCGCCGGCAAGTCGCTGATCGCCGGCATCGTGCCGTCGACCGCCGTGGTCGCGCTCAACGTCTCGGCCAGCCATGGCTATAGCGACGTGCCGGGGCTGCTGCGCTGGCTGGACAAATATCCCTATGGCTGCATCGAGCAGACCACCAGTGCGGCCATGCCGCTGCTCTATTTCAACGACATGGCGGGCCTGGCCGGTCTGCCGAAGGACGAAAAGCTCCACGCCCGCATCCAGAACGCGGCCGACAATGTGCTCGACATGCAGAACTATGCGGGCGATTTCGGCATGTGGGGCCCGGGCTCGAGCGCCGATCCCTGGATCAGCGTCTTTGCGCTCGATTTCCTCGAGCAGGCCAAGGCCAAGGGCTATGTCGTCGCCGACGAACCCCTGCGCCGCGGCGTGAACTGGCTGCGCCAGACCGCCTCGTCCAGCGGCTACAACGATGCGGTGCGCGCTTATGCCTTCTATGTGCTGGCGCGCGCCGGTCAGGTGAACCTGTCGGATCTGCGCTATTTCAGCGACACGCGCGGGGCTGCCTGGAACACCTCCATCGCCGCCTCGCTGACGGGCGCCGCCGCCGCCGAAGCGGGCGATCGCAGCCGTGCCGCCTATGCCTTCGGCCGCGCCCGTCAAATCGCGCTCGCCGCCCGGCCGGGAAACTATCCGACGGACAATTACGGCTCGCTGGTGCGCGATCTGGCCGGCACGACGGCGCTGGCCATCCAGGGCGGCGAACCGCAGATCGTGCCGGCGCTGATGACCCGCACCTCCACCATGGACATGCGGCTCAACGCCACCACCACCCAGGACAAGGCCTGGATGCTGCGCGCCGCCTATGAACTGTCGAAGGAACGCACCACGCTCGACGTCACGGTCGACGGCAAGCCGGCGCAGCCCAAATCCGGCGCGGTCCATCTCGCTCCGGGCCTGGCCGCGCTGGATCGCGGCGTCACGGTCGCCAACAAGGGCGATGCGCCGGTGTGGCGCACGGTCTCGGTGCAGGGCACCCCGTCCGCGCCGCAGCCCGCCGCGGCCGATGGCCTGACGCTGCGCAAGACGGTGTGGACGATGGACGGCCAGCCGGCGGATCTGGCCAGCCTCAAGCAGAACGACCGCGTCATCGTCGTGCTGCAGGGCACGATGGACAACAATCTGTATCGCCGCATGGCGGTCACCGATCTGCTGCCCGCCGGGCTCGAAATCGAATCGGCGCTCGCCGGCGACGATGCCAAGGTCTATCCCTGGCTCGGCAGCCTGACGGGCACCGATGTGCAGGAAGCGCGCGACGACCGTTTCGTCGCCGCCTTCAACATCGGTTCGATGTATCACCCGCGCAATCCGAAAAAGCCCGAACCGCGGCCGACCTATCGCCTGGCCTATGTCGCGCGGGCCGTGACGCCCGGCCAGTTCGTGATGCCTGCCGCGGTCGCCGAGGACATGTACACCCCCGGCATCATGGCCCGCACCACCATGGGCAAGCTCGATGTGAGCGCGAAGTGAACGACGCCAAGCGATGCTCCGTGCGCTGAAGCAGCATCTGCCGGCTGTCGCCTTCGCGCTGCTGGGCGCGTTGCTGGCGCTGGCGGCGGCCGACCGGCTCAACCCGCCGGACATGACGCGCTACGCCACGCTGTCGCCCGAAGTCGTGGCGCGCGACGGCACGCTGCTCAGACCCTTTCTGTCGAAGGACGGCTACTGGCGCTTGAAGACCGATGTGCGTGACGTCGATCCGCGCTATCTGGTTCTGCTCAAGGCCTATGAGGACAAGCGCTTCGAGTCGCATTTCGGCGTCGATCCGCTGGCGCTGATGCGCGCGAGTTTCCAGCTCGTCACCACCGGCCATATCGTCTCCGGCGCCTCGACCCTGACGATGCAGGCCGCGCGCCTGCTCGAGCCCGGCCGGCCGCGCACCGTTCTGACCAAGCTGATCCAGATGGCCCGCGCCATCCAGCTCGAGGAGCGCTATTCCAAGACACAGATCCTCTCGATCTATCTGACGCTCGCCCCCTTTGGCGGCAATCTCGAAGGCGTGCGCGCCGCCAGCCTCGCCTATTTCGGCAAGGAGCCGGCGGCGCTCGACCTGTCGCAGGCGGCCACGTTGGTGGCGCTGCCGCAATCGCCCGAGCGTCAGCGTCCCGACCGCCATGCCATCCGCGCCAGGGCCGGACGCGACAAGATCCTCGCGCGCATGGTCGAAGATGGCGTCGTCACGGCCGGCGATGCGCGCGGCGCCCTGGAGGAAGGCGTCGCCTCCCAGCGCCTGGCCATGCCGCTGATCGCGCCGCGGCTGGCCGGCCATCTGGCCCGCACGCACCCTGCCGCGCACCGCCTCGTCACCACCCTCGACGCCTCGCTGCAATCGGCGCTCGAACGGCTGGCCCGCAACGAGCAGAGCTATTTCCGCGATGGCGGCAGCCTGGCCATCGTCGTCGCCGACAACGCCAGCCATGCCGTGCTGGCCTATGTCGGCGGCACCGATTACTGGGGCCCCTCCGGACAGATCGATCTGGCCCGCCGCGCGCGTTCGCCCGGCTCGGCGCTCAAGCCCTTCATCTACGGGCTCGCCTTCGACGATCTGATCCTGCATCCGCGACACCATGATGGCGCGATGCGCCGGTGAGCTTCGGCGACTACGCCCCGCGCGATTTTTCCGGCGGCTTCCAGGGCGCGGTGACGGCGAGGGATGCGCTTCGCGAATCCCTGAACATTCCCGCCGTCATGGTGCTGGATCGCGTCGGCCCCTTGCGCTTCACCCTGGCGCTGAGCAATGCCGGCGCGCATCTGGCCTTCCCGACGCGCGACGAGGCGCCGACATTGCCGGTGGCGCTGGGCGGTCTGGGCATCAGCCTGGCCGACATCACCATGCTCTACACCGGCATCGCCGATGGCGGGGTGGCGCGGCCGCTTGCGTTATCTGCGGGACGAACCGCAGGGCGCCGCCGCATCGCCTGTTCGGCAAGCCCGCGGCCTGGTATCTGCGCGAGATTCTCGACGGCGTGTCGCTGCCCGATGGCTGGGCCATGGGGCAGGGGCTGTCGCGGGCGCGCGCCATCGGCTTCAAGACCGGCACGTCCTACGGCTTTCGCGACGCCTGGTCGGTCGGCTTCTCCAACGATTACACGGTCGGCGGTCTGGGTCGGCCGCGCCGATGGCGCCCCGCGCGCCGGCCATGTCGGCCGCGAGACCGCGGCCCCCATCCTGCTGAAGACCTTCGGACTGCTGCCGCCCGACAAGCGGCCGGCGCCGCCTGTGCCGTCCGGGGCGATCACCGTGCGGGCCACCGCAGATCTGCCCGCCGGCCTGCGCGTCTTCACGCCAGCGCGCTGCGCCGGGCCCGGTCGCGCGAAATCCATGTGCCGCCGCCCGCCATCGCCTTTCCGCCCAACGGCGCCACCGTGCCGCTGCCCGAGGCCGGGGCGAAGGACAAGACCATCGTGCTCAAGGCCAATGGCGGCATCGCGCCGCTGACCTGGCTGGTCAATGGCAAGCTGCTGGGCAGTTTCACGCGCTTTCAGCCGGTGATCATCGCCCCGCCCGGGGCCGGCTTCGCGCGCATCACCGTGGTCGATGCCAGCGGCCGCAGCGACACCTCAAAGGTGCGTTTCAAGGCGCTCAACTAGCAGGGCTGATGGCCGGCTTCGCTCAGATCGTGCGCGTCCGCACGGCATTGGCGGCGGCGAGAATTTCGTCCGTGCTCATGCCGCGCCGCGTCTTGCGTGCGATGGGCGCCTTGCGTGGCGGTTTTGCCGGAACGAGTTGCGCCACGATGCGGCCGCGCCGCGTGATGGTCACACTCTCGCCGGCCTCGACGCTGTCGAGCAGCTTGAGAAGCTGTGCGCGGGCATGGCTGGCTTGAACGCTGCGCATTGTCGAATTCCCCCCGACCCGAAAAAAATTCTAGCACGCTTTATCCCCCACCCGGACTCTTTGCCGCCAAGGGCTTGCGCGCCGGCGCGGCGCACTTACTCCCACCCCCTTGGACCTGCGAAACTTATCCCCGTCTTGAAGACCTGCCGCGGCTTCCCATGTCCCGGCAACGAAGCGCCGAAACCACAGGAGTTTGAAGGCGATGAGCGAAACGCAGACCCACCCGGCAGCCCGCATGCGGCCGCTGTCGTCCGCCGCCGAGGCGGCCGTGCCGCGCAGGAAACCCGAAGCGCCGCCGCGTCCCGTCAATATCAGCCTGCCGGTCGCGCGCGCCGAATGGGCGATCCTGGCCGAGACCGAACCGGAGGCGCTGCTCAAGGGCCTGCTGCTCGAATGTCGCGAGCTGGTGCGCGGCACCGCCAATGTTCTCAGCACGCCCGAGAGCGCGCATCTGCATGACGAGAGCTTTCGCTTTCTGCAGGGCGCGGCCGAAACGGCTGTGAAGCTCGCCAATTCCATCGCCCGTCTGCGCCAGGGCCCGGTGTCCGAAGAGCGTTGCCAGCGCATCGTGGTCGAGCGCATCGATCGCGGCGTCGCCCGGCCGCAGCAGCACAGGGGGGAGGGGGCACCCGGCCCAGCGAAAAACGAATAAGCCGATGGCCGCAGAGGAAAATCCCGCGAATTCGTCGCCGCCTTGTCCCCGCCGCAAGCGCGGCGGGCAGCCGGGCAATGGCAATGCACGCAAGACCGGCCGCCACACCGCCGTGGCCCGGGCCCGGCGCGCGGCGCTGCGTGCGCAACTGGCCGATCTCAAGGCCCGCGCCGATCTCGCCATTGCCCTGGTGCAGATGTTCGCGGCGCTGCGCGCCTCGGAAGCCGGCGCCGCCGCGGCCGTCGACAATCCCGAAACCGGTGTCGCCCGTACCGGCCCACGCGAAACCGGGCGTCCGCCGGCTGACGCCCAGCCGCAGAGCGGCCAAGCAAGCTTGACGGGCTTGTCCCTTTGGGCTTCTTCACAACAAGCGAGCTCTCATGTCGGATATGCCGGACCCACCGCCTTCGGACGCGCCCCGCCCCGGTCCGGCGGGCGCACATGCACACGCGCCCCATGCCGGCGAACCGCATGCTGGCGAACCTCTGGCCTCGCCGGAGAGCTTCGCCCGCGTCACCACCCGGGCCGAGCGCCGCCGCGCCTTCGGGATTCTGTTCGGCTCGATGATGTGTCTGGGGGCCGGCCAGTCGGTGATGTTCGCGGTGCTGCCCTCGCTGGCGCGCGAGCTTGGCCTCAGCGAATTGCAGGCCTCGATGCCCTTCGTCTTTTCGGCGGCGATCTGGGTGTTCTCCAGCGGCTATTGGGGCGCCAGGAGCGACCGGCTGGGCCGCAAGCCCATCATCATTCTGGGGCTGACGGCCTTCGGCATCTCCTTTGCGGCCTTTGCCGCGGTGGCCCAGGCCGGGGTCAATCACCTTCTGCCGTTGATGATCGCCTATCCGGCGATGATCGCCACGCGCGGGCTTTATGGCCTGCTGGGCTCGGGGGCCGCGCCCTCGGCCCAGGCCTATGTCGCCGACCGCACCACGCGCGCCGAGCGCACCCAGGGCGTGGCCACCATCGGCGCAGCCTTCGGGCTGGGCACCACCATCGGCCCCGGCATCGGTTCGGTGCTGGTCGTGTTCGGCCTGTTCGCGCCTTATTACTTCACCGCCCTGATGGCGTTTGCCAGCGCCGCGGCGATCTGGATGTTCCTGCCCGAACGCACCGCGCCGGTCGAGCACAAGCCGCTAGCCGCCACGCTCAAATGGCATGACCGGCGCGTATGGCCCTTCCTGATCTTCGGTCTGGGAATTTCGACGGCCGGCGCCATTCCGGTGCAGACGGTGGGCTATCTGTTCATCGACGTGCTGCATCTGTCGCCGAAGGACGCGCCGCAATATGTCGGCATCGGCCTGATGGCCTCATCCATGGCGGCGCTGTTTGCCCAGCTGGTGGTCGTGCAGCGTTTCAACATGTCGGCGCGTGCGCTGATCCGCTGGGGCGTGGCCGTGGCCCTGGTCTCCAACATCGTCTTCGTCACCGGCCATCAGTTCGGCCCGCTGGTGTTCGCGCTCGTCATCTCCGGGCTCGGCTTCGGCATGGCGCGGCCCGGCTATGCGGCGGCGGCTTCGCTCTCCGTCTCGCCCGAAGAGCAGGGCGCCATCGCCGGCCTCTCCGGCGCCACGGCCGGCGCCGGCTTCATCTTCGGGCCGATCATCGGCAACACGCTGTACGAATGGGATCCCACCGCCCCCTACATGTTTGCCGGCGCGCTGATGGCGGCGATGTATGTCTACGCCCTGCTGTCGCCGCAGCTGCGCAATGCCGGGGCCATGGCGCCGGATGCCGAGGCGCTGGAGGAAGCGCCCGAAACCCAGGTCCCCAATGCGTGAGCCTATCCGCCCTTGGCGGCGATCTCGCGCTGCATGCGCCTGAGCAGATCGCGCGTCGCAAAGCCGTCCGCCGGCAGGCCGCGCGCCTTCTGGTAATCGCGCAACGCGCCGCGCACATGGGCGCCGATGATGCCGTCGATGCCGCCCGGATCGTAGCCCAGCCTTTGCAGGCTGCGCTGGAAGGCGAAGCGATCCTCGCGGCTGAGCGGTTCGGTGCCGCGCGGCCAGCTGTGCAGGATGGGGGAACGGCCAGCGATGCGCTGCGCCAGATAGGCGACCGCCAATGCGTAGGAGGTCGCGTTGTTGTAGCGCAGGATCATCTTGAAATTGTGAAAGATCAGGAAGGCCGGTCCGCTGGCGCCCGCCGGCAGGAACAGCGCGGCGTTTTCCGGTCCGGCGGCCAGCTCTGCGCCCAGTGCCGTCTTCACCCCAAGCGCCCGCCAATGCGACACCGGCCTGCTGTCGTCCGGATCGGCCTCGGCATAAGGAAAGTCCTTGGGCAGGGTGACTTCGGTGAACACCGGCTCGCCCGTGCGCCAGCCGGCCCTGCTGAGCAGTGTCGCGCTGGAGGCCAGGGCATCGGCCGGCGAATTCCACAGATTGATCTTGCCGTCGCCATCGCCGTCCACGGCCACGTTCAGAAACGTCGTCGGCATGAACTGGGTCTCGCCGAACGCCCCGGCCCAGGAGGACACCATCTGCTTGGGGTCGTAGCCTTCGCGCTGCTCCATGGTCATGGCCGCGATCAGCTCGCGCCGGCCGAAATCGGCCCGCCGGCCGTCATAGCCCAGCGTCGCCAGCGCCTCGAACATGTTGTAGCTGCCCATCTGGGCGCCGTAATTGGTCTCGATCCCCCAGATTGCGACCAGGATCTCCTTGGGCACGCCGAAGCGGGACTGCAGATTGGCCAGCATGGTGGCGTTGGCGGCCAGCTTGTCGCGTCCGTTCTGGACCCTGAGGTCCGAGACCGCCGTATCGAGATATTCCCACACCGGTTTGACGAATTCCGGCTGCTTGGAGTTCAGCTCCTGGATGTGCGTGTTGAGCGAGATGCCGCGCATCGACCGGTCATAGATCGCCGGCCTGATCCCGGCCCGGATCGCCTCGGCCCGGAAGTCGCGAATGAAGTCGCGGAATTTGGCGTTGTCGGCGGAGAGCGTGCTGGCCGGCTCGCTGCGCTGGGCGGCGCTTGGCACGGCCGTGGCGCAGGCGACCAGGGCAAAGGCGGCGGGGGTGAGGGCGGCCAGGCGCAGGAGGGGCCGCAGCGGGGATTTCGGGCGCGTTTGGAATGTGTGCATTTTCAATAGCTTACCAGAATTTCGGGCGGCCGTCCGGTGGCGCGCCGGATAGTCTTAACACGGCGCCCGCCAGACGTTGACAGCGCGCAGATCGCCGACTAGGTTCCGCGCCTTCTCGGCGGCCATTCGGAGCAAAACCGTCGGCCGCGCTCCAGCTTGTTTGAAGGCGTGTTATGAAGATCCGCAATTCGCTGCGCTCGCTCAAGAAACGCGACAAGGACTGCCGCGTCATCCGTCGTCGCGGCCGGACCTACGTCATCAACAAGAAGAACCCGCGCTTCAAGGCGCGCCAGGGCTAGTCCCGCCTTCGGGGTTGGCGCCTCCGGCGCACACGCCTCGGGATGACGCGCCCCGCGGATTTCGTCATGCTGAGGTGCGAGCAGCAGCGAGCCCCGACGCATGGAATTTGCCCCCTCCGATCCCGGCATCCTGGCCCGTCGCGACAAGATCGTGGCCGATCTTCAGCGCATCCTGCCCGATGGCGTGGTCCATCGGCGCGACGGTCTGGCCGCCTATGACGGCGATGCGCTGACGGCCTATCGCCAGGCGCCGCTGGTTTGCGTGCTGCCGAAGACCAAGGAACAGGTTTCGGCGCTGCTGCGCTATGCGGCCGAAGAGGCCGTGCCGATCGTGCCGCGCGGGGCCGGCACCTCGCTGTCGGGCGGCGCGCTGCCGCGCGGCGATGCCATCCTGCTCGGCCTCGGTCGCATGAACCGGATCCTCGAGATCGACTACGACAATCGCTGCGTCGTCGCCGAACCCGGCGTCACCAATCTGGCCATCACCCGCGCCGTCGAAGCCAAGGGCTTCTACTATGCGCCCGATCCCTCCAGCCAGATCGCCTGCACCGTCGGCGGCAATGTCGCGGAGAATTCCGGCGGCATTCACTGTCTCAAATACGGCATCACCACCAACAATCTCATGGGCGTCGAACTGGCGCTGCCCGGCGGCGAGCTCGTCCGCCTCGGCGGCAAGGCGCCCGGTGGCGCCGGTCTGGATCTGCTGGGCATTGTCGCCGGCTCCGAAGGTCTGCTCGGCGTTGTCGTCGAAGCCACGCTCAGGCTGATGCCGAAGCCGCCCGTCACGCGCACGCTGCTGGCCGGCATTCTCGCTCGGTGCCCGAAACCGGCCAATGCGTCGCCGACGACCATCGCCGCCGGCATCATTCCCGCGGCGATGGAGTTCATGGACAAGCGCTGCATCGATGCGGTGGAAGCCTATTGCGCGCCCGGCTATCCGCGCGATGCCGAAGCCATCCTCATCATCGAGGTCGATGGCGTCGCCGCCGAAGCCGCCGATGCGGCCCATCGTATCGGCGAGATCGCCCGCGCGGCCGGCGCCCATGAGCTGCGCGAGGCCGCCAATGCGGCGCGAGCGCGAACGCCTCTGGGCCGGGCGCAAGGCGGCCTTCGCCGCCACCGGCCGCATGGCGCCCGACATGCTGTGCATGGACGGCACCATCCCGCGCCGCGCGCTGCCGCAGGTGCTGGCCGAGATCGCGAAGATGAGCGCCCGCTATGATCTGCGCCTTCGCCAATGTGTTCCATGCCGGCGACGGCAATCTGCATCCCCTGATCGTCTTCGACATGATGAAGCCGGGCGAACTGGAGCGTGCCGAAGCCTTCGGCGCCGAGATCCTGGAATTGTGCGTCGACGTCGGCGGCGTGCTCACCGGCGAACACGGCGTCGGCGTGGAGAAGCGCGACCTGATGCCGACGATGTTCAGCGAACAGGACCTCGCCCAGCAGCAACGCCTCAAATGCGCCATCGACGCGCAACGCCTGCTCAATCCCGGCAAGGTGTTCCCGACACTTTCGGCCTGTGTCGAGCAGGGTCACATGCATGTGCATGAGGGCCGCGTGCCCTATGCCAATCTGCCGAGGATGTGATGGCGACGCTCGCGGTCCGCATCCGAAGCCGAACTGGTCGATGCGGTGCGCGCGTCGCGCGACGCCGGCCGCACGCTGGAGATGCTCGGCGCCGGCACCAAGCGCGGTTATGGCCGCCCTGTCGCCGCCGACGACACGCTCGACTTGACCGCGTCTTTCCGGCATCGCCAGCTATGAACCCGAAGAACTCGTGCTCACCGCGCGGCGCCGCGACGCCCGTGGCCGAGATCGTCGAAGCCATTGCCGAGAAGAGCCAGCGCCTGGGTTTCGATCCCGCCGATTGGGGGCCGCTCTTCGGCCAGAGCGCGGGCGTGTCACGACCATGGCCGGCGTGCTCTCGGCCGATGCCTCCGGGCAGCGCGCGCGTGCGCTACGGCGCCGCACGCGATCACCTGCTCGGCTTTCGCGCCGTCAACGGGTTGCGGCGAAGCCTATAAGGGCGGCGGCCGCGTGGTGAAGAATGTGACCGGATTCGATCTGCCCAAGCTGATGTGCGGCGCCTTCGGGACGCTCGGGCCGCTGAGCGAAGTCACATTGCGGCTTGTCGCCGCGCGCGCCGGTTTCGGCCACGCTCGCGGTCAGGATCTCAAGCCGATGAGGGCTTGCGGCTGCTGCGCCGTATCTGGTCGATGCCGCTCGAAGCGACGGGCCTGGCCTTCATTCCCGCCTGCGCGGCGGACCACTTCCCCTTGCTCGGCGGCATCGGCGCGGGCGCGGCGCTGATCCGGGTCGACGGTGCGCCGGAACCGCTCGACCGAGAAGCGCCACGCGCTGCGCGCTTTGCTCGACGACGCAGGATGCCGTCGAGCGCCTTCGACGGCGACACGCTGTTCACACACGATCGGCGCCGGGCGCGGCCTTCGCCGAAACCCAGGCTCGATGTCTGGCGCATCGCGGTGCCCCCCGCGCGCGGCGCCGAAACCGCCCATGCCCTGGCCGGCACCGTCTGGTATGCCGATTGGGCCGGCGGGCTGTTCTGGGTCGGCACCTCGCAGCAGCGACGAAGCCTCGTCGGCGAAGCTGCGTCACATCGCGGCGCGGGCGGATGGGCATGCGACGCTGTTGCGCGCGGCCCGGCAAGTGCGGGCACGCCTGCCGGTCTTCCCGCCGGAAACGGTGGCGCGCGCGGCCCTGACGCGGGCGGTCAAGGGCGCCTTCGATCCGCAGGGATTGTTCAATCCCGGCCGCATGGTCGAGGCCCTCTGATGCGCACGGGATTCACGCCCCGGGCAACTACAGGAACCGGCATTGGCCGAGGTCGAGCGGAATCTTCGCGCCTGCGTCCATTGCGGCATCTGCACGGCGACCTGTCCGACCTATGTGCTGTTGCGGTGACGAGCGCGATTCGCCGCGCGGGCGGATCGTCATGATGCAGCGCATGCTGGAGCAGGGCGGTGCGCCGTCGTCCGAGACCGTGCATCATCTGGATCGCTGTCTGTCCTGCCTGGGCTGCCGCACCGCCTGTCCGTCGAATGTCGACTACCAGCGGCTGATCGACGCCTCGCGGGTCCATATCGCCGAACACTATCGCCGGCCTGCGGCGCGAGCGCCTGCTGCGCCGCTTCATTTCCGAGGTGCTGACCCGGCCGGACCGTGTGCGCCATGGCTTCGCCCTGGCGCGGGTCTTCGCGCCGATCGCCAGGCAGCTTGCCCGGCCGCT
Source organism: uncultured Pseudomonadota bacterium (assembly GCA_963710925.1). GTDB lineage: Bacteria > Pseudomonadota > Alphaproteobacteria > Micropepsales > Micropepsaceae > Rhizomicrobium. The sequence goes on along the minus strand of CAVQBY010000005.1, from coordinate 327,601 downwards.
TCGGCGATCTGGCCAGGAAGGGCGCGCGCGCGTTGCCGAAGCCGGCGCCCATGCCCGCGGCCGATCCGAAGCTCAAGCGCGTGGCCCTGATGCCCGGCTGCGTGCAGGGCGCCATGGCGCCGAACATCGATGCCGCCGCCGCGCGCGTCCTGGCCCGGCGCGGTTATGCGCTGGTGCCGCTGGAGGGCGCCGGCTGCTGCGGCGCGCTCCCGCATCATCTGGGCGAGGCGCAGGCCGCAAAGGGCTGGGCCCGGCGCGCCATCGATGGCTTTCGAGGCGGCCGGCGGCGCAGAGGCCTTCGAAGCTGTGCTGATCACGGCCACCGGCTGCAGCGCCCATCTCAAGGACTTTGGTCACCTCTTCGCCGACGAGCCCGAATGGTCGGCGCGCACGGCGGCTTTCGCGGCCAGGGTCAGGGATTTGTCGCAGCTGTTGAGTGCGCACCCCGCCCGGCCGCCGCGCGCCTTGCGCGTGGCCTTGCAGCGGCCCTGTTCCCTGCAGCACGGCATGCGGCTGGCGCAGGGCGGGGCGACGGCCCTGGCGGCCGCCGGTCACACCGTGCTCGAAATTCCCGAAGGCCATTTGTGCTGCGGCTCTGCCGGCGCGTACTCGCTGTTGCAGCCGCAAATCGCCGCGCAATTGCGGGCCCGCAAGCTTGCCCAGGCGGCCACAGTCCGGCCCGACGTGATCGTCTCCGGCAATATCGGCTGCATCGACCATCTCGGCGGCCCGGATGCGCCACCGCTCGTCCATCTGGCTGAATTGATCGATTGGTCCGAGGGCGGGCCGGTTCCCGTGGCCCTGGCGCCGCTGGCCCGCAGCGGCGCCCCGCGATAGGCTCTGGTGATGCGCAAGCTTCTCGTCCTGTCCGTTCTGATGGCGTCCGCCACCGTGGCCCAGGCCGCCACGCCGGCAGCCTATGCCGGGATGGACGAACCGGCGGTGCGCAAGGAGCTCGATTCGCTCTTCGCGGCGCTGTCCAAGGCAGGCTCCGCCGAGGAAGCCCAGCCGCTCGAGCAGAAGATCATGGCTGCTTTTCTGCAATCGGGCAGCGCCAGCATCGATCTGCTGATGAGCCGGGCGGGGGCGGCGCTGCAGGGCGGCGATGTTGCGACCGCCAAGAAATTGTTCGATTCGGTGACCGCCATCGCCCCCGATTTCGCCGAAGGCTGGCATCAGCGCGCGCGCCTGGAAGCCGTGGCCGGCAACGATCAGACCGCGATGATGAGTTTGCAGAAAACCATCGCGCTCAATCCGCGACAGTTCGAAGCCTATGCCGAACTTGGCGGGATGTTGCAGGATTATGGCGACAAGGCCGGCGCACTGGCGATGTATCGCAAGGCGCTGGCGCTCGATCCCAATCTCGATGATGTCGGCCGTCACGTGCGCGAACTGACTCGCGCCGTCGAAGGCGAACGAATCTGATCAACGCCCGCCGACGAAGGCCACGCGCAACAGATTGGTTGCGCCGGGTGTGCCCAGCGGCACGCCGGCCGTAATGACGATGCGCTCGCCGGGCTTGGCGAAGCCTTCTTCATAGGCGATCTGCGCGGCGCGTTCGACGACATCGTCCAGGTCGCGCGCATCTTCGGTCAGAACGCAGTGCAGTCCCCACGCCAGACACAGCCGCCGCGCTGTCTGGGTGTTCGGCGTCAGCGCCAGAATGGGCGCTTCCGGCCGCTCATGTGCCGCCCGCAAACCTGTCGAGCCCGAACTCGTCCAGGTGACGATGGCCCGGGCATGGATCGTATGGGTGACCTGATGCACTGCCGCCATGATGGCGTCGGGGGTCGTCTCTTCCGGCGAGGCGCGCTGCGAATCGATGATCGATTGGTAGAGCCGATCGCCCTCCACCGAGGTTGGCGATCCTGTCCATCATCGACACGGCCTCGGCCGGCCACGCCCCCGCGGCGGTTTCGGCAGAGAGCATGCACCGCATCGGCGCCCTCGAACACCGCGGTGGCAACGTCGGAGACTTCGGCGCGCGTCGGTGCCGGCGCCTGGATCATGGATTCCAGCATCTGCGTGGCGACGACGACCGGCTTGCCGACGCGCCGCGCCGCGCGGGTGATCTTCTTCTGCTGGCCGGGCACCGTTTCCAGCGGCAGCTCGACGCCCAGATCGCCGCGCGCCACCATCAGCCCGTCCGCCAGTTCCAGAATCTCGTCGAGGCGTTCGAGCGCCTTGGGCTTTTCGATCTTGGCCATCACGGCAGCCTGGCCGCGCACCAGCTTGCGTAGTTCGGCCACGTCGTCGGGCCGCTGCACGAAGGACAACGCCACCCAGTCCACGCCCAGATTGCCAGCGCGGCATCGAGATCGCTGTGATCCTTGGGGGTCATGGCCGAAACCGGCAGCAGCGTGTCGGGCAGGTTGACGCCCTTGCGGTCCTTGAAGACGCCGCCCAGTCTCGACGATCGCCTCGGCGGATTCGCGGCTTGGAGGCGAAGGTCCTGCAGCCGGATCTTGCCGTCGTCGATCAACAGGCAGTGGCTTCTGTTTCAGCGAGGCGAAGACTTCCGGATGGGGAATCGGCAAGACATCGGGGTCGTCGCTCTCCGGCTGGCACAGCAGCTTGAGCCGTTGCCCCTCCTTCAGCGTCACCTGGCCGCCGGGCAGGGTGCCGACGCGGATCTTCGGTCCCTGCAGATCGATCAGGATGCCGATCGGCCGGCCCATTTCCGCTTCCAGCGCGCGCACGCTGGCCATGCAGCGTCGCCAGCGCCTCATGGCTGGTGTGGCTCATATTGATGCGGAACACGTCTGCCCCGGCCTCGAACAGCGCCTTGAGTTGTTCCGGCAGAGGAACTGGCGGGGCCGAGGGTGGCGACGAATCTTGGTCTTGCGGGTGCGGCGCATGGTTCAATCCGAAAGCGTTTGGGTGTAGTCGGTTTTCTGCCCTGTATCCACCTCGAAGAACCCCTTGCGGTCGAAGCCGTGCCCGGCGCAGTCGGCGCGGCCGTCGATCTTGAAGGCGTCGGCGGCGCTGACGCAGAAGCCGCGCCCGCCGTCCCAGCTGCCCGGACCGCCATCGCTCGCATAGAGGTAGTAGTAGCGCGCATCGAGCGGCGCGGAGATGACGGCGGTGCAATGTGCGGCGGAAATCGTCCACCAGCCCTCGCTCATCCACTGCGTGCCATTGAAGCGGCCCAGCGCCGCCTTCACGGAATGCGCGGTCTTGTTGCAGATCGTCAGGCCGGCATGGGCGGGCGTAGCCAGCAGAACGAGTGCGAGAGCGGCGGGAATGCGGTGCATCGTTGCTCCGAGGGTGTCGCCCATGGACCCGTGCCTGTCAACGCGCGGCGGCCTTGCCGAACCCCTGCCGGCGCTGGATGATCGCAGTCCCATGCTTGAACCGGCCTTTGACATCGTCCATCCTGCCGCGCCACCGCGTTCCGGCCTGATCTTTCTGTGCGATCACGCCGCCAACGCGCTGCCGCCGGGCTATGGCACCTTGGGCCTGGAACCGGGCGCTTTTGCGGCGCATATCGCCTATGACATCGGCGCCGCAGAGGCGGCGCGGGCCCTGGCGGAGGCCTATGGCGCACCGGTCATACTGGGCCGCTATTCGCGGCTTCTGGTGGATCTCAATCGGGGCGCCGACGATCCCACACTGGTCATGAAGCTCTCTGATGGGCGAATCGTTCCGGGCAATGCGGACGTGGATGCGGCCGAGATCGCCCATCGCCTGTCGCGCTATCACCGCCCCTACCATGCGGCGATCGCCGCCGAAATCGCTGCGCTGCGCGCGGCCGGCACGGTTCCGGTCTTGATCTCGATCCACAGTTTCACGCCGGCCTGGAAAGGGCGGGCGCGGCCCTGGCAGGTCGGCGTGCTGTGGGACCGCGACGACCGGCTTGCCGCGTCCGCTGCTGGCGGCGCTGGAAAAGGCCGGATATTGCGTGGGGGATAACGAGCCCTATAGCGGCGCCCTCGAAAACGACTGTCTCTACCAGCACGGCACGATGAACGGATTGCCGCATGTATTGATCGAGATGCGTCAGGACCTTGTGGCCACACCGGCGGCGGCGCGGGCGTTTGCCCTTGGCCTCAAGCCTGTTATCGATTCGGCCCTGGCCACGATGGGCCCGCCCGAACTCCGCTTCACGCGCCCGCTCGTCCCAGCCGAAGGAGCCTCTGCCATGGATGAAGCCACACGTACCGAACTCGAAGCAGCGGTGTTTCGCCGCCTGGTTGCGCATCTGCGCGCACGCACCGATGTCCAGAACATCGATCTGATGATCACCGGTGGCTTCTGCCGCAATTGCCTCGGCGACTGGTATCGCGAGGCGGCCGCCGAGAAAGGCATCGCGCTGGAAAAGGATGCCGCGCGCGGGCTTGTCTACGGCATGGCGCCGTCCGAGTGGAAGACGCGCTACCAGACCGAAGCCACACCCGAGCAGCAGGCCGCGTTCGCCGCGTCGCAAAAACCGGCCTGAAGCAGCGTAGCGGTCGACCAGAAGAAATAACTCACAGCTAGGGACGGTTTGGCGCGTTGCGCCGTCGGCCCGGGCCCCTTAAGTGTCGTGCCCCCACGGCGGCGGCCCGGCCGCGTGCTGCGGACGTGGCGATCGCGATGAGGTGTAGCGCATGACCAAGGCCGGCTTTGCAGCGGAACAGCTGCGCTCCTTCATCGAGCGTGTCGAGCGGCTGGAAGAGGAAAAGGCGGCGCTGACGGCCGATATCCGCGAAGTCTATGCCGAAGCCAAGGGGCAGGGCTTCGATACCAAGATCATGCGCCAGGTCGTGCGCATGCGGAAGCTCGACACCGCCGACCGTCAGGAACAGGAAGCGGTGCTCGATCTGTATCTGACGGCCTTGGGAATGCGTGGCTAGCCTGCGGAGATTCGCCGCGCGCGGTCTTCCGTGCCCGGTTCCTGGTTCTCGGTTGCCGTCTGCTCCAGCCCGAAATCCTTGAGCTTGCGATAGAGCGTGGAGCGGCCGATGCCGAGCCGACGCGCAACCTCCGACATGTGGCCTTCATAGCGCGAAATTGCCAGGCGGATCATCTCCGCTTCGATATCTTCCAGTTTGCGCATGTGGCCGGCCGAATCCAGGCCGGAGAAATCATAGGGCGATGCCGGCGCGGCGCGCGCCGGCAATGCCCCGGCCTCTGCATGGCTTGCCGACGATGCCGGCCGCAAGGGCGCCTGGGCGCTGGCGACCGGCCGGCGTGCCGCGGAATCGACACCCAGCGCCGCCGCGATCTGGGGAAAGTCGCAAACGTCGAGCATGTCGCCGTCGCACAGCACGACGGCGCGAAAGATCGTGTTCTCGAGCTGGCGCACATTGCCCGGCCAGTTGAAGTTCTCGATCAGGTCCTGCGCCTCCGGCGTCAGGCCGGTGATGGCCTTGTTTTCCTCGGCGGCGAAGCGCGCGATGAAGTGCTGCGCCAGCGCCAGCGCGTCGCTGCGGCGATCGCGCAGGGGCGGCACGAAGATCGGGAACACGTTGAGACGGTAATAGAGGTCCTCGCGGAAATTCCCCTCGCGCGTCATTTCGGCGAGATCGCGATTGGTGGCGGAGATGATGCGCACATCCACCTTGACGGGGCGCTTGCCGCCGACCGGATCGACTTCGCCTTCCTGCAGAACGCGCAGCAGCTTGACCTGCATGTCGAGGCGCAGTTCGCCGATTTCGTCGAGGAACAGCGTGCCGCCGTCGGCTTCCTGGAACTTGCCCAGATGCTTGTCGGTGGCGCCGGTGAACGAGCCCTTTTCGTGACCGAACAGAATCGATTCGACCAGGTTTTCGGGAATGGCGCCGCAATTGACGGTGACGAAGGGCTTGCCGGCCGCGCTCGGAGGAACCCTGAATAGCGCGTGCAATCAGTTCCTTGCCGACGCCGCGACTCGCCTTCGATCAGGATCGGGATCGTCGACTGGGCGGCGCGCTGGCCCAGCCGGTGACCTGGCGCATCTCCGCGCTCTTGCCGACCAGGTCGTCGAACACCAGGCGGTTTTCGGTCTTTTTCTTGAGCCGCGTGACTTCGCCCGACAGGGTTCCGATCTTCAGCGCATTGCGGATCGAAACGGTGATGCGTTCCGGGCTCGCCGGCTTGACGAGAAAATCGCTGGCGCCTGCGCGCATCGCCTCGACGGCGGAATCGATGCCGCCCTTGGCGGTCAGGACGATCACCGGGATTTCGGGATGGGTGACGCGCAGCTTCGACAGCACGGTCAGCCCGTCCATGTCGGGCATCACCAGATCGAGCAGCATCAGCTGGATCTGTTCGCCGCGCGGCCCGTGAATGAGATCGAGTGCGGGCTGCCCACCTGGCGCGGTGACGACGTTCATTCCCGCACGGCTGATGGCGGCCTCGAGCAGCCTGCGCTGTACGGGATCGTCGTCGACAATCAGAATTGTCTGCGCCATGGGCGGGGTCCGTTTTCTGTATCTGGCACAAGTTTGCGCGAGAGCGGTAAAAGCCTGCTTAAGAAATTCCGGCCAAATTCGTGCCATTTCGAGCCACGGGGCCGGTGGCATGGTCGCAGGCGACCACGGAATCCCCGGGCGCGCATCTGCGATATCTGCTACGCCACGGCCATGAAAAAGGACGATCCCGAGGACGGATTGACTCGGCGGCTGACCCGGTTTGCCAGGGTTTCCGCGGGGCTTTCCGGCGTGGCCATGCGCGGCGCGGGCCGCGCCATGGCCGGCGGGCGCTCCATGAGCGCGGCCAATGCGGCCGATCTCACCCAGGTTCTGGGCTCCTTGCGCGGGCCTGTGATGAAAGTGGCACAATTCGTGGCGACGGTTCCCGGCGTTCTGCCGCCGGACGTGGCCAAGCCGCTGATGAGCCTGCAGACCAATGCGCCGCCGATGGGGGCCGGCTTCGTGCGGCGGCGCATGGCCGCGGAACTGGGTCCTGATTGGGAGAAAAAGTTCCGCCGCTTCGACCGCGCGGCGGCGGCCGCCGCCTCGCTCGGACAGGTCCACCGCGCCACCGCGAAAGATGGCGCGGCGCTGGCCTGCAAGCTGCAATATCCCGATATGGGCGCGGCGGTGGACTCCGACATCCGCCAGTTCAAGCTTGCCCTCCGGCTGCAGCGCGGCTTCGACGGCACGATCGACACCAGCGAGATCGGCGACGAGATCGCCGCCCGCCTGGCCGAAGAACTCGACTATGTGCGCGAGGCCGCCCATATGCGCCTATACGGCGCGATGCTGGCCGATCGTCGCGACATCGCCATCCCCGTGCCGGTACCCGCGCTCTCCACCGGGCGTCTTCTGACGATGGGCTGGCTCGAAGGCCGGCCGATCCTCGACTTCGAAGCCGCCCCGCTCAAGACCCGCAACGCCATCGCCACGGCGCTCTTCAAGGCATGGTGGCGGCCCTTCGCGCGCTATGGCGTGATCCATGGCGATCCGCATCTGGGCAATTACACGGTGCGGGACGATGACGGCATCAACCTGCTCGATTTCGGTTGCGTGCGCACCTTCGCCCCGTCTTTCGTCGGCGGCGTGGTCGGGCTCTATCGCGCCCTGCAGACCGGGGACGACGAACTGGCGGCCGAGGCCTATCGCGCCTGGGGCTTCAAGACCTTGACGCCGGAAACGGTGCGCGTGCTCAACATGTGGGCGCGCTTCATCTTCACCCCGCTGCTCGACGATCGGGTGCGGGTTGTCGATGACGGCGTGCCGGCGGCCGAATATGGTCTCAAACAGGCGACCGACGTGCACAAGAAACTGAAGGCGCTGGGCGGGGTCCGGCCGCCGCGGGAATTTGTTTTCATGGATCGTGCGGCCATCGGTTTGGGCGGCGCGCTGATTCGCCTTGGCGCGCAGCTCAACTTTCACCAGCTGTTCGAAGAAGAGATCGCCCGTTTCGACGTTGCCGAACTCGCCGCGCGCCAGCGCGCGGCCTTCGAGAACGCCGATGTCCCGTTGCCGGAGGGGGCATGAGCGAAAAGTCTCAGGATTATTGGGCGTTCTGGAGCAAGGAGGCCGCGGTCGCCGGCTCGCCGCTCTATGCGCGGCTGGCGACGGCGATCGGTGGCGATGCCGGTCTCAGGGCTCTCGCCGCGCGGGCGAAAGCGGGCCAGCCGCACCCCAACATGTTGCTGGGGGCCGTGCATTTTCTACTGTTGCGTGGCGCCGAACATCCGCTGGTGCGCTTCTATCCGACGCGGGGCGGTACCACGCGCGTCGATGACGAGGATCCCTTTCCGGCGTTTGCCGATTTCGTCGCGGGTCATCGCGACGCTCTTGCCGCGTTGATCGAATCCCGCGTCACCAACACCAACGAAGTGGGCCGGGCCGCGATCCTGCATCCCGGCTTCCGGGCCGTCGCGGCCGAGGCGGGCGGCCCGCTCAATCTGGTCGAGATCGGCCCCAGTGCCGGGCTCAATATGATCTGGCCGCGTTACGGCGTGCGCTACAGCCGTGGCGGCGAGACGGCGGCGAGCATTGCGCCCGACGCACCGCTGGTGATCGACGCGGAACTGCGCGGAGAAAATCTTCCGCCCACCGGTCCGGCCCCGCAGATCGCCGCACGTATCGGCCTGGAGCTGAACCCCAACGATCTCACCGATCCCGACAATCGCGACTGGCTGCGAGCCCTGGTCTGGCCCGAACATCTCGATCGTCTGAAGCGGCTGGAAGCCGCCATGGCGCTTTTGGCCGAAACCCCGCCCGATATCCGCGCCGGCGACGCCTTGGCCGCGCTGCTGCCCACGATCCGCACCATTCCGGAAAGCCAGCCCGTCTGCGTCTATCACACCATCGCGGTCTATCAGTTCAGCCGCGCGATGCGGCAGACGCTGGACGATCTGATGACGGTCGCCGGCCTGCGCCGGCCGCTTTGGCGGCTTGGTTTCGAAATGGAGCCGGACATGCGCTATCGCCTCAGCCTGTCGCGCTACCATGACGGCACGATCGAGCGCAGGGCCCTGGCCGAGGCCCATTCTCATGGCGCCTGGCTCGATTGGCTCGCTTGAGCGGGACACATCGCCATGCAACCCTTGCGGTCATGACAGACGATCTTCTCGACGACGACGCCCCGGCAATTCCGGAAGGCTACCGGCGCATGGACTGGTTCCGCGGCTTTGGCCGTCAGATCGGCCCGCTCTATGAGCGCATCGCCGCCGACGGGTCCTATGCGCGGGCCTTTCTGGTCTGCGAGCACCACACCAACGGCATGCAGAACTGTCATGGCGGCATGCTGATGGCCTTTGCCGACACGGCCTTCGGTCATGCGGTCTCGATCGCCAAGCCCGACCACTACTGGGTCACCGCCCGGCTGCTGACCGATTTCATCTCTTCGGCCCGGCTGGGCGAGTGGGTCGAGGGCACAGGCGAGATTGCCGGGATCGACGGCGACCTCTTCACCATCAAGGGCCGAATCTGGTCGGGCGACCGGACCATCATGACCGGCACCGGTGTCTTCAAGGCGCTCGGCCCGCGCCGGAAGCGGAGCTGAGCGTGGCGGCGAAGCCGGAAGAGGATGCCGAGGTCCAGCCCGTGCCCGCGACCTCAGGCGAAGGCCCGCTGGCGGCGCTGGCCGGCGCCGTGCCCCCGGCCCCGGCCTGGTTCACCGAAACGGTCGCCGTGGAACCGGAAAGCGCCTTTGTCGAGGTCGCCGGCGTTCCCATCCATTATCTGCGCTGGGGCGACCGGGCGTCGCCGGGCCTGCTTCTGGTCCACGGCAATGCCGCCCATGCCTATTGGTGGAGCTTCATCGCGCCGTGGATGGCGCGCGACTACAACGTCGCCGCCATCGATCTGTCCGGCATGGGCGATTCGGGCTGGCGCGAGGCCTATTCCATGGACCTGTTCGTCGAGGAGCAGCTCGCGGTCTGCGAAGCCGCGGGCATGTTCGGCCCCGAGGAGCCGCCGGTCGTTGTTGCCCACAGCTTTGGCGGCTTCGTCACCATGCTGATGGGCGCGCTGCACGGTGACCGGCTCGCGGGGACGGTGATTGTCGATTCGCCCGTCAATCCGCCGGACCGCGAGCGGGGCGGGCCCCGCCGTCGCGGCGCCATCCGGCCCAACAAGGTCTATCCGGCGCTCGAAGCCGCCTTGGCCCGCTTCCGCCTGATGCCGCCGCAAAGCTGCGACAACCTTTATCTCGTGGATTGGGTGGCCCGCCGCTCGCTCAAGCCCGCGCCGCAGGACAACGGCGAGCCGGGCTTCACCTGGAAGTTCGATCCGGCCATCTGGCAGGACTTTTCCATCGGCGACACCGCCGCCCGGCTCAGATCCACCAAATGCCGGATCGCCATATTTCGCGGGGAAAACTCGGTCCTGATGCCGCCGGAAATCGGCGAATACATGTTCAACCTGTTGGGCCGCGCCGCCCCGGTGGTCGAAATCCCACTGGCCCAGCATCACGTCATGCTCGACCAGCCTCTGGCTTTTGTCGCCGCGCTGCGCGCCCTCTTGGCCGACTGGAATCATTCGGTGCCCACGCGCCGGGTCTGAGCACCTTCCGTTCAACCTTGCGCCGCTTGGCGCAATCTTTTATGCGGGACGTGGGCAGAACCGGGAGTTGCCGCCCGGGGCGCCTTTGCTATAGTCCGCGCGCTTCGCATCCACAGTTCTAGGAATTCCACATGAGCAATGAGCATCCCGGTCTCAACAAGCCGTTCGACGTCACTGAGCATGTCGAAGCCACGCCCGGGCAGATGGACATGCGCGATCATCTCAAGACTTGGCACGGCTTTGTCAGCTTCGTGAAATGGGGGATCCTCGGCAACGTCCTGATCCTGGTATTCCTCGCCATTTTCCGTACGCATTAACGGCAACGGGGCGGCGGTCGAAGGATGAAACTCGCAGTTCTCAAAGAGCGCCGCTCGGGCGAGGCGCGCGTCGCCGCGACGCCCGAATCCATCAAGAAGCTGAAGAGCCTGGGCCTGGAGGTGCTGGTCGAATCCGGCGCGGGCGCCGGGGCGCGCATCTCGGACCGCGACTATGAGACCGCCGGCGCCATCGTCACGCCGGACACCGCGCAGATGCTCTCTGAAGCCGATATCGTCTTCGCCGTGCGCGGGCCCGGCGAGGCCGAGATCGCGCAGATGAAGAAGGGCGCGGTGCTGGCCTGTCTGCTCGCGCCGCATACCGAGAAAGAGGCCATCGCCAGGCTGGCCGCGCAGGGCGTCACCGCCTTTGCAATGGAATTCATCCCGCGCATTTCGCGGGCGCAGGCGATGGACGTGTTGTCCTCTCAGGCCAATCTGGCCGGCTACAAGGCCGTGATCGATGCGGCGGCGCAATTCGGCCGCGCCATGCCGATGATGATGACGGCGGCCGGCACCATCGCGCCGGCCCGCGTCTTCATCATGGGGGTGGGCGTTGCCGGGCTCCAGGCCATTGCCACCGCGCGCCGTCTCGGCGCCATCGTCACGGCCACGGATGTGCGCCCGGCGACGAAGGAGCAGGTGGTCTCCCTCGGCGCGTCCTTCGTCGCGGTCGAGGATGAGGAATTCAAGCAGGCCGAAACCGCTGCCGGCTACGCCAAGCCGATGAGCGCGGAATATCAGGCCAAACAGGCCGCACTTGTCGCCGAGCACATCAAGAAACAGGACATCGTCATCACCACCGCGCTGATCCCGGGCCGCAAGGCGCCGGTGCTCGTGACCGAGGAGATGGTGAAAACGATGAAGCCGGGATCGGTGATCGTCGATCTGGCCGCCGAGCAGGGCGGCAATTGTCCGCTGACAAAGGCCGATGAGGTGATCGAGGTTCACGGCGTCACGCTGATGGGCCACACCAATCTGCCGTCGCGCCTGGCGGTCGACACCTCCAGCCTTTACGCCCGCAACCTGTTCAACTTCGTGCAGCTTGTCGTCAACAAGGAGACGGGCGCGCTGGCGCTCGACTGGGACGATGAGATCGTCAAGGGCGCAGGCCTGACCCGTGACGGCGAGATCGTCCACCCGACCTTGAAAGGCTGACCCGCGATGGAAGCGATCGATCCCTTTGTCTTTCGCATTTCGATCTTCGTGCTGGCGATCTTCGTCGGCTATTTTGTCGTCTGGTCGGTGACGCCGGCGCTGCACACGCCGCTGATGAGCGTGACCAACGCCATCTCCTCGGTGATCGTGGTTGGTGCGCTGATCGCGGTGTCTGTCTCGAACATCGGCGAGGCGGCCTGGACCTCCAAGCTGCTCGGCTTTTTCGCGCTGATCCTGGCCAGCGTGAACATCTTCGGCGGCTTCCTCGTCACGCAGCGCATGCTCGCCATGTACAAGAAGAAAGAGAAGTGATGGGCATGCTGTCTCACTTTCTTTCGGGCTGGATGCTCGGCGATCTTCGTATTCTGGCGCAAATGATGATTGCACTCGGCTTCTCGGCCGCATTTGTCGGCCATATCCTCCATCGCGCGAAGCAGGGCCGTTGATATGACCGCGAATATCGCCGCCCTTCTCTACCTCGTCTCCGGCGTGCTGTTCATTCTGGCGCTATGGGGCCTGTCGTCTCCGGCCTCGTCGCGCGCGGGCAACCGCAACGGCATGATCGGCATGGCCATCGCCATCGCCACGACCTTGTGGGTCGCCGGCGTCACCGATCCGCTGACATGGGGTCTCATCGCTGGCGGCCTTGCCATCGGCGGGACCATCGGCGCGGTGACCGCCCGGCGCATTGCCATGACGGCCATGCCCCAGCTCGTGGCCGCCTTCCATAGCCTCGTCGGGCTTGCCGCCGTGGTGGTCGCCGCGGCCGCCTTCTATTCGCCGGACGCCTTCGGCATCGGCGCCGAAGGCGCGATCCGGATGCAGAGCCTGATCGAGATGAGCCTGGGCGTCGCCATTGGTGCGGTGACCTTCGCCGGCTCTCTGATCGCCTTCGCCAAGCTCAACGGCAACATGTCGGGCGCGCCCATCATCCTGCCGGCGCGGCACCTGCTCAATCTTGTGATCTTCGGCGTCATCGTCGCCCTGATCGTGTTCTTCGCGATGCACCAGCCGGCTTGGGCCTTCTGGGCCATCGCCGGTCTCAGCTTCGTCTTCGGCATCACGATGATCATTCCCATCGGCGGCGCCGACATGCCCGTCGTGGTCTCGATGCTGAACTCCTATTCGGGCTGGGCCGCGGCGGCGATGGGCTTCACGCTGGAGAACACCGCGCTGATCATCACCGGCGCCCTCGTCGGCTCCTCGGGTGCGATCCTGTCCTACATCATGTGCAAGGGGATGAACCGCAGCTTCATCTCCGTGATCCTTGGCGGCTTCGGTGGCGAAACGGCGGTGGCGGGCGGCGCGGCCGAGACCCGTCCCGTCAAGCAGGGCTCGGCAGATGACGCGGCCTTCATCATGAAGAATGCGGGCTCGGTCATCATCGTGCCGGGCTATGGCATGGCGGTGGCGCAGGCCCAGCACGCCGTGCGCGAGATGGCCGACGTCCTCAAGAAGGAGGGGGTCAAGGTCTCCTACGCCATCCATCCGGTGGCCGGCCGCATGCCCGGCCACATGAATGTGCTCCTGGCCGAGGCCAATGTGCCCTATGACGAGGTCTATGAGCTGGAGGACATCAACTCCCAGTTCGCCCAGGCCGATGTCGCCTATGTCATCGGCGCCAATGACGTGACCAACCCCTCGGCCAAGACCGATCCGCAGTCGCCGATCTTCGGCATGCCGGTGCTCGATGTCGAGAAGGCCAAGACGGTGCTGTTCGTCAAGCGCGGCATGGGCTCGGGCTATGCCGGCGTCCAGAACGAATTGTTCTTCCGCGACAACACCATGATGCTCTTCGGCGACGCCAAGAAGATGACCGAAGAGATCGTCAAGGCGCTGGACTGATTCGCAGCGGGCAGGGCTTGGCGCGGCGCCCGAGGACCACTATTGTGCGGCCCGAAATCTGCGGTTGGCCAAGGGGTTGCGCAAGGCTGCCGATCACCGACCGAACATATTCGCGCCGCCAGAGGAGTGCCACATGGCCGATTTGAATGCGCTCGCCCGTAACCCCCTCGTGCTTGCCGGCTCGGCCATCGTCGTGATCGGCGTGGCCGCGGGGGGCTATTTCCTCGGGACCCGGAGCTGCCGGCACGTCGAGCAGCGCCGAAGACCGCCGCCGAAGCGGCCTGCCGCGCGCGGTCGTCTGCGAGGCGACGCCTCGATCGCGTCGCAGAATTTCGGCATCACCGATCCTCGGCCGCGAAGCTGACCTCGACCGAGCCGCCCGGATACCGACACCAAGGGCCGGCGTCATCTGCAACGCGAAAGAGGGCGACACCACCTACACCATCACGGTCGACCAGCTGTGCGACGATATGGGCGACTGCAAGTGTCTGCAGCTTTGGTCGCGTCACCGATTCACAGGGCACATCGCTGTTCCAGCACCGCGATTTCCTGCCGCCCGACGAATAAGCGGCCGGATTTGCCGCGACATTTGCCGTTCAGAGGCTGAAGGCCTATCCTCGGGCCATGAGCGCGCACGACCATGCCGATCACGATCACGGGCTGTGGACGCACGATCATGTGTTCCTCGGCCGTGGCCATGAGCGCGCCGAACGCCGGGCCAGGCTGGCCACCGGGCTGACGGCCGTCTTCATGGTCGTGGAGATCGCCGCGGGCCTGGCCTTCGGCTCCATGGCGCTGCTGGCCGACGGCGTCCACATGGCGACCCATGTCGGGGCGCTGGGGCTGGCGGCCGGGGCCTATTGGCTGGCCCGCCGCCATGCCGGCAATGCGCGCTTCACCTTCGGCTCCGGCAAGTTCGGCGATCTGGCCGCCTTCGCCAGCGCTGTCGCGCTGGGCATTGCCGGGTTTGCCGTGGCCGTCGAATCGGTCAACCGGCTGGTCTCGCCCATCTCCGTCCATTATCGGCGACGCCTTCCTGATCGCCGCGCTCGGATTGCTGGTCAATCTGGGCTGCGCCGCGATCCTGCATGACGGCCACGGTCACGGCCATGATCATGACCATGGCCACGATCACGCCGGCGGCCACGACAACAATATGCGCGCGGCCTATGTCCATGTGCTGGCCGATGCGGCGACCTCGGTGCTGGCGCTGGTGGCGCTCGGGCGCCGGCTATCTGTGGGGCATTGCCTGGCTCGATCCGCTGGTCGGCATTGTCGGGGCGCTCGTGATCGGCTCCTGGGCCTATGGGCTGGTGCGCGACTCCGGCCTGGTGCTGCTCGATGCCGAAGACGATCCCGCGCTCGCCGCCGCGATATCCGCGACATGATCGAAGGCGAGATGGGCGCGCGCGTCGCCGACCTGCATCTGTGGCGGCTCGGGCCCGGTCATCGCGGGTTGATCGTCTGCCTCGTCAGCGCCGATGCCACCACGGCCGAAACGATCAAGGGCTGCGTTGCGTGCCCGCTTCTCCGCCCTCAGCCACGTCACCATCGAAGTCGCGGTCTGCGCGGATTGCGCGGCGTGACGGCGCCGGCATTCACAATTCGCGAAGGCCGCCTTCCGGAAGACCGCGAACGCTTCGCCGGTTTCATCGACGGCTTGCAGCGCTTCGAACATGCCTTCGAGCCCGACCGCCGCATCGATGCGCGCGCCGGCGCGGATTATCTGCCCCATTTGCTGGAGCGCGTCGACAAACAGAACGGCAAGATCTTCGTTGCCGAAATCGACGGCAAGGCCATCGGCTGGGCCGTGTTCCACACCCACGAGAACATGCCCTTTGTGATCCCCGAAGAGCGGACCTATGGCTACATCGCCGAGCTCTTTGTCGAAGAGGATTGCCGCGGCCGCGGCATTGGCCGGGCGCTGATGGCCGAATGCGAGGCCGCGGCCCGCGCGCTTGGCCTCAAGCTCGTGATGATCGGGGTTCTGGCGGCCAATTCGCGGGCCCGCAAGACCTATGAGGCCGCCGGCTTCTCGCCCTATGCCCTGGAATTGCGCAAATATCTGTGAGCCTCAGGCTTCCTTCGCAATGAAGTCCAGCGCCTGGCTGGCCGTGCGCAAGCCGTGATGGCGCTTGAGCGGGGAATTCAGATAGCGGTTCACGCCCGCACACATCGCTCCCGCCCAGGGCGCATCGGGCGCGCGCGCGCAATTCGCCTTCCAGCGCGAACAGCACCTTGACGCGATGGCAAGCGATGATGGGCTCGGCAATGCCGTGATCGTAGAGGCCCGCCATTTCGCGGGCAACAAACGCGTCGCGATCTGCCACGGCCCAGCCGCCCATCTCTTCGCCGCTCGACATATTTCGCGTTGCGGCCGACGAACAGTGCCATCTGCAACAGCGCTGCGGGCCACAGCTCGGGCGTATCCTCGCACAATTGCCGCGCCGCATTGGCGAAGGTCAGCGCATGGGTGAAGTCGAGCCAGGTCACATTGTCGGCGATCGCATTGTCCGTCGCCCGGTCGACTTCCAGATCGAAATGCAGAAGATTCGCACCCCGCCGCCTCCATCAGCGCGTCGTAGATCTCTCGCACGGGGCGCCGGGCGGACTGCAAAACGCGCCTCAGCGCCGCCTCGATATTGAGGCCCGCGCAAATCCTCCGCCCGCAGCGGCGCGTCGCCGCCCGCGTCCCACTGCGTCAATGCGGACTCGTAGAACCGGAATTCGGGCACCTTGTCCTCGCGCGTCGCCCGCACGATGTGGCGCGTCAGCGCTAGCAGGAGCGGCAGATATGCGGCTCCGGAGAGCTTCGCCACAAGCTCGCCGATCTTCACGGTGTAGATCGCGCTGTGGCCGAAATCGTTGTAATGCGCCAGCGCCGCGCGTCCCAGCAGCCGGGCGCAGCGCGGCGTAAGCAATTCCCTGGTCCGCCGCGCCGCGCATCAGGGCGATGGCATCGGCCTCGCGCTCCTGCTCGACGGCCGCAAGGAACGCATCGGCATCCCAGGCCCGCACCTCTTCGGAATAGGGATAGCGGTTCGCGCCCATCGTGTCCCAGGCCAGATGGACGATCGGCTCGAGCGTCGCGACCAGTTTCCTTTCGGGCGTCGTGGCGCGCGCAGCCAGGCTCAGCCAGTCGGCCGCCGCACCATGGGCGTGGCGCGATCCGTCTTCCAGAAAATCGTTGCGCACCACAATGGCATGGACCAGCGCGTCGTTGGCGTCATAGCCGGCGCGCATCAGCCGCACGGTTTCGCGCGCCATGCGTGGCAGGTCGATATCGGCGATGCGCGGTTTCCAGGCCCCGCCAGCGCGCGCGCCCTCTGCGCCTCGGCGGGCGGGTCGGAGAGGTCGAGCAAATCTGCCCGTCTTCCTCGAACAGCGGATAGCGCCGCACCGGATCGCGTCCCACCAGGGCCGCTCCCGTGCTCAAATCGAATTTCCAGTTGTGCCAGTTGCATGTCAGCACGCAGCCCGGGCCCAGGCTGCCCTCGCTCAGCGGATAGCCTTCATGCGGGCAGCGATTGGCGATGGCGAACATCGCGCCCTCATGGGCGACCAGCAGCACCTGCTTGCCGGCCCGGCGGATCACCTTGTGGCCGGCGGCCTCCACATCTGTGCGCGATCAGGCCGGTGGCTGTCAGCATCGTGGCCTCCATGGGGCGGCAGATTTCGAAAGTACAAGCTTTCCAAATAAACGCCCGCGTCTTGTTTTTTGCAAGCGAGCTTTAGAAATTCCGGCATGAAAGCCCTGCCTCCAGCGCATGGCGGCCGGGGCCTGACCGACCGGCCGGCGCCGCGGTTCTCGACCTGCTCAAGCGGGCCGGCCCGGTTTCGGCCGACGATCTGGCCACCCGGCTGGGCGTCACCCCCATGGCCGTGCGCCAGCATCTGGCCGCGCTCGAAGACCGAAGGGCTGGCAACCCCGGCGCCGGCGGGCGCGGCGCGCAAGGGCCGGGGCCGGCCGCTGACGCTGTGGCAGGCGAGCGAGGCGGCCAATGACCATTTCCCCGATTCCCATTCGCTGCTGGCCGTCGATCTTCTCGGCCAGATGAAGAAGGCCTTCGGCGAAGACGGGCCTCGATCGCCTGCTCGCCTTGCGCACCAGCGACCAGGAAGCCGCCTATGGCGCCGCACCGCCCGCGCCAAAACCCTCAAGGGGCGGCTCGAGGCGCTCAGGCGCATCCGCGAGAGCGAGGGCTATATGCCCGAGCTCCGGCGCGATCCGCAGGGCGGGGCTTCCTCTTCGTCGAGAATCACTGCCCGATCTGCGCGGCCGCCAGCCTCTGCCAGGGCCTGTGCCGCGAGGAGCTGGCCCTGTTCCGCCGTGCTGCTGGGGCCGGGCGTGCGGGTCGAACGCACCGATCACATCCTGGCCGGGGCCACGCGCTGCGCCTACCGGGTGACGGAAACCTCCTAGAAAGCTTCTCGGGCCGGCTGCCTTGACCCGGACGGCGCGCCTTGCATGCTGCTGCAATGACGGGTCCGGCCCTCGAACTGTCCAGCGTGACCAAACGCTTCGGTGACTTCACGGCCGTCGGCGATCTGTCGTTCAGCCATGCCTCCGGGCGCATCCTCGGGTTTCCTCGGGCCCAATGGCGCCGGCAAGACGACCACCCTGCGCATGATGCTGGGCTTGATCGCGCCCGATGCCGGGTCGGTGCGCGTCCTGGGCCGGGCGTCCGGCGAGGCATTTGCGCGCCCGCATCGGCTATCTCCCCGAGGAGCGCGGTCTCTACAAGCGCATGCGCGCCGAAGGCGCGATCGCCTATATCGCGGCACTGAAGGGCCTGGAATATGCCGATGCCCGCCGCCGCGCGCGCGCGCTGCTCGAACGCTACGGTCTCGGCGCGCAGGCCCGAACACGGATCGAATCGCTGTCCAAGGGCATGGCCCAGAAGGTGGCGCTGCTCGCCGCGCTGGCGCACGATCCCGAACTGCTGATTCTCGATGAGCCCTTCTCGGGCCTCGATCCCATCAACCAGCAAGGCTTCGAACAGACGATTCGCAGCCTGGCGGCCGAAGGCAAGACGATCCTGTTCTCGACCCACACCATGGCCCAGGCCGAACGGCTCTGCGATCATCTCGTGATCCTGTCGCACGGAAGAAAGGTGTTCGACGGTACGCTCCATGATGCGCGCCGCGTATTGCCGCGGCGGGCGCGCATCGGCGCCGAAGGCGATCTGGGCTTCCTGCGTGCGGTCGCAGGCGTCGCCTCCGTCTCGCCGCCCGCTGCGGGCCGCGAGTTCTGGGAAGTCGATCTCAAGGAAGGCGCCGATGGCGCGCCGCTGCTCGCGGCCTGTTTCGAACGCCGCGTCGCCCTCAGCCATTTCGATGTCGCCGATGCCAGCCTGCAGGACGTGTTCGTCGCGCTCGCGGGCGACGAGACGGCGGTGGCGGCATGAGGCGTCTTCTTCTCGTCGCGCGGCACGAATTCGTGAAATATGTGACGCGCCGCGGCTTCATCATTTCGATCTTCATGATGCCGCTATGGATCGCGTTTGCGGCCATCGTGCCGCGCTGGATCGAGCACAATGCGCCGCCGCGCAGTGTCATGGTGGTCGATCGCGCGGGCGGTTACGCCGAAGCCATCGCCGCCGAAATGGCAGAGCGCAACAGCGCCGATGCGCTGGACCGGCTTTCGGCCTATGCGCAGGCGCATGCCGATATGGCGGCGCTGCGCCGCCATGACCGCGCGCTGTATATGCTGCTTACCGCGTCCGAAGGCCATGCGGCGGCGCGCGCGCAGTTGCGCACGGAGGGCGGCGTGGGCGGCGCCGTCCGCCGTCTTGCGCCCTATCTGAAGCGCGATGCGCCGGCCTTTCAGGTGCCGCCACCGCATCTCGGCATTGATCCGGCGCCGGCCGCCCTGGCCAGGCCGGGCCGGACAGAATTCGCCCGCCGCGCGACAAGGACGCTGCGGCGCCCGGGCGGGCCCGATGCGATCCTCGTCGTGCCCAGGGGCTTCGGCAGCGGCGATGCGACGACCGCCGAATATTGGTCCTCCGGCCCGCCCCAGAACGATCTGGAAGACTTCCTCTCCGGCGCGCTGACCCAGGCCCTGCGGCGCCGCGCCCTGCATCGTGTGGCGCCCGCGGCCTCGCGCGATGTGCTTGAGGCGCGCGCCGATCTGCGCAGCATCGACCCGACGCAGGATTCCGCTGGCCCGGATCTGGCCGAAAAGGTGCAGCGTTTCGCGCCCTCGGTGCTGGCCTTCCTTCTGGTGTTGACGATCTTCATGAACGCGGCCTCGCTGATGTCGGCCGTGATCGAGGAGAAGTCGAGCCGCATTGTCGAAGTCATCCTGTCCTGCGTGTCGGCGCGTGAGTTCATGGTGGGCAAGCTGCTGGGCGCGGCCGGCGCCTCGCTGCTGACGCTCGCCCTGTGGCTGGGCATGGCGCTGCTGGCGGCCTGGATCTTCGTGCCCGGTGGTCTGGCCATCGCGGCGGATCTGCTTGGCGGCCTGGTGGGCGGGCCGCTCCTGCCGATGCTGCTCGTCTGTTTCGTCTGCGGGCTGCTGATCTATGCCTCGATCTTTCTGGCCATCGGCAGCATGGCGGCGTCGATCCAGGACGCGCAGGCGCTGCTCGGCCCTACCATGATCCTCATCATGGCGCCGCTGATCCTGATGCCGGCGCTGTTGCACGATCCCAACGGCACGATCGCGACCGTGCTGACCTGGATTCCGCTCTACACGCCCTTCTTCATGATGTTCCGCCTGCCCTGGGAGCCGCCGCAGGCGGAGGTGTGGCTGTCGCTGGCGCTTATGGTCACAACGGCGGGCCTGCTGGTCTGGCAGATGGGCCGGGTCTTCGCCGCCCATGTGCTGACGGCCGAACGCCCGCCGCGTCTGGGCGCGGTTCTGCGCATGCTGGTGGGGATCAAGCGGGCCCGGTGAGGGCGCACAAACCAAAAAGGCCGCCCTGCTGGGCGGCCCTCGGTCGTCGGAAATTGCGGATTTGGCCTTAGCGGCGGGGCAGCACGCCCTCGCGCTGCATGCGCTTGCGCTGCAGCTTGCGGTAACGGCGGATCGCTTCGGCCCGTTCGCGGGCACGCTTCTCGCTCGGCTTCTCGTAATGGCCCCGGAGCTTCATCTCGCGGAAGATGCCTTCGCGCTGCATCTTCTTCTTCAGCGCCTTCAGCGCCTGGTCGATATTGTTGTCGCGAACGATGATCTGCAAAAGCGGCTCCTATGGGCAATTTCCGTAAGGGCGCGCTAATTAACAGAAGGCGCTTAGGCCTGTCCAGCCCGGGATTTCCGCCCGCGGGCCTTGCGGCGGCGCCCCTTGGCCCCCATCTCGACAGGACGTCTCGCCCCCCGCCCGGCAACCGGGCACGGATCTGGGGGAGGGGGGGCACGACGTGCCGAAAAACGAATAACCGTTTGACAGGAAAAGACTTCCCGGAGAGCCCGCCGCGACATTATCCCCGTCTTGATCGCCGCCCCGGAAGCCGCTTAGGTCCTCGCATGGCCATTCTCAAAATCGCCCGCATGGGCCATCCCGTCCTCGCCCGCAAGGCCGACCCGGTGCCCGACCCCGCGGCGCCGGAGATTCGCGCCCTGGTCTCCGACATGGTCGAGACCATGATCGATGCCAATGGCGCCGGATTGGCGGCCCCGCAGGTCCATGTGCCGTTGCGCGTGGTCGTATTCCAGGCGCCCGCCGAGCGCGCCGACCCGGGCCTGGCCGAGGAAGAGGCGTTCGCCCACACCGCGCCCCTCACCGTGCTCATCAACCCCGAATATGAGGTGCTGGACCCGGCGACCGAGGGCGGCTGGGAAGGCTGCCTGTCGGTGCCAGGCCTGCGCGGCTATGTCGAGCGCGCTGCCCATATCCGCTATCGCGGCGCTCGATCTGGCGGGCCAGGCGGTCGAGCGGGTGGCCAGGGGCTTCCACGCTCGCGTGGTCCAGCACGAGCTCGATCATCTCGACGGGGTTCTCTACCCGGCACGGATGGACGATCTGTCGAAGCTGATCTTCGAGACCGAGGTCAGGCATTGGCTGGCGCGAGAAGGCGCGTAACCGTCAGTCTTTGCAAGGCGACTAAAATACAGAATGTCCCAATACTTGCCCTTGCCATGGATAGGGCGCACCCTTTCCGGGTCATTGGATCCCGGAACGGAAGGGTTGTGCGATGATGTACACGCGAGCAATTGGTCCGACGGTGGCAATCTATTTGTGTGCCCTGTCATTTTCGGCGGCGGCGGCGCCGCTAACGGTCGTCAATGTCTCGGCGCCGAACGTCAATTGTGTGTTCAGCCCCGACTGCAAGGTGGCGGTCACGGATACGATCGGCATGTATCCGCCTTCGCCCGGCAATGAAGGGCCGGAGCGGCTGCAGTCGCGCACCTATGTGGGCAAGCCCGGCACGCCCGGCGCCGGCAAGACGGCCTATGTCTATCGTGTCGACTTCACCCAGGCCCATGTGATCGCCGACCAGAATTGCGCGATCAATCTCAAGGTCGATTTCGGTCCTATCGCCAAGCTGCCCTATGGCGGTTCGCCGGCCGACGTGTTCGTCATTACCTCCGGCGGTCTGGGGTCGGTGGGCTTGGTGTCGGCTGATCAGGTCGGGCGCGTGGTCACCTTCACCTTCAAGCAAGACCCGCTGCCGGTGTGCCCCGGTCAGACGAGCTTCTTCTTCGGCCTTGCTTCCGCCGCGCCTCCCCGCGCCATCACGGCGCAATCGGATCTGACATATGGCGGCGGTACGGCGAATGTGGCGGCGCGCGCGCCCGCCATCTTCATTCGCCGGATCGGCCCACTGCGGCCACTGGAGAAGAAACCGCAGCGCTGAGGTGTCGCGGTGGAAGCGTTTTGGTCCCCTTGCCGGCGCGAATGCACTAGACTGGGGTCATGACAGCCAAAGCCAAACCGCGCGGCCGGAAAAAGACGGCGAAAGACGATACGGCCCTGAAGCAGGCGGTGCTGATGGCCGCCCTCGCCGAAGTGCCGTTTGACGGCTTTACCGACGCCGTCCTGAAACGCGCCGCCGAGAACCGCGGGGGCCGACGAGCTCGCTCTGGCGCGGCTCTTCCCCAGCGGCGCGCTCAGCCTCGTCGAGGCGTTTTCCGATTGGGCCGACCAGGAGATGCTGGCGCTTCTGGCCAAGGCGGATCTGCCGTCGAAAAAGGTGCGCGCGCGCATCTCGGCGGCCGTGCTCGCGCGTTTGCAGGTATTGGCGCCCCACAAGGAAGCGGCCCGCCGCGCCGGCGCCTTTCTGACGTTGCCGCCCCATGCCACGCTCGGCATGACGCTGCTCTATCGCACGGTCGACGCGATGTGGCGCGCAGCCGGCGACACCTCGACCGACTTCAACTTCTATTCCAAGCGCGCGATTCTGGCCGGCGTCTATTCGGCGACGCTGATGCGCTGGTTCAACGACGACAGCGAGGATGAAGTCGGTCACGCAGGCCTTTCTCGCCCGTCGCATCGACGAGGTGATGCGGTTCGAGAAGTTCAAGGCCGATGTGAAGGCGCGCACCAGGGACTGGCCGTCCTTCGCCGATATCCTCGGCGGTTCAGCGCGGCGCGGCTCGCGGCGATAGGCTGGTGACGTGGCCCATCTTGCGGCCCTCGCGGATCTCGCGTTTGCCATAGAGGTGCAGCGCGCCCCGTCTGGATAGCGCAATGCCAGTCCGCCGCTTCCTGCCCGATGATGTTCTCCATCACCGCGTCGCTGTGGCGCGACGCATCGCCCAGCGGCCAGCCCGCCACCGCGCGGATATGCTGTTCGAACTGGCTGACGAGACAGGCTTCGAGCGTCCAGTGTCCCGAATTGTGCACGCGCGGGGCAATCTCGTTGACCAGAAGTTTTCCGTCGCCGGCGACGAACAGTTCGACACCCAGCACGCCGACATAATCGAGCGCATCGGCGATGCACTTGGCGATGGCCTTGGCCGCAACGGTCTGATCGGCCGTCAGCCGTCCCGGCACGATCGAGCGCTTGAGGATGTGGTTCTCGTGCACATTCTCCGGCGGATCATAGGCGGCAAAGCTTCCATTGGTGCCGCGCGCGCCGATCACCGAGGCTTCGAAGGCAAAATCCACAAAGCCTTCGAGAATGCAGGGCCGAGCGAAGCGTTCGAAGGCTTGCGCAGCGGCTCTCGGCGGTCTTGACGATGGCCTGGCCCTTGCCGTCATACCCCAGCCGCCGCGTCTTGAGCACCGCCGGCGTGCCGCCCAGCTTGGCGAAAGCCTGCGCGCGCCGCCGCCGCGTCCGGCACATCGGCAAAGGGCGCCGTCATCAGGCCGAGGCCACGCGATGAAGCTCTTCTCGTCGAGCCTGTCCTGCGCAATGGCGAGCGCCCGGGCATTGGGATGGGTTGGCTTGTGCTCGGACAGGATCGCGGCGGCATCGGCCGGCACGTTCTCGAACTCGTAGGTCACCGCATCGCAAGCCTCGGCGAAGTCGGCCAGTGCCTTGCGGTCGTCATAGGCGGCCACGGTGTGACGGTCGCACACCTGGAAGGCCGGCGCCTCCGCGCTGTCGGAATAGATGTGGACCTTGAGCCCCAGCCGCGCGGCGGCCAGCGCCAGCATGCGGCCAAGCTGGCCGCCGCCGAGAATGCCGATGGTTCCGCCCGGTGGAACGGGCGTGGAGAGCGCTTTCACGGATGTCATTGGGCGTCGGTCGGCCTCTCGGCGACCGCGTCGGTCTGCCGGCTTCGCCAGGCCTCGAGGCGGGTTGCCAGTGGGGGATCGGCCAGCGCCAGCACGGCAGCGGCGTGGAGTGCGGCGTTCTTGGCGCCCGCCTGGCCGATGGCGAAAGTCGCGACGGGCACCCCGCCGGGCATCTGGACGATGGAGAGCAGCGAATCCATGCCCTTGAGCGCCTTGGATTCGACCGGCACGCCCAGCACCGGGCAGCGTGGTCATTGACGCGGCCATGCCGGGGAGATGGGCGGCCCCCCCGGCCCCGGCGATGATGAGCTTGAGCCCGCGGCCCTTGGCGCCCTTGGCATAGTCATAGAGGCGGTCGGGTGTGCGATGGGCCGAGACGATCCGGGTCTCATGGGGGATCGCCAGGGCTTCCAGGATCTCGGCGGCCGGCTTGAGGGTCGGCCAGTCGGACTGGCTGCCCATGATGATGCCGACGTGAGGGGTGGTCATGCTTCGGGCCTTCGCGGCTGGCCGGAGCGCGGTCCCGGCGGGAAGCGGCGCATTATATGGGCCGCGATCCCCATTGAAAGGGGGCAAAGAGGCCTTTTTCCCGGATCTGTGGGCCGTCGGGGTTAACGGGGGCGTGGCTGCGTATACCAAATATTAAGCATGCGGAATGACTATGGCTGGCCCCCGAATCGGAACGGAGCCGGGCATGAAGGTCGAACGAACGGGCAGAGCCGCCACTGCCGCTATCGGCAGGACGGCTTATGCGCGTCCTGCCGCGAGCGATGCGCCGGTGCGCGTCGTCCCCGAACCGGGGGAATCCGACCTCGGTCATGGGCATCCCGGAAACCGAATTCACGCCGCGTGTGCGCGACGCGATCATGGGTCTGATGCGCGAGGTCGACACCCTGCGCCGGAACTGGAGCAGACGCGCTCGCGGCTCGAGACGGCCGAGAAGAACGCCGACCAGGATCATCTGCTGCCGCTTCTCAATCGCCGGGCCTTCGTGCGCGAACTGACGCGTTCGATCGGCATGGCCGCGCGCTACGGCACGCCGTCAAGCCTGGTCTATTTCGACCTCGACGGCTTCAAGCAGGTCAACGACACCTATGGTCATGCCGCCGGCGATGCCGTGCTGTCGCATTTCTCCGACACGCTGCTCGGCACAGGTGCGCGACAGCGATGTCGTCGGCCGCATCGGCGGCGACGAATTCGGCGTGATCCTTTCGCATGCCAACCACATGCACGGCGCACCGCAAGGCCGCGACCATCTCCGAGACGCTGAACGGCAGTCGCCGGCAATCTGGCAGGGTCAGCCAATTCCGGTCGCCTTCTCCTACGGCACTTTCGAACTGGTTCCGGGTGAGAATGCCGACAGCGCCATCGCGCGCGCAGACGAGGCGATGTACGCCCACAAGAAAGGCCGTCGCGCGCTAGTTCAGGCGATGATATCGGGCAGCAGTTCGTCCTCGATCTGCGTGATCTGGTCCTTGAGCTGCAGCTTGCGCTTCTTCAGGCGTGTCAGCCGCAACTGGTCGGCCGAGACCGGATTCGACCATCGTCGCGATGGCCGCGTCGAGATCGTGATGTTCCTGTTTGAACTCGGCGAGCCTGGCGCGCAGCGCCTGCTCCTCAGCCTCGGTCATAGATAATCCGTACCCTGATCATTTTTCCGCGCGCGGCTTGCGCTTGCTCTTGGCCATATCCTCGCCCCAGCGCCGCTGGCCCGGCCAATCATAGCCCAGAAGATCGAGCGTCCGGCCGACAACCTGGTCGACCAGATCCTCCAGCGTGTTGGGCGCGGTATAGAAGGCCGGCACCGGCGGCAGCACGATGGCCCCCATCTCGGTGAGCTGGGCCAGCGTGCGCAGATGGCCCAGATGCAGCGGCGTTTCGCGCACCAGCAGGATCAATGGTCGGCGTTCCTTGAGCGTGACGTCGGCGGCGCGGGTCAGCAGGCTCGAGGTTGCACCACTTGCGATTTCCGACCAGCTGCGCACCGAGCAGGGCGCCACCACCATGCCGGCGGTGCGAAAGCCGCCCGAGGCGATGGGCGCGGCGATATCGCCGGCCGCATAGACGTAGTCGGCCTTGGCCGCGACCTGTTTGGGAGTCAGCCTGCGACTCATAGCCGATGGTCATTTCCCCGGCCTTGCTGACCACCAGGTGCGACTGAAGGTTGAGCTGCGAAAGCGCCTCCAGCAGGCGGATACCATAGGCCACCCCGCTGGCCCCGCTGATGCCCACGATGACCCGGTTTTTTCCGGACTCGGCGCTGTTGTTCCCTGTCATGCGTCAGATTTACAGGTCGGAAGGGATATGCGGAAGAGGCTCGTGACAGGAGCCCGGCTTGGTGGTCTAATTATCCTACCTTCACGAACGATGAGAGGTGCGTCCATGGCACTAGAAGGGCATATCGACGAGCTTTCCGCCAAGCACAGGAAACTCGAAGAACTCATCGGCGACGAGCTGACCCACCCCGATTGGGATGAAGTCCGGGTCGCCGCCCTCAAGAAAGAAAAACTCCGCATCAAGGACGAACTGGAACGGTTGCGAACGCAGCCGCACTGACCCCCACGGACAACGCCGCCCCGCTTCCCTGCGATCTCATGTTGGAGATTGCGGGAGCGGCGAGCGGTGCATCCGCGACAGCAGAAGCGCCGCCAGCGCCAGCATCAGCCCGGCTGCAAGGAAGGCCGCGCCCGGGAAATAGACGGGTGCCGCCGCGCTGGTGAAATAGCCGAAGATATTCGTCAGGAGCGGCGGGGCGACCACGGAGGTGAGCCCGCCGATGCTGCCCAGCGCGCCCTGCAACTCGCCCTGGGCATTGGCCGGCACCTGTTTGGACATGATGGCGTTGAGCGAGGGCATGGCCAGCCCCATGATCGCCCACACCGCCATCCAGCCATACATCATCCAGCTTTGAGTCGCGAAGGCGTAGCCGGCAAAGCCGAGCGCGCCGCAGATCAGACCGAGATAGGCCGCGCGCGCTTCGCCCAGGCGCGGAATCGCGATGCGCGTCAACACGCCATAGACCAGTGCGATCGCCAGCCCCATGAAGGCCATGGCGAAGCCGACATCGAGCTTGGTCCAGTGGAATTTGAGATAGACATAGAAGGACCAGATCGCCGGATTGGCGTCATGCGCCAGCCGCATCAGGATCAGCACGCCGACAAGCCCGAACACGGCCGGAAATTTCCGGATCGCCACCAGCGCGCCGAGCGGGTTGGCGCGGCGCCAGTCGAGCGGGCGTCGCTCCGCCCGCGGCAGTGATTCCTTCAGCACGAAATAGCCGAACGCCGCGTTGGCAAAGGCCAGGCCGGCGGCGGCGAAGAAGGGCAGGCGGTCGCCGAAATGGCCGAGCAATCCGCCCAGCGCCGGGCCGACCACAAAGCCGATGCCGAAGGCGGCGCCCACCAGACCGAAATTCGCCGCGCGGGTTTCGGGTGAGGAGACGTCGGCGATATAGGCATTGGCCGTGATATAGGCCGCGCCCGCCATGCCCGACAGGGTGCGCCCGACGAACAGCCAGAGCAGGCTCGGCGCCAGTCCGGTGATCGTGTAGTCGATTCCGATCGCGACCAGCGAGGCGATCAGCACGGGTCGCCGCCCGAAGCGGTCGGACAGATTGCCGATCAGCGGCGAACACAGAAACAGCATGCCGGCAAAGACGAACAGCAGCCAACCGCCATAGCGCGCGGCCTGGCTCATGCCGGCGCCGGTCAGATCCGAAATGATCGTCGGGGTGACGGGGATGACGATGCCCAGCCCCACCGTGTCCACGAACATGGTGATGAAGATAAAGGCCAGAGCCCAGCGGCTCGCCGCGGCGGAAGATGCGGTGGAGATCGGCTCTGTCCCCATCGGGGCCCCCGTCTGGGCATGCGCGCGCGACATTGGTCGCTCTTGGCGAGTTCTTATCGTTCACTATGTGTTCTTTTCCGGGTCGGTTCAAGGCTCAAGCAACGAAATATGTGACGGTCCCTCGATCGCGCGCGATGCATCACGCATGGCCGGCGGCCGCGGGGGAGGGAAATTCCCCCGGAGACTGGTTAGTCTCGGACCGTGAGCAAGTCCGGAAAGCGCGGGCGACCGCCCCATGACGACCTGCTGACACCGGCCGAATGGCGGGTGGTTGAGGCCGTACGCCACGGCATGAGCAATGCCACCATTGCCGCGCGCCGCGGCATCAGCCGCGACGCCGTCAAATATCATCTGGCCAATGCGCTTTCGAAGCTGGGGCTGGCGCGCCGTGCACAGTTGCGGCACTGGGGCGGTGTCGCACGCCATTCGGCCCTCGGGACAAGGGAGAGAACGATGGAGGAAACGCTTTCGCTCGGTGCGCTCGGCCAGATCGCGCGGCCCGTCACCGACATTGCCGCGGCGCGGCACTTCTTCGGCGAGGTGTTGGGTCTGCCGCATCTGTATTCTTTCGGCGATCTGGCCTTCTACGATTGCGGCGGCGTGCGGCTGATGCTGTCGGCCGCCGACGGAAGCGATCCAAGCGCAGTCTCGATCCTCTATTTCCGCGTGCCGGACATTCGCGCGGCCCACGCGCAGCTCGCCACCCGTGGCGTGGAGTTTGTCGGCGCGCCACACATGATCCATCGTCACGACGATGGCAGCGAGGAATGGATGGCCTTCTTCCACGACAATGAGGGCCGGCCCCTGGCAATCATGGCGCAGGTGCCGGCATCGTCCTGATCGCGCTGCTGGGGGATGCCGCGGCCGCGGACCGGATTTCGGACGCCGGAGCGAAATGACCTGGTTTCAAAAGCGAAGAGCGCCCGCCGCGGGGGCGCGACCCGGCCGTCACGTCCGGGCCCGGCGATGTTGGCCCTTCCACTTTCGCTCTGTAAGCTCCAGATTGTTTGCAGAACATACATGTAGGCGGGAGACAACGTGACCGGACAATCCCTGGAGGGTGGCGCGGCGCCGTCGCGGCGCAGCGCGGGCTATCAGTCGCTTCTGGTGGCGCTGCTCAGCCTCAATTTCGGCATCCTGTTCTTCGACCGCAACGCGCTCAATTTCCTGATGCCGTTCGTGAAGCCGGATCTGGGGCTGACCAACACCCAAGTCGGGTTGACGGCGTCGGCCCTGTCCTTCAGCTGGGCGATCGCGGCGTTGGTGATCGGCGCCATGGCCGACCGGCGCGGCTCGCGCAAACCCTTCCTGATCGCCTGCACGGTCGCGTTCTCGCTGTGCTCGGTGTTGAGCGGGTTGGCCCAAACCTTTCTCATGCTGTTCGCCGCCCGGCTGCTGATGGGCGTGATGGAAGGCGGGGTGGCGCCGATCTCGCAAACGCTGATCGCTGTGGCGGTGCGGCCCGAGCGGCGTGGCCTGGCCCAGGGCGTGATGCAGAATTTCGGTTCCAATCTGCTCGGCTCCTTCGTGGCGCCGGTGCTGCTGGTGTGGCTCGCGACCCGCTATGGCTGGCATCATGCCTTTTTCCTGGCGGCGGTGCCGGGGCTGGTCTCGGCGCTTCTGCTGTGGCGCTATGTGGATGAACCGCAAGCGGCGGCGCGGTCGGCCGAACGGCTCGACCTGTTCGGGCACCTCAGGGAGATCTTCGGCCACCGCAATATGGTGCTGTGCGCGCTGATGAGTGTGGCGCTGGTCTCCTATCTGGTGGTGACCTGGGCCTTCATGCCGCTCTATCTCACCAAGGTGCGCGGCTTCGACCCGACCACGATGAGCTGGCTGATGGGCACGCTCGGCATCTCCGCCACCCTCGGCAGCTTCGTGGTCTCGGGCATTTCCGACCGTATCGGCCGCCGGCCGGTGATGGCTTTCACCGCCTTTCTCGGCGTGATCCTGCCGCTGGGGGCGATGTATTACGCCGGCTCAGCCTGGGTTCTGGCGCCGATCTTCTTCCTGGGCTGGGCATTGACCGGAAACCTGCCCGCTGCTGATGGCGACGGTGCCGTCGGAAAGCGTCTCGCACCGCCACGTCACCACCGCGATGGCGCTGGTCATGGGCATCGGCGAAGTGCTGGGCGGCGTCTTCTCGCCGACGCTGGCCGGCTGGGCGGCGGACATGAGCGGGCTGTCCGCGCCGCTATGGATCATGATCGGCTTGTGCTGCGCGGCCGGCCTGTGCGCGCTTCTGCTGCACGAAACGGCACCCGCGGTGTCAGGCAAACGGGCGGATGGGCTCTGAGCCGTCCCAGGCGATGCTTGCGCCATAGAAGGCGCTGAAGGCCCGCTCCATGCCGGGGCTGGTCTCGATCAGTTCGACAAAGCCCGGCAGTGCGCCCTTGGCATCGCAATAGGCGACCTCGCCCCCGGTCGGCACGCCGGCGCGGAACGCCACCTCCATGCCCATGGCCTCGTAGCGGGCGATGTCGGCGTCGAAATTGGCGCTGGCCACGCCCCAGTGATGAAAGCCCGGACCGGACTTGTCGAGCAGCTCCTTGTAGACCGAGGGATGATCGTCATTGGGCTGGATCAGCTCGATGTTCATGTGACCGGCAAACGACATGGCGATGGTGACATCGGCCTTGGACGGGCCGCCGCGATAGACCGGGTTCACGCCGGTGAAATGGTCGAGCAAAAACCACGGCCCGACATTCAGCCGCTTGATCCATTGATCGATCGCCGCGCGGATATCCGTCACGACATAGGCCATCTGCATGATGCCGTTGGCCGGCTGGCCGAAATTGAGCTGTGTCATGGTCCGCGCCCTTTGCTTGTCTGCTGCCGCGATTTGAACCGTTCGCCCGCCGCGGTGTCGCGCCGAAATGGGCACAAACTCATTGTTGGCCGCGCATTGGCGCCGACCTCGGCTCCTATCCCGGTACGCGCTCGAAGGCCGGCTTGCCCTCGGGCAGCGCATGAAAGGGCTGCTTGTCGATGGTGAAGATCGCGATGTCCGGCTCGAACTGGGCCGGATCGTCCATCGTGCCGACCTTGATAATGACGGCGCCCGCCACGCTGGGTGCGAGGCTGACCAGATGGGTGCCGCAATTGGCGCAGAACTCGCGCGTGACGGGTTGCGCGAGGTCGCTGCGCGTGAACTGCTTCGGCGTGCCTTTGGTGTATTTGAAGCCGGCCTGCGGCATCACGATCGAGACATTGGGCGAGCCGCCGGAAATGTACTGGCACTCGCGGCAATGGCATTGCAGGCGAAAGATGGGATCGCCCTCCGCTTCATATCGGATCTGGCCGCAATAGCATCCGCCTTCGAATTTCATGGCTTTCCTCCCGATGGGTGTCAGGCGACGTGCTTCGCCACGTCGCGCAATTTGAATTTCTGCATCTTGCCGGTCGAGGTCTTGGGAATTTCGCGGAAGACGACGTGGCGCGGGCATTTGTAATGGGCGAGGCGTTCGCGGCACCAGGCAATCAGATCCTCGGCACTGGCCTCATGTCCGGGCCTGAGTTCGACGAAGGCGCAGGGTGTCTCGCCCCATTTGTCGTCGGGCCGCGCCACCACAGCGGCGTACATCACGGCCGGATGCTTGAGCAGGGTGTCTTCCACTTCGATCGACGAGATGTTCTCGCCGCCGGAGATGATGATGTCCTTGGAGCGGTCCTTGAGCTGTATATAACCGTCGGGATGCATGACGCCCAGATCGCCGGAATGGAACCAGCCGCCGGCAAAGGCCTCCTTGGTCGCTTTCGGATTCTTGAGATAACCCTTCATCACGATATTGCCGCGGAACATGACCTCGCCGATGGTCTCGCCATCGGCCGGCACCGGCTCCATGGTCTGCGGATCCATGACCGTCAGTGCATCGAGAGCGTGATAGCGCACGCCCTGGCGCGCCTTCTTGGTGGCGCGCTCCTGACGATCGAGCTCGTCCCAATCGTCCTTCCATTCATTGACGACGGCCGGGCCGTAGGTTTCGGTCAGCCCATAGACATGGGTGACGTTGAAACCGGCATCGGCCATGCCGGCCAGCACCGATTCCGGCGGCGGGGCGGCCGCCGTGATGAACTCGATTCTGTGCGGAAGCTCGCGCTTGTCTTCGTCGTCCGCGTTGATCAACGTCGACATGACGATCGGCGCGCCGCACAGATGGGTGACCTTGTGTTCGACGATGGCGTCATACATTGCCTTGGCGCGCACCCATCTGAGGCAGATATGGGTGCCGGCCACGACGGAAATGGTCCAGGGGAAGCACCAGCCATTGCAGTGGAACATCGGCAACGACCACAGATAGACCGGATGGCGCGGCAGATTGGCCGCCACGACATTGCCATAGCCCATCAGCGCGGCGCCGCGATGGTGGAACACCACGCCCTTGGGATTGCCTGTCGTGCCGGAGGTGTAGTTGAGCGAGACCGCATGCCATTCATCGGCCGGCGGTTCCCAGACGAAGTCGGGATCGCCGGCGGCGATGAAGTCTTCATATTCGATCGTGCCGAGGCGCTCGCCGAGCCCGGGAAATTCCGGATCGCTATAGTCGATCACCAGCGGCTTCACCTTGGCCTGTTTCAACGCCTCGGCGATGACCTGCGAGAATTCGCCATCGGTGATCAGCACCTTGGCGCCGCCATGATCGAGAATGAAGGCCAGTGCCGCCGCATCCAGCCGCGTGTTCAGCGTGTTGAGCACCGCGCCCATCATCGGCACGCCGTAATGGGCCTCGAGCATCGGCGGGGTGTTGGCCAGCATGACGGCGACGGTGTCGCCCCTGCGCAGGCCGCGCTGCGCCAGTGCCGAGGCCAGGCGGCGCGCGCGGACGTAGAACTCGGCATAGCTGAAGCGCTGCGTCCCATGGACGATGGCGGTGCGCTGGGGGAAGACGCGCGCGGCGCGCTCCAGGAAGGTCAGCGGCGTCAGCGGTTGGTAATTGGCGGGGTTCTTGTCGAGGTCGGTCTCATAGGGATTGCCGCCGACCGCCGGTTTCAGCCGCGGCGCCGGACGCGGCGCGGCGGTGGCATTGCGCCGAATGCTGGCCTTGCGCGGCCGCAGCGCCGTGGCCGGGCGTGGCAGCGTCTTGGTGGCGCGTTTCGCCGCAGGCTTGCGCGCGGACCCGGCCGGCTTGGCCCGCTGTTTGACCGGCTTGGCGGTCGCCTTTGCGGCACGCGTTTTGGTCGGCCGCTTCGCCGCGGGCCTGGTGGTTCTTGCCTTTGCCTTCGGCTTTGCCGCGGCCTTGCGCTTGGCGGCGGGCCGCCGGGCCTTTGGTTTCGACCTTGGTTTCGCCTTGGGTTTGGCCCTGGCCTTGGCTTTCGGTTTGGCCTTCGACCCGGCCCGCTTGGCCGTCGGCTTGGCTTTGGATCGGGCTTTGGTCTTGGCTTTTTTGCGCGGCGCCATGGAGCTCTTCGACGGTGAGGGTGACGATCGCAAGAAGGCTAAAGAAACCCATGGAACCGGGCAAGCGCGAGGCCGTGGACGGGCCGCGGCGCGCTTGCTAGGAAGGTTCGGTCTTTGGAGTGCGGCGATGTCTGAGAGCCCGGAATTGGCCGTCCGCCGCGGCGGGCCCATGCGCAACATGTATGACTGGGTCATGCGCCATGCCGCCGGGCCGCATGCGTTCTGGTTTCTGGGCGCGATCGCCTTCGCCGAAAGCTCTTTCTTCCCGATCCCGCCCGATGTGATGCTGGTGCCGATGGTGCTGGCGGACCGCCGCCGCGCCTTCCTGCTGGCCGGCTGGTGCACGCTGATGAGCGTGGTGGGCGGCATTCTGGGCTATGCCATCGGCGCGCTGCTCTACGACTCGGTCGGCCACTGGCTGATCTCCGTCTATGGCTATGGCGACAAGTTGCAGGAATTCCGCCAGCTCTACGCGCAATGGGGCGCCTGGATCATTCTCATCAAGGGGCTGACGCCGATCCCCTACAAGCTGGTGACGATCGCCAGCGGATTCGCCGGCTACAATTTCCCGCTCTTCGTGCTTCTGTCGGCCATCACCCGTGGCGCCCGCTTCGCGATCGTGGCGGCGCTGCTCTACTGGTTCGGCGAGCCGGTGCGGGAGTTCATCGAGAAGCGGCTCGAGCTGGTCATGCTGGGGCTTCTGGTCGTCATTGTTGGCGGCTTCGTCATCGCCCGCTACGCATTCTGAGCGGCGCGCGCTAACGCGGTGGCCGATGCGATGCACAAAAGTCTTCTGTCATGACCCAGCAGATTCGCGCCATCGGGGCGATCCTGTTCTCGATCCTGATTTTCGTCATCGGCAACGGGCTTTTGAGCACGCTCATACCGGTGCGCGGCAATCTGGCCGGCTTCAGCGATCTGGCGATCGGCGCCATCGGCTCGCTCTATTACGGCGGCTTCGTCATTGGCTGCGTCGCGGCCCCGCGCATGCTGGCGCGCACCGGGCATATCCGCACATTCGCGGTTTCCGCCGGGCTCGCGGCCGCCGCTGTGCTCGTGCAATCGATGCTGATCGACGAGACGGTGTGGGGATTATCGCGCTTCGTCTTCGGATTCTCCGCAGCTTGCATCTACACGGTGACCGAGAGCTGGCTCAACGACCGGGCCAGCAACGACACCCGCGGACGCATCCTGGCGCTGTATCTGAGCGTCAATCTGGGCGGGCTGGTTGTCGGCCAATGGCTTTATACGACCGCCTCGCCGACAAGTTTCGTGCTGTTCAGCGTCGCGGCGATCTTCTACGCGCTGTGCCTGGTTCCGGTCGGGCTGACGCGTCTGCCGCAGCCGCAGCCGGCCGAAGTGCCGACGCTGAGGCCCTTTCGGCTCTATCGCATGGCGCCGGTGGGCGTCGTTGGCTGTATCGCCGTCGGCTTTTCCAATGGCGCGGTGTGGACGCTGGCGCCGGTCTACGCCCATGACCATGGCCTCACCAATGTCATGCTGGCCGCCTTCATGAGCGCCTTCACGCTGGCCGGTGCGATCATCCAGGTACCTGCGGGGCGGCTGTCGGACCATATGGACCGGCGCTATGTCATCGCCGGCATGTCGCTGCTGGCCGGCATCTCCGGTATTGTGCTGGCCATGTTCGGCGGCATCGACCGCTGGTCGGCGATCGCGCTGTTCGCGATTTTCGGGGGGATGGCGCTGCCGATCTACGGGCTATCGGTCGCCCACGCCAATGATCGCATTCCGCGCGAGGACTTCGTCGAGGTATCGGCGACACTGCTGCTGGTCAACGCGCTGGCCTCGGTGATGGGGCCGCTGCTGGCCGCGGTCATCACCGTGCGCACGACAACGGCGGGGCTGTTCGTCTTCGCCGCCGGCATCCACATCGTCCATGTGCTGTTCGTGCTGTGGCGCATTACCGTGCACGAGGCGCCCGAGGAAGAGTTCCGCGAGCCCTATGCGCCGGTTTCTCATCTGGCCTCGCCCGTTGCGCTGGAACTGGATCCGCGCGGCCCCGACACCGAAGAGCCGAGCGAGTTTCCGCCAGAGGCGGGCGCGGACCCCTCCGCACCCGCAGTCTGACGGTCTATTCGCCGCCGGGACCGGTATCGGTGTCCGGCTCGGCGCCGGGTGCGGTGTCGACGGTCTCGGCCGGTGCGCCGAGGCCGGCCGTCGTCTCTTCGATCGGCTTGAGCGTCTCGCCGGCCTTGCCCGCGCGCTTGGCCGCGCGGTCGCGGCGTTGACCGGCGCGCTCGACGGCGAGGTCCAGTTCGAACTGCGTGCAAAGGCCCAGCGTCACCGGATCGACCGGCTTGATGTTGGCGATGTTCCAGTGCGAGCGCTCGCGGATCTTCTGGATCGTCGATTTCGTCGTGCCGACCATCTTGACGATATCGGCATCGGTGAATTCGGGATGGTTGCGCAGGATCCAGTAGACCGCGTCCGGCTTGTCCTGGCGCTTGGAGACCGGGGTGTAGCGCGGCGCCTTCTTCTGCTTGACCTGGCGGCATCTTGTGCTTGGGCGGCGCCATCTTGAGGCGGACCTGGGGATCCTTTTCGGCCTCCTCGATCTGCTCGCGGGTGAGCTGACCGGAGGAGACCGGGTCCTGGCCCTTGATTCCCTTGGCGACGTCGTCATCGGCGATGCCTTTGACCTCCAGCGGGTGCAGCCCGCAGAAATCGGCGATCTGCTCGAAGGTGAGCGAGGTGTTGTCCACCAGCCAGACGGCGGTGGCCTTGGGCATCAGGGGCTTTTCGTTGGCCATAAGTCTTTCCTTTCCGGGGCGGGGCTGTCACCTCCCATCCCAACTCTCAAGGCGCATACCTATCGAGGATTGGCCGGTCTTGTAGCGCGCGCGGGCGCCGAGGGAAAGGCTTTTGCGACCGGGGCCGGGCCAATTCGGCCCAGGATCGGGCGGGGCCGGACGATGGCCAGCCTCAGGGTGTCAGCAAAATCTTGCCGATATGGTCGCTGGAGACCATACGGTCATGGGCCGCCTGTGCCTCGGCGAGCGGCAGGACCGTGTCGATGACGGGCCGGATCTTGCCGGCGGCGATCAGCGGCCAGACCTCGCGGGCCAGCGCATCGCGAATCGCGCCCTTTTCGGGATTGGACCGTGCGCGCAGCGTGGTCGCCAGGAAGGTCAGGCGCTTCATCAGCATCAGGCCGAAATTCACTTCGGCTTTCATCCCGCCCATGAAGGCGATGTTGACGAGTCGGCCCCATACGGCCAGCGCGTGGAAATTGCGCTCGATATAGTCGCCACCAACCATGTCGAGGATGACATCGACGCCCTTGCCGCCGGTCATCTCCTTGACCACCTCGACGAAGTCTTCCTCGCGGTAATTGATCGCGCGCTTGGCGCCCAGCGTCTCGCAGGCCGCGCATTTGTCGGCGCTACCGGCGGTCGTGAACACGGTGTGGCCGCGCGCGGCGCAAAGCTGGATCGCCGTGGTGCCGATGCCGCTGGAGCCGCCATGGATGAGGACGCTTTCGCCGGGCTTGAGCCTGGCGGCGTCCATCAGATTGGTCCAGACCGTGAAATGCGCCTCGGGCAGGCCGGCCGCGTCGACCAGGCTGACGCCCTTGGGCACGGGCAGAAGGCACTGCACCGGCACGGCCGCATATTCGGCATAGCCGCCGCCGGCCAGGAGCGCGCAGACCTCCTCGCCCGCCTTGAAGCCTGTCACCCCCTCGCCGAGCGCCGCGACCGTGCCGGAAATCTCCAGCCCCAGCGTGTCCGGCGCGCCCGGCGGCGGCGGATAGGCGCCCATGGCCTGGGCGATGTCGGCGCGGTTGATGCCGGCGGCGGCGACCTTGACCAGGACCTCGCCGGGGCCGGGCTCGGGCCGGGGAATTCGCGCCGTGACGAGGCGGTAACCTTTGCCGGGCTGGTCCACGCGGATTGCGGTCATCGTTTCGGCCATGGCGGCTCCTCATGCTTGCGCGCTGTGCTCTGTTCTCCGACACTAACCCCGAAAAAGCCCGGAGCGAAAACATGGCCATCGACCCGGAGGAACTGCAGCCGCGCAAGCCGGTCGCGGAGATCATTTTGGGACAGGATCTGTCCACCATGTCCGAGCATGAGTTGACGGCGCGCATCCAGGCGCTGGAATCGGAAATCGCGCGTTGCCGCGAGGCGATCGCGGCGCGACAGGCGACCAAGGCCGCGGCCAGCGCGTTTTTCAAGCAGACATGAGTTCGTGCCTCCCGTGAACTCCCGCGCTAATCATGAATTCCGACCAAGAAGCGTGGCGCAAATGCAACCTCTTGTTTGCTTTGTATGCAGGCAGGGCGTCCCTTCGGCTTGCGCATGGTGGGCAAGTTGCTAGCCTGCGTGCCTGCCTGGGGAGCCCGTAAACGCATGCCGCTGCAAGATACCGATGTCGACGATCTGCACGATATCAATCTGCAGACATTTACCGCCTCGGCGATGTTCGACCGCACATTCGATGAAGGCATGTCGCTGGTCGAGGAAACCGCGCGCTATCTCGATGGGCGCGGGCGCACGGAATCGCGCGACCTGCCGCGCAAGGCCGCGCTGCTATATGCCGGCGAAAGCATGCGCGTGACGACGCGGCTGATGCAGGCGGCGAGCTGGCTCCTGGTGCAGCGTGCGGTGCGCGAAGGCGAGATGCGTCCCGAAGATGCCGCCAGCGATCGCTATCGGCTCGGCTCCAAGGAAATCTGCATGGGCGGCAGGGACGAAGGGATCGACCTGTTACCGGCCTCGCTGCAGGACCTGCTGGCCCGCAGCGACAATCTCTATCGCCGCATTGCCCGGCTGGATGGCGTGTTGTTCGACCAGCGCGAGACGGCGGCGCCACCGGTCAAGGCGCATCTGGACCGCCTGCAGGCGGCCTTCGGAGAAATCGACGGGGAATAAATAGGGCGTCGGCCGGGCGCAAGCCCGGCGAGCGGCCGTTCAGCTCTTCACGTAACCGGCGAAGCGCTTGTTGAAGCGCGACAGACGGCCGCCGCGGTCGAGCAGCTGCTGCTGGCCGCCGGTCCAGGCCGGGTGCGTCGAGGGGTCGATATCGAGGGTCAGCTTGTCGCCCTCGGCCCCCCAGGTCGAGCGGGTCTTGTAGGTCGTGCCGTCGTTCAGCGCCACTTCGACGAAGTGATAATGGGGGTGGATGCCCTTTTTCATGGCGGAAAACCTTCTCGATACCCGGTCTGTCTGTCTGGTCGCGCGATCTGACGCCGAGCGCGTCGGCGGATCGTCGCTCCCGTGAAGCCGGGCCTTATAAGGGATCGGTGCGGGGCTGGCAAGGCGCGCGGCGATGGGTCCGATACGCCCGACCGGCCTGCTGGGTTATAGCTGGCGGGCATGGCGCAATCGGGACAGGAATTCGCGAACGAGGTGGTGCGCCGCGCGGCAGGGCGGGGCGCAAACCGCTCCTTGCGGCCCTTGCGCCGGCTCTTGCCCTTTCTTCGCCCCTATCGCTGGCACATCGCCGGGGCGGGGCTGGCCCTTCTGTTCTCCTCGGCGGCGACGCTGGCGGTGCCGGCCGCCATCCGCGGGCTGATCGACCATGGTTTCAGCCACGATGACGCCACCCGGATCGGCCCCTATTTCCTGTTTCTGCTGGGGGTGGCCGTGGTGCTCGGGTTGGCCACGGGGCTGCGCTATTATTTCGTGACCTGGCTGGGCGAGCGGGTGATCGCCGATGTCCGCCGCGGGGTCTTCGACCATGTGCTCAGCCTGACGCCGGCCTTTTTCGAGATGACGCGCACCGGGGAGGTGCTGTCGCGGCTGACCGCCGACACCACCCTGATCCAGACCGTGATCGGCTCCAGCGCCTCCATCGCACTCAGAAACGCGGTGATGCTGACCGGCGGGCTGGTGCTGATGTTCGTGACCAGCCTGAAGCTCTCGGCGCTGGTGTTGGTGGCGGTGCCGGTGCTGATGGTGCCGCTTCTGGTGTTCGGCCGCTGGATCCGCAGCTTGAGCCGCAAGAGCCAGGACAGCATTGCCGACACCAGCGCGCGCGCAGCCGAGACCATCAATGCGGTGCAGACCGTGCAGGCCTTCACCCATGAGGGCGAGGACCGCGCCGCTTTCGGCCGCGATGTCGAGATTTCCTTCGATGTTGCCGTGCGGCGCACCCGGGCCCGCGCGGTCCTGACCGTGGTGGTGACCATCGTCGCCTTCGGCTGTGTCGACGGCATCTTGTGGATCGGCGCGCGCGACGTCACGACCGGCGTGTTGTCGGGCGGTCAGCTGGCGCAATTCCTGTTCTATGCCCTGTTTGTAGCCAGCGGCTTCGGGGCGCTCTCCGAGACCTGGGGCGACCTGCAGCGCGCAGCCGGCGCCTCCGAAAGGCTGGCCGAACTGCTCGACGCCGAACCCGATGTGACGGCGCCGGCCGCCCCGCTGCCGCTGCCGGTTCCGGTGCGCGGCGCCGTGCGCTTCGACAACGTGACCTTCCACTATCCGACACGGCGCGACACCCCGGCACTGTACGGGTTGTCGCTTGACGTCGCGCCGGGCGAAGCGGTGGCGCTGGTCGGCCCATCGGGGGCCGGCAAGTCGACCGTGTTTCAGCTGCTGTTGCGCTTCTACGATCCGCAGGCGGGCCGCATCGCTCTGGACGGCCTGGAGATCGCGCGGCTCGATCCGGTGGAGTTGCGCCGCCACATCGCCGTGGTCGCGCAGGATCCGGCAATCTTTTCCGGCAGCATCGCCGAAAACATCCGTTATGGCCGCCCCGACGCGAGCGACAGCGATGTCCGCCGCGCCGCCGAAGCGGCCGCAGCCGCCGAGTTCATCGCGCAATTGCCGGACGGCTACGCCACGCAATTGGGCGAACGCGGCATCACCCTGTCGGGTGGCCAGCGCCAGCGCCTGGCGATTGCCCGCGCCATGTTGCGCGATGCGCCGCTGCTGCTGCTCGACGAGGCGACCAGCGCCCTCGACGCGGAGAACGAAAGGCTTGTGCAAACCGGTCTGCAGAATCTGATGGCCGGGCGCACAACGCTGGTCATCGCCCATCGGCTGGCGACGATCCAGCGCCTTGCCCGCATCATTGTCATGGAACAGGGCAGGGTCGTCGCGCAGGGCAGTCATGCCGAACTGGTCGCGCGGGGCGGGCTTTATGCGCGCCTGGCCGATCTGCAATTCAGAAGCGGAGCCGCGCTGGCCGGATAGGCCGGCGTGGGACTTCGCTTGGGAGGGACGATGCGCCATCCGTGGCGGATTGTGGCGATTGCAAGCAGTGTGATCGCGGTCGGTGCGCTGGCGCTGGTCGTGCGCACGCTCAACACCGCCGGTGTGTTCTCGACCGTGACCCCGGATTTCGCGGGAACCTGCACGGCGGTGCCGGGCATTACCGGTGGCGAGGACATTGCGGTCGACCGGCGCGCGGGCCTGGCCTTTGTCGCGGCGACGGACCGCCGCCCGGGGCATCACGCCCGCGGCCGCGACGGGCTCTATCTCCTGCGGATCGACCATCCCGAACTTGGGGCGGTGCGGCTCTCCGGCACGGCGAAGGATTTCCACCCGCTCGGCATCAGCCTGTATCGCGGCGGCGACGGATCGCTGACGCTGATGGCGATCAATCGCCGTCTGTCCGGGACGCCCTCGGTCGACATCTTCGATGTGACGCTGGGACAGACGGCTGACGGTGCGCCCACCGCCTCGCTGAAGGAACGCGCCAGTGTGCGCTCGTCGGCGCTTTTCAGCCCCAACGATATCGCGGCAGTCGGCAAGAACCGCTTTTACGTCACCAACGACCACATGAGCCGCACCAGCTTCGGCCGCCTCTTGGAAACCTATCTGATGCTGCCGCGGGCCAATGTCGTCTACTACAATGGCGATTTCCCGCATGTGGTGGCGAACGGGCTGCGCTATGCCAACGGCATCGCTGTCTCGCACGATGGACGCGAGCTCTATGTCAGCGAAACCCTGGGCCGCGAGATCCGCACCTATGACATTCAGCCGGTGTCCGGCGCTCTGACCCTGGCGGCGGATTTTTCCATGCCGGACGGGCTCGACAATCTCGACGTCGATGCCGACGGCAATCTGTGGGTCGCCGGCCATCCCAAACTGTTCGCCTTCGCCGATTACGCCAGGGACCCGTCGAAGCCGTCGCCCTCCGAGGTCTTCCGGGTCACGACCGTCAACGGCCTGCCGGCGCATTTCACCCGCATCTATAGCGGGCTAGGTCAGCGTATCGGCGCGGCCAGCGTTGGCGTCTATGTCGGCGACCATCTGCTGATCGGCTCGGTGTTCGACACCAAGATTCTCGATTGCAAACTGCTCTGACGGGCCGGCCCGCCCGCGGCTACCCTGTCCGCCCACCTTTCCGGACTCTGTCCTGGCTGTCATGTCCCACGTCCCACACTGCATTGCCCATTCGCCCACGCGCGGTGACCCTGCAAACCCATTTCCAACATAGGGAGAAGTGACGCTATTCTACGCGCCGGTTCGGAACGGCTTGCGTGCGAAGACGCGCAGCAGAGGGGGATTGCTTCAGCATGACGACCACCGTCAAATCCGATATCGACATCGCGCGTGCGGCGAAGATGCAACCGATCGCGCAAATCGCTGCCAAGCTCGGAATTCCCGATGACGCGCTGGAGCCCTATGGACGGGTGAAGGCCAAGCTCTCCCTCGACTTCGTGCAGGGCCTCGAAGCCCGGCCCCGTGGCAAGCTGGTGCTGGTCACGGCGATGACGCCGACGCCGGCGGGCGAGGGCAAGACCACCACGACGGTAGGACTGGGCGATGCGCTCAACCGCATCGGCAAGAAGACGGCGATCTGCCTGCGCGAACCCTCGCTGGGGCCGTGCTTCGGCATGAAGGGCGGCGCGGCGGGCGGCGGCTATGCCCAGGTTGTGCCGATGGAAGACATCAATCTGCACTTCACTGGCGACATGCATGCCATCGGCGCCGCGCACAATCTGCTGTCCGCCATGCTCGACAATCACATCTACTGGAGCAACAGCCTCGCACTGGATGCGCGGCGGCTCACCTGGCGGCGGGTGGTGGATATGAACGACCGCGCGCTGCGCGACATCGTGGTGGCGCTGGGCGGGGTCTCGAACGGCTTCGCCCGCGAGACCGGATACGACATCACCGTGGCATCGGAGGTGATGGCGATCCTGTGTCTGTCGCGCGACCTCGCCGATCTGCAGCGCCGGCTGGGAAACATCGTCGTCGGCACCACCCGCGAACGCAAATTCGTCACCGCGAGGGAGCTCAAGGCCGACGGCGCAATGACGCTGCTGCTCAAGCAGGCTTTGATGCCGAATCTGGTGCAGACCCTGGAGAACAATCCGGCCTTCGTGCATGGCGGGCCCTTTGCCAATATCGCCCATGGCTGCAACACCGTGCAGGCGACGCGCACGGCGCTGGCGCTGGCCGACTATGTCGTCACCGAAGCCGGCTTCGGGGCCGATCTGGGGGCGGAGAAATTCTTCGACATCAAATGTCGCAAGGCCGGACTCGATCCCGCCGCCGCGGTGGTGGTGGCGACGGTGCGCGCCCTCAAGTTTCACGGCGGCGTGGCCCGCGACCAGCTTCACAAGGAAAATCTCGCCGCGCTCGAAGCCGGTCTGTCCAATCTTGGCCGGCATCTCGAGAACATCGCCAAATATGGCGTGCCGGCGGTGGTGGCGATCAACCGCTTCTCGGCGGACAGCAAGGCCGAGCTCGATGCGGTGCGCGCCTTCTGTGCGAAGCGCGGGGTGCCGGCCTCGGTGTGCAGCCATTGGGCGGACGGCTCCAAGGGGGCCGAGGAACTGGCCTGGCTCGTCAGCGAAGCGGCCGAATCCGGAAAGGCCGCATTCAAGCCGCTTTATCCCGATGCGATGCCGCTCGGCGAGAAGGCGCGCACCATCGCGCGCGAAATCTACGGCGCCGCAGACGTGTTCTTCAGCGGGCCGGCGGCGGCGCAGTTGCAGCAATTCGAGGAGGCGGGCTTCGGCGCCTTCCCCGTCTGCATGGCCAAGACGCAGTACAGCTTCTCCACCGACCCGGCGAAAAAAGGCGCGCCCTCTGGCCACACGCTGGAAATTCGCGAGGTGCGGCTCTCCGCCGGTGCGGAGTTCGTCGTCATGATCTGCGGCGACATCATGACGATGCCCGGCCTGCCGCGCGTGCCCGCCGCCGAGGTCATCGGCGTCGACGCGGACGGCAATGCGGTCGGCCTGTTCTAGCGGCCGCGGTCAGCCGGCGTAGTGGGTGTCGAGGTCGCGGCGCAGATCGCGCGCGGCCAGGAAGTAGTGCACGCCGGCCCAGGCCAGCAGCAGCGACATGGCCATGATCGCGTGTTGC
Organism: uncultured Pseudomonadota bacterium; assembly: GCA_963710925.1. Classification (GTDB taxonomy): domain Bacteria; phylum Pseudomonadota; class Alphaproteobacteria; order Micropepsales; family Micropepsaceae; genus Rhizomicrobium. Next base: position 283,702 of record CAVQBY010000005.1, on the reverse strand, counting down.
ACGCCGGTGGCCGAGGCTTGCTGGCACGCCTGGTTGAGCGCGGCGCCGGCCCCCTCCGCGGCGGCGCCGCCGGGGCACAGCGTCGAGAAGTCGCCGGCCGCGAAAGCGAGATGGGCGAAGCGGTCGGAGAAAATGCCGACCAGCGTCGGGCCCAGGCCGATGCCGACCAGACCCAGCACCAGATTGACGACGAAGGCCGATGAGGCGCGCATGTTTGCGCCCACCATGTTCTGGGCCATGGCCAGCGTTGGCGTCCAGAACACGAACAACGCCACATGGCCGATCAGCAGCACAGCGACGGCCGCGGCGATTGTCGTTTGCGCCACGCCAAGGATGAAGAAGGGCGCGGCAAGTACCAGGGTGATTGCTGGGCCCCACACATACCAGCGCCGGTCGCGCCGTCCCGCCCAGTCCAGGCCGAAGCCGCCCAGCATCATGCCAGAGGCCATCGAGGCGCCGGCCATCAGTCCCAGAATGCCGCCGGCCTCCGCCAGGCCGATGTGAAAGGTCGCAACCATGAAGCGGGCCTGGAACTGGCCCAGGCCGTTGAGCGCCGTCGCCGCCAGCCCGGCGCCGATCAGGATCTGGCGCACCGATTTCTTCGCCCAGAGGAATTTCATGACCGCCAGGATCGACGGCGGCGGGCCGTCATGGCGCACCGGATCGGACATGCCGCGCGGCGGATCGCGCAAGGTGAAGAAGGCGGCCACGGCGAGCAGCAGCGCCGGCACCCCGAGCACATAGAACCAGGCGCGCCAGCCCATGGTCTCGGCGAACCAGCCGCCCAGCACCGATCCGGCGATGGCGCCCACGGGCGCCCCCAGCCAGATGATGGTGTTGACCGAGGCGCGTTTGCCCATGGGGTAGTGGTCGCCGGTCAGCGAGGCGACCGGCGGGCCGAAGCCGGCATCGCCGACGCCGACGCCGATCCGGAACAACAGGAACTGCCAGAAATTCCGCGCCGTGCCGCACAGCGCCAGCATGACCCCGAGCACGCCAACCGATATCGCCACGATCCGCGTGCGGTTGGAATGTTCGGCCAGCCGCGCGATCGGCAGCGCCAGCAGCGAAAAGAAGATCGCGAAGCCGAGCCCCATCAACAGGCCGAGCTGGGTGTCGGAAAGCATCAGGTCATGCTTGATCGCCGGCGCCGTCACGGCCAGGCCCTGGCGGTCGGCCAGGTTCAGGGCATTGACCAGCAGCAGCACCGTCAGCAGCCAGAAACGATAGCCGCGCGAGAACTGCGCCTTGGCGGCATCCTCCTCGATGCGCGCCGGCGCCGGTTCCAGGTCGGCGGATTGCGATGCCATGCGGGGCCCTCCCATGCGCGCGTTCGGCCGGCGCGTTTGGCCACATGAGGCCGGGGAAGAGCGAAGCTGTCAAACGTGCGGCGCGCGCCGGATCTTCATGCAAACATGGGCAGAAGGGTGGGCAAATGAAAAGGGCGGCCGAAGCCGCCCTTTGCTGCCCCCCGTGAAAGCTGTGCTCAGGCTGCGACTTCTTCCGCCGGATCGCGCAGCACATAGCCGCGGCCCCACACGGTTTCGATGTAGTTGTCGCCATCGGTCGCCGCGGCCAGCTTCTTGCGCAGCTTGCAGATGAAGACGTCGATGATCTTCAGTTCGGGCTCGTCCATGCCGCCATAGAGATGGTTGAGGAACATCTCCTTGGTCAGCGTCGTGCCCTTGCGGAGCGAAAGCAGCTCCAGCATCTGATATTCCTTGCCGGTCAGGTGGACGCGCTGGCTGTCGACCTCGACCGTCTTGGCATCGAGATTCACCGTCAGCTTGCCGGTGGTGATGACCGACTGGCTATGGCCCTTGGAGCGGCGGACCACGGCCTGGATGCGGGCGACCAGCTCGTCCTTGTGGAAGGGCTTGGTCATATAATCGTCGGCGCCGAAGCCCAGCGCCTTGACCTTGGCCTCGACGATGGCATTGCCGGACAGGATCAGGACCGGCGTCTGCACCTTGGCGACGCGCAGCGACTTCAGAACCTCGAAACCGCTCATGTCGGGCAGCTGCAGGTCGAGCACGATGATGTCGTAGTCGTAGAGCTTTCCGAGGTCGACCCCTTCTTCGCCGAGATCGGTGGTGTAAACGTTGAACGACTCCGAGCGGAGCATCAGCTCGATGCTGCGCGCCATTGCGCTGTCGTCTTCGATCAGCAGCACACGCATGATCCAAATTCCCCCTCACAAGCGAATGGCCCCGCTGGCCGTCAGTTAACGAACAGGCAGAAAGGTAAGCGGAAATGGTTAACATCCGCTTTCGCACCTATGCCCGAATTTCAGCCCTCGAGAATAGCCCTTGATTGGAAATTTCTGGCCCGGCCGGGCCCGGCCGATATCTCCTTGATTCGCTTTGTTAAGTTTACCGCGATTTAAACCATTCCGGCAAGATGACGATTGAGGCGGTGCCGGCTGCGGGCCCCAGTCAGGATTCGGAATGAACGCATCTGCTCAAGGAAATCGAGGCCGTCCCGACCCTTCGCCGTTTCGGCCGTGTGGCCCGGATCGAGGGGCTGCTGGTCGAGGTCACGGGGGCGGCGGGGCCATCAGCCTGGGCGGCCAGGTCCGCCTGAAGGCCGGCGGACGGCAATGAAATCCCTTGCGAGGTCGTCGGGTTTCGCGACGGGCGGGCGCTGGTCATGCCGCTGGGCTCGGTGGATGGCGTCACCCTGGGCGCCCGTGCCGATTTCGATGACAGCCCGGCCCGGATCTATCCCAGCCAGGCCTGGCTGGGCCGGGTGCTCGAACGCCTTTGGCGCAGCCCGGCGACGGCAAGGGCCCGCTGGTCGCAGGGCCCGCTCGGCTATCCGGTCAAGGCGCCCCGCCCTGCGCCCATGACCGCGCGCGGGTCGGCGGCAAGCTCGATCTGGGCGTGCGCGCCATGAATGCCTTCACCACCTGCTGCGCCGGCCAGCGCATGGGCATCTTCGCCGGCTCCGGCGTCGGCAAATCCACCCTGATGTCGATGATGGCCCGCCATACCGATGCCGATGCCATCGTGATCGGCCTGATCGGCGAGCGCGGCCGCGAACTCAAGGAATTCATCGAGGACGATCTGGGCGAGGAGGGCCTGGCCCGCTCCGTCGTGTCGCCGCCACCTCGGACGAGCCGGCCCTGGTGCGCCGCCAGGCCGCCTATGTGGCCATGACCGTGGCCGAACAACTTCGCGACCAAGGCCTGCATGTGCTGCTGTTGATGGACTCGGTGACCCGCTTCGCCATGGCACAGCGCGAGATCGGACTTTCGGCGGGCGAGCCGCCCGCGAGCAAGGGCTACACCCCCACGGTGTTCGCCGAATTGCCGCGATCTGCTGGAGCGCGCCGGCCCCGGGCGGGAGGGCGAGCGCGGCTCCATCACCGGCCTGTTCACGGTTCTGGTCGAGGGCGACGACCACAACGAGCCCGTGGCCGACGCGGTACGCGGCATTCTGGACGGCCATATCGTGCTCGACCGTGCCATTGCGGAACGCGGACGCTTTCCGGCCATCAATATTCTCAAATCGGTTTCGCGCGTCATGCCCGCCTGCAATACTGAAGACGAGCAGGCCATCGTCGCGCGGGCGCGGGCGCCGCTCGCCGTTTACGAAGACATGGCGGAGCTGATCCGCCTGGGCGCATACAAATCCGGCACGAATGCGGAAGTCGACGCCGCGATCGAACTTTTCCGCAGCTTGAAGCCTTCCTCGCGCAAAAGAAGGAAGAGCGAACCACTCTGGCAGAAGGGTATGCCGCGCTCGACGCGATCGTCAGCGGCACTGGAACGGGGAAAGGTGAAGCGAGATGAAACGACGCGATACATTGCTGCGTCTGAGGCGCTTTCGGGTCGACGATCTCAAGCGCCGCGTCGCCACGCTGGACGGCATGAAAGCCGATCTGGAACGCAAGCTGTCGATCTCGAAGACAGCGTCGCGCGCGAGCGTCAGCGCGCCAACGACACCGATATCGGCCGGCTCGCCTTTCCGTCCTTTCTGCGTTCGATCGACAGCCGGCGCGAAAATCTGCGCGCCACGCTGGGCGAGCTGGAACGCGAACGCGAACAGGCGCAGGGCGAGCTGACGAGCGCCTTTCAGGACCTCAAAAGCCTGGAGCTGGCGATGGAGCAGCAGGCCAAGCGCAACGCCGAATTGCAGGCGCGACGCGGCCAGTCGCGCATGGACGAGATGGCGCTGGTGCGGCATCTGCGCAAACACGCGCTTCGCCAGGCCTGAGGGCCGGACCGGGCTGGCTCTGGCCTGTCCCGGTTTGATACACTCCCCCGTCGAATCCGCGCGGGGGGCGTGCGTGTCTTTCTCCGAACAAATTTCGCCGTTGATCGGCCGCTGGGCGCTGGCCTGGTTCTTCCTCAGCGCCGCCGTGGATCGCACCACCCATTGGGGGGCCACGATCCAGCTGATGGCGCTGAGCGGGATTCCGGCCCCGCCGGCCGTCCTGGGGCTGGCGCTGATCGTTCTGGCGCTGGGCGGGCTGTCGCTGCTGCTGGGCTATCACACCCGCCACGGCGCCATGCTGCTGTTCGGCTTCACCGTCGCGGCGACGGTGCTGATGCACAATTTCTGGAGCCTGCACGATGCGGTCGACCGGGCCGCCGATTATGCGGTGTTCGCGCGCAATGTGGCCATCGCGGGGGGGCTGCTGCTGCTGGTCGGCATGGGGCCGGGGCCCTTCGCCTTCGACAATCGCGTCGGCAAGAAGAAGGGCCGCTAGCGCCTACCAGCCGCCGCCGCCACCACCCCCGCCGCCGCCGCCGGAAAAGCCGCCGCCGCCCGAACCCGAACTCGAGCCCGGCGCCGTCGAGGAGGCGGCCGCCGCGCTCGCAACCGACGAGCCGATGGCCGAGACGAAGCCGGCGGTGCCCAGACGGCTGAAAGACGAGCCGCTGAATACCACAGCGGCGTATAGGCATAGGCGCCGCCGCGTGACGGATCGGCGGCGGCCGCCGCCGCTTCGGCCTCGAAGCGCTTGGACCAATGGTTTTCGCAATCGAGCGCAATGGCGTAGGGCAGGAAGCGTTCGAACACCTCGGGCGTGATTTCGGGCGGATGGAGTTTTTCCAGCCGGTCCTTCTCGGCGGTGTCGAGGAAAATGCGGAAGCCCTCGATCTCGTCGAGGGTCTTGGCGCCCGCCTGCGGTCGGCGCCTTGAGCAGATGATAGAAGACATAGGCCAGGATGCCGCCCACCATGAGCGCCAGCGCAGCCGGCAGCGAGATCAGTGCCGCCGAAAAAGATCAGCACGAAGATCAGGCCGCCGAGGAAGGGCAGCGCAGAAGGCCGTCGCGAGCAGGGCGCCGAAAAAATTGACGATGCGCGAGCCGATGCTGCCCAAGAGCACGTCCTGCCAGGCGGTCAGCGCCCGATGCACGATAAAGGCGGTGCCGACCGACCAGCCCGACAGCCACACCAGCATGAAGCCGGCGGTCGGCGGATCGTCGCTAGGCCAGCGCCGTGCCCAGCCCCGTCAGCGACCAGGATCGCGATGCCGCCGATGAACCAGCCCAGATTGGTGACGAAATAGGTCTTCTCATATTCGTTGCGCAGCGCCGTCTGCAGTCCGGAGATGGCGCTGGCAATGTCGCTGTGATTGCTCTGCTTGAGCACGATCGAAATCGTGCGGGCCGTCGAACAGCGCCTTGCCGATCGCCGCTTCGCCCTTGCTGAGAGCCGGTCTCTTTCCACTCCTTGCCGGTGCGCGTCAGCGTGTACTCGCCGCTTCCTCGCTGACCGTCAGATAGCCCTTGACCGCCATGGAGATCAGCGCGGCGGCGAAAGCCTTGCGGTCATAGGCCATGTGGCGGACATAGCGGATGGCGGCGGCGGAAAAGCCCTTGGGCGGGCCGAACAGCGGAATGACGACGCCGCGTTGCGGGATCGCGGCCGAAGCGCCACCAGGAGACGAGGTAGTAGGCGAAGAGCACGACAAGCCCGAGCAGCGACACCAGGATCGGCCCATTGTCGGCGAGGAAGCTGGCAGCCTTCTGCGCTTCGGTCGGCGGGGCGATGACGCCCTTGGCGAAGCCGACCGCGACGGTCAGCCCTTCCTGGCTGCCGAGCGGCGCGGTGGTTTCGAAGCGGATGTCGTTGTCGTCGAGCTGTTCGGCGCGGGCGTTGCGGTCGCGCGAGCCCTTGCGCGCCGGTATAGGCGGCATATTGCTCGATGCGCGCGCCCTTGCGGCAGATGGATCGTGGCCTGGCGTGCTCGATCGGAAAGATCCAGCCATTGCCGGTGACGTTCCAGTAGATCTCGTCATAGTTCTTGAAGAAGCCGATCTGCCGGTCGGTGGTGTAGTCGATCGTGTAGTGATGCTCGCCGACGGGCACGAAGGTGTCGGCCGAGCCGATCTTCACCCGCACGCCGTTGGACAGCGATTCTTCGCTATAGGGCTCGGGCTGGCCGTCCCGCGTCACGCTTTGAACGTCGAAGCGCACGCGCACCTTGCGGCCGAGCTTGTCGGTGTAGATGGTGGGGAAGTCGCGATAGATGCCGTGATGGATGCGGTCATGCGCCGCCGTGATGTCGATGGTCTCGGTGACGCTCAGCGTGCCGTCGCGATGGACCGTGACGTCGCTGGCATAATCGTCGATGACTTCGGCATTGCCCTGCGCCGCGGCCGGTGCCGCCAGAAGCAGCGCCAGCATGGCGAGGCGCCAGCGCCCGCCTCATCAGCTGAAGGAGACCTTGGGCACCGCGCGGTCCTTGGCGTCCTCGATCTCGAAGAACGTGGCGGTCTTGAAGCCGGTCTGGCCTGCGACCATGTTCGACGGGAATTGCTGGACCATCACATTGTAGTCGCGCACCGCGCCGTTGTAGTAGCGGCGGGCCAGCTGGATCTGGTCCTCGAGATTGGCGAGGTCGGCTTCTGCAGCGTCTGGAAATTCTCCGAGGCCCTGAGCTGCGGGATAGGCCTCGGCCACCGCCATCACCTTGCCGATCGCCGCGGTGATCGCCTGCTCGGTCTGGGCGCGCTTCTCGACGTCGCCCTCGGGCTTCGCCCTGGCTGCGCAGCCGCGCCAGCTCGTCGAAGGTTTCGCGCTCGTGGGTGGCGTAGCCCTTCACGGTCTCGACCAGATTGGGGATGAGGTCGGCGCGGCGTTTGAGCTGCGCATCGATCCCGCTCCAGGCCTCGCCGACAATGGTCTTGCCGGCGGACCAGGCCGTTGTAGATGGCGACCGCCCAGAGGGCGAGCGCCACGGCAGCGGCAAGGAGGACATATCCGATCATGGAACGAACGCTAATGCCTTGCCGGCCCGCCGTCTATGGCCGGTTCGAAGTGGCAGACGGTCCCCGGAGGCTGCGACCCGGCCCCCGAGGCTGCAAATCTGCGCGTCGTCAGGCCGTCAGCGGATGACGATCGAGCGGATCAGATGGATGATGCCGATGCCGACCGCAAAGATGATGGCATAGCCCAGCAGCGTCTGCATGGTCATGGCGAGGAAGCCGTGCCACTGGCTCTCGGCCAGCTTGGCCGCATCCTGGCCCCGTCTCAGGGCCACGGCGCGCACATAGCCGGCCAGGCCGAACAGGATCAGCGCCACGACCGTGGTCGTCACCAGGGCCTCGAAGCCCTGCATGATGAAGCCCGCGGCCAACACGATCACGACCATGATCCCCAACGTGATCATAGTCGGCCGACGCCATAAATGGAGACGATTCCGTTCCAGACATCGATGAGCGAAGACATAGTACCCCCTTCAGTGTTTCTGTACCGGCCATCGCCCGACGGTGCGGGCGCGCGTTATTGGGCGACCACCGGTCTCCTCACTGTCCCCAAATGATACACGATTTGTAGGAAAACCGGGAATAATTAAGCGGTCATCTTTGGTCGCCGCTGACCTGTCCCGCAAATGCCCGTTTTGCGGGCAGCGCGTGGTTAACGCATGCCGGCGGCGCGGGCGGGCACTCGTGCCGGTGCAAGCCGTGCGTGCAGGCGGCGGGCAAGGGCTGTCAGGGCGTGCGAGGCCGGGCCCTGCGGAAGATGGCTCAGCAAGGGCTGCTGCCGGCGCACGGCATGGTGCGCCTGGGCGTCGCGCGGGATTGCGCCGAGGAATTCGGGCACGCAGTTGAGGAAGGCGCTGCAGGTTGCGGCCAGCGCTTCTTCGGTGCGGCGCGCATCGGCTTCGCTCGCGGCCATGTTGACGAGCGCCAGGGGCAGGCGCGCGCCGGTCGCGCGCAGCAACAGCTTGGCAAAGGCATAGGCATCGGTCAGCGAGGCCGGATCGGGGGTCATCACCAGCACGGTTTCGTCGGCCGCCGCCGCGAAGCGCATGACCGAGGCGCCGACCCCGGCGCTCAGATCGATCAGCACGCGCGTATAGTGCCGCCCGGTGCGCAGTTGCGCGACCAGATTCTCGGCGGCCAGCGCGCCGGTATTGGCCAGCGCACCGGAGCCGGAGGGCGCGGCGAGCAGGTCGAAGCCGCCGCGCGCCTCGGCTCCCCCGAGCGCCGGCGCCACGGCGTCGGGCAGTTTGCGCGTGCCGGCCAGAAGGCCGGGCAGATCGCCGCCATGCTCGAGGCCAAGATGGACGCAGACATTGGCCAGCCCCAGATCGGCATCGCACAGCAGCACCCGTTCGCCTTCGAGGGCGAGGGCCTGCGCCAGGCTGACGGCGACCAGCGTCTTGCCGGTGCCGCCTTTGCCGGAGCCGATCGCGGTCAACTGCGGCGCGGGAAGGATGGGTGTGGTCATTGGGCGGATCCCCGCGTGACAGGATTGGGGCCGGACTCGATCAGGCTGCGCGCCAGCGACAGCGGCGTCAGCGTTTCCAGCGGGTCCGCCACGAAGGGCGAGCGTGTGACATGGGCCAGCGCCTGCGCCGCCGTGGCCGCGGCGGCAAGCGCGCCGAGCCGGCGGGCGGTGTCCAGTCCGGTGACGATGACGCGGTTGGCGCCCAGTGTCGTCAGCGCGCCGGCGATTTCGAGCATTTCTTCGGCATCGCCGGCCGCCGACAGAATGCCCAGCGCCTCGACGCCGTCGATCTTCGCCAGGGCGGTGAAGGCGCTGCGGGCCTTGCCGTTGCGCGGATCGAAGCCGGCCGTGTCGATGATGCCCAGCACATTGTCGGCCACGCATTCGCCGACCAGCCGCGCCAGTTCCTCGGCGCTTTCGGCCACGGCGAAGGGCGCGGCCAGATGTTCGGCGAAGGTCTTGAGGCGCTCGACCGCGCCGGCGCCCTTGGCGTCGCCCGCGATCAGCCTGACGGCGCGGCCGCTGGCTGTCGCATGGGCGGCAAGCTTGGCGGCCACTGCAGTCTTGCCCGCGCCATGTGGTCCGGTCAGCAGGAGCGCACGGGCCTTGCTCACCTCGATGGGCCGTGTGGCCATGCGCGCATCGAGCGCCGAGGCCAGCGCCAGGGTCATGTCGGTCAGATCGCTTTTTTCGGCGCCTTCCGCCAGGCCATGCGCCAGCGCATCACTCACGCGATGGCGGCCGAGGATCGCCAGCAATTCGGCGCGGTTGAAATTGCGCGCCGCTGCCGCGGGCTCGGCCTTGGGCGGGTTGGCGCGCAGCCGGCGGATCAGGCCCTGATGGTAGCTCTGCGCAAAGTCCTGCGGCGCGGCGCGCGCGCTCGGCTTCCGCCTGTTCGGCATAGACGGCGACCGCCTCTTCCAGCTCGGTTTCGGCGGGAGCCGCTTCGGACGCCGCGCGCACCATGACGCCGCCACCCTTGGCCCGCTGGCTGGAGACGATGACGGCCTCCACGCCCATTTCGGCGCGGATCTGGGCCATGGCCTCGCGCATGTCCCTGGCGATGAATGTGCGGAGCCGCATGACGCGCTACACCTGTCCCAATGTGCGCAGCTTGACGCTGGCATGGATTTCGTTCTGGCTCATCACGACCGTCTGCGGCCGGAAGCGCTCGATGATCGAGCGCACGAAGGGCCGCACCTGCGGGCTCGTCAGCAGCACCGGCACTTCGCCCTGCTGGCCGGCTTCGTCGAAGCGGTCGCGCACCGACTGGATGAACTGCTGCAGCTGCGACGGCGCCATGGCGAGCTGGCGGTCCTCGCCCTGGCCGATGATGCTTTCGGCAAAGGCCTGCTCCCAGCCCGGCGACAGCGCCACCAGCGGCAGATAGCCGCCCGGCGACAGGTGCTGATGGCAAAGCTGGCGGGCCAGCCGGGTGCGCACATGCTCGGTGAGGTAGAGCGCGTTCTTGGTATGGCCGCACCGCCTCGGCGATGCCTTCCAGGATCGCCGGCAGATCGCGGATCGAGACCCGCTCGCGCGAGCAGGGTCTGCAGCACGCGCTGAACGCCAGTGACCGAAATCTGCGAGGGGATGAGCTCGTCGACCAGCTTCTTCTGTTCCGGCGGCAGCTCGTCCAGCAGCTTCTTGGTTTCGGCATAGGACAGAAGTTCGGACATGTTGGCCTTGAGCACTTCGGTCAGATGGGTGGTCAGCACCGTGCCGGGATCGACCACGGTCAGGCCGCGTGAAGGAGGCTTCCTCCTGCAGGCTCTGATTGACCCAGGTTGCGGGCAGGCCGAAGGCCGGCTCGGTGGTGGCGGTGCCGGGCATGTCGATCGGCCGGCCCTGCGGATCCATGACCAGCAGGTTGCCCGGGATACAGATCGCCGCGGCCCGATTCCACCTCCTTGAGGCAGATGCGATACTCGTTGGCGCCGAGCTGCATGTTGTCGAGGATGCGCACCGACGGCATGACGAAGCCCATCTCCTGCGCCAGCTGACGGCGCAGCGCCTTGATCTGGTCGGTGATGCGCTGGCCCTTGACGTCGTTGATCAGCGGCAGCAGCGCGTAGCCCAGTTCGATGCGCAGCTGGTCGATCGCCAGCGCGCTGGCGATCGGCTCTTCATTCGGCTCGGCCGTCGGCCGCGACCTTGGCTTCCTCGGCGACTGATCGCCGCCGCGGCATCGTCCTTCTTCTTGTAGGCGACCCAGGCAGCGCGCCGATCAGGCCGGCCAGCGCCATGAACACCAGCGTCGGCATGCCCGGGATGACCGCGACGATGGCCATCACGGCGGCGGCGATGCCCGAGCGCCTGCGGGATAGAAGGAGAGCTGGCCGATCAGCGCCTTGTCGGTGGCGCCTTCGACGCCGGCCTTCGACACCATCAGGCCGGCGGCGGTCGAGATGATCAGGGCGGGAATCTGGCTGACCAGCCCGTCGCCGACGCGTCAGCACGGTGTAGGTGTGGGTGGCGTCGGAAAAGCTCATGCCGTTCTGGGCGACGCCGATGATGATGCCGCCGACGATGTTGATGCGCGACGATCAGAAGGCCGGCGATGGCGTCGCCGCGCACGAACTTGCTGGCGCCGTCCATGGCGCCGAAGAAATTGGATTCCGATTCCAGTGTCTTGCGGCGTTCGCGCGCGGTCGGCCTCGTCGATCAGGCCGGAGGACAGATCGGCATCGATCGCCATCTGCTTGCCCGGCATGGCGTCCAGGCTGAAGCGGGCGGCCACTTCGGCGATGCGGCCCGAACCCTTGGTGATGACCACGAAATTCACGATCACCAGGATCGCGAAGACGATCAGGCCGATCACGAAATTGCCCTGCATGATCAGCTTGCCGAAGGCCTGGATGACATAGCCGGCGCTGGCGGTGCCGCCATGGCCGTGGCCCAGGATCAGGCGCGTCGAGGCCAGGTTCAGCGCCAGCCGCATCATCGTGGTGATCAGCAGCACGGTCGGAAAGGACGAGAATTCCAGCGGCTTCTGGATGAAGACCGCCGGTCATCAGGATCAGGATCGCGAAGCCGAAAGCGAGAAGGCCAGGCTGAGATCGAGCAGCCACGGCGGGCAGCGGCACGATCAGCACGACCAGGATCGCCATGATGCCGATCGCCAGCGCCAGATCGCTGCGCTTGCAGCAGACTCGGGCAGCGGCGGCGATATTCAGCGCGAACCCGGCGCGCGGTGCGGAGGCGGCGGTGATGTCGGTCATGGTGGTCCCGATCTAGAAGAGGACGTGTGCTATCCGGTCATCCGCGCGTCGCCCGGCGGCGTCACGGCCAGGCCCGGCCTGGCCATATTCGCGCAGCTTGTTGCGCAGCGTGCGGATCGAGATGCCCAGAATGTTGGCGGCATGGGTGCGGTTGCCGAGGCAGTGGTTCAGCGTGTCCAGGATCAGGTCGCGCTCCACATCGGCGACGGTGCGGCCGACCAGCGGCGCGTGTGGCCGCGCGCGTGCCGAGCTGGCGGCGCTCTGGACCGGTTGCCCGGCATCACGGTCTGCGTCGCTGCGCCGACCTGGGTGCCGTCCGGCAGGCGGATGGCTTCGGGCTCGATTTCCGGGCCCGGCGCCAGCAGCACGGCGCGGTGCATGGTGTTTTCCAGCTCGCGCACATTGCCGCGCCAGGCATGGCCAGATCAGCAGCCGCTCGGTGGCCGAGGCGAGCGGCGCGATGCGGCACGCCGTTGGCTTCGGCATATTTGTGGGCGAAATGGCGCGCCAGGGCGAGGATGTCCTTGGGCCGCTCGCGCAGGGCCGGCAGGCGCAGGTTGACGACGTTCAGGCGATAGAGCAGGTCCTCGCGGAACGTGCCCTGCTTGCACCGCCTCGGCCAGATCGCGGTTGGAGGTGGCGATGATGCGGATGTCGACCTTGACCGGCTTGCTGCCGCCGACGCGGTCGATCTCGCGCTCCTGGATGGCGCGCAGCAGCTTGGCCTGCAGGCGCACATCCATCTCGCTGATTTCGTCCAGCAGCAGCGTGCCGCCATTGGCTTCCTCGAACTTGCCGATGCGGCGGGCGACGGCGCCGGTGAAGGCGCCCTTCTCATGGCCGAACAGTTCGGATTCCAGCAGGTTCTCGGGGATCGCGGCGCAATTGACCGAGATGAAGGGCTTGTCGGCGCGCGCGCGACTTGCTTGTGGACGTAGCGCGCCATCACCTCCTTGCCGGTGCCGCTTTCGCCGGTGATCAGGATGGAGGCTTCGCTGCCGGCGATCTGGTCGGCCAGCGCGATGCACCGCCGCCATGGCGTCGTCTTCGTGGATCAGCTGGTGGCTTTCGTCGGCCACCGCCGCCAGAACGGCGGCGATCAGTTCGGCGTCGGGCGGCAGCGGCAGATATTCCTTGGCGCCGGCGCGGATCGCGTCGACGGCGCGGCGGGCGTCGGTGCCGATGCCGCAGGCCACCACCGGCATGCAGATGCGCTCGGCGGCGAGCGCGCGGACCAGCCGCGCCGATATCCAGCGTGACATCGACCAGCACCAGGTCGGCGCCGCGGCCGCCGCGCAGTGCTGCCAGGCGCCTGTTCGATGTCGCCGGCATGGGTGACCTTGGCGCCGCGCTCCATCGCGATCTTGGTTGCCGCGCCGATCTGGCCCTTCAATCCGCCGATGATGAGTAGCCGCATGATTATCTACTTCCGCTGTGCGTTCACGCCGATCGCTTACGACTGGCCGGCCTTGATGATTTCGGTCATGGTCACGCCCAGCCGGTCTTCGACCAGCACGACTTCGCCGCGCGCGACCAGGCGGTTGTTGACATAGATGTCGATGGCTTCGCCGACCTTGCGGTCCAGTTCCACGATCGTGCCCTTGCCCAGCTTCAGCAGTTGGCTGACCTCCATGCCGGACTTGCCCAGCACGGCCGAGACCGTGACCGGCACGTCGAAGACGGCTTCCAGATCCTGCGAGCTGCGCTTGGGCGTCGGCTTCGGCCGGCATCGTCGCCGTTCAGCAGGGCGTCGGCGTCGGGGCCGCTGCCTCGTGCGCCAGATCGGGCAGATCGACGTTGTCGTTGCCTGCCATGGCTCTATCCTTCTCGTGAAGCTGGACTGGAGCGGTGTCGGCGAGAAACGCCGCGCGATCAGCGCTGTCCAGGGCCGCTTCGATGCGCCGCCTCGGCTGCGTTCGGCGCCGCCGCCGCGCCATTCGATGCGGCAATCGGCATTGGCGATCGCCGGGATCGGCCGCCAGCATGCACGCGGCCGTCGAAACCTTCTTCATGGGCGATCTCGGTCGATGCGCGCGCTTCAGCGCCTCCACCACCTCGGGCGCGGCGCGCAGCGTCAGGCGCGGTTCGCCGATCGCCTGGTGCATGGCTTCGCGCAGGCAGCTGCTCGACCTCGTCGGCCGGGAAGCGTGGCCAGCGCCGACCGCGCGCAAGCTTGCGCGCGGCCGCCAGCGCGAGTTGCGGCCGCTTCGGCGCGCAGCGCCGTCGATTTCGGTCATGGCTGCGGGCCAGGGCTTCGCGCACGCGCGATGGCCAGCGTCCTGCGACGCCGGCGGCGATGCGCCTCGGCGGCGCGCACTGCGCCGGCGTCTGCACGCCTTCGCTGCGGCCTCGGCCCGCATGTGCCTCGATCTCCGCCTGGGTCAGCGTCTTGCGCTGGCGCGCGCGCGCGCTGTCGGAGACGACGTCGCTGCTCGCCGGCGAAGACCGTGTCGAATGTGAATTTCGCCGCGCGCTGCCATCAGTAGATCAACTCGTCTTCGCCCTGCTTGCTGGCGATCATGATTTCACCCTTGTTGGCGAGGTCCTTGGCCACGTTGACCATGCGCATCTGCGCCTCGTCGACATCCTTGAGGCGCACCGGGCCCATCGCTTCCATGTCCTCGCGCAGGATCTTGCCGGCGCGCTCGCTCATGTTGGAGAAGAAGACGTCGCGCAGCGTGTCGGTCGCGCCCTTCAGCGCCAGGCCCAGCTTGTCCTTCTCGACATCGCGCAGCAGGGTCTGGATCGAGCCGGGATCGAGCTTGCCGAGATCCTCGAAGGTGAACATCAGGGCCTTGATGCGCTCGGCGGAATCGCGGCTGCGCTCTTCCAGCGAGGTCAGGAAGCGGCCTTCGGTCTGGCGGTCGAAATTGTTGAAGATTTCCGCCATATGCTCATGCGCGTCGCGCTTGGCGGTGCGCGCGAGATTGGACATGAATTCGACGCGCAGCGTCTTTTCGACCTTGTCGAGGATGTCCTTCTGCACGCTTTCCATGCGCAGCATGCGCTGCACGACTTCGAGCGCGAATTCCTCCGGCAGGGCGCCCAGCACGCGGGCGGCATGTTCCGGCTTGATCTTGGAGAGCACGACCGCGACGGTCTGCGGATATTCGTTCTTGAGATAGTTGGCCAGAACGGTCTCGTTCACATTGGCCAGCTTGTCCCACATGGTGCGGCCGGCCGGACCGCGGATTTCCTCCATGATGGCGGCGACCTTGTCCTCGCGGCATGATGCGCGCCATCAGGCGCTCGGTCGCCTCGTAGGAGCCCATCAGCGAGCCGGTGCGCCGACATCTGCGAAACGAATTCGACCAGGATCTTCTCGACCACGCTCGATTGATCGTGCCCAGATTGGACATCAGCTGCGAGACTTCCTTGATCTCGTCCTCGTCCATCATCTGCCACAGCTGCATGCCGTGATCCTCGCCCAGGGCGAGCATCAGCACGGCCGACCGCTCGGGGCCGCTGAGCTGGCGGATGTCGTCTTTGGTTGTGGGTTTCACTGCGCGGGACATGAATTACACCGGTTGATGGAGCCAGGTACGCAGAATCGCGAGCGCTTCCTCAGGATGCGAGTCGACGACTTCTCCGACCTTCTTGATGGAGGATTCGCGCACCTGGCCGTCGATGCGCTGGATATCGATCATGGCAGCCGCCGTTCGGGCCGGGCAGCGCCGCCGGGGTCTCGCCCGCGGCGAGCTGGGCCTGTCCGTGCGCCGCCTCGCCTGTGGGCGCGGCGAGCTGGCCGGCTGTGTGCTGTGCGCCGATCTGCGCTGGGCGCCGGCGGACGGGACGGGCGCCGCGAACATGTTGCGGATCAGCGGACGCACGACGAACAGGCCGATCAGCAGCGCCGTCAGCGACAGGATCGCCGCCTCGATGATCTTGAACCAGTAGGCCGGGTCCAGGCCAAGCAGGGGCTGAGGCGCCGGCTCGACCGGACCGACATCCATACGCGCGAAGGGCATGTTGACGACCTCGACCTGGTCGCCGCGCGGCCTTGTCATAGCCCGATCGCCGACTTCACCAGGCTCTCGATCTGGGCCATGTCCTGCTTGCTGCGGGGCGTGTATTTGGTCTTTCCGTCGGGCAAACGGGCGAGGGTGCCGTCGACCACGACGGCGACCGACAGATGCTTCACATCGCCGCCATTCTCGACGCTGGTGCGGCGTGGTCTTGGAGATTTCGTAGTTCGTCGTCTCTTCGTTGCGCGAACTCGAGGATTTGTTGGCGTTCTTGTCGCCCGAATTGGTGGCGGGCGCCTGACCGGGCAGGGCGTTGCTCACCGAAACCGCGGTCGCCTTGCCGGAGGCGTCGCTGGCGCTCGAATTCGATCGTCTGGGTCGACCGCACGACCTTGCTGTCCGGATCGAAGGTCTCGGAGGTCTGCTGAACGTGATTGTATTTGACGTCCGCGGCGACCTGGACGCGGACATGCCCGGGCCCGACGACGCTGGCGACGATGTTCTCGATGCGCTTGCGCAGGCGTTCCTCATAGTCGGAGGTGTGCTGGTCCTGGGCCGCCGCGGAAGCGTCGGCGCCGTCCTTGCCGTCGCCCGCCGGCCAGAAGGTCGCCGTGATCGTCGATGATGGCGACGCGACCGGCCTGCAGCCCGGCCACGGCGGCCGCCACGAGATGCTGGATGGCGGTGACCTGGGCCGCGGCCCAGGGCGTTGCGGGCCTTCAGCACCACCGATGCGGTTGGCGGCTGGCTCTCGCTTGGTAAAGATCTCGCGCTCGGGGATCACCAGATGCACGCGGGCGCTGTCGATGTCGTCGATGGTCTCGATCGAGCGGGCCAATTCGCCCTCGAGCGCGCGCAACCGGTTGATGTTCTGGACGAAGGCGGTTGTGCCGAAGGCGTCGGACTTGTCGAAGATCTCGTAGCCGACCCCGGCCGAGGGCAGGTTCTGCGAGGCCAGCTCCATGCGCAGCTTGGTGGCCCGGTCGGCCGGCACCAGGATCGTGCCGCCGTCGCCCTTGAGCGTGTAGGGCACGTTCATGGCGTCGAGCTTGGCGGTCACCTGGCTGGCGTCGCGCGGCTTCGAGCCCGGCAAACAGGATCGATTGCGGCGGCTCGGAGATCACGCCGGCGATATATAGAAAAAATGCGGTGAGGGCGGCGGCCACGCCGGCCATCACGCCGAAACGCGCGGCGCCCACACCTTTGAAGAACTCCGGCAAAGCCTGCCCTCCGCTCCGGACCCCGGACGGCGGCAATGCGGATTTGCCCGCGCCCCCGACCGTCTGCCCCTCTTGCTAGGCAAACATTGCCGGGGGTTGGGTAAAGGGCCGCTTAACGCGGAGGCGAATAACCGATCGCGAATGGCACGCGGGCAGAGGCATGTGCGATCGCACGCCTCGTTCCCACGCACCATCCGCTGTTGGCGCCGCTGCGTCAATTTTTTGCTAACTAGTGCCGGTACTGCTGCACGCGTGTTGCGCGCAGCCCCGCCAGGCCGAAGCGATCGATCGCGCGCTGCCAGGCCAGGAATTCTTCCACTGTCAGGGTGTACCGCCTGCAGGCTTCGTCGAGGCTCAGCAGGCCGCCGCGCACGGCCGCGACGACCTCCGCCTTGCGGCGGATCACCCAACGTTTCGTGTTAGGCGGCGGAAGATCGGCCAGCGTCAAGGGACTGCCATCCGGCCCAATGACGTAGCTCACTCGCCCTCTGCGCTCTTCGCCCATCGCTTTTCTGCTCCCGACTCCAATACCCATGCGCAAGGTAACCGTCATGCCTTTAAAAATTGCCCAAGGCGCAAGGTAAATGAAGCCGTAATGTACCCAGTCCAATTGTACCAAGCGGAAGAACGCCGATGCGCCTTTGGCGTAAGCGCACCGGCAATATTCCTTAACGCACGACCTGCAACAGCTGGTCGAGCATCGTCGATGCGGTGGTGATGATGCGCGCGGATGCGGAATAGGCGCGCTGGGTCGTGATCAGATTGGTAAATTCGCTGGCCAGATCGACCGTCGACCCTTCGAGCGATTTCGACTTGATCGTGCCGGCGCCGCCGGTGTCCGCCTCGGAGATCGTCGGCGTGCCCGAGTTGTTGGAGGTGGCGTAGGCGTTGCCGCTGGTCGCCGCCAACCCGTCCGGGTTGGAGAAGGTGGCCACCGGCAGCTTGTAGATCTTCTGTGTCAGGCCGTTGGTGAACTGCGCCGTGACATAGCCGTGCGTTGTCGACCGATGACGCCGGACAACGAGCCGAACAGGGCGCCGTCGACCTTGGACGACACCTGGGTCGAGGCGCTGTCGAACTGGGTCATGCCGTCCGAACCGTCGACCGTGCCCATGTTGAGGGTGATGGTCTGCGGGTTCAGGCCGGACGCCGCGGTGTCCCAGGGCAGGGTCAGCGAAATGTCGCCGCTCGCCGGGCTGTTGGCGCTATCGGCATTGGCCAGCGTGCCGTCGGGATTGAACGTCATGGTGCCGGACTTGATCGGATTGTTGGCGGCGCCGCCGATATTGGCGACATCGCCCTGATAGGTGATCTTCGTAGGCCCAGGTGTTGGCGCCCGTCTTGACGAAGGACAGCTGCAGAGGCTGCGTGCCGCCCTGGCCGTCATAGACGTTGATCGTGCGCTGGAAATCCGGCGTTACGGTCCGGAGGTCATGTCGCCGACCGTATAGGTGGAGTTGACCGCCGTGCTCGACTGCAGATTGGCCTTGTAGATGATCGAGGTCGTCGGATTGGCCTTGCCCGACAGCGCGTTGATGTTGACCGTAGCCATGTCGTTGCGGTCGGAGGGGATGTTGCCGGTCTGATCCAGCGCCCAGCCCATCAGATAGTAGCCGGAGGAATTGCGCAGATCGCCATTGGCGTCGGGCGTGAAGTTGCCCGCGCGCGTGTAGATACAGCGAATTGGCCGAACCCGGCGCCGAGGCCGCATTGTTGACGACGAAGAAGCCGTTGCCGGCAATCGCCAGGTCGGTCGGCGAGCTGGTGGTCTGCAGCAGGCCCTGCTGCGCCACGTTCTGCGTCTGGACGGCCTGCACGCCGGCCGAGGAAATATCGGCACTGCCGAGCGCCGAAGCCAGCAGCGTCGAGAAGGTCGCATGGCCGGCCTTGTAGCCGATCGTGTTGACGTTCGCGATATTGGCGGAGGCGGTGCTCAGGGCCGTCGAATTCGCATCGAGAGCTGTCACCGCAGTGGACATTGCACCATAGAGGCTCATGACTGTCTTTCCTTCCGGGCCGCGGAGCTTCGCTCCTCAGGCCTTGTCTCGTTGCGTGGTGCCGTTTCTCGGCGCCGGATGGTTCTCAAATAGGCTTCAAAGAGCGGCGACGGCCGACACGGCCGACACCGGGAATTCCATGCTGCCGATCATCAGCTGCGGGACCGATCCGGTCAGATCGACCTGGCTGACCGTGCCGGTCGAGGCGACGGCCGACTGGATCGCCGAGCCGTCCGCCGCCGTGGCGCGAGACGGTCAGCTTGTAGGTGCCGTCGGGCAGCTGGTTGCCGGCATTGTCCTTGCCGTCCCAGGCGAACTGATGCGCGCCCTGACCCGTTTCGCCGGCGCCGACATAGACCACCTTGCCCGTTGGCGTCGGTCACGGTGAGCGCGTTGGAGGCGGCATCGGCGTCCAGCGAATAGGTCCAGTTGCGCCGCGCCGCTCGGACAGCGCGGCCTTGCCATTGGTCAGCGTCACGGTCTTGCCCAGATAGCTGACGGCGTCGGCCGAGCTGCGGCTCTGACCCAGCGCGATCAGCGACTTCAGATTGTCGTTGGTCGAGATCTGCTGCTCGACCTGGCTGAACTGGACCAGCTGCTGGGTGAACTGGTTGGTGTCCATCGGGCTGGTCGGATCCTGGTTCTGCAGCTGGGTGGTCAGCAGCTGCAGGAAGGTGTCGAAATTGCCCGACAATTTGCCCAGGGCGCTGGCCGAGCCCGAGAGGGCTCGTCGCGGCGGCTGCGGTGGGATCGATCGTGGTCATGGCCATTCCCTCAGACGTGGATGTCGAGCCGCACGCTGCCGGGCGCGAGACTGTGGTGGAGGGCGGCCGCCCCTGCGGCCGGACCGGTGGCTGCGATGGCGGAGACGGACAGGGCGCGTCCTTGGCTGCGCGGGTTATGACCGCCGCCATTCGTGCTGCTGGCCCTTGAGCGAGAAATTGAGGCCGCCGCCGGACAGATTGAGGCCGGCGTCCTTGAGCGCGCGCTCGAGGTGGTGGGCATCGCGCTGGAGAAACTGCAGCGTCTGCTGGTTGTCGGCACGGACGTGGGCCTGCGCGGCGCCGGCATGGTCGACGCTGAGATGCACCTGGATGCTGCCCAGGTCGGCGGGATGCAGGGCAATGTCGAAATGCCGGGCGCCGTCCTTCGAATGCGCCGCGATACTCAGCGCCAGCGCGCCCAGATCGGTCAGCGGCACCGGCTGCGCATTGCCGCCGGGCTGGGCGGCGCTCTGCGGCGCCACATGAAGGCTCGCCGCGACATGGGCCGGCGCGCCGGCCGCGGGCTGCGCGGTTAGCGCCTGGCCGCCGCTCGGGTCGGCACTCGCGCTCTGGGCGTTGGGCGGCAGTTGGAATTGCGTCTGCGTGGCTGCCGGGGCCGGGGCGGCCGGCTTCGCGTTCGGCGCGTCCGTATGCGTTGCGGCGCCCTTGCCGTTGTCGTGACGGTCGCCATCGGGGCTCCCGGATTGGCTGTCGGCTGCTTTGGCCAGGTGGACAGGGGCCGCCGGCTGTGGCGCGGCCGGCTTCGCCGTCTGGGTCTCGTGCGCGCCCGGCTTGGCGAGGGCGGCGGCCAGTTCGGCGGCATGGCGCTGCGCGGTCGCGGCACGCGGTCCGGCCGCCGCCTTACCGGCCGTGTCGGCGGGCGCGGTGGAGGTCTTGGGGTTCGCGGCCATGCGGGCCTGGGCGAGCAGCTTGCCCATCCCGGGCACTTCCGTCTTGATCGCCCCGTCGGCGCCGAGCACGCGTGCCAGGGCCGCGGCCTTGCTGTCCGTCTGTGCGCTGGTTGTGGCCGTGGGCCGGGCTGCACCGCTGGCCTGCTTGTCTTGTTCGTCCTGCTTGGCCGCATCGCGCTGCGGGCCGTGACCTTCGACGGGAGGGGGCGGCAGGCCGGGCTTGCCGGATTCGGACGATGCGGCGAGCGTGGCGGCATTGGCCAGGATCTGGCCCGCCGCCGGCTTGGCAGCGGCGTCGTGCGGGGCCGGCGTTTCCGGTTTGGCGGGGCCGGGCGCCGGTGTCGCCACGGCCGGCGCATCGCCGGTACCGGTCGCGACGGCTTTGTGATTTTCCGCAATTGGCTGCGCCGCCGCAGCGGCAATGCTGGCAATGTCCGGCTGCGCGGGCTTGTCCTTGGAATCCTTGTCGGTGTTGCCATGCTTGTGCTGCGGCTTGCCCGGGAATTCGGACGGCGCCGCGTCGCGCGCGGCCTGCGCATCGGCAACCTGTCGCATCGGCAACCTGCCCATTGGCAACCTGCCCATTGGCAATCTGCGTATTGGCATCCGGCGCACTGGCAACCGGTGCATCGGAGGCCGGTGCATTGTTCGCTGTGTGCGCGCCATGCTTGCCGGTGGCCGGCGTGGCCGTGGTCTGTTGCACCGCGTGCATCGATTTTGCGTTCGCAGCCTGCCCGATCGCGGCCGGCGCACTGGCATTGAGAAGCTGTGCGGTGAGTTTGGCGATGTCGGGCTGGGCGGCAGCGGTCGCATCGGGCGCCGTCACCTGTGCGGACGCGTCGCCGGCCGGCACGCCATCGCCGCCTTGTTCGGCGAGCAGCGCCGCGAAGAGGGCATCCATGCCGCTCATGGCTTTGGGCGCGGCCTCGCCTTGTGCGGCCGTCTTGCCCGCGGCGTGAATGGCAATGGTCTGAGCAGTCAATGCTGACACGTTCGCAATCCGGTTGTTCCCGTCGCAGCCGTAGCAAGGCCCGGACCAACTGCCGAAAGCGCGATTTTGCGGCTTTATTCATAGGGCAGGCGATCCAGCCGCCCCCGCGACAGGCACGAACTGCCGCCGCACCCGGCAATCCCTGCCGCGTTGCGCCGGGCAAGCCCTGCCAAATCGGCGCGCTTTCTCTGCCAAAGCGGCGGGTTTGGTCTGGCATGGGGCTTGCGAACAGCGTCAGCGGGACAAAAGCGTTCGCGACGGCGGGCGCGATTTCTTCTGGAGTGCGACCTTGTCACTGAACGGGATCCTGTCGAGCGCACTGTCGGCGCTGCAGACGAACCAGGCCGCGTTGCGCACGGTCTCGAACAACGTCGCCAATATCAATACGGACGGCTATGTCCGCCGCGTCGCCAATCAGGAGGCGCAGGTCTCCGGCACCCAGCTCACCGGCGTCGACATTGCCGAGATCCAGCGCGTCGCCGATCAGTTCCTCAATCAGGAAGTGCTCTATGCCCAGGCCGGCTCCTCGCAATATGGCGCGCAGAACGACACCTATACCCAGCTCAACGGCTCTGCTCGGCAAGCCGGGCGACGGCAGCGCGCTGACCTCGCAGCTCGACAATGTCTTCTCGGCCCTCGGCGCGGCCTCGCTGTCGCCGACCTCCGAGCGCCAACCAGCAGGGCGCGCTGACCGCGTTCCAGAACCTGGCCGATCACGATCTCGACGCTGTCCGGATTCGATCTCGAGTCTGCAGACCCAGGTCGACCAGCAGGTCTCGTGCCTCGATCGGCAGCATCAACACCGCTGATCAAGCAGATCTACGAGCTCAACAGCCAGATCCAGACGGCCAATGCCGGCGGCGACACCTCCATCCGGCCTGCTCGATCAGCGCGACCAGGCGGTGCAGAAGCTTTCGCAGCTGATCGGCGTGCGCACCGCCGAAGGCCCCAACGGCCAGCTCGTCGTCTCGACCGCAGGATGGCGTCACGCTTGTCGGCGACACCTACGCCCAGCTCAGCTATGCGCGGCGGCGCCAGCAACGGCACCTATGGCTCGATCACGCTGGCCAACGTCAATCCGGCGACCGGCCAGACGTTCGGCCAGCCCATGGCGCTCGACCCGCATCTGGGTTCGGGCAAGCTCAAGGGCCTGATCGACATGCGCGATGGCGCGCTGGCCGATCTGCAGGGCCGAACTGGGCCCCTTCGCGCGCCAGACCGCCAACAGCCTTCAACGCCCATCACAATGCCAACACGGCCTTTCCGCCGCCGGCCACCCTGGCCGGCCGCGACACCGGCCTGCTGTCGGCCGATGCGCTGAACTTCACCGGCAAGACCACCATCGCCGTCGCCGACGCCAGCGGCAATCTGGTCAGCCGCGTCGATGTCGATTTCTCGGCCGGCACGCTGTCGGTCGATGGCGGGGCGGCGACCGCCTTCGGCGGCACGGTCGGCGGCTTTGTCACCGCGCTGAACACCGCGCTCGGCGGCAATGGCTCGGCCAGCTTTACCAACGGCCAGCTCACCGTCGCCGGCAGCCGGCGGCAACGGCATCGTCATCGCAGGACGATGCGACCACGCCGGCCGCGCGCGGCGGCGCCGGCTTCTCGCAGTTCTTCGGCCTCAACGATCTGTTCCGCACCGCGGCGCCGACGATCCAGGCGACCGGTCTGTCGGCCACCGATGCGGGCGGCTTCGCGGCCGGCGGCACGATGAGCTTCAGCTCAAGGGGCCGGACGGGCAGATCGCCAAGACGGCGTCGGTCACGGTCGCCGCCGGCGACACCATCGGCAATGTCGTCACGGCGCTCAACACCGCCTTCGGCGGCGCCGTCAGCTTCGCGCTGGGCAGCGACGGCTCGCTCAGCGCAACGCCGTCCTCGAACTATTCGACACTACAAGCTCAACGTCACCGGCGATACCACGGCGCGCGGCTCCACCGGGCTCAGCTTCACCCAGATCTTCGGCCTTGGCGTCAGCGCCGCGGCGGCCCCGGCCCAGGGCTTCAGCGGTCAATCCGGCGATCGCCGCCGCGCCGCAGCGCCTGGCCTTCGCGCAGGCGTCGATCGTCCGGCGCCGTCGCCGGCGACACGCGTGGTCGACCTCGGGCGATGCGCGCGGCTTGCTGGCCTTGCAGAACGTCGGCCAGCGTCAAGCAGAGCTTCGCCAAGGCCGGCGGGCATGGCGGCGCAGAGCGCCACGCTCGGCGATTATGCCGCCGGCTTCTATCAGGACGTCGCCGTGCGCAGCCAGACTGCGCGAACCACCAACACCGCGCAGACCGACCGCCTGACCGAAGCCAAGTCGCGCCAGTCCTCGGTCTCCGGCGTCAATCTCGACGAAGAACTCACCAACATGATGACCTATCAGCAGGCCTATAGCGCCAGCGCCCGCATCCTGCAGACCGTGCAGTCGCTCTACGACACGCTGCTGCAGATGCAGTAAGGAGACTAAGCCATGACGATCGATCGCGTCGCCACCAGCATCCAGTCGCAATACATGCTCAACCAGATCGGCAGCGCCTACGGCGAAGCTGAACGACAGCCAGGCCCAGGTCGCCAGCGGCAAGGTGGCCAGCGATTATGCCGGCTATGGCGACAAGACCGCGGCGCTGGAAGCGGCGCGCTCTGCGGCCAATCGCGCCGACGCCTACAAGGCCGCCACCCAGATCGCCGTCGACCAGGCCAATCTGCAGGACACCCAGCTGACCACGCTGTCCGATCTCGCCGCCCAGCTGCGCGAGGCCGTGACCAACGCCGCCGCGAAGCAATGACGGCTCCTCCGTGATGTCGCAGGTGCAAAGCATTTTCGACCAGGCGGTGCAGGTGCTCAATTCGAAGGATGCCAATGGCAATTACCTGTTCGGCGGCGACAAGAACAACACCGCGCCGGTGACCGCGACCTCGCTGTCGGCGCTGGGCTGCGCTGCCGACCGCTTCGGCGGCCTTCGCCAATGGCAGCGTTGCCGGCCACGGTCAATGTCGCCGATGGCGAATCGGTGACGGTGGGCGTCCTCGCCTCCGATGCCGGCAGCCAGCTCCTGCAGGCCATCAAGGATGTCGTCGATTTCAACGCCGGCGCCAGCGGACCCTTCGCCGCGACCCTGACCGGGGCCCAGTCCAGCATTCCTGTCGGGCGCGATCGGAACCGCCACGGCGGCGGCCAAGACCGTCAACATCGGTCATGGCGGTCAATGGCGGCACCTACAACCGCCTCAAGGATGCGGTCGCCCATCAGGACACGCTGTCCCGCTCTATCAGGGCTTCACCTCGGACATCGAGAGATGTGGATATGGCCAAGGCGATCACCAATCTCAACCAGAACCAGACGGCCCTGCAGGCGGCGCTGCAGGTGACCGCGCGCCTCAACCAGATCTCGCTGCTGAACTATCTGAAATAGCCGCGGGATTCCGCGGCATTCCCGGCCGGCGCCTTGAAGCCCTGCCGCGCCCGGACTATATCGCTCGGCCATGAGCGCGCTCGACCATATCGTCATCGACAAGCCCGGCCCGGCCCACGCGGATCGTGGCCGCGATGTCGGGCGGCGTGGATTCCTCCGTCACGGCGGCGCTGCTGGCGCGTGCCGGCTATGAGGTGGTCGGCGTCACGCTGCAGCTCTACGATCATGGCCAGGCCGTCCGGAAGAAGGGCGCCTGCTGCGCCGGCCAGGACATCCACGATGCCCGCCGGGTGGCCGAGAAGCTCGGCATCGCCCATTACGTGCTCGATTACGAAGCGCGCTTCCGCAAGGCGGTGATGGAGGATTTCGCGCGCAGCCTATGCGCGCGGCGAGACGCCGATCCCCTGCGTCGCCTGCAACGAACGTGTCAAGTTCGCCGATCTGCTGGACACCGCCCGGGATCTCGGCGCCGAGGCGCATGGCGACCGGCCATTATGTCCAGCGCATCGATGGGCCCGACGGGCCAGAACTGCATCGCGGCGCCGATCCGGCTCGCGACCAGAGCTATTTCCTGTTCCGCACCACGCGCGACCAGCTCGACTTTCTGCGCTTTCCGCTGGGCGGGCTGGAGAAGCCGCGCCGTGCGCGCGATCGCCGCCGAACTCGGCCTGCTGACCGCCGACAAGCCGGACAGCCAGGACATCTGCTTCGTGCCCTCCGGCAATTACGCGAGCGTGGTCGAGAAGCTGAAGCCCGGCGCGGCGACGCCGGGCGAGATCGTCGACACGCCAGGGCCGCGTGCTCGGCCGCCATGAGGGCGTGATCCATTACACGGTTGGGCAGCGCAAGGGTCTGGGCCTCTCCGGCAATGACGAGCCGCTCTTCGTCGTCAGGATCGATGCGGACAATGCCCGCGTGGTCGTCGGGTCCGCGCACGGCGCTGGCCACGCGCGCGATCGCCTTGCGCGACGTGAACTGGCTGCACCGCTGCCGACAGCCGTGCGACTGCACGCGTGAAGGTGCGCTCGATGCGCCCGCCCGTGCCGGCGCGCGTCACGCGCACGCGGACCGGCGCGTCGGTCGGAATTGCTTGATCCGGAGGAAGGCGTGGCGCCCGGCCAGGCCTGCGTCTTCTATGCGCGCGAGGGCACGCGGGTGCTCGGCGGCGGCACGATCCTCCCGCCGAGCCCGCGCGCGCCGCGGCGTGAGCGCCGTCCGCCACGCGCTCGTCGTCGGCGGTTCCGGCATGCTGGCCGGATTCTGCCGGGCCCTTGTCCAACATTGCGAAACCTGTCAGCGTCCTCGCGCGAAACGAAGCGGCGATCCGCGCCATCGCACCGGCCGTCCATCCGCTCGTCTGCGACTACAATGACAGCGAGGCCGTGGAGGCGGCGCTCGCCGCGGACGCGGCCGGGCGCGGCATGCCCGATCTCGTCGTCGCATGGGTCCATGGCAAGCGCCGGCGTTGCGCCGCCGCCTTGCCGCCGCGGTGGCCCCGGCGGCCGCTTCGTGCAGGTGCTGGGCAGCGCCCATGGCGATCCGGCTCGCGCCCCGACCGGCTGGCGGCGATGAAGGCGGCGGCCAGGGCCTGCCGATCGCCTATCAGGCCGTCGTGCTCGGCTTCGTCGTGGAGGGCGCCCGCGCGCGCTGGCTGACGCGATGGCGAAATCTCCCAAGGCGTTCTGGCGGCTGTGGAAACCGGCAGCGCGCTGGCACGGTCGGCACGCTGCGAGCCCTGGTCCGCGCGGCCCTGAGCCCGCCTTGACAGGCCGCGCACCCCCACCGTACATCCCCCGCCTTGGCGGCCGACGGGCGCTTTGGCAGCGTAGCTCAGTGGTAGAGCAGGGGAATCATAATCCCTTGGTCGGGGGTTCAAATCCCTCCGCTGCTACCAGCCTCTCGCCGCGACACAGGCTTGGAGACGAGACCCTTGGCCAAATCGGCGAGTGCGACCGGATCTGCCGCCGCTTCCCGATCTTTCCGGAAGTCACGATCGAGGATATCCGCGCGCGGCCGCCGCGGCACTGGGCGATGCGCTCGAGCGCACGCCCACCCACTGGTCGCGCACGCTGTCGAAGATCGCCGGCTGCGAAATCTTTCTGAAGTTCGAAAATCTCCAGTTCACGGCCTCGTTCAAGGAACGCGGCGCGCTCAACAAGCTGTTGTCGCTGAACGAAGACGAGCGCAAGCGCGGCGTGGTCGCGATGAGCGCCGGCAACCATGCCCAGGGCGTGGCCTATCATGGTGGCCGCCTCGGCATTCCCACCACGATCGTGATGCCGGAAGGCACGCCCTTCAACAAGGTCAAGCACACCAAGAATTTCGGCGCCCGCGTCGTGCTCGACGGCCCGACCCTGACCCAGGCCTTCGCCCGGGCGCTGTCCATTGTCCAGGAGGAAGGGCTGACGCTGGTCCATCCCTTCGACGATCCCAAGGTGATTGCCGGGCAGGGCACCATCGCACTTGAATTGCTGACGGACCTGCCGGATGTCGATGCGCTGGTCGTGCCCGTCGGCGGCGGCGGACTGATCTCGGGCATCGCCATCGCCGCCAAGGCGCTCAAGCCCGAGATCGAAATCTACGGCGTGCAGGCCAAGCTTTATCCCTCGATGTATGACGCCATGAAGGGCGCCGATCTGCCCTGCGCCGGCCAGACCATTGCCGAAGGCATCGCCGTCAAGGAACCGGGCGGGCTGACGCGCCGCATCGTCTCCGCCCTGGTCAAGGACGTGCTGCTGGTGCGCGAGGACGAGATCGAGCGCGCCATCGCCAGCCTGCTCGAGATCGAAAAGACGGTGGTTGAAGGCGCGGGCGCTGCCGCCTATGCGGCCGTCGCCGCCAACCGCGACCTGTTTGCGGGCAAGAAGGTCGCGCTCATCCTCTCGGGCGGCAATATCGACATGCGGCTGCTGTCGAATGTGATCCTGCGCGAGCTGTCGCGCGAGGGCCGCATCCTGTCGCTGCTGGTCGAGATCGAGGATCGGCCCGGCTTGCTGGCGAAGATCGCCGCGCTGGTGGGCGAGGCGGGCGGCAATATTCTCGAGGTCAGCCACAACCGGATGATCACCGATATGAGCGCCAAGCTCACAGATCTGGGCATGACCATCGAGGCGCGCGATTCCGCGCATGCCGCCGAAATCCGCGCCAAACTTCAGGAGGCCGGCTTCACCATTCGCGCCGCCTCGCAGAACAACGGGCGCTAGCAGCTCATCCTTTCGCCGCCTTCTTGCACGCATCGGTCAGCGGATCGATGTCGTAGCTCTTGCATTTCGGCAGCAGCGCTTCGGCATCGGCCGTGCGGCCCTCGGCGCGCAGCACTTCGATATGTTTGGGCAGCAGCACCGGCGAATCCTGAAAACGTTGGACTGCCTGGTCCATCAGCGCCTGCGCCCGCGGATAGTCCTGCCGCGCCAGATAGATGTCGATGAGCCGGGAATAGACCTCCCAGGACGGTTCCGGGCCGGCCACGGCGCGCTCGAGCGCGGCCTCGGACAGTTGCGGCTCCTGCCGATGGGCATAGAAGCGCGAGGCGGCATATTCGGTATAGGCATGGTTCGTCGTTGGCGGGGCGGTCGCCGTGCGCACATCGGCCATGGCCTGTTCGGGCGAGCCGCTGTCCGGCGCGGCAACATAGGCGGCAGCATCCTCGGCGTCGCTGTAATGGGCCAGCAGCGCGGTCAGTTGCGGGGTCAGCGGCGAATGCGCCCGCGGAGCCCAGGGCAGTGGTGTCGGCGTTCCCGGCCGCACCGTGCGATAGGCGCGATAGATATAGGCGGCCAGAAGCTCTTCGCGCTCGGTCGCCGGGTGATGCGAGGTTGCGTCCTCCGCCATGCTGTCGACGGCTTCGTCGAAGGCGTAGATGGCGACATCGGCGATCTGGTCGCTGGACGGCGTGCCGCCCAGCGCCAGCGTGCCGACCAGCCCGCCCACAGCGCCGAGCCCGCCGAGAACGCTGCCGCCGGAATGGCCATCTTCGTCGGCGGCCTTCTTTGCGGCTTCGGCGGCGCGCTTGGCGTCGGCTTCCTGACGCGCCAGCTTCTCCAGGACGCCGAAGGCGGCCTCCGGGTCATATCCGGCCTTGACCATCAGATCGAAGCCGAGCGCGTCAGCCTGATCCTCCTGCGCGCGCTCCATCTGCGGCATGAGGACGTCCGAGCTGAGCTTGGCAAGATGCTGCGCCACATTCAGGCCGCGCGCGATATTGCCGCCTAGCGAGCCGCCCAGCGACAGCGCCGCCGAACGCGTCACGACATCGAAGCTGGTGCTGTGCACGACGGCGTAGAACTGCGCCTTTTTGGCCCAGTTTTCGGGGTGATGACGGTAGATCGCATGTGCCAGCTCATGGCCGATCACGAAGGCCAGCTCGTCCTCGGTCTCGAGTTGTTCGAGCAGCCCGACGGTCAGGATCAGCGTGCCGTCCGGCGTGCATTCGCCGGCGAAGGCGGGCGCGGCCAGGACGCGCACCTCGGGATGGAAGCTCGGCGGCATCGTCACCCCGGCCAACAGCTTTTCCATCACACCGCGCACATAATCGTGCAGCTCGGGCGAGGGCACGAAGCCCTGGCCGCGCGTGCGCATGATGCCCAGCGCCAGAGGACGGCCCTTGAGCACGTCGCTGTAGTCGGCGGCGGGCGTCAGCTGGTCGATGGCGCGGCCATGATCGGGATAGCCATTGCTGTCGAAAATGCCGGCATCGGCCGCCGGCGTCGCCGCAAGCACGCCGCAGGCCAGCGCGGCGGCGGTCAGAATTGCGCGCCTCATTGGTCGGCTCCCTTGGCTTTGGGGCAGCCCTCACCGAGGCCGCGCGTGGCGCCGACCTTCTCCTCATTGCTGCCCATCGCCAGGTTGCGGCAGACCGGCGCCGCATCGCCGGCAAAACGGTATTTGACCATATGCGGCGGGACCCAATAGGCGGTGCCGCCCACATTGACACGCAACATCATGTTGGGCGCGCGGCCGGTGATCGGCGCGCATGACGGAAATTTGTCGGCCGCGAGAGTCTCGACGCGCTTGCCGTTCGGTCCGTCATAAAGATCGACCTCGGGCGTGCGCGCCTTGAGGATTACATCGCCCTTGGCGTCGTCGCAGGATTCGCGGGCCAGAA
This sequence comes from uncultured Pseudomonadota bacterium, assembly GCA_963710925.1. GTDB lineage: Bacteria > Pseudomonadota > Alphaproteobacteria > Micropepsales > Micropepsaceae > Rhizomicrobium. Next base: position 253,439 of record CAVQBY010000005.1, on the reverse strand, counting down.
CGGCCTGCGATGCGACGGCGGTCATGCACAGGACCACCACAAACAGACAAGACTTCATGCAGGTTTCCCCCCTTGGCGCTCGACGGTTTCGGCGATACCGCCGGCGACATGGTGCAGATAGCCCCAGATCGCATCGGGCACGCCGACCAGCAGCATCGCGGCCAGTTCCACCGAAACGAAAACAACTTCGACCCAATTGGCGACGGACAACCCGGAGGCCAGCGTCAGCGCCAGCCCGGCGGCCAGCGCCAGGGCCCACGCCCCCCAATGCCAGACAATCTCCATGATCTTGTCGAGCAGGAATTCGAACAGCGCGCCGGGTTCGCCGCGCTCGATAGCGGCGGCGCGCTTGCGGCCGCGCGCGCGCAGATTGCGGATGTGGATCCAGGCCAGGATCAGGATTACCGGAATGATGGCGCCGATCTGGATCGGATTGTTGTCCAGCGTGACACCGCCGATCGACAGGACATTCTGCTCGGGTTTGCCGTGGAAGGTGATGAGATTGTCCAGCGCCATGGCGTGCACGAAGACGCTGGCGATCATGCCGTTGACCGGTGTGAAGGACTTGTCCTGCACGCCCTCGAGCGAGGCGCCGTAGAAGATGACGCGGCCCTTCGCCAGGCGGTGCACATCGGCGTCGCCGCCCCGCAGCAGCGCCGGAATCGGGATCACGCTCTGATAGGGACAGCGCGAGCGCACCTCGGCCGGATCGAAGAAGGCCAGATAGATGCGGCGCAGCGCGCCGATGCCCAGGTCGCAGGAGTGAAGCGTGCCGTCGTCGTCCTTGAGATGCATCCATTTGGCATTGGTGGCATCAGTGCGCGTGCCCCACACCAGTTCCATGCGCCCGGCCGGGTTGACGTCGAGCGGCTGGCCGGGAAACACGTCGCGATAGACCGTCAGCGCCAGCGAGCGGCACACCGCGTCCTTGCCTTCGCCATTCATGCAGCGGCCCTGGATGGGGTATTGCCGCACCACGCCCTGGTTGACGATGGTCGTGGGATCGACGACGCGCGCTCCGGCATCGATCAGTTCCTTGCGGATCACGGGCGCGCCTTTGGGCAGATCGGTCGCCCCGACGAAGTAGAGCGGTACGCCCGCGCGCTTGTAGCGGCCGATTTCCCCCACCAGTTCGGGCAGCGTGTCGTCCTTGCGCGGGTCGGAGAACAGCAGATCCACCACGACGGCACGCGGTTTCTCGGCCAGCAGCGCATCGAGCACGCGCGCCTGGGCGCCATAACTCCATGGCCAGGGCATCTGCATGTCGGACAGGGCGGTGTCGTCCACCAGCGCCACCGAGATCTTGTCGTGCCCGGTTTCGGGATACAGATAGGGCCCGGTGATCAGAAGGTCGGAGATGTCCTGGGTGTAGCGCTGCGTCAGGTCCGAGAAGCCGAACGGGTTCATCCAGATCTGGTAGACGGCGAAGGTGAACAGGAAGGCGAATACCCACCAGAAGGGCGCCTTCAGGCGCAGACTCTCCATCGCCGCCTTGTCGGGTCGGCGCGCGCGATCGAAGGACCGCCCGATCGGCCCACGCACCTTCTCCGGTCCGGATTCCCCCATGCCGCAACTCCGCCTCGCGCCAAGGGCGCGCATCCGCGTTTCTGCCAGCACCCGGACCGTAACACGCCGGGGCAGTCACGCCCAAGGCGATCCTAGCGGGCGAATTTCTCGGACAGGACGATGGAGGAGACAGTTCGCGCGACGCCCGCGGCCTTGCCGATGCGGTCCAGGCTGGCATCCATCCGTGCCGTCGTGTCGGCCTCGACCACGGCCATCATGTCGTGGGGCCCGGCCACGGCCGAAAGGCTGCGCACCTCGGGCATCTTGCGCAATTCGGCCGTCACCCGGTCGGCCTGCTTGGGATCGGCGGAAATCATGACGATGGCCCTGAGCTTGCCGGCGTCGCGGCCCTCGGCCAGACGCAGGGTGTAGCCCCGGATCACGCCCTCGCGCTCGAGCCGGGCGATACGCTCCTGGACGGTGGAGCGGGCCAGGCCCAGCTTGCGGGCCAGGGCGGCGGCCGGTTCGCGGGCATTGGCCCGGAGCAGGGCAATCAGCTGTTCGTCGGTTTCACGCATTATGCCGGTTTTCCCTGCGATTCGCCGGATCATACAGCATTTTCCGGCAGATTGCCGTCTGCGATCCGGCCGGCAACGGGCCTATGCCTGTCCGTCTGTCCTGTGACCAAGGGAGTGGCCCATGAAGAATGTGATGCTTGTTGGCGGTGGCAAGATCGGGATTGCCATTACGGAATTCCTGACCGGCTCCGGCGATTACAAGGTCACTGTGGCCGACCGCGATCCGCGCAGCCTGGAGCGCATGCCCGAAAACGATCGGGTCACCCTCAAGGAGGTCTCCGTCACCGACGACGCCGCCTTCGCCAGGGCCGTAGAGGGCCATGACGCGGTGCTGACGGCCACGCCTTACAACCTGACCCCCCTGGTTGCCGCCGCCGCCAAGAAGGCCGGCGCGCATTATCTCGACCTGACCGAAGATGTGGAATCCACCCGCGCCATCCGCAAGCTGGCCGAAGGCGCCGACACCGCGTTCATTCCTCAGTGCGGCCTGGCGCCGGGCTTCATCGGCATTGTCGCCCATGACCTGACGAAGAAATTCGACAAGCTGCGCGATGTGAACATGCGCGTCGGCGCGCTGCCGCAATTCCCGCACAATGCGCTGAAATACAACCTCACCTGGTCGACCGACGGCGTCATCAACGAATATTGCAATCCCTGCGAAAGCATCCGCGACGGCGTCAAGACCGAAGTTCCGGCGCTTGAGGAGCTGGAAGGTCTGTCGCTCGACGGCATCGAATATGAAGCCTTCAACACCTCCGGCGGCCTCGGCACGCTGTGCGAGACGCTGGAAGGCAAGGTCGAGAACATGGACTACAAGACGGTCCGCTATCCCGGCCATTGCGACATCATCAAGATTCTGGTGCGCGATCTCAGGCTCGGCCAGCGCCGCGACATCATGAAGGACGTGCTGGAGACCGCGCTGCCGATCACCTATCAGGATGTGGTGCTGGTGTTCGTCACCGTCACCGGCTGGCAGGACGGCCGCCTGACCCAGGAAAGCTACGTCAAGAAAACCTATGCGCAGACGATCAATGGCCGCCTGATGAGCGCCATCCAGATCACGACGGCGGCGGGCATCTGCGCCAGCACCGACCTTCTCTTTGCAGGCAAGCTGCCGCAAAAGGGCTTTGTCAGGCAGGAACAGACGGTTCTGTCCGATTTCCTTGCGAACCGCTTCGGCCAGTATTACGCCTGATTTTCCTCCCCCGCGCGGGGGAGGGAAGGAACGGAACACCGATGACCGAAACCGCACGCACCGGCGGCCAGGCGCTGGTCGAGGCCCTGCAGATCCACGGCACCGATCACGCCTTCTGCGTGCCGGGCGAATCCTATCTGGCCGCGCTCGACGCGCTCTATGACGCGCGCGATGCGATCAAGCTCGTCACCTGCCGCCAGGAAGGCGGCGCCGCCAATATGGCCGAAGCCTATGGCAAGCTGACCGGAAAGCCGGGCATCTGCTTTGTCACGCGCGGGCCTGGCGCCACCAATGCCTCCATCGGCGTGCATACGGCGTTTCAGGATTCGACGCCGATGATCTTGTTCATCGGTCAGGCCGACCAGTCGATGCTGGACCGCGAGGCGTTTCAGGAAGTCGATTTCCGCGCCATGTTCACCCCGCTCGCCAAATGGGCGGCGGAGATTCGCGATGCGGACCGCATCCCCGAATATGTCGCCCGCGCCTTTCATGTCGCGACCAGCGGGCGGCCCGGCCCTGTCGTGCTGTCGCTGCCCGAGGACGTGCTGTCCGGGGCCTGCACCGCGCCGGCGACGCGCCCTTTCCGGAAAAGCGAGCCGTCGCCCAGCCATGACGAGATCACCAATGTGGTGGCGATGCTCGATCAGGCCGAGCGGCCCTTCGTCCTGCTCGGCGGGCCGGGCTGGAACGCCAATGCCATCGCCAACGCCAAAGCCTTTGCCGAACGTTGGGACCTGCCGGTCTGTACCGCCTTTCGTGCCAAGGACCGGCTGGACAATACCCATTCGAATTATTGCGGGGACTTGGGCATTGGCGCCGATCCCAGGCTGGTCAAGCGCATCGAAGACAGCGATCTGCTGATCGTTGTCGGCGCGCGCCTCGGCGAGATGACGACCAATGGTTATACGCGCCTTTCGGTTCCGAACCCGAAGCAGACGCTGGTGCATGTGCATCCCTCGGCCGATGAGCTGAGCCGCGTCTATCAGGCCGACCGCGCCATCGTCAGCGGCGTTGCGCCCTTCCTGCAGGTCATGGCTGCGGCTCCGGCGCCGGAGCAATCCCGCTGGCGCGAATGGCGCCGGACCGCGCGCGCCGATTACGAAGCCTTCGCCAAGCCTGTCGCCGTTTCGGCCGCGCTCAACCCGTCCGACATCTGGGCCTGGCTCGCCGCGCATTTGCCGGAGGATGCCATTGTCACCAACGGCGCGGGCAATTACGCGGCCTGGGCCCATCGTTTCTATCTCTATCGCGGCTATCCGACCCTGCTCGGCCCCACCTCCGGCGCCATGGGCTATGGCCTGCCGGCGGCGGTGGCCGCCAAGATCGTTCATCCAGAGCGCACGGTCGTGTGCGCGGCGGGCGATGGCTGTTTCCTGATGAACGGGCAGGAGCTGGCGACCGCCGTGCAATACGGCGCGGCCATCATCGTGCTGGTGTTCGACAATGGTACCTACGGCACCATCCGCATGCATCAGGAGCGCGATTATCCGGGGCGTGTCGTCGGCACCGATCTGAAAAATCCCGACTTCGCGGCCCTTGCCCGCGCCTATGGGGCGCTGGCCTATCACGTTACCCGCACCGATGACTTCGCACAGGCGTTTCACGAAGCGCTCGCCGCGAAAAAGCCGGCGCTCATCCACATCACGATGGATGCCGAAACCATCTCGCCGACCACGACGATCTCCAGATTGCGCGCGGCAAAGACATAGGAGCACGCCATGCATACATCCGACATCCTGGCCCATTTCGGCATCAAGCCGGCCGGCAACAATCCCGTGCATTCGCCGACCGACGGCGCGGAAATCGCGCGCGTGGCGTTCGACGATGCCGCCGCCATCGAAACCAAGATCGCCAATGCCGCGGCCGCCTTCGCCGAATGGCGCCAGGTACCCGCACCGCGCCGCGGTGAGCTGGTGCGGCTGCTGGGCGAAGAGCTGCGCCAGCACAAGGACATGCTGGGCCGGCTGGTCACGATCGAATGCGGCAAGATCCACCAGGAAGGCCTCGGCGAGGTCCAGGAGATGATCGACATCTGCGATTTCGCGGTCGGTCTGTCGCGCCAGCTTTACGGCCTGACGATTGCCTCCGAGCGCCCGGCGCACCGCATGATGGAAACCTGGCATCCGGCCGGCCCGGTCGCGGTGATCTCGGCCTTCAATTTCCCGGTTGCGGTGTGGTCCTGGAATGCGGCGCTGGCGCTGGTGTGCGGCGATCCGGTCATCTGGAAGCCGAGCGAGAAGACACCGCTCACCGCGCTCGCCGTGCAGAACCTGTTCGAGCGGGCGCTGCACCGCTTCGGCGAGGCGCCCGCCCATCTCAGCCAGGTCGTGCTCGGCGCGCGCGAGGCCGGCGAAACCCTGGCCAAGGACGCCCGCATCCCGGTCGTTTCGGCCACCGGCTCGACCCGCATGGGCCGCGAGCTGGCGCCCGTCGTCGCCGCGCGCTTCGGCAAGACCGTGCTCGAACTGGGCGGCAACAACGCCATGATCGTCGCGCCCAGCGCCAAGCTCGATCTGGCCCAGCGTGCCATTACCTTTTCGGCGGTCGGCACCGCCGGCCAGCGCTGCACCTCGCTGCGCCGTCTCTTCGTGCATGACAGCATCTATGACACGCTGGTCCCGGCGCTGAAGAACATCTATGCGAATCTGCCCGTCGGCGATCCCCTCAAGAAGGGCACGCTGGTCGGCCCGCTGATCGACCGCCAGGCCTTCGAGAACATGGAGCGCGCGCTGGCCTCGGCCAGGGACGAGGGCGGCAAGATCACCGGCGGCGGCCGCGTCCATGCCGATCAGCATCCGGACGCCTTCTATGTGAAGCCGGCCATCGTCGAGATGCCGGGCCAGACCAGGACCGTCTGCCACGAAACCTTCGCGCCGATTCTCTACGTCATGCGCTATTCGAAATTCGAGGAGGCGATGACCCTGCACAACGCCGTGCCGCAGGGCCTCAGCTCCTGCATCTTCACGATGGACATCCAGGAGGCGGAGAAGTTCGTCTCCGCGGCTGGCTCCGATTGCGGCATCGCCAATGTGAATATCGGCCCGTCCGGCGCGGAGATCGGCGGGGCCTTCGGCGGCGAGAAGGAAACGGGTGGCGGCCGCGAGAGCGGGTCCGACGCCTGGAAGGCCTATATGCGCCGCCAGACCGCAACCATCAATTATTCGGATGCCCTGCCGCTGGCCCAGGGCATCGAATTCGACGTGGTGTAACAGAACGGGACACAACGGGAGGATGCACGGCATTCTCCCGGCTGTGTTAACCTCTTCTTAACTCCGTTCTTCATGCGCGCGCATCCCGGACCTAGACTCAGCGCTTGGATAGGGGATGCAAGCGATGCCGAAATCGATCGGTCAGTGGACCGGAATTGTCGTCACGACAATCGTCGTGCTCGGCTGCGACATGGATGTGCTCTATGCGGTGCCGCTGGGCATTCTTGCCGGCGCCATGTCCACCTTCTTCATGACCCTGGCCGACGGCTATGAGAAGGCCCGCATCGCCAACAACGACTAGGGCGTTGCACGGCGCGCGGCCGCCGCGCGCGCGTTAGCCCGCATCGGGCGGAATCGATTCCAGCGCCTGTTCCAGTTCCTGGAAGGTCGGCTGAGCTTCGCTCGGCACGCTGCCACGGCCAATCTCCACCGAAACCTGCGCCGCATTGCCGTGCAGATGCGCGACCAGGATGTCGCGGATCACGTGATAGAACTGCGCGTCCTCCTCGACGATCACCTTGAGCCGCACGGCGATCGGGCCGACGATGCCATAGGCGAGGAACACGCCCATAAAGGTGCCGACCAGCGCCGAGCCGATCATGCCGCCCAGGATTTCCGGCGGCTCGGAGATCGCGCCCATGGTCTTGATGACGCCCAGCACGGCGGCGACGATGCCCAGTGCCGGCAGGCCGTCGGCCATGGTCTGCAGCGCCGTCGACGGGTTCAGCGCCTCGTGATGGTGCTTGTCGAGCTGTTTCTCCATCGCCGCTTCGACCTGATGCGGATCCTCCAGGCTCATCGTCATCATGCGCAGCGTGTCGCAGATGAAGGCCAACGCGAAATGATCCTTGGAGATGCGCGGATAGCGCTTGAAGATCGAACTGTCCTCGGGCTTTTCGATATGCGCTTCCAGCGCGATCAGTCCCTTGGATTTCATCGTCTTCGTCAGCAGGTACAGCAGGCACAGCAGATCGGTGTAATCCGAATGTTTCCAGCGCGGACCCGAGACGATCTTGCCCATCTCCGCGCCCATCTTCTTGAGCGAATAGAGCGAACCGCCGATCAGCAATGCGGCGATTGCCGCCCCGCCAATGGTGATCATCTCGTGCGGCAGCGCCTCCATGATGACGCCCATCGAACCGCCGGAAAGGAAGAACCCCCCGAACACGGCCACGAAGAGGAATACAATGCCGCCGATCTGAAGCATGGAAAGATCGAATGTCCCCGCTGCCGGTCTCGAATGAGCCGGTCCCGTTCTCCTCGTTAGTATTAAGGTCAGGGCTTAAAGAGCGATGAATGCGGCGGCGCTTTTCGGCGCAGGAGCACGCATTTTGCCTCGGCGTCCGTTAACCCGGCGGCATATTTGCGGCCGGGCCGATCCGCCGCGTGACCAGGCCATTCAGCTCGTCGGCGACCTGGGTGCCCAGCCGGGTGGCTTCGTCTTCGGCGTGGGCTGCCCGCACGATGGCTCCGACATGCAGGCCGACAAGGGCGAGGTCCACCTCGCCTCCGTCTTGCGCCATGGCGTCCAGATATCTGCACAGCACCTCGGCGATGCGCCCGCTGGCGTCCAGGCCGCAGGTCTCGGCGATGCCGCGGATTTCGTGTGCCTGCGCGAAGGTGTCGGCCATGTCGCCGGCCTTGAAGGCGGCTTCCAGGCGGGTGGCGGCGGCGCGCACGGCATCGCACAGCTGGAAGCGCCGTCCGGCGATGACGTTGTGGACGCGCTTGTGCATCGCCTCGCTCTTCAGCGCGTCGAGAAACTGTTTGGCATCGCTGCTGCGCATCACCGCCGGGTAGTCAGCGGCCGGGATGAGATCGAAAGCGGGATCGGCGTCGCGCGGCATGGCGCACTCCTGACGCTATTGGATCGCAATGTCGTCCTTGTAGTCGTCGTGCCGGCGCCAGGGGCCGCCGAAATTTGGGTCCCTCTTGCGGCGCCGGTCGGGCCCGAAATAGCCGTTGCAGCGCACGAAAGGCCGCGGACGCTCGACGATTTCGGCGACGCGCAGCAAGAGATTCTGCACGGTGATCGGCTTGGCCAGAAACTCTGTGACCCCGGCGTCGCGGGCCGCTTCCACGCGGGCGCGCTCGGTATGGCCGGTCACCATGACGATCGGCACATAGGGATTGGGGCTGTCCTTGGAGGTGCGCACCATCCGGGTGAACTCGATGCCGTCGATCGGCTTCATCGCCAGATCGGTGAGCACGAAGTCCGGCGATTTCTCGCGCAGCGCCACATAGCCGCTGGCCCCGTCGGCGCATTCGATGACCTGCTTGATCCCCAGCGCATTGATCAGCGAGCGCAGCAGCATGCGCATATGGTTGTTGTCTTCGATGATCAGGGCTTTGAGATAGTCGAAGGAGGGCCCGCTCATTACACACCATCCTTGGCGGCCGAAATCGCGCGGCTTGTTTGGGGCGCTGCTGCGGTTCGGACTGGCACGGCCGGGACGCCTGCGGTTAGGGTTCACTCATCAATTTAGGTCGATCCGGTTAGCAATCTGTTACGAAATCCTTGGGAAGTCGGGCCCGTGAACACCATTCGCAAACTGCGCCGCCGGCTTGTGGTTACCGGGATCGTCTGTCTGCGGGGATTTGTCTCCCAGCTGGCATTTGGAGCCACCGGCCTGGTGACGGATGAGGCGGGGCGGGTCCTGCTGGTCCGCGGCCGTCTGGCCGCTGGCTGGAGCCTGCCCGGCGGCGGCGTGGCGGCCGGCGAACCGCCGGCCGAGGCGGTGCTGCGCGAACTGGCGGAAGAGGTCGGCTATGGCGGCGGCCGTCCGCCGGTGCTGCTGGGCCTCTATACCCGCCGGATCGCCTGGGCGACCAATGTGATCGCCCTCTACCGCCTGGAGGGGGGCGAGGTCGCCTTCCAGCCAAATTTCGAGATTGCCGAAATCTGCTGGGCCGATCCGGCCGCCCCGCCGCCCGGCACCGAACCGGGCGCGGCCCGCCGCCTGGCCGAATTTGCCGGCCAGGCGCCGCAGCAGCCCTATTGGTAGGGCCCGGTCAGATCGGGTCCCAGCCGAACACGCTTGTGGTCGCGCCATGGTCGGTGAAGCTGGGCGCCATGGCCGGCATGCAATGCTCGGCAATGGTCTGCGGGGTCCAGCCTTCCACCTTGCCCATGCCGCGGACCGGGCGCGGCTGGCTCATCAGGAAGATCTCGTTGCCGCGCGCGGCGAAGATCTGGCCCGAGACGTCTTTGGTGGCGGGCGAGGCGAGCGACACCGCCAGCTGCGCCACCTGGTCGGCGCGCATCATGTTCTTCATGCGCTCGACGCGCTTGGCGCTGGCGTCGTCCTTGACCGGGATGGTCGCGATCATGCGCGTCCAGGCGAAGGGCGCGATGGTGTTGGAGCGGACGTTCTTCATCGCCCCTTCCATGGCGATGATGCGCGACAGCCCGACAATGCCCATCTTCGCGGCGGCATAATTGGCCTGGCCCACATTGCCGATCAGCCCCGAGGTCGAGGTGAACAGCACGAAGCTGCCGTCCTGCTGTTCGCGGAAATGGTTCACCGCGGCCCGGCAGACATTGTAGCTGCCCTGCAGGTGCACATTGATGACCGAGTCCCAGTCTTCGTCGCTCATCTTGTGAAACATCTTGTCGCGCAGGATGCCGGCCGGATTGATGATCGCGTGCAGCCCCTTGAAGCTGTCCATGGCCTGCTCGATCATCCGCGCGACGCCGCTGCGGTCGGCCACGCTGTCGGAATTCGACACCGCCTCGCCGCCGGCGGCCTTGATCTCCTGCACCACTTTTTCCGCCGGCCCGGCATCGCCGTGGTCGCCGCCGGCGACCCCGCCGCCCAGATCGTTGACCACGACCTTGGCCCCTTCCTTCGCCGCCAGCAGGGCGCATTCCTTGCCGATGCCGTTTGCGCCGCCTGTCACCAGAACGACCTTGCCTTCCATGACGCCCATGGGCTTAACCTCCGAATGAATTGTGCCGTTGGAATTTCCGATGGCGGAAAGCCTAACGAGGGCGGCGAAGCCATGAAAGAGGCAGCACAGCGCAGCAGCGCGCGGCTCTGGGCGATCCGCCCCGAACGGCCCGAAGACGCGCCGCTGGTCGATGCGTTGCTGGCGCAAAGTTTCGGCCCCGGCCGCTATGCCAAGACGGCGTACCGGCTGCGCGAAGGCGTCGCCCCGGAAACGGGCCTGGGGTTCGTCGCCATCGAGGATGGAATCTTGCGCGGTTCGGTGCGCTTCTGGCCGATCGCCGTGGGGGCTGCGCGGGCGCTGCTGCTGGGCCCGCTGGCCGTGCAGTCCGATCAGCGCGGCCGCGGCATCGGCATCGATCTGATGAAGACCGGCATCGAAGCGGCAAAGGCCGCCGGCTGGGGCGCCATCATTCTGGTGGGCGATGCGCCCTATTACGCGCGAGTCGGCTTTGCGCCGCTGCCGCCGGGCCGCATCGTCTTTCCCGGTCCGGTCGACCGCAGCCGCATTCTCGGACTGGCTCTGGCCGAAGGCGGGCTGGACGCGCTGGAGGGACCGGTGCGCCGCGCCCGCCTCGATGGTCCGGTCTGCGCCTGCGGCGCGCCGCAGGCGTGATCCCCGCGCTCATCATCTTTGTCGCCACCTATGCGGTCATTGCCATCGGCCGCGTGCCCGGGCTCAGAATGGACCGCACGGGCGCCGCGCTTCTGGGGGCCGCGCTAATGGTGGCGGTGGGAACGCTGTCGCTGCCCGAGGCCTATGCCGCCATCGACATGAACACCATCGTGCTCTTGCTGGGCATGATGATCCTGGTCGCCAATCTGCGGCTCGCGGGCTTCTTCGCACTCGCCGCGCAATGGGCCGGCCGCCATGCCCATCGCCCGCTGGCGCTGCTGCTCGCCGTCGTCGCGGTGTCCGGCCTGCTGTCGGCCTTCCTCGTCAACGACACGGTGTGCGTGATGATGGCGCCGCTGGTGGCCGAAGCCGTGCTGACTATGAAGCGGCGGGTCGAACCCTATCTGATTGCGCTGGCCATGGCCTCCAATGCGGGCAGCGTCGCGACCATCACGGGCAATCCGCAGAATATCTTTATCGGCAGTGTTTCGGGCATTTCCTACACCGGCTTCGCCGCGGCGCTGGCGCCGGTCGCGCTGTTCGGCCTGGTGGCCGTTGCGGGCGTTGTGTTTCTCGGTCACCGGCGCGAATGGCGTGGCGGTGCAGCGCGGGCGGCTTTGCCACCTGCCGTGCCGCCTGCCGTCGAGGTTCACCCCTGGCTGCTGGCAAAGGCGCTGGCCGCCACACTCGCCGCCATCGTCTTCTTCTTTCTCGGCGCCGCGCCGGCCAAGGTCGCGATCCTGGCAGGCGCGGCCTTGCTGCTGACGCGCCGGGTCAAACCGGCCCGCATCTGGCGCGAGATAGACTGGTCGCTGCTGGTGATGTTCGCCGGGCTGTTCATCGTCGTGCACGGCTTGGAGAAGGCCGCCGTCACACCCGCCGTGATGGCAGCGCTCAAGGGCGCGCATCTCAATCATCCGGCCATGCTCACCGCCGTCACGGCGGCGCTTTCCAACATCGTCTCCAATGTGCCGGCCGTGCTGCTGCTCAAGCCCTTCGTCGAGGGGCTGGCCGATCCCCATCGCGGCTGGCTCATCCTGGCGATGGCCGCAACGCTGGCCGGCAATCTCACGATCGCCGGTTCGGTCGCCAATCTGATCGTGGTCGAACGGGCCCGGCGGCTTGGGCTCACGATCTCCTTCTGGCAGCATCTCAGGCTCGGCCTGCCGGTGACGGTGCTGACGCTCGGCTTCGGCCTGTGGTGGCTCACATGAGCCCCGCGGAGCTGTCCGCCATCGCCGCACGCGCCGAGGATTTCGTCCTCATCACGGGCTGTTCCGGCGGGGGCAAATCCACGCTTCTGGCCGAGCTGGCGGCGCGCGGCTTCCGGATCTGCGAGGAACCGGGGCGGCGGATCGTGCGCGACGAGCAGGCTTGCGGCGGCGATGCGCTGCCCTGGACAAATCCCCGCCAAATTCGCCGAGCGGGCCGCCCGCCTCGCTCTGGCCGATCTGGCCGCCGCTGCGCAGGCCGACGGCGTGACCCTGTTCGATCGTGGCGTGATCGACGCGGTCTGCGCGTTCGAGCGGATGGGTGTGGCGCTGCCAGAGGCGATCGCGGGGGCCTTTGCCCGCTGCCGCTATGCCCGCACGGTGTTTCTGGCCCCACCCTGGCCGGAGCTGTTCCGGACCGATATCGAACGCCGCCACGGCTTCGAGGCCGCAACCGCCGAATACGCTCACCTGGCCCGGCGCCTGCCCGAACTCGGCTATCGGCCGGTGTTGCTGCCCAGGGCGCCGGTCGAAGCCCGCGCTGATTTCGTCGCCGCGCGCCTCGCCGAAATACGCCGATAGGTCAGCATTTCTCACTTGAAACCGGCGTCTGCCACCCCATCTCCAGACCCCGCTCCTGCGCGCCGGGCCGGGGAGGGTTGAATTCAATTTTTCCGACCCCCTCCCCCCGACATCAGCGGTTCGAACCGGGAGGAGGGGGCAGGGGCCGGTCCGGCGAAAAACGAATAGCGCCTTGGCATTCAACGGCTTGGGCCCGGATCCGCGAAACCCTATCCCCCGGGGCCATGCGCCAACTTTACCGGGCCGGGGCCGCGTGGCATGACCGGCGGGCGCACAGGGATTCACACGCACATGCACGACATCAAGGCGATCCGGGACGATGAAGCGGCGTTCGTGGCCGGGCTCACGCGCCGCAACATCGCCGATGCCGCATCCATCGCCGCCGACATCCTCGCGCGCGACAAGGCGCTGCGCGATCTGCTCACCGATCTGCAGGCCAAACAGGCCCGCCGCAACGAGGCCTCCAAGGCCATTGGCAAGGCCAAGGCCCAGAAGAATGAGGAGGAGGCGCAGGCGCTGCTGACTGAAGTCGCCGGCCTCAAGGAGGCGATCCATCAGGGCGAGGAGCGCGAGCGTGTGCTGCAGGCCGAGCTGCGCGAGGCGCTGGCCTCGCTCCCCAATCTTCCCGCCGCCGATGTGCCGCCGGGCAAGGACGAGGCCGACAACGTGCCCGTCGAAGCCCGCGCCTTCCAGAACCCGGACAAATTGCCCGCCGACAGCCTCAACGCGCCGAAGGAGCATTTCGAGCTCGGCGAAGCCCTGGGCATGATGGATTTCGACCGCGCCGCGAAAGTCTCGGGCAGCCGCTTCGTGTACCTGACCAAGGGCCTCGCCCGCCTGGAGCGCGCGCTGGCGTCCTTCATGCTCGACCTGCACACCGATACCTTCGGCTACACCGAGGTCGTGCCGCCGATTCTGGCGCGCGACGAGGCGTTCTTCGGCACCACGCAGCTTCCGAAATTCGAGTTCGACCAGTTCTGGACCGTGACCGGCGAGGCATTTCTGGCAGATACCGATCGCGCGGCGCTGCGCGAAAGCCGCTATGGGCTCATCCCCACCGCCGAAGTGCCGCTGACCAACTACGTCCGCGAGGAAATCCTCGACGACGCCGAGCTGCCGTTGCGCTTCACCGCGCACACGCCGTGCTTCCGCGCCGAAGCCGGCGCGGCCGGCAAGGACACGCGCGGCATGATCCGCATGCATCAGTTCTCCAAGGTCGAGCTGGTTTCGATCACCACGGCCGAGCAGTCCGAAGCCGAGCATGAGCGCATGACCGATTGCGCGCAGGAGGTCCTGAAGCGCCTCGGCCTGACGCACCGCGTCGTGACGCTTTGCTCCGGCGATATGGGCTTTGCGGCCAAGAAGACCTATGACATCGAGGTCTGGCTGCCGGGCCAGCAGCGCTTCCGCGAGATTTCGTCCTGCTCCAATTGCGGCGACTTCCAGGCCCGGCGCATGAACACGCGCTTCCGCGCCAAGGACGCCAAAGCGACACGCTTCGTGCATACGCTCAACGGCTCGGGCCTTGCGGTCGGCCGCACGCTGATCGCGATCCTGGAAAACTACCAGAACGCCGACGGCTCCATCACGGTGCCGGACGCGCTGCGCCCCTATATGGGCGGCATGGAAAGAATCGAAAAAGTAATGCGTATTCTCGTCACCAATGATGACGGCATCCATGCCCCCGGCCTCGCCATTGCGGAGTCCATCGCCCGCAGCCTGACCGACGATGTCTGGGTCGTGGCGCCCGAGACCGAACAGTCCGGCGCCTCGCATTCTCTGACCCTGTCCGATCCCTTGCGTCTGCGCGAGGTCTCGCCGCAGCACTACGCCACTCACCGGCACGCCGACCGATTGCGTGATGATGGCCTGCGCCGAGATCCTCAAGGACAAGATGCCCGATCTGGTGCTGTCCGGCGTCAATCGCGGCGCCAACATCGCCGATGACGTCACCTATTCGGGCACCATCGCCGGCGCCATGGAAGGCACGGCGCTGGGCATTCCCTCCGTCGCGCATGTCGCAAAGCTACGGCTTCGAAGAGGGCTACCGCATCCGCTGGAATTGCGCCGAGCAGCGCGGGCCCGAAGTTCTCAGGCGGCTGGTCGATATTGGCTGGCCGTCGCCGCAGGAAGTCCTGATGAACGTCAACTTCCCAGATTGCGAACCGGCCGAGGTGACCGGCATCGAGGTCACCGCGCAGGGCAAGCGCGACATGCAGACGGCGAAGATGGAAAAGCGCGTCGATCTCAGGAACAACCCCTATTACTGGGTCGGCTTCCGGCGCGTGCGCTCCAATCCGGACAAAGGCACCGATCTGCGCGCCATCTATGAGAAGCGAATTTCGATCACGCCGCTGCATCTGAACCTGACCGAGTTCAAGGTGCTCGAGCGGCTCAAGCAGGATTTCCCGAGCTGACCCGCCGATGGTAGACGACAGTCCCAACACCCATGGCCGTGTCGCCCTGTTGATGGCGCTGCGTCGCCACGGCATCGACGACATGGCCGTGCTCGAGGCGATGGAAAAGATGCCGCGCGACGTCTTCGTCGACGAGCCTTTCCAGTATCGGCGCCTATGAGGACACGGCGCTGCCCATCGCCTGCGGTCAGACCATCTCCCAGCCCTATATCGTCGCCTATATGACCGCGGCGCTGGAACTCGGTCCCGAGAATGCGGGTGCTGGAGATCGGCACCGGCTCCGGCTACCAGGCCGCGGTGCTCAGCCAGCTCTGCGCCTGGGTCTACACGATAGAGCGCCACCGGCCTCTGCTCGATCAGGCCCGCGCCCGCTTCCAGCGGTTGAAGCTACACAATATTGTGTCGAAGCACGGCGATGGCCACAAGGGCTGGCCGGAACAGGCACCTTTCGACCGCATCATTGTGACCGCGGCGCTGCAGGAGGTGCCGACACCCCTTATCGAACAATTGAAGCGAGGGGGGCATTCTTATCGCGCCCGTTAACCAAGACCGCTCCGGCGGAAAGCATTTCTCAACATTTAACCAAGATTATCCGGGTCGGGGATGGTGTGACGGTGCAGGAACTCATCCCGGCGGTGTTTGTCCCCATGGTGCCGGGCATGCCGCAGGAGGCCCGTAAGCCTGATGCAAAGGAGCGACACCAGATAAGAATCTCGCGTGGCGGTTTCGCCGCGCTGGCCCTTCTTGTGCTGCGCTTTCGCTTGGCGGATGCGCGACGCCGCCGCCGGGCCAAACGCAACTGAGCTGGCCCGTCGGCAACACATACACGGTGCGAAGCGGCGACACGCTGTCCGAAATCGCCGACGAGTACGGCCTCTCCGACACCGCACTCATTCAGTACAACGGCATCCGCCATCCCGACCGCATCTATGTCGGCCAGGTGTTGCGCATCCCGCGCGGCTCGCGCTTGGCCTCCGCCCGCCCCATCGCGCGCCCGCGTCATGCCGCGCCGCCATCTGCGATCCGCGTCGCCTCGCACCGCACGACGGACAGGCGCGTTGCCGCGCCGCGTTCCCGGCCCCAGCGCGTCGAGCCGGCGCAGGTCTATAGCGCGCCGCTGAAGTTTCGCTGGCCTGTCGTCGGCCGCATCATCGCCTCCTTCGGCAGCACCGCCAATGGCGGCCGCAATGACGGCATCAATATCGCCGCCAGGCTTGGCGCACCGATCCGCGCGGCCGCGTCGGGCCGCGTCATCTATGCCGGCAACGAGCTGAAGGGCTACGGCAATCTCGTGCTGATCCGTCATGACGACGGCTATGTCACGGCCTATGCCCATGCCGAGCGCATCGCCGTCGATCGCGGCATGCATGTCCTCAAGGGGCAGGTGATCGGCTATGCCGGCGCCACCGGCGATGTCACCCGCCCGCAGCTCCATTTCGAGATTCGCCGCGGCGTGCATCCGGTCGATCCCAAGCCGCTGCTGGTCGCCGCCACGGGCGCCTAATCCGAGCCGCTTGCCGATCTCGCCTGCCAGATCCTGCACGAACTGCCAGGCGACGCGCCCCGAGCGTCCGCCGCGCTGTGCCGCCCAGGCAATGGCGCGGGCCTTGCAGTTCCTCGTCGGGCACCGCCAGCCGGTAATGCGCCGCATAGGCGCGGATCATCGTCAGATAATCGTCCTGCGCGCAATTGTGGAAGCCGAGCCACAGCCCGAAGCGGTCCGACAGCGAGACTTTCTCCTCCACCGCCTCGGACGGGATTGATCGCGGTCGAGCGCTCATTGTCCATCATCTCGCGCGGCATCAGGTGGCGCCGGTTGGAAGTGGCGTAGAACAGCACATTGGCCGGCCGACCTTCGATCCCGCCTTCGAGCGCCGCCTTGAGGGACTTGTAGGCGGTGTCGTCGTGGTCGAAGGACAGGTCGTCGCAATAGAGCAGGAACGGCCGCGTGCTGTCGCGCAGCAGCCGCAGCAGCGCCGGCAGGCTGGCGATGTCCTCGCGGTGGATCTCGACCAGCGCCAGTCGCGCCTTGCCCTTGCGGTCCCGGTTCACAGCCCCATGGACCGCCTTGACGAGCGAGCTCTTGCCCATGCCGCGTGCGCCCCACAACAGGGCATTGTTGGCGGGAAGCCCGTCGGCGAAGCGGCGGGTGTTCTCCAGCAGGGTATCGCGGGCGTCGTCGATCCCCTTGAGCAGATCGAGCGCCACGCCCGAGCCACGGCCGGCACCGGGATCAGCCCGCCATGGGCCGGCTCCCAGACGAAGGCGTCGCCCGCCGTCCTCGTCCAGCGCCGCCGGCGCCGGCGGGGCCAGCCGCTCCAGCGCGGCGCGCAATCCGCGCCAGCAGGGCAGGGTCAAACGCTTGGGAATCCTTCGATTTTGTCATGCCTAAGCCCTTGACCGGCCACGGTTGCAATGGGAGGGGACGCCGCTATAGTCCGCCGCCTGACGCCCCGGCGCGCCCGCTCGTGCGCGCGCCGGCCCAACAGATTGCCTCGGAACGTTCCATGCAAGACTCTTTTCTGACATCCATTGTGCCGCTGATCGCTGTTTTCGCGATCATGTATTTTCTGCTCATCCGGCCGCAGCAGCAGCGGATGAAGCAGCACAAGCAGATGGTCGAAGGCGTGCGCCGCGGCGACACTGTGGTGACCGCCGGCGGGATCGTCGGCCGCGTCGCCAAGGTGCCGCAGGCCGAGGATCCGGAGATCACGGTCGAGATCGCCGACGGCATCCAGATCAAGGTGATCCGCTCCACGCTCAGCGATGTGCGCGCCAAGGGGCAGCCGGTCGACGCCAAAGCTGACAAGTCCTAACCGGCCGCCATGCTCAATATCCCCACCTGGTCGAAAGTCGTCACCGCGCTGGTCGTGTTCTTCGGCCTGCTGATCGCGCTGCCGAACGCGCTGCCCAAGAATGTCATCGCCAAGATGCCGGGCTGGCTGCCGACCAGCACCGTCAGCCTCGGTCTCGACCTGCAGGGCGGCTCCTATCTGCTGCTCGAGGTCGAACTCGACAAGGTGCAGAAGGATCGGCTGGTTACGCTGGTCAGCGATATCCGCGCCGGTCTGCAGGAAGGCGCGCATCGGCTACACCGACCTGCAGACCAGCAATGGCGACAGCGTCCGTGCGGATTCTCGACACCGACCGCTTTGACGAAGCCAAGAAGATTCTCGACGACCTCAATCCGGCCGTCGGCGGATCGGTGCTGTCAGTCGGCACGCACGAATACACGCTGACCGCGCCAGGCAGCAGCAAGTTGGTCATGAAGATGACCGATGCCTATCTGCGCCAGATGCAGAACGACATCCTGGGCCAGTCAATCGAAGTCGTACGCCGTCGTATCGACGCGCTGGGCACCAAGGAGCCCACCATCGAGCGGCAGGGCGAGGACCGCATTCTGGTGCAGGTACCGGGCCTGGAAGATCCCGAGCAGCATGAAGACCATCCTGGGCAAGACCGCCAAGATGACCTTCCAGCTGGTCGACGAGAACGCCTCGATCGCACAGGCCGAAAAGGGCATCGTGCCGATCGGTGACGAGCTCCTCTACGAAGACCAATCCGACCAAGGGCGCAGCCCGATATCCCAATCGTCGTGCAGAAGCGCGTCATGGTGGCGGGCGACCGGCTGACCGATGCCCGCCCGGGCTTCAATTCGCGCACCAACGAGCCGATCGTCACCTTCCGCTTCGACAGTGTCGGCGCGCGCGAGTTCGGCAATGTCACCAAGGAAAATGTCGGCCGCCGCTTCGCCATCGTGCTCGACAACAAGGTGATCTCGGCACCCGTGATCCAGGATGCCGATTCTGGGCGGTTCGGGTCAGATCTCCGGCAACTTCACACGTGCAGAGCGCCAACAATCTGGCCGTGCTGCTGCGCGCCGGTGCGCTGCCGGCGCCGCTGAAGATCCTCGAGGAGCGCACGGTGGGCGCCGAACTCGGCGCCGACTCGGTCAAGGCCGGCAAGTACTCGGCGATGGGCGGCCTGGTCCTCGTCGCGATCTTCATGATCCTGCGCTACGGACTGTTCGGCATATTCGCCGATGTGGCGCTGACGCTGAACGTGGTGCTGCTGATGGCGGCGCTGACGCTGTTCGGCGCGACGCTGACCCTGCCGGGCATCGCCGGCATCGTGCTCACCATGGGCATGGCGGTGGACGCCAATGTGCTGATCTATGAGCGCATCCGCGAAGAAATGCACAACGGGCGAACCATCATCGCCTCGATCGATACCGGTTTCCGGCGGGCGATGGCCACCATTATCGACGCCAACATGACCCACCTGATCGCCTCGCTGATCCTGTTCCAGCTCGGCTCGGGCCCGGTGCGCGGCTTTGCCGTGACGCTGGGCGTCGGCATCATCACCTCCTTCTTCACGGCGGTGATGGTCACCCGGCTGATCGTGGTGACCTGGTTCATGACGACGCGGCCCAAGAAGCTGGCGATCTGATCGACGCGCCGCTCTGCGACAAAAAGGCTCATTTTCTGCGAAAATACGGTAAACTCCGGCCCAACTCAGGGAAGGGGAGGACTTCGTATGGCCGCGCTACTGGCAAATCTCAGGGCCACCGTGATCGCGGGCTTTGTGCTCGCGCTCGGCGTTTTCATCATCTACTGGCAGCTCCAGGGCTTCGACTCGGTCATGTTCTGGCCGTTCTTCGTGCGCTGGCTGCATGTGATCTGCGGCGTCATGTGGATCGGTCTGTTGTGGTATTTCAACTTCGTCCAGACACCGATGATGCCGTCGATCCCGGCGGAGCTGAAGCCGGGCGTGTCGAAATACATCGCGCCGGAAGCGTTGTTCTGGTTCCGCTGGGGCGCCATGGGCACGATCGTTTTCGGCCTGATCCTGGCCTGGCTCAACGGCTACATCCTGCAGGCGCTGACGATCGACGCGATCGAGGGCTTCATCGTCCCCAAATCGATCGTCATCGGCATCGGCATGTGGCTGGGCATCATCATGTGGTTCAATGTCTGGTTCATCATCTGGCCGAACCAGCAAAAGGTGCTGGGCCTCAACGGCAAGGATGCCGGCGTCTCCGCCGAGGACAAGGCCGCGGCCGCCAAGGCGGCGGGGCAGTTCAGCCGCGTCAACACGCTGCTGTCGATCCCGATGCTGTTCTGCATGGTGTCGGCGCAGAACATCTTTTGACGCTGCACCGCAATTCGTGGAAGAAAGCCGCCCGGTGGACCGGGCGGCTTTTTTCGTGAGCGTGCATGCGTATCGACGAGGCATTTGCGGCCTGCGAGGAAACGGTTCGCCGCCACGACCCGGACCGCTACTTCTCGGCATTGTTCGCGCCGGCTGCGCGTCGGCCATTGCTGTTTGCGCTTTATGCCTTCAACCATGAGATCGCGCGTGTCGGCGAGAGCGTGCGCGAGCCGATGATGGCCGCGATCCGCCTGCAATGGTGGCGGGAGGCGGCGGAGAGTGCGCGCAGCGGCGCCCCCCGTGCCCATGCCGTGGTTGAGGCGCTGGTCCCGCTCTTTGCCGAGGCCGACGTGCCCCCGACGATGGTCGAGGCCCTGGTCGACAGCCGCGAAGCCGATGCCGGGGAGGAGAGCTTTGCCGACCTGGCGGCACTGGAGGCCTATGCCGACGCCAGTTCCGGCGGGGTGATGCGCATGGCCGCGCGGGTGCTGGGCGCAGGCGACCGGCTGGACGATCTGGCGCGGGCGGCGGGCGTGGCCTTCGCACTGACCGGCCTGCTCCGGGCCGTTCCCTTCCACGCCGCGCGCGGCAAACTCTATCTGCCGAAAGACCTCCTGGCGGGCGAGAGTCTGACGCCGCAGGAGGTGTTCGCCGGCCGCGGCGGGGCGCGGCTCAGGCGCGTGATGGACGTGGTCGCCGCCCGTGCCCGGCTGCATCTCGCGGCGGCCCGCAGCCATGGCCGCCCGGGCGCGGGGTTGGCCGCGGTTCTGCCGGCGGCGACCGTCCCGGCCTATCTGAAGCTGATCACCCGGCCCGGCTTCGATCCCTTCACGATGCCTGCCGAGCTGCCGCTCTATCGCCGCCAGCTGTCGCTGCTGGGCGCGAGCCTGCGCGGCCGCATCTGATCTATTCGGCCGCCGCGCGCCGTTCGCCCAGCCAGCGATCAAGATCGGCCAGGGCGCGCGCGCTCATCGCCCGCTTGCGGTCCTTGCCACGCACGCGCGGCTGCGGCGGCAGGTCGGGGAAGAGCCCGAAATTGACATTCATGGGCTGGAAGGTCGCCGCATCGGCGCCGCCGGTGATGTGGCCGCAGCAGCGCGCCCAGCGCCGTCGTCTCCGGCGGCGGCAGGATCGCCGCGCCCTTTGCTTCGGCCGCCGCAAAGCGGCCCGCCAGAAGCCCGATGGCCGCGCTTTCGACATAGCCCTCGACACCGGTGATCTGTCCGGCGAAGCGCAAGGCGGGGCGCACCTTCAGGCGCAGCGCGCCGTCCAGCAGGCGCGGCGAATTGATGAAGGTGTTGCGGTGCAGCCCGCCCAGACGCGCGAATTGCGCGTTCTCCAGTCCCGGGATCATGCGGAAGATGCGCGTCTGCTCGCCATGTTTGAGCTTGGTCTGGAAACCGACCATGTTCCACAGCGTGCCGAGCGCATTGTCCTGCCGCAGCTGCACCACGGCATGGGGCCGCGCCGGTTTGCGCGGATCCTGCAACCCCACCGGCTTCATCGGCCCGAAGCGCAGGGTCTCGGCGCCGCGGCTCGCCATCACCTCGATCGGCAGACAGCCCTCGAAATAGGGCGTGGATTTTTCCCACTCCTTGAACTCGGTCTTCTCGCCGGCGAGCAGGGCGGCGATGAAGGCGCGATACTGCGCTTCGTCCATCGGGCAGTTGATGTAGTCCTTGCCATCGCCCTTGTCGTAGCGCGACTGCATCCAGCAGATGTCGAAGTCGATGCGACTCGTGATGGACGATGGGCGCGATGGCATCGAAGAAGGACAGCGACTCCTCGCCGGAGAGTTCGCGCACGGCTTCGGCCAGGGCGGGCGAGGTCAGCGGACCGGTGGCGACGATCACGCTGGCCCAATCGGCGGGCGGAAGCCCCGCGATCTCCTCGCGGCGGATCTCGACATTGGGATGGGCCTGGAGCGCGGCGGTCACGGCATCGGAAAAGGCGTGGCGGTCGACGGCCAGCGCGCCGCCGGCGGGCAGGCGGGCGGCATCGGCGCTCTTCAGGATCAGCGAGCCGGCGCGGCGCATCTCTTCATGGAGGAGGCCGACGGCGTTGTTCTCGAAATCGTCGGAGCGCAGGGAATTGGAGCACACCAGTTCGGCCAGCCCCTCGGTCTGATGGGCGTCGGTGCCGCGCACCGGGCGCATCTCGTGCAGCACCACGGAAACGCCGGCCTCCGCCGCCGTCCAGGCGGCTTCCGACCCCGCCAACCCGCCGCCGATGATGTGGATGGAGTGTGGCATTTCTCTCAAGTCTTTGATCGGGTTCGAAGAACGCCCGAAGATTGTTTTCGCGTTTTGGGCCTTTTTCGCCTCCCCCCCTCCCCCGAAAAATTTTACGAACAATTATCTTTCGCGGGGCAAAGAGGCTTTGGGCCGCACTTCTATACGCCGCGCGTGCCGGTGCAATCCCACAGGCTGCGGGGTCGGAACGATATGGGAACGGAAGGGGCAGGTTTCAAGAGCACGGCCAGAGAAAATCCGGCGCATGGCGTGATAAGACCCGACGGGCCAGTTTGGGTGCCAGCCTTGTCGGAAAGAACCACGATGAATGTGACCGATGCCGTCCTGTCGCGCCGTTCCGTCCGCGCGTTTCGCGATACGCCGGTGCCGCAGGAGACCTTGCGCCAGGTTCTGGAGACGGCGGCGCGGGCGCCCTCGAACAGCAATATGCAGCCCTGGCTGGTGCGCGTCGTCACCGGCGAGACCCTGGAAAGGCTCAAGACCGCGATGCGCGCGCGGGCGACGGTGCCGCCGCAATTCGACGAGCCGCGCGATTTTCCGAGCTATCCCGAAGATCTCGGCGAGCCCTATCTGACGCGGCGGGCGATGTGTGCGGAACGCCAATATGGCGCGGTCGGTCTCAGCCGCGAGGACCGCGAGGGGCGGCTGCGTTATGTCTATCGCAACATGCAGTGCTTCGGCGCGCCGGCGGCCATGTTCACCTTCATCGAGACGGGCATGGGCCCGTCGCAATGGGCCGATCTGGGCATCTTCCTGCAGACGGTGATGCTGCTCCTGCGCGAGGCCGGCCTCGACAGCTGCGCGCAGATCAGCTGGGGAAACTTCGCCAAAACGGTGCGTGCGGTGCTGGAGGTGCCGGGGGACTGGATGCTCTATTGCGGGCTGTCGATCGGCTACGGCGACACGCAGGCGCCGGTCAATGCCATCGTCGCAGATCGCGCGCCGCTCGACGAGTTCGCAAAATTCCTGAGCTGACGCGCAGCAGGTCCCTGTGTGCCGCGCCCATGGTCGTGCCATCCGTCCGGCGCCACCGAACTCACGCCAGTTCTCAATCGAACTGTTCGCCCACCATCTCCTCGCTCTTCTCCCACAGCGCTTTCGCGTTGTCGGGATCGATGGCGTAGGAGCGGACGCCGCCGCGGATGTTGGGATCGTCTTCGATCTCGGCGACGTGGCAATCCTCGCAATATTGTCCGCCAACCAGATCGGCCTCGGCGACGAAACCGGCCCAGACGCTGGTGGCCGCGCCTTGCGGGATCGTTTTCCATTGAAAGGGCGGGGCGCCGGCGGGCGTGCTTTCGTTGATCGACTTGATCATGCCTTCGATCAGTTCTGGCGTCATGTGACGGCCCAGCTCGGTCTGGATGCCGCCGGGATGGACGGCCGCCGCGCGGATGCCGTCATGCTTATGGCGGCGGTCGAACTCCACGGCGAACAGCGCGTTGGCCGTTTTCGAGCGGCCATAGGCGCCGAATTCGGTATAGGGCGTGCGCTCAAAGTTGGGATCGTCGAGATTGACGTCGGAAAAGCGATGGCCGGCCGATGACAGAGTGACCAGCCGCGAACCGTCGCGCAGCAGCCCGGCGATGCGGTTCACCAGCACGAAATGGCCCAGATGGTTGGTGCCGAATTGCGTCTCGAAGCCGTCGGCGGTCTTGCCGCGCGGCGTGGCCATCACCCCGGCATTGGCGATCACCACATCGAAGGGCTTGCCGGCCGCAACCAGCTTGTCAGCGCAGGCGCGGACGCTGGCCAGTGAGGCCAGATCGAGTTCAACCAGCTCGAGCCCGCCGCCCTGTGCTGCTTGCGCGCGCGCTGCTTCGGTGGCGCGTTTGGCTTTTTCGATATCGCGTGCCGCGCCCACCACGGTCGCGCCATGGGCGGCGAGCGCCCGCGCCGTCTCCGCACCCAGCCCGGCCGAAACGCCGGTCACCAGCACGCGCTTGCCGGTCAGGGTGACGCCGTCGAGAACCTCGTCGGTGGTCGATGTCGCGCCGAATGCCCTGCTCATGGCTAGCCCCACAGCCTGGCGTGGCGGCCCGACCACGGTGCGGCCGCTTCGAGCTGGGCGCCCAGGCGGATCAGCGTGGCTTCGTCGCCATAACGGGCCGCGAACATCATGCCGATGGGAAGGCCGTCGGACGACAGCCCCATGGGCAGCGACAGCGCCGGCTGTCCCGTCATGTTGCAGGGCGGGGTGTAGCCGAAGACATAGGACTGACGGCGGTTGAATTCGCGCGGCTCGACATTGACCGGATCGAGATGGCCGATTTTCGGCGGCGGCGCCAGCGTCGTCGGCGAGAGCAGGATGTCGAAATCGCGCCATTTGGACAGGATCTCGCGCCCCATCAGGCGCAGTGTCTGCAGGCCGCGCGCGGCCTGAACGCCGCTGACGGATTTGCCCGCCATATAGCTGGCCCAGGCGAGCGGTTCGAAATCGGCTTCGGTGGGTTCGCGGCCCAGCACCTTCGTCCAGTGTTCGATATTCGCCGTGAAGACGGCGGCGGCGATGGCGCCCTGCGCCTTGTAGAGCTTGCGCCAGTCGATGCCGAGTTTCGGCACTTCGATCATGGTGTGGCCGAGTTCGCCCAGCAGCTTCACCGTGGCGTCGAACACGGCTTGCACATCCGGATGCGGCTGGGTTTCGCGCGGCACCTCGGTGGTGAAGGCAATTCTGAGCTTGCCGGGCGGCGTCATCAGTTCGTCGGTGTAGGGCCGGCCCTTCGGCACGGGCGCATAAGGCGCGTCGTCTTCGGGATAGCCGGTCCAGTCGAGCATCGCCGCGGTGTCGCGCATCGTGCGCGCGACGACATGATCGACGGAGAAGCCGTGGACGCGGCCGCGATCGTCCGGGCCGCCGGGATTGCGGCTCAGCGTCGGCTTGAGGCCGACCAGCCCGCATTGCGCGGCGGGAATGCGGATCGAACCCATGCCGTCCGAGGCATGGGCCATCGGCACCATGCCGCTGGCGACAGAGGCGGCCGCGCCGCCCGAGGAGCCGCCGGACGAATGATCCGGATTCCAGGGGTTGCGGCAGATGCCCAGATGGCGGCCCTCGGTGGTGCCGGGGATGCCGAATTCCGGCGTGTTGGTCTTGCCCAGCAGGACAACGCCGGCAGCGCGGTAGCGCTTCACCAGTTCGCAATCGTCCGGCGCCACGTAATCGTGCATCCAGGCGGTGCCGTTGCTCATGGGCCAGCCCGCCACCGGGACGGACAGATCCTTGATCAGGAAGGGCACGCCCTTGAAGGGGCCGTCCGGCAATTTGCCTTTGGCGGTTTTGCGCGCGTCGTCATAGCCCTTGTAGACGACGGCGTTGAGCGTTCCGTTGTGACGCTCGATGCGGGCGATCGCTTCCTCGACGAGCTCGGCGGGCGTGACTTCGCCCCGGCGCACGAGATGGGCCAGGCCGGTGGCGTCGTACTGGTCGTATTCGGCGAATGCCATGGCGGTGTCCTTCAGCTTTGGGTCACGAATTCGGGGCGGCGGTCGAACCAGGGCGCGGCGTCTTCGAGCTGGGTTGCCAGTTGCAGCAAGGTCTTCTCGTCGCCGGTGCGGGCCGCGAACTGCACGCCGATCGGCAGGCCGTCGCCGTTCCAGTAGAGCGGCAGATTGATGGCCGGCTGGCCGGTGCCGTTCTGCATCGCCGTGAACGGCACATAACCGACCAGCGGCGCGAAGGTGCTGTCGAGATCGCGCGCGGTGACGTCGATGGCGCCGAGCTTGATCGCGGGCGCGCCCAGTGTCGGCGTCAGCCACAGATCATAGGTTTCGTGAAAGCGGGCGACCTGACGCGCATAACGGTAGAGCGTCTGCTGCGCCCAGGTCTGTTCGATCGCCTTCAGCGTCATGCCGCGCTCATAGAGGGACAGCGTGATGCCTTCGAGCACCTCGGTCGAGGGCTTGATGCCAGTGAGACGCGACGCGCTTTCGACGCCATAGGCGACGGCCGCCGCCCACAGGGTGAGAAAGGCGGTCGTCAAGGTGCCGGAGATGCCCTCGGGCATGGCCTCCTCCACGGTGTGGCCCAATTCTTCGCACAGCCCGGCGGTGCGGCGCACGGCGGCTTCGACATCGGGGTGGATGGCCTCGCCCTCCGCACCGGTCGTCGACATGGCGATGCGCAGCCGGCGCGGCTTCTGCGCCGCGGCCGCGCGATAGGAGGCTTCGGCCGGCAGCGCGAAATAGGGATCGCCGTAATCGGGTGCGCAGATGGCATCGAGGATCGCGGCGGTGTCGCGCACCGAACGGGTGACGACATTGTCGACGCTGAGGCCGAGCGTGCCGTCGGAGCCGTCGGGTGACTGGGTGACGCGGCCGCGGCTGACCTTCAGACCGACCAGCCCGTTGCAGCAGGCCGGAATGCGGATCGAGCCGCCGCCATCGGTGGCATGGGCGAGGGGGACAATTCCGGCGGCCACCGCCGCCGCAGAGCCGCCGGAGGAACCGCCGGCCGAGCGCGCGAAATCCCAGGGATTGCGGCAGGGGCCATAGAGGACCGATTCCGTCGTCGGCAGGATCCCGAATTCGGGCACATTGGTCTTGCCCATGGGAATGAGGCCCGCGGCGCGGAAGCGCGCGACCACGGTGGAATCGTGATCGGACGGGACCGCCGGCATCATGCGCGAGCCCGAGCGCGTCGGCATGCCGGCGGCGCCGGCGCGCAGATCCTTCAGCAGCATCGGCACGCCCGCAAAGGGGCCGGAGGCGGGGCCGGCGGCCGCGGCCTCGTGCGCGCGGTCATAGGCCTCGAACACGATGGCGTTGATCTTCGGATTGCGGGCCTCGGCGCGCGCAATGGCCTCGTCCATGACTTCGCGCGCGGAAATCTTTCCGGCCGAAATCAGTTCGCCCAGACCGATGCCGTCATAGCGGTCATATTCTGCGAAGCTCATAGCTCAAAGCTCGATCGTCTTGTAGCGGTGCGCCCAGGGCTGCGCCTTTTCCAGCTGGGCGGCGAGTTTGAGAAGCGTGGTCTCGTCGCCATAGCGCCCAACGAACTGAACGCCGATCGGAAGGCCGGCCTTGTTCCAGTGCAGCGGCAGATTGATCGCCGGCTGGCCGGTGGCGTTCTGCATCGCCGTGAAGGGCACGTAATCGATCATCGGGCCGAAGGATTTTTCGGGGTTGGTTTCCTCCAGATCGAAGACACCCAGCTTGACCGGCGGGGCGCCCAGCGTGGCGCTAACCCAGCAATCATAGGTCTCGTGGAAGGCGGCGGCGACGCGCGCGGCCTGCTGCAGCGCGGTCTTGGCATTGAGATAATCGATGGCCGAGACCTTCTTGCCCGCCTGATAGAGACCCCAGGTCAGGCCCTCGAACTGGTTGCGCGCGGGCTTCTGGCCGGTCAATGCCGCGATCATGTCGATGCCGGCGGCCAGATGGCCGGTCCAGTAGGCCATGAAGGCCGGGATCAGCACCGCCTGGTCGAGCGTGGGCGAGGCTTCCTCGACGATGTGCCCCGCAGCCTCGCACAGCCTGGCGGCCGCCTTGACGGCGGCGATGCAATCGGGATGCAGCCGGGTGCCGTCGAGCTTCTTCGTCGCAAAGGCGATGCGCAGCTGTTTGGGTTTGCGCCTGATGGCGGCGAGATAGGAGTCCGGTGCCGGCGGCGCCCAATAGGGATCGCCCTGAACGCCGCCCTGCGTCGCATCGAGCGCGGCCGCACTGTCGCGCACGCTGCGGCTGACGACGTGATCATTGGCCAGCCCGTCGAGGACATCGCCAAAATCGGGGGCGTAGGTCATGCGCCCGCGCGTCGGCTTGAGGCCGACAAGGCCGCAACAGGAAGCGGGGATGCGGATCGAGCCGCCGCCGTCATTGGCATGGGCCAGCGGCACCACGCCGGCCGCAACCAGCGCCGCCGAGCCGCCGCTCGAGCCGCCCGTCGAGTGCTCGAGGTTCCAGGGATTGTGCGCCGGTCCGTAGAGCCTGGATTCGGTGGTCGCCACCAGGCCGAATTCGGGCACATTGGTTTTGCCCAGCGGCAGGAGCCCGGCCTTGCGATAGCGCGTCACCAGCACCGAATCGTGATCGGACGGGATGGGCGGCATGAAGCGGCAGGCCTGGCGGGTCGGCATGCCCTCGGCGATCGCGAAAATATCCTTGAGGAAGAAGGGCACGCCCCGGAAGGGCCCATTGGGCAGGCGCCCCCTGGCGGCATCGCGCGCACGGTCATAGTCGCGGAAGACAATGGCATTGAGCTTGGGCTGGCTGCGCTCGGCGCGGGCGATCGCCTCCTCGACCAGTTCGATCGGCTTGACCTTCTTCTTCGCCACCAGCTCGGCGAGGCCCAACCCGTCATAATCGGCATATGTCTGCATGTGTCGTCTGCGCTCCCCCGACTGTCGGGCGGCGAGCTTAGACGCGGGCTGACACGCTGTCACCGGCGGGCCGGAGAAGGGTGGGGATAGGTCGCGCCCCTTGTTGCAGCGCAGCGCAAGGGCGACGATTGTTGTGCGTGGCACAGGCCGGTAGATTGGCCATCACGCGCGCGAGGGGGATATACGCATGTCGAGATTGTCACCCGGGCCCGCGGTCAGCGCCCGGCCGGTCCGGCGCTTGCCGGCCGCGGCCCTGAGCGGTGCCGCCGGCCCGGCCCTGTCGGCTTCACCCGAGGCGCATGGCGGCACGCCCCCTTGCGCGGAGATTGCAGACGCATGAAGAAAATCCCGGTACGCGATTCCATTGTCTATGGCTACAGCTTCACCTTCGGCCATCTGGGCACGATCATCGGATTGATCTGGCTGCCGATGGTGATCGTGGCGGTCGCCGGCTATTTCGTGATGTCCGGCTTTTACGGCAGCGTCCCCGATGCAGTGTCGGCCGGCAATCCGGCCGCCGTGGGGCAGTCCTATCTGCTTGTGACGGCCTGGTGGTTCGCCTCCTTGCTGCTCTACGCGATGATGTATACGGCCGTCACGCGGCAGGCGATGGGCCTGCGCGAAGGCCCGGCCGCGATCCATTTTCATCTCGGCGCCGCCGAGATGCGCGTGTTCGGCGTGATTCTGGGATTGTTCGCGATCGCGCTGGTGTTCCTGATGGGCGACAGGGCGCTGCTGGCGCTGTTCAAGGGCCTCGGCGCGAAAGTCCCGGCCCTGATGTCGGTCGGCGCCTTGCTCTATCTGCTCGGCCTTCTGGCGATCATCTATGCGATCGCGCGGCTCGGCTTTCTGGCGATCCCGGCGACGGTGGCCGAAGACACGGTCGCGCTCGGACGGGCCTGGGAGCTTTCGCGCGGCAATTTCTGGCGCATGGTCGCGGTGAGCCTGGCGACGCTGTTGCCCTTGTTCATCGTCATGAGCCTGGCGGAAGTCGCCATCCTGGGGTCCGATTTCTTTCTTCCCAAGACGATGGTGGCCAATGCGGACGCGGCGCAGCGCTTGCAGTCCATGGCCGCGCAGATGCGCGCGGCCTCCGGTCAATTGCCGCTGCTTTCGGGCCTCAGCTTTCTGCTGGCGCCCTTCCTGGCGGGTTTGACGATGGCGCCCGCAGCCTTTGCCTATCGCGCCCTGACCGCGCCGGAAACGCCATCCATGCGGCAGGCCGAACACGGTTAATGCCGCTGGCACCGCGCCGCTTCAACCGCAGGCTGCGGCGCGTTGGCTTGACCCGAACTGTCGCATATTGGAACGTTCGCAGGAGTTTCGTGGAGTTTGAGCAGACTCCGCGCAGTGGATCGCTTGGGGGGCGTAATGAAGCACGTACCGGTTGGGCGCAGCATCGCCCATGCTTATGGCTTTCTGTTCGGCGGCATCGTCACGGTTGTGAGCTTGAGCTGGGTCGCGGCCGTTTTCTTCGCGGCCCTGCGCCGGGCGATGTTCGCGATGGATCCGGTTGTCATGCCGCTCGCCGCGCATCCGCAGGCTGCGCTGGTTCACGCCGCCGCGTTTGTCGGGGCGCTGTTGCTGATCTGCGCGGTCGCCGTCCCGCTCACGCGCACCGCGCTCGGGGAACGCCCCGAATGGACACTCGCCCATTTCGTCATCGGCGGGCGTGAGCTGCGGCTCTTTCTCGCTCTCATCCGTCTCTACCTGATCCTGATCGCGGTGATTGCGCTGTGCGTGCTCGGCGTCGCCGGTGCGGCGATGGGCGCGAAGGCGGCGCTGGCGCAATGGCCGGCGGTCGCGAAGTCCGGTGTTCCGGTCGAGGCCGTCGCCCGTGGGGTGTCGATCGCGATCGCCGTGATTGTCGCGCTCTACATATCGCTGCGGCTGTCCTTCTTTGTCTATCCGGTGGCGGCGGCCGAACCCCATGCCAGCCTGAGACGCGCCTGGAGCCTGGGCGGCGGCAATGTGCTGCGCATCCTCGCCGTTGTCCTGGCGATTGTCGTACCGGTCTATGCGCTGGTCATCGCCGCCGAATACGCCCTCATGGGCCAGACGCTGATCGACACGGCGCACCGCTTCCTGACCACGCTCCCGCGCGACATGCTGCCCTTGCATGCGCTGCTGGCCGCGCATGCGGGTGCCATCTCCGCCGGTGCCGCGGTGGTGATGGTGGTGATGACCGCCCTGAGCGCGGGCGCCAGCGCGGCGGCCTATCTCCGTGTCACCGGCGCCGACGCCGAAGTGCTGGCGGTGGCCGAGGCCCTTGCGGAGACCGCGCACCACGATCATGGCGAAGCACTGGCTGGCGATGCCGCGCATGACGATCGCGGTCATGACGACCACAGCCATGACCACGACGGTCATGACGGCCATGGCCAAGAGGCGCACGGCCACCATGGCGGGCATGACGACCACGGTCATGCCGAAGACGCGCATGGCGCGGAAGACCACGGCCATGCGCATCCCGCGCCCGAGGAGCATGGGCAGGACGATCATGGGCATGACGAACATGCGCACAGGGACGACGCGCATATGCACGCAGCCGAGGAAGACGTTGTCCACCATGACGCGCCGCAGCCCCATGACGAAGACGTCCATGGCGACGATCATGGGGCACCGGGCGAGGAGCCGCATGCCCATGCGGCGCTGCCCGAGCATCAGGCGGCGCCGGAAGACGGTGCGCATGAGTTGCGCGAGGCGGAGTTTCTGCCAGAGGCGGGCGAGGGCGCGGCGCATGCCGAAGATGACGGGCGCCCCCTCGAACACGCCTGAGCGGCGCGCCCGTTTGCCGGCGTTCCGCTTGTGCAAAAAAATGAGGCCTCCGTCGGGAGGCCTCAGGGGTCCGGCAGATCCGCGCCCCAAGAGAGGGTGCTGAGGCGGGACGCTGTAAGCGCCGAATTGCAGATTCACCATAAACCCGGCGATGCCGCGATCCTTGATCCTGGGCAAATGGTGCGCGACACGGCGTCGCCCCTCAGCCCTCTACCGTGCGGCGCACCAGGGCGATGAACTGGGGAAACAGGGCGTCGCGGGCTCCCGCTGCCGCCCAATAGGGATTCATGAACACGCAGCGCACCATGACGAGCCCCCCGGCATCCTCGACCCCGGCATAGCGGGCCAGATGGGCGCGCTTCTGGGCTGCGTAATCCGCGCCCAGCGTGGTTTTGGAGACCGAGAATTCGGGCGAGGCCAGCAAGGCCTCATACAGGGCTTCGGTCCGGGCGTTGGAACTGGACAGCGCTTCGCCGTCCTCGGCGATCCAGAAGCAGACGATATTGGTGTCGCTGGGTTCGAGAAAGCGCACATAGGGCAGGGCCGCGCCGAGCGCGGCCTGGAAGGCGGCGCGCGAGCCGATGGTTTCGGCCAGCAGCGCGCCGAAGCGTTCGGGCCCGAAGCCGATGGTCTTGCCCGTCAGCCACGTCGCCGCCGCGCCCGCCGCCGAGCGCGAGCCCTCCAGAGTCGACGACCATTTGCCGGCGCCCAGTTGCGGGCGGTCGAGATAGGGGGCGTCGAAAGCGGAGACCACATAATGGTCGGTGTCGCGCGCCAGGAAGGCTCCGCAGGCATAGGGCACATAGCCGAGCTTGTGCGGATCGATGGTGACCGAATCGGCCTTTGTGATCGCACGCAGCGCGGCGGCGCTCTCGGCTGTCAGTGCGCCTTCGGCGTCGCCGCCCAGCAGCGTGCAGAGAAAACCGCCATAGGCGGCATCGACATGATGCCAAATGCGCCAGCCGCGGCTCTGTTTCCAATCCGCAAGGAGATCGTGCAGGCGATGGATGGGATCGATCTCGCCGGTCTCGGTGGTGCCGGCAACGCTGACCGCCATCAGGATGGGGCGGCCTGCCTTTTCGGCTTCGAAGGCGCGGCGTTCGAAATCGGCGAGGTCGAGGCGGCCGGCGTCGTCGAGCGCGACGCTCCAGAAGGACTCTTCGCCGAGCCCGAAGATGTTGGCGGCCTTGCGCCAGGAATAATGCTTGTTGCCGGGCACCAGAACGACGGGGCCAAGATAGTCGCGGCCGGAGGCGGCCGAGATGCGGCGGAATATGTCGGCCGGGTTGCTGGCCGCGCCGCTGTAGCGGGCCAGGGTTTCGTTGCTGAGCTTGTGTTCGGTCCACAGCTTGCGGAAGCGCGTCCAGCCCATATGGGCGGCGGCGAAGATGTCGAGCCTGGTGTGGGTGGTTTCGGCGATGTAGAGCGCCAGCGCCAGCCAGTGATCGAGGCGGTAGCGCGCGCGCCACACGCCTTCGAAATTGGCGAGCGTGCCGCCGCTGGTGAAATGGCCCTGGGCGGTGGCCGGATCGAAGCCGAGCATCTCGGCCAGCATGGCGATGGCCTCGCTCTCGATGACCGTGCCGACCTTGCTGGCTTCGCGGGTCGTGATGTTGGGGTTGTGCAGCATGGCCGCGAACCAGCCGAACAGGGCCGGCAGCGACAGCTCGGCTTTCATGTGGCCGATATAGCGCGGCGAGTAGCTCGGAATCTCGGCCGTCAGCGCCTCGCACAGCTCCTGAAGGCGCTGGGCCAGAAGCTCGCGCTCGGCCAGGAAGGTGGCGCTGCGGCGGCCGGCGGGCGTGACGGCGAGGGGATCGTCCTTGAACAGGCCCTTGCGCCAGTCGAACCAGTGATCGAGCACCGACTGGAATTCGGCGCGGACCCAGGCCTCGTTTTCCGAATGCGGGCCGGGAAACCAGGCGGCGGGGACGAAGGGCATGGGGGAAACGTTCATGGGGGACGCGTCTGCCGGTGTGTCGGGGCGCTTCTAGCGCAGGGGCCGGGTGGGGCCTTTGTCCTGGGTCAAACTGTGCTGCGACCGGCTAATCCGTCCATGGTTCGCGCGGTGTGGTGGATGTGCAGGATTTCGATCTGCTCTGGCCCGACCCTGTAGAAGACACGATAGGGAAAGCGGAGCAGCGGTGCGACACGCACGGCCGGCCGTTGCGCGACGCCCCGCGCGCTCGCCGGCCAGCGCAGCCTTCGTGAAGACCGACCTCATCCCCTGGCGGGTTTGGACAACAGCGCCTCGATCTCTTCGGGCGAGGCGAAATGGCCATCGGCTGCGTCTTTCAAGCTGCGGTCAATCCCGGCGCGTTCGTCTGCGGATTATACCACGGCAGGACTGCAGCCGCATCTACTCCGCCGCCTTGAGCTTGCCGCGTTTGGCAGCGGGCTTTTTGACGGCTGCCTTCTTCTTCGCGGGGGCCTTTCGGGCTGTCGATTTCGAGGCCGCGGCCTTGACCGCGACGCGTTCCGGCGTGCGCTGCCTGAGCAACGTCTTGAGATATTGCCCGGTATAGGAGCGCGCGACCTTGGCGACATCTTCCGGCGTGCCGGTGGCGACGATCTCGCCGCCGCCATCGCCGCCTTCGGGCCCCAGATCGACGATCCAGTCGGCGGTCTTGATGACTTCGAGATTGTGCTCGATCACCACGACGGTGTTGCCGTTGTCGACCAGCTCGTGCAGCACTTCGAGCAGCTTCTTGACGTCATGGAAGTGCAGCCCGGTCGTCGGCTCGTCCAGGATGTAGAGCGTGCGGCCGGTGGCGCGGCGCGCCAGCTCCTTGGAGAGCTTGACGCGCTGGGCCTCGCCGCCCGACAGCGTGGTCGCCTGCTGGCCGATATTGATATAGCCGAGCCCCACGCGCGTCAGCGTGTCGAGCTTTTCGCGGATCGACGGCACGGCCTTGAACAGCTCGGCGCCGGCTTCCACCGTCATGTCGAGCACGTCGGCAATCGAATTGTCGCGGAATTTCACTTCCAGCGTTTCGCGATTGTAGCGCTTGCCCTTGCAGACATCGCACTGGACATAAACGTCCGGCAGGAAGTGCATCTCGATCTTGATGACGCCGTCGCCCTGGCAGGCTTCGCAGCGCCCGCCCTTGACGTTGAAGCTGAAGCGGCCGGGCGCATAGCCGCGGGCCTTGGCTTCGGGCAGTTCGGCGAACCAGTCGCGGATCGGGGTGAAGGCGCCGGTATAGGTGGCCGGGTTGGAGCGCGGCGTGCGTCCGATCGGGCTCTGGTCGATGTCGATGACCTTGTCGAGATATTCCAGCCCCTCGATCTTGTCGTGCGGCCGCGGGATGCTCGCGGCTGCCATTGAGTTTGCGCGCCGCGCCCTTGTAGAGCGTCTCGATGGTGAGCGTGGACTTGCCGCCGCCGGAAACGCCGGTGACGCAGGTGAAGGTGCCCAGCGGAATGTCCGCCGAGACGTTCTGCAGATTGTTGGCGCGCGCGCCCGTGACCTTGAGCCAGCGATTGTGCACGGCCTGGCGGCGGCGCGCGGGAGTCGGCGATCTGTTCCAGGCCGACCGATGTATTTGCCGGTCAGGCTCTTGGGATTGGCCATGATGTCGGCCGGGCGTGCCTTCGGCGATGATATGGCCGCCATGGATGCCGGCGCCCGGGCCCATGTCGATGACATGGTCGGCGGTGCGGATGGCCTCCTCGTCATGCTCGACGACGATGACCGAATTGCCGAGATCGCGCAGGCCCTTCAGCGATTCCAGCAGCTTCTCGTTGTCGCGCTGGTGCAGGCCGATCGACGGCTCGTCCAGCACATAGAGCACGCCGGTGAGCCCCGAGCCGATCTGCGAGGCCAGGCGGATGCGCTGGCTCTCGCCGCCCGACAACGTGCCGGAGGCGCGTGACAGGGACAGATATTCCAGCCCGACATTGTTGAGGAATTTCAGGCGCGCGCGGATTTCCTTCAGGATGCGGGCGGCGATCTCGCGTCTGCTGTTTGGTCAGGTCCTTGTCGAGGTCGCCGAACCAGGCATCGGCCTGCTTGATCGACTGCTCGCAGATCTGGCCGACATGCAGCCCCGCGATCTTGACCGCCAGCGCCTCGGGCTTGAGGCGGTAACCGCCGCAATCGGCGCAGGGGCTGGTGTCCTGGAAGCGCTCCAGCTCCTCGCGCACCCAGGACGAATCGGTTTCCTTGTAGCGGCGCTGCATGTTGGGCATGACGCCTTCGAAGGTCTTCTTGGTGTCGTAGCGGCGCAGCCCGTCGTCATAGGTGAACTTGATCGCCTCGTCGCCCGAGCCGAACAGGATCACGTCCTGCGCACGCTTGGGCAGGTCCTCCCATGGCACGGTGAGCGAGAACTTGTAGTGGCGGCCCAGCGCCTCGAGCGTCTGCAGATAATAGGGCGAGGTCGATTTGGCCCAGGGCGCGATGGCGCCCTTGCGCAGCGTCAGGCTGGTCATCGGGCACCACCAGGGCGGCGTCGAAATAGAGCTGGGTGCCGAGGCCGTCGCAGGTCGGGCAGGCGCCATGCGGATTGTTGAAGCGAGAACAGGCGCGGCTCGATCTCCGGGATGGTGAAGCCGGAGACCGGGCAGGCGAATTTCGACGACATCATCAGCCGCTCGGCCTCGCCCTTGTCGTCCTTCCTGTCGGCGAATTCGGCGATGACGAGCCCGTCGGTCAGGCCCAGCGCGGTCTCGATGGAATCGGGCAGGCGGTTGCCGATGTCTGGCTTTTACAACGATCCGATCCACAACAACTTCAATGTCGTGCTTGAGCTTCTTGTCGAGCGCAGGCGTCTCGGCGATCTCGTAGAAGGTGCCGTCGATCTTGACGCGCTGGAAGCCCTTCTTCTGCAGCTCGGCAAGTTCCTTGCGGTATTCGCCCTTGCGGCCGCGCACGATCGGCGCCAGCAGGAACAGCCGTGTGCCTTCGGGCAGCGCCAGGATGCGGTCGGCCATCTGGCTGACGGTCTGGCTCTCGATGGGAAGGCCCGTGGCCGGCGAATAGGGCACGCCGACGCGCGCGAACAGCAGGCGCAGATAGTCGTAGATCTCGGTGACGGTGCCGACCGTCGAGCGCGGATTCTTCGAGGTCGTCTTCTGCTCGATGGAGATGGCCGGCGACAGGCCCTCGATATGATCGACATCGGGCTTCTGCATCAGCTGCAGGAACTGGCGCGCATAGGCCGACAGCGATTCCACGTAACGGCGCTGGCCCTCGGCATAGATGGTGTCGAAGGCGAGGCTGGATTTGCCCGAGCCGGAGAGCCCGGTGATGACCGTCAGCGTGTCGCGCGGAATCTCGACATCGACATTCTTCAGATTGTGCTCGCGGGCGCCGCGAATGGAGATGTTCTTGAGCATGGAACCTTGCAGGGCCCGCAGGCCGGTTTGAAGCGCCGTTCGGGGGCGGCAAGCGGTTAGATATGGCGAGCCGTCCGGCCCGGGGCAAGCGGGCCGGGAGCAATCGCCGCAGCGCGGCCCCGGCACGGAACAAAATGCGAACACTTATCCCATGGACGGGCAGGTCTGTCCAGATTCAAACGCGCCCGGCAGCGGGATTTTTCCTGCCGCCCCCTGTCGGAGCGCGCCGGTTTTCGCGTAAGAGGCTCCGCGGCTCCCCGGCATCCGATTCCGTCATGTTCAACGCCAATCGCCAGCATCCTGCCGGCGCGCGCTACCGCCCGGATATCGACGGGCTGCGCGCCATCGCGGTGTTGCCGGTCGTTTTCTACCACTACCATGTGTGGCCGTTTTCCGGCGGCTATGCCGGGGTCGACGTCTTCTTCGTCATCTCGGGCTATCTGATCACGGCGCTGATACAAGCCGAACTGGCCGAGAACCGATTCTCGATCTGGAATTTCTATGAGCGGCGCGCGCGTCGCATCCTGCCGGCGCTCTTTGCCGTGCTCATCGGCACCAGCATCGCGGCGCTGCTTTTCCTATTTCCGCAGGGATTGATCCACTACGCCAAGAGCCTGTTGGCGACGGTCGGCTTCATCTCCAATTTCCAGTTCTGGAGCGATGCCGGCTATTTCGACGCCGCCGCCGTGACCAAGCCGCTGCTGCACACCTGGTCGCTGGCGGTCGAAGAGCAATTCTATCTGCTGTTCCCCTGGCTGCTGATCTGGCTGCGCCGCAAATCGGGGCATGTGCGGTTCGGCTGGCTCGCAGCGGCGCTGGGGGCCTCGCTCGCGCTCAGCATCGTGGGGGTCGCAATATGGCCGGCGGCGACCTTCTTCCTGCTGCCGGCGCGGTTCTGGGAGTTGATGGTGGGCGCGGTGCTGGCCATGGGCGTGATCCGCCCGCCCGCAAACGCCGCCCTGCGCAACGGGTTGGCGGCGGCGGGACTGGCGGCGATCGGCTGGTCCGTCGTCGCGCTCGATGCCGCATCGCCCTTTCCAGGCGCCAATGCCCTGGCGCCCTGTCTGGGCGCGGCCGCCATCATCCTGGCCGGCAGCGGCGGCGGCACGGTCGTGACCACGGTGCTGGGCCTGCGCGGGCCCGTCGCGGTCGGGCTGATCTCCTACTCGCTCTATCTGTGGCACTGGCCGCTTTACGTGTTTGCGTTGACGCAATTCCCCCAGGGGCTGAGCGCGAGCTGGACGGCGGGGCTGATCGCCGCGTCGATGGTGCTGGCCGGCCTGTCCTGGCGATATGTCGAACAGCCCTTTCGCGAGCGCCGCATCGGCGCGACGCGCGGACAGCTGTTCGGCATGACCGCGGGGGCGGTGCTGACCTGTGCGGTGATCGGCGGCGTGATGTGGGGCGGCGCCGGTCTGCCGCAGCGTTACGGTCCGGCCGTGCAGCGTATTCTGGCCGCCACGGAGGAGTCCGAGCCGCGCCAGAAATACTGCTTCGGTATCCGTCCTCAAGAGGTGTCCGTCCAACGGCTGTGCAAGATCGGCGCGCGTGCCGGCACGCCGGACTTTCTGCTCTGGGGCGACAGCCATGCCGACGCCATGTTGCCGGCCGTCTCGCTGGCGGCCCGCGCCGGGGGCCGCACGGGCCTGTTCGCCGGACGCGGGCGTTGCCCGCCGATTTTCGGCGCGCGCCGGCCCGACACGCGCGAATGCGAACCCTTCAACGACGCGGTGCTGAAAATCGCGCTGGCGAAGAATATCCGCACCGTGATCCTCGACGCGCGCTGGACCATGGATGCCGGCGGTGCGCCGCTCGGACCACAGGATGAGGGCCGTGCCGTCTTCGTCGATTCCCAGTCGGTGACCAGCTCGCCGGCGGAAACCCTGGCCGTGTTCACGCGCGGCCTGACGCGCACGGTGAAGATCCTGACGGATGCCGGAAAGCAGGTCGTGATCGTCGGCGCGGTGCCGGAATTCCAGATGCGTGTGCCGCAAGCCCTGGCGCGCATGATCTTGAGCGGCAAAAGCCGGAAGATCGCGCCGACGCGCGACCAGTACCTTGCCCGCGACGCCGATGTGCGCGCGGTGTTCGCGGCGATCGCCAAAGCCTATCCCGTGCGGTTTGTCCACCCCGGCGCGATCCTGTGCCCGTCCGGATATTGCAAGGCGCAGATGGATGGACATCCGCTGTATCGCGACGAGCATCATCTGACGGTGTTCGGGGCCAAGCAGCTGGCGCCGCTGTTTGCGCCGTTGCTGGCGACAGAGGGCCCAAGGCCGCGCTGAACGTCGGCGGGGAATCGCGCGCGCCCGCGAACGGAAATCGAACAGCAAAAAAATTTGCGGCCGGGAGCAAAGGACGCATGGCCCTTTTGCGTTTTCGTGCGTTAGGGACAGGCCGTGTTTTCCATGCCGAAATTTCCGTCTCGAGCCTTCCATCCGGCTGGTCATCGCTATCGTCCCGACGTCGACGGGCTGCGCGCGATCGCCGTGGTTGCGGTCATGCTCTTTCACTACCACGTCCCGGGATTCCGGGGCGGCTTCATTGGCGTCGATATCTTCTTCGTGATCTCCGGATATCTGATCACCGGGCTCGTCACCCAGGAGATGCGCGAGGATCGCTTTTCGATTCTGCGATTCTATGAGCGGCGCGTGCGGCGCATCTTTCCGGCGCTGTTCGTCATGCTGGCCGCCGCCAGTCTTGTCGGCGCGTTGCTTCTGTTTCCCGCCGATTTCAAGCGCTTTGGGCGCAGCCTGCTGGCGACGGCGTTGTTCGCCTCGAACATCGAATTCCTGCGCGACGTCAATTATTTTCACGTCGCATCGGTGCAGCGCCCGCTTCTGCATCTGTGGTCGATCGCGGTCGAGGAGCAGTTCTATCTGATCTTTCCGGCGCTGTTGCTGCTGGTGCGCCATCGCGGCCGGCGCGTGCCGCTGATGCTGGTCGGCGGCTTGATGGCCGCATCCTTCGCCTTCAGCGAATGGGGCGTGCTGCACGAACCGGGCTGGGCGTTCTATCTTCTGCCCTCGCGCATGTGGGAGTTGATGGTCGGTGCGTTGCTGGCCATCGCCGGAATCGCGGCGCCGAACAGCCGGGCACTGCGCGAGTCCCTGGCGCTGGCAGGCCTGGCGGCCATCGCCTGGGGCATCTTCACCTTCCGGCCGCATATGCATTTTCCTGGCGCGGCCGCGCTCGTTCCCTGTCTCGGCACGATGCTGGTGATCTATGCCGGTCGCGGCGGCGAGGTGGGCTGGGTGACGGGGGCGCTGAGTTTTCGTCCCGTGGTCTTCGTCGGCCTGATTTCCTATTCGCTCTATCTGTGGCACTGGCCGGTTTACGTCTATCTCCACTACTACCTCTATCGCGGCCTGCATCCGATCGAGACGATCGGGGTGATCGTGGCCTCCTTTGTGCTGGCGGTGCTGTCCTGGCGATTTGTCGAACAGCCCTTCCGCCGGCCGCGGCTCGCGCGTGCACGGCGCTCGCGCGCGCCCTTCGCCTTTGGCGGCGCCGCCATTGCGGCGGCCCTTTTGTGCTCGACGACGGTCGTCGCCTCGGACGGGTTTCCGCATCGCTTCAAAAGGCCGATCCGCAAGGTTCTGGCGGAGGAGCGGGACAATGACGGCCTGCTCGATGCCTGTTTCGGGCTGCCGCTCAAGGACATCAATGCGCATCGGCTGTGCCGCTTCGGCGCCGGCAAGGACATCGCCCCCAGCATCCTGTTGTGGGGTGACAGCCATGCCGACGCCATCCTTCCGGCGGTGCGCGACATTGCGCGCGAGGCCGGGATCGAGGGCTGGTTCGCCGGCCAGCCGAGCTGCGCGCCGCTGATCGGCGTTTACCGGCCCGATGCCTGGCACTGCAAACGCTTCAACGACCGCGTCATCCGTTTTGTGACGCTGCATCCGCAGATCAAGACCGTGATCCTGGAGGCGCGTTGGGCCAAGAACGCCGACGGACGCGCCTATGGCGACGAGGGCCATGGCTTCGTGCAGATCGGCGACGCAGTGTCGGTGTCGCACAAGCCGTCCGAGAACGCGGCCATCTTCACGCGCGGGCTCGAGCGCACCATCGCTGCGCTGCGCGCCGCCCACAAGAAGGTGATCCTGATCGGTTCGGTGCCCGAGATCGGCTGGACCGTGCCGGTCGTGCTGGCGCGGCAGATGCTGTCGGGCCGCGCCAAATCGCAGGGCCCCAGCCTGGCCGAATACAAGCGGCGCCAAAGGGTGGTGCTGCCTCTCTTCCACAAGCTGGCCGCGCAGGAGGGCGTGCGGGCCTATTTTCCCCATCTGTATTTCTGCCGCACGGGCCGCTGCGAGGTGCGCGAAAACGGCATTCCGCTCTATCGCGACGAGCATCACCTGAGCGTCTATGGCGCCAAGAAGCTGGAGCCGATGCTGGCCGGCATGTTCGCCCATCCGGAAAGCTGAGATCCCGGCTCGACGGGCTTGGAACATAACAGGAACGATGTTAGGCTTGCGGCCATTCCGGCTGTCCACAGTTCTGCCGCGGGCGCCTGTGGCGCGGCGGCGGTGCCGGGGATAGGTTCGGCGCTTCAATTCGGACGACACTGGCAATTCGAACGGCAATGGAGACGGGCAAATGGCGGGCAGCGTCAACAAGGTGATCCTGATCGGCAATCTGGGCAAAGACCCGGATGTGCGCCGCATGTCGAGCGGCGAGCCCGTCGTGAACCTCTCCGTCGCGACCTCGGAAACCTGGCGCGACAAGTCGAGCGGCGAGCGCCGCGAGCGCACCGAATGGCACCGCGTCGTGATCTTCAACGAGAACCTGGCCAAGGTGGCCGAGCAGTATCTCAAGAAGGGCGCCAAGGTGTATCTCGAGGGCCAGCTGCAGACCCGCAAATACACCGACAAGGACGGGGTCGAGAAATATTCGACCGAGGTGGTGCTGCAACGCTTCCGCGGGGAGCTGCAGATGCTCGACAGCCGCGGCGAAGGCGGCGGCGGGTTCTCCGGCGGCGGCGGATCGCGTGGTGCCAGTGAAGGCGGCGCCAGCTTCGACCGCGACGAAATGGACGACGAGATTCCGTTCTGATCGCGGCGGCAGATGCATGATGAGTTGGCGGCAAGCCTCGCTCGGGCTCGCACTATCGGCGGGGCTCGCGCTTAGCGGGTGCGTCACGCAGCGCCGGACTGCCGGCCAGCGGATTCCTCACGCCGGAGATTTCCAGGGCCTACCTGCCGCTCGAAGGGTCGGCCTATCTGGTGATGGAGGGCCACGGGGCGGGCGTCGTCATCGCCCCGGGGATCGCCGCCACCAATGCGCACAACGCCAATCTGCGTCGATCCGGACACCATTTTGGGCAGTTCGGCCGATTACGATCTGCTGTTCTTCCGCACCTCGCGCCGCCAGGCCCTGGCCCATGCCGCCCCGCAGGTCGGCGAAAAGGTGATCGCCTATGGCCAGGGGGCGACGGGCGAGTTGCGCATGGCCGCCGGCGCGGTGCGCTGGACCGACGCCCCGGTCCTGCCGCGTTGCCCGGACTGCGGTGTCCAGCACGCCTTCGTCCTTCGAGGCCAATGGCGGCAAGGGCTTCTCCGGCGGGCCGGTGGTCGATGCCCGCAGCGGGCGGCTGTTCGGCATCGTTTTCGGCTTCCGCGACGGCCTGCGACGACCATTCCCCGAAACAACGGCTGATGTATGCCTACGACATGAAACGGGTGTTCCACGAGCTCTCGGCGGTGCGCCGGGCGGCTGCGGCAAAGCGCCCGTAGGACCGTGCCAAAGCCCTTTGCGAAATGATGTTTTTGCGGCGTTTTGGCGACGCTTTTGCTGGCCGAATCGCGGTCCGGAATGCTAGGTCTAGGGCTGGATTTTGCCCGCCGGCGACAGACCGCGGCGCGGGCGCGAACGAGGACGAGAATTTGAGCGAATCCGAGGCCTCCGGCCTCCCGCCCATCGGCCGGGGCAGTGTCAGCTCCATCGCCATCGAGGACGAGCTCAAGCGCTCCTATCTCGACTACGCGATGAGCGTGATTGTCAGCCGCGCGCTGCCCGACGCGCGCGACGGACTGAAGCCCGTGCACCGGCGCATCCTGTTCTCGATGCACGAGAACGGGCGCGACTGGAACAAGCCCTATCGCAAATCGCGCCCTGATCGTCGGCGACGTGATGGGCAAATACCACCCGCATGGCGACCAGTCGATCTATGACGCGCTGGTGCGCATGGCGCAGGATTTCTCCATGCGCGTGCCGCTGATCGACGGCCAGGGCAATTTCGGCTCGATCGACGGCGATCCGCCCGCGGCCATGCGCTACACCGAGGCCCGCCGCGCCAAGATCGCCCATGCCCTGACCGAGGACATCGAAAAGGACACGGTCGACTTCCAGGACAATTACGACGGCTCCGAGCATGAACCGGTGGTGCTGCCGGCGCGCTTTCCCAATCTGCTGGTCAATGGCGCCGGCGGCATTGCCGTGGGCATGGCGACCAATGTGCCGCCGCACAATCTGGGCGAGGTGATCGATGCCTGCCTGGCCTATATCGAAGATCCCTCGATCGGCCTGGACGCGCTGACCGAGATCGTGCCGGGCCCGGATTTCCCGACCGGCGCGCTGATCATCGGCAAGGCGGCGGCGCGCGCGGCGCTGATGCGCGGCCGCGGCTCGGTGCTGATGCGCGCCAGGACCGAGATCGAGGAAATCCGCAAGGACCGCTTCGCGATCATCGTCACCGAACTGCCCTATCAGGTGAACAAGGCGCGCATGCAGGAGCGCATGGCCGAGCTGGTGCGCGACAAGCGCGTCGAGGGCATCGCCGATATCCGCGACGAAAGCGACCGCCACGGCATGCGCGTGGTGATCGAACTGAAGCGCGACGCTTCGGCCGACGTCGTGCTGAACCAGCTCTATCGCTACTCCGAACTGCAGACCAGCTTCGGCGTCAACATGCTGGCGCTCAATGGCGGCAAGCCGGAGCAGATGAACCTGAAGGACATGATCGGCGCCTTCGTCGTGTTCCGCGAAGAGGTCGTGACCAAGCGCACGCGCTTCGACCTGATGAAGGCGCGCGAGCGCGGCCATACGCTGGTCGGCCTGGCCGTCGCCGTCGCCAATATCGACGAGGTGATCCGCCTGATCCGCGCCGCGCCCGATGCGGCGACCGCCCGCGAGCAGTTGATGGCGCGCGACTGGCCGGCCAAGGATGTCGGCCCGCTGGTCGACGCTGATCGCCGATCCGCGCCATCGCCATCACGCCCGAAGGCACGATCCGCCTGACCGAGGAACAGGCCAAGGCCATCCTCGAACTGCGCCTGCAGCGGCT
This sequence comes from uncultured Pseudomonadota bacterium, assembly GCA_963710925.1. Classification (GTDB taxonomy): domain Bacteria; phylum Pseudomonadota; class Alphaproteobacteria; order Micropepsales; family Micropepsaceae; genus Rhizomicrobium. The sequence continues at coordinate 209,046 of CAVQBY010000005.1, read as the reverse complement.
GACCGCGCTGGGCCGCGACGAGATCGCCGACGAGGTGCAGAAGCTGGCCGTGGCGATCCAGGACTATCTCGACATCCTGCGCTCGCGCGCGCGCGTGCTCGACATCGTGCGCGAGCGAGCTGGCCGAGATCCGCGACGAATTCGCCACCCCGCGCCGGACCGAACTGATCGAAGCCGATCTCGAACTCGAGGACGAGGACCTGATCGAGCGCGAGGACATGGCGATCACCGTCACCCATGGCGGCTACATCAAGCGCACGCCGCTGGCCGAATATCGCGTGCAGGGCCGCGGCGGGCGCGGGCCGCTCGGGCATGGCGACGCGCGAGGAAGACCTCGTCACCAAGATCTTCGTCGCCAACACCCATACGCCGCTGGTGTTCTTCTCCTCGACCGGCATGGCCTACAAGCTCAAGGTCTGGAAGCTGCCGGAGGCGCGCGTCGCCGGCCGCGGCAAGGCGATGGTCAATCTGCTGCCGCTCAAGCCGGGCGAATGGATCACCTCGATCCTGCCGCTGCCGGAAGACGAGGGCGCAATGGGGCAAGCTCAACGTGGTGTTCGCCACCAAGCTGGGCAATGTGCGCCGCAACGAGCTGTCCGATTTCGTCACCATCAACCGCAACGGCAAGATCGCGATGAAGCTGGCCGAGGGCGACGGCATTGTCGGCGTCGAGGCCTGCACCGAGCGATGACGACGTGCTGCTGACCACGCGCCACGGCAAGTGCATCCGCTTTGCGGTCACCGATGTGCGCGTGTTCAAGGGCCGCGAATCCACCGGCGTGCGCGGCATCAAGTCTGGCGGCCGGCGACGACGTGGTCGAGCCTGGCGCCTGCTGCATCATTCCGATGCCAGCTCGGCCGAGGCCCGTGCCTATCTGCAAGCAGGCCAGCGCGGCCGCGCCGCGCAGCCGGCGAAGAGGCCGAGGCCGCGCGCCGAAGACGTCGCGGAGGACGAAGAAGTGGCCGAAGAGGCGACCCTGACGCCCGACCGCTATGCCGCGCTGGGCGCGCGCGAGCAGTTCGTGCTTCGCGGTTTCGGACAACGGCTTCGGCAAGCGCACCTCAGTTCCTACGAATACCGCGTCACCGGGCGCGGCGGCTCGGGCATCGTGGCGATGGGCATGGGCCGGAAGAACAGCGCCATCATTTCGGCCTTCCCGGTCGAGGAGAGCGACGATCTGATGCTGATCAGCGACAAGGGCCAGACCATCCGCGTGCCGGTGAAGGATATCTGCTATCAGGGCCGCGCGGCGCAGGGCGTCACCGTCTTCCGGCTGGACGAGGACGAGCGGGTTGTGTCGGTCGAACGGATCGCCGAGAGTTCGGCGGAAGACGCGCCGAAGATGACGCGAGGAAGCGGCGCTAGCAGGGGTCGGCATGGCGAGAAGCGCATCGGGCTTTATCCGGGGACATTCGACCCGGTCACGCTGGGCCATCTCGACATCATCAAGCGGGCGGTGAAGCTGGTCGATCACCTGGTGATCGGCGTGGCGACCAACGCCGCCAAATCGCCGCTGTTCACGCTGGAAGAGCGCGTGGAGATCGTGGCGCCACGAAGCCGCGCCGCTGGCCGGCGACGGGCGGGCGACCATCGAGGTCGACGCCTTCGATACGCTGCTGGTCAGCTTTGCCGAGCGAGGTCGGCGCCAGCATGATCGTGCGCGGCCTGCGCGCGGTCTCCGATTTCGAATATGAATTCCAGATGGTGGGCATGAACCAGCGGCTCGATCCGCGAGATCGAGACCGTCTTTCTGATGGCCGACCCGCGCCATCAGGCGATTGCCTCGCGGCTGGTCAAGGAAATCGCGCATCTGGGCGGCAATGTCTCGCCCTTCTCACCCCTACGTCGCCGACCTTCTGGTCAAACGCTGTGCCGAACGAAAAGGAAAATGACGATGGCAACCGATCCCGAAAACACGATCGTGATGGAGCTGAAGACGGGGCCGGTCGTCATCGCGCTCAAGCCCGACGTGGCGCCCGATCATGTGGCCCGCATCAAGGAGCTGGCGCGCCAGGGCTTCTATGACGGCATCGTCTTCCATCGCGTCATCCCCGGCTTCATGGCGCAGACCGGCGATCCCACCGGCACCGGCTCGGGCGGCTCGGACCTGCCCGACCTGAAGGCCGAATTCTCCGACACGCAAGCATGTGCGCGGCACCTGCTCGATGGCGCGCACCGCCAATCCCAACAGCGCCAACAGCCAGTTCTTCATCTGCTTCGACGATGCGCCCTGGCTCGACAAGCAATATTCGGTCTGGGGCCAGGTGGTCGAAGGCATGGAGCATGTCGACGCCATCAAGAAGGGCGGCGAACACAACAATGGCGCCATCGACGGCGAGCCGGACAAGATCGTGTCGCTGAAAGTGCAGGCGGACGCTCTAGCGCCGTTCAGTGCGCCGAAGGTGTCCATCAGGCGCAAGGCTGCCGGCCCGCCGACGATCAGGAAGATCGTCGGCATGATGAACAGCATCATCGGCAGCGTCAGAAGGGTCGGCAGGCGGTTGGCCCGTTCTTCCAGCTGAAGCAGCGCATCGTTGCGCATTTCCGCGGCGACCGTGCGCAAGGCCTGGGCGAGCGGCGTGCCGTAGCGCATGGTCTGCGACAGCGTCGACACCACCGAGCGCACGCTGGGGACATCGACCCGGGTCGCCAGATTTGCCAAAGCCTGTTCGCGGCTCGGCAGGATTTTCAGATCGGCCGCCGTCAGCGCCAGCTCTTCGGCGAGCGAGGGATGGGAATGGCGCATCTCGACGACGATGCGCTCGATCCCGTCTTCCAGCGAGAGCCCCGCCTCGACACAGACGACAAGGAGTTCCAGCGCATCGGGCAGCCCCCCGGCGACGGCCTTGGTGCGCGCCTTCACCATCCGTGCCGACGATCATGGCCGGCAGGAACCAGCCGGCAATCCCGAGGGCCCCCGCCAGCAGGTAGACGATCACGGGCTGCCCGGCCAGGGCGGGAATGCGCCCGCCGACGGCATCGCCGAGCACGAAGCATGACAGAACACTGAGGCCGCGCAGGACGCTGAAGGCCAGCATCGCCCGACGCGCCGGGACGCGCAGTGTCGCCAGGCGGCGTATGATTTCACGGCGACTCTGCACCCCCATGCCCCCGGCTGTCACCGCGACCGCCGTGCGCTGGAGCGCCTGATCGGGCGCGGCCATGACAGCGAGGCGGGGGGCCACCAGATCGACGCGGCGGCTCAGTTCGTCCCGCCGCAGCCGGACCGCGTAGCCAATCAGCGTCGTCCCGCCCAGGGTCAGGAACACCGCGCCCAGGACCAGAAAAAATCCGGCGCTCTCGAACAGGTTGGACAAGACGCCCTCCGTTATTGTGGTTCACATCTGGGTCGCACGGCGCATCATCTCGCGCATGGTCAGAAAGCCGAGCCCCAGGCTAATGATGGCGGCGCCGATGATGATGTTGCCGCGCGGATCGGTGACGAGCGGTGCCAGATAGGCCGGGCTGGTCAGCAACAGACCGCCGATCACCAGAATGGGCAGCGAGCCGAGCACCATGGCCGAGACTCTCACTTCGGACGATGTCGACTTGGCCTTCAGGCGCGCCGACCGTCGCTTGCGGATGATTTCCGACAGGATCTCCAGCGTCGAAGCGATGTTGCCGCCCGTCGAGTGTTGCAGGGACACGGCAACGGCGAAGAAGCGAAAGTCGGCCATCCCGACCCGCTCGCCGACCTGCACCAGAGCTTCTTCGAACATGATCCCGATCTCGACCTGGTCGGCCAGCGAGGTAAAGATTTCCGCCACGGGCGGCCGCGCTTCGTCACCGACGGTGCGGATTGCGGCCATGATCGGAATGCCCGCCCTGACCATGCGCACGATCATGTCGATCGTGTCGGGAAACAGGTTGAGGAAGGCTTGTTCCGCCTTGTTCTGCTGCATCTTCAGAATCTGGCGCGGAATGAAGAACAGGGCCGCGAGCGTGAGCGGTCCGGCAAGCCAGAGCGGCAGATGCAGCAACATGTGGAGCAGGAACCAGCTCGTGCCGCCGCCGCCAAGTCCGATCAGCACAAGCGTGGCGGCGCCGGCGCGCATCCCCCATTGAAACGGCAGGCCGATTGCATAGAGCCGGCGAAATCCATGGCCGGCCGCGATGATATAGGGTCTCAACCCTCCTGCCGGGCGCGCCGCCAGGATGACGGGCCGGCTATGGATGGCGAGTGCGGTCCGTCTGTGCAGTTCGCGGCGTTCGGCCCGGATGTGGGTCAGCGTCGTCCCGATACCGATGCCCAGGAGAATCAGACCGGCAACGAGCACCAGCGCAAAGGTCACCATCGTCACTCAGCCTTTTCGCCATAGCCGCCCAGGGCATCCATGAACGCCTTGCCCAGCCCGTAATAGTCCAGGCGATTGAGGAAGCGGGGGCGGCCGCCGTGGCGCTCGAACTGGCCGCGCAGGGTGCCATCGGGATTTTCGCCTTCGAAGCGATAGCTGGCCAATGTGCCGAGCGAGACGATATCACCCTCCATGCCGACCACTTCGGCGACCTCGGTGATGCGCCGCACCCCGTCGCGCATCCGTTCGGTCTGGACGACGACGTCCAGGGCGCTGGTCATCTGCTGGCGGACCGCCTGCATCGGCAAATTCGCATTGGCCATCAGGATCATGTTCTCGATCCGCGCCAGCGTGTCACGCGCCGAATTGGCGTGGATGGTGGACATCGAACCGTTATGTCCGGTGTTCATGGCCTGCATCATGTCGAACGCCTCGGCGCCGCGGACCTCGCCGATGATGATGCGGTCCGGCCGCATGCGCAGGGCGTTGCGCACGAGGTCTCGCTGCGTCACCTCGCCATGGCCCTCGATATTCGGCGGCCGGGTTTCGAGTTGGAGGACATGGCGCTGTTGCAGCTGAAGTTCCGCCGCATCCTCGATCGTCACGATGCGTTCGTCCTTGTTCGATCATGCCGCGACAGCGCGTTCAGAAGCGTGGTCTTGCCCGACCCGGTTCCGCCCGAAATGATCATGTTGAGCCGGCAGCGCGCAGCAAATCTCCAGCATCTTGGCGATTTCGGGCGATGCCGTGCCGAGCGCCACGAATTTCTCCATGCTCATGGCGTTCTTGCGCGAATTTTCGGATGGAGATGCACGGCCCCTTGAGACTGAGGGGGGCGATAATCACGTTGACGCGGCTGCCATCGGCAAGCCGCGCATCCAGCATGGGACTGGATTCGTCGACGCGCCGGCCGACGGAGGAGGCGATCCGTTGGGCCACATGCATGACATGGGCATTGTTCCTGAAGTGGTAGGAGGTCAGCTCGAGCTTTCCCCGGCGCTCGACATAGATCATTTTCGGGCCGTTGATCATGATGTCCGAAACGGTGTCGTCGCCCAGCAACGGCTCGAGCGGACCAAGGCCGATCATGTCGTCGACGATGGTCGCGGCGACGCTGCGCTGCTCGACCTGGTTGAGGAGCAGCCGGTTTTCGGCGGCGATCATTCCCACCAGCTCGTTGACGCGTTCCGCCAGATCCAGCGGCGCCATGCGGATGGCGGCAGCCGGCTCGATCTGGGTCAGGACGCGGTCCTGGATGAAGTCGGTTCCCGCCGTGCGCGGGCGTTCGATATGGGCAAGTGCGGCAGGCAAACTCTCCGGAGGCGGGCCGGGCATGTCCTCCGGCCGGTTGGGTTCCAGTTCGGGAAGATCTTCGCCGCCGAGTTCCCGTTTGCGCCCGAAATTGAACATGCTCATTACCGGAACAGCCTTTCGATCAGCGAACGATCGTCTTCGGCCGGTTCGCCCGAGATGTGCAACAGCGCCGGTCCGAGCGCGCGCATGAGGCCGCGACAACTTTCCAGGCGCCGCACCCCAAGATTGGAGGCCGCCGCGACTTCGCGATCGAAGGGCACGATGATGTCGGGCGGCTGACCGGCTGCCCGAACAAGTTCGTCCAACGGGAGGCTGCCGTGCGCGTCCGACATGTTGAGCACATGCTGGGTCGTCCGTTCCGCGGAGTTGGCGCCAATGAATGCCCGCCAGCGCGCCACGTCGCGGACAGATGCCAGTGAGCCGTCGCTGATCAGAAGGAACAGGCTGGGGAGGTGAAGCACGCGCGGCAGGCCCGCGGCCACAAAGGGCGGAAGGTCCACAAAGACATAGCGATAGCTGTGCAAGAGCCGGTCGAGCAGGACCAGCAGCGCGTCTTCGGAATACAGCCCCATATAGTTGAGCGGTTCCTCGGCCGCCAGAAGGTCCAGCCGTTCGGTGACGCGAATGATGCCGCGCTCCAGGAAGAGTTCGTCGATCCGTTCGGGATGCTCCAGTGCCTCGCGCAGGGCGTGATGCGGGGTCACGTCGAATTGCAGCGCGGCATCGCCCATGCGCAGGTCCAGATCGAGAAATGCGACGCGGCGCTTGCGCGTCTGCGCCAGATGCCAGGCCAGCCGGACGGCAATGGTCGTGGCGCCGCTGCCTCCACGCACGCCGAGGACGAAGATCAGGCGTCCCGTGCGCAGCGCGCGCTGCTGCGTGTTGCCGGTGAGGATGGCATTGCAGGCCCGCGACACCAGCGCGCCTGAGAGCGGCTTGAAGAAGTACTCGAAGATCCCGGCCGCCTTGAGATCGCGGTACAGGATGATGTCGTTCTGTTCGCCGACAACGAGGACGCCGGTGCCCGGATCGCAGACATCGGCCAACTCGTCGACGCGGCGGACCGGTTCGTCCAGATCCGAGATGTCGACGATCAGAAGGCGGGGCGAGGCGCGCTTGCTGAGTTCGGCGATCGCGCCGCGGATGCCCCCGGCGCCGAAATAGGGAGACTGGATCGAAAGATCGTTCAGCGCCTGGCGCACCACGCCTTCCGAGTCATGGTCGCTGACGAACACCATCGCCGCCGGGGCGGCCTGTTGCGCCGTGAGGCCGGACTGGGTTGGGGCGGTTGCGTGCGTGTCGACCATCACTGCGGCCCCGCCCCGCCGGTGCCCTGAAGCAGGGCGCCCGCGCTGGCGCCCGTTCCGTTGCCGCTCGATGTTTTGGTCTTGCCCTCTTCGTAGTCCTGGACGGACTTGGCTTCGCGCGCGCCATTGGCCGGCGCGAGGGGGCGCCCTTCGACCAGATCCTTCTTGTCATCGAGCATCTGCGCGAGATTGGCCGCGTTGGTGCAACCCAGATAGGGCGAGCCGGCATTGCTGTGCCGATCGACCGGGTAGTTGACCCAGGCCGGGCAGGGGGCCGCAGCCACAGGAGCATGGGGAGCGGCGGCGCAACCGGCCAGCAGCAGGACGATGGCCAGACCGGTCAGGCGCGTTGGATACGGCGCAGACATCGTGCTCACTCCATGACGAAGCCGGCCGGTCCGCTGAGATGCGGCTGGCCGGGACTGAGGGGTTCAGGCGTTCTCACCGCGCCGGACACACCGGTGACCCGTCCCAGCAGCAACTGCTCCAGGTCGCTGGCAAAGACGACATTGTCGCTCGGCATATGCAGCGCCGAGGCCGATCCCGCCGGCTTGACGATGTAGGGCGTGACGACGATCACCAGCTCGCTTTCGTCGCGCTGGAACGAGCTGGAGCGGAACAGGGCCCCCAGAACCGGAACATCGGCCAGCCAGGGGAAATCCTTGACGCGGTTGGAGACATTGTTCTGGAACAGGCCGGCAATGGCGAAGCTCTGCCCGCTGGCGAGTTCGACCGTGGTTTCGGCCCGCCGCACGCGCAGGCTGGGCACCTTGATCGAATTGATGGTGACGGCGCCGGCATCGGACAGCTCGCTCACCTCGGGCTTCACCTTGACGCTGATACGGTTCGCGCTGAGCACGACCGGGGTGAAATCGACGCTGACGCCGAAGCGTTTCCACTCGATCGTGATCTGCTGGAGGCTTTGCGAGACGGGCACCGGAAACTCGCCGCCGGCCAGGAAGCTGGCGGGCTCGCCGGAGATCGTGGTCAGATTGGGTTCGGCCAGGATGGAGACCAGGCCCTGACTCTGCAGCGCGTCGAGCAGGGCGGAGACATTGACGCTGCTGCCATTGGTGTAGCCGATGCCGAGCGAATCCGGGTTGCCGATCGCGGTGCTGCGGGTGAAGTTGCCGAAGGCGGTGACCGGTGCGCGTCCTGTCAGCAGGCCGATGGCGAAGGAGCCGTCATTGAACAGCGCATCCCAGTTGAAACCGAAACGTTTTTCGACATTGCGCGACACCTCGGCAACCCGCACGCGCAGATTGACCTGCGTGGCCGCGCCGACGGTGACGTGAAACGCGTCGGTTTCCTTGGCATCGAGAAACTGCCCGGCCGCGGCCTTGAGCTTTTGTGCCTCGGCGGGGGTCGAGACGCGGCCATTGACGATGATGCCGCCGGGCGTGCCGCTGACATCGACGGCGGCGCCCGGAACGGCTTGCTTGAGGGTGCGGGTGATGTCGCCGGTCGCGCGGATCACGCGCACGGCATAGCTGGCGATCTGGCGCGCGCCGCTGAAGGCGATGGCCTGAGTGGTGCCGGGCTTCTTGCCATAGATCACGATATTGCGGGGATCGGGCGCCTGCGCATCGGCAATGGTCGGATCGGCGACGAACACCGTCGTGGCCGAGGCGTTCAGATGCAACACGCGGGCCTGGCTGACCTCCACCGTAATGGTTCCGGCGTCGTCGGCGCGCGCGTGCGCGGCCAGGACGGTCACGGCGCACAGCGCCGTGGCCAGGATCAGCAGGGATTTTGCCAGACCCATCACGGTCCCTCCACCTTGGAGCCGCGGAGAATCCGGACCTGACGCGGTCCTGCGCCGGAGATGGCGCGCGCCGCCCCGCCGCGCCGGGCAGCGGAGACTTCGCCCGCCCAAACCGGCGCGGTGTCGGTCTGCGCGCGCTGGGAGACGGAATAGGCGCCGGCCAGCGCCCGGACCGCGAGCGTGACCTTGCCGAGCTGGGCGGCAACGAGCAGCCGCTTGGCGTCGGTTTCGTCGACTTCAAGGGTCACCGTCCTCGGCACATGGCCCTCCGCCGGAGCAACGGCCGCGGCGTCCCTCGCGGTTCCTGCGAGCCACTGGTCCACGGCGATGACGCGCACGTTCTGCAAAATCGTTTCCCCGATGGCGCCGCGCCCGGGCGTGCCTTCGCCCAGGCTTTGCGCGAGCAGGAGGTCGACCCGGTCGCCGGGCTGAACCAGGCCGGCGGCGCTGGAGGGCGCGTCGACGCCGATCGAAACGGCGCGCATGCCCGGCGCCAGCGCGGCGGCTAGGAAGCCGGCGGTGCCCGGTTTCACGAACGCCGTCGGCACAAGCGGTTCACCGGCCGCGAAGCCGCGCCGGGCCACTGCACCCACCAGCGAGACTTCGGCGCCCGGCAATCTGGCGATGGCGTCGGCGGGAACCTGCTCCGCCGGCAGCGCCTGCCAGCGCAGGTCGCTGCTGCGGATCAAGGTGCCGGTGCGCAGGGGCCGCGCCGCAACCAGCACCAAGGGCCGCGCCAGCTGCGCGGCGGCGGGCGTGTCGGCCGGCGAGCCCTGCCGCAGCCACAGGACGGCCAGCACGGCGCCGGCCAGCAGCGCGGTTATACCGACAGCGAACAGGAGGGTGCGGATATGCATGACAGGACACCGATCAGGATCAGGCTCGTGGCGCCGGCGAAAATGGCGACGCCATAGGGCATGGGTTCATTCGCGCGCAGGCGGCCAATCTCGATGTGGATGATGCGGGCGAAATCTCTGGCCGGGGGCGGCGCATCGCCCGGCATGGCAAAATGGCGCTGAACCAGCCACGCCGCCGCGAAATAGAACAGGCTGAGCGCCCCACCGGCCAAGGCGATGCAGACCAGCAAAGCGGGGATCGCGGCGGGTGGAAACAGAACCGTCACGGCGGCGATCATCTTCACGTCTCCGCCGCCGATCACATGCATCCGCGCCAGCCCGGCGCCGATCGCGAAGACCAGGCCCGCGATCAAAAGGGCAAGCCAGAGATTTCCGCGTCCGGAGAGCATCTGCCAGGCCATGCCAAGGGTCAGCACGACCAGCACCAGGCCGTTCGGAATTCGGCGCGTCTTGAGGTCCGTCACCGCCGCGGAGAACAGACCGGCGAATGCGGCCAGCCACAGGACAAAGGGAAGTGCCGAACGCATAAGGTGCCTTCCGATGGTTTGTGCTCCCACAGACGACGCGGCGCGCATGCGTCCGGGAGGCCGGCAACACGCCAAACCCGTCATTGCCCGCAGCCGTGGCCTTGTCCGGGCGGCTGAGCACGGTGCCCGGCCGGCTCAGGCAGGCGGTGCGACCTTGCCGCCGATCAGATTGAACAGCGAATTGAGGTTGGTTCCGACCAACGTCACGCCGACAATGATGCCGATCGCGATCAGCGAGGCGATCAACCCGTATTCCACCGCCGTCACGCCGCGTTCCGACGTGATCGAAAGCATGCCGGCAATCTTCCTTGAGATTTCCATCGCTAAGGGTTCCTTCGTTCGCCAATCACTGGATCGATCTCCATTGCCTTGGCACTGCGTCGTGATCCCTATCGCGGCGCATGTCGATCCTATGAGTGTAGGAAGACAGTGGACAGACTCGGAGATTACCGATGCGGTCAGCCCTTAGGGTATTTGCATTAGGCAATCTCGTCGTGCGCTGGGCATCGCGCATTTGTAGGGCAATGTGCCGACAGCTCACGTGATTGGTGGTGCCGGCGCCGTTGTTGATCGACATCACTGTGCCGCGGGTCGATCTCGGCTTGAATCGCCACCGGCCCATGGAGGCGGACGGGCGGCGACGATGAACAGGCCCGCCCTGTGCATGGCAGGCGGGTCGCCGCCCACGCCCCTGCCAGGACTTGCGAGACGATGGGCAAGCTGTCCGGGGAGAAGGGAATGAACTTCGCATGAGGCGAGATCGCCCAAACCGGTCAGCCTTCTCGCGTGACGATCGCGGCAGCGTGGCGGTGCATCTGGCCGTCATGATGGCCGTTCTGATCGGATTTGCGGCGCTGGCCATCGAAGGTGGATATCTGCTGCTGAAGCATCGCCAGATGCAGTCGGCGGCCGACGGCGCCGCCATGTCGGCGGCCACGGCATTGGGGTTCGGCTACCCCGCCGATTTCCGCATGGAAGCAAAGGCCGTGGCCGCGGCCGGCGGCTTCACAGACGGCGTGGCGGGCACAAAGGTCATCGTCAATTCACCGCCCCTGACCGGCTCGGCGGCCGGAAACACCTATGCGGTCGAAGTCATCGTGCGGCAGTCGCAAACCCTCAGTCTGGTTCGGGTCTTCCGCTCCGGCGTGTTCGATGTCGGGGCCCGTTCGGTGGCCGTGGCCCAGGGCGGCTTTGCCTATTGCCTGCTGGCGCTCGATCCGTCCGCGTCCGGTGCGATCGCGATCAGCAACAACGCCATCATCACCAATCCGAAATGCGGCGTCGCCAGCAACTCCGGCAGCGCGAGTGCATTGACGCTGTCCAACAATTCGGCAGTCAACGGTCCGGTGCATATACATGGCGACTGGTCGCTGGCGAACAATGCGGCGCTGAATGGCACGCCATTGATCAGCCATGCGCCCATCATCGCCGATCCCTATGCGGGCGTGGCGCTGCAGCCGCTTCCGGCTTGCACGGGGCAGAGCGGGACGGTCGCCGTGGGACAGACGGTAAGCCTGACCGCCGGACGGTTTTGCAACGGCTTCGATTTTGCAAACGGCACGACCGTCAACCTGGCGCCGGGCGCCTATTATGTCGATGCCACGTTCGCCCTCCAGAACAACGTGACGATCAACGCCAAGGCAGGCGTGACGCTGATCCTGACCGGAACCTACGCCATCGCCTGGGGCACGGGCCTGCATCTCAATCTGGTCGCTCCGACCGGCGGCCCCTATGCCGGGATCGCGCTGTTCGGAAACCGCAACGCGCCGGACAGCGTCGAGCATGTCTTCGCGAACAATGCCTATCTCGATATCGAAGGCGCGATCTATTTTCCGAACCAGATCGTGACATTCCAGAACAACGGCGTGACGGGGACCTCGCGCTGCGCGCAGGTGATCGCGCGGATCGTGAACATCTCCAACAATGTCAGCATGAACAACGACTGTGCCGGGACCGGCGTCAAGCCGATCGGCGGCGGTCTCAGTCAGCTGACCGAATAGGATCGATGATGCGCATTCCCAGGGTCTCGATCGGGCGGGAAGGAACGGCGGCGATCGAATTCGGGCTGATCGCGCCCTTGCTGCTGTTCATTCTGGTGGGTGTGGTGGAACTGGGCGTTGCCGTGCGTCAGGCCATGCAGGTGCAGGACGCCGCCGAGGCGGGCGCGCTCTATGCGGGCAAATATGGCTGGGACCAGGCCGCGATCGCCAAGGCGGTGGTTGCGGCCACCGGCGCAACCACGCTCACGGCGCAACCGGCGCCGGAACTGTTCTGCGGCTGTCCCGGCCCTGGCGGGATCGCGGCCATCGCCTGCACCGCGACCTGTGCCGGCGGCACCAGCGCCCAGCATTATGTGCGGGTCAGCGCGTCGATGCCGCATTCCGTGCTCCTGGTGGGGCTGGGCCTGCCTGTTCCCGCCACATTGACGGGGCGCGCCGTCGTGCGCGTGCAATGAGGCGCCCCGGTCATCTTGGCCATAGGGGCTCGGTCGCGGTCGAGTACGGCATCATCCTGCCGGTATTCCTGCTGCTGGTTCTGGGGATCGTCGATGTCGGCCGCCTGATGTGGACCCAGACCACGCTCGATCGCGCCGTCGAAGCGGCGGCGCGGTGCGGCGCGGTCGATGCCGTGCGCTGCAAGACGGTGACGCAGGTACAGAGTGTGGCGGTGGCCGAAGCCTATGGTCTGCAGATCGCCGCCTCGGACTTTGCGGTCGCCACCGCAGCCTGTGGTGTCGAGGTGCAAGGCAGCCTGGCCTTCAAATTGATCATTCCGTGGATCGCGCGCACCGATCTGCCGCTGACCGCGCGCGCCTGCTATCCGCTTTGAGCACCGTCTATCGCGCGCCGCTGCGAACGGCCGCGAAGAATTTCAGATTGGCTTCGGCTTGCTGGGCCGTCAGATCGGCCCGGCTGAGGGTGCGGGCCGCGGCGGCGTCGCCCTTGAGGCCATAGACGAGCGCCAGGTTCTGGCGAATGCGGGCGGTGGCCGAGGGCGCGCGCGCGAGCGGCGTGAGGATCGCGATGGCCTCGTCGAAGCCGCCCGTGAAGGCGAGCGACAGCGCCAGGTCGCTGCGCGCAGCGACATCATGCGGGTCGATGGCCATGGCCGTGCGATAGCAGATCTGCGCATCGCGGTGCCGCCCGAGCATGTCGAGGGCCACGCCGCGGCCGATCTGGGCGCGCTTGTCCCGCGGGGCCAGCGCCACCGCGGCGTCGGCATAGGCCAACGCCCTGGCGGGCGCGCGCAGCATCAGCTGCGCCCGGGCAAGGCCCAGAGTGGCGCCGAGGCGCGCCGACGATGCGGGGTCGATTTTCTCGAAGGTCGCGATCGCATCGTCCACCGCGCCGGTTTCGAGCTGGGCCTCGCCGAGTTCGACGGCGATGGCGGCATCGTTGGGCGCCGCGGTGACGGCGGCCTTGAAGAGATTGACGGCCGAGGCGTGGTCGCCGGCCTGGCGCGCGACGCGGGCCAGCTTGAGCGCCACCGCATTTTCGGCCACGGCGCTCTCGGTTTCGTGGCGGGCGGCGGCTTGTTCCTCACGGTTGTCGAATGTGGAACAGCCAGACAGCAGAAGGGCGACGCCGAGGGTGAGGGCGCGCGCCTCATGCATGCTCGACGTCCTCCGATTCGCATAGCCCGGCGCGCAGGGCCAGGCGCACCAGTTCCGACACCGACCGGCTGTGCGTCTTGTGCATGATCGCGGCGCGGTGATGCTCGACGGTACGCCGGCTGATATTGAGCGCGACCGCCGTGCATTTGTTGGGATTGCCGGCGACGACATGGTCCAGGACCTGACGTTCGCGCGGCGTCAGCCGGCTGACCCGGGCCCGGTCCGGATTCGCTGCGGTGCGGACCGTCAGGCTGATGGCATTCTTGCGCGCGACGCAAAGGCCCTCGACCAGGTGCAGGAGATCGTCGGTGCTGATGGGGTCGTCCATCCAGGGGCGGCAGACCCGCGCCACCTCGTGCAACACCTCGCTGGAGAAGTCGTCGTCCAGCAGGGCCAGCGGAATTGTGCAGCGAAACTCCTGCCGCAATCCGTCAACCGCTCCGGCTGCTTTCCCGGTCTGGTGATAGTCGGTAACGACCAGGTCGACGCGCCGGACCGGCAGCTGGGGCCGCAGGTCGTCGCCGATCGGGATCGTGTCAATATCGGTGTTTTGTCTTACTCGCATGGAACCACTCCCATCGAGCAAGGTGCGGCCCCACCATGCCGTCGTCTATGATCGGGTGGATATCTTCAGATCCCACCCTGCCCATAGGCTAGTACGATCAGCTAAGTAATTGCATCGTACGTTTGCAGTAGGTTCGCAATATAGACGCGATATGCGTCAAGTCCGTCACAGTGTTCGCTACAGCACACTATCGATGCGGGCGACGAGCGCCACCAGCTGTGCCTGACGCCGTGTGCCTGTCTTGGCCATGATCGAGGCGACCTGGCTGCGCAAAGTATTGAGCTTGACGCCGCGCTGCAGCGCCAACTCCGTCAGATCCACGCCGGTGCCCAGGGCGACGGCAATCGACGATTCCGCGGGCGACAGGCGGAAGAGGCGGCGCAGGGAGTTGATGAGGATGTCGCCCATGCCCTTGCCGTTGCGCAGCAGCACGAGCGCGCGGCTGCGTCCGTCCTCATGTTCCGCATGGAACGGCAGCACCAGCGCGACGAGCGGCTGCGGCACGCCTTCGCGCCCTAGCACGACCACACGTCCGGATCTGTTGGCACAGGTGTCGGAGATGGCCGTCTTGAGCCGGTCGCCATCGGGCTCGTGCCGCGCGATCAGGATGGAATCGACAGCCTTGAGAAGGCTGGTGCCGTCGAGAAGGGTTCGCGCCGCGGCATTGGCATAGTCGACGGAGGCGTCACTCTCGACCAGCATCACGGGAAGCCCCAGATGGTCGAGGATGGCCGAACTCAGCTGTTCCGGGGCCGGCACGCCTCTCGCAATAATATTCGATTGAACGGCCATGCGGTCTGCCCTCTTCGCTGTGACGCGCGAGCGATCCGTGTTCCCGCCGGCCCGGAAACAATTTGCAGTATACAGCATCCGTTGTTTGGACGAATGTAAATGTGGGATGCCGTTTGTTCACGCGTATTTTATCTGTACGCCGATCTGTCTGGAAATCTAGTTCGTAAAATTACGGGTCCAGGCGTGTTTGTTTCATTTCGATACAGCAACACTGCGCGACGAGCCGATTCTCGGATTGCGTGTGCTGTGTGCAGGCAGGTCCGGCCGCCCGATCGTCCGTCTGCGGACCTTCCTGAATTTGCGGGATGCGGTCTGGCAGGCGCTCCGCTTTACTCCCAAACGGGGTGAATCCCGCGTCCCGTGCCGAAATCGGATGTGGGATGCCGGGGCGTGACCGGGGTTTGGGAACAATGACTTGCGGCGATGGACGGCTGGGCTGCACGGCCGGCTCGGGGAAGATCCCCCGTGCCCGCTGACCCCAATCTGCTTCACCTCGCCATGGCGGGCGGCGGCGCGGCCCTCGGTCTGGCGTGTGCGATCTGGGCCCTTGCCGAACGCCGCGCCGCACGGGCCACCATACGCGGCCTGCAGGCCCAGGGTGCCCGGGCCAGCGCCGCAGCCAGCCTGCGCCTGGCCCTTCTTGAGGATGGGCGCGACGCGGTCCTTGCCTGGGACGCGCGCGGTACCAAGCAGCTTTGCCTGCATGAGGCCGATATCGCGTTGCGGGCCTGTCTGGATGGCCCCGATGGCGCAGCCCTGTCCGCCGCGCTTGAGGCCCTGCACTGCGATGGAACCGGATTTGCGCGCGCCGCACGCGACAGCGATGGCCGGGTCTTTGCCATCCGCGGCCGTGTGCTGGGCGGGGCGGCGGCTGTCTGGCTGGAGGCGGAACGCGCCGAAGATATCCGCGCCCGCCAGTTCGGGGGCCTGCTGGATGCCCTTCCGGTGCCCATCTGGCTGCGCGATTCCGGACTGAAGCTGAACTGGGCGAACCACGCCTTCCTTCAGGCGGTGGGCGCCGACTCGATCGAGAGCGCCCGGGCGCGCCAGGCGGCGCTGGATCGATCGGAGCCGGATTTTGCGGCCGCCGCACTCGCCGAGGGCCGGCCGCGCGAGACCGGCCGCTACTCGCTGGTGCGCGGGGTCTGGCGAAGCTTTGCCTTGACCCATGTCCCGCTCGAAAGCGGCGAAGTGGGCGGTCTCGCCCTCGACATCAGCGAGGCGACGGAAACCGAAATCCGCCTCAAGCGCCAGATCCACAATCAGGCGCATGTGCTCGACCGGTTCAAGGCGGCGATTGCCGTGTTCGGCTCTGACCGCAAGCTCGAAGCCTACAATGCGGCCTTCGTTGCGCTGTGGTCGCTGCCGCGCGACTGGCTCGACAAGGGACCGACCCATGACGCGCTGCTCGACCGTTTGCGCGAAACCCGCAAGCTGCCCGAACGGCGCGATTTCCAGGCCTGGAAGCGGCAGCGTCTGGCATTGCATGGCGCCGATGACGAAAGCCTCGAGGAAACCTGGCCGCTACCGAATGGCCGCACTCTTCGCGTCGGTTTCCGCAACAACCCGCAGGGCGGGGCGACGGTTCTCTATGAGGACGTGACCGAGAAGTTCGCGCTGGAAAGCTCGCTGAATACCCTGATTGCCGCGCAGGCCGCGACGCTCGACGCCCTCAACGAAGCCGTCGCGGCCTTCGGTCCCGACGGCCGGCTGACATTGCATAATGCCGCCTTTGCCGAGATGTGGGAGATCAGGGCCTCGCTGTTGACCGGGCAGCCCCATATCCGCGCGGTTGCCGCGGCCTGTCTGGCGAAATTCGGAGACGAGGAGATGTGGGACCGGCTCATCGCGACGGTGAGTTCCAGCCCGTCCCAGCGGCGCGACTGGCGCAGGATCGAGCGCGGCGATGGCGTGGCCTTGTCGCTGTCCACGGTGCCGCTTCCCGACCGCGCAACGCTGATCGTCTTCTGCGACGTCACGCATCGCGCCGTGATCGAAAGAGCGTCGCGCGAGCGCAACGAGGCGCTGGAAACGATCGACCGGCTGCGGACGGAATATATGAAGCAGCTGTCTTACGAATTGCGCGTGCCGTTGAACACGGTGTCCGGATTTGCGCAGCAGATGATGGCCGAGGACCGCGGCACGCTGAGCGGCTTGCAGGGCGAGCGGATTCAGGCCATTGCGGCCGGAGCCGAGGCCATGGCGGCGGTCGTCGACAGCATGCTCGAAGGGCTGACGGGATTGACCCGCCACGCGCAAACCGCCCCGGGCGATGGTCTTGGCGCGGCGCCGCCGACGGGCGAGCGCCGCAAAAGCCGGCGCTGAAGACAATTCTCCCCCTTCTCGTGCATACGTACTGCGGGACTCTACGCAACGACTTCGCTTCGCAGGCGGGCTGCTCCGAAACTATACCAGCTATGTTCGCCGGATGCCGGGCTGCTACCATGGCGGCACTTGGCGGCTGCTGCGAGACCGGCACGGCGAACCGCACCAAGCGGAGGTCACAGTGCCGTCCCGGGTGGGTTACCAGTCCACACATGAATTGCTCAAGGGCGTCTATCGCGCCCTGCGCATTCCGATTGTGTTCGTGATGTCTGCGTTCGGTTCCTACTGCGCCGTCCAGGGCGGCGGCGCGCTGTTCGGTCAGAATGGAAATCTGGCGGCGCGCGGAGCCGGTCAGGAGCGCGTCGTGCTCTGGAACGCCGATCTTCTGCCCGATGGCACGCTATTGCGGGCCCGCGAGGGCACGCTGGGCACCTTCGCACGCAGCGTCAATCCCGATGTGTTGGTGCTGTACAACGTGCCGGCATTCTCCGACCTCCTGAAACTGCGCAATGCATTGGGGCTCTACGGCTACACGGCCGTGATGTCGAATTTCTTCTGCAAACCCGTCGCGGACGGCCCGCGCTGGCCGATCGAAATTGCCGTTCTCTCCCGCTATCCCATCTCGGAGGCAATCGAGTTCGATCCGCCCACGGATCAACTGGACGGCTGCAGCACGCCCGGTCCTTTCACCGACGGCCCGGTCGTGGCTTCGCGGCAAAAATTCACGGTTCCGGCCGGTCACGGACTGCATTGGCCGGTCCTGGCCGGGTCGACGCGGGACCGGCCGCTTCCAGGGCCGGGTTTCCTGATCGTGCGCATCGATTCCGCGCGCGTCGTCATCGCCGGCGTGCGCGTGGCGCTGGCATCCGAATATCCCGATGTCGCCCCGTCCGCGATCAACGCCATGCGCCAGGCAATTACCGCGTCCCTGGGGGACAGAATCTGGCATGAAAGATATGTGCGGGAAGACGATCACTTCCTTGCCATGGGCGATTTCGGCGTCGATCCCGGTGTTCATCTGCCGAATGGCGAGCTGGTCAACGGCAATGCCGACAATGAATTTGACGGCGTCGACACGATCCTGACGCAAGGGGTGATCGGCGGCGGGAAGGCGATGTTGCCGCGAAGCGACTACACGCTGGGCGGCTTGCGCATGATCAATCTGACCCGTGCGCTGGTCGTGCAAACCGTCAAACCGGCGGCGACGCCGCATAGCGGCCGCATCTATCTGTGGTCCCACCTGCCAGGCGTCTTCGGCCTGGCCCAGCGGGTGGAGCGCGCCTATGGCTCACACAGTTTTCCGCTGGCCGTCGCCAGCTCGGGCGGAACCTGCGCGATCGATCCGCTGCTGACCTGGATGCGGCGCGGCGCGACCTTTGCGGGCCTGTCCAAGCAGGTCTTCACCGCCTCGCGGACCGCGCTCGCGGTCCAGTTGAAGGCCTGGTCGGTGGCCAAGGCACGGGGTCCCTGGGTGGTCTCTCTCGATCTCGAAAATGTGCTGATCGACAATTCGCCGTTCCTCTATGAGATGGCGCGCAAATGCCAGCTTCCGTCCGAAGCGGACTGGGATCGCTGGATCGCGTCTGGCCGTGCCGGCCTGCTTCCGGGCGCCGCCCAGTTCATCAAGACGGTGCGCAAGCATGCCGCCGGCGGGCGCGGGCGCATTCTGATATTCACCAAGCGCCGGCCCCAGCAGCGGGCGCAGACGATGTCCCTGCTGGTGAAGCTGGGCCTGGCGACGGGGCCGAACGATCCGATGGTCGCGGTCGAATACGCGGCCACCGTGAAAAGTCGTGAAGCGGCGTGGCACAGGGTGACGGCGCGGGGGCAGCGTACTCGTGCTCGTGGTCGGCAGCGGCACCGAGCAATTCCCCTATGATCGCCATTTGGCCGTGGGCGGTTCACCGGCCTCCTGTCCCAATCCGCGCAATGCCATCGAAGACAGAAACCGTCTGTTCGGCGCGCAGACGCCGCGCTTCGGCGTCTGTTACTTCCTGATCCCGGTGCATGTGCTGTGAACATCTACATCCCGCCCAGGCTGATCCCCGAAGCCTTCGCGCTCATCAAGCATTTCGAAGGCTGCTTTCTGGAGGCTTATCGCGATCCCGTCGGCGTCATGACGATCGGCTACGGCCACACCGGCCACGTCAAGCGCGGCATGTCGCTGAAACCGCGCGAGGCCGAAGATCTCCTGATGGAGGATCTGGAAATCGCCCAGTCCGATGTGCGCCACCATGTGAAGGTCCCGCTCAGCGACAATGAATTCGGCGCACTGGTCTCCCTGGCGTTCAACATCGGCGGTTCGGCGTTGGCGCATTCGACGCTGATCCGCAAGCTCAACAAGGGCGATCGCGCTGGCGCGGCGGCCGAGTTCGACCGCTTCGTCCATGGCCATGTCGGCGGGCGCCGCGTAAAGCTGCGCGGGCTTGTGCTGCGCCGCCAGGCCGAGCGCGAAATGTTCGAAGCGCCGCCCGGCAGCCTGGTGCGCGGTGGCAAGATGGCCCTGGCGGGGCGTACGATCCCGGTCGAGTATTCCGCCCATGACGTTGCCCAGGCTTCGGCGCCGCCGCAGCATTTCTACTATTCGCCCTATCCCTTGCATCCGCCCCCGGGGTCCGAACCGTCAGGCGCCGCTGCGCCCGTCGCGGCGACAGCCGAAGCGGCAAGGCCGACGCTTGCGCGCGCGAGTCTTGTCACGGTGGCCGCGGGCGCGGCCGTCGGTGCAGTGCCGGCCACCCAGACACCGGCGACCCAGGGCTTCATCGCGATTGTCGACGATCTCTGGCAACGCCTCGGCGGGCCGGACGTCCTTGGATCGCCGATGGCGTGGTCGCGGTGGCACGATGCCTTCACCACGGGCATCGCGGCGATTTTCAACGGCGAGGGCCTGGCGCCGTTCCTCTCCTATCTCTCGGAGTTCATCAACTCGCACGAAGCGGTGATCGCGCTTGCCATCTCGGTCGCGCTCATGCTTTTCCGGATCGGTCTTCGCGTGATGTCTTCGCAGCCAAGCCGGCGGGCCTGAAGGCCGCCGTCCCAATGAAGGGAGTGGCAAGAAGATGATGGATCGCCTTGGCGCGGGCCCGTCCGGGAGTTCTCGCGAAGTCGAATATTGCGGCCATGCTCCCGGCAGATGGGCCCGGGCGCGGCGGCTATTGGAATTTGAAGCTATTGGAAACTTGGGTCGGGCAGGATAACAATCCGGTTTCGTCTTGGTCGAGGGTATTCCAGCGGTCGCTTGCGGGAGGAATTGAAGGCGCTATGAAGGGCGTTTCGAGCGATTTTGACATCTATGTCGGCGCCAGAGTCCGGGAATGGCGCGAACGGCGTGGGATCAGCCAGCTGGGGCTGGCGCGCGGGATGGGCGTCTCGGCCCAGCAGGTCCAGAAATATGAGAAGGGTGTGAACCGCCTGTCTGCGGGCCGCCTGCAGGCGGTCGCCCAGACGCTGAATGTGCCGATCGGCGAACTCTTCCGCGGCGCCGACGAGCAGGCCGCGCTCAGCGAGGGCGAGCCTTATCCCGCGCCCGCGCAATTCGTGGAGACGGTTGAAGGGCTTGAGCTGATCCGCTGTTTCCGTCGCATCACGTCCGACGAGACGCGGCGGCGCATTCTCGAGCTGGTCCGCACGCTGGCGGCGGAAGAGCGCCTGCGCGGCCCGCATCTCCCCGAGTGATCGGGAGTTTGAGCGTTCTGCGGACGGCGCGGCGCGTCAGGATCCCGCGGCCACGATTTCGGCCAGCGCGTCCAGTTCTTCGCTCGATATTTTGTGAATGCGGCTGAGCAGATCCAGATGCGCGATGCGCATCAGCGCAGCGGTCTCCGTCATTCCGGCAGATGACAGCACCGCGATGCAGCACATCATGGTCTCGGCCACATGCGCCATCTCATGCGGGCCCGGCGGCGCAAAACTGTCGGTTTCGACTTCACGCAAGGAATTCTTGGTACGAGCCGCCATATCCCGATTTCTCCCATGCTCGGCGGAAAGCCTAGCCTGCGGGACCGGCGCTGACTGTACTCCAGAACTGACCATCGTGTTCCATTTTCTGAACACGGCGGCCGAACGGACGGGGAAAAGAGTTGGTTCGTCAATGGGCCATCGAGATTTGCGGAGGTGTCCTGTGCGAATCGGGGGGCCACGCCGGTTGGCATCACGGCTCCTTGCCCCGGGGCGTTTCGAACCAGCGCGTGACGGACAGGCTCGGCCCCCCGGACGGCAGATCCCGCGGATGGACGAAATCATCCCGGAACCAAGGAAACTGCTTCGGTGAGAAAGCATCGATGGTCCAGTCGATGAGCCGCCGCACGCGGGGAATCTTGTTCCCATCCGGGTGATAGGTCAGCCAGATGTCGTGCGCGACCACATAGGGCACGTCGATCGGCACGAGATTGCCGGTGATCTGATGGGCGTAGGTCGGCAGCCAGCCAATCCCGGCGCCATGGGCGATCGCCCACAGATGCGCACTGCTGACATTGGAGCGCACGGTCACCAGCCCGGTCTGGGGCGTGTCCGGAAACAGGATGTTGAAATTTTCCTCGGTCGGAAGCTGATCGGATTGTTGCAGGACGATCCGGTGCTTTCGCAGATCCTCCAGCGTTTCGGGCGTGCCATAGGTGTCCAGATAGGCGCGTGAGGCGAAGGGCATGGCATGCAGCCGCCCCAGCTTGACCATGCGCATGTCCTTGGCTTCAGGCCGGGTGATCTGAATGGCGATATCGGATTCCAGGCGCAGCACGTCGGCGGGATGCATCGCGCAGCGCATGTCGATGAGAAGGCTCGGGTGCGCGCGCTGGAATTCGACCAGGCGCGGTGCGATCCAGAACGTGCCCAATCCCTCGGTGATGGCCAGGCGCACTTCGCCGCTGAGCTGTGAGGCCTGCCCCCAGGCGCGGATGAAATCGAAGGAGGCCGCCTCCATGCGTTCGGCGGCCGGCAGCACCAATGCGCCTTCGCTTGTCAGTCTCACGCCATCGGTGTGGCGCGTCAGCAGGATCATTCCGAGGTGACGTTCGAACACACCGAAGCGTCGCCGCAGCGCGTTGACCGAGACGCGCATCGATTCCGCGGCGGCACGAAAGCTGCCGCGGCGAACGATTTCGAGAAACAGGCGCGCGCCTTCCCAATCCGGCAATGCGCGTTGGGCGTGGCTTGTCTGTTCCGACGCGGGTACGGGCCGTTCCGCTCCTGGATGCATACAGACCCCTGGCAACACCATAGCCTTTCTTACCATAGGCGATCCAGCAGAAGGGAACGAAGATGGCGCGCCACAAAGTCGACATCACCGCAAACGGGTCCCCATCCGCGCTGCAATATGCGGCCCAATCCGCGTCTGCCGCGCAGGTCCGGCATCGATTGTCCGACCTCGATCCGGCCCTTTGGGGCCGGCGGATTGTCGCCTTTGCGCCGACCGGGAAGGCGATCAACCGGGTGCTGGCGCGCGCGCGCAAGGAGCTGTCGCCGCTCGCCGCGGACGCCGTCGTTCATCGTGTGGCATCGCACAATCCCGACAGCTTCTGGGGTATCGCCCGGCGCAACGCCTACAATTCGCTCCAGCCCGAAGCCGAAGGATTTCTCGCGTTTCTGATGCTCAATCGCAATGGCCTGCGCCGTCTGGCGGACGGCACGCTCAATCGCCTCGATCCCGATCCGGCGTTGCTCGCGCCGCAAACCGAGCGGCCGGCCGGTATCTATTGCTGGGCAATCTATGCCCCGGGCCGCCTGATCGGCGGCATGCCGCTCGTCATCGAAAAAGTCTCCGGCGGACGTTATGCGGGCGTCGACCTCTATGCCGCCGCGGCCACCGAGGCCGGCAAGCGGCATGTCGAAGCGCTGGGTTTCCGCCTGGGCGCGACGATCGACGGGGTGACGGCGCCGGCGCTCTATCATTTCGCGCGTGGCCGCCAACAGATGCCGGCACCGGTCTATGACGATCATCGCCCCGACATGGCCAAGGGTGCGCTATCGGTGTCTCTGGCGCGCAATTTCGATGACCTCATGCGGGTCTGGGCCATTCGCGGGGCCACCTATATCGCCGAGCAGGACTGCCCGCTCGACGAGGAGTTCGACGGCAACGACCTGACGGCGACGCATCTTCTGGGTTATGTCGGCGACGAGCCGGCCGGTTGCTTGCGCATCCGCTATTTCGCCGATTTCGCCAAGCTGGAACGGCTGGCCGTGCGCCACGAATTTCGTTCGACCCGGCTGGCCTTCCGCCTGGCGCGCGCCGGCGCCGAGCTCGCCCGCGCCAAGGGCTATCGCCGTCTCTACGGCCATGCACGCAAGGAGCTGGTGCGGTTCTGGAAGGTGTGCGGCTGGGTGCCGCTCGAAAACCGCCCGGAGTTCTATTTCTCCGACGAATCCTATGTCGAGATCACCCGCGAGCTGCCGGCCGCCAACGATCCGGTTCGCATCGGCGACGATCCCTACCGGCTCATCCGTCCGGAGGGCCGCTGGCATGTGCCCGGGATCCTGGAGCGCTCCGCCCAGCGCGGGCCGCGCGCGACGATGGGGTAGGGCCATGACATTTGCGTTCGGAAGTCCGCGCTTCGCGGGCGGACGTCCGCTGATGACACTGGTCCTTGTCGATCCGTGCCGCTGGCGGCTGCGGCGCGCGTGGCGCCCGATATCCGTCGCGGACCCGATTCTGGCGCAGTGCCGCCTGGCTCTGACCTATGCCCGCTGGGCCGGTGTCCCGGTGATCTTCGTGCGCGATCGCCGCGGCAGCGGGGGCTGGCAAGGCCCTGCGCCCGGCCCGGCCTGGATCGAGGGGTTCGAACCGCGCCGCCATGAAAGCGTGTTCGAGCGCGCCGGCCGGTCCTGCTACGAGAGCCCCTATTTTCGGGAGGTCGTGGAAGGGGCCGGGGGCGTCTTTGCCGTGGCCGGCTTCATCGGGCCGGGCGGTTGCGGGGCAACCGCCGCGGACGCGCGGGCGGCAGGACACATCGTCCTCTTCCTCGTCGACGCCATCGACGATGACCGGCTCGAAACGCCGTCGCTGCACCTGGTCGCCTTGCGCGATTGGCTTGGTGACCGGGCCGGCCGCAAGCGGCCGTGGTGAGCGGGCGGCGAACCCGGCCGGCCGGTTGTTTTGGGCAGACCCGGCCGCTAAAAGCCCGGCCATGGATGTCGCCCAATTCGATTTCGACCTGCCGGACGAACGCATCGCGCTGAGACCGGCAAGCCCGCGCGATTGCGCGCGGCTTCTGGTCGTCCATGCCGATGGACGGCTGGAACATGCGCAGGTGCGTGATCTGCCGCGCTTTCTGCGGGCCGGCGATGCGCTCGTCGTCAACGACACAAGGGTGATCCCGGCGCGGTTGCATGGCAGGCGGGCGCCGCGCGCCGGCATGGCGGGCGACGGTCCCAGGATCGAGGTGACGCTGCACAAGCGTGTTGCGGCCGATCGCTATCGCGCCTTTGCCAAGCCGGCCCGCAAGCTTGCCATTGGCGACAGCTTGCGCTTCGGCACCCAGCTGGACGCGCGCGTCGTGGCGCGCGGCGTGGGCGGGGACGTCGAACTGGCCTTCGCGCTGGCCGGGGCAGACCTCGATGCCGCAATTGCGCGCGACGGCGAAATTCCACTGCCGCCCTATATCGCCGGCAAGCGCAAGCCCGATGCGCAGGATGTCGCCGACTATCAGACCATATTCGCCGAGGAAGCCGGCTCGGTCGCCGCGCCCGACCGCCGGGCTGCATTTCACCCCGGATCTCCTCGCGGCACTTGCCGCGGGCGGGATCGCGCAGGAGGCCGGTCACCCTGCATGTCGGCGCCGGCACCTTTCTTCCCGTCACGGTCGCCGATACCGCGCAGCATGTGATGCATGCGGAATTGGCGACCCTGGGCGGGGAGACCGCCGCGCGCCTCGACGCGGTGCGCGCCAGCGGCGGGCGGATTGCGGCGGTGGGCACGACCTCGCTGCGCACCCTGGAAAGCGCGGCCGACGATGCCGGACGCTTTCACGCCTTTTGTGACGAGACCCGGCTGTTCATCACGCCCGGCTACCGGTTCCGGGCCGTCGATATGCTGCTGACGAATTTCCACCTGCCGCGCTCGACCCTCTTCATGCTGGTCTGCGCCTTTTCCGGAACCGAGGTCATGCAGCGGGCCTATGCCGAGGCCATCGCCGCCGGCTACCGCTTCTACTCCTATGGCGATGCCTGCCTGCTCCTGCGCTAGGACCTGTTCGGGGGATATTTCTTCGTCTATTGCTGCCGGCCATGAGCCAATTTGCGTTTCGAACTCTCCGCCGTCGATGGGGCCGCCCGCAGCGGCGCGATCCGCACCCCGCGCGGCGAGATCCGCACACCGGCCTTCATGCCGGTGGGCACGGCGGCCACGGTCAAGGCCATGCTGCCCGAAAGCGTGCGGGCCACCGGCGCTGATATCCTCCTGGGCAACACCTATCACCTGATGCTGCGGCCCGGGGCCGAGCGCATCGCGCGGCTGGGCGGTCTGCACCAGCTTCATGGGCTGGGAGCGGCCGATTCTGACCGATTCCGGCGGCTTCCAGGTGATGAGCCTGTCCAAGCTGCGCAAGATCAGCGAGGAGGGCGTGCGCTTCCGCTCCCATATCGACGGGTCGGAGGAGTTCCTGTCGCCCGAGCGCGCCATGGAAATCCAGCGCCTGCTGGGCTCGGACATCCAGATGGTGCTGGATGAATGTCCCGCCTATCCGGCCAGCGAGGCCGACATCGAGACATCGCTGGCCATGTCGATGCGCTGGGCGCAGCGCTCCAAAACCGCCTTCGGGGCGCAGCCGGGCCGGGCCTGCTTCGGCATCGTGCAGGGCGGGATCTATCCGCATCTGCGGCGGCGCTCGGCCGAAGAACTGCAGGCGATCGGCTTCGACGGCTATGCGGTCGGCGGGCTGGCGGTGGGCGAGGGCCAGGCGGCGATGTTCGAGACCCTGGAGGCGACGGTCCCCCACCTGCCGGCGGGCCGGCCCCGTTATCTGATGGGCGTCGGCAAGCCCGACGACCTGGTCGGGGCGGTGGAGCGCGGCATCGACATGTTCGATTGCGTGCTGCCGACCCGCTCGGGCCGCAACGGCCAGGCCTTCACCTGGGGCGGGACCCTCAATCTGCGCAACGCCGCCCATGCCGAGGATCCGGCGCCCCTGGATTCCGAGCTGCGCCTGCCCGGCCTGCCGCCAGTTCTCCCGCGCCTATCTGCACCATGTGGTCAAGGCCGGCGAGATCATCGCCTCGATGCTGCTGACCTGGCACAATCTCAGCTTCTACCAGGAGCTGATGGCGGGGCTGCGCGGGGCCATCATGGAAGGCCGGCTGAGCCGGTTTGCCGCGGATTTCCGGGCCCGCTACGGGGCCGCGCCTGAGGGGGCGAAAAGCGCGGATTAGTCCGCCTCTTTTGTTGACCCGTATGGGAGGCGCCCATATGGTCCGGCCCCTTGGTAGGGCCCGTAGCTCAGTGGTAGAGCATCTGACTTTTAATCAGAGGGTCGATGGTTCGAAACCATCCGGGCTCACCAATCCTTCCCAAAATTGTTGCCGGTCCGCCGAATGAGATTGCGATGTGCCGCCGGTCTTCGGCGGCCGGATATTCCGGCGTGCCGGTCTTGCCGAATTCGTGGATGTGACGCGGCGCGCCGATGCCGGGCCATCGCTGGCGGTTTCGCCTTAACCTTGAGATGAAAGCCGTCGCTGCGGGGTATTGCGCTTGCGAATTGTTGCTTCCGGTGCGTTGAGATAGGCGCTATTTTGACGGATGTACGAAGACTTCCCCGAGAACTGGAGAGTTTTGTGAAGATCATACCGACAATCCTGGCCGGTGGTGTGGGAACGCGGCTTTGGCCGCGGTCGCGCGCCGCCCGGCCCAAGCAGTTTCTGGATGTCGGGTCTGAACGCTCTCTGCTGGTCCAGACCGTTGCCCGGTTCTGTGATGATGCACGGTTTTCCGCACCCATCATCGCCGGCGCCGCAGAGCATGGCTTCATGGTGGCGCGCGATCTTGCGGCGGCCGGGATACTGCCGAAGGTCATGATCGCCGAGCCGGAGAAGCGCAACACCGCACCGGCAATTGCGGCTGCGTCGCGGATTGCTGCAGATCGCTACGGACCGGATGCCATCCTTTGCATCATGCCGGCGGACCAGGTCGTGCGCGACGTAGGATCGCTTCGGCAGGCCCTGATCGATGCCGCCGCCGCGGCCGCGGGCGGGGCGATCGTCACCGTGGGGATCACCCCGACCGAACCGGCAACGGGCTACGGCTATCTGGAGATGGGCGAGGTCCTGCCGGACCATCTCAATGTGCGGAAACTGAAACGCTTCGTCGAAAAGCCGGACCGCGCGACCGCGGAAGGGTTTGTGGCGAGCGGCCAGTTTCTCTGGAATGCCGGCATGTTCGTGGCGCGGGCCGACATCTTGCTGTCGGAGCTGGCCGAATTTTGCCCCGATGTCCTGGCGGCGGTCGATGCCGCCATCGCCGGCGCCTCGGAAAAGGCCGGCACGGTGACGCTCGGCCGCGAGGCCTTTGCGCAAAGCCCGTCCATCTCGTTCGACTACGCGGTGATGGAGGCGACCCGCCGCGCCGCCGTTGTGCCCGCCGATATCGGCTGGACCGATGTCGGAAGCTGGTCGGCGCTCTGGGAGCTGCTCGACAAGGATGGCGAAGGCAATGCCATCAAGGGCGATGTCCTCGCCGAAGACTGCCGAAACAGTCATATCGAGAGCGAGGGACGGCTGCTGGTGGGGCTGGGGCTGGACCGCATGCTGGTGGTGCAAACGCGCGATGCCACGCTTGTGGCACCGCTCGACCGCTCGCAGGATATCGGCAAATTGGTCGCGTCCCTAAAGCAACAGGGCCGGGCGGAGGTTGACTTCCACACCCAGGTGCACCGGCCCTGGGGCTGGTTCGACAGTCTGTGGCAAGCGGCAGGATACCAGGTGAAGCATTTGATGGTTGCGCCGGGCGCATCGATTTCATTGCAGCTGCACCATCACCGCTCCGAACATTGGGTCGTGCTGCGCGGGCAGGCCCGGGTCACGCGCGGACAGGACGTCTTTATGCTGGAGCCGGGCCAGTCGACCTTTATCCCGGTTGAGACACGCCATCGTCTCGAAAACCAGGGTCCCGAGGAGTTGCATGTCGTCGAGGTGCAGCTTGGCGATTACCTTGGCGAAGACGACATTGTTCGCTTCGAGGATATCTACGACCGGGTATAGACGCCGGCTGCGTGGAAACCGTTGCCGCGCGCCGATGCCTATCGGTCATCATGGCACAAATGTTCAGGCGGTGAAGCGTCCGGCGTCACGCAGGGCTGCGACGATGCGTTCGGCGGCCTGTTCGGGTGACAGGGCGGTGGTGTCGATGACGAGCTCGGGGTTTTCGGGCTCTTCGTAAGGGCTGTCGATGCCGGTGAAGTTCTTGAGCTGGCCGGCGCGGGCCTTCTTGTAGAGGCCCTTGACGTCGCGGGCCTCGGCGACGGCCAGCGGGGTTGCGACATGGACCTCGAAGAACTCGCCATCCTCGACCATGGCGCGGGCCATGGCGCGCTCGGCGCGGAAGGGCGAGATGAAGGACACCAGGACGATGAGGCCGGCCTCGGCCATCAGCTTGGAGACCTCGCCGACGCGGCGGATGTTCTCGACCCGGTCGTCCTCGGTGAAGCCCAGATCGCGGTTGAGGCCGTGGCGGACATTGTCGCCGTCCAGCAGGCAGGTGTGGCGGCCCTCGGCCAGCAGCTTCTTCTCGACCAGATTGGCGATGGTGGATTTGCCCGAGCCCGACAGGCCGGTGAACCACAGCACCGCCGGCTTCTGGCCCTTGAGGGCGGCGCGGCTGTCCTTGGAGACGTCCAGCGCCTGCCAGTGGATGTTGTGGGCGCGGCGCAAGGCGTAGCGGATCATGCCGGCGCCGACCGTGGCATTGCTGACCCGGTCGATCAGGATGAAGCCGCCCAGCTCGGGCACCGTCTCATAGGGCTCGAAGGCCACCGGCTGGTCGAGCGAGATATTGCACAGGGCGATCTCGTTGAGCTCCAGATGCTTGGCCGCCAGATGCTCCAGCGTGTTGACCTGGATGCGGTGCTTGATCTCGGTGATGGAGGCCGACACCAGCCTGGTGCCCAGCCTCAGCCAATAGGGCCGGCCCGGCAGCAGATGCTCCTCGGCCATCCACACCACGGTGGCCTCGAACTGGTCGGCGACCTCCGGGGGATTGTCCGCCGCGGCAATGACATCGCCGCGCGAGCAGTCGATCTCGTCGGCCAGGGTCAGGGTCACCGACTGGCCCGCCACCGCCTCTTCCAGATCGCCGTCGGCGGTGACGATGCGCGCCACCGTGCTGGTCTTGCCGCCGGGCACCACGCGCACCGCATCGCCCGGCCTGACGGCGCCGCTGGCGATCTGGCCGGCAAAGCCGCGGAAGTCGAGATTGGGCCGGTTGACCCATTGCACCGCCATGCGCAGCGGCGCGCGCCCGCGCCGGGCCTCGTCGATCTGCACCGTCTCCAGATGCGCCATCAGGCTGGGGCCGGCATACCAGGGCGTGGCCTGGCTGGTGGCGGTGATGTTGTCGCCCTTCAGGCCGGAGATCGGGATCGCCAGCACATCGCCCAGGCCGATCTCCTCGGCGAAGGCCCGGTAGTCGGCCACGATCTCCTCGAAGCGGTCCCGGCTGTAATCGACCAGGTCCATCTTGTTGACCGCCAGCACGACGTGGCGGATGCCCATCAGCTGCACCAGGAAGCTGTGGCGGCGGGTCTGGGTCAGAACCCCCTTCCTGGCATCGATCAGGATCACGGCCAGATCGGCGGTCGAGGCCCCGGTCACCATGTTGCGGGTGTACTGCTCATGGCCGGGCGTGTCGGCGACGATGAACTTGCGCTTGTCGGTCGAGAAGAAGCGGTAGGCGACATCGATGGTGATGCCCTGCTCGCGCTCGGCGGCCAGGCCATCGACCAGCAGGGCGAAGTCGATCTCGCCGCCCTGGGTGCCGACCGACTTCGAATCGGCCTCCAGCGCCGCCAGCTGGTCCTCGAAGATCATCTTGGAATCGTAGAGCAACCGGCCGATCAGGGTCGACTTGCCGTCATCGACCGAGCCGCAGGTGATGAAGCGCAGCAGCGACTTGTGCTGGTGCTGGGTCAGATAGGCGTCGATGTCGGTCTCGATCAGGGCTCCGATATGCGCCATCAGAAATACCCCTCCTGCTTCTTCTTCTCCATCGAGGCCGACTGGTCGTGGTCGATCACACGGCCCTGGCGCTCCGAACTGGTGGTCAGCAGCATCTCCTGGATGATCTGCGGCAAGGTGGTGGCACGGCTCTCCACCGCCCCGGTCAGCGGATAGCAGCCCAGCGTGCGAAAGCGCACCATGCGCATCTGCGGGGTCTCGCCGTCCTTCAGCGGCATGCGGTCGTCGTCGACCATGATCAGCGCGCCGTCGCGCTCGACCACCGGCCGCTCGGCCGCAAAATAGAGCGGCACGATCGGGATGTTCTCCAGGTGGATGTATTGCCAGATGTCCAGCTCGGTCCAGTTCGACAGCGGAAACACCCGGAGGGTCTCGCCCTTGGCGTGGCGCGCATTGTAGAGCGACCACAGCTCCGGGCGCTGGGTCTTGGGGTCCCAGCGATGGCCCGGCGCGCGGAACGAGAACACACGCTCCTTGGCGCGGGACTTCTCCTCGTCGCGCCTGGCCCCGCCAAAGGCGGCATCGAAGCCGTATTTGTCCAGCGCCTGTTTGAGGCCTTGTGTCTTCATCACGTCGGTGTGCACCGCCGAGCCGTGGCTGAACGGGCCGATGCCCTGCTTCAGACCGTCCTCGTTGATGTGGACGATCAGGTCGAAGCCCAGCTCCTTCGCCATGCGGTCGCGCATCTCGTACATCGCCTGGAACTTCCAGGTCGTGTCGACATGCAGCAGCGGAAAGGGCGGGCGCGCCGGATAAAACGCCTTCATCGCAAGGTGCAGCATCACCGCCGAATCCTTGCCAACCGAATACAGCATCACAGGACGCTCGCACTGCGAGACAACCTCCCGCAAAATCTGCATCGATTCCGATTCCAGACGATCCAGATGCGTGAGGGATGCCGTCACGTTCGCGCTCATCAGTTCCATTGCAATCTTGCTGTAGAATTCCGCTGTTGCGGGCCGTCGATCCGACCGGGGATCCGAATTGTCGCGCTTTTAGGGGGACAGGGCCGCAGTTGCAATGGCGCTGCCGGATCGACATGTGGCGTTGCCATCCGCCCGGCGCGGCGGCGCGAGATTTCAGCTT
Organism: uncultured Pseudomonadota bacterium; assembly: GCA_963710925.1. GTDB lineage: Bacteria > Pseudomonadota > Alphaproteobacteria > Micropepsales > Micropepsaceae > Rhizomicrobium. The sequence continues at coordinate 177,447 of CAVQBY010000005.1, read as the reverse complement.
CCCAGATCGAGTTTGTGCATGGACCAGCGATGCGGTCGCGGCGGCGGGCCGGCGATCAGCTCGGCCAGCCATTCCAGCCCCTCAAGATGGCGGCAGGCGATGGCAATCGCGCCTGTCAGGGGCACGGCCAGGAACAACCCGCCGATACCCCACAGAAGGCCCCAGAAGGTGAGTGACAGGATGATCGCAAAGGGGCTGAGATTGAGCGTGCGGCCCAGCATGACGGTCTCGACCACGTTGGTCAGGAAGAAATGGCTGATTCCAAGCACGATCAGCACGATCAGCGCCGGCGCCGCCTCGCCGAACTGGGCCAGCGCCATCAGCGCCGGCAAGGCGACCCCGATCCCGCCGATGGTCGGGATATAGGTCAGAAGGAACATGACGAGCGCCCAGAAGCCAGCGAAGTCCACGCCCAGCAGGATCAGCACGAGGTAGCAGATCGCACCCATGAGCACGCTGAGAAAGGTGCACACGCCGATATAGGACTGGATCTGACGCCCGATGGCGTGAATCACCTGCTCGCTCTCGTCCTGAGTTGCGCGGTTCTTCTGTAACCGCGCCAGCTTGGCGGGCAGATGCCGTTGTTCGGCCAGCAGGAAGCCGACATAGATGACGACCAGAACCAGCTTCAGCAGCAGGTCGCCGACCGAAGCCGCACCGCGCGCCAGAATGCCGGCCGCGTTCGTTTCCTTCAGCATGGTTGCGAAATCGAAGGTCGGGACCAGACGTTCCAGCGGGATCGCGTTGCTCCAGATATGTTGCAGCTTCGCGGCATATTCCGGCGCCTGTGCGGCCAGTGCGGCGGCTTCGTTGGACAGCACCAGCGCCACGAAATACAGCGCTGCGGCGATCAGCGCGAAGGCGGCAAACCACGCCAGCCAGATCGGGAAATGCCAGCCGTGCAGCAGATCGGTGAGGGCGTTGAGCACCGCCCATAACAGAAGGGCGAAGACCAGCGGCACCAGCAGCGGCCGGCCATAAACAAGCAGCGCCAACAGCACGGCGCCGCTGATGAGCCAGTTGGCGAGGCTCCGGTCGTCGATTTTCATCCCGCTCCTGCCGCCCGCGATGCGGGGTCAGTATCGGGCATGGTGCCGCGTGCGCAAGGGGCGCAGCGCGTCAATGCTTCAGGAGATTGAGGACCGCCTTGCGCAATTTGGGGCTGATCCCCATGGCAATGCCGAAGCCGAAGGCGGCCGTCGAGGCCCCCGACAGATTGGCCTTGATGAAGGCCCGGCCTTCGTCACCGAGATTCTTGCCGATTTCGAGCGCATCGCCCAGATGGCCGAAGCTCTGCCCCTCCTGGAGCAGGAGCCCGATCAGGTTCGGTCGCGGTATGAGGCTCACCAGCGCCACCATGAAGCCGGCAAAGAACAGGGCGAAGACTGCCACGATCAGGGCTGCCAGACCCGGCGCCATCAGTGTTGCGAGATAGAGGTAGAACGCCAGGCAGCCGAACCCGATCATCGCGACGACGCCCGCGCAGGCGCCGGCAATGCCCGCCAGGCTCAAAGCGACGGTGAAGCCCAAACGGCCCATTTGTCCCCCCTTCCGGTCCCCGATCAGCGGCGGCTGAACAGCATGCCGATAAGAAGTCCGATCCCGAAGGCGCCGCCGACCGTGGCCACCGGATTCTGCTCCATCGCGTGGGCCGCGCCTTCGGCGGTGCGATTGACCTCGTCCCAGGCCTTCTCGGCGCGGCGGGCCGCTTCCCCGGTGGCGGCACTGGCGCGATGGCGCACCAGATCGTCGATGACGCCGCCCATGCGCCCAAAATCGTCGCGCAGATTCTTGATTTCGGCCAACAGGGCCTTCACGTCGGGATCTTGTTTGTCGCTCATAAATGCCTCTCCTCGTAAGGGAATACAACGCCCTATAGCGCAAAAAGGTCCGGCTTGGCCTGATTCAGGTCAACGCTGGCGTGGATGGGGCGCGATCCTCCCCCGCAGGCCGGACGCCCGGCGCGGGCGCCGCCAGCCACCCCGGAGGGGCGACGAATTCCGGCTCGTGCCGGGCGCCGCCAGCGGCTATTCTCGGGTTATGACCCTGGAGCAGTTGAGGATATTTGTCGCCGTTGCCGAGCGCGAGCATGTCACCCGCGCCGCGGAGGCGTTGCGGTTGACGCAATCGGCGGTCAGCGCCGCGATCGCGGCGCTGGAAGCCCATTATGGCGTTACGCTGTTCGACCGCGTCGGCCGCCGCATCGAGCTCAACGAGGAGGGCCGCACCTTTCTCGGCGAGGCCCGCGCCGTGCTGGCCCGGGCGGCCGCGGCCGAGCTGTCTCTGGCGGAATTGAGCGGGCTCAAGCGCGGCACCTTGATCGTGCAGGCCAGTCAGACGATCGCCAGCTACTGGTTACCCGCGCGGCTGGTCGCCTTTCGCCGGACCTATCCCAGCATTGATGTGAAGCTTTCGGTCGGCAATACGGCCCAGGTCGCCAAGGCGGTCGCCGATGGAGACGCCGAGCTCGGATTCGTCGAGGGCCGCATCGACGATCCGGCGCTGGAACAGCGCGTCATCGATCGCGACCGGCTCACCATTGTGGTTGCCCCCGATCATCCCTGGGCCGCGGTGGCGCAGTTGTCGTCCAAGGACCTTCTGGAAGGCGAATGGGTGCTGCGCGAAGCCGGCTCCGGTACGCGCTCGGAATTCGAAGCCGCCCTGGCCGAACGCTCAATTGCCGCCGGTCAGCTCAATGTCGTTCTCGAACTGCCCTCCAATGAGGCGGTGCGCGCGGCGGTGGAAGCCGGCGCCGGTGCCACGGCCATCTCGGAGCTTGTGGTCGAATCCGGACTGCGCGCGGGCGCGCTGAAGGCCGTGAATTTTGCGCTGCCGGATCGGCTCTTTCATACGATGCGTCACCGCGAACGCTATCACTCCAAGGCGGGCCGGGCCTTCCTCGACCTTATCGCGCAGGGCCGGGACGACGGCGATCATCCATCCTGAATTCCGGCACGCAATATTTCCGGCCTATTGCCCGATGAACCCGCTCACGATACGGATTTGCCTCGGCATGCCTGTTCTATGGACTGACTGTCCCTTCCGGAGTGATTCATGAACGAAACCGGGGAAAAAAGCCTTCCGGCGTGGCTCTACCGCGATCCGGACTTCTTCGAGCGCGAGCGCCGTCAGCTCTTCGCCAAGACGTGGCAACTCATATGCCATGTGAATGACATTCCCCGATCCGGCGACTATTACACCTTCGATATTCTTGGCGAGCGGCTGATGGCGCTGCGCGGGGCCGATGGCGCCGTGCGCAGCTTCCACAATGTCTGCCGTCATCGCGCCGCCCGGCTGGCCGACGGTACAAGCGGCAATTGCGGACACCGGCTCGTCTGTCCCTATCATGCCTGGAGCTATGGGCTGGACGGCACGCTCAAGGGCGTCCCCGCATGGCAGGATTTCGACGCGCTCGACAAACCGAGTCACGGTCTGTTTCCGCTGGATCAGGAGATCTGGCACGGCTTCGTCTTTGCGCGGCTGGAAAAGGCCCAACCCTCCGTCGCCGAAATGATGGCGCCCTATGAGGATGAGATCGCGCCCTACCGGCTGGAGGACGTCATGCCGCTTGGCCCCGCCAAGCTGCGGCCACGCGCGGTCAACTGGAAGAATCTCGGCGACAACTTTGTCGACGGACTGCACATCCCCGTCGCCCATCCCGGCCTGACGCGGATTTTCGCGGGCACCTATGCACTTGAAGCCAAGCCCTGGGTCGACAAGATGTCGGGCGTCATCACCGACAGGCCTTCGTCCAACTGGGCCGAGCGCGGCTATCAGGAGTTGCTGTCGTTGTTCGCGGATCAGCCCGAGTTCGATCCGGCGCAGCTGGAACTATTACCGGCTATGGCCGAACACCGCGTTCGAACTGCATCCCGACCAGATCGACTTCTTCCAGATCGTGCCGGTCTCCCCGACCCAGTCGGTGATCCGCGACATCTGTTATGCCCATCCGGATTCGCGCCGCGAGGTGCGGGTCGCGCGCTATCTCAATGCCCGCATCAATCGCCAGGTCAATATCGAGGACACGGATCTGATCATGCGCGTGCAGGCGGGCATGATGACCTCGGACTATATCAGCGGCCCGCTCTCCGAGGCGGAGGTTTGTCTGCGCAGTTTCGCGCAACGTCTTCGCGAGGCCATTCCCGAAGCCGCGCTCGATCATCCGCCGCGTCGGGCGGCGTGAGGCCATCGGACATTGGAGCGACAGAAGGCACGGTGGAGGGGCCTGAAGAGGCGATCGTCAACGCGTTGATCGCGGCCCGCACCATGCGGGAGCCGACGGCCAGCATCTCTGCGCCCTGCCACATGCGCAATTGCGCGCGATCCTGAAGCGCGATGGACGGCTTATGCCCGCAACTGAGCGACACAGCCTGATCGTCCGGGGGCGTGCACCACGCCACCTCACGCCTCAGCGGGCGACCACGATCGGCCGGTCGGGGAATGAGAGCTGGTCGCGGTCGCGCCAACTGGGATGCACATAGTTGATCTCCATCAGCCGGCGCACGCCCTCGATCGGGCGCTTGTCGAAGCCATGCCAGGTATTGGGGCCGGCGACGAAGATCACTGCCGAATTGAAATCCGCAGCGCTTCTGCCGATCCAGCGCTTCTGATCGTCATAGATGTCGGTGCCCCAGTCTCTGGCATCGGGGCCGGTGCACAGATAGAGCACCATAGAGAACAGCTTTTCCTTGATGTCGCGATGCGGCTCGAGCCAGGCGCCATCGGTGTCCTGGATGTATTCCATGCGCAGATAGCCGCCTTCGACCGAGATTCCGCAAACCTGTTCGAACAGGCGTGCGATCTCCGGGCGTTGCATCGCCTCGGCCAGCACGGCGCAGGCGGGAAAGCGCGAGCGCAGTCGGGGGGTGAAGAAGCAGCGTTTGTCATTGTGCCGGTCGCGCACGCCATGGCAGTTGTCGATGACCGGCGGCGCGATGGGCAAGGTCAGGACGCCGACGCACATGCTCTCCGGCAGGACGTCGGAAAGCACCCAGCGGCGATAGGGTTCGTCCTTGCGGTGCGCTTGCCGAAGCGCCCGTGCGAAATGCCGAACTACCTCGCCCGTGCTGGGCAGGGGTGGAAACACCGGTGCCGGCCCTTCCTGTGGTGCGACGCTCAACGCGGCGCCCAGTCGATGACTTTGCGCAGAAGCGGCACGGATTTGGCAAAGGCGCTGACGCCGTGGCGCCGGTATTCGCTGCGCACATAATCTTCAGAATCGACATAACACAGCTGCAGGCTCATGCGCTGGCCCTTCTGCGGCAGGAAGCCGTGCCAGGACTTGTCGCTGACCCGGAACATCAGCATGTGCCCGTATTCGGGCGTGAACTCGAAGGCGCTGTCCTCGCGGTCGGAACTGCGCAGCACCCGAAGCTTGCCGCGCTCATAGGGCCATTCGCGGCTGAAGCCGACGATGACGGTGATGATCTTGTGCTTGGAATCGGTATGGGCGTAACCCTCATTGTAGTGCCCGCTGGTGTTGCCCATCATTAGCACCACGGCCGGGTTCTTGCTGAGGTCGGTGTCGAACTTCTCTTCGACCAGGCGCTTGAACCGGGGGCTGAGCAGGTCCTTGACCACCGTGCCGAAGGCCGGCCCGTAGTTCAGGTTCGGCAGGCCGTAGCTGCCGCGATCGGGTATCACCGGTGCGTCGGCCAGAACGTCTTCGCGGTACTGTGGAAGGATCGCCTGTTCGACAAAGGCATATTCGTATGGGTCGTTATGCAGCTTGGAGACGGCGATCTCCGCCTCGTTGAGCATCGCAAATTTCGGTTCGTCATCGGTCATGGTGGAGGTCCTTTCCCGGGGGGCGCGTGTCGGCCTTCAGAAGTCGGGGAGTGCTGGCGCGTCGTGCCTGGCGATGGCGATGCCTTCGACCTCGACCAGCCATTGGGGCCGGCAGACCGCGCCCTGGACGATGACCGTCGGAAGATCCGCGAAGCGCCCGGAAAGACGGTCCCGGACCTGCGCGAAGTCCGAAGGGTCGCGCAGATAGACAATCAGATGGACGAGATCGTCCAGGCGCCCCCCACCCGATGCCAGCAGGGCTTCGACATTGTCCAAGGCGTAGTCGAGCTGGCGCAGCACATCGCCAACATGGACCACGTCGCCGGCAGTATCGATGCTGGCGGTTCCGGATATGAAGTGATGGGCACGATCGGAATAGGCGATGCGCGTGCCGCGCTCGAAATGGACGTTGTAATCCCTGGTCGGGCATAGCCGTGTGAAGTCGTTGAGGTAGGAGACCTGCTCTGGCGTGAGATCGAGATTGGAATAGGCATCCATCGCGACCAGGTCGTAGCGATGTGCGCAGGCGCCCTCGATCCCGGTGCTGGCGATGTAGTGGGTGTCGGCGGTCAACCCCTGTTCGGCAAAAACTGCGCCCCGGCTGTCGACCATACCCTGATAGAACACATCGACATCCTTGAGGTAGATCCAGGTGCGCACGCAGTGGTCGCGCAGCGTCCCGCCCTCATCCGCAAGCCGGCCGACCAGATCGTGGAACAGCGCGCGGGTCTGCACGGCAGGCATGGCGTCGGCGCCGGTTTCGCCTGCGCACAATCCGGTGGTCCAGAGATGACGATGGCTCCCCTTCTCGACGAGGAGATGGTTCGCCGACAGGCGCCGCTTGTGAACCGGTGCGCCCTCGCTCACGTGATAAGCAAGTAGCGAAAGTTTCGCGCCGGTCAAAGGCGGTTGCTGGACGAGCGAGACGGCCACCGGGTCCTCTGGAGGCGTACGCACCAGGGAACTGTCGCGAATGCGCGCTGCCTGATTTCATGGCGTCGCTGATGAAGACGCGCCGGAAGACGGCGCTTGTCTCGGGCAATTCCAGTGCGGCCCGCGCGGAGGCATAGCGCTGTTCGACCTGCGCGATCTGTGTGCCGAGATCGCCCTCGGCGTCCGCTGTGATCGCGATGAAATGTTCGGCTCCGCCAATGGAGCCGCAAAAACTCTTGCTCGTGATGTCGACCGAATTCACCGTGCTCACAACGGGTGTGCCCCAACGCCGGAGTAGGACGCAGCTCTTTGCCTTTTCGCCGGATCTGTCGTTGACAAAAGTCAAATGCAGTCGGTCTGCGCGGATTTCTGCGGCATCGGCGCAAGGCGCCTTTTGGTCCGCCCCGTCGCGGGTTAAGCTTCGGACAGATGAGCCATTCTCAAATGCTTGCTGCGCAGCGCGATGACGCTGCTTTCCTGGCGGAGGTCAACGCATTTCTCGATGCGGAACTGACGGCTGACCTGCGCGAGGCCGGGCGTCAGACGATCGGCGTGCACTCCGAGATTGGCGCGGCGCGGCGATGGCATCGCTGTTTGTATCGGAAAGGCTGGATTGCGCCGGCCTGGCCGCGCGAACATGGTGGTTGCGGCTGGAGCGTCCGCCAGCGCTTTCTGTTCGAGCAGGAATGTGCGCGCAACGATGCGCCCGTCCTGTTTGCGACGGCGCTGCGCAGCCTGGGGCCATTGCTGATTGCGGTGGGCAGCGAAGACCAGCAGCGCCGCTATCTGCCCGCCATGTTGCGCGGCGACGATTTGTGGTGCCAGGGCTTTTCCGAACCCGGCGCGGGGTCCGATCTCGCGGCGCTTGCCACTCAGGCCCGCCCGGACGGCGACGACTATGTCGTTACCGGCCGCAAGGTGTGGACCACCGGCGCGCATCTGGCCAACCGCATGTTCGCGCTGGTCCGCACGCGCCGGGGCGCGAAACCGCAGGAGGGAATCACCTTCCTGTTGATCGACATGAACAGTCCGGGCCTTACTGTGACGCCGATCCTCACGATGGAGGGCGCCCATGAGTTCAACGAGGTGACCTTTGACGACGTGCGCGTGCCGAAAGCCGACCGCGTCGGCCCGGAAGACGAAGGCTGGGCCGTGGCCAAGCATCTGATGCGTTTCGCCCGCACCAACAACACCAATTCGGCCACCCTGCGCCGCTCTTGGCGCGCTTTGCTGCGCTGCGCCGACGAAGCCGGTCTGGGCGCGGATGCGGACTTCGCGCGGCAGCGGGCGGCGCTCGAGATCGAACTTGCGACGATCGAGGCGCTGGAGTTGCGGTTATTGAGCAGCGGCCGTCTTTCCGGGGACGACGAGGCGAGCGCGTCCCTGATGAAGACGATCGCGACCGAACTGCATCAGCGCATCACCGAGTTGGCGCTGGACGCCGTCGGTCCGCGCGCCCCGTTCGGCGCCATGGCGACCGGCAATGACGGAGCCGGGCTTGCGCCACTGGCGGTGCGCAAATATCTGGCGACGCGAGCCGCCAGCATCTATTCGGGAACCAATGAGCTGCATCGCACGCTGATGGCGCGCGGGTTGTCGCGCTAGCTGTGCGGTGTGACGCGCGCGCCGCGTCCCGGACTTCGCGGAGGTCGCCGTTGCGGCCTCCGCGGAACATTTCCGAATCGGCGGTTCAGCGGCCGGCCTTGATCACGCCGGTAAATTTTCCAGTCGCGTCCTCGCCGGAAAACGTGTCGCCGACCTTGTAGTCCTTGACCGGCAAGCAGACGGGCTTCTGGTCGGCGGCCGGGGTCGGATCGCTCTGATAGAAGCAGCTTCCGTCGGCTCCGTCCTTCCAGGTGCCCTTCAGCGATTTGCCGTCGGGCAGGGCGATGGAGTAGCTGTGATCGGCGTTGACATAAGCCTTGACCACTTTGCCGCTGGCGTAGGTCGAGACGATCGTGTTGCCATAAGCGCCGCTCCAGGTGTCGGCGATGGCAGGTGCGGCGGCCAGGCCAACCACAAGCAGTGCGGCGGCCAGGCAAAGTGCATTCGTGTTCTTCATCGTGTTCCTCCCTCATTCCAAGTCTGTTCTTCTGCACGCTGTCGGTGGGCGCTACGGATGTCCAGCTATAATCCTGTAGCTCAGCGATACGGATTGTTCGAGGTGTGGTCGCCGGCCAGCCAGCGCTTGAGTGTGGCATGCGCGTCGGCGCGCCGCTCCTTGTTGAGTTTATCGGCTTCAGGCACGTCCTTGGTGAATTCGAGGATCAGGCCGTTGGGGTCGACCACATAGACCGACCGGCAATAGCCATGGTCCAGAACATAGGTGTCCGGCTCCTTGATGCCCGCCGCCGCGATACGGTCCTCGAGGGCCTTCTGCGCCTCTTCGTCGACATTGAATGCAATGTGGTTGAAGGGCGAGGACGGAATCTCCGGGCCGAACAGCTTCTGGTCCTCGGGATTGGCGAACTGGAAGAAGGCCAGCGCGCTGCCGTCACCCAGGCCGAAGAAGCAGTGGACATAGGTGCGCACCGCCCCGAACAGCTCGTCGGATTCGCTCCAGGTGGCGACGAGGGGGATCCCGAGCACGTCTTCATAGAATTTCCGTGTCGCTTCAATATCCTTGGTGACATAGGCGTTGTGATGAAGCCGGCTAGGAAGTTTGCTTGCAGTGCCCATTGGCCGTGTCCCTGTTTGTGATTGACGTTGTGACCGGAGGTTGATTTGTCGGTGGCGCCGGCCTGCGCCATGGCCCTAGGGCCAGAATTTCTCGGAGGCCAGGCGCGCGCCTTCGGCGAGCGCCGCCAGCTTGGCCCAGACAACGTCGGGATCGACGCCGCCCTGGCCGACATGAATGCTGAAGCCGCAATCCACGCCTGCCATGACGTTTTCGCGCCCGGCGAGGTTCGCGTAACGGCCGATGCGCTGGGCCACCAGCTCGGGATGCTCGATATAGTTCGATTGGCATTCGATCACGCCGGGCACCAGGATCTTGCCCTCTGGCGGCTTGATTCTCTCGAACATCTGCCATTCATGGGCGTGACGCGGATTGGCCGCCTCGAACAGTATGGCGGTCGGCTTGGCGTAGTTCAGCACATCGATGATGTCGGCAAACGACACATCGCAATGATGCGGGCCGGGATAATTGCCCCAGCACATATGCATGCGGATCTGCTCGGCCGGAATATTGCGTACGGCATGGTTCATCGCCTCGATATGCTCGCGCATGCGCTTTCTGAATTCGGGCAGGCTGAGATCGGCATATTGCACATGCCGGCCCATGGCGAGATCCGGGCAGTCGAGTTGCAGCACGGCCCCGGCTTCGGCGATGGTCTCGTATTCGAAGCGCATCGCCTCGGCGATCGCGAACAGATAGTCCTCGTGGCTTTTGTAGTGCTCATTGCGGAAAAACAGCGAGATCACGCCCGGCGAGGCCGCGCTGGTGAACACGGCCTTGGCGCCGGCGGCAGCGGCCGAGCCCATCAGATTGTCCATGTCGACCTTGGCCGAGACCCGGTCCTCGACCGCAACCGGGCCGTTGCAGGCCGGGGTCCGCCGCGCTTTGCGGCCGGGATCGCCGAACACCCGTTCCTTGCTTCTGGGATAGTCCTCGAGATCCTGGAAGACATAGCCGGTGCCCGAGCCGCCGAACCCGCTCAAGCGGTCCTTCACATAGGTGGCATAGCTCGGCTTGGACATCTCGCCGTCATTGACGATGTCGACACCGGCCTTGACCTGGCGGCGCACGGTGCTGTCGATGGCCTCACGCACCCGCGCATCCAGAGCCGTGCGATCCACCGGCACGCCTTCTTCCTTGGCGAACATCATAGCGGATGAGGTCATCGGGCCGGGGCAGGCTGCCGGTGTGGGTGGTCAGAAAGCGGTCGGTGCTATGGAGCATAATTCTTTTCGTATATCGAAGAAATTTTCGGATGCCAGATTATTCGATCCGCCATGCGAAATTGTAAAGCGAGCGGCGCTTGGCTGGAACGGCTCAGTCAGCCGCCGCCGATCCGTCATAGCTGATGGCCTCAGCCGCGGCGTGGGACAGGATGAAGCCGATCGAGCGCTCGGCCTCTTCATGCAGATGGGCCAGCAGCCCGGCGGTGCGCGCCAGGATCGAGATGCTCTTGAGCGCGGTGACCGGAAAGCCGATCTCCAGAAGGATCGCCGGAATGGCGCCATTGATATTGATCGGCAGCGGCCGGCCCAGTGCGTCGGGCAGCACCTCGGCGACGGTGCGCAGCATCCCGATATAGGGACCGTTCAGTCCGCGCTCATCGGCATAGCCAAGCAGCACATTGGCGCGCGGATCGCCGCCGGAGTGCTGCGGATGGCCGAAGCCGGGAATCGCGGTCTTGGTCTTGCGCATCTCGCGGATGCGCTCGCTGGCGACCTCGGCGGCCGGCCGGTCGGCGGACGCGGCGACCAGATCATGGAGGAAATAGCCGGCCGTCTCGGCGCTGCCCAGCACCACCGATCCGGAGCCGAGAAGGCCCGGCCGCGACCGCGCCCTGCATCGCCTCGGGCGCGGCGGCCAGTGTCATGCGGGCAGCCTGGACACTCGGCACCAGCCCGTGTTCGGCGATCGCCACCAGCAGCGCGTTGACGAAGAAACGCTGGTCTGCGTTGGGCTTCTTGCCCATCAGCAGCAGAAAGAAATAGTCGGCGAAGTCGATCTTGCCGATCAGCTCGCGGCACAGGTCGCGCCCGCGCATCGTGATCGAGGCCGCATCGGAGGTGGAAATGGCGGTGTAGGGCGCGTCCTGCTTGCCGATGCGCATTTTGATCTCCTGTTCGGATAGCATTGCTGTCCGGGCCGACGGCCGCCCAGGTTGCGGTCCGGCCGGCTTGGCTTGAATTCACCAAATATCGAAATTGACTTCGACATGCGGAAAAACTTACCCTGCCCGGCACCGCGTTGGGAAGGGGCGCCCGATTCGGCGGCCCGGCGGCACGCCGATCCGGACGTCGCGGCGGCTGCGCGATACAGGAGCGAGGATGATCAAGGTTCTCGAAGGCGTGCGTGTGCTGGAGATGGGCACCTTCATCACCGGCCCGGCCGCGGGCATGTATCTCGCCGATATGGGCGCCGATGTCGTCAAGCTCGAGCGGCCCGGATGACCGGCGACCCGTTCCGCGCCTTCAAGGGCGGTCTCTACAGCCCGCATTTCCAGACCTACAACCGCAACAAGCGCAGCCTCACGCATCGACACGCGCAGAAGCCGAAGATCTGGCGCTTTCTGGACGAGCTGGTCGGCCAGGCCGATGTCTTCATCCAGAATTTCCGCCCCGGCATCGCCGAGAAGCTCAATGTCGGCGCCGAGCGGCTGCAGGCGATCAACCCGCGCCTCGTCTATTGCAGCCATTTCCGGCTTCGGCAGCGAGGGGCCCGATGCGGGCCGGCCCGCCTATGACACCGTTGCGCAGGCCGCGAGCGGCTGGCTGCGGCTGCTTGATCAATCCCGACCAATCCGCGCGTCGTCGGGCCCGGCGATCGCCGATTCGATCACCGGCTTCTATGCCGCCTTCGGCATTCTCGGCGCCCTGCACGAACGCCAGAGCACCGGCCGGGGCCGGCGCGTCGACGTCTCGATGCTCGAGGCGATGTGCCACTTCAACCTCGACGATTTCACCCATTACTTCTCGGCAGGCGAGATCATGGGCCCCTACAGCCGGCCCAGCGTCTCGCAATCCTACGTTTTCGAATGCGCGGACGCGAAATGGATCGCGCTGCACATGTCCTCGCCGACCAAGTTCTGGGAGGGCCTGGCCAGCGCGATCGAGCAGCCCGACCTGTTCGAGGATCCGCGCTTTGCCGACCGGCCCGCGCGCATCGCCCATCAGGAAGATCTGATCGCGCTGATGGGGCCGATCTTCAAGCGCCGCACGCCGCGCCGAATGGTGCGCGCAGCCTGGAGAAGCCGAAGGCGTGCCGCATGCGCCGATGTACGATTCCAGCGAGGCGCTCGAGGATCCGCCAGGCCAAATATCCTGGGCATCGAGGTGGAGGGCGAGCACCCGACCGATGGGCCGCTTCCGCACGGTCCGCTTTCCCGGTGAATTTCGATCGTGAGCATGCCACCGCGGTCACGCCCGCCGCCGACGCTGGGCGAACATAATGAATCCGTGCCGCGACGATCCGGAGGGATCTGGCGCGCGCGCCGGCCGGCCGCCGAGAGCGTTGCAGAATAGCCGCATCCGGCCGAGCAATGGTCAGTATATTCGATAGACGAAATTGACTTCGATATTCGAAATCTCTTACGGTTTGGTCACGAACGAGGAGTCCGTAGAGGGCGATCCGCCGTCTCGACGGGGCCTGAGGCGTGCCTTGCGGCCTCGTGCATGCGCAAGGCCGCCGGACGCTGGCCCGCGGGAAACGCCGCGGCCGAGCGATCTCACGCGCAGCGGAGCGGCGCCTCGAGCGCCGCCAGGCAGGGGGAAATTGAAATGACGCATCACAGCCCGGGACATCTGAACCGGTTCGGCAAGCTGCTCGCCGGCGCGACTGCGCTTGCCGGCACATTGTGCATGGCCGCTCCGGCCCTTGCGCAGGGCAACGGACGCTGCCACGGCGCAGCATCCGCCAACAGTGGAACACGATCGAGGAAGTGGTCGGTCACCGCGCGCGCCCGCTCCGAAGACATTCATAACGTACCCGCGCAGGTCACGGCCTTCACCGCCGCGGACATCCAGGCAAAAGGCATCGAGAAGCCGCAGGACTTCCTGAGTGCCGTCCCCAACGTCACCTTCATCGAAACGCAGAACGCGGGCACCAGCTTCCTGGTCATGCGCGGCATCTCGCAGGCGCGCAACAGCGCGCCGTCTGCCGCCATCGTGGTCGACGGCGTGCCGATGACGCAGCCGGCGCAGTTCAATTCGAACCTGCTCGACATCCAGCAGATCGAAGTGCTCAAGGGCCCGCAGGGCGCTCTCTATGGCCGCAACGCGATCGGCGGCGCGATCATCATCACCACCAAGCAGCCGACCGACACCTGGGAAGGCCGCCTCACCGCCGGCTACGAATCCGGCCCCGGATACAAGGTCGAGGGCGATGATCAGCGGGCCCGATCACCGACAATCTGAAAATTCGTGCCGCGGCCTCCTATTTCCACACCGACGGCCATCTGAAGAACGCCGACACCACGGACGCGACGGCAAAGCGCAACGTCGATCCCGTTGACGACTTCACCGCGCGTTTCACCGCGCTCTATACGCCGAGCGCACATTTCACGGCCGACCTGCGGCTGTCGACGGATCTGCTGAACACGCGGGCGTTCTATTACACGGTCCCGAATTTCGGAACTCGCCAACTTCAACAACCCGAATTACACCAGCCGGCCGATCAACCTGAACAATTCGGGTCAGGATGCGCGCAAGATCTACAATGCAGCGCTGAAGTTGAGTTACGACTTCAACACTGGCACGCTGACATCGATCACCGGCTACAACTCGGTGTGGGAAATCATCACCGGCGACGGCTATCCGTTCGATCCGTACGGGCCGTATCCGATCAACCGCATCGGCTTCAATTTCGATCAGAGCCAGTTCCTGACCGAGAAGACCTTCACGCAGGAAGTGCGCTTGACCTCGCCGGAAGACCAGCGGTTCCGCTGGATCGTGGGCGGTCAGATCTTCAGCACCCAGCGGTTCATCTCAACGGGCACCATGTTCGACCTTGCCGATGAAGGCGTGCAGTCGATCTATCGCGTCCCGAACCCGCAGATGGGCGTCGGCTTCTACTTCGGTCCCCAGGCACAAATCAGTTATCTGGCGGACTCGCAGCATCAGTTTGCCTGGGCGCTCTACGCTCGATACGTCCTATAGCATCACCGATGCGCTCGAGCTGTCGGTCAATCTGCGCTTCGACAGCGACCACCGCACCAACACGACGGACACGCCGCAGGCGTTCCTCGATGCGAACCCGATCATCGGTCGCGCGGCAATCCCGGCGACCACCGGTCAGAAGCGGTCCCACACCTGGCGAGACCTCCAGCCGCAGGTCGATCCTGCGCTACGAGGCGAGCGACAATCTCAATCTCTATGCCAGCGCCAGCCGTGGCTTCCGCAGCGGCGGCTTCAACCAGACCGGCGTCGGCACGGCGTCGGCTCTCGCGGGCTTCGACAATGTCGGTGACCAGTTCGGCGCCGAGCGCGCCGATACGATCGAGGCCGGTTTCAAGAGCCGCTGGTTCGACGACCGCCTGATCCTCAACGGCAGCGTCTACAACACCTGGGACCACAACGATTATTACTTCGTGTACCTGGCCTCGAACTCGACGCAGAACCTCGGCAATATCCAGAAGGTCCGCTTCACCGGCTTCGATCTGGATCTGACGGCCCGGCTCGCCGAAGGTCTCACGGCCAATGCCGGCTTCGGTTACACCGACAGCGAGATCACGAAGTTTCCCGGCGCTTCGAGCGCGCTCGTCGTCGGGTCCAAGGCGCCGCTGGTGTCGGACTACACGCTCAATCTTGGCATGGAGTATGACCGCCAGCTGTTCGACGGTGTCAGCGGCATGATCCGGGTCGACTACAACCGCATCGGCCCGACGACCTTCGTGATCCCGGTCCCGGCCGCCGGCGAGCCGACCCCGATCGCGCGCGATCCCGTCGATCTGGTCGATCTCCGTGTGGGCCTCCAGACCGACACCGGCTGGTCCGTCACCTTCTGGTCGAAGAATCTGTTCGACACCAAATACAACACCGAATATTCGACGGGCGGCTTCCTGTTCAAAGCCCAGCCGATGCGGTGGGGTGTGGACGTGACGAAGCGGTTCTGAAGAGGGCGGGCGTGCCGCATCTCACCGTCGCGCCGGCTGGTTCGTTCGGGCGGCCGGCGCAGCCTTGGCGCGGCTCAAGCCGGGTGAACGGAGCGCAGCAGATAAGGCTGCCTGCGCAACGCGGACTCGATGTGTCGCGCCGCGCTGTGCAGCACCGGCAGCCGGGTGCGGATCAGTTCGTCCTTGTCGGCGCGCGAAGTGGACGTAGAGCAGTTGATCGCGGCGATCGAACGTCCGCCTTCGTCGAGTATCGGGCACGGCTAACGAGACCAGGCCGTAGTCCAGTTCGTCCTGCACCGCGGCGTATCCGGATTTGCGGTTTTCGTTCAGGACGCGCCGCAAATCGGCCCGGCCGGTGACCGTATGCTCGGTGAACGTTTCGAAGTGGGCCGTATCGATATAATGGTTGCGAACATCGTCACCCTCGAATGCCAGCATGGCCCGGCCCAGGGAGGTCGCATAGGCAGGAAACCGCGTGCCGATACCGGCCGCCAGCCGCACCATTCTATTGGTGGAGACGTGCACCAGATAAAGAATGTCGTAGCCGCTCAGCACGGCCAGCGAGGAGCTGTCGCCGGTTTCGTCGCGCACGGCCTGAAGATGCGGGCGGACGATTTCGCCCAGGCTCATCGAATCGAGATAGGCCGAGGCGAAGCTCATGACCTCGGGGCGCAGCAGGAAGTGGCGGCGGTGCTTGGCCACATAGCCGAGCTTGACCAGGGTGTTGAGGCAACGCCGGGCCGCAGCCGGCGACAGCGCGGTGACCTCGGCCACCTCACTCAGCGTCATTTGCGGATTCTCGCGTCCGAATGCCCGCAAAACGGACAGCCCGCGTTCGAGTGTCGAAAGATATTCGCTGTCCGGATGGGATTCTTTTTCGGATGTCATGCTCATGTCCACCGCCGAGGGGGCGCGCTCTTGAAGGCGCCGCGCACTAGAAGGCGTGCCCTGGGATTTGTCCATCTTCTTGGTCCCGTGCGGCTGACATCTTTTCGGAAATCGAATATATCACCGAATACCGAAGAAATGGAACATGGGCCGGCCGATCCGGGCCGCGCTCGGCGCCGAAGGGAGACCTGCTGATGTTACCGATCCTGCCCACCAGCCTTGTGGGGTCCTATGCCCAGCCGGAGTGGCTGCTCGACCATTCCAAGCTCGCCAAGCGGTTTCCACCGCGCACGCGCGCCCTGGAATTGTGGCGGGTGGATCCCGAATTTCTGGAAGAGGCGCACAATGATGCGACGCGTCTGGCCATCGCCGATCAGGAGCGGGCCGGGCTCGACATCATCACCGATGGCGAGGCGCGGCGCGAGAGCTACTCCAATCGCTTCGCGACGGAGCTCGACGGTGTCGATCTCGACAATCCGGGCACGGCGCTCGATCGCAGCGGCCATCCCAATCCGGTGCCACGCATCACAGGCAAGATCCGGCGCCGCCGCCCGGTCATGGTCGGCGATCTGGCCTTTCTCAAGGCCCATACCGACCGCGCGGTGAAGATGACCGTCCCGGGCCCTTTCACCATGGCCCAGCAGGCGCAGAACGATTTCTACGACAACGAAGAGGACATGGTCGCCGATTACGCGGCGGCCGTGAACGAAGAGATCAAGGACCTTTTCGAAGCAGGTGCCGATGTGGTTCAGATCGACGAACCCTATATGCAGGCTCGCCCCGAAAAGGCCCGTCAATACGGCATCGCCGCCATCGAGCGCGCGCTCGACGGCGTAAAGGGCACGACCGCACTGCATATCTGCTTCGGTTATGCCGCGATCATCCACGAGCGGCCGAACGGCTATTCCTTCCTGCCGGAATTGGCTGCCGCGCCGGTCAAGCAGATTTCGATCGAAACGGCCCAGTCCAATCTGGACTGCGCAATCCTCGAGAATATTCCCGAGCAGACCATCATTCTCGGCGTGCTGGATCTTTCGACCCATGAGGTCGAGACGCCGGAGGTGGTGGCCGGTCGCATCCGCCGGGCCCTGCCGCATATCGATGCCAGCCGCCTCGTCATCGCGCCGGATTGCGGGCTGAAATATCTGCCGCGCGATGTGGCATTCGGGAAGATGCGAGCCATGGCCCAAGGTGCAAAGCAGGTGCGCGACGAGCTGGGAGGCCAGACGGCTGCCTGATGCACGCCTCCACTCTGCTCCTTCTTCCCGGCCTGGCCTGTGCCGGCGCTGTGTGGGCGCCGCAGCTTGCCGCGTTCGAGGCGGAACGGCCGGTCATTGTGCCCGATTTCCGCGGGCAAGATTCCTTCGAGGCGATGGCCCAGGCGGCGCTCGCCAACGCGCCCGCCCGCTTCGCCCTGGCCGGCCATTCGATGGGCGGCCGCGTGGCACTGGAAATCCTGCGGCAGGCGCCGGAGCGCGTCGAACGATTGGCATTGCTCAGCACCGGCGTGCACCCCGTAGATCCGCAGGAGATCGCACCCCGCAGCGCGCTTGTGGCATTGGCCGAACGCGAAGGCATGGCGGCGGCGGTGCGGGACTGGCTTCCGCCCATGCTGCATCCCCGCAATCGCGCAAATACCGCCCTGGTGATGACGATCGAGGCAATGTGGAACGAAACCACGCCGCAGGCTTTCGCCCGCCAGATCCACGCGGCGCTCAATCGGCGCGATCTGCGTCCCCTGCTGCCGACGATCGCCTGCCCGACGCTGGTGCTGTGCGGCGCCGAAGACAGCTGGAGCCCGCCGGCGCAACATCAGGCCATCGCGGCGGCGATCCCCGGTGCGCGCCTCGTGATCGTTCCCGAGTGCGGGCACATGGCGCCATTGGAAGCGCCGCAACAGGTCAATGCCGAATTGCGGCGCTGGCTGGCGGCGTGACGACTTGTACTGGTTTCTGAGAGGTATGCGATGACGAAGATCCTTGTGCTTTACTACAGCTCCTACGGTCACATCGAAACCATGGCCCGCGCTGTCGCCGAGGGCGCGGCCGAGATCGCCGGCGCCGAGGTCACGATCAAGCGCGTGCCGGAACTGGTGCCGGACGATGTCTGCGCCAAGGCCGGCATCAAGCTCAATCAGGATGCGCCTTTCGCGGACCCGAACGAGCTCGGCGACTACGACGCCATCATCATCGGAACGCCCACCCGCTTCGGCAATATGGCGGCGCAGATGCGCAATTTCCTCGATCAGACAGGGCCGCTCTGGGCCAAGGGCGCGCTTGTCGGCAAGGTCGGGAGCGCCTTTACCTCCACCGCCAGTCAGCATGGCGGGCAGGAAACGACCATAATTTCCGTGCATACGACGCTCTACCATCACGGCATGGTTGTGGCCGGAGTTCCGTATTCGGAGCCGCGTCTGACGCGTCTCGACGAGGTCAGCGGCGGGACGCCCTATGGCGCGACGACCATTGCCGGGCCGATGGGCGAGCGCTTGCCCAGCGAGAACGAGCTGGAAATCGCCCGCACCCAGGGCCGGTTTGTGACCGGAATCGCCAGAAAGCTCGCGGCCTAGGCGCATCGGGCTGACGGCTTGCGCGCCGTCTTGCCTGCCAACGCGTCTCAGGCACACCAGATGTTGCGTCTTGCGCCAGCTGTGCCACCGCCGCCGGAAGGTCTGCCCCGACGGTCGCGGTTTCTATTCCCGTGAGAGAAATCGGGAGTGCGTCCCGCAGCCCCTGCCTCTGCTGGTCGATTCACGCGACACCAGACGAAAGGGAAAGCGCCGCGCCGTAAACCAGTTCACGCGATGAGCGCGGGGAGCCGCTTGTGCGCCGGCCGGCGATCCCGGAGAATGGCGCCGGGGTGCTTTTGGGTCGGCAGTTGGGGATTTTGGAGCGACGGTCGAAGGCAGGGCGACGCCTTGCGATGACGCTGCTGTGTCTGCTGGCGGCGGGGACGGCTGTCCGCGCCGCACCGCCAACTCTGCCTGGCAGTGTTGAGCCCGGTCGCGACCGGCCGGTGCCGACTGCGCCGCAACCGCGGATCGAATACGACTTTCGCATCGAGGCGCCGCATCGTTCGCCGGTGCCGCGCGATGTCGATGCCATCCATTTCAAGCTGCGAGATCTTCGTATCGAAGGGGCGAAGACCTTGCCGGTCTCGCGCCTGCGTCCCTTCTATCGAGATCTCATCGGCAAGGACGTTACGCTCGCAAGCATCTTCGACGTCGCCGATGCGATCGAACAAGCCTATCGCGAGGCTGGCTATCCGCTGGTGCGCGCCTATGTCCCGCCGCAACGCGTCAGCGACGGCGTGTTCACGATCCGCGTGGTCGAAGGCTATATCGCGGCCGTCGCAGTGCAGGGCGGTACTCCGGCCGTCCAGGATCGCATTCGGGCCTATCTCGCGCCGGCGCTGCTCTCGCACCCGTTGAAACTCGGCC
This sequence comes from uncultured Pseudomonadota bacterium, assembly GCA_963710925.1. GTDB lineage: Bacteria > Pseudomonadota > Alphaproteobacteria > Micropepsales > Micropepsaceae > Rhizomicrobium. The sequence goes on along the minus strand of CAVQBY010000005.1, from coordinate 157,617 downwards.
TGATCGAGCGCGGTCTGTTGCTGGCCAATGATCTGGCCGGTGTTACGGCCGGCGGGGTTCTCAGGCCCTCTGCGAGCGTGCCGGGCGCAGCCGATCTTGTCGTCACGGTCGCCCAGCCGCGAATGACGGGCGGGCTTGCGGTCGACAATCGCGGTTCGCACTTCTCCGGCATCTGGACGGTGACGGGCGATGCAAGACTCAACGGACTCTTCGATGGCGAAGACAGCCTGACCGCCATTGTCACCGCCTCGCCGCATTCCCTGGAGCAGGTCGGTGGTCAACTGCGCTACAGCCATGCCATCGGCGATGACGGCCTGACGGCAAGCCTGGTCGGCGTCATCACCCATGGGCAGCCGGGTTCGACGCTTAGTGCCTTCAATGTGCGCACCGATAGCTATGCGGTCGGACCGCGTCTCAGCTGGCCGGCGATCCGCACGCGGGCGCAAACGCTTGTCTTCGATGGCGGCCTGACCGTGCAAAATGCCAAGGTCGATATCCTTGGAACCGGCATCAGCCACGACAACTGGCGTGTGCTCGACGTGGCGGCGAGCTATCTCGACAATCGCTTTCTTGGCGGCAGCCTGGGCATCGCTGTGGATGTGGCGCAGGGCCTCGACATTCTGGGCGCCACGGCCAGCGGCTCCGCCGATCTGTCGCGCAAGGGTGCGCCGATCGATTTCACCAAGATCACGGCCAGCGCCCGCATGCTGCGCCCGATCGGCGCCGGCTTCAGCCTGGCGGTTGCCGCTCAGGGCCAATACGCCTTCTCACCGCTCATAACCGGTGAACAGATAACCTTTGGCGGCCGCCAGATCGGCCGGGGCTACGATCCCGGCGCCGTTACGGGCGATCGCGGCCTCGGCGGTACGGTCGAACTGCGCTATGATCGCAGCTTCGCGCAGGTGTGGCCGCTCAAGCGGGTGGAGCCTTATGCGTTCTACGACACTGCGGCCACCTGGTACGACAATAGCGGCGCCAGCTTTGATCCCTCGCTTGTCAACGAGACGATCGCGTCGGCTGGCGGCGGAGTACGTTTTTGGTTCGATTACAACGTGATGGTCGGCGTCGAAGGCGCGCACACTCTGCGCGCGGTCCCCGGCAGTGATGGTGGGTCGAAGACAACAAAGGTGCTCGTCGATGCAGCCATACGATTCTAATCGCGGCGCAGGTGCCGCCTCTGTTCGTAACAGGCATGTCCTGCGTGCCCTGCTCGTGGGGAGTGCCTCGGCTGCGGCCATTGCGGTGGCGCTGCAGACTGCGGCCTGGGCCGGCGGCCCGACCGGCGGACAGGTCGTGGGTGGATCGGCGGTCATCACCAATCCGTCTTCCACCAGCACGGTGATCACGCAAAGCTCGCAAAAGGCGATCATCAACTGGCAGGATTTCTCGGTATCCTCTGGCTCCAGCGTCCAGTTCGCGCAGCCAAATTCCAGCGCGATCGCTCTCAACCGTGTCATCGGACCCAGCCAGTCGTTGATCGACGGCACACTGACCGCCAATGGGCGCATCTGGATCATCAACGCCAACGGCGTGATGTTCGGAGCTGGCAGCCAGGTCCATGTCGGTTCGCTGATCGCGACCACCGCGGATATCGCCAACGGCGACTTCATGAGCGGCAATTATGCCTTCTCCAAGGTCTCGGGAAATCCTGACGCCGCAATCGTCAATGACGGAACGATCCGTGCTGCCGATGGCGGTTCCATCGTTCTGGCCGGGCCGGTGGTCGTCAACAACGGTCTGATCCAGGCCGATCTCGGCAGCGTCACGCTGGCGAGCGGAAACGCTTTTGCCGTCGATTTCCAGGGCGACAATCTGATCCGCTTCGCCGTGACGGCGCCGGTCACCGATACGCCCAAGGACAAGGATGGCAAGGCGCAATCCGCGCTTGTGTCCAACACCGGCAAGATCGCTGCGGCCGGCGGACGGATCGCCTTGACGGCGCGCGCCGCAAAGAACGTCGCCGACAATGTCATCAACAATTCAGGCATTATCGAAGCCAGATCCGTCCACAACGAGAACGGTGTCATCGTGCTCGACGCCGGGCCGAATGGCACGGTTGAAGATTCCGGAGCGATCGATGCCAGCGGCCGCCGCGCGGGCGAAACCGGCGGCAGCGTCACGGTGACCGGTGCCAACGTCAAACTGGCCGACGGCGCCAGCATCGACGCATCGGGCAAGGCTGGCGGCGGCACGATCTTGGTCGGCGGCGGTCTGCAGGGTTCAGGCTCCACGCGGCATGCGCAGACGGTCGAGGTCGGCAAGGCCAGCCTGAAGGCCGATGCGACGGCAAAAGGCGATGGCGGAACGATCGCGATCTGGTCCGACGGCACGACGACATTTGCCGGCAGCGCCAGCGCTCGCGGCGGCACCGATGGCGGCGATGGCGGCGTAGTGGAAACCTCGGGCCACGCGCTTCAGGTTGCCACGACCGCCAGGGTCGATACCACGGCCCCGAAAGGTGTGACCGGGACCTGGCTGATCGACCCGAGCAATATCTCTATCGAAAGTGGCGGCGGCGACGGTATTGGCGGCTCGCATATCGACCCGACGACGGTCACTGGCGCGCTGGCGACCAGCAATGTTTCGCTGCAGGCCACCAACACCATCAGCGTGTATGACGATCTAATCTATGACAGCGCTCACAGCTTGAGCATGCTGGCAGGCGGCGACATCTACATCGCTGCGAATGTGCTCAATTCGGGCAGCGGCGCGATCAATGCGATCGCGGGGTGGGACCGCACCACCACCGATCCGCTGCTGTTCACGACCAGCGGCGTCTACGGCAACAATGGCGGGTCGGTCTATGTGACGTCGGACTACGATCTTGATCCCTCCGAATCCTACGCTTCGGAATTGAGCGGCGAGCCGTATGAAGTGCATGACGTGGCGATCGGCAGTGCGTCCGGAACCACGACGATTGCCGGATCGGATGTCAATGTCCTGGGCTATTTCGGATCTTCTCGGATCGGATATCAGGGGGCGGGTGGCGGCGATATCAACGTCCTTGCGATCTACGATATCAATCTGACGGGGAGCAGCGATGCGGCCTGCAATTACTGCTTTGCCCAGATCGGCAATGGGGTCGGCATATTCAACACCGGCAACAATACGGGAAATATCAACGTGTCGGCCGGCGGCAACATTGTGTTGTTCTCCGGTGCAGATGACTACAGCTACACGCAGATCGGCAATGGCGGCGATACCACGACGGGCGACGTCAGCGGAAATCTCACGCTCACAGCTGGTGGTGACGTTTCGCTGATCGCCGACGGGGACTACGCGCAGATCGGCAATGGCGGGTGGGGCACGAACGGCAATCTGAGCGGCTCGATCGCCGCGACGATCGGTGGCGATCTCTCGATGACGGGCGGGACAACCACCTCGTGGGGCTATGCGCAGCTCGGAAATGGCGGTCAAAGGTCCACTGGTGCCGCGAGCGGTGACCTCGACGTGTCGGTTGGCGGCAATCTCGTGATGACGGCCGGTGACAGCTCCAGCCACAGCGGCAATACCGTCCAGATCGGCAATGGTAGCGTGACCAATCTGACGGCGGGCGACGGGGCGAGTTCGGCCAGCGGCTCCATCACGATCGACATTGCCGGCGACAGCACCTTGTCCAGCGGGCCGGCGGGCAATGATTTCTGGATCGGCAATATCGACGGCAACGCCGTCTCCTCGGGAGGCACGTTGATCCTCCTGACCGGCACGCTCGATTATTCCGGCGATACGCTGGGGGATTTCCCCATGATGCTGGTCTCCGATCTGACCGGCGGTGATGTCACGCTGGGGCTGCGCGGAGACGATTTGGCTCTTCTGAGTTCGCTGACCTATTCCAGCGATCACGCCTTGTCGCTGCTGGCCAGTGGCGACGCCACATTCACGGCCTCGATCCAGAATTCTGGCGCCGGCGCGGTCAATGTCGTCGCCGGCTGGGACGGAACGACCCTCTCCTCCGCGCATTTCGGCGACGCCGGCGTCTACGGAAACAATAGCGGCAGCGTTGTCATCGGCGGGTCCGGCGCCGCGAGTGATGTCGCGCTGGGCAGCGCCGGCGGCACGACCCAGATTGCCGGAGACGATGTGACGATCTCCGGGGTCAATGGTTATGCCCAGGCAGGCTATCGCGGCACTGGCAGCGGTTCGATCGAGGTTTATTCCAGCGGCCTGCTCTCGCTGACGGGCAATTCGTCGAGCCATGTTGCTGCCATCGGCAATGGCACGGGCAGCACCAGCAGCTTTGTGGAGGGCGGCGGCAACGTCACAATCCAGGCAGATGCAATTTCCCTCGATGCGAATCATGCTGTGGCGGGCAACACTGCCAGCCTGACGGTGACGGGAAACGATGATCTCGGCAGTGCCGCAATCCCGCTCAGGATCTGGGTCGATGGCATTGCGCTGACGACGAATGGCGGCAATGCTTATCTCATTGCGCCGCAAAGCGGGGTCTCGATCGGAGTGGGGGGCATCGGGGTCGATCTCGGCGGAGGGGATTTCTCGCTCACGGCCGCCGGTGATATCGGCCAGACCGCGTCCCTCCAGGCGGGCACCACCACGATCGAAGCCGATGGCGGCGCCATCACGCTGACCAATGCCGGCAATACGGTGGGGCCGCTCACCCTGTCTACGACCGGGAGCGACAGCGCCAGCTTCACGAATGCGGGTGCTCTGACCTTGGCCGGCGCCGATGTCGGCGGCACGCTGACCCTGACGGGCACCGGCACCGTCGGTCAGTCCGGCGCGATCACCGCCAATGCCCTCGACGTCTCCTCCAGCGGCGGCGCCATCACCCTCACGAACAGCGGCAATACCTTCGGCAACCTGACGGTCGTGACCAGCGGCAGCAACAATGCCTCGATCACCGATGCCACGGCGCTGACCGTGGCCGGCGCCGATGTCGGCGGCACGCTGACCCTGACGGGCACCGGCGCCATCGGTCAGTCCGGCGCGATCCTGGCCAATGCGCTCGACGTCTCCTCGAGCGGCGGGGCGATCGCTCTCAACAACTCCGGTAACAGCTTCAGTACGCTGACGGTCGGCACCAGCGGCAGCAACAATGCCTCGATCACCGACGCGACGGCCCTGACCGTGGCCGGCGCGATGTCGGCGGCACGCTGACCCTGACCGGCACCGGCACGATCGGCCAGTCCGGCGCGATCCTGGCCAACGCGCTCGATGTGTCGTCGAGCGGCGGCGCCATCAGCCTGACCAACTCTGGCAATACCTTCGGCACACTGACCGTCGCGACCAGCGGCAGCTACAATGCCTCGATCACCGATGCCACGGCCCTGACCGTGGCCGGCGCCGATGTCGGCGGCACGCTGACCTCTGACCGGCACCGGCGCGATCGGCCAGTCCGGCGCGATCACCGCAAACGCCCTTGATGTCTCGTCGAGCGGCGGGGCCATCACGCTCACGAACAGCGGCAATGCCTTCGGCACACTGACCGTCGCGACCAGCCGGCAGCTACAATGCCGCGATCACCGATGCGACAGCGCTGACCGTGGCCGGCGCCAATGTCGGCGGCACGCTGACGCTCTCCGGCACCGGCACGATCGGCCAGTCGGGCGCGATCCTGGCAAATGCCCTTGATGTGTCGTCCAGCGGCGGTGCGATCAGCCTGACCAATGCCGGCAATGCCTTCGGCACCCTGACGGTCGGCACCGTCCGGAAGCAACAACGCCGCGATCACCGATGCCACGGCCCTGACGGTGGCCGGCGCCGATGTCGGCGGCACGCTGACCTCTGGCCGGCACCGGCACGATCGGCCAGTCCGGCGCCATCCTGGCAAATGCCCTTGATGTGTCGTCCAGCGGCGGTGCGATCAGCCTGACCAATGCCGGCAATGCCTTCGGCACCCTGACGGTCGGCACGTCCGGAAGCAACAACGCCGCGATCACCGATGCCACGGCGCTGACCGTGGCCGGCGCCGATGTCGGCGGCACGCTGACCCTGGCCGGCACCGGCACGATCGGCCAGTCGGGCGCCATCCTGGCCAACGCGCTCGACGTCTCCTCGAGCGGCGGGGCGATCGCTCTCAACAACTCCGGCAACAGCTTCAGCACGCTGACCGTCGCGACCAGCGGCAGCAACAATGCCGCGATCACGGATGCCTCGGCCCTGACCGTGGCCGGCGCCGATGTCGGCGGCACGCTGACCCTGGCCGGCACCGGCACGATCGGCCAGTCCGGCGCGATCCTGGCCGACGCGCTTGATGTCTCGTCGAGCGGCGGGGCGATCGCTCTCACCAATCCGGCAACGCCTTCGGCACCCTGACCGTCGCGACCAGCGGCAGCAACAATGCCTCGATCACCGACGCGACGGCCCTGACCGTGGCCGGCGCCGATGTCGGCGGCACGCTGACCCTGGCTGCCACCGGCACGATCGGCCAGTCGGGCGCCATCCTGGCCAACGCGCTCGATGTCTCCTCGAGCGGCGGGGCGATCGCTCTCAACAACACCGGCAACAGCTTCGGCACGCTGACGGTCGGTACCTCCGGCAGCAACAATGCCGCGATCACGGATGCCTCGGCCCTGACCGTAGCCGGCGCCGATGTGGGCGGCACGCTGACGCTTTCCGGTACCGGCACGATTGGTCAGTCCGGCGCAATCACCGCCAACGCCCTCAATGTCACATCCAGCGGCGGGGCGATCGCTCTCAACAACTCCGGCAACAGCTTCGGCACGCTCACCGTCGGCACGTCCGGCAGCAACAATGCGTCGATCACCGACGCGACGGCCCTGACGGTGGCTGGCGCCGATGTCGGCGGCACGCTGACCCTGGCTGCCACCGGCACGATCGGACAGTCCGGGGCCATCCTGGCCAACGCGCTTGACGTCTCGTCGAGCGGCGGCGCCATCAGCCTGACCAACTCCGGCAATACCTTCGGCACACTGACCGTCGCGACCAGCGGCAGCGACAATGCCTCGATCACGGATGCCACGGCCCTGACCGTGGCCGGCGCCGATGTCGGCGGGACGCTGACCTTGACCGGCACGGGCGCGATCGGCCAGTCGGGCGCGATCCTGGCAAACGCCCTTGATGTCTCGTCGAGCGGCGGCGCCATCACCTGACCAACAGCTGGCAATACCTTCGGCACACTGACCGTCGCGACCAGCGGCAGCGACAATGCCGCGATCACCGATGCCACGGCCCTGACGGTGGCCGGCGCCAATGTGGGCGGCACGCTGACCCTGGCTGGCACCGGCACCATCGGCCAGTCCGGCGCCATCCTGGCCAACGCGCTTGACGTGTCGTCGAGCGGCGGCGCCATCAGCCTCACCAACTCCGGCAACAGCTTCGGCACGCTGACCGTCGCGACCGCCGGCAGCAACAACGCCGCGATCACGGATGCCACGGCCCTGACCGTGGCAGGCGCCACTGTCGGTGGCACACTGACGCTGACAGGGACCAGCACCATAGCCCAGTCGGGCGCCATCCTGGCCAACGCGCTCGACGTCTCGTCCAGCGGCGGGGCCATCAGCCTGACGAACAGTGGCAACAGCTTCGGCACGCTGACGGTCGGTACCTCCGGCAGCGACAATGCCGCGATCACGGATGCCACGGCCCTGACGGTGGCCGGCGCCAATGTGGGCGGCACGCTGACGCTTTCCGGTACCAGCACGATTGGTCAGTCCGGCGCGATCACAGCCAACGCGCTGGCGCTGACGGCTGGCGGCAATGTCGTCCTCAATAATCTCAATAACGTCTTCGCGGGACTTTCGCTCGACGCCGGTGCGCACAGCGCGATCATCTATGATGCCCATGCACTGACCGTCGGGAGCCTCACGGCCAATGGCGGGCTCACGCTTTTGTCGACAGGCGATCTCACCTTCACCCGTTCCGTGCAGATCGGCGCCGGGGCGCTTCTCGTCGTCGCCGGCTGGGACGGCACGACCACCACCGGCCTCACCTCGGCCGGAGCCTATGGCAACAATGGCGGCAGCATCCTGATCGGCGGCAATGGGGCCAGCGGAAACGTCGCCGTCGGCGCCTCGGGCGCGGCGACGCTGGCCGGGAACGATGTCACACTCTCCGCCGTCCATGGCTATGCCCAGTTCGGTAGCCGTGGACATGGCAGCGGGACGCTGGCCGTGTTCGCCACCGGGGATGTCTCGCTGCTTGGTGGCGGCAGCTCCGGCTTCTACGCACAGATCGGTCATGGCGGCGCGGAAACGGCCGGCGACAATTCGGGCAACATCGTCGTTCATGCCAATGGCGATCTGATCCTGAGCGGCGGGGCCGGCGGCAATGCCTATGCCCAGATCGGTCATGGCGGCGCCGAGAGCAACGCGGCATCCGCCGGCTATAGCGAAAGCGGCGACATCACGGTCACCGCCGCCAATGCCACGCTGACGGCGGGGCAGGGCACGGGTGCCTATGCGCAGATCGGCCATGGGGGTTATCGCATCGGCGCCGGGCTGACGGGGACGTCGGCGCTGTCCGGAGCGATCTCGGTGAGCGTCGATCATGAGGTTGATCTCAACGGCGGTGGCGACAACGCCTATGCGCAGATCGGCCATGGCGGCAGCAACGCCAATGCCAATGCTGCCGCGTCCGCACAGGGTTCGATCACCGGCGATATCCTCGTCGACGCGCCCAATGGCAGCGCCGGTGCTGTCAATCTGATCGCGGGAGCCGGCATGAATGCCTATGCCCAGATCGGAAATGGCGGCTACGGCACAAATGCTTTCGGGGCGGCGGTGCCGGCAAATTTCACGATCTCGGGGAAGGTCACGGTCAGTGACCTCCTGGTCCAGGGCGGCGATGGCGGCAGCAACGCCTATGCGCAGATCGGCAATGGCGATGCTGGCGGAGCGAGCGTGGCCAACGTCTCCGGTGACGTCACGATCCAGACCGGCGGCGGGTCGGTCACCGTGACCCCCGGCACCGCCTCCAACAGCACCGGCATGATCGGCAACGCCACGGGAACGGGAACGGTGAGCGGCAGCGTCGCGGGTTACACCCCGCCGTCTTCGGCGCCGTCTGTCGACAGTGGCGTGGTGGCGGTCCTCACCAACACCAACACCCAGCCGCCGGCGCTGCCGACAGACCAGCTCGACACCGAGGATTTGCTGCAACTCGACACGCAGGGTGATCTCACCAGCCTTACACCGTCCACGAGCGGGGAGACGACGCCGATCGAGGATCTGATGGGCGGCGATGGCGGCAGCGAGCCTCAGAGCAAGTCGGACAAACTGGCCGATGCGGTCGGAAACTCGCTCGATGGCGCCAGGAAGAAGGCCAGCACCGAAAATGTGCTCGGCAGCATGCTCAAGCGCGTGCCGACGGGGGCGGCCTCCGGTACCCCGCGCGGCGTGCCGCCCGCCGATGCGGATTATTCGAGTTGGGGCAACGAGGCATTCTGGCAATGAGAACCGTCGGCCTCAGTGCAGTTCTCCTGTCTCTCGCGCTCACGGGCGCCGTGCGCGCGGCCGATGCGCCGTCCGGCCTGCCGCTTCGCGCCACCAATCTCGGCGGGGAGACCTGCCAGGTGGATTCGGCGCCCTCGCTGGCCGCCGCCGTGCCGGTGCGTTGCGGCAATATCGAGGCGGGCATGCTCCATGCGGCGGCGCTGCCCGCGCTGCCGCAGGATCCGGCGGCGCGGCTTGCCGCGCTCGCGACCGTCGCGCTTGCGCTGCGCGGTCAGGATGGCGAGGCCGCCAGTTGCGGCGCGCCGGCATGGCTTGGTCCGCCGGGCGGCTTCGTCCTGTCTCTGTGCAAATTGTCGGGCAACGGCTGGCCGCATATCGTTGTGGCGGCGACGTCCGCGGATGCGCTCTATGTCGGCGAGGGTGAAGCCGAGATGCTGCCGGTGCTGGTGCAGGCGCTGGCTGCGCTGTCGGGGCACGGTGATGTGGCCGCCGCCCGCGATGCCGGCGTCAAATATCTCTCCACCCAGGTCCCGGAAAAGGTGCTGCGTGCGCGCACCGCCGATACCGCGAATTACAAGGCCGCCGTCGAAGCCGGCCGACTGGCGGGCGGCGCTCAGGACTACGCCGGCGCCGAGCGCGCCTATCGCCATGCCCTTGAGATCGAGAGCCGTCTGTTCGGCGCGAATTCGGCGCCGGTGGGCCAGACCCTGGCCGAGTTGGCGTTGCAGGTCAGCAATCAGGGCCGCTTCGACGAAGCCGACGCGCTCTTCCGCCGCGCCGAACCGATCATACAGGCCAGCAACGACTCCAGCCTGCGCGCCCGGCTCGCCTCCTATCTGGCGCTCCACGCCGCCAACCAGCGTCACTTCGCCGATGCGTTGAAACTGGCCAGGCAGGCGACGGCCGAGCGGCGCGCGGCCGTCAGCGCCGCCGGCGGCGATAATGCGGCCCCGTTGGCCGCGGGCGAGCTGTCGCACAGCCTGCGGCTCGAAGCCGAAATGGCGTTGCGCCTCGGCGATCTCGCCGCGGCGCGCGCGGCCGGCGAAGAGGCCTTGTGGATCGTGTTTCAGCAGCCGGGCCTGCCGCTGTGGTGGCGGCCGGATATGCTGGCCCTGATGGGTGATATCAACGCCGCAAGCGGCCGCGTGCTCCCGGCCGAACGCAACCTCAAGGACGCAGCCGATCTCGACGCCAAATTGTTCGGCGAAACCGCGCGCACGGCGGCCGCGCGAATCCATCTTGGCGCGTTCTACTCGCAGGAACAGCTCTATCCGGCGTCCCTGGCGGCCTATCGCCAGGCCTTCGCCATTCTGGATGCCAACAAGACGGCGCGCGCCCATCTCGTGGCCGATCAGCTGTTGCCCTATTTTGCCGCCGCTGCCGCGCAAGCCGGACGCAGCGCCGACTTCGACGCGGAAATCTTCAAGGCCGCGCAATATGTCGGCGGCGGCGTCAGCGATCAGACCATCGCGCGCATGGCGGCACGCCAGGCGGCGTCGACACCGGCGCTGGCCCAGGCGCTGCGCGAACTTCAGGCTGCCGAACGTGCGCGCGATCTGGCGCGGATCGATCTGGCGGCCGAGAACTCGAAGGCGGACGAGGATCGCAGCGCCGAGCGCGTGGCCCGGTTTCGCAGCCAGTTGGACGCCGCTTCGAAGCGCGGCCAGGTGCTGACGGCAAAACTCGCCTCCGCCTATCCGGCCTATGCCAGATTGGCTGCGCCGGGGCCGGCACCGCTCGACGAGGTCCGGTCCGCGCTGGCGCCGGACGCGGCCTTCCTCGATTTCGTGATCGGGGTGAAAGGCGGTTATGCGCTGCTGATCACGCCGCACGGTCTGGTTCTGCGCAAGCTTGACCTCACCGGCGCCGATCTGGCCGAGGATGTCGCCCTCCTGCGCAAGGCCGTGACGCCGACGCTCGGCCGTGTCGCCCCGTTCAGCCTCAAGACCGCCTATTCGCTCTACAAGAAGTTGCTGGGCCCGCTCGAGGCCGACCTGGCCGGTACCCGGATGCTGGTGGTCGCGCCAACGCCGGAGCTGGCGAACCTGCCGCTCTCGCTTCTGGTGACCGCGCCGCCGCCCGCCGATGGCAGCAACAGCCGCGCGGCTTGGCTGATCCGGCGCATGGCCATTGCCCAGGTGCCCTCGGCGCGGGCCTTCCTGTCGCTGCGTGCTGCCGAAGCGGCGCGTCACGCGCCGCCCCAACCGATCCTGGCGTTGGCGGCGCCCGGCTTCTCCGGCGGCAAGGCGGCCGGCGGTTTGGCCCTTGCCAGCCTTGCTGGCGCCTGCCTCGATGGCGGGCCGATTGCGCCGGCTTTGTTGCGGGGTCTGCCGCCGCTGCCCGCTACCGCCGGCGAGGCCGAGGCCGTGGCCCGTTCGCTGGGCGCCGGCCGGGATGCCGTGCTCCTGGGCAGTCACGCCAGCGAAGCGGAATTGCGCCGCCGCGACTTGTCGCAATATGGCGTACTCTATTTTGCGACCCACGGGCTTCTGCCGGGCGAGTTGCATTGCCAGAGCGAGCCGGCGCTGGCGCTGGCTCCGCCGGCGCAGGCGGGTTCGACCGACAGCGATGGTTTGCTCACCGCCGGCGAAGTTGCCGGCCTCAATCTCAACGCCGACCTTGTCGTGCTCTCCGCCTGCAATACGGCGGCGGGCGGCGGCGGTCGCTTCGGCGGCGGCGCGCTCGAGGGTCTGGCCGACGCCTTCTTCGAGGCGGGTGCGCGCGCGGTGCTGGCCAGCCACTGGCAGGTGCCCTCGGTCGAAACCGCGCATCTCATGACTGATCTGTTCGCCCGCTATGGCGCCGACCGCGAGGCAGGTCTGGCGCAGGCATTGCGTCAGGCGCAACTTGCGCTGATCGACAAGCCGGCGAGCGCCCATCCTGTCAATTGGGCGGCGTTCACGCTGATCGGCGACGGCGGTGCCGTTGCGCCACTCCCCACCAAGCAAGCGCGAGCCCAGCCATGACCGTCTCCCGCATCGCCCCGAGATTGGCTCTCCTTTTCGCCCTGGCCGCATTCTGGCCTGGACTTGCCGCAGCGGAGGACCTCGTCGTGGTCGAGGCCCGAGGCATCGCCTATGCGCAGGGTGCCGTCATAGATTCCACCAAGCCGCTCAAGCTGAAGGAGGGGCAGCATCTGACTCTGATCTCGCAGGCGGGCGTGACGCTGAAGCTTGATGGCCCCTACGACCAGCTGCCCTCCGCCTCCGGCGGACAGGGGACCGATCTGTCGACGAAGCTGGCGGCATTGGCGGGCGGCGGCCAGCGTTTCTCCGAAGTCGGCACCACGCGCAGCACCACTGTCGCGAAGCTGCCGTCTCCGTGGATGCTCGATATCGACCGGTCCGGCGCGGTTTGTCTGCGCAGTGGCGATCAGACGCCGGTGCTGTGGCGAGCCTCCGAAGCGACCCGCAGCAAGGTCGTCATCGTGCCCGATGACCGCAGCTGGCGGGCCACCATCGTCTGGCCTGCCGGACAGCCGCACCTGCGCATCGTCAGCGAGGACGTGCCGATCCGTCCGGGCATGACCTATTATGTCACGCTGGCTGGCGAACAACATGCGATCTCCGTGGAGGACGTGCCGGCGGCCTTGCCAATGACCGCATGCGGGCGGCATGGCTCGCGCAGAAGGGTTGCGACGCGCAAGCCGAGGCGCTGCTCCGAGCGGCCGATGATTCCACGCTCCGGAACTGGCGCAGCAGCCATACGAATTGGGTGTCCCAGGCCGCGGCGCTGTCCGTGGCTATCCTTGCGAGTTTCTCTGCCGTGCAATCCGAGCGCCACATCGCGCCGCTGGCCAATGCCGAACAATTCATCAGCGATTGCGAGATCGGCCCGCTGTCGCCCGACCGAGCCGCAGGAACCCGACATCGTGGTGGTGCGCGGTCACCGAAGATACGCTGGCCCAGCTTCCGCCTATCGTTCTCCTGTCGATCGCAGCTTCCTTGCCGGGCTCATAGAGGCATTGGGCCAAGCATCCGCGCGCGATCGGCATCGATTCCTGCTCGACCAACCCACCGAGCCGGCCAAGGACGCCGCGCTCTGGCAGACGTTGCACACCGTCGAAGTTCCGCTTGTCGTGGCTATTCAGCGACGATCCGCGAATGGTCACCCCGGCACAGCTGGCCACGCTGCAACGCTTCGTGCCCGCCGCGATGCGCGGCTATGCGACGCTTGGCGAAGACAGCCTGGTGTCGTGCGCTGGATCTATCCCGGCAAGACGGGGCGCGACGGACGCTACGTTCCCGGTTTCGTGCCGGCCCTGGCGGCCAGGCTGGGCGTGCCGCCGACGCGCAAAGTGATCCCCATCGTCTGGCATGGCCGTCCCGCCAATGGCGATCCGGCCTTTCGCGAATTTCCCGCACATGCCGTGGCCGTCCTGCCGGCGTCGTGGTTTGCCGGAAAGATCGTTCTCATCGGCTCGGATCTGTCGCTGACCGATCGTCACCGAACTCCGTTCGACGTGACCGATCCTGTGCAGATGGCAGGTGTCACGATCCAGGCCCATGCCCTGTCCCAGCTCATTCACGGCCGCTATACTCCGGCCGTCAGCGGCTCGTCAACATCCTCATCGTATTCTTGTGCGCGGCGATGGGCGCGGAGCTGGGGGCGCTCAACATTCCCGTCATTGCTCGCGTCGGCTATGGTCTCGGCTTCGTCGTGCTGCTCTGGATGACCGGCGCGGCGCTGTTCCACTACGGCAATTACCAGATCCAGCTCGTGACCCCCAGCCTGGCCATGGCGCTGTCGCTTTGGGCCACCGAATCGCTGACGGGCCGCGAAGCGCGCAAACAGCGCGAATTCATCCAGGGCGCATTTTCGCATTATGTCGCCCCCAAGGTGGTCGAACAGCTCGTGCATGATCCCGCGCGGATGTCGCTGGAGGGCGAGCGCCGGGAGATGACCTATCTCTTCAGCGATATTGCCGGCTTCACGACCATGTCCGAAGCCATCGGATTCGCGCGAACTGGCGCGTGTGCTCAACGCCTATCTCGACGGCGTCACCGAGGAAGTTCTGAAATTCGACGGCATGGTCGACAAGTTCATCGGCGATGCGGTGTTTGCGATCTTCAATGCGCCGGTCGATACCCCGCGTCATGCCGAGCTGGCCGTGCGGGCCGCGCTCGCCATGGACCGTTTTGCCATCGCCTACAGCGTGGAGCAGCAGGGCGCGCGGCATCCCCTTCGGCATCACCCGCATCGGTGTGCACACCGGCCCCGCCGTGATCGGCAATTTCGGTTCGCGCTCGCGCTTCAACTACACGGCCCAGGGCGACGCGGTGAACGTCGCCGCCCGGCTGGAATCCCTCAACAAGCATTTCCACACCCGGCTTTGCGTCAGCGAAGCGGCCAAGCTGCAATGCGAGGGCATCACCTTCCGGCCTATCGCCGAGGTCGTGCTGAAGGGCAAGACCGAGCCCGTTGCGGTCTGGGAACCGCTGCATGAAGAGAATATCCAGCCCGAATTCCTGGCCCGCTACGGCGCGGCCTATGAAGCCCTGAAGGCGGGCGATGACTCGGCTGCCCGGCTTTTCGCCGCGCTGGACGCCGAAGCGCCGGGCGATCCGCTGGTGACACTCCACCGCCGGCGGCTGGACGCGGGCGATCGGGGCGTTGTGATCGCCATGGACGAGAAATGAACGATTTGTCTTTCCACGCAGCCCATGATTCCATGCGCGACGGGCGCATTCTGGCCGGGGCGGGCCACTCATGATCTATGCCTTGATCGCCACGATCTTCCTTGCGCTGCTGCGCTTCTGGGCGGCGGCCGCAATTCTTGCGCGAGTGCCTGAGCCCTATGGCCGCTTCGTGCTGCAGGCCATCGGCGTGGTGCTGTTCGTTGCCGTCGCACTGCTGATCGATCGGCTGATACGCTTCCTGTTCTGGAACGGCTATTTGCGCCACCGCCGCGGCCGCGATACGCCCGCCCTGGTCGAGGACATCGTCACCGTTGCCCTGCTCGTGCTGGGGCTGTCGCTCGGTCTCTATGTCGAAGAGGGCATGTCGGTCACCGGCCTCATCACCGCGTCGGGTGCCACGGCCATCATTCTCGGCATCGCGCTGCAGGTCGTGATTCAGGATCTGTTCAGCGGCCTGTCGGTCAATATCGACGGCGCCTATGCGATCGGCGACTGGCTGACCTTCTACACCGATCAGATGCCGGAACCGCTGTTTGGCTGCGTCAGCGGCATCACCTGGCGCACGACCTATCTGACGCTGGAGAACGGGCGCCGCCTCATGGTGCCCAATCACATGATGACCTCGCAGCCCGTGATGAACCACAGCCGTCCGGTCGGCGCCCAAGCGCTATTCGGTCGAGGTCAGCGCCGACAATCGCATTCCCTTCGAGCGCCTGCGCGATTCCCTGCTGGGCGCGGCGTTCAAGGTCGTGGCCAATAAGGGGTTTGCGCGCCACCCCGAACCCGAGGTCGTGTTCGACCGTCTGACCGAGGACGGCTGCTACTACCATGTGCGCTTCTACGCCTGGCCGGGGCGCATTGATGACGGAATCTGCCGCTCGATGATGCTGACGGCGCTGCACGACGTGATCCTGCAGAACGGCTTTGACTCGCCGGTCCAGCAGCTTGAAATGCAGCCGCCGCCCGATCTGGATTTCTCCTTCGGGGAGAAAGGAAACCCGCGCGGTTCTGGCCCGCGCGCCCCTTCATCGGCAAAGTGCTCGACGACGAACAGATCGCCGATCTGGCGGCGCGTTGCACGGTTCCGCAATTTCCGGGCGGCGTTCCCCTGATGCGCCAGGGCGATCCGCCCGGGCCGATGTACATCATTCTTGAGGGCGCGGTCAGCATTGCGATCGCCGGCGGCGATGGCCAGTCCCATGAGGTCGCGGTGTCGTCCACGGGCGATGCGGTCGGCGAAATGTCGTTGATGACGGGCGCGCCGCGCAGCGCCACGGCGACGACGCTGGCGCCGCTGCGTGTCCTGGAGATCACCAAGGCTGGGATCGAGGTGCTGCTGGCGAAGACGCCGCTGCTGGCCGAACGCTTCAGCGAAATCCTGGCCCAGCGCCAGCGCGAGCTTGACGCCGCCAACGATCATTCCGCGCTGAAGGCCGACCACCAGTCGGATATCCTGACGCGCATGCGCGCCTTCTTTTCACAGGCGCTGCGGGCAACGTCCTGAGGCTCAGGGCGCGTAGACGAAGGCGGCGACGATGCCCAGATAGGTCAGCTGGTGCAGCAGCTGGTCGAGCCCGAAGATCATCCAGTAGGCCTGATCGGCGACGGTCCAGCCCGCCGCGGTATCGATCCGCGCCTTGCCCCAGTCGATATGATAGTGGAGCGCAAATTCGAACAGCGAAATGGCGATGATCACCGCCGGGGCTGCCGTCAGCACGAGCAGCGCAGGCAGCGACAGCACCGCATGCAGCCCGGCATGCAGCAATCCCCCCGCCGCGCCATAGCGTTTCTTGGCGTCGACCTGCCATTTGGTTTGCAACACGAAATCGCACAGGAAGTGCTTGGCTTCGAAAAGCAGAAGCGCCACAAGGGCGGTCGTCGCGGTCATTCGCAATCCTGTCTGCCGGTGGGCTTGTGCCCGCCGGATGTGTGTCATTGGCGTTGTGCGGGAGGGCGGCACAGCCCCTCGGTGGAGCCGGTGTCGAATTGCACTGTGCCCCGAAGCTGTGCGGCGGAGCAATCGCGATCAAGCCCCGCCGGCAGCTCGGCCGGCCGCCGCGCATTTGCCCTCCGGTTGGGGCTCGTCCCGGCGCCCGAAGGTGGCAGAATATATACCTTTATCCGGACTACTCGGCGTAGCGCCGGCCTGGCCAAGGCCTTCATCGGGATAGCAAATCGCCCGCGCCCCACCGTGCGCCCGACGCCTGTGTGGCATGGCTGCTACACCCGGCCAAATCCGCACGCCGCAACGCGCCGGAAGCAGGTCATCGCGCAAAGTGGCACTGGCTTTGTTCAGCCAGTTTGTTAGCATCACAAACAATAAAGCGGCATTTCGTTGCCGAGCGGCCCTGGGAGGGCACGTATAGGGGAGGGGCAAAATGTCCTTGCAGATCTTGAATAAACTGAATTCCCGCCTGCTGCTGTCCGCCGTGGCGCTGGCCGCTGCGACAGTCGCGACCGGGGCAGCCTATGCCCAAAGCAGCGGAATTGAAGTCGTGACCGTCACGGCCGAGAAGCGCTCGGAAAACATCCAGAACGTCCCGATCGCCATCACCGCGTTCACCGGCGCCGCCCTCGAGAGCAAGGGCATCACCGGCCTGGACCAGTTGAGCAATATCACACCGAACGTGAACCTGGACGCAGGAACGCCCTTCGGCGGCGACTTGTCGGTTCTGTCGGCGTCGATCCGCGGCATCGGCTCGGACGATTTCGCGTTCAACATCGACCCGGCGGTCGGCGTCTATCTGGATGGTGTCTACCTCGCGCGCACGATCGGCGCGAACCAGGACCTCCTCGATGTGGAGCGTATCGAAGTTCTGAAGGGGCCGCAGGGTACGCTGTTCGGGCGGAACACGATTGGCGGCGCGATCAGTATCGTCACGCGCGATCCCAGCGATCACTTTACCTGGAAAGCTGTCGCCAAGACCGGTTCGCGCAATCGGCGCGACTTCGGCGCGACGGTCGACATCCCGCTCAGCGATACGGTGCGCACCTCGCTGACGATCTCTTCGCAACAGCAGGACGGCTATATGCACGTCGTGCCGTTCCCCAACCCGTCCGGCTATCTGATCGAATCCCCGAACCCGCACAATGGCGGCACCGACACGCATGACGCCTATGGCGGCACGAATCGTCAGGCCGTACGCGGAAAACTGGTCTGGCAACCGACCGAGCGTTTCACGACGACCGTGACGGCGGACTGGACGCATCAGAATCAGGAAGCGCAGCCGGTCACCGTGCTGCAGACCTTCCCGTTCACACCGAATCCGGGCGGCAGCATTGCCGCGCTGTACTCACTTTGCACCGGCACGGACGGCTTCCCCCAGGTCCCGATCGGTCAGCTCTGCAGCCTGCCCCGCTCGGATGGCTGGCCCTCGAGCGGCGGCCTGATGCCGTTGGACACCCCGGGTATCAATTGGCTGCCGATCAACCCGTCCACCACTCAGACCGGCAATATCGACACGACCTATGCCAGCGGGCCGAATTTCGCGAAGTTCGACAGCGAAGGTGCCGGCGTCACGCTTCAGTATGATCTGACGAACGACGTTACGCTGAAGTCGATCACCGGTTACCGCCATATCACCTGGCATATCGGCACCAATCTGGACGGCGCGCCCAACAACGGCCTGTTCCTGAACGTGACCGACAAGCAGCGTCAGCAGCAATTCTCCGAAGAACTGCAGGCGGTTGGCTCGGCGTTCGACGAGCGGCTGCACTGGGTTGCCGGCCTGTACTACTTCTATGAAGACGGTTTCGTGCATGACTGGGTGTCGTTCGATGGCGGCCTGCTGACCGTCGACGACAAGAAGCAAAATCTGCTGCGGACGAGCAACTACGCCGCCTATACCCATCTCGATTACAAGCTGACGGAGAAGATCGGCATCACTCTGGGCGGTCGCTACTCCATTGAGCACAAGGAGTTCCTTGGCGGACAGCAGGACGACAACGGCTTGGCCTACAAGGCCTCCGGTTGCTATCCGCCAACCGGCTCCGCCAATGCGCTTCTCAGCCCGTTCATCCCGGTCGGCGTAACCTGTCAGGAGGCACTCGGCTTCCCGATGGCCAGCCAGCCCTTCCGTTATTTCCCGGATGGCTGGAACACGCGGAACTTCTATGAGTTCACCCCGACCGCGGGCGCCCAGTATCACTGGAACAAAGACCTCATGCTGTATTTCCGGTGGTCGAAGGGCTTCAAGTCGGGTGGCTGGACGACGCGTCTGTCGAGCCCGATTCTCGATGGCTCTGATGCAGCGTTCGGCCCGGAAAAGGCGACGAGCTATGAAGGCGGCTTCAAGTCGGAATGGTTCGATCGCCGGCTGGTCCTCAATGGCGCCGGCTTCTACTCCGAGTTCAGCCAGATCCAGCTCAATCAGCAGGTCGGTGCTTCGCCGGTGCTGAAGAACCTTGGCGATGCGAATATCTTCGGCGGCGAACTTGAAGCGCAGGCAGACCTTGGCTACGGCCTCCTGCTCAATGCCAATGTCGGTTACCTGGACGCCGAATACACGCATCTTGACCCGAGCGTCGTCGCAGTCGATGGGTCCGGAGCGGTCGTTCCGCAAGAGTTGATCTTCCTGAGCTCGAAGCTTCCGAAGACGCCGAAGTGGAAGTTCAGCATCAACCCGCAATACAATGTCGATCTCGGAAACGGCAGGTTCCTGCAGGCCCAGTTGACCTGGACCCACACCTCCTCGCTGTACAACGACACGCTGAACACCGTGCTTCTGAAGCGTCCGACCACAGATCAGTTGGACGCCTCGGTGCAGGTCAGCTTCGACAATGACCGCTATGCCGTCACGGTTGGTGGCAAGAACATCACGAACGAACGCTTCGTGACCGTCGGCAGCGTGAACTACGCGGCGGGCTTCGTTGACGCCACCTACAACGCGCCAGCCGAATGGTACCTGTCGCTGCGCGTCAAGGACTGATCAGGCCAGCTTGCGAAGATCTCGGGCCGCCGGTGACATCACCGGCGGCCCATTTCTTTCCGGGTCGGGTCCCGGGCGCCGGCGAGGAAATCGGCGGCCCGCTTGCGCGCAAGCGGCGATCCATCGAGCAAAAGGTGTCCAGCCTCCTCGACCATGGTCACGGTCGCGGCCGGCATGCCGCGCGCCCATCCGAAGCCGTGAGAGGTGCCGCCGCCGTGGAAATAGACCACCGGCGGGTCATTTCCGGCGTTGTAGACGACGCTTCGCACGCTGTCGCCGACATGTTCGCCGCGTCCGAACCCTTGGGTGCTGTAGCCGCGCGCAGTGCGCATGGGTGCTCGCTTACACCGGCATCGGCGTGCCGAAGATCAGCTTGCTCAGCGAGGTTGCGGCCGGCGAATTATCGGGGTTTTCCACATTGGCGCGGAACCCGTCCCGGTCTTCCTTGCGCTTCACCGGGTCCCGTTCGGACAGCTGCCGCTTGAAATTGGTGGCGATCGGCGAGGTCACCTCGTGGAACACGCGCTTGCGCTCCGCGGCGTAGAAATCGAGCACATCTTCGCCCGCCCGGCCCTCGATGACGGCCGACAGGACCGCGATCAACGCATCGGCATCGATGACGCCGGTGGTCAGGCCCATTCCGCCACAGGGATTGCAGGCATGGGCCGCATCGCCGGCCAGAAGCGCGCGGCCCACGCGGAATTGGGGCGCGGCCCGCTCCTGCACGCGATAGGGCGACCAGGCGTCGATGCGATAGGGTTCCTTGCCGGGAAAGACGGTCGCGTAGTGCTGGGGGATGCGCGCGAACACCTCGTCTTCGGAAATCTCGGCGTCTTCGGCATAGGTCACACGCCACAGGTTTTCGCGGCCCAGCCGCGCCACCACCGCCCAATTGTCCGGATCGGCGATCATGTTCGCCCGCTCGAAGCCGTGTTTCTCGAAATTATATTCGACATTGGTGGCGACGAAGCGTTCCGGCCAGGTGAAGCCTTCGAAGGGCAGGCCCAGAAGCGACCGCACCGAACTGCGCGCACCGTCTGTGCCGACCACCCAGTCGGCCCGTAATTCGCGCGGGCCGTCCGGCGTCTCGACGCCCAGCCTCACGCCGGAGCTGTCCTGGGCCAGGCTCACCACCTTGTGGTTCCACAACACCTGCGCATTGGGCAGCCGGCTGAGGTGTTGCGACACCAGTTCGGCCAGGACGTGCTGGCCCATATGCAGATTGTGATCATACTTCGCGCCGGGCGGCATGGTGTTGCGCAGGTCGGAATAAATGATCTCGCCATCGTCGAGAAAGCGCATGGAAAAGCGCGTGCTGGGCAGGCCGATCGCTTCGGCGTCCTCCAGCAGCCCCAGCTTGTCGATGATCTCGCAAGTGGTCGGGAAGTAGATTGCCGCGCGCGGCGCATGGTTGATGCCGTCTTCGGCTTCCAGCAATGTGACGCCGATCCCCTTGCGCGCCAGACCCAGGGCGGTGAGGAACCCCACCGGTCCCGCCCCGACCACGATCACATCGCCCACATCTTCCATGTCGCTCAGTTTCCTTTCCGCGCGGGGTAGTTTGCAATGGCCGCCAGTTCGGCCCCGCTGACCTCGGTCCTGCGGACCGGCGGCATGACGCTGGCGCCGTGGCGCACAGTGACGGTCACGAAACCGGCGCTGAGGCCGTCGTGCATTTCCAGTTCGGTCGGCACCGCGCCCTTTTATTTCCTCCAGAGCGCCCAGGTTCCGGGATGGTCGGGGCCCCACGCCGTGGCACACCGCGCAATCGCGCTCGAACCCCGCCTTGCCGTCATGCCCGGAAACCGAGACGGTCGAGCCGCCGGCGCCGGCAGCGCGGCTTGCACGTCCGAAAGCCCGGACCAGGAGGCGATCGCCCTGCCGGTGGCCGCCACCATGACAATGCGTCTGTCCCCCAGGCTCATGCCGATCGCTCCCGGCTGTTATTTGTCCTCGGCCTCGTATTCGGCGATCGCCTCCCTGGCGATGCGGAAGCTGTCGACGCCGGCGGGAACGCCGGCGTAACAGCCGACCTGCAGGAAGATCTCCGAGATCTCCTTCTTGGTCACGCCGTTCCTGAGCGCCGCCTTGACGTGGATCTTCAGCTCGTGAGGCCGGTTGAGCACGCTGATCATGGCCAGGTTGACGACACTGCGGTCGCGGCGAGCCAGGCCCTCGCGGCCCCAGATATAGCCCCAGCACGACTCGGTCGCCATTTCCTGCATCGGCATGCTGAATTCGTCGGCCGCCGCCAGCGACTTCTCGACATATTCCTTGCCGAGCACCTCCTTGCGAATCTTCAAGCCCTTGTCGAACAGTTCCTTGATCATGTCGGTATTCCTTATTTGCGTGTCGTTGATATCGGCACGTCCAGCCCGGCCCAGCTTTCCAGCAGCCTGGCGGTGTCCGTGACGTCCGAGTCTGGACCGTAGGTATTCAGGGTGATCGCGAGCATCTGGCGCACCGCGCTGCCCACCACCATCGGCACGCCCATGGCTTCGGCTTCGTCCAGGCACAGGCGTACATCCTTGAACGAGAGCGCCGTCGCAAAGCCGAAATCGAAGCTGCGCGGCAGCACCGCTTTGGGCCATTTGTCCAGCGTGGCCGCGCTCTTGCCGCTCGAGACGTTGAGCACGTCGATCATCGCCTTGGGGTCGAGTCCGGCCTTGATGCCCATGGCGAGGCCTTCGGCGGTGATCGCCATGCTGGCCGCCGCCATCAGATTGTTGGCGAGCTTCATGGTCTGGCCCAGCCCCGGCGTCTCGCCCATGAAGAACAGCCTGCCGAAAACATTCAGCACCGGTTCGACGGCGTCATAGGCCGTGCGCGGACCGGACACCATCAGGGTAAGCGTGCCCTTCTCCGCGCCGGTGATGCCGCCGGAGACGGGCGCATCGAGGGCGGCGATCTTCTTTGCAGCAAGGCCCTCGGCAACGGCGGCCGCAACGCGCGGCCCGGTCGTGGACAGATCGACAAAGGTCTTGATACGGCTGCCACGGATGACGCCCGCGGCCCCGAGCGCTGTCTCTTGCACGACCGCGGGCGAGGGCAGGCTGGCGAAGACCAGGCCGGCCGCGTCCGCCACCGCGGCGGGCGAGGCGGCGCGCGCCGCCCCGCGTGCCACGAGCGCGGCCACCGCCTCCTCATTGACGTCATGGACGGTGAGAGCGTGGCCGGCCTCGATCAGGCGTCCGCACATGCGCGCGCCCATCCGGCCCAGTCCGACAAATCCGATATCCTGGCTCATCTGTTCAGCCCCTTGGCTCGACGTCGAGGCGTACCACGCCGGCGAGGCCCGCCTTCGCCAGCGGATAGCGCTGCAGCACCAGCGGGTCGTGACCCGGCACGATATGCGCCCCGGAACTGGCGAGCCGTCTGATGGTCTTGAAGGCGTCAAGATAGTCGTCGACATCGACGACAATCGGGAAGGGGTGGTTGCGGTCCATATTGGCGTAGAGATGGGCGGCATCCGAGGCCAGAACCACCCAGCCGCGCGCCGTCTTCACGCGCACGACCTGAAGGCCCTTGGTGTGGCCGCCGACCTTGTGCAGCGTGATCCCGGGCGCCAGCTCGCTGACGCCATCGTGGAACTGCACCCGGTCCGCGAAGATGCGGTGGACCATATGCGCAACATGCTCGGCCTCGAAGGCGTGCCGGATCGCGCCGTGGCACATCGACCGGCCCGTGACGAAATTCATCTCCGCATCCTGGATGTGGAAGCGGGCGTTCGGAAACAGCGGAATATTGCCGGCATGGTCGTAATGCATGTGCGAGACGATGACGTCCTGGACATTTTCCGGTTCGATGCCGATGGCCTTCAGGCCTTCCGCCACGGGCCGCACGATCTGTCTTCCGCGCGACTTTTCCATCTCCGGGCCGAAGCCGGTGTCCAGCAGGAAGGTTCGCTCAGCGCCGACGATAGCCCAGACGAAATAATCGAGCGGCATGTCGCTGTCGTCATGCGGATCGCCGAAGAGAAAATTCTCGTGACTCCTGCGGTCGTGATGACCGTAGCGGATCGCATAAATTTCGTAGATGTCGGACATCGTCCGCTAGCCCGCGTGCAGGCGCACAGGCACCTTGATAGGGCCATGGCCGATGGTCGTCATCCAGGGCTCGGGCTCGCCGGTGAGCTCGATCCGTGCCACGCGCCTGACGATCGCGCCCAGAAGCGCATCGGCTTCGGCCTGGGCCAGCGCCTTTCCGACACACATATGAATGCCCTGGCCCCAGCCGACGGAGCCGCGCACGTCTCGATTGATGTCGTAGCGCCCCGGATCGGCCCATTTGCGCGGATCCCGGTTGGCGGCGCCGAACATCAGCCCGCAGCGCGTGCCCTCGGGGATCACATAGTCCTCGATCTCGATGTCCCGCTGGGCGATGCGTCCGGCCATGCGCGATGGGGAATCCCAGCGCAGCGCCTCGTCGAAGGCATTGCGCAGGCGCGCCGGATCTTCCCGCAGCGCCTGGTACTGGTCGGGGAACTGCGCAAAGGCGCGAAGGGCATTGCCCATGGTGATGACGGTGGTGTCGGCTCCGGCCGAAAGGATTGTCAGCGTCAGCAGCTTGGCGTCGTCCTGGCTGATCTCGCCGCGATCGGCCGCGGCATACATTTCCCCGCCTAGGCTGTCGGGCCGGATATTCTCGCGATTGCAGGCCTGATCGACCCATTCGAAACTGTCGCCGGCGCTGGCCATGGCGGCGTCGAACAATTCGTTGGCCGGTCCCATGGTCGCCCAGACCGCATTGCCGAAGGGCGTCATGTTCTCCCGGCCCTCTTCCGGCAGACCCATAAGGTCCGGCAGCACCTTGTGCACATAACGTGCGGTGATGCCGCTCACGGCATCGATCTCCGGGCTTGGCTGCGTCAGCAGTTCATCGACCAGCATTTCGGCTTCGCGCCGGAAGGCGTCCTCCATCTCCTTCATCGCCTTGGGCGACAGCGCGCGGCCGATCACGGCGCGCACCTGGGTGTGGCGCGGCGGATCGTCGGTCAGAAGGATCTCCGGCCGCACCGAATTGGGATCGTGCCAG
The DNA here is from genome assembly GCA_963710925.1 of uncultured Pseudomonadota bacterium. Lineage (GTDB taxonomy): Bacteria > Pseudomonadota > Alphaproteobacteria > Micropepsales > Micropepsaceae > Rhizomicrobium. The sequence goes on along the minus strand of CAVQBY010000005.1, from coordinate 132,645 downwards.
GGCCGCGAGGTGTTGGAAAACGCCTTCCAGTCCACCAGCCCCTTGGAGACATGCTCATAGCGCCCGAGCATCGCGATCTGCTCGCGCTCGAGCCAGATGACGGGCGCCAACTCGCGGAGCTGATCGTCCACGGTGCGGGCGTTGCGCACGGATTCGGCGCTGAACATGTCGAAATCGGTCGTCGGAAGGTCTTTGACCATCAGCCTTTTCCCCATCCCCGGAACGGAAAGCTCAGCAGGAACAAGACCAGCTTGAAATTGAGCAGGCTAAAGCCCTTGCGGAATTCCGCTGGCGAAAGCTTTGCCGTCATCGGCATGGCGCCCATGATCTTGCCCTTAATCACGAGCATGTCGCCGTCGCGTGCCACCGCGCTCACATCCATCAGTTCGGAGCCGTCGGCGGATTTTATCTTCATTGTTTGACACCGATCTTGTCAAAATCGATGCCGAGATCATCGCACATGCGCATGGCCGCCGCCCGGCCCGCGCCGAACACCCCGCCGCCCGGATGCTGGAACGGGCCGACGAGATAGAGCCGGTCGCAGCCGGGCACCACGTTCATGCCGAGGTCGGGCGTCGGCCGGTGCGCGCCGGACTGATAATTGGTCGCGGCCACGCCGTGCAGGTCCCCGTGCATGAAGCTGGGCGAGGTGCGTTCCATGTCGACCGGGCTGTCGGAGTGATAGGCGATGATGTTGCCTGTTCCGTCAGATGGCCCGACATTGGAGATGTATTTGCCCATATGCGCGAGCATGCGCTCGACATAGGCCTTCTTGCCTTCGTCCCAGCTCAACCCGTCGGCGCGCTTGTAGGGCACGTAGTCCCAGACTTGCATCGTCGCCTTGCCGGGCGGGGTGCGCGAGGGATCGTGCATGGTGAGCGAGCCCAGCCCGATCAGCGGCGGATCGGTGAACTCGCCATAGCGAATATTGTCGAAGCTCTTGCGCAGCGCGTTATAGGAATTGGGCAACAGCTCGATCATCACGGCCTTGACGTGATCGCCGGCGCGGAATTTGAGCGGTTCGTTCAGCGCGGCCTGGATGGTGATGCAGCCAATCTCCGAGATCTGCGTGGCCTTCGCATCGTGCACCACGCCGTCGTCGAGGCCCGGCACCATCTGGCCCAGGAGATGCGGGTGGATCGCGCCGATGACGCCGTCGCGCGCCGTGAACTCGCGTCCCTCGCGCGTGACGACGCCCGTCGCCCGGCCGTTCTTCGTCGTGACACGAGCGACGTCCATATTCGCCAGCACCTTGCCGCCATTGGACTCGATGGAGGCGATCAGCGCATTGGTGAGGCTGCCCGAGCCGCCGACCGGCACGCCGATGCCATAGGCTTCGAGAAAGCCGACGAACACGAAGGGCCCCATGCCGGTCGCCTTCTCGTCTGGTGAGACGAGGTTCTCACCGGCGATGCGGCCGAAATGCATGATGACTTTCTCATGCTCGAATATGGAGGTGAGAAGATCGTGGCAGCTCAGCTCCATGATGCGCCACATCTCGCGGCCTTCGCGGCTCTGATCCATCAGCGCATAGGACGCGCCCAGCGGCACCGGCGGCGAATAGAGCTGGGATTCGATCATCGGCCGGAACATCGCGGCCATATCCGCCAGCTTGCGATAGGCTTCGGCATCCTTTTGGGAGAATTTTGCAATATCGGCGACCGTACGCTCGCGGTCGCGATACATGCCGAGGGTCGTGCCATCCTCGAACACGCTCATCATCGGTGTGTCGGGGAACACGTATTTGAGGCCGAATTTCGATTTGAGGCCCAGATCGTCATTCTTCAGAAGGGGATTGCCGTGAATGAAGATGTGGGCCATCGAATGCTGATCGTGCTTGAAGCCGGGCACGGTCAGCTCGCGCGTCACCACGCCGCCGCCATGCCAGGCATTGCGTTCCAGCACCAGCACGCGTCTGCCGGCCTGCGCCATATAGGCCGCAGCGACCAGGCCGTTATGGCCGGAGCCGATTGCGATGATGTCGTAGTCGTTGGCCATGCGGGTTCCCGTAAACTCAGCTGGTGATGGACTGGATATAGGCCGTATCCATGTATTCTCGGATGGCGAAGATCATGTCATCGCGAATTTCCACGATCCAGGCATAGCGGTTGTCATAGCTCTTGCCGTTGCGGAATGTGCCAGTGCCGTGGGTCTCCACCGCCACCAGATCGCCCTTGCCGAACAGGCTTTCGATCTTGTTCTTGGGATCGCCGTCGACGAACAGTCCGCGCACCGGCCCCAGGAATTCGTCGACGATGCCTTTGCGCCCGCGATGGACGCCGGCGCCCGGGATCTCGCTCTTCGCCATCGGCGTCCAGGTGGCATCGGCATGGAAATAGGGCCGCATCTTCTCAAGATCGCCCGAATTCAAGGCCTCTTCGAAGAAGCGGCGGACCAAGGCTTCGTTCTTGTTGTCAGTTTCGGCCATCGGTGTTCCCTCGTTTCGTTTACGCCGGACCGGGCGCCGGCTTCTTGGCCTGTTCGGCATAGATCGGCACGTCATAGAGCGTGGCAGAGGACTTCGCGCGCACCGGAGGCACGGGCTCATCCGGCAGCGAAGCCAGCAGCGCTTCCATGCGCGCCTTGAGCGTCTCGCGGATCTCGGTGTGGGTGATGATGTAGAGATCATTGCGCTTGATGCCCTGCATCACCTTGCGGCCGACTTCCTCGGCGCGACATGGCGCCCGCGAAAATCTCCTTCGAGACGGGATCGGTCTCGTCGATCGCCACCAGATGTGCGCCGATCTCGGGCAGATCCTTCGGGCGCACCGCAGGCGTGCTGTCGAACAGGCCGGTGGCGATGGCGCCGGGGCACAGAATCGAAACATCGATGCCGTGTTCCTTGAGGTTCATCGCCAGGCATTCGCCGAGCCCGGTGACCGCGAATTTCGAGGCGGTGTAAACGCCCGCTCCGCCGCTCGCGAACAACCCATTGATCGAAGAGGTGAGCACGATATGCCCGCCGTCACCGCGGGAAATCATCCCTGGCATGAAGGTCTTCACGATGTTGACCACGCCGCCGAGATTGATGCCGAGGACGAAATCCCAATCGTCGAAGGTCGCATCCTGCGTCGGTCCGCCCATGAAGACCCCGGCATTGGGGCACAGGATGTGCACCGTGCCGATCGTCTCGGCCGCCTTGGCGCAGGCAGCACGGTCCGTGACGTCAAGCGGGAAGGCCCGCACTTTGTCGCCGCCGTCCAGCGCCTTCACGGCAGCGTCGAGCGCATCCTGGCGGATGTCGGCAATCACGACCTTGGCTCCGGCGTTCAGGAACTCTTGTGCCATGGCAAGCCCGATGCCGCTGGCGCCGCCGGTGATGAAAGCCGTCTTGCCCTTGAAATCGTCCATGGCTCTGTTCCTCGAATGACGTGCTAACCGGCGGCCGCGATGCCGCCATCGACATGCAGGATTTCGCCATTGATGAAGGAGGCCGCTGGCGACAGCAGAAAGGCGATGGCCTGCGCATTGTCGTCGGCGCTGCCGAGCCGCCTGAGCGGAATGGTGCGCGTGCGCCGCGCATATTCCTCTTCGCTGTTGAGGCCGAGCGCGCCCGGCGTCGGCACCGATCCGGGCGCCACCGCATTCACGCGCACCTTGCGCGGCCCGAGCTCGGCGGAGAGCGTCTTGGTCAGCGTCACCAGCGCACCTTTGACCAGGCTGTAGGCGGCGGTGTTGGGAAAGCCCTTTTCGGCCACCGGCGAGGCCATGTTGATGATGGCGCCGCCGCGTTCGGGATCCATATGGGCCAGCAGCGCCTGCGCGCCCCAGATCGCGCCCTTGATGCCGACGCCCAGCATGGTGTCGAGGGTGGCGTCGGTCACCGCCTCGATGGCCTCGTAGCGCAGCAGCATCGCATTGTTGACCACCGCATCGATGCGTCCATTGGCCCTGGCGAAATCGGCGGCGGCGGCCATGAAGGCGTCGCGGTCGGCGGCATCGAAGGCATAGCTCTTCGCCCGCCCGCCGGTGTCGACGATCAATTTCGCGGTCTCGGTGCAGCCCGCCTCGTCGAGATCGCAGGCCGCCACGCGCGCCCCCGCGCGCGCCAGAAATTCCGCCGCGCTGCGCCCGAGGCCCCGGCCGGCGCCGGTGATCAGAACCGTCTGATCGGTCAGTTCCCAGTTCATCCGGCGGCCTTCAGCTTCCAGGCGTCCTTGTCGCGCAACACATAGCCCGATGACGGATCGCAGAAATGCGAGCCGATGATCAGGATGTCCTTGTCCTCGACGCGGCCGAGCAGCTCCTTGCGCGTCTTCACGGCTTGCTCCTTGTCCATATCGAAATTGCCGCGGGCCTCGATTTCGGCCAGCTGGATCGGGTGATGCATCATGTCGCCCGTGATGACCGCTTCCTTGCCCTTGGACGTGATCAGAACGCTGACATGGCCCGGCGTGTGGCCCGGCGTGGGGATCAGGCTCACCTCATCAGTGATCTGCATCGTCGGGTCGATGAAGTCGGCAAGACCCGCCTCGGTGATCGGATCGACCGAATCCTCCAGATGCTCGAAGCTGTGATAGCCGCCCGTCCGCTTCAACATCTGCCAGTGGTCATATTCCTTCTGGCCGAACAGATAGCGCGCATTGGGGAAGGTTGGCACGAATTTGCCGTCCACCTTCATCGTGTTCCAGCCGACATGGTCGAAATGCAAATGCGTGCACAGCACCTTGGTGATCGATTCGCGCGGATAGCCCACGCTCGCCAGATCCCCGAGGAAGGAGGTGTGCATATTGGTGAAGATGTCGAACTCGCGCTGGCGGTCATTGCCGATGCAGGTGTCGATCATCACCCGGTCCCGGCCGGATTTGAGGACAAAGGCCTGGAAGGAGAGCTTCATCCGTCCGTCGGGCGTGGCAAAATTCGGGAACAGCCAGTCGTGCTTGAGCGCCTTCTCGGCCGAAAGGTCTTCCGACAGCATCGTGAAGGGATCTTCGTGGTCGTTGACCTCGACGATGCGCACGACCTCGACGTCGCCGATCTGCCATTTCTTGATGTGTTCGGCGGCCATGGGGTCCTCCCGGTTCAGGGTTCTTGCGGCAAGTCGAGCGGCGGCAGTGGCGCGTGTCCCAGGATCATATCAGCCGCCTTCTCGGCCACCATCACCACCGGCGCGTTGGTGTTGCCGCCCATCAGCTTGGGGAAGATCGAGGCGTCGGCGACTCGCAGGCCCTCGATGCCGTGAACCTTCAATTCGGGCGTCACCACGGCATCGGGGCCGGTCCCCATGCGGCAGCTGCCCGCCAGGTGATGCACGGTCGCGGCCGTGGCGCGGATATAATCTTTCCAGCCTTCGTCGCTTTCCACCCCTATGCCCGGCAGGAATTCGGTGGCCTTGTAGGGCGCAAAGGCGGGCGTCGCGAAAACGCGGCGGGCGAGCTTGAGGCCGCGCACCAGCGGCTCGAAATCTTCGGGCGCGCTCAACAGTCTGGGATCGATCAGCGGGGCGCTGCGCGGATCGGCGCTCTTCAGCGTCAGCCGGCCGCGGCTCCTGGGGTGCAACAGCACGATGCTCAGCACGAAGCCGTGCCCGAGCGGCAGCGGGAAGGCGTTCTGGTTGCGCCGTGCGGGCTGGAACACCACCTGGATGTCCGGCCGGTCGAGGCCGGCGATCGAGCGTAGCACCGCATGGCACTCGAACACATTGCTGGCGAACGGGCCTTGCCGCGCCGCCAGATATTGCACCACGTTCCAGACCCCGCGCGGAAAGGCCTTCAGCGAAATCCCGTAGGACTGGGCGTCGTTCGTCCACATCTGCACATTGGCGGCGACGTGATCGTGATAATTCTCGCCGACGCCGGGCAGGTGGTGCTGCACCGCGATCCCCAGTTTCTGCAGCGCGGTTCCGTCCCCGATTCCCGACAGCAGGAGCATCTGCGGCGAGCCCACCGCGCCGCCGGACAGGATCACCTCGCGCCGCGCGGCGATGCGCCGTGTCTCGCCACCGGAAAGAATCTCGACGCCGGTCGCCCGGCCGTCCGCGATCACGACGCGCGCCACGGTGGCCTGCGTCAGCACCGTCAGATTGGCGCGGTGGCTGGCCGGTTTCAGAAAGGCGGTGACGCCGGATTCGCGCCGCCCGTCGCGGATTGCGCCCTGCCGCAACCCGTAGCCTTCGGGATGAGGGCCGTTGAAATCGTCGCAGTGCCGGAACTGGAGCGCCTTCATCGCCTCGGCGAAGACGGCGTTCAGCGGATTGGGATTCTTGATGTCGGATACGCGCATCGGCCCGTGATGGCCGTGATAGGGCGAGCCGGGATATTCCCCATTGTCTTCGGAGCGCAGGAAATAGGGCAGCACATCGGCCCAGCCCCAGCCGCTGTTTCCCTCTGCCGCCCAGTCGTCATAATCCCGGGCGTGGCCGCGGAAATAGACCATGCCGTTGACGGAGCTGGATCCGCCCAGCACCCGGCCGCGCGGGATCGGAATGCGCCGTCCGTTCAGATGCTCCTGCGGAACGGTCTCCAGCCCCCAGCTGTATTTCTTCAGCGTCAGCGCCGCGCCCACCAGCGCTGGCACGCCAATGAAGGGGTGGTTGTCCTTGCCGCCGGCCTCGATCAGGCAGACCCGGTTGTGCGGATCCTGCGACAGTCGGTTGGCCAGCACGCAGCCGGCCGTGCCGGCGCCCGCGATCACGTAGTCGAATGTGTCGTCGCTCTGCGGGTTCGCCATGACCTACCGACTTGTTCTGTCCGTTCAGGTGGCCGCCGAGACCGCGATGTCCGACAGGCGCCGCCAGCGCAGGTAGTTGGCGTCCGCGTTCATGACCCCGGTCATGAGCCCGACAAATGTCAGGTCGCGCTCCGGATCGGTCCACCAGATCGTGGTTCCCGCGCCATAGCCGCCCATGGTCCCCGGTGACGTCATCGCACCGTAAAGATTGACGCCGATGGCCTCTCCACGCAGAGGGAACCCAAGTCCGATATAGGCGGGAATCACGGGCCAGCCCTTGTCGAGGCACATCTTCTTGAACACCTCGTTGGGCTTGTCGCCGGTGTAGTTGCGCCGCGCCATTTCGACCATGCGCGGCGACAGGATGCGCACGCCATTGCCGCTGCCGCCCTGGCGGAACATCTCGGCATAGCGATACATGTCCAGCGCCGTCGACACGGCCCCGACCCAGGGCATCTCGGCGTCCTCTTCCTCGAAGGCGCCATTGGGGCCCAGATTGCTGTGGCCCAGATGCTGGGTCGGCGAGTTGCCGCGGAATTCCGGCACCAGATGACGCTCCCTCAGATCGCGGCGGCGGCCGAAGGAGGTGTCCTTCAGTCCCAGCGGAAACAAGAGGTCCTCATTGGCGATGTCGCGGAAGCGCCGGCCCTTGGGGTCGGTCTTGACCAGCATGTAGCCGAGCATGGCGTGGCTGACGAGCGCGGAATAGGCAACGACCTCGTTCGGCTCGTGCTCGGCGGGTACGCGCTCGCAGATCGCCATCACCATGTCTTCGAGCACGTCGATATACATGCCCTCATTGGGCGTATAGATCGGCGGCATGCCCGAGGAATGCGTCAGCAGATGCAGGACATTGATCTCGTCGCGGCCCTTGCCGGCGAATTCCGGCACCACATCCTTGACCTTGGTGTGGAAGGCGAGTTGGCCCATTTCTATGGCGCGCAGCACCAATGCGTTGGTGAAGGTCTTCGACACCGAGAACAGGCTGAACACCGAATCTTTCCGGACCGGAATGGTCTTCTTGGAATCGGCGTGGCCGAAGGTTTCGTAGAATCCGATTTCGCCATGGCGGGCAATGATCATGGTGCCGCCGAAATAAAGGTCCCTGGCGATATCGTCTTCGATGACGGCCCTGAGATGCTGGAGCCGCTCGGTGTTCAGTCCATGGGATCGGGAAGCGTTCATCGCCCTGTTCTTTCGTATGCTCGGTGGTGGCGGCCGGATGCGGTCAGGTCGGGGTGGCGTGTCAGCCTTTGAGTTTCAGCATCTTGATCGCGTTTTCCCGCATGATCAGGGGGCGCACCTCCTCCTTGATCGGCAGCTTTTCGAAATCGGCGATCCAGCGGTCGGGCGACAGCACCGGATAGTCGGTGCCGAACAGGATGCGCTCGCGCAGCAGCGTGTTGGAATATTGGATCAGATTTGGCGGGAAATATTTCGGCGACCAGCCGGACAGGTCGATATAGACGCTGGGCTTGTGCGTGGCGATCGACAGGGCCTCGTCCTGCCAGGGGAAGGAGGGATGGGCCATGACGATCGTCAGATCGGGGAAATCGGCCGCGACGTCGTCCAGATAGATCGGGTTGGAGTATTTCAGGCGGATGCCCATGCCGCCGGGCGCCCCCGCGCCCACGCCGGTCTGGCCGGTGTGGAACAGGGCGGGAAGCCCCGCTGCCGCGATTACCTCATAGAGGCCATAGGCCATCTTCTGATCGTTGGGGTAGAAGCCCTGCGACGAGGGATGGAACTTGAAACCGCGCACGCCATATTCCTCGATCAGCTTGCGCGCTTCGCGGATGCCCATCTTGCCCTTATGCGGATCGATGCTGGCGAAGGGGATAAGCGCGTCGGCATGCTCGGCGGCGACTTCGGCCACTTCCTCATTGGGCACGCGCCAGTGGCCCATCTCGGATTCGGAATCCACCGGGAAGATCACGGCCGCCATCTTCCGCTCGCGATAGAACTGGGCGACCTCCGGAATGGTCGGCCGGGCCGCGGATTTGAAATATTTGGCCATCTGTTCGTCGAACAGGATCGAGCAGGGATCGCGCGGCTGGCGGCCCGAGACCTCCGCATGGGTGTGCACGTCGATGGCGACGATCTCGTCGAGCTTCAGCTTTGGTTCATAGCGGGCCATGGAGCCCCTCCTGATCGGTTGACGGTGTGCCTGATGCCGGCACCGATCGGTGCCCGGCTGGATCCTCGGGACGAAGACCAGCGGGCAGATCGACGGGCACGACCAGATTCTATCCGCGACGCGGCATCGGATCGGTGCCAATCGCGAACTCGAAATATTCTGTCCTTCGCACTTTATACCAAGGCCGCGCCGCGGGGTGATAGGCCCGCCGGGCCGTCGCATCGGTGCGGGGAACTGGCCGGGGCCCAAATGGGCAGGCGTCGCCGTCCTGGGGATGCGGCGCGGGTCCGCGCCGTCTCGCCGAGCAGCATCGGCGCCATTGCGGGCTTCATCGGGGTGCGCGGTGCGCCTTCCGTAGCGGAAGGATTGCGGCTCAGCCGGGTTTGCCGTCGGCCCGCGGTCCGATGAGGATCGGCGCATAGACCATCAGGTAGAGCAGGAAGGCGGCGAGCCACAGCCCGCCAGCCAGAACGAGGGACAGGCCATAACGCTCCGGCGCAACAGCCGGCGCGAAAACGCGGATCAGCGCCGCCAACGGCACCAGGCCGTAGGCAATGACGATGGCGTTCTGCGGGACCAGCGCGCGGCCGGTATGGCCGAGCGAGGCGCGTGTCGTCACGCCCAGGATCATCGTCGCGAAGCAGCCGATGGTGAGCGCATGCATCCATTTGGCGGCCATCGCGGCGCCGGTCAGCGCGCCGATCCCCTTCAGGGCCAGCGCCAGCACCAGAAAGCCGTAGCCGAGATGCAGCACCCACAGCAGCGGCGTGTGCCGCGTGCGCCATCCGCCCCAGCGCGCCAGCCGGACGCCGTGCAGCAGGGCGGCGAGGAGCGCGATGGCTCCGACGATCACCGGGCGCACGGGAACCAGGTCGCCCGCGAGCACCAGCACCAGCGCGGCGATCGCCATGCCGTCGAGCCACGGCAGCGGGGCGATGGCGAAGGCGGTGCCCTGCTGGCGAAGCCCGCTCTGGGTGAAGGCCGGGATGATGCGCCCGCCGATGATGGCGACGACGAGGGCGACGACGTCGGCGGCCAGGCCGAGCCCGAGGAATTCGCCGCCTGGCAACGCCTCCAGCCGGCCCAGATGAAATGCGAGATTGGCGGCGAAGAGCAGCGTCAGCAGCAGCAGGAAGGCGAGATTGCGCCACTTGCCGGCACGGATCAGCGGCGCGGCCAGAAACAGGGCGAGGGCCGGAAAGAAGGCCAGGTCGATGCCGGCGGCAAGCTGGGCCGGCACAAGCGCCGGGATCATGGCGATGCGCCCGGCCAGCCAGAGGCTCGCAAGCGCCATCAGGGGCTTGCCGGAATAGCCCGGCGCGCCCGTCCAGCTCGGCACCGAGGTCAGCAGGAAGCCGCCGATCGCCGCCGGCACGAAGCCGAACATCATTTCATGGGCATGCCACAGCCAGGCGGGCAGGGCGCCGGCCGGCCACAGCGCCGGGTTGAAATAGACGCACAGCCACACCGCCATCGCCACAACGGCCTCCAGCCCCGCCAGCAGGAAGAAGGGGCGGAAGCCGTACTCGAACAGGGCGAAGCGGCGCGGCATGGGTCCTCAATGCGCCAGGCGTGCGGCGTGAATGATAAAGCCGATGGCGATCCCGCCCAAGGTCAGCATCGCCGGCACCACGATCACCTGCACCAGCGCGTCAAAGCCCCGGATGCTGCCGTCGATTGTCTCGAAGCGGCCACGCAGAAAGGACGACAGCTCGCTGTGCTGGCGTTCATCGGGCGGACACATGCGGGCCAGGATGACGGGCACCGAGAAGAAGACCGCAGCATAAACCGTGCTGACGGCCACCATGAAGGTGGCATGGCCGCTGAAGGCGAAGGTGATCCAGAAGACACTCAGAAACGCCATCCAGCAGGCCAGGGCCAGCTTGTGCACGGCCACGGGCATGTCGGAGGGATTGCGCCACGGCTTGACCGGCGCGGGGGCCTGGGCGGGCTGGAGCGCGTGGATCTCGGCGGATTTCGCGATCGACGCGGGGGCCGGTTGCTGACGGAGGGCGGAAGCTGCACCCATGATCTTGTTCTCCTGACTGACTGGCAAAGGGTGGTGGGGAATGGGGCTCAGCCCCGGTCTTGTGCCGCGAGGGGCGCCGCTTGCGGGCGCCAGAACATGCCCATCTGCAGGCTGTGGGCGATGGTCTGCGCCTTGGTCTGGAACTGTGCGGCCATCTCGGGCGGGCAGACCTCGCGCGCGGTCTCGCCGAACAGGGCGAGCCAGCGCTGGAAATGCTCGGGCTCGACCGATTTCAGGCGCATATGCGCGGCCATCGGATTGCCGTGATAGCGGCCGGACATGCGCATGACCGAGGACCAGAAGGCACACATCTTCTCCAGATGCGGGTCCCAGTCGGCGATGGCGCGGTTGAAGATCGGGCCCAGCGTCTCGTCCGCGCGGACCTTGCCATAGAAGGCATAGACGAGGGCCGCGATCTGGGACTCGCTGGGCCGGGTTTGTTCGGGCGCGGTGGGCATGACGTCCCTCTTAAACAAGTACGAACGATATTGCTTTGAAGAGGCTATTGCCCGCCGCGCTAAAAAGCAATATCCTGTATCCATCTTTTACAAGGGGTGCGACAAACCGTGCGGCTGACGACCTACACCGATTACGGCCTCAGGCTGCTGATGTATGTGGCGCTGAAGCGCGACGAGCTGGCCACGATCCAGGAGGTGGCCGATGCCTATGGCATCTCCAAGAACCATCTGATGAAGGTGGCATATGATCTGGGCCAGCACGGCTTCCTCGAAACCGTGCGCGGCCGCGGCGGCGGGCTCCGTCTGGCGCGCCCGGCCGAGAAGATCGGGCTGGGCGACGTCGTCCGCCGCATGGAGGAGGATTTGGTGCTGGTGGAATGCTTCGCGCCCACCGCCAACACCTGCCGCATCACCCGCGCCTGCCGGCTCAAGGGTGTGCTGAAAGAGGCGCTGAAGGCCTATCTGGATGTGCTGGATGGCTACACGCTGGCCGATCTGACCGGACGCAACGCGGCCCTTGGCCAGATCCTGCTGCCGGGCTGAATCCGCGTCGCGCGGCCGCGCCGGTCAGGCGACGGCTAAAGTCTTCCTGGGATCGAAGAAGGGCCGCTCGACGACGGCCGCGCGCGCGGGCGCCTGCGGCGTCGTCACCTCGAGAAGCGTACCGGTTTCGGCACATTCGGCCGAGACCATGGCCAGGGCGATGTTTTTCTCGAGGCGCGGCGAATAGACGGCGGAGGTGATCTTGCCGACCGTGTTGCCGTCCTTGCGGACCGGCCAGAAGGTGGTGTTCGGCCCTTTCAGCGGCGGCGCGTCGATCTGCAGGCCCACCTGTTTGCGGCGGACCCCGCGGTCGCGAATACGACGCAATGCCGCCTTGCCGATGAAGTCGGCTGCCATGTCGGGATTGACGAGCCGGTCCAGGCCCAACTCATAGGGGTTCGTGTGGATGTCCGCATCGGCGTGATAGGACAGCATGCCCCCCTCGATGCGGCGGATGGAAGAGGTATGGCCGGGCTTCAGCCCGAACGGTTCTCCCGCCGCCATGATCCGTTCCCAAAGCGCGTCACCGTGAGAGCCGTCCCGCAGATAGAGTTCGTAGCCCAGTTCGCTGGACCATCCGGTGCGCGAGACGATCAGCGGAATGCCATCCAGTTCGACCTCGCGCAGCCAGTAATAGCGCAGATCCATGATGGCTTCGCCGAACAGGGCCCGCATCACCGCGCCGGATTTCGGGCCCTGCAGCTGCAGCGGCGAAACATCCGGTTCCCCGATCGTGACATCCATGCCCGAATGCACGGCCACGCCCTGTGCCCAGAGCAGGATGTCGCTGTCTGCAAGCGAGATCCAGAAATGGTTTTCCGCCAGCCGCAGCAGGATCGGATCGTTCAGGATGCCGCCATCGGCATTGGTGATGAGGATGTATTTGCACTGCCCGACGGACATGTTCGACAGGTCGCGCGGCGTCAGCATCTGTGTGAATCGGGCGGCATCCGGGCCGGTGATTTCAACCTGGCGTTCGGCCGCGACGTCGCACAGGATCGCGTCGTTCACCAGGTTCCAGAAATTCTGTTCCGGATCGCCGAAATCGCGCGGAATGTACATGTGATTGTACACCGAAAAGGCCCGCGCCCCCCAACGGAGCGTCGCGTCGAAATAGACGGATTTGCGAATTTGGGTGCCGAAGCCGAAATCGTCTGCTTGCGCCATGTCGTTCATCCTTTCGCCTCGACGCCCCGGCCAAATCGCGGACTCGTGAAACGTGGGGCGTGTCTGGCCGCAGGTGCAGCCGATCTTGCCTTCAGTCCGGGATCACCGGAACAGCAAGGCTCTTGCCGTGTCGATGGCGTCGCCGGCCGGGAAGTTGCCGCCCGGTGACGGTCACCGGGATGTGGTGGCCTGCGGCGCTGCGCGCGCGCGCACCGCGTTGGGGTCACAACGCCAAACCTCGCATTTGCGATGCACCGCGTCGAGGCGCGGATCCGGTTTCCGGTCGGGCCGGATCGGGCGAAGTGGCACTGCACCGGTCGAGGCGCAGGATTGGCTGGGGGACTAGGATTCGAACCTAGACTGGCGGAGTCAGAGTCCGCTGTCCTACCGTTAGACGATCCCCCAACGGCCGGGCGAATGTGCCGTGTGGCCCGCCCGGGCGGCCCGTTTAGACCAGCCCACCGGCCGTTTCAAGCCATCCATTTGCCTTTCCCGCCGGCCCGCTGGCGCCTGCCGCGCCCGGCCCTGCCGCTGGCCCGTTTGTCGCGGAAGCCGCCGCCGCCGGGCTGTGCTAGCTTTCGCCCCGCAACCGCCTGGCCCTGCCCATGGATGCCGCCTTTTCGCCCAAATCTGCCCGCCGGCGCCGGCGCGGCCGCCGCCGGCCCGTGCTGGCGGCGATCGATCTGGGCTCCAACAATTGCCGGCTCCTGATCGCCGTCGCGCGGCCCAATGGCGGCTTCCGGGTCATCGAATCCTTCTCGCGCGCCGTGCGGCTCGGCGAGGGCGTGGCGCAGACCGGCCGGCTGAGCGAGGCCGCGATCGAGCGGGCGGTCGATGCTCTGGTCGTCTGTGCCGAGCGGGTGCGCCGGCGCGGCGCCTCGCAGCTGCGCGCCATCGCCACTGCGGCCTGCCGCGAGGCGGACAATGTCGCCGCGCTGCTGGAGCGCGTGCGCGCCGAGGCGGGCATCGAACTCGACATCATATCGGCCGAGGAAGAGGCGCGCCTGGCCGCGATCGGCTGTGCGCCGCTGCTGGGCCCCGGCTATGACGGCGCGCTGGTGTTCGATATCGGCGGGGGCTCGACCGAACTGGTCTGGCTGGCCGCCGGCCGCAGCGCGCCGGTCTATTCGACCTCGGTGCCCTGCGGTGTGGTGAGCCTGGCCGAGGCCCTGGGCCCGGAGGCCAGTCTGGCGGCGATCCGCGCGGCGGTGACCGGACAATTCGCGGCGGTCGCCGCGGCAATGGCGGCGTGTGGGGACTTCACCCCCGCCAGCCATCACCTTCTGGGCACCTCCGGCACGGTGACGACGCTGGCGGCGCTGTCGCTCGGGCTAGACCGTTACGCGCGCGACAAGGTCGATGCCAGCTGGCACGACTGCGCCGATGTGCTGGCGGTCATCGCGCGGCTGGACGGGCTGGATATGGCCGGCCGCGCCGCGCTGGGCTGTGTCGGGCCCGACCGCGCCGATCTGGTGCTGGCGGGCTGCGCCATCTTCAGCGCCATCCACACGCAATGGCCCTGCGCGCAATTGCGCGTTGCGGATCGCGGTTTGCGCGAAGGCATGCTACGCGAATTGCGGGCGGCACACGCGGACGGGCCATGACGGGCAAACCACCGAAGAACAAGCCACGCGGCGAATCCGGGCGCAGCACGGCCAAGCGCGTCAAGCTGAAGTCGGCGCGCGGCCGCAAGGTCTCCTCGCAACACTGGCTCGAGCGCCAGCTCAACGATCCCTATGTCCGCCAGGCCAAATCCAGGGGCTATCGCAGCCGCGCCGCCTTCAAGCTGGCCGAGCTCGACGACCGCTTCCATGTGCTGAAAAAGGGCGCGCGCGTGCTCGATCTGGGCGCGGCGCCCGGCGGCTGGGTGCAGGTCGCCGCCGAACGCATCGGCCCGGCCGGCCGGATTGTCGGCGCCGACATTCTGGAGATGGAACCGGTCGCGGGCGCGACCCTGCTGGTCGCCGATCTTCTGGCGCCGGAGACGCCCGACCGCCTCAAACAGGCGCTGGGCGGGCCGGCCGATGTCGTGCTGTCGGACATGGCGGCGGCCACCACCGGCCATCGCGCCACCGATCACCTGCGCACCGTGGCGCTGATGGAGGCCGCATTGGACGTGGCCGAAGATGTGCTGGCGCCGGGCGGCAGCTTCGTCGGCAAGGTGTTTCAGGGCGGCACCACGGGCGAACTTCTGACGCGCATCAAGCAGCGCTTTGCCAGCGTCAAACACGTGAAGCCGCCGGCCTCCCGCGCCGAATCGGTCGAACTTTATCTGGTGGCGCAGGGCTTCAAGGCCGCGGCCGGGGATTAGGCGCGGCAACGCGCGCAGAGAGGGGAAATCATCATGCGAAACGTTCTGATCGGCGCGGCCTGCGCCGTCCTGATGGCGTCGGCGGCGGTGGCCGCGCCGCAATCGGCCGATGCGCGCTTCACCGCGCTCTATACCCGCGAGTGGAACTGGCGGATGCAGCAATTCGCCGAAAACCCCAAGGCCAATGCCCCGATCGTCGATCACCTGGCGCAGGTCGATGCCAAGAGCCAGGCCGCGCGGCTGGCCTATTGGCAGAAGGTGATGGCCGATCTGGACGCAATCCCCACCGCCCGGCTCTCGGCCAAGAACAAGATCAATTACGCGGTCTACAAGCCGCAGCTCGCCGCCCTGATCGCCAGCCAGACATTCCGCGATTACGAAATGCCGGCCAATTCGGATTCGGCCTTCTGGTCGGGCTTCGGCTACACCGCGCGCCAGCCCTTCCGCAGCGCCGCCGATTACAAGAGCTGGATCGCGCAGATGCGCGACATCCCGCGTTTTTTCGATCAGCAGATCGCCAATATGCGCGCCGGCCTGGCGCGCGGCTTCACCCCGCCCCGCGTGACCATCGAGAACCACGCCAAATCCATCTCCGATATCGCTGAGGCCAAACCCGAAGACACGCTGTTCTACATCCCGTTCAAGCAGATGCTGCCCAATGTCCCGGCCGCGCAGCAGGCCAAGCTGCGCGCCGAGGCGCTGGAGGTGATCGGCAAGGATGTGCAGCCGGCCTATGCCCGGCTCCTGAAATTCTGGACGCAGACCTATGTGCCGGGCGCGCGCACGACCCTGGCGGCCGAAGCCTTGCCGGACGGCAAGGCGTATTATCAGGCACAGATACGCGAATACACCACGACCGACATGACACCGGCTGAGATTCACAAGATCGGCGTCGATGAGGTCGCCAGGCTTCACGCGCAGATGATCGCGGTGATGAAACAGACCGGCTTCAAGGGCGACTTCCCGGCCTTCCTGCATTACCTGCGCACCGATCCGAAATTCTACGCCAAGACCCCGCAGGAGCTGCTCAACGATGCGGCCTGGATTGCCAAGGTGTTCGATGGCAAGGCCGCGCAATATTTCGGCCGCCTGCCGCGCGCGCGCTTCACCATCAAGCCGGTGCCGGCCGACATCGCGCCGTTCTACACCTCGGGCCGCGGCGGGCCGGGCATCTATCTGCTCAACACCTATGACCTCAAGCACCGCCCGCTCTACAATCTGACGGCGCTGACCTTGCATGAATCCGCGCCCGGCCATGCCTTCCAGATGCCGCTGGCGATGGAAGACAAGTCGCTGCCGGATTTCCGCCGCTACACCTATATCTCCGCCTATGGCGAGGGCTGGGCGCTGTATTGCGAATGGCTGGGCCAGGAAATGGGGATGTATGAGACGCCCTATGACCGCTTCGGCATGCTCGGCTGGCAGATCTGGCGCGCCGCCCGCCTCGTTGTCGACACGGGCATCCACAGCCAGGGTTGGACGCGCCAGCAGGCCATCGACTACCTGCTCAAATATACCGCGCTGCCCAAACACGAGATCGAAACCGAGGTCGACCGCTACATTTCCTGGCCGGGCCAGGCGCTCAGCTATTATCTGGGCGAGATGGCGATCCGCGAAGGCCGCGAAAAGGCCGAAAAGGCGCTGGGTCCGAAGTTCAATATCCGCGCATTCCACGATACGGTGCTGGCGTTGGGCTCGGTGCCGCTGCCGGTGCTGCGCGCGCATATCGATGCGTTCATCAAATCCGGTGGCGTCGGGCCCTATCCGGACGAGGAGGAATAGCCATGCAGTCCGCGACGCTGGGGCCGGTCGGTCCGGTCAGCCGCCTCACTCTGGGCGGCGGCGGCATCGGCCATTTGTGGGGCGACACCACCGAGGCCGAAGGCGTGGCCACGCTTCACCATGCCATCGAACACGGCATCACGCTGATCGACGCGGCCCCCTCCTATGGCAATTGCGAGGCGGTGATCCGGCGCGCCTTCGCCGGCAAGCTGCCGCCCGGGATCGGCATCACGACCAAGCGCCTCCTGGGCACCCCGCCGGACGGCGAAGCCGAACGCCGCCTCACCAGGTCGCTCGAGGCCAGCTTGTCCGCCATGGGCGTCGACCATGTCGATATCTTCTTCCTGCACAGCAATATCTGCGAGGACGATTACGTCTATCGCCGCCACGCCGAGCATCAGAACCTGTTCGCGACGCGCTGGTCGACCTATGTGAACGAGGTCGTGCCGGCGATGGAGAAGCTGAAGGCCGCGGGCAAGTGCCGCCATTGGGGCATCACCGGCACCGGCGTGCCCGCCACGATCGTCAAGGCGCTGCACCATGCCCCGCGCCCCGCCGTGGTCCAGGCCCTCACCAATCTTCTCGACAGCGCCGGCGGCATGAAGAACTTCGCCGAAGCCGAGAACCCGCGCACGACCATCGCCGAGGCCGTCCAGTGCGGGGTCGGCGTGCTCGGCATCCGCGCGGTTCAGGCCGGCGCGCTGACCGCCGCCATCGACCGCCCGCTCTCCCCCAATCATCCCGAAACCCGCGACTATGCGCGCGCCGCGCCCTATCGCGCGCTCTGCGCTGAGTGGGGCGAAGACCCGGCGATTGTCGCCCATCGCTACGCGCTGGCCATGCCCGGCGTCGACAGCGTCGTCCTCGGCGTCAAGAACATCGCCGAACTCGACCAATGCCTCGAAGCCGAACGCCGCGGGCCCCTGGAGCCCGAACGCATGGCCCGCATCGACGCGCTGGGGTTGCGGTAGGGACGCTGATGATATCGTCGCCGAACACCTAGTGGGGCATCGGCCGGGAGTTGAATACGCGTCTTAAGGCGCTACGCGGCCTTCAGCCGCTCCAGTTCCGTCTCGAATTCGAAGCGCAGTTGCGCAGCTTCCTCGTCCGGCAGCCAGTTGGTCATCTGGGGAAAGATGGTCTCGTAGAGCTTCACGATGGCGGGCCGCCACGGGATGGTCTCGGCCGCGCGGGCATCCGCCAGCATCTTCTGCAGCCGCCGCCGCACCTTGTCGGGATCGGGGCGATAGGCAGGCGCGGGCTCAGCGCCGAACAGGTCGGCCTGTCCGTCGTTGCCAAAAAGGTCCGGTTCGCCTGTGTCCGTCATCTTGGCCATGCAGGTTCCCATTCGTAACTTACAGCTTCTTTTTTTTCGCAAGTCCCTTGATGGTTTCAGCAATCACTCTTTCGTATACACCTGCATCGGGCAAATTTTGCGGTGACACAAACGCGAACGCGATCTGCTCAACCGTCGTGGTAATGGTCTCGCGAAAAACCAACGGGCGTTCGCCGGTAGCGTCAAGTGGTCCGAGCTCGTATGTGCGGAAAGTGATGGTTCCCGCTGACAGCGGATACTCAAGCAATTTTCCACCCACCCGCCGCTTGATCCTCAGAAAGACCGCGTGGGGCAAAATAAAAAATAGCCCCTTATGGCAAAGCGGTTCCCGCCGAAGCGCGTGGCCCTTGTAGATCAATTGTGGAAGAATCCGCTTTGAAACATTCTCCCAATTCAGTCCGGCCTTCGTGAGGTCTGGTCCAAGCCCTCCATCGTAAGGTTGCCCCGCCCTATAGGTAGCCGCCTCGCTTTCGCGTAGCTGTCAGTCGTGTCAATCGTTTGAACTTCCACGGCTGCAAAGGCGACTGGCACGCCGCCGGCTCCAAGCCTCGCCAGCAGAAAGTCGATGTAGAAGCTGCCCTTTGGTTCTCCCTCTTCGAGGCCTGGAGGCGTCGGTATACCTAGCTCGCCACCGAAATACTTGCCAAAGACGACAACCTCGGCGCCTGTAAGCGTGTCCGCTCTACGTGCCTTTTCGTACTCATCACGCGACACAAGTTTGCACTCGCCATCGAAGGCTTGCTGGGCAACGTCAACGAGGAGTTGGAATTTGTGAGCGTAGAGCCGATTGGGACAGATGATCACAGGCTCTGCATCGCCAACCTGCAATGAGCAGGCACCGAGGGATCTGGAGCGATTTTTGATACACGGCTCGCCCACAAATGGGCATTGATGCTTGTCCGCACAGTCTATGCTTTCTGGAGACAGTGGTGGTGAGCCGTAAAACTCGATAATTCGTGAAGTCATCAGGTATCAAGTCCGGTTCACAGCTCCGAGAAACGACACTATGCGTTTCTCCAATCTTACAATGATTTGTAGTCTCGCATTCCCAAATAATCATTGCCTTCCAGCCCTGTTCACGCAGTGCGGTTGCTCCGCCCATGTCGCGTTTCTGATTTCGTAAGTATTTGGGGCCCCAGTAATGCTTGTTGGTTTTGGGCTCATGTGCGACCGGACATTTGGGGGTCGCGTGTCCATGCCAGAAGCAGCCGTGGACGAAGATGACTTTTCGTCGGCGGGCAAACACCAAGTCCGGGCTTCCCGGAAGGCTTCGCTTGTGTAGCCGGTATCGGTAGCCGAGCCCATGGACGAGGCTACGAACCAGCATTTCCGGCTTCGTATCCTTCGAGCGAATTGCGCGCATATTTCGGCTCCGCGCTTCAGACGGTGCTGATTTGCCTTTGGGCGTTGCGGTCCGGCTGCGGAGCTCTTTTGTCATTCTTCCGGTATAAAACTGGGTTAATGCCGAAACACTTAGCATGGAGATGCTGAGATGGTCCGCTACGACGTGGGAAAGAATCAATGAAACTCTAGATGCTGTTCTTGCTGCCACCGGTCCCGAGCGCTTCGCGGCGATGCGGCTTCTCGAACTTGGAAAGCTGGTACGCACGTATGCCCCAGCGGGTTTGCTTCCCGGTAAGAAGACCTTGCTGCGCGCAACGATTAACACCTACCGGACAGCGAGATGGGCGAGCACCGCTTCTAGTCGGACTGGCAGCCGTCATCTTTGAGCCGCATCAGGTGCAATCCAGTGGTGATTCATGGTGCTGCACCTTGCAGCACCACTGAGAAACGCATATCAATTTCCCAAATCTGTTGTTAGAACGTAACGGGAACGATATGATTGCTAAGAGCCCCCGTCTCTCAGTCACGCTCACTGAAGAGCAAATGGCGGAGGTTCTGCGCTTGGCGGACAAGAGTTGGGTGTCCCGGTCTTGGATCGTCAATCAAGCCATAGTGGAATTTTTGGAACGGCATGCTGATCAGCAGACCACGCTTCCGCTGCCAATAGGGAATAGGGGGAAGAGGTGAAGGCAGACAATTTGACAGCTATAGACCTGTTCTGCGGCGCAGGCGGCCTCTCTGAGGGCCTGCGGGAGGCCGGCTTTCATGTCCTCGCGGGAAACGATTACGATGACGCTGCTGGCGCGACGTATGCCCGGACGCACAAGGAAGCACGTTTTCTCGAAGGTCCAATTCAAAGCCTTCGCGCACAGGACTTTCAGAAGGCGAGCGGTCTGAGGCCAAAGCAACTCGATGTTCTAGCTGGTGGGCCACCTTGCCAAGCATACAGTGTTTATAATCACCAGCGCGGAATGCACGATGAGCGCAGCACTCTGTTCCGTGAGTATCTGCGCATCGTCGAGGATCTACTGCCAAAATGGGTGATTATTGAAAACGTCACAGGAATTCTGTCCGCCGGGACCGGTGCCGCGGTTCGCGCGATTTTGGATAATTTGAGCCACCTCGGATATGAGGTAGACTACCGGATTCTAAAGGCCGAGGAAAACGGCATCCCTCAAGAGCGCCGGCGCGTTGTATTCTTGGCCAATCGCGTTGGGCAGCCAATCGTATGGCCTGAGCCGACCCACGGGAAAGATCAATATCTTCAGCCGTACGTGACCGTGAGTGATGCAATCTCAGACCTGCCTGCGTTGCAGAACGGAGAATGCTGCCCCCATAGCCGTTACAGAACGAAAGCGAAGTCCCGCTACCAAATTGAAATGAGACTTCAGTCTGAGGGCGTATTTAACCATTCCGCACCGCGGTTGGCTCCTATCAATTTGGAACGCATGAAGCATATTCCGCAGGGCGGAAGCTGGCGCGATGTGCCGAACAAGCTTTTGCCTGCAGGAATGAAACTTGCGCGGCGTTGTGATCACACAAAACGGTATGGGCGGCTGCACTGGGAGGGATTGGCCTCCACGATTCTGACGAAGTGCGACCTCCACTGGGGAGCATATATCCATCCGGAGCAAGATCGTGTTTTGACAGTTCGCGAAGCAGCGCGTTTTCAATCCTTTCCTGATTGGTTCCGGTTTGAAGGGGGCCAAACTGAGCAATACGTGCAAGTCGGCAATGCGGTACCTGCCGCTTCTGGGGCGTAGAATTGGCGAGACTATTGTCGAAGCACTTTCCTCTGCGCGCGAAGCCGCGTGAACGGCCTCGGAGATGTTTGTGGCATGAACCAGCGCCATTGGGTCCGAAACTGGAAGCCGCGCAACTCCCAATCTCTCTTCAAGTCTTGAACCGAATCTCATCATCCCATATCCATCTTCCGCTACCGCGCCCCCATCCGCCGTGGCGGGCGATGGTGGGAATTTGGCTGGAGGTGCGATGGCGTTCTTTCGCTGCGGTGGCGCACAAGGTCGCCGCGGCAGGTCCCGGGGTGTGTCCGGGTGGCTGGCGCGACAGATAATTGTTCGTAAGAATTCTGGGTCCCTCATCCCAGGTCCCGCGTACCCCTTCGAGGGGGGAGGGGGGTGGCGAAAAAAGGCCCAAAACTGAAAAACAATTCGGCTGTGTGGATTGCGGCGTCAGCCCCGGGGCCCTCCCCCTCGGGGAAATCGGCCCAAAACCGGATAACAATTAAATGTCGCGGGGCGCGCGGCGGCCTTCTTGCCCAAGGGCGGGACGCTGGTATTGGCTCCGGGCTCCAAGACCCCTGGTGAGGAGCCCTCCTTGAACATCCGCGAAGCCCTGACCTTCGATGATGTGCTGCTGGTTCCGGCAGCCTCCGAAGTCCTGCCCGGCCAGGTCGATACCCGCACCCGCATCACCAAGACCATCGAGCTGGGCATCCCCCTGATCTCCGCCGCCATGGACACGGTCACCGAGGCGGGGCTGGCCATCGCCATGGCCCAGGCCGGCGGCATGGGCGTGATCCACAAGAATCTCGGGATCGAGGAACAGGCCGAGCAGGTCCGCCGGGTCAAGAAGTTCGAAAGCGGCATGGTCGTCAATCCGGTCACCATCGATCCCGCGCGCCACCCTCGCCGATGCGCTGGCCCTGATGGAGCGCCACCACATTTCGGGCATTCCGGTGGTCGAAAGCCCGGCCGGCAAGGGCGCCGGCAAGCTGGTCGGCATCCTCACCAACCGCGACGTGCGCTTCGCCACCGATCCGCGCCAGCCGGTCCATGAGCTGATGACCAAGGACAAGCTGGTCACCGCGCCCGAAGGCGTCAGCATGGCCGAGGCCAAGAAGCTGCTGCACCAGCACCGCATCGAGAAGATCCTGGTGGTGGACGAGGCCTATCGCTGCGTCGGCCTGATCACCGTCAAGGATATCGAGAAGGCGCAGAAATTCCCCAACGCCTGCAAGGACGAGCGCGGGCGCCTGCGGGTCGCCGCCGCCACCGGGGTGGGTGAGGATGGCTTGCGCCGGGCCCTCGGTCTGGTCGAGGCCGAATGCGATCTGGTCGTGGTCGACACCGCCCATGGCCATTCGCGCGGCGTGATGGACACCATCTCCCGCATCAAGAAGGAGATCGAACTACACCCAGGTGCTGGCCGGCAATATCGCCACCGCCGATGCGGCCCGCGCGCTGATCGATGCCGGCGCCGATGCCATCAAGGTCGGCATCGGCCCGGGCTCCATCTGCACCACGCGCATCGTCGCCGGTGTCGGGCGTGCCCCAGCTCACCGCGATCATGGATGCGGTCTCGGTCGCCCATAAGGCCGGCATCCCGGTGGTCGCCGATGGCGGCATCAAATATTCCGGCGATCTGGCCAAGGCGCATCGCCGCCGGCGCCGACGTCGCCATGGTCGGCTCGCTGCTGGCCGGCACCGAGGAGAGCCCCGGCGAGGTCTTCCTCTATCAGGGCCGCACCTACAAGGGCTATCGCGGCATGGGCTCGGTCGGCGCCATGGCCCGCGGCTCGGCCGACCGCTACTTCCAGGCCGAGGTCAAGGACACGCTCAAGCTCGTGCCCGAAGGCGTCGAAGGCCAGGTGCCCTACAAGGGGCCGGTGTCCAGCGTCGTGCACCAGATCATCGGCGGCCTGCGCGCGGCCATGGGCTATACCGGCTGCGCCACCATCGCCGATTTCCACGACCAGCGCCGAATTCGTGCGCATCACCGGCGCGGGCATGCGCGAAAGCCATGTCCATGACGTGGTCGTGACGCGCGAGAGCCCGAATTATCCGGGCGGGCAGTAGCGTTTGCGCCCCGAAGCCCGGCTTCAGGCGGCGATCGAGATCCTGGAGGGGCTGGACGGCTCGAACATGCCGGCCGACCGCTATATCCGCGAATTCTTCCGCGCCCGCCGCTATGCCGGCTCCAAGGACCGGGCCTCCGTGTCCGAGCGGGTGTTCCAGATCTATCGCCACCGCGCCTCCTTCGCCTGGCGCATGGGCCGGGAGGATGCCCGCGCATTGGTGATCGCCTCGCTTCTGGCTGAGGATGTGAACGCCGAGGAAATCGCATCGCTCTTCCGCGGCGAGGGCTACGGCCCCGCCGCCCTCACCGAGGCCGAACGCGCCGCCATCGCGTCGCCGCCCTCCGCCGAGCCGCCGCTGCCTGTGCGCGGTGAGTTCCCCGCCTTCCTCGAGCCCGAACTCACCGAACGCTTCGGCGATGATCTCCTGGCCGAGATGCAGGCGATGACGCGGCGCGCGTCCGTCGATCTGCGCGTCAACACGCTCAAGGCCACGCGCGCCGATGTGCTGGCGCAGCTGCGGGCCGATGGCTACGCCGCCGAGCCCGCGCCCTTTGCCCCCACCGCCATCCGCATTCCCTCCGGCGAGGGCGCCAGCCAGCTTGCGCGCCACAAGCTGTTCGAGGCCGGCGCCTTCGAATTCCAGGACGAGGCCGCGCAGATTGCCGTCCTCCTGTGCGAGGCCAGGCCCGGTCAGCGGGTGCTCGATCTCGCCGCCGGTGCCGGCGGCAAGTCTCTGGCACTGGCCGCCGCCATGCACAACGAAGGCTCGATCGTCGCCTCCGATATTGCCCCCGCCCGCCTCAAGCAGCTCGGCCCGCGCGCCGCCCGCGCCGGCGCCACCATCATCCACACCCACGAAGCCCCGCGTGGCGAATTCGATTGCGTGCTGGTCGATGCGCCCTGTTCGGGCTCGGGTGTCTGGCGCCGCCAGCCGGAGCAGAAATGGCGGCTGACGGCGGAGCGCCTCGCGGAACTGACCGCGATCCAGGATGGGTTGCTGGTGCGCGCGGCGGGCCATGTCGCCCCCGGCGGGCGGCTCGTCTACGCCACCTGTTCGCTCCTGCCGTGCGAGAATGACAGCCGGATTGCCGCCTTTTTAGACCGCAATCCTGGTTTTGCCGCTATATCGGCAGCCGCTATCTGGGCCACGCAAATCGGCACCGCGCCGCCGCCTGCGCTGGCGGCGTTCTTCCGCGCCTCCCCCCATGCTACGGGGACGGACGGGTTCTTCGCCGCGGTGTTGCAGCGGGGCTGATTGGCGGGGCGGACGAATCGAAGGAGACAATTGTGCGCCTTGCAGTTCCTGTACTTGCGGCCCTGCTTCTCGGGCTTCTGGCGGTCCCGGCGATGGCCGGTCCGATCGAGTCGCTGATGACCCGTGCCCGCGCCGCAGAGGCCGCGGGACACCTCGACACGGCGGCCCTGCTCATGCAATCGGCAATCGTCGCCAACCCTGCGCGGGCGGCGAGCTATGTGGCGCTGGGCGATCTCTATGCCCGCCATGGCGATCCCCACTTCGCGCACAAATACTATGACGACGCCCTCTATCTCGAACCGGCTCTGCCGGCGGCGCTGGCCGGCGCGGGTCAGGCCGATCTGGCGCTCGGCGATCGGGCGGCGGCGACGGAGAAGCTCGGCCGGCTGGAGGCGGTGTGCGGCAAGGATTGCGCCGCGGCCGCGCGCCTGCGGGCGGCGCTCGGGGGGCACATCGCCGCCGAGAAACCGGGACAGGAAGATGCGGCGGCGACGTCGCTGGACAAGCATTAGCCTCGCATCTATAGCCTGCCCATGGCGGCTCCCGTTCTCGTAATCGACTTCGGCTCCCAGGTGACCCAGCTGATCGCGCGGCGCGTGCGCGAGGGCGGGGTCTATTGCGAAATCGTGCCCTACAACAAGGCCGAAGAGGCGTTGGCCGAAAGCCCGCCCCAGGCCATCATCCTGTCCGGCGGTCCCGCCAGCGTCACCGAATCGCATACGCCGCGCGCGCCGCAGCGCGTGTTCGAGATGGGGGTGCCGGTGCTCGGCATCTGCTATGGCGAACAGACCATGGTCGCCCAGCTCGGCGGGCGTGTCGAAGGCTCTGGCCATCGCGAATTCGGCCGTGCCGATATCGAGGTTGTGGGCCAGTCCAGACTGTTCGAGGGTGTCTGGGCGCTGGGCGCCAGCGACCATGTGTGGATGAGCCACGGCGACCGTGTCACCGCGCTGCCCGAAGGGTTCCACCCCATCGCCGTCAGCCGCGGCGCGCCTTTCGCCGCCATCGCCGACGAGGCGCGGCGCTTCTACGGCGTGCAGTTTCATCCCGAAGTGATGCATACCCCGCGTGGCGCGGCCCTGCTTGCCAGTTTCGTCCAGAACGTTGCCGGCATCGAAGCCAATTGGACCATGAAGGCCTTTCGCGAACACGAGATCGCCAAGATCCGCGAACAGGTCGGCAAGGGCCGCGTGATCTGCGGCCTGTCCGGCGGCGTCGATTCCTCCGTGGCGGCCGTTCTGATCCACGAAGCCATCGGCGAACAGCTCACCTGCATCTTCGTCGACACGGGGCTGATGCGGGCCGGCGAGTCCGAAGAGGTCGTCTCGCTCTTCCGCGATGCCTACAACATCCCGCTGGTGCATGCACAGGCACAAGAGCTGTTCCTGACGCGGCTCGACGGCGTCGACGATCCGGAAAAGAAGCGCAAGATCATCGGCGCCAGCTTCATCGATATCTTCGATGCCGAGGCCGAGAAGATCGGAGGCGCCGATTTCCTGGCCCAGGGCACGCTCTACCCGGACGTGATCGAAAGCGTCTCGGCCATTGGCGGACCGAGCGTGACGATCAAGTCGCATCACAATGTCGGCGGGCTTCCCGAGCGCATGAAGATGAAGCTGGTCGAACCCTTGCGCGAATTGTTCAAGGACGAAGTGCGGGCATTGGGCCGCGAGCTAGGCCTGCCGGCGCATTTTGTCGGCCGCCATCCCTTCCCGGGGCCGGGCCTTGCGATCCGCATCCCCGGCGAGATCACGGCCGAGAAGCTCGAGATTCTGCGCCAGGCCGACACCATCTATCTCGAAGAAATCCGCAATGCCGGTCTCTACGACGAGATCTGGCAGGCCTTTGCCGTGCTTCTGCCCGTCAAGACTGTGGGCGTAATGGGCGACGACCGCACCTACGAATTCGTGTGTGCGCTGCGCGCGGTGACCTCATCCGACGGCATGACGGCCGACTATTATCCCTTCGAGCACAGTTTCCTGGGTCGTGTTTCGACGCGCATCGTCAATGAGGTTCGCGGCATCAACCGCGTCGTCTACGACGTGACGAGCAAACCGCCCGGCACGATTGAATGGGAGTGAGCACCGGCGGGCAGCTATGCTGCCGGTCAAATCGATGCGGTGCATCGATTTGCGGTGCGAACGCGCTAAGCCCCGGCGAAGCGAAACGGTGAAAGCACGATGATCACTCTCTACGGCATCAAGGCCTGCGACACGATGAAGAAGGCGCGCGCCTGGCTCGACAGCCATGGCGTCGAATATCGCTTCCACGACTACAAGTCTGAAGGCATCGAGAAGAAGACCCTCGAGCGCTGGGTGCGCGCACTCGGCTGGGAGACCGTCCTCAATCGCGCCGGCACCACCTTCCGCAAGTTGCCAGAGGCGGACAAGCAGAACCTGACAGCCGCCAGGGCCGTCGCTCTGATGGCTGCCCAGCCATCCATGATCAAGCGGCCAATGCTCGACCGGGACGGCGATCTCCACGCCGGGTTCAAGCCGGAGATCTATGCGGCATTGTTCTGACCTCGTGACCCACAGCCAAAGAGGCCGCAAAATCAACAGGTTATAAATAAATCTCGGCTGTTCCGGGTTGTGATGGCCGGTGTCCTGCACGCACACGGGCGGAACTTTCTTTTCATCGCACTCTTTTCTTGATTACGCTTGCCCATGTCCTTTGGGCTGGCGGTATGGGGGAGGCGAAGATGTTGCGGAGATTGCTCAACACGGTCGTCAGGCAAGGCACGCTTACGCTCCTGCGGCCAGGAGGCAGACGGGACGTATTCGGTGAGGGCTTGCCGTCCGTCACCATTCGGCTACATGACCGCCGGTCGCTCCTCGAGCTCGGCCTCAATCCGGAGCTCAAATTCGGCGAGCTCTACATGGATGGCCGGCTCACGATCGAAGACGGCGACATCGCCGATGCGCTTGAGCTGCTGATGCGCAATCTCGGCACCAAGCCGACATCGGGTGTCATGTGGTGGGCCGACCGTATTCGCCGCCTGCTGCGTCCGCTCGCGCAATACAATCCGGTGTCCCGCTCCAAGGATCACGTCGCCCACCACTACGATCTCTCCGGCAAGCTTTACGATCTCTTTCTGGACAAGGACCGGCAATATTCTTGCGCCTATTTCTCGGAACCCGGCGAAAGCCTCGACGATGCCCAGATCGGCAAGAAGCGGCACATCGCGGCCAAGCTCTATTGCAACGAGCCCGGGCTCAAGGTGCTCGACATTGGCTGCGGCTGGGGCGGGCTGGCGCTCGATCTGGCGCGTGATTGCCAGGCCAATGTGCTCGGCATCACCTTGAGCGAGGAACAGATTGCCATTGCCAGGGAGCGCGCGAAGGCCGCGCATCTGGATGAAACCTGCAAATTCGAATTGGTCGATTACCGCAAGCTCGGCGGCACATTCGATCGCATCGTTTCGGTCGGCATGTTCGAACATGTCGGGGTGCCGCACTACCAGGCATTCTTCGACAAGGTGCGCGATCTGCTGTCCGAAGATGGCGTGGCGCTGATCCACACTATCGGCCGCAGCGACGGTCCGGGCGCCACCAATCCCTGGATCGCCAAATACATCTTCCCCGGCGGCTATACGCCGGCGCTCAGCGAGATGCTGCCTGTGATCGAGCGGGCGGGCTTCATGGTCTCGGATGTGGAGGTGCTGCGCCTGCACTATGCCGAAACGCTCAAGGAATGGCGCCAACGTATCAAGGCGCATTGGCGTGAGTTGGCGCAACTTTATGACGAACGGTTCTGCCGGATGTGGGAATTCTATCTGGCGGGCGCCGAGATGGGCTTCCGGCACGAAGGGCTGGTCGTGTTCCAGGTTCAGGTCATCAAGCAGGTGGACGCGTTGCCCATAACCCGCGACTACATGTTCGAGGCCGAGCGGACCATGAAGTTCGCTGGCACCGAGCGCATGCCCCGGCCGGTTCGGGTGGCGTAGCGCGACGTTCCGCCCCGGCCCGGGCCGGAGGCGGTTATTCGCAGTGCGGTGTGGCGGCGCTGCTATGCAACCGCGGTTCTGGCTGATCTAAGCTGTGCAAAACGATTCGTTCCGTCTTGCGGCCAGCGTCGCGCGCGGCTTGATTCGGCCTCCCCCGAGGAGGGCCGCAGCGCCCGGAACCGAGAGCACCATGGAACAGGAAGCCTATCGCCACGTCCCCTATGACATCGACATCGAGCAGGCGCTGCTCGGTGCGATGCTGGTCGACAATCAGGCGATCGAGCGGGTCTCCGCGGTTCTCAAGCCGGACCATTTCTACGACCCGCTGCACAGCGCGGATCTACGAGATCATGCTGGCCCAGTTCGAGCGCGGCGGCATGATTATCACGCCGCTGACGCTGCATGCGGCGATGAAGGCCGATCCGGGGCTCGTCGAGGTCGGCGGTCACAGCTATCTGGCCGGTCTGGCCCAGGCCGCGCCGGCGCTGCCCAATGTGCGCGATTACGCGCGTATCCTGCACGATCTGGCCGTGCGTCGGGCGCTGATCCATATCGGCGAGGATATCGTCAACACGGCCTATGAGGCCCCGCACGACAATCCGCCCAAAGCACAGATCGAAACCGCGGAAAAGGCGCTCTATTCGATCTCCGAAAGTTCGCGCTATGGCGAGGGCGCGATCGATTTCGCTGAATCCCTGCGCCGGGCCGTCGAGATCGCCGAAAAGGCGGCCGCACGGGGCGGGCGCATCTCCGGCGTCACCACCGGATTTGACGAGGTCGACAGGCTCCTGGGCGGTTTGCAGCCCTCCGATCTTCTGATCCTCGCGGGCCGGCCGGGCATGGGCAAAACCTCGCTGGCAACCAACATGTCCTTCCACGCGGCGCGGGCCTGGCTCGACGACATGGCGGCGGGCGCCGAGGTGCCGCGTGGCGCGCCGGTGCTGTTCTTCAGCCTGGAAATGGCGGCGCAGCAACTCTCCGGCCGCATTCTCTCCGAGCAGAGCGAAATCGAGATGTGGAAGATCCGCAACGGCAGGTTTTCCGAAAACGAATGGGAGAAATTCGTACTGACGACGCAGGACCTGTCGACCCTGCCGCTGTTCATCGACGACACCGGCGGCATTTCCATCGCCCAGATGGCCGCGCGTGCGCGGCGCATGAAGCGGGAGAAGAATATCGGCCTGATCGTTATCGACTATCTGCAGCTGCTGACATCCGCGCGGTCGCGTCGAAAACCGCGTGCAGGAGATCACCGCGATCACGACGGGCCTCAAGGCGTTGGCCAAGGAACTGAACGTGCCGATCCTGGCACTGTCGCAGCTCTCGCGCTCGGTGGAATCGCGCGACGACAAGCGGCCCATGCTGTCCGACCTTCGCGAATCCGGCTCGATCGAGCAGGACGCCGACGTCGTCATGTTCGTGTATCGCGAGGAGTATTATCTGAAGTCCCGCGAGCCGGAGCCAGGCACCCCTGAGCACGCCAAATGGACCGAGAAGCTCGACCGGGCGACCGGCAAGGCCGAAGTGTTGGTGGAAAAGCACCGTCACGGCGCCACCCGCGCCATCCCGCTGCAGTTCGATGACCGCTTCACGCGCTTTTCCAACCTTGCCGATGAAAGCAGTCTGCCGGCCCATTGAATGGCGGTGACCCCGGCGGCTTTGACCGGAGCGCGAGCGGGCGGCATTGTCCTTCCGGCATGAGCATTTCAACCTTCGAGGCGGCACGCCTGACCGTCCGGCTGGACGCGGTCGTGGCCAATTTCCGCGAATGCGCGCGCGCTGCCGGCCCTGCGGCCGTGGCCGGCGTGGTCAAGGCCGATGCCTATGGCCTGGGTGCCGTTCCGGTCGCCCGCACGCTTGGCCGCGGCCGGTTGCGACAGCTTCTTTGTCGCCCGGCTGGAGGAGGGGATGGCGCTGCGGCCCGCCGTCCCCGGGGCCCGGATCTTCGTGCTCGATGGGGCCCAGCCCGACACCGTGCCCGGCACTGATCGCCCACGGGCTGACCCCCGTCCTCAATTCGCTGGACGAGATCGCGGCCTGGGCCGCGGCAGCTCGCGAAAGACGGCACGGACACTCGATGCGGCCGCTGCACCTCGATACCGGGCTCAACCGGCTGGGCCTGACGCCGGCGGAGTTGTCGACGCTGGCGGCCGAAGTGCGCGACGCGGCTCGCCGGCATTCGCCCGGTGCTCTTGATGAGCCATCTGGCCTGCGCCGATGATCCGGACTCATGCCATGAATGCCGCGGCAGCTGTCGCGCTTCCGCGACGGCGCTGGCCATGCTGCCGCCAGCGCCCGGCCAGCCTGGCGGCGACCGGCGGGATTCTGCTGGGGAAGGATTACGCCTTCGACATGGTGCGGCCGGGTATCGGGCTCTATGGCGGCAATCCGCGCGGGCAGGGGGCCAATCCCTTCGCCGTGGCGGCCGTCCTGAGCGGCCGGATCCTGCAGCGCCGGCGAATTGACAAGGGTCAGAGCGTTGGCTACGGAGCCTCATTCCGCAGCGCGCGGCCCGCGCTGCTCGCAACGGTTGCAGTGGGATATGCAGACGGTCTCATGCGCGCCATCGGCAATCGGGGGGAAGGCGCGATCGGCGGCATGCGCGTGCCGGTCGTGGGCCGGGTCTCCATGGATCTGATGACGCTCGACGTCACTGGCCTGCCCGAGGCGCTGAGCGCGCCGGGCGCCGAGGTAGAATTCTTCGGCGACACCATCTCGCTCGAAGAGCTGGCGCATGCTGCCGGCACCGCCAATTATGAAATCCTCACCGCCGTCAGCGCCGCGCGTGCCGCGGCGTCATCTCAACGGGACCCAATCATGAATTTTCTGGCTGCTATCGGGCGCCTGACGATCGACGCGCTCGCTGAAGTCGGGCGGCTGTCGCTCTTCATCTGGTCCGCGGTGACCGGCATTGTGCGACCGCCGATCTATTGGCGCCTGATCGGCCGAGCAGATGCTGCGCATCGGCTATTATTCGCTGCCTGTCGTCGGGCTGACCGCCTTCTTCACCGGCGGCGTGCTGGCTCTGCAGATCTATATCGGGTCGGACCGCTACGGCGCCGAGGCCTTCGTGCCGCAGATCGTCGTGCTCGGCATCACGCGCGAGCTGGGCCCGGTGATCGCCGGTCTGATGGTGGCCGGCCGCGTCGCCGCGGCGATTGCCGCCGAAATCGGCACCATGCGCGTGACCGAACAGATCGATGCGCTGACCACGCTGTCGACCAATCCGATCAAATATCTCGTCGTGCCGCGCCTTCTGGCCTCGGTGCTGACCATGCCGATCCTGGTCGCCATCGCCGATTCCATCGGCGTGTTCGGCGGCTATATCGTCGCCACGCAGAGCCTGGGCTTCAACGGCCACGTCTATCTGAAGAACTCGCTGGACTTCGTCACCAATGAGGACATCAGCTCTGGGCTGATCAAGGCGGCCGTGTTCGGCTTCATCATCGCGGTGATGGGGTGCTACAACGGCTTCAATTCCAAGGGCGGCGCACAGGGCGTCGGCTCGGCGACCACCAATGCCGTGGTTTCGGCCTCGATCCTGATCTTGGCTGCGAACTACGTCCTCACCTCCGTAATCTTCTCGCGGTGACCGGTATGAGCGCAATCCAGAGCACCGCGAAAGTCGAACTGAGGGGCGTCAAGAAGCGCTTCGGCAGACAAGTGGTGCTCGACGGCATCGATCTGACCCTGAACGCCGGCGAATCGCTGGTGGTGATCGGCGGTTCGGGCACCGGCAAATCGGTCATGATCAAGTGCTGTGCTCGGCATCCTGCGCCCCGACGAGGGCCAGATTTTCGTCGACGGCGAGGACGTGACAGGTCTCAGGGGCCGCGCGCGCGACGCCATGCTGAAGAAGTTCGGCATGCTGTTTCAGGCCGCCGCGCTTTTCGACTCCCTGCCGGTGTGGGAGAACGTCGCCTTCAGCCTGATCCAGGGCCGCGGCATGTCGCGCAAGAAGGCGCGCGACGTCGCGATCGAGAAGCTGGCCAAGGTCGGGCTCGGCGAAGACGTCGCGATGCTCTCGCCGGCCGAGTTGTCGGGCGGCATGCAGAAGCGTGTCGGGCTTGCCCGCGCCATCGCCGCCGACCCCGAGATCATCTTCTTCGACGAGCCGACCACGGGCCTCGACCCGATCATGGCCGACGTCATCAATGATCTGATCGTCGACACGGTAAAGGATCTGGGCGTCTCGGCGCTCTCCATCACCCACGACATGGCCAGCGCCCGCAAGATTTCCGATCGCATCGCCATGATCTACAAGGGCAAGATCATCTGGCACGGGCCGACCTCGGGGATCGACAACAGCGGCAACGACTATGTCGATCAATTCATCCACGGTCGCGCCGAGGGCCCGATCCAGATGGAGGTTCGCCGCTGAGCGGGGAACCCTTCAGGAGCGTGTGATGGCGCGCGCACAAGCAAGCTTCGTCTGCCAGTCCTGCGGCGCCGCCCACGCCAAATGGGCGGGCAAGTGCGAGGCCTGCGGCGGCTGGAACACGATCGTCGAGGAAGGGCCGCGCGCGCCCGCCGGCGCCAGCGCGGGCAAGCGCGCCAAGGGCCGTCCCTTCGCGCTGGAAGACCTCAAACCGTTGAGGATGCCCCGCCGCGCCGCGTGACCGGCGTCGCCGAATTCGACCGCGTCTGCGGCGGCGGACTGGTTGCCGGTTCGGCGCTGCTGGTCGGCGGCGATCCCGGCGTCGGCAAATCGACGCTGATCCTGCAGGCGCTGGCGCAATATGCCCGGAGCCGGCGGACGCGCGGTCTATATCTCCGGGCGAAGAGGCGATGGGGCAGGTGCGCCTGCGCGCCGCGCGCATGGGCTTGTCCGATGCGCCGGTGGCGCTGGGCGCGGCGACCTGCGTTGAAGACATCCTCTCCACGCTCGATATGGGCCCGCCGCCGGGCATCATCGCCATCGATTCCATCCAGACCATCTGGACCTCGGCTCTCGAAGCCGCCCCGGGCACCATCGCCCAGGTGCGCACGGCCAGTTTCGATCTGGTGCGCTATGCCAAGTCGACCGGCGCGGCGCTGCTGCTGGTCGGCCATGTCACCAAGGAAGGCCAGATCGCCGGACCCAAGGCAGGTCGAGCATCTGGTCGATGCGGTGCTCTATTTCGAGGGCGAGCGCGGCCACCATTTCCGTGTCCTGCGCGCGGTGAAGAACCGCTTCGGCGCCACCGACGAGATCGGCGTGTTCGAAATGACCGGCACGGGGCTGGCGGAGGTAGCCAATCCCTCGGCGCTGTTCCTGGGCGACCGCACCGGCCAGGCGCCCGGCGCCGGCGGTGTTTGCCGGGCTGGAAGGCACCCGACCGCTGCTGGTGCGAGATCCAGGCGCTGGTGGCCCCGCCGGGCTATGGCACGCCGCGCCGGGCCGTGGTGGGCTGGGATTCGGGCCGGCTGGCCATGATCCTGGCGGTGCTGGATGCCCGCGCCGGGCTTGGAATCACCGGCCACGATGTCTATCTGAACGTCGCCGGCGGGCTGAAGATCGCCGAGCCGGCGGCCGATCTGGCCGCGGCGGCGGCGTTGATTTCCAGTTTTTCCGGCGCGCCCCTTGCCGCGGGATTGCGTGTTTTTCGGCGAAATCAGCCTGTCGGGCGATGTGCGGCCGGCCCCGCAGGCGCGAGTTGCGGCTGAAGGAGGCGGCTAAGCTGGGATTTACGACCGCCGTGGTTCCGCCGGGCACCAAGGTCCAGAGCGAAGGCCTCGCGCTGAAACCCGATCGCCGATGTCGGCGAACTGGTGGCCTTTGCCGGCTGGGACGGAACCGGGCGCCTGGCCGCGCAAACATGGTAGATTTCGAATCGATGGGTGCGTTGAGCTTTATCGTTCGTGGATGTGCTGGTGGTCGCCGTGATCCTGGTCTCGGCGGGCTTCGCGGCCTGGTCGCGGCTTCGTGCAGGAATCGCTGTCGATCTTCGCCTGGGCCGCGGCGGCCTTTGCGGCCCTGTATTTCGGCCCGGCGCTGGTGCCGCTCCTGAGCGGGCTGCTCTCGGGCTGGGGCGCGATTGCTGGCCGCCTATGCCGGCGTCTTTCTGGTTGTGGTCATCCCGCTGTGCTTCATCAGCTACCGCTTCTCCGAGAATGTGCGCCGCTCGCCGGTCCGGGGCTGGACCGGGCGCTGGGCTTGGCCTTCGGCATCGTGCGCGGGCTGGTGATCGTCGGCACTCGCTCTATCTCGTCTTTTCCATGCTCGTGCCGATTCCGCGCCAGCCGGACTGGATGACCCAGGCCCGACTGCTGCCGTTGATCCAGAGTTCCAGCGAGGTCATGCTCGCCCTGATTCCCGACCAGCGGCCGAGTGATGGGCGCGCACCGCGACCGTGCGCCCGGTCCGCGCCGGGACACCGCGAACCGGCAGGCCGCGAACACCAGCCGCGCAGACGCATGTCGCACGCGATGCGGAAACGGCACATGCCGCCAAAAGGCCCAAAAAGAGCTATGGCGCCAAGGACCGCCGCGCGTTAGACAGGCTCATCGAGGCGACGGCAAATGGCGGTGGACACAGAGCCATGACCGGCCTGCCGCACTGCACAGAGAACATGCTTCGACGACGACACGCTGCATGAAGAATGCGGCGTGTTCGGCATTTTCGGCCATCCCGATGCCGGGCGCGCTGACCGTGCTGGGCCTGCATGCGCTGCAGCATCGCGGCCAGGAAGCGGCCGGCATCGTCAGCTATGACGGCACGCAATTCATCGCCGAACGCCATGCCGGACTTGGTCGGCGACATTTTCGGCAAGAACAGCCAGCATGCCGCAGAAGCTGAAGGGCGCCTATGCGCCGTCGGCCACAACCGCTATTCGACCACCGGCGGATCCGACCACGCGCAACATTCAGCCCATGTTCGCCGATCTGGCGGGCGGCGGCATCGCGCTCGCCCATAACGGCAATCTCACCAATGCCCGCATGCTGCGCACGCGAGCTGGTGCAGGAGGGCGCGATCTTTCATTCGACCTCCGATACCGAGACCATCATCCATCTGGTGGCGCGCGCAGCACAAGCCGCGATCGTCGACCGGCTGATCGATGCGCTGAAGCATGTCGAAGGCGCCTATTCGCTGGTGGCGCTGACCTCCAAGAAGCTGATCGGCGTGCGCGATCCCTTCGGCGTGCGCCCGCTGGTGCTGGGCGATGCTGGACGGCGCCCATATCCTGGCGTCCGAAACCTGCGCGCTCGACATCATCGGCGCCGAATTCGTGCGCGACATCAAGCCGGGCGAGATGGTCGTGATCGACCAAAGACGGCATCGAGAGCTATTTCCCCTTCACGTCCGCAGCCCGAACCGCTTCTGCGTGTTCGAGTACATCTATTTCGCCCGGCCCGATTCCGATGGTCGAAGGCCGCAACGTCTATGAGGCGCGCAAGCGCATCGGCGAGGAGCTGGCGCGCGAGAGCGCCGGCCGACGCCGACATCGTGATCCCGGTGCCCGATTCCGGCGTGCCGGCGGCGCTGGGCTATTCGCCGCGTCTCGGGCCTGCCCTTCGAGCTGGGCATCATCCGCAATCACTATGTCGGGCCGCACCTTCATCGAGCCGTCCGACCGCATCCGCCATCTGGGCGTGCGCCTCAAGCACAATCCCAATCGCGATCAGCTCAAGGGCAAGCGCGTCGTGCTGGTCGACGATTCCATCGTGCGCGGCACCACCTCCAAGAAGATCGTGCGAGATGGTGCGCGATGCCGGCGCCGGCGAAGTGCATTTCCGCATCGCCAGCCCGCCGACGACCCATTCCTGCTTCTATGGCGTCGACACGCCGAACACCGAGGAGTTGCTCGCCCACCGCATGGATGTCGAAGGCATGCGCCGCTTCATCAATGCGGACAGCCTGGCCTTCATCTCGATGGATGCGCTCTACCGCGCCATGGGCCAGACCAAGCGCGACAGACGAGGCGCCGCAATTCTGCGATGCCTGTTTCTCCGGCGCCTATCCGATCGACCTCGACCGATGTGAACGGCGGCGAGAAGGACCGGCAATTGTCGCTGCTGGCGGAAGTTGCCTGAACCATCGCCGATCGGCATGTAGGGGACAGGCCGCGTTCGGCGCTATCCCGCTGCCCGATTTCCACGACTCCGAGTTCTGCCATGACCAAACGCTTTGAAAACAAGATCGCTCTCGTCACCGGCGCCTCGCGCGGCATCGGCCGCGCCGCGTGCCATTGGCGCTGGCCGAGGAAGGCGCCCATGTCATCGCGGTGGCCCGCACTGTCGGCGGGCTGGAGGAGCTCGACGACGAAATTCAGCGCCGGCGGCACGGCCACGCTGGTGCCGCTGGATGTCAAGGATTTCGAGGCGCTCGACCGGCTGGGCGCCTCGATCTTCGAGCGCTGGGGCAAGCTCGATGCCTTTCTCGGCAATGCCGGCGTGCTCGGCGTGTTGACGCCGTCTGCTCATCTGGACCCAAGGTCTTTCAGGAAGCGCTGGACGTGAACGTCACCGCCAACTGGCGCATGATCCGCTCCTTCGATCCGCTGCTGAAACGCTCCGATGCGGGACGCGCGGTGTTCGTGACCTCGGGCGCGGCGCGCAAGCACACCGCCTTCTGGGGCTGCTATGCGGCCACCAAGGCGGCGCTGGAGAGCTTGGCGCTGACCTATGCCGACGAATGCGAGAAGACCACCGATCAATGTCAACCTGTTCAGCCCCGGCCCGCTGCGCACGGCGATGCGCGCCAAGGCGATGCCGGGCGAGGATCCCGAATACGCTGCAACACGCCGGACGATGGTCGCGCCCGCGATTGTCGAC
Source organism: uncultured Pseudomonadota bacterium (assembly GCA_963710925.1). GTDB lineage: Bacteria > Pseudomonadota > Alphaproteobacteria > Micropepsales > Micropepsaceae > Rhizomicrobium. The sequence continues at coordinate 95,094 of CAVQBY010000005.1, read as the reverse complement.
CTGCTGTCGCCGGATTGCACGCAGAAACGGCGAACGGATCGATTTCAGGGATCTGGCCGGAAGTTGAGTTTACCTGCCTCATAGGCGCGGCAACGTTCGAGCGCCGCATCGCTGGCCGCCAGCATCGTGAACAGATTGCGCTCCAGCGCCAGACCCTCACTCAGCGGCGTCTCCTGTGCGCTGCGCACCAGCCGCTTGATATGGGCAAGCGCCGGGGCATCGAGCGCCGCCAGCTTTCTGGCCACCGCCATGGCGCGGTCCAGCGCCTTGCCGGCCACCGTCTCATGGACGATTCCCAGTCGTGCAGCCTCCTTCGGCGTGACCGGTTCGCCCAGCAGGATATGCATCAGCGCCGCTGGCATGCCGATGGCGCGCGGCAGGCGCTGGGTGCCGCCGGCGCCCGGCAGAATGCCGAGCTGCACTTCGGGAAAGCCGATCTCGTAGGGGCCATCTTCGGCGATGCGAATGTCGCAGCCCAGCGACAGCTCCAGCGCCCCGCCCATGCAGGTGCCCGAGATGGCCGCAATCACCGGCTTGGCCATGGTCTCGCACAGCGTGATGGCGTGATCGAGGGCGAAGAACCCGGGTTCGGCATCCTCGCGCAGTTCGACGCCGGATCTTTGCAGCGCCTCGCCGACGGTGATGATCTCGGCCACGGAATAGTGGCGGATGAAATATCCCGGCGCTCCGCCGGTGAGCACGATCGCGCGCACCGCCTCATCCTTCGCCCAGGCCTGCAGTGCCGCGTAGAGGCATTCCGACATCTCCGGATCGAGGTGGATGCGGTCCTTGCCGCCCAACGTTGCCACGGCAATGCCGTTGTCGATCCGGCCTGAAAACACCCCTGCCTTGTCCATCGCCGCCACTCCCGTTGCGTATCCAGGGCAAGCGTCGGGCCGCCGGAAGTCCGAGTCAACGTGGCGTCAGTCGTTCGCGTAGGGATTCTTCGAAGTTCGCAACAGAAACCGGATCGGGACACCCCTGAGCCCGAAGGCCTCGCGCAGCCCGTTCTGCAGATAGCGAAGATAGGCCTGCGGCAATTCTTTGAGCTGGTTTCCGAACAGGGCAAAGGTCGGCGGGCGGGCCTTGGGTTGCGTCATATAGCGGATACGCACCCGCCGTCCGTGGATCGCCGGCGGCGGATGGCGCTCCAGCGCGTCTTCGAGGAAGCGGTTGAGTTGAGCGGTGGGAATGCGGCTGTTCCAGGCCGCGTCGGCTTCACCGATCGCCGCGGTCAGCCGCGTCAGGCCCTCGCCCGTCAGGGCCGAGATCGCCACCAGCGGCGCGCCGGCCACTTGCGGCAGGGATTCGTCAAGCTTGAGCCGCATTTCCTTGATCGCGCCTTGCTTGTCCTCGACCAGGTCCCATTTGTTGATGGCGAAGACGATGGCCCGGCCTTCGCGCGCGATCAGATCGGCAATGGTCAGGTCCTGCTTTTCGAACGGGTTCGCCGCATCCATCAGCACGATCACGCATTCGGCGAATTTGACCGCGGCCAGCGTCGAGCCGACCGACAATTCTTCCAGCGTCTTGCCGGCGACGCGGGCTTTGCGTCGCAATCCGGCGGTATCGTGGATCAGAACCTCGCGGCCATCGATCTGCCACACCGCGGCGACGGCGTCGCGCGTGATGCCGGCTTCCGGTCCGGTCAGCGCGCGCTCTTCGCCGATAATGCGGTTGAACAGGCTGGACTTGCCGACATTGGGCCGGCCCACAATCGCCAGCCGCAGGGGCCGGTTTTCCGCCTTGCCGTCCTCGGGGGCTTCGGCCGCCTCCTTGTTTTCGGCAAACGGCATCAGGGCCACCAGCAGGTCGGCGAAGCCGATCCCGTGCTCGGCCGACAGCGCCACGGGTTCGCCGAAGCCCAGCGCATAGGTTTCGCCAAGGCCGGCATCGGATGCGCGGCTTTCGCATTTGTTGGCGGCCAGGACCACCGGCTTGCCGGAGCGGCGCAACGCCTCGGCGATGATCTCGTCGCCCGCGGTCACGCCCTGCCGCCCGTCGACAACGAAAAGACAGAGATCGGCTTCCGCGATGGCGGTTCGCGTCTGTTCGGTCATGCGCTGGGTCAAGCTGCCGTCGGGCCCGCTCTCGAAGCCGGCCGTGTCGATCATCCGGAAGGAGAGGGGGCCGAGCTGCGCCTCGGCCTCCTGGCGGTCGCGGGTGACCCCGGGCGTGTCGTGAACGATCGCCAGGCGCCGCCCGGCGAGCCGGTTGAACAGCGTCGACTTGCCCACATTGGGGCGGCCGATAATGGCGACGGTCAGGGACATGGTCTCTTATAGGCAGATGGCGCGTAGCGAATAGCGAAGTGGCGGGGAAAAGGCGAATCCGCCTCTTCGCCAGGTTCGGCTCGGTATTCGCTAGCTCTCAGCGCAGGGCCACCAGCTCGGCGTCGTGGGTCAGCAGATAGAGCGTCTGGTTGGCCACCACCGGGGCAATCGCCGTGCCCTGCGGAATCTGGACCTTGCCCAGAAGCTCGCCCGTATAGGGCGAGATCGACTCGGCATAGCCATTCGACGAGGCAATGATAAGCCGGTTGGACACCAGAACCGGCCCGGACCAGATGATCGTGCCTTCGCGGTCCTCCGGGTCTTCCCACTGCGGCAGTTGATGGATCCATTTGACCCGACCGTCCTTGCGCTGCAGGCAGAGCAGTTTTTCGTCGCTCGTCAGCACATAGACGAAATCGCCCGCGACCCATGGCGTCTGGATGCCGCCAATGTCGCGAGACCAGGCACGGTCGCCCGTATTGAGGTTGATCGCGGCCATGACACCCGAATGGCTGATGGCAAACACCATGTCGCGGTCGATGACGGGGCGTCCGGCGATGTCGTCCAGCTCCGACAGGGCGGTGACCCCGCCCGAGCGCGTCAGCGTATCGGACCAGGCGACGCGGCCATTGGTGACGCGAATCGCGTAGAGCTCGCCGGAGGAATAGGGAACGATCACATATTCGCCCGCCACCGCCGCACTCGTGCTCTCCAGAATGGAGGCGGATTCGGCAATGCCCTGGTGGTCCCAGAGCTGCCGCCCGTCATTCTGCGCCAATGCGTAGAAATGATTGTCTTCGGACGACACGAAGATGCGCCCGCCATTGGCTACCGGTGCGTTGATGATCGGCACGCCCAATGTGTGGGTCCAGATTTCCTTGCCGCTTTTGGCATCCAGGGCGACCACGTCGCCGAACCCGGTGGTGACGAAGATCTTGCCCGCGTCAAACGCCAGTCCGCCTCCGAAACCCTTGGAGGGATCGACTTCGGTGTTGGTGCCGATCAGCCCGAAGGTCATCGTGTTGGTCAGGCTGCGCGAGCCCGTGGGCGCAAGATCGCGATCCCAGATCGGCGTGCCCGTGCGGGCATCGAACACGAAAACGTGGGCTTCGGCGTCGAGCATGTAGATGCGGCCGTCGGCGACGATCGGCGATGCGGTCAGACGCGAATCCGAGTCCGAGCCCTTGCCGGCCTCCTGTGTCCAGACCTGGCGCAGCGGACCTGACGCCTCCAGATGATACATCGCGTTGGTGGCGTAGCCGCCCGGTTCGGGCCAGGCCTCGTTGACATAGGGCTTGGGCAGAACGACCGGCACATTTTTGAGAGTCGGGTCGGGTTTGAGGGCGTCGCTGCCGCTCAGCACGGAAATGCGCTGACCCTTGAGCTTGGATTTCTGCGAGGCCCCGCTGAACCAGTTCGACACGCCCAGCTGATCGAAGGTGCTGCAACCGGAAAGCGCGATGCCGAGCGCCAGGCACAGGCCGGCGCGAAGACCCAAACGCACAAATCTTGACGTCATTTCTTGGTCCGGTCTGTTTTGCTGTTGGGTTTGTTGGCCACGCCATTGGCAGCCGGCTTGGCACTTTTCACCGGTTTGGTGGGCGTCCCTGACTTCGGAGCCGGCACGGTGCCGTAATCCTTGTCGCCCCCGGCCTTCAGGAAGCTCGCCATGGCATTGGCGCGCTGACGCACGCCGATTGGGGCCTTCTGTTCGGCGGAGAGGGTTTCATATTCCTTCTGCGCCGCCGAGAACTTGCCGGCGCGGTAATCGGCGTAGGCGAGGATTTCGCGGGCCATATAGCGCCACTCGCTGTTCGGATCGGTCAGCGGTGCCAGCAGCGTTTCCAGTTGCAGGCGCGGCGTGGTCTCGACCAGCGCCCAGCCTTCGCGCAGGCGCGCGACGGCCGCCAGCAGCGGGTCGTCGCCGGCTGCGATCTTTTTGTAGAGCGCGACGGCCTGATCGGTATTGCCGGCCGCCAGCAGCGCATCGGCATTTTGCAGCCGGGCCACGACGGCATAGCCGCCAGGCGCGCTGTCGGCGAGCTTGGCGAAGGCGGTCGAAGCCTGATCGGCGCGATTGGATTCCAGCAGGGCCTGTGCGGCGGCGTACTCGTCCGAAGCCCGTTCGCGTGCGCGCTGGTCGTAATAGCGCCAGACCTGGAAGCCGGCCGCCGCCAGGATCAGCAGGGCCAGGGCGGCGATGACGAAATCGCCGTATTTCTTCCACAGCTGGGCGTAGCGTTCGCGGCGGACTTCCTCCTCGACTTCGCGGAAGATGTCGGACACCAGAAATTCCTCTCGATGCAACGGGATTTGGGCCATACCCGACCCGGGCGCGAGGGCCCGCTCAAGGCTCAGCCAACGTCTTGACGGCGAAGGATGATTAGCCGGTCAGGCGGGCCGGTGCAACTCAGGCCGGCGTTAACCGCGCCCGCCGGCCCCCTGGACGGGCGTCAGGCCATCTTCTTCATGGAATAGACGTTTTCCTTGCCAGGGAAAGTGCGGGCCCGGACGTCGGTGGCATAGGCCTTGACGGCCTCCTCGATCTGCGGGCCGAGCTGGGCGTATTGGCGCACGAATTTGGGCGGATTGGGGTTCAGGCCCAGCATGTCCTCCATGACCAGGATCTGGCCGTCGCACTCCGCCGAGGCGCCGATGCCGATGGTCGGGAATCGCGATCTGGCCGGTGATCTTGGCCGCGAGCGGCTCGGCCATGCCCTCCAGCACGACGGCGAAGGCCCCGGCCTCGGCCACCGCGCGCGCATCGGCCTCGATGGCCGGCCATTCGGCGTGCGAGCGCCCCTGGGTCTTGAACCCGCCCATCACGTTGAACATCTGTGGCGTCAGGCCGATATGGCCCATGACCGGGATGCCGCGCTGCGACAGGTAATGGACGGTCTCGGCCAGCCGCATGCCGCCTTCCATCTTCACGGCCTGGCAGCCGGTTTCCTTCATCACCTGCACGGCGTTGCGGAAGGCGATCTGGGGGCTCTCCTCATAGGAGCCGAACGGCATGTCGACGACCACCAGGGCGTGGCTTCGAGCCGCGCATCACCGCCTTGCCGTGCCGTGATCATCATGTCCAGCGTCACGCCCAGCGTGCTCTCCAGGCCGTGCATCACCATGCCCAGGCTGTCGCCCACCAGCATCAGGTCGACATGGTCGTCCAGCAGGCGCGCGGTGTGGGCGTGGTAGCAGGTCAGGCACCACCACCGGCTCGCTTGCCCTTGTGGGCCGCGGATTTCGGGCACGGTGACGCGCTTGGTCTGGACGACGGATGACATGATGGCTCCTGGCGCGATGTTTCCTCTCCGGCAGCATTTTCCGGCCGGCCGCCGGACCATACACGCCATTGCTGCGGACGCGAAATGGCTGGCGGTCGCGGGTCCCTGCCACGATGGCGTCAGGGTCGAAGCGCGCGCTGCAATCTGTTTCGCAGGCGGCGCACAAAATTTTCCGGTCTGTCGCAACTGTCGGCCGGGCCGCGGCGCTTACGCTTCGCGCCCGCACGAGCGGTGCTGCACGGACAGGAAATCAGCTATGGCAAACGATGACCGGGAGAAGGAAGAAGGCTGCGCGCTGATTGCTGGCGCCTCGGTCGGCGGGCACTCGATGGTCTCGCGTGGGCAATAGAGGCGGGCAGGGCAGCGGTCCATTGTCGCGGAGGACAGATGACGGAACTGCTCGACTGGGTTTCTGCCCATGGTAGCGACCTCAATATCCTGATCAACCTGCTGATGCTGGGCGTGTGGATCGTCTATCTGCAGGTGTTCCTGCTTGCTTATCGCGATCATCGGCGGCCCGCGATCCTGATCAGTCGCGGTGCGAGGTCTGGCGGCGCGCTCCTCATCAGCAACATGGCGGGGAGGCGGTTTACATCGCCAGCATCCTTGCCACCTTGCAGATTGAGGACGGCAGCTGCACCTGCGCGGTGACCGATCTGGAGGACCTCGGCGACGAAGAGTCAGGTCGGATCCCAAGCAGGCCGCGCGGCAGGGTCCGCTGGGATCCGCCGCCTATCTCGACGCTGGCGATTTCCGGAGTCTCATCGATCGCACACTGCGCCGCAGCGACGAACCGCAAAAGATGCGCGATGCGCTGTCACGTTCCGAGGCCGTTCTGAACATCGAGGTGTTGGCCAGCTATGGCTCGGACGAACTGCCGGTGGCAGCCGAACGCCGCTTCGATCTTTCTCCGCGCCCCGGTGGCGCCCCCTGCTGCGCCCGCACAGCTTCGCCACCAGCAGATCGCCTCGCGACGCGAGCGCAAGAAAGTGCGCGCCAAGCTCGGCCGGTATTTGTGAAACCCGCCGGCAGCCGACCGCCGCCGCCGTCGGCGCGGATTCCGTCATACGCAAAACGGCCGGAGCATCGCTGCCCCGGCCGTTTCTATGTCATGGCTGCGCGGCCGCTCAGGGCTCGTCGGCGTTTCCTCGGAGGCTCTCGGCCTCGCAGGCTTCGTCCTCCGGCACCACGCCGTCCTCGAAGATCGCCTTCGGCCGCTTCGCGAACGTCCTCTTCCTCGGTCTGCTCGGCCAGCACGTCTTCGCCGCGGGCCTGGCGCTCGGCTTCGTCCTCGGTGCGCGCGACATTGATCGTCACGCTCGACGCGCACTTCCGGGTGCAGCACCACGGACACCGGGAACAGGCCGATGGTCTTGATTGCCTTGTCGAGCGGCACCTGGGTGCGGTCGATGGTGAAGCCGCCGGCGCTGATCGCGTCGGCGATGTCGCGCGGGGAGACCGAACCGTAGAGCTGGCCGCGGTCGCCGGCCGAGCGCAGCAGCGCGAAGGTCTGGCCTTCGAGCTTGGCGGCGACGGCTTCGGCTTCCTTCTTGCGCTCCAGATTGCGCGCTTCGAGTTGCGCCTTCTGGGTCTCGAAATATTTGCGGTTGTTGTCGGTCGCGCGCAGGGCCTTCTTCTTGGGCAGAAGGTAGTTGCGGGCGAAGCCGGCCTTCACCTTCACTTCGTCGCCCATCTGGCCGAGCTTTTCGACGCGTTCGAGCAGGATCACTTGCATGGCGCGCCCCTCACTTCACGACGTAGGGCAGCAGCGCCATGAGGCGCGCGCGCTTGATGGCCTGGGCCAGAAGGCGTTGCTTCTTGGCGGAGACGGCCGTGATGCGGCTGGGCACGATCTTGCCGCGCTCGGAGATGAAGCGCTGCAGCAGCTTCACGTCCTTGTAGTCGATCCGCGGCGCATTGGCGCCGGAGAAGGGGCACGTCTTCTTGCGGCGGAAGAACGGGCGGCGGGCACCGGCGTGGCTCATTGCTCGGTCTCCTTGTTCGAATTGTCGCGATCGCCGCGATCGTTGCGGTCGCCGCGATCGCGCGTTCACCGCGGCCGGCTTCGCCTTCGCGGTTCTCGCGCTCGCGGCGGGCCTTGTTCGAGGACTGCTCGAACTTGTCGACCTTGACCGTCAGATAGCGCAGCACGTCCTCGTTGATCTTGAGCTGGCGCTCGAGCTCGACGACGGCGGCGGAGGGCGCATTGATGTTGAGGAGCACATAATGCCCCTTGCGGTTCTTCTTGATGCGGTAGGCGAGGCCGCGAAGGCCCCAATATTCCTGCTTTTCGACATTGCCGCCATTGCTCTCGACGATGGTCTTGAGATGGGTGGCGAGGGCGTCGACCGCCTGCGCGCTGATGTCCTGGCGCGCGATCAGGAGATGCTCGTAGAGAGCCATATCCATTCCCTTGTCTGGGCTGCGGTACGGAGGGGCCGGGTTAAGCCCTTGATCCGTATCGGCTCGCCGGGACGCCGGACCATCCGGCAGGGGCCCGAATCCGCAGATTGGGGCCTCCCAGCGACCGCAGCCGCGTGAAGGCGGGCGATATACAGGAAGGGGCGGCGGGCGGCAAGGGAGCCCCGGCGTCTCGAGCCCCTAGCCCCGCTTTTTCGGCGCGGCGATGGGCGGGTCGCTGGGCGAGGGCATGTTGCCGACCGGCGGCTGGGCCACATAGGGCGCCTCCAGCGCTGCGATCTCCTCGGCGCTGAGCGGCTTTTCGGTGGCGGCGACGGGCGCGTCGAGTTGGGAAAGCTTCGTGGCACCGATGATGGGGGCCGTCACGCCGGGCTTGGCCAGCAGCCAGGCGATGGCCACCTGGGCCGGGCTCTCGCCGCGGGCCTCGGCGATCCTGTTCAGGGCCGCGATGACCGCATCATCCTCCGGCCGGTTGAAGCGGGTCGCATACATCGGCGCCTTGGAGCGGGTGGTTCCGGCCGCGCGGTTGCCGGCCAGCCGTCCGCCTGCCAGCGGTCCCCAGGGGATCAGGCCGACCCCTTCCTCGCGGCACAGCGGGTTCATCTCCCGCTCCTCCTCGCGATAGAGCAGGCTGTACTGGTTCTGCATCGTCACGAAGCGCGCGCAGTCCTTGGCGTCGGCGCGCAGGAGATATTTCGCGAACTGATAGCTCAGCATCGAGCTGGCGCCGACATAGAGCGCCTTGCCCGCCTTGACGACGTCGTTGAGCGCTTCGATCGTCTCGTCGATGGGCGTGTGATAGTCGAAGCGGTGGATCTGATAGAGGTCGACATAGTCCATGCCCAACCGCTTCAGGCTGTCGTCGATCGCGTGCAGGATGTGTTTGCGCGACAGGCCCGCACGGTTCGGCCCGGCCCCCATCGGCACATAGCATTTGGTGGCGACCACGATCTCGTCGCGCCGCGCCTTGTGTTCACGCAAGGCTTTGCCGAGGATCTGTTCGCTTTCGCCGCGCGAATAGGCATCGGCCGTGTCGAAGAAATTGATGCCGGCCTCCAGCGCCTTTTTCACCATCGCGAAGCTGTCGGCCTCGGGGATCATCCACTCCGCGCCGCTGCCGAAGCTCATCGTGCCCAGGCACAGCCGCGAAACCAGCGTGCCGGTCGATCCGAGTGTCGTGTATTTCATGGCGCTGTGCCTCTCGTGCCGGAAATCGGAACGCAAACCCTAGGCGTTCGGCCCGCGCAACTGCAAACGGGATCGTGAAGGCGAACGAGAAATCTGTCCCGGCAATTGCGTCCGCCCGATCCGTCCCTATGGTGGATGGGCAATGGGGCATGGGGGCTTTCTTGGATCAGGATTGGATTGGCGTGGGATTTCCGCCGATTGGGCGCGCCCTGTGAGCGGAGAAGGCGGTCCGGCCGCCGTCGCGATCGACGGCCAGCCGGTGCGCGCGCGCACCTTTTTCGGGCAGCCCTGGCCGTTGGCCTATCTGGCCTTCACCGAGGTCTGGGAGCGCTTTTCCTACTACGGCATGACGGCGATCCTGGTGCTCTATATGAATCAGGCGCTGCTGTTGCCGGGCCGCGTGGAAGGCATTGCCGGCTTTGCCACTTTCCGCGCCGGGCTCGAGGCCGTTTTCGGGCCGATGAGCACGCTGGCGCTGGCCTCCCAAATCTTCGGCCTCTACACCGCCTTTATCTATTTCACGCCCGTTCTGGGCGGCTTGATCGCCGACCGCGTCATCGGGCGCCGCCGCGGCGTCATGCTGGGTGCGGTGCTGATGAGCGCCGGTCATTTCGCGATGGCCTTCGATGCCTCCTTCCTGCTGGCGCTGGTCCTGCTGATCACTGGATGTGGCCTCTTGAAGGGCAACATCTCTTCGCAGGTCGGTGAGCTTTACGCCCAGGATGACGATGCGGGCCGCACGCACGGCTTTGCGATCTTCTCCACCGGCATCAATTTCGGTGCCATCGGCGGGCCGCTGATCTGCGCGCTGCTGGCGCAGGTCTATGGCTGGCATGCCGGCTTCGGTTTGGCCGGGGTGCTGATGCTGGTGGGACTTGCGACCTACGCGGCCGGCTACCGCCATCTGCCGCCCGACCGCGCCCGCGTGCGCGCCGACCGCAACCATGTGCCGCTGACGAAAGACGAATGGAAGGCGCTGGCGGGGATCGGCGGCGTGGCTTTCATCTCGGTCTTTCAATCCGTCGCCTATTCGCAGAACGGCAATATCGGCCTGGTCTGGATCGACCGTTTCGTCGATCTCAATTTTCTCGGTTTCCACATTCCGGTCGGCTGGTTCGGGTCGATCGATCCGGCGGCCAGTGTGATCGCGGTGCCCGTGCTGTTTGGGCTATGGCGCTGGCAGGAGCGACATGGCGGCGAGCCGGGCGAACTGACCAAGATCGCGACCGGCGCCTGGATGGCCGCCATCGCCAATCTCATCCTTGTCGCCGCCAGTTTCGATGGCGGGGGCGTGTCGGTGCTGGCGCCGGTCGCCTATGACATCGTCCTGGGTTTCGCCTTCATCTATTACTGGCCGACTGTGCTGGCGCTGGTCTCGCGCGCCGCACCGACCAGCATGAAGGCGACACTGATGGGCGCGATTTTTCTCTCGCTGTTCGTCTCGAACTTCATCATTGGCTGGCTAGGCCGGTTCTATGAACCGCTGGGCCCCACCGGCTTCTGGACCTTGCATGCCGGGATCGCGGCCACCGGCGGCGTTTTGGCGATGCTGCTGAAGCACCCGCTGACGCGCCTGCTCGGCGCAGCGGAAACGACGTCGGAAAGCTGAGGGTTGTTCGGCTCAGACGAAGGGCGCTGTCGCGAAAGGCAGCGCCCTTGCTTTTGCGGCCTGGGCAGGCGCCGTTACGCGTTTCCTGCGACCGTGGCCGACCGGTCCGGTGGGCCGGACCCGTCTTTGCGCCCTTGGCCGGATCCGGCGCGCAGCGCGCGCGGGGAGGCCGGTTGAGGCACGAAAAGTATCCGCCTGCTTTTGCCTGTCGTCAATCGATCCCGATCGTGCTGCGACGCTATGTGACGGCCCCGTCATCCATTGCGCCAAGTCAAAGACGAGGCGGCGGGGCCGGATCCTATGCGAAGGCCCATGACCGTACAACTCCTGACCCGTCCGAGCCTGCTGGAAGCGCGCGTTCCGCGCTATACGTCCTATCCCACGGCGCCACATTTCCATGCCGGCGTGACGGGCGAGGTCTTCCGCGAGCTGGCTTGCCGATCTGCCGGATGGCATGCCGCTCTCGCTCTATCTGCATGTGCCCTTCTGCGACACGCTGTGCTGGTTCTGCGGCTGCCACACCAAGATCGTGAACAGCTACTCGCCGCTGGCAAGCTACCTTGAATTCCTCGCTCTCGAGATCGCGCGCATCGCCGAGATCGTCGGTCCCGGCCATCCGGTCACGCACATCCATTGGGGTGGCGGCTCGCCAACCATGCTGTCGCCTGACGATGTGAAGAAAGTGGCGGGTTGGTTGCGCGGGTCATTCGCCTTCGCGCCGGACGCCGAATTCGCCATCGAGATCGATCCGCGCGGGCTGACCGACGAGATGATCGCCGCGCTGGCCGAAGCGGGCGTCAACCGCGCCAGCATCGGCGTGCAGGATTGCGATGAGCAGGTGCAGAAGGCCATCAACCGCATCCAGCCTTTCGAGGTGACCGAAAGCGCGGTGACGCGGCTGCGCGCGGCCGGAATCAACGCGATCAATATCGATCTCATCTATGGCCTGCCCTATCAGGACGAAGCCAAGTTGGCCGCAACCGTCGAGCAGATGCTGACGCTTCGGCCTGATCGTTTTGCCGTGTTCGGCTATGCCCATGTGCCGCATTTCAAGAAGCATATGCAGCTAATCCCGACCGAGGCGCTGCCCGGGCCGGAGGCGCGCGCCGCGCAGTTCGAACTGGCGCAAAGCCTGTTGCGTGCCGGCGGGCTACGAGCCGGTCGGCCTCGACCATTTCGCCAGGCCGGACGACGCGCTGGCCCGGGCGCAGCGCGAAGGCCGGCTCGCGCGCAATTTCCAAGGCTATACCGACCGACATCGCCCCCGCCCTGATTGGGCTTGGCGCCTCGTCGATTTCGGCGTTGCCGCAAGGCTATGTCCAGAATCTGCCCGAAGTGCCGGCCTGGCGCAGGGCGATCACGGAAGGTGGCTTGCCGGTCGCGCGGGGGATTGCCCTAAGCGATGACGACCGTCTGCGCCGCACGATCATCGAGCGGTTGATGTGCGATCTCGAAGTCGATCTCGATACGGTTGCCGCACCCTATGGGCGACACTCCGCGGACTTCGCCCATGAATTCGCCCTTCTGGCACCGCTGGCCGATCAGGGCCTGGTGGTGCGCGACGGCGCGCGCATAACGGTGCCGCATGAAGCGCGCGCGGCGATCCGCATCGTCTGTGCGGTGTTCGACACCTATCTCGCCAAGGGCAACGCGGTGCACGCGCCGGCCGTCTAGCGCATGCGTGCCTGCGCAATGAGGCGGGGGCGATCGAGGATGACGATCGCGCGATAATCCAGCCGCACGATGCCGGTGTCTTCCAGAACACCGCAGATGCCCGTTCACGGTCTTTCGTGACAGGCCGGTCATCTCGGCAAGCTGTCCCTGCGTGACGCGCACCGTCCTCTCACGGCCACCCGCCAGCATCCACAGTCTCGCGGCCACGCGCTGCGGTGGCGCCAGGCGGATCATTGCCGCCGCCAGCTGCAAGGCGCCCGCCAGCTGGCCATAGAGCAGTTCGGTGAAACTGCGCCAGACCTCGGGCTCGCCGCGGGCGATCTCGGCCAGCACGTGATCGGGCACATGCAGCAGCGTCGTGCGTTCGCCGGCGATGGCGGTGACCAGGCGCGGGCCGCCGCCGAAGCGGGCGGCCTGCCCGAACAGCTGGCCCGGCTGGACGATCTCGATGAGCGTGTCGGCTTCGCCCAGCGTCATGGTCAGGTGGGCTGTACCCGCCAGCACCGCATAGAGCCCGTTCAGCGCATCGCCGCTGCCATAAATCCATTGTCCGGGGGCAAGGGTCTCGATCCTGGCGCGGGCCAGAAGGGCCGTCCGCAGGCCGGCACTCTGACGGGCGAACCAGGGGCTTTGCAGCAGGATGGTTTCGGCGCCGGCGCGATCGATCATTCTTCAAGAATGTAACGTAAGTGACATTTCGGCAAGCGGCGCCGGTTTAGCGTCCCGCTTCAGGGGACTTGCCACCGGAAAGGATGCCCATGCACACGCTCGAGGAAGCCCGCCGGCTGGTGGCCGAGGACGACCGTCAGGATTTCGATTTCGCCGAACGCGGCTTCATCGCCACACGCAAGGATCCCAAGATCATGGCCGAGAGCGGCCGGGTCGCCTTTGACCTTTCCGTCTATGGTTTTCTCGAAGGTGCTGCGCCGGACTCGGCCAATCCCAGTCTCTGGCGTCAGGCGCAGATTCTGACCAGGCACGGCCTGTTCAAGGTCGCCGAGCGCATCTACCAGGTGCGTGGCTTCGATGTGTCGACCGTGTCCTTCATCGACGCGGGGGCGGGCTGGATCGTTGTCGATCCGCTGACGACCAAGGAGGTGGCCCGCGCCGCACGCGAACTCGTCACCGAGCACGTTGCGGACAAGCCGGTGCTGGCGGTCATCTACTCGCACTCCCACGTCGATCACTATGGCGGCGTCGGCGGCATCACCAGCCAGGCCGATGTCGCGGCCGGCAAGGTCAAGGTGATCGCGCCGGAAGGGTTCCTCGAACATGCCGTGTCGGAAAACATCATCGCCGGTCCGGCCATGCTGCGCCGCTCACGCTTCCAGTTCGGCATCACCCTCGGCGCCGGGCCCGAGGCCGAGATCACCTCCGGCCTCGGGCCGCGCCCCTCGCTCGGTTCGCTGACGCTGATCGCGCCGACCGACCTGGTCACCCATACCGGGCAGGAAATCACGGTCGGTGATGTGACCATGCAGTTCCAGCTCACCCCGGGCACCGAGGCGCCGGCGGAGATGAATTTCTATCTGCCGCAATTTCGCGCCGTGTTCATGGCCGAGAATGCCAATCTGACGATGCACAATCTGCTGCCGGCGCGCGGCGCGCTGGTGCGCGATTGCAAGGCCTGGGCGGACTATCTGACCGAATCCATCCGCCTGTTCGCGCACAGATCCGATGTGATGTTCGCGGCCCACGGCATACCGCGCTTCGGCACCGGCGAAATTGCCGGCTTTCTCACCAGCCATCGCGATGCCTACAAATTCCTCCACGACCAGTCGGTGCGGTTGATGAACACCGGCCTGACCGCCACCGAAATCGCCGAAGAGCTGGCCTTGCCCGACGTATTGGCGAAGCAATGGTTCAATCGCGGCTATTACGGCACGATGAGCCACAATTCGAAGGCCATCTATCAGCGTTATCTTGGCTGGTACGACGCCAATCCGGCCAATCTCAATCCGCTGCCGCCCGAACCGGCGGCGAAAAAATATGTCGCGGCCATGGGCGGCGCCGACACTGTGCTGGAACTGGCGGCGGCGGCCGTGAAGCAGGGCGAGCTGCGCTGGGCGGCGACGCTCCTCAACCATCTGGTTTTCGCCGAGGACACCAACCAGACCGCGCGCAACATGCTCGCCGACATCTATACGACCCTGGGCTTCCAGTCCGAGGCGGGAACTTGGCGCAACATCTATCTGACCGGGGCGCAGGAGCTGCGCACGGGTCCGGTGCAGCTGCCGGCGGGTGGCTTCAGCCCCGATGTGCTGCAGGCCACGACGACTCCCATGCTGCTCGACTTCGCCGCCGTGCGTGTCCATCCGGGCAAGGCCGCAGCGACCGCCTTCAAACTGCAGATCGAGCTGACCGATCGCGACGAGACGCACCTGCTCACGGTGGGCAATGGTGTCCTGGTCCATGAAGAGGGCGTGCGGGACCCCGATGCCGGCGCGACCGTGCGGTTGTCCCGTCCCGACCTGCTGATGACATTGTTCATGAAAATGCCATTCGCGCCCCGCATCGAAAGCGGCGACATCGCGATCGACGGCGAGGCGGACCTCTTCGCCGCGCTGGTCGATCTGATCGAACCGGTGGCCAACAATTTCCCGGTCGTGACCCCGTAGCCATTTCGTGCCCTAATGCTGCGATAAGCGGGGGGCGCGCGTGGAGATTGAAGACAGGGCTTTGGCCAAGGCGGCCTGGCGGTTGGTGCCGTTTCTGGGGCTGCTCTATTTTGTCAGCTTTCTCGATCGGGTGAATGTCGGCTTTGCGGCGCTGCAGATGAACGCCGATCTCGGCCTGTCGCCCGAAGCCTATGGCTTCGGCGCGGGCATTTTCTTCCTCGCCTATTCGGCGCTGGAGGTACCTTCCAACGTGATCCTCGAGAAGGTCGGCGCCCGGCGCTGGATCTTCCGCATCATGCTGAGCTGGGGCGTGTTGTCGGCGGCGACGGCCTTCGTCTGGGACGAGAAGAGCTTCTACGTGCTGCGCTTCCTTCTCGGCGCGGCCGAGGCCGGGTTCTTCCCTGGCGTCATCTTCTACCTGTCGGGCTGGTTCCCCGCAGGGATGCGCGCAAGGATGATCGCCAGTTTCATGGCGGCGGTGCCGTTTGCCGGCATCATCGGCGCGCCGGTCTCGGGGGCCATTCTCGGTCTGCATGGCATGGCCGGCCTGGCGGGCTGGAAATGGCTGTTCCTGATCGAAGGCGCGCCGGCCGTGCTGCTGGCCTTCGTCGTCCTGGCAGTCCTGCCCGATGGGCCCAAGGACGCCAGCTGGCTCGACGCCGACGAGCGCGAGGCCATCGCCGCGCGGCTGGCGCGCGAGCCGGCGGCCGATCACCGCGCCATCTGGCCGGCGCTGCGCGATCTGCGTCTGTGGCTGCTGGCACTGCCCTATCTCGGTGTCGTGCTGACGCTTTACGGGCTCAATTTCTGGTTGCCGCAGATCGTCAAGGCGATGGGCTTCACCGACCTGGAAACCGGCTTTCTCGTGGCGCTGCCCTATGTCGTGGCGGCGGCCGCCATGATCGCCTGGGGCGGGCGCAGCGACCGTCTGGGCGAGCGCAGCACCCATTTTTCGCTGGCTGCCGCAGTGGCCGCGGCCGGCTTTGTCGCGGCGGCGGTCCTGCCCGGCAACCTCGCGGTCTTCCTCGCTCTCACCGTGGCGACGATCGGCACCTATGCCACCTTCGGCCCGTTCTGGAGCATCCCGCCCGCCTTCCTCAGCGGTCCGGCCGCGGCAGCAGGGATCGCACTCATCAATTCGATCGGCAATCTGGGCGGCTTTGCCGGGCCTTATCTGATCGGTTGGGTCAAGCAGACGACCGGAACCTATTCGGCGGCAATGGCCGCCTTCGCGTCCATTGCCCTGTTCGCGGCGTTGATGATGACGGCAATTGGCCGCGGCGTCTTCACGAGCCTCCGCCGTCCGGTGTGACGAAGCGGGCGTTGAGGGCTAGTTCCAGCTTGCGAATCTGCTCGTTGAGATCGCGCTGATGCAGCAGGATGTTGGGATGCGGCACGGGCGCGGTCTGGCCCAGCGCGTCCAACCGCTGGCGCACCTTGTCGAGATCGTCATTGGTGAAGCTGTGCGCGGTCAGCGATTCAATCTTGCGATTGAGCGCGGCATAGCCGGCGCCGGCATGGCTGTGGGCCTGGGCGCGCAATTTGTAGTCCAGCACATATTGCAGGATCGAGGTGACGACGATGATCGGGCTGGCCACGGCGATCAGCGAATTGAACAAGAGGCTGTCCAGCCCGAAAATGATGTGAATGGTGCTCAGGACCAGCACGAGGATGGAAGCGGCGACATTGCCGATGGTCAGCCAGCGCTCGCGGCTGTCATAGATCGTCACCGAGTCGTAGTGCATGCGCGTTGCGCGCAGGCAGCGCAGGCGCCAGAGTTCCAGGGCCGGAAAGTTCTGCGTGTCCATGTCTGATCCCTCGCGCCCATGGCCGCTGCCGGCACAAACTCTAGACCGCCGGCGCAGGCAGCGGGAACGGAACCGGCGGCTGCCGATTGCCGCAGCGCTTGACACCCGGCCCCGCTTGGTCTTTTTGCCCGCATCATGACCCGCGCATTCATCTTTCCGGGGCAGGGCAGTCAGGCCGTCGGCATGGGCAAACCCCTGGCCGAGGCCTTTGCCGCCGCCCGCGAGACCTTCGAAGAGGTCGACGAGGCGTTGAACCAGAAGCTGTCGAGCTGATGTGGGAAGGCCCCGAATCGGACCTCGTTCTGACCGAAAACGCCCAGCCGGCGATCATGGCCGCCTCCATGGCGATCATCCGGGTGCTGCAGCGCGATTGCGGGCTCGACCTCGCCACGCCATGCCCGCCTGGTGGCCGGCCATTCGCTGGGCGAATACACCGCGCTGGCCGCCGCCGGGGCCTTCTCCCTGGCCGACGCGGCCCGCCTCCTGAAGACCCGCGGCCAGGCCATGCAGGCCGCCGTGCCGGTGGGCGTCGGCGCCATGAGCGCGCTGCTCGGCGCCGAGATCGCGATGGCCGAAGAGGCCGCCAGGGAAGCGGTGGACGCGGCCGAGCCGGACGAGAATCTGTCCGTCTGCGTTGTCGCCAACGACAATGCGCCGGGCCAGGTCGTGATCTCCGGCACCGCGGCGGCCGTCGCCCGCGCCGGCGAGATCGCCAAGGCCAAGGGCGCCAAGCGCGCCATGCCGCTGGCGGTCAGCGCGCCCTTCCATTGCCCCCTGATGAAGCCGGCCGCCGACAAGATGGCCGAGGCTCTGGCCGAGGTCACCATCCGCCCGCCGGCGGTGCCGGTCGTCGCCAATGTCACGGCCGCCGAGGTCAGCGAGCCGGAGACTGATCCGCCGCCTGCTGGTCGAGCAGGTGACGGGCCGGGTGCGCTGGCGCGAAAGCGTGCTCGCCTTCCGCGGGCTCGGCGTCGGCACGACAGTAGAATTCGGCGGCGGCAAGGTGCTGACCGGCATGGTCAAGCGCATCGACAAGGAACTGCGAGCCGGTGACGCTCGACACCCCCGCCGATATCGAAGCCTTCGCGAAGACGCTTGTAGAGGAGCCTGCCGATGTTCGATCTGACAGGCAAGACCGCACTGGTGACCGGCGCGTCCGGCGGGATCGGCGGCGCGATCGCCAAAGCGCTGCACGCGCAGGGCGCAACCGTCGTGCTTTCCGGCACGCGGGCCGAAGCGCTCGATGCGCTGCAGGCCGAACTTGGCGAACGCGCCTTTACGCGCGACCTGCAATCTGTCGGACTCAGCCTCGGTCGAAGCCCTGCCCAAGGCCGCCGAGACCGCGGCCGGGGCGCCGATCGACATCCTGGTCAACAATGCCGGCATCACGCGCGACAATCTCTTCATGCGCATGAAGGACGAGGAGTGGGATCAGGTGCTCGCCGTCGAACCTGACCGCCGCCTTCCGCCTTTCGCGCGCGCGTGCTGCGCGGCATGATGAAGAAGCGCTGGGGCCGCATCATCCCGATCACCTCGGTGGTCGGCACCATCGGCAATCCCGGCCAGGGCAATTATGCCGCCGCCAAGGCGGGCCTGGTCGGCATGTCCAAGTCGCTGGCCCAGGAAGTGGCCAGCCGCAGCATCACCGTCAATTGCGTGGCGCCCGGCTTCATCGCCACGGCCATGACCGACGCCCTGACCGAGGCCCAGAAGGAAGCGATCAACGCCCGCATTCCGGCCGGCCGCATGGGCACGCCCGAGCGAAATCGCCGCCGCAGTGCTCTATCTGGCCAGCGAGGAAGCGGCCTATGTCACCGGCCAGACCGTGCATGTCAATGGCGGGATGGCCATGATTTGACTGAAGTTTCAAGAGGTTAGCCGCGTGTGGCGGGACCGTGGGGAGTTGTGTTAGGAAGCACGCACCCTCGACGCCACGCGCGGGACTGACGGGCATGCCGCGGGCCGATTCAGATGCAGCGGCGGGACAACGAACGAAGAGGTTCTTAGAACAATGAGCGATACTGCCGAGCGCGTGAAGAAGATCGTGGTCGAGCACCTGAATGTCGACGCCGACAAGGTGACCGATAAGGCTTCCTTCATCGAAGATCTGGGCGCGGACAGCCTCGACACCGTCGAGCTGGTCATGGCGTTCGAAGAAGAATTCGGCATCGAGATTCCCGACGATGCCGCCGAGTCCATCGTCACCGTCGGCGACGCCGTGAAGTACATCGACAAGGCCTCGGCCTGAGGCTTCGCCGCCACGCGGAAGCCTCGCACGATGCGCAGAGTCGTCATCACCGGATCTGGGTCTGGTCACGCCGCTTGCCTGCGGCGTGGAGGAGACGTGGTCGCGCCTGCTCGCCGGCAAGTCCGGCGCGCGGGCCGATCACCAAGTTCAAGACCGACGATCTGGCGACGCGCATCGCCTGCGACGTGCCGCGCGGCGACGGCACGCGACGGCACCTTCAATCCGGATGATTGGGTTGATCCCAAGGAACAGCGCCGGATCGACGACTTCATCCTGTTCGGATCTGGCGGCCGCGCAGCAGGCGGTCAGCCGATTCCGGCTGGGAGCCGAAGACCGAGGATGAGCGCTGCCGCACCGGCGTGCTGATCGGCTCGGGCATCGGCGGGCTGCCGGGCATCGAGGAAGCCACGCTCGCTGATTGCACGAGAAGGGCCCGCGCCGCCTGTCGCCCTTCTTCATTCCGGGCCGGCTGATCAATCTGGTCTCCGGCTATGCCTCGATCCGCTTCGGCTACAAGGGCCCGAACCACGCCGTGGTCACGGCCTGCGCCACCGGCGCGCATGCCATCGGCGATGCCGCCCGGCTGATCATGTATGACGATGCCGACGTGATGCTGTGCGGCGGCGCCGAAGCGGCCGATCTGCCGCCTCGGCATTGCCGGCTTCAATGCCTGCAAGGCGCTGTCCACCGCCTACAACGACACGCCCGAAAAGGCCTCGCGCCCCTACGACAAGGATCGCGACGGCTTCGTCATGGGCGAGGGCGCCGGCGCCCTGATGCTCGAGGAATACGAGCACGCCAAGGCGCGCGGCGCGAAGATCTATGGCGAGGTCAAGGGCTATGGCCTGTCGGGCGACGCCTATCACATCACCGCCCCGTCCGAGGATGGCGATGGCGGCTTCCGCGCCATGCAGATGGCGCTGAAGCGCTCCGGGCTTGCAGGCGTCCGACATCGATTACGTCAATGCCCATGGCACCTCGACCATGGCCGATGGCATCGAGCTTGGCGCGGTCGAACGGCTTCCTCGGCAACGACCCCGCCAACGCACCTCGATGTCGTCGACCAAATCCTCGATCGGCCATCTGCTCGGCGCCGCCGGCGCGGTGGAAGCGATCTTCTGCCTGCTCGCGATGCGCGACGGCATCGTGCCGCCGACCATCAATCTCGACAATCCGGCCGTCGAGCCCAGGCTCGATCTCGTCGCCAATGTGGCCAAGACGCGCGAGATCAAGGTGGCGATGTCCAACTCCTTCGGATTCGGCGGCACCAACGCCTGCCTGATCCTGTCTGCGGCGGACTGAGTATGACCGCGACCGGGCGCCGATAGGCGGATCATGCGGCGCGCCCTGATTGTTCTTCTTGTCCTGTGCATTGCTGGTGCCAGCGGCCATTGTTCTGGGAACGCACGCAATTTGCCGCGCCCGGTCCGAAGGCGCCGGCGGGCGGCCAGACGATTGTGCTGATCCCGCCGGGCGGCGGCGTCTCGCGCCATCTCGCCAGACCCTCGAACAGGCCGGCGTCATCGACAGCGCGGCATTGTTCCGCTGGAGCGTGCGCCTGCGCGGTCAGGGCCGGCGAGTTCAAGGCCGGCGAATATGCCATTCCCTCGCGGGCCAGCATGAAGGACATCGCCGCGATCCTGATCGCCGGGCAAGTCGATCCAGCACAAGCTCACCATTGCCGAGGGGCTTACGAGCCAGATGGCCTATAACCTCGTCGACGCCGACCCGGTGCTTGTCGGGCGATGCCGGTCCCGTGCCGGCCGAAGGCGCGCTGTTGCCGGAGACCTATCTGTTCACGCGTGGCACGACGCGCGCCAGCGCTGATCGCGCGCATGGAAGCGGCGCAGACGCAAGCTGATGGCAAAGCTGTGGCCGAAGCGCGTCGCGGACCTGCCGGTCACGACGCCCGAGCAGGCGATTATCCTGGCCTCGATCGTCGAGAAGGAAACCGCGCTGCCGGCCGAGCGCCGCCACATCGCCGCGGTGTTCGAGAACCGGCTGCGGCTCGGCATGAAGCTGCAATCCGATCCCACGATCATCTATGGGCTGACGAAGGGCTATCCGCTTGGCCGCGGCATCCGCGAAAGCGAACTCAATGGCGCAACGCCGTACAACACCTATGTGATCAGCCGGCCTGCCGCCGACGCCGATCTGCAATCCGGGCAAGGATTCGATCGAAGCGGTTCTCAATCCGGCACAGTCTGACGATCTGTATTTTGTCGCCGACGGAACCGGCGGACATGTCTTTGCGGCCACCATCGGCCGAGCATCGGAAGAATGTAGCGCAATGGCGAAAGATCGAACGCCAGGAACGCGCGATAACGAGGCCGGATGGCTTTGCCGTGCGGCTGCAGGGCGCTATCGTGCTGTCCAGTCCGGGAGCACGACCATGACGATTGTCAGTATGACAGGCTTTGCGGAAAGCCACGGTGCGCGCGGCCCCTTGCGCTGGCGTTGGGAGATCAAATCCGTCAATGGGCGCGGGCTCGAATTGCGCGTGCGCACGCCGCCCGGCTTCGACGGGCTCGAAGCCGTCGCCGCGGCACGCTGGCCGGCGAACGTTTCCGGCGCGGCAATCTGCAGGCCAATCTGATCATGGAGCCGCAGGAGTCTGCCCGTGGCCTCAAGGTCGATCCCGCCGCGCTGGCCGCGGCCGTCAAGATCGCGCAGGAGATCGCCGAAGAGACCGGCCTGGCGCCGGCGCGCGTTGACGGGCTGCTCGCGCTCAAGGGCGTGATCGTCCAGGACGAGGCGCAGGCCGCTCGATCCGGCCGAACGGGCCGATCGCGACGCGGCCATTATCGAAAGCCTGGCGACCGCGCATGGACCAGCTGCGCCGCGCCCGCCGCACCGAGGGCGGCAAGCTGGCCACGGTGCTGGGATCCATCCTCAACGAGATCGAAACGCTGACCGGCGAAGCCGGCGGCCTGGCGGCGGTCCAGCCGCAGGCGCTGCGTGACCGGCTGGCGGCGCCAGATCAAGGACATGCTCGGCGCCGGCACGATCCCGGAAGAGCGGCTGGCTCAGGAGGCCGCGCTGCTCGCGGTGCGCGCCGATATCCGCGAGGAGCTCGACCGGCTGGCCTCGCATGTGCAGGAAGCGCGCGCCCTGCTGGCCAGCGGCGAGGCAATCGGCCGCAAGCTCGATTTCCTCTCTCAGGAATTCAATCGCGAAGCCAATACGCTGTGTTCGAAATCCTCCGACATTCAGCTCACCAAGGTGGGGCTGGCTCTGAAGGCGGCGATCGACCAGTTTCGCGAGCAGGCACAGAACGTCGAATAGGGTTGGGGCATGACGGACGACATCAAGCGCCGGGGATTGATGTTGGTGCTGTCCTCGCCGTCGGGCGCGGGCAAGACGACGCTGTCGCGGCGCCTTCTGGAAACCGATAGCGGTATCGTCATGAGCGTGTCGGCCACGACGCGTGCCAAGCGCCCCAATGAAATCGAGGGCCGGGACTATTTCTTCGTCACGGGTGACAAATTCCAGGCCATGGCGAAGGCTGGCGAATTCCTTGAGCACGCCACGGTTTTCGGAAATTCCTATGGCACGCCCGCAAAGCCGGTGATGGATGCGCTGTCGGCCGGCCGCGATGTCTTGTTCGACATCGACTGGCAGGGCGCCCAGCAGCTCAAGGAGAAGGCGCGCGATGATCTGGTCTCGATCTTCATCCTGCCGCCGAGCCATGGCGAGCTGGAGCGGCGCCTGCACACCCGGGCCCAGGATACCGAAGAAATCGTCAAACAGCGCATGGCCAAGGCCGCTGGCGAAATCAGCCATTGGCCGGAATATGACTACGTCATTGTCAATCGCGATGTGGAAACGGCCCACGCCCAGATCGCGGCTGTCCTCGCGGCCGAGCGCGCGCGCCGCACCCGCCAGATCGGTCTGTCGGATTTCGTCTCGACGCTGGTCGGGAAAGACTGACTAGCCGATCTCCAACCGGTAGACCCGCTTGGCCGTGCCGGAGAACATCGCCGTCTTCTCCGCTGCCGAATAGCCCTCCGCGCAGCGCTTGAGCGCATTCCACAGCGTGGCGTAGTCGCAGGTGTAGCTGTCGACCGGGAAGTTGCTTTCGAACATGCAGCGTTCAGGCCCGAAGGCCTCGATGCAGGCATCGATATAGGGCTTCCACGCCTCGGCCAGATGGGCGGAGGATTTGGGCCTGAGAACATAGGACCATTCGAAGCCGCCAAACGGCATGGCCAGCCCGCCGAGCTTGACGTTCACATTCTGGCATTTGGCCAGTTCGCGGATGTTGTCGCGCCAGATGTCGAAGCGCTCGGTGCGCTTGCCGGCATAGACGCCGACGCCCAGCGGCGTGCCGACATGGTCGAGCACGATCTGCGTCTGCGGGAAGGCGCGCGCCAGGTCGATCAGGTCGGGCAGCTGCGGTTCCAGCAGCCAGGCATCGAAGCTGAGCCCGAGGTCGTGCAGCAGCGCGAAGCCTTCGCGGAATTGCGGATCGCGATAGAGCCCGGCGGGCACGCGGCCCGCCAGCGGCCCCAGCACCTCGACATCGTCGTGATGGGAGGCGCTGTGGCGGATGCCGCGGAAGCGGCCATGGCCGGCTGCGATATGCGAGCGCAGCACATCCTCGGCATTGGCGCCGAGGCGCAGATCGACATGGCCGATGATCCCGGCACAGGCGCGCACATCGCCATAAAGCCCGCTCGCGCTCATCGCCGCGACACCGTTGACGAATTCGGTCTCGCCGACACAGCGCAGATTTTCCGGTCCGCCGGCCCGATACATGGCCCCGCATTCCATGTAGACGGTGCCGATGATGTTGTGGCCGCTGCGCAAATCCGACAGCAGCTCATCGAACAGATAGCGCGGCGTGCGCTTGATGATCTCCATGAAACCATGGGTCGAGGGCGGAAGATTCTTCAGGATGTCCGTCGGCCGGTCCCACAGATGGTGATGGGGATCGATGATCGGCAGGTCCGGTTCCAGGATGTCTTCGGCCATGGTCAGTCTCCAGTTTCCGCAATCACCAGACGGTAGCCGAAATCGATCGCGGTTTCACGGCGAAGATGGCCGTGCCGGCGCGCCCAGCTGCCGTCGGCCAGATCCCGCTGCAGCCTCGCGATGCCCGGCGCCGCGTTCCCCATTTTTGCAAAGAACGAAATGGCGCCGCGGGCCTGCGGATCGAGATAGGCCTCGGGCCGGCGCCAATAGGCGGCCAGGAAGCCGTCCGTGCAATCGTGCGGCACCGGGACCGGTACGATCCGGAGCGCACCGAACACCTCGCCTGCGGCGGCCATATCGAGCAGCGGCGCCAGCATCGGCCGCATGTCGGGGAAGTAATCGTTGATGAGCCAGAAATCGAGTCCGGTCGGATCGTGATCGAAGAAGATGCAGCGGTCGCGCGCCACCCGCTTCATTTCCGCCAACCCCGCCCTCTGGTCGGACCAGTGATGCGTCGTCAGGAAGGCGCTGGCGGCGTCGAAGCTCTTGTCGGGGAAGGGCAGGGCTTCGGCCACGCCGCGAATGCAGGGCGCGGCCCCTTGCGGGCGTTGCGCCATCATCGTCGCCGCCGGTTCGACGGCGATCACGTCGCGGTCTGACGGTTCGTAGGAGCCGGCGCCGGCGCCGATGTTGACGAGGGAGCGTGCCCCGCTCAGCGCGGCGCGGATGGCGGCGGCGATACGCGGGTCGGGCTGCCGGTGGTTCCGGTAGCCTTTCCCGATCGTATCGTAGAGGACGCTCAAGGGGTGAGGACGACCCGGCCCACAATCTTGCCGGCCCGCAAATCGTCCAGCGTCTGGCTCGCCTGATCGAGCGGGCGCGTCTGATAGGGGATCGGATCGACTTTCCCGGCCCGCACCAGCTCCATCATCTCCTCGGCTTCGGGCAGCGAGCCGACGAAGGAGCCGGCGATGGTCAGCGCCCGGAGCGGGAACATCGGAATCGGCATGCTCATGGCGCCACCGAACAAGCCGACAATGATGATGCGCCCGCCCTTGCGCACGATCTGGTTGGCGAAGGCGAAGGTCGCCTCCGAGCCGACGAAATCGACCACGGCATAGGCGCCGCCGCCGGTATCGGCCATCAGCTTCTTCACCGAGGCGTCATCCTTGGTGTTGTAGGTCGCCGAGGCGCCGGCCTTCTTCGCGGCCTCAAGCCGGCCCTCGTCGATATCGGCCGCGATCGGGCCCTTGCCGAACAGTGCCCGGGCGAACTGCACGCCCATCATGCCGACGCCGCCGCAGCCCACCACGACCACCTGGTCGT
Source organism: uncultured Pseudomonadota bacterium (assembly GCA_963710925.1). GTDB lineage: Bacteria > Pseudomonadota > Alphaproteobacteria > Micropepsales > Micropepsaceae > Rhizomicrobium. The sequence goes on along the minus strand of CAVQBY010000005.1, from coordinate 69,731 downwards.
CGGGGCCGAGCTTGCCGACCTTCTTCATCGCGCCGAAGGCGGTCAGGCCCGAGCACATATAGGCCGCGGCCAGCGCCGGGTTCGGTCTTGCCGAAATCGAGCAGATATTTGGGATGCGGCACGATCACGTGGCTGGCATAGCCGCCGGCGATGTTCGACGAACACCCGAGATTGCGCGGCTTCAGGCACATGTTTTCTTCATTGCGCTGGCAGGCCGCGCAATCGCCGCAGCCGATCCAGGGAAAGGCGGCGTAACGCTGGCCGACTTTCACGCCCTTGGCATCGGGCCCCACGGCCACGACCTCGCCTTCGATTTCGTGGCCCGAGCGTGTGCGGCAGTTTGAGATTGCCCATCGGCAGCTTCTTGCCGCCGCCGAGATCGAAATAGCCGTCATGGATGTGCACGTCGGAATGACACACGCCGGCATTTTCGACCTTGAGCAGCACTTCGGTGCCTTTGGGCTCCGGCGTCGGGGATTCGATGGCCTGGAGCGGTTTGCCGAATTCGACGATGGCCTGGCTGAGCATTGCGCGCGTCTCCCGAAGTGTCTGAGTTCTGATGGATTGTCAGTCTGGCACGGGGCGGCAGCGCCCTCAACTGCGGCGCGCGGCGTGGGCCCGCGCCAGACCCGTGAAATCGGCGACCGAGAGCTGCTCGGCCCTTGCCGTCGGGTCAAGTCCGGCGTCGCGCACCAGCGTTTCGGCGTCGGGGCCGAGGGTCTTCAGGCTCTGGCGCAGCATCTTGCGGCGGTGGCCGAAGGCCGCGGCCGTCACCGCTTCGAGATCGGCGAGCGCGCAGGGCGCCACCGGCTCGGCCAGTGGTTCAATGCGGATCACGGCGGATGTGACCTTGGGCGGCGGCGTGAAGGCACGGGGCGCGACGTCGAACAGGATCTGGGCGCGACAGCGCCACTGCGTCAGCACCGACAACCGGCCATAGGCTTTGGTCGAAGGCTTGGCGATCAGCCGCTCGGCGACCTCGCGCTGGAACATCAGCGTCAGGCTTTGCCAGGGTGGCGGCCAGTGCGGCCCGGTCAGCCACTTCACCAGCAAGGCGCTGCCGATGTTGTAGGGCAGGTTCGATGAGAAGCGCAGCGGCCCGGCCACGCCCAGTTCGGCGAAGAGCGCCGCCTCGTCAAGCCTCAGGGCGTCGCCGGAGACGATGTCGAGTCGGCCCGGCCAGGCCTCGGCAATATCCTTCAGCGCGGCGAGACAGCGTTCGTCGCGTTCGACGGCAATGACGCGGGCTGCGCCTTCGGCCAGCAGCGCGCGGGTCAGCCCGCCGGGCCCCGGCCCCACTTCGTAGAACGTGGTGTGGTCGAGCGGCCCCGCTGCGCGGGCGATGCGCCGCGTCAGATTGAGATCGAGAAGGAAGTTCTGTCCCAGGGATTTCTTGGCGGCGATGCCGTGACGGGCGATGACATCGCGCAGCGGCGGCAGCGGAACCTCCGCTGGGTGCGGATCATCCGGCGCGGGCATCGGCCATCTCCGCGGCCATGCGGATCGCGGCCACCATGCTGCGCATATCGGCCTTGCCGGTCCCGGCGATGTCGAGCGCGGTGCCGTGATCGGGCGAAGTGCGCACGATCGGCAGGCCCAGCGTCACGTTCACCCCGTCCCAGAATGCCAGCGTCTTGACCGGGATCAGCGCCTGGTCGTGATACATGCACAGCGCCGCGTCATAGCGCGCCCGCGCTTCGGTATGGAAAAGCGTATCGGCGGAATGCGGTCCGCTGACATCGGCGCCCGTGCCCTTCAGAGCATTGACGGCCGGAAGCGATGATGTCGCGATCCTCGAGCCCGATTTCGCCGCTCTCCCCGGCATGCGGATTGAGCCCGGCCACGGCCAGCCGCGGGCTGGGCGATGCCGAACTCGCGCTTGAGCGCCGCCACCACGATCGCGCCGGTCTCCACGATCGCGATTTCGCTGACCAGCGCCGGCGCCTTGGCGAGCGGAACGTGGATGCTGAGCGGAACCACCCGCAGATCCGGTCCGGCCAGCATCATCACGGCCCGCTCGGCGCCGGTCAGGTGTTCGAGGAACTCGGTATGCCCGGGGAACGAAAAGCCGCCCGCCATCATCGCGGCCTTGTGGATCGGCGCGGTGACGATGGCGGCGGCGGCCCCGTTCATGGCCCAGTCGACGGCCAGCTCGATGGCCTCGGTCACGGCCAGCGCATTGGCCGGATCGGCGTGGCCGGGCTCGGGCACGGCGTTGACGCTGCGCGCAGCGATGAGCGCGTGGTCGGCGATTTCGCCGGCGGCCCGGAACACTGCGCCGTCGCCGACCAGCTTCAGGGGATGGGTACCGGCCTTGCCGCCGAGTGCCAGAAAGGCGCGCACGGCCAGCTCGGGCCCGACGCCGCCGGGCTCGCCCATGGTGATCAGGATGGGAGCGTCTTTGGCCGGCTGGCGGGCCGTATCAGCGGGTCTCGATGTCGGCATCGCGGCGCAGGTCGCGCATATAGCGGCGAGCCAGGACCGTCATCTGCTCTTCGGCGAGCTTCTGCTCCACCTCAGCCCGCGTCGGCATCTTGAAGGTCGTGATCTTCGGCGGCGCCTCATCGCAACGCACGATCAGCTCGACACCGGCCGGCGAGTGAAAGGGCTTTGTGGTTTGCCCGGCCGTGGTATTCGACAATGCATTCTGCATCTGCTGGCTCAGGCTGCTCAGATGCATCGTGCCGAGATTCATATACACGGCGCCCTTCATCTGCTGAACCAGCTTGGGCAGCATCGTGCAGTTCTGGATATTGGAGCGGATCACTTCGGCCGCCTGCATGGCCCGCGTCATCAGTTCTTTGGGCGGGTTCGGTCCGATCGGCAGCAGCACCCGCGCCAGAGGCAGAACGCCGGGCGGATATTGCGGCTTGGTCTGCACCGGGAGTTTGGTGCCTTCCGGCTCCTCGCGCGCGCGCAGCGCCAGGATGTAGTAACCACCGGCGGCACGGATCGGGATGCTGACCTGCCCCGCTTTCATCTGCATCAGAACCTTGTTCAGTTCCGGGGGAAGCTGGCCCGGGGACACCCAGCCCAGATCGCCACCTTGGGCAGCGGTCGGATTCTGGCTGAACTGGCGGGCGACGGCCCCAAAGGGTGCGCCCATCTTGATCTGCGTCTCCAGCTCATCCATGTCCTTTTTGACCTTGTCGGCCTGTTCGGGACTGTCGACGGGAAGAAATATCTCGGAGACGCGGAAGCGGGGCTTGTCGGCGCTTTCCGACAGCCGCGTCATTTCGCTTTCGATCTGCGCCGGGGTCACATTGACCTCGCTGGCGTAGCGTCCCTGGACGGTCTTGGACCAGGCGATCTGCGCCGCGATCTGCGCGCGCAAGGTCGACATGTAGACGCCGGCCTGTTTCAGCAGCGCCTTCAGCCTGTCCATGGTCAGATTGTTCTCGGAGACGATGTTTTCGATCGCCTTGTCGACCTCTGAGGCGCTCACGGTGATGTTGTGCTTCTGCGCCTCGAGCAGCTGGATCCGCTCGGTCTCAAGCTGCTTGAGCACCTGCTCACGGATTTCCTTCATCTGCTTCGGATTGGGCCGCACGCCCGAGGTGGCGACGAACAGCGCTGCCCGCTGACGCAGGTCGAAATCGGAAATCACCGTGTCATTGACGATCGCGGCGACGCCGTCGCCCTGATGCTTGGGAGCCGCCGCTTCGGCGCTCTCGGCTGCGCCCGATGGCCCGGTCGAGGCCAGCTTTTCAGCGGCGACCGGCTGCGCGGAAAGCGGCGCGCTGGCCAGGGCCAGGACGAAACCGCCCGCCAGAACTGCCATGCAATATCGTACGATCAAGGGACTGTCTTCGACTGCTTTCTGGGTTGGTCGGGCGCCTGCCGCGTCCCGTCCATCCGGGCTCGGTCGCGAGACCCGAGAATAAGCAATTCCGCTGCAGGTTCAAGGCGTCCCGTCTCGGCCGCTCACGGGGAGGCGAAGACATGCTCCGGGAACAGCCGCCAATCTTCGTCCTGATCCCCGATTTTAAGCTTGATGCGCAAAATAACCGAGGTGGAGGGCGGAACGTCGCGGTCCCGGGTGTAGCGGCGCTTGTAGGAGAGCGACAGGCCCAGGCAATCGTCCTCCCAGCCCAGGCCGAATTCGGTGTCCAGCATCTGCTGCGCCTGAAGGTCGCGGCGGGCCGCGGCGAAGGCCGCCCAGTGGTCCAGGAACGCCAGCGTGACCTGGCCATTGATTTCCTCGCGCGGGCCGCCCAGCGCCACGGCCTGCTGGGCCAGCCGCACATAGCTGACTTCGATGTTCGAACGGTCATAATTGCCGTCGAGATAGACTTCGTTGCGGCGGATCCCGCCATCGTCCGTGTCGATGTCCACGCGATGGGTCAGGCTCAAATAGGGCGGGAACTTGATGGTGTAGCGCCCGACCACGTCCGAGGTCTTGCCCGACACCCCGGATCCGACCGCAAAGATCGGGTCCGGTTTGAGGCGCAGTACCTCACCCAGCAGCACCTCGACCGAGCCGGAGGGGAAGAAGGCTTCGGTTCTCAGCCCCACATTGGCCCGCGGCCCGCTCTCCCACAGCGCGTGGCCGGGGATGCGGTCGAAGCTGAAGATATCGGTTTCGTCCAGTTCGAAGTCGGTGCTGTCCTCGTTGGGCAGGCCGGCCGGATTGCCGCCATAGGGCGCGGCGATCAGTTGCACGATCGGTTCGATCACGAAGGCGGTGCTGCGCGAACTTCCGGAGGCGATGAACGGCCACCGCCAGTCGGCGGCGACGAAGGGCTGACCGCGGGAAATATAGTGCGTGCCCAGGGCGAGCGGCCGGCCCAGGCTGTCCAGCGCCAACGGATCGTCGTTGGACACGCGATAGACATCGCCGCGGGCATCGGCCGTGAATGTCAGCAGCTGGCCGCCGGCGGTCACGAAGGGCAGGCGCCAACGCATTTCGGCGCTGACGCGTTCGCTGTCTGCGCCTTGGTTGCGCATGACCGTGGACGACGAAAAGTCGAAGCGGAACTGACCGCCCATAAGCGCACCGCGCGGAATATAGGTGTATTCGACAAGCGGCAGCACCAGCGGTATTTCGCCGTTGCTCACCCGATGACAGGTCCCCGCCGCGGCGGCCAGTGTGGTGCAGCCGCGCAGATCCTGAAAGAAATAGCCGGTGAGCGCGAAGCGGCTGCGGCCCTTGATCGCCTCGACGAACAGATCGCTGACGAGATTGTCCTCATCCGAAAGATCATAGCGCTTCAGATAGGTATCGTTCGAGGTGAGCTGAACGTCGTAGCCGGCGGTCCAGATGCCGCTGAGGGGGATCCGGCCCGACCCGAACAGCGAACTGTACCATTCATGCCGCGTACCCGAGATGCCGCCATGTGGATCATAGGCGCCGGAGGCCTGGAGCCACATGCCGCCATGGTCCCAGCGGTCCCGGTATTCGCCCTGCAGAACATCGCCGCCCCGCGTCGTGAACATCGGCGCGATCGTCATGTCGCGCGAATCGCTGAGGGCGATATAGAGCGGCGTGCTCAGATAGGTCCCGATCGAGCTGGACGTGCCCAGTCCGGGCACCAGCAGGCCGGTCTTGTGCTTGACCGTCGGGTCCGCATGGCTGAAGAGCGGGGTGTAGAACACCGGCACGCCGAACATCTCAAGCGTGGCGTCGTGGTAATAGATGCGGTGGTTCTTCTCGTCCCAGATGATTTTGCCGGCCCGCACTTGCCAGGTTGGCGTGCGTTGTCCCGGCTTGTTGCAGACCTTGCAGGGCGTGTAGGCGGCGCGCGTCGCATAGGTGACCTCGCCCTGCTTGGAGGCGTGCCTTGCGGCCAGGCGGCCGTTCTTGCCGATCAAGGCCTGGAACCCGTCCAGGACCCCGTCGCGCATGCCGCGGGTCAGCGTGACTTCGTCGGCAAAGGCAACGCTGCCGTCCGGCGCCAGGACGCTGATATGGCCGTCTGCCGTGACCGTGTCGGTCTTCTGATTGTAGGAGACACGGTTGGCCAGCAGGATGCGGTCCTCGTAGTCGATCTCGACATGACCTTCCGCCGACACCACGGAGGTGTTGGTGTCGTAGACGATCTGATCGGCACGCAGCAGGACCTTGTGCTCGGGATCGGTCTTTGCGGCCGCCGTGCTCGCGATCGACGCCAGCAGCGCCGCCGCCGCCAGGCGCGTGCTGTTGCGGGCCAGGCTCCCCCCATGCCCATCAGCCATCCTCCTGGTGGAATACGAGGGTCATGCCCAGAAGGATCGCCGCCATCGCCGGTGCCGATGCCGCCAGCGCCACGGGCAGAATGCCCGATTCACCGAGCGCCTTGGTGACGTCGCTGAAGAAATAGACGCCGAAGCCGGCCATCGCGCTGTAAAGCACGACGCGCCCCAGTCCGCCGAGCCGCGCCAGCCTCAGCGAAAAACTTGCGGCCATGAACACCATCGCCGCGAACATGGCTGGCAATACGAGGAGCGAGTCGAAATAGAGCAGATAGCGCGTGGCCGAAAATCCGGCGGCCTGCGCCGTCTGGATGAAACGCGGCAAATCCCAGAACGAAATCGTCGAAGGCGAGGCGAAGCTCTCCTGAATTTGCGACGGGGTCAGCGTGGTCGGCAGATGATAGGTCGCGTGGAACTGGGAGACACCGTTCGCATCGCTGACCCAGGCATTTTTCAGCAGCCAGGCGCCCTTGTCGAGCCGCGCGGTATGGGCGTCGATGCGGCCCTTGAAGATGTCGTCCTTGCCATAGAGGAAGATGATCACGTCGTTGAGGCTGACGCCCTGATCGGCGACGCGCAGCGCGTGGATGACCGATTGGTGCTCGGCATCTCCCTGACGCAGCCACAATCCGTTGCGCGAGACGGCGAGCTGCGAAGACTGCCCGCGCAGATATTTCGCCTCCATGCCCGAATACTGTTCGAGAAAGCGCGCGGAGACCGGCGTGACCGCAACGACGCAGAAAACGCCGAGCAGCACCGCTGCCGTCAGGGCGGGGGCGAGCAGGTTCCAGGCCGATACACCGGCGGCGCGGATCGACAGAAGCTCCTGGCTGCGCGACAGCCGCACGAAACTGAAGACGCCACCCAGCAAGACCGCGAAGGGCAATAGTGTCAGACCGAGATCGGGCAACTTCAGCAGGCTCATTCCGAACACTGTGCCGTCGGGCACGTGTTTGCCGGCGGTGTGGTTGAGAAGATCGACCAGAGAGATCGAATAGGCCAGGAACAGCACGCCGGCGAATACGATCCCGACGCCCGTCAGGAACTGCTTGGCCAGATAGCGATACAAGGTCCAGGACCAGATCATGTTGCCGGCTCCGGTTCGGGCTCGGCCGTGCGTGCCGGCAGCAATTGTTGCCACCATCCCGCAGTGTGGATGAGCGCGGCCGCAGCACCGCCCAGCGGGATCAGATACATCAGGAAATTGTACTCGGGATTGCGTGCGCCAATCCCCTGGACGCCGTATCCGGCAATGCGCAGGGCCCCGGCCAGCAGCGTCGCGCCTGTCAGCCTCAGCGCGTACGCCCCGCGTGCGCGGCGGCCCCGCGTGATGGCGGCCAGCGCGATGAACGCGAAGACGAGGGCATAGAGCGGCTCGGCCAGACGATTGTGGCCCTCGGCCCGCAACACGTTGCGGGTCTTTGTCTTCATGGTCTTCTGCTTGGGCCAGAACAATTCGCCCAGATAGCGTTCATGGATTTCGCGAGTGGCCTCGCCGCGATGATTGGCGAACTGGTCGAGGTCGAAGACGTAGCGCTGGAACTTGAGCACCGAGAGCCGGGCCCCGCCCTTGCCGCTCTGTTCGATGGTGCCGTTGTTCATGATCAGGCGCGCGCCGGCCGGGGTCTGTGCCAGCAGGCCGCCTTGCGCCAGATAGGTGATCGGATGGGCCTCGTCGCGATTGTCGTGCACCAGAATGCCGCCGATATGTCCGTCGGACGTCAATTCGCGGATGAAAACGGTGAGGCCTTTGGCCGGGGTGTTGAAGGTGCCCTCGCTGAGAATCGCCGCGCCGATATCGGCGCGGATGTCCAGGACCTTGTCCTTCATCGTGCGCTGGCCCAACGGCATCAGCCACAGCGTGCAAAGATAGGTCAGTGCGATGATCCCCGCGGCCGCCGCCAGCACCGGTACGGCGAGTTGCCAGCGTCCGTAGCCGGCCGCCGTCATGGCGACCAGCTCGCTGTCCGAATTGAGCTTGTTGAGGCCGTACAGAGTCCCGGCGAAATAGGCGATCGGCATGATGATGACGAGCAGGCTCGGCAACATCAGCAGGGTCAGATACAGGAAAGTGGGTGCCGACTGGCCGCGATTGATGATCAGATCGAGCAGCCGCAGCGACTGTGACAGCCACACCACGGCGGTCAGCAGGAAGGTGAACAGCGCGATGGGGCCGACGAGCTGGCGCAGGACGTAGAGGGACAGGCGCGACATCTCGGATCCGGCTTGGTGAGGCAGGCGCTGCGGCTTCGGCGGCCGGCGCACCCTTTCGCCCCGGTTGGGATTCGCCCTAAACTAGCATTTCCCTGCCGCCGCCCGGCAATCCCGAACTCTGCCGCATGCACCTGAAAATGCAAATAATTCTGGCCCGGCGGGCTGACCAAGATCCGACCCCATCTGGAGACATATGATGCAGCTTTCCTTTTCCGCGCCTTCGACCTCCGGCAGCGGCGCCCTGATTGTCGCCGCGCTCGATGGTGGCGCCTTCACCGCCGCGGCCGCCGAGGCCGACCGTATGGCCGGTGGCGCTCTGAAACGGGCGCTGGACGTGAGCCGGTTCTCCGGCAAAACCGCCCAGATCCTTGAAGTGCTGGCGCCGGCGGGCATGAAGGCCTCGCGGATTTTGCTGGTCGGGCTGGGCAAGCCGGCCGAATTCGACCGCCCCCAGGCCGAGCAGGTCGCCGCCACGGTGCTGGGCCGGCTGCTGACCAGCGGCGAAAAATCGGTGACCTTCGCCATCGACCTGCCCAAGGGGGCCAAACTGAACGAGGCCTCTCTGGCGGCCCATCTGGCCATGGGCGCGCAGCTGAAGAGCTACAGCTTCGACAAATACCGCACCAAGGGCCTCGACGAGCGCCAGCACACGGTCAAGAAGGTCACGATCGGCACCAAATCGGCTGCCGCGGCGCGCAAGAGCTGGCAGACGCTGTCGGCCATTGCCGAAGGCATGCATCTGGCCCGCGATCTCGTCAACGAGCCGCCCAATGTCCTGTTTCCCAAGGAATTCGCCCGCCGGGCCAGGCAGCTCACCAAGCTGGGCGTGAAGGTGGACGTGCTGGGCGAGGCGCAGATGAAGAAGCTGGGCCTGGGCGCTTTGCTGGGCGTCGGCCAGGGCAGCGATCACGAAAGCCAGCTCGTCGTCATGCAATGGAACGGCGCCAAGGCAAAAAAGGCCGCACCGGTGGCCTTCGTCGGCAAGGGCGTGTGCTTCGATTCCGGCGGCTTGTCGCTCAAGCCCGGCGCCTCGATGATGGGCATGAAGGGCGATATGGGCGGGGCTGCCGCGGTGACCGGCGCCATGCACGCGCTGGCCGCGCGCAAGGCCAAGGTCAATGCCGTCGGCGTCATCGGACTGGTCGAGAACATGCCCTCGGCCAAGGCCCAGCGTCCCGACGATGTCGTCAAATCGCTTGTCGGGCCAGACCATCGAGGTGCTCAACACCGATGCCGAGGGCCGGCTCGTCCTCGCCGATGCGCTGACCTACACGCAGCGGCGCTTCAAGCCTCGCTTCGTCATCGATCTGGCCACCCTGACGGGTGCCATTCTGGTGGCGCTGGGCGGCGAACATGCCGGCCTGTTCTCCAATGACGACAAGCTGGCCGAGCATATCGCCCAGGCCGGTCGCGAAGAGGGCGAGCCGGTGTGGCGCCTGCCGCTCGGCCATGGCTACGACAAGCTCCTGAAGTCGAAGATCGCCGACATGAAGAATATCGGCGGGCCCCAGGCCGGCTCGATCACGGCGGCGCAGTTCCTGCAGCGCTTCGTCGAGGAAAAGACGCCTTGGGCGCATCTTGATATCGCCGGCGTCGCCTGGCAGGACGGCGAAAAGAAGACGCTCATTCCGAGCTGGGGCACGGGCTGGGGCGTGCGCGTCCTCAACCGCCTCGTCGCCGATCACTACGAGAGTTGATGACCGAAACGCTGTTCTACCATCTCGAACGCCGCGAACTCGACCGGGTCCTGCCGGACCTGGTCGAGAAATCGCGCGCGCGCGGTTGGCGGGCCCTGATCCGCGCCGACACCGCCGAGCGCGCCGCCGCCATCGATACGTGCCTGTGGACCTATGACGAGCAGAGCTTCCTGCCCCATGCCCTGGACGGTGAGGGCAAAGCCGCGCGTCAGCCGGTGCTGATCACGGTCGAAGATCATGCGCCGAACGGGCCCGATATTCTGTTCCTCGTCGGCGGCGCAACGCCCACGGCCTGGGACGACCCGGCGCTCGGCGATCTCACGCGTATCGTGCTGATGTTCGACGGCCGCGATCCCGAACTGCTGGCGGCGGCGCGTGCGGCCTGGAAGGATGCCAAGGCGGCCGGCCACGATGTGACCTACTGGAAAGAAAGCCCGAGCGGAAAGTTCGAAAAGCAGGGCTGAGACCCTATCCAGACCCACGGCAGCCGCTAGAGTGTTGGCACCCTCACACCGGAACACCGGGTGAGCGGTGAACAGGGGGCGCCATGACCAGTGCAACCGCCGCACCTCGCGGGCGCGGGCATCTGCTCAAGATTCTGGGCGTCACCTTCGGCATCGCCGTTGCCGTCGGCAATGTCATCGGCTCGGGCATTCTGCGCGCGCCCGCCTCCATCGCCGGCACGCTGCCCGATATCGGCTGGATCATGGCGCTGTGGGTGCTCGGCGGACTTCATGCCGCGCTGGCCGTCAATATCTTCGCCGAACTGGGAACCTCGGTCCCCCAATCCGGCGGGCCCTATGTCTATGCCCATCGCGCCTTCGGCGACGTCGCCGGGCTGATCGTCGGCTGGAGCGATTTCCTCTCCAAGCTGGCCGGCGTGGCCGCCGCTTCCATTTCCTTTGCCGAATTCCTGCCGCTGGTGTGGCCGGCCGCGGCCGGGTTCAAGCCTGCGATCGCGGTCGCGATGCAGCTGGCGCTTTATGGCGCCAATTTCCTGGGTTTGCGCGAGGGGCGCGTGCTGCAGGAGAGCACCAGCCTGATCAAGGTGATCATGCTGCTCGTCTTCGCCGCCGCCGCGATCGCCATTGCCGAGCCCATGCGGTCCGCCGGCACCGGCGCGTCGGTGAGCGTGAGCTTCGGCTGGGTGGCCGTGATCGGGGCCTATGCGCTGATCAAGGGCGCCTATTCCGGATTTCAGGCGCCGGTTTATTTCACCGAGGAGAACGAACAGCCCGCCAGCAGCATTCCGCGCGCGCTCACCCTCGGCCTGGTCGTGACCGCGGTGGTCTATCTTGCCGTCAATGGCGGCCTGCTTCTGGCGTTGGGCACGGGGGGGACGGCCGCGACGCCGCTTCCCTTCGGGACGGTTCTGGCGCGGATCGGAGGCACATTGCCGGCGACATTGTTCGCCATCGGCGCGATGGTCACGGTGGCCGGCACGGCCAATGCCATCATCATGAGCGGTCCGCGTCTGCTCTTCGCCATGGCCCGCGACAAACTGCTGCCGGCGGCGCTGCGTTCGGTCAACCGCGGCGGCACCCCGGACATGGCCATGTTGATGATGGCGCTGGCCTCGCTGGCGCTGGCCGCCACCGGCTCCTTCGCGCTGGTCTTCGGTCTGATCGCGTTGCTCGACACGGTTGCTGCCATATTGGTGGAAGGCTCTCTGTTTGCCCTGCGCCGCAAGGAACCGGATCTGCCCCGGCCCTTCCGCGCCATCGGCTACCCGCTGCTGCCGGCGCTGGTGCTGGCGATCGATCTGGCGCTGCTGGTGATGTTCGCCGGCGCGGACTGGGTGGGCCTTGCCTTTGGGGCCGGGCTCGCCGCCGTCTGCGTGCCCTTCGCACTGGTCGCCCGTCGCGCCCGGCGCCGCGAAGCCGGGATGTGAATTCGGCGCCAGGGTTGACAGTGACAGCCTGAATCGGCCCCTTTCGGCCGTGTGGGGGGCATCGAAAGGAACCGGCACACGGATGCCTTATGGCTTCGGTTTTGGAACGATCATCGTTCTGCTCGTCGATTTTGCGCTGGCCGCGCATGTCATGCGCACGGGCCGCTCTTACCTGTGGATTCTCGCCATCGTCCTGATCCCGCCCCCGTTTGGCTGGATCGCCTATGGCGCCTTCGCCCTCATACCCGAGGCGATGGGCAGCGCCGGCGCGCGGCGCTTCGCCGACGACGTCGTCAACACCGTCGACCCTGGCCGCGGCTATCGCGAGAAGAAGCGCGAGGTGGAGATGGTCGGCTCGGTCGATTCCAAGCGCGCGCTGGCCGCCGAATGTCATCAAGCGCGGCCTGTTCCAGGATGCGGTCGATCTTTACCAGAGCGCGATGGACGGGCCGCTGGGCGACCACGACACCGCCCTGCTGCATGGCCTGGCGCGCGCCAAATTGCTGGCGGGCGACGGGGCCGGCGCACAGGCCGCCTTCGAGGCGCTGAAGCAGGCCGATCCGGCCGCCTTCAACGCCGATGCCGAGCTCGACTATGCGCGCGCGCTGGCGTTGCAGGACAAGAACGACGAAGCGTTGGCGCAATATGAGAAGATCTTGCCGAAATATCCCGGCGAGGAGGCGCGCTGCCGCTATGCGCTTGCTGCTGCAGAAACTGGGCGCAGGACGAGCGCGCCCGCCGCGTCTTCCGCGAGATCGTGAAGTCGGTGAAAGGCGCGCCCGGCTACTACCAGCCGCCGCCAGCGCGAATGGCTCGCCATCGCGCGCCGGAACATCGAGCAGGCGCGTCCTGCCGCGCTAGTCGTGGCGGAAATACCGCTTCAGCCGAACCGAGCCTCGCGCTCGTCCCCGAGGGCGCGCCTCGCGGCCCGTTCATTCGTTGTGATCGGCGGCATGCTGCATTGCCTGTAATCGGCCTGGCTCATGGCGTGGCGCGGCCCGCGATTGTCGACGTGTGGCGCAGATCTGCTCCAGTTCTGACGCGCCTTGTCGGCATGGTTGCGCATGCGGTCCCAGCGCGGATGACGTCGGCGCTCAGCTCGTTGCGGTATTGTCGCGGCGGCGGCGTCGATCCGTCGCAACCCGCCGGGAATGTTGCCGTTTTCGGCATGCTGACCCGGCCTCGTCGCATTCTCTCCGGTCAGGACGCGATAGGCCGCATTGGCGGCACGGCGAATTTCGCCGCGGCGATGGTCGCGTTTGGCTTCGCGCAGGGCGTTGATCTGCCGGTGCAGCTGGGTCGCATTCCACAGGCGACAGCAGCGGACGCACATCGCGCGCTTCCGAATTGGCGCGGTCGATGAGCGTATTGAGCCGGTGCGGCGTTGCGCTCCCCGCTTCCCGGGCCACGATTTTGGAACTGCGCCGCCGCTTCGCGGATGCGGCGTTCGGCATGGGCGGGCCTGGGCACGCTGCTCCGGCGGGGGCGGCGGGGCTTCGGCAGTTGGCGGCGGCGGCGCGCTCTGCGTCGGCGCGGGCTGGGCCGGCGCCGGTGCTGGGGCGGTCTCTTGCGCCGGGGTCCCGCTCGTCGGTGGCCTGTCCGGCCGGCGGGCGTGGCAGTCTGGTTCTGGTTGTCGTTGTTCTGGTCGCAGGCAACAAGCGGTGCGGCAAGAAGATGAGGGCGAGCGTCTTCACGACGAAATTTGGGGTTCGCATAAGGCGGAAACGCCACCGCACCCTTTCGGTTCCTTGGCCGAAGGCAGGGATGCGGGCAGGCGTGCGCCGTCAGGCGTCCGCCATTGCGGTTTCGTAGCTCTCCAGCGCCTTCATCCAGCGCTCTTCGGCGGCCGCCAGCTTGCGTGCGGCATCGGCGCGCTTCTTGGACACCGCATTGCCCTTGGCCGGGTCCTGCACGAACAGCAGCGGATCGGCGAGGGTCCTGTCGTATTTGGCGATCTCGGCGGTCAGCGCCGCGATCTGCCGCTCTTCGATATCGGCCTTCTCCTTGAGCGGCTTCAGCTGGCGGCGGCGTTCGGCGGCGTCGCGGCGCGCCTCTTCCTTGGCTCTGCTTCGGCTGCTCGGGCGCACGCTGGGCCGGCGCATTGTCGCCGGACAGCAGGAAGCGGCGATAATCTTCCAGATCGCCGTCGAACGGGCGCAACCTGGCCGTCGGCGACCAGCAGCAGGCGGTCGGCGGTCGCCTCGATCAGGCGGCGGTCATGGCTGACCAGGATCACCGCGCCGTCGAAATCGTTGAGCGCCGTCAGCAAGCTGTTCGCGCGCATCGATGTCGAGATGGTTGGTCGGTTCGTCGAGGATCAGCAGGTTCGGCTTGTCCAGCGTCGCCATCGCCAGCTGCAGCCGCGCCCGTTCGCCGCCCGACAGGTTGGCCGACCTTGGTCAGTGCCTTGTCGGCGGAAAAGCCGAAGCCGCCCAGCTGCGTGCGCAACTGCTGTTCGCTGAGCTTGGGACGCAGGCGGCCCAGTGTCTGGATCGGGGTGGCCGCGCCGTCGAGTTCTTCGAGCTGGTGCTGCGCGAAATAGCCGGGCATCAGCTTGCGCGCGCGCATGACTTCGCCGCCCATCGCTTCCAGCTTGCCGGCCAGCAAGCTTGGCCAGCGTGGATTTGCCGTTGCCGTTCTTGCCCAGCAGCGCGATGCGGTCTTCGGGATCGAAGCGCAGCGAGATGCCGGACAGCACCGGCTTGCCCGGCTCATAGCCGACGGCCGACGCGATCGAGCGACAGCAGCGGCGGGCTGGCGCTTGTCCGGCTTGGGCAGGCGGATGGGCGCGACATGCTCGTCCAGCGGCATGTCGACGCGCTCCATCTTCTCCAGCATCTTGATGCGGCTTTGCGCCTGGCGCGCCTTGGAGGCCTTGGCGCGGAAGCGGTCGACGAAGCTCTGCAGATGTTTGCGTGCGGCCTCCTGCTTCTTGGCGAAGGCCAGGTCGTTGGCGCGGCGCTGGCGCGCGTGGTCTCGAGAAGGTGTCGTAATTGCCGGTGTAGAGCGTAGTCTTGCCGCGCTCGAGATGGAGGATGAATTCGCACACGCTGTTCAGCAGATCGCGGTCATGGCTGATGATCAGCACGCTGCCGCGATAGCGCTTGAGGTAATCCTCCAGCCACAACACGCCTTCCAGGTCGAGATAGTTGGTCGGCTCGTCCAGCAGCAGCAGGTCGGGCGCCGCGAACAGGATCGCGGCCAGCGCCACGCGCATGCGCCAGCCGCCGGAGAATTCGGCGCAGGGGCGCATCTGGTCGTCGGCCGAAAAGCCCAGGCCGGCCAGGATCGCCGCGGCCCGCGCCGGCGCCGAATAGGCGTCGATGGCTTCCAGCCGGGTGTGAATGTCGCCGAGGCGTGTGCGGATCGGTCTCGGTCTCGGCCTCCGCCAGCAGCGCCAGCCGCTCGGTGTCGGCCTCCAGCACGGTGTCGAGCAGGCTGGTCGGGCCCGGCCGGAACCTCCTGCGCCACCGCGCCGATGCGCCAGGCATTGCGGCTTGGAAATCTCGCCGCCATCGGCGTGAATCTGGCCCAGGATCAGCTTGAACAGGGTGGTCTTGCCCGCGCCATTGCGCCCCACCAGGCCGATCCGCCGCCCGGCGGGCAGGCGCGCCGAGGCCCCGGACAGGATTTCCCGGCCGGCGATGCGGTAGGTGATGGCGTCGATGGTCAGCATGGCGGGCGGGTTCTAACCGATCGGGGCCATCCGTCAAAACCGCGCGGACGCGGTCCGGCGAGGTTGCAGCCGGGCAGGGGCCCTTCTATAAGGCGCGCGATTTTCGACCGACACGGAGTTTGTCCATGGCCCTCGAGCGCACGCTTTCCATCATCAAGCCGGACGCCACGCGCCGGAACCTGACCGGCGCCATCGTCGACCGGTTCGAGAAAGCGGGCCTGCGCGTCGTCGCGTCCCGCCGCATCCAGCTCTCCCAGGCCCAGGCCGAGGCCTTCTATGCGGTCCACAAGGAGCGGCCCTTCTTCGGCAGCCTGGTCGCCTTCATGACCTCTGGTCCGGTCGTGGTGCAGGTGCTGGAAGGCGAAAACGCCATCGCCAAGAACCGCGAAGTGATGGGCGCCACCAATCCGGCCAATGCCGAAGCCGGCACCATCCGCAAGGATTTCGCCGAGATCGATCGAGGCCAATTCGGTCCACGGCTCCGACGCGCCGGAGACGGCCGCCAACGAAATCAAGTTCTTCTTCTCCGATCTCGACATCGTCGGCTAATCGGCGACGCCTGATCGGGCGTAAGGCTCCCGTCCAGCCAAGGAGGGCTCTCCATGCTGGGCAAGACAGTCGTGATCACGGGCGCCACGTCGGGCATCGGCGAGGTCGCGGCCGACCGCCTGGCCCAGCGGGGCGCCCGCATCGTCTTCATCGCGCGCGACCGCGCGCGCGGCGCCGCGATGCTCAAGCATCTCAACGCAATCGCGCGGCCACACCGAGCATGCGGCCTATTACGCCGATCTGTCGCGACTCGCCGAGATGAAGCGGGTCGGCGCCGAGATCGCGGCCGGCGAGCCACGCATCGATGTGCTGATCAACAATGCCGGGGCCATGTTCACGACCCGCCAGGAGACCGCCGACGGGCTGGAGACGACCTTCGCGCTCAATCACATGTCCTATTTCGTGATCACCAATCTTCTGCTCGACCGCCTCAAGGCGGCGGGCCGGCGCGCGGATCGTCTCCACCGCGTCGGACGCCCACAAGGCCGGCCGCATCCGATTTCGATGATCTGCAATCGGCGCGCGCGCTATTCCGGCTTCGGCGTCTATGGCACCACCAAGCTGATGAACATGCTGTTCACCCGCGAACTGGCGCGGCGTCTGGCCGGCACCGGCGTCACCGCCAATTGCCTGCATCCGGGCTTCGTCGCCACCCGCTTCGGCGACAACAATTCCGGCTGCTGTCGTCGATTTTCGGGCTTGCCAAGACCTTCGCGCTGTCGCCCGAGAAAGGCGCCGAGACCATCATCTATCTGGCGTCCTCGCCAGACGTCGAAGGCAAGACCGGCGGCTACTATCACAAATGCAAACCGGCCACCCCGAGCGCGGCCGCACAGAATGATGCCGATGCGACGCGGCTGTGGGATGTCTCGGCGGAGATTTCGGGCGTCGGCGGCTAGGCGCTGCGCCTCAGGGTGCGAAGACGGCCTTGCCGCCTTCGAGGCGGACCTTGCATTCGGCCACCAGCTTCAGCGCCGCGGGATAGATGCGATGCTCCTGCTCGAGCACGCGCGCGGCCAGCGTTGCAGGCGTGTCGTCCGGCAGCACTGGCACCACCGCCTGTTCGACGATCGGCCCGGAATCCAGCTCCGGCACGACGAAATGCACCGTGCAGCCCGAAACCTTCACGCCCGCCGCCAGCGCCTGCTCATGCACATGCACGCCCTTGAAGGCCGGCAGCAGCGAGGGATGGATGTTGAGGAGTCGGCCCTGCCATTTGCGCGCGAAGCCGTCGGACAGGATGCGCATGAAGCCGGCCAGGCAGACAAGTTCGATGCCGGCGGCCCGCAAGTGCCGCGTCGAGTTCGGGCGTCGAAATCCTCGCGGCTGAGTCCCCTGTGTGAGATCACCTGCGTGGCGATGCCTGCCGCCTCGGCGCGCGCCAACCCGCCGGCGCCCTCGACATTGGAGATCACCAGCACGATTTCCGCAGGAAACGCCGGTGACGCCGCCGCGTCGATCAGCGCGCCCATATTGCTGCCGCGCCCCGAAATCAGGATGGCGGTCCTTTTGCGCGTCACAGCTTGAGCGTCCCGCGATAGGCGACCTTCGCCTCGCCGTCGCCCTTCACCAATTTGCCGATGCGCACCGCATGGTCGCCCGCCGCTCCGAAGGCATCGATCACATGGCCGGATTTGTCGGCCTCGCAGACCGCGACCAGTCCGATCCCGCAATTGAAGGTGCGCAGCATCTCCTCGCCGGCGATGCCGGCCGACTTCGCCAGCCAGCCGAACACCGGATCGGGCGTCCAGCTCGACAGATCGATTTCGGCGTCGAGCCCGTCCGGCAGCGCGCGCGGCAGGTTTTCGGTGATGCCGCCGCCGGTGATGTGCGCGAGGCCCTTGATGGCGCCCGTGCGCGATGGCCTCGAGCCCGCTCTTCACATAAAGCCGCGTCGGCGCCAGCAGCGCCTCGCCCAGTGTCGTGTCCTGGCGCAAAGGGGCAGGGCGCGTCATAGCCGAGCCCGCTATCGGCCACCACGCGGCGCACCAGCGAATAGCCGTTGGAATGCACGCCGGATGAGGCGACGCCGATCAGCACATCGCCGGCTTTCATCGCGTCGAGCTTGGGCAGGATATTGCCGCGCTCCACCGCGCCGACGGTGAAGCCCGGCCAGATCGAAATCGCCCGGCTTGTAGAGGCCCGGCATCTCCGCCGTCTCGCCGCCGATCAGGGCGCAGCCGCTGTCCTTGCAGGCGCGCGCAATGCCTTCGATCACGGCGGCCGCGGCCTCGACCTCCAGCTTGCCGGTCGCGTAATAATCCAGAAAGAACAGCGGCTCGGCGCCCTGCACCACCATGATCGTTGACGCACATGGCGACGAGGTCCTGGCCGATGCCGTCATAGAGCCCGGTGTCGATCGCGATCTTGAGCTTGGTGCCGACGCCATCGGTGGAGGCCACCAGCATCGGGTCCTTGAAGCCCGCGGCCTTGAGGTCGAACAGCCCGCCGAAGCCGCCCAGGGCGGCATCGGCGCCGGGCCGGCGCGTGGCCTTGGCGGCCGGGGCGATGCGCGCGACCAGCGCCTCGCCGGCATCGATGTCGACGCCGGCGTCCTTGTAGGTGAGGCTGTTCTTGCGGCCGCTCATGGCTGCAAATCCGTCTTGCGGGAGGCGCCTCCGTTTAAGCGGGCCGCCGGGGCGGCGCAAGCGTGTCGCCCGGTCCCCGCCGCCTCGCTTTCTCTGGCGGGCCTTGGCCTCTATAGTTCCGGGACTTGAAAGGTCTGCCATGCGCCGCTCTGTCTATTTCCTTCTGTTTCTTGGTTTTTCCGTCCTGACGCTGGCCCCTGCGCGGGCCGCCGACAGCCCCTTCGTGGTCAAGGACGTCAAGGTCGACGCCAGTGGCGCCTCCGCCAGCGAGGCCTACACCATCGCCGTCAATAGCGGCCGACGCCGGGCCTGGGTCACGCTGGTCCACCGCCTGACGCGGCAGGACGACTGGAGCCGCCTCGAGAATATCGACGAAACGGCCCTGCAGCGCATGATCAGCGGCTACCAGGTCGCGAACGAAAAGCGCTCGACCACCCGCTACGTCGCCGACGTCACCTACACCTTCAATGGTGGTCTGGTGCGCAATTATCTGCGCAGCACCAATGTCGCCTATTCCGACACGGCCGCGCCGCCGCTCCTCGTCATCCCGATGGCGCCCGGCTACGCGCCGAAATCGCCCTGGGCCGCGGCCTGGACCGGCAGCGCCAGCGCGGCGGGATCTGTGCCGCTGAGCCTGCCAGCCGGAGACGCGCTCGATGTCTCGGCCCTCGGTGCCATCGATTTCGCGACCGCCAGCTGGTCCGACGTGCAGCCCGCGGCCTCTCGCGCCCATGCCACCAAGGCGGCGCTGGTCCAGGCCGATCCGCCGTCCGGGGGACACATCACGGTCCGTATCCGGATTCTGTCCGCCGCCCCGCCGCAGACCCTGCCACCCGTCAATGTGCCGGTTCCGGCCGGCGCTTCGCCGGATCAGGCCTATGCCGCAGCCATGCAGGCGGCGGCCGACGCCATCGGCGACGCCTGGAAGGCCCGTGCGGCGGTGGATTTCAACCATCGCTCGACCTTGACCGCCGACATCCGCATGGATTCCCTGGGCCAATGGGGCGCGATCCGGCAGCGCCTGGCCAAGGTCCCCCTTGTGACGAATATCAATGTGCTGGCGATGAATATCGGTCAGGCTCGCGTGGCGATCAGCTATGCTGGAACCATCGCGCAGCTGAGCGATTTTCTGTCGCAGGCGTCTCTGGGACTCACCAGCCGAGACGGCGTCTGGTGGCTCGATCTGCAATCCGCCGGCGGAATGGACCCTCAGTGAATCGGCTTTTTTCCCAGTTCCCCAACTTTCTGACCAGCCTGCGTGTTGCGGCTGCGCCCTTCTTGGCGGTGCTGGTTCTGGATGGCCGCTATGGCGAGGCCTTTGCCGTCTTCGCCTTTGCCGGCGCCAGCGACGCGGCGGACGGTTATCTGGCCAAGCGCTTCGGGCTGACCTCGGAATTCGGCCGTCTGCTCGATCCGGCCGCCGATAAGCTGCTGATGCTGGCCTCGTTCCTGGTGCTGGTCGCCATCGGTGTGGCCCCGGTCTGGCTGGCCTTGCTGGTCATCGGCCGGGATCTGGGCATCGTGCTGGGCACGGTCCTGGCCTGGGCGCTCGACCTGCCATTGCGGGTGGCGCCCTCGCCGCTCGGCAAGATCACGACGGCGGCTCAGATCGGCTATATCGCGCTGACATTGCTGCTCCTGCTCACGGGGGCCGACTGGCCGTTGCTGGCCCGCGGGGTGGCCTTGGTCGTGGCGGCGGTTACACTGGCCTCCGCGCTGAACTATGCGGCCCTGTGGCTGAAGGCGCTGGCCCGGGCCAGCCGCATGGCCTGAGCCGGCGCCACGCCGGGCCATTTCGAGGTCGTCCCCCTTGGCATCGCAGTTGATCCTGCCGCTGAACCCGCGTTCCAAGCACACGCGCGCCGATTTCGTGGTCGCGTCCGGCAACGCCCAGGCGGTCGGGTTCATCGACGCCTGGCCGGACTGGCCGGCGCCGGCGGCCGCGCTTTACGGGCCCGCCGGGTCGGGCAAGTCGCATCTGGCCGGCGTCTGGCTGGCGCAGGCTGGCGGGGGGGCATTGCCGGCCGAGGCCCTGGCCGAGATCGATCCGGCGGCCCTGGCCGAACGCGGCGCCGTCGTGATCGAGGATGTGGATCTCGCCCCGGCGAGTGCGGCGCGTGATCGCGTGCTGTTCGCCCTGATCGAGGGGGCCTCGCCACGGACGCCCCTGCTGCTGACCGGGCGGGAGGCGCCGGCCACCTGGCCGGTGGCGTTGCCCGATCTGGCCTCGCGCTTCGCCGCCCTGCTGGCGTTCCCGCTCTGGGCGCCCGACGATGCGCTGCTGGCGGCGCTGGCGCGCAAGCTCTTCACCGATCGTCAACTGGTGGTGCCCGATTCTGTCATCGCGCGCATGGTGCGCTCGCTGGAGCGCACGCCGGGTGCGGTGCGCGATTTCGTGGCGCAAGCCGATGAGAAAGCGTTGTCCGAAAACCGGCCGATCAATCTGGCTTTGGTGCGCGAACTGCTGGCCGCGTGCGAAACGGAGCCGAAATGACAGGGTCACGGAATTCCACTAGCCTTGCCGGCAAGCGCCGGGCCGCCAAGCGGGCCGTGGATAGGGCGCCCCGATCTGCGAGCGAGACCGTGTCCAAACCGATTGCCAAAGAGAGCGCGCGTGACGAGCTGGCCTCGGGCAAGCCCGGCGGCACGCTGCCCTTTCCAAGAACCGAGACAGCCCGACCCCAATCGGTGTCGGAGCCGAATTCGACGCCCACCATCGCGCCGGACTCGCCGGAGCGCTTCGTCAACCGCGAACTGTCCTGGCTCGCCTTCAACCGCCGTGTGCTGGAGGAGGCGCAGAATCCGCGCCACCCGGTGCTGGAGCGGCTGCGCTTTCTGTCGATCTCCGCCTCCAACCTCGACGAGTTCTACATGGTCCGCGTGGCCGGCCTCAAAGGCATGGTCACCGCCGGCATCACCACGCCCAGCGACGACGGGCTGACGCCCGGCCCAGCAGATTGCCCGCGTCGACGAGGCGGCCGACGCGCTGATCGCCGACCAGCAGAGCATCTGGTCGCAGCTGTGCAGCGAATTGCGCGAGGCCGGCATCGCCATGCTCAGCCCGCACGAGCTGACCGACGAAGATCGCGATCTGCTCGACACCCATTTCCGCGAACAGATGTTTCCGGTGCTGACGCCGCTGGCGCTCGATCCGGCCCATCCGTTTCCCTTCATTCCCAATCTCGGCTTCACCCTGGCGCTGCAGCTGCTGCGCAAGCGCGACGGCAAGGCCATCAACGCGCTGATGCCGGTGCCGGCGCAGCTGCAGCGCTTCATCCGCCTGCCGGGCCACGATCGCAACGGCGCGCTTCCTGTCGCTCGAGCATGTGCTCGAGCTGTATCTCGACCGGCTCTTTCCCGGGCACACGGTCAAGGGCTCGGGCCTGCTGCGCGTCTTGCGCGACAGCGACGTCGAGGTCGAGGAAGAAGCCGAAGATCTGGTGCGCCTGTTCGAAACGCTCCTGAAGCGCCGCCGCCGCGGCTCGCGTGATCCACATGGAATGCAGCGCCTCGATGCCGGAGGACCTGCGCAACTTCATCGCCGACGAGCAGAAATTGAAAGGCGCCGAACTGGTGCTGCGTCGACCACCTGCTGGGCCTTGCCGACACCAGGCAGCTCATCCTCGACGAGCGGCCGGACCTGCAGTTCGCGCCCTATATCGCGCGCTTCCCCGAGCGCATCCGCGATCATGGCGGCGATTGCTTTGCCGCCATCCGCGCCAAGGATCTTCTGGTCCATCATCCGTTCGAGAGTTTCGACGTCGTGGTCCAGTTCCTGCGCCAGGCCGCGGCCGACCCCGACGTCGTGGCGATCAAGCAGACGCTCTATCGCACCTCCAAGGACAGCCCCATCGTCAAGGCGCTGATCGAGGCGGCGGAAGCCGGCAAGTCCGTCACCGCGCTGGTCGAGCTCAAGGCGCGCTTCGACGAGGAGGCCAACATCAAATGGGCGCGCGATCTGGAACGCGCCGGCGTGCAGGTGGTCTATGGCTTCATCGAGCTCAAGACCCACGCCAAGGTCAGCCTCGTGGTGCGCCGCGAAGGCGGCCAGCTGCGCACCTATGTGCCATTTCGGCACCGGCAATTACCATCCGGTCACGGCCAAGGTTTACACCGACCTGTCGCTGTTCTCGGCCGATCCGGCCCTGGGCCGCGACGCCGCCCAGCTGTTCAATTTCGTCACCGGCTATGCCGAACCGGTGGCGCTGGAAAAGCATCGCGATCTCGCCGCTGCATCTGCGCGGCAAGCTGATCGACGGCATCCAGGAGGAGATCGCCCATGCCCGTGCGGGCAAGCCGGCCGCGATCTGGGTCAAGCTCAACTCGCTGGTCGATCCCGGGATCATCGACGCGCTCTACCGCGCCAGCCAGGCCGGCGTGAAGATCGACCTGGTGGTGCGCGGCATCTGCTGCCTGCAGGCCCGGCGTGCCCGGCCTGTCGGAGAACATCCGGGTCAAGTCGATCGTCGGCCGCTTCCTCGAGCATGGCCGCATCGTCTGCTTCGGCAACGGCCACGGCCTGCCGCTCGCCACAGGCCAAGGTCTACATCTCCTCGGCCGACTGGATGCCGCGCAATCTCGACCGCCGGGTCGAGGCGCTGGTTCCGATCGACAATCCCACGGTGCACGAACAGGTGCTCGACCAGATCATGGTCGCCCTGCTGAAGGACCAGGCGCAGAGCTGGGCCATGAACGCGGACGGCACCTATACGCCGCGATCCGGCGGCCGGGCGTGACGACGCCTTTTCGCGCCCACACCTATTTCATGACCAATCCCTCGCTTTCCGGCCGCGGCCGTGCGCTGAAGATGCGAGACGCCCGCGCCTGTTGCGGTTCCCCCGGGCCGGGCCTAGACGGTGGTCTGTGAACGCCGTCGCCGTTTCGGCTTGCCCCGCCCTTCCGCCTCGGGCCGCACGCGCGGCCCGGTCGCGATTGTCGATATCGGCTCCAATTCCGTGCGCCTGGTCATCTATGAGGGCCTCAGCCGCATCGCCCGCCGTTGTCCACAACGAAAAAGCCATCTGCGGCATCGGCCGCAACATGGTCACCACCCAGCGGCTGCACGAGGCCGGCATCGCCATGGCGCTGGAGGCGCTGGCGCGCTTTCGCATGCTGGCCGACGCGCTACAATGTGCGAGCATCGCCTCGCCGTGGCCACCGCCGCGGCGCGCGATGCCGAGAACGGCGCCGAGTTCATCGTCCGCGCACAGCAAGCCTGGGGCAGCGCGATCCGCGTCCTGTCCGGCGAAGAGGAAGCGCGGATCGCGGCCGAAGGCGTGCTCGCCGGCATTCCCGATGCCGATGGCCTGGTCGGCGATCTGGGCGGCGGCAGCCTGGACATGGTCACGGTCAAGGGCGGGCAGACGGGCGCGGCCGTCACGCTGCCCTTCGGCCCCCTGCGGCTGATGGATTTGTCCAAGGGCAATCCCGACAAGGCGCGCGGCATTGTCGACAGCGGGCTGCATGTGCTGAAGGGCCTGGAGTCGCTCAAGGGCCGCTCGCTCTATGCGGTCGGCGGGATCTGGCGTTCGCTGGCCCGCGTCGACATGGACGAGACCGCCTATCCGCTGCATGTGCTGCACGACTACCGCATCCCTGCCGCGCGTGCGCTCAAGCTGTGCCGCGTTGTCTCCGGCCTGTCGAAGAAGTCGCTGGACAGGATCAAGGTCGTCTCCAGGCGGCGCGCCGAGGCGCTGCCCTATGGCGCGGTCGTGCTGGAACGCCTGATCATGGCGACCGGTCTGAAGGAAGTTGTGATCTCGGCCTATGGCCTGCGCGAAGGTGTGCTCCACGCCGAACTGCGCAAGCGCCGAGCGCGCCAAGGACCCGCTGCTCGAATTCGCCGTCGCCGCCAATCTCCGGCAGAGCCGTGCGCCCGCCCATGCCGATGAGATTTACGCCTGGCTCGCCCGCTGTTCGCCGGGGAAGACGCCGCGCTCGCCCGCATCCGCCGCACGGTGTGCCAGTTCTGCGACATCGGCTGGCGCCGCCATCCCGATGACCGCGCGCTGGGCGCCTTCGAACAGGTGCTGAAGGCGCCCTTTGCCGGCGCCGATCACCGCGCCCGCGCGATCATCGCCACCGCCGTCTTCCACCGCTATTCGGGCGACGAGGATTTTCCCTGGGTCGATACGGCGCATGACCTTCTGGCGCCCGAGGATGAGGCGCTGGCCCGCCGCATCGGCCTGGCCGCCCGGCTCGGCTTTGCGCTTTCGGCTTCGGCGGTGGGCGAGCTGCCGCATTACCGGCTGCGCCTGACATCCGGCTAAGGTGGTGCTGGACGTCGCCGAGGCGCGGGCCGCCATCGCCGGCGATCCGGTTCAGAAGCGTCTGGGAGCGCTGGCGGCGGCCTTGGGGCGCAAGGGCGAGATCCTGATCGGCTAGCGCCCGCAATATTTTGGGCGTCCCCGGGTGTAATCTCGGCCAAATGCCTTATTTCTTGCGTGTGGGCCGCATAAGGGGCTAAGCCCGGCGGACCGTGCGCGGCCGGGATTCCGGCGCCAACGGCCATTGGGCCAAAGGAGAACACAATGGGTTCGTTCAGCATCTGGCATCTGCTGATCCTTGCGATCGTGGTGTTCCTGCTGTTCGGCCGCGGCAAGATCTCGGATCTGATGGGCGACGTGGCCAAGGGCATCAACAGCTTCAAGAAGGGCCTGCAGGACCCGGACGATGAGGCGGACAAGCCGCGCGTGATCTCGGCCGAGCGCCGCGAGGCCGAGCCCGACGCCAGTCCCCGTCGCGAGAGCGAGCGCCAGGAGAGCGAGCGCCGCTAGGAGGGCGCAAGGGGGAGCGTATGGAAATCCGGCGGATCGTCCTTCTCACCTTCGCGCTGCTCGCCGCAACGCCGGCTCGGGCCGCGGTGACCATCACCTTCTACTCGCACAGCCTGGGCACCTATGGTTTGGACATCGCCTTCCCTCACGCCTATTTCACGTTGCGTGGCACGACGGTGCGAGGAAATCTGCCGGTGAAGGGCAATTTCGGCTTCTCCGCGACCAGTGTCACGCCGGCCATGCTGATGGGGCCGGTCGAAGGTGCGCTCGACGTCGAGCCCGACGATTATGTCGCGGAGGGCACGCCGCATTTTTCGATGACGCTGAGCGACGCGCAATATGCCGCGGTTTTGGCGGTGATCAAGAAGTGGCGCGAATATCCGCAGCCTTCATACGAGCTCGACAGCCACAATTGCGTGACCTTTGTCGAGGAGGCGGCGGCGGCCACCGGGCTGTCGATCCCGAAGGACTACACAAAATTCATCCGCGCCCCGAGCGAATTTCTCGACTATGTGAAAGCGCAAAACGCGCAACTTCTGGGGCACGACGACAACGGAAAGGCGAATGTGCTGGCCGGCAAGTAGCCGGCCACCGATCGGAACGGCCTTATGTTCGATATCGGTTGGAGCGAGCTGCTTCTCGTGCTCGTCGTCGCGCTGGTCGTGGTGGGCCCGAAAGACCTGCCGCGCCTGATGCGCACGGTCGGCCGTTGGGTCGGCAAGGCGCGCGCCATGGCCGACCAGTTCCGCTCCAGCTTTGACGAGATGGCCCGCGAAACCGAACTCGACGAACTGCGCGCCGAAATCGAGGCCCTGCGCCACAACAACCCGCTGACGCGCGCCGAGGCGGAGCTGAACCGTTCCATCCAGCCGCCCGACAGCGTCCCGGCGCGGATTGCGGACAAGCCTTCGCTGCCCGATGCCGCAGCAGTCGAGGCGGCTGAGAGTGCGGAAGACGCCGGCGAAGGCGCGCCCGACATCCACGCGGAGCCGGAGCAGGAAACGCCCGAAACCCACAAGGCCCCGCTTCCGCCGGGCAGCGACCCACCGGGACCATGAGCGATCGCACCGCAGACGACGAAGCCGCCATCGACGCCACCAAGGCGCCGCTGCTCGATCATCTGATCGAGCTGCGCAAGCGGCTGATCTATTCGACCATCGCCTTTGTGCTGGCCTTCATCCTCTGCTTTGCCTTCGCCAAGGAGATCTACAGCTTCCTGACGCAGCCGCTGGCCGCGGCCCTGGCCGGTCAGAAGAACGATCATCTGATCTACACCGCGCTCTATGAGACCTTCTTCACCTATGTGAAGGTTGGCATGTTCGGCGGCATCTGCCTGGCTTTTCCGTTCATCGCCGGACAGCTCTGGCTGTTCGTCGCGCCGGGCCTGTATCGCAACGAACGCAAGGCCTTTCTGCCGTTCCTGCTGGCCTCGCCGGTGCTGTTCATCGTCGGCGCCAGTTTCGTCTATTACATCATGCTGCCGGTCGCGATTAAGTTCTTCGTCGGCTATCAGACGCCCAGCGGCGCCGGCCAGATCGGCATCCAGTTGCTGGCCAAGGTCAGCGACTATCTCGACTTCGTCATGACGCTGATCTTCGCCTTCGGGCTCACCTTCCAGATGCCGGTGCTGCTGGCTCTGCTGGGCCGTGTCGGCATCCTGAGCGCCGCGCAGCTCAGAAGCTTCCGCCGCTACGCCATCGTCGCGATCTTCGCCGTGGCCGCGGTGGTGACGCCGCCGGACGTCTTCAGCCAGCTCAGCCTCGCCGTGCCGCTCTTGCTGCTCTACGAGATTTCGATCCTGTGCGTGTGGCTGATCGAGAAGAAGCGCGCCGAAGCCCAGGCGGCGAGTGACGACTAGGCCAGACGCGGGTCCTCACCAATCCCAATCGTCGTCATAGCCGTGCCAGGGATCGAGCCGGTCGGCCTCCTGGGCGCGCGCGACATGAGCCTGATAGCTGTAATGGCGCACGGCGCTCTGGTCGTAGATGTGCCGCCGGCCATAACCATCGGCCCAGACCCGCGTGGATTCGCCGGCCCGCAGGCGGTCATCGCCGCAGCAGGCCGAACCGTGCCCGCCATATCCATAGCCATACCCGGAATGGCCGCTGCCATAGCTGTGCGAGGAGCTGGAGTAATTGTAGATCTCGACCGCGCGTTCCGCCTCGCGCTGGTGCCATTGATAGCGGTGGCCGCGGTAATAGCGGTGGCCGGAGGCATAATGGCGATAGCCGTGGCCGCGGTAATGCGCGCGCCGCGGCGCCGGCGTCTCGCGCACGGTGCGTTCGATCTCGACATCGCGGCTGCCGCGGATTGGCGGGTTGCAGTTGCAGGTCACTGTCACCGGCTTGGGCGGCGGCGGCTTGTGCCACAGATCGCAGCCCGTCAGGGCCGTGGTGGCGGCGAGAGCAAGTAGGAGCGGTAGCGTGCGCATGGCATCGGACCCAATACAGTTGCGCCATTGTGGGACAGAGCCGGCCCCGATGCCCGGGCCTTCTCCGAAATTGGTTAATTGCGCGAAAGGATGATGGCGCCTAGCGCCCCTCGACCCGCCAGGCGATCAGCACCATGCCCAGTAGCAGAATCACTGCCGCCCAGGCCGGCAGGAGCGGGGTTTGCTCGACGCTCGTCACCCGATAGGCGCCGTTGCGCCGCAAGCCGATCCAGTCGCGGCCCCAGGCCTGCCGCCCGGGTGCGACGCGGCGCAGGTCCGGCACGCCGCCATCGCTCAGCCAATGCACCGAACCGCCGCTGGCCTTCGCCAGCGGGGCAAGATGCGGCCCGTTGCGCGCATGTCGGAAACCTCCCTGGGATTGAGCGGGCCGGCCGCCGCCACGGTGCTCAGATCCCCGTCGTCGAGGCGATAGAGCCCGAGTTCGTCGGCCTTCGCCGTCGCCCTCCAGCTGCCCGGCTCGACTTCCTTGAGATCGAGCGCCTTCTCCTTTCCGCTTGGCGTCGTCAGCTTCACCGGCTTGGCCGTCTTGGCCATGGTGTGCCGGTCGACGGTGATCTGACCGCTGGCGATGGTCGCCGACAGGCGCTCCTCCTCCAGCTCCGGCTCTTTCATCAGCCAATGCGCGAGGCGGCGCAGCAATTCGGCATCCGGCCCGCCGCCTTCGAAGCCGCGCGCCCACAGCCAGGTCTGATCGGACAGCAATCTCGGCGACCCGGCCCTTGCCGACATGGTCGAGCACCAGCAGCGGCTGATCTTCCGGGCCCGACATCACGGTCGTCGCCGGACACACTCTTGCGCGCCGATGAGCCGGAACCAGCTGCCCCAGCTCGGCGGCTTGCCGGTCCGCATTGGCGCCGGGAAGGTCGTGCGTCACCGGATGGCGCCTTGCCGGTCGCGGTGACCTGCGGCCGGAATTTCTGCGTCACCACCTCGCCGCTCGGCTGGGCCGGCAGAACCGCGGCCAGCGGCGTGCGATAGATGCTTTGCGGCTGCGCGAATTCGGGCCCCGCCGACACCAGCAGCGCGCCGCCGTCTTCGACATAGCGGGCGATGTTCTCGAAATAGGCGAGCGGCAGGATGCCCCGCTCGCGATAGCGGTCGAAGATGACCAGGTCGAACTGGTCGAGCTTTTCGACGAACAATTCGCGCGTCGGGAAAGGCGATCAGCGACAGTTCGTCGATGGGCGTGCGATCCTGCTTGTCCGGCGGACGCAGAATGGTGAAGTGGACGAGATCGACGCGGGGATCGGCTTTCAGCAGTGTTCGCCACACCCGCTCGCCGGCATGGGGCTCGCCCGAGACCAGCAGCACGCGCAGCCGGTCGCGCACGCCGTTGACGGCGACCACGGCGCGGTTGTTCTCCAGCGTCAGTTCGTGCCGGTCCGGGCCGGCAATCAGTTCGATCACGTTCTCGCCGCCATGGGTGATCGGCACGCGCGATCGTGCGTCTTCGTGCCCACCGGCACCAGCGCGGTCGCCGCTGATCCTTGCCGTCGACGCGCACATCGACATTGGCATAGGCTGCTCGTCCGTGCTGCCGAAATCGTCGACCTCGCAGTTCGATCTGCGGCGTCGTGGCCGACAATGGTGAAGCGCGCCGCATTGGTCGACGGTCAGCTTGCGGTCGCGTTCGTCGTGCTTGCCGGCAATCAGAACCTGCAGTGGCGCCTTCAGGCTGCAGCTTGTCCGGCGCGGGCGCGTCGTGCACCTCGCCGTCGGTGATGACGATGGCGCCGGCGATGCGGTCCGGCGGCACATCGGCCAGCGCGTTGTCAAGCGCCGCGAACAGATTCGGTGCCGTTGTCCTCGCCGGTGTTGTCGGTGCGCACGGTGGTTTCGCGCACCTCCAGATTCTTGTCCGCCTTGAGTTCGGCCTTGATCTCGGCGGCGGCCTGGTCGGCCTGGGCCTTGCGGTCGCCGACGTCCATGCTCTGCGAGTGGTCGATGACCAGCGCCATCACATCGTTCAGCGGCTCGCGCGTCTCATGGACGATCAGCGGATTGGCCAGCGCGCCAGACAGCACGGCGAAGGCCAGGGCCCGCGCCCAGGCGCCGCGCGCGCGCGTGAACACCGCATAGCCCGTCACCAGCACGGCCGCCGCCGATCAGCAGCCACAGCAGCAACCAGCGGCACATGCGGCGCGAAATCGATGGCGTACCGGCGGTCATTTGCCCAGCCTCTGCAGCAGCGCCGGCACATGGACCTGGTCGGTCTTGTAGTTTCCGGTCAGCGCATACATCACGACATTGATGCCGAAGCGGATCGCCATTTCGCGCTGGCGGTCGCCGCCCGGCACGCAATCGACCAGCGGCCGGTGATCGGCATCCACGGCCCAGGCCGCAGCCCAGTCATTGCTGCCGATGATGACGGGCGAGACGCCGTCGCCGCCGCGCGCGGGCTCGGGCCGGTCGGGATCGCTGGGCGGCAGCGCCTGCACCCACACCTTGTCCGCCCGCCCAGCGGCCGGGAAAGTTCTGCAGCAGGTAAAATGCCTTGGTCAGCACATGATCGGACGGCACCGGCTCCAGCGGCGGCAGATCGAGCGTCGCCGAGCAGCCGCTTCAGCGTCACTTCGCCGGGGATTGTCGGCGCCGCGCGTGGCGCCCAGCGTCAGGTCGCGCGTGTCGATCAACATCGTGCCGCCATTGCGCATATAGTCCTGCACCTTGGACAGGGCCTGTGGCGACAGATCCTTCTCGCGCGGATCCATCGGCCAGTAGATCAGCGGGAAGAAGCGACAGATCGTCCTTCGCCAGGTCCACGCCCATCGGCGCTTCGGGCTCATAGGAGGTGCGCAACTTGAGCCAGAAGCCCAGCCCGGTCAGCCCGGCCTTGCTCATGGCATCCACATCCGGCGACCCCGGTGATGACATAGGCCAGCCGCGTATTCGGCGCGGCCTTCATGTCGAAGCTTTCGTCGGCGCGCGCGCCCGGCGGCAGCGCCATGAACGCTGCGACGAGAACAAGCGCGGCGCCGCCGGCCAGGCGCCGCGGCGCGCGCAGCAGGCCGCGCAGCCACAGCGAGACCAGCGCATCGGCCAGCAGCAACAGGATCGCCGCCGTCAGCAGCCAGGGCGCCAGCGGCGTCGCCCGCGAGCCGCTATAGACCGCGCGATGGACCGGCAGCGGACCGATCGGCGTCAGCACCGTGTCGGCGCGCACCAGATTGAGGGCGAATTGCGCGCCTTCGCGTCCATACAGCCCCGGTGGATGGTCGCGCGACGGCACGATCTTGGCCAGTTGGTCGCCGCGGATCGGCAGCGCCTCGGCCGGCGGCTTGTGCAGGCGGCCGAAGCCGTCCAGCACGGCGGCCGGCGGGAAGCTCGCTTGGGTGCCGGTGCCCATCTCGGCCGGATGCGCGCCCCCCGCCAGATCGAGAATCCGGCGCAGCATGTCGATATAGAGTTTGGACAGCGGCAGCGACGACCAGCCCGGCCCGGCCGTGACGTGGAACAGCACGATCCAGCCCTTGCCGCGCTGCTGCGCCGTGACCAGCGGTGTGCCGTCCTTGAGCCGCGCCCAGCTGCGCGCGCTCAACTCGACGCTGGGCTCGGCCAGCACCTGGCGCGAGACGGTGACATCGTCGGGAATCGTCGAGACCGCGAAACGGACTGGAATCGGGGAAGGGCGCCAGATGCTG
The DNA here is from genome assembly GCA_963710925.1 of uncultured Pseudomonadota bacterium. Classification (GTDB taxonomy): domain Bacteria; phylum Pseudomonadota; class Alphaproteobacteria; order Micropepsales; family Micropepsaceae; genus Rhizomicrobium. The sequence goes on along the minus strand of CAVQBY010000005.1, from coordinate 38,076 downwards.
CGGCTCGGCCCAGGCCATCGAGCCGCCGAGATAGCGTCCGCCCGTGCGCAGCTTGACCGGCACCAGATCGCCGGCGCCCTGCGTCATGCGCCCGCCCGCAAAGCGGATCAGAACCCCGCCATCGGCGACGAATTTCGCGACGCGCTCGTGATCGGCGCCGGCGATCTTGCCGATGTCGGACAACACCAGCACCGAGACATGCTTGTCCAGCGCGTCGCCGATCGTGCCCGTGGTGACATCGGCATAGGGCGACAGTGCCCGCGTCAGATAATACAGGCCCGACAGCAGCGGCTGCTCGTTCTCCGCATTGGTCGCGGCCACCAGCCCGACCTTGCGCCGCTTGGACGAGGTGTCGAGCAGGCGCACCGCACCGGCCGAATTGGCATTGGCGATGACCAGGCGTTCGCTCTCATTGCGCAGTTCCAGCGGCATTTGCAGCGTCGTCTTCGTCACGGCGCTGCCGGGCGCGAAGTGGAATGCGGCGGTGGCCAGCGTCTCGCCATGGGCGCCCAGCGCCTCGACGCTGCCGTCGCGCGCGCCGTCGCCGCCGGCCCGGATCACCGTCAGCTTGAATCCCTCGGCGCTGTTGTCTTCGGGCTTCAGGGCCAGCGGCACCTTCCCGGTGGCGTCGCTGTAGAGCGTGACATTGCCGAGCTTGGCCAGCGCCTGCGCCGTCTTCGCCGCGTCGTCATGGTCGATCCCGTCGCTGAACCACAGGATCTGCGGCTTGGCGATCTTGGCCTTGGCCAGCGCCTGGACGGCGCGGGCGCGATCGGGCGCCCAGGGCTGCGGCACCAGTTCGCGGGCGCTGCGCGCGGCCTTGCCGGCGTCGAGCAGGCTGACCTGCGGGGCGCCGCCGCTCGCGGTCGGCACGATGGCGACGGGCCGGTTCGCGCGCGTGGCGCCGGCCGAGTGCGTCGCCGATCGCGGCCTCGCGCGCCTTCCAGGCATGGGCCGCCGTCCAGTCATTGTCGATGAACAGCACCAGCGGTCCCGATCCGCCCGCTTCGGGCGGGGTGCCGATGCTGGGCCCGGCCAGTGCGAAGATGATCAGCGCCGCCGTGATCAAGCGCAACAACAGCAGCCAGGCCGGGGTGCGGGCCGGCGTTTCTTCCGCACTCGCCAGTCCCAGCAGCAGACGCAAGGGCGGAAAGACGACGCGCCGCGGCGCCGGCGGCGTGACGCGCAGCAACCACCAGATCGCCGGCAGCGCCGCCAGCGCAGCCAGGATCCAGGGTGTTGCAAAACTGAGACCGGCGATCATCGCTCAGGCTCCACGCATCGTCGCGGCAATCCCGCCGAGATTGGCATAAAGCGCGACCAGCGCCGTTTCGGGCCGCTTGTCGGTGCGGTGGACGAGTTGGCTCCAGCCCATGCGCCGCGCCAGTGCGCGCACGGCCTCGCCATGGGCGCGAAAGCGGCTCTGATAGGCGCTGCGCGCCGTCTCCGCCCGCCCCAGGATTTCGCTCTCGCGCATGCCCGCCGCTTCGAACCGCGTGCGCCCGGTAAACGGAAAATCTTCTTCGGCCGGATCGACGATGTGCACGAGATGGCCCTGAAGCCCGGCATGGGCCAGCCGCTTCATCGCCGCCTCGATCTCGCTCAGCGGCGCGAGAAAATCGCTGAACCAGACGAATTGCGCGTTCTTGGTCACAGGCGCCTCGGGCGGCAGCGGCGCATCGCCGGGTGCAAAGTCGATCAGCTCATGGGCGATGCGGCGCAAGGGCGGCCGGCCCGTCGCCGGGCCATGGCCGTCGCCCAGAAGCGCGATGCGTTCGCCGCCGCGGATCAGCAGCGCGCCCAGCGCCAATGTCAGCACCGTGGCACGGTCGAGCTTGCTGGCCTGCGCCCAGTCGGACTTGAAGCGCATGCCCGGCGAGCCGTCGCGCCACAGCCACACCGCCTCGGCCGCTTCCCATTCGCGCTCGCGCACGAACAGATGCTGCGATTTGGCCGATTGACGCCAGTCGATGGCGGTCGCCGAATCCTCGGCCTGATAGCGGCGGAATTGCCAGAAGGTTTCGCCCATGCCGGCCTTGCGCCGGCCATGCACGCCCATCGAGACGGAGGAGGCCAGGCGCTCTGCGGCGACCAGCAGCGGCGGCAGCGTGGCGGCCAGCGCCTCGGCCTGTTCGCGCACGGCATCGGGAGTGTTGCCGCGGCGCGAGCTCATGCCGTCGGCCTTTCCTGTCAAAGAATGTTCCGGCACAGCCGGTCGATCACATCGGAAATGGTCGTGCCTTCCGCGCGGGCCGAGAAATTCAGCGCCATGCGGTGGCGCAGCACCGGATGGGCCAGCGCCACGACATCGTCGACCGAAGGCGCGAAGCGGCCTTCGATCAGCGCCTTGGCGCGCACCGCCAGCATGAAGGCCTGGCTGGCGCGCGGGCCCGGGCCCCAGGAGATGAACTCGCGCAAGCCTGCATCGCCGCCCTCGTCAGGGCGCGCCGCGCGCACCAGTTTGAGGATTGCGTCGACCACCTTCTCGCCGACGGGCAGCCGGCGCACGATCGCCTGCGCATCCATCAGCTCTGCGGGCGTGGCCACGGGTGACAGCGCCTGTTCGTCGCCGAAGGTCGTCGACAGCAGCATCTGGCGTTCGGCGTCCTGGTCGGGATAGCCGACATCGATCTGCAACAGGAAGCGGTCGAGCTGCGCCTCGGGCAGGGGATAGGTGCCTTCCTGCTCCAGCGGGTTCTGCGTCGCCAGCACATGAAACGGCTTGGGCAGGTCGTAGCGCGCGCCGGCCACCGTGACATAGCGTTCCTGCATGGCCTGCAGCAGCGCCGATTGCGTGCGCGGGCTGGCGCGGTTGATCTCGTCGGCCATCAGCAGCTGGGTGAAGACCGGGCCCTTGAGGAAGCGGAAGCTGCGCTTGCCGCCATCGGCTTCTTCGAGCACTTCGGAGCCAATGATGTCGGCCGGCATCAGGTCGGGCGTGAACTGGATGCGCTTCCAGTCCATGCCCAGCGCGATGCCCAACGTCTCGACCAGCCGCGTCTTGGCCAGCCCCGGCACGCCGATGAGCAGGCCGTGCCCGCCCGCCAGCAGCGTCACCAGCGTCTGGTCGACGACCTCGGCCTGGCCGAAGATCACCTTGGCGATGGCCGCGCGCACGGCGGAAAAGGTTTCGGCGGCCTTTTCGGCCTGGGCGACGGCGGCCGCGCCAAGGCCGTCGCCCGGAGCGTCATCGTCCATGATCTGCGAATCCGTCATGAGAAAAGTCTCGCTGGGGCTGAGTTCCGAATGCCGTCTCCGGCTCCATGGTTGCCGGTCCTAAGCCTCGCGCCTATCTTGAATTTCACGGGCGGGCCGCCGGGTGGGGCATTTATGTTGCACCCTGAGGGCGCCCGCGCAACCGGCAAGGGCCCGACTTTGCGGCCGCGCCCCACACATCGCTGTGAGAGCCCGGCTGGCCGATGGGGCCCGATGCCAAAACGGAGTTTCAGGACAAATCATGGCGGAATCGGGACTGCCCCTTGGACTGGCGAGCCTCCAGCGCGAAGCGGCGGCCGGCCGCGGCTTGCCGCCGGTTGAGAAGTGGAACCCCGAACATTGCGGCGACATTGACATCCGCATTGCACGCGACGGCACCTGGTTCCATGACGGCTCGCCTATCGGGCGTCACAAGCTGGTGCGCCTGTTCTCGACCATCCTCAGAAAGGACCCCGACGGTTACCATCTGGTCACCCCCGCCGAGAAGATGCGGATCACGGTCGAGGATGCGCCCTTTCTGGCGGTGCTGCTGCGCGTCGAAGGCGAGGGGCATCAGCAGCGGCTGATCTTCACCACCAATGTGGGCGACGAAACCGTGGCCGGGCCCGGCAATCCGATCCGCGTCGAAACCGATCCCGACACCGAGGCGCCGTCGCCCTACGTGCATGTGCGTCGCGGGCTCGAAGCCAGGATCGTGCGTGCGGTGTTCTACCAGCTGGCCGATCTGGCCGTGCCGGGCGAGGGCGCGCATGACGGATGTCTCGGCGTGTGGAGCGGCGGCGTCTTCTTTCCGCTGGGGCGGGGATAGATGCGCGCGAACGCGGATTTGTCGCACGCCGCCTGGCCGGCGCGGATCGCAGAGCACGGGCTCGGGGCATTGCGGCCGCATCTGCTCGCCGAGGCGCCACCGGCGCCGGCCGTGCCGACGCGCGGCGACTATGATCTCGATCCCGGCATGCGACCGCAAACGCCGCGCAAGCTCAAACCGGCGGCGGTGCTGATCCCGATCATCCGGCGCGCCGAACCGACCATCCTGTTCACGCGGCGCACGCCGCATCTCGCCCGCCATGCCGGTCAGGTCAGCTTTCCGGGCGGCCGCGTCGACAAGTCCGATGTCAGCCTGACCGAGACAGCCTTGCGCGAAACCCATGAGGAAACCGGCATATCGCGGGAATTCGTGTCGATTGCCGGCTTTCTCGAAAGCTATGAGACGGGCACGGGCTTTGCCATTGTGCCGGTCGTCGGCATGCTGGCCGAGGGCTTCCAGCTTGTGCCCGATCCCGGCGAGGTGGATGAGGTGTTCGAGGTGCCGCTCAGCTTTCTGTTCGATCCGGCCAACCGCCAGCGCAAGAGCGCCGAGTGGCAGGGCCGTCGCCGCGAATTCTACGCCTACACCTATGGTCGCCACTATATCTGGGGCGCGACCGCGGCCATCCTTGTCAATTTGATGGAGAGGCTGGTCGCGCCATGATCCGCATGGTTCTCGAACGCATGGTGTTGTTCGCGCTGCCCTTTGCGCTCTTCGCGGCCTATGTGTGGTTGTTCCGCCATCGCCTGCAGCGGGCCCGTCCCGACACGCCCTGGTTCTGGCTGACCGCGACAGGCCTTGTTCTGGTCATCGCCAGCTTCTTTTATGCCGGCTTCACCGAAGGCGAGACGACCAGGGGCGTCTATGTCGCCCCGCAATATGTCGATGGCAAGATCGTCCCCGGCCATGTCGATGAGAGCAAACCGCAATGAGCCAGACACTCGATCCGAAACTGAACGGCTGGATGACCGCGCCGGAGACGCGCGCAGTGCTGGCGGCGCTCACGAAAGATGGCGGCGCGGCGCGCTTCGTCGGCGGCTGCGTGCGCAATGCCCTTCTGGGGCGCGCGGTCGACGATATCGACATCGCCACCCCGCTGACGCCGGACGATGTGACGAAGCGGTTGCAGGCGGCGGGACTTCAGGCCGTGCCTACGGGCATCGCGCATGGCACGGTGACGGCGATCGCGGACGGCAAGCCCTTCGAGATCACGACGCTGCGCCGCGATGTCTCGACCGATGGCCGCCGTGCGGTGGTCGCCTTCACCACCGACTGGGCCGAAGATGCTGCGCGCCGCGACTTCACGATGAACGCGCTTTATGCCGATGCAACGGGCGCGATCACCGACACGGTCGGCGGCGTCGAGGATCTGAAGGCGGGCCGGGTGCGCTTCGTCGGCGATGCCACCACGCGCATCCGCGAAGATTATCTGCGCATCCTGCGGCTGTTCCGCTTTCACGCCTGGTACGGCAGCGGCGAGCTGGACCAGAGCGCGCTGCATGCCGCCGCCGCCGAGCGTGCGGGCCTGCAAAAACTTTCCGGCGAACGCATCGCCAAGGAAATGTTGAAACTCCTGCGGGCCGACGCGCCGCTCGCCGGCCTGCGCGTCATGGCGGCCAGCGCCATCCTGCCCGAGATCATGCCCGGCGCGCTCTCCATGGCGCGGCTCGAACGGCTGGTGGCGATCGACACCGATGCCTTCTTCGCGCCCGATCCGCTGTTGCGGCTCGCCGCGCTCTTGCCCGACGATGCCAAGGCGGCGGGGGCGCTGGCGGATCGCTGGAAGCTGTCCAATGCCGACCGTATCCGGCTCGAGGATCTGGCCGGTGGGCGCGAAAAGATCGTCTCCTATCTCTCCATCCGCGAAGTGCGCAAGCTGCTCTACCGCCTGGGCCCGCAGCGCTTCCGCGACCGCGTCTTCCTGCGCTGGGCCGAAGATCCCAAACCCTCCAATGCGATCCAGTGGCGCGCCTTGCTGGCCATGGGCGACAGCTGGACCCGTCCCGACTTCCCGCTCACCGGCCGCGATGTCATGGCCGCCGGCGTGCCCGAAGGCCCGCTGATCGGCAAGGTGCTGGCCGAGGTCGAGGAGTGGTGGGTCGACGCCGACTTCATCGAAGACGAATTCTCGCTGGCCGAACGGCTGAAGGCCGTCGTGCAGGCCACGGTGTATTGATGGCGTTCGAAATCCTCGACACGCTCAGCCTTCCCGGCGATCCGGCCAAGCCGAACGACGATGCCTTCGCGCATTTCGAGCGCGCGGCCGTGGTGCTCGACGGCGCCACGGGGCTGGGCGACTCCCTTCTGCCGGGCGACAGCGACGCGGCCTGGCTGGCGCGCTTCGGCGCCAACCGGTTGATGGCGCATCTGAAGGCCGGCGAAACGGGGCAGGGCGCGCTCCAGGCCGCGCTCGAAGATGCCGAACGCTCCTTCACGGGATTGCGCCGCCGCCCGCCGGCCGAGACCTATGAAATCCCCTTCGCTTCGATGATGCTGGCGGTGGAAAGCGCGGCCGGCTTCGATGCGCTGTGGTTCGGCGATTGTGCGGCGGTCGTGAAGCGCGGCGGCGAGCCCGCCTTCATCGTCGGCGAGGCGTTCGACAAGAAGTCGATGGAGCGCAGCTATGCCGCGCGCATCGCCGAAAAGACGGGACTGGCGCCGGCCGCCGGCGTCAACCGGCCGAATTCTTCCGGCGTTGCGCCGCGCCCGCAACCGCCTCAACACCGAAGGCGGCAACTGGGCCTTCGGGCCCGATGCACGCGCCGCAGGTCATGCCGGATTCAAGCGCGTCGGCGCGCCGTCTGGCACGCATGTTCTGCTCGGCAGCGACGGCTTCTTCGCGCTGGTCAGCGAATATGACCGCTACAATGTCGAAGGCTTGATGGCCGCTGCGTGCGCCAACGGCCTGGCCGCGCTCGGCCAGGAGGTTCGCGGCATCGAAACGGGCGATCCCGGGGGGCACCGCTTTCCGCGCTTCAAGACCAGCGACGACGCCACGGCGCTGCTGTTGCGTGTGGTGTGAGCGTCAGCCCGCCACGTGCATGATTTCCCAGGCGCCGAACCAGATCATGCGCAGCGCCACATAGAGCACGATGATGAGCCCGGCATAGCTGATCCAGGGGTGGCGTTGCAGGAGCCTGGCAATCAGCGAGGCGGCGATTCCCATCAATGCGATGGAAAGCACAAGCCCGATCGCCAGGACCCAGACATGGTCCATCGCCGCACCGGCGACCGCCAAGACATTGTCCAGCGACATCGACAGGTCGGCGACGACGATCTGCAGGATCGCGCGCCGCGTGGCCCGCGCATCCTCGAGCGTGAGGGGCCCGTCTTCCGCGGCGTCGTCTTCGGCCTCGCCGACGGTCTGGGTGCCTTCGGCCTCCTGCTTGTATTCGGTGAGATCGCGATAGAGGCGCCATGTCACCCACAGCAGCAGGATGCCGCCGGCAAACATCAGCCCGATAACCTCGAGCAGGCTGGCGGTCACCGTCGCCAGCAACACGCGCAGGATGACGGCGGCGGCCAGGCCCCAGAACACCACCTTGGCGCGGCTGGCCCTGGGCACGCGCGCCGCCGCCATGCCGATCACGACCGCATTGTCGCCGGCCAGAACGATGTCGATCAGGATGACCTGAAGCAGTGCGGCCAGCGAGGGGTCGAGGAAATGGGGCAAGTCGGTCCTCGAGCGCTACGGCCAGCGGGCTTCGGGCGGCAGGGACATCAGGATCGCGTCCACATTGCCTCCGGTCTTGAGCCCGAACTGGGTGCCCCGGTCGTAGAGCAGGTTGAATTCGACATAACGGCCCCGGCGCACAAGCTGGTGATTTCGTTCTTCGTCTGTCCAGCCCTGCGACATCCGCCTTCTCACGATGTGGGGGTAGACCTCCAGGAATGCGAGTCCCACATCCCGGGTGAAGGCGAAATCGGCCTCCGGGTCGCCGCTGGCCAGATGGTCGTAGAAGATGCCCCCGGCCCCGCGCGGCTCGCCGCGATGGGGCAGGAAGAAATACTCGTCGCACCAGGCCTTGAAGCGCGGGTAATAGCCCGGATCGTGTGCATCGCAGGCCGTCCTGAGCGCGGCGTGGAACTCGGCCGCATCCGTGTCATTGGGAAACATCGGCGTCAGATCGGCGCCGCCCCCGAACCAGCCCTTGGTCGTGACGATATGGCGCGTGTTCATATGGACGGCCGGCACATGGGGGCTGCGCATATGGGCCACCAGCGAGATGCCGCTGGCCCAGAAGCGCGGATCCTCGGCGGCGCCTTCGATGGTCTTGGCGAAGTCCGGGCTGAAGCGGCCATGGACGGTGGAGACGTTGACGCCGACCTTCTCGAACACCCGGCCCGTCATGATCGACATCACGCCGCCGCCGGTCTCTTCGCCGTCCTCGGCGGGGCGCGACCAGGCCTTGCGTTCGAAGCGCCCGGCCGGCTGATCGGCCAGTGGTCCGGACTGCGCGTCTTCCAGTGCCTCGAAGGCGGCGCAGATGCGGTCGCGCAGGCTTTCGAACCAGGCTCTCGCCCGCGCCTTGCGGTCCTCGATCTCGGCGCTGGGGGCCGCAATGCCGGTCAAAGGGGAAATCCTTTCGTCTGCCGCAACGCTTCGCCCAACACCATGGCGCCGGCCAGCGCCACATTCAGCGAGCGCAGCCCGGGCCGCAGGGGTATCCGCAGACGGGCATCCGCGGCGTCGTGGACCTCTTGTGGTGCCCCCGCACTCTCGCGCCCCAGGAGCAGCGTGTCCTGCGGCGCGAATTCGTAGTTCGTGTAGGAAAGCGCGCCTTTCGCCGTCAAGACAAGCAGGCGTCCGCCCCGGGCGGTGTGGGCCCGGCGGAAGGCCTGCCAGGAGGCGTGGCGGGTGACCTCGGCCATTTCCAGATAGTCCATGCCGGCCCGCTTCAGGGCCCGGTCGGTCATCACGAACCCGGCGGGCTCAATGATATCGATGCCCACCCCCAGGCAGGCGCCGAGCCGAATCAGGGTGCCGGCGTTCTGCGGAATGTCCGGCTGGTAGAGGGCGAGGTTCATGGCAGGGCTCTTGGCTGTGGATAATCGGACCCGCGGGGCGCCGGCTATGGCCGTATGCGGGCTGTTTCGTCTCTCGGCCGGGCCCAAAACAGGGGCACATCCGCGCATGACGGGCTCCGATCCCTCCGGGCGGGCCCCATTCGACGGGAATCCCCGCAAGGCTCGGGCAGATTTGGCATTTTATGCGTCATCGTGCCGCAAGACCCTCCAGAATCGACTCTCTATTTTACCGCCGACTTCAGGGGCGCGCCGGTATTCCGGGGGCAGGCGCGTCACCGTCCTTTTGGTCCCCGGCTCGTGCTCTTCTAGAAGGTGAACCCCGTGGCAAGCACGACAGCGGCCGACCCGACGCGGCGCGACTTCCTTTACATCGCAACAGGCGCCACGGTCGCGGTGGGCACCGCCGCCGCGGCCTGGCCCTTCATCGATCAGATGAACCCGTCCGCAGCCGTTCTGGCGCTTTCGACGATCGAAGTGGACCTGTCCCCGATCGAGGAGGGGCAGCAGAGCGTCTTCATGTGGCGCGCCAAGCCGGTCTTCGTGCGCCGCCGCACGGCCGCCGAGATTGCCGAGGCCAAGGCGGTTCCGCTCTCCGATCTTCCCGATCCGATCGCGCGCAACGCCAATCTGCCCGACAACGCGCCGGCCACCGCCGCCAATCGCGAAGTCAAGCCGGAATGGCTGGTCGTGATCGGCATCTGCACCCATCTGGGCTGCATCCCGGAAGCCAGCACCCCCCAGGTGCCGCAGGGCGACTATGGCGGCTATCTGTGCCATTGCCACGGTTCGCAATACGATACGGCCGGACGCATTCGCCGAGGCCCCGCCCCGGAGAATCTGGCGATCCCGCCCTATGCCTTCCTGAACGACACCAAGATCAAGATCGGCTGAGGAGCGAGACATGATGTCCGGCCCCTCCACCTACAATCCGCAGACCGGCTTTACCCGCTGGCTCGATTCCCGCCTGCCGCTGCTGCGCTTCATGCACGACACCATGACGACGTTCCCGACGCCGCGGAACCTCAACATCTGGTGCGACCTTCGGCGGCATCCTGACGCTTTGCCTGGCGGTGCAGATCGTCACCGGCATCGTGCTGGCGATGCACTACACGCCGAACGCCGACCTGGCGCCTTCGACAGCGTCGAAAACATCATGCGCAACGTCAATTACGGCTGGCTGCTGCGCTACATGCACGCCAACGGCGCCTCGATGTTCTTCCTGGCGGTCTATATCCACATGTTCCGCGGCCTCTATTACGGCTCCTACAAGGCGCCGCGCGAGGTGCTGTGGATCCTGGGCGTCATCATCTACCTGCTGATGATGGCCACCGCCTTCTTCGGCTATGTGCTGCCCTGGGGCCAGATGTCCTTCTGGGGCGCCACCGTCATCACCAACCTGTTCAGCTCGATCGACCAGGTCGTGCCGCATGCGGGCACGGCGATCACCACCTGGCTGTGGGGCGGCTTCGCGGTCGGCGATCCGACGCTCAACCGCTTCTTCTCGCTGCACTACCTGCTGCCCTTCGTGATCGCCGGCGTGGTCGGCCTGCACATCTGGGCGCTGCATGTGCCGGGCAACAACAATCCGCTCGGCATCGATGTGAAGAGCCCGCAGGACACCGTGCCGTTCCACCCGTATTACACGGTCAAGGACGCGTTCTACATGGCGCTGTTCGTGATCCTGTTCGCGGTGCTGGTGTTCTACGCCCCGAACTTCGTCGGCAATCCGGACAACTACATCGCCGGCCAATCCGCTGGTGACGCCGCCGCATATCGTGCCCGAATGGTACCTGTTGCCCTTCTACGCGATGCTGCGCGCCATCCCGCAGAAGCTGCTGGGCGTGATGGTGCTGTTCGGCGCCATCGTGACGCTGGCGCTGATCCCCTGGCTCGACACCTCCAAGGTGCGCTCGCTGCGCTTCCGCCCGATGTTGAAGCAGTTCTTCTGGATCCTGCTGGCCGACTGCATCCTGCTCGGCTATCTCGGCTCCAAGGAGCCGCAGGCCGTGTGGCATCTGCGGCGGCATCGAGGTGCCGCTGCTTTGGGTGGCGCGCATCGCGACCTTCTACTACTTCGCCTTCTTCTGGCTGATCCTTCCGATCGTCGGCCTGATCGAAACACCCAAGCCTCTGCCAGACAGCATCGCCAAGGCGGTGCTCGGCCGCGACGCTGCGGCGCCGGCTGCGGCCGAGTAAGGAGAATACGGTATGCGCATCGCTCTCCGCCTCGGAATTGCCCTGGTCGCGGCGATCGCTGTTCGCCGGCTTCCGCGCCTCGCCGCCGAAGCCGCGACCGGCAGACGCGCTTCCGGCCAAACCGGTGTCGCTTCTCCTTCGAAGGTCCCTTCGGCACCTATGACCGCGCGGCCCTGCAGCGCGGCTTCCAGGTCTACAAGGAAGTCTGCTCGGCCTGTCACAGCCTCAACCGCGTCGCCTTCCACGCGCTGGCCGATCCGGGCGGGCCCGGCTTCACCGAGGCCCAGGTCAAGGCCATCGCCGCCGGCTACAAGTGCCCGGCCGGTCCCGCAACAAGGCAAGGCCAGCTGTTCGACGAGAACGGCCAGCGCCTGACGCGGCCCGGCATCACGGCCGACCACTTCCCGGCGCCCTTCCCCAACGAGGAAGCGGCCCGCACGGCCAATGGCGGCGCGCTGCCGCCGGATCTGTCGCTGGTCGCCAAGGCGCTGCGAAGGCGGCCCGGCGCGCATCTATTCGGTCCTGACCGGCTTCGGCCATGACCCCGCCGGCCGGCTTCAAGGTCGCCGAAGGCAAATATTTCAACCCCTATTTCCCGGGCTGGAATATCGGCATGCCGCCGCCGCTGGTGGATGGCTCGGTGACCTATTCGGACGGCACCAAGGCCACCATCGACCAGGAGGCCCATGATGTGGCCACCTTCCTGATGTGGGCGGCCGAGCCGAAGATGGAGCAGCGCAAGCGCATGGGCTTCGAAGTCCTGATCTTCCTGATCGTGCTTTCGGGCCTGCTCTATCTCAGCTACCGCCGCGTCTGGAAGGACCTGCACTAGGCCGTCAGCGGCAATATCAGACGACGACGGGCGGGTGCCGAAGGGTTCCCGCCCGTTTTCTATAGTGCGCCTTGCTCCGCGGCTCCCGCATGTTAAAACGCCCGGCACACAGAAGGCGTGGGGCGCATGAGTAAGACGGTTCTCGGCATCATCGGCGGCAGCGGCGTCTACGACATCGCCGGCCTGGAGAATGCGCGCTGGGAGCGCGTGGCCAGCCCCTGGGGCGAGCCCTCCGACGAACTGCTTTCGGCACGCTCGGCGGCGTCGACATGGTGTTCCTGCCGCGCCACGGCCGCGGCCATGTCCAGTCGCCGACCACGATCAATTACCGCGCCAATATCGATGCGCTGAAGCGCGCCGGGCGTCACCGACATCATCTCGCTGTCGGCCTGCGGCTCCTTCAGGGAAGAGCTGCCGCCGGGCACCTTCGTCATGGCCGACCAGTTCATCGACCGCACCCATCGCGCGCGAGAAGACCTTCTTCGGCGAAGGCTTCGTCGCCCATGTCAGCCTGGCCCATCCGGTCTGCCCGCAAGTCTGCAGACCGCGCTCGTGGAAGCCTGCGACGAGGAGGGGCATCGCCCCATGTGAAGGGCGGCACCTATCTGGCGATGGAAGGCCCGCAATTCTCCACCCTGGCCGAATGCAAGCTCTACAAGAGCTGGGGCTGCTGCGGTGATCGGCATGACGGCGATGCCCGAGGCCAAGCTCGCCCGCGAGGCCGAACTGCCCTACGCCATCGTCGCCATGGTCACCGATTTCGATTGCTGGCACCCGGACCACGATCACGTCACCGTCGACACCGTGGTCAAGGTGCTGACCGACAATGCCGACAAGGCGCGCAATCTGGTCAAGCGCGTGGCGCCGAAGCTGGGGCCCGAAGCGCACAGCCGTCGCCGCTCGGCATCGAGACCACGCTCGACACCGCCATCATCACCGCGCCCGAAAAGCGCGACGCCGAAACTCTTCGCCAAGCTCGATGCGGTGGCGGGACGCGTGTTGAAGGGAAACTGACATGGATTTCAAAGCCGCCATCCGCACCATTCCGGACTATCCCAAGAAAGGGATCATGTTCCGGGACATCACCACCCTGCTGGGCAATGCGCGCGCCTTCCGCAGCGCGGTCGACCAGCTGGTTCAGCCCTATGCCGGCATCAAGATCGACAAGGTCGCCGGCATCGAGGCGCGCGGCTTCATCCTCGGCGGCGCCGTCGCCCATCAGCTCTCGGTCGGCTTCGTGCCGATCCGCAAGAAGGGCAAGCTGCCGCACACCGTGATCGGCGAAGACTACGATCTGGAATACGGCAAGGACCGCGTCGAGATCCACGCCGATGCCGTGAACAAGGGCGACAATGTCATCGTCATCGACGATCTGATCGCCACCGGCGGCACCGCGTTTGCGGCCATCAAGCTGCTCGAACGGGCCGGCGCCAAGATCGTCGGCTGCGCCTTCGTCATCGACCTGCCGGAACTCGGCGGCGCCGACAAGATCCGCGCGCTCGGCAAGGATGTCAGCGCCCTGGTGAACTTCGAAGGGCATTGAGCGGTGAAGATCGGCGGCACGCATTACCGCACCATCTGGCCGATACAAAGTTCTGGCGGCGACGACGCCGTCGAGGTCATCGACCAGACCCGTCTGCCGCATGAATTCGCCACCCTGACCCTCGCCAGCGCCGAGGATTGCGCCCGCGCCATCAAGACCATGGTCGTGCGCGGCGCCCCCCTGATCGGCGCCACGGCCGCCTATGGCATGGCGCTGGCGATGCGGGCCGATGCCTCCGATGCGGCGCTCGAGCACGCCCACGACATGCTGCTGGCCACGCGCCCCACGGCGGTGAATCTGCACTGGGCGCTGGCCCGCATGAAGGACAAGCTCAGGAACCAGCCCGCGCGATCAGCGCGCCGCACTGGCCTGGGCCGAAGCCGCCGCGATCTGCGACGAGGATGTCGAGGTCTGCCGCGCCATCGGCGAGCACGGGCTGAAGATCCTCGCAAGCCGCCGCCGAAAGGAAGAGCGGCCAAACGCTCAACATCCTGACCCATTGCAATGCCGGCTGGCTGGCGACGGTCGATTGGGGCACCGCGCTGGCGCCCATCTACATGGCGCATGATGCCGGCATCGATCTGCATGTCTGGGTGGACGAGACGCGGCCGCGCAATCAGGGCGCCTCGCTGACGGCTTACGAACTCGGCGGCCATGGCGTGCCCCACACCATCGTCGCCGACAATGCCGGCGGCCACTACATGCAGCATGGCAAGGTCGATCTGTGCATCACCGGCACCGACCGCGTGACGGCCAACGGCGATGTCGCCAACAAGATCGGCACCTATCTGAAGGCGCTGGCCGCGAAGGACAATGACGTGCCCTTCTATGTGGCGCTGCCAGTCCTCCACCATCGACTGGTCGCTGAATTCCGGCCGCGACATCCCGATCGAGGAACGCAGCGCCGACGAGCTTCTGAAGATGACGGGCCGCCTGCCGGACGGCCACCTCGCCACGGTCGAGATCGCCGCCCCCGGCTCGCCCGGCGCCAATCCCGCCTTCGACGTCACGCCCGCGCGCCTGGTCACCGGCTTCATCACCGAACGCGGCGTGTGCGATGCGACTGCGGAGGGCTTGCGGGGCTTGTTTCCGAAATGACCAGCAGATTGTCATCCCCGGCGAACAGCCGCATCGCAGATGCGGCTGTGAGGTCAAGGGGACCCAGGTGGTCCCGCAGCCTCGATATTGCCAGGGAAAATGCTATGGAGATGTGCCGGCAGAGATCGGCGCTGCGTTGAGACCTGGGTCCCCTTGACCTCGGATCGCCCGCTTCGCGCTCGATCCTCGCCGGGGATGACAAATGGAGCGGTTCGTCACGATGAAATCCCGCTGGTCCGATGCCGAGGCGCAAGCCTTCGTCGCCCGCTATGCCGAACAGGGCGTGAGCGAAGATCTCGCGCTGCGCACCTACACGACGCGCCTGCTCGGCTGCGATCCCAAGCTGGTGCTGCATGGCGGCGGCAACACCTCCGTCAAGACCACCGTCAAGGACATGCTGGGCGACGAGGTGGAGGTGCTCTGCGTCAAGGGCTCGGGCTGGGACATGGGCGCCATCGAGCCGGCCGGGCTTCCCGCCGTGCGCCTCGCGCCGCTGCGCCGCTTGCGCGCGCTGCGACACGCTGTCCGACGAGGACATGGTCGCATTCCAGCGCATCAATCTTCTCGATCCGTCCTCGCCCAATCCGTCGCGTCGAAACGCTGCTGCACGCCTTCCTGCCGCACAAATTCATCGACCACACCCATTCCACCGCCGTGCTGGCGCTGACCGACCAGCCCGACGGCGAGGCCATGGTGCGCGAGCTCTACGGCGACGCTGCGTGGCCTATGTGCCCTATGTGATGCCGGGCTTCGCGCTGGCCAAGTCGGTCGCGGATATTTTCGACAAGAATCCGAAGGTCGAAGGGCTGATGCTGCTGCAGCACGGCATCTTCACCATGGGCGACACCGCGCAGCAGGCCTACGAGCGCATGATCGAGTTCGTGACCCTGGCCGAGGAGCGGCTTCAGAAGAACCGCAAGCCGCTCGAGCGCGCCACGCTGCCCGCCGAACTCGCCGCCGCCGCCGAGATCGCGCCGATCCTGCGCGGCGCCGTCGCCATCGCGCGCGACGAGCTGGCCGGCACGGTCAAGCGGCAGATCCTCGATTTCCGCAGCTCCGAGGCGATCCTGAACTATGTGAACGGCGCCGAGCTGGCGCGCTATTCGCAGGTCGGCGTCGTCACGCCCGATCACACCATCCGCACCAAGAACTGGCCGCTGATCGTGCCCGCGCCGGAGGCCGGCAAGCTCGGCGCATGGAAGGGCGAGGTGCAGCGCGGCGGTCGATGCCTTCGTCGCCCGCTATCACGCCTATTTCGCGCGCAACAATGCGAAGTCCGCGCAGAAGAAGACCGAGCTCGATCCGCTGCCGCGCGTCGTGCTGGTGCCGGGCGTCGGCCTGTTCGGCCTCGGCGCCTCCGCCAAGGATGCGGCCATCGCCGCCGACATCGCCGAGAACACGGTCGAGGTCATCACCGATGCCGAAGCCATCGGCACCTTCCAGCCCATCGGCGAGTTCGACCTGTTCGAGATGGAATACTGGTCGCTGGAGCAGGCCAAGCTGGGCAAGTCGGCCGAAAAGCCGCTGGCGCGTCAGGTCGCGGTCGTCACCGGCGGCGGCTCGCGGCATCGGCGCGGCCACCGCCAAGGCGCTTGCGAACGAGGGCGCCGAGGTCGCCATCCTCGACCGCGAGCCTGGAGGCCGCGCAGGCCGTCGCCAAACAGATCGGCAAGACCGCGCTCGCCATCGCCTGCGACGTCACCGATCCGGCCAGCGTGCGCGCCGCCTTCGATCAGGTCGCGCGCAGCTTCGGCGGGGTCGATATCGTGGTCTCCAATGCCGGCGCGGCCTGGCAGGGCCGCATCGGCGAGGTCGACGACGAGACCCTGCGCAAGAGCTTCGAGCTCAATTTCTTCGCCCATCAGTCGGTGGCGCAGAACGCCGTGCGCATCATGACGCGCGCAGGGCACGGGCGGGTGCCTGCTGTTCAACACCTCCAAGCAGGCGGTCAATCCGGGCACGCGATTTCGGGCCCTATGGCCTGCCCAAGGCGGCGACGCTGTTCCTGATGAAGCAATATGCGCTCGATCACGGCCGCGACGGCATCCGCGCCAATGCGGTCAATGCCGACCGCATCCGCTCCGGCCTTCTGACCGACGAGATGGTGGCGCAGCGCTCCAAGGCGCGCGGGCTGAGCGAGGCCGATTACATGAGCGGCAATCTGCTGGGCCGCGAAGTCACGGCCGCCGACGTGGCCGAGGCCTTCGTCTATCTCGCCCGCGCCACCAAGACCACCGCCGCCATCCTCACCGTCGACGGCGGCAATATCGAGGCGAGCTTGCGGTAGGAGGCGACAATGAGCGAGTTCAAATCACTTGTTGATCTAGCGCCTGCGATCAGTGCGATAGTCGCTTCTTTGGCGTTTGCATTGGCGGTCGTTACTGCGGTGCGAGCGTATTCAGAATGTGTGCATCAGAATGCGCTGAAACGGTTCGAAAAGTTTCAGGAGATGCGTAAGCTATTCGTTCAGAGCAACGCGATCCAGAACATATGTGGGTTATTGGAAGATGGCGACGCGCAGTTAAGAACTATAGACTATAAGGACAAGGAAGAGTTCCTTCGATTGTACGAACAAGTTGCGCTCATGCACAACTCGAAGCTCCTGACGGATGAGGTTGCGCACTACATGTTCGGCTACTACGCGATCTGCTGTTATGAAAGCCGAGACTTCTGGCATGGCATCAATAGAGATGGCTACTATTGGAGCCTATTCATTGATTTCGCGAAGCGGATGAAACGAATGGAGACTCGGTAATATCTGGTGGAGCCCAAGGTGTCCCAGTACCGCTTTTAGTTTGCCGCTTCAAGCACCAAATTCCTCACCCCCCATTCGCCCGGAACAGGTCCAGCGTCCGCTGCTTGGCCAGTTTCGCGGCGGCTTCGTTGTAGTCGGCGCGGCGGTCGGAGTTGAAGCCGTGGCCGGCGTCGTAGACGTAGACCGGCACTTCGGGGTGCGCGGCCTTCACCTTCTCCACGCCTTCCATCGGAATGCCGTGATCGTGTTCGCCGAAATGCAGGATCACCGGGCATTTGGGCTGCTCGTTGGCCGTCGCCGGCACCAGGCTGCCGTAGAAGCCGCTCGCCGCAGCCAGCCCCGTGCAGCGGCAGGCCGCCAGCCAGGAGATCGAGCCGCCATAGCAATAGCCGGTGATGAAGACCGGGCCCTTGCCCTTCAGCGCATCGATGCAGGTCTGCGCATCGGCCACCGACAGATCGACGGGGTGCTGCTCGCGCGCGATCTTGATGCATTTCTGGATGTCTTCGGGGCTGTAGCTGGCTTCCAGTCCCGGCGCCTCGCGGTCGTAGAGCGCGGGGCCCAGCACCTCATAGCCTTCGGCCGCATAGGAATCGCATTGTTCCTTGATGTGCTCGGTGACGCCGAAGATCTCCTGGATGAGCACGAGGCCGCCGCGCCGCTTGCCCGTGGGCGTCGACGTGATAGACGCCGATCTCCGCGCCGTCGCTCATCGTCATCTTGATCATCTTGCCCTTCAGCGCCATCTCATCCTCCTGTTCGGTTTTCGCGGCACCAGGCCCTTGCCGGTGAAGCTCATATAGAGCGTCGCCGTCGGGCCCGCGCGCCTCGTTGCGGCTCAGGACCAAGCCTAACGCGGGGCGGGAGGCCAAGTCACGCTTGCCCACGGTTTCCATGGTGAAGGTCAGCGTGTCGCCGGGGCGCACGGGCTTGTGCCAGCGCACATCCTCGAAGCCGGGCGAAACGCCGCCGGGGCCTTCGGTGCCGCGTTCGGCCGCCTCGCGCTGGCGGCTGAGAACCGCGTGGCGCATCCACATCGCCATGGTGTGCCAGCCGCTGGCGATGATGCCGCCATACATCGAGGCATTCGCGGCCTCGGGATCGATATGGAAGCTCTGCGGGTCGTACGCCCGCGCAAATGTGATGATCTCGTCCTCGGTGAAGGTGTGCGTGCCCAGCACCCGCTTGCCGCCGATCTCGATTTCCTCGAACCACATGGGTCAGGCCCCCCGCTTGGCCACGATCGGCGTCATGGAGACCATGGCCACCTGTTCGCGCTGGTTGAAGACGCGCGCATCGAAGGTGACGAATCCGACATCGGGCAGGCTCTTCGGCTCTTTCACCTCAGCCACCTCCACTTCAAGCCTGAGCACATCGCCGGGCCTGACCGGCTTCATCCAGCGGCCCTCGCGCGCGCCCACCCCGCCGCGATTGGCCATGCGGTGGATCAGCCCGTCCACCATCATGCGCATGGTCATCGAACAGACATGCCAACCCGAGGCCGACAGCCCGCCGAGAATGGTCTTCTTTCCCGCCTCCTCATCAAGGTGATGCGGCTGGGGGTCGAATTGCTCGGCGAAGCCGACGATTTCCTCACGTGTGACGTGATAGGCGCCAAACGCGAAGGTCTGACCGATGTGGAAATCTTCGAAGTGGAGAGTCGCGCCGTTCTTAATCATGTTCCGCGAATACTTTCATCATTGTTGCCCAGGGGGCTGCGTCTGTGCATCCTGATATGGAGGGCCGGGGATTGTGGCATGGACTGGGTATCGATCGTTACCGCCGGGGCGTGCGGTGCGCTCGGCGGTGCATTGGGCGCACTGTTGGGTCACCTGTTCAAGTCGCCCGTGTTGCGCAGCGCCATCACCATCATTGCCGTTGTTGCCGCGTTCCAGCTGGGCAGCATCTATGCGACGCCCTGGGTCGAGTTCGAGTACCTGTTCTGGAAGCCCACCTCGAACCTGCGATCGATCATCGCGCTGGCGCCCGATCACGCCGACGAGCTCAAGGTCTCGATCCGGGCCGCCCTGGGGCGCCCGGACAAGCAGGTGGAGCTGCAAAAGGCGATCGGGGCCTGGATGGAGAAATACGGCAAGCGGAATTTCCTTGGTCTGCTCGCATCGCGCAACACTGCTCTTGCCGATCGCTCCTTCAATCAATTCATGGCGGTGTTTACCGCGATCTACAAGCATGACGAACTGATCTGCTACGACTGGCTGTCGGGCCGCGGAACGCATTCCGCTAGGGAGTTGGGCCTGGGCGATGCCGAGCAACGTGACCTCGCGGCCTTGCTGAAGGATGCCAGGCTCACGGCCCTTCCGGAAGATGCGCCGCTGACCAGGCAGGCGCCGGACCCGGCTGTCCGGGCGTCGCTCCTCGCCAAGGTCAGGGAGAACTGGGACCCCAAGCAATTGGATCTCGACGCCATGGCGCAGATCCCGAACCATCTGCCGACCGCGCGCGCGAAGAAGGCCTGCTACACCGCCTATGCCTATTATTCGGAGATTGGAAAGCTCGAACCCAGGGCGAAAGCGGGCTATCTGGCGAGCATGTTCGGCGGCTGATGCCGCGCCTCACGCGTTAAATCGGAAATGCAGCACGTCGCCATCGGCGACGACATAGTCCTTGCCTTCCAGCCGGAATTTGCCGGCGTCGCGCGCGCCGGCTTCGCCCTTGCCGGCGACATAATCGTCATAGGCGATGGTCTCGGCGCGGATGAAGCCGTGCTCGAAATCGGTGTGGATCACGCCGGCGGCCTGCGGCGCGCGGCGCCTTGCGTCACGGTCCAGGCGCGGGTTTCTTTCGGGCCAACCGTGAAGAAGGTGATGAGGCCGAGCAGGGCGTAGCCGGCGCGGATCAGCCGGTTCAGCCCCGGCTCTTCGAGGCCCAGCGTTTCCAGGATAATCGGCGCGTTCGGCCAGCGGCAATTGCGCGACTTCCTCTTCGATACGCGCGGAGATGGTGACGGCGCCGGCGCCTTCGCGCGCGGCCTTCTCCTCGACCATCTTCGAGAACCTGTTGCCCGCAGCCGCCGAGCCCTCGTCGACATTGCAGACATAGAGCACCGGTTTTTGCGTCATCAGCCCCAGCTGGCGGAAGGGTTCGCGCTCTTCGGGCGTCAGCGCGGCCATGCGCGCAGGCTTGCCCTCGCGCAACAGGTCGATGGCCTTCTGCATCAGCGCCACCTGTTCCTTGGCCTCCTTCTCGCCGGACTTGGCCTTCTTTTCGAACGGCACGATGCGCCGTTCCAGGCTTTCCAGGTCCGCGAGCATCAGTTCGGTCTCGACCGTCTCGGCGTCGCCCACCGGATCGATGCGGCCCTCGACATGGGTGATGTCGTCGTCCTCGAAACAGCGCAGCACATGGGCGACGGCATCGACCTCGCGGATATTGGCGAGAAACTGGTTGCCCAGCCCTTCGCCCTTCGAGGCGCCGCGCACCAGCCCGGCAATGTCGACGAAGGTGATGCGCGTCGGAATGATTTCCTTGGAGCCGGCGATTCTGCACAGTGTCTCCAGCCGCGGATCGGGCACGGCCACATCGCCGACATTGGGCTCGATGGTGCAGAACGGATAATTGGCGGCCTGCGCGGCCGCCGTTTCGGTCAGCGCGTTGAAAAGCGTCGACTTGCCGACATTGGGCAGGCCGACAATGCCGCATTTGAAACCCATCACACGTCCTTCGAATCGGTGTCCGGCGCGTCCTTGCCCGGCTTGGTCGTTTTCTCGGTTTTGGCCTTCGGGGGGCTGGCGATCAGCGCCACCTTGTTCATGAAGCCGACATCGTCGTCGCGCGCCAGCAGCGGCGCCGCCTCGGCGATGCCGTCCAGGATCGGCACCAGCCAGTCCTCGTCGGATCTGGCGAAATTGCCCAGGACATGGCTGTGCACGCGATGCTTCTCGCCGGGATGGCCGACGCCGATGCGCACGCGGCGATAGCCTGCACCCAGCACCGGGGTGATCGAACGCAGCCCGTTATGGCCGGCATCGCCGCCGCCCGTCTTCACCTTCAGCTTGCCGGCGGCCAGATCGAGCTCGTCATGGACGACGACGACCGAGGCGATCGGCAGCTTGAAGAAGCGCGTCAGCGCGCCCACCGAAATGCCGCTCTCGTTCATATAGGTCATGGGCTTGAGCAGATAGGTCTTGCGCCCGGCCAGTTCGCCGTCGGCGACAAGACCCTGGAAGCGGCTCTTCCACGGCCCGAATTTGTGGCGCTCGTGGATCACGTCGGCGGCCATGAAGCCGACATTGTGGCGGTTGCGCGCATATTCGGCCCCGGGATTGCCCAGGCCGGCGATCAACAGCGGAATGTCGGGTGTCTTGGCCATGGTCCTCATGCGCGGGCAAGCTCGAGCGATGGGACCGGGACACGATGCCGTCCCCCAACCCGAGCTTGACGAAGGATGGGGGACAGCCGGTTCGTGTGAACTTACTTCTTCTCGGCTTCGCCCTCGGGCTCGGCGGCTTCGCTCTCGCCTTCGGCGGCTTCGGCGGCCTCGCCTTCGGCGGTTGTGGTCGGCTCGGTCATGCCGGACGGCGCCACCACCGATGCGATGGTGAAGTCGCGGCTCACCGTCGGCTTCACGCCCTCGGGCAGGGTCACCGCAGAAATGTGCAGCGTGTCGTTGATGTCCAGCTGGGACAGGTCGCCTTCGAGATATTCGGGAATGTTCTCGGCCGGGCAAATCAGCTCGACTTCGTGGCGCACGATGTTCAGCGTGCCGCCGCGCTTGAGGCCGGGCGAGACCTCCTGGCCGGTGAAGCGCACGGGAATTTCCAGCGTGATGGTCGCGCCCTTCTCCAGCCGCATGAAATCGACATGGACGGGGCGGTCGGTGACCGGATGCAGCTGCACGTCGCGCGGGATCACGCGGGTCTTCTTGCCGCCCAGCTCGATCATGTAGAGGGTGGTCAGGAAGCTGCCGGTGCTGACATGCTTTTCCAGCTCGCGGCTCGAGACCATCACCGGTTCGGGGGCGGTTTTCTTGCCGCCATAGATGATGCCGGGGGTGAAGCCCTTGAGGCGGACCTGATGGGCCGGGCCCTTGCCGATTGTCGGCCGCGGTTCGGCCTTGAGTTCCTGCGTCTCGCGCATCGCGTAAATCCTTGAAATTCCAGCCGTTCGCGCGGCGGAGAGGTCCTGTATGGGCCCGGAAAGTCGCGGTTTTTAGCGGATGCGGGCCCCCTTGGCAACCAGCAAGGCGGACGCTGGCGGCTCTAGCGGTAACGGCCCAGGAAATATTCCGGCAGATAGGTCAGGAACACGACCCCGGCCAGCAGCGTATAGCCGATGATGCCCCAGCCGCTTTCGCCCAGCGGCAGATAGCCCAGGCCATAGCCGAGGCTCACCAGCGCCCCCACCAGGAAGAAAGGGCCGGTCCAGTAGCAATGCAGCCGCCCGCAGCGCATGGCGTTGATCAGGCACCCCGCCGACATGATCAGGCAGGCGATGGTCCACACCGCGGTGCGGATGCCGTAATCGATATCGCCATAGCCGGTCGCGGCGATGGCCAGGATCGGAATCCAGAAGATCAGAATCGCAAGCGGCAAGTTCGCGAAGATGTCGCGGGGATGGACGGTCGAATTAAGCCGCATGGTCTGGCTCCGTCGGGTAGCCGCGCTTGCGGGGTTCAAAGGGGCGGCCCGGAATCCGCGTTTCCGATCTCAGGGCCGGCGACTGGTCAGTTGAAAAGGCTCGACACGCTCTCTTCGTTATTGATGCGGCGCATCGCCTCGCCGATCAAGGGGGCGATCGAAATGCGCCTGATGTTCGGGCATTTGCGCATTTCCTCGGTCGCGGCGATGGAATCGGAAACCACCATGGATTTCAGCTTGGACGCGGCGATGCGCGCCACCGCGCCGCCCGACAGCACGCCATGGGTGGCATAGGCGCAGACATCCTTGGCGCCCTTGGCGATCAGCGCCTCGGCGGCATTGCAGATCGTGCCGCCCGAATCGACGATGTCGTCGACCAGAATGCAGGAGCGGCCCGTGACATCGCCGATGATGTTCATGACTTCCGATTCGCCGGCGCGCTCGCGGCGCTTGTCGACGATGGCCAGGTCCGCGCCCAGCCGCTTGGCCAGCGCCCGGGCCCGCACCACGCCGCCCACATCCGGGCGAGACCACCATCAGATTGTCCTCGCCCAGATAGTCCTGGATGTCCTTCACCATGACCGGCGCGGCATAGAGGTTGTCAGTCGGAATATCGAAGAAGCCCTGGATCTGGCCGGCATGCAGATCCACCGTCAGAACGCGGTTGGCGCCGGCTTCGGTGATCAGGTTGGCGACAAGCTTGGCCGAGATCGGCGTGCGCGGACCCACTTTGCGGTCCTGGCGGGCATAGCCGAAATACGGAATCACCGCGGTGATGCGCCGGGCGCTTGCGCGCCTGCAGCGCGTCGATCACGATCAGCAATTCCATCAGATTGTCGTTGGCGGGATAGCTCGTCGACTGGATCACGAAAATGTCCTCGCCGCGGACGTTTTCCTGGATTTCGACGAACACTTCCATGTCGGCGAAGCGCCGGACGACGGCCTTGGTGAAGGGCAGCTTCAGATACTGGCCGATCTTCTCGGCCAGTTCGCGGTTGGAATTGCCCGCGATCAGCTTCATGCCTCGGGTTCCGTTCATGTCCGTCATCGTCCCGCCAATCCCCAACCGCCGGAAGTTTGACGGTTCCGTGAAGATGGCCGGTTCTAGCAAGGCGAGGGTGGGCGGTAAACCGGCTGACCGCGGCAAGGCGCCGCCATCCACGCAAATTTACCCCCCTGCCTCGGGGTGCAGTGCGATGGCCGAGACCTGGCGGCCATATTCGGTTTCGCCGCGATGCGTCTGGCGCCGGAAACTGAAGAAATCGCGCTCGCGCGCATAGGTGCAGGCGCCCAGCCGTTCCACTTGTGCGATGCCCGCGCGGGCCAGCCGCGCCGCCACATAGCCGTCCAGGTCGAAGCGGAAATGCGCCGCTTTGTCCGAATCGATGAAAAACCGGGCATTGTCCGCGCTGGCGTCGGTGAACGCGGCGCGAAACTCCGGGCCCACTTCGTAATTGGGCTGCGAGATCGCCGGTCCGATGGCGGCGGCAATCCGTCCGCGCGCGGCGCCGAGCCCTTCCATGGCGTCGAGCGCCGCCTCCAGCACCCCGCCCAGCGCGCCGCGCCAGCCGGCATGCGCCGCCCCGATGACGCGCGCCTGGGGATCGGCGAACAACACCGGCGCGCAATCGGCGGTCAGAATGCCCAGGGCCAGGCCGGGCGTGGCGGTGGCCATCGCGTCGGCCTTCGGTCCCTCGCCCAGCGCCCAGGGCGCGGTCACGCACACGGCCGTGCCGCTATGGATCTGGTGGACATTGATAAGTTCGCCGCCCAGCGCATCGGCCACCCGCCTGCGATTTTCGATCACATGCTCGCGCGCGTCGCCGGAACCCGGCCCGCAATTGAGGCTGGCATAGAGGCCCTCCGATACCCCGCCGGTGCGGCCGAAAAAGCCATGGGCGATGCCGGGCAGGGCGAGTGTCTCGGCGTGCAGAATTCAGCATGGGGCAAATCCGACTAGAAACCCGGCGGCGGCCCGGCCCGCTCCGGCAGGATGGCCAGCGCCTGGAACAGCGTCCCCATTTCGCGCGCGCCCATCAAGCGCGCCACCGCGGCCTCCTGCTCGGCGGCGGTTGCGGGCTGGGCGCGGGCGAGTTGGGCGGCACGCGCCTCGAGCCCCAGCCGCGCCAGCAGCGCCCCTTGCGCCACCGGGCCATAGGGTTTGGCGCCGCCGCGCGCGGCGGCCGCCGCCAGCGCCGCGAAATCGACATGGGCCGACAGGTCGGCCTCGCCTGGCGTGTCCAGCACGGGGGCAAACTTGTGTGCCTTCACGGCCTGCAGGGTGTCGCCGAATCCGGCGCCGCCGCCATAGCCGTAATCGATGATCAGTGCCGCCCCGCCATGGGCGGCGATCGCCGCCCCGATCTCTTCGGCGAAGGCGAGCGCCGACGGCGCGACCTCATAGACCGCGCCCGGGCGCGGCCGGACCGCGCGCCTCGGGCACGGCCAGATGTTTCGCCGCCATCGGCGCCAGCGCAAAGCCAGTGCGCCGCGCTCGTCCAGCGTCACCATGCGCTCGTTCCAGCCGGCTTCGGTCTTCACATATTGGCGGATCGGCAGCGCGTCGAAGAACTCGTTGGCGAGCACGAACACCGGCCGATCGGCCAGCGCCGCGTCGAAACTGCTCTGCCAGCCCATCCGCGCGCCGCACCCCTCCAGCGTCTTGGCCTGAACCGCGCGCAGGGTGGGGCTGGTCTCGATCAGCATCACGTCGATGGCGACCAGAAAATCCGGCGCGGCGCGCCCCGCCGCGCGCAGCATATCGGCCATCAGCGTGCCGCGTCCCGGCCCCAGTTCGACCAGCCGCGCCGGGGTCGGGCGCCCCCTGGTCGCGCCAGCATTGCACGACCCACAATCCGAGAAGTTCGCCGAACATCTGGCTGACTTCCGGGGCGGTGATGAAATCGCCGCCGCGGCCGAAGGGATCGCGCGTCGCGTAATAGCCGCCCTGGCTGGTCATGCAGGGCCAGCGTCATGAACTGGGCGATGGAGAGCGGGCCTTGTCCTTCGATCAGCCGCGCGATGCGCTCGCCGAGCGTGTTCACGCCTTCGCCTTGCTCTTCGTCGGGGTATCGGTTTCGGGCGGTGTCTTGCGCACCAGCGCATACCAGAAGAAGAAGGCGCTGGCCGCCAGCATCAGCGCCGACAGGGTCTGGCCCATGGTGATGGGCCCGAGGAACGGGGCGTCGGGCTCGCGGATAGAATTCGACCAAGGTGCGGAACACGCCATAACCGAGCAGGAACACGGCGATCATCAGGCCCGGCTTTTCGTGCCAGCGGAATTTGCGCAGGCCCAGCTGCATGATCGCGAACAGCACGATGCCTTCGAGCCCGGCCTCGTAGAGCTGGCTGGGGTGGCGCGGTACCCCGCCGGCCAGCGGATTGGGGAACATCATCGCCCACGGCACGTCGGTCGGCCGGCCCCACAATTCGCCATTGATGAAATTGGCGATGCGCCCGAAGAACAGCCCGATCGGCGCCACCGTGGCGATCAGATCGCCGATGCGCAGCACGTCGAGCCCGCGCTTGCGCGTGAACAGCCACACGGCGATGGCCACGCCGATCAGCCCGCCATGGAACGACATGCCGCCCTGCCAGGCCGCCACGATCTTGATGGGATCGGTCAGAAAGCCCCCGGGCAGGCCGTAGCAATAGGGATAGCTCTGGTCGCCGCTGCACAGGATGATGCCGTAGAAGATCACCCAGCCCAGCCGCCCGCCCAGGATCACCCCGAAGGTGGCCCAGACGACGAGGTCGCCGATTTCCTCGGCATTGGCCGGGGCCTTGCCCTTGAAGGGCGGATTGGCCCACAGCGCGGTCTGCGCCAGTTCCCGCAGAACCAGCCACCAGCCCAGCAGCAGCCCGGCGATATAGGCCAGCGCATACCAGCGGATCGCCAGCGGTCCGATATGGACCAGCACCGGATCGATGGCGGGGTAGGGCAGCAGGGCTTCATAGACTTGCATCGGCGCTAAAACGCTCTGCTTCGGCCGGGTCTGTCAAGTTATGGCGGCGACAGACGCCCGCCTTGCCCGATCCCGGCAGGCGGTTCATATAGCGGGCTCTGTCTAGCGGCCCGCAGAGCGCGCCAGGAGATATGCCCATGCAGACCGACAATCGTATCCTCGATGGCGTGGCCCGCCTCTTCACCGATGCCGCCGGCGCCGCCCAGTCCGTCCGCGCCGAGGTCGACACCTTCATGCGGCAGCGGCTCGAGCGGCTGGTCAGCGACATGGATTTCGTCCCCCGCGAGGAGTTCGAGGCCGTCAAGGCCATGGCCGCCAGGGCCCGCGAGGAAAACGAGAAGCTCGAAGCCCGGCTCGCCGCGCTGGAAGCCAGGCTGGCGGAGAAAACGCCCGGTTAGGCCGCCCGCCGGTTCGCGAACTCGACCCGGTTTCGTCCCTTCTCTTTCGCGGCATAGAGCGCGGCGTCGGCTGCCCGCAGCAGGGAATCGAGCCGGTCGGTTCCGCCGTCCCGCTCGGCGACGCCTACGGAAATCGTAACCTGACATTGCCCCCCGGTTTCCGCGCTGAAGTCGGTGGTTTCGATGGCATGGCGCAGCCGTTCGGCGAGGACGGCCGCATCGTGCGTCGAGGCCCTCGGCAGGAACACGGCGAACTCTTCGCCGCCGAGCCGGGCGGGAAGGTCGCCCTTGCGGACATTGCGCGCGATCAGGCCGGCCAGCCGCCGCAGCACACGGTCGCCCGCTTCATGGCCGCATGTGTCGTTGATGGTCTTGAAGTGGTCGATGTCGGCCATGACAAGACAGGCGTCCATCTCGCCTCGAATCGAGCGCGCAAGATCGAGAGCCGTCACCGCCAGGAACATGCGCCGGTTTGCGAGCCCCGTGAGATGGTCATGCGTGGCTTCGTAATGGGTGGTTCGTTCGGCGCAGCGCCGTTTGCGCTCCGCCCGGTCGAGGGCCAGGAGCGAGGTGCTCATCAGAACGACCATGAACGCCGCGGTCATCGCGACGCCGAAGCCGATGACAAGTGCCTCCGTTCCTGCGCCGGTCTGCAACAGCAGGTCGCCGACCAGATAGGGGATTGTCACGGCGCCGAGCAGTTGAACGCGGGCCAGTCGGCCCGCGCCGAACGGGTCGAGACAGACGCGCATGATGCCGCTTCGCGAGGACGCAAGCAAAATGCCCGTCGCGAGCAAGAACAGGAGGATGGCCGTGTACAGGGAGGTGCGGCCATGGAATGCGGTGAGTCCATAGCTGTAGCCCACGAACGCGACCAACGGCACGGCCAGGGCAAGTCCGGCCAGCGTCTGCGTCACCGCCGATTGCGCGCGTCCTGCTGACAGGAGCGCCGATCCACACATTGTGATACCCAACGCGCTGTTCCAGCCAAAGCTGATCGGTTGGGCCAGCGGATTCGGCTGGACGCTTGTCCCGGGCAGGACCGAAAAGCCGAACGAGATTTCGGCCAGGCGCAGAATCGCGATGGCGATGGCCGTGAAGGCCAGAACCAGCTCGACATTCGATTTGCGGAGGGGACGATGGCTGGCGAGGCCGGCGGCCAGCAGCAACAGCGCGAATGCGGTCATCGGCGACGTGCCCGGCTCGGCGGGTGAGAGCTGGTATCCGCGCTCGAAGCCTGTCGCGTAGGAAAGCAGAATGCCGAGACAGGCCAGCGCGACCGTCAGCCCGAGCGGGGCGACGAGGGCAAGTGCACGGCGGTAGCGCCGCCAGTTGTCCTGCATCACGGCGGCCGCCGGCGCATTCGGGTCTGATATTCGGGCCATCATCGGTCCTATCCCGCAGGAATACCGGCAAATCATGCCCGAATGGCACCGTCTTGGCCCTTGGGGCTATTACCCATGTCCCTGGCATTCGGGCCGGGCGCGGGCCGGAGCGCCGGCCACCTGCCCCTGCGGGCCCTGTGGTCCGGCTATGCGCGGTGTTTGCTTGGTCCACCTGCCGCCTCGTCAGCCCCCCGATCGCGAAAAAACGAGTTCGGATCAGAATCATGGACGCTGCGGCTGCCATCGCACCGCCTTATTCACAGGCGAAAAGCGTCCACCGGAAATCTGTCCGGGGCGCAATGCGTGCGCATCGCCATGATGGCGCGCTCCAGCGTCCGGCATCGCGCAAAGCTGTGAATTGTCCGCACAAGGTGAATCGCGGCGCCCGGCAACTCTTGTCCGACCGCAAAATCATGTGTCAGGTTGGATCAAGGGTGCTTCGTTTTGTGTGCCCGCGTCGAGGAGCGTCATATGACCGTCGCCCATCACGACGAACCGATCACCGGTCCGCACCCGCTCGACATGCTCGAGCGCTCGGTGGAGGACAATGGCTGGCCGTTCGAGCGCAGCGGGCCGCGACGAACTCAACCTGTCGGTCGCCGGGCGCTGGTGCGACCACCATTTCAGCTTCAGCTGGCGCGAGGATCTGCAGTCGCTGCATCTGTCCTCGGCCTTCGACATGCGCGTCGATCCGTTCGCGCCGGCATGATGTCGCCGATCTGTTGATGTATGTGAACGCCAAGCTGTGGATCGGCCATTTCGATCTGTGGGAAGACGACGGCACGCTGATCTATCGCCATGCGATGATCTTCCCCGATGCGCGCGCCAGCGCCGCGCAGTGCGAAGCGCTGCTCAATCTCGCGGTCGAGGCTTGCGAATATTACTACCCCGCCTTCCAGTTCGTGCTGTGGGGCGGCAAGACGGCCGAGGAGGCGGTTGCCGCCGCGGTGCTCGAATGCGCGGGGCAGGCCTGAGCAAGGTGGCAAAGCCGCCCCATCCTTCTGATCGGGGCGGGCCGCATGGGCGGCGCGCTGCTGGCCGGCTGGATCCGCAACGCGATTGCGCCGGTCGAGGTCGTCGAACCCCATCCCTCGCCCGCGCTCAAGGCGCGCGCCAGGGCCGCGAAGATTCCGATTCACGCCAGTCTGTCCGATGCGCCCGGCCATGCGCGCGCCTGCGTCGTGGCGCTCAAGCCGCAGCTGTTGCGCAGCGAGGCGGCGTCTGCTGCGCGATGTCGCCCAGTCCGGCGCGCTGATGGTCTCGATCGCGGCGGGCACCTCCATCGCCTCCCTGACCAGGGCCTGGGGCCGCAACGCCCATATCGTGCGCGCCATGCCCAACACGCCCGGCGCCATCGGCCGCGGCATCTCCGCGCTCTATGCGCCCAAGAAGGTGGGTGAGGCCGAACGCGCGCTGGCCGATTCCCTGCTCGCCGCGCTGGGCGAAACGGTCTGGGTCGGGCGCGAGGCGCTGATCGATGCGGCCACCGCCGTCTCCGGCTCCGGTCCGGCCTATGTCTTCCATCTGGTCGAGGCGCTGGCCGAGGCGGGCCGCGCCGAGGGCCTGCCGCGCGAGGTGGCCGAACGGCTTGCCCGCGCCACCGTCACCGGAGCCGGGGCCCTGCTCGAGGCCGATCCGCGGCCGGCCGCCGAGCTGCGCCGGGAAGTCACCAGTCCCGGCGGCACCACCGAAGCCGCGCTCAAGGTGCTGATGTCGGCCCGGGGTCTCAAGGCGCTCATGGCCCGCGCCGTCGCCGCCGCCAACAGGCGGGCCAAACAGCTCAGCGCTTGAGGCGTGGCGCGCCGGCGCGCAGGATCGCGTCCATGGCCTCCCGCAAGACCAATCCTCCCGCAGATCCCCGGACCCGCCTCGTCGACGCCGCTCTCAAGCGGCTTGCGAAGACGGGCTGGAGCGAGCTGACGCTCGTCTCCGTCGCCAAATCCGCGCGCGTGCCGCTGGCCGAACTCCGGATGCTGTGCCCGTCGAAACCGGCGCTGTTCGCGCTGATCCTTGCGCGCATCGCCGAAGAGGTCACCGCGCGCTATGCGCCCGAGCCCGGCACGGCGCATGACCGTCTGTTCGAGGTCGCCATGTGCTGGTTCGAGGTGCTGGCGCCGCGCAAGAAGGCCGTGGCCGGGCTCTATGAAGGACTGAAGCGCGACCTGTTGACCCTGGTGGCCGCGCGCGAGTCCATTGCGGAGACGGCCGGTTGGCTTCTCACCCTGGCCGAGGCCGATACCGGTCCGGCCTTGCCCTTGCGCGCGCTGGCGCTGGCGGCCGCCCTGGGCCGCGCGGTGCCGGCCTGGCTGGAGGACGACAAGGATCTGACCCGCACCATGGCCCGCCTCGACATGGATCTGCGCCGCGGCGAAACCCTGCTCGACCGGCTGGGTGGCGCCGCCGCGGCGGAGGACGACGCCGGCTAGACCGGCAGGCGGATAATGGCGCGCAGGCCGCCCAGCGGGCTGTCGCCCAGGGTCAGTTCGCCGCCATGGGCGCGGGCGATGTCGCGGGCGATGGCCAGGCCCAGCCCGCTGCCGCCGGTCTGCAGGTTGCGGCCCTCGTCGAGGCGGTGGAAGGGGCGGAAGGCTTCCTCGCGCCGCGCTTCGGGAATGCCCGGGCCGTCGTCATCGACCAGGATCTCGACATGGCCGCCCGCATCGGCTGCGACGCAGCGTCACCATGCTGCGCTTGCCATGCTTGAGCGCATTGTCGATGAGGTTGTTGAGGCAGCGGCGCAATGCGTTGCGCTTGACCGGCAGGCTCAGCCCTTCGGCGATATCGGTGCCGAGGCGGCGTTCTTCCTGGCCCCGTCCGGCCGCGTCGGCGGCGTCGCGCACCAGCGCGGACAGATCGGTGTTCTGTGCCGCCTCGCCGCCTTCGCCGCGCGCGAAGTCGAGATATTCGTCGAGCATGCGCTCCATGTCGGCGATGTCCTCGCGCAGCGCCGCGGCATCGGCTCGCTGTCCATCATCGCCAGCTGCAGCTTCAGCCGCGTCAGCGGCGTCTTGAGGTCGTGGCTGACGCCGGCCAGCATTTCGGTGCGCTGTTGCAGATAGCGTTCGATGCGCTCGCGCATGGTCAGGAAGGCTTGCGCCGGCGCGGCGCACCTCGGTGGCACCGCGCGGCTTGAAGTCCGGCACCGAGCGGCCGCGGCCGAAGGCTTCGGCGGCGATTGCCAGCCTTTCGATCGGCCGCACCTGGTTGCGCAGGAAGATGATCGCGATGGCCAGCAGCATCAGGGCCGAGATCACCATCCACAGGATGAAGATGTCGGCATTGCCGGCGATCATGCGGTTCTTGCGGAATCAGCAGGCGCAAGCGTGCCGCTCTTCACGTCGACCGCCGAGATCGAGATAATCGCCGACGATGCGCGAGGTGAAGGCATGGGTCTCGCCCAGCTGGCGCTCGAAGGTCGCCACCAGGATGTCGTTGATGTGGGGCGCGCTTGTGCATGCGCCGGCCCGGTGATGTGCTGGCCCGGCAGGACCGACACCTGGTAGTTCAGATTGCGTGCGGCCTTCTCCAGCAGCGCGCTGCGCGCCTGCGCGCTCGGGCGTGGTCTCCACCATGTTGACCAGGAAGGCGACATCGGCGGCGACGCCGCGCGTCATGGCGCGTCGTCATGATGTCGTAGTGGCGCTCGAAGAAGGCGTAGGTGACGACGCCCTGCAGCAGCACCACCGGCGCCACGATGATGATCAGCGAGCGGCCGAACAGCCGGTGCGGCAGGGCCCGTCTGAGCGCGCGGAAGGGATGCCACATGGCGCTCATGCCACCCGGTCCGGCACCAGCACATAGCCGACGCCGCGCACCGTCTGGATGTAGAGCGGCAGCTTGGGATCTTCCTCGATCTTGCGCCTGCAGCCGCGTCACCTGCACGTCGATCGAGCGCTCCAGGGCCACGCCCAGCCGCGTGCACAGATCGGCGCGGCTGAAAGGCCGGCCGGCATGGGCCGCGAACAGCTTGCAGCAGCGCGGCTTCCGACGTCGTCAGCCGCACCGGCTTGCCCTTGCGGCGCAATTCGCCGCGCTCGGGATCGAACACCGCGTCGCCCATCTCCACGGTTCGCGCAGGCGTCGCGGCCGGCGGCGGCGCGGCGCGGCGCATCAGCGCGCTGCAGCGCAAGACCAGCTCGCGCGGCTCGAACGGCTTGGGCAGGTAATCGTCGGCGCCGTGCTCGAGACCGGCGATGCGGTCCTCGCGGCTCGCCGCGCGCGGTCAGGATCAGGATCGGGACCTGCGAATGGGTCGCGCACCGATTTGGTCAGCTCAAGACCGGTCTCGCCCGGCATCATCACATCGACGATCAGAAGATCGAAGGCGATGGACTTCATCAGGGTCGCGGGCCTCGGCGGCATCGGCCGCGACGCTGAACGCGAAAGCCGTTGCCGGTGAGATAGCGCTGCAGCAGCGCGCGCAGGCGCTCGTCGTCGTCGACCACCAGCAGATGCGGCGTCTCGGCGCCGGCCATGCAGGGCCTGCCCGCTCATGGCGTGGTCTCCGGCCTGTGCGTCGCCGTCCCGGACAGCGCCGTCAGCACCCGGCGGAATCCGGCCACCGCCTCGGGTCCGGCTTCGCGGAAGGCCCGCACGAGCGCGGCCGCTGGCGCTTCCCACAGGGCCGCGTCGAGCGCCGCCCCCTTTTCGGTCAGGCGCAATTGCCGCATCCGCCGGTCGTCGGGGGCCGGGCGGCGCTCGACATAGCCGGCGGCCAGCAGTTCGTTCAGCACCCGCGACAGGCTCTGCTTGGTGATCTTCAGGATGGCCAGCAGCTGGGCCACGGTCAGGCCGGGATTGCGGGCGATGAAATAGAGGGCGCGGCGATGGGCCCGGCCCAGCCCGGCGCCTGCCGCAATTCGGCATCGCCCTCGGCGAAGACGTCGGAAAATGCCGCAAATAGCAGGTCCACGCCTTGCTTCAACTCCTCATCCCGAAGGTATAAAGGGGAGGCGAGCGGGCGCGGTTCGGCGGTAGTTACGTCAGACATGCTGACATATCTAGGCCGGTCCGGCCCCGTCAGGCAAGAGGCCCGGTTCGCCGGCCCTCATCACACGGGCAACGAGGATTTTCCATGGCTGCGACGCCTTCATTCGACGATCGCGAGGGTTCGCTCTGGTATGACGGCAAGCTGGTGCCCTGGCGCGAGGCCAGCACCCATGTGCTGACCCATGGCCTGCATTATGGCTCGAGCGTGTTCGAGGGCGAGCGCATCTATTCGGGCCGCATCTACAAGCACAAGGAACACATCGCCCGCCTGTTCGAATCGGCGCGCATTCTCGGCATGAAGATCCCCTTCACCGAGCAGCAGATCTTCGACGCCTGCTACGAAGCCGCCCGCGCCCAGAACATCCAGGACGGCTATGTCCGCCCCGTCGTCTATCGCGGCAGCGAGATGATGGCGGTGTCGGCGCAGAACACCACCATCCATGTCGCCATCGCGGTGTGGGAGTGGGGCTCCTATTTCGATCCGGCCACCAAGATGAAGGGCATCCGCCTGGCGCTGTCCGACTGGCGGCGCCCGGCGCCCGACACCGCGCCGACGGCGGCCAAGGCCGCCGGTCTCTACATGATCTGCACCATGTCCAAGCACGCCGCCGAAGCGCAGGGCTATGCCGATGCGCTGATGCTCGACTATCGCGGCTATGTCGCCGAGGCGACCGGCGCCAACGTCTTCTTCGTCAGGAACGGCGAGCTGCACACCCCGACGCCGGATTGTTTCCTCGACGGCATCACGCGGCGCTCGGTGATGGCGCTGGCCAAGATCCGCCAGATCCCGGTGCACGAACGCCACATCAAGCCCGAGGAAATGGCCGATTTCAGCGAATGCTTCATCGTCGGCACGGCGGCCGAGGTCACGCCGGTCTCCGAGATCGGGCCCTACAAGTTCACGCCCGGCAAGATCACCGAAACGCTGATGCACGACTACATGGAAGACGTGCACCGCGAAAAATCGGTGGTGGAACTTTAGGCGCGTCCACATCTGTCAACGGTCATGGCTTACGCACCCCAATTGTCATCCCCCGCGAATGCGGGCGGATCCAGGTGACGCCAAAGGCAAGCGGCGAATTTAGGCTCTGGCCGAGGCCATTCCGGCGGCGCCGTCACCTGTCCCCATCTGGGTGGCGCGCATTGCGGGCCATGACGATCGGGGGAAGGCAGGGACGGAAATCACTTCCAGCGCTTGGCCGCGTCGTCGTCGGCCTCGCGCGCGTCGACCCACTGCGCGTCGCCGCCGCGTTCCTCCAGTTTCCAGAAGGGCGCGCGGGTCTTCAGGTAGTCCATCAGGAAATTCGCCGCCTCGAAGGCGGCGGCGCGGTGCGCCGAGGCCACGGCCACCAGCACGATGCGCATCGCCCGGCGCCAGCCGCCCGATGCGATGGATCACGGTGACGCCCATCAGCGGCCAGCGCGCTTCGGCCTCGGCAATGTGGGCGCGCGATCTCGCGCTCGGTCATGCCGGGATAATGCTCGAGCGTCATCGCCATCAGCCCGTCATCGCCGCGCACCATGCCCCGAAAACGTCACCACGGCGCCGATCTCGCTGCGGCCATCGCGCAGCGCGGCGATCTCGGCATTGACGTCGAAGTCTTCGCGCTGGATTGCGATACGTGGGCTCACGGCGTCAGCCCCCCGTCACCGGCGGGAAGAAGGCCACCTCGTCGGCTCCGGCGACCGCCGCGTCCCAATCGGCGTGTTCCTGGTTGACGGCCACGCGCAGGCGTCTTTTCGTCGTCGAACACGTCTTCATAGCCGCCGCCGCGCGCGGCGAGAAGGCCGGCAAGTTCGCGCACGGTCTGTGAATGTTCGGCGGCAGTGTCGACCTCTTCCTCGCTCTTGCCCGAGCTTCTGTCGCACCCAGGCGAAATAGAGCAGCGTCATGCCGCCTCCGCGGCCCGCCGGAGGTGTCGCGGTCGGGCCGCACATGCACCAGCCCGGCGCGGAAATAGACATAGCCGGTATAGACGGTCAGCCCCGCCGCCACCCACAGCGCGATATAGGCGAAGGCCAGCGCGCCGGGGATGACATGGTCGGCCGTCGGCCCCAGGATCATGGCGCCGATGGCGATCATCTGGATCGTGGTCTTGATCTTGGCGATAGAGGTGACCGGCACGCTGACCCGCACCCCGGCCAGAAATTCGCGCAGGCCCGAGACCAGGATCTCGCGCGCCAGGATCACCAGCGCCGGCACCAGCTTGTAGCCGTCGAAGGCGCCGCCCGCGACCAGCATCATCAGCGCGGTGGCCACCAGCACCTTGTCGGCGATGGGATCGAGCATGCGGCCGAAATCGGAATAGGCCTTGAGCTTGCGGGCGGCCAGCCCGTCCAGCGCAGTCGCTGATTCCGGCCAGGCAGAAGACGCCGAAGGCCACCAGCTTGCCGGTGGTGCCCGGCAAGGCGAAGGCCAGCGCGAACACCGGCACCAGCACGATGCGGAAGATGGTCAGGAGATTGGGCAGATTGAACATGGGCACGACCTTAACACCGCCAGCACCTAGCCGCTGGGGTGGAAGAAGTCGAAAATTTTCCTGGCCAGGGTCGCGCTGACGCCCTCCACCGCCTCCAGATCGGCGAGGCTGGCCGCCGGCCACGGCCCGCGCCGAGCCGAAATGCTGCAAGCAGGGCGCGCTTGCGCGCCGCGCCCACCCCGGCCACCTCGTCCAGCGGATTGGCGCCGATGGCCTTGGAGCGCTTCTTGCGGTGGCTGCCGATGGCGAAGCGGTGGGCCTCGTCCCGCAGCCGCTGCAGGTAATAGAGCACCGGGCTCCTGGGATCGAGGCGGAAGGGCGCCGCGGCCCGGCATGTAGAAATGTTCGCGGCCCGGCATCGCGGTCCGGCCCCTTGGAAATGCCGACCAGCGTCACATCCTCCACGCCCAGATCGGCGAAGACCTGGCAGGCCACCGAAAGCTGGCCCGGCCCGCCATCGATCAGTGCCAGATCCGGGCGCTTGGCCTGGGACGTCCTCATTGGTCTGGTCCTTGACCAGCCGGGCGAAGCGGCGCGTCAGCACTTCGCGCATCATCGCGTAGTCGTCGCCGGGCGTGAGTTCGGCCGATCTTGATGTTGAACTTGCGGTACTCGCCCTTCTCGAAGCCGTCCGGTCCGGCCACGATCATGGCTCCCAGCGCATTGGCTGCCCTGGATATGGGAGTTGTCGTAGACCTCGATGCGGCGCG
The DNA here is from genome assembly GCA_963710925.1 of uncultured Pseudomonadota bacterium. Classification (GTDB taxonomy): domain Bacteria; phylum Pseudomonadota; class Alphaproteobacteria; order Micropepsales; family Micropepsaceae; genus Rhizomicrobium. The sequence goes on along the minus strand of CAVQBY010000005.1, from coordinate 1,076 downwards.
GCGGCGTCTCCAGGCCGAAGACGTCGGCGACGCCTTCGAGCAATTCGCGCTGTGCCGAATTCTCGGCCATGCGGCGGCCCAGCTGCTCGCGCGCATTGTGCAGCGCCATCTCGACGATGTCGCGCTTTTCGCCGCGCTGCGGCACGGCCAGTTCGACCTTGCGCTCCATGCGCAGCGACAGCGCTTCCTCGAGCAGCTCGCGCTCGGCCACCTCTTCGCTGAGCAGCACCAGCGGCGGGGCGGGCCGCTCGTCATAGAACTGGCCGATGAAGCTTTCGAGCACTTCGGCATTCGTCGTCTCGGCGCGGCCGCGCGGGAAATAGGGCCGGTTGCCCCAGTTCTGGCCGCCGCGGAAGAAGAACACCTGAATGCAGTATTCCCCGCCCTGGTGCGAACAGGGCGAACACATCGGCATCGCTGAAGCTGGTCGGGATTGATGCCCTGGCTGGCATGGATCTGGCTCATGGCCTTGATGCGGTCGCGCAGCCGCGCGGCGCGTTCGAAGTCCAGCGCCTCGGCGGCCGCGTTCATGTCCTTGGCGAGCTGCGCCTGCACGTTGCGGCTCTTGCCGGTCAGGAAGCTTTCGGTCTCGCGCACCAGTTCGGCATAGCCGGCTTCGTCGATGCGCCCGACGCAAGGCGCGCTGCAGCGCTTGATCTGGAACAGCAGGCAGGGCCGGGTGCGGCTTCGAACACCGAATCCGAACAGGAGCGCAGCAGGAAGGCGCGCTGCAGCGTGTTGAGCGTGCGGTTGACGGCGCCGGCGCTGGCGAAGGGCCCGAAATAGACGCCCTTGGCGCGTCTTGGCGCCGCGATGCTTGAGGATCTGCGGATAGGGATGATCCTGCCGCAGCAGGATGTTCGGAAAGGATTTGTCGTCGCGGAACGAGACGTTGAAGCGCGGCTTGAGCCTCTTGATGAGATTGAGTTCGAGCAGCAGCGCTTCGGTTTCGGAGGCCGTGGTCACGAACAGCATCTCCGCGGTCTCCGCGATCATGCGCGTGATGCGGTCGTTGTGCCCGCCGGACTTGGCGTAGTTGGCGACGCGCTTCTTCAGGCTCTTGGCCTTGCCGACAT
>CAVQBY010000004.1:0-541901 GCA_963710925.1 uncultured Pseudomonadota bacterium | reverse complement strand
ACGCAGCCCAGCGCCAGCCGCCAGTCCCCGCCCAGAGCCGGCACCACGGTGAAGGCGAAATAGGCGTTCATCCCCATGCCAGGCGCCAGCGCCACCGGCAGGTTGGCGTAGAACCCCATCAGGGCGCAGGCAAAGGCCGAGGCCAGACAGGTGGCCACGAACACCGCGCCGGGATCGAGGCCGCCCGCGGCCAGGATCTTCGGGTTCACGAACATGATGTAGGCCATGGTCAGGAAGGTGGTGGCGCCGGCGACCAGCTCGCGGCGCACCGTCGTGCCCTGGGCCTTCAGCCCGAACAGGTTTTCCAGCATCCCCGGCCCCAACTCATTTTCGTCCCTGGGAGAGCGTGAGGGGGCGGGGCGGCTGCGCAACGGGGGCGCATTGCCGGGGCCGAAAACGCGAAAGGCCGGTTTCCCGGCCTTTCTATCCGCGCTGTGCGCGGAACTTTCTCCCCGAACTTGGCCGCTCTTGCCGAGCGATCGATACGTTCTGTTCAGCACTTGGTACGCAATATGCTTTTAGCACTTACACGAAGTGTGGGCATGTGTCACGCAATTATCAGGCAGTCACCATGAAGTTATCGTATCATTCTTCCACAGCGCTCGCAAAGGGCTGGCCTTCCGTCCTGGCCGCGGTCCTGGCGCTGCTGTTCGGGGTTCTGCCGCTGGTCCTGGCGAGCGCTGCCGCGCTAGGGGCGCCGGCGGCCGTCCGCCCCAGCCCCATCCTGACAGGCCCGGCGCCCGGGCCCTGCGCCGGGGCCACGACCGGCGCCGAATATATCGGCGGGACCGATGCTTACGGTCATCGTGTTGTCCCCGCCGAAACCGGCCAGATCGCCCAGGTTCATCTCGAGAGCGAGACCGTCCTCGCCGGTGTGCGGACCGGCCGCCACGGTCCGGATGCTCTCGTGGACGTCGAGGTGGCCGGGCTGGGCGCGGCGCTGGACGCGCCCACGGCCTGTTCGCGCCGTCGTTAACGCTTCTTGCGAAGCCCTCGCACCGGCGCTTGACCGCACTGTGCCAATCCGGGACGCTGCGCCAAGGGAAAGCGCGGGGGGACGCGCATGTTCATGCGTGCCGTCATGTTTGTCGGGATGGCTTTTCTGCTGACGCTGGGCGCCGCGTCGGCGGCACGGGCGCGCGATTTCTATCCCTGGCACATCACCAAGACCCAGTGGAGCGCGGCCGACGAGGAAGGCTTCGAGGACTTCGTCACCGCCATCGGTGAGAGCGACTGCAGTTCCTCAGAAAGCTGCCTGCGCAGTTCGGCCAATCCCTATCGCCTGTCCGATCCACGCTGGTTCGACGTCGATCTGGACTGCGCCAAGCTGCCCTATTTTCTGCGCGGCTATTACGCCTGGAAGAACGGGCTGCCGTTCAGCTATGTCGATGCGATCAGCGGCGGCGGCGACCTGAAATATGGTCACAAGCCCAACCGGCCCGTCTCGCGCACCGATCTGGTGGATCACGGCCGGGGCATCGACGGGCCGAAGGCGTTGCTGGAAATGGCCGATACCGTGTTCTCGGCCACCTATCGCACCGACGCCAATCAGACGGGCGGCGTACCGTCCGATTTCTATTCGCCCGATATCGCGCCCGGGGACGATCCGGCCGGGCACCGTGATCTATGACATCAACGGCCATGTCGGGATCGTCTACAAGGTCGATGACGACGGTCGCATTCACTATATGAGCGCCCATCCGGATTTCACTGTCACCCGCAGCGTCTATGGCGGCCAGTTCGGCCAGAGCCCGGAGAAACTCGGCGGCGGCTTCAAGAACTGGCGGCCGCAACGCCTGGTTCACGCCCATCGCAACGACGCAGGCCACTGGATCGGCGGCCGCGAGACGCTGGCGAAGAACGCCGATATCGCCGACTTCTCGCTGGTCCAGTACCGCGGCACCGAGGCGCAGGCGGGCAAGACCGCAAAGGATCCGCGCTTCGCCTATCACGGCGTCGAACTGGGCTTCTATGAATATGTGCGTGCGGCGGTGTCGGGCGGGAAGGTCAAGTACAATCCGGTATTCGAACTGCGCGAGACCATGCGCACGCTGTGCAACGATCTGAAGGATCGGGCGCAATATGTCGACAATTCGGTCTCCGAGGGCATCCAGAACAAGGACCATCCCGCGCGCCTGCCCGACAATATCTACGGCACCGACGACAATACCTGGGAAAGCTATTCGACCCCGTCGCGCGATGCGCGCACCCGCGCGGCCTTCGTCCATTTCCGTAGCGATATGGCGGAGATGATCGAGATGTGGATTCAGCGCGACCCGCGGATCGTCTATGACGGCCAGTTCCTCAAGGCCGACCTCCAGAAAGCCTATGACGAAGAATCGAGGCGCTGCACCATCACCTATCTCAATTCGCGGCGGCAGCCGGTATCCATGACCTTCGACAGCCTGGTTCACCGGCTGTTCGCCATGTCGTTCGATCCCTATCAGTGCATCGAGCGGCGCTGGGGCGCGAGCGGCGCCGAGGCCGCTTCGTGCACGGATGGTCGCACCAAGGCCGAGTGGTATGAGGCCATGCAGCGGCTGCGCAACGTTACCGAGCCGGACTATCAGGCGAACATGAATTTCAGCCTCGAAGACCTGCGCGACCGCAAGGCCGGCAGCGGCGTCGATACGCATCCCGCTGTCGATGTCCGCGGCCTGATCGACTCCATGGGCGACCAGGTGCCCTTCAGCGGTATGACGCCGGTCGGCCGTTGAGGCCAATTTTGAGGCGCATCAATGTCTTGCCCCGCAAGGCGGAGTTGGATGGGGCCATGGACGCCGAATTTGACATCCTTGCCATCGCCCGCTGGGCCGTGGCCTCTTACGGGGCCGAGGCGGTTCCGATCATCCGCCGGCGCGCCGCCGAGAACCTGATGGCCGACGAGCCCGAAGCCGCCGACTGCTGGCGCCGTGTCGCCGATGCGGCGAGCCGGTTCCTCCGCGGGCGGGTGCTGCACTGAGGGTGGGGGACCCGGTTAGTGCGGCAGCAGGAAGCCTGCGCCATCGGTCAGCCAGTGCGCGAGGATGTTGCAGGCCAGATCGCGCCGCCACAGGTAGAGTGTCGTCAGAACCACCCCGCCATATCCCGCGATGATGAGCTGGGCCCAGCCCCAGCTGTTCAGATGCGCGAAGGTGAAGGCAGCCCAGGTGATGACCGCGCCGATCCATCGCTTGCCGGTCAGTTCACTCAGCCGTTCGATGCCGTAGCCACGGAACAGCGTCTCTTCCATGAAGCCCGCGCGCGTGACGAGCAGCACCCGATACCAATAGGGCGTGTCCATGAGCTTGTGCATCTCGGCCGTGTTCATCGTGAGGCCGAGTGCCGGGAAAACGACCGTGTAGATCAGACTGAAGCCCACGACCATCAGGATCGCAGCTGGAATGGCCGTGGCGAATGTTTTCCAGGTCGGCCGCCGCAATCCGATCGAGCCGAGGCGCCGCCGCTCCACGACAAGCACATAGCCAAGAACGAGGACGAACAGACCCCAGAAGAAGATCTCAGTACCGATACGGCGGTCGGGTCCGATCCAGGGCCCGGCATAATGGCCGAGCAGGGGCGCGGCCAGCGCCAGCAAGAGGCCGACGATGAGCACGCCTCGCGAGCGCGGTTCCGCAGATGTCATGAAATGCCCTCCCGCCACCCTAGATGGTGCCGGCCAAGGGCTCGGACAAGGGTTTCTGCTCTAGCATCAGAGTTCTGTACAAAAATTCATTGCGCGCGCACCGATTGCCAAGCGAGGCGACTAGATCTTCACCAATTCCACCCGTCGGTTCTTGGCGCGGCCCTCCGGCTTGGCGTTGTCGGCGATCGGTTTGTCGGGCCCGAAGCCCGCCGATTTGAGCCGGCCGGCGTCGATGCCGCCCTTGACCACCGCGGCGACCACGGACGCGGCGCGGTCCTGCGACAGCTTCATGTTGTAGTCGTGGCCGCCGATGCTGTCGGTGTGGCCGTCGATCTCGAGCTTCAGGTCCGGATTGTTCTTCATCAGCGCGATCACCTGATCGATGATCGGCTTGGCGTCGGGCCTGAGCGTCGCCTTGTTGAAATCGAAGTGGACGTAAAGGGCGAGGTGGCCGTCCTTGTCCAGCGCCGCCTTCATCGCGTCCGCGGTCGGCGGCTGGATGGTGGCGGCGAACGATTTCACCTCAATGGTGCGCACATCGATTGTGCCGCCCTCCGGTTGTGACCGAGATCCAGATCTCCTGGCCCTTGTCGTCCAGCCTCGCGGTGGTGTGATCGTCGATTGTGTACAGGATCTGCGCGCCCAGCTTCTTCAACGCCTCACGGTAGTTGGTCTGGATGGCCAGTTCGCTCTGTTGCGGCACGCCGGCATTGGAGCTGTAACTGACGAAATATTTCGCGCCCATCACCTCGACGTCCTGCGTACCGTCGCCGTTCTGCACGGTGAAGCTGTACTTGTCGAAATTGTTCTTTTCGACATTCCAGGCGTGATACGTCGGCATGTGACCGAGAAGGCGATAGTCCTTGCCCGACGGTGCCGTCAGCGTCAGCTTGAGCGGCTTCTTGTTGAGCACAATGACGTTGATTTCGCCCCCGCCGCTTTCGACCGAGATCCAGGTCTCCTGATTGTCCTTGACCAGCTTCGCGGTGGTGTTGTTGTCGTCGCTCCACATGGTTTGCGCGCCGAGCTGGCTGAGCTGTTGGCGATAGTTCATCTGGATTTCCAGACTGCTCATCTCCTCGGAGCCGGGCTTGAGGTCGTAGTCGGTCTTGCAGGTGCTGCCCGCCACCGTCACTTGCGTGACTTCATCGCCCTTCTGGACATTGAATTGCCGCTGGTCGTAGTCGCGGGTCTCCTGGCTGTAAGGCTTCCAGCTCGGCAGGTGGCCGACGGGTGGACAGTCGCCCATTCCGCCCGCCGAGGCATGTCCAGCAAAGAGGAAAAGAAACGATGCAAAGATGGCTGCCGTTGCAGCCACGGCGCGCGAAACCATGGAATTCTCCCCCCGATCCAAAGGCAGAAACAGGTCTGTCGCGGGAAAGGTTACGCGCGCTTCATCGAGGCGACCAGAAATGAACGCCGGAGAGCCGCAGTGGAAGGCTTACATTTTCGCAATCTTTCGAATATCTTTGCGAAAGGTATCCGCTCCGTACAAGGTCTGGATGGCGCCCAACCGGCGAGCCGGCCCCACGAGACTGGAGCGGCGCGGGGTGGGGTGGCGCGCAATTGCCCTAATCATCCCGCGTGCTTAGAAGAGTGCCGTTCCGTCTGACCACATCAAATCAAGGCAAGCCCGCTTCCATGCGCCTGTCCCGCTACTTCCTGCCCCTTCTGAAAGAAACCCCGGCCGAGGCCCAGATCGTCAGCCACCGGCTGATGCTGCGCGCCGGCCTGATCCGCCAGGAGGCCGCCGGCATCTATGCCTGGCTGCCCTTGGGTATCCGCGTGCTCAACAAGATCAAGCGCATCGTCGACGAGGAGATGGTGCGGGCCGGGGCCATCGAGATCCTGATGCCGACGCTGCAATCGGCCGATCTGTGGCGCGAGAGCGGGCGCTACGAGGCCTATGGCAAGGAGATGCTGCGGATCACAGACCGCCACGACCGCGATCTGCTCTACGGGCCGACCAATGAGGAAATGGTCACCGAGATTTTCCGCGCCTATGTGCGCAGCTACAAGCAGCTTCCGCTCAATCTCTACCACACGCAGTGGAAATTCCGCGATGAGGTGCGACCGCGCTTCGGCGTCATGCGCGGCCGCGAATTCCTGATGAAGGACGCCTATTCCTTCGACATCGACAAGGCGGCCGCGCGCCGCAGCTATAACCGCATGTATGTCGCCTATCTGCGCATCTTCGCGCGCATGGGCCTCAAATCGATTCCGATGCGGGCCGAAACCGGGCCCATCGGCGGCGACCTGTCCCACGAATTCATCGTGCTGGCCGAGACCGGCGAAAGCGGCGTCTTCTGCCACAAGGACCTGCTCGACATGCCGGTGCCGGGTGAGGACACCGATTTCGACGCCGATCTGGAACCCATCATCAAGAGCCGCACCGAGCTTTATGCCGCCACCGAGGACGTGCACGACCAGGCCCGCTTCGAGGCCGAGGTGCCCGAAGACAAGCGGTTGTCGGCGCGCGGCATCGAAGTGGGGCAGGTCTTCTATTTCGGCAGCAAATATTCGGCGCCCATGAAGGCGGTCGTGACCGGGCCGGACGGCAAGGACGTGCCGGTGGAGATGGGCTCCTATGGCGTCGGCGTTTCGCGCCTGGCCGGCGCGATCATCGAGGCCAGCCATGACGACGCCGGCATCATCTGGCCTGAGGCCGTGGCACCGTTCGATCTGGCGCTGATCAATCTGAAGGCCGGCGACGCCGACACCGACAGGGCCTGCGAGGACATTTATGCCCGCCTCACCAAGGCCGGGCGCGAGGTGCTCTATGACGACACCAATGAACGGCCCGGCGCCAAATTCGCCGGGATGGAGCTGATCGGCTTGCCCTATCAGCTGATCGTCGGCCCGCGCGGGTTGAAGACGGGCATGGTCGAGGTCAAGACCCGGGCCACCGGGGAGAAGGAAGAGATGACGCTGGAGGCGGCGGTCAACCGCTTCGTGCGCGCATGAGCGAGGCGGGCGTGACCAAGAAAACCGGCGCGGCACTGCGTCCGTTCGCGGCGTTCGAATGGCTGATTGCGCTGCGCTATCTGCGCCCCAAGCGCAAGGACGGCTACATCTCCGTCATCTCGATCCTGTCACTGCTGGGCATCATGATCGGCGTTGCCGCGCTGATCATTGTCATGAGCGTGATGAACGGTTTCCGCGACGAATTGCTGGCCAAGATCCTCGGCCTCAACGGCCATGTCATGGTGCAGAGTGTTCAGGGCAATCTTCCCGATTTCGACGCGGTGGCCGCGCGCGTGCGCAAGGTGCCGGGCGTCACCCGCGTGGCCCCGATCGTCAACGGCCAGGTCATGGCCGCATCGGGAGGCGTCACCTCGGGCGTGATCGTGCGCGGCATGCGGCGCGCCGATCTGAAAGCCGAAACTGCGGTGTCGAAGACCCTGTCCGACGGCGCGCTTGCGCGCTACCAGGGCGGCGACAGCGTGATCCTGGGCGCGCGGCTGGCCGACAAGCTCAATGTCGTGCCGGGCATGAACGTCACCCTGATCGCGCCGCGGGGCAATGTGACGCCCTTCGGCGTGACGCCGCGGGTCAAGACCTATTCGGTGGCCGGCACCTTCAAAATCGGCATGAGCGAATATGATCAGGCCTTCGTCTTCATGCCGCTCAAGGAGGCGCAGCTCTATTTCAATACCGACGACAAGGTCAGCGGGCTGGAAGTCATGGTCGATGCGCCCGACCAGGCGGGCGACATGGCCGGGGCCATCTCGCGAGCGGCCGGACCCGACAGCCGCATCATCACCTGGCAGGACATGAATTCGAGCCTGTTCAGCGCGCTGCAGGTCGAGCGCAATGTCATGTTCATGATCCTGACGCTGATCATTCTGGTGGCCGCGCTCAACATCATCTCCGGGCTCATCATGCTGGTGAAGGACAAGGGCGCGGACATCGCGATCCTGCGCACGATGGGCGCGACGCGCGGGGCGGTGATGCGGGTCTTTTTGATTGCGGGTTCGAGCATCGGTCTCACCGGCACGCTTCTGGGCTTCATCATCGGTGTGGTGTTCTGCGCCTATATCGAGGACATCCGCGTATTCCTGTCCCACCTGACGGGCACCAATCTGTTCAGTCCGGAAATCTATTTCCTCAGCCACATGCCCGCGCGCGTCGACACCGGCGAGGTCATCGCCGTGGTCGGCATGTCGCTGGTGCTGAGTTTCCTGGCGACGCTCTATCCCTCGTGGCGGGCCGCGCGGCTCGATCCGGTCGAGGCGCTGCGCTATGAGTGACACCGCCACATTGCGTCTGGAGAAGGTCGCCCGCACCTATCCGCAGGGCGAGGGCGAACTCGAAATCTTCCGCGACGTCAGCCTCAGTGTGATGCCAGGCGAACTGGTGGCGCTGGTCGGCCCGTCCGGCGCCGGCAAATCTTCTCTGTTGCACATGGCCGGGCTTCTCGAGGCGCCGAGCAGCGGCGAGGTGTTCATTACCGGCCGCGCGGTGTCCGAATTGTCCGACGCCGAGCGCACCGGGCTGCGGCGCGACACGGTTGGCTTCGTCTATCAGGCCCACCACCTGCTGCCGGAATTCACGGCGCTGGAAAATGTGGTCATGCCCCAGCGCATTGCCGGGCGCGCACGCAAGGCGGCCGAAGCCGAGGCGACGCGGCTGCTGACACGGCTGGGCCTGGCCGAGCGGCTGGACCATCGCCCCTCGCAGCTCTCCGGTGGCGAGCAGCAGCGTGTCGCGGTTGCCAGGGCACTGGCCAATCGGCCCCGTCTGCTGCTGGCCGACGAACCAACCGGCAATCTGGATCCCAAGACCTCGGGCGGTGTGTTCGACGCGCTTGTCGACCTGGTGCGGGCCGAAGGTCTGGCGGCATTGATTGCGACCCACAATCACGACCTTGCCGCGAAGATGGATCGCGCCCTGATCTTCGACAATGGCCGGCTCGTCGCCGGACGCGTGCCGACGGGCTGATCTGCGCGCATCACGATTCCGTGTACATTGCTGAATTGTCATTCATATCCGTGCCAGCAGTGCCGGCGTAACAAGACGTCGCGTGGCTGTTTTCAAGCTATGCATTTCCGTCGGGCAGGCCTTGTTCCGCGCGCACTTGTCGTTGGCGTCCTCGCTCCTAGATCACGATCACAACAAGCACGACCGATGGCCGCGCGCAGAGTGCCCGTCAGAGCTGTCGCGCGGAACGAGGGGGCAGCGGATGGTCGAGTGTGGACCGCTGAAAGATCAGGTGTCGGCCGAGGCCACGCTCGCCGATCCCGACTGGTTCCTCGAAGACTACGATCCGCAGCGCAATCAGTTCTGCTTTGTCCACACCGACCGCGAGACCCTGGCGCGGCAACCCTTTCTCGACCATCGCTGGAAGCGGGACGGCCTGCCGCGCCGCCGGGTGGCGCTCGATGCCGCGGCTGACGGTCTGCCCATTACGGCCTCCGGCCCGAACATGATTTGGCACAGTTCGTTCTGCTGTTCGACGCTGCTGGCTGCGGCACTCGACCTGCCAGGCCGCAATCTGTCGCTGCGCGAACCGATGGCGCTGGTGCCGGTGGCCGACGCCAGGCGCGCGGCGCTGCACGGTGGACGCGCACTGCCGCCCCGGCTGATCGAAACAACGTTTCGACTGCTCGGCCGGCCCGCCCGGCCCGGTGCGAAGGTCACCGTGAAACCGTCGAACTTCGTCAACCTGCTGGCCTCGGATGCCTCCAGCCTGACCGGCGGCAAGGCGCTGTTCCTGTATTCGGATCTGGAGAGTTTCCTGGTTTCGGTCGCCAAGAGCGGCGTGCAGCTGCGCAAATATGCGCGCCGCCTGTTCGGCAGCATTCTCGGCGACAGCGGTGAGGCGCCGCCCTGGCAGCCGCGCGAGATTTTCGAAATGTCCGATCTGGAGATCGCCGCACTCGCCTGGCACCTGCAGATCGCGCAGTTCCGGCGCAGTCTGGCCGCAATGGGGCCGGAGCGCGCCGCCACGCTCGATTGCGACGCCTTGCTGGCCGATCCCCCTGCCGTGCTGGTGCAAGTAGAGCGCTTCTTCGGCCTTGGGCTCGGACAGGAGCATTGCGCCGCCGTGGTGGCGGGCCCGCTGTTCCGGCAGCATGCCAAGCAGCCCGGTCTTCCCTTCGATGCGCAACGCCGCCGCGAGGAGAACGGCGCTGTGCGGGCCTTTCTCGGCGACGACCTCGCGCGCATCGTCGACTGGAGCTATCGGGCCTGTCCCGGCACGCCGCGCGGGCTGCCGCTGCCCGGTGCCCTGATCGCACGCGAAACGTCCTAGGGCGGGGTCGCGCGGATCGTGCGCCCGGTCGTTCTGGCTTTTATCGCGCCGGCGCGATTGCGTTTGGCGGGGACATAGCCCGGATCGATCGCGAGCGCCTTGTCATAGGCGGCGATGGCCTTGTCGAGCTTTCCCTGCGCGGCATAGGCGTTGCCCAGATTGTTGTAGATCATCGGGTCGCGCGTCTTGATCTTCAGGGCGGCGCGGTAATCGGCGATGGCGTCGTCATATTGGCCGAGCCCATGACGGGCGGCCCCGCGATTGATGAGCGCCACGGCGTCGTTGGGCGCGTGCGCCAGCGCCCGGTCGTAATCTGCAATGGCGGCGTCATAGTTCTGGCGGGACAGTTCGGCATCGCCGCGCGTGCGGTAGAGCGCGGCGGCGGCCTCCGGGTCCGCGGCGATGGCCGCCTCGAGCTCGCCGGTGTCGGGCCGTCCGGCTTTGCCAGCGGCGGTCGCCCGTCCGATCTTCGCCGTCGCATCGTCCGGCTTGAGCCGGAGGGCGGCATCGAAATCGGCCATCGCGGCGTCGTAATTCCGGGCCATGAGATGGGCCTGGCCGCGATCGACATAGGCCGTCGCCAGATCCGGCTTCAGATGGATCGCCGCATCCAGATCATCGATGGCGCGGGCCTGCCGACCGGCCCGGAGGTTGAGCACACCGCGGCCCTCATAGGCATGAGCGGACGGGGCCGCGGCGATGGCGGCGTCATATTCGGACATGGCCTTGTCGGGATATCCCTTGGCCTCATAGACGCGGGCGAGGTGGTAATGGAGGTCGGGAAAGGTCGGGTCGAAGGCCAGCAGCGCCGTCAGGTCGGCGAGCGCGCCGTCGGGATCATGCCCGTCGAGGCGAATTTGGGCGCGCGCGCTGTACGCCTCGCTGTAGTGGGGCCGCAGGGCAATGGCGGCGTCGAAATCGGCCTGTGCGCTCTGCCGCTCGCCGAGGCTCGCATAGACGACGCCGCGGTCGTAATGGGCCACTGCCGCGCCGATGTCGTCGAGACCGCCGGAGGCGATGGCCTGTGTCAGCAGGGCGAGCGCGCCCTGTGGATCGCCGCTCTGGAATTTTGCGAGGGCGTCGTTGACCTCGGTGCTTGGCGCGGCCTGTGCCGGACCGGCGGTGAGCAGCCCGGTCAGCAGCAGGGCGAAAAGCTTTCCTCGCATGGCCGAACGATAGCGTCCGTTCCCGGCCGGTCCAGCGCGCGGGCGGTCAAATTCCCGTGGCACGAAATGGTCACGATTTGTTCTTGACGGAACAGAATGGGAACATATATTCTGCTGCCTCACGGGATGGAGGACGACATGACCTTGTGGATCAAAGATGCGGCGGCAGGTGCGGGGCTTCTGGTGTTTGTGGCCTGCTCCTTCATCCTGGCCAATGCGGCCCAGGCAATGATCGCGGCGAGCTGACCGAACGGCCTTCCAATCGCTTGTGGATAGGCGGCGATGCCGCGTTCTAACGCGGGGCCCCCGGTCCGATACTGAGCCGGCAGGCTCGGCAGCGAATTGGATTTTCTATGGCGGAACGCTCACGCGCATTGGGCCGGACGGTGGCGGGCTTCGTCCATCTCAGGGTGAAGAGCTGCTACTCGCTGCTCGAAGGCGCGGTGCGGCCCCAGGAGCTGGCCAAGCTGGCCACGGGCCTGGCCATGCCGGCGGTCGCCGTTTGCGACACCAACAATCTGTTCGGGGCCTTCGACGTCACCGAGACCGTGGCCAAGGCCGGGGTGCAGCCGATCACCGGGGCCCTGGTTTCGGTCGATCTGGAGGGCGCGGCCCCGGTTGCCGGCATGGGGCTGCGGTCCAAGCCGCCGTTGCTGCCGTTGCTGGTCCAGAACGAGGCGGGCTACACCAATCTCACCAAGCTGCTCAGCGCGGCCTATCTCGAGGCGGCGCCGGGCGACTGGCCCCATGTCGATGCCGCGCAGCTGGCCGCGCACAGCGAGGGGCTGATCGCGCTGACCGGCGGACCGGGCGGGCCGCTCAACAAGCTGCTGATGGAAGGCCAGGCCGAGGCGGCCGAGGCCGTCCTCGACAGGCTGATCGCGATCTTCGGCGACCGCCTCTATATCGAGTTGCAGCGCCACGGCCTGGCCGAAGAGCGCGCCGCCGAACCGGCGCTGATCGATTTCGCCTTCGCCAAGGCTGTGCCGCTGGTCGCCACCAACGATGTGCATTTCGGCCGCGAGGACATGTATGAGGCGCATGACGCGCTGCTCTGCATCGCCGAGAGCACCTATGTCTCGCAAGAGGACCGCAAGCGGCTGACGCGCGAGCACCGCTTCAAGACCCCGGCCGAAATGGCGGCACAGTTCGCCGATCTGCCCGAAGCGATCGACAACACGCTGGAGATCGCCCGGCGCTGCGCCTTCCGGCCGAAGAAGCGCAAGCCGATCCTGCCGCAATTCGAGCCGGAATCCGGTCTGCCGCCGGACCAGGAATTGAAGCGCCAGGCGGAAGAAGGGCTGGCCCGCCGCCTGGCCGAAAGCGGATTGCATGCCGAACGCCAAGACTATGACGAGCGGCTTGCCTATGAACTGGGCATCATCAACAACATGGATTTTCCGGGCTACTTCCTGATCGTCTCGGATTTCATGAAATGGACCCGCGCCCATGGCATTCCGGTCGGCGTGCGCGGGTCCGGCGCGGCCTCGCTGGTGGCCTGGTCGCTCGACATCACCAATCTGGATCCGTTGCGTTTCGGCCTGCTGTTCGAACGCTTCCTCAATCCCGAACGCGTGTCGATGCCGGACTTCGACATCGATTTCTGTCAGGAACGGCGCGACGAAGTCGTCCATTACGTGCAGCAGAAATATGGCAGCGATCGCGTCGCCCACATCATGGCGCTGGGCTCGTTGCAGGCGCGCGCCGCCGTGCGCGATGTCGGACGTGTGCTGCAACTCCCGCTGGGCCTGGTCGACCGCATCGCCAAGCTGATCCCCAATCCGCCGGGAAAGCCGGTGTCGCTCGAAGACGCGCTGTTGCAGGAGCCGCGTCTCAACGAAATCGCCGAGGCCGAACCGCCCGCCAAGCGTCTGTTTTCGATCGTGCGCAAGGTGGAGGGCCTGTACCGCCACGCCTCGACCCATCCGGCCGGCATCGTCATCGGCGACCGGCCGCTGGACGAGCTGGTGCCGCTCTACCGCGACCCGCGTTCCGACATGCCGGTCACGCAATTCGACTATGAGGACGCCGAAAAATCGGGGCTTGTGAAGTTCGACTTCCTGGGCCTCAAGACGCTGACCGTCATCGCCAAGGCCGAGGAGTTGTTGAAGCGCCGCGGCATCGAACTGCACACCCAGTCCATCGCCTTCGAGGACAAGCCCACCTTCGAAATGCTGGCGCGCGGCGACAGCGTCGGCGTGTTCCAGCTCGAAGGCCAGGGTATGCGCGATCTGATGCGCAAGATGAAGCCTGACCACATCAACGATCTGGTCGCGCTGGTGGCGCTCTATCGCCCGGGCCCGATGGATTCGATTCCCAAATACATCGCCTGCAAATCCGGCCGGGAGAAACCGGAATATCTGCACCCCAAGCTCGAGCCGATCCTGAAGGACACCTATGGGGTGATGACCTATCAGGAAGACGTGATGAGCATCGCGCGCGAGCTCGGCGGCTATTCGATGGGACAGGCCGATCTGCTGCGCCGGGCCATGGGCAAGAAGATCGCCTCCGAAATGGCCAAGCATCGCCAGATGTTCGTCGACGGCGCCAAGGAACGCGGCGTCGATCCGAAGATCGCCGAACAGATTTTCGAACAGGCGGCGAAATTCGCCGGCTACGGCTTCAACAAGGGCCATGCGGCGGCGTATGCGCAGGTCGCCTATCAGACGGCCTATCTCAAGGCCAATTATCCGGTCGAATTCCTGGCCGCTTCGATGACACTCGATATCGGCAACACCGACCGGCTCAACATCTTCCGCCAGGAGGCCCAGCGCCTTGGCATCGAGGTGCTGCCGCCGGACATCAACCGGTCCGAAGCGCCCTTCTCCTGCGATCATGAAAAGGGTGTCGTCTATTACGCGCTGGCCGCCGTCAAGGGCGTGGGCCGGCAGGCCATGGACCATGTCGTGGCCGTGCGTGAGGCCGGCGGGCCGTTCAAATCGATTGCCGATTTCGCCCGCCGCATCGATCCGCGTCTGGTCAACAAGCGCGCGTTCGAAATGCTGGCCCGCGCCGGCGCGTTCGACGGCCTCAATGCCAATCGCCGCCAGCTCGTCGACAGTGCCGATGCAGTGCTGGGCGATGCCGTGCGCAACACCCGCGAGCGCGAGAGCGGTCAGGGCGCCTTGTTTGGCGAGGCGGCGGAGAGCGGCGAGGACCTCAGGTTCGCAGCCGTGAACGATTGGCTGCCGCATGAAAGGCTGGGTGAGGAATTCGGCGCCATCGGCTTTTATCTCTCCGGACACCCGCTCGACAATTACGAGACCGCGCTCAAGCGGCTGCAGGTCTCGACCTTTGCGCAATGCGAAGGCGACAAGCGTCATGCCTATGTTTCGCTGCTGGCCGGCACCATCATCAAGAAATCGGAGCGGCGCGGCCGCAACGACCAGTCCTATGCCTTCGTCTCCTTCTCCGATCCCACGGGGATGTATGAGGTGATGTTCTTTCCCGAAACGCTGACAGCCGCGCGCCCGCTGCTGGAGCCGGGCAAGTCGGTGCTGCTCAAGGTCAACGCCTCGCGCGAGGGCGATGAACTGAAGCTGCGCGCGATCTCGGCCACCGATCTGGACAAGGCCGCCGCCAATGCCGGCGAGGGCCTGCGCATCTATCTCGAGGACACCCAGCCGCTGGGCGCCATCGCCGCGCAGTTGCGCGAAGCCGGCAAGGGCCTGGTCACCATCGTCGTGCCCGCCAGCGACGGCCAGGAGGCCGAGATCAAGCTGGCCAAGACCTTCCAGGTCAACGCCGTGCTCAAGAGCGCGATCAAGTCGCTGCCTGGTGTGGCGGCCGTCGAGACGGTGTAGCGCCCGGGTCTAGAGCGACGAGACCGCCTTGCCCAACCGGTCGAGCCCGTCGCGCAGGCGCGCCGGGTCCTGGCCGAAGCAGATGCGGATGCAGGCATCGGAGGCCGCATCGTCCGGCGGGGCGAAGGCCGAGCCCGGCGAGACGCCGACCTTGGCGCTGCGCACCAGGTTCTTGGCGAAACCCAGGCTGTCCGTCAGCCCTTCGATCTGCAGGAAGCCGTAGAACGCGCCTTCCGGCCGGATCCAGCGGATGCGGTTCTGCGCGTCGAGGAAGTCCTGCACGACGTCGCGGCCGGTGCGGCAACGTTCCAGCATCTCCTTGCGGAAGGCGTCGCCCTGGGGCGTCAGCGCGGCCAGCGCGCCGAACTGGGCGAAGGTCGCAGGGCCCGGTGTTGTTGGCAATGCACATCACATCCATCTGGCGGTCGAGCTTGGCCGGATGCACCGACCCAGCCCATGCGCCAGCCGGTCATGGCCCAGGCCTTGGAGAAGCCGCCGATGACGAAGACATCGTCCTCCTCGGTCGAGATTTCGAGAAAGGAGGGGGCATGCTCGCGCTCCCCGAACACCAGCGTGCCATAGACCTCGTCGGAGATGATGGCGATGCCGCGCTTGCGCGCGAAGTCGAGCACGGCCTGTTGCTCCTCGCGGGTGGCGACCCAGCCGGTCGGGTTGCCGGGCGAGGCGATGAAGATGGCCTTGGTGCGGTCGTCACAGGCATCGAGCAGCTTGTCCATGTCGAGCCGCCAGCCGCGGCGCGTCCCATTCCTCCTCCAGCCGCACGAAGCGCGGCGTGCCGCCCACCTGCGTGACGGCCTGGAAGATCGAGGGCCACACGGGCGAGACGATCACGACATTGTCGCCGGTCTCGACCACGCATTGCAGCGCCGTGACCACGGCCAGCGTCGCCGCCCCCGGCAGGGAGATGCGGTGGAAATCGATCTCGACGCCCAGCACCCGGTTGTAGAAACCGGTCAGGGCCTGGCGCAGCGGCTTGATGCCCCGGGCCCCGCTATAGAAGGTGCGGCCCTCGTCCAGCGCCGTCTTGGCGGCCTCGCGGATGAAGGCGGGGGTCACGAGGTCGGTTTCGCCGAACCACAGGGGGATGATGTCCGGATTGCCCAGCCCCAGCGAGGAGACGAGGCCGATGCCATTGGGCTCGAGGCCAAGGATGGCCGGCCGGATGGGGCTGGGACGGGCAGGGGGTGTGGAGGTCATGCGGGGGACTTTGCGTTGCTGGTGAAGGGTGTCGGAACAGCTTCGTAACCTGCCGCTTGCGTGCGTCAAGCCACATCCCTATAACCCCTGCCATTCCGCACGCGAGGGTGGGTGCGGGGCGTGTTGCCCCTTGCCCGTCCGGTGCCCTTGGACGCGTTCCGCAAGAGCGGGCGCGACCGGCTTACAGGGTGATCCCCTCGCGTCAGGCCAGAACCGGAAAAGGAGAACGTTTCCAATGGCATTGCCAGAATTTTCCATGCGTCAGCTGCTCGAGGCTGGCGTCCATTTCGGCCACCGCACCCAGCGCTGGAACCCGAAAATGGCGCCCTACATCTATGGCGCCCGCAACGACATCCACATCATGGACCTGACCCAGACCGTGCCGCTGCTGCACCAGGCGCTGGTCACGCTGCGCGAGGTTGCGGCCTCTGGCGGGCGCATCCTGTTCGTCGGCACCAAGCGCCAGGCCCAGGAGCCGGTCGCGGCCGCGGCCAAGCGCTGCGCCCAATACTATGTGAACCATCGCTGGCTCGGCGGCACGCTGACCAATTGGCAGACGATCTCCCACTCGATCAAGCGCCTGCGCACCATCGAGGAGACGCTGTCCAGCGCCCAGACTTCGGGCCGCACCAAGAAGGAGCTGCTGCAGATGCTGCGCGAGCAGGACAAGCTCGAGCGCTCGCTGGGCGGCATCAAGGAAATGGGCGGCCTGCCCAACATGCTGTTCGTGATCGACACCAACAAGGAATCCATCGCCGTCGCCGAAGCGCGCAAGCTGGGTATCCCGGTCACCGCGGTGCTGGATTCCAACTCCGATCCGGACGGCATCGCCTATCCGATCCCGGGCAATGACGATGCGGCCCGTTCGCTGGCGATCTATTGCGATCTGGCGGCCCGGGCGATCATCGACGGGCTGTCCGAGAGCCAGGTCGCGGCCGGCGTCGATGTCGGGCGAAGCCGAGGAGTCGCTGCCCGACACGCGCACGCCCCGAAGCCGACGGCGGCCTGCGACACGCCCCGGCCTCAGCCTGACACACTGACGGAGTACGACATGGCGAATATCACCGCCGGCATGGTGAAAGAACTGCGCGACATGACCGGCGCAGGGATGATGGACTGCAAGAACGCCCTGGCCGAGACCGGCGGCGACATGGAAGCGGCCATCGACTGGCTGCGCACCAAGGGCCTGGCCAAGGCCGCCAAGAAGGCCGGCCGCGTCGCCGCCGAAGGCCTGGTGGGCGTGGCCGTCGATGCCGGGGCCGGCGCGATCGTCGAGGTCAATTCCGAGACCGACTTCGTGGCCCGCAACGATGAGTTCAAGGGCTTCGTCAAGCGTGCCGCCGAGCTGGGCCTTGAGGCCGGCGGCGACATGCGAGAAGCTGCTGGCGGCCAACTATGAGGGCGGCGCCACCGTGGCCGACACGCTGCCAGGCGCTGATCGCCAAGATCGGCGAGAACATGAGCGTGCGCCGCGCGGCAGCCCTGGCCGTCAATCCCGGCGTCGTGGCGACCTATGTCCACAATGCCGCCTCGCCAGAGCTGGGCAAGATCGGCGTGCTGGTCGGTCTGCAGTCGGAAGCCGACACCGCAGCGCTGCAGGCGCTGGGCAAGCAGATCGCGATGCATGTCGCGGCGGCCGCGCCGATCGCGCTGTCGGCCGATCACGTGCCGGCCGAAGTGGCCGAGCGCGAGCGCGCCATCTTCGCCGAGCAGGCCCGCGAGATGCGGCAAGCCCGAGAACATCATCGAGAAGATGGTCGAAGGGCGGATGAAGAAGTTCTTCCAGGAATCGGTGCTGCTCGAGCAGATCTTCGTCATCGACGGAGAGACCCCGGTCGGCAAGGTCGTCGAGAAGGCCGGCCAAGGATCTCGGCAAGCCGGTCGCAGATCGTCGGCTTCCTGCGCTTCGCCGTGGGCGAGGGCATCGAGAAGGAAGACGCCGACTTCGCCGATGAAGTGAAGAGCATGGCCGGCCACTGAGCCGGACCGGCCGGAGGTCCGCCATGGGTGCCACGCCGAACTATCGCCGCGTCCTCCTGAAGGTCTCCGGCGAGGCGCTGATGGGCGAGGAGGCCTATGGCATCGATATCGGCACGGTCGAGCGCATCGCCGCCGATGTGAAGGACGCGGTCCGAGGCCGGCACCCAGATCTGCCTGGTCATCGGCGGCGGCAACATCTTCCGGGGCCTGGCCGGCGCGGCCAAGGGCATCGACCGCTCGACCGCCGACTATATGGGCATGCTGGCCACGGTGATGAACGCGCTGGCCGTGCAGGCGGCGCTGGAGCGGGCCGGGGTTGCCCACCCGCGTCCAGTCGGCCATCCCGATGACCAGCGTCTGCGAGCCCTATATCCGCCGCCGGGCCATCCGCCACATGGAGAAGGGCCGGGTCGTGATCTTCGCGGCCGGCACCGGCAATCCCTTCTTCACCACCGACACCGCAGCCGCCCTCCGCGCCGCTGAGATGAACTGCCAGGCGATGCTCAAGGGCGACCCAGGTTGACGGCGTCTACACCGCGGACCCGAAGAAGGACCCGAAGGCCGAGCGCTTCGATTCCTTGAGCTATCACGAGGTCTTAACCCGCGATCTTCAGGTCATGGATGCGTCGGCGGTGGCGCTGTCGCGCGAAAACGGCATTCCGATCATCGTGTTCTCGATCCATGATCGCGGCAGCGCTGGCCGCGGTGCTGCGCGGCCAGGGCCGGTGCACCATGATCGAAGAACGCAGCTGACGCTTGACAGGTCCGCTGGCGAGGCGTCCGCGGACCGCGGCAGACTAGGGGAGGGCCCGATGGCCGACACAGCCGGATTCGACAAGGACGGCTTCAACCGCCGGATGAACGGGGCGGTGACGACACTGAAGACCGAGTTCTCGGGCCTCAGGACCGGCCGCGCCAGCGCGGCGCTGCTCGATCCCGTGGTGGTCGAGGCCTATGGCAGCGAGATGCCGATCAACCAGGTCGGCACCATCTCGACGCCCGAGCCGCGCATGCTCACAGTGCAGATCTGGGACAAGTCCATGGTCAAGGCGGCGGACAAGGCGATCCGCGATGCCGGCCTGGGCCTCAATCCCGCAGGTCGACGGCCAGCTGCTGCGGATTCCGATCCCCGAGCTCAATGAGGAGCGCCGCAAGGAACTGGCCAAGCTGGCCGCCAAATATGCCGAAGCAGGCCCGGGTGGCGGTGCGCAATGTGCGCCGCGACGGCATGGAACTCCTGAAAAAGCTCGAAAAAGACCACAAGATCGGCCAGGACGATCACCATAAGCTGGGCGATGAATTGCAGAAGCTCACGGATGCGCATATCCGTGAGATCGACGCCGCGCTCCATGCCAAGGAGCAGGAGATCATGCAGGTGTGATGCGGCGCCCGGCGCCACTGCGCGCCGGGACTGCCAGAGCGGAGCGGGAGCTTCATGACGAGCGCTGCGCCGGCCGACGCGAAACTGCCACGCCATGTCGCCATCATCATGGACGGCAATGGCCGCTGGGCGCGCAAACGGCACCTGCCGCGCGCAGCCGGGCATGTGGCGGGCGTCACGGCCGTGCGCGCGATCGTGCGGACCGCCACCGACATCGGGCTGGAGAACCTGACGCTCTACGCCTTCTCCTCGGAGAACTGGAAGCGGCCGCAGCACCGAAGTCAGCCATCTGATGGGTCTGTTCCGGGCCTATTTCCGCGACGACGTGGATGAGCTGGTCGAACGCAATGTGCGCATGCGCATCATCGGCAGCCGCGCCCGCGCCGACGCCGACATCCTGACCATGATCGAGGATGGCGAGCGCCGCACGGCCGGCAACACCGGGCTGCAACGTCACCTTTGCCTTCGATTACGGCGCCCAGGAGGAAATCGCGGCCGCCGCCCGCGCCATGGCGCGAAGCGGCCGCCGCGCGGCGAGCTCGACCCGGCGCAGATCACACCGGAATATTTCGCCTCGCGCCTGCACACCTCGGGTCTGCCCGATCCCGACCTGGTGATCCGCACCAGCGGCGAGCGGCGGCTGAGCAATTTCCTGCTTGTGGCAGTCGGCCTATGCCGAGCTGCTGTTCCTCGACACGCTTTGGCCGGACTTCTCGAGCGCGCAGTTTCTGGATGCGCTGGAGAATTTTGCAGCGCCGCGAGCGCCGCTTCGGCACCGTCGCGCCAGAAGCGGTCGCTTGAGCCGGGCGCCGATGCGATCGTCCGACGGCAGTCGACGTGACAGGACTCGCGCCCGCAGGCTGTCCGAACGCCCGCCAACGCCGGCCTCGGCCTGGAGTGGATCCTGCGCCCGCTGTTCGGCCTGCTGCTGGCCGGCGTGGCCACTGCGCGGCCATGATTGCCGGCGGCGCCTGGTTCGCGGGCTTTATCGCGCTGGGCACGATCGCGGCGTGCGCGAATGGCACCGGCTGGTGCGCCGCAGGCGCCTATGGCCACTACGTCGTCGTGGGCGGGCTGGCCATCGCTCTGGCGCTGCCGCTTGCCGGCCGCTGGCCTGGCTGCTGTAACGGGCCATCGCTCGCGGTCCGGCGCTCGCCGTCGCTGGCGGCTGGCCGCGGCGCCGTCGATCGCCGCATTGCTGGCGATGCGCCGCGGACGAGCCGCTGTGGCAGGCCGGCGGGCCGCTCTATCTGGGCATCCCGGCGCTGGCGCTGTTCGCCGCTGCGGGCCGGACCCGACCACGGGCTGTGGCTGGTGCTGATCCTGTTCCTGCCGTCTGGGCCACCGATACCGGGGCGCTGATCAGCCGGCAAGCTGATCGGCGGGCCCAAGCTGGCCCCGCGCCTGTCGCCCAACAAGACCTGGGCCGGACTTCTCGGCGGCACCGTGGTGGCCGCCGTCACCGTGGCCTGCGATCATGGCCGGTGTCTGGGCGCCAGCCTGCTGCGCGGGGCCGCTGTTCGGCGCGGTCGTGGCGCTGGCCAGCCATGGCGGCGACCTGTTCGAGTCCTGGGTCAAGCGCGCGCGTCGGGCGCAAGGACAGCGGCCATCTGATCCCGGGCCATGGCGGCGTGCTGGACCGGATCGAATTCGATCCTGTTCGCGGCGCCGGCCTGCGCCGCTCTTCGTGCTCGTGTTCGGTGCCCACGCAATCTTTGGAGGCGCAGCCGTGAACGCGCCGCGACCAGCTCGATCATCTCTCCAGGAGCCTGTCGACGCAGGCTGACCGTGCTGGGCTCGCACCGGCTCCATCGGCGTTTCGACGCTGAGCGTCGTCGCCCATGCCCGCGCAGTCTATGGCCCCGAGCCATGCCGCTCGAGGCGCTGACCGCCCAGTCGAATGTCGAGACGCTGGCCGGGCAGGCGCGCCATACCGCCCACGCCGCGCCGTGATCGGTCGAGCCCGAACTGCCTGGGCAAATTGAAGGCGCTGCTCGCGGGCACCGGCATCGAGGCCGCCGCGGGCGCGGAGGCCGTGATCGAGGCCGCCGAGATGCCGGCCGAGATCGTGATGGTCGCCATCGTCGGCGCGGCCGGCGCTGCGGCCGGCGCTGAAGGCCGTCGCAGCGCGGCGCGACGCTGGCGCTGGCCAACAAGGAATGCGTGGTGGCGGCGGGCGACCTGTTCCGCCGCACGCTCGAGAAATCGCGCGCCACGGTGATCCCGGTCGATTCCGAGCACAATGCCGCCTTCCAGGTGCTGGACTTCGGGCAGACGCCATGCCATCGACAAGGTGACCCTCACCGCCTCGGGCGGACCGTTCCGCGAATGGACCGCGGAGGCCATGCAGCGTGCGACGCCCGAGCAGGCCGTGGCCCATCCCAACTGGTCGATGGGCGCCAAGATTTCGGTCGACAGCGCCACCTTGATGAACAAGGGCCTGGAGGTGATCGAGGCGCATTTCCTGTTCGCGCTGCCGCCCGAGAAGCTGGACGTGATCGTCCATCCGCAATCTGCGGTGCATTGCCTGGTCACCTACACGGACGGCACCATGCTGGCCCATCTGTCGGCGCCGGACATGCGCACGCCGATCGCCCATGCCCTGGCCTGGCCGCACCGGATCGACGGCGCCTTCAAAGCGGCTCGATCTGGCGGCGCTGGGCAAACTGACCTTCGAGGCGCCCGGATCGCGACCGGTTTCCCGTGCCTTGCCCTGGCTGAGGCTTGCTTGCGCAGCGGCGGGCTGGCGCCTACCGATCCTCAACGCCGCCAACGAGGTTGCGGTGCGAGGCATTTTTGGACCGCCGCATCGGCTTCTACGATATTGCCAGGGTGGTGGAGGCGACGCTGGCGGCGGACGGCTCGCAACCGGCGCATAGGCCGAAGATCTGGAGACGGTTCTGGCCGTTGACGCGGCGGGCGCGCGATACGGCCGCAGAGCGTTTGCCGCAAGCGGCGCGGCGTAGCGCATCGAAGTTCGCGGGAATCTCGATGTTAGATGCGTTTGGCGATCTGTTGCATTGGGCGCCCCTGGGCCTGCCGGCGTTCCTGTTCGTCATCACCGTCGTCGTGTTCTTCCATGAACTGGGCCATTTCCTGGTGGCGCGCGCCTGCGGCGTGGCGGTCGAAACCTTCTCGATCGGCTTTGGCCGCGGGATTGTCGGCTGGACCGACAAGCACGGCACGCGCTGGAAGGTGTCGTGGATACCGCTGGGCGGCTATGTGAAGTTCGTCGGCGACGCCGACGCGGCCACCACGCCCGACCGCGAGAAGCTCGAGCGCCATGAGCGCCGGAAGAGCGGGCCCATGTGTTCCAGAACAAGCCGCTGTGGCAGCGCGCCGCTGGTGGTCGCGGCGGGACCCGCGGCCAATTTCGTTCTCGCCATCGTGATCTTCGCCGCGACCTACATGATTGTTGGCCAGCAGATCGTGCGCCCCGTCGTGGATGCGGTGGTGCCGAACAGCGCGGCCGCCGCCGCCGGCATCAAGCCGGGCGACGTCATCACGTCGGTGGACGGCGCGCCGGTCGAGTCCTTCGCCGGACCTTCAGGGCGTCGGTGGCGATGGGTGCCGGCCGCACCATGCCGCTGACGGTGCGGCGTGACGGCAAGGCAGTGACTCTGTCGGTGACCCCGCGGATGCAGCCGGTCAAGGATCGCTTCGGCAATGTCCAGAAGATGGGGGTTCTGGGGATCCGCAACTCGGTCCGGCCCGGTGAGGTCGAGACCGTCCGCTATGGCCCGGTCGGCGGCTCTGGGCCAGGCAGCCTCCCAGACCTGGTTCGTGGTCGACAGCACCATGACCTATCTGTGGCGGATGGTCGGCCGGCCATGCAGGATGCCAGCCAGCTGAGCGGGGCGGTGGGGATCGCCAGGGTGTCGCGGCAGGTGGCCACGATCGGCTTTCTGGCGCTGATCAATCTGGCCGCTCTCACTTTCTGTAAGCATCGGACTGGTAAACCTTTTTCCTGTTCCGATCCTCGACGGCGGCCATCTTCTGTATTATGGATTCGAAGCTGTACTGGGGCGGCCGCTTGGCGCGCGGGCCCAGGACGTCGGATTTCGCGTGGGGTTGGCGGTCATGCTGGGGTTAATGGTGCTTGCCACCTGGAATGACCTTGCCCGTTTGAACCTCTTCTGACATTGAACAGCGCTTCGGAGGCGGCCCGGCCCGCGCAGCGCGAGCACTGAGACGAGCGGATGAGCCTGAACGCCCACCCTTTTGCCCGGCCATAGGCGCGTGGCCCTGCTTCTGGCCTCGGTCGTGGCGCTGATGGCCGCGCCGCGGCCGCGCCTTGCGCCCAGGCCCTGAACCCGCAGTCTGTCGGCCGCAAGCCGGCGCAGGCGGCTGCGGACCGAAGCAGGCCGCGCCGATCATCCAGCGCATCGTCGTGCGCGGGACCCAGCGCATCGAGCCGGCCACGGTGCTGTCCTACATGTCGGTCCATCAGGGCGAGCCCTATAGACGAGATCGCCGTCGACCGCTCGCTCAAGACGCTGTTCGCCACCGGCCTGTTCGCCGACGTCAAGTTCAATTGGAACGGCTCGACGCTGACCGTCAATGTGGTCGAGAATCCGATCATCAACCAGGTCGGTTTCGAGGGCAACGACAAGGTCTCGACCAAGGACCTGACCAAGGAAGTGCAGCTCAAGCCGCGCATCGTCTTCACCCGCAACAAGGTGCAGGCCGACGTTCAGCGCATCATCGAACTGTATCGCCGCAACGGCAAATTCGCCGCCCGGTCGATCCCGAGATCATCCAGCGTCCGCAGAACCGCGTCGATCTGATCTTCTCGATCCACGAAGGCGCGACCACAGGCGTCGCGCGCATCAACTTCATCGGCAACAAGGTGTTTGACGATTCGACGCTGCGCGACCAGATCGCCACCGAGGAAAGCGCCTGGTGGCAAATTCCTGGCCAGCAACGACAATTACGATCCCGACCGGCTGGCCTTCGACCGCGAGCAGTTGCGCCGCTTCTATCTGAAGCGCGGCTATGCCGACTTCTCGGTCAAGTCCGCGGTGGCGGAACTGACGCCGGACCGCAAGGACTTCTACATCACCTTCACGATCCACGAGGGCGCAGCATCTACCACTTCGGCAAAGTCGAGATCGATTCCTCGATCAAGGAGCTGACGCCCGAGCAGCTGCGCCCGCTGGTTCCGATCCAGAGCGGGCGACACTACAATGCCGAGCTGATCGACAAGTCGATCGACGCGCTGACCAACGCCGCCGGCACCAAGGGCTATGCCTTCGCCGCAGATTCATCCGCGCATCCGTCGCGACCGCAAGAAACACGTCATCGACGTGATCTTCAAGATCGACCAGGGCCCGCGCGTCTATGTCGAGAAGATCAACATTACCGGCAACACGCGCACGCTGGACAAGGTCATCCGCCGCGAATTCCGCCTGGCGGAAGGCGACGCGTTCAACCGCGTGCTGGTCGACCGCTCGCGCACGCGCATCAGGGCGCTGGGCTTCTTCAAGGACGTCAAGATCAAGACGTCGCCGGGCTCGGCGCCGGACCGCACCGTGCTCGATCGTCGAAGTGCACCGAGCAGTCGACCGGCCAGCTGCAGCTCGGCGCGGGCTATTCGTCGACCAGCTCCTTTGTCGGCCAGTTCAGCTATCACCGCAGAGCAACCTGTTCGGGCGCGGCCAGTTCCTGCGCGCCAGCTGTCTCGATGTCCTCGATCAGCCAGGAATACCAGCTCAGCTTCACCGAGCCCTATTTCCTGGACCGGCCGCTTTCGGCGCGGCATCGACCTGTACAAGATGATCTAACCAATTACGACCAGGCGTCCTATCAGGGCGACACCACCGGCCGCCGGCATCCGCTTCGGCTTCCCGACCTCGGAATATGGCAGCGTCGGCCTGCGCTACACCTAGCGCATCGACAAGATCACGCCCTATCCGCAACGCGCCCGCTCGGCTGTGCAGCAGGCAGCCGGCACGGCACAGACCTCGAGCTTCGGCTACAGCTATGGCTACAACACGCTCGACGATCCCTGCGAAACCGCGCAACGGCCTGGCCTTCTCCTTCAGCCAGGACTTCGCCGGCTTCGGCGGATCGCTCAAATATCTGCGCACCGAGGCGTCGTTCATCACCTACCACCCGGTGATCTGGGACGATCTGATCGGCTCGTTCAAGGCTGAAGGGCGGCTACATCACCGGCTATGGCGGCCAGCATGTGCGGCTCAATGAGCGCTTCTTCAAGGGCGGCGACAGCTTCCGCGGCTTCAAGCTGGCCGGCATCGGGCCGCGCGACATCCGCGCGCGGCGGACAGAGCGCCGTCGGCGGCGACGCCTACGTCATCGGTACGGCTGGAATTGCGTCTGCCGGACTTCCTGCCGGCGGACTACGGCATCTCACTGTCGCTGTTCACGGATTTCGGCACGCTTGGCCACATCGATTCGGGCGTGCCGCCTTGCACGGCGACCAGTTGCATCAAGGACAATATGGCTCTTCCGCGCTTCGGCCGGCATCAGCATCGGATGGAAATCGCCCTTCGGGCCGGTGCAGATCGACCTCGGCATGCCGTTCGTGAAAGAGCCCTACGACAAGAGCGCAAATCATTCGCTTCAGCGCAGGAACAGGACTGTAAACTCGATGAGCAAAACGACATTTCACTGGCCTCGTGGCCAAAACCTGCGCGGCCGCCCTATTCGCGGCCGCGCTTTCCGTAACCGGTTCTGCAGCGGCCGCTGGCGCAGGACGCCGCGCCCGCGGCTCAGAAGACCCCGGCTCCGAAAATCCTGGTCATCGACCGCGGCGCGATTCTGCGCGCCTCCAAGGTCGGCGAGGACATCGCCCGCCAGGTCAAAGCCTATACCGAGGCCGCCGAGAAGGAGTTCAAGGGCGAAAGCGAACACCTGAAGGCCGAAGGCCAGAAGCTGCAGCAACAGGTCGCGATCCTGGCCCCCGCCGAGAAGAACAAGCGCATCGCGGCCTTCCAGAAGAAGCAGAATGCCTTCCAGGCAAAAGGTGCAGACGCGCCAGGACGAAATCCAGGGCGGCGTCGATGCAGGCCCGGCCAGGAAGTCGAGAAGGCGCTCGGCCCGATCCTTCAGGGGATCATGGCCGAACGTAGCGCCAATCTTCTGCTGGACCGCAGCGTCGTGCTGCTGGGCACCGTCGACGTGGATGTGACCAGCCTGGCGATCGATCGCCTCAACAAGAAGATCGACAAGGTGAAGGTCGATCTGGTCAAGCCGAAGCAGAACTCGAACGAATAACGGGGTGGAGTCGGGGCGCCATCGGGCGCCCCTTCCCACGTAGCGATGGCCGATCCACGCTTCTTCGACAACCGCGGACCCTTCACGGTGGCGGAGCTGTGCGCGGATCGGTGCCACGCTTGCCCGAAGGCGCGGATCCGGACAGCGTGGTCCACGACCTCGCGTCTCTGGAGAGTGCGGGGCCGACCCAGCTGACATTCTGCGCCGGCGGCAAAAAGGCGCTGCGCGGCGTTGCGCGCCAGCAGCGCCGGGTTCTGCCTGGTACATCCCGATATTGCGATCGCGATGAGGCGCCGGCGGGCATGATGCTGCTCGCCGTTTCGCGCGCCCGACGCGGCCTTTGCGGCCGCCGCGCGGCGGTTCTATCCCGAACACGAACTGGCGCGCTGGTCCAGCAGACGGCCGTCGATCCCACCGCGTCCATTGGCGAGGGCGTGATGCTGGCGCCGGGGGTGGTGATCGGCCCGGGCGCGGAAATCGGCGCCGGCACGCGCATCGGCCCTCATACGGTGATCGGCGCGCGGCGTCGCCATCGGCCGCGATTGCGAGATCGGCAGCAATGTCACGATCAGCCATGCCTATCTCGGCGATTCGCTTCTGATCCAGCCGGGCGCGCGCATCGGCCAGCCGGGATACGGCTTCGTCTCGAACCGCGAGGGCCACCGCAAACTGCCGCAGCTCGGCCGGGTCATCGTCCAGGACCGGGTTGAAATCGGCGCCAACTGCACCATCGACCGCGGTGCGCTGGGCGATACGGTGATCGGCGAGGGCACCAAGATTGATAATCTGGTTCATATTGGGCACAACGGCCGCCTCGGCCGACATTGCATGATCACCGCGCAAGTCGGTTTCGGGGGCAGCGCGGAACTTGGCGATTTCGTCGTCGTCGGCGGACAAACCGCGATCGGCGATCATGCCAAGATCGGCGATGGCGCCCGGTTTGCCGCGCGCAGCGGCGCGCAGCCGGGCGAATATCCGGGCGGGACGGACTATGGCGGCGCTCCGGTTCGGCCCGATGAACGTCTACCGCCGCGAAGTGGCCACCCTGGCTTTGTTGGCCCGGCGTCGCAAGCGAGACAAGAATGACTGAGATGAATACTGCGGATGGGCTGGTTCTGGATGTGGAGCAGATCAAGACCCTGCTGCCGCACCGCGCGCCGTTCCTCTTCGTGGAGCGGCTGACCGATATCGTGCCTGGCGAGAGCGCCGTGGGCCACAAGGCGGTATCCTTCAACGAGCCGCATTTTCTTGGACATTTTCCCGACTACTCCGTCATGCCGGGCGTCCTCATTGTCGAGGCGATGGCCCAGGCCGCCGGCGCGCTGGTCGTGCACTCCCTCGGCAATGCGGGCAAGAAGCAGCTGGTGTATTTCATGGCGATCGACAAGGCGCGCTTCCGCAAGCCGGTCGTGCCGGGCGACATGCTGCGCTTCCCGGTCAAGGCCATGCAGCGGCGCGGCCCGGTGTGGCGCTTCGCCGGCAAGGCCTATGTCGGCGACGCGCTCTGCGCCGAGGCCGAGTTCAGCGCCATGATCCATGAGCGGGAGCAGGACAAACGGTGAGCGTGGATCCGACCGCGCTCGTTGAAGACGGCGCCAACTCGGCGCCGGTGTCGAGATCGGCCCCTTCTGTCATGGTGCAAACGCGGCGCGGTGCTGGGCGAGGGCGTGCGGCTTCTGTCCCATGTCGTGATCGGCGGCACATCGCGAATCGGCGCGCGCACAGTGGTACATCCCCATGCGGTGCTGGGCGGCGAGGCGCAGATCCGCGGCGGCGATCCGGCCGGCACATCGCTGGAGATCGGCGCCGATTGCGTGATCCGCGAACATGTGACCATGAGCTGCGGCAGCGCCAAGGGCGGCGGCGTCACCCGCGTGGGCGCCCGCGGCTATTTCATGGCCTACAGCCACATCGCCCATGATTGCGATGTTGGCGAGGGCGTGACCTTTGCCAATGGCGTGCAACTGGGCGGCCATGTCCATATCGGCGAGGGCGCCAATTTCGGCGGCCTGTCGGCCGTGCAGCAATTCGGCCGTGTCGGCCGCTTCGCCTTTGTTGGCGGGGTCACCGGCGTCAATGAGGACATCATCCCCTATGGCATGGCGTTTGGCGACCATGCCGAACTGGCCGGGCTCAACCTCATCGGTCTGAAGCGGCGGGGCATCCCGCGCGCCCAACATCCACGCTCTGCGCGGCGCCTTTCGCGCCATCTTCCATGAGGAGACGGGTATCGCTCGCCGACCGCGCGCGTGCGGCCGCGCGATCGCTGGCACGATATGCCGGAGGTCGCGGAGGTCGTGGCCTTCATACTGGCCGAGGCCAAGCGGCCGGTCTGCACCGCGCGCAAGCGCGGGCTCCAGGCGGACGACGAATAATGGCTGGCGCTTTGGGCATCATCGCCGGCGGCGGCGAATTGCCGCTCGCTGTCGCCGAGGCGGCGCCAGGCCGCCGGGCCGCGCGGTCTTCATCCTGGCGCTCAAGGGCTAGCGCGGACGCAGCGGTGTCGCGCTTTCCCCATGAATGGAACGCGCTGGGCGAACTCGGCCAGGCGCTGAAGCTGTTGCGCGCGCATGACGTTGACGAGGTGCTGTTGGCGGGCAAGGTGGCGCGGCCGCGGTTTTCCGACCTCAAGCTCGACGCCAAGGGCGTGATGATCTGCCGAAGGTCGTCGCCGCGGCGCGCAAGGGCGACGATGCGCTGCTGCGCTTGCATGGTCGCGGTGTTCGAGGACGAAGGCTTCAAGGCGGTCGGCGTGGCGCAGGCCGCGCCGTCGCTGGTGGCCGGCGAAGGGCGTTTCGGCCGCATTGCGCCGTCGGCGGACAACATGGCCGATATCGCGCTGGCGGTGAAGGTTGTGCGGGCGATGGGCGCGCTGGATATCGGCCAGGCGGCCGCGGTTTGCGACGGGCTGGTGCTGGCAGTGGAAGCGGCGGAAGGCACCGACCGGATGATCGCGCGGGTGCGCAAGCTTCCCGAAGCGATCCGCGGCACGCCGGCAAAGCCGCGCGGTGTGCTCGTCAAAGCGCCCAAGCCGCTGCAGGACGGCAAGACCGACCTGCCGGTGATCGGCATCGACACGGTTCGCAATGTCGCCGATGCGGGGCTGGCCGGCATTGCCGTCGAGGCGGGATCGGCTCTGATCATGAACCGTCCCGCCGTGATTGCCGCCGCCGACAAGGCGGGCATCTTCGTCCTCGGCTTTGCCCGCAGCGCCTATCCGGCCTGACCATGAGCGACGGTCATCTTCCCGCCCGGCCGCTGTCGATCATGCTGGTGTGCGGCGAGCCGTCGGGCGATCAGCTCGGCGCCGAATTGATGCGCGCGCTCAAGGCGCTGGAACCGTCGGTGGTCATCACCGGTGTCGGCGGTGCGGCGATGGCGGAACAGGGCCTGAAGACGCTGTTTCCGCTCGACGACACGGCGGTCATGGGACTGCGCGAGGTGGTGCCGAAGATCCCGGTCATCCTGCGCCGCGTGCGCGAGGCCGCCGATTTTGCGATGCGCACCCAGCCCGATGCCGTGGTGCTGATCGACAGCCCGGATTTCACGCACCGCATCGCCCGGCGCCTCAAGCGCATCGATCCCAGTGTCCGCACGGTCAACTATGTCGCCCCGCAGGTCTGGGCCTCACGGTCCTATCGCGCCCGGGCGATGGCGCGCTATTTCGATCTGGTGCTGGCGCTGTTGCCGTTCGAGGCGCCGTTCTTCGAGTCCTATGGGCTGAAGACGGTGTTCGTCGGCCATCCGGTGATCGAGCGTGCCGCGCGCATGACGGGCGGGGCGGCTTTGCGCGCGCGGCTTGGGATTGCCGCCGATGCGCCGGTGCTTGCGGTACTGCCCGGCAGCCGCACCAATGAGGTGCGCCTCCTGCTGCCGGTGTTCCGCCAGGCCGTCGCCATCCTTGCCAAACAGATTCCCGGTCTGGTCTGCCTGTTGCCGACGGTCGCTCATGTCGCGTGCGCGGGTGCGTGCGGGTACCGCCGACTGGCCGGTGCCGCTGCACATTCTCGAAGGCGATGCGGACAAGTTCGCCGGCTTCGATGCGGCCGATGTGGCGCTCGCCGCCTCGGGCACGGTGACGACGGAGCTGGCGCTGGCGCGCACGCCCATGGTCATGGCCTACAGGCTCGGCTGGTTGACCTGGACCCTGATGCGGCCCCTGGTGCATGCGCGCTTCGGAACGCTGGTCAACATCCTTCTGGACCGCGAGGCCGTGCCGGAACTCGTACAGACCGCGTGCAAGCCGCAGGCGCTGGCCGACGCCGTCGAGGCGCTGTTGCGTGACGAGACGGTGCGGGCCGCGCAGCTGCGCGATCTCGATGACGCGACGAAGAAGCTGGGCGAGGGCGGCGAGCCGCCGAGCCTGCGCGCGGCCCGGGCGCTGCTGGCCTTCGTGCGCGAGGCGCGCACGAAGGCGTGACGGGGTATCAGCGCCGCGTCAGCGGGATATAATCGCGCATCGGCGCGCCGGTATAGAGCTGGCGCGGGCGGCCGATCTTCTGGTGCGGATCTTCCAGCATCTCGTTCCACTGGGCGATCCAGCCCACCGTGCGCGCCAGCGCGAACAGCACCGTGAACATCGAGGTCGGGAAGCCCAGCGCGCGAAGCGTGATGCCCGAATAGAAATCGATGTTCGGATAGAGCTTCTTGTCGACGAAATAGGGATCGTTGAGCGCGATCTTTTCCAGTTCCATCGCCACCTTGAGCAGCGGCTCGTCGCGCACGCCCAGTTCGTCGAGCACGGCGTGACACTGGACCTGCATCGCCTTGGCGCGCGGATCGTAGTTCTTGTACACGCGGTGGCCGAAACCCATCAGGCGGAACGGGTCGTCCTTGTCCTTGGCGCGGGCGATGTATTCGGGGATGTTTTCGACGCTGCCGATGTCCTCGAGCATTTTCAGCGCCGCTTCATTGGCGCCGCCATGGGCGGGCCCCCACAGGCAGGCAATGCCGGCCGCGATGCAGGCGAAGGGATTGGCGCCCGACGAGCCGGCCAGGCGCACGGTCGAGGTCGAGGCGTTCTGTTCGTGATCGGCGTGCAGGATGAAGATCGTGTCCAGCGCCTTGGCCAGGACCGGATTGATCTTGTATTCCTCGGCCGGCACGGCAAAGCACATGCGCAGGAAGTTCTCGGTGTAGCCGAGATTGTTCAGCGGATACATGAAGGGCTGGCCGACGCTGTATTTGAAGGCCATGGCCGCGATGGTCGGAATCTTTGCGATCAGCCGGTGGCTGGCGATCTCGCGCTGGCGCGGATCGTTGATGTCGGTGCTATCGTGATAGAAGGCCGACAGCGCGCCGACCACGCCGCACATGATCGCCATGGGATGGGCGTCGCGACGGAAGCCGCGGAAGAAGGCGGCCAGCTGTTCATGCACCATGGTGTGCATCGTGACCGTCTGGTCGAAATTCTGCATTTCCTCCTTGCTCGGCAATTCGCCGTGCATCAGCAGGTAACAGACCTCGATGAAGTTCGAATGCGCGGCCAGCTGGTCGATCGGGTAGCCGCGATAGAGCAGCACGCCCTTGTCGCCGTCGATGAAGGTGATCTGGCTTTCGCAGCTTGCCGTCGAGGTGAAGCCCGGATCGTAGGTGAAGACGTCGGACTGACCGTAGAGCTTGCGGATGTCGAGGACGTTCGGGCCCTCGGATCCGGCATAGACCGGGAGCTCGTAGTCGCGGGAATCATAGGTCAGCTTGGCACTGCCCGCGGGGGTTGCTTTGCTCTCTCGGATGGTCATTCGGCACTCCTCTCGTCGGCGGCCCCGCGCGGGCCACGCCGCCTATCTCGCACTGCACAAACTATAGCCGGACGCGGTTAACGACGTCACCTGTTT
Source organism: uncultured Pseudomonadota bacterium (assembly GCA_963710925.1). Taxonomy (GTDB): domain Bacteria; phylum Pseudomonadota; class Alphaproteobacteria; order Micropepsales; family Micropepsaceae; genus Rhizomicrobium. The sequence goes on along the minus strand of CAVQBY010000004.1, from coordinate 509,402 downwards.
CGCAGGGGATGGGCGGTCTTTCATGAAGCTGTCATTGCGCATAAGCCCTTAGGCGCGCAAGGGATTCGTCGCGGCCCAGCACCGTCAGCACGTCGAAAATGGGCGGCGAGGAGGCCTTGCCGGTCAGGGCGGCCCGCAGCGGCTGCGCCACCTTGCCCAGCTTGAGCCCCTGGGCCTCGGCGAACCCGCGCACGGCCTCCTCCAGCACAGGCGCGTCCCAGGCCTGTTCGGCGAGGATCGGCAACAGCTGGCCCAACGTCGCGCGGGCCTCTTCGGGCAGCAGCTTCTCGGCGGCGGCGTCGAGTTCGCGCGGCCCGTCGGTGTAGAGGAAGTCGGCGGCCTGGCCGAGCTCGACCAGGGTCTTGGCGCGCTCCTTGAGGCCCGCCATGGCCGCGGTGAGCCGCGCCATCGCCTTGTCGTCCAGCCGATGCGGCGGGTCGAGACGGGCGAGCAGGGCCGCGGTCTCCTGCGCCAGCGTCGCATCGTCCATCTGGCGCATGTAATGGCCGTTGATGCTGTCCAGCTTCTTCATGTCGAAGCGGGCCGGGCTGCGGCCGATGCTTTCCAGGTTGAACCATTCGATGGCCTGCGCCGTCGGGATGATCTCGTCATTGCCGTGGCTCCAGCCCAGCCGCAGCAAATAGTTGCGCATCGCTTCGGGCAGATAGCCCATGTCGCGATAGGCCTCGACGGCCAGCGCGCCATGGCGTTTGGAGAGCTTGGCGCCGTCGGGCCCATGGATCAGCGGCACATGACCGTAGACCGGCTCCGGCCAGCCCATGGCCTGAATGATTTGCAGCTGCCGGGCGGCGTTGTTGAGGTGATCGTCGCCGCGGATGACATGGGTGATGCCCATGTCGTGGTCGTCGACCACCACGGCCAGCATATAGGTCGGGCGTGCCGTCGGAGCGCAGCAGGATCATGTCGTCGAGCTGGTCGTTGGCGAAGGTGACGTCGCCCTGCACCAGATCGCGCACCACGGTTTCGCCCGTCTGCTCGGCCCTGAGGCGCACGACATAGGGCTTGCCGGCCTCGTCGGGACCGGGTTCGCGGTCGCGCCAGCGGCCGTCATAGCGGATGGGTTTGCCGGCTGCGCGTTGCTCGGCCCGCATGGCATCGAGTTCCTCGGCGGTGGCGTAGCAGCGATAGGCCCGGCCCTGGGTCAGCAGCTGTTCGGCCACCTCGCGGTGCCGGTCGGCGCGCGCGGCCTGGTAGACGGTCTGGCCGTCCCAATCGAGCCCCATCCATTCCAGCCCGTTCAGGATCGCCGCGATGGCCTCAGGCGTCGAGCGGGCGCGGTCGGTGTCTTCGATGCGCAACAGGAAGGTCCCGCCCAGATGGCGGGCGTAGAGCCAGTTGAACAGGGCCGTGCGCGCGCCGCCGATATGCAGAAAGCCGGTGGGCGAGGGCGCGAAACGCAGGACGGGCTTGGAATTTTCGGTCATGATCCCCTGGAGACTGATCGGGCCGGCGTCAGCGGCCATGTGCATGGGCAGGCTTCTACCAAACGGGGTTCCGTGGGGGTAGGTCCGATACCGTTTTTCCGGCGTTTTGCGGCGCCTGAATGGCCGCGTGCGGGGCTGCATGCCTGGCCGGCGGCGGCCTGGGCGGGTTTGCGCCGGGCCTGGGCCGCCGAGCCCGATCGTTGGCCGCTGTGGCTGCCGGTGGGACTGGGGATCGGGATCGCCGTCTACTTCGCCCTCTCGGTGGAACCTGGCCCGATCTGGGGCTCCGCGGCGGGGCTGGGCGGGGTGGCGCTGGCGCTCTGGGCGGCGCGCCGCGCCGATGCCCCGGATCTGCGGGCCGGGCTTGCCATGGCCGCGGCCGTGCTGATCGGCTTTGCCGCGGCCAAGCTGCGCACCGAGGCCGTATCGGCGCCGGTGCTCGCAAGAAAGATCGGGCCGGTGCATTTCGATGCGCGCGTGGTCTCGGCCGAGGCGCACGGCAAGGGCACGCGCCTGTTGCTCGATGTTCCGGTCATTCATCGCCTTGGGGCCGACCGCACGCCGGCACGCGTGCGCATCTCCGTGCGCATGCCGCCGGCCGATCTGGTGCCGGGCCATTGGGAGCATGTGCTGGCGGTGCTGATGCCGCCGCCCGAACCGGCGACGCCGGGCGGCTATGATTTCGGCCGCTGGGCCTTCTATCAGCGCATCGGCGCCGTCGGTTACGCTTATGGCAAGGCCAAACCGATGGCGCCGCTGCGCACCGACAGTCTTTTGCAAAGCTGGTCCGCGCGCGTCGAGCGGCTGCGCGATGCCATGACGGCGCGCATCACCGCCGTCATTCCCGGCCCGCGCGGCGCCATTGCCGCCGCCCTGATCACCGGCAAGCGCAGCGGCATTGACGAAGCGGACCGCGCCGCCTTCCGCGACAGCGGGCTGGCGCATGTCCTGTCGATTTCCGGTCTGCATCTGGCACTGGCCGGCGGCTTCTTCTTCTGGGTCGTGCGGGCGCTACTGGCGTTGTTTCCGTCGATCGCGCTTGTCTATCCGATCAAGAAATGGGCCGCGGTGGCGGCGCTGCTCGGCGCCGGCGCCTATCTGCTCATCAGTGGCTGCGGCGGACCGGCGGTGCGCTCCTACATCATGCTGTCGGTGATGTTTGCCGCCATCCTGTTCGACCGGCCGGCGCTGACCATGCGCTCGGTGGCGTTGGCGGCAGCGATCATTCTGCTGACCCAGCCCGAAAGCCTTATCCAGCCTGGTTTTCAGATGTCCTTCGGCGCGGTGACGGGATTGATCGCACTGGCCGAGTGGGAGGCGGCACGGCGCGCGCGCGATCCCGATGCTTACGGCACGCGCGGCGTGTTCGGCCGCGCCCGGCGCTATGTCCTGGGCATTGCGTTAGCCAGCATCGTCGCCGGACTGGCGACGGCGCCGTTCGCGATCTTCCATTTCGACCGCGCCTCGCAATACGGCCTGCTCGCCAATGTTCTGGCGATGCCGGTGGTCGGGCTGGTGGTCATGCCGGCGGCGACGGCGGCGATGCTGCTGATGCCGTTCGGCCTCGACCGATGGGCGCTGATCGCCATGGGCAAAGGAGTCGGATTGATGCTCGGCATTGCGCACTGGGTGGCGGGCCTGCCGGGGGCTGCGACCATGGTGGCGGTGTGGCCGCAGGCGGCGCTGATCGCCATCGTGCTGGGTGGGCTGTGGATTGCGCTGTGGCGCGGGCGCTGGCGCTGGCTGGGCGGGGCGCCGGTCGCGCTCGGCATCTTGATCGCTGTCTTCGCGACCTCTCCCGATATCCTCATCGCGCGCGACGGCCGCGATGTAGCCGTGCGGCTGGCGGACGGAAGACTGGCGCTGCTGCATGCGGCGAAGGACGACTACGCCGCTCAGAACTGGCTCAAGCGCGATGGCGATGCGCGCACGACCGACGAGGCCGTCGCCATGTCGCGCGATGGCGTGCGCTGCGACAGCGATGGTTGCGTCGGCCCATCTGCCAAACGGAATGGTGCTGGCGCAATCGGCGCGTTTCGATGCGCTGCGTGCCGATTGCGCGAAGGCCGACATCGTCATTAGCGCCGTGCCGACGCGCTTCACCTGCCGGGGGCCGCGCCTGGTCATCGACCGCTTCGATGTCGCGCGCAACGGCGCCTATGCGATCCGGTTGGGCGATCCGATTGAGGTTGAGACCGTGCGGGCCGCGCGCGGCCATCGTCCCTGGAGCGAATACCCCGCGTGGCGCTGGCGAACCTACAAAAAGAGATTTGACCGCCGGCGTCGCCGTCAGTAGCGACGGATCAGGCCGACCAGCTTGCCCTGCACGCGCACGCGGTCGGCGCCGTAGAGGCGGGTTTCGTAGGCGGGGTTGGCCGCTTCCAGCGCGATGGAATCGCCGCGCCGGCGCAGCCGCTTCAAGGTGGCCTCGGCCTCGTCCACCAGTGCGACGACGATGTCGCCGGTGTTGGCGGTGTTGGCCTCCTGGATGATGACGGTGTCGCCATCGAGGATGCCGGCATTGATCATGGAATCGCCGGTCACTTCGAGCGCGTAATGATCGCCGCGCGTCAGCATGCTGCCCGGCACCGGCACGTCGGCGACCTTGTGCTGCAGCGCTTCGATCGGCGTGCCGGCGGCGATGCGGCCCAGCACCGGCACCGAGATCGAACCGTCGCTGTCGCCGGAGCGGCGCGGGCTTCCGGCCTGACGCGCGTCCGCCGGCATGCGCGCCTCGCCGCGCGCCGGCCGTCCGCCCGTCACCGGGCTGAGGCGCTGGGCCTGAGTACGCGTCGTGGCCGGACGGATATTGTCGGCCATGTTCTCGGGCAGCTTGATGATCTCCAGCGCCCGGGCGCGTTTTTCCATGCGGCGCAGATAGCCGCGTTCTTCCAGCGCCGTGATCAGGCGGTGGATACCCGATTTCGATTTGAGGTCGAGCGCATCCTTCATTTCATCGAAGGAGGGCGGAATGCCGGTCTCACGCACGCGCTCATGGATGAACATGAGCAACTCATATTGCTTGCGGGTCAGCATTTTCCACATCTCCCCTGTCGTCGGCCGCCCATTCGGGACTGCTTGCCCGGCCGTCCGAACAAATCCGAAACATGGAGAATCGTTCTACTTTAGTTCTTTCGGGGCGTCAATGCGCAAAATCTAGGGGCAGGGCCAAGATTTCGCCGACTCACACCGCGTCGAGCGGGAGCGTATCCACAGCCTCGCCGGCCGGTGCCTCGGGCGCGTGGGGCGCGCGCAGGATCAGAACATCGGCGCGCGCCAGCGCCGACAGCATCGAGGAATCCTGGATGGGCAGCGGCGTGACCCAGGCCTCGCCGTCGCGGATCTCGCGGGTGGCGCGGATATAGTCTTGGCGGGTGTCATTGCCCTTGAGCGGGGATGCCAGACGTGCGCGCGCAAGCGTTGGGGCGGTTTCGGTGCCCAGCATCGCGGCGATGGCGGGCCTGAGATAGAGCAGGGCGCAGACCAGAGTCGATACCGGATTGCCCGGCAGGCCGATCAGCGGTTGCGCGCCGAGCCGGCCGAAGATCACCGGTTTGCCCGGCCGCATCGCGATCTTCCAGAAGTCGAGTTCGAGTCCCGCTGGCCCCAATGCCTTCTGGATGAGATCGTGTTCGCCCACCGAGGCGCCGCCCAACGTCACCAGAAGATCGGCGCCGGCGGCGCGCTGCGGCAACGCGGCCACCGCCTCCACCGTATCGGGCACGATGCCCAGATCGATGACCTCGCCGCCCCAACCCGCGATCAGCGGAGATAATCCGTAGCCGGAGGATGCCACGATGCCTCCGGGCGATTTCGGCGCGCCGGGGAGCGTGAGTTCGTCGCCGGTCGCGGCCAATGCGATGCGCGGCCGGCGGCGCACGGTCACCTCCGGCACATCGCCCGCCGCAATCAGCGAGACGTCGCGTGCGGTCAGCCGGCGTCCGGCCCGCACCAGAACATCGCCGGTGGCGAAATCGAGACCGGCCGCGCGGATATGCTTTCCCGTCTTGGCGGCTTCGCGGAACGTCACCCGGTCGCCCTCGGTGTCGGCGTCTTCCTGCATGATGACGGCATCGGCGCCCTCCGGCACCACGCCGCCGGTGAAGATGCGCACCGTTTCGCCCGGCCCCACGCGCCCGGTGAAGGGATGACCGGCCGGCGCGGTGCCGATGACCTTGAGCGTGACGGGCACGCCGGCTGCGTCCGAGGCGCGCAGCGCATAGCCGTCCATGGCCGAAATCGGTGCGGGCGGCTGGTTCATGCGCGCCAGCACATCTTCGGCCAGCGCGCGCCCCGCCGCATCGGCGATGGCAACCGCTTCGGTGTCCACGGGCCGGAAGGCCGCCATGATACGCTGCGTGGCTTCGGCAACGGAGATCATTTCACGGCCCTGAACATGTCCTCGACGCGAACGCGCGCGGTGGCCGCGAGCTTCTCGGCCATGTCGGGATCGATGCCCCGCGCCTTGCCTGTGAGATAGCCATAAATCTGCGCGACCGGCACGCCGGCCTGTTTGGCCCAATCGGTGGCGCGCAAATGGTTGGCGGTCATGAAGGCGCGAAACGCCTCGCGCCGGGCGTCCGGCGCGGCCGGCTGGCGCGAGGCGGTGACCTCACCCATCAGCGTCTTGGGCGCCGGCGTCTTGGTGGCACCGGGCGCGCTGCGAAAGCCACTGGAAACGTGTTCGCCGCGAACTTCGGGAACCCTGTGCGGGGCAACATAACTGCCGGACTTGCCGCCCGATTTCGTCAGCAGGCGGACGGTTTCGATGACTGCGCCTTTGTCGACGGCCTTGACCATGTCGTAGACCGTGAGCGCGGCGACGGAAACCGCCGTCAGCGCCTCCATCTCGACGCCGGTCTGGCCGGTGGTCTTGACCATCGAAATGATGCGCAGCGCGTGCCGCTCGGCCAGCGGCTCGAAATCGATTGCTGCCTTGGCGATCGGCAACGGATGACATAGCGGGATCAACTCACTGGTCTTCTTCGCCGCCATGATGCCGGCGATGCGCGCCGCCGCCAGCACATCGCCCTTGGGGCCAGTGCCGGCGATGGCGGCCTCATAGGCGTCCGCCGACAGCTGGATGGTGGCTTCGGCCGTGGCTTCACGTGCCGTGACGTCCTTGTCCGTGACATCGACCATGCGGGCGGCGCCGGCGTCGTCGAGATGGCTGAGCTTGCTCATGCGCCGAGTGTAACCGCTAACAGCGCCCGCGTCGCGGCCGCCACATCGGCCTGCCGCATCAGGCTTTCGCCGATCAGGAAGGTAGAGACGCCGGATGCGGCCAGCCGGGCCAGATCGGAGGGGGCGCCCAGTCCGCTTTCGGCCACGATCAGCTTGTCCGGCGGGATCCGCGGGGCCAGGCGGAGTGTCACGGCAATGTCCGTGACAAAGGTCTTGAGATCGCGATTGTTGATGCCGATGAGGTCCGCTCCCAGTGCCACGGCCCGCTCCAGTTCGTCCTCATCGTGGATCTCGACCAGCGCATCCATGTTCCAGCGGCGGGCCTCGTCCATCAGGGCGCGGGCTTCGCCGTCGGTGATGGCAGCCATGATGATGAGAATGCAGTCCGCGCCCCAGGCCCGCGCCTCGGCCACCTGATAGGGCTCGAACAGAAAGTCCTTGCGCAAGACTGGCAGGGCGCAGGCCGCACGCGCGGCGACAAGAAATTCGGGCGCGCCCTGAAAGGACGGCGTATCGGTCAGTACCGACAGGCAGGCCGCGCCACCATCCTCATAGGCGCGCGCCAGCGCGGGCGGATCGAAATCGGCGCGGATCAGTCCTTTGGAGGGGCTCGCCTTCTTGATCTCGGCGATCAACCCGTATTGCCCGGCCGCTTTCTTCGCTTCGAGCGCGGCGCGGAATCCCCGCGGAGGTTCGGCATTCTTGGCGCGCGCCTCGATCTCGGCTTGCGGTATGCGCGCCTTTGCGGCGGCGATCTCTTCGCGTTTGTAGGCTGCGATCTTGTCGAGGATGGTCATGCCGGCACCGCCTGCGAGGCCACCGCCAGCCGCGCCAGCACCGCCTTGGCGGCGCCGGTGTCGATGGCTTCGGCCGCGCGTTTCGCGCCGGATACGAGATCGCACGCCTTGTCGGCGACGACCAGCGCCGCCGCGGCGTTGAGCAGGGTGACATCGCGGAAGGCGCCGGGCGCGCCGTCCAGCAGCGCCGTCAGTGCCGCGGCATTGTCGTCGGCTTCGCCGCCCTTCAATGCGCTCAGCGGCACGCGCGCGACGCCGATCTCTTCGGGTGTGACCTCGCGCAGCGACACCGCGCCGTTTTCCAGCACCGCGACCGTGGTCGGCCCGGTGGTCGTGAGTTCGTCGAGGCCGTCGCTGCCATGCACGACCCAGGCTTTCTCGGTTCCCAGTTCTTTCAGCACATAGGCCAGCGTCTCGACCCAGTCGGCTGCGAACACGCCCAGCAACTGGCGCTTGACCTGTGCCGGATTTGAAAGCGGGCCCAGAAGATTGAAGATCGTGCGGAAGCCCAATTCGCGGCGCACCGGCGCCACATGCTTCATGGCGCTGTGATAGGTGGGGGCGAACAGGAAGGCGAAACCGGCCTGTCTGAGACAGGCTTCCGCCACATCCGGGGTCACGTCGATCTTCACGCCGAGCCGCTCCAGCACATCGGCGGTTCCGGTGCGCGACGAGGCGCTGCGGTTTCCGTGCTTGGCCACCGGCACGCCGCAGGCCGCGACGACCAGTGAGGTCGCCGTCGAGATGTTGAGCGTGTCATGGCCGTCGCCGCCGGTGCCGCACAGATCGATGGCGCCGGCCGGCGCGGTCACGGTGGTCATGGCCGCGCGCATGGCCCGCGCCGCGCCGACGATCTCCTCGACCGTGGGGCCGCGCATCGCCAGGGTGGTGAGGAAGGCGGCGATCCGGATCTGCGAAACCTCGCCCGCCATGATCGCGCCAAATGCGCGTGCGGCATCGCTCGCACTCAATGTGCGTCCATCTGCCAGGGCTTTCAGCGTGTCGGGGAAGCCGGCCGTCATCACGCCGGTTCTTTGTCTTTGGCGAAATTGGCGGCGATATCGAGGAAATTCTTCAGTAGCGCGTGGCCCTGTTCGGATGCGATGCTTTCGGGATGAAACTGGACGCCATGGACGGGATGGCTGGTGTGCATCACGCCCATGATGACTTCGTCATCGGTCTTCGCCGTCACCTCGAGGCAGTCGGGCAGGCTGTCGGGGGCCAGGGTCAGCGAGTGATAGCGCGTCGCCAGGAAATCATTGTTGAGTCCGCGGAAGACGCTTTGGCCGTTGTGATGGATGCGGCTGAGCTTGCCATGCAGAGGTTCGGGCGCGCGCACGACCATGGCGCCATAGGCCTGGCCGATGGATTGATGGCCCAGGCACACGCCCAGGATCGGCATCTGCCCCTTGGCCTCGCGGATCAGGTCCAGGCAGATGCCGGCCTCATTGGGCGTGCAGGGGCCGGGCGACAGCACGATGCCCCGCGCCCCCATCGACAGCGCCTCGGCCGGCGTCAGCTCGTCATTGCGGCGCACGACGATCTCGGCCCCCAGTTCCCCGAAGAAGTGGAACAGGTTGTAGGTGAAGCTGTCGTAGTTATCGATCAGAAGGAACACATCGCACCTGTAGAATATCTGCCCTCATACTATCGCCAGTCCCCGCTTCGGTCCGGGGCATACTGACACAGCCGCGGCGAAAATCCTGCCGCCGGCCCGCCGGCCCGCTCTATAACCGGTGGGACCGGTTCCGTGCAGAGGAGAAACCATATGCCCCGCGCCGCCATCGTCTGCCCTGTCCGCACCCCGGTGGGCAAGTTTCTCGGCGGTTTGTCGTCCATTCCGGCCGAGGGGCTGGCGGCGGCGGCCATCAAGGCGGTGGTGTCCCGCAGCGGCGTCGATCCGGCCCGGATCGAGGATGTGGTGTTCGCCCAGAGCTACGCCAATAGCGAGGCGCCCTGCATTGGCCGCTGGGCGGCGCTGGCCGCCGACCTGCCGATCGAAGTGCCCGGCACCCAGGTCGACCGGCGCTGCGGTGGCGGGCTTCAGGCCATCGCCAATGCGGCAATGATGGTCGAAACCGGCGCCGCTGATGTCGTCATCGCCGGCGGCGTCGAGAGCATGAGCAATATCGAGTACTACACCACCGCGATGCGCGGCGGCGCGCGGGCCGGCAATGCGATGCTCTATGACCGGCTCGCGCGCGGGCGCGAGCGCTCCCAGCCCGAAGAACGCTTCGGTCCCATTTCCGGCATGATCGAGACGGCCGAAAATCTGGCGCGCGAATACAAGATCACGCGTGACGAGGCCGATGCCTTTGCCATGGAAAGCCACAGCCGTGCGGCGGCGGCGTGGGACGCAGGGAAATTCGCCGATGAAGTCGTGCCCATCGAGGTGCCGCAGCGCAAGGGCCCGCCCGTGATGTTCGCGCGGGACGAAGGCGTGCGTCCCGACACCACGCTGGAATCGCTTGGCAAGCTGCGCCCCTTGATGAAGGACGGGATCGTCACGGCCGGCAATTCCAGCCAGCAGAACGATGCGGCGGCGGCCTGTCTGATCGTGGCCGAAGACAAATTGCGCGAACTCGATCTTCAGCCCATGGGCTATTTCGCCGGCTGGGCCGCGGCGGGCTGTCATCCGGGGATGATGGGCATCGGCCCGGTGCCGGCGGTGCAGCGCCTGTTCGCGCGGACCGGCAAGCGCTGGAAGGATGTCGATCTCGTCGAACTCAACGAGGCCTTCGCCTGTCAGGTGCTGTCGGTGCTCAAGGGCTGGGGCTGGGACGAGCGCGACAAGCTCAATGTCAACGGCTCGGGCATTTCGCTCGGCCATCCCATCGGCGCCACCGGCGTGCGCATGATGGTGACGCTGCTGCACGAAATGCAGCGCCGCAAGGCCAGGCTCGGCCTGGAGACCATGTGCATCGGCGGCGGGCAGGGCATCGCCGCCCTGTTCGAAGCCGCCTGACGCCCAGAACGGTCCCGTCTGCGTGTTGTTGCTGTAGGCGATGGTCTCCTTGGCGCGCAACACCTTGTCGGCGGTGTCGAGCCGGACATGGATCGTGTCGTCGGCGCGGTTCTGCCAATAGGCCGGGCCCGGCGCGCCATTGGCCGAGCGGGAGCGGTTGACCGGCTGGGGCAGGGTGAGCGGCGCGAAGGTCTTCTGCGGATTGTATCGGCTCTGCGGGGCGGGCGGTGTCGGAGACTCGGATCGGGGCGATCCGGGGGCAAGGGCGGCGCAACCCGGCAGCAGGAGCGCGGCGGCCAGAAAGAGGCCGGGAGGAACTTTCATCGTTACAGGTCCGTTCGGCAGGGGCGACCGGATCATGCCGGGTTTGGGGCGCTGGGGCCGGCCGGTAATCGGCCGCAGGCGCGGAGGGCGGCGGGTTCCGAACGGAAAGATTGACAGCCGATGCCCACGCTTTCCTATTTGCCTATGGTGAGTTGAAAACCGATTTGCACGACCAGATCGTCGCGCCCGTGCCTTGCCGATCTGCGGGTTGCCGAGGGCGCCTTCTGGTTCGTTCTTGTGCTGGCGCTTCTGCTTGGCGGCGGCGATGCGGTGCGCGGCCTGCCGGCGCTGGTCGGCGTCTTTCTCCCCGGCGGCATCACGGCGGCCCATGCCGATGTGCAGGGCCCCTCCGGGCAGGTCAATCTTCCGCTCTATCTGCCGCGTGGCGAAGCCGCATTCGCCCCGCAGGTGCTGACGCCGGTGGCCGCGCGCGGCTTTCCCGACTGGCTGGTGACACGGGCGCGGTTTGCCGGTCTGGCGTCGGGTGGTGCGGCGGCGGTTCCCGCACGGGCCCCGGCCATCGCCATCGTCATCGACGATCTGGGGCCCGATGTGGCCGCCACCCGCCGCGCGATCGCCCTGCCGAAGGCGATCACGCTGTCCTTCCTGCCCTATGGCGAGGATACGCCGGCCCTGGCGCGGGCCGGCAAGCGTGCCGGCCATCAAGTGATGGTCCATGTGCCGATGGAGCCGGAGGGCACCGAGGACCCCGGGCCGATGGCGCTGCGCACCGATCTGTCGGCAAGTGAAAATCTGCGCCGCTTCGACTGGGCGTTGTCGCGCGTCCCCGGCCATAGCGGCCTCAACAATCATATGGGCAGCCGCTTCACATCGGATCAGGCTGCGCTCATCCCGGTGATGGCCCATCTGCAGGGCCGCGGATTGTTCTTCCTGGACTTCGCGCACGACCCCGAAGACGCATGTCGTGCCGCTGGCGCGCATGTTCGGTGTCGCAAGTGCCGGGCGCGATGTCTTTCTCGACGATGTGCAGAGCCGCGCCGCGGTCGATGCGCAATTGGCCGAGACGGCGCGCGTCGCGCGCCAGACCGGCGTCGCCATCGCCATTGGCCATCCCCATGAGGTGACCTTGCGCGCGCTGAAGGCGTGGAGTGCGCGCATCGCGGCCTCCGGCTACCGCCTGGTTCCGGTCGCAACCGCCATCCGCCTCAAGTCCGAGCGCGACGCCATGCGGCAGGTGGCGGCGAACCCGGCCGCGCCTTGAGCACTGCAGCCGACCTGACCTACTGCCCGCGCCTGGCGGTTGAGGCGTAGCGCACCGCTTCCTCGGCGGCCGCCATCAGGGCCTTGGCCTTGTTGACGCTCTCCTGATATTCGGCTTCGGGATCGCTGTCGGCGACCACGCCGCCGCCGGCCTGCACATACATGGTGCCGTCCTTGACCACCGCCGTGCGCAGCACGATGCAGGTGTCCATCGAGCCGTCGGCCGCGAAATAGCCGACCGCGCCGGCATAGACCGCGCCGCGCTTTTCCTTCTCGAATTCGTCGATGATCTGCATGGCGCGGATCTTCGGCGCGCCCGACAGCGTGCCGGCCGGCAGGCCCGCCGCCAGCGCGTCCACGGCGTCGAGACCGGGACGGATTCGCCCTTCGACATTCGAGACCAGATGCATCACATGGCTGTAGCGTTCGATGAAGAAGCTGTCGGTCACCGAGACCCCGCCGACATCGGCGACGCGGCCGACATCGTTGCGGCCCAGATCGAGCAGCATCAGATGTTCGGCACGTTCCTTGGGATCGCCCATCAGCTCGTCGGCCAGTGCCGCATCCTCGGCCGGGGTGGCGCCGCGCTTGCGGGTGCCGGCGATGGGCCGGATCGTGACCTTGCCGTCGCGCAGCCGCACCAGGATTTCCGGGCTCGACCCCACGATCGAAAAGCCCGGGAAGGCGAGATTGTAGAGGAAGGGCGAGGGGTTCAGCCGGCGCAGCGCGCGATAGAGGGCAAAGGGCGGCAGCGCGAAGGGCCGGCGGAAGCGCTGGCTCGGCACCACCTGAAAGATGTCGCCGGCACGAATATAGTCCTTGGCCCGCTCGACGATGTCGAGATAGTCGGTATGCGTTGTATTGGACTCGATGTCCGCATCCATGGGCAGGTCGTCGGGCGGGGCCGGGCTGGCCGGCAGCGGCCGTTCCAGATCGGCGATGGCATCCTGCACGCGTTCGCAGGCGCGGGCATAGGCCGCGCGCGCGTCGACGCCCGGCTCGGGCCACACCGGCGACACGACAATGATTTCGTCCTTCACGGTGTCGAAGATCGCGGTGATGGTGGGGCGGATCAGGATGGCGTCGGGTAGATCCAGCGGATCGGGCTGCGGCGCGCCCAGCTTGCCGGCCTCGATCAAGCGCACCGTGTCATAGCCGAGATAGCCGAACAGGCCGACCGCCATGGGCGGCAGCTCCGGCGGCAGCTCCATTTGCGTCGCCCGCATCAATCGGCGCAGCGCCGTCAGCGGCTTCTCCGCATCGGCGTCGGGGACGAACCTGTCCGGCGCGGCGCGGGCGTTGCGGTTGATCTCGGCCCTGAGGTTGCGGCAGCGCCAGATCAGATCCGGCTTGAGCCCGATGATCGAATAGCGTCCGCGGCTTTCGCCGCCTTGCACGCTCTCCAGCAGGAAGGCGTTGTCGCGCCCCTCGGCGAGCTTCAGGAACGCCGAAACCGGCGTCTCGAGATCGGCGACGAGCCGGGTGTAGACCGCCTGCGGCTTGCCGGCCTCATAGGCGGGGGCGAAGCCCGAAAAGTCCGGTGCGATGGCCATGCTGCGCTCACGATCCGGTGCCCACGATGCGGTCGACCGCCTTCTGGTGCACCTCGACGCCCTGCCGCTGGCGCGCGGCCATGGCGAAGGCGGAGGGAATGTCCTCGCCGATCTGCGATCCGATCTGATCGGCGAACTGGCGGTATTGCGGGTTTGCACTCGTCAGCGCCGGCGGATGCGACACGCCGGTGACCCGGGCAATGACGAAGTCGTCGGATTTGGCGGCCTTGCCGAACACGGTCGTGCCCGGCGGCGCATCGAAGATGGCCGCGACGAGATCGGCGGGGAAGTTGCCGACGGCGGCGCCGCGCTGCATGCCCTCGCTCTGCTGCACGCGGGTGCCCAGAGATTTGGCGACGGCGGCCAGGCTGTTGTCCTTGTTGGCTTGTGCGGTCAGCGCCTTGGCCTTGGCGAGGATCGCCTTCTGGCGCTGTTGCGTCATCCATTCGGCTTCGGCCTGGGCGCGCACTTCGTTAAGCGGCTTGAGTTTCGGCGGGATGACGCCGTCGACCTTGATGGCATAGGCACTGCCGTCCTGCGTCTGGAAGGGATCGCCGGCGACGCCGACATCGGCCTGGAACACCTGGCTCAGGAACTGGGGATTGGCGGGAACATCGGCCTTGGCCCCCTGCGGGGTCTGGCCAGCCTTGTCGACCGCCGCGACATGCACCGCCTTCATGCCGGATTTGGCCGCCGCCTGCATCAGGTTTGCGCCGCCGGCCATCGCGTCTTCGAACTTGTTGACGATGTCGCTGATCTTGTCGACAGCAAGCTTGCGCAGAACCTCGGTCTTCAGCTTCGCCTTGACCTCGTCGAAGGACTTGTTCTCGCCGGGCACGATCTTGGTCACTTTGAGAATCACCCAGCCGAAGGTGCTCTTGACGGGTTTGGTCACGCCGCCGGCGGCCACGGCGAAGGCCGCCTTGCCGCGCTCGGCGCCAAGATCGGCCTCCTGCAGTTCGCCCAGATTGGTGTCGCTGGCTTTCAGCCCGCGTGCCTTGGCGATGTCCTCGAAGCTTTTGCCGGCCTGAAGTTCGGCGGATGCGGCCTCGGCCGCCTTCTGATCGGGGAAGGTGATCTGCTCGACGTCGCGCTTTTCGGGAATTTGATAGTCCGCCTTGCGCAGCTCGTATTCGTTGCGGAGCTGCTTGTCGGTGACGGAGACCTCACTGGCGAGATCCTCGGGCGTGATTGCGGCGTAGTTCAGCTGGCGATATTCGGGCGTCGAGAAGCGGTCGGCGTGTGCCTTCACATAGGCCTGAAGCTCGGCGTCGCTCGGCTTGGCGACGGTGCCGGCGGCCGTGGGCGGAACCACGACATAGTGCACGGCGCGCACTTCGTTCAGATAGTCGAACAGCGCGCGGACATAGCCCGGGGGGGCCTGCAGGCCGTTCTTGGTCGCATCCAGAAGCTGGCTGCGGGCGGTGTCGCCGCGCACGGCCGCGATGAAGCTCTGTTCGGTGAAGCCGGAACGGTTGACCGCGCGAAGGAAGGTGGCGTGGTCGAAACTGCCGCTGGGCCCGGCAAAGGCCGGGATCGACCGGATCTGCGCGGCGACCGCCTTGTCGGTCGCGGTCAGGCCCAGATCGTCGACCTCCAGATCGATCGCGGTGCGATCGATGATCCGGGAGAGCGTTTGTTCGGGCAGGCCGAGGGCCTGGGCCTGTTCGGCCGAAAGCTGGCTGCCCATCCGCGCGCTCTGATTGCGCAGCGCCGTCTGGTACTGGCTCTGGAACTCGTCCTGCGAGATCTTCACATTGCCGACCTGGGCGACACTGGTGTCGCTCGAACCCGTGAAGATGTCGGCGATGCCCCAGACGCCGAAACTGAGGGCCAGGACCCCCAGAAAGATCGAGGCGACCCAAGACTTGGCGAATTTGCGCATTTGCTGGAGCATGAGGACTTCCGGACGTGGCGGTGAAAGGCCGCGGATGATAGGGAGGCCCCTTCAAGACGGCAAGGCGACGATCCGTCAAGGGTTTGGCCGCCGCCGAACTCGCCGTCACGAGCTTGGGAGCCCTAGGGGGGAGCATATCGCATGCGGGCGCTGATCGCAGGCAACTGGAAGATGAATGGCACGTCGGCGGCGCTGGGCGAAATCGCCGCCATTGCCGCCCATGTGGCGGCGGCCCCGCCGGCCGCCGATCTGCTGATCTGTCCGCCGGCGACCCTGCTCGCCCGTGCCGCCGAGGCGGCAGCAGGGCGATTTGCCGTCGGCGGCCAGGATTGTCATGCCGAGGCCAGTGGCGCCTTCACCGGCGATATCAGCGCCGAGATGCTTCGCGACGCCGGCGCCGGCGCCGTCATCGTCGGCCATTCCGAGCGCCGGCAATATCATGGCGAAAGCGATGCCCAGGTCCGCGCCAAGGCGCAGGCGGCCCACCGCGCCGGTCTGACGGCCATCATCTGCGTCGGCGAGAGCGAGGCCCAGCGGGACGCCGGCCAGGCGCTGGCGGTCGTGGGCGCCCAGATCGCGGGCAGCCTCCCTGAGGGCAGCCGGGCCGAGGCGACGGCACTCGCCTATGAGCCCATCTGGGCGATCGGCACGGGGCGAACCCCCTCGCTCGACGATATCGCCGAAATGCACGCCCATATCCGGCGCGCGCTGACGGACCGCCTCGGTGCGGAGGGCGCTGCCCTGCGCATTCTCTATGGTGGTTCGGTCAAGCCGTCCAACGCCGCCGAGATTCTGGCCGTGCCTGAGGTCGGGGGTGCGCTGATCGGCGGCGCCAGCCTCAAAGCATCGGATTTTATCCAAATTTTCTCGACAGTTACGGCGCGAGCTTAACCACGCTTGCCCACCCTTATTTAACTCGGGTCTGCGAGCTTTCGGGAGTACGCGAAAACGGCCAGTGGGGGCGAGCGCGGAGCATGTCGCGCATTTCTTACGATTCCGTCGAAACGCTGATCTATGACCCCGTCGTTGCCAACCGTGCGTCGACGCGTTCGGCGCTTGTACGCGATCGGCTTCCGGCGGCTTGAGACGGTGGCCACGCTCGAGAGCTTCAACGAGTGCATCGTCCGCCGGCCGCCCGATCTGGCGCTTTGCGAAGCCCAGGGCGCCGAGGCCGAGCTCTGTCAGTCGATCCAGGCGCTGCGCCAGGGCTTCGTCGCCTACAATCCCTTTCTGGTGCTGATCGTCACGGCCTGGGAGAACCACAACAGCCTGGTCAGCCGGGTCGTCAATTCCGGCGCCGACGACCTGATCCTGCGCCCCTTTTCGACGGCGACGCTCGAACAGCGCATCCGCACCCATGTGGAGCGCCGCAAGGGCTTCGTCATCACCTCGGAATATGTCGGGCCGGACCGGCGGCGCAGCGACGGCCGCGGCGGCGGGATCGATCTCTTCCGGCCCCCCAATTCGCTCAAGCTGAAGGCCAAGGAACGTCTCTCGGCCGAAGAGGCGACCCAGCGCCTGGATGCCGAGCTGAAGCGGGCCAGGGAACAGCTCACCAATGAGAAGCTGCGTCGCGACGTGTTCCAGATCTGCGTCTTGTGGCGGCTGATGCAGGAGAAAATCGGTTCCAAGGCGAAATACGATGTCGATCTGGAGAAGCTCGAGGAGGTCACTCGCGCGGTCTCGCGCCGCATGCGCGACACCGAGCATGAGGGGGCCGTCAGCTGGTGCGACGCCATTCTCAGCGCCCTGGAGGGGCTGGAGCTGGGTGTCGACCGCAATGCGAGCCTGCATCTGCTCGGCCATGCGGCGGTCAACCTCAATCAGGTGTTTTCGCCCGACAAGTCGGAGGACGAGAACCTGGCCGAGGTCGATGCGACCGTGGCCATGGTCCGTGCCCGCCATCAGGTGGCCGAGGCCTCCTAGCGCGCAACGCCCGGTTGACGCCATCCGCCCATCCCCCGATTCTGGCCGCCGGTCTCGTGGCAAGGGGGAGCGCGATGAGGCGGGTAGATCCACAAATGGTGCGGGGAGCCGGCAGGGGCGGCAGGGGCGGCCAACTGCGCCTGACGATCGCCTATTGCTGCATCTTGCTGGCGCTGGCGGCCTTCGGCGCCGGGCGGGTGCGCGAAATCATGCCGCGCATCCTGGCCGGCTTTGCCGCCATCGAGCAGCACCGGCGGATTGCGGCGGCCACCCGGAGCGCCTATCTCGAGGCGCTGAAGCGCGACGCCCCCCAGCCGCGGCCCAATCCGGTCCTGCCGCATCGCATCGCCTTCTATCCGCCGCTGGCGATCCGCCGCCACCAGGAAGGCGATGTCGTGATGCGGCTGCTGGTCCGGCCCGATGGACTGGTCGGCGACGCCGAGGTGGTGAAATCCAGCGGCTATCCCCAGCTCGATGCGGTGGCGCTGACCAGTGTCGGGAGTTGGGCCTATATCCCGGCCGTGCGCCATCACCACCCCGTGGCGGCCTGGATCCAGGTCCGAATCCGCTTTCACATGGGCCCGGCGCCGTGGCCGAACGCTCCGGTCGCCGGTTAGAGCGGCGGTCATCCGGCCCGGCTCCCGCCCCGGCGGGGGAGGGCAAGGGCTTCCATCGGCTGCGCCTTTCGTCTAAGACCCGCGCGAAAACGGGCCCCCGGAGCCGATATGCAAACCGTCCTCATTATCGTGCAACTGATCGTCTCGATCGCGCTTGTCGTCGTCGTCCTGCTGCAGAAGTCGGAAGGCGGCGCGCTGGGCATCGGCGGTGGTGGCGGCGGCGGCGGCCTGTTCTCGCCACGCGGGGCGGGCGACATGCTGACGCGCACGACGGCGATTCTGGCGGTGCTCTTCTTCCTGACCTCGATGGGGCTGACGCTGCTGGCCCTGCATGGCCGGCCGCAGGGCTCGATTCTCGATTCGGGACCGGCCAAGCCGCTGACCGCGCCGCTCACCAATCCCAAGGGTGAGTCGAAGCCCGAATCCGGCGGGCAAGCCGGCCGCGCCCGATGTGCCCGGGCTGCCGTCCCCGCAACATTAGTTATCCGGCTCCGCCTTTTGGCGGAGTTTTCCGAAATTCCGTGCAGATTGATCGGGATACGATGCGATTGCGCTTGAGCAGAACAACGCCATGCGCCTATGGTCACCTTCCATGGCGCGTTTGATTTTTATCACTGGCGGCGTGGTCTCCTCACTTGGGAAGGGTCTTGCGTCTGCCGCTCTCGGGGCGGTCCTGCAGGCACGCGGCTATCGCGTGCGCCTGCGCAAACTGGATCCTTATCTCAACGTCGATCCGGGGACGATGTCCCCGTTCCAGCACGGCGAAGTTTTCGTCACCGATGACGGGGCCGAGACCGACCTCGACCTGGGACACTATGAACGCTTCACCGGCGTGGCCGCCTCGAAGTCGGACAATGTGACCTCGGGGCGAATCTATTCGGATGTCATCGCCAAGGAGCGCAAGGGCGAATATCTGGGCCGCACGGTTCAGGTCATTCCCCACGTCACCGATGCCATCAAGGAATTTGTGCTGGCCGGCAGCGACGATGTCGATTTCCTGCTGTGCGAGATCGGCGGCACGGTCGGCGACATCGAGGGGCTGCCATTCTTCGAGGCCATCCGTCAGCTCGGCAACGAGCTCGGCCGGGAGCACGCCTGTTTCGTGCATCTGACGCTGCTGCCCTATATCGAAACCGCGGGCGAGCTGAAGACCAAGCCGACCCAGCACTCCGTCAAGGAATTGCGCTCCATCGGCATCGCCGCCGACGTGCTGCTGTGCCGCTCGACCCATCCGATACCGGAGGACGAGCGCCGCAAGATCGCGCTGTTCTGCAACGTCTCGGCCGAACGGGTGATCCCCGCGCTCGGATTTGGCCACGATCTACGACGCGCCCATCGCCTATCACGAGCAGGGCTTCGACACGCAGGTTCTCAGCGTGTTCGGAATCAAGGACGCGCCGCCGCCGGATCTCACGCGCTGGCAGCGGGTCGTCGACAGCGTCAACAACCCTGAAGGGCGAAGTGAAGATCGCCGTCGTCGGCAAATACATCGCCGTGCAAGGACTCCTACAAATCGCTGTCCGAGGCGCTGACCCATGGCGGGCTGGCCAACAATGTGCGCGTGAAGATGGAATGGATCGATTCCGAAATCTTCGAACGCGACGATGCCGCCGTCTATCTCGAAGGGGTCAACGGCATCCTCGTGCCCGGCGGTTTCGGCGAACGCGGCACCGAGGGAAAGATCGCCGCCGTCCGCTTCGCGCGCGAGCGCAAGGTGCCGTTCTTCGGCATTTGCTATGGCCTGCACATGGCCGTGATCGAGGCCGCGCGCAATCAGGCGGGGCTGGAAGGGGCCGGCTCGACCGAAATCTCCCATCCGACTCACCCCGTGATCGCCCTGATGACCGAATGGACCAAGGGCAACGAGGTCGAGACCCGCAGCGAAGATGTCGATATGGGCGGCACGATGCGCCTGGGCGCCTACACCGCGAAGCTGACGCCGGGCAGCCATGTCGCCGAGGTCTATGGCAGCACGCAGATCAGCGAGCGCCATCGCCACCGCTATGAGGTGAACACCGAATATACCCGCGCGCTCGGCGAACACGGTCTGACTGTCAGCGGCTGGTCGCCCGACGGTCGTCTGCCGGAAATCATGGAACGTGCGGACCATCCCTGGTTCATCGGTGTCCAGTTCCATCCCGAACTGAAATCGCGCCCGCTCGAGCCGCACCCGCTCTTCGCCAGTTTCATCAAGGCGGCGGTGGATCAGAGCCGGTTGGTGTGAGTGTGCGGCGCCGCCTTAGCGCGCGGCGACCAGCCCGTTTGCGACCAGAAAATCCTTGAAGGCCAGATCGGCGCGCAGCACGTCGTCGAGCAAGCGGTCCAGAAGCACGAAGGTCGCCTCCGCCGCGATCACGGCGCGGGACCGCGTTTCGGCATGAAAACGGTCCAGCTTGGCCAGCACGGCGGCGTGGTGCTCGGCGTGGCTCCGGGCGCCGCCATAGGCCGCCGCGACCATTTCGGTTTCCTCATGGGCGAAATGGATCGCCATCCGGTCGCGCAGCTCGGTGATGTGCGCGGCGAAATCGGCGCCGGAGACCGTGGCGCCGCTGGCGAACTGCGCCGCCGCCGAGTTCAGGATGTCGAAGAGTTCCTGGTGCTCGCGATCAATCTCCTTGAAATGAAAAATCGCTGCACCCGGCAGGACAAAGTGGGGTGGCAGGGCGTTTTCCTTTGGAGCGACACCGCGCATTGCGTGAACCTGACCTTGGACGCCGACGAACTCTAGGCGCAGAGCCTTAATGACTTGTGCGCGCGATTTTCCGGCGGGCCCGGGGCGTGGCGCGGCCATCCTTAGGAATTCGTAAATCCTGCGGACCTAGCATGGCGGCATGCGCGCTGCGGCCTTGATCCTGTCCGGCCTGATCGGTGCGGTCCCGCTTTCGGCGGCGGCCGCCGCGCCGCCGCATCTGCGCTACAGCGTCGACGCCGCTCCGGCATCGGTGCCCGGCACGCCGCGCTATTCGGCTGGAATTGGGCCCACCACTGCCACCCCAATTGTCCCGGTATCGGTGTCGGCGCACGAAGAGGTGACGGTCAAGCCCGCCCGCGGCTACCGCCTGGGGCCCGGCGACAAGGTGCATGTGACGGTCTATGGCGAGACCGACCTGACGGGCGATTTCGAGATTTCCGGCAGCGGCCGCATCGCCTTCCCGCTGATTGGCGAGGTTCAGGCCGGCGGGCTCACCGCTCCGGAGCTCGGCGATGCGCTGGCGGCCAAGCTTGCACATGGCTACCTGCTCAATCCCCGGGTCGCGGTCGAGATCGCGACCTATCGGCCATTCTACATCGTTGGCCAGGTCAACAAGCCTGGCCGCTACCCTTATGCCGACGGCATGACAGCGATGAACGCGATCGCGCTGGCAGGCGGTTTCACGCCCCACGCGGCCGAAAGCTATGTCTATGTCCGCCATGAAGGCCAGACCAAGGAAATCCGCCTGCCGGCCAATGCGGCCACGGAGATTGTGCCCGGTGACGTCGTGCGCGTTTCGGAAAGCGGGTTCTGGTCGGTGATGGGGATCCTGTCGCCGTTGACCGGCGTCGCCACTTCGGTGCGCTACGGAATCCCGTAGTGGCCAAAGAAAACGCCTCCGGACGCGCAATGCGCTTCCGGAGGCGTAAGATGTCAGGCCCGGATCGTCCTAGTAATAGAGCCCGTAGACTGTGCGCAGGATGACGCCGGTATAGACGTTGACCAGAATGGCGTCAGAGCCATAGCGCGTCCACACATAGCCATAGGGCGGGTTTTCCAGACCGAACCGCCAATAGTTATTGATCCAGTAGCGGCGCTGCCAGAAGGCCCGCGGGAACACCATCCCATAGGCCCAGCGGCGGTAGTACCAGCCCGGCGGGCGCTGATAGCGGCGCCAGCGATAGCGGCGCTCGGCGCGGAAGTTGCGCTGCCAGGCGCGCCGGTCGAAGTCGCGATAGCGCCGCCAGTCGCGCGGACGCGCGCCCGGGCGGTAGTGACGCCAGTTCCAACGCCGCTGCTGACGCAGCCGTGCACGATTGCGGCGTATCTGGCGGTTCTGCCGCTGGATCTGGCCCCGGTTGCGCCGGATCCGTCTCTGTTGCGCGCGGTTGCGCCGTCGGTTCTGCTGAACGCGATTGCGCCGCTGCCGGTTCTGCTGCGCGCGATTGCGCCGCTGCCGGTTTTGCTGCGCCCGATTGCGCCGCTGCCGGTTCTGCTGCGCACGATTGCGCCGCGGCTGGGTCTGCTGCGCCCGGTTGCGCCTCTGCCGGTTTTGCTGGGCCCGGTTGCGGCGTTGCCGCTCGGCCTTGGCCTTGGCCCGCGCCTTTCTCTTCTCCTTGGCAGTAAGCTGGGCGAGTTGTGTGTAGTTTTGCGTACTGATCGCGGAGGTTGGTCTTGCCTGCCGTGCCGATCCGGCATTTGGCGTGGCGAACGCCGGAGTTGCGACGGCAATGCAGAAAGCTGCTGCCGCCGGAATTGTCAGCCATTTCATTAGTGGCTCCTTCCGTGGGCTTGTCTCAAGCTGAGACATGGTGGGCCACGCCATCCGCAATGGCAAGTTTCCGCAATCGCCTGATGTGATTTCAATTGCTTAGCGGAAGATTGCGGGGCGTGGAGGAATGTGCCCCGAACGCGTTTCGCGTTCGGGGCATCAGGCGAACGTTGATCAGTAGTACAGGCCGTAGACGACGCGCAGAATGCGGCCGGTCTGCACATTGATGAGCATCGCGTCGCCGGCATAGCGCACCCAGACATAGCCGTAAGGCGGGTCTGCCAGACCGAAATCCCAATAGGAATTGATCCAGTAGCGGCGGTCCCAGAACGTGCGCGGGAACACCATGCCATAGGCCCAGCGCCGGTAGTACCAGCCCGGCGGACGCTGGTAGCGGTGCCAGCGGTAGCGGCGCTCGGCGCGAAGGTTGCGCTGCCAGTAGCTACGATCGAAGTTGCTGTAGCGATTCCAATCGCGCGGACGCACGCCCTGGCGGTAGTCGCGCCAGTTATAACGCCGTTGCTGGCGCAGCTGCGCACGGTTGCGCTGAATGGCACGTTGCTGGCGATTTAGCTGCTGACGATTGCGCTGCAGATTGCGCTGCTGCGCCTGGTTGCGGCGCTGGTTCCGCTGCAGCTGATTGCGCTGCTGCCGGTTCTGCTGAGCGCGATTGCGCTGCTGCGGGGTCTGCTGTGCGCGGTTGCGCTGCTGCTGGCGCTGCTGTTGGCGCTGTTGCTTGGCCTTGGCCTTCGCCTCCGCCTTCCTCTTGTCCTTGTCGCGTTGCGCCAGCTGGATACCTTCCGTCTGGCTATATCGGCTTGCGCCGGCTTGTGGCGTCGCCAGCGCCGGTGTTGCGACGGCGAGGCTCAAGGCCGCGGCCGCCGGCACGAACAACCATTTCATTGATGGTCTCCTTCCGAGGGGGGGATCTCTCCCGACGAAGCGATCCTGAGGCCCCCAAAATGAACTAGGCCTGAACGGATAATCTTGCGGCAGATCAAGGGTCAGCTGGATAGCAACGAAAAGCCCCCGCGGGCGGGTCGCCTGCGGGGGCTTGGAGGCTCGAGGTCTGGCGAAGGGCTCAGTAGAACAGCCCGTAGGAGACCTGCAGGACGTAGCCGGTCTGGACGTTAACCAGCATGGCGTCATCGCCATAGCGCACCCAGACGTAGCCATAGGGCGGGTCGGGCAGGCCGAATTCCCAATAGTTCTCAATCCAGTAGCGCTGGCTCCAGAACAGGGCGGGCAGGATCGTGCCGAACACCCAGCGGCGATAATACCAGCCCTGCGGGCGCTGATAGGGGCGCCAATGATAGCGCTTCTGTGCACGCCAGTTGCGCATCCAGGCCCCGCGATCGAAGTCGCGGTGACGCTGCCAGTCCGGCGGGCGCTGGCCAGGTTTGTAGCTGCGCCAATCGTAGCGCTGACGATTCTGCTGTGTGCGCTGCCTCTGCTGACGCTGTTGGAGCGTCTGCTGGCGTTGCCGCAAGTTCTCCCGGGCCGTCGGGGCGGGCAGCGTTCGCTTGGGCTGCGTCTGCTGGCGCCGCTGCAGATCCTGCTGTACCGGTTGGCGCCGCTGCTGATTCTGCTGCTGCTTGGCCTTCGCTTTCTTTTTGTCCTTGTCGCGTTGCGCCAGCTGGATGCCTTGTGGCTGGCTATATCGGCTTGCGCCGGCTTGTGGCGTCGCCAGCGCCGGTGTTGCGACCGCGAGGCTCAAGGCCGCGGCCGCTGGCGCGAACAACCATTTCATCGATGCTCTCCTTCCGAGGGGGGCGCTCCCAGTGGGGAAATCCTGTTGGCGTCAAAATGAACCGGGACCGAACGGACCATCTTGCGGCAGATCAAGGTTTGGCCGGGTGAGACGTCCGCGGCGGTGGCGAAACGAGGCGCCGCTAGCCGGTCAGCTTGCGGGCGCCTAACCGCTCGAGCCAATGCGCGAGGCGATCTTTGAGCAGGGCAGGGATCAGCAGCGCATTGTCGTCCTTGATCTCCTCGAGCACCTCGAAGGCGAAGGCCTCGGCGCCATGGGTCTTCCAGGCCGCCTGCAGCGGCTTGTTCATGTGGCTGCCGGTCTTGAGTTGGAAGCGGATGCCGTTTTCCTGTTTGTCGAGATCGCGTGACGACGCCACCCACACCTCGCCCGTCACCGCGCAACGCAGCGCGAAGATGCCTTCGCGCTTTTCACGTTCCTTGTATTCGCGGATCAGGTCGCGTTTGCGGGTATTTGACATGATCTCTCCTGTCAGTTCTGCGCGTTCGCCGCCAGGGGGCGGACATCCTGGACCAGATGCATGAGCACGCGGCCGGGCTCTTCAATCTGCATCATATGCGCGGAATTCTCGAACCAGACGATCTTCTTCGTCGGGGCCCGCACGCGCTTGATCCACGCGGCCGGCACTTCGGAGGGCGTCGTCTCGTCGTGCCGCCCGGCAAAGATCACGATGGGGCAGCCGAAATCGGTGACCTGCGAATAATCGAAGCGCGCCATAACCGGCAGCAACCGCGGCAGCGAGAGCGCGCTGCCCTTGTCGATGGCCGCAAGATCGGCCTTCGCATAATCGGGACTGAGCTGCGCGGCATGGTAGTAATAGCCATAGCTGTCGCGACCATAGCTGAGCCCGCCGAACTTGACCGACCATTTGCGCTCGATATTGATCTTGTCGAAGGGCAAGGCGCCATCCGTCTCGGGATAGGGCGCGATGGCCTTCAGTTCCTTGACGGCCTTGGCATTGCCGCGCCGTTCGGCTTCGCGCAGCGTCCACTGATAGCCAAGCCGTTCGCCTTCGCGCATGTCGATGATCTGGCCCATGCCGATATAGGCATGGAGCCAGCCCGGATGTTCATGCGCCAGGCTGAGGCCGACGATCGTGCCCCAGGAATGGGCGAGCACGAAAATCTTCTTCTTGCCGTAGGTCTTGCGCAGATACTGCACGACCTCGGCCGCGTCTTCGACCATGCGCGGCAAGGTCAGCGTCGGCGCGATCTTCGCCGGATCGTTCGCATTGTAGGTCTTGCCCGAACCGCGCTGGTCCCATTGCACCACGGTGAAATAGTCCTCCCAGCCGTTCTGGAAGGTCCAGCTCGTCGGCATCTCCGGCGCCGCCGGCCCGCCATGGATGAACAGCAGGATGGGATTGTTCAGATCGCGGCCGCGGATCGTGATCCACTGCTTCGTGCCGCCCACCTCGATCGCGATCTGCTTGTCGATGCCGTTGGACGTGACCACCTTCTGCAGGTCGCGCACGATGCCCGTTGCGGTCGCGCGCGTGAACGGCTTGGCTGGTGCAGCCTGGACCCCGCCCGAAGAGGCCAGAAGCGTCGCGCCGGCAAGCGCCAGCGCGGAAATCCGGTATGTCATGCGAAGGCCCCTCGGTCCCGGAAGCAGATGATGCGGCCGCCGACGGGCCGACGCTTCTACACCTAGGCCTTGTGCGGCGATCTTCAAGAGGCTGGCGGCCCAGCCGCCGCGGACGTGAAGCGTGACGGGGGCAGGGTGGCTGCGGGTTCCCGGCCCCGTTCGCCAATTCCGTCCGCCCGCGAAAGTGCTATACAGCCGTCATGACAGCTCAGACCCCGATCACGCCCGCCCCCAATGCCGTCGTCAGCGCCGGCACCGCCCGCTTCGGCAATGCCGAGAAGCTCGCCATCATCGCCGGGCCCTGCCAGCTCGAAAGCCGGGCCCACGCGCTCGAAATGGCCTCGGCGCTGAAGGAGATGGCGGGCAAGGCCGGTGTCGGGCTCGTCTACAAGACCAGCTTCGACAAGGCCAACCGCACCAGTGCCGGCGGCAAGCGCGGCCTGGGGCTGAAGGCCTCGTTGCCGATCTTTGCCGAGATTCGCGAGAGCCTGGGCCTGGCCGTGCTGACCGACATCCATGAGCGCGAGCAGTGCGCGCCGGTCGCCGAGGCCGTCGACATCCTGCAGATTCCGGCCTTCCTCTGCCGCCAGACCGATCTGCTGATCGCGGCGGCCGAGACCGGCCGGATCGTCAATGTGAAGAAGGGCCAGTTCCTGGCGCCCTGGGACATGAAGAACGTGATCGCCAAGGTGACGGGCGCGGGCAATGCCAATGTGCTGGTGACGGAGCGCGGCGTGAGCTTTGGCTACAACACGCTTGTCGTCGACATGACGGGCCTGCCGGTGATGGCGTCATACGGCGCGCCGGTGATCATGGATGCGACCCATGCCGTGCAGAAGCCGGGCGGGCAGGGTGATTCGTCGGGCGGCAATCGCGAGATGGCGCCCTATATCGCCCGCGCCGCGGTGGCGGCCGGCGTGGCCGGCGTCTTCATGGAGGTTCATCAGGACCCCGATGCGGCGACGCGCGCCGGCGTCTCCGACGGGCCCAACATGCTCCGGCTGGAAACGGTACCGGCGCTCCTGGCCCAGTTGACTGCCATCGACGCGATCGTGAAGGCGGTCGGCGCCTAGCGCGGCGTGCTCGCGCGGCTCTTGCGTTGCGCGACAAGGTCCACGATCCGCCGGATCGCCGCGGCATGGCCCTTTACCGGCGCATCCTTGGGATAGACCGGGAAGACAATGTCCGGCGTGATGCCGTGTTCCTCATGGACGGTCCCATCGGGTGCGGCGAAGATTTCGTCCGACAATTCCAGATACCAGCCATTGGGCAGGGGCTTGGCGAGCGGTGTCGAGAAAGAACCGCGCGTGGTCTCGCCTACCTGGGTCACGTTGGGAAGGTTCTTGAGGATCATGGTCGCGATCTCGCCGCCCGAGACCGTGACATCACTCGTCAGCACGTAAACCGGGCCGGTGTAGCGCGGTCCGTCATAGGGATTGATCATGTAGCGCATGGGCGGATCGGGATTTCCATAGGTGCGGACCGTGTAGCCGAGGAAAGGCTGGTCGGTGAAACGCGCGCCGATTTCGCGTGCGATCGCATCGTAACCGCCGCGATTGTTCGACAGGTCGAGGATGATGGCGTCCATGCCCCGAAAGGCCGTCAGCATGCGGTTGAACATACGCTCGAACTTGGCCAGTTCGGCCGCTGCCCATTCCTCTGAGCCGGCGGCCTTGGTGGTCGTGTAGCCACCCATCGTGAAGATCTCGATATAGCCGATCGTGCCGCCGATTGTGCCCCAGACGATACGCTCATTGCCGATCTGCCGCCCGCCCTTGTCCAGTTCCTCGGTCAGGGTCTGGCGCACGAGCGCCTGGAGCCAGGGCTGTTCGCCCATGCCCGTCCTGACAAAGGGCAAGGTGCGGCCCAGCCCGTTCTGCACGCGATGCGGTTTTCCGTTGAAGCGCGCGATGAGCTTGGTGTGGGAATCGTCGAGCCCATCCATCATCTGCCGCAGCACATCGAACAGCGCAGCTTGCCCCATGCCGTCATGCACCTTGGGCCTGGCCGCGGCGATCCGCGCGGGCCAGTCGATCCTGCGCTGCCGGAAGAAGGCGTAGCGCTGGTCCATGATTCCGGCAAAGACGTCGAACACGGCCTGCTCGCCGCGCAAGTTTCGGGCTCCGCACCGTGCAGGCAGATGGCTGAGGCGCGCAAAGCGCGTGTTTGCATCGCCGGGCAGATATTGAAAGCCGGCGGCATGGCCGTCCGTGTCTGGCATGAACAGCCGGTAGGTGATGGCGCCCATCAGCGGTGTGCCCGGCGCCGGCTTGGGTGTGCGGTAGCACCCCGCCGGTGTGTCCTGCCAACGCGTAATGCCATTGCCGGTAATGTCGAGGATCCAGCCGCGCGCCGGCGACCACCAGATCCCGCGAGCCTTGGCGTCTGTATGGCCGTCGATGAGGATCGGCTGCGTCCGTGCCGCTGCGGGCCACATTCCGAAGAATGTCGCTATGAGAACTGCCGCGATTGTGCCTGCTGCGCGCATCCCATGCCTCAAAAATGACCACGGTCATTTTTTATGGGTTTTTCCCCCATTGCGCAAGGCCCCGATGACCGACGGTGCAAGCAGGGCACAGAAACTGCGGCAGCGGTCCTTGAGGCTCCGTTCCAGATCGTCCGCCTCTCCAGTGACCGACCACTCGTGGATTGTCCCTGTGAGAAGCGTGACGAACAGCCTTGCCAGCGCCGGCGGGCGCAGGTCACCGCGAACCGTCCCCGCCTCCTGACCCTGATGAAGGATTGCCTCGCAAACCTGGCGAAGGCGCGCGTCGCCAGCATTCTCGATTTCTTGAAGCGGGGGGCTGGACCCAATCTCGTGCCGTTTTGCCAGCCACAGCGCCGGGCTGCGCGCTGCGACGCGCACGCTTGTGAGCGCCAGCGTCCGCAGCCGCGCCTCGACGCCGCGGCTGCCACGGGAACTGGCAGCCGCCACGGTTTCCTGGATGAGGCCCCCATACCAGGCAGCGATGACGTGGGCCTTGCTTGGGAAGTGATTGAAGAACGTCCCCTTGGCGACCCCGGCGGCGGCCGTGATCTGGTCGACGGACACCGCATCATATCCGTCGCGCTCGAACAACGCGATCGCGGTGTCGTACAGCTTGCCGCGGAGTGCGGCTTTCTTCTCATCTCGCCGTGCGGCCATCGTGATCTTCCCGTATCGGCCTGCCGCGGTCCGGCGAAATCCATTCCGGTTCAGACGGTGATCAGCAGGCCCGACACGACGCCCCAGATCGCCAGGATGATCAGCACCACCAGCGCGATGGCCTGGATGATGAAGCCGGTCTCGCGTTTTTCCGGCGCGGCCATGTAGCCCAGCATGTAGATCACCCGGCCGACCACCCAGACCAAGCCTGCCACCGGCGGCACCCAGCCGCCGAACCAGATCTCGGCCACCCACAGTGCCGGCAGAAAGGCGATCGCGCCTTCCATGGTGTTCATGTGGACGCGCACGGCGCGCTCGAATTCGTCGTGGCCGGTCATGGCGGGCGCCTTGATGCCGTGCTTGGTGCGCATGCGCCCGACATTGAGGCCCATCCAGAAGAACAGCAGAACCGTCAGAATGGTGACGACCGCGGTGTAGAGCATGTCAGGCGATGCAATGCCGCTCATGGCGTTCCCCTCAAAGGCTTATGTGATCCGGTCACGACTGTAGCGGGATTCGCGCCGGCGCCCTCATTGCGGCTCGCTGGCGGGCCCCTCGTCCGGGGCATCGCCCTGCATGCCTTGCCCGTCATCCGGCTGCTGCATGTCGTCGGGCTGGCCCATGTCCGGAGGCGGCGCGGCATTGTTCCGGCGGTTCCGCGCAGCATCCTGGGCCTCGAAGCGGCGCTGCAAGCGATCCTGGCGGACGGCCGGCAGCCGGTCCCAGCGGGCCTGCATCCGATTTTGGAGTTCGATCTTCTGCTGGCGGGTCATGTCACGCCATTTCCGGTTCTGATTCTGGCGGAAGGCCCGGCGATCGGCGGGTGCCATCGTGCGCCAATCAGCCGGGCGCTCGGCCAAGACCCACATCAGCCGCTGCTCACGCGTCAAGCGGATCGGGCCGGGCGGGGGTGGCGCGGTGACCGGGGGCTCGGACGCCCGGTCATAGCCGTGATCCTGCTCCGGGGCCTCGTCGGATTGCGCACCCTGGTCGTCCGCATAGCCCCGATCGATCTGGTCGTTCTGGTTGCCCCGATCGTCCGGTGCACTCTGATCGTCTGGCGCCCCCTGATTGTCCTGATACCCCTGGTCGTCCTGATACCCTTGCTCGTCCTGATACCCCCCTTTCCCTGGTCGTCCTGGTATCCCGGCTCATCCTGGTATCCCGGGGCGGGCGAGGCCGGCTGGGCGCTGGCGACGCCGGCCGGACCGGCGACCAGACCCACGGCAAGGACGGCAAGAAACAGGGCTTTGAATGACATTGCGCGCTCCAGGTTCGCAGGGATTTCCAGATGCTCTCAGGCCGGCGCGGCTTGATGGCAACCGAGCCATCGCCTAGAAGGCAGCGCGGCCGGCACCGTTTCGCGCCAGGAGGATTACATGACTGCGATCATTGATATCACGGCTCGCGAGATTCTGGATAGCCGGGGCAACCCCACGGTCGAAGTCGATGTGACGCTGGAAGATGGCAGCTTCGGCCGGGCCGCGGTCCCCTCCGGGGCCTCGACCGGGACCCGCGAGGCCGTCGAGCTGCGCGACGGCGATGCCGCCCGCTATGGCGGCAAGGGGGTCGAAAAGGCGGTCGACGCCGTCAACACCGAGATCTTCGATGCCCTGTCCGGGCTGGAGGCCGAGGAGCAGACCCGCCTCGACAGCGCCATGTGCATGCTGGACGGCACCGACAACAAATCCCGCCTGGGCGCCAATGCCATTCTCGGCGTCTCGCTGGCGGTGGCCAAGGCCGCGGCCGAGGCCTCCAACATGCCGCTCTATCGCTATGTCGGCGGCACCTCCGCGCGGGTGCTTCCCGTGCCCATGATGAACATCATCAATGGCGGCGCCCATGCCGACAATCCTATAGACTTCCAGGAGTTCATGATCGTGCCCTATGGCGCGGAGAGCTTCCGCGAGGCGCTGCGCATGGGCGCGGAGATTTTCCACACGCTGAAGAAGCAGCTTCACGATGCCGGGCACAACACCAATGTCGGCGACGAGGGCGGCTTTGCGCCAAACCTGAAGAGTGCTGATGAAGCCCTTGGTTTTATTGTGAAAGCGATAGAGAAGGCCGGCTACCAGCCTGGCGAGGATGTCGGGCTGGCGATGGATCCGGCCTCCAGTGAGTTCTTCAAGAACGGCAGATATGAGCTGGCCGGCGAGGGCAAGTCGCTCGATGCCGGCCGGCATGGTGAAGGTCTACGAAGACCTGTGTGCCCGCTTTCCGATCCTCTCCATCGAGGATGGCATGGCCGAGGACGATTGGGACGGCTGGCGCGCCCTGACCGACGCCATCGGTGACGATGTCCAGCTCGTCGGCGACGATATCTTCGTCACCAACAGCGCGATTCTCGAGCGCGGCATCGCCGAGGGCGTGGCCAATGCCATCCTCATAAAGGTCAATCAGATCGGGACCTTGAGCGAAACTCTTGAGGCCGTGGATATGGCCCACCGCGCCGCCTATCGCGCCGTGATGAGCCATCGTTCGGGCGAAACCGAAGATTCCACGATCGCCGATCTGGCGGTCGCCACCAATTGCGGACAGATCAAGACCGGCTCTCTGTGCCGCTCCGACCGTCTGGCCAAATACAACCAGCTCCTGCGCATCGAAGAGATGCTGGACGACCAGGCGATCTATGCCGGCCGTCTGGTTCTGCGCTAACCCGACACATTCAGGTTCCCCGTCATGGCCATGAAGAAACGAAAAGAAAAGCCGCAGCCCTTCGCCTCCGAGACGAAGGACCAGCGCTTCGCCGGGACCTTCGAGGTGCTGGTGCCGGTGGAAGGGCGGGTGCGTCCCTTGCGTGCGGCCCAGCAGTTCGCCTCGCTGAAGGCGGCGGAGGACTGGATCCATTCGCCGGAAGGCTCCGAGACCATCGAAAAGATGATCGCGGACAACGTGGCCTGATCCGCACCGCGTGCGAATTCTGCGCGGGTTGTGCGGTTTGGGCTTGACGCTGCGAATCGCGGTATGATTCGTTGACAGCATGCGAATCAGGCGAAGCGTGACACGTTTCTTTGCAGCCCTTGTGATCCCGGCCATCTGTGGCGCGGCGGTGGCCTATTTCGGCTATTACGCCATCTGGGGCACACGCGGGGTGATGGCGCTGAGCGACGTGCAGGCGCGCCTGGCCGTGCGCCAGGATCAGCTCGCCGAGCTCAAGGACCAGCGCACGCGGCTGCATCATCGCATCAAGCTTCTGGAGCCCGGTTCGGTCGATCCGGACATGGTCGAGGAGGTGGCGCGCAGCCAGCTTCTCGAGGGCGCGCCGGGACAGGTCGCGGTTCCCCGTCGGCCCCATTGAGGTCTTCCTGCCTTTTCGCGAACCGTTTGATGCGATTTGCGAAACAGAGTTGCCGCAGGGCGTCATGACAATTCGTCAGCGCTTGCCAAACGCCCGGGCGCTTGCCAAAACCGGGCCGCGCCGCCTGCCTCTCCCCGGCTGCGCCGGAAACCAGGAGCCATCGAACATGGCCGAAGCCCCTGAGGGCCAGACTTCAGCGTCTGCGGACGCGCCGCCGGTCGACGCGGCGCTCGCCACCAAACTGTACCGCGACATGTTGTTGATCCGCCGCTTCGAGGAGAAGGCGGGTCAGCTCTACGGCATGGGACTGATCGGCGGATTCTGTCATCTCTATATCGGCCAGGAGGCCGTTGTCGTCGGCATGCAGGCCGACGTCACCGATGACGATCAGGTCATCACCGCCTATCGCGATCACGGCCACATGCTGGCCGCCGGGATGGATCCCAAGGGCGGTGATGGCCGAACTGACGGGTCGCGCCACCGGCTACTCCCGCGGCAAGGGCGGCTCCATGCACATGTTCAGCAAGGAGAAGCGCTTCTTCGGCGGCCATGGCATCGTCGGCGCGCAGGTGCCGCTGGGCACGGGGCTGGCGTTCGCCAACCGCTACCGCAAGACGAACGGCGTGACGCCTGACCTATTTCGGCGACGGCGCCGCCAATCAAGGCCAGGTCTATGAAAGCTTCAACATGGCCGAGCTGTGGAAGCTGCCGGTCGTCTACATCATCGAGAACAATCAGTATGCGATGGGCACCAGCGTGAAGCGCGCCAGCGCCGAGACCGATTTCTACAAGCGCGGGCCATCGTTCAACATTCCCGGCGAGCAGGTCGACGGCATGGATGTCGAGGCGGTGTTCGCGGCCGGCAAGAAGGCGATGGACTGGTGCCGCGGCGGCAACGGGCCCGATGATCCTGGAGATTGAAGACCTATCGCTATCGCGGCCACTCGATGTCGGATCCGGCCAAGTACCGCACCCGCGAGGAAGTGCAGGAAATGCGCGAGAAGCGCGATCCCATCGAGCATTTCGGCCAGAAGCTGATCGCGCGCGGTGTCGCCAACGCCGACGACCTGAAGGCGATCGACAAGGAGATACGGCAGATCGTCAACACGGCGGCCGAATTCGCCACCGAAAGCCCCGAGCCCGCCCCCGAAGAACTCTACACGGACGTTTACGCGTAAACATGTCCAGCGAAATCCTCATGCCCGCGCTGTCGCCCACCATGGAAGAGGGCAAGCTCGCCAAATGGCTCGTCAAGGAAGGCGATGACGTCCGCTCGGGCGACATCCTGGCCGAAATCGAAACCGACAAGGCGACGATGGAATTCGAAGCCGTCGATGAAGGCCGCATCGGCAAGCTCCTGGTGCCCGAAGGCACCGAAGGGGTGAAGGTCAACCAGCCCATCGCCACGCTGCTCGCCGAGGGCGAAGATGCCCGAACGCCGCACCGGTCGCGGCCACGCGCGCCAACGCGCCGCGCGCCGAAACCAAGGCCGAAGCGCAAGGCCGAACAGGCCGCCGCCAAGGCCCGAGACCGCCCATCCTGCGCCCACGCCGCCGCAGACCGCCGCGCTCGCCGATCCCGAAGTGCCCGAGGGCACCGAACTCGTCACCATGACCGTGCGCGAGGCCCTGCGCGACGCCATGGCCGAGGAGATGCGCCGCGACGGCGACGTCTTCCTGATGGGCGAGGAGGTCGCGCAATATCAGGGCGCCTACAAGGTCAGTCAGGGTCTGCTCGAGGAATTCGGCGCCGACCGTGTCATCGATACGCCGATCACCGAACACGGCTTTACCGGCCTCGGCGTCGGCACAGCCTTTGGCGGCCTGAAGCCGATCGTCGAATTCATGACCTGGAATTTCGCCATGCAGGCGATCGACCAGATCGTCAATTCGGCGGCCAAGACGCGCTACATGTCCGGCGGCCAGATGGAATGCCCGATCGTGTTTCGCGGGCCCAACGGCCCGGCCGCGCGCGTCGGCGCCCAGCACAGCCAGGACTATTCGAGCTGGTACGCGCATATCCCCGGGCGTGAAGGTGGTCGCGCCCTATTTCGCGGCCGACGCCAAGGGCCTGCTCAAGGCGGCGATCCGCGATCCCAATCCCGTCATCTTCCTGGAAAACGAAATCTGCTATGGCCGCTCCTTCCCGGTGCCCAAGCTCGACGACTATGTCGTGCCCATCGGCAAGGCCCGCATCGTCAAGCCGGGCAAGGATGTGACCCTGGTGGCCCATTCGATCTGCGTCGGGCTGATTCTCGAAGCGGCCGAAAAGCTGGCCGAAGAGGGCATCGATGCCGAGCTGATCGACCTGCGCACCTTGCGCCCGCTCGATACTGCGACGGTCATCGAGTTGGTCAAGAAGACCAACCGCATCGTCACGGTCGAGCAGGGCTGGCCGGTGTGCTCGATCGGCTCGGAGATCGCATCTGCCGTGGCGCTGGAGGCGTTCGATTACCTCGACGCGCCGCCGACAAAGGTCACGGGCAAGGATGTGCCCATGCCCTATGCTGCCAATCTCGAAAAGCTGGCGCTGCCGACGGTGGACGATGTGATCGCGGCGGTCAAAGCGGTCTGTTACCGCTCATAGGGTTGCAATGAAATCTGCGATTACCTTCGACGAGTTCGCCAAGGTCGATATCCGTGTCGGACGGATCGTGAAGGCCGAGCCGTTCCCGGAAGCGCGCAAGCCGGCCTTCAAGCTGGTCGATCGATTTCGGCGACGAGCTGGGCACGCGCAAATCGTCCGCGCAAATCACCGAGCGCTACACTCCGGAGGACCTCGTCGGCATGCAGGTTCTCGCGGTGGTGAATTTTCCGCCGCGGCAGATCGGGCCGTTCATGTCCGAAGTCCTGACGCTGGGCCTGCCGGATGGCGATGGCAATGTCGTACTGATCACGCCGGACAAGGATGTGCCGGTCGGAGGGGCGCTCTACTGATGTCGACCAACATCCTCATGCCTGCGCTGTCGCCCACCATGGAAGAGGGCAAGCTCGCCAAATGGCTCGTCAAGGAAGGCGACGAGGTCCATTCCGGCGACATCCTGGCCGAGATCGAAACCGACAAGGCGACGATGGAATTCGAAGCCGTCGATGAGGGCCGGATCGGAAAATTGCTGGTGCCCGAAGGCACCGAGGGCGTGAAGGTCAATGCCCCGATCGCCGTGCTGCTGGACGAGGGCGAGAACGCGGCAGATGCGGCCGGCGACATCTCCGCGGCCATGGCCTCGATCAAGGACGCGCTGAGCAGCGAGGGCGCCGTCGACGATGACGACGCGCCGCCCCCCGCGCCCTCCGCGCCGCCCGCAACGGTTGCGCCACCGGCCGCGCCGATGCCGGCACCCGCGCAAGCGCCCGCCAGTGCGCCCCGCGCGCGCCCGGCCCCGGCCGCACCGGACACGGGCGATCGTGTCTTTGCCTCGCCCCTGGCCCGGCGCCTTGCCGCCAATGCCGGCGTCGATCTTGGCG
This sequence comes from uncultured Pseudomonadota bacterium, assembly GCA_963710925.1. Lineage (GTDB taxonomy): Bacteria > Pseudomonadota > Alphaproteobacteria > Micropepsales > Micropepsaceae > Rhizomicrobium. The sequence continues at coordinate 473,745 of CAVQBY010000004.1, read as the reverse complement.
CGGTGTCCGGCACCGGCCCGCGCGGGCGCATCGTCAAGGCCGATGTCGAAGCCGCCGCGAAATCCGGCGTGGGTGCAAAGCCGGCGGCACGGACGCCCGCCGCGGCGCCGGCCGGCGGTGGTATCCCGGGCGTCGCGCCACTGCCCGATGCGCGGCTGTTCTACAAGCCCGACGAATTCGAGGAATTCCCGCACGACTCGATGCGCAAATCGATCGCCCGGCGTCTGACCTCGGCAATGGCGCTGATCCCGCATTTCTATCTCACCATCGACTGCAACATCGACAATCTGATGGCGACGCGTGCGCGCCTCAATGCGCAGGCACCGAAGGGCGCCAATGAAAAGGGCCCCGCCTACAAGCTTTCCGTCAACGATTTCATCGTCAAGGCCTCGGCACTGGCGCTGAGGCGCGTGCCCGAGGTCAATGCCAGCTGGACCGACGATGCGGTGCTGCGCCACCGCCATGCCGATATCGGTGTCGCGGTCGCGCTCGATTTCGGCCTGATCACGCCCATCGTCGCCCATGCCGAGGAGAAGGGGCTGGCGGCCATCTCCAATGAGGTGAAGTCGCTGGCCGAGCGCGCCCGGGCCAAGAAGCTCAAGCCATCGGAATTCGAAGGCGGCAGCTTTGCCATCTCCAATCTGGGCATGTTCGGGATCAAGGAATTCACGGCCGTCATCAATCCGCCGCACGCCGCCATCCTGGCGGTAGGCGCAGGCGAGGAACGGGCCATCGTCAAGGACGGAAAGATCGAGACCGCCACGATGATGACCGTGACCATGTCCTGCGACCACCGCGTCATTGATGGGGCGACCGGCGCGCGGTTCCTGCAGGTGTTCAAGACCTTCATCGAAGACCCGGCGGCCATGCTGTTATAGTGGCCGGTGCAGGGGCGGGGATGCCATGAGCGGCGATTTCGAGGGCTTGGTCGAACTGGGCGGCGCGGCGGCGGTTGAGGCGGCAGTGCTGGCAGCGCATGGCCGCCCCCATGTCAATTGTCCCAATTGCGGCGAGAAGTTCGCCGGGCCCTATTGCGCCCATTGCGGCCAGGAGCGCGACACCCATCGGCGCACCATCCGTCATCTGCTACACGATTTTTTCGAGGACATTCTGAGCTTCGACAGCCGCATCCTGCGGACCGCGCGCGCGCTGGTCAGCCAGCCGGGCGAACTCTCCTGCGCCTTCCGCGAAGGGCGCACCCAGGCCTATGTGCCGCCGATCCGGCTTTACTTCTTCGTCACGCTGCTGTTCTTCCTGATCCTCTCGGTCTCCGGCATTGCGATCCTCAAGCTCGACATCGTCGCCCACAAGCTGACGGCAGAGGAAGCCGCGCAAATCAAGAGCCGCGTCGTGGTGGCACAGACAAAGGTGGACGCGGCGGAGGAGCGGGCCGCCGCCGGCAAGGACGCCTCGTCGCTCAACATCAATCTCGTCGGCAGCGCCACACCGGCCGTGGGCGACATTTTTCCAAGCCTGAAAACCCATTTCTTCGCGCCGATCGACACCAGCCCCAAGCCGATTGCGCCGGAGGTGCAGAGAGGCATTGACCTGGTCAAGAAGAGGTTTGATCAGGCCCAGAAGGAGATGGCCAAGGAAGACAAGGGCAAGGGGGACAAGACCGGCAGCTGGATCATGGAGCACTTCCTGGCAACGATGACGACGCTGGCGCACGATCCCACGGCCATCAACGGTCCTCTGACGAACTGGATTCCGCGCGCGCTGTTCCTGCTGCTGCCGATCTTCGCCGGGCTCACGGCGCTGTTCCACTGGCGCCAGCGCAAGGACTACTTCTTCGTCGATCACCTCGTCTTTTCGCTCAACATCCACAGCTTCGCCTTTGTCGTGTTGATCGCGGCGGTGTGGCTGGCGCAGGTCCTGACGGGCGGCACGGTCGGCTGGCTGGCGCTGCCGCCGTGGGCGTCTATCTGCTGTTCGCGATGAAACGCTTCTACGGCCAGAGCTGGACCTGGACCGGCGTCAAATTCGTATTTCTATCGTTCGTCTATGCGGTGTTCTTTCTCATTCCCGCGCTCGCGGCGGTCATTGCCGTCAGCGCCCTCGAAGCCTGAACCGCTGTCCCATCTCCAGGAGTTCAACATGGCGGAAGCCTTCGACGTCATCGTGATCGGGTCGCGGACCGGCCGGCTATGTCTGCGCCATCCGTTGTTCGCAGCTCGGCCTGAAGACGGCCATTGTCGAGCGGGCCGAGCTGGGCGGCATCTGCCTGAACTGGGGCTGCATCCCCACCAAGGCGCTGCTGCGCTCGTCCGAGATCTTCCATCTCATGCACCGGCTGGACGAGTTCGGCTTCTCCGCCGACAACATCAAGTTCGATCTCTCCAAGATCGTCGCCCGCTCGCGCGCCGTCTCCAAGCAGCTGTCGAACGGCGTCGCCTTCCTGATGAAGAAGCACAAGATCACCGTCATCGCCGGCGACGCCACGCTGGCGGGGCCGGGCAAGGTGAGCGTGACCAAGGACGGCAAGACCAGCGACCACACCGCGAAGAACATCGTGCTGGCGACCGGCGCGCGCGCCCGCACGCTTCCGGGCCTGGAGCCCGACGGCAAGCTGATCTGGACCTATCGCGAGGCGCTGGTGCCCGATGTCATGCCGAAGAAGCTGCTGGTGGTCGGCTCCGGCGCCATCGGCATCGAATTCGCCAGCTTCTTCCACACCCTCGGCGCCGAGGTCACCGTGGTCGAGGTGCTGGACCGCGTGCTGCCGGTGGAAGACGAAGAGATTTCCAAGCTGGCCGAGAAGGCCTTCAAGAAGCAGGGCATGAAGATCCGCACCGCCACCACGGTCGAGAAGCTGGAAAAGGGCGACGGACAACGTCACCGCCACGCTGAAGGGCAAGGACGGCAAGACCGAGACCCTCACCGTCGATCGCGTGATCCTGGCCGTCGGCATTGTCGGCAATGTCGAGAATATCGGCCTCGAACAGGCCGGCGTGAAGGTCGACAAGACCCATGTCGTCGCCGACCAATGGGGCGCCACCGGCGTGCCCGGCATCTGGGCCATCGGCGATCTCGTCGGCCCGCCCTGGCTCGCGCACAAGGGCATGCATGAAGGCGTGATCGTGGCCGAGCGCATTGCCGGGGTGAAGGGCGTCCATCCGCTGGATACCTCCAAGGTGCCGGGCTGCACCTATTGCTGGCCGCAGGTGGCCTCCGTCGGCATGACGGAAGCCAAGGCCAAGGCCAGCGGCAAGAAGATCAAGGTCGGCCGCTTCCCCTTCATCGGCAATGGCAAGGCGATCGCGCTGGGCGAGCCGGAAGGCCTGATCAAGACGGTGTTCGACGCCGACACCGGCGAACTCCTGGGCGCGCACATGATCGGCGCCGAAGTCACCGAGCTGATCCACGGCTACACCGTCGCCCGCACCGGCGAACTCACCGACGCCGAACTCAAACACACCATCTTCCCGCACCCGACGCTGAGCGAGATGCTGCACGAAGCGGTGCTCGATGCGGACAAGCAGGCGTTGCATATTTAGGGGGCACGCACTGCCCGCGCCACCACCCCAGCTTGTCATCCCCCGCGAATGCGGGGGACCCAGGTGGCGCCGACTCCGTCCTGGCCAGGAAGGGGCTTCGCCACATCCTGCAACGCCGCACCGTTCTTCGCCTGGGTGGCCCGCATTTGCGGGCCATGACACATCAGGTTTGCCGATTGACCTCTGCGTCCTGCCCGGCGACGATCCGCGAAACAAGAGGGAAACACCGCCATGCCCGTCAGCCCGGCGAAATTCGTTCACGTCGTCTACCGCACGCGCAACTACGACAAGATGATCGACTGGTACGCCACGGTCTTCGGCGCCGAGGTCCAGTATCAGGACCCGGCGCTCGCCTTCCTGACCTATGACGACGAGCATCACCGCATCGCCTTCATCAATCTCGACACCGTCAAGCCCGGCGAGACGGCGGCGGACAAGCGCGGCCTCACCGGCGTCGATCACGTCGCCTACACCTATGCCTCGCTGAACGATCTGTTCGAGAACTATGCCGAGCTGAAGGCGAAGGGCATCACGCCCTATTGGTGCGTGCATCACGGCATCACGGTGTCGATGTACTACGCCGATCCCGACGGCAACCAGATGGAATTCCAGGTCGATGCCTTCGACACCGCCGGCGAAGCCAACGCGCTGATGCACAGCCCGCGCTGGCCAACCAATCCCATCGGCATCGAATACGATCCGGACGACTGGCTCGCGAAACTTCGCGCCGGCACCCCGGCCGCCTCGTTCCTGGCCCGCGAAGGCGACCTGCCGGTTTCTCCGATCCGGGGTGCGTTGGAGGGGTAGTGAGCCAGGGCTAGGGACGATAAGTCCCCGTACTAAGGGTGGAGGGTCAGTTAGAGTTTATCTTCGTCCCCCGACACTCGCGTTTGATACACAATGTTCAAAATCGGCGTGCCGCCCGAGATTGAAATCAGTACCAATGATATATTTGATCGACCGTCAGTCCATTCACCGTCCCAACCGAGCGATGTCTTGCGGAGGGATAGCTCTGCGCCATACTTCTTCTGAAGGGCATCTGTAATTTCTTGAAATGTGAGGTAGGCCGCGTACGAGTTGGGCTTATTGCGCAAGCCCAACGTCACCTGCGTCAGATGGCTGCCGTCAAAGTAAAATTCCGGCAGGAACGACTTCCCGGCAATTTTCTGGATCGGCCCTTCTACCAGCTCAGTTCCATTTATAATGCTTTCGCCTGGTGCCGGTGAGTGCGGCTTTGAACCAGGAACAGCTTCGAGCACTTCATCGACAGTCATTCCGACCTTGCAGCCATGCCAGAGCTCTGGCGCTTCTGCCGCTCGTGTGACTCCTGTGTAGGCGAGAAATGCGAGTGCTACTGCAATAATGCGCGCGTTCATCAATTCCCCCTCTCGACCGTTTAGTTATTGAATGCAAAGCCTGCGGCGCAGGCAAGGCTGCAGGCAATTGGTTGTACCTGAGCTTGCGCTCGGAGCTTCCAGGCATGGTTCTCTCGGAGGTTGGCCATGACGGAAGGCGCTGCATCTCTTCAGGACGCGCCGTCGTAGGCCCAATCTATCCGCCGACTGCTGGCTCCGTCGCTACCTGCTTGCGGGTGGCGATCCTGTGCATTGGAAAGTCACGGTCACGAGCGTTCGGACACAGTTTCCGTATCCGTCGGCAGCTTCACATTTATTGATTTGACCACCGAATGGCTGGGCCCCTGTATAGCCCACGCGGCACATCGTTGCTCAGCAGCGCCTTCGGCCTGAGACATGTTTACCTGCGCGCCTCGAACATGCCGTACTCGTAGGAGAGGTTCACCGTGCCATCCGCTCTGCTGCCACCAGTTGGCACCATGATCTTCTGCGTTGCGCAGCCCGCCAATACGAGTATGAACGCGCCGATAGTCAGGTATCCCAATTTCACTTTGTCCCCCTTATCCCAAGTCGTAACGATGTGAAAGTATGACTTTGGTCAGGACAGTGGGTATCTTGTCAAGCATCGAGATTGGTTGGGACTGGTTCCTGTCTTCGATGCTGCCATTGCTTAACTGAAGGTCTCCACGCGCATATTCTCCCACTTTCTCCCTCTAGCCATGCGCTCACTGCAACGCCGCGATGACCTGAACAAACCTTGAACACGCGTTCGCGCGTCACCACATCCACCTTCGAAACGAAGGAGGCCGTGCATGGCCGCGATTTTGTTGCACGATTATTAGGGCCCGCCCGGTCCTATCGAAAGCCCAACGGGCACATACAGGGCAAGGTCGCGCTCCCCGTGCGTGGACCCTTGCGGATCGGAGGCGGGTGTTCGCAATCACACCGCGTCACACGGAGCCGAAATGGCGAGGCTCCCTCCATCCCCGAAACCCGAGGTGACGTGAAAGGTGCCTGCCGGTCTGCGCGCGGATAACGCGTGGCCGCTCGCCAGCCGAAGCGTCTGATCGCGAGGGCGGGTTTGCCGCGCGTGCTTTCAGGCGCGCCGGGGCGATCCCGCCTTTGTTTTTCGAGAGCGGCAATCCGCAGCGCTATCCCACTATGCGTGAAACCCAGCGCAGCAGATTGGCCACCACTTCGGCGCGGTTGGTTTCGTTCAGCATCTCGTGGCGGCCCTCCGCATAGAAGTCGGTCGTCACCGTCAGCCCCGCATCGCGATAGCGCTGCACCAGCACCTTCAGGAAGGCGAGGTCCGGCCCGCCCACCGGGTCGCGCTCGCCCGAAAAGATGTAGACCGGCAGATCCTTGCGGATCTGTGCGATGGCGGCGGGGTCGGCGCAGCGCGCCATCGCCACCATCATCGACTGCATGGAGGCCGGCGTCGCCGAAAAGCCGCACAGCGGATCGGCGATATAGGCGTCGACCTGTGCCGCGTCGCGGCTCAGCCAGTCGAAGGGCGTGCGCGCCGGCCGAAAGGCGGTGGCGAAGGCGCTGAGGCCCTCGGCGTCCGGATCGGTCGGCAGCGCGGCGGCCAGTTGGTCGACGGCCGCCGAGCCGGAGATCACCAGCCCGTCGATCTTGTCCGCATGATCGAGCGCATAGAGCTGGGCGGCGAAGGAGCCCATGCTGTGCCCCATCAGGATCAGCGGCACGCCAGGATGATCGGCGCGGGCGCGCGCCGTCAGCCGCGCCATGTCGTCGACCAGCCCGTCAAAGCCCGCCTCGCCGAAATCTCCGAACTGCGCGGGCGAGGGCGCCGTCTTGCCATGGCCGCGATGATCGTTGGCATAGACCGCGATGCCGGCATCCATCAGCGGCTCAAGCACCGCCTTGTAGCGCTGCGCATGCTCGCCCATGCCATGGGCCACCTGCAGCACGCCGCGCACGGGCCCCGGCATGGTCCAGCGCCAGGCCGCAATGGTCTGGCCGTCCGCGCCCGCAAAGTCGCACACCGTTTCCTGGATTTCCGTCATCGCGTGTCCCCGTCCCCGGTCAGGCCCCATCTGACACGCTGCGCGGCCGGCCGGTCAATCGCGCCGGACCGGTATTAGCGGCCCAGCAGCCGTTCGATGTCGGCGGCGACGGCGGCGGTGTTGTCGGTCGTCAGTGTCACCAGCCGCGCCTTGCCGCTGCGGTCGAAGAAGAACACGGCCGCCGAATGCATCACCTCATAGGGGTGATCCTTCGTCGGCTTCTTGACGCTGTAGGCGACGCGGTAGCGCCGCGCCAGCATGGCAATGGCGTTGTCGGTGCCGCGCAGCCCGTCCATCTGCGGCGAGAAGGCATTGACATAGGCCTTGAGGATCGCCGGCGTGTCGCGGTCCGGATCGACGGTGACGAACAGCACGCGCACCTGTTTGGCATCGGGGCCCAGCCGGCGCAGCGCTTCGCTCAGATTGGCCAGCGTCAGCGGGCACACATCCGGGCAATGGGTGTAGCCGAAATACAAAAGCGCGATCTTGCCGCGGTAGTCGGCGGCGGTGACGGCTTTGCCGTCATTGGCCCGGCGCATGGGAACTGAAGGTCGGGCAGGGCGCCGGTAATCTCGCGGCCATGCCAGGCCGGCGATGGCCGGTCGCAGCCCGCCAGCGCCAGACAGGCCAGAATCGCGGCGGCCGGGGCGGTGCGGGCCAAATTGCGGAAGAGTCCGGTCATGCCGCCCCATAGCATGGCCCGGCGCGTCCCGCCCGCCGGGCCGGGCTGTGACCAATCGCCCCGCGACGCTCCCCCGGCCGGGCTATAAGAGGCGGGCATGGAAAGCCGGAGCCGGCCCGTGACCGCTGCGACTCGCCACAGAGCCCATATCGAACCGCGCCGCCTGGCTGGCCTATGGCGGCGTGCTGGCCGTGGGGGCGCTGTTCTATTTCGTCTGCCGCTATTTCCCCGCCGATCTGCCGATGTGGATGCCGTGGGAATTCTCCTGGCCGATCTATCTCGCCATGGCGCTGGCGCTGGGCTGGTTTGCGCATTGGCTGGAAGCGGCTGGCGCCGGCCGACCGTCCGCCGCTGTCGGCGCAGCGCCAGCTACGTCCTCGGCGTCATCGCGATCTATGCGGTGGTGCAGACGCATTACGATTACCTCAGCCAGCACATGTTCTTTTTCCATCGCTTTCAGCATCTGGTGCTGCACCATCTCGGCCCCTTCCTGATTGCGCTGGGCGTGCCCGGCGCGGCGCTGTGGGCGGGCATGCCGGATTTCCTCAAGCCGGTGCTGCGCTCTGCGCCGGTGCGCGCGCTGGTCAATGTGATCCAGCATCCGGCCGTGGCGCCCGTGCTGTTCGTCGGGCTGATCTATGTCTGGCTGATCCCGTCGATCCACACCCGCGTGATGCTGGACGACAATCTCTACCAGCTCATGAACTGGTCGATGGCCGTCGACGGCATCTTCTTCTGGTGCCTGATGCTCGATCCCAAGCCCAAACCGCCGGCGCGCGTCTCCATCGGCCTGCGCGCGATCCTGACCATGGCGGTCGTGCCGCCGCAGATTGCGGTGGGCGCGGTGATGGCGCTCTCCGATACCGACTTCTATCCCGTCTACAAGATCTGCGGGCGCATCCTGCCGATCTCTGCGATTTCCGATCAGCATTTCGGCGGGCTGATCCTGTGGATCCCGTCCTCGATGATGAGCGTGATCGGGTTGATCCTCATCCTCAATATTCTGCGGTTGAACGACGAAAGGAACGAAAATGCGCGTGCTCAGGCTTCTTAGCGGGGCGATTGTCTTGGCGGCCATTGTCGGCTCCGGCCTTTGCGGCCGATGTCACGGTCGCCGGCGGCTGGTTCCGGTCGCTGCCGGCGGGCCTTCCGGCCGGCGGCTATTTCACGCTTGAGAACACCGGCGATAGTCCGGTCAAGCTGACCGGCGCCAGTTCGCAGGCCTGCGGCATGGTCATGCTGCATCAAAGCGTGGAGTCCGGGCGGCATGGGCCGCATGGTTCATGTCGACAGTGTCCCGGTCCCGGCCCATGGCAGCGTGGCCTTCAAGCCCGGCGGCTATCACCTGATGTGCATGAAGCCCAAACCGGCGATGAAGCCCGGCGCCACGGTGTCCGTCAGCCTCGAATTCGCGGACGGCACCAAGACAGTGGCGAACTTCGCCGTGAAGGACGCGAAGGGTCAGTAACCGATCGCCGCGCCGTCCTTGCGCATTTCGGCGGCGCCCCAATAGACGTGTTGCTTCGCGTCGAACTGGATCGCCTCATAGCCGCCGAAGGCGCCGGTGCCGGGCACGATCTTGTAGCCGCGCCTGGCCAGTTCTTCCTTCACCTTGGGATCGAAGCCGGTTTCCATTTCCACCGTGCCGATGCCCTGGCTCGGCTCGCCGGTCGGCTTCGGCATTGCCGTAATGGCGCCAGCGCGCGGCGTCACCCGCCTCCTGCGGGTTCATGCCGAAATCGATCATGTTGGTCAGCACCTGCACATGGCCTTGCGGCTGCATGTCGCCGCCCATCACGCCGAAGGCCATCCACGGCTTGCCGTCCTTCATCACGAAGCCGGGAATGATGGTGTGGAAGGGCCGCTTGCCCGGCGCATAGACGTTTGCGGCGTCGTCCTTCAGCGAGAACAGCTCGCCGCGGTCCTGGAACATGAAGCCCAGCCCGTCGGCGACCAGGCCCGAGCCCATGCCGCGATAATTGGACTGGATGATCGAGACCATCATGCCGTCCTTGTCGGCGGTGGCGAAATAGGTGGTGTCGCCCTTGAACAGCCTGCGGATCGCCCGGGCCGATATTCGGGATTGGCGTGTTTGAGGTCGATCAGCTTGCGCCGCTGCATCGGCATAGGCTTTCGAGATCAGCCCCTTCATCGGCACGTTCGACGAAGCGCGGATCGGCGTAATATTTCGCCAGGTCCTCATAGGCCAGCCGCTTGGCTTCCAGCATCGCGGTGATGGCATCGGCCGAGCCCACGCCCATCTTCTTCAGATCGAAGCCGTTGAGGATCTGCAGCATCTCCAGCGCCGCGAAGCCCTGACCGTTGGGCGGCAGTTCATAAACGTCGTAGCCGCGATAGTTCACCGATTGCGGCTCGACCCATTCGCCGTGGTAATCGGCGAAATCGGAATAGCGCAGGTCCCCGCCGATGCGCTTGAAATACGTGTCCATCGTGTGCGCGATCCGGCCCTTGTAGAAGGCGTCGCGCCCATGCTCGGCGATTTCGCTCAGTGTGTTGGCCAGATCGGGATTCTTGAACACCTGGCCCTCGACCGGCGTCTGACCGTCGATCAGATAGGTCGCCTTCGCGTTGTCGAGTTCCTCGATCATCGCCTTGTTCTTCTCGAAGGCCGCGAAATTGTGCTTCCAGTATTTGGCGACCAGCTGGGTCACGGGAAAGCCGTTGCGCGCATAGGAAATCGCCGGCGCCAGATCCTCGGCCAGGGTCAGCTTGCCGAACTTTGCGTGCAGCGCGCCCCACGCATCGACCGTGCCGGGCACGGTGACCGGCAGCGATCCCAGCGGCGGGATATGCGCCTTTGCGGGCACGCCCATCCGGTCATAGACCGCCTTCACCTTGGCCTTCATCGTGGCCAGGTCGCGGCCCTTGGCGGCATAGCCCGAGCCGTTATAGCCGTATAGCTTCTTCGTCTTGGGATCCCAGACGATGACGAAACAGTCCCCGCCGATGCCGTTCAGCACCGGCTCCATCAGGCCCAGCGCCGCATTGGCCGCGATGGCGGCATCGATGGCGCTGCCGCCCTTCTTCAGAATGTCGACGGCGATCTGCGAGGCCAGCGGCTGCTCTGTCGCGGCCATGCCATGCTGCGCCAGCACCGGCGAGCGCGTGCCCCAGCTTACGCCGGAATAGCGGTCGCCGCGGCTGATCGCGGCCGCCTGCGCGTCCGGCGACATTGAAAATCCCAGTACCATGGCCAACGCCACTCCCATCCAATGCGGAGACAAGCTCACGACTCCAGTTCGGCGAAACTGACATGGCAGGAGCCGCCATGCTTTTCGAAATAGCGCTGGTGATAATCCTCGGCGGGCCAGAAGGGCTGAGCCGGCTCGATCACGGTGACGATCGGCTTTCTGTAGCGGCCCGAAGCTTCGGCCTCGGCCTTCTTTGCGGCGGCCACCTGCGCCTGCGTATCCGAATGCGTGAAGATGACCGAGCGGTATTGCGTGCCGAAATCCGGTCCCTGCCGGTTCAACTGCGTCGGGTCATGCATCTTGAAGAACAGCTCGACCAGCTTGTCATAGCTGACGCGGGCCGGATCGAAGGTGACCTGGACCACCTCGGCATGGCCGGTGGTGTCGGTGCAGACCTGTTTGTAGCTGGGGTTGGCAACGCTGCCGCCGGCATATCCGCTGACGGCCTCGAGCACCCCGGGAACCTCGCGGAAGAAGTGCTCCACGCCCCAGAAACACCCGGCGCCGAATGTGGCCTTTTCCATTGTCACCTCCATGATCTGCCTGCGACTATAGAAAGGGACGGCGACGGGGTCACGTTGGGATTGGGCGCCGGTACGGCGCGGTTTGACGCCGCGGCGCTCCCGGCCTAAGCCGTCGCGCCATGCTCGATGCCCCGCTCCGCAAGCTGATCGATCCGCCACTGGACCGCGCGGGCAGGGCGCTGGCACGCGCGGGGATCAAGGCCGACTGGATCACCTGGGCCGGATTTGCGCTGGGCCTGTGCGCCGTCCCGGCCATCGCCGCCGGCGCCTATCTCGCCGGTCTGGCCTTCATCGCCGCCAACCGGCTGCTGGACGGATTGGACGGTGCCGTCGCCCGCCACAGCCGCATGAGCGATGCCGGCGCGTTCCTGGACATCGCGCTGGATTTCATCTTCTACGCCACGATCCCGTTTGCCTTCGCGCTGGCGCAACCGGACAAGGCGCTCGCGGCCGCTTTCCTGATCCTCAGCTTCGTGGCATCCGGCTCGACCTTCCTGGCCTATGCCGTACTCGCCGGGAAGCGCGGCCTGTCGACCGATCTGCGCGGCAAGAAGTCGATCTACCACATCGGCGGGCTGACCGAGGGCAGCGAGACCTTCATCGCCTTCGCACTGGCCTGCGCGCTGCCAAACTGGTTCAGTGTAATCTGCTACGTCTTTGGAACACTTTGCTTTGTCACGGGCGGCACGCGGATCGCCGCCGCCGTCGAAAACTTTCGGGACTCATGAACGTCGTCATCATAGGCGCCGGCGCGGCCGGCCTGTCCATCGGCTGGCGTCTGGCGCAGGCCGGCGCGCAAACGACTGTCTTGGATCGCGGCCAGCCGGGGCGCGGCGCGACCTGGGCCTCGGCGGGGATGCTGGCGGCCACCGCCGAGAGCGGCCATGCGCCCGACGCCGAAGTGGCCTATGCGCGCCGCTCCCTGGCGCTGTGGGCGGAATATGCCGTCGAGCTGGAGCAGGCTGCGGCGCAACCGCTTGCCTATCGCAAGGACGGGGCGCTGTTGGTGGCGCGCGACCGCGCGGAAGCCGACGCACTGGAAGCCCGGGCCAAGGCGGCGGGCGTCGCCTTCATTTCGGCCGCGGAGACGCACGGCAGGGTTCCGGGCCTGGCGGCCGATGTTGCCGGGGCCCTGTGGGCGCCGGATGAGGCCCAGGTCGACAATCGCGCGCTGGGCCAGGCGCTGGCGACCGCCTTCGTGCGCGCCGGCGGAAGGCTCCTGGTCAACGAGACGGCCGTGCTGGTCGAGCCCATGACCGGCGGCGGGGTCTCGGTGCGCACGCCGTTTCAGCTTCTTCGCGCCGATGCCGTCGTTCTGGCGGCGGGCGCGTGGTCTTCGCAGATCGAGGGCCTGCCGCCCGAGGCCGTGCCACCGGTGCGGCCCGTCAAGGGCGAGATGATCGCTCTGCGCCCACCGGACGGCGCGGTCCTGCCGCAGCCGTTTATCTGGGGCAATGGCGTCTATCTGGTGCCGCGCGTATCGCGGCTGCTGGTCGGCGCCACGGTCAGCGAGTCCGGCTTCGACACCTCCCTGACCGACGCCGCCCAGGACTGGCTCTTAGCCCAGGCGGCGGGGCTCATGCCGGCGCTGGCGGATTGGACGGTCGAAGAGCACTGGGCGGGGCTGCGGCCGGGCTCGCCCGACGGGCTGCCGATCATCGGTCCGACGAGCGTGGAGGGGGTCTATGTCGCCTCCGGCCAGTACCGGAACGGCATTCTCCTTGCACCGCTGATTGCGCAATCCGTCCGAACGCTCGTTCTGGAACAAGCTTCCCCGCCGGAAATTGCCGCCTTCAATCCCCGGCGGTTCCAAAATGATACAATCCTTGCGGCCCGCGGCCCGCTCCAGTAACGACGAGAGACGGCTACAGAGCGTGGTGACCGGATGGCGTATGCGTTTGTCGGCTTCGGGCTGGCTCTTCTGATCATCGGCAGCGAAGCTGTGCTGCGCGGTGGGGTTGGGCTTTCGAAGACATTCGGATTGTCGCCGCTTCTGATCGGCCTTCTGGTCGTCTCGGCGGGCACCTCCGCGCCGGAACTGGTCGTCTCGCTCGAGGGCGCCTTTCACAATGCGCCGGCGTTGGCGCTGGGCAATGTGATCGGCAGCAATCTCGTCAACATCCTGCTCATTCTCGGTATGGGGGCGCTGATCCGCCCGATTCCGACCTCGCCGAAGATCGTGCTGCGGGACGGCGGCGTGATGGCGGCGTCGAGCGTCGCGCTGGTGGTGTTGGTGAGCTTCGGCGCCATCACCCGTCAATATGGCTGGATGCTGCTGGCCGGTTTTGCCGCCTATGTCATCCTGTCCTTCGCGACCGACTGGCGCCGCGCGCCACAGCATTGCGCTTCGGAAGTGCGGGCCCATTCGCGCGGCGATGCCGAGCCGACACCGTCCATGAGCATCATCATGCTGATTTTCGGTCTGGCCTGCCTGTATTTCGGCGGCAGCTATGTGGTCGATGGCGGCGTGGCGCTGGCGCGTGCGCACCATGTGCCGCAGGCCGTGGTCGGCCTGACGCTGATCGCCTTCGGCTCGTCCTTGCCCGAGCTGGCCACGACCATCGCGGCCTCCCTTCGCGGCCAGAGTTCGATCGCGGTCGGCAACCTGATCGGCTCCAACATTTTCAACATCCTGCTGGTCCTGGGCGTGACGGCGACGGTTCACCCCCTGGCGGTTTCGCATCTGGTGTCGGATGTGGATCTTTACGCCATGCTGGCGGCCGCGCTGGTTCTGCCGCTGCTGCTGGCGTCGCGCTGGCAACTGACGCGGGCGCAAGGCGCGATGCTGGTGCTGAGCTATGTCGCCTATATCGCGACGCTGGCCTGGCGTCAGGGATATATTCCGGCCGCGCTGTTTCAGGGCTGATCGGGATGGAACGCTTCGCGCTTCACGAACGTCTGGCCGCCGACACGGTTCGCGTGGCCGACTGGGCCCTGTCGCGGGTGCTCCTGATGAACGACGCCCGCTTCGCCTGGCTGATCCTGGTGCCGCGCCGCGCCGGATTGTGCGAGCTGCACGACCTGAACCATGCCGAGGGGCTGGTTCTGATGGAAGAGCTGAAGCGGGCCTCGGCAGGGCTGAAGGCACTGACCGGGGCCGCCAAGATCAATGTCGGGGCGCTGGGCAATCTCGTGCCCCAGCTCCACCTTCATGTCGTCGCGCGGGACCCGTCGGATCCGGCCTGGCCAGGGCCTGTCTGGGGCGCTGGCACGGCGGTGCCCTACATCCCCGAGGCGCTCCAGGGCCTCCTGGCGAGGCTCGCGGCGGGTCTTTAACCAAACTGGCATGCGGCTTGCGTTGTTCCGGACGTAGAACACGACGGACACCGAGCGAGATGCTGGCAGAAGCCACCACAGCCACCCTGACGACCCGCAGCGACGTGCTGGCGGCCCTGCGCCAGGCCAGCGCCGCGACGGGCTCGGATTTCGATTATCTGCTCGGCACCGCTATGCGCGAGAGCAGCCTGAAACCTCAAGCAAAATCAAATAGTTCCAGCGCCGCCGGGCTGTTCCAGTTCGTCTCCCAGACCTGGCTCGGCATGGTCAAGCAATATGGCGCCAAATACGGTCTGGGCTCCTATGCCAACGCCATCGAGAAGGGCGCGGACGGGCGCTACCGGGCGGACAATGGCGCCGACCGCCAGGCAATTCTTGCCCTGCGAAATGATCCCAGGGTGTCGGCGCTGATGGCCGGCGAATATGCCAACCAGACCAAAAACCAGCTCGAGACCCGTCTCGGCCGCGATGTTTGTGGCGGCGAGCTCTATGCCGCCCACTTCCTCGGACCGAACGCCGCCTGCCGCCTGATCGAGCTCAACGATTCCAATCCCTCGGCCTGTGCCGCCGACAATTTCTCGGCCGCGGCCCGGGCCAATCGCAGCGTCTTCTATCATCGCGACGGCAGCCCCAAGACCGTGCGCGAGGTCTATGACTGGGCGCTGAAACAGCCCCGGCTGTCTGCCCATGCACGGGCCGAGGCCAATGCGGTCCCGGTGACCGCGGCAAAACCGAATCCGTCGCCCACCGCCGGCGTGCCGCCACTTTCCGTTGCGTCAACAATGTTCACCCGGCCCGTGCAGGACCGGGCCCATGAGCTGTCGACGCTCAGCCTCTTCACGGATACGGCGCCGAAAACGGCGTCCCTGCTGCAGACCATGTCGCTCCCCCAGTCGCCCTTCGTGCTGACGCCCGGCGTGGTCGGGATCCTCGCATCGCTCACGCCCGAGGGACGCGAGGACGAATCCGAATCCCGCAAGATCTCCTGATCGGTCACACTGACCCGCTGCTTGGCCCTGCCGCGCGGCTGCGGCTAGACTTGGCCGAAAGCGAGGACACATGTCGGATTCAAAAAAAACGGCCCCGATCATCCCGGCGGCGACCATCCTGATCGCACGCGACGCCCCCGATGGGCTCGAAGTGTTTATGGTGAAGCGCCATCACCAGATCGATTTCGTCGCGGGCGCGCTTGTCTTTCCCGGCGGCAAGGTTGCGCCCGGGGATCTCGATGACACGCTGAGTGACTTCATCGATGGCGCGGCGGGATTGTCCGGGCAGATGCAGGGGTTGGTCGCCGCGGCCATCCGCGAAGCGTTCGAGGAATCGGGCATTCTGTTCGCGCGCGAGGCGGGGCAGGAGGCGCTGGTCTCGGCCGAACGCCTGGAACGGCTCGAACACTATCGTCCGGGACTGGAGAAGGGCGAGATCACCTTGCTCGAGATGCTGCGCGCGGAAGAACTGCGGCTGGCCGGCGATCAGATGGCGCATTTCGCGCACTGGATCACGCCGGAGAACATGCCCAAGCGCTTCGACACGCATTTCTTCCTGGCCTCCGCACCCTCCGGCCATCTTGGTCGCCATGACGGCCGGGAGTCTGTCGAACTCGGTCTGGATACGCCCGGACGAGGCGATCGCCAATCGCGAGCGCTTGAACGTCATCTTTCCGACCAAACTCAATCTGATGAAGCTGGCGACGGCGCGCTCCGTGGACGATGCCATGCGGGCCGCGCAGTCCGCGCCGCCATTGACCGTCGTTCCATGGGTCGAGAAAGGCCCCGAGGGGCTCGTGCTACGCATCCGCGAGGATGCTGGCTACGAACAGACCAGCGCGCTGATGAAAGAGGCGATGTAGCGGTCAGCCTGCCGCGGCGGTCTTGCTCAGGAATTCGCTGACCCGCCGGTCCAGTTCGTCGGCCAGCGTGTTCGCCGTCTTGTCGGTCGGATCCTTGATGTTCTGTCGCACGATGACACGAATGCCGTTGACATGCGCATCGATCAGCGGCGCCGGCACGGCATGTTCCGGACCGTCGAGCAGCTTGCAGAGCGAAGCGGCTACGCGGGCGACCAGCGGAAATTCGAATGTCAACGCCTGGCCGCGGAGGTCATGACTGGCGCGGTAGAGGGCACTGCGCGTGTCGTCGCCCGGCGCCGCGGTGAAGGCGTCATAGGATGCCACCAGCGACTCGACATCGGTACTGATCCAGCCGCCGAATTCCGTCTTGAGATTCGCCATAGCCAGTTCGGCACGTTTGATGGCCGCCATGTCCACGCCGGAAATGCGCCCGCCCACCTTGGCCTTGAGCATGTTCGGCGGCATGAATATCTCGATCGGCTGTTCTTTGGGCATGACGACCTCAATTCCGCAGGATTATGCGGCGTCCATCGTTTCAAATGCGGAGTCTGCGGCCTGTTCGTGCCGGCGTTCGGGGCCGCGATATTCATTGCCCTCGCGCCGGCGGCGGCAGGGTCCGAAATAGCCCTTGGTGCGGACAAAGGGGCGCGGGTGTTCGATGACCGATAGAAGCCGGGTCATGACGGATTTGACGGAGACCGGCTTGGCCAGAAATTCGTTGACGCCGGCGTCGCGCGCCTCGCGCACGCGTTCGATCTGGGTGTAGCTGCTCAACATGATGATGGGCACGAACGGATTGGGGCTGCCGGGTGAGGTGCGGATCATCTTGCTGAGCTCGATGCCGGTCATCCCGTCCATCATCCAGTCGAGCAGGACAACATCGGGCGTGTATTCGCGCAGCATGGTCCAGGCCTGCTTGGCATCGTCGGCCTCGTAGACATGGACGACGCCGAAGGCCTGCAGGATTGTCGAGACGAGCTTCCGCATATGCGGATTGTCGTCGACAATCAAAATCTTCAGCCGGTCAAATCGATAGCCGCTCATATGCCTCTTGGCCGGTCCGACGTGGCCCGGAGTCCCCGAATTCAAGCTTCAGGGTAGCCCTTGGCGGCTTAACGGCGCGTGAAAATCCTCAATCCAGGAATTGTTCGGTCAGGATTCGTTCATCGAGGCTGTGCCCGGCATCGAACAGCATGGTCATGGAAATCGAGCGATCCTCCGCGACTTCCACATCGATGACGTCCCGGACCTCGAAATTGTCGGCCACCGCGCTCACGGGGCGCTTGCCCGGCTCCAGGATTTCGAACCGGGTGCGGGCCCGGTGCGGCAGCAAGGCGCCCCGCCAGCGGCGGGGCCGGAATGCGCTGATCGGGGTCAGGGCGAGAAGATCGGCATCGATCGGCAGAATCGGCCCATGCGCGGACAGGTTGTAGGCCGTGCTGCCGGCCGGGGTGGCGATCAAGGCGCCGTCGCACACCAGTTCGTTGATCCGCACCTTGCCATCGACGAAGATGCGGATCTTGGCGGTCTGCCGGGTTTGGCGCAGCAGCGAGACTTCGTTGAAGGCCAGCGCCTCGATGGTTTCCGTCCTTGTGTTCGCGCGCATCCGCAAGGGATGCAGGGCCGCCGCCTCGGCGGCCTTCAGGCGGTCTGTCAGCCCTTCGGCGTCGAATTCGTTCATCAGGAATCCGACCGTGCCCAGGTTCATGCCGTAGATCGGCTTGCCGCGGCCCAGAAATCCATGAAGCGTCTGCAGCATGAAGCCGTCGCCGCCCAGCGCCACGATGATCTCGGCGTCTTCCGGGCCGGCATCGCCGTAGCGATCGCGCAGGTCCTGCAGGGCCGCTTGCGCGTCCTCGGCCCCCGAGGCGACGAAATGGAGCGTTGCCGTCATGACCGGGCTCAGCCTCCGGTCAGCGACATATGTCGCGCCACGGCCGGCGCCGCGGCCGAGCGATCGATGACGAAATCATGGCCCTTGGGCTTGCGGCCGATCGCTTCGTCGATCGCGGCGTCGAGCAATGTGTCATCCGGCGAAGCGCGAAGCGGCGCGCGCAGGTCGGCGGCATCGTTTTGCCCCAGGCACATATAGAGCGTGCCCGTGCAGGTGAAGCGCACCCGGTTGCAGCTCTCGCAGAAATTGTGCGTCAGCGGCGTGATGAAACCCAGACGCCCGCCGGTCTCGGCGACGCGCACATAGCGGGCCGGCCCGCCGGTCGCATAGGCGGAGTTTTCCAGCGTGTATCGTTGTTCGAGCGTCTGTCGCACTTCGGACAGCGGCAGATAGCGGTCCGTGCGATCCTCATCGATCTCGCCCAGCGGCATGGTTTCAATCAGTGTCAGGTCCATGCCGCGGCCATGGGCCCATTCCATCATTGGCGCGATCTCGCGCTCATTGACGCCCTTGAGCGCGACCATGTTGATCTTCACGGCCAATCCGGCCGCCTGTGCCGCATCGATCCCGGCCATGACCTTCGAAAGCTCGCCCCAGCGGGTGATTTCGCGGAAGCGGTCCGGGTCGCGGGTGTCGAGGGACACATTGATCCGCTTGACGCCGACATCGGCCAGCGCACTGGCGAAGCGCGGCAGCTGGCTGCCATTGGTCGTCAGCGTCAGTTCTTTGAGGCTCCCGTCCTCCAGCCGCCGGCCCAGCGCCTCGAACAGATGCATGACATTGCGGCGGACGAGCGGCTCGCCGCCCGTAATGCGGATGCGTTCGACGCCCTTGCGAATGAAGGCGGCGCAGGCCCGCTCCAGTTCCTCGAGCGTCAGCATGTCCGCCTTGGGCAGAAAGGTCATGTGCTCGGACATGCAGTAGACGCAGCGGAAGTCGCAGCGGTCCGTGACCGAGACGCGCAGATAGGATATGTGGCGGCCAAAGGGGTCGATCATGACCCAACCCTAGCAGGCCCGGAGCCAGGTTTCACCCTGCGGGCCGGCCCGTCAGCTGGCGGCGCTGCCGAAATTGCGGACCCGGCCCAGTGCCTCGGCCTTGGTGAAGGCCCGGAATATCCGCTCGACCTCACTCTTGTCCTCGGTGGTCATGCTGGACTGGTGCCCGCACGCCTGCCGCGACAGATTGTACACGGTCGGGAAGACGCAGCGGTCGATCCCGACGGCGCGGCAGGCCAGGGCCACGGGGCCGGCGCCCGATTCATAGATGACGTTGCGCAGCTGCGTTCGATCCATCTGTAGCAGCTTGGCGAAGGCGAGTTCGAACAGATCGAGCTGGCCCTGATGCAGGACCCGCAGGAGAAAGCCGGCGCGCAATTGTCCCGCCGCGGCGAGCTTGTCGACCAGCTTGACGGATCCTGCTGACGGTTCGTCTGACGGGGCGGGCGCGGGAGACTGAACCGCATCGCTTGCTTGGGCAATCTTCGGCGCGGCGTCTGAGCTTGCTGTTGGAAAATTGTCGCGGATATGCGCCTTGAGGGCGTCGGAAACCCAGTCGCACATGCGGTTGGCAAGCGAGACTGGAAGGTCGTCGCGATGGGCCAGCGGCGCTTGCAGCGCCGCAATCCGGCGCGATTTCTCGACCAGCGTTTCGAATGTTTCGGCGGCGATGCGCGCGGTGACATTGCGCACCAGAGCGATCAACACGGATTCGGATTCGGTTCTGGCAAGCGCATCGCAGACCGGCTCACCGATGTTCGGCCGTTCGGCGCACGCGGTCAGATGGTCTTCGCCGACATGGTCGAGCAACGAGAGCAGGTCGGCATCGCTGAGCTGGCGGCAGCGCAAGATTAGTGGGCGAGCGACCTCGATGCGGTCGTCGGCCAACAGCAGGACGAGGTCGAGGGGGGCTTTTTCGTCATCGGCCAGGCGTTCGGCCAGTGCGATGCGGATCGCCATTTCGACATCGCCGGCCAGACGCTGGAGGATTTCGCGCATCAGCGCGCGTTCGCGCTCCGACAGGCGGGTCGCCTGGGACTGATACAGCGATGCGATGGCCAGATAGATGTCGCCGCGCCGCGCGCCTTGCGGGTCGGCAGCCAGCTCCGACAGGCGCGTGATGCTGCCTAGATCCTGTGCAGTGAGCCCCAACCCCGTCCCCCGGTGAAAATCGCCGATCCGTGGCGTCCCCGTCCAAATCCTAGACAGGCCAGCGTTAACAGCGCGTAAACGTTAATACATTCTGTGGATGCTTTTGCGGGGCGGGGGGCTGGCCGCGAATGCCACCTTGGGTATGTAGAACTTATGTCACGAATCGAACAGAATCAATGGCGGCGCGCGCGGTCAAGGGCGCATGAGATCTTGTAATGACATTCGAAGTATTCGAGCGGGCGATTGCAGCGGAACCCTTGAAGCAGGTCGCCCGTCATTGGAATGCCGTACGCGGTGACCGTCCGATGCCTGGCTGGAGAGACATCCGTCCCTCCGCAATTGTCGCGCAGCTCCCCATCCTCTGGTCCTGGAAATATAACGCGGCAGATGACAGCTTCACCGGGCGGCTGGCAGGTGACGCGATCGAGGCGATTATCGGCAAGAGCCTCCGCGGAGCGGCCATGACCGATATATTCGGCTCTGTTCGCTATCAGGCCATATTTGACCGCCTTCATCGGGTCGTGACGGGGCCTTTCCTGTTTCATGGCCACGGCCTGGTCTTCCGCCATCTGGACCGTTACGGCACCGGTGAGCGCATCATCCTGCCGCTCTCCGACGGCGGCAACGGCGCCGATGGCATTGTCGGTGCCACGGTCTACGAGACGGCCACCGGCGCCATATCCCCGGAACTGGTCGAGGCCGGGGAAGCCGAGGAGTGGTTTGCGCTCGACTGACGCCCGGTGCCCGCATGTTAGGCTGACCGTGAAACTCAGCCCGCGATTCCCGCCATGACATCCGAACCGCCGTTCCTGCTGGCCATTGACCAGGGCACGACCTCCACCCGTGCCATTCTCTTCGATGCGGCCGCGCGACCGGTCGCTTCCCACGCGATCGAGTTGCGGCAGATCTATCCGGCCAATGGCTGGGTCGAACATGACGCGACGGAAATCTGGGAGGCGACGCTGGCCTGCTGCCGCGCCGCCGCCAAAGGGATCGCGGCCGGGGATATCGCCGGCATCGGGATCACCAATCAGCGCGAGACGACGCTGATCTGGGACCGCGCAACGGGCCAGCCCCTGCACAATGCCATTGTCTGGCAGGACAGGCGCACCGCCGAGCGCTGCCGTGCCCTCAAGGTCGAGGGAAAGGAACCGGCGGTGACCGCGAAGACAGGGCTGCTGATCGACCCTTATTTCGCCGCCACCAAGGCCGAGTGGCTGCTCGACCATGTGCCCGGTGCGCGGGCGCGGGCGGAAAAGGGCGAACTGGGCTTCGGCACCATCGACAGCTGGCTGATCTACAAGCTCACCGGCGGCGCCGTGCATGCCACCGATGTCACCAATGCCTCACGCACGCTGCTGCTCGACCTCAAGACCCTGGCCTGGGATGACGAGATGCTGGCGCTGTTCAAGCTGCCGCGCGCCATCCTGCCCGAGGTCCGCCCCAGCGCCGGCGATTTCGGTACGGCAATGCCCGATCTGTTGGGTGCGCCGATCGCGATCTGCGGGGTTGCCGGCGACCAGCAGGCGGCGATGGTGGGGCAGGCCTGCTTTGCCCCCGGCGATGTCAAATCGACCTATGGCACCGGCTGTTTTGCTCTGGTCAATACGGGCGCCACCGTTCCCGTCTCGCAGAACCGCCTCGTGGCCACCGCGGCCTATCGTGCGAAGGACCAAACGGCCTATGCCATTGAGGGCAGCATCTTCATTGCTGGGGCGGTGGTGCAGTGGCTGCGCGATTCCCTGGGTTGCATCCGTAACGCGGCCGAAGTCGAAGCGCTGGCCCGCACGGCCAGGGCGGCAGACGGCCTGTATTTCGTGCCCGCCTTCACCGGACTGGGCGCGCCCTGGTGGGATCCCGATGCTCGCGGCGCCATCATCGGCCTGACGCGCGATGCCGGCGTCGCCGAAATCGCGCGCGCGGCGCTCGATGCCGTCTGCTATCAGACCCGCGACCTGCTTGACGCCATGGCACGCGACATGGCGGCGGCTGGTCTGGGCGCCCCGGCCGCCATCAAGGTCGACGGTGGCATGGTGCGCAATGACTGGTTCTGCCAGCGCCTCGCCGATCTCACCGGCTTGCCGGTCGAGCGGCCGAAAGTGACCGAAACCACAGCGCTGGGTGCGGCCTATCTAGCGGGGTTGAGCACGGGGATGTTCCGCGACTTCGGCGATATTTCGAAGGCCTGGGCGCTGGACCGCCGCTTTGCGCCGGCGCTCGGGGCTCCCAGCCGCGACGGGCTCTATGAGGGGTGGAGCAAGGCCGTGGCGCGGGTACGGTCTTCGCCCTAGGCCCGCCGATCCGCCGGTTTGACAGCACTCCGCCCCGCGTCCCAAGCTGGCGGGAATTCGCCATTTTGCCGGGAGCAGGAGAGCATGAGCGCCGTCGAGAAACTTACGGCCCCACGAGCCGGGAGCCACGATATTCCCTCACTGGAGGGCAAGGTCAGTGCCGAGGAGTGGCGGCTGCGCGTCGATCTGGCGGCGTGCTACCGGCTGGTGGCGCTGCATGGCTGGGACGACATGATCTTCACCCACATCTCGGCGCGGGTTCCCGGTCCCGAGCACCACTTCCTGATCAATCCCTATGGCATGCTGTTCGACGAGATCACCGCCTCGAGCCTGGTCAAGATCGACCTGGACGGCAACAAGGTGGCGCCGTCGCCCTATCCGGTGAACCCGGCCGGCTTCACGATCCACAGCGCCATCCATATGAACCGCGACGATGCGCACTGCGTGATGCATCTGCACACCGTGGACGGCGTGGCCATGGCCGCGCAAGCCCATGGGCTTCTGCCGCTCAGTCAGCATGCCCAGCTTGTCCATGGCGACGTCGCCTATCACGACTATGAGGGCGTGGCGCTCGAACTCGACGAGCGCGAGCGGCTGGTGGCCGATGTCGGCGACAAGAACGTCGTGATTCTGCGCAACCACGGCACGCTGACGATGGGACGGACCTGTGCCGACGCCTTCCTGCGGATGTATCATCTGGAGAAGGCCGCTTCGATGCAGGTGCGGGCGCTGGCCGGCGGCACCGAAATCTACGGCACGAACCAGGGCGTGGCTGAGAAGAACGGCATGCTGGGCCGTTCGGCCTTTGACGGCCCGATCAGTTCGCTGGCCTGGCCCGCGCTCTTGCGCAAGCTGGACCGCACAGACCCGAGCTACAAACACTAAACGCGAGCACAGGCACATCATGAAATTCGGAATTGGACAATCCGTCCGGCGGACGGAAGACATCCGCTTTATTACGGGCCACGGCAATTACACCGACGACATTCACTTCGATGGCGAAACGCAGGTTGCCTTCAACCGCAGCCCCTATGCCCATGCGAAGATCAACAGCATCGACACCACGGCGGCGAAGGCCGCGCCCGGGGGTCGTCGCCGTGCTGACGCAGGCCGATGTGGAAGCCTTCGGCGCCGGTCCGATGCCCTGCCAGCTTCCGCTCAAGAGCCGCGACGGGTCCGAGATCAAGGCCACCCCCAAGCCGCTTCTGGCCAAGGGCAAGGTGACCTTCGCCGGCGAGGCCGTGGCGATGGTGATCGCCGAAACCTATGCCCAGGCCAAGGATGCGGCCGAACTGGTCGAGATCGATTACGACATGCTCGATGCCTGCGGCACGCTGGAGGCCGCGCCCAATGGTCCGCAGATCTGGGACGGCGCGCCCGGAAATCTGTGTTTCGACTGGGCCATGGGTGACGAGGCCGGCGTCAAGGCCGCGCTCGATGGGGCCGCGCACAAGGCCCATGTCCGTGTGGTGCAGAACCGCATCGCGCCCACCTCGATGGAAACGCGCAACGCCTCGGGCCTCTACGATCCGTCTACGGACAAATTCACGCTCTATTCCGGCAACCAGGGCTCCGCCAATATCCGCGGACGCCTGGCCACGGTTATCCTCAACATCGCCGAAGACAAGCTGCACATCATTTCGCCCGATGTCGGCGGCGGCTTCGGCATGAAGGGCTTCATCTATCCCGAGCAGGCGCTGGTGCTGATCGCGGCCAAGAAGGTCGGCCGGCCCGTGCGCTGGTCCGCCGACCGCAGCGAGGCCTTCCTTGCCGACGATCACGGCCGCGACATGATCACCGAAGCCGATCTCGCGCTCGACAAGGATGGCAGGATCCTCGCCATGCATATCCATGGCAGCGCCAATATGGGCGGTTATCTCTCGCAGTTCGCGCCCTTCATTCCGACTCTGGCCGGTGGGCGCATCTTCGGCGGTCTCTACAAGATTCCGGCGATGTATGCGGAGGTGAAGGGCTATTTCACCAATTCCGCACCCATCGACGCCTATCGCGGCGCGGGCCGTCCCGAAGCGGCCTATCTGATGGAGCGGCTGATGGACGAGGCGGCGCGCGTCACCGGAATCGACCGCGTCGAGCTGCGCCAGCGCAATCTGCCGACGCCGGACGAGCTGCCCTACAAGAACTGGTTCGGCCTGTCTTTCGATTCCGGCGACTATCCGCACATGCTGAGCGAAGGGCTCAAGCGGGCCGATGTGGCCGGCTTTGCCGCACGCCGCAAGCAAAGCGAGGCGCGCGGGCGCAAGCGCGGTCTGGGAATCGCCTATTATGTCGAGATCACCGCGGCAGCCGGCAGCGAGCCGGCGCGCGTGACCTTCACCGACAATGGCGGTGTCGTCGCCTATGTCGGCACGCAGTCCAACGGGCAGGGCCATGAGACGGCCTTCGCCCAGGTCGTGGCCGAACGGCTTGGCGTGCCGTTCGAATCCGTCACCATCAAGCAGGGCGATACCGACTGGGTGAATGGCGGCGGCACGGGCGGTTCGCGCTCGCTCAACATGGCGGGCGGCGCGTTGCAGGTGACGTCGGACGAAGTCATTCGCAAGGGCAAGCGATGCGGCCGGGCAGGTGTTGCAGGCCGGCGGCAACGAGGTCGGTTTCAAGGTCGAGGACGATGGCATTGGCCGCTTCCGCGTCGCCGGGACCGATCGCAGTGTGACGGTCACCGAACTCGCCGTGGCGCTGCGCCGCGAGAAACTGCCGGGCTTCGAGGACGGCCTCGACAGCGACGGCGTGTTCAATGGCGAGGCCCCGACCTTCCCCAATGGTTGCCATGTCTGCGAAGTCGAAGTCGATCCGGAAACCGGCAAGGTCGATGTCGCCTCCTATGCGGTGCTCGACGATTTCGGTCGGGTCATCAATCCGATGCTGGTGCAGGGCCAGGTCCATGGCGGGGTTGTGCAGGGGCTCGGTCAGGCGTTGCTGGAGAACTGCGTCTACGACGCCGAGAGCGGCCAGCCCATGACGGCGAGCTTCACCGACTATGCGATGCCGCGCGCCGACGACATGCCCGATATCGCCTTCGCCTATGAAGAGCATCTGTGCAAAACCAACCCGATGGGCGCCAAGGGCTGCGGCGAGGCCGGCACGGTCGGCGCCATGCCGGCGGTGATCAGCGCGGTCTGCCGATGCGGTGGGCGTGCCCCATATCGACATGCCGGCGACGCCGGAAAAGGTGTGGCGGGCGCTGCAATCGGCGGCCTGACGGGCCGACAAATCGGGAGCGGAGCCGGCCGGATTGACTTGATCGGCTCCGCTGACCGAAAGTCAGCCCATGGCTGGAACAGATTCTGACAATGCACTGAAGAAGCCGGAGACGCGGCCGACGCGCCGCAAGCCCGAAAGTCTCGCCAAGCTTCGGCGTGCCGCCCGCAAACTCTTCGTCGAACGCGGCTACCACGCCACGCGTCCTCAGGACATCGCGCGCGCGGCCGGTCTTGGCCATGGAACCTTTTATCTTCACTTCCCGGACAAGCGGGCCTGCTTCCTCGCCTTCGTCGAGGAGGCGCGCCAGGAACTGGATGCCTATACGCGCGCGCGCACCGATCAGGATTCCTCGCTCGAGGAGCTGATCGCCAACCTGCTCAATGCGATCTACGACTATTCGGAAACCCATCCCGGTGTGCTCAACGCCGCCATGACGGACGAAGCGGTGATCGATGCCGAAGGCGCGCAGGCGACGCCGCTGTTGCAGCGCTGGGGCTATGACTGGGCGGATTTCGTGCGACAGGCGGCCGGCCATGGCCGCGCGGCGACGGACTACAATCCCGATATCGTCGGCCAGGTCATTCTCGGCGCCGTGCACCAGGCGGCCAGCGAAGGCTGGCGTGCCGGCCGGCCGCGTGCCGAGGTGATCGACAATCTCACGCGCTTCCTGGTGCGCGCACTACGTCCTTCCTGATTGCACAAAAAGACGAGGCGCCGGCCGTGCCGACGCCCCGTGCCGCGCTATGCCGCGCGTTACTGGCCGAGATGGTAGGTCACGCCGGCCAGGAGCGCGTTGTTCGAGAAATGCTGGTGGCCGCTCGCGCCGCCGCCCGAGATCTTGCTCGTCTCGGCCTGGGTAAAGCGGTATTCGCCGAAGATGGAAACATCGTCGGAAATCTCATGGCGCAGGCCCGCTTCGAGCTGATAGGCCGGACGCCAGTTCTGGCCATGCATGCCGGCCACGGCCGCACCCACGCTCTGATAGCCCAGCCCGGCGCCGATATAGGGTGTCGTCGTCGAGTTCTGCATCAGATCGACCTGGCCATTGAGCATGACGCCGGTCGCGTCGACATGGCCGCCCGCCGCCGAACCGTCCAATCCATTGACGTTTGCGCGGGTCGTCAGCGTGTCCAGTTCCACGCGGCGGCCATCGCCGAAATCGTAGCCGAGCGCGCCGCCCGCGGCGTAGCCGGTGTCGAAGCTCTCATTCATCGTGCCCGAAGGGGTGTGCGTCAGGCTCTGGTCGGGCACGAAGCTGGCGCCGACCTCGCCGGAGACGTAAGGGCCTGCTGGCGAAGCTGCGGCGGCGGTCAGGCCAGTGGCCAGCGCACAGGCGGTGGCGGCGGCGAGCATCGAAATCCGTGTCATGGGTCAGTCCCTTATGCTGCTACACCGCCCTATGCGGTGTTCCGGACGTGATTACGCGCGAGGGCCGCTCGCGGTTGCCTCAAAATCCAGTAACATATTGAAAGGTTGTGATATTTTCGGGCGGCGCGGAACTTTTGCGCGGTCCGTCGCCCCCGCGGCGATTGACAGGCCTGACCTGCTGACAAACTATCAGTGCCAACCGCGCCACAGAAGAATGGCGCGGAGCACGGGAGAGGGATGTGATGGCCAAGCTCGTCTACAGCGCCGAGGAACTTCTCGCCGACCATCCCTATGCCGAGCCCCATTTCGAAGCGGGATACCGCCTGCATGGCGGCTTCGATGCGCAGGGCAGCTATATCTCCCCGCGCACCTTGCATCGCTGGCCGGCGATCCGCGCCTGGTCCGGCGCACTGACGGCGCGCGGCGGCGAACTGATCGACTCCTCGCAGCAATTGATGGTGCGCGGAAACTTCCCAAGCCCCGAGCAGCAGAAATTCCTGCTCGCGAATGGTCTGGGGCAGACGCTCTGGAACTCGCTGACCGTAACCGGCGTGATCGAGGCGCGCGGCAAGAGACTTGCCGAGGCGACGCCGCCCGACTTCCAGGACATCATTGTCGACGACATATCGCAGACCGCCACCGGCCATCTCAACAAGGGACTGCTGCGGGCGCATGGCCTCGACGAAGGTGGCGAGTCCGAACGCGGCCTGGGTGGCCACGACGCGATGTGGTTCGCGGTGCGCGACATGCTGTTCGGCAAGGACGCATATCCCATGCCCGAGGTACCCGAGAGTCTCGGCGCGTCCGGAGACCGGCCGGCTGATGCCGCAGATTCCCAAGGAGTATGAGGACTGGGTCCTGCTGCTCATGAATGTGCTGATGATCGAGGTCCGGGCGGAGAACTTCTTCAGCTTCTGCACCCGCGTGATGCGCGACCCCGAAAACTTCCGCGATCGCCGCGAGGCCGCGCTGCATGCCGCCGAGCTTGTCGATCGCATCCGCGCCGACGAAGCCTCCCATGTCGGCTATCTGACGGCGGTGGTCTCCGAGCTGCGAAGTTTCACTTTCAGGACCGCCGATGGCGGGACGGTGACGGGAAAGAGCTTCATAGACCCGGTGTGGAACGGCATGGTGCAGTGGCACACGGTCGCCAATGTCGATTTCGACCGCAAGCAGACGCGCGAAAACATCGCCGCGATGCTCAGGACCAAACCCGATGGAGCGGCGCTTGTGCGCCGCTTCGATACTCTCGAACAGAAGGACGCGGCATGATCACCGATTTCCGAGGCAAGACGGCTTTCATCACGGGCGGGGCGAGCGGCATCGGACTATCCATGGCGCGCGCCTTCGGGCATGCGGGCATGAATGTCGTTCTCGCCGACATTGACGAGAAGGCCGTGACGGCCGCCGCCGAAGGCTTGGCCGGCGAGCAGATCAAGGCCGTGCCGGTCCGCTGTGACGTGACCGATCGCGCCGGCGTGCGCGCCGCCGCCCTGGCCGCCATTGCCGCCTTCGGCAAGGTTCATGTCGTCTGCAACAATGCCGGCGTCGCCACGGGCGGGCCGATCGGCACGGTGCCCGAAAAGGATTGGGACTGGATCATCGACGTCAATCTCAAGGGCGTCGTCTACGGCACGGAAACCTTCGTCCCGTTGATCCGCAGCCATGGCGAGGGCGGGCATATCGTCAACACCGCCTCCATGGCCGGCATGATCAGCCCGCCGGGCATGGAGCCCTACACCGCCACGAAATTCGCCGTGGTCGCGCTGACCGAAGGCTGGGCCGCACAGCTTGGGCCGGAGAACATCGGCGTATCCGCCCTGTGCCCCGGCTTCGTGCGCACGCGCATCCATGAGAGCGGCCGCGCGCGGCAGGACAAGTATGGCGGCGTCGGCGAGGTCGACGCTCTGGGCAACGGTCCCAGCGAAGCGGCGCAGGCCGTCCTGTCCGGCATCGATCCCGATGTCGTCGGCCAGCGCGTGCTGGAGGCGGTCAGGGCGGGCGAGATCTACATTTTCACCCATCCCAATATGCGCGAATACGTCCAGGGCCGTTTTGCCGGGATCATGGCGGGGTTCGATGCCGCCGATCGCAGCGAGGCTCTCAAGGCGGTCAAGGAATGGAACGACCCGCTCCCACGCCAACCTGACTAACGACCGGAGATGTCTGCATGAAGTTCGGGATTTTCTACGAGCATCAATTGCCGCGCCCCTGGGGCCCTGGCGATGAATTGCGTCTGTTCCAGGATGCGCTCGACCAGGTCGAACTGGCCGACCGGATCGGCATCGATCACGCCTGGGAGGTCGAGCATCACTTCCTCGAGGAATATTCGCATTCCTCGGCGCCGGAAGTGTTCCTGGCCGCCTGCTCGCAGCGCACCAAGACCATCCGCCTCGGTCACGGCATCACGCTGATGCCGCCGGGCTACAATCATCCCGCGCGCGTGGCCGAGCGAATCGCCACGCTGGATCTGGTGTCGAACGGGCGCGTCGAATTCGGCACCGGCGAATCCTCGGCTGCGCTCGAACTGGGCGGGTACCGCGTGCCGGTCGAGCACAAGCGGGCGATGTGGCGCGAAACCACCGAACAATGCCTCAACATGCTGGCGATGGATCCCTATCCCGGCTTCAAGGGCGAGTTCTTCGAGATGCCCTGCCGCAACATCGTGCCCAAGCCGGTGCAGACCCCGCACCCGCCGGTCTGGGTGGCGTGTTCCAACCGTGAAACGATCAAGCTGGCCGCGCGGCTCGGCATCGGTGCCCTGACCTTCGCCTTTGTCGATCCCGCGGAAGCCAAACAGTGGGTCGACGATTACTACCGCATCATCCGCGAGGAGTGCGTCCCCATCGGCCATGCCGTCAATCCGAATATCTGCATGGTGACCGGCTTCTCCGTGCACAAGGACCATGACGAGGCGGTGCGCCGCGGCACCGACGGCTTCAAGTTCTTCGGCTATGCGCTTGGCCATCACTACATCTTCGGCGAGCACAAGCCGGGCCGCACCGACATCTGGAAGAACTTCGAGGCGGCGAAAGACAATCTTCCGGCCGGCCCGGGCGCCGGTGGCATCGGCACGCCGGACGAGATGCGCGCGCATTTGCGCAAATTCGCCGATGCCGGCGTCGATCAGGTCGCCTTCATTCAGCAGGGCGGGCGCAACAAGCACGAACACATCTGCGAGGCGCTGGAGCTGTTCGCCGGCGATATCATGCCGGAATTCAAGGAGTGCGAGGCCGAGCGTCAGAAGAAGAAGATGGAGGAGCTGGCGCCCTATATCGAAAAGGCCTTCGCCCGCAAGCAGCGCATGAAGGAACTCGCCGATGATGAGATTCCGCTGGTCGAAGCGCTGGGCCGCCAGATCACGCAAAATCCCGTAACCAATCCGGCGGACGAAGCGGCGCGGCAGCGTTGGGCGCAGACCAGTGCCGTCCCGCTCACCGATCCGGCGAAAAAGTCCTCGGCGGCCGAGTAAGCGGCCTTGTCTCGGGCGCGCGAATAACCGAACAATCCTGTCGTGATAACGCGGCGGGATCGGGCAATGGCGAATTCGGACGACGCGACCGGCGGCGTGGCGCTGCTGCAGGGCGCGCGCGCCTTCAACAAGGAGGCTGCGCCGGCCTTCCTGGATCATGTCTGCATGCTTGCCGGCCAGGCGCCGCCACCCGGTTCGCCGGTGGGGGAGGGGCAGGATGCCGGCTTCACCTGGTGCGAACTGCATTGCGGCAGCGCCACGACGGCGGCACTGCTGGCCGCTTCCAATCCGCTCGGCGATTTTCACGGCATCGATGCCCGCGAAGCCCTGATCGAGGAGGGGCGCACGCTGGCCCGCGAGGGCGGCGTGAAGAACCTGACGTTGCACACCGCGTCTCTCGAGCAGGCGCGCGACCTCTCGCTGCCCGCCTTCGACTATGTCGTGGTCAGCGGGGTCTATTCCTGGGTGCCGGCGCGTGAGCGCGCGCTGGTGCTGGCGTTCTTGCGGCAATTCCTCAAGCCGGGTGGCGTCGCCTATATCACCTACAATGCGCAGCCGGGCTGGATCCGGCTCGAACCGTTCCGCCGGCTGTATCGGGAGGCCACGCGCGGGATCGAGGCGAGCCCGCATCAGCGTCTGGCGGTGGCGCGCGAACTCTATGGCGAGCTCGAACAGCTGCGGGCGCCGGCGATCGTCGCGACGGGCGTGAGCGCCGCCTCGCTGGCCGAGCTCGATTCGGTTCCTGCCGAAGTGCTTGCCGCCGATTACGCAAACGATTTCGCCGAACCGCTTTATGTCACGGAGGTCGCCTCGGACCTTGCCGCTATCGATTGCGCGCTTGTCGGATCGGCGGAGATGGCCGAAACCCTGCAGGTTTTGATGGCGCATGAACCGTTCAAGACGGTGCTGGGGCGCTTGCCCACCGTCTGGGCGCGCGAACTGGCCAAGGACATGCTGCGCGAGACCCGGTTCCGGCGCGACGTGTTTGTGCGCGGCGGCCAACGCCTGTCCGCGGACAATCGCGAAATGATGACCGCCGGCCTGGCCTTCGTGCTCGAGCGGCCGGCCTCCGAAATTCTCTACGGCGCGAAATTGCCGTTCGGCGAGATGCGCTTCGACACGCCGCAGATGCGGGACCTCGTCGCCTCCCTGGAGGCCGGGCCGCGCACATTGGGCAATCTTCTGGACGGTCTCGACAGCGATGCGGCACAGGTAATGGCCGGCAATCTCCATGCCTTGCTTCTCAGCGCGCAGGCGCGCCCAGTCTATCGCCGCACCCGGGAGGCGGCGGCATC
This sequence comes from uncultured Pseudomonadota bacterium, assembly GCA_963710925.1. Classification (GTDB taxonomy): domain Bacteria; phylum Pseudomonadota; class Alphaproteobacteria; order Micropepsales; family Micropepsaceae; genus Rhizomicrobium. The sequence goes on along the minus strand of CAVQBY010000004.1, from coordinate 441,622 downwards.
GGCAAGCCGTCTGCAATCGGCGATCACCGGGCGGGCGGCGACACCGTCGGCGGTCGGCTTTCTGCCGTCCGGGCTCGGCACCGCATTTCTGGTTCCGGTGGCCGATCAGCTCTTCGCGGCCGAACCGGCCGGCTCCCCATCCGATGTGCTGGCGGACGCGGCCATCGCCAAACTGGGCGGTCGCGCGCTGACCGCAGCGGGCCGCGACGCCATCAAGCGGCGGGCCCGTGGCTTCGAACGGGCGATGGCCCATTACCGCGCCCTGGGGATCGAGCTTCGGCCATAACCAACCATGGGTTGTTATACCTACGGTTGCACAACCATGCCAGGCTGTGGATAACTTGGCGGCATAAAACAACAATAATCGCCAAGTACAGCGTCTCCAAAAAACCGAAGTGTTCCTGCGCTCCTACCGCGCGCGTGTGCGTTTCTTTGCGTCTGAGTCCACCAGACTTGAAGGGACTGAATATCGCATGGAAGAAACCCATCGCGATCCCTGCACCGATTGGCCGGCCGGTGGCGATGGTCTCTGGGCCAATTCGACAACCCAAGGTGGAACACCGCGCCCGGCCGGCGAACGCCGGCGAGGCCCCGAACAGGGTCGGAACCTCGCGCTGTCGTCGCCGGCGGATCTGCCGTTCTGTCGCCGAACCCTGTCGCTTCCCTGGACCTGTGCCAATGGTGATCTGACCGTTGCAACGGCCGATCCGGGCGCGCCGAATCTGGCGCGGCTGCGGGCACGTTACGGCCCGCATGTGAAGCTGCGATGGATTGCACGCCCCCTTCTGCGCGCGGCATTGCAGGCGCGCTTCGCCGAGACGCTGCTCGATGCGGCGGTGAACGATCTCGCGGTCCGCCACCCGGAATTGTCCGCGCGGCATGGACTGACGCGGTGGCAGGCGATCATTTTGACGCTGACCCCGCTGGCGATAGCGCTGGCCCTCCACATGTTTCCGGCGGACGCTGGCCTTGTTCTGGCGGCGATGCTGGGGCTGGGCTTTGTGAGCAACGCGCTGTTCCGCCTCGTCCTCGTGTGGATGGGCGCGGCGCGAACCGATCCCGCCGGGCCGGCGCAAGGGGCGGCGGAAAGCTTGCCTGACTATGCGATCCTAGTGCCGCTCTATCGCGAGGCCGAGGTCGTCGCCGATCTGGTTGCGGCGATTTGCGCGCTCGATTATCCACCATCGCGGCTCGAGGTCATGCTTGTCGTCGAAGCGGACGATTCCGGGACGCTCGCCGCGCTTAGCACCCAGCCCCTGGACGATCGCTTCACCATCGTGGTGGTCCCGCCGGGCATTCCGCGCACCAAGCCGAAGGCCGCCAATTATGCGCTGGGCCTTGTCTCGAGCGAATTCACGGTGATCTACGATGCGGAGGACCGGCCCGAGCCCGACCAGCTGCGCAAGGCGGTGGCGGCCTTTCGCGAGGCGCCGCGCGATGTCGCCTGCCTGCAGGCCCGGTTGAACTTCTACAATGCACGCGAGTGTTTTCTGACCCGCATGTTCGCGCTGGACTATTCGCTGTGGTTCGATTTCCTGCTGCCCGGCCTCGACCGTTTGCGCATCCCGATGCCGCTGGGCGGCACCTCCAATCATTTTCGCACCGACGCGCTGCGACGGATCGCCGGCTGGGATCCCTTCAACGTCACCGAGGATGCCGATCTGGGAATCCGGCTTGCGCGGCTGGGTCTGCGCGTCGCCACGCTCGATTCGACGACCTTCGAGGAGGCGCCCGTCGGGCTCGGAAACTGGCTGCGGCAGCGATCGCGCTGGATGAAGGGCTACATGCAGACCTGGCTTGTGCATATGCGCCACCCCATCCGTCTCATCGCGCATGCCGGGCCCGCCGGCTTTGCCGGCTTTCAGCTGTTTGTCGGCGGCACCTTTTTGACCGCGCTGCTCAACCCGGTGTTGTGGGCGGTCTGTCTGTGGAGCGCAGCCTTTGGCGGCGTATCGGGTCTCAGTTTTCTCGATGCGCCCTTCGCACATGTCTCGGTGCTCGGCCTCTTCGCCGGAAATGCGTTTTTCACCTATCTGGCCATGCTCGGGCCCTATCGGCGTGGCTGGCTAGAACTGACGCCGTTCGGCTTTGCCGCGCCGCTCTATTGGCTCCTGATTTCGCTGGCAGCCTATCGCGGCCTCTGGCAACTCGTCGTCGCGCCATGGCATTGGGACAAGACCCGTCATGGCTGCTCGCGTCAGGCTCTGGTCATGCCGGAGACCGCATCATGAGCACCTATTTCGTGCTCGTCGCGATCCCGGTGGGGCTGTTGGCGTCGGGTTGCTATGGCATCTTGCGCCGGACCGCCGACCGGACACTGCTGGCCGCAACGTTGACACTGCTTGTCTTGCTGCAGTCTGGGATTGTCGTCAGCGCGGTTGAACCGCATCGAACGCTCTGGCTTGCCGCCGGGATTGGTGCACTGGCAGCCGGGGCGGCGGCCTTTGCCCTGCGCGAGGACGTGCGCGGGCTTATCCTGTTCGGTGGCGCCCTGGCGGTGGTGCAGCTCTGCGATCCGCTCGGCAGTCTGCTGGCCGCGGGGATGCTGCCGGCGGCCGCGGTGATCGGCCATCCGCCGCGCGAGGCGCGCAAGGCGGCGGGCTTTTACAGCCTGCTGCTCTTTGCGCCGGTCCTGACGGCGGCCGGCTTGTACTACTTCGCAGGGTTCCTCGACGCCGCCATTGCCTTGCCCGCCGCATCTGCGGCCGCGCTTCCGCCCTATCGCGATCTTTCCGGGCGGCTCGCCATCGCCGTGCTGCCGCTCGCGGTCGCGGCGCCGGCGCTGTTCCTTGCCCGCCGGACACCGGCGGGGCGCGTCGTCCTGGCCTTGGCAGCAGCCACGCTGTTCGCGATGACAGTCGCAGCGGTGATGGGCGCGATCCGTGAGCCGCTGACATTGCTCTCGGCCGCAGCCCCGCTGACCGCCGCTGGTGTGGCCGCGCGGCTTGGTGCGGCACCGGGGACCGGAGGCGCGGCCGTGTTGGCATCGCTGCTGTGCCTAGGCCTGTCCTGGGGCGCCTTTGCGCTGGTGGGTGCCTGATCGTGGCGCGGGCCTGCGCGCGCATGGCGATCGCAGTTGTGCTGCTCGCGCCGGCCGCCGCGCAGGCCGGGGCCTGGACACGGCCTGCAGGCGAGAGCGAAGTCCTGTTCGGCGCCACCTATAGCCGTGCGGTTGCCGGCTTCGACCATCATGGCGTGGCAACTCTGCCCATCCGCTACGAAAAGACCTTGGTGCAGCTCCATGCCGAGTATGGCTGGAACGACTGGCTCACGCTAATCCTGGCGCCGGAGTTCGCCCATGCGCGATTGCGCGCGGCGAGGCGCACGCCGGAACGCGCGAACGATGTGGCGGTCGAAGGCGGTGTGCGGATGCGGCTGCTCAAGGATGTCGGCATCTTTTCGATGCAGCTGACCGCGAAGACCGCCGGCGCGTTCGACATGACCGTCTCAGCCGACGGTGCGCCGGGACGCCAGCTGGAGATGCGGTTTCTCTACGGCACGAACTTCACACTTTTCGGCCAGCCTGGCTTCTTCGATGCCGAAGTCGCGCAACGCTGGATTGCAGGGCCGCGGGCCGACGAGGTTCCGCTGGATCTGACCCTGGGCCTGCGGATTACCAAGCGTAGCCGGCTGCTGGTCCAGAGCTTCAATATATTCGCGCAAGGCAATGCACGCCCGCCTTATTCCTACTTCCGCGTGCACAAGCTGTCCCTGTCGGTGGTCACCGACATCCGCCCCGGCCTGTGCCTGGAAAGCGGTGGCTATGTCGCCCTGGCGGGCCAGAACGCGTTGGCGGAGCAGGGGATGCTGCTGCGCCTGTGGCTGCGCTGGTGATGACCCACGCGCCCGAGCCCGGCTTTGCGCGTGTCCCGGGTTGACGCAAAGACGATTCAAACTCGTTCTATCGGTCTAACTTGAAGTTAAGCCCTTGTAAATCAAGATACGTTCGCCAATTCGATCAGGCGATGGCACGAGAATCATCTATGATGGGACCCATGGCGGAAGCGAGCGCTCAAGTGGACACAGGCAAGTCGACCCGCAACTGGGAGCGGGATTCGACCCGGCGCGAAATCCTCGAAGCCGCGCGGCGTCTTGCTGCGCGCGAAGGGGCGGAGACGATTTCGCTAAGTCGGGTCGCCGCCGAAGCCGGCTTTGCGCCGCCGGCGGTCTATGCCTATTTCGTCAGCAAGGACGATCTGCATTTGGCCGTCGTGGCCGACGATCTGGCGAAACTCGCCCGCGCCATGCGCGGCGATGCGTCGGCGCCGGACGAAAGCGACCTGCCGGCGGACGACATGGCGGCGGAGGACATGGCGGATGCTGCCGCGCCGGCCGATGTGATTGCGCTGCGTCCGGAGCAGGCCGGCGAAGACGGCACCGGCGCGACGGCTTATCAGGACGAAGAGCCGGGCGAACAGGCGCCCGCGCTGGTGCCGGACGAGTTTGACGGCGCGCCGGAAACCTTGTCGGACAACGAGGCGGACGCCGTCGCGGCCGATGTACAGGCGAAAGATACCGGTGCGGTCGAAGCCTCGTCTGCGGCGCAGGACGCACAGGCTCCGGCCGAAACCGGCATTTCCCTGCTCGAGATCGAACAGGCCATTGGTGTCGTGCTGGCGAGCCCGGATGACTTTGTCGAATCCGTGCCGCCGGGCGAAGAGGTGCCGGACGCCTTTCCCGAGGAGAACTCTCCAGCCCGGCTTCGAGCCGCAGTCGACGACGACGGCGCAGGACGAAGACGACGACGCAGGGACCGAGGCGGGCGCGCCGGACTTCGTTCCGGGCGACCGGCCCATCGTCGAACGCCGCGCCAATCCCGATCGCCCGCGCATTCGCTCGCGTCTGCGCCGTTCCCATAAGGCGCCGGAGGACGATCCGCAGATCGCGATGCCGCTGGAATCGGCCGGGCAGGCGCCCGCGGTTGATCCGGACGACACCGCGGCGGCCATCGCACAATTGCAGGAGGCCATCGCCCGGTTGGAGGCGCGGCCCGTCGACACATGGCTCGAGCGCCGGCTGCGCGTGTTCGAACGCACTCTGGCCGACATCGAAGCGCGCATGGAGAAGACCGAACGGGACAGCGCCACCGCGCTGTCGACCGTGAGCAGCGGGTTCAAGGCCCTCGAAGAACGGTTCAGCGAAACCTTGAACCACGCCGGGCGCGGGACCGACGACATCGAACAGCGCCATCGTGCGGCGGTCTCCGATCTGCGCATGTATGTGAAGGATCTTTCCGGCCGCCTTGGCGCGGTGGAAACCAGCCTGTCGCGTGCGCTTGAATCTGCCGACAGCCCTGTGGCGCTCCAGACGCCCGCCTATGATCGGTTCGAAGAGGAGGAGGAATCTCCAGCCGATCAAGACCCGGATGCCGGCACCACCCAACAAGAGCCGCGCGCAGTCCGCGAGGTTCAGGGAGAGAACTTTCTGGCCACGGCGCGGCGGGCGGCCAATTCGGCCGCTGCCGAGGCCGAGCGCAGCCCGACGCGCAACCCGTTGTCGCTGCTGAAGATGCCGTCGGCGAAGGCACCGGGGCTGTCGATTTCACGGCGTGCCCTGCAATTGGTCGCCGGAATTCTGACGCTGATCGTCGCGCTCATTGTCGCGAGCATCGCCCTGCGCGGCGGAGCCGATCGCGTGACGGTGCCTGTCGCGCCCGCGGTCAGCCGGCCGGTGGCCCAGGCGCCTGGCGATGCCTCTCCGGATTCCCGCGTGGCGGCATTGGCCAAGGCCGGCAACGCACGGGCCGAACTTGTTGTCGGTCTCAAGCTGCTCAATGGTGACGGCGTCGAATCCGACGTGCCCAGCGCGGCGCACTGGCTGAAGGCGTCCGCGGTGCAGAACCAGCCGCTGGCGGCCTATTGGCTCGGAACCTTGTATGAGCGCGGCCGTGGCGTGGCCAAGGATCGGGCCAAGGCCATGCAGTGGTATACGCGGGCGGCACAGTCCGGCAATGCCAAGGCGATGTACCGGCTCGGCGTCGGCTATGCCGAAGGCTGGAACGGCGAAACCAATTATGCCGATGCGGCCAAATGGTTCACCGCGGCGGCGAAGCTTGGCGTCATCGATGCCCAATACAATCTCGCGGTGCTCTATGAGCGCGGCTCCGGCGTCCCGCAAGGTTTCACCAATGCCTTCAAGTGGTACGCCATTGCCGCGGCGCAGGGCGACTCGGAATCGAAATCGCGCATCAACTCCCTCGCGGGCCAGATGCCCGCGCAGGACGTTGCCAGGGCGCAGGCCGAGGCCGCCGCGTTCCAGCCGGCCCAGCCGCGCCCGGACGCCAATCAGGCGCCGACGGTCGCCGACGTCGCCGCCACGCGCTGACCCCTCTCTCCCTGAGCCCCCTGGATTGTCGTGATGTCTGATCGGCGGGCAGGTCGCTTGGCCGCCACGCTGGATTGCGGGTGGCGTTGCGGCACAGGTCGGAATGTGCGCGAAGCCACGTATCGGATTGTGGGCTTGAGAATGGTGCCGGCTGCAGGAGTTCGAACCCGCGACCTACTGATTACAAATCAGTTGCTCTACCAACTGAGCTAAGCCGGCGCCGGCCAGCCCGTACGGGCAGGCCCGATGGCTGGATACGCCGCCCTGCGCCCGCGCGCAACCGGGCCGTGGCGCTAGAGCGGCGGCGCGGCCGGGCTGGGAGCGGTTGGGGCAGGCCCCGTCCGTTTGGTCGTCAGCGTATCGGGCGAGATCGCGCCGCCGGAGATGATCATGGTCATGGCCTGGTCCATCGTCATCTCCGTCGGCACCAGCGACTTGATTGGCACGATCTCCAGATAGCCGGATGTCGGGTTCGGGGTGGTGGGAACATAGACCGCCGCCACATCCTCCCCGCTGCTGGCGTCCTTCATGACCCGCATGACGAAGCCGATGGCATGCATGCCCGGATGCGGGAACTCGATCAGCACCACCCGCGCGGTCCCGTCCGGCTTCTGCTGCAGCACCGTGACCAGCTTCTTGGTCGCCGAATAGATTGTCTGCACGAAGGGAATGCGTTCGATCAGCCGCTCGAAATAGCCGATCAGCCGGACCCCGATCACGCGGCTGGCAATGGCGCCGATGGTGTAGAGCGCCAGAAGGGCGATCAGGATCGAGATGGTGGCGCGGACCCACTCGTCAGACAGCCATGGCGCGGCATGGGGAAAATTGGCGTCCAGAAAGGCCGTCACCCCCAGCGCCAGCGGCTGCGCCGGCCCGCGACAGCAGCCCCAGGAAGAAGTCGAACACCACCCAGACCACGACCAGCGGGATGATGGTCAGCAGCCCGGCCAGCAGATTGTTCTGGAAATTGGCGTGAAACAGGCGCCGCTTGGGCGCGTTCTGCGTCATTGGGGCCTCCCGCCCTGGGCTGATTTCCCGCATTGCGGGGTCGGCGAGGTTGGATGGATTCGCCGGAGCCTATAGTCTCCCGGCCTCACCACATTCTTCAAGCGGCCCCCTTATGACACGTACTCTCATCACCAGCGCATTGCCCTATATCAACGGCGTCAAGCATCTCGGCAATCTGGTCGGCTCCATGCTGCCGGCCGACGTCTATGCGCGCTTCCAGCGGGCCCGGGGCCGGGAGACGCTTTATATCTGCGCCACCGACGAACATGGAACGCCCGCCGAACTGGCCGCCCATGCCGCCGGCCAGGACGTGGCCACCTATTGCGCCGAGCAGCATGAGATCCAGAAACGGCTGGGGGAGGGCTTTGCCTTCTCCTGGGACTATTTCGGCCGTTCTTCAAGCCTCCAGAACCGCGCCCTGACCCAGGAACTGGCCCGGGCCTTGTGGAAGGCCGGGCATCTGGATGTGCGCACGACCCGGCAGGTCTATTCCAACGCGGAAAAGCGCTTCCTGCCGGATCGCTATGTCATCGGCACCTGTCCGTATTGCGGCTATGAGCGCGCGCGCGGCGACCAGTGCGAGAACTGCACCCGCGTGCTCGATCCCACCGATCTGAACGACCCGCGCTCGGCCCTGTCGAGTTCGCTCCGACATCGAGATTCGCGACAGCGCACATCTGTTCCTCAAGCAGTCGCGATTTCGTGCCGCAACTGCGCAAATGGATCGACGGCCATGAGGGCGACTGGTCGCCGCTGGTGCTGTCCATCGCCCGCAAATGGCTGGACGAAGGGCTGCAACGATCGCGGCATCACGCGCGATCTCGACTGGGGCGTGCCGGTGCCCGACGATATCGGCGACGGCCAGCTCAAGGGCAAGGTGTTCTACGTCTGGTTCGATGCGCCCATCGAATATATCGGCGCGACGCGCGAATGGGCCGATGCCACCGGCAAATCCAATTCGTGGAAGGACTGGTGGTATGGCGAGGCTGCCTCCGACGTCCGCTATGTCGAGTTCATGGGCAAGGACAATGTCCCGTTCCACACCGTCGGCTTTCCCGTCACCATCATGGGCTCGGGCGAGCCTTGGAAGCTGGTCGACCAGATCAAGGGCTTCAACTGGCTGAACTATTACGGCGGAAAATTCTCCACCAGCGGCAAGCGCGGCGTCTTCATGGATGCGGCGCTCGAAATCCTGCCGGCCGATTACTGGCGCTATTACCTGATGGCGAATGCGCCGGAGAGTTCGGACGCCAATTTCACCTGGGAACATTTCGCCGCGGTCGTGAACAAGGACCTGGCAGATGTGCTCGGAAATTTCGTCAATCGTGTCACCAAGTTCTGCGTCGCGCGCTTCGACGGCAAGGTGCCGGGCGAGGGCGCCTATGGCGAGGACGAACACGCCCTGATCGCAGGAGCTCGACGGCCGAATTGCTCAGTATACGGATTTAATGGAGGCGATGGAGTTCCGAAAGGCGCTCTCCGAATTGCGTGCCATCTGGGTCGCCGGCAACGAATATCTCACCCGCGCCGCGCCCTGGACGCATATCAAGACCGATCGCGACACCGCGGCGGTCGGCGTGCGCATGGGGCTGAACCTGGTGCATTTGTTCGGCCATCTGTCCTGGCCGGTGATCCCCAACGCGGCCCGCGCGATCCACGACGCGATCATGCCCGCGCCCGAGGTCATCCCCTGGCCGGGCGGCGCGACGAAGAGTTTCCTGAATCGAGCTCGAGGGCGGGCAGCCCATCGCGCCGCCGCCTGTCCTGTTCGCGAAGATCACCGACGAACAGCTGGCCGAATGGACCGCGCGCTTCGGGGGCGAGGACTGACCATGACGGGGTTTCGCATCGTCCGCCTCGAAGATGTCGCGGCGATGCGCGATCTGCGTCTGGAAATGTTGACCCTGCATCCCGAGGCCTTCGCGGCCGATCTCGACACCGAAGCCGCGATGAGCCTGCAAGCATTTGCCCAGCGTGCCGCGACGTCCACGACCTTCGGCGGCTATGTCGGTGACACGCTGGCCGGCTCGGTGGTCTTTTTCCGCCCTGACCGGGTCAAGCTCGCCCACACCGGCGAACTCGGCGCCATGTATGTGCGCGCGGCCCATCGCGGGAGCGGGCTCGCAGATGCGCTGATCGAGGCGGTGATCGATTGCGCGATCGGGCAGGTGGAGCAGCTGCAGCTCACCGTCAATGCCGAAAACCCGCGTGCGGTGCGGCTCTATGAACGCCATGGCTTCGAGGCCTATGGGCGCAAGCCGCGCGCGCTCCGCGTGGCTGGGCGCACCTATGACGAGATCCTGATGATGCGGCGGCTGGCGCCGCATCGCTAATCGGTGAGAGTTGACCAGCCGTCCGGCCCGAGGGCTTCCAGCGGCTGGAAGCGGGACTTGTAGTCCATCTTGTCGCTGCCGCGCACCCAGTAGCCGAGATAGACATATTTCAGCCCGCGCGCGCGCGCCGCGGCGATGTGATCGAGGATCATTTGCGTGCCGAGGCTGCGCGCGGTCTCGCCCGGATGGAAGAAGCTGTAGACCATGCGACAGCCCGTCGGCGAGCACGTCGGTCAGCGCGCACGCCATCAACGTGCCGGGCATGCCGTCTTCGCGAGTGCGCGCGGTATTCGACGATGTGGGTGTTGACCGGGGTCTCCTCGACCATCGCGACATAGTCGAACAGGCCCATGTCCGACATGCCGCCGCCGGCATGGCGCGAATCGAGATAGGTGCGCAGCAGGGCGAACTGTTCGCGCGTCGCTTGCGCGGGCACCTCGTGGCGCAACAGATCGCCATTGCGCTTGAGGATGCGCTTCTGTCCGCGCGAGACCTGCGAAATCGTTGACCGACGATGCGCACCGAGACGCAGGCATTGCAGCCGTCGCAGGCCGGCCGGTAGGCGATCATCTGGCTGCGGCGGAAGCCGGAATGGGTCAGCGCCTCGTTGAGCGGCTGGGCCAGGGCCCCGGTCAGCCGGGCGAACACCTTGCGTTCCACGCGCCCCGGCAGATAGGGGCAGGGCCCGCCGGGGGTCAGGAAGAACTGCGGAAGGCGGGTGCTGCGCTGTTCGGTCAAAGTCAGGCTGTCCGCCGGCCGAGCGGCTCTTCGGCCCAAGTATGACAAGACAGGCCGCGTCCGCGCCAGTAGCGTTTGCGGCGCGGATCCGGGCGCCAGGTGCAAATTTCGCGAATCAAAGCTTGTGGCCGGGCGGAACCGGCGGGGCTTCGCGCATGCAGCACGATGGAGATGCGCCGGTTGGCCGGGGCGTTCGGATCCTCGGGCAGCAGCGGCTCGGAGCCGGCCTTGCCGGCGACCTCATAGATCTGGTCGTTGGCTGACGCCCGACGGCGGTCAGCACGGCGCGGGCGGCGTTGGCGCGCGCCGCCGAAAGTTCCCAGTTCGTGATCGCCGTCCGGGCCCGTGAACGGCCGTGCCGTCGGTATGGCCGCTGATCTTGATGCGGTTGGGCAGGCGGTCGATGATTTTGGCCACGGCCTCGAGCATCGTTCTCGGTATAGGGCATCGGCGTGGCGGTGCCCGGCTGGAACATGGGCCGCCCGTCCTGGTCGACGAGCTGGATGCGCAGGCCCTCCGGCGTCTGGTCGACGATCACCTGCCGGGACAGCTCGGCGATGTCGGGCATGTCCTGCATCGCCTGATGGATGGCTTCGGCGGCGCTCTCGAATTGCCCGTTCTCGGCCGAGGGCATGGCGCGTTCGAGATGGTCGTCGCTGTGGACCTGCGAGGCGGGGTCCTTGCCCTGCGCCTTGGTGTTGCCGCCGCTGGCCTTGGCGCTTCTGGCGCATGGGTGCGGATCGGACGGCGCGGGCGGGGTCTGCTTCTGGTAGACGCGACATGGTTCCGCCGGCACGTGGCGCCGGCCGGCCCGAGCACCGTGCCGCCCAGCACGCCACCGGCGCCGCTCGAGGTCTGGGATATGCTCTGGGCCGCGAAATAGTCGGCGATGCCGCGCTTCTGCTCGGGCGTGGTGGTGTTGATCAGCCACATCAGCAGGAAGAAGGCCATCATCGCCGTCACGAAGTCGGCATAGGCCACTTTCCAGGCGCCGCCGTGATGGCCGCCATGGCCGCCCTTCTTTACGCGCTTGATGATGATGGCGTTGTCGCTCGCCATGCCAGAACCCCGTCCGCCATTACCCGTGGCGGGTCCTGGCGCCGGGCTTTTCCCGGTGGCGGACCTCGCCTAATTTCGGGAGCGCCAGCATGCGCCCATCGCCTTAACCAAGGGTTGATCCGGGCCGGCTTAATTAGGAAGCTGGCAGATGGTCGACAAGCGCGCGTTTCGGCAGGCTCTGGGCTGCTTTCCCACCGGGGTGGCCGTGGTCACGGCCCAGCCGGCGGGCAGGCACCCGATGGGGATCACGGTGAATTCCTTTACCTCGGTGTCGCTCGAGCCGCCGCTGGTGTCTGTGGTGCCTGGACCGGAATTCGGACCGCTATCCGCTCTTCACCGAGGCGCCGACGGCTTCGTGATCTCGGTGCTGGGCACCGCGCATGAGGACGTCTCCTCGCGGCTGGCCGCGGCAGGGCTCGCACAGCCTGGACGGCATCGACCTGCTCGATACCGAGCTGGGGCCGCCGGCCTCTGGCGACGCGCTGGCCGTGTTCGAATGCGCCGCCCACGCCGTCCATGACGCCGGCGACCATGCCATCCTGGTCGGCCGGGTCCTGCGCTTTGCCCGCCGCGAGGCCGGCGCCCCGCTGGTTTTCTTCAAGGGCCGCTACGGCGCTCTGTCGGACACGCGACCGGCTGAGCCGCGGCAGCGCGATCGCGACACTGTGTTGCTGTGCGCCACGGATCTCGCGGCAAATGCGCCGGGCCCGCGCCAGTCACAGAACCTTCACACTAACGTCACCCATCCGTCAACGCCCATTGGCATCGATGCTCGCGCAAGGGGGCCGCGAGGCCGCCGCACCGGGCCCTCGGGGCCGGCGTGGCGGATCTCGATGTCGGCGCCTCACCCAATGGAGAGTGATCGATATGAAGGGGAAGACAATTCTGATGGCGAGCGCCGCGGCCGCGATGGTTGCTATGTCTGCCGCGCCGGCTTCGGCCGGCGACTGGTGGGAGAACACCAGCATCAACGGGCGCATGTATTACGACTTCACCAATTGGACGCGAAGTCGCATGTCTACAATGCGGGCCTCGGCCGCTATGTGACGACCAATTCGACGAACAATGGCGTCAGCTTCGACATCAAGCGCTTCTATGTCGGCATCGACCACAAGTTCAACGACATCTTCTCGGCCAACGTCACGACCGACTTCACCTATGACAGCAGCATCGGGCGCGACCGCAGGTCTACATCAAGAAGGCCTATCTGCAGGCCAACCTGTGCCCGATGCTCGATCGTCCGGCTCGGCTCGACCGACTTGCCGTGGATTCCCTTCGTCGAAGGCATTTATGGCTATCGCTATGTCGAGAACACGCTGATCGACCGCGATCATTTCGGCACCTCGGCCGATTGGGGCGTTCATCGTGCTGGGCGAGTTCGCCAACGGCCTGATCCAGTATGCAGTCTCGGCGGTGAACGGCGCCGGCTACAAGAAGACCGTCCGCACCAACGGCATCGACTTCGAAGGCCGCGCTGAGCATGAACTATCAGGGCTTCTCGCTGGCCGTCGGCGGCTACGACCGGCAAGCTCGGCGCCCGTGCACGGCACACCGACCCAGCACACCGCCAACCGCTTCGACGCCCTGGCCGCCTATACGTGCACGATGGCCTGCGCGTTGGCGTCGAATATTTCAAGGCCACCGACTGGAACAACGTGCAGACCATCGCCAGGGCACAGACCGACGACGACAATGGCTATTTCGGGCTTCGCCTCCTATCAGTTCACCCCGGAATGGGGCGTGTTCGGCCGCTACGACTGGGTCAAGCCGAAGGGAAGGACCCCGGTCTGGCCAAGACTAAGAACGACTACTACAACGTCGGCGTCGCCTACACGCCGTACAAGATGGTCGACTTCGCGCTCGTCTATAAGCACGACAAGATCGGATGCGACGGTGTCATGCGCCGTAAGCGACCAGCGACGAAGTCGGCGTCTGGGGCCGGCTGCGCTGGTAGCAGCCGGTCGAATTGCGGCGCGTCCGCCCCCCGGCGGGCAGGCGAAAGGCAGATCCCCTGTTTCGTCCGCGTCGGTTGCGGGCAGCCCGGGCGGGGTGGAGGAGCGTCCTCCATCCCGCCTTTTCTTTGGCGCCGCCGGAGCGCGGTCATCCCGTGGCTATGCGGGTTGCTGCAGCGCCCGCCCTGCGAATTTCGGCCGGAACTTCGGCCGGAATGCCAACAATCGCCGCGAAAAATGCGACCGTGGCTGCGCCGGGTTCGATTCATCTTGCGGAAATAATAACGCTGCTTATATTCTCCCTGCTTAAGAGATGCTGCGATGCAAGAAACCTTTGAACGCGACCTGATGATCCTGCTCCACGACGTGGCGCGGATCCTGCGCACCCGGGCCGACCGGGCGGCGCGGGCCCATGGCATGACGCGGGCGCAGTGGATCATCCTGGCCCGTCTGGCCCGCCAGCCCGGCATGTCGCAGAACGAGCTGGCGGCGATCTGCGAAGTCGAGCCGATCACGGTCGGCCGGCTGATCGACCGGCTGGAGGCCCGCGGACTTGTGGACCGCTGCCTCGACCCGGCGACCGGCGCGTCCGGCGGCTGAAGCTGCTGCCGGCGGCGCGGCCCGATCGTCGAAGAAATCACGGCCTATCGCGCCGAACTGAACGACCGAGCTTGCCGACGGGCCTGGCGCGACGGCGAGCGCGAGGCGCTGATCGATACGCTTCTTGGCATCAAGGACATTTTGGCGGCCGACGGGACGAATTGTCCCAAGCTCGATGCGGCCGCGGGATAGCTATAGATGTCGGCATGCAGACGATTCCAACTCGCATACCTACACCGCAGCGGCGGCACATCACCGGCCATTTCGCGCGGGCCGGCGGGTTGATCGCGCGGCTTCGACCGATCGCGCGCTGCTGCGGCGCGTGCTGATGATCGGCGGCGTGGCCCTGGTGGCCATGCGTCGCGCTGGTGCTGTGGCTGTTCGGCGGCCGCTACGTCTCCACCGACGACGCCTATGTCCAGGCCGCCAAGCTGATGGTCTCCACCGACGTGTCCGGTCTGGTGCAAGGACGTGGACGTCAAGGAAGGCCAGCACGTCAAGAAGGGCGCATGTCCTGTTCCGGCTCGATCCCGCAGCCCTTCCGGATCGCCGCTGCAGAACGCCAAGGCCGCAGCTCGACCAGACGGCGCTGCACATCGACGCGATGAAGCAGGATTACAAGCGCATGCAGGCCGACATCGCGCCCAGCAGGCGCAGGTCGATCTGGCGCCAGCGCAACTATCGATCGCTACGCCCGCCTGTTGAAGGCCAATGCCATCTCCGCAATCGACCTACGACAATGCGCGCGTTGCGCTGTCCAGCGCCCGCGACCAGCTCGCCGCGCTGGAGCACGCCGCCAATACGCAGCTGGCCAAGCTGGGCGGCAAGATCGACATCCCGACGCACGCAGCATCCGCAATATCTGGAGGCCCAGGCCAAGGTCGAGTGAAGCGCAGCGCCAGCTCGACCACGCCACTGTGCGCGCACCCTTCGACGGCGTCGTGGCAGAAGTGGATTCGCTGCAGCCCGGCACGCTGGTGATTTCGGCCATGAGCGCCTTTTCCACCACCAGCGCGGTCGGCCTCGTGGCGACCAAGGACAACTGGATCGAGGCGCATCTGAAGGAAACCGATCTGACCCATGTGCATGCGGGCGATCCCGTCACCTTCACGGTCGACACCTATCCGGGCCACACCTGGCACGGCCATGTCGAGGCGATCAGCGCCAGCACGGGCTCGGCGTTCTCCGTCCTGCCGGCCGAAAATGCGCAGCGGCAACTGGGTGAAGGTCGTCCAGCGCATTCCGGTCAAGATTGCGATCGACCAGCAAGGCCGGCGACCCGCCGCTGCGCGTGGGCATGAGCGCGGTCGTCGACATCGATACCGGACACCGCCGCTGGTATCGCATGCTGAACGATTGAGTGCAGCGGCGGTCGACATGTCATACCGGAGTTCAAGCCTATGCACTAGCGCGCCGGATCGATCCACCGGGGCGTATGAAAACAAGTTCGAACTGAGCGTCGTCCTGCTCTGTGCCATGGCCGGCACGCTGATGCAGGCGCTCGATACGACGATCGCCAATGTCGCCCTGCCGTACATGCAGGGCAGCCTGTCAGGCGTCGCGCGATCAGATCACTTGGGTTCTGACCTCCTACATCGTCGCCGCGGCGATCATGACGGCGCCGGTGGGCTGGATCGCGGCGCGCTTCGGACGCAAGAATTTCGCGATCGCTCAGCCTGGCCGGCTTCACGGTCGCCTCGATGATGTGCGGCATGGCGCAGAACCTGGATCAGATCGTGTTCTTCCGCCTGGCTGCAGGGCGTGTTCGGCGCCGCGCTGGCGCCGCTGTCGCAGTCGATCATGCTCGACCTGTATCCGGCCGAGAAGCGCGGGCAGGTGATGGCGATCTGGGGCATGGGCGTGATGATCGGCCCGATCCTTGGGGCCGACGCTGGGCGGCTATCTGACCGATCACTACAGCTGGCGCTGGGTGTTCTACGTCAATGTTCCCTTCGGCGTCGCCGCCGTCGCCGGGCATCTGGATTCTATCTGCAGCGACACCGCGCGCGACGTCGACCCTCCGCTTCGACTGGTCCGGCTTTGCCGTGCTGGCCGTGGGGCTTGGCGCGCTGCAGCTGATGCTGGACCGCGGCGCAAGCAAGGGCTGGTTCGGCTCGGGCGAGATCATGGTCGAAGCGGTCGTCGCGGGATCGGGGCTCTATCTCTTCGCTCGTCCACATGTGGACGACCGACAAGCCCTTCGTTCCCAAGCCGATGTTCAAGGACCGCAACTTCGTCTCGGCGCTGGTCGCTGATGTTCCTCGATCGGGCTGATCATCCTGGCCAGTTCGGCGCTTGCTGCCGCCCTATCTGCAGAATCTGGCCGGCTATTCGGTCACCGATACCGGTTTTCTGATGGCGCCGCGCGGCGTCGGCACGATGTTCGCCGATGATGCTCGTCGGGCGCCTGTCAACCCGCGTCGATCCGCGCGCTGATGCTCGGCTTCGGCACGTCGGCCTAATCCTCTGGTCGATGTGGGACATGGCCGCATTGGACGCCGGCCGTTGTCGGAATGGACCGCTGTTCTCGGTGACCTTCATGCAGGGCATCGGCCTCGGCTTCGTCTTCATCCCGGCCAATCTGGTGGCTTTTGCGACACTGGAGCCGCATCTGCGCACCGATGCGTCGGCCTTCCTCAACCTGATCCGCAATATCGGCAGCGCCATCGGCGTGTCGATGACCACCACGCTGCTGGCCGACAGCATCCAGACCGCCCATGCCAACCTTGCCAGCCATGTGTCGACGGTTCAATCGCGCACTGGGACAGAACGCGCAGAGCCTGTTCTGGAATCCGCAATTGCCGTTCGGGCTGGCCAATCTCAACGGCGTTATCGAACGCAATGCCGCATGCGATCGCCTATGCCAATGACTTTCTCTTCATGTTCTTCATCTGTGTGCCGGTTCTGGCAGTGATCATGCTGATGCGCGCGCCGCCCGCGTGGCGCCGGCAGAGCGCCGCGGAATTCATCGAGTAATCGCAAGAGGGATGGAGCTCACATGGCAACTGCAAAGTCGCATTTCTCGGGCTGGGCGTGATGGGCTATCCGATGGCCGGGCATCTGGCTGCCAAGGGCCATGACGTCACGGTCTATAACCGCACGGCGAGAAGGCCGAGCGCTGGACCGGCGAGCACAAGCGGCAAGGCCGCGCCCACGCCGGCCGAGGCGGCGCGCGATGCCGACATCGTGCTGGCCTGTGTCGGCCGCGACGCGATGTCGAGGCGGTGACGCGCGGACGCGGATGGCGCCTTCGCGGCGATGAAGACGGGCGCGGTGTTCGTCGACCACACCACCGCCTCGGCCGGTATCGCCCGCTCGCTTGCGGGCGATGCCGAGGCGCGCGGGCTTCGGCTTTGTCGATGCGCCGATTTCGGGCGGCGAACAGGGCGCCAAGAACGGCCAGCTCACCATCATGTGCGGCGGCACGATGCGGACCTATGCCAAGGCCGAGCCGGTGATGGCCGGCCTATGCGCGCCAGTGCCGCCGGCTCTGGGACCGGCCGGTTCCGGCCAGCTGACCAAGATGGTCAACCAGATCTGCATCGCCGGCATCGTTCAGGGCCTTTCCGAAGGGCTCAGCTTTGCGCGCGCCGCCGGCCTCGATCCGCAGGCGGTCGATGGATGTGATTTCCAAGGGCGCTGCGCAGTCCTGGCAGATGGAGAACCGTCACAAGACCATGCTGGCCGGCCGAGTACGATCACGGTTTTGCGGTGGAATGGATGCGCAAGGATCTGGGCATCTGCCTGGCCGAAGCGCGCGCCAATGGCGCGTCGCTGCCGGTGACCGCGCTGGTGGATCAGTTCTACGCCGAAGTCGAGAGTATGAACGGCGCGCGCTGGGACACATCCAGTCTGTTTGCGCGCATGGAAATGTTGAGGAACAGAACGCGGTATGAGCGAACGGCGCAACGGATCCTATCATCACGGCGATTTGCGCAACGCCCTGCGGATGTCCGCGCGCGAAATCCTTGAAGAGGAAGGGCTCGCGCGCGTTGAGCCTGCGGGCGGTCGCGCGCCGCGTCGGCGTCAGCCATGCCGCGCCCTATCGCCATTTCCCCAATCACGAGGCGCTGCTGGCCGAGCTGGCGATCGAAGGTTTCGCACGAATTGCGCGAGAGCGTCGCCGTTGCCGGCGCCGGCGCCGGGCGGCAAGTCCGACCAGATTGCCAGTATCGGCGCGGCCTATATGCGATTTGCCGTGCCAGCGTCCGGCGCTGGCGCGGCTGATGTTCGGCTCCGCAGATCCCCAACCGCAGCGCCCTTTCCGGAACTGGGCGCGGCCGCCGATGGCGTCGGCGAGGAGATCGGCAAGGCGCTGGACGATGCCGCGCTGGGCGTTGCCGTCTGGGGTGCGGTGCATGGCCTGGCCATGCTGGTGCTCGAAGACGTGATCGATCTGGGCCAGCGCCGCGCGGGACTGGACGTGCTGCCGTCGCGCGCCGAGATCCTGCTGCGCAGCCTGCTGACTCTGCAGGCTGCGTGAGGCAGGTGGCGCGGCGATCCTACATTCCGTTGTTGACGGTCAGGCTGCGAATCTGGATTTCGCGAACCTGCTGCTGAGTCTGCTTTTGCCGGGTCTGCCAATCCTGCTGGGAGTAGCACTGGCGCAGGCGCGGCAGCAGCTCGCCTTCATGGACGGCTGGGCGGCACGTCACCTGACGGCTGGCCTCCATGCCGCGCGCGGGCTGAATCGTCGTCTGCGTGCCGGCCGCCATCGCGGCGGAAGAAAGCAGAAGGCCAAGACCGCATCCTGCCGAAACAAGAGTTTTGAACATCGAAATCCCTCCTGGGCATTCACATTTGTCCATGGAGTGTGGAACAGCCCCTGCGAAAGGCAAGGGCACCGCGCGCAATGATCGGAAAGCTTTCGATCACGAGCGCTTGAGATCGGCGGCGGTCGCGCGGACGTGATCGCCGTGCGCCCCGACCCGGCGCTGCGGCGGCCGCCGCGCGCTGTCAGTCCACCTTCTTGGTATGGACCAGGTTTTCGATGAAGCCGTGGGCCAGCGCGTGGTAGAGCGACTCGCGCTGGATCAGCTGCGAGATGCCGAAGCCGATGAAGGAGGCCATCATCAGCGGGATGACCATCTCGTTGGCATTGGTCATTTCGCCCAGAATGACGGCCGAGGTGATGGGGGCCTGCGTCACGGCGGCGAAATAGGCGGCCATGCCGACCACGACGATGGCGCCCGGCCGAATGCAGTCCCATGCGCTGCCGATGATGCTGCCCAGGCCGGCGCCGACGGAAAGCGACGGCGCGAACAGCCCGCCCGGAATGCCGGAGAGCGTCGAGGCGACGGTGGCGATGAATTTGAGCGGCGCGAAAGACCAGTGCATCCAGTGGCCCTCGACGGCGTGGCGCGCGGCGTCATAGCCGGTGCCATAGGTCTGCCCGTCGCTCAGCACGCCACACACCGCGACTGTCAGTCCGCACAGCCCGGCGAAGATCAGGGCGCGCTTCATCGGCGCCGGTGCGATGACGGCGCGGAATTTTGCCGTGCCCCACACCACGACTTTGGCGAAGGCGCCGCCGCCGAGTCCGCCGGCGACACCGCAGATGATCACGGCGACCCAGTCGGTCCAGCCATGGAGCACCGCCGAGGTGCTGCCGAAATAGCTGTAGTTGCCGAGGATGCCGAGCGAGGCCAGACCGGCGAAGATCACGGCGATCAGCACCAGTCCGTTGGTGCGCTGCTCGAAGGCCCGGCTCATTTCCTCGATCGCGAACACGACCCCGGCCAGCGGCGTGTTGAAGGCGGCCGCGACGCCGGCCGCCGAGCCGGCCAGGATCAGTCCCTTCTCCAGCCCCATGCCGCCGGCCCGCGCCGTGAACAGCATGATCGCCGCGCCAACCTGCACGGTCGGGCCTTCGCGGCCGATCGAGGCGCCGCAGGCCAGGCCGAACAGCGTCAGCAGGATCTTGCCGAAGGTCAGGCGCAGCGACAGCAGCTTTTCGCGCGTGGCCTGGTCGCGGAAGCGCCGCGCCGCGATGGCCTGCGGAATGCCGCTGCCTTCCGAACCGGGAAACACCGCGCGCGCCAGATAGACCGACAGCAGAAAGCCCACCGGCGTGATGATCAGCGCATACCAGGGATGCACGAGGATGTGTTCGAACGCCGATTCCGCATAGGTCGCCAGCGTCGCGAAGACAATGGACACCAGTCCGACGGTCAGCGCGCCGCCCCAGAACACCACGCGCATGCGCCAGTGCCGGCTGGTAAAGCGCAGAAAGCGGTAATGACGAATCGCGTTGAGACGACTGCGGCGCAAGAGAGGGTCCGTTCGGATATGGGGTTATGGCGCGCTCAGAAGCCTGGCGGCATCGCGCGCGAAATAGGTGAGGATGCCGCTGGCGCCGGCGCGCTTGAAGGCCAGCAGGCTTTCAAGCATCACGCGGTCGCGTTCGAGCCATCCATTCTGGATTGCGGCCATCAGCATCGCGTACTCGCCAGACACCTGATAGGCGAAGGTCGGCACCTGGAATTCGGCTTTCACGCGCTGCACGACGTCGAGATAGGGCATGCCCGGCTTGACCATCACCATGTCGGCGCCTTCGGCCAGATCGAGCGCCACTTCGCGCAGGGCCTCGTCGCTATTGGCGGGTCCATCTGGTAGGTGCGCTTGTCGCCGACCAGCGCCTTGGCCGAGCCCACGGCATCGCGGAACGGCCCGTAGAAGGCGGAGGCATATTTGGCCGCATAGGCCATGATCAGCGTGTTCTTGTGCCCGGCGGTTTCCAGCGCCTCGCGGATGGCGCCCGATGCGGCCATCCATCATGTCGGAGGGCGCGACGATATCGCAGCCGGCCTCGACCTGGACGAGCGCCTGGCGCACCAGGATTTCGACCGTCTCGTCATTGGCGACATAGCCGTCGACGATCACCCCGTCATGGCCGTGGTCGGTGTAGGGATCGAGCGCCACGTCGCACATCACGCCGATCCCGGGCGCGGCCTGCTTGATGGCGCGCACGGCGCGGCACACCAGATTGTCGGGATTGGTGGCCTTCGCGCCCGTCCGGCGGTCTTCAGCTGCGGGTCGGTCTGCGGGAAACAGGGCCACGGCCGGGATGCCCAGGCTCTGGGCCTCCTGGGCGGCCTCGGCGATCAGGTCGACCGAGAGGCGGTCCACGCCGGGCATCGATGCCACCGGTTCGCGGCGTGCCTGGCCGTCGATCACGAACAGCGGCCAGATGAAATCGGCGGGCGCAAGTGTGGTCTCCGCGACCAGCCGGCGGGTCCAGTCATGCCGTCTGAGACGGCGCATCCGCAACGCGGGGAAGGAGGAAATTCGGGACATACGCCCTGTTCTCGAGAGCTTGGTAGGTCTACTCAATTGTTGCGGCGCAATGCAAGGCGGCGAAGTTGCACGTGCTGCCGCAGGCCGCGATGGGCCGAGTGTGTAGTATTGGATTAAGCACTCCGTTCGTCGCCGCAGCGCCATCTGTCCGCGGCCTTCCACCTAAAGCATTGATCGGAAATGTGTTTTCTGACTCCGGCGGGCGCCTGCCGGGGTCATTGCGGATTTACCGCGTCTTAAGACCCCCGCGCGTACTCTGAAGATCAACAAAAACAGGTGGGCTCCGTGAGAAAAACGCGGAGAAATGGGTAATGACGGCTCTGGCAAAACCGCAGGAGGCGGCTGCGCTCTCAAACGCGCAAGCCGTAGGCGAGCACTATCTCGAGGCACTCAATCTGATCGAGCGGCTGCATCGTCAGCTTCTCGATGTGATCAAGGACGAGCTCGACCGCAAGGACGAGCGCGAGATCAACAGCGTCCAGGCGCTGCTGCTCTTCAATGTCGGCGATCAGGAACTGACGGCCGGGGAGCTGCGCACGCGCGGCCACTATCTCGGCTCCAACGTCTCCTACAATCTGAAGAAGCTGGTCGAGGGCGGCTATATCCATCACGAGCGCTCGGAGGCCGATCGCCGCTCGGTGCTGGTGCGGCTGACCCGCAAGGGCGAGGCCGTGCGCGATATGCTGGGCTATCTCTTCAGCCGGCATCTGGAATCGCTGGAGGCGGTCGGCAATGTGGGCGAGGCCGATCTGACCTCGATCAACACCGCCTTGCGCCGGCTCGAACGCTTCTGGATCGACCAGGTCCGGTTCCGGCTCTGATGGACCTCCTGGCGCGGCCTCTGCCGTTGCGCCAGGTCAAGGTCCGCCGCCCCATCGCGCGCTAGGGAATGGCTTTCCACCGCGGCGCGCGGGCTGTGACAAATTGCTTGGGGCCCCGGGGGGGCTCTGCGTTATCCTCGCGCCGCCACCGAGTTGCCGCCGCCAGACCGGGGACGGCAGCCATGAGGCTCGAGGGTTATGGCGTTTTCGTATAGTGCCAAGTTCCATGATGCGCTGGCTGGGCTGAAGCGTGAGGGACGCTACCGCGTCTTCACCGATATCGTCCGGGCCCGCGGCGATTATCCCCATGCCGATCTGCACACCCAGGGCGCCAGGCGCCCGGTGACCGTGTGGTGCAGCAACGACTATCTGGGCATGGGCCAGCACCCCAAGGTGGTGGCGGCGATGCACGAGGCCATCGACGAGACCGGCGCCGGGGCCGGCGGCACCCGCAACATCTCCGGCAACACCCACTACCATGTGGAGCTCGAGGCCGAGCTGGCCGATCTGCACGGCAAGGAAGCGGCGCTGCTCTTCACCTCCGGCTTCGTCTCCAACGATGCCACGCTGGCCACCCTGGCCAAGCTGCTGCCGGGGCTGATCGTCTATTCGGACGCGCTGAACCATGCCTCGATGATCGAGGGCATCCGCCATGGCGGCATGGAGAAGCGCATCTTCCGCCACAACGACATGGCCGATCTCGAGGCCCAGCTGGCCGAGGCGCCGCCACAGGCGCCCAAACTGATCGCCTTCGAATCCGTGTATTCGATGGATGGCGACTTCGCGCAGTATCGCCGATATTTGCGATCTGGCAGACAAATACGGCGCCTTGACCTATATCGACGAAGTCCATGGCGTCGGTCTTTATGGCCCCCGCGGCGCCGGCGTGGCCGCGCGCGACGCCGCCATGCACCGCATCGACATCGTCGAAGGCACGCTGGCCAAGGCTTTCGGCGTCATGGGCGGCTATATTGCGGCCTCCGCCGAGATCGTGGACTGCATCCGCTCCTTCGCGCCGGGCTTCATTTTCACCACCTCCCTGGCGCCGACCATCGCCGCCGGTGTCCTGGCGAGCGTGCGCCATCTGAAGGGGAGCGATGTCGAGCGCGAAAAGCTGCAGGAGCGCGCCGCGCGGCTGAAGCGCGTCCTGGCCGAGGCGGATCTGCCGGTCATGGAGTCGCCCAGCCATATCGTGCCGGTCTTCGTCGGCGATGCGGCCCTGTGCAAGGCGGTGTCGGACGAGTTGCTCTACGACCACGGCGATCTATGTGCAGCCGATCAACTTCCCCACCGTGCCGCGCGGCACCGAACGGCTGCGCTTCACGCCATCGCCGTTCCACACCGATGCGATGATGGACGAGCTGGTCCGGGCGCTCGATGCGGTGTGGACCGCGCACCGGCTCCGCCGCGCGGCCTGACGGTGAGCGGTGGTCCGCCCCGGACGCCGCGCCGGCGAGGTCTATGTCGAATTCGTCGTGCAGGGCGCCTATGTGAAGGCGACGGCGATCGATGCCGCCGACGGGCTCGAAGCCAGCATTGTCGGTCCGGCGAACGCGCCGCGCGACGCGCTGTCCGCGGCGGCATTGCGCAAGCTCGACTATGTGCGCAAAAGCAGGAAAGGCGGAGCCTGAACTCCGCCTTTCGCAGAATTTGTTCGGTACCGGACGCTTTCGCCGTGGCGCTAGCCGCGCCGGCGGCCCTTGGTCACCGGCGCCGTGCGGCCCAGGCCGATCTTCTTGGCGAATTCGGAGCGCTGGGCAGCATAGTTCGGCGCCACCATGGGATAATCCGCGGGCAGGCCCCATTTTGCACGGTATTCGTCCGGCGTTGAGCTTGTAACGCGAGCGCAGGTAGCGCTTGAGCATTTTCAGCTTCTTTCCGTCTTCCAGGCAGACGATGTATTCGGGCGTCACCGATTTCTTCACCGGGACTGCCGGCTTCTGTGCGCTCGGGGCTTCCGAAGGCATGCCCGGGCGTCAGACCGCCCAGCGTGGCATGCACGCTCTTGATCATGCCGGGAACCTCGGAGACGGGGATCGGGTTGTTGCTTACATAGGCCGCAACGATGTCGCTCGCCAGCTTCAGCAGGTCTTCGGATCTTGGGTGCAATGCGTGTCGTTCATACTTGTCATTTACGGGGCCCTTGAAACGGTCTGTCGGAAATACCGAACTGCATTTGTATTGCCCATGTAGCGGAGGAAATCAAGTCAATCTAGGCTGGGAGTGATCGGGAATGGTACCTTCCTCGTGAAAGTGTCGTAATCAAGAATAGGGAAAGAATAGGTAATAGTCCTTATCGACACTTCGAGTGAATATTATGATCTCGCATCTCGCATAAGTTGTGAAGTTGATTTCATGTTCGGTTACTGAGATTTATGCATCTTTGAGCCTCTGTTCGTCGATTTATGTATAAGTCACCTGGCGCGGCTGGGTGCCTCCGGCGAGGGCCGTGCCCCTCCTGAATGTGCTGCCTGTCCGCCAGGCCCTGAGGGTCGTGGTGAGGCCCTAGATTTGGTAAAGCCGACGGGCTACACACGCGACAGATACGGCGGCGGCCGGCCTCGGGGGGGCCGCGGGCCGCGGTTTTGCAGCAGTTTTCAGCGAGGCATATGACATGGCGGCGGTATCGGGCGCGGCTGAGGCCCAGACCTTTGACTTCTTTTCCAAGCACCTTGCGGATGCCGATCCGGACGTCTCGCGGGCCATCGGGGACGAATTGGGCCGCCAGCAGGACAAGATCGAGCTGATCGCCTCGGAGAACATCGTCTCGCGGGCGGTTCTGGAGGCCCAGGGCTCCATCCTCACCAACAAATATGCCGAGGGCTATCCCGGCCGCCGCTACTATGGCGGCTGCGAATATGTCGATGTTGTCGAGGAGCTGGCGATCGAGCGCGCCAAGCAGCTGTTCGATTGCAGCTTCGCCAATGTCCAGCCGCATTCCGGCTCCCAGGCCAATCAGGCGGTGTTCTTCGCGCTGCTGCAGCCGGGCGACACCTTCATGGGCCTGTCGCTGGCGGCGGGCGGCCATCTGACCCACGGCTCGCCGGTCAACCAGTCCGGCAAATGGTTCAAGCCGGTCCCCTATGGCGTGCGCCGCCAGGACCAGCGGATCGACATGGATGAGGTCGCCGACCTGGCCAAGGCGCACAAGCCCAAGCTTATCATCGCCGGCGGCTCGGCCTATCCGCGCTTCATCGATTTCAAGCGCTTCCGCGAGATCGCCGATTCCGTCGGCGCCATCTTCATGGTCGACATGGCCCATTTCGCCGGTCTGGTGGCCGGCGGGGTCCACCCCAATCCGCTGGACCATGCCCATGTCGCGACCACGACCACACACAAGACCCTGCGCGGCCCGCGCGGCGGCATGATCCTGTCGCGCGACCCGGCGCTGGGCAAGAAGATCAATTCGGCGATCTTCCCGGGCCTGCAGGGCGGCCCGCTGATGCATGTGATCGCGGCCAAGGCCGTCGCCTTCGGCGAGGCGCTGAAGCCAGAATTCAAGCTCTATGCGAAGGCGGTGGTCGACAACGCCAAGGTGCTGGCCGAGACGCTGCAGGCCGGTGGGCTCGATATCGTCTCCGGCGGCACCGACACCCATCTGATGCTGGTCGATCTGCGGCCCAAGGGCGCCAAGGGCAATGCCGTCGAGCACGCGCTCGACCGCGCCAGCATCACCACCAACAAGAACGCGATCCCCTTCGATCCGGAAAAGCCGGCGGTCACCTCGGGCATCCGGCTTGGCTCGCCGGCCGGCACGACGCGCGGCTTCGGCCCGGCCGAATTCCGCGACATCGGCAAATGGATCGTCGAGATCGTCGATGCGGTAGCCAAGAGCGGTGAAGCGGGCGATGCTGCGGTCGAGGCCAGCGTGCGCGAACGCGTGACGGCCCTGTGCCGCCGTTTTCCTATCTATAGCTGAGGAGACAGTCGCCCATGCGCTGCCCGTTCTGCGGTCACGACGACAGCCAGGTGAAAGACAGCCGTCCCAGCGAGGACAATTCGGCCATCCGCCGCCGCCGGCATTGCCCGGCCTGTGGCGGCCGCTTCACGACCTTCGAGCGCGTGCAGTTGCGCGAACTCATCGTCACCAAGAAGAACAATCGCCGCGAGCCCTTCGAACGCGACAAGCTGGAGCGTTCGATCATGCATGCCCTGCGGAAGCGCCCGGTCGAACCCGAGCGCGTCGACCGCATGATCACCGGCATCGTCCGCCGTCTGGAGAGCATGGGCGAAAACGAAATCCCCTCGACGGTGATCGGCGAGCTGGTGATGCAGGCGCTGGCCAGCCTCGACAAGGTCGCCTATGTGCGCTTCGCCAGCGTCTACAAGAATTTCCGCGAAACCAAGGACTTCGAAAACCTGATCGGCGAGCTTTCCGGCGACGACAAGGCCTGAACAGCGGGCCGGGCAGGGGGGCAAAAAAAATTTGCCGCCCCCCCTTGAAGCGTCACGCTGCAATCCCCATCTGGGCTATATCACCACAGATCCCTCCAGAGCCGCCGCGGCCTCCGCCGGCGGCTTTGTCATGTCCGGGGGGCAAATCTGTGGGCTTTGCGCCGCGAAGCGCGTAAGACACGCCTCGAAGCCGGAAATCCGCCATGTCCCCAACCCCTGACGATCTTCGCCATATGCGCCACGCCCTCGTGCTGGCCGCGCGCGGGCTGGGCCGTGTCGCGCCCAATCCGGCGGTCGGCTGCGTGCTGGTCTCGGCGGACGGGCGCCTCGTTGGCCGCGGCTGGACCAGGCGATGGCGGCCGCCCGCATGCCGAGACCGTGGCGCTCGCCCAGGCGGGCGAGGCGGCGCGCGGCGCCACCGCCTATGTCACGCTCGAACCCTGTTCCCATCACGGCAAGACGCCCGCCCTGCGCCGAGGCACTGGTCGCGGCGGGTGTGGCCCGTGTGGTCGGCGGCGATGGAAGATCCCGGATCCCGCGCGTCAGGGGCCAGGGCTTTTCCCGCCTGCGGGCCGCCGGCATCGCGGTCACGGCCGGCGTGCTGGCCGATGCGGCAGCGCAATTGAATGAGGGATTTTTTGCCCGGGTGACCCGTGGCCGTCCGCTGGTCACGCTGAAGATCGCCCAGAGCCTCGATGGCCGCACCGCCACCGCCGCGGGCGAGAGCCAGTGGATCACGGGCGAGGCGGCGCGCCGTTTCGGCCATCTGCTGCGCGCGCGCCACGACGCGATCCTGGTCGGCATCGAAACGGCGCTCAAGGACGATCCCGAACTGACCTGCCGCCTGCCGGGCCTGGAAGAGGCTTCTCCGCTGCGCGTCGTGCTCGACAGCCGGTTGCGCCTCAAGGACTGGTCGAAGCTCGCCCAATCCGCCAGACAGGTTCCGACGCTTGTCTTCACCACCGCCGACAGCGATGGCGCCGCGCTGCAGGTCTGCGGTGTCGAGGTCCTCAAGGTCGCCGCCGATGCCCGCGGCCTGCCCGATCTTGCCGCCGTGTTGCGGGCGCTGGCCGGGCGCGGGATCACGCGCCTGCTGGTTGAAGGCGGGGCCATCGTCCACGCCGCCTTCCTCAATCGCGGTCTGGCCGATCGGCTGGAGGTCTTCACCGCGCCGATCGTCCTTGGGAGCGCGGGCAAGGGCGCGATCGGAGCGCTGGCGGCAATCGCTCTCGACGAATCCCCGCTTTTCGTAAGGGAAAGTGCCCGCCGCTTTGGCCCGGACCTGCTGGAAAGCTTCGCCCGCAGAGCCTAAAAGGAAGTCATGTTTACGGGAATCGTCACCGATGTCGGCCAGGTCCGGCACATCGAGAAGCGCGGCGACACGCATATCGTGATCGCGACCCATTACGATGTCTCGTCGGTCGAGCTCGGGGCCTCGATCTCCTGTTCGGGCGCGTGCATGACGGTGGTGGACAAGGGCAATGACAAGGACCGCTGGTTCGCGGTGACGGCCTCGGGCGAAACCCTGTCGAAAACCTCGCTGGGCGAATGGCAGGTCGGCGATCCCGTCAATCTCGAACGGCCGATGAAGATCGGCGATGAGCTCGGCGGCCACATCGTCACCGGCCATGTCGACGGCCTCGCCGAGGTTGTGAGCGTGGCGCCGGAAGGCGAGTCGGTGCGCATTGTCCTGCAGGCGCCTGTCGATCTGGCGCGCTTCATCGCGCCCAAGGGATCGGTGGCGCTGGACGGCGTCTCGCTGACCGTCAACGAGGTCGACGGCACGCGCTTCGGCGTCAACATCATCCCCCACACCCAGAAGGTCACCACCTTCGGGCGTCTCAAGCCGGGCATGAAGGTCAATCTGGAAATCGATCTGCTCGCGCGTTACGTCGCCCGGCTGGTCAAGGGCTGAGCATGAGTTTCAAGGAATACATTTCCCCCATCGAGGAACTGATCGAGGACGCCCGCAACGGGCGCATGTTCATTCTCGTCGATGCCGAAGACCGTGAAAACGAGGGCGATCTCGTGATCCCGGCGCAGATGTGCACGCCGCAGGCGATCAACTTCATGGCCAAATATGGCCGCGGGCTGATATGTCTGTCGCTGACGCGCGAACGCGCCAACGCGCTGAACATCCCGATGATGACGCAGGCCAACAATGCGCCGCACCAGACCGCTTTCACGGTCTCGATCGAAGCGCGCGAGGGCGTTTCGACCGGCATATCCGCCCATGATCGCGCGCACACCATCTCGGTCGCCATCGATCCGACCAAGGGGCCTGCCGACATCGTCATGCCCGGTCATGTCTTTCCGCTGGTGGCGCGCGACGGCGGCGCGCTGGTTCGCGCCGGCCACACCGAAGCCGCCGTCGACATTCCGCGCCTGGCCGGTCTTTACCCGTCGGGCGTGATCTGCGAGATCATGAACGATGACGGCACCATGGCCCGCTTGCCGGACCTGGTGCAGTTCGCCCAGCTGCACGGACTGAAGATCGGCACCATCGCCGATCTGATTGCCTATCGCCGGCGCTACGACCATTTTGTCGAGCGCGCCGTCGACACCACCTTCCGCAGCCATCACGGCGGCGACTGGCGCATGATGGTCTATGTCAACACGCTCGAATATGCCGAGCACATCGCGCTGGTGAAGGGCGACGTCTCCGGAGACGAGCCGGTGCTCGTGCGCATGCACGGGCTCAACATCTTCTCGGACCTTCTGGGCTACGAGGCCTATGAGAAGGGCGTGCTGGAAGATTCCATGCGCATCGTCGCCGAGGCCGGCCGTGGCGTTGTGGTCATTCTGCGCCAGACGCGACAGACCTTCGTCTCCGATGTGCTGATGCGCCGCGTCCCCGACGACATGGACCGCCGCCGCCTCAAGGAATATGGCGTCGGCGCGCAGATCCTGATCGATCTGGGTATCAAGAACATGGTGCTGCTGACCGACACGCCGGAAAAGAAGGCGGTGGCGCTCGAAGGCTATGGGCTCAACATCGTCGGCACGCACAAGATCCGCGGCAGCAGGGAGTGAGGGCAGGATGACCGAAACGCCGAATGTGCTGATCGTCGAGGCGCGCTTCTACGACCATATTGCCGATGCGCTGCTCGATGGCGCCACCGCCGCGCTGGAAAAGGGCGGTGCCCATTTCGACCGCGTCGCCGTGCCGGGCGCCCTCGAAATCCCGGCGGCCATTGCCTTTGCCGCCAAGGCGGGAGAGGGCGCCGGCCGCAGCTTCGACGGGTTTGTCGCTTTGGGCTGCGTCATCCGCGGCGAGACCTACCACTTCGAAATCGTCGCCGGGGAATCGGCACGCGGACTGATGGATCTGAGCATCCATCACGGGCTGTGCATCGGAAACGGCATCCTGACCGTTGAGAACGAAACCCAGGCCATGGCCCGTGCGGCGCGCGACCACCTCGACAAGGGCGGCGATGCCGCGCGCGCCTGCCTGGCCCTCATCAATGCGCGCGCGCGTCTTGGAGTTCACCGTTGATCGTGGCCGAAATCGAATCCACCGCCGACCATCCCGATCGCAATGCCCGGCGCGCCGCGCGGCTGGCGGCGGTGCAGGCCGTCTACCAGATGGAACTGACCGGCGCCGACGCCGAGCAGGTGATCGGTGAGTTCGTCGAGCACCGCTTCACACGGCTGGCCGAGATTCCGGCCGGGCCGCCCGACGAGGTCTTCTTCGGCGATCTGGTGCGGGGCGTTCCCCATATCCAGACCGAGATCGACCGCGCTCTGGCCGGTGCGTTGGCGCAGAATTGGAAGCTGCAGCGCATCGATTCCATCCTGCGCGCCATCCTCAGGGCTGCGGCCTATGAGCTCATCGCCCGCCGCGACGTGCCGGGCAAGGTCGTGATCGACGAGTATCTCGACATTGCGCACGCCTTCTTCGACGGCGAGGAGACCGGCTTCGTCAATGCGGTCCTCGATCGGCTCGCCCGGCGCAAGCGTGCCGTCGAATTCGGAGAAACGCCGCCGGATGACGAGCTCCAGGTCTGATCCCGATTCCGCCGGCCGGCCCGGCGAGTTCGCGCTGATCGCGGAGCTGTTTGCGCCGTTGACGAGGGACGCGCCGGGCGCGTTCGGCCTGCTTGATGATGCCGCGGTGCTGGGCGCGCGTCCGGGCGAGGATCTGGTCACGACCGTCGATGCCCTGGTCGAGGGCGTCCATTTCCGCGCCGACGACCCGCCCGGCGACGTCGCCAGGAAGGCGCTGCGCGTCAATCTTTCCGATCTGGCCGCCAAGGGTGCGGTGCCGGCCGGCTATCTGCTGGCGCTGATGGTGCCGAAGGACAGGCCGATGGACTGGCTTCGCGCCTTCGCGGCCGGACTGGCCGAAGATGGCCGCCATTTCGCGCTTCCGCTGCTGGGCGGCGATACCACCTCCACGCCCGGCCCGCTGACTCTGTCGGTCACCGCCTTCGGCCATGTTCCGCAGGGCCGGATGCTGCGCCGCGCCGGGGCGCAGCCGGGCGATCTGATTTTCGTCTCCGGCAGCATCGGCGATGCCGGCGGCCGGTCTGGCGCTGCTGGAGAGCGGCGCCGTGTTGCCGGACAGCGCGGCGCTGATTCGGCGCTATCGCCTGCCCGAGCCCCGGCTGGCGCTGGGCCGCGAACTGTGCGGGCTGGCGAGCGCCGGGCTCGACGTCTCTGATGGCCTGATCGCAGATCTGGGCCACATTGCCGAGGTTTCGCAGGTCCGCCTCATTGTCGAGGCGGGTGCGGTGCCGCGCTCGCAGGCCCTGCGGGCCTTGTGGGGCGACGACAGCGCAGGGGTTCTGCGCGCGCTGACGGCGGGCGACGATTACGAATTGGCCTTCACCGCGGCGCCGGCAAGGCGCCAGGCTGTCATCGAAGTGGCCGGCCGTACCGGGGTTGCCGTGACGCAGATCGGCCGGGTGGAGGCGGGGGCGGGCGTCACCCTGCAGGATGCATCCGGTCAACCGATCCCGGTTCCCACCGCCGGCTGGACCCATTTCTGAGGCGGTAACGGCATTTTAGGCCGGATTTGCGAGGGTTTGTCATGCGCCGTCATCTTGTCATTGCCGCTGTCGTCTTCGCTCTGGGCCCTCCGGCTCTGGCGGCGCGGGCAACCGAACATGGGGCCAAGGCCGACAAGCCGGCCAAGCCCGGCACCAGCGTCGAGATGCCGATCCTGGTCGCGCCCATGGTCGTGGACGGCAAGCTGATGGCCTATGCCTATGTCTCCAGCACGGTGGTCACGACCTCGGCCTCCGCCGCGATCGCGGTCCGCGCCAAGACGCCGTTCATCCAGGATGCCTTCATCCGCGACGTGAACGGCAAGTCCATCGTCCAGGCCCAAGCGCCGGAGAAGGTCGATTCGGAGGGCCTCAAGGCCCGGCTTCTGGCCGATGTCCGGCGGGTCGTCGGCGCCGACAAGGTGGTCGCGATCAACTTCACCGCGCTCAAGGTCACGCCCAGCGCCCCCCCGAGGGGCCCTAGCGGCGGGATTTTTCGCCCGAAACGGGCGGCCGCGGCCGGATCGTGCGATCCGTGCTGCGGAAAGTTGCCTCCGGACAAAGCTTTTGGCATGTTCCGCGCGCTCTTGGGCCGCGCCGGAATCGGGCATGCGGCCAGGGCGTGGATTTTGGGGGAAGCGGCGCGTCCTGCTGCCGGCCAACTCGGGTCATCCGTACAATTGGCGATGAAGGAAGAATAAGCGATGAGCTTGGAGCTTGAACTTGTATTGGGATGCGGCGTGCTGGCGCTGCTCTACGGCGCCTGGACCATCCGTTCGGTCCTGAGCATGAGCGCGGGCAATGCGCGCATGCAGGAAATTGCAGCGGCGATTCAGGAAGGCGCGGCGGCCTATCTCAACCGCCAGTACACGACCATCGCCATGGTCGGCGTCGTCATCTTCGTCCTGGCCTTTGTGATCTTCGGCTGGCAAGTGGCGCGTCGGCTATCTGATCGGCGCCGGCGCTGTCGGGCCTGGCCGGCTATATCGGCATGAACGTGTCGGTGCGCGCCAATGTGCGCACGGCCGAAGCGGCCCGCAACGGCCTGGCCTCCGGCCTTTCGGTGGCGTTCCGCTCGGGCGCGGTCACCGGCATGCTGGTGGTCGGCCTGGGCCTGCTCGGCGTGGCCGGCTATTACGCCTTCCTGCGCCATGGCCTGGGCCTGGACATCGCCGATGAAACGCAGGGCCGCATCATCACCAACGCGCTGGTCGCGCTGGGCTTCGGCGCCTCGCTGATCTCGATCTTCGCCCGTCTCGGCGGCGGCATCTTCACCAAGGGTGCCGATGTCGGCGGCGACATGGTCGGCAAGGTCGAAGCGGGCATCCCCGAAGACGACCCGCGCAACCCCGCCACCATCGCCGACAATGTCGGCGACAATGTCGGCGACTGCGCCGGCATGGCGGCGGACCTGTTCGAAACCTTCGCGGTGACCACCGTCGCGACGATGGTGCTGGCCTCGATCTACTTCGCCGGCGATCGAGAAGAGCGCGCTGATGCTCTATCCCGCTGGCGATTTCGGCGACCTGCATCATCACCTCGATCATCGGCACCTTCTTCGTGCGTCTGGGCAAGTCCAACAACATCATGGGCGCGCTCTACAAGGGCGTG
Organism: uncultured Pseudomonadota bacterium; assembly: GCA_963710925.1. Lineage (GTDB taxonomy): Bacteria > Pseudomonadota > Alphaproteobacteria > Micropepsales > Micropepsaceae > Rhizomicrobium. Next base: position 408,497 of record CAVQBY010000004.1, on the reverse strand, counting down.
ATCGCGACCGGCGCTGCTGTCGCTGATCGCGCTGTGGCCGCTGACCGACTGGATCGTCGGCCATCAAGACCGTGCTGACGACCTCGGGCGGTCTGTCAGCTTCACCGGCATGAGCCTGTTCTATTGCGGCGTCATCGGCCTGGCCGTCACCGGCGCCATCGTCTGGATCACCGAATACTACACGGGCACCGAATTCCGCCCGGTGAAGGTGATCGCGCAGGCCTCCGTCACCGGTCATGGCACCAACGTCATCCAGGGCCTGGCCGTTTCGATGGAATCGACCGCGATGCCGGCCCTGGTGATCTGCGTCGGCATCATCTCGACCTATCTGCTGGCCGGCCTGTTCGGCATCGCCATCGCGGTGTCGACGATGCTGTCGCTGGCGGGCATGATCGTGGCGCTCGACGCCTTCGGCCCGGTCACCGACAATGCCGGCGGCATTGCCGAAATGGCCGGTCTGGAAGGCGATGTGCGCAAGACCACCGACGCGCTCGACGCGGTCGGCAACACCACCAAGGCCGTCACCAAGGGCTATGCCATCGGTTCGGCCGGTCTGGGCGCGCTGGTGCTGTTCGCGGCCTATACCGAAGACCTGAAGTACTTCGTCGCCCATTCGGACGTGTATTCCTACTTCGCCGGCATGGCGCTGCCCGACTTCTGCCTCGCCAATCCGTGGGTCGTGGTCGGCCTGTTCATCGGCGGCCTGCTGCCCTACCTGTTCGGCGGCATGGGCGATGACGGCGGTGGGCCGTGCGGCGGCGGCCGTGGTCGAGGAAGTGCGCAAGCAGTTCAAGGAAATGCCGGGCATCATGCAGGGCACGCAGAAGCCGAATTACGGCCGTGCCGTGGACATGCTGACCAAGGCGGCGATCCGCGAAATGATCGTGCCGTCCATGCTGCCGGTGCTGTCGCCGATCGTGCTGTTCGTGATCGTCGACAACATCGCCGGCAAGACCGAGGCCTTCAACGCGCTGGGCGCCATGCTGCTGGGCGTGATCGTGACCGGCCTGTTCGTCGCCATCTCGATGACGAGCGGCGGCGGTGCCTGGGACAACGCCAAGAAGTACATCGAAGACGGCCATCACGGCGGCAAGGGCTCCGAAGCCCACAAGGCCGCGGTGACCGGCGACACGGTCGGCGATCCCTACAAGGACACCGCCGGTCCGGCCGTCAACCCGATGATCAAGATCACCAACATCGTGGCGCTGCTGTTGCTCGCAACGCTGGCCCACGGTCTGTAGGATCCGGCATCGTATGAAAAGAAAACGGGCGCGGTGCGAAAGCGCCGCGCCCGTTGGTTTTTGAGGCCTGCCGGCGAGAAATTCACGGCCCGTTGCCGCCACCGGGATTGCGCTGGTTGCCGCCCGGCGAATTGCTGCCGCCCAGCGGAACACCGGGCGTCGCGTTCAGGAGCTGTTGCAGGAAGGTCAGTTCGCGTCCGCGCGTCGGCGTCTCGCGGCTTTCGAAGGCCACGACATGGCCGTCCTTGCAGTCCGTAGTGGTGCAGATCGGTGACCTTGCCGTTCTTGTTGAAATGGATCGCCAGGATGTTGCGCTTCTGAACCGTGCGGATCGAAGAAGGCGACCCGCTTCTGAATGCTGGAGATGTAGTACCAGGAATCGCCGCCGAAGGTGGCGCGGGTCGACGGATCGCCCAGCTTCTTCTGGATCGTGGTCTTGGTGTCCTTGCCGATGGTGATCGAGGCTTCGGCCACCGGATCGGGCAGGTAGCCGCGCTTGCTGATGACCGGCGTGCAGCCACTCGACGCCAGGGCCGCCAGGGGCAGGGCCGCCGAGAGTAGGAGAATCGGAAGTCGCATAAATTTCCTCAACACTGGCGCGCGGGCGCGGGTGGTGGCATTTGCCGCTGCCGTACGCCTTGCGCTCCGACCCGAACTGGGTCCATGGGTCCCCGTACCCGATGTGCTAGCCTTGGCGGCGCAAGGTTGCAAGCCGCCGCTGACGGAGAAGCTGAATATGTTGAACGCGTTGCGCCGGTCTGCGGAGCGCCGGCGGGTGGCCGCGGAGCTGGCGCTGGCGATCGCCGAGCGGGCCCGCGCGCCGGAATTCTTTCGCGATCTGGCCGTGCCGGACACCTTCAACGGGCGCTTCGACATGGTGGCCCTGCATGGCTGGCTGGTGCTGGAGCGGCTCGATGCGGCCGGCGCCCGGCCCGTCTCCCAGCGCCTCGTCAATGCCCTGTTTGACAGCTTCGAGGAGGCGCTGCGCGATCAGGGGGCCGGCGATATGGGCATGACACGCCGGATCAAGAAGATCGCAGATGCGTTCTATGGCCGGCTCGACGTCTATCGCAAGGCGGAGGGCCACGCGGCGCTGTCCGCGGCGCTGTTGCGCAATGTTTATGGCGCCGACCCGGCCTGCGCCGCCGCCGCCGACCGTCTGGCCGGCTATGCCCTGGCGGCCCGGGCCGGTCTGGCCCAGTCCGATCTGACCGCGGGGCAGCTGCACTTCGGCCCCATCGCCCAGCCGCAGGAGCCCGCACATTGAGCCACCACGCCGCGCTTCCCGAACCGCCGCTGCAGCGGCTCTACGATCTGGGCGATCTGTCCGATGCCGGCGATGAGGTCGTCATCAAGGCCCGGCCGGAGGATTTGCCGGGTCTGGCCGACTGGTTTGATGTCCGGTCGGTCGAGCGATTCGAGGCGGTGGTGACGCTGACGCGCCAATCGGCCGACCGCTTCCTCTATGAGGCCGTGCTCGATGCCGATCTGACCCAGTCCTGCGTGGTCTCGCTCGAGCCGGTGCCCAGCCACCACCACCGCGAATTCGTCCGCGTCCTGCATCTCAGGGCGCGGCGCGGGCGCCATCGCGCGCCGGAGCCGGAGGCGGGCGGGATCCTGACCATCGCGGCCGGGGACGACGAGGTCCCGGAAGAATTGGACAGCCCGCGCTACGATCTGGCCGGTCCCCTGCTCGAGGAGCTGTTGCTCGGGATCGATCCATACCCCCGCGCAGAGGGTGTAGAACTGGAAATTCCGGCCGAACACCGGGCGGAGAAGGAGAGCCCCTTTGCCGCCCTCAGGCGCCTCAAGGAGGGCGGTTCCTAGGGGCAGGCGGATTGCCCAGAAATCCGCTTGAATCCGCAGGGCGTTTCGGGTTAGCTCCGCGCCTTGTTTTGCCCGCCCGGCTACGGAGTTGTCAGGCGCGCCGCGGCGCGCCGACCGGAACGGGTTTTCGAAGGAGTTGATCCGCCATGGCGGTACCCAAAAGAAAGACCTCGCCGTCGCGGCGCAACATGCGCCGGGCCCATCATCGCCTGGCCGCCGACGGCCCATGTCGAATGCCCCAATTGCGGCGAGCAGAAGCGTCCGCATCATGTCTGCGGCGCCTGCGGCCATTATAATGGCCGTGAGGTCGTGAAGGCCGAGAGCTGAACCGGTTTCGCGCGCATGCCGCGGTCGACCTGGCCGGCGGCGGTCTGACAGAGCAGCGAGGCGAGGGTGGGCCGGGACCTGACCGTTTCGATCGATGCCATGGGTGGCGATGCCGGCCCCGGCGTCGTCATGGCCGCGTTGGCGCGCTCGGTGCTGCGCCATCCGGCGGTGCACTTCATCGTTCATGGCGACGAGGCCGTGCTGCAGCCGCTGCTGGCGCGCCGTTCCAAGCTGGAGGATCGGGTCACCATTCGCCATGCGCCCGAACGCGTGCGCATGGAAGACAAGCCCAGCCAGGCGCTGCGCCGCGGCCGCAACACCTCCATGTGGGGCGCGATCGAGGCCGTCGCCAAGGGCGAGGCCCAGGTCGTGATCTCCGCCGGCAATACCGGCGCGCTGATGGCGATGTCGATGTTCCAGCTCAGGACCATCGAGGGCATCGACCGGCCCGCCATCGCGGCGTTGTGGCCGACCAAGCGCGGCCAGACGGTGGTGCTCGATGTCGGCGCCAATGTCGAATGCGATGCGCAGCAGCTGGTCGATTTCGCCGTGATGGGCGAGGCCTTTGCGCGCGCCATCCTCGGGCTGGAGCGGCCGACGCGTGGGCCTGCTCAATGTCGGCGCCGAAGAGCTGAAGGGCAACGAATCGGTGCGCGGGCGCCGCGCAGATCCTGCGCAGCGTCGAACCTGCCGATGGAATTTGCACGGCTTCGTCGAAGGCGACGACATCGCCGAAGGCACGGTCGATGTCGTCGTGACCGACGGCTTCACCGGCAATGTCGCGCTCAAGACCGCCGAAGGCACGGCCAAGCTGGTCGTGCATTTCCTGCGTCAGTGCGCTGCGCCGTTCGCTGCTGGGCCGGATCGGCGCGCGTGCTGGCCAGCGGCGCGCTCGGCGCGCTGCGCCGCAAGCTCGATCCGCGCGCGTCCAATGGCGGTATCTTTCTCGGCCTCAACGGCGTCGTGGTGAAGAGCCATGGCGGCACCGATGCGCTGGGCTTTGCCAGCGCGCTCGACATGGCCATCGACATGGCCACGCGCCGAGGTGATCCCGAAGATCGTCGCCGACCGCGCCGAAGTGACCAAGCCGGGCCGCCCGCGAGGAGCACGTGGACGCCGGTTCAGGAGCGGCGGCGTCGTGAGTGTCATCCGATCGCAAATTCTCGGCTGCGGCGCCTATCTGCCGGACAATGTCGTCACCAATGCCGAACTCGCCAAGCGCGTCGACACCTCCGACGAATGGATCGTCGAGCGCACCGGCATCCGCCGCCGCCACATCGCGCGCGACGGCGAGATGACGTCCGATCTGGCGCTGAAGGCCGTCCGCGGCGGCGCTGGCCGATGCCGGCATCGGCGTCGGACGAACTCGACCTCATCGTCTGCGCCACCACCACGCCGGACGAAACCTTTCCGGCCACCGCCACGCGCGTGCAGGCGCGGCTCGGCATGACGCGCGGCTCCGCCTTCGATGTGCAGGCGGTGTGCTCGGGCTTCGTCTATGCCCTGGCGGTGGCCGACAATTTCATCAAGGCCGGGCAGGCAAGGACCGTTCTCGTGATCGGCGCCGAGACCATGTCGCGGCTGATGGACTGGACCGACCGCACCACCTGCGTGCTGTTCGGCGACGGCGCCGGCGCGGTCGTGCTGCGGGCCGGCAAGGGCGAGGGCACGATGGCCGATACCGGGGTGCTCAACACCAAGCTGTTCTCCGACGGCCGGCTGCACGATCTGCTCTATGTCGATGGCGGGCCGTCCTCGACCCAGACCACCGGCTTCCTGCGCATGCAGGGCAAGGAAGTCTTCCGCCACGCCGTCACCAACATCTCCGCGGCCATCCAGGCCTCGGCCGACGCGGCCGGGGTCGACCATCGCCGAGATCGACTGGTTCGTGCCCCATCAGGCCAATCAGCGCATCCTCGACGGCACGGCCCGGAAGCTGGGCATCGCGCCCGAGAAGGTGGTCTCCACCGTGGCCGAGCACGGCAACACCTCGGCCGCCTCGGTGCCGCTGGCGCTGGCCGCGGCGGTGGCGGACGGCCGCATCAAGAAGGGCGATCTGGTGCTGCTGGAGGCCATGGGCGGCGGCTTCACCTGGGGCGCGGGTCTGCTGCGCTGGTGAAGTCACACCAAGATCACCATAAGATCACGGCCTATCCCTTTGAGTTGACGTGAAATCTTCCTTTGCCTAGCCTTTGGTTAAGCGAAGGGAGTCGCCAGCCATGACCACCAAGACCCTGACCCGCGCGGACCTGACCGAGGCCGTATTCAAAGCGGTCGGCCTGTCGCGCAACGAATTCGGCGCAGATGGTCGAGGACATGCTCGAAGAGGTCTGCACGCGCGCTGGCCGACGGCGAGACGGTGAAGCTGTCGTCCTTCGGCACATTCGCCGTGCGCCAGAAATCCGAACGCATCGGCCGCAATCCCAAGACGGGCGACGAAGTCCCGATCGCGCCGCGCCGCGTGCTCGTCTTCCGCCCCAGCCATGTTCTGAAAGCCGTCATCAACGGGCACACGCCGGTCTTCGAGGCGGAAGATGCGTGACATCGCTCGCTCGCCCTGGACGGCGCGGCTCGCGCCAAATCGCCGGAGGCCTTCCGCACGATCAGCGAAGTGGCCGTGGAACTCGACGTGCCACAGCATGTGCTGCGCTTCTGGGAATCGCGTTTTGCCCAGATCAAGCCGGTCAAACGCGGCGGCGGACGCCGCTATTACCGGCCCGAGGATGTCGATCTGCTGCGCGGCATCCGTTCGCTGCTGTATTCGGACGGCTTCACGATCAAGGGCGTGCAGAAGCTGATGCGCGAGCAGGGCGTGCGCTATGTCGCCGAGCTCGGCCGCGCCGACTGCAGCCTGATCGGCCGCTTGTCCGAACAACCGCGCCGTGAGGCGGACGATGCGCCGCGCCATGCCCGCGCGGCGATCGCCGTCGTCGAGGCGGCGCATCCCCACGCGGCCCGTGCGGCAGCAGGCCATGCGGTGCTTGAGGAACCCGCGCGCGTGAAGCTGGAATTGCTGCTGGCCGAATTGCTGCAGCTCAAGTCCCGCCTTTCGGTCGCCAAGGCCCTGCCGCAGGCGCACGCGGCGGAGTAGCGCGCAACAATCGGCGATAGCGGGATGTTTGGCCGTTGCCCGGCCCAAAGCGCCCGACTATAGTCCGCGACCCTCGGCCCATCCCCAGGCCGGGGCTGGCCCGCGCCATCCGGCGCCGGCCTTCACAAACTGGTTTCGGAGCGTGGCGCAGCCTGGTTAGCGCACCTGTCTGGGGGACAGGGGGTCGGAGGTTCAAATCCTCTCGCTCCGACCAATCTTTCACCGACATCGTTGGAGCACCGGGAGGCCGCGGCGCGTCGCCTTTCGCGATGGTTTTGTCATATTGCAAAACATGTTAGGCAATATGCCAGAAACACTCACATTATTTGCACTCATGCTATCTTTTCGTTAGCGCTGCGGCGGGCCACCCTGAAGCCTGGAAGCGCGGCTGAGTTTGCCGCGCGCAGGGATTCAAAAGGTGTATCCATGGGGCGCAAACCGCTGCTGATGATGACCGATGCCGGTCACTACGAAGTCTCCTATGTCATCAATCCGTGGATGGCGCCGGATGCCTGGTCGAACGACCGCGAAGGCCATCTGCGCGAGGCCATCGCGGCGTCGAACAATCTCAAGGCCGCGCTCGAAAAGGCCGGCGCCGAGGTGATGACCATTCCCGGCGTCGCCGGTCTGCCGGATCTGGTGTTTCCCGCCAATGCCGCGATCGTGCTCGACCGCCGCGTGCTCGTCGCGCGCTTTTCCTGCGCCGAGCGTCAGGGCGAAGAGGCGGTGTTCCTCGAGGCGTTCAACAAGCTCAAGGCACGCGGGCTGTTCGATGAGGTCGGCAATTTTCCCCGAAGGCGTCTTCCAGGAAGGCGCGGGCGACTGCATCTGGGACAAGACGCGCCAGCATTTCTGGGTCGGCTACGGCCAGCGCTCGCAGCCGCGAAGTCCATCGCCGAGATCGAGAAGTTCTTCGGCGAGAAGACCGTGCCGCTGGAACTGGCGACGCCCGCGCTTCTATCACCTCGACACCTGCTTCCTGCCGCTGTCCGGCGGCGAGGTCGTCTACTACCCCGGCGCCTTCACGGAAGAAGCGCAGGCCACGCATCAAGTCCATCGTGCCCGCCGACAAGCTGATCGAGGCCAGCGACGAGGATGCGGCGGCCTTCAGCGTCAATGCCGTGAACATCGACAAGCAGATCGTCATGGCCCGTCCGCCGCAGCGCCTCAAGGATCTGCTGACCGAGCGCGGTTATACCGTGACCGGCGTCGATCTGGCGCCCTTCATCATGTCGGGCGGTGGCGCCTATTGCATGACACTGCGACTCGACCGCGGCCGCGACCGATGCGCCGGCCGATGGCGCGCGAAGCCGCGGCCGCTGCATCCTGACAGTTCGTTCAAGGAGGCTCGGATGGATTATTCCGTGCCCCGCACTTCGAAACCGTCCACGACGGCGCAGTTCATCGCTCTGGAGAACCGCTACGGCGCGTCCAACTACAAGCCGCTCGATGTCGTGCTGACGCGCGGCGAGGGCGTCATGTCTGGGACGTGGAGGGCAAGCGCTATCTCGATTGCCTGTCGGCCTATTCGGCCGTCAATCAGGGCCATTGCCATCCGAAGATCCTGGCGGCGATGACCGAGCAGGCCTCGCAGCCTGACCCTGACCAGCCGCGCCTTCCGCAACGACCAGCTCGGCCTGTTCTACGAGGAACTCTGTGCACTGACGAATTCGCACAAGGTGCTGCCGATGAATTCCGGTGCCGAGGCGGTCGAAACCGCGCTCAAGGTCGCGCGCAAATGGGGCTATGAGGTCAAGGGCGTGCCGGAAGGGCAGGCCGAGATCATCGTCTGCGGCGACAATTTCCATGGCCGCACCCTGTCCATCGTCGGCTTCAGCACCGACGACACCGCGCGCGCGGGCTTCGGTCCGTTCGGTCCCGGCTTCAAGGTCATTCCCTATGGCGATTTCGCGGCGCTGGAAGCAGCGATCACGCCCAACACCGTCGCCTTCCTGGTCGAACCGATCCAGGGCGAGGCCGGGGTCATCATTCCGCCTGCCGGCTACTTCCGCAAAGTCCGCGATCTGTGCACGAAGCAACAGGTGGCCCTGATCCTGGACGAGATCCAGACGGGCCTGGGGCGCACCGGCAAGCTGCTGGCTGAAGAGCATGAAGGCATCGAGGCCGACCTCACGCTGATCGGCAAGGCGCTGTCCGGCGGCTTCTATCCGGTCTCCGCCGTGCTCTCGAATGTGGAGGTCATGGACGTGCTGCGTCCGGGCGAGCATGGCTCGACCTTTGGCGGCAACCCGCTGGCCTGCGCGGTCGCCCGCGCGGCGCTGCGCGTGCTCGTCGAGGAAGACATGATCGGCAATGCCGCGGCGATGGGCGAACACCTCATGTCGTCGCTGCGGGGCCTGCGCAGCCCGCTGATCAAGGAGGTGCGCGGCCGCGGCCTCATGGTGGCCGTCGAGCTGCATCCGGATGCGGGCGGGGCGCGGCGCCACTGCGTGGCGCTGCAGAAGCGCGGGGTCCTGTGCAAGGAGACCCATGACAACACCATCCGCATCGCCCCGCCGCTGGTCATCACAAGGGCCCAGATCGACGAGGCGATGGAGCATTTCGCGGCCGTTCTGGCCGGCGAGACGGTGACGAGCGCCGCCTGATCCGCCTTTCGGGCGACCGGCCTGCCGCAGCGTCAAGCTGTCGGCGGGTGAGCGTTTCCCCGTTCCAGCGCAAATCTGCTAGGACAGCGCCAATCGCAATTCCTGGGAGTTGCCTGCCGGATCTCCGGTGGGCTGAGATGCGTTGAGCAATTTTTATTCGGGGCATGAAAGCGCGGCGGAACGCGAAGCGGCCTATGAGGGCTTCGTCCGCGACAAGCTGAAGATCAATTACGCCGCCCATTTCCTCCACGGCATGTTCGGCATGACGGGCTTTCGCCTGGTCAACGCGCCCACCTTCGTGCCGGCCTATCTGCACCTTCTTTCGGGGTCGGATGTGATCGTCGGCCTGGGCCTTGCTCTGCAGCAATTGGGCGGAGTGGTCTCCGGCATCATCGGCGCGGCCCAGATCGAACATCGGCCCTATGTGCTGCGCATCTCCATGGTGCTGGGCTCCTTGATGCGGCTGCAGATCCTGGGGCTGGCGCTGGCTGGCTGGCTGCTGAGCGGGCAGGCGCTGCTGATCGCCGTGCTGTTCTTCCTCTTCATGCTCGGCCTGTTTTCCGGTCCGCAGAATGTGGTCTTCCAGTTTCTGCTCGCCAAGGTGATCCCGGTGCAATGGCGCGGACGTCTGCAGGGCCTGCGCAACATGATGGGCGGGTTGGTCGCGGCGGCGCTGGCCTATTGGGCGGGGCATACGCTGATCGGCAACAATGTGTTGGGCAATGGCTATTCGGCCACCTTCCTGGCGGCCTTCGTACTGACCAGCATGGGGCTGATCGTTCTGGGCCTTCTGATCCGCGAACCCGAACTGCCGACCCTGCGGCCGCGCATGCGCATCCTGGATCGCCTGCGCGAGTTTCCGGCGCTTCTGCGCGGAGACCCGGACTTCTTCTTCTTCATGATCGCGCGCACCTTTGCCGTGGCGGGCCGCGTCGCCTCGCCCTTTTATATCGTCTATGTCGCGCGCACGACCGAACTGACGGGTCAGACCATCGGCCTTCTGACCTTCGGCTTCCTCATCGCATCGACGGTCAGCAATCTGGTCTGGGGTCCGCTCGCCGATCGCGCCGGCTTTCGTATTTCCTTTGTCGGGGCGCTGGCGGTGTGGATCGCATCGACCATCCTGCTGATGGAGGTCAACGCGATCTGGCCGATCTTTGCCGCCTTCTTCGGCCTGGGCGCGGCCGCCGCCGGGTACCAGATCAGTTCGCAGAACATCGTGCTGGAATTCGGCCACCGCGACGACATGGCGATGCGCCTGGCACTGTCGAACACGGCCGAGAGCCTGATGTCGACCATCGGGCCACTGGCCGGCGGCGTCATCGCCGCCAGTCTCGGCTATGCGGCCGTGTTCTGGACCTCGAATGTATTTCTTGGTGTGGCGCTGGTGCTGCTGATCTTCCGCGTGCGCGAACCGCGCGGCCGTCACCTCAATTGACGAGGTCGGCGCTGTCCGGATGCCGTTGCAACCAGATTGCGGCATAGCTGCACTGCGGCTCGATCTTCAGCCCGTTGGCGCGCGCATGGGCGACGATACCTTCCATCAGCCGCCCGGCCGTGCCCTTGCCGCGCAGCGCCGGCGGCGCCTCGACATGCGCAATTGTGATCAGCGCGCCGTGTCGCCGATAGGTGGCAAAGGCGGTGTAACCGTCTTCGACCAGTTCGAAACGGTGCAGGGTCCGGTTGTCGGAAATCGTGCTCATACCCACATCCTAGCAAGGATCGCCCGGCTGTGGGGGCGTCCCTCGGCTTTGCGATAGATCACGATAGTTTCCCCGGAAAGCGGCATAATTGTAACGATTTGAGGGGGGTAGAGGCTGTTCGACGACCGATTTGGAAGGTGTGTGCGTTCATGGCGTTTCAACGTGATACAAACTTGCGACATCTCATGCGGGGCGCGGTTATCGCCCTGTTTGCCGCGGTTCCGGTTGCGGCCGGGGCGGCGCCGGCCCAGCCGTCAGGATTCGCGGAGCAAGATCTGCGCAGCGCGATTGAGGCCTGTCTGACCCGGCCGCCATCTTCGGCCAATTTGCCGCAGGACGAGATCTGGACCGCGCTGCAGACGTTTTATCGGGCGCGCGATTTCCAGCCGGCCTGGAGCGGAAACCCCGCGACGGTCCCGGTGCTCGAAGCCATCGAAGCGGCCTCCGCCGATGGCCTCAATCCGGCGCGCTATCACAGTGCGGCCCTGATGGCCCATGCCCGGCTTACGACGGCCGCCGACGCCGCGCAATTCGACATCGTGCTGACCGATGGGCTGTTGCGCTATGCCAGGGACATGCATTTCGGCCGCGTCGATCCGAACAAGATCGACAAGATGGTCGGCCTGGAGCGCGCCGCATTCGATCCGGCAGCGACCTTGGCCGCAGCCCTGAAGCGCGGAACGGTCAAGGCATGGCTGGCGGATCTGCCGCCGCCCCACGCCGAATACCGGCGGCTCAAGACCGCGCTTCAGCTTTATCGCGACATCGTCGCAAAGGGCGGTTGGCCCACCGTTCCCGACGTGCAAAAGCTCAAGCTCGAGGAGGGCAATCTGGGGCTCGTGGCGTTGCAGGCGCGGCTGGCCGCCGAGGATCCGCAGATCGTCGCCGACGCACCGGTCGACCTTCCGATGCTGGAAGACGCCGTCAAGCGTTTCCAGGCGCGCAATGGGATCAAGGTCGACGGCGTTGTCGGAACCAACACGATCGCTGCGCTGAACACATCGGCTTCGGAGCGGCTCGACCAGATCAAGGCGAATCTGGAACGCTGGCGCTGGTTGCCGCATGAATTCGGTTCGAAATATATTGCGGTCAATACCGCCGCGACCACGCTAGAGGTCGTGGACAAGGGGAAGGTTGTTCTCACCTCGCGCGTCATATCGGGGAAAAGAACGACACCCACGCCGATCTTCAACACGGAAGTGGTCGCCGTCACGGTCAACCCGTCCTGGCATGTGCCGTACTCCATCGCGCGCAACGAAATATTGCCCAAATTGCGCCGCGATCCCGCCTATCTTGCCAAGCATCATATGGTGATGGAGGGTAGCCCCTATCGGATCCGGCAGCTGCCGGGCGCGGACAATGCGTTGGGTTATATCAAGCTGGAGATGCCCAACCGATTCTCATCCTATTTGCACGATACGGCCGCGCGCCGCCTGTTTGCGAAGGACGAGCGTCATCTCAGCCATGGATGCATGCGCGTCCAGAACATCGTGCCGCTGGCCTCATTTGTGCTGACGGGCGAGGCAAAAACCGAGGCCGAGCGCATCAAGGCGGCGATCGAGGCGGGCCAGACCCGGAAGATCGGCCTTGACAAACCGGTGCCGGTTTATGTGCTGTATTGGACAGCCGTCGCGCAAATGGACGGGACCGTGAATTTCTATCCGGACGTGTATGGGCGCGACAAGAAACTGACCGCCGCCTTCGCAGGGCAGCAGGGTCGGGACACGGCGCCTCTGGGCGCCACGGGCTGCGGAGGCTGGACGGGTTAGTCCGACCGCAGAGGGAGATTGTAGCCGCGGCGTATTCGCGCGTGGGCAATCGTTCGGAAAAAATCGGATGTGAGGGACACGTGGATGCATTCACGACGTAGTATCTTGCGCGCCGGTACGGCGGCCATCTTCGCCGGCGTTGCGAGCCCGGCGCTCGCCAAGATCGCGCCGACGGCATACCGCGCGGTTGCGTTTAACAATCTCCATACGGGCGAGAAGCTAAAGGTCGATTACTGGGTCGAGGGCCGCTATGTCCCCGATGCGCTGAAGGAGGTGAACCATGTGTTGCGCGACTACCGCAACAATGAGGTGCACCAGATCGAGCCCAAGCTGCTCGATGCGTTGAACCATCTGCATCGCAGTCTGGGCAGCGGCGCCCCGTTCCAGGTGATTTCGGGCTATCGCTCTCCGGCCACGAACGCGATGCTGCACCGTCGCAGCAATGGCGTGGCCACGCACAGCCTGCACATGAAGGGGATGGCGGTTGATATCCGCCTGCCGGATCGCAAGCTCTCGGATCTCCACCAGTCGGCGTTGGCCCTTCGGGCCGGCGGCGTCGGCTATTATCCCAAATCCGACTTCGTGCATGTCGATGTCGGCCGGGTGCGCCGCTGGGGCGGTTGAGCCCCGGCCAAGGCCGATTGCCCCGCGGCCCGTCCCACGGCACCATGGCCATGCCATAGGGGGAGGGGCGAATGCGGCTTTTGAGAAATCTGGTTGCCGGAGCTCTGCTGGCACTTGTGGCCACGAGCGCGGCGGCGGCCGAACGCACGGTCGTGGTGGTGCTGTTCGACGGCTTCGCGCCGGCCATGATGGACGCAACAGCGACCCCCAATTTCGATCGCATGGCGCGCGAGGGCGTGCATTCGCGCCATCTGGTCCCGGCATTCCCGACCCTGTCGATGATCAATCACAACAGCTTCGAGACCGGATGCTGGCCGGCGCATCACGGCATCCTGTCCAACCGGTTCTACGATCCGAAGAAGGGGCTCTATCATGAGTCCGACGATGCGGTGTGGCGCACCGGCTGCGAATCGATGTGGGAGGCGGCGGAACGCCAGGGCGTGCGCAGCGCCGCGCTCAACATTTTCGGCCGCTGGTCGAGCAGGACCGGCAAACGCGCGACTTATATCAATCCGGAGGTGCCGTGGAAGGACCGCCAGTCCGACGGCCAGGTCGTGGCCGAAGGGATTCGCCTGCTGAAGATGTCCGGACCGGGCCATCCGCGGCTGATCGTGCTCTATTTCCCGATCCCCGATCATGTCGCGCATTACGCCGGCACCACGGCGCCGAAGACCGAAGCCTCCGTGCGCAAGGCCGATGCCATTGTCGGCAAGCTGATGGCGGCCATCGCTGACTTGCCTGCCGGCCGCGAAGGCGCGCTGGTTATCGGCACCGATCATGGCATGACCGATGTCGGCCCGATCGTGAATGTCGGCCGGCTGATGAACGAATTCGGCGTCAAGGGCAAACAGGCGACCGATGGCGCGACCGCCTTCCTCTATCTCGACAATCCGAAGGACGCCGGCCGGATCGCAGCGGCGCTGGCTTCCTACAAGGATGTCTTCAAGGTCTACAGAAAGGGCCATTTCCCGCCCTATGCCCATCTCGGCAACGGGCCGCGGGTGCCCGATCTGCTGCTGGTTACCCATCCGCCCTATTACATGGTCGGGCCGGAGGTGCTGCCGCAATGGGCCGACATGCTGGGCATCAACTGGTTCTGGCCGGCCGCCTTCACGCCTTTCACGGGCGGCCTCAAGGCCACGCATGGCTACGATCCGCACATCACTGCAATGCACGGCATCTTCTACGCCTGGGGCGCGGGCGTCGCCCATGGCAAGACGGTTCCCCGTCTCGACCAGATCGATGTGCACCCAACGGTGCTGAAGCTTCTGGGCCTTGCGCCCGGCCATCCGGTCGATGGCCACGCCGTCGCGGCGGTGTTCGCACCCTCTCGTGACTGATCGGTAAGGGGCAGGGCCTTTGCGGGGCGAGCGCGGCCCGCTAGCCTAGGGCCGACAGCTATCAGATATCTCGGGAGGACCCTCGTGGCCTGGAACTTTGGAGACATCCTCGACGCGATCTCGCCGGTCGTGCCGGGCGACGCGCCGGCGCTGATCCATGGAGATCGCATCATCAATTGGGCGGATTTCACGCGCCGCTCCAACATGCTGGCGCGCGCGCTAATGGCCGGCGGCGCCAGGCCGGGCGACAAGGTCGCCTTCTACATGCGCAACCGCAGCGAATATGTCGAAACGCTGGCGGCCTGCTTCAAGGCGCGGCTGACCCATGTCAACGTCAACTACCGCTACAAACCCGACGAAGTTTTCTACATCTTCGACAATTCCGATGCGCAGGCGGTGGTCTATGGCTCGGAATTCCGCGAGACCGTCGCCGAAATTCGCCCGCGCCTGGAGAAGGTCGGCCAGTTCATCGAGGTCAGCGACACCAACGAGGTCGCCCCGTTTGCCCAGCGTTACGAGACGCTGGCGACCACCGGCGACGACAGCGATCTTCAGATCGAACGCTCCGGCGACGATGAATTCTTCATCTATACGGGCGGCACGACCGGCATGCCCAAGGGCGTGATCTGGACCCATGACGCCTTGCGCGAAACCCAGCTCATCGCGCTTCGCCGTCTCGGCCCGGCGCCGGAAACCATGCCGGAGCTGATCGAGACTCTGAAGCCGCCGGGCCCGGCCCGCGCTGCCTGCCGGCCTGTCCGCTGATGCACGGCACGGGCCTTCTGATGGCGCTATCGACGATGATGAATGGCGGCTGCGTCATCACCCTGAAGGCGCCCTCCTTCGATCCGGTCGAGTTCTGGGATGCGGTCGAGCGTCACAAGGCCGGCACGCTCGTCATCGTCGGCGATGCCTTCGCCCGGCCCATGCTGCGGGCCCTGGAGGGCGCGCCGAAGAGCTATGACCTGTCGAGCGTCGTCACCATCATCTCCTCGGGTGTCATGTGGACGCGCGAGAACAAGCATGCCCTGCTCGAATACATGCCGCAGGCGCAGATGGTCGACAGTTTCGGCTCCTCCGAGGCGGTCGGCTTCGGCTCCTCGATCATGACCAGGGATGGCGAAATCCAGACCGCCAAGTTCCAGATCGGCGAGCGCTGCAAGGTGTTCGACGAAGACGGCAAAGAGATCGCGCCGGGAACCGGCAAGCCCGGCATCATTGCCATGTGTCCGCCGATCCCCAAGGGCTACTACAAGGACGACAAGAAGACGGCCGAGACCTTCAGGACGATCGGCGGCGTGCGTTATGTCATGCCGGGCGACTGGTGCGTGGTCGAGGCCGACGGCACCTTGACGCTGCTGGGCCGCGGCAGCGCCTGCATCAACACCGCCGGCGAGAAGGTCTATCCGGAAGAGGTCGAGGAATGTCTGAAGATGCACCCGGCGGTCGAGGATGCGCTGGTGGTCGGCGTGCCGGATGAGAAATGGGGGCAGGCGGTCACCGCGGTGGTCACGCTCCACTCCGGCGCCGATCTCGACGAGCCGGGCATCCGTGCCCATGTCCATGACCGTCTGGCCGGTTACAAGGTGCCCAAGCATGTCGTGCTGGCCGCGGCCGCGCTGCGCGCGCCCAATGGCAAGGCCGACTACAAGACCGCCCTCGGCCGCGCCAAGGCGGAATTGGGGATCGCCTAACCCTTTTCGCCGGGCTCGCGATACATCCAGGGCAGCATCAACCCGACCGGCAGGATCCATAGCGTCCCGGCCACGGCATAGTAGAGCAGCTCGACGAACCAGTTGGCATGCGGCAGCACATGCACCGCCACGCCCATGGCCAGCAGCGCATAGATGGGCAGCCAGATCAGGGTGATGATCGTGCCGATCAGCTTCTTGATATGGGGCGTAAGCGGACGCATTGGACGCATGGACCTTGAGGGACGAGGGGGTTATCAGACCTTTCGAGGCTTCAGGCAACCCGGCCCATGACCGCGATTTCACCGGATATCCAGCCCCCCCATACCGGCGCCAGCCGCCGCGCCGTCGGCATCTGGCTGTTGATCGTCGCCGCCATGATCGCGGCCATGGTCCTGGTCGGCGGGCTGACCCGCCTGACGGGCTCGGGCCTGTCCATCACCCAGTGGCAGCCGATCTCGGGCGTCGTCCCGCCCATGAGCCATGCCGCCTGGCAGGCCGAGTTCGACAACTACAAGCAGATCCCGCAATACAAGCTCGAAAACCGGGGCATGACGCTCTCCCAGTTCAAGGGCATCTTCTGGTGGGAGTGGAGCCATCGCCTGCTCGGCCGGCTGATCGGGTTCGTCTTCCTCGTCCCGTTCCTCTGGTTCGCCTGGCGTGGCGCCATCCCCAAATCCGGCTATCGACGCATGACCGTACTGTTCCTGCTAGGCGGCCTGCAGGGTTTTGTCGGCTGGTGGATGGTGACGAGCGGGATCGAGACATCGACGCGCGTTTCGGTGAGCCAATACCGGCTGGCGACCCATCTCGGCCTTGCGCTGTTCCTGTTTGCCGCCATCCTCTGGACGGCGTTGGAATATCTCAGGCCCAAACCGGCGGGCGCGAAAGCGGCGCCGCAGGCGTTCTGGGCCAAGGCGATGGCCGCCGGCATCTATCTGCAGATGCTGCTGGGCGCGCTGGTGGCCGGCCTGCATGCCGGCCTGATCTACAACACCTGGCCCTCGATGGATGGCCGCTTCGGCCCGGAAAACCCGTTCTTCAGCCATCCCTGGTGGATCAACGTCTTCCAGAATCCGGGTCTGGCGCAGTTCGATCACCGCATCGGCGCCTATCTGATCTTCTTCGGTGCCGTCGCGTTGTTCTGGATGGCCCGCAAGCTCAAGGGCGCGCAGAAGATCACCGCCCATGCGCTACTCGGCGTCGTGCTCTTGCAGATTCTGCTCGGCATCCTGACCTTGCTCTATCAGGTGCCGATCGCGCTGGCCGCGCTGCACCAGATCACGGCCGTGGCCCTGTTCTCGACCGCGATCTGGCACGCATATGAGGTGTCGGGCGCGAAGGCCCGCGCCCTTCAGCCCGCCGCCGCCAGCGCCTGATCCAGATCGGCGATGATGTCCTCGACGCTCTCGATGCCGATCGACAGCCGCACGACATCGTCCGTGGCGCCGGACGCCTTCTTCTGCTCCTCGTTGAGCTGGCGGTGCGTGGTCGAGGCGGGGTGGATGACGAGGCTGCGCGTGTCGCCGATATTGGCAAGGTGGCTGAACAGCTGCACGGAATTGACCAGCGCCATGCCGGCTTCGTAGCCGCCCTTGACGCCGAAGGTGAAGACCGAGCCGGCGCCCTTGGGGCAATAGGTGCGGTGAAGCCCGTAATAGGGATTGTCCTCCAGCCCCGCGTAATTCACCCACGCCACGCGGCTGTCGGCCTTCAGCCATTTCGCAACGGCCAGCGCATTCGCGCAATGCCGCTCCATGCGCAGCGGCAGCGTCTCGATGCCGGTCAGGATCAGGAACGCGTTGGTGGGTGACAGCGCCGGTCCCAGATCGCGCAGGCCCAGCACGCGGCAGGCGATGGCGAACGCCATGTCGCCGAACGTCTCCCACATTTTCATGCCGTGATAGGAGGGGCAGGGCTCGCTCAGCGTCGGATACTTCCCGCTGCCCCAGTCGAACTTGCCGCCGTCCACGATCACGCCGGCCATGGAGTTGCCGTGGCCGCCGAGGAACTTCGTCGCCGAATGAATGACGATATCCGCGCCCCATTCGAGTCGGGCGGATCAGATAGGGCGAGGCCAGCGTGTTGTCGACGATCAAGGGCACGCCGGCGGAATGCGCGATGGCGGCAATCGCTTCGATGTCGGTGATGATGCCGCCGGGGTTGGCGATGCTCTCGATGAACACGGCTTTGGTTCTGGGCGTGATCGCCGCCGCAAACTCCTCCGGCTTGGTCGCGTCGACGAATTTCGCATGCCAGTCGAATTTCGCGAAGCTCTGGCTGAACTGGTTGATCGAGCCGCCATAGAGCTGGCGCGCGGCCACGATCTCGTCGCCCGGATCCATCAGCGTGTGCAGCGCGATAAGCTGGGCGGCATGGCCCGATGCCACCGCCAGCCCCGCGCGTCCGCCTTCCAGTGCGGCCACGCGCTCTTCGAGCACGGCATTGGTCGGGTTCATGATGCGCGAATAGATGTTGCCGAAGACCTGCAGATTGAACAGGGCGGCGGCGTGGTCCGCATCCTCGAACACATAGGCCGTGGTCTGGTAGATGGGTGTCGCGCGCGCGCCCGTCGCCGGATCGGGTTGCGCACCGGCATGGACGCTGAGGGTATTGAAGCCGTATTCGCTCATGGACCGCTCTCCCTGAAAATCCCGCTCGTTGACGGGCTCACAGACATATTCGCGATAGGCTCAGAACGCCAGCCGGCCGCGCAGGTCGTCATAGGGAACCATAACATGCTCGCGATAGGCCGGGCGCTCCTGCAGCCGCGCATACCAGGCTTCGACATGGGGCAGGCTGGGCCGTTCGATATCGAGCGTGAAGTAGCGATAGAGCTGGGCACCGGCGGGAACATCGCCCATGGTGAAACGCTCGCCGGCCAGGAAGGGCCGGTTTCCGAGGTGACGATCGAGGCGGCCGAAAATTTCCGCGCAACGCGCAATGCTGCGCGCGATGGCGGGCTTGTCGTGACGTTCCGGCGGCGTGCGATAGAAGGCCCAGAAGACACCGCCCATGAAGGGCGGCTGAAGCGTGCTCTCCGTCCAGTCGATCCAGCGATCGGCCAGCGAACGTTCCGCCGGATCCTCGGCCCACAGCGTGCCGCTGCCATACCTGGCGCAGAGATAGCGGACGATGCTGTGCGACTCCCAGATGATTGTGCCGCCATCGTCGATCACCGGCACCAGACCGTTTGGGTTCATGGCGCGATACGCCGGCGTGTCGAGGCCGCCGAACGCGCCCCCGGCGGGAATGTGCTCATGGGTTAGCTCAAGCTCGCCGAGCGTCCACATCACTTTCTGGACGTTGATCGAATTTCGGCGGCCCCAGATCTTCAGCATGGCGCGGTGCCCTATTTCGGCTCGCGGGCCATGGCGTAATACTCCTCGTTCGGCCGCATGTTGGCGAAGCTCGCCATGCGGTTGGAGAGCGCGAAGAAGGCCGCAATGGCGGCGATATCCCACACGTCCTCATCGCTGAAGTCATGCGGCTTGAGGGCTGCGATGTCGGCGTCGTTGATGGCGCGGGACTCGAGGGCCACTTTCATCGCGAAATCGAGCATCGCCCGTTCGCGCGGCGTGATGTCCGCCTTGCGGTAATTGATCGCCACCTGATCGGCGATCAGCGGGTTCTTGGCGCGGATGCGCAACACCGCGCCATGGGCGACGACGCAATAGATGCAATCATTGGCGGCGCTGGTCGCCACCACGATCATCTCGCGTTCGGCCAGCGTGAGACCGCCTTCCTTTTCCATCAGCGCGTCGTAGTAATCGGCGAAGGCCCGGAATTCCGCTGGCCGGTGCGCCATGGCGAAGAACACGTTCGGGATGAAGCCGGCCTTCTCCTGGACGCTCAGGAAGCGCGCCTGAATATCCTTCGGCAGGTCTTCGAGCTTGGGAACGGGATAACGGCTGATCGGTTGGTCGGCCATGGCACTCCTCCCTCTAGCGTTTCAGGCTGCCGCCCTTGCTGAACAGCGGCCGGCTTGCGATTGTCGATGACGCGGCGGTTGACGCCCATCCAGCCGATCTCGCCGGAGAAGCGGCCATGCTCGATCTTGGGGCAGCGGTCCATGATCACCTCGAGCCCGGCCGCGCGCGCCATCGTTTCGGCCTCTTCGCTGACGACGCCGAGCTGCATCCAGATGGTCTTGAGGCCGAGGCGGTCTTTCTCCTGCAGCGCTTCGGCGACGACACCCGGCGCCGCCTCGGCACCGCGGAAGATGTCGACCATGTCGATCGGGCCGGGCACCTCCTTGAGGGAGGCATAGACCTTGCGGCCGAGGATCTCCTGGCCCGCCATGCCGGGATTGACCGGATCGATGGCAAAACCCTTGTCGAGCAGATACTTCATCGCGAAGTAGGACGGCCGCATCGGATTGCCGCTCGCCCCCACCATGGCGATGGTATTGGTGGAGCGCAGGATGGTTTTGATCAGCGTGTCGGGGTAGTGGGGCATGGGGGCCGTCAAGCGCGAATGGGACCGTCAATAGCGAATAGCGTTCTTTTGCTCTGTTCGCCACTCGCGGCGCGGCAGTCCCGGGCCTATTCGGGCCATTTCGGATCGCGCTTTTCGAGGAAGGCACTGATCCCTTCGCGCGCCTCGGCGGCGAGCATGTTTTCCGCCATCACCTGGGAGGCATAGCGATAGGCCTCGCTCAGCCCCAGCTCCAGCTGGTGGTAGAAGGCCTCCTTGCCGGTCTTGACCGTGGCAGCCGGCTTGGCCGCGACCTTCTGTGCCAGCTTCATGGTCTCCGCTTCGAGCGCGTTCGGCGCGACGACCCGGTTGATCAACCCCATGGCCTGGGCATCTTCGGCCAGAACCAGCTCGCCGGTCAGCAGCATTTCCATGGCGTGCTTGCGCGACAGGTTGCGCGACAGCGCCACCATCGGGGTCGAGCAGAACAGGCCGATATTGACCCCCGGTGTGGCGAACCGCGCCGAGGACGAGGCCACGGCCAGATCGCAGCTCGCCACCAGCTGGCAGCCCGCCGCCGTGGCGATGCCCTGAACCTCGGCGATGACGGGCTTGGGCAGGCGCACCACCGCCATCATGAGCTTGGAGCATTGGTTGAACAGGGCCCCATAGGCGGCCTTGCCCTTGTCGTCGGCGGTGCGGCTGGCGGTCATCTCCTTGAGGTCGTGGCCCGCGCAGAAGGCCTTGCCTTCGGCCGCGATCACGACGGCGCGCACGGCCTTGTCCTTGGCGGCGCCGTCGAGCGCTTCGTGGAGCGCCCCCATCATGGCGACGCTGAGGGCATTGCGCGCCTCCGGGCGGTTCAGGGTCAGCCGCAGCACGGCGCCGTGCAGTTCGGAAACAATCAGGGGGGCTGTATGAGGTGCGTTCATTGGACTCTGCCAAACTCGGGTGAAGGTCACATGCTTGAAAGGGGTGTCCCGGATTCCCATCTCGCGGGCCGGACGGCCGGATTCTCATAGGCACGTCCGGCGCGCGGCGGCGGGCCCACGGGCTTGGCGCGGGCCGGCCGCATCTTCGATTCCCTCGAAACCGCCGCGAGCCTAGCAAAGCCGGCCACAGGCGTGAACCGGGCGGCACGGTGGAAATCTGTGGTATTATATTACCGCCATGCATAAATCGCTGCCACAGCGGGCTTTTCGCGCTTGACCCGGTCCCGATACGTGCCTATACGCCGCCCCTGGATTTGAACCGGGCCCGGACTTCGGGCGCCCGGAGCCTGCCGGAGTTTCCCGGACCATGGAGACGGACAATGAAAACCTACTCGGCCAAGCCGTCCGAGATCGAGAAGAAGTGGGTCGTGATCGACGCCGAAGGCCTGGTCGTCGGCCGCCTGGCGACGCTCGTCGCCAACCGCCTGCGCGGCAAGCACAAGCCGACCTACACGCCCCATATGGATTGCGGCGACAATGTCATCGTCATCAACGCGGCCAAGGTGCTGCTGACGGGCAACAAGCTGAAGGACAAGGTGTACTACCACCACACCGGCTACATCGGCGGCATCAAGGAACGCACGGCCGGCGCCATCATGGCCGGCAAGTTCCCCGAGCGCATCGTCGAGAAGGCCGTCGAGCGCATGGTGCCGCGCGGTCCGCTGGGCCGCCAGCAGATGTCGAATCTGCGCGTCTATGCCGGCGCCGAGCATCCGCATGAGGCGCAGCAGCCCGAAGTCGCTCGACGTCGCGTCGATGAACCCCAAGAACACGAATTTCCGTAAGACGAAGGTGGCCTGATCATGGCGGATGAAGTGAAGAGCTTCGGCGATCTGAAGTCGACGCTGATCAAGGCGACGGACTGAAGACGACAAGCCGGAAAGCGCGGCCGAGCGCGCAGCCCAATCGCGATGCGCAGGGCCGCGCCTATGCCACCGGCAAGCGCAAGGACGCGGTCGCCCGCGTCTGGATCAAGCCGGGCACGCGGCGCGATCACTGTCAATGGCCGCGAAGAGAAGATCTATTTCGCCCGCCCGGTGCTGCGCATGATCCTGCGCCAGCCGCTGATCGCCGCCAATCGCGACGGCCAGTTCGACGTCGTCGTCACGGTCAAGGGCGGCGGGCTTTCGGGGCAGGCCGGCGCGGTGCGCCACGGCATCTCCAAGGCGCTGCTCGCCTATGAGCCGAGCCTGCGGCCGGTGCTGAAGCAGGGCGGCTTCCTGACCCGCGACCCGCGCACGGTCGAGCGCAAGAAGTACGGCCGTCCCAAGGCGCGCCGCAGCTTCCAGTTCTCGAAGCGCTGATCGCGCGCCACAGGGTTGGATTTCCCGGCAGCGGGGTGGAGCGATCCACCCCGCTGTTTTGTTTGGTCCCGCCGCGGCCGGGCCATCGGGACAGGCCATGACCGCCGGCCACAAACCGCTTTGGCTCGGGATCTCGTCCCGCGCGGCGGGTGAAATCATGGTTACTGCAGATTTCCGGGACCGGACCTGGCTCCGGTGCAAAAACTTGAACAACGCACCGGGGCAGCATCGCGTATTTCTGGCTGCTCGCCGGAGCCTCTCGCGGCGGTAAGCATGGGATCGAGATTTCTTGTGCTTGCACTGGATTGGGGCATAATAACTTTTCGTTAAGGATTTGGGGCCGGCAGAGCCCCGCCGTTGGGTGTTGTGTTGGGGGGCTGGGGTGGTGGGGCCACGACACGCGGGCGGCCAGCTCGCGGCGTCACATAAATTCCTCCGGGGAACGGTTTTGAGGAGCGGCGTACCTGCGCTCCTGCTGGCGCTTGGCCTGTCGCTTGTGCCGCAGGACGCACGCGCTGCCGCCACCACCTGCCAGGACACCACGACCGGCACCGCGAATAGCGCTACAGCCACGGGCACGGACGCGACCGCGTGCGGCGACTCTGCGCACGCCAATGGCAGTTCGAGCGTCGCCTATGGCAGCTCCTCGACGACGTACAACAAGGGTGACGTTGCCATCGGCAACGGGAGCACGGCCGGCGTCGACAGCGGGTCGGGTTCGTCAACAACCAGCAGTACGACACTGCGGTCGGCTACGGCGCCAGCGCGACGGGCGGATACAGCCTCGCCGAGGGCTACAACAGCACGGCGACGAGCAACTACAGCGTCGCGAGCGGTGCGAAGGCGAGCGCGTCCGGCGCCAATGCCATTGCCATCGGCGGCGGCAACAACGGTAATAGCGGCAACGGCGCGACCACCTATAACAAGGGCGACATCGCCATCGGCACGTCGAGCGTGGCGGGCGTCAGCGGCAGCAGCACGGAGAACTACGACACCGCAGTCGGCTACGGCGCCAGCGCGACCGGCGGCGACAGCATCGCTAGCGGTTACGGGGCGAAGGCGAGTGGGGTTTCCAGTGCCGCCTATGGCGACAATGCCAAGGCCACCGGCTCCTACGCTTCGGCCTTTGGCGATGGGAGCCAGGCCAGCGGCAACAACAGTTCGGCCTATGGTATTTCGAGCAAGGCGCTCGGACCCTCGACCTCGGCCTTTGGCGACTCCAGCAAGGCGAGCGGCAGCTACGCCTCGGCCTTTGGCGCCGGCGCCTTTGCGACCGGGAACAAAAGTGCGGCCTTCGGGTCCGCAAGCTCGGCCAGCGGCACACACAGCGCGGCCTATGGCAACGACAGCAAAGCGGTCGGCTATTACAGCTTCGCGGGCGGTTCGATGACGAGCGCGGGCGGCAACAGTTCCGTCGCTATAGGCGGGGGTGACAATGGCGGATATGGCAACGGCGCCATCACCTACAACGTCGGCGACATCGCCATCGGCACGTCGAGCGTAGCGGGCGTCAGCGGCAGCAGTTCGACGAAGTACGACACAGCGCTCGGCTATGGCGCCAGCGCGACGGGGGGATACAGCATTGCAAGCGGATACGATGCGCAGGCGACCGGCGACTCGTCGATGGCCTTCGGCAACACCGCCTTTGCCGAGGGCGACAACGCCATCGCCTTCGGCGCCAATTCCGTTTCGGCTGCCAATTCGCTCGTCTTCGGTGCCAATGCGACTGACAATGGCGCAACGGGCGTCTCGATCTTCGGCACGGACGCCAACGTCACCAGCACGTCCACGAATGCCGTCGCGATGGGCTATCAGAGTCAGGCCGACGGCCTGAACGCGGTCTCGATCGGCACCGGATTCATGGATGACGGCAGCGGCGTCAACATCGCCGGTGCACTTAACGACTACGCCACGGCCGCCGGTTACAATGCCACGGCCGAGGGCACCAGCAGCACCGCGCTCGGCGACACCAGCCATGCCTCTGCCAATTACTCGACCGCCATCGGCGACTTCAGCGAGGCCGATGGCGTGAGCAGCTCGGCGTTGGGCGACCTGAGTTATGCGGTGGGCGACTATTCCACCGCCCTCGGCTACTACAGCGAAAGCGACGGGGCCAGCAGCGTGGCACTCGGCGATTCGAGCTATGCCATCGCCGATTACAGCTTCGCGGGCGGCGCCTACAGTACGGCCGTCGGGGCGAACTCTGTGGCCATCGGCGGCGCCGACAACGCAGCCGATGCGGCCGTTAGCTTCAATTATGGCGATGTCGCCATCGGCACCAAGAGCATTGCCGGCGTCGACAGCACGTCGGGCAGCTATAACGGCGAGGATGAGGACACCGCGATCGGCCATGCGGCGGAAGCCACCGGCGGGTTGAGCACAGCGGTGGGCTCCGAAGCCTGGGCCTATGGCTATGGTTCCACCGCGGTCGGTGTGGGCAGCGAGGCCGACGGCACCGGCGGGGTCGCGGTCGGACCGGGCGCATGGGCCGTCGACGAACACAGCGCCGCCTTCGGCGATATCGCGACAGCGGAAGGCGATTACAGCCTGGCGCTCGGCAGCGGCAATGGCAGTGGCTCGGGGGCCAGCGTCAACGGCGCGCAAACCTACAACACCGGCGACATTGCCATCGGGACGGAGAGCGTGGCGGGTGTCAGCGGCGGCTCGACCTCCTACGACACCGCGCTCGGTTATGGCGCGAGTGCGACGGGCGGCCAAAGCATTGCAAGCGGCTATGGCAGCACCGCGGACGGGCTCTACAGTGCGGCCTATGGCACCGGAAGCAGCGCGGATGGCCGCTCGAGCGCCGCCTTTGGAGAGGGCAGCACCGCGAGCAGCCGCTTCACCTCCGCCTATGGCGCGGGCAGCACCGCGAGCGGGCGTTCTAGTTCGGCCTTCGGCGCGAGCAGCATGGCGAACAATCTGGGCAGCGCAGCCTTCGGCCTCTCCAGCACGGCGAGCGGAATTTACAGCGCGGCCCTGGGCACCGCCAGCACGGCGAGCGGCGAAAGCAGCACCGCCGCCGGCTATGCCGCCCAGGCGGATGGGACATATGCCGTCGCCATCGGCGGCGGCGACAAGTCCAGCGGCACGGGCGGTGCGACCACCTACAATACTGGCGATGTCGCCATCGGCGGGGCCAGCGTGGCCGGCGTCTCCGGCGGTACGGCGACCTACGACACAGCCCTCGGCTACGGTGCCAGCGCGACGGGCGGCTACAGCTATGCGGGCGGCTATAGCGCCATTGCCAGCGGCGGGTCCTCGGTTGCGATCGGCGACAACGCGAACGCCACCGCTTACAGCACAATCGCGATCGGCGGCGACACAACCGCGGCCAACGCCGCATCGGCAACGAACTATTATGCGATTGCGATCGGAAACCGGGCGGTGGCCTCCGGGTCGCATGGGGTTGCCCTTGGCTACCGCGCGACCACCCAGGGCGCTTACAGCTTCGCCGGCGGTGCCTATTCGCAAGCCTATGGCGAATCCGCGGTGGCCCTTGGCGGCGATCCCGATTTCGGCGGCGCCACCGCGAACGGTGACGGCTCCGTCGCCATCGGCACGGGCAGCCAGGCCGGCATCTTCGGGAGCGGCAATTCCGGCCAGTTCGCCATGGGCTTTCAGGCCACCGCCACCGGCCAGGACGCGATTTCCGTGGGCGACAATTCGTCGGCCGACGGCGAGAATGCCATCGCCTTCGGCGCCAATGCCGTGTCGGCGGCGAACTCGCTCGTCTTCGGCGGTGGCGCCACCGACAACGGCGCAACGGGCGTCTCCATCTTCGGAACCGGCGCCAGCACATCGCCGACGGCGACCGATTCCGTCGCCGTCGGCTACAATGCCAATACCAGCGGCGTGAACGGCATCGCCATCGGCGGCAGCTCGACATCGACCGACGCTGCCGCAGCCTACAATGACGGCGACATCGCCATCGGCACAAGCAGCGCGGCGGGCGTCAGCGGTGGTTCCACGACCTACGACACCGCGCTCGGCTATGGCGCCGGCGCAACGGGCGGATACAGCTTTGCGGGCGGCTACAACAGCGCGGCCGGGGGCGAATATGGCACGGCGGTGGGAACGGCCGCCGATGCGGGCGGCAGCAAGAGCGCTGCCTTCGGGTTCTCGGCCACCGCTAGTAACACCGACAGCTCGGCCTTCGGTCACGCGTCCACGGCATCGGCCGAAGGCGGCACGGCTGCGGGTGCGACGTCCAGCGCGGCCGGCAACTATGGATCCGCCTTCGGTTATGGCGCCGGGGCAGGCGGGGCGTCGTCCGTTGCGATCGGCGGCGATAACACGGTGGGCGGCGCGACATCTTACGGCACCGGCGACATTGCGATTGGCGCCGGCAGTACAGCGGGAACGAGCGGCGGCAGCGTCACCTACGACACCGCGCTCGGCTATGGCGCGAGCGCCACCGGCGGTTCGTCGCTGGCGATGGGCTATGGTGCCAGTGTGACTGCCGACAACGCTGTCGCGCTGGGTGCCGGCTCCGTGGCCGATGCGGCCAACACGGTCTCGGTGGGATCGGCCGGCAGCGAACGCAAGATCGTCAACGTCGCCGACGGCACGATCTCGTCGACCTCGACCGATGCCGTCAACGGCAGCCAGCTCTATTCGACGGTTTCGACCGCCACCAAATACTTCAAGGCCAATTCGACGGGCACTGCGGCCGATGCCACCGGCACGGACGCCGTCGCCATGGGCGTCGACAGCGTGGCCGGCGGCGCGGACAGCATTGCCGGCGGCGCCGGTAGCAGCGCAGGCGGCGACTACACCATCGCGCTGGGCGCCGGCAGTTCGGCAGGCTTCGAGAACGGTGTGGCACTGGGCGCCGGCGCATCCGTGACGGCAGACAACGCCATCGCGCTGGGCGCCAACTCGGTCGCGGACACCGCCAACACGGTGTCGGTGGGGTCTGTTGGCAGTGAGCGCAAGATCGTCAACGTCGCCGATGGTGATATCTCCTCGACCTCTACCGATGCCATCAACGGCAGTCAGCTCTATTCGACGGTCTCGACCGCCACCAAATACTTCGACGCCAATTCGAGTGGCACCGCCGCCAGTGCCACCGGCACCGATGCCGTGGCGATGGGGCAGGGCAGCGCCGCCAGTGGCGATGACAGCATCGCAGGCGGCACGGGCGCCAGCGCCGGTGGCGCCGGCAGCGCCGCCTATGGCTATGACAGCAGTTCCAGCGGCGAGGAATCCGTCGCCATCGGCAGCAACAGCTCGTCTTCCGGCAGCTACACGATCGCCCTGGGGCCGGATGCCACCGCCAGCGGCGATGAGGCAATTTCCATCGGCCACGCCGCAAATGCCGATCACAGTGGCGCCATCGCCATGGGCACGGGAGCGGCCTCCACCGGTGAAGATGCCATCGCCATCGGTACGGGCGCGACGGCCACTGGCTCGGTGGCAATGGGCCAGATGGCCAGTGCCGCCAATGGTGGTGCCGCGTTTGGCGACAATGCGGCGGCCACCGGCGCGAGCTTTACCACCGCTGTGGGGCCGTCCTCCAGCGCCACCGGCAGCCAGGCCTTCGCCGGCGGTTATGGCAGCGCGGCGGGCGGCGACTACGCCGTGGCGCTCGGCCCGGGCAGCAGCGCGGCGTTCGAAAATGCGGTTGCGCTGGGGTCCGGGGCAAGCGTGACGGCCGCGAATGCGGTAGCTCTCGGCGCGAACTCGGTGGCCGACACCGCCGATACGGTGTCCGTCGGGTCCGCCGGAAACGAGCGCAAGATTGTTAATGTGGCCGATGGCGATCTGTCGTCGACGTCCACCGACGCCATCAATGGCAGCCAACTCTACGCGACCAACCAGAACGTGACGACGAACACGACCAACATTGCGACCAACACGACGAATATCGCCATCAACACCGCCAACATCTCGAACAACACGACCGCGATCAACAATCTGCAGCTCGACGTCACCGACATTTACACGACGCTCACGAGCGTCACCGCCAACACCAAATATTTCCAGGCGAATTCGACCGGTCCGGCAGCCGATGCCTCCGGCAGGAACGCCATCGCGGTCGGCGACGGTTCGACCTCGAGCGGCACGAACAGCATCGCCATGGGGCACAATGCGTCCTCGACCGCCAGCAACGCCGTGGCGCTCGGCAGCAATTCGACCGCGACGGCGAACAACGCGGTGGCGCTGGGGGCGGGCTCTGTCGCGAACGAGGCCAATACCATTTCCGTCGGTTCCGATGGCCATGAACGGCGCATCACCAATGTGGCGGCCGGCATCAACACCACAGATGCTGTCAATCTCGGGCAGCTGCAGTCCGGTCTCGGCGATATCCTGAACCAGGCCAATTCCTACACCGACACCCAGATTGCCAACGTGCGGAACGATTTGCAGAAGCTCGGTGATCGCGCCGACAGCGGTACGGCCGCCGCGCTTGCCATAAACGGTATTCCGCAGGCTTATGATCGCGGCAAGATCATGTTGGGCGCAGGGTTCGGCAACTGGCGCGGTGCCTCGGGCATGGCGGTGGGCGGCTCGGCCCTGTTGGACGACGGACACACCGCACTCAAGGCCGGCGCCACCTTTGACGATCATGGGGGCAATGGGTTTAGCGCCGGAATTGGCTATCAGTTCTGATACTGCCTAAAGATGGAGCGGCGGAGCATGACGAAATTGAAGCCGTACATTCCTTACATCATCGGAGGAGTTGCAATGATATTGGGTGCCGCCGGATTGGCGATCTTGTTGACGGGACACGGTGGGACGGTTCAGGTGGCGGACAAGAAGCCGGCGCAGCAACATGCCAGGGCCGCGGGTCAGGGCAAGGCGCTGGACCACATGGAACTGCAGGCCCAATATGCCGGGCCGCTGCAGGACACGGTGATCCAGCGCTGGCGCGATCCCGACAATGGCATGATCTGCTATGTCTACCTGCCGATCCTGGTCCATCACTCTCCGCCGACCTCGATGGGCCTCGTGCAGTATGGTGCCAATGGCATCGGCTCCATCAGCTGTCTGCCTGGCAAGTGACGAGTTGAGCCTACGGCGCGCCTGAATTCAGACGCGCCGCGGGTTCATTGCCGTCCAGGGTCAGGCCGGTACGCTCGTGCCAGGAGGCACGGATGCAGGCGCGGGACCATACCGATTGTCGCCAGCCGTGCCCGGCTGCGCATACCAGTAGATCAGCAATGCCATGGCGGCCAGGCCGATGATAACGACCAGGCCCATCAGGCCAAAGCCAACGCCGACCGAGCCGCTCATCAGGGCAATACCCGAAAACAGCATGGCCAGAAAACCGGGCACCACGCCGATCAGAAGCCACCAGCCGGTGCGGTCGGTGTCATGCAGGCGGCGTACGGAAATTCCGAGCCCGGGCAGCAGCAGAGCCAAACCAAACAGCCCGGTCAGAATGTGGCTGCCGAACAGGCTCTGTATGATGGCGAGCACGACGTAGCAGACGACATAGGCTAGGACATAGTACCAGAACTCGCGCCGCGCACATCGGCCCTGGAAGTCGATATAGTGCTCAGTGATTGTCCGGCGGAATGTCTCGGCGATAGCGTTCGGATCCATGGATCATCCTCCCCGGATGTGCTCATAGTCCGCCTGCCGGCGAGCGCGCACATCCCCCGCAAACCGGCATGGAAGCCCGCGCTTCACAGGTCATGTCGCGAATCGCGGGCAACAACGCTACAACACTAACATTACCGGCCCGCCACAATCACGGGGCGGCAACCAGAAAAGAGGCGAATCGCGTGGCCAGGGTCTTCATCGACGGGGCGGCAGGCACCACCGGGCTTGAGATCCACGGCCGGCTGGCCGGCCGTGCCGATCTGGAACTGGTCCGCCTTTCGGACGCCGATCGCAAGGACCCGGCGGCCCGCAAGGTGGCGCTAAACGACGCTGACATTGTGATTTTTGCCTTCCGGACGCGGCGTCGCGCGAGGCAGTGGCCCTGATCGACAACCCGGACGTCCGGGTGATCGATGCGTCCACCGCTCATCGCGTGGCGCCGGACTGGGTCTTCGGCTTTGCCGAGCTGGAACCGGACGGCTATGAGCGCCTGGCGGTGGCCAGGCGGGTGTCCAATCCGGGGTGCTACTCCACCGGCTTTCTGGCCGCGGTGCGTCCGCTGGTCCGGGCCGGCCTGGTGCCGGCTGATTATCCGTATACGGTCAATGCCGTTTCCGGCTATTCGGGCGGCGGAAAGTCCATGATCACCGAATTCGAGAACGCGGGGAGTTCGGAATACACCCGCACGGTCGTGCGCAGCTATGCTCTGTCGCTGGCACACAAACATGTCCCGGAAATGACCGTGCATGGCGGGCTCAAACATCCGCCGCTGTTTTCGCCCAGCGTCGGCCGCTACTACCGCGGAATGCTGGTCGACGTGCCGCTCCAACTCTGGGCGATGGCGAAGCCGCCGCCGCTGGCAGATATTCACGAAGCCCTCAGCGAGGCCTATCGCGGCCGGCGGCTGGTCGAAGTGGCCAGGCCCGAGGAATGCGCGGAATTGACGACGCTGGATGCGGAACTGCTCGCAAACACCAACCGCCTGAAGCTGTATGTCTTCGGCAATGAGAAAAGTAGGCAGGCGCGCCTGGTGGCGCTGCTGGACAATCTCGGCAAGGGCGCATCCGGCGCGGCCGTGCAGAACCTCAACATCATGCTCGGGCTGCCCGAGACGACAGGCCTGCTCTGATGTACCGGCCGCGGGCCTTCGCCGTTGACGATGTCCCGGCCCTGCACGTGGCTATCCGGAATTCGGGTCTTCGCCACGATCGCAATCACACATGAGAGCCGTGTCGCCTTCGCCTATGCGCCGGTCGTGCTGGATGCACAGGAGGGGCTGGGCACGATCCGTTTTCATTTGGCGAAGGTCAATCCAGTTGCAGGGCTCGCGAATGGCGCGCGGTTGTCGCTCTCTTTCGCCGGCCCGGATGCCTATATCTCGCCCGACTGGTACGAAACCCGCACCCTCGTTCCGACCTGGAACTACATTGCCGTCGAGGGCGAAGGCACAGCGCGCGGGCTGGATCGCGATCGCCTGCTCGAGTTGCTGACCGATCTCTCGGCCCAGGAGGAAGACAAGCTGCGGCCGAAGGCGCCATGGACGATCGACAAGGTCCCGGCGGTACGGCTGGAGGCCATGTTGAATGCGATCGCTGGCTTTGAAGTGCGGCTGGACCGTCTGCAAGGCAAGTTCAAGCTTTCCCAGGACAAGGGCGCCGCAGACGTTGCCGGTGTGATGAGAGGGCTCGACGCGCGCGGCGATGTGGCAAGCAGGGCCGTGGCCACAGCGATGCGAAGGGCAGCGGAGGGGCGATGATGATGGTACGCGGACTGCTGCTTGCCGGCGCGGTAGGCGCCCTTCTTATCGGGGCGGCGCGGGCGGCGGACTATGTCCCGCCCAAGGATCAGTGGACCCACCATGCGCCGGCAGCCGAGGGCATCGATGCCGCCCGGCTCCAGTCCGCGATCGATTTCGCGATAACGCATGAGACCAGGTTTCCGCCTGGCGTGCCGCTCGACGCGCGCGACATGCGACTTAAGATTCCGCTCGATTTTGCACATGAGCCTTTTTCCGATCCGATCGGCCCGCTGAAGGAACGCGCGCCGGCCAACGGCATCATCATCCGCCACGGCTATATCGTCGCCGAATGGGGCCGACACCCAGCCGTCGACATGACGCTTTCGATTTCCAAGACCTTTCTGTCCTCTGTTGCCGGCGTTGCGTTTGACAAGGCATTTGATCAGAAATGTCCATGACCGGGTGATCGATTATGTGCGGCCCACGCCCGATTTCATGCTGGCGCACAACCAGCCGATCACCTGGGACCACATGCTGCGCCAGATTCGGGCTGGATCGGCACGATGTGGGGCAAGCCCTGGTGGGCGGACCGGCCCGGCAAGAAGCCCTAGACGAGCTGTGCCAGGGCCCGCCGCCGGTCGGGCAAGGCATGGAAATACTCTGATGTGCGGGTCAACGCGCTGGCCCTGGCGCTGACCTGGCTATGGAAGCGGCCGCTGCCCGACGTGCTCAAGCAATATGTCATCGATCCCATCGGCGTGTCGGACGCCTGGCACTGGGAAGGCTATGCAACAGCTGGACCACGGTGGACGGCAAGCGCATCAAGGTCGTGCCAGGCGGCGGCCATTGGGGCGGCGGCATGTTCATCTAGGCGCGCGACCAGGCCCGGCTGGGCCTGTTGGGCCTGAACCGGGGCAAGTGGAACGGCAAGACCATCCTGTCCGATGCCTGGGTGAAGATGGCCACCACCCCCACCGCCACCAATCCCGGCTATGGCTTCTGCAACTGGTTCCTCAACACCGACCGCAAGATGTATCCGGCGGCGCGCGAGGACAGCGTTTCCTATATCGGCGACGGCGCCAATGTGATCTTCATCGACTATGAGCACGACATGGTCGCGGTGGTGCGCTGGATCGACAACAAGGACAAGGCCGAGTTTGTGGCCCGGCTGGAAGCGAGCCTGAAGCAGACGCAGCCTACTGCGCCTTGACCTTCACATAGGTGCCCGGCGCATCGCCCAGCACCTTGAGCTTGCCGTCGCCCGGCTTGCGGGCCGGCACCTTCTTGCCCGAGAGCGGCGCAAGCCAGCCATCCCAGTCGGGCCACCAGGAGCCGGGATGCTCGGTCGCGCCGGCCTGCCATTCCTCGACGGTCGCGGGCAGGTCGTCGTTGGTCCAGTACTGGTATTTGTGCGCGGATGGCGGATTGATCACGCCGGCGATATGGCCGCTGCCGGCGATGATGAAGCGGATCGGGCCCCTTCATCAGCTTGGTGCGTCTTGTAGACCGAGCGGTAGGGCGCGATGTGATCGTCCTTGGCGCTCTGCAGGTAGACCGGGATCTTCACCTTGCCGAGGTCGAGCCGCACATTGTCGATCACGACCTTGCCGCGGCCGAGCGCGTTGTCGCGATAGAATTCGCGCAGATAGAACAGATGCGTGGCTTCCGGCATGCGCGTGGTGTCGGAATTCCAGTAGAGCAGGTCGAACGGCATCGGCTCCTTGCCGAGCAGGTAATTGTTGACGACGAAAGACCAGATCAGATCGTTGGCGCGCAGCATGTTGAAGGTCGTTGCCATCTTGCCGCCTTCGAGCACGCCGCCGGCCGCGTTCATCTGCTGCTCCAGCGCTTCGAGTTGGGCATCGTCGACGAAGATCTGCAGGTCGCCGGCTTCGGTGAAATCGGACTGCGCGGCGAAGAAGGTGGCCGCGTTGATGCGCGTCGTCGCCGGTGGCCGCCATATAGGCCAATGTGGCGGACAGCAGTGTGCCGCCGATGCAGTAGCCGATGGCGTTGACCTGTCGCTCGCCGGTCGCCGGCTTGACGGCCTCGAGCGGCGGCGAAAATGCCCTCGCGCATGTAGTCCTCGAAGGTCTTCTTGGCGAGGCGCTTGTCCGGATTGACCCAGGAGACGACGAACACCGTGTAGCCCTGGGCCACCGCCCAGCGGATGAACGAATTCTCCGGCTTGAGGTCGAGGATGTAGAACTTGTTGATCCAGGGCGGGAAAATCAGCAGCGGCCGCTCATAGACCTCGTCAGTCGTCGGCTCGTATTGCAGCAACTCGATCAGGTCGTTGCGGAATACGACCTTGCCCGGCGCCGTGGCGATGTTCTCGCCGACTGCGGAAGGCATCGGCCGACTGGCGGATCGCCAGCTGCGCCGCCGCCGCGCTCGAGATCTTCGAGCAGGTTTTGCAGGCCCTTGATCAGGTTTTCGCCATTGGTCTGGAACGGGTCGTCCGCAGCACTTCAGGATTTGTGAGGACGAAATTGGTCGGCGCGATCGCATCGGCGAATTGCTTGGTATAGAATTGCACGCCGCGCCGTGTGACTTCGCATCCAGGCCTTCGACCTTGCCGACCGTGTCCTGCAGCCAGTTGGCGGTCAGCAGATAGGATTGCTTGATGAAGTCGAAGACCTGGTTTTCTTCCCAGTCCTTGTCGCGGAAGCGCTTGTCGCCGGGCGCGGGGCGACCATCGGCTTCGACCTCGCCGCCCATGACCTGGCGCGCAGTCCGCTCCCACAACTCCATGTAGTTGTGCCAGAGCTGCAGCTGAGCTTCGGCGATGGCCGCGGGATTGGCGCCGAGCCCTTTGACCAGTTCGGAGAACGCGCCGGCCAAGTTTAGGGGGTCGAGCGTCCGTTCGCCCTTCTGCTGCGTTGGCGCCTCAAAAAGTCGCTGATCAGCCTTTGGGACTGGGCACCGACGCGCATCATGTTGCTGGCGAATTCGGCCGGATCGGCGATGCGGTAGCCGGGATCGTCCGAAGGTCCGGCATCCGCCGTTGCGGATTTGCCGCGCGGGGTGCCGGACTGGCGCGATTTGCGGGAAGACGATTTTGTGCCACGGCCTTGCGGCGGTCGATATTTGTCGGTGCCTTTGTCTCTCGCTTCGGCATTTGGCCAGCCTATGGTCCAAGTTCCGTTGATAGCGTGACGGCTGCGTGGGCCCGCAAGGTGGCGGGCCCGCCGCCCACCCCGGCACCGAGAGGGGTATTTTTGAGGGATAAGCTTGATTTCGTAGGACCTTTTGCTTGGAACGGGCTGGCTCGCCTTGTATATGGGAGGCGGGTAGTGCGCCCGCCAAGGGTCGGCGGTGCGGGTGATGGAGGGTTGCATGGTAGCCGAGCGCCGCGGGTTCAAGACACTTATGCGTGCCGCTGCGGTGATGCTCGTCGGAGCTGGCATGTGCGCCTGCTCGACCGTCCCCGGCTGGGTGGACCCCACGACGTGGATGGGGCCGGACGTGCCGGAACAGGCCGATAACGGCCAGTACCCAGACCTTTCACAAGTCCCTGACCGTCCCGCCGTAGCCTCGACCAGTGCCGAGCGCCAGAATGTGGCCGACTCCTCTGGCCGCGGCCCGAGGCGACGTCCAGTACAGCGCCGAAAACCTCCGCGGTGGCACGGAAGCCGCGGCGGCCCCGCCAGCCCCGCCGTCAGCCGCGCCGGCGCGCGTCGCCACGGCCGAGCCCGAGAACGACGAGAGCGGCGATGATGCGGCCGAACCAGCGGCCGCCGCGTCCGAACCCGCTGCGCCCAGCGCGCCCTGACCGCCGTGGCGACGGCAAGCGAGCCGCCACCGGCCCAGCAACCCCAAGCCGACAGGACGCCGGCCGTGCCGGCGGTTCCCGACGTTGCATCGTCGAGCGTCCCCGGTCGCCCAGCCTGCCGTACCTGCCGTCAACGAGGTCGGTTTCCAGCGGTCCAAGGCGCCGCCGCTTGATCCGTCTGTCGCGCAGTTCGTGGCCCAGCCGGTCATTGCCCGCTATGCGCAAACGTCGCCGCTCGGGGCCCGGCGGCCGTGCCGGAGCGTCACGTGGCTCTGCGGGCGCCGGAGGGTGCGCGCGCGACCAGAACGGGGACCGGCGACGAGAATGTGGGCGGGCCCGAATCAATGGGCGGTGCGGTGGTCGCCAATCTCTCCTCGCTCCAGGGTTCATCGGAGCGCCCGAGCGTCTACACAGGCGGCAGCGGAATGCCGCCAGTGGCGGTCGTTCTGTTTCCGGACGACACGGCCGCATTGACGGCGAACGGCCGCAAGGCGGTAAGGGATGCTGTGGCGGCCTATCGTGCCAGCGGTGGGCAGGGCTATGTGCGGGTTGTCGGGCACTCCTCCAGCCGCACAGGCAATATGTCCCTGGTGCGGCACATGGAGATCAATTTCGCCAAATCCCAGGCCCGGGCCCGTGCGGTGGCCCGGCAACTGATCAGGGACGGCGTGCCGGCTGACAAGGTGCTGGTGGATGCGGTGGGCGATGCCCAGCCGGTCTATTATGAGTTGATGCCCCGCGGGGAAGATGGCAACCGGCGGGCCGAAATCTTCATCCAGGGGTGATGGCGTCTCTCCGTCCGGATGCCGCGAGGGATAGGAGTTCCTGTTGGCCGCGAATGCGGCGGCCAAGGATTGACGCGGCGCACCATTTTGCCTGATGTTGCGCATGAGCGCCTTTGAGCGCCAGAAACGGTCCCGGGCCATGCACAACGAATTTCACCGCATCCGGCGGTTGCCGCCTTACGTCTTCGAGGAAGTCAACCGCCTCAAGGCTGAGGCGCGCGCGCGCGGCGAGGACATCATCGATTTCGGCATGGGCAATCCGGACATGCCGACGCCGTCCCATATCGTTGAGAAGTTGGTCGAGACCGCGCGCGATCCGCGTTCCAATCGCTATTCCGCTTCGCGCGGGATCAAGGGTCTGAGGCGGGCCATGGCCGGTTACTATCAGCGTCGCTTCGGGGTGACGCTCAACCCGGACACCGAGGTGATCGCGACGCTGGGGTCCAAGGAGGGCTTTGCCAATCTGGCGCAGGCGATCACGGCGCCGGGCGATGTCATTCTCGTCCCGAACCCGGCCTATCCCATCCATGCCTTCGGCTTCATCCTTGCGGGGGCCGCGATCCGGCATGTGCCGGCGACATCGCCGGAAGAATATCTGCGCAGCCTCGACCGAGCCGTGCGTCACTCGGTTCCGTCGCCAACCGCGCTGGTCGTCAATTATCCGTCCAATCCGACGGCGCAGGTGGTAGGCCCAGATTTCTATCGTGAGATCGTTGCCTTTGCGAAGAAGCATGAGATCTGGGTGCTGTCCGATCTTGCTTATGCGGATATCTATTTCGATGCGGACAACCCACCGACCTCGATTTTGGAGATCGAAGGTGGCAAGGACATCGCGGTGGAATTTCAATCGCTCAGCAAGACCTATGCAATGCCCGGTTGGCGCATGGGATTTGCCGCCGGCAATTCCCGGCTGATCGGAGCTCTGGCGCGCATCAAGTCCTATCTCGACTATGGCGCCTACACGCCTGTGCAGGTCGCCGCTGCAGCGGCACTCAACGGGCCGCAGGATTGTGTGGACGAGATGCGCGCCATCTATCGCGCGCGCCGCGATGTCCTGGTCGCGACCATGGGGCGTGCGGGTTGGGATATCCCGTCACCGCCAGCGTCGATGTTTGCCTGGGCACCGATACCAGAGAAATTCCGTGAAGCCGGCTCCCTCGAATTTTCCAAGCAGCTATTGGCGCATGCCAAGGTGGCGGTCTCTCCTGGCCTTGGCTTCGGAGAATATGGCGAAGGCTATGTGCGGATCGCGCTGGTCGAGAACGAGCAGCGGATCCGTCAGGCGGCGCGCAATGTGAAGCGTTTTCTTACAATGCGCCCCAACGCGACGTCGGCGTCCGAACTGGAAGGCGCAAAATGACGACATCCTTGAAGATCGCGATCGCCGGGCTGGGAACGGTCGGCGGCGGGGTGGCGCATCTTTTGACGTCGCACGGGGAAGAGCTGGCCGAGCGTGCCGGCCGTCCGCTCGAGATGATTGCAGTGTCGGCGCGCGATCGCAAGAAGCCGCGGGCAGCCTATATCTCGACGATGACATGGTACGATGATCCGGTCGCGCTCGCGACGTGTCGACGCCGATGTGATCGTCGAGCTGATTGGCGGCGAGGAGGGACCAGCCAGAGCAATGGTCGAGGCGGCGCTGCGTGCCGGCAAGCATGTCGTGACGGCAAACAAGGCATTGCTGGCCTATCATGGCGTGCAGCTGGCCGCGGTTGGCGGAAGAGGCCCATGTGGCACTGAAGTTCGAGGCCGCGGCGGCTGGCGGCATCCCCATCGTCAAGGCCCTGCGCGAAAGCCTGATCGCCTACGGTATCGATGCGGTGCGGGGCATCCTCAACGGCACCTGCAATTACATCCTGACGCAGATGGAGGCGACGGGACGATCCTTCGAGGACGTACTTGCTGACGCACAACGGCTTGGCTTCGCCGAAGCCGATCCGACGCTCGATGTCGGAGGCGGGGACACCGCACACAAGCTGGCGCTCCTTTCGAGCCTTGCCTTCGGTGTGGTGCCCAGCCTTGAGGCTATTCGGACCGAAGGCATCGCGCATATCACGCCGGACGATATCCGCTTCGCCCGTGAGTTCGGGTTCCGCATCAAGCTTCTCGGCATGGCGCGGCGCACCGCGAACGGACTCGATCAGCGGGTGCAGCCGGCCATGGTGCGTGCCGGTACGCCGCTCGCCGACGTCGAAGGCGCCTTCAACGCGATCGTCGCCGATGCCGGCGCGGCCGGACCGTTCTTCTTTGAGGGCCGCGGGGCCGGTGAGGCGCCCACCGCTTCAGCGGTTGTTGCCGATCTCGTCGATGTCGCCCGTGGTGCCCATGGCCCGGCGCTGGGCCGGCCTGTGGGCCGCCTCAAGGTGCTGTCCGGAAGCCCCGCCGGTGCGAGTCTCCGCCTTCTATCTGCGTTTCGACGTGCTCGATGTACCAGGTGTGCTGGCCGACATCGCCGGAAAACTGGCGGAATTCGGCCGTTTCCATCGAGAGCATGATCCAGCGCGGCCGTGCGCCCGGAGAACCGGTTTCCATCGTCATGATCACCCATGAGTGTTCCGAGAGCGACGTCGCGCGAGCCTTGAAGGTTATCGCCGCCTCGGACAAGGTGCTGGGTGCGCCCTGCATGATTCCCATGGAAGCGTACTGACAGGCCGATCGTCGGAGGCCGGGAGATTCCATGAGCCAGCCTTTGGACCGCGCCTTTGCGCTCGAAGCCGTGCGGGTAACGGAAGCCGCGGCGCGTGCGGCGGCGAACCATATCGGCCGCGGCGACGAACATGCGGCCGATCAGGCGGCCGTTGAAGCCATGCGCGCGGCGTTCAACATCCTGCCCATCTCCGGCACGGTCGTGATCGGCGAGGGCGAACGCGATGAAGCGCCGATGCTCTATATTGGCGAGAATGTCGGCGCGGGCGGGATTGAGGTCGATATTGCGCTGGACCCTCTAGAGGGCACCACCTTGGCGGCGAAGGCGCTACCAAATGCCCTGGCTGTGATGGCCATGGCCGAGCCGGGCACTCTGCTGAATGCGCCCGACATCTATATGGACAAGATCGCGATCGGCGGCGGCTATCCGGAGGGCACGGTCGATCTCGACGCTGATCCGCGGGAGAATGTTCTGGCCCTGGCGCGCGCAAAGGGGGTCAAGCCGGAGGACATTACGGCTTGCATTCTTGATCGACCGCGCCATGCAAGTCTTGTCGAGATGGTGCGCGCGGCGGGCGCGGCGGTGCGTCTGATCAGCGATGGTGACGTGGCCGGAATCATCGCCACCACCGATCCTGCGACGGGCATTGATCTCTATATCGGCCAAGGAGGGGCGCCGGAAGGCGTCCTCGCGGCGGCAGCTCTGCGTTGCATGGGCGGGCAGATCCAGACCAGGCTCATATTCAAGAAGGAAGATGAGCGCCGGCGTGCCGCAATCCTTGGGATCACGGATATGAACCGCAAATACAGTTTGATGGACCTGGCTTCCGGTGATGTCGTCTTTGCCGCGACGGGCGTTACGGATGGGGCGATGTTGCGCGGCGTGCACCGTGAGGGCCGATACATTACAAGCGAGAGCGTGGTGATGCGATCCGCGACCGGTACGGTTCGGTGGATTCGCGCGCGCCACCGAATTTGAATGGGAACCGATCGCCGTCTTCCAGAGTCCAATGCAGCCTTCGGTGTCGCATCGTCGTTCACCGGCCGGCGCTGGACCCTGCGGGAGAGCGAGCCGGAGGTCGCACAGGCGCTTGCTCGCAATGCGAATCTTTCGCCGGCATTGATCCATATCCTGGCGGTCCGCGGTGTCGGGGTCGAGGCTGTGGATGATCTTCTCAATCCGACGCTCAAGCGATTGTTGCCGGAACCGCGATTGTTGAAAGACATGGAGCGCGCTGTTGCGCGCGCACGCGCGGCAGTCGAGAACGGTGAAGCGATCGCCGTCTTCGGCGACTACGATGTTGACGGCTCGTCGTCGGCCGCGCTTCTCAAGGAGTTCCTTGCGGCCATTGGTATCACGCCGCGCATCTATATCCCGGACCGCATGACGGAGGGCTATGGGCCGAACGCGCCCGCGCTATTGAAGCTCAAGGAAGAGGGCGCTGGGCTTGTCATCACAGTGGATTGTGGCGCCGCCGCGCGTGGCGCCGCTCACCGTCGCGCGCGATGCCGGACTGGATGTGGTCGTGCTCGACCATCATGCGGTCGAGTCGCTCCCGCCGGCGGTCGCGCAGGTCAACCCGAACCAGCCCGGAGACCGGTCGGGTCTTGGACATCTCTGTGCAGCGGGGGTGACCTTTCTGTTCCTCGTCGCGCTCAATCGCGAGCTGCGCGACACAGGCTGGTATGTCGCCAATGGCATCGTGGAACCGGAGCTGATGCGCCTGCTCGATCTGGTCGCGCTTGCCACGGTGTGCGACGTCGTCCCGCTCATTGGTGTCAATCGTGCGTTCGTGCGCGCGGGGCTGGCACGCCTCTCGGCGCTGGAGCGGCCGGGACTGGCCGCGCTGACCTTGCTCTGCAAGGCAGACTTGCCATTCACGCCGTACCATCTTGGCTTCGTTCTCGGCCCGCGCATCAATGCCGGAGGACGCGTCGGTCGTTGTAGCCTGGGGACTGAGCTGCTGACGGCAGGCGGCGAGGCGGAAGCGTGGCCGCTGGCCCGGGCGCTCGATCAGCACAATCGCGAGCGTCAGGCTCTCGAATCGATGATGCTCGACGAAGCGATGGCGATTGCGGCCCAGCAGGACAATGCGCCCTTTGTCCTCGCGGCGGAGGCGGGTTGGCACCCCGGGGTCGTCGGGATTGTCGCGGGCCGTCTCAAGGACCGGTTCGGAAAACCGGCCTTCGTTGCCGGCTTTGAGGGCGGGGAAGGGCGGGGCTCGGCGCGCTCGGTGCCCGGGATAGACATCGGCGCGGCCGTCCGCGGCGCACTGGCGGCCGGTATTTTGAGTTCCGGGGGCGGCCATGCCATGGCAGCCGGTTTCTCGCTCTCTGAGGACCGCGTGGACGCGTTCCGTGAATTCCTAGAGGAGCAATTCGCCGCGACCGCCGGGGCGCTGGCCGCGGCCCGGGTGCTTGACCTGGACGCATTGGTGTCGCCTTCCGGGGCTACCGCGGCTCTGGTGGCGGAGATCGCCCGCGTCGGCCCGTTCGGCGCCGGAAATCCC
Organism: uncultured Pseudomonadota bacterium; assembly: GCA_963710925.1. Lineage (GTDB taxonomy): Bacteria > Pseudomonadota > Alphaproteobacteria > Micropepsales > Micropepsaceae > Rhizomicrobium. The sequence continues at coordinate 366,561 of CAVQBY010000004.1, read as the reverse complement.
GAACCGCTGGTCGCGGTGAGCGATGTCCGCATTGCCTTTGCCGATATCGTCGGCAAGGACCACATCCGCCTGCGACTGACAGGCAGTGACGGGGCCCGGCTCGAGGCCATCGCCTTTCGCGCCGCCTCAGGGCCCCTGGGAGAAGGACTGATGGCGGCGCGTGGAAAAGCCGTTCATCTGGCTGGCCGCCTCCGGGCGGATCACTGGAACGGGCGCGTGCGGGTCCAACTCCAGATTGAGGACGCGGCCGCCGCGGAGCTTTGATTCGCTGGAGAAAATCTCGGGTTTCCCGGGGCTTGCCAAGGCGGCGCAGGGCCGGTATAGCCCGCCTCCACACCGATGGCCCGCCCGGATGCTTTCGCAGCGGGGCGGTGCGACGCGCGCCCTTCGTCTATCGGTTAGGACTCTAAGATTTTCAATCTTGCAAGAGGGGTTCGACTCCCCTAGGGCGCGCCAAAGCCACTCATAAATATCTGATATTACTGCGGAAATTTCACCGAATTGCCCCACCGTCTATTTCAGGAGTCGCATTCCATCGCGTGTCATGCTGACCTAATACGCCCGATGCTGGAACGGTGATTTCCGATGCATGCCACCTTGGCAGAACTCAAAGAAGCGATGCCGTGGATGAAGGTCCCGCCAAGCGAATTTCGATTCGAGATTCGCGTGCCCAATGGCCTTGAGCATTGGTCGGTTGCTGTTGGGCGATCAGAATGGCGGGTCCGCTGCGATGAGGGGGAACGAATTTTTCCGAGTGAAGGTGCAGCCTGCGACTATTTCTGGGAGCGGCTACAGGGGGCTCCGTCAGAGCACGACACATATGATGCCGGAGTGAACCACGACGCCGCACGCAATCGCAGAGGCGGAGATGGGATAGAGCCGACATGACCGGCCAAGAGCATTCGTTACCTTATGCGTTCATTCTGTTTATGGGAGGTGTAGCGCTCTACCTAGCTGTCCTGCGTGCACTGCGGATGCGGTTGTCATACCTCTCCGACGAACTACCGGCTAAAATGCGCACGAAGGGAAGCCTTTCCGGTGCGCCGGCTTTCAGTTCATGGGGGTTGTGGTCATCTTATGTGCTCAAGGGTGAGCACAAGAAGCTCGACGATACGCGGCTAAACCTTCTGGTGGTGGCGCTCCGTGCACTTGTCATCATAAATTTGGGCCTTTTGGCCGTGCTGATCTACATGCGGCCCGGTGGATAGACAGTGCCATTTCGGGCTGCCAATGCCGGTGGGGCAATCGCGTAGAAAGCATTGGAACGCATTGGGAAAATCCATTGCCCCACTTCGCCGTAAGCCCTTGATTTTCTTGACTTGATCCACTCCCCTAGGGCGCGCCATTTTTTCGGCAGGAAGATTCTCCGTGGCCCTGTTCATGGCCGATCAAATAGATCCGGCGCGAAGGGACGCGGGTCGACATCGCGGAATTGCGCCCGCTTGAAACGCTCCTTCAGTGCAAAGGGGACCGTGCAGTCGAAAATTGTCTTGCAGGCTATTCCTTTGCTGTGGATCGAAACGTTGTAGTCCGGCATTTGCGAGGGATCGAGTACGTGGCCAGCGACGCCGGGTATGAAGATGGTGGAGGCATCGCCCTCAAATCGTGTCTGCATCGCCCATAACACGTCATTGCTGTCGAACAGGTCGACGTCTTCGTCAACAAGAATGATGTTTTTCAGCTCCCGATAGACCGCGAGTGCGATCAGGGCGGCCTGGCGAACTTTGCCCTCGTCGCCGGCGCTGCGCTTGGCCAGTTGCAGGATGGCCAGGAACTTCCCGCCACCGGCAGAATGCGCATAGACATTCTGGAGCAGGCCGGGGAGGGCGGTCTCAACCGCATTGTAGATGCTGGCTTCGGTTGGAATGCCGGCAAGGTTGACATGCTCTTCACCTGGACCGACCAGGGTTTGGAGGATCGGGTTGCGCCGCATCGTGACCGCTTTCACCCGGATCACCGGAAGGCAGGGGTGCGCCTCCCCGGTATAGCCGGGAAATTCGGGCATGGCCTTGCCAGTTCCGGTGTTCTGATCTTCCGCCACGCGCTTGCCGGGTAGAATTTCCCCTTCGATCACGATCTCTGCCTTTGCGATCGCCATTTCCGCGACCGTCACGCCGCGGACCAACTGAACCGGCCGGCCGCGCAACCCGCCCGCCACGCCAAGCTCATTGAACCCGAAAGGTGTCGTGGGGGCCTCGAAACAGGCGCCGATATAGATGGCTGGATCGAGACCCATGTTGATCGTGACCGGAAGCGGTTTGCCGGCAGCCTCGGCCTTCTCCCGGAACACGTCGATATGCCGTCCCGGCGCGAAGAAGATCGACAGTTCATCGCGGCTCTGCACGCACAGGCGATGGATAGTGACATCGGAGATTGTCGGGACCTCGGGATCGCTGGCGAGCGCCAGACCCAGACAAAAGTAAGGGCCGGCGTCCTCGTCGGTATTGGTGGGCGCCGGCAGGAGCGTGCGCAGATCGAAATCGGGATCGTCGGCGCGGTAGATTTCCTCCTGGCAGGGCGCATCCTTCGCCGACACGACAATCGGCGGGATTACGGTCTTGACGGCCCTTGCCATCTGCAAGCCGAGTTCGCGCTCGGGTGCCCCTAGGAGCAAACTCACGCGTTTGCGGCTTGCCATCATGCCGACATGGACCCGCATTCCGGGATAGCCCCGGACGCTGTTGAAGGTCATGGCAGGGCCGACCCGCGTCGGCCGCATGACAGTCCCGCCGGCGCCGATATGGCGATAGACGCCCGCCAGTTCTCCGTTGGGATCAACCGGGTGATCGGTCTCAAGGTACTGGCCGGAAAATCCCTTCAGGTGCGCGATCGCCGATCGCAGGTCGTCAACCGACGGGATCGTCCAGTCAGCCCGGCCCGCATTTGGCTCCGGGCCAGAGAAGGCGTTTGTCGAGATGAGAGACATGAGGATTCCTGCGATCGCGCGCATAGAGCCTATGTCGCCGTCTTGCTGGAACCTATTATGAATATCGGCTATATTGATAAGGGAATTACTATGAATCTCGGCGATGCTGAACCCAAGAGCGCTGCAATCCTTCGTTGTCGCCGCAGACCTTCTGCATGTCGGGCGTGCGGCGGAGCGGCTGGGAATCGCTCAACCTGCCCTCAGCCAGCAGATCCGGGTTCTCGAAGCACAGATCGGCGCGCGCCTCTTTCACCGTGCCCACCGGCGGATCGAGTTGACCGAGGCGGGGCGGGTGTTCCTGCCGGAGGCCCGGCGCCTGTTGGCCGCCTCGGATCGCGCGGTTCAACTCGCGCGTCAAGCCGAGCGCGGCACCGCTGGCGAACTCCATATCGGTTACAGCGGTTCGGTCGTTTTCGAGCCGCGGCTGCGCGGACTGTTGCAGCGCTTTCGGGCGGCCTATCCAGAGGTGACGCTGGCGATGCACGAGAACGCGGTCGAGCCGCTGCTGGATGACCTGCAAGAGATGCGGCTGGATATTGGGTTTCTGCGCGGGCCGATCGGCGTCATACCCGCCGGAATTTCCCAAGCGCGCTTTGTAAGTTCGCCGCTTGTGGTCGCTTTGCCAGTCGGCCATCGCCTTGCGCGGCAGGACCGAATTCAGCCGCAGATGCTTTCTGAGGAATCCTTCATCGCCTTGCCGGACTCTGCGGGGATCGGGCTTGCCGACAGCCTGCACCGGCTTGGCGAGCGTGCCGGATTCTCGCCGATCGTCATGCTCCGCGCCGGCAGCGTTGCCAGCGTTCTCGGCCTTGTAGGGGCGGGGCTCGGTGTCAGCCTCATCCCGCAATGTTCCTCGGAGTTCACCTTGTCTTCGGTTGTGCTGCGGGAGCTGGACGACCCTGCCGCGGTCACGGAGGTGCTTCTGCTCGCGCGCATCGACATGATCTCTCGAGTCGAGCGCCGCTTCCTCGATCTGGTGGGCCAGATCGAGGTGCCACATGCAAAGACGGAGCACGGGCGGCCGAGAGGTGAGAGTGAGGACCGTGGGACTTAGAAGGAGAAGTCTCATGGAATGTCCACGCCAGCTTTCGCTCCCCAAAGGGGCGCGGCTGGGCCCTCAACAGACGGCCGTGCCGGCTTTCCCATTTCGCAGGTTCATGCGAGGCTGGCGTGCTGGTCTGGGGCATCAAGTTTGGAGGTTTTTTTATGAACGTTTCATTGCGGTTTCATTTGCTTGGCGCGGCAGCGCTAGCGGCGGTGCTTGCATGGCCCGTGGTGGCTTTCGCCGCGCATGGCAAACCAGGGCTCTGGAAGATCACCGTGACAATGGAAGGCGCCGGCCAGAACATGCCGCACATCTCGGCGTCCGATCGCGCTCAGATGAAGGCTATGGGCGTCGAGATGCCGAACGACCACACCATCTCAACCCAGCACTGCATGACAGAGGCGGAAGTCAACGGGAACGGCTTGTCAGCGCTGCGGCAGCCGGCCGGTTCCGGTTGCACCCTAACCAACAAAACGGCGAATGGCGGAACCTTCAGCGCCGATATGGTGTGCACGGGCACTATGAAGGGCCAAGGTCACGTCATGATCAGCTATGACGGTGCCGAGCATTATACGGGGAAGACGAGTTTCACCGGTACGACGCAAGGCCAGACGACCCAGATGACGACGCTTTTGGATGGACACTGGGTCTCCCCTGACTGTGGGAATGATTAGCGCTGAGGTCCTGATGCCGGCGTCTGAAGTCGAGGAGCTCGTCACTCTGCTGGCGCAGGCCCGGCGGGTCGTGGTCTTCACGGGCGCCGGGATATCGACGGAATCGGGAATTCCGGATTTTCGTTCGCCCCGCGGTATCTGGACGAAGATGGCTCCGATCGATTTTCAGGACTTCCTGGCCTCACCGGAGCTTCGCCGGGAATCTTGGCGCCGCCGCTTCGCGATGGAGGAGATGTTTGCCCGGGTCCAACCCAATGCCGGGCACCGCGCCGTGGCCAGGCTGGTGGAGCAGGGGCGTGTCAGCCATGTGATCACCCAGAACATCGACAATCTGCATCAGGATTCCGGGGTCCCGGACGCTCGCGTGATCGAACTGCACGGCAACACCCGCTACGCCAAGTGTCTGGATTGCGGGGCCCGGCTCGAGCTGGGGCCGATCCGGACCCATTTTGAGGCCCATGGCGATCCCCCGGATTGCGGCAGCTGCGGCGGGATCGTGAAGACGGCCACGATCTCCTTCGGCCAGGCCATGCCGGAGGAGGAGATGGCTCGAGCCGAGGCGGCAACCCTGGCCTGCGACCTGTTCGTGGTCCTGGGCTCTTCGCTGGTGGTCTACCCGGCAGCTGGGTTTCCGGCCCTGGCACGCCGCAACGGGGTCAGATTGGCCATCGTCAACCGTGATCCGACGGATCTCGACAGCGTCGCCGATCTTGTGCTCCACAGCGACATCGGGCCGACCCTTGAGGCGGCTGTTAACGCCCTATAAGGAGCGGTGGACGGCATTGTTACGATGGTTAGTATGACCGCCAGAATCCTCAAATCCCTATCAACGGACCCTGCAGGAGTTCCCCCTTGTTCCGCCTCGAAGACGATGACGAAAAGCCCGATTCCTCCAAATCCGAACCGCAGACTCCGCCCGTTGCCCAGGCGTTGTTTAAATCGCGCACGGTGCTGATTTTCGGCGAAGTCGACATGAAGATGGCCGAGCGTGTCACGGCGCAGCTTCTGGCTTACGCCGCAGACGGCGACGGCGATATCCGGGTGATCCTCAACTCTCCCGGTGGCCACGTCGAATCGGGAGACACAATCCACGATGTGATCCGCTTCTGCGGTCCTCGCGTGAAGATCGTCGGCACTGGCTGGGTGGCGAGCGCCGGCGCGCACATCTTCCTTGGCGCCAAGCGGGAGAACCGCTTCTGCCTGCCGTTCACGCGCTTCTTGCTGCACCAGCCGCTCGGCGGCGTGCGCGGCCAGGTCAGCGATATCCAGATTGAGGCCGAAGAGATCATAAAGATGCGCGAGCGGCTCAATCGCGAAATCGCCACCGAGACCGGTCAGTCCTATGAAAAGGTCGTGGCCGATACGGAGCGGAATTTCTGGATGGGAGCGGAGGACGCGGTGGCTTACGGGCTTGTCGGCAAGGTCGTCAGCCGGGCCGACGAGGTCTGAGGCATGTGCGCTGCGGCACCGTGGTGGCGCGGCGCGGTCATCTACCAGATTTATATCCGTAGCTTCGCAGACGGGGATGGCGACGGGCAGGGCGATCTTGCCGGTTTGATCTCCAGACTTGGCTATCTCGCCGAGCTGGGTGTCGATGCGATCTGGCTATCGCCGATCCACCCGTCGCCCAATCGTGACTGGGGTTACGACGTTTCGGACTATGCAGACGTCCACCCGGACTATGGAACGCTCGCCGAGTTTGATGCGCTGGTGGCCGAGGCGCACAGGCTTGGCCTCAAGGTCATGCTTGACGAGGTACTGGCCCATACCTCCGACGAGCATCCCTGGTTCCGCGACAGCGTCGAGGGTGGGGATAAGGCGCAGTGGTATGTCTGGGCACCGTTGGAGGCGGACGGCACCGCCCCCAACAACTGGCTCTCGGCCTTTGGGGGGGCGGCATGGGCCTACCAGCCGGTGCGGCGCTTGGCGTATCACCACAAATTCTTGCGTCAGCAGCCCAAACTCAACTGGCGGAACCCCGAGGCTCGCGCCGCCGCGCTGAGGGTATTGGACCGCTGGCTGGCGCGCGGCGTGGATGGGTTCCGGCTGGACGTTGCGAACGCCTATCTCCACGAGGAGGCCCTGACCGACAATCCACCTGTGCCGCTTGCGGAGCGGACCTCGCATCATTGGGGACATGCAGCAAACTTCCAAAAACACTTCAATGACAGCAATTTGGTTGACAATATTGAGGCTTTGGACGAAGTGCGCCGTACCGTCGACGCTTATCCGGATCGCTTCGTCATGGGAGAGTTTTCGGAAGAGCCGGCGCGCTCTGGCTGCTTTGCGGCGCCAAGCGAAGGCCTGCACTCGGGCTACAGCTTTCCCCTTCTGGAGGCTCGCAAGCTGGGCCCCACCTTTATCCGCGGCCACTACGCGACGCTGGCTGAATACCCGGATCACTGGCCGTCGATCGGGTTCTCCAATCACGACGTCGTGCGGACAATCAGTCGCTTCGGCGGCAAGACACCGCCGCGGGGTCTGGCCCAGCTCATGCTGGCACTGCTGCTGAGCTTGCGGGGCACGGCGCTGCTCTACCAGGGCGAGGAGCTCGGTCTGCCACAAGCGCAAGTGACACGCTCCCAGCTCAGGGACCCCGTCGGCGACCTCTACTATCCCTACACGCACGGCCGTGATGGCTGCCGCACGCCCATGCCATGGGATTCGGAGGCGGCCAATTTTGGCTTCACATCGGGGACGCCGTGGCTGCCCTTGGGCGCCGAACACCGCCATCTGGCCGTCTCACTCCAGGATGGCGACCCAAATTCACCGCTCAATTACACCCGCCGATTCCTGGCGGCTCGCAAGGCGAGCGCGGCGCTGCGGCTGGGGGAAATCGTGTTCGTTGACGCGCCCGAGCCGCTTCTTGCTTTTTTGCGGACGCATGGGTCCGAACGGGTGCTGTGCCTCTTCAACCTGTCTGGCGAGGAGATCGAGTACCGGAGTGAGCCGCCTTGCGATGGGGCGTCCCTCGGCATCGACTGCGGCTCCGTCCAGGTGCGGGACGGGCGGGTGTCCCTGGGCCCCTATGCGGCCATCCTTAGCCGGGCTTGAGAGCGTCGAGCAGTGCATCGAGGGGCAGTAGGACGCAAGTGTGGCGTCCAGGAATCGCCGCCGCTCCATCGAGCGCGGCGAAGTCTTCAAACGGGCGCTCAGGCGCCGGCCCGGTACCTGTGAGCATCGCCTCTACGGCCTTCCGGAGATCTGCCACGTCTTCGCGCGCCAGGCCTCTCACATGGGCGCCCAGGATAGATGCCGACGCCTGGGTGAGGACGCAGGCCCTGGTCTCATGCGCGAGATCCACGATCCGGCCGGCTTCCAGCGCAAGTTCCATCCGGACCTTGTCGCCGCAGGCCGGATTGAAGGCTTCGCCATGGGCCTGCGCGTGGGCCAGCCGTCCGGCGCCATGGGCATCCGCGGCCAAGCGTAGCAAGGCCCGCTTGTAGAGGGGGTCGCTCATTTTCGGTTCCGATAATTCTCGAGCGCCTCGGGCGTGTCGATGTCGGTGAGGGGGGCGTCGTCGTCGGCTTCGATCTCGCAGACCAGTTCGCCGTAGGTGCCGATCAAGTTGCGTGCGCCAACATCGCCTTCAAGCGCCAGGATTTCGGGAAAAAACCGGCGGGCCCAGAGCACCGGGTTGCCGCGTCGACCATGCCGTGTGGCCAGACAGATGGCCCGTTCTTCGCTTGGATCGAAGCTCGCGATCATCCGGTCGATCAGCTTAGCGTCGACGCCGGGCATGTCGCCCAGCAGAACGAACGCGCCATCGATGTCATCGGGCAGGGCCCTCAGACCGGCCTTGAGCGATGTGCTCAGACCCATTCTGAAATCAGGATTATTCGCGAATTCAATCGGCAATCCGGCCAGGGCTGATTGCAGCTCTGGCGCGGCGTGTCCGGTCACGACCAGGACGGGATCGGCCTGCGAGGCCAACGCAGCCTCAACTGTGTGACGGATCATCGGCCTAGTCCCTACATCCTCCAGCAATTTGTTTGCTCCCATCCGCGATGATAGCCCGGCCGCCAGCACGATCGCGGCGATCCTCGGGGCATGTGCCGCTCCGGCAGGACGCTCATCGCGTGGCTGTGGGCGCGTGGGTATCTCGCTTAGAAGACCGCCAACCCCCATGGTCGTGATTTCCGTCCGGCCGATCGGCAATCCTGCGAGTACCCGCCAGAGCACATAATCGACGCCGTTGAGCTTCGGTGAGCGCGCGCAGCCCGGCAGGCCGATGATCGTGGTGCGATCCAGGCTGCCGACCAGCAGCAAATTTCCCGGGTCGACCGGCATGCCGAAATGACGAATCCGTCCACCGGCCCGTTCGATAGCCTCCGGGATCACGTCGCGCCGGTCGGTGATGGCGCTGGCGCCGAAGACGAGGATGGGATCGCAGCCGGCGTTCTGCGCCTCCAGAATGGCCGGGGCGAGCGCCGCAGCGTCATGTGCGACGTGCCGCTCCATGACGATTTCAGAGCCGAGCGGCTTCACCCTGGCATCCAAAGCCGTACGATTTTTGTCGAGGATGGCGGTACGGGTGCTGGGAAGGGCAGTCGAAATCAGGGCCAGGCGCTTGGCCGCGAAACCCGCCACGCGTACCGCGGACGCACGATCCAAAGTCGCCTCGGCGCGTTCGACAGCCGCCCGAGGCGCTGCGAAGGGAATGATCTTCACGGTCGCGAGCATCTGCCGCGGCGTGACCCGGGTGTATGGGGGGAGCGTTGCCAGGGTGATGGCCTCGTCAACTGCGTTGAAGGCGTCGACACGGGCCGCATCGACCAGCACCAGACCGTGGTCCCTTGCATAGAGATTGGCGCGGCCGGTGAACGGGGCCGCGACCCTGGCACCGTCGCCGGCACAGCGGGCGGCCAGGCGGGCCGCCGCTTCGTCTTCGCCGATGTCGCTGGCGTCTAGCTGCGCCGCCACGACATTTGCCACGCCGGACTGGAGCAGGACCACAATATCGTCTGCGGAGAGGACGCGGCCCTTCTTGAAGAGCCGCTCCCCCGCGCGGACCCCATGGGCGAGGATGGCGCCCTGCGCCGCGTCGGTGCGGATGGTTCCAAACTGCATAGCTCCAGATTACGCGGGGCCGGCCTCGCGCGGCAAACTCAGGATCGCGCGCAACCCCCCTCCCTCGCGATTCTCCAGCGAGATCGTGCCGCCATGGCCTTCGGCGATAGCCTTGACGAGGGTCAGACCCAGCCCGGCACCGCCTGTGTCGGCGCTGCGTGACCCTTCCAGTCGGAAGAACGGCTCGAACACACGCATCCGATCGGCTTCGGCGATCCCGGGGCCCTCGTCGTCGACCGTTATGGCGACCAGACTCTCTTCGACTTTCAGGTGGACATGGGCCGATTTGCCATAGGCGATGGCGTTTTCGATCAGGTTGCGGACGGCCCGACGGACTTCATTGGGCCGGCAGATGATCGGCACGGCCGGATGTGCATCCCAGACCAGCGGCGTGCCCATCTCCTCGAGGTCGGCGCAGACGCTCTCGATCAGCGCGGCCAGATCGATCCGTCGCCGCTTCTCCCATCCCGCACTGCGGGCCGCACTGAGCACCGCCTCGGTCAGGCTCTGGAGCTCTTCAAGATTCTTTTCGATCCGCGCTTTCACATCCGCGTCATCAATAAATTCGGCGCTGATGCGCATGGCGGTGATCGGCGTACGCAGATCATGTCCGACGGCGGAGAGAAGCTGCCGCTGGCTTTCGAGCGTGCGCTTGACCTGATCTGTCATCGTGTTGAACGCCTCGGCTGCCCGGCGCACGTCGTCCGGGCCTTGTTCCGGAACGCGCGGTGCGTCGCCGCCGTGAGCCAGAACCGTGGCGGCGTCCGCGAGCTTCGAAAGGGGGCGCGCTACCCGGCGTGCGGCAAAGGCCGCGGCGGCGGAGGCCGTCAGAACGGCGACAAGTGCGGCTAGAAAGAATTGGAGAGGCCATGGCGCTGGACGCGGGAGGAATACAGTGGTCACCAGTTGGGTTCCTCGGACGACCGGAAGCGTGATCTCAACGATCTGTGCCGCATTGCGCCGGCGGCGTTGTGCGCGCCGCGCGATCCCCGGACGTGCGCCGGGGTCGAGAAGGCGGACGGCGACCGGCTCATGCTGCCGCTTGGGGGGAAGCATCGCCCTGACTTGGGCGGCCAATGCGGATTCTCGGACATTCATTGGCTGCTGTACCGCCTTGCCGAGTTTGAGATGAAAGTGCCAGGGACCGGAACTCATCGTTCGCGCGGCAGCGTCACGCTCGCGATGGGGAATGCCTGACAGTAGCGTTGCGACTGATGCCGCGCGGTCAAGCGCGCGTTCCATGACGGCGCTCTCGGTGCGCCGTTCGTGGCCCGCCGTGAACCAGGCTGCAATGCCAAGATTGGAAAGTAGAACTGCAGTCGCTGTAAGGACAATCAGCTGGGCGGCCAACGTGCGTGGCCACAAGCGTCGCAGTCCTCTTCTCATGCCGATTCCGGATCCACCGCCAGCATGTAACCGCCTCCCCAGACAGTCTTGATGTAGCGGGGGTTCTTGGGGTCGGGCTCGATCTTCTTGCGTAAGCGGCTTACGTGGTTGTCGATCGAGCGATCGAACATCTCAGCTTCGCGTCCCTTTGTGAGATCGAGAAGCTGATTGCGAGTGAGCGATATCTTGGGACGCTCGATGAGTGCCATAAGCAGGCGGAATTCGCCGTTGGAGAGCGGCGTTGCCACCTCGTCCGAGCCGATCAGTTCACGCTGCCCGGTATCGACGACCCAGTCGCCGAAACGGATGCGTCCGGCCTCAGGTGGCTTCTGGTTCGGGGGCAGAGCTCGCGTCCGCCGCAGCACCGCCGCTATCCGTGCCACAAGCTCCCGCGGGGAGAATGGCTTGGGAATGTAGTCGTCCGCTCCCATCTCCAGCCCGATGATGCGATCGACCTCTTCACCGCGCGCTGTCAGCAAGATGACCGGGATCTGTGTCGTCTCTCGGACAGAGCGGCACAGGCTCAGGCCGTCCTCTCCCGGCAACATCACGTCGAGGATGACAAGATCAATGGCCGATACTCGCATCAGCTTGCGCGCCGCCTGGGCATCGGCGGCCGTCGAGGCACGATAGCCGTGCTGGCGTAGATAGCGCGCCAGCGGTTCACGGATATCGCGGGCATCTTCCACGATCAGGATGTGTGGGTTCGATCCAGTCGCCATGGCCTTTGTCCTGACCAGAGAATGTGGCTTTCCTGGGCGGGCTGCAAACGGGATTGTCGCAAATCGTCGCCAATGCCCACCCTGCGCCGACACTTTGTGACGACATTCTCCTGATCGGACAAAGTTTTGCGAGGGGCGCAGGTCATCTTTGGGGCCTACCGGAGGCATCTGAAGGAGGAGCACATGAAACGTCGCATCCGAGTGGCACTGCTCGCAAGCGTATCTCTCACCCTTGGTATTGACCCCGCTCTGGCCCAGATGGCGGCAGCGCCGCCGGCACCAGACTTATATGGTCCCGGGCCGATGCGCGGCCGGCTGGCGGACCGTGTAATGCGCGATTTTGATCTCAACAAAGACGGGACAATTGCCCAGGCGGAGCTCGACCAGGCCCTCGCCGACCGCTTTTCGAAGCTCTCTGGCGGCGGTGGCAGCCTGACGGAAGCGCAATTCTCCCAAGCGCACGAGGCAATGTTGCAGGACCACACCGGCGGGCAATTCCGTCGGATCGACTGGAATGGTGACGGCATGTTGTCGCTCGCTGAGTTCCGTGCGCCCTTGCGTGCGCGGTTTGAAAAAATGGACCGCGATGCCAGCGGCACAATCAGCTGCGCGGCCCGCCGAGAGGGAAGGAAGCATCACGGTGCGAAACCGGGAGGGGCCGCCGAAATGCAAGTCAAGGGGCACCGGCGGCTCCATCGGCGAAGCGGTCGTCAAGTCGGCGGCGGTCTGGCGAAGATGTGTCATGAGGCCGATTTCAACAAGGATGGCAGGCTCACGCGCGCCGAGTTCGACAGGGCGGTCACCGAAGATTTTTCCGCGGCCGCAAAAGGCGGACAGGGTATGACGCCTGCCGAGTTCTATGGCATCCAATTGGGGCGCTTTCACGAGATGGAAGGGCGCCGCTTCAAGCGCCTGGACAAGAACCATGACGGCAAACTGAGCGAGGCCGAATTCTCGGCGCCTGGAAAAAAGCTCTTTGCGCGCCTCGATCGGAACCAGGACGGTGTTCTGACAAAGGATGAACTGTCTCGCTCGCATCGTCGCAAGCATCGCGACCGTCACCCCGGCTCAAGCAAGAAGCTGGACTAACGGTTAGTGCGGCTCATGCCTGCGCGCGGGCAAGGGGCGCGTTTCTTCCGTCGCCCGTGCGCAGGCATTGTGTGATTTCCGCCATGATCGATATAGCGATTTCCGCCGGTGCACGTGCTCCGATAGCCAGACCGATCGGGCCGTGAATTCGTGCAAGTTCATCGCCAGTGAAGCCACTTTCCTTCATTCGCGCCAATCGTGCCGTATGGGTCTTCCTGGAGCCCAGGGCGCCGATATAGAAACAGGACGAACGCAGCGCCGCCGTCAGCGCCGGGTCGTCGAGTTTGGGATCGTGTGTCAGTGCCACCAGCGCGCTGCGCGGCCCAAGCGGAGCGGTCGCAAGCGCTTCGTCGGGCCACTCATGAGAGAGTGTCAGGTCTGGAAAACGTTCGGCCGTCGCGAAGGCCGTGCGCGGGTCGATAACGCGCACACCATACCCGGCCAGCAGCGCCATGCGCGTAAGCGGCTGGGCGATATGGACGGCGCCGATGATGGCCATGTCGAGCGGTGGGTTGTACACCGAGACAAACCAGACGCGCCCGTCGATCTCGACCGGCGCGCTCATATCGGCCCTCACGGCCCGCGCAGCGGCGTGCTCCAATATCGTCTGAGGGTGCCGTCGGATCAATCAGACGCTCGTCGCCGGTCGCAAGATCGACGGCGCGCACGATCGCACGCCCTTCCCGGCGGGCAGTATTGAGTGCTGCAAGCATCTCTTTGCGCATGGCCTAAATCAGCGGTTCGACAAAGACCTGAATCTGGCCTCCGCAAGCGAGCCCGACCTCCCAGGCCTGTTCATTGGTGACACCAAAATCGAGCGATCGCGTGCTGCCAGATGTCATCGCTTCCATGGCACTCTCGATCACCGCGCCTTCGATGCAACCACCAGAGACGGAGCCGACGAATGCAGCATCGTCACGGATCGCGATTTGACTGCCTGCAGGACGCGGTGCCGAGCCCCAGGTCTTTACAACAGTGCCCAGGGCAACCCTATGCCCTTCGGCGATCCATTGGGCTGCGGTGCCCAAGATATCTTCGTGGAACGCCGTGCCGCTCATTTTCCCAATGCCGCTGCGATGGCACGCTTGGCCATCACGGTCACCAGATGTGCCCGATATTCCGCTGATCCGTGCAAATCCGAATTGAGGTCCGCTGCCTGGACTTTCACATCGGCAACGGCCTCGGGCGCAAAATTCGCGGTCAGCGCCGCTTCCATCTCCGGCACGCGGAAGACGCAGGAACCTGCGCCGGTCACCGCGACGCGGACGCCCCCTTTTCCCTTGGCGACGAACACCCCGACCATGGCGTATCGCGAGGCGGGATTGGGGAATTTGGCGTAACCTGCCGTCTCGGCCAGAGGGAAGGATATTTCGCTGACAATCTCGCCGTCAGCCAAGGCTGTTTCGAACATCCCCGTAAAGAAGTCGTCGGCGGCGATCGTACGCTTGGTCGTTTTGATTGTCGCGCCGAGCGCAAGGGCCGCAGCGGGATAGTCCGCTGCCGGATCGTTGTTGGCAATCGAGCCGCCGATCGTGCCCATATGGCGGACGGCCGGGTCGCCGATTTCGCCGGCCAGAAAAGCGAGCGCGGGAAGGGCCTTTGCAAGTTGGACAGAACTCGCCACGTCAGCGTGCCTTGTCGTAGCGCCGATAGTTGCTGCTCCGTCCGCAACCTGAACAAATGACAGTTCCTTGAGCGCTGAGATGTCGACCAGTGTAGGCGGGTTAGCAAGGCGCTGCTTCATGGTGGGGATCAGCGTCTGCCCGCCGGCCAGAATCTTGGCGTCGGGATTGGCGGCAATTATCGATGCAGCGTCCGTCAGAGATTGGGCCCGCGCATAGGTGAAAGGATAGGTGATCACGCAGCGCCTCCGATTTCCTTTGCCGCCGCTTCGATGGCGTTGACAATGTTCTGATAGCCCGTGCAACGGCAGATATTGCCTTCAAGCTCCTCGCGAATGGTCGCTCGATCCAGCTTCGGCTTGCGGCGGATCATGTCGACTGCGGTCATGATCATGCCCGGTGTACAGAACCCGCATTGCAGGCCGTGATGTTCCCGGAAAGCTGCCTGCACCGGGTGAAGCGTTCCTTCCTTGGAGAGCCCCTCGATCGTTGTTACCTCGGCTCCGGCTGCCTGCACGGCGAACACTGTGCAGGATTTGACGGCCCGGCCGTCGATATGGACGACGCAGGCGCCGCACTGGCTGGTGTCGCAGCCGATATGCGTACCTGTGAGCCGCAACGTCTCGCGCAGGAACTGCACCAACAAAGTCCGGTCTTCTGCTTCGGCGGAAACGGCATTGCCGTTCACCGTCATGGACACGGTGGCCATGTACACACTCCTCAGACAATTCAATGATCGCGGCCAAGTCTCGACTTTGACGGGCCCGGTGGTCAAGCCGTCAGGGGCTCAGAGAACCACGCCGAATAGGATAAGGAGGATGACGATCACGCCGATCAGCCCCACGACCCAGATTTCCGGCGCCAGCCCGCCTCGCTGCAGCCGGCCGGTGGATCCATCCCGGCCCCGTATCGTAGCGTCTGGCGGAGCCCCGGCAGCGATCGTTTCCGTCGGTACGCCGGACGCCCCGGATTGGGCGAGGGTCACAGCCTCAGCACCCAGCCCCGCCCCTTTGCCGGCCGCGGTCCGTGCAGCTTCATCGTCCCCAACCGCGGCCGCGAATTTGGCAAAGAATTCATCAGCGAGCTGCCGGGCAGCGCCGTCAACGAGCCGTTGGCCGATCTGCGCCAGCTTGCCGCCGACATTCGCCTTAGCGTTGTAGGCCAACGCCGTGCCGTCGCCTTCTGGTGTCAGCAGGACTTCCGCCGATCCTTTGGCGAAGCCCGCGACACCGCCCTGGCCCTCTCCCGTCAGCACGCAGCGATGCGGCGGATCCAGTTCTTCGAGCGCGACCCTGCCTTTGAACGTGGCGGATACCGGCCCGATCTTGATCTTCACCGAGGCCTCGAAATGCGTGTCGTCGGTCTTCGCCATCGACTGGCAGCCGGGGATGCAGCCCTTCAGGATTTCCGGATCGTTGATGGCGTCCCAGACCGTCTCGGGGGGAGCGGGTATGACGTATCTGCCGGCAAATTCCATGAGTTTGGGGGCTCCCTAGGCGTGCGGAAGAATGAAGGTATAGCAATGACTTAGTAACGCGGTCCAGGTGCAAGCGCAATTCTAGGTCGCCCGAAGGCACCACACTGCTTCCACTCGGCGGTTGATCGTGTTAACTTTAAATTTACTATTTGAACTTCGTGCATTGGGGCAGTGGGGATGGAGACGACGTTTACGGCATCGCTAGGGCCAAGCGAAGCTGCGGTTGAGGTGACGGGCCTCGTCAAGTGGTTTGATCTTGCCAAGGGTTACGGGTTTATCAAACCATCCGCCGGGCCGGATGGCGATATCCTTTTGCACCAGACCTGTGTCCGGCAATCCGGCTACAAGGCCGCCTATGAAGGCGCGCGTGTTGTGTGCGAGGCCGTGAAGGGCCCGAAGGGCCTGCAGGCCCGACGGCTGCTAATGCTGGACAACTCGACCGCGTCGCCGCAGGCGGTGTCGGGGGCACGATCGGCCCGCTATACGGCCGAGCCCCATGGGCCGGCCTTTGATGCCACTGTGAAGTGGTTCAACCGCGGAAAGGGCTACGGCTTCGTTTCGCGAGGGCCCGATTCACCCGATGTATTCGTGCATATGGAAACCTTGCGCCGTTACGGCATACGGGAACTGCACGAGGGACAGCGGGTCCGGGTGCGCGCCGGAGACGGCCCGAAGGGGCAACTCGCCGCAGAGATTGCCGTACTCGATTCCTAACAGGATACTTGATCTCTGTGGGGCAATGTGGACTCTCGCTCCGTTTCGCGACGAGAGGAATCGCATGCGCACCCTGATTGCCGCCGGCCTTGTGTGGGGCGTTCTCCTTGCGGCCGTTGCGCAGGCCCAGGAAGCCGTTCCGGATGCCCCCCAGGCGCCGCTCCCTCGTTCCGGCCTGACGATCGAGACGCAACATGGGCCGGTACGTTTTACCGTGGAGCTGGCGACCGATCGCGAATCGCAGGCCCGTGGCCTGATGTTCCGCACCGCTCTGGCGGCCAATGCCGGGATGCTGTTCGATTTCCGTCACCTCGTCATGGCGAATTTCTGGATGAAGAACACGCTGTTGCCTCTGGACATCATCTTCATCCGGTCCAACGGCAGAATCTCAACGATCTATGCCAGGGCGAAGCCCTATTCGGAGACGCTGATTTCCTCGGCGGAGCCGATCCGCGCCGTGCTCGAAATCAATGGAGGGCGGGCACAGGCCCTTGGGATCCAGCCGGGCGACCTGGTCCGCCACTGGATTTTCGGGGACCGGTGACATCCCTGGCACCCGGCTGCAGAGATGCCGTTGAAGCCGCCCCGGCGAGCGTGTATGGGACGGGCCTGTCCGCCGGTACGGCCCGGGGCGTGGCGCAGCCTGGTAGCGCATCTGCTTTGGGAGCAGAGGGTCGCGTGTTCGAATCACGCCGCCCCGACCACCGGCCGGCAAAGGGAGAGATGATGCGCGCACGTATATACCGGCCGAGCAAAACGGCCATGCAGTCAGGCCGGGCCCGCACAAAAGCCTGGGTACTCGAATTCGAGCCCGAGCTACCTCAAGTGCCGGAGCCCCTGATGGGTTGGAACAGTTCGTCGGACATGCGATCGCAGGTCCAGCTCGCGTTCGATACGGCCGAGGAGGCCGCAGCCTATGCCGAGAAGCATGGCATTCCTTATCAGGTTTTCGAGCCCCAACCGACCGCAGCCAGAGCGAAGTCGTACTCGGACAATTTTCGTTACGACCGCAAGGTTCCCTGGTCACACTGACCGGTGGCCCCCGCGCCCTCCGAATCCTGTATGCTCCGCGGGCGGCTCATTGGCTGTCGCGACGGCGGGACCCCGTAGCTCAACTGGATAGAGCACCTGCCTTCTAAGCAGGATGTTGCGTGTTCGAGTCACGCCGGGGTCGCCATTCCATGCGGCTCCGCGGTGGTTCGATTTCGTCGGTGCCGATCTCTTCCCACAACTTGGCAAAGTGCGAGGCGCGCGGGGCCAGTTCGTCCGACTCAGAAATCTGCTGCCACGGAAACGAAGACCTGGCGTTCGACAGCCGCGGCCGAGGTCTGCCGTTGCGGTGAATTGAGGAGGTTCTGACCAGAGATCGACAGGGTGAGGTTTTCGCTCAGGCGATACGCAAGGCGCGCGTCGAGCGATACATAGTCGGGGATCGAGGAGAGTGTTCCCGTCGGGAAGAACGCGTTGACGTTCTGGATCCCCTGAAACTCCGATTCGTAGCGCAGATATGCGTCGGCCTCCCAGGGGCCGCGACTCCAGCCGAGATTGGCGTTGACGACATGTATCGGATGGGTGTGCTCATAGTCGACGAATACGTTCGCCACGTTGAAACCAGGCTCGAAATTGTCGGAAATAACCTGCGGAGAATAGCTGATGCCCCAGCGCCATTCTTCGCCGATGGTCCCTTGCAGGGACAGTTCCGCGCCGGTCGTCTCGGAATTGCCGATATTTGCAGGAGACGCCAATATACCCAGGGGAAAATTCATGCCGCCGAAATTGGCCACGATCGCTCGGGTATCCTGGCGAAAGGCCCGAAGTCTCAGCATGGCGCTCCAGGGCGGTATGCGATGTTCGAGATCCAGCCCGTAATTGGTGACGACGGTGGGACGAAGCGAGGGTATCCCTGCGCCATAATAGCCGAACCCCAATGGAAGCAGCAGCCCGCCGAGGTTCAGAAGGTTAGGCAACTGAACGCCGCGAGCCGCCGTGAAGCGAAGCGTATCGTCATGATCGACCTTCCACACGATGCCGCTGTTGAAGCTGACCTCCGTCAGTGATTTCCGGTTCCAATCGTCATTCGTCAGCCCCAGCCCGGCAGGGATGAGGCCGTTGCGACCAAGTGCCAGGTGGTCAAAGCGGACCGCATTTGTGACGGAGAGCGTGGGATCAATCGCCCAACTCCACATCGCCGCGCCTGAATAGACCTCGTAAAAGACATGAGCACCGCCCAGCGGGGTCGTTGTCATATCATTGTGCCGGTATTCGGCCGAGAACCGCAGCGTATGCGCGGCGGCCGGTTTGAATACATCCTGGGCTTGAACCACATAGACCGGATTCTTGATCAGGAAATGCGGCGTGATCGAAATCTCTGCGCTTGCATCTTCAGCGAACCAATTCATATAGGCGCTCAGACTGAGGAGGCCGAGGCCAGTGTCGGCCGAGAGGTTGCCCTTGACCGAACTCGTCCGGTATTTGGTGTAGTAGGCTGTATAGAGTGGAGTGATGTCCGGTTGCGCGGCTTCGCTGTGCGACAATTCGAGTCTGAAATCGATATCATGGGCGAAGCGGGCGTGGCCGAGGAAATCGACTGACTTGCGCCGATTGCCCCGTCTTGTCCCTATATTGATTGCATTTTGCGCGGTTGAATAGTCATCGTTATTCCGGCTCCCCACTGAAAGCCGCATCCCGAAATCCTTGCTGAAGTGGTGGGTGAGAACGGCTGAATTTTGGATGATTGCCTGTGTGCCCCCCGTAACCGAAACCGCATTTACGGAATCGAACAGGGGATCATAAGTCACAATGTTGATCACCCCGCCTACGGCGTTGAAGCCGTACAGCGCACTGTTCGGACCAAACACGATTTCAATTTGCCTTATCGCGGAGAGTTCGATCGGAATCGCGCTCCAGGGGGTATAGGCGTAGTGATCCGCATACACCTGCCGTCCATCGACCAGGACCAGGAGGCGTGAAGAATATGCCTGATTGTAACCGCGGACGGCGACATCTCCTTGGTCCATCGTCCAGCGTAGAACGTCCACGCCCGGAACGTGTCGCAAAATCCCGGGAATGTCCCGGGCGCCCGATCGACGGATTTCGTCTGCGGTCACGATGATGATACTTGCCGGAACATCGCTGGCGCGCAGCGGCGAGCCGGTCGCCGACGTCGTGACGGGTTCGCCAAAGAGGTTTTCCAATGCGCTGTAATCCATGGTCTGCGCATGGACGGTCGCGGTCCACAGCGCAATCGTCATCCCAAGCAATGTGGTCGCGCCGCGCAGAATTGCCATCCTCACGCGACGGGCCCGCCAGCGATCGTGTCTGCGTGGCATCGGTCTAAAACTCCGTGATCATGATTCTGAACACTCCGGAAAACTCCGTCGCGCTCGCCGTTGCCGCGGCGCGATTTACCAGGATTTCGATACGCGGGTTGGTGCGCACGCCCAAAGTACAGGTGCCGGCGCGAACCTGGGGGATATCGAATGTCACGCATGGGATCTTGCGGCTCCGGCTCACCCGCCCAATCTCCTGCGAACCGGCCCCCACGCCCTCAGTCAGGAAGAATAGGCCGACGTCGCTGCGGCTTGCCTCGCCGAGCGGCAACATGATGGGTTTCAGGATGACATTGCCCACGCGCAGGCCGTTGCCCAGCAGCGCTTGAAGCTCGCGGGCCTGTTGCAGCGATTGCGCGACCTGTGGCGCATAGACGATTCCCACCACAATGGGCCCAGACCTCAAACCCTCGATAAAGCCGATTGCGCGGGCGGCGACCATGAGCTCGTTTTGCGTTATTGCGGCTGCACCGGGCACAGACGACAGCGCAAGCGCAAGCGGCAGGAGAAGGGCAGCCTGTATCCGCGATTTCACGGGTGTGGCTCCTTTTTTCGCTTGGCTCCGATCGGGCGATGCATCCGGGCGACATCGGTTGGGAGGGAAGCGACGGGCACAATTATTCGCTTGCGAAGAAGCGCCGCGGCCAAGGCGGCATTTACGGGCTCGCTAAAGTAGAAGCCTTGGGCCTTGGTTGGCGTACCGGTTGAAATTAAAAGCTCGCGCTGTTCGGAGGTCTCGACGCCCTCGGCCATGATTCCAATGCCGAGTTCGCGCGCCAGTGCGATCATGACGCGGATCATCTCGGCACGTTCGGGATCTGTGATGGCCTTGGCAATCAGCGTGCGGGCAATCTTGAGGTGGCTGACGTTGTAGGATTGCAGATAGTCGAAGGAGGAATACTCTGTGCCGAAGTCGTCTATGGCAATTTGCGCGCCAAGGCGATGCAATTGACCAAGGACGTCATTTCCGGTCCATTTGAGTTGCGCGAGCGTCGCCTCGGTGACATCAAATTCAATATTGGTGGCATCGAGCCCGTGTTTTGAGAGCGTGTTGATGACATCCTCAACCAATTCGCGCGTATTCTTGAGCTGGAGCAGAGAGAGATTGACGGTCATCAAAGCGGGCGCGATCCCTTCGTCACGCCATTGACGCATCTGGCGAAATGCGTGGTCGAACACCCAGTGCCCCAAAGCCATAACTGTGCCGGTCTGTTCAACAACGGGGAAGAATTCGGCCGGTTCGAGTACGCCGCGGGTGGGGTGCCGCCAGCGAACCAACGCCTCCACGCCAACTATAATGCCGGATCTCACTTCAACCTGTGGCTGGAAATACAGGACCAGCTGGTCATGTTTCAGCGCCTCGCGAAGTTCTGCGGTCAGTGTCACGCGCGCACGCACCTGATCATCGAGATCGTTGCTGTGGAACCGATATTGGTTGCGACCACGCTCCTTGGCCCGGTAGAGGGCGAGATCGGCCTGGGTGAGCACGATGTCGGGACCGATTGCTTGCGCCGTATAGGGTGCGATGCCGATACTGACTGTTATCTGGACATGGTTTCCCTTGAGGGTGTAGGGCGCCGCAAGCGCGGAAAGAAGCTTTCCGGCGAGTTCGCCGGCGCGCGCGGGATCGATCAGATCCATTTGAAGGATGGCGAATTCGTCTCCGCCAAGCCGTGCGACCACATCATTCTCACGCGTATTTGCGCGAATGCGGTCGGATATTTCCCTGAGCAACAGGTCGCCGACAGGGTGACCCAATGTGTCGTTCACATCCTTGAAATGGTCAATGTCCAGATATAGGACCGCAAAGGGGCTGGTGCCGCGGCGGGCCGCCGCAAATGATTGCCGGAGGCGGTCGACGAAGGTGGTGCGGTTGGCGAGGCCCGTTAGTCCGTCGGTGCGGGCCAGCTGCGCAATCTTGTCCTCAGCCAATTTGCGTTCGGTGACATCGATGATGATCCCTTCAATTTCCTTGAGGCGGCCGAACTTGTCGCGGACCGGCGTATAGCGGTTCTCTACCCAGCGTAAGGTCCCGTCTCCGGTGCGCAGCCGGAATTCGGTTGAGCCGCCAATGGCGCTGTTTTGAAGTGCCTTGGTCATTGCGTCTCCGAATTTCGCCTGGTCTGACGGATCGACGAGGAGCGCGGCCCAGTTTGCCGCCGCCATCAGTTCGGTCGCGTTATGGCCGAATTTCTGAACGTTGGGAGATATATAGGTCAGTGGCAGGGATGGCTCACCGCGCAAGCGATAGAGAATCGTCGGGCTGTTTTGGACAATCATATTGGCGTCCGCGAGCTCCTTGACATAGCGGGCGCGAACGATGGCGACTCCCACAAGACCGGCGAGTGTCTCCAGGCCATCGGTTTCTGCCCAGCTCCAATGTCGAAATGCTTCGGATGAATCTATGAACAGCAATGCTCCCCAAAGTTTTCCTTCCACCTGTACGGGAATTTGGAGACACGACCGCATTCCGATGGCGCGATATTTTTCGCGCAGATCCGCGCGCAAATCTGCGAGCCCGTAGGTGTAGGGCCGTCCGCTGAGAGCGGGTGCGACCGCATTCGGAAGAAAGGTCGAGTAGTCGAGTTCCTGAAACTCCGGATTGTTGATTGTGAGCGTGGCCCCTGGAGCGCACCATTCCTGAGCGATTTGGCCGTGCAGGTGGCCATCCTGCCCGGTGGCGATGGCGATGAGTTGTACCCGGCCCACAGCAATCGTTTGTCCAATCAACTCGAGGACGACAGCGACGGCATCCTCATAGGCGTGCGTGCCCAGCAGTTCCGAGGCGCTCTTCGTCACGGCATTGAGCATCGCATCGTGCTGACGCAAGGCGTCCTCGGCGACCTTGCGTTCGTGAAGTTCCTCCTGCAGTTGGGAATTGGCGGTCCGCAAATCCTGCGTGCGGGCCGCGACGGTCTGCTGGAGCTGGGTTTGAAAGGCCGTAAGCTGGGCCGTGCGTTCCTGGGCGAGTGATGCTTCTTGTTCGGCCATGGTCCGCTGTCGCAACGTGCGGGACAGAAATAGGGTCAGGCCAAGAAAAGCCAGACTTGCCACAGCGAGGATGCCGGACCCGGTGATGGATTCGGAACGCCAGCTGGTGAGTGCGTCGGCCTCCGGCAGGGCCGCGTGGACGGTGAATTGTGCTCTCGCTTCTTCGACAAACAGATAGGGGCCGTTGTCTGCTGTGGGCGGCTGCCCGTCAATGAGCTTGCCGTCGGATACCACCCAGATCGCGGCGGTCGGGTAGCGCAGCAGCGCCCGCCAGATCGAAGCCGTGCGTTGGGCTGTCCGCTCATCCGGGGTTGAGCCGGGCGAGCGCTCCGCCATTTCATTGAAGTCGGCCAGCGCCGATACGGTGGTCGCGAGTTGATTGCGTGCAGCAGCTAAGTCGGTTGTGCGCTCCTGAAGCTTGAAGACGATCGCAAGGCCCCAAACGATGATCAGCGCGCCAACAACTGGCAGGAAGACCAGATATTTGAGCCGTTGACCGGCGCGGTGTCCGGGCTGCACGGACGGCATCGCAGTCCCCAAAAGCAAACGCACCGGTCAATGCGAGCGGTAGCATGCGGACACTTTGCACCGTCCACAGGGCGCACAGTTGCGACAGGTCAACCAAGTGTCGTCAGAGGGGAGACTGTGGCCTCCGCGTTTCACGCATATGCGCGGGGTGTAACTACCTATATGGCGGCCAGGAACAACGTCCGGCGGTGATGCGGTCATCTGCCCTTGAAATGCGGGGCACGCTTGTCGAAGAAGGCCCGAACGCCTTCGCGGACATCCTCGGTCGGGTTGACAATCATTACGGAGAGCGCCGCGTCATTGAGCGAATGCTCGAGAGAGGAATCCATGGCGTGGCGCATCATCGACTTCGCGAGCCGTATGGCGAGGGGCGCGCCTGCGCCAAGTGCCCGCGCGAACTCCAATGTTCGCATACGCAATTCCTCAGTCGCCACGACTTCGGTCACAAGTCCAAGGCGCCTTGCTTCCTCGGCGGGATACACCTCGTGCAGCAAGGTCATCTTGAGCGCCTTGTCGAGGCCCATGGCGCGCGGAAAGAACCAGGCCCCACCCTCATCCGGCAGCAGGCCGAAGCGTCCGGAGGTGTCGCCGAGCTTGGCGGTGTCCGCCGCGATGCGGAAGTCGCAGGCCAGAGCCAAGGTCAGCCCGCCGGCCACCGCCGCGCCGTTGACCATCGCGATCACGGGCTTGTCGATGCGGTGGAGCTTGGTGATGACCGCGTGCATTCCCTCGCGCATTTCGTGGGCGTACCCCATCTGCTTGGTCTTGTAGTCCGGCCGGTCGGGGTCGCCGCCGCTGACATCGCCGCCGGCGCAGAAGCCGCGTCCCGCCCCGGTCAGGATGAGGCAGCGGAATTCGTCGCGCGTCACGTAGTCGTCGAGGGCCGCCACGAGCTCCTGGCACATGCGGCCGGTATAGGCGTTCATGGCTTGAGGTCGGTTGAGCGTGATTTCGGCGATCCCCGGTTCGGGGCTGTCATAAAGAATGTCGCGATAATCGACGGTCATGCGTCTCTCCCAAGGTCGGGCTTTTCGGTCGCCACAGGATATGGGAGCATGGTCGCACTGCGAAAACAACGCCAGGCGAGGAAGGCCCATGTCTCTGCAACAGGATGTCCTCTATGAGGTGCGCGAGCGTATCGCGATTGTGACGTTGAACAGGCCCGACCGGCTTAACGCCTACACGGGATCTCTGGCCGCAGGTCTCAAACGGGCGATGGCCGAAGCCAATGCGGACAGCCAGGTTCGTGCGATCGTTCTCACGGGCGCGGGGCGAGGATTTTGTGCAGGCGCCGATATGGAAGTGCTCTCCGATCACGCAGCGGGGGAGGGGGCTGGCGCGGCTACAAACGGTGTGGAGGACCTGGATTCGCGGTTTAACGCTACGCTTGGTCCGGATCTGCGCGGCGATTTCCGCGATGCCGAACGGTTCGGCTATTTCGTGAAAACGCGCAAGCCAATCATTGCGGCCATCAACGGTCCGATCGCGGGCATCGGGCTGGTCATGGCGCTTTACGCGGACATTCGGTTCGCAGCCGACAAGGCCATCTTTACGACCTCCTTCGCCCAGAGGGGCTTGATCGCGGAACATGGGATCAGCTGGCTCTTGCCCAGGCTTGTCGGGCAGGCCAATGCGCTCGATCTGTTGCTATCGGCGCGCAAGGTGGGCGCCGCGGAAGCGCAGGCGATGGGTCTCGTCAACAAGGTCTTCCCGCAGGAAAGCTTTATGGATGATGTGCTGAGTTATGCGCGCCATCTGGCCCATGCGGTCTCGCCGCGTTCCATGGCCATCATGAAGGCCCAAGTCTGGAAGGCGAATTTCCAGGATTACAACGAGGCGATGCAAATCGCCGACGAGGAGATGCGGAAAAGCCTCCGGCACAGCGAATTCAAGGAAGGCGTGGCGCACTTCCTCGAAAAGCGTGCCGCGCAATTCGCCGATATCTGACAGTGGCAGCCCGGCGCCGCACGGCGCCGGGCCGGCCAGTTGTCAATTGTCCGGGTAGCCGTCGTCCGGATAGCCATCATCCGGTGGTGGCGGCGGCGGTGGCGGATAGTCGCGATATCGCGGACCCCTGCGGCCACCGATCTCGTTGCCGCGGTGCTTCATGCACTGCGCGTAGGCGATGTTGTACTGGCGTTGGGTGCTGTATTGCTTGTAGCCGGGCTCGGCCGTTGAGGCGCCGATCGCCGCCCCTGCGGCGCCGCCCGCGATCGCGCCCCTGGTATCGCCGACCGCGGCGCCAAGCGCCGCGCCAAGGGCCGTTCCCAGCACCGTGTTGCGGGCGATTTCGTCATTGGCTCGATCGATGCGCCCCGCAACGCGGTCTTGCGCGTAGCGTTCGCAATAATACTGGTCATCCTGGAACGCGGCGAATGACTTGTCGCGCCCGGGCATGACCGGAACGGTCGGCCCCATCGGCGCTGTCACGCAACCCTCCAGGGCGAGAAGGGCGGCAATCCCTGCCGCGCCGACTATCAATTTACGCATGATTACTCGTCCTCCAGCTGGCCGGCATTTCAAGACGTAGAACCTAAGGCAAGTTCGCCGAGTTCCGTTGATTTGCCGCAAGAAAACCTGGGCCGGGCGACATGAACGCGGGATGAACGGTGCCGCCTGGCGCGGGCAAATCCGAATTCCGGGCAGAATGCAAGATTGACGCGCGCCGCGCGGAGCGCAAGAAAGCCGCCGCCGAACCACGCCCGAGGAGAACGGATGAAGATCGTCGGCGGAAAATGGTCGAACTGGTCGGGAGGGGTCACCTGCAAGCCGCGCCAGATCGTGGCCCCCAAGGATGAAGTGGATCTGGCGGCGGCCGTCCGCAACGCGGAGGGGCCGGTGCGGGCGCCTGGGACGGGGCACTCCTTCACGCCGCTCTGCGCAACTGACGGCACATTGGTGGATCTGGCGGCCTTTTCCGGCCTCAAATCCGTCAATGCCGAAGCGGGCACGGCCACCCTGGCGGCGGCGACGCCGCTCTGGGCCGTCGGCCCGGCGCTGTACGAGGCGAAGCTGGCGCTCGCCAATATGGGCGATATCGACCGGCAGACCCTGGGCGGTGTCGTGGGGACGGGCACCCATGGCACCGGCAGGACGCTCGGCAGCCTCTCGGCGCAAGTCGCCGGGTTTCGCCTCATCCTGCCAAATGGCGATGTGTTGCAATGTTCGGAAACCGAAAATCCCGAACTCTTCGCGGCCGGGCGGGTGTCGATGGGCACCCTTGGCCTCATGACCGAAATCACGATGAAGGTCATGCCGGCCTACAAGCTGGTGGAACGGAACTTCGCGCTGCCCATCGCCGAGCTGTTCGAGCAGCTCGACAAACTCGTGGCGGAGAACCGCCATTTCGAGTTCTTCTGGTTCCCCTATGCCGACACCGCGATTTGCAAGTCGCTGAACATCAGCGACGGCGATGCGCCCGGCCCGCGTTCCGCCGAAGAGATGTTTGCGCGCGGCGAGCGGGGCGGCGGGGATATGCGCGTGTTTGCCGGGATCAACGAATTTCTGCCCTACGCGCCATTGCTGCTGCGCAGTTCGCACAAGCTTTTCTCGCGGCTGATGCCGGGGCCGGAAAAGGTGCGCTGGAGCCACGAAATCTTCCCCAGCCCGCGCAATGTCCGCTTCAACGAGATGGAGTATGCCGTGCCCTTTGCCAAGGGGCCCGAATGCCTGCAGGAGATCGTCGCGACGATCCGGAAGAATCGGATCAACACCGGATTTCCCATCGAGTATCGGACGGTTGCGGCCGACGACATCTGGCTTAGCCCGTTCTACGGGCGCGAGAGTGTCACGATCGCGATCCACCAATACCACAAGGTCGACACGACCCGACTCTTCCGGAATTGCGAGGCGATGTTCCGCAAATATGCCGGCCGGCCGCATTGGGGCAAACGTCACAGTTGCGGCAGCCATGAAATCGCCGCAGTCTATCCGGAGTTTGAGCGCTTCAGGGCGTTGCGTCGCGAAGTCGATCCGGCGGCGAAGTTTCTCAATGCGCATTTGCGCGGAATATTCGACTAGACCAAGCCAGCGGAGGGCGCACCATGCGCCAACTCGCATTCGTAGGCCTGATGATGATCGCCGGCCTGATTGGCGGGGTTGTCGTCGTATCCGGAAGCTATCTTCTTGGGGCCTTCATGGGTGCGATCCTTGGGGCCGCAGTCGCGGTGATCGTGCTCTCCTTTCCACGGACCCATGACTATCCGGACAACGATTCCTGGTTCAGGGATTAGGGCTTTGCTGCACGCACAACAAAGGCGGGCCTGCGCGCCGAGAACCTGAAGACCGGTCCGGCCCGCACAAGACGCCCGCCTTGCGCATCGAGGCTACGGCAGGCGGGCCGCCACGCGCCTCGACGCAGCCGCTCCGCACCTTTGCCTCGCCTCGAACTTCGTTCTCCGGCTGGGATGGCTCGGCCGGCCGCAGCCATGCCGGAGGCTCATCGTCCCGCCGGAGCACATGGATGCGCGCAAGACCCGCATCCTTGTCCTGTATGGTCCTGCGCCAGCAATCCTTCCCCCGGGCAATCTCCTTTTCTGTCTGCTGGTGGAGAGATGGGAACGAAACAAGTACGTTCAAGAGGGGCAGCCGAATTTATTTCTGACTTATTGTCAGATTCTGCGAGACTTCAGGGCGGGCGCCAGGGTCCTCTGGGGCCTCTAATCCGCGCGGCGGTAGAAGCAGGTGGGCGCCCCGGTGTGGCAGGCGGGGCCGGTCTGATCGACCCTGAGCAGCAGGGTGTCGCCATCGCAATCCACCCAGGCCTCGACGAGTGTCTGGGTGTGCCCGGAGGTTTCCCCCTTGCGCCAGACGGCCTGGCGCGAACGCGACCAGTAGGTCACCTGGCCGGTCCGGAGCGTCTCCTCAAGCGTCTGCCGGTTCATCCAGGCCATCATCAGCACCGCGCCCGAGTTCGCGTCCTGCGCGATGGCGGGGACGAGCCCGTCCGGATTGAAGGCGACGGCCTCCAGGAAGTCCTGTCTCGGGAGGGTCTCGTCGCTCATCGCGCCCTGGCCATCCGGGCAAAGCCCGCTTCCAGATCGGCGATCAGATCATCCGCATCCTCAAGGCCCGCGTGAATCCGGATCACCGGCCCTTCGGCTTCGAAGGGCCTCGCGGAGCGGTGAATCCGCGCGGGAACGATCAAGCTCTCGAACCCGCCCCAGGACCAGCCCATGCCGAAGAGCTCGAGGTGGTCCATCAGGGCCGCAAGTGCGTCATGCGGCACCGGCTTCAGGACCACACCAAACAGGCCGCAGGCGCCCTTGAAGTCCCGCTTCCAGATCGCATGTCCGGGATCGTCCTCAAGCGCGGGATAGAGAACGCGGTCCACCTCCGGCCGCGCCTGGAGCCAGTGCGCGAGTTTGAGCGCGGTTTCGTGATGCCTCGGCAAGCGCACCGGAAGCGTGCGCAACCCCCGGAGGGCCAGGAAGCAGTCGTCACCACCGGAAAAGAGACCGAGGTCCCCATGGGTGTGGTTGAGGCGATCCTTGTGGCTCGCATTGGCCGTGACATAACCCATCATCACGTCGGCGTGCCCGCCGATATATTTGGTGACGGCCTGGATCGAGAGGTCCACGCCGTGTTCCAGCGGCTTGAAACAGATCGGTGTCGCCCAGGTGTTGTCCATCAGGACGGACGCACCTTTCTGGCATGGGCGGCCTCGGCGATGGCCGCGATGTCCTGCATCTCGAAGGTGAGCGAGCCTGGCGCCTCGCAGAAGACGGCTTTGGTGTTGGGCTCGAAAGAGCCCGGCAATACCACCGCCGATGAGCGGGTCGTAGTAGCTCGTCTCGACGCCGAAGCGCTGCCAGCATCCGGTCGCAGAACGATCGCGTCGGATGATAGGCAGCTGTCGGTCATCAGCACGTGATCGCCGGCGCTGCAAACGGACAGCAAAGCCAGCGTGATGGCGCGCCAGTCCGGACGGCACGACCACCGTCTCTTCGCCGCCTTCGAGCGCGTTGATCGCCTGCTCGAAGCTCTGGACGTCGGCGTGCCGCGCCGGCCATAGACGTATGGGGCGTTATGGGCTTCCAGCGTGGCCAGGTCGGGCGCGAGTATGGTCGAGGTGCGATAGACCGGCGTGTTGACCGTGCCGAAATGCTCCCGCGTCATCCGCCCGCTGTGGACGGCCATCGTTCGTGGCTTCTTGCTCTCCGCCATACCTCATGCTCCCCGGCCGGCCATTGCGCTGCCCCGCCCCCGTTTCGGGAGGCGAGGTTCAGCGCAAGTGATGGTGCAAACGGGCGGCGATGTCGAGCGCCGCCCGTCCTCAGGCCCGTTACGGGGCCGGTGTGTGCGAGGTGGGCTCGATATGCGGATCGGCCTGCGGCTGGGCCAGTTCCGGCGCATCCACGGGCTTGGCGTCGAGGATCGGCTTGAGCGGGAAATTGAACAGCCAGGTGAGCACGCCAGCCGCCGCGCCGATGGCCGCGAGCATCAGGAAGAAGCTCTCCTTGCTCATGACGCTGAAATAGGTGCCGATATAGCCCTGCAGCAGATTGCCCGTGAAGCTGGTGATGAACCACAGGCCCATCATCATCGACAGGATCTTGCGCCGGCGCCACCCGCGCCACCAGCGCCAGGCCGATCGGCGAGAGATAGAGTTCGCCCATCGTGATCAGCGCGAAGAAAAGCAGAACAGCCACAGCCAGCTCGCGCCGCCATTCGGCGAGAGCCAGGCCGCGGCCGCCATCCACGACATAGGACAGCGCCAGCAGGAACAGACCCAGCGCCATCTTCGTGACCGTCGAGGGTTCATTGCCGCGTTTGGACTGCCAGCCCCACAGCGACACCACCAACGGCGTGAAGGCCGCGATCATGAAGGGGTTGAAGGCCTGGAACCAGGTGACGGGAATTTGCCAGTCGATCACGCCGGGGATCAGCGCGCGGTTGGTAAAGTCCTGGGCCCACAGATTGATCGTGTTGCCCTGCTGCTCATAGGTGGCCCAGAAGAAGGTCACCGGGATGCACAGCAGGATGATGGCGATGACCGCTTTCCAGTCCTGGCCCGTCAGCGGCTTCTTCGCGGCCTCGTCGTTCTGCCTTGATTCGGGTGACGCGATCGGAGCGGCAGGGTGCGCAGCGCGAACATGTAGGTGAACAGGCCGATCACCATGCCGACGCCGGCGGCGAAGAAGCCCCAATGATAGCCAACTTCCTCGCCGAGGGTGCCGCAGACCAGCGGCGAGAAGAAGGCGCCGACATTGATCCCGACATAGAAGATCGAAAAGGCGCGGTCGATGCGGCTGTCGCCCGGCTTGTAAAGATTTCCGACCTGCGTGGAGATGTTCGGCTTGAAGAAGCCGTTGCCGATGATCAGCAACAGAAGGCCGAGGAAAAACAGGTTCGGTACGAAGAGGACGAATTCGCCGACCGCCATGATGACGCCGCCGACGATCGACGGTGAAGCGCTGGCCCAGCCAGCGGTCGGCGATGATGCCGCCGAAGAACGGCGTCAGATAGACCAGGGCGGTATAGGTGCCGTAGATCGTCGAGGACAGCGGCTGCGGGTCGAGCGGCCGGCCGCCATTGAAGATCGTCTCAAGGATCGACTTCATCGTCGCATAGCCAGCGACGTGTTCGGCCTGGCCGGGCAGCAGCAGGTAGTTCGACCAGATAGAGCACCAGGATGGCGCGCATCCCGTAATAGGAGAAGCGCTCCCACATCTCGGTCGTGAACAGGTAGGTCAGCCCGATCGGGTGCCCGAACAATTCACGCTGGCGCGGCGCGCCCGCATCCAAATTCGCCATCCCCCGGTTCTCCTTTATCTTTCTGGCGGGCCGGAGTGTGCCCGCTTAGCGCGTTGAAGGAAATGGGAAATATGGGGCCGACGGCAACCGGCGCGTGGCGCAAAGAAAGTGCCACGCGTTCACGATTCGCTTTGCGGTTTCTTTCGGGCGCGCGGCTCAGGGCAGGATGATGAAGCGCTCTTCGCGGGCATAGGGCACGAAGCCGACGCGCTGGTAGAGCGGCAAGGCGCGCGGATGATCGAGCGTGCAGGTGTTGACCCGCAGCATCCGGATCGGCTGAGTCCCAGGCGTTGAGCACGGCCTGATAGAGGAAGTAGTGGCCGAGGCGGCGGCCGATATAGTCGGGCATCAGTCCGAAATAGGCGAGCTGCGCCGACTGCCGAATTGCGGAAATCCAGTTCCGCCATCCCGGCCGGGCAGCCATCGACATAGAGCACGTAGAGATGCACGCCCGGATCGGCGAGCAGCTCGGCGAGCCCGGCATCATCGAGCTTCTTGCGGTCGACCCAGTAATACGCGCCCGCCGATCGTGTCATAGAGATAGCGATAGAAATGCACCGGCGGAGTTCTCGGCGCGCAGGATCGCGACCTTGCCATGCGGCTGCGGCGGCGGCGTCAGTTCGGGCCGCGCCTTCATATCCAGGAAGGTGACGACGGTCGGGATGCGCCGCCGGTGCTCTTGGCGGTCATGTCGTCCCCGTGGCAAGCGGCGCCTCGTCGCTGGCGCCCCATTCGGCCCATGACCCGTCATAGACCGCACCCTTGTCGGCCCCGACGACATGCAACGCCAGCAGCAGCGTCGCGGCCGTGATGCCCGAGCCGCAGCTCGTCACGATCGGGCGGGCAAGATCGAGCCCGGCCTTCACGAACAGCGCGCGCAAGTCATCGGGCGACTTCATCGTGCCGTCTTCTGCGGTGAGCTGGGTGTAGGGGATGTTGCGGCTGCCGGGAATATGGCCACGGCGCAGGCCGGCGCGCGGCTCGGCTTCCTCGCCGGCAAAACGCGGCGGGGCTGCGCGCATCGGCGATCTGTTCGTCGTCCGGTGGCGCAGATCTGCATCATCTGCGCGAAATCTCGCTGCCATCGCATTGTTGGGCCGCGGCGTGAAATGGCGGGTTTGCGGCAAGCAGCACGAGGTCGTCCATGGGGCGGCCCTCGCGCCGCCATTTCGGCAGGCCGCCGTCGAGCACAACGACCTCCGTCATGGCCCATGGCACGGCAGCATCCACCATGCGCGCGGCGACGAATAAATGCCCGCCCCGTCATAGACGACGATGAGATTGCCATCCCCCAGTCCGAGCCGGCGCATGCGGCTGGCGAATTTCGGCGCCGGCGCGAGCATGTGCGGCAGGGCATTGGTTTCGTCGGACAGGTCGTCGATGTCGAAAAAGACCGCGCCGGGAATATGCGCGCTCTCATATTCGGCTTTGGCATCGCGTTCGGCCTGCGGCAGATACCAGGAGGCATCGGCGATCCGCACATCCGGCGCGTCGAGATGTTCGGCCAGCCAGTCGGTCGATACGAGCGGGGATGCGGGCGTCATGACTCGAAGGGGATCGCGATTGCAGGGCGCGGCGCGGCGAGCCAGTGCGGCGCCGGCAGGCCCTTGGATTTGAGGAATTCGGGATTGAACAGCTTGCTCTGATAGCGCGTGCCGTAGTCGCACAGCACCGTCACGATGGTGTGGCCGGGGCCCATGTCCTTTGCCATGCGGATGGCGCCGGCGATATTGATGCCGGTCGAGCCGCCCATGCACAGGCCTTCATGCTCGAGCAGATCGAACAGCATCGGCAGCATCTCTTCATCGGAAATCTCATAGGCGTCGTCGATCGGCGCGCCATCCAGATTGGCGGTGACCCGGTTCTGGCCGATGCCTTCGGTGATCGAGCCGCCATGCGATTTGCAGTTCGCCGGTCTTGATCCAGGAATAGATCGCCGCGCCCAAGCGGATCGGCCGCGGCGATGCGGATTTCGGGATTGCGCGATTTCAGCGCGATGGCGACGCCGGCCAGCGTGCCGCCGGTGCCGACGGCGGCGGTGAAGCCGTCGATGCGCCCCTGGGTCTGCTCCCAGATTTCCGGTCCGGTGGTTTCGACATGGGCCTGACGGTTGGCGACATTGTCGAACTGGTTGGCCCAGACCGCGCCATTGGGCTCGGTCTTTGCCAGTTGCTCGGCCAGGCGGCCGGAAATCTTCACGTAATTGTCGGGATCGCGATAGGGCTTGGCCGGGACTTCGAGAAGCTGGGCGCCCATCAGGCGCAGCGCATCCTTCTTCTCCTGGCTCTGCGTCTCGGGAATGACGATGACGGTCTTGAAGCCGAGCGCATTGCCGACCACGGCCAGGCCGATTCCGGTATTGCCGGCCGTGCCCTCGACGATCGTGCCGCCCGGCTTGAGCTGGCCCCTGGCGATGGCATCCTTGACGATGTGAAGCGCGGCCCGGTCCTTCACGGACTGGCCCGGATTCATGAACTCGGCCTTGCCCAGGATTTCGCAGCCGGTGAGTTCCGAGGCGCGTTTGAGGCGGATGAGCGGCGTGTGTCCGATGGCGGCGATGGTGTCGTGTCTGATGTCCATGGGGCCGGTTTGATTGCGGGTTCTGGTCGAACCTAAGCCCCGGCGCGGAGCCCTTCAAGCCATGCAAGGGCTTAGCCGGATTTGAGGCCGCGGAACGCCGCCAGCGCGCGGGCCCGGCCGGCGGCCAGATCCACAATCGGGGAAGGGTAGTTGGCATCCAGCTGCACGCCGGATTCGCGGCGGACCGCCATCGGGGCCTGCCAGGGCTTGTGGATGTAGCGGTCCGGGAGCCGGGTCAGTTCGGGCAGGAAGCGGCGGACATAGCTGCCCTGCGGATCGAATTTCTCGCCCTGCAACACCGGATTGAAGATCCGGAAGAACGGGGCCGCGTCGGCGCCGCTGCCGGCCACCCATTGCCAGCCAGCGGCATTGTTGGCGAGGTCGGCATCGACCAGTGTGTCCCAGAACCAGGCCTCGCCGCGGCGCCAGTCGATCATGAGGTGCTTGATCAAGAAGGACGCGGTGATCATGCGCACGCGATTGTGCATCCAGCCGGTCTGCCACAGCTCGCGCATGCCGGCATCGACGATGGGAATGCCTGTGCGTCCCCGACACCATGCGGAAAACCGCATCGGATCGTCCTGCCACGGAAAGGCCTCGAATTTGCGCAGGAGGGGCGCGTCCGGAAGGGTCGGATTGTGGAACAGCAGGTGCCGGGCGAATTCGCGCCATCCGAGCTCGGAGAGGAATTTCTCGCCGCCGTCGGGCAGCACGGGCGCATGCCGCAGGATCTCGTGCCAAAGCTGCCGCGGAGACATCTCCCCGAAATGCAGATGCGGCGACAGCCTTGATGTGGCGATCATGTCCGGCCGGTCGCGCCCGGCGGGGTAGCGGTCCGCACGCGCCAGGAAGTCGTCCAGCCGCAGATGTGCGCCGGCCTCGCCGGGGCTCCAGGCTTCGGACAGTCCCGAGGCCCAGTCCGGGGCCGTCGGCCGCAAGGCCCAGTCCTCGAGCCGATCGCTCACGATATGCACGCCAGCACCATCGAGACGTGACGGGGCGCGCAACGGCGAGCCGGGATCTGTCTGGCGAAGCGCGCGCCAGAACGGCGTGAAGACGCGATAGGGCCGTCCGGCCGCGCTGAGAAGCGTGGCGGGCTCCACCAGAACATCGCCCTGGAAATCTTTGGCGACCACGCCGTAATTGGTCAGCATTTTCTTCAGGGTTGCGTCGCCGCTTGCGGCTTCGGGCTCGTAGCGGCGGTTCCAGAAGACGCTGTCGGCCCCGGTCTCCGCGATGAGCGTGGGCAGGAGGCCGGACGCGGCGCCGCGGCGCAGGATGAGCCGGCCTCCGATCCTGGCCAGATCACCTTGCAGGGATTGCAGCGCGCCGTGCAGCCACCAGCGCGAGGCCCCACCCATGGCCCAGCGACGCGACGGACCGTCCTCAAGGATATAGACGCAAGCGACCGGCCTGCCGCTGTGTGCGGCGGCCGCCAGTGCGGGATTGTCGGCGAGGCGCAGATCCTGCCGGAACCAGACGATGATCGGCTTCATGGTTCCGAGTCTACGTCGCCGCGCAGCCGACGGATCAGAGATGTTCGCTTGGACGCCCGCTAGGTTTGGGGGAGACGGTGCTGCGCCCGAATTATGAACTGAATGTAATGATTGGCCTGCTGCGGCAGCGTTTCGCAGGATCCGATAGATGTCGCGCAGCCCCATCCTTGCTGACGGGTTACATGAGCGGGGAGGCTGTGCGAGGTTCCGCTTCGACTGGAGGGCGCGGTTTTCTGTCTGCACGGCGGAGGCGTTGGAATCGTGCCGTGCAAAACATGTTCAGGCGCGCAGGGCGGCAGGACGTCGTCACGCGTACAGCGACAGCTGCCTTGCGGCCGCCAGTTCGTCTGCGTCGCCGGAGTTAGGGAGGAAGTGGAACATTGTCTGATTCTGGGGGGCCTACGGGCGTTGCCGCACTCAACAAAATAGAGAATCTGTCGGCCGAGAGCCTCGGCGCCGGGATGATCGGCAACGTGCTCGAATGGTACGACTTCGGACTTTACGGGTATCTGGCGCCGATGATCGGCGCGCATTTTTTTCCCTCGACCAATCCCGTCGCGTCCCTGATCGGAGCCTATGGCGGATTCGCCATCGGCTTCGCTGTGCGCCCGATCGGCGGGGCGGTGCTCGGCCATATCGGTGACCGGATTGGCCGCCAGACAGTCCTGATCGCCTCTGTCGTGCTGATGGGCGTGGCGACCACGCTGATCGGCTTTCTGCCCACCTATCAACAGATCGGCGTCTGGGCACCGATCCTGTTGCTGGTGATCCGCCTGTTCCAGGGCTTCTCCGTCGGCGGGGAGTTCACCGGCTCGGTTTCATATCTCATCGAGACGGCGCCGCGGCATCGCCGCGGTATCGCCGGCAGCTTCGCCAATATCGGTTCGACCGGCGGCTACCTGCTGGCCGCCGGACTGGCTGCCGGAACCGTGATGCTGTCGAAGACTCACCCGGAATTTCCCTGGATCTGGCGTTTGCCGTTCATTGGCGGCGGGGTGCTTGCCATCCTCGCTTACTGGATGCGCTCGCGCTTGTCGGAAACCGGCTACGAGCCCGAACCGGTCGATGACGGCCAGCGCGA
This sequence comes from uncultured Pseudomonadota bacterium, assembly GCA_963710925.1. Classification (GTDB taxonomy): domain Bacteria; phylum Pseudomonadota; class Alphaproteobacteria; order Micropepsales; family Micropepsaceae; genus Rhizomicrobium. The sequence goes on along the minus strand of CAVQBY010000004.1, from coordinate 330,076 downwards.
ACTTCCCCTCAAGCAAGCCTTCACCCAGGCCCCGCGCGCCATGATTCTGGCGATGGTGTTCACCTGGGGCTATGGCGTCGCGGACTATCTGACGCTCGTCTTCCTCCCGACCTTTGCCAGCAGCTTCGGCGGGATCGACCATGGCGATGCCCTGGCGATCAACACGGTCGCCGAGGCCGTCGCGATCATCGCGATCCCGCTCGCCGGCTGGCTGACCGATCATGCATTGCGCCGGCGTTCGATGCTGATGCTCGCCTTCGCCCTCATCTTCTTCACCTCGATCATCTTCTTCGAACTGGCGAGCGGCTCCGATCTCATGCGCTTCGTGGTTGCGCAATTCGGATTCGCCGTGTTTCTGGGCATGATCATGGGCACCGCTCCGGCCATGCTGGCGGAGCTCTTTCCCTCACATTTCCGGCTGTCCGGCTATTCGCTGGCCTTCAATATCGGGCTTGGCTTCGGGGGCGGAACGGCGCCGCTGATCGCGACCGCATTGATCGGTTATACGGGGTCGAATATCGCGGCCCCGGCCTATCTGATGATCGGGGCGCTGATGTCCATCGGCGCGCTCTATCTGATGAAGGATCGCAGCCGGGAACCGCTTCGCTAACGGGCGCATCCAGATGACGCCCACCGCCGCTCGCCCGCAGGCAGGGGCGTTGTCGTCGCGGAACTTGAGAGAATGGCTCCCCGGGCCGGATTCGAACCAGCGACCAACCGGTTAACAGCCGGTTGCTCTACCGCTGAGCTACCGGGGAACTAGGGGCGCGTCTCTAGCGCGTCTGGGCGGCGATGACTATACCAATTTTGGCCCCGCAGCGATTTTTGTGCGCGGCGATTTGTGCGTGAGACAGATGTCCGCTCCTCCTGATGACGCCCAACCGGGTGGCGATCCCGTTCGCCGCCGCCGGCATGAATTGCGCTTCGGCAAGCACCGGGTCGGCCTGCCGCGGTCCCGCGCCCTGCGCCTGCTGCTTGGTGTGGGCCTCGTGCTGGGCGGGATATTCGCCGTTCTTCCGGTCCTGGGTCTGTGGATGTTGCCCCTGGGGGTGATGGTGCTGTCGATCGACCTGCCACCGATGCGCCGGTTGCGCCGCCGCATCGAGGTGTGGTGGGGCCGCTCAGGCGCCCAGGGCCAAGCGAGTGGCGGTTGGGAGTGGATAAGACGGCGGCTGAAGAAGATCTGGCCGGAACGTCGGGGCTGAATCCCGGAACGGAACGGCCCGATTCGGTCCAGTAAAAGAAAAGGGCCGGGTGGTGCCCGGCCCCAAGGCGTTGGGTAATGGTGGGGTGTCTTCAAGGGAAGACAATGGGAGCTTCGCACCCCAAGGTTAATAACTGGTTAATGCGCAACTGATTCGGTTCAGCTTAACGGATGTTGAGGTTACCGGGTCAGCCATGGGCACCCCTTGGGTGTCCGCGGGCTGCCCCCGCCGGCCTCGCCGCCGTTGCGATCCGAGAGTCAGCCCGGACGTCCCGGAGCCAGACTTGCAATATGCCCCTGGTGCAGTGGGCACTTTCGCCGCGGCCGTCCATTTACACCGTTTCAGGACGCGCTCATACTCGCGACCGGATCGGCAACCGCTTCGTTCGAACATCTCTTTCTGCCGTTCTGCGCCTTCCTTGCCGTTCAAGCTCACAATGTCAGCCGCGCGCCGCATTTTCTCCATTTGCCTGGGCGCGACGATCCCCGTCCGTCGAACGCGACGGGACGGCATCGGCGTATCGCGTTCGCATAGACACGCGCTTGCGCCTTCATCGTTTTGTCGAGAAGGAAATTTCTTATGAAACTGATATTTGCCACTGCGCTCCTGACGGTTGCCCTGGCAGCCCCCGCCGCGGCTCAGGCGATCGGCGGAACCTATTCGGTGAACGGCACAAACCTCGACGGTTCTCGTTACGGCGGAACCGCGCAGATCACGCTGACGAGCCAAACCACCTGCGTGATCGAATGGCATACCGGAGGCACGACGTCCTCCGGGATCTGTTCGCGCAACGGCGACTCGTTTGCGGCCGCCTATGAGTTGAACGGCGACATCGGACTGGTCATTTACAAGGTCGGGCGGAACGGCACGATGAACGGCCTATGGACCGTGGCGGGCCAGGACGGTGGCGGGACCGAGGTCCTGACGCCGCGCTAAGCACGCAGCGGGGTGGGGCCGCCTGGTCTCTCGTGAGGCCGGGCTGCTGTGCGGCGTTGAGGCTTTTCGGATGTTTGGAGGCCACGCCCGGAATTGAACCGGGGTACGCGGATTTGCAGTCCGCTGCGTCACCACTCCGCCACGTGGCCCCAAGGTGAGGCGGGGCTATAACAGATCGGCCCCGGCGCCGACAATCGGTTTGCGCAGACCTTCCCCTCGGGGAGGCCGGCGCGTTGTCACGCCCGGTCCACGGCATTATAAGCCCCGCAATCCCGTTCATTTGCTCGCGAGTCGCCCCATGACCGATTATGCCGCCCAGCGTTTCAATATGGTCGAATTGCAGGTCCGTCCCAATGACGTCCCGGACCGGCGGATCCACGCCGCCATGCTGGAGACCCCGCGCGAGCGCTTCGTGCCGGCGGCCAAACGGGCCTCCGCCTATGCCGAGACCGCGGTCGAGGTGGTGCCGGGCCGCTTCCTGCTGGAGCCGCGGACATTGGCCAAACTCCTGTTTCTGGCCGAGGTCGGGGCCGAGGACCGGGTTCTCGTGGTGGGCTGCACCACCGGCTATGCCGCCGCTGTCCTGGCCCGTCTGGCCGGCCGGGTGACGGCCGTCGAGGCCGATGTCGACCTGGTCCGGGTGGCCTCGGAGATGCTTCCGGCGGTGGGCGCGACCAATGCCGAGATCGTCCAGGGCGGCCTCGCCGAGGGTCACAAGGCCGGCGCGCCCTACGACGTGATCCTGATCGACGGCGCCGTCGAGACGGTGCCGCAGGCGCTCCTGGCCCAGCTGGGCGAGGGCGGCCGGCTCGTGACCGTGGTGCAGGAGGGCGCGCAGGGGCGGGCCCATCTTTATGTCCGCAGCGGCAGCCACATCGGCGATCGGCCGGATTTCGACGCCACGGCGCCGCTTCTGCCCGGGTTCCGCAAGACGGTTGGATTCGTCTTCTAGAATACCCACATGTGGCCCGAGGACGCGTCGCGGGCAGGGGATATCGATGAACAGACTTTCGGGCGCTCTCGCCGTGGCCGGTGTGGCCAGCGTGCTGCTGAGCGCCACTGCGGTGCAGGCGGGCACCTTCACTCTCGCCGACGCCCTGGGCGTCGCCTACGAATCCAATCCCCAGCTGGAGGCCCAGCGGGCCAAGCTCCGGGCCACCGATGAGAATGTCGCCAAGGCCAATGCCGGCTGGCGGCCGACCATCAATGCCCAGGGCCAATATGGCACCCAGCACTACGAATTCTCGGGGCCCGGGATCCCCCCGGGGAGTGCTGCGAACACTCACCCGCTCCAGGGCCAGGTGACGCTGAACCAGCCGATTTTCCGCGGCGGCCAGACCTGGGCCGAGGTCTCCAAGGCCAAGGCGCTGGTGCGGGCCGGCCGTGCCCAGCTGACCGATGTCGAGCAGACGGTGCTGCTCGCCGCCGTGACGGCCTATGTCGATGTGGTGCGCGACCAGGCCGTCGTCGATCTGCGCGAGCACAATGTCGCCGTCCTCAAGAAGCAGCTCAAGGCCACCGAACTCCAGTTCAAGGTGGGCGAACTGACCCGCACGGACGTCGCCCAGTCCCGGGCCCGATTGTCTGGCGCCCAGTCGGCCCTGGTGACGGCGCGGGGCCAGTTCGCGGTGAGCCGCGCCAATTTCGAGAAGGTGATCGGCCGGCCGGCCGAGACCCTGGCCAAGGAAACGCCCTTGCCGCCGCTGCCCGGGTCGATCGCCGATGCCCAGGCCATGGCGCAGACGCGCAATCCGCAGCTGATCGCCGCCAAGGAAACCGAGCGGGCCGCCGATCTGGCGATCGACGATTCGGTGGGCGCGATGCTGCCGCAGGTCTCGGTCCAGGCGCAGTACGGCTATTCGGCGTCACAGGCCTTCGGTGGCGTTCTGGCCCAGCCCACCACCAATTCCACCTCTTTGATCGCGATGCTGACGGTGCCGCTCTATCAAGGCGGCGCCGACCAGGCCGGCGTGCGGCAAGCCAAGCAATTGCACAGCCAGTCGCAGCTCAATGTCGTGTATGCCGATCGCCAGGTGCGCGAAGGCGTCAAGGCGGCATGGGAGTCATTCCAGTCGGCGCAGTCGGCGATTGCCTCAGACCAAGCACAGGTCAAAGCCAACGAGCTTGCCTATGAAGGTGTGCGCAGAGAACAGGAAGTCGGTGCACGGACGATCCTCGATGTGCTCAATGCCGAACAGGAATTGCTCAACTCTCAGGTCGCGGTTCTTTCATCGCGCCGCAATGCGCAGGTTGCCGCCTATCAGCTGCTGGCGGCCACCGGACAGCTGACCGCGCAGAATCTGGGCCTGAAGGTGAAGCTCTACGATCCCGATGCCTATTATGATTTGAATGCGGCCCGCTGGCTCGGGTTTGGCGACTAAAATCCCGGTTTGCCGCAGCGACTCGGAAATCGGTCGTTAACGAACTCTTTCCTTATTTCGGTGAGTGTTTTAGGGTTCAGTTCCAATTTCGAACCGCATGCAGCGGAGTTGCGCGATGTCGAATCCCCAGCACGAACCCACGATGGAGGAGATCCTGGCTTCCATCCGGAAGATCATCTCCGAGGATTCGAATGAGGACGAGCAAGCTGGCGAAGATCTGGCGCAGGCCGATGTCGCAGCGGCGCCGGAACCCGAGCCCGAGCCTGAGCCCGTGGCCATGGCCGCGCCGGAGGCGGTGAATGAGCCGGCGGCCGAGGAGGCCGACGATATTCTCGAGCTGACCGACGAGATCGCCGAGGTGCCCGAACCGGCGCCCGAGCCTGTCGCGGAGCGGACCGATGAGGTCGTTTTCGAGTCCATTGAGGAAGAGGTCGCCGTGAGCGAACCCGCCCCAACGATGCCCGAACCCGTGCCTGCGCCCGCACCGGAGCCGGCGACACCGGTCGCGGATACGGACGACGACATCTTCACCGACAAGACCCGCAAGGCCCTGGACGATGCCTTCGCCAGCATCGAGCCCGAAGAGGAGCCCGAGGAGATTCCGGCCGCCGCGGCGGCCGCCGTGCCCGGGCTGGACGGCGCCAGCGTGGAGGCGGTGTTCGACCGCGCGGTGCGCGAAGCCTTCGATCCGGTCCTGCGCGATTGGCTGGGCGCGAATACCGACGCCATTGTCGAGCGCATGAAGCCGGTCATCCGCGAATGGATGGACCAGCATTTCCCGCCGATGCTGGAAGAGGCGGTACGCAACGAAGTGGCTCGCGTAGCCAAGTCGCGCCGTCGCTGATCGTCCGGGCTCTGGCCCGGATTCGAAGGGGGCGGCCTCCAAACCGCCCTGTTCCTCTTGACCTTGAGGGCCCGGGGCGGCACTTCCCCTGATTGCCTATTGCTCAAGAGGTTTCGCCTTCCATGCTCGACAAGACGTTCCGGCCAGCCGAGGTCGAGGGCCGCATCTATGCCCAGTGGGAGCAGTCCGGTGCCTTCCGCGCCGGCCGTCGCCCGGACGCCGAGCCCTTTTGCATCGTCATTCCGCCGCCCAACGTCACCGGGCGGCTGCATATCGGCCACGCCCTCAACAACACGCTGCAGGACGCGCTGACCCGCTTCGAGCGGATGCGCGGCAAGGACGTGCTGTGGCAGCCCGGCATGGACCATGCCGGCATCGCCACCCAGCTGGTCGTCGAGCGCCAGCTGGCCGAGCGCCAGACCAGCCGCGTCGCGCTGGGGCGCGAGAAGTTCCTCGAGACGGTGTGGCAGTGGAAAGAGGAATCCGGCGGCGCCATCACCCAGCAGCTGCGCCGGCTCGGGGCGTCGTGCGACTGGAGCCGCGAACGCTTCACCATGGATGACGGCCTGTCAAAGGCGGTGCTGAAGGTGTTCGTCGAGCTGCACAAGCAGGGCCTGATCTACAAGGACAAGCGGCTGGTCAACTGGGACCCCAAGCTGCAGACCGCCGTCTCCGATCTCGAAGTCGAGAGCATCGAGATGAAGGGCCATCTGTGGCATCTCAAATATCCGATCGAGAACCAGCCCGGCCGCTTCATCATGGTGGCGACGACGCGCCCCGAGACCATGCTGGGCGATACCGCCGTGGCCGTGCATCCCGAGGATGCGCGCTACAAGGATCTGGTCGGCAAGCATGTGCGTCTGCCACTGACCGACCGGCTGATCCCGATCGTCGCCGACGAGCATTCCGATCCCGAAAAGGGCACCGGCGCGGTCAAGATCACGCCCGGCCACGACTTCAACGACTTCGAGGTCGGCAGGCGGCACAATCTCGAGGTGATCAACATCCTCAACAAGGATGCGACGCTGAACGACAGCGTGCCGCAGGCCTATCGCGGGCTGGATCGCTTCAAGGCGCGCGATGTCATCCTGGCCGATCTCGAAGCGCTCGATCTGGTCGACAAGGTCGAGCCCATCACCCATGCCGTGCCGCATGACGAGAAGACCAAGACGGTCGTGCTCGAGCCCTATCTGACCGAGCAATGGTACTTGAACGTCAAGCCGTTAGCGGAGAAAGCGCTGAAAGCAGTTGAAGATGGGCGCACCAAATTCGTGCCCGAGAACTGGACCAACGTCTATTTCCACTGGCTGCGCAACATCCAGCCCTGGTGCATCTCGCGCCAGCTGTGGTGGGGCCATCAGATTCCGGCCTGGTATGACGAGGACGGCAAGATCTACGTCGCCGACAGCGAAGCGGAGGCGCGCGCGCAGGCCGGCGGCAAAGACACTGACGCGCGATCCCGACGTGCTCGACACCTGGTTCTCCTCGGCGCTGTGGCCGTTCTCGACGCTGGGCTGGCCGGACAAGACGCCCGAACTGGCGCGCTATTATCCGACCAGCGTCCTTGTCACCGGCTTCGACATCATCTTCTTCTGGGTCGCCCGCATGATGATGATGGGGCTGCACTTCATGGACGAGGTGCCGTTCCACACCGTCTTCATCCACACCCGGGTGCTGGACGAGAAGGGCCAGAAGATGTCGAAGACGAAGGGCAATGTCGTCGACCCGCTGACCCTGATCGACGAATACGGCGCCGACGCGCTGCGCTTCACCTTGGCGCTGGCGGCGGGGCAGGGGCGCGACATGCGCATCGGCCCGGCCCGTGTCGAGACCAATCGCAATTTTGCGACCAAGCTGTGGAACGCCGCGCGCTTCTGCGAGATGAACGAATGCGTGACGGTCGCCGGTTTCGATCCGGCCGCGGTGTCTCTGACTCTGAACAAGTGGATCGTCGGGGAAACCCGCAGCGCGGCGGCGGCGATCACGGCGAACTTCGAGGCCTTGCGCTTCAACGATGCGGCCGGCGCGGCCTATCATTTCGTCTGGGACGTGTTCTGCGACTGGTATCTCGAACTGGCCAAACCCATTTTCAACGGCAATGACGAGGCGATGAAGGCCGAGACGCGCGCGACCGCGGCCTGGGCGCGCGACCGGATCCTGACGCTGCTGCATCCCTTCATGCCCTTCATCACCGAAGAATTGTGGGCGCGTACGGCGGAACATGCCCTGCCACGCGAAAGCCTGCTGATTGAATCGGCCTGGCCGCGCCTGGAGTCGGTTCCGGAGGAGGAGGCGGCCCATGACGAGATGCAATGGGTCATCGATCTGGTGTCCGGGATCCGCTCTGTCCGCGCCGAAATGAACGTGCCGCCGTCTGCCAAGATCGCACTGACGCTGAAGGACGCCAATGACGAAACGGCCGCGCGGCTGGAGCGGCATCGCGACGTGATCCAGACGCTTGCGCGTCTGTCTTCGGCGCGCACCGACACGCAGTTGCCCGATGGCTCGGCGCAATTCGTGATCGGCGAGGCGGTGGCGGCGCTGCCGCTGGGCGACGTCATCGATTTCGCCAAGGAGCGGGCGCGCCTGGAAAAAGAGCTGAAGAAGGCGAATGACGAGATCGCCCGCTTCGATGCCAAGCTCTCGAACGAGAAATTCGTCTCCCGGGCGCCGGAAGAGGTGATCACCGAGCAAAAGGAAAAGCGCGCCGAGGCGGCGGCCCTGGCGGTGCGGCTTGGCGAGGCGATCAAGCGGCTCGTCGGCTAGGCGCGCCTGGAGGGCGGCTGCCGTCCCAAGCGGATGTGAGCAATATTGCTCAGCGCGGGCGCGATCCAACGCCTATGGTCCGGCATCGTAGACGGTGTGCGCGATGCGCCCGGCCGTCTGGCGATATTCCGGCAGGCAAGGCTGATCCACCGTCGCAGACGGGACATGGCGCTTGCGCCGATTTGGAGAACATCATGATCGGACGATCAGGTAAAATGCTTGCGATCGTGGCATTGGCTTTGGGCCTGGCCACGATGGCCGCCAATGCCAGCTGCGAAGGCGAGAAAACCACGGGCACGGTGGTTGGCGCTGTGGCCGGTGGCGCCGTCGGCAATGTGCTGACGCATGGCAGCACCGGCGGCACGGTGGCGGGCGCAGTGGTTGGCGGCGTGGCCGGCCATGAACTCAGTGGAGACGGTTGCGGCCGGCGCCATGACGCGCGCTGGCATCGCCATCACCGCCATGGCAAGCGCGGATATTACGACCGCTATCACCGCTGGCATTGGTATCGCCACTGAGCGCAGCTGGACGCGCTGGATTGAAGGCATTCGAGGGGCTCGCGCGGTTGTGCGAGCCCTTCGTGATTCCTGGCCAAGCCTTGTTGTGCGTTGGAGGCCTTCCTATGCTTTGGTGGAGAGGCCAGGGCTGGGGTTCCGATGATCATCACGACGCCGCGTCTCACACTCCGCCGTTTCGCGCCGAACGATGTGGACGCCATGCACGCGATCTTCTCCGACCCGGCGGCGATGGCCTATTGGTCGACACTGCCGCACACCTCGCTTGCCCAGACCGAGGACTGGATCGCCCGGACGATGGCGTCTGTCGACGCGGGCAAATCCGATGATTTTGTCGTGCTCCACAATGGCATCGTGATCGGCAAGGCCGGCCTGTGGGAGGGGGACGAACTGGGCATGATCTTCGCGACGTCGAGCTGGGGGACCGGGCTTGCGCGCGAGGCTGTGGAGGCGGTGATCGCGCATGCGCGGGGCCGCGGCGTTCGCGCCATCATGGCCGATGTCGATCCGCGCAATGTGCGGGCGTTGCGGTTTCTCGAACGTCTCGGCTTCACCGTCACCGGGACCGCCAAGGCCACCTATCAGCTGGGCGATTATTGGGCCGACAGCGTCTATCTGACGCTGCAGCTGCGCCCAAACGATCCCGGAAGCACTGCGGACGCGGTGTGAGGCCGAAGCCGCGTCGCCTTGTTGGCTCGCGCGATGGCTTCTATTCTCGGATCGAACACGCAACCCAGGACACCCCATGACCACGCTTTTCGATCCCCTTCAGCTGGGCAGCCTTCGCTTGCCCAATCGCATCGTGATGGCACCGCTGACGCGGGCCCGCGCCCATCCCGAAACCCGTGTGCCCACACCGCTGATGGCGGAGTATTACGCCCAGCGCGCCGCGGCCGGGCTGATCCTGTCCGAGGCGACCTCGGTCGAGCCGATGGGCGTCGGCTATGTCGGCACGCCGGGCATCTGGTCCGACGAGCAGACCGCGGGCTGGAAGCCGATCGTCAAGGCCGTCCACGACGCCGGCGGCCGCATCTTCATGCAGCTCTGGCATGTCGGGCGGATCTCTGACCCCGAACTGCTGGGTGGCAAGCCGCCGGTCTCCGCCAGCGCCGTGCGCGCGGCCGGCCACGTCAGCCTGTTGCGCCCCAAGCGCGACTATCCCGTGCCGCGGGCACTGGAGACGGACGAGGTTCCGGGCATCGTTGCGGCCTATCGAAAAGGGGCCGAGAACGCCAAGGCCGCCGGCTTCGACGGTGTCGAACTGCATGGCGCCAATGGCTATCTGCTCGACCAGTTCCTGCAGGACACAACCAACCAGCGCAGCGACGCCTATGGCGGCAGCCGCGAGAAACGGGCACGGCTGATGCTCGAAGCGACCGACGCCTGCCTGGAGGTGTGGGGGCCCGATCGCGTGGGCATGCATCTGGCGCCGCGCGCCGACGCCCATGACATGGGCGACAGCGACCGGCTGGCCACCTTCACCTATGTGGCGCGCGAACTCGGCAAGCGGAAGATCGCCTTCATCTGCGCCCGCGAAGCCCAGCGCGGCGACAGCATCGGTCCGGCCGTCAAGGACGCCTTCGGCGGCGTCTACATCGCCAATGAGGGCTTCACCCGGGAGACGGCCGAGCAGGCGCTGGCCGACGGCGTTGCCGACGCCGTGGCCTTCGGCAAAGCCTATATCGCCAATCCCGATCTGGTGGCCCGCTTTGCGGCCAAGGCCCCGCTCAATGAGTGGGACATGGCGACGTTCTATGGCGGCGGGCCGAAGGGCTACACCGATTATCCGGCGCTGGAGCGGGCCGAACCCGCCTGACCGCGCCGGCAATATTCCATCTGCGGCGATCGCCCGCGCGCACAGAGATTGCGTGCGGGCGTTTCATTGCGTAATGGAAACCGGACAATCCTGATATTGCGCCCAAATTCCGCCGGACGAGGAAAATGCCCAAATTCGACAAGTCCAAGCTGCCGTCCCGCCATGTGACCGAGGGGCCCGAGCGCGCGCCGCACCGCTCCTATTATTACGCGATGGGGCTCTCCGAGGAGGAGATCCACCAGCCCTTCGTCGGCGTGGCCTCCTGCTGGAACGAGGCGGCGCCCTGCAACATCGCGCTGATGCGCCAGGCCCAGTCCGCCAAGCGCGGCGTCAACGAGGCCGGCGGCACGCCGCGCGAGTTCTGCACCATCACCGTGACCGACGGCATCGCCATGGGCCATGAGGGCATGAAGTCCTCGCTCGTCAGCCGCGAGGTGATCGCGGATTTGGTCGAGCTCACCATGCGCGGGCATTGCTATGACGCGCTGGTCGGCATTGCCGGCTGCGACAAGTCCCTGCCCGGCATGATGATGGCGATGCTGCGGCTCAATGTGCCGAGCGTCTTCCTCTATGGCGGCTCGATCATGCCCGGCCATGTGAAGGGCAAGGACGTGACGGTGGTCGACATCTTCGAGGGCGTCGGCCAGCACGCCGCCGGCAACATGTCGGATGAAGACCTGTTCGATCTGGAATGCCATGCCTGTCCGGGCGCGGGCGCCTGCGGCGGCCAGTTCACGGCCAACACCATGGCCTGCGTCGCCGAGGCGATCGGGCTGGCGCTGCCGTCCTCCTCCGGTCCGCCGGCCGAAGTGATGAGCCGCGACGAATATGCGATGGAAGCGGGCAAGCAGGTGATGAACCTTATCGCCTCCGGTCTGCGCCCGCGCGACATCTGCACGCGCCAGGCGTTCGAGAATGCGGCGCGGATCGTGGCGGCCACCGGCGGCTCGACCAATGCGGCGCTGCATCTGCCGGCCATGGCCAATGAATGCGGCATCAAATTCGATCTGTTTGACGTCGCCGAGATCTTCAAGAGCACGCCCTATCTCGCTTCGCTCAAGCCTGGCGGCGAATATGTGGCCAAGGACATGTGGGAAGCCGGCGGCGTGCCCATGCTGATGAAGACCTTGCTCGACGGTGGCTTCATCCATGGCGACTGCATGACGGTGACCGGCAAGACCGTCGCCGAGAACCTGAAGGACGTGACATTCAATCCCGACCAGAAGGTGATGCGGCCCGTCACCAATCCGCTGGCGCCAACGGGCGGCGTTGTCGGGCTCAAGGGCAATCTCGCGCCCGACGGCGCGATCGTGAAGATCGCCGGCCTCAAGCACATCAAGCATCGCGGGCCGGCGCGTGTGTTCGATTGCGAAGAAGACTGCTTCGCCTTCGTGCAGGCGCGCAAATATAACGAAGGCGATGTGCTGGTGATCCGCTATGAGGGACCCAAGGGCGGGCCGGGCATGCGCGAAATGCTGTCGACCACGGCGGCGCTTTACGGGCAGGGCGTGGAAAATATCGCGCTGATCACCGACGGGCGTTTCTCCGGCGGCACGCGCGGACTTTGCGTCGGCCATGTCGGACCGGAAGCCGCGGACGGCGGCCCCATCGGGCTTCTGAAGGATGGCGACATCATCACCATTGACGCGGAGACCGGCGCGATGGACGTGGAGGTGTCTGACGCCGAGATGGCCGAACGCCGCAAGGCGTGGACGCCCAAGGCAAAGGCCTTCGGCAACGGCGTGCTGTGGCGCTATGCCAAGAATGTCGGCCCGGCCCGCTTCGGCGCGCTGACCCATCCTGGTGCGTCCGAAGAGGTACGCTGTTACGCGGACATCTAGCCGAAGATCACCTTCTCCTCGCCGAACCAGAGCGGCGAGCGGGGCAGGTCGATGAATTTGCGCTCGTCCTCGAGCAGGGCCTGGCCGGCCACCTGACCTTCGGGCGAGGTCATGGCTGTCTGCAAATCCTCGAGGCTGTCCCACCACAATTCGGCGACACCGTCATACATTTCCGGCGCGTCGCGACCGGCGCGGATGGCCGCGTTGATGTCCAGCGTCAGGGCGTGGGTCTGCACATAGCGGCGGATACGCAGCGCCTTCTGATGGCTCTTGACCAGCGGCGCATGTTTTTCGAACCAGTAGGTCTGGAAGGCCTCGCGGCTCAGCTGCGGCAGGCGGTGCAGGCAGAAACTGAGTTTGATCATCTGCGGTCTCCATTGGCGGCGTTACGAATAGCGGCCGGTGCAGTATCGCACGCTTTTCGCGATCGCATTAACCCTGCCGCGCCTTAACCTCGACAGCGCAAAGGCGGCTGGGGCACTCTCGATCCATTGGGGGACAGAATGCGCACGCGATACGGCTGGGATCCGACCTCCTGGTACGGCCAGTTCGCCATGGTCGGCAGCGGCGTGCTGACGCTTGCGCTGGCCGGACTTGTCGCGGCGAATCTGCTCGTCCTGCGCTATCAGGCGCGCCTCGCGGCCGGCGAGATCGATCCGCCCGCCTTGCGCGCGCTTCAGGACGGCCCGCCGGTCTTCGTGCTGGGCGCCAGCGTCGGCGACATTCCCGGCGCCGGCCATGTCGGGGTTCTCCGGGCCGCGCTGCAACAGTCGGTGAAGGGGCTGCCCTGGCAACGGGTGTTGTTGCATCGCGACGGCGGCAAGGGGGCCGCAGCGCTGACCGCCCTGTTCTTTCCGGTCAATGGGGTCGCGGAAGCCTTTGCGCTATGCCGCAAGCTGGCGGGGATTCCGCCGCGTTGTGCCCCGACGATCGTAGCGGTCTCCGAACTCTACGACCTCCGCGGCCAGCCCATGAGCGAGGCGGGGCTTTCGCGCCTCGGGATTGCGCCTTATGAGCCGCCGCGTGGCCGGACGCATCTGGCCACGGCCGCGCCAAGGCGGGCGGTACGCCGTCCCGCCGTCGCAAGTCGATCTCCACCCGAACAGGTCGCGCGGATCAACATGCAGCCGCCGCTGGCGTTGCAGCCCGGCGTGCCATTGGCGCAACCGGATCGGGCGGCCAAGCGCTTCTGGCTTTCCGCGGTCTATCCGCCCGGCAGCGCCAAGCTGGTCGACGTGGTGGCGGCGGGCGATGTGATGATGGGGTCGATCGGCGCCGGCCTCAATCCGGCGATCCGGCCGGGCACCGACGCCGCGCGGCTGGTCGGACCGGGTCTGGCCGGAATCTTCCGGCGGGCCGATGTCGCCTTCGCCAATCTCGAGGGGCCGCTCTATGACGGCCCGGAGCCGAGCCCGAAGGATTGCAGCAACTGCTTCGCCTTTCACAGCCCGCCCTATTATGCCGGGGTGCTTCGCAGTCTCGGGCTCGATGTCGTCAGCCTGGCCAACAATCACAGCGGCGATTATGGCGAGGCGGGGCGGCGCGCAACGATGGCGGCGCTGCGGGCGCAGGGCATTGCCTTTGGCGGACTCGATCGAAACGGCGCACGGGCGGCCACGCTGGTGCTGCCGGATGGGCGCAAGGTTGCCGTGACCGCGTTTGCGCCAAACAACGGCACGCTTAACCTAAACAACCTGACGGCCGCACGGTCGTTGATCCGCGCCCTGCACAAGACCCATGATCTGGTGGTGGTGTCGTTTCACGGCGGCGCCGAGGGCTGGTCCCATGTCCACGTTCCGAAGACCGAGGAATATTACTACGGCGAGGACCGCGGAAACGTGGAGCGCTTCGCCCATGCCGCGATCGACGCCGGGGCCGATCTGGTGATCGGGCAGGGGCCGCATGTGCCGCGCGCGGTGGAAATCTATCGCGGCCATCTGATCGCCTACAGCCTGGGCAATTTCTGGACTTATGAAGGCGTCAACACCTATGCGGTGTCGGGCCTCGGCCCGGTGCTGGAAGCCTGGCTGGCACCGGACGGCACGATTGCCGGTTTCACGCTGCATTCGACGCGCCAGGCCGGGCTGGGCGTGCCGCATCTCGATCCGCTGCAGGAGGCCGAGCGCTATACGCTGTATCTGACGCGCAGCGACTTTCCCGGCACGGCGCGCCGGCTGCGGCACCTCGGGCGCGCGATGGCGCAGCGCGGCGAAGGCGGCGAGGAGCCCGGGCTGGCCGGACCCGGTTCGTGAGCCGGCCCTAGCTGGCCAGGACCGTGCGCACCTTCTGGCCTTCCTCGAGATGCTCGGCACCGCGCACGACGACACGCTGGCCTTCGGCGATCTTGCCCTTGACCTCGACAAGCGAGCCGCTGTCGCTGCCGGTCTGGACGGTGACGCGTTGGGTCACGTCCTTGTTCGACACGGTGTAGACATAGGTCCCGTCCTCGCGCAGCACCAGCGCATCGCGCGGCACCGCAATGACCTTGCGCGGCGCCGCCGACGGCACATAGACATTCGCCGCATCGCCGACAAAGGCCGCGCCGGCGGGCAGCGTGAGGCGCACCTCGATCGTGCGGCTGAGTTCGTCGCCCACCGGCACAACGGCACGCACCTTGCCGGGGATTGTGCGATCGCGAATCTCCATCTGCACCGTCATGCCGTCGTGGAGCGTGTGGGCGATCTCAATCGGGGCCTGGGTCTTGACCTCGATGGAGTCGATATCGACGAGACGGACAATGTTCTTTCCCGGCGTCGCATATTCGCCGGCGCGGATCAGCCGTTCGGCGACGCGGCCGGGGAAGGGCGCGCGGATTTCACTGTGGTCGTAGCGGTACTGCGAGGTGCGCAGCGCCGCTTCGGCCTGGGCGAGTTCGGCGGAGGTCATGTCTCGCTGGGATACCGCCTGATCGCGCGTCGCCCTGGCGATGGCATTGGCCGCAAACAGGCGCTTCATGCGGGCGGCCTGGCCGCGGGTGTAGGACAGGCTGGCGCGCAGCCGCGCGACATTGGCCTTGTCGGATTCCAGCTGCATCTTGGCAACGTCGCGGTCCAGACGCGCGATCACTTCGCCGGCCGCGACCTTGGTGCCGACCTCGGCAACCCAGGCGACTCGGCCTTCAACCTCCGAGGCCAGCCGGGAATCGTCGCGGGCGACGACAGTGCCGGGCAGCGCCATCTTGGGCGCCATTTCGACCCGTTTGGCGACCATGATGGTGACCAGCGGGGCCGGGGCCGCCTTGGCGTCCTGGGCCTGGGCCTTGCCGTCATCGAACAGGAAGGCCCGTCCGAAGGCGAAGGCGATGACCAGGAGGGCGACGGCAATGCCGCTGGCGAGACGAAGGCGGGGGCCAAAGGAGGGACTCATGCGGCGACCCTTTCAGGG
Organism: uncultured Pseudomonadota bacterium; assembly: GCA_963710925.1. Classification (GTDB taxonomy): domain Bacteria; phylum Pseudomonadota; class Alphaproteobacteria; order Micropepsales; family Micropepsaceae; genus Rhizomicrobium. The sequence continues at coordinate 314,388 of CAVQBY010000004.1, read as the reverse complement.
GGGATAGGGGCGGAGTGGCGCACGGCCGGCTTTTCGCCGAGCCGCAACATCGCGGGGATAAGGATGAGGGTGAAGACGAGGCTGACCAGCAGGCCGCCGACAATGACGGCGCCGAGGCCGCGATAGATCTCGGCGCCGGGGCCGGGCACCAGGACCAGCGGCAACATGCCGAAGATCGCCGTCAGCGAGCTCGAGAAGATCGGGCGCAGCCGCGTTTCCAGGCTGGAGCGCACCGCGTCGATGCGGCTCATGCCTTCGGCTTCTGCCTGGCGCGTGCGCGCGACCAGCAGGATGGTGTTGTTGACGACCAGTCCGAGCACGATGATGAAGCCGATCATGGTCAACAGATCGAGCGGCTGGAAGACGAACAGTCCCAGCACCCGCAGGGCCACCACACCGCCCACCGTGCCCAGCGGCAGGGCGATGGTGGCGATGGCGGCATCGCGCAAGGATTTGAACAGCGCGGCCATGATGAGGAACAGCAACACGATCGCGAGCACGAAATTCTTGCCCATATTCCACAGGGCATTGTCGAGATGGCTGGCGGCGGCGCCGAAGGAAACCCGGCCGTCCGGCGGCAGCAGCGCCGTCATCTTGGGTTCGATCTCGGTGCGGATCGTGTGCATGACGTCGGACAGCGCCATCCCTTCGGGCGGCTGGAAATTGAGCGAGATGGTGCGGCGGCGATCGAGCCGGTAGACACCGCTCGGCGCCAGGGCGCTCTTCATGGAGACAAGGTGGCCGAAGCGTTCGATTCCGGCATTGGGTGTCGCGACGGGCGCGTTGTAGACGGCATCGGAGGACGGCAGTTTCTTCGATTTGAGGATCATGAAGAGACGCTTCTCGCCGTCATAACGCTGGCCGACATAGAGGCCCTCTCCGAAGGCCTGGACCAGCTGGCCGACATCGCGCCGCGTCCAGCCTGCCTCGGTGATGGCGCGGTCGTTTGGCAACAGCCGGAATTCGGGCTGGTCGTATTCGAGCGACGGCTGCGGGTTGATCGAGGCCTTGGGAAATTTCTTGTTCAGCAGTTTGAACCCGGCCGTGGCCGCGGCCCGCGTCGCCTCGGGGTCGGAGGACTGGATGTCGATGGAGACGCCGCCACCGGCATCGAAACCGCCGAACAGGCTGCCGCGCGCTGAGAAGGCGCGGCTGTCGGGAAGGTCCTTGAGAATTTCGGTGCGGACGATGTTTTCCATCTCGGGAAGATCGGAATCATCCTTCACGCGCACGGCCATGTTGAGATTCCCCAGGCCGTAGCTGATGATGTAGTAGTTGAGAAGCTGCGGTGTCTTCTTGCCCTCCATATAAGGCGTCAGCCGCGCGATCACGGGCTTGGCCAGTTCCTGGTTCAGAAATTCGCTGTTCGAACCCGGCGGGAGCTGGAAGAAGCTGTCGACGGCCGCGCGCTTGACGTCGGGCAGGTAGTGCAGTGGCGGCAGCAGGAGCACCGTCCCGGCGATCGATCCGGCGATCAGGCATCCGATCCACAGCCGGCGTTGCCGCGGCGTTTCGGTCGCCGCCATCACATGGTCGGCGATGCGCGTCCACAAGCCGCTCAGCTTGGCAACCTTGGGGCGTGTCTTCAGGAACAGCATCGAGGCGGTGGGGACGACCGTGACGGCCACGAGCAAGGACACCATGACGGACACGGCGATGGTGAGCGCGAGGTCGGCGAAGAGCTGTCCCTCGACATCCTTGAGGAAAATCACGGGAAAGAAGATCGCGACATTGGTTGCGGTGGAGGCGAGCAAGGCCCCCCAGACCTGATCGGTTCCCTTCTGCGCCGCCTCCGACGCCGGCATGCCGCGTTCGCGCAGGCGCAGGATGTTCTCCAGCGCCACGATCGCGGCGTCGAGCACCATGCCGGTGGCGAAGGCCAGGCCCGCCAGCGACACCACATTCAACGTGCGTCCGGCAATCTGAAGGAGGACGACGACGGCCAGCAGGCAGATCGGGATCGCCGAGGCAATGATGATCGTGGCGCGCCACTCGCGCATGAAGAACCACAGGACGCCGACCGCCAGCAGAATGCCGAAGAACAGGTCGGAGGTGACCATGCCGATCGCCTGGTTGATGAAGTGCGAGGGGTCGAAGGAATTTTGAAGCTTCACCCCCTGGTCCTTGGCGGCCCCGGCATTGAGGGCGGCCAGTTCCTTCTTGACGCCCGCGACGGTCGCCAGAACGTTGGCGCCGCTCGCCCGGATGACCCGGATTCCCAGTGCCGGATTGCCGTTCTGGTAGGCGAAGTTGGTGCGCTTGCCGCGCGCGATCTTCACATCGGCGATGTCACCCAGGCGGACCGGCTTGCCGTCGCGCCATTCGAGAATCAGCTGCTGGAGGTCCTTGACCGAGTAGCGCCCGCGGAAATTGAGGCCATAGGCGCGGCGCCCAACATCGATCGTGCCGCCCGAGACATCCTCCGAACCGCTGATCTGGCGGGCCACCTTGGGAATCTGGATGCCCAGCTGGGCCGCGCGCACGGGATCGAAGACGATCTGGAGTTCTTCCTGCGCGCCGGCCACATTGATCTCGACGCTGCCGACACCGGGAATGGATTCCAGGCGTGGCGCGACGACATGGCGGACGAAGGACTGATAGTCGTCGACGTCGCGCGTATTGCCGGGCAGCTTCTGCAGGAAGACGTACAGAAGCGTCGAATTGGAATCCTGAGTATTGGCCATCTGCACGATAGGCCGCTCGGCGTCGGCGGGAAGCGGAGGAAGCCGGTTCATGCGGCCGATCACATCGACCAGGGCTTCCTTCATGTCGGTGTCGAGGCCAAAGGTCAGAGCAATATAGGCGTTGCCGGCATTGGCGAAGCTTTGCATCTTCTCGACGCCGGCAATGCCTTGCAGCACCTCTTCCTCGGGCTCCAGAATTTGGGTTTCGACCTCCCGCGGGGTCGCAGCCCGCCAACCGGTGAAGATCGTGAGCTGGGGCTGCTCGATATTCGGGAAGAGCTGGACCGGCAGACCATTGAGCGCGAACACGCCCAACAGAATCGCCACGGCGACCCCGACAGCGACCGCGGCCGGGCTGCGTATGCTGGCTTGCGTGAGAATGCGCATCGGTCCCCTCTGGCTCTGGCCGACGCCGAAAGTGTCGCGCGGTTCAGGGGGATATGGGTGTCACAGTGCTGTGAGACCATACTAACAAGCCATGCAAATTCGGCAGGGCGCATGGCCCGTTTTTGCGGGGCGCGTACGCCTGGCCGGGTCGCGCTGTCCATATGACGCGAATGTGATAAATAGTCAGGATCATCAGGGGAGCGACATGACGATCAGTCTGAAGGTCAATGGGACGGTCCACGAGCTGGATGTCGAGCCGGATGCGCCGCTGCTGTGGGTGATCCGGGACGAGCTGGGGCTGACCGGGACGAAGTTCGGCTGCGGAATCGCGTCCTGCGGGGCCTGCACGGTGCACGTCGATGGCGAGGCGACGCGCAGCTGCGTGACGCCGGTCTCCGCGGTGGCCGGGGCCGAGATCACGACCATCGAGGGCGTCAGCGCGGGCGGGCCGACGCCGGTTCAGCAGGCCTGGATCGAACACCAGGTCCCGCAATGCGGCTATTGCCAGTCCGGCATGATCATGGCCGTGACGGCATTGCTGAAGACCAACCCCACCCCGAGCCAGGCCGATCTCGACCAGGCCGTCACCAATATCTGCCGCTGCGGGACCTATCCGCGGATTCGCGCCGCTGTCGCCGCGCTCGCAAAAGTCCAGGGCTGAGGAGCGCCGCCATGCCGACACGCCGAATGATTCTCCTGGGCGGGGCCGCGACGGGCGGGGCGCTGATCGTGGGCTACGCCTTGTGGCCGAGCCACCGGCTGGAGCGCGCCGACAAGCTCGCGGGTGGGCCGGACGAACGCTTCGTCAGCAACTGGATCAAGATCGCCAAGGACGACACCGTCACCGTGATCGTGCCCCATTGCGACATGGGCACCGGCATTTTCACGGCGCTGCCGCAGATTGCGGCCGAAGAACTCGACGCCGACTGGAGCAAGGTGCGCGCCGAGCAGGCGCCGGCCGATCCGCTGTTCGCGAATGGCGCGCTGGCCGAGGGCTTCATCCTCTCCGGCCGGGACATGCAGCGCGACGATGTTCCGGCCTTCCTGCAAGGCATCGTGGGCAATTCCTTCCGCACCATCGCCGATTATATGGACCTGCAGGTGACGGGCGGCTCCTCGGCCGTGCGCTTTACCGGCGTCTATGGCATGCGCGTGACCGGCGCGGCCGTGCGCGAGATGCTGGTCAAGGCGGCGGCGGCACGCTGGAAGGTGTCGCCCGACAGCTGCACGACCAAGGCCAGCCGCGTCGTCCACACTGCCAGCGGCAAGAGCCTGGGCTATGGCGAACTCGCCGAAGAGGCCGCCGGCTTTTCGCCGTCGTCCAATCCCAAACTGAAGGCCAAGGAAAGCTATACCATCGTCGGCAACTCCCTGACGCGCGCCGACATTCCGCCCAAGACCAATGGCACCGCCGAATACGGCATCGATGTGCGCGTGCCGAACATGCACTATGCCGCGCTGCAGATCGTGCCGGTGTTCGGCGGCAAGCTGAAATCCGTCGACAGCCGCGCCGTCGAGAAACAACGCGGCATCAAGAAGGTCATCAGGCTGGATGATGCCGTGGTGGTCGTGGCCGACCGCTACTGGCGCGCCAAGGATGGCATTCGCCGCTGTCGCCGGTGTGGGACGCGGCGGGCCATGGCGACGTCAATTCGGCCGAGCATCACGGCCAATGCGGCGCGCGGCGCTCAAGAAGGGCCCGATCGACAACGATCGTGAAGGCCGGGGTCGGCGCGGACGGCTCTGTCCAAGGGCAGTCTGGTCGAGGCGGCCTACAGCGTGCCCTATCTGGCCCATGCCACCATGGAGCCGATGAACGCGACCGCGCTCTTCAAGGACGGCACGCTGGAGGTGTGGTCCGGCACCCAGGACGGGCTGGGCGGCCGGGCGCATTGCGCCAAGGTGGCCGGTCTCGACACTCGACAAGGTCACGCTTCCACCTGACGCATCTGGGCGGCGGCTTCGGCCGGCGGCTGCCGAGCTATTTCAACTTCCTCGACTATGCGGTGAAGACGGCGAAGGCGATGCCCGGCGTGCCGGTGAAGCTGATCTTCACCCGCGAAGAGGACATGCGGCACGACTTCTACCGGCCCAATGTGCTCAGCCGACTTCAAGACGGCGCTCGGCAAGGCCGGTATGCCGACCGCCTGGGTCAATCACTACACGACCGAAGACAAGGCCAATCCCGAAGCCCATATCGCCTATGGGATCGAGAACCAGCAGATCGGCACGGTCAAAGCGACCAGCGCATGTGCCGACCGGGCCGTGGCGCAGCGTCGAGGCCTCCTGGCACGGCTTCTTCATCGAATCCTTCGTCGACGAGACTGGCCCATGCCGCCGGCGCCGATCCGGTCGCCTATCGCCGGGCGCTGCTCAAGGACAAGCCGCGCATCTCAGGCCGTGCTGGAGCGCGCGGCCCGCGAAGCCGGCTGGGGCACGCCGATGCCGGCGAACCATGCGCGGGGCGTGGCCATCTTCGAATGTTTCCAGACCATCGTCGCCGAAGTCGCCGAGGTCGAGGTCAAGCCGGACGGCACGCTCAAGGTCCACCGCATCACGGCGGCGGTCGATGCCGGCACCGCGGTCAATCCGGACGGGCTCAAGGCACAGGTCGAAGGCGCGATCATCTATGGCCTCAGCGCCGCGCTCGACGGCGCCATCACCATCGACCAGGGCGCGGTGCAGCAGGGCAATTTCCCGGACTATGAGGTGGTGCGGCTGCAGACCTGTCCGGCGATCGATGTGCATATCGTCAACAGCGATGCGCCCTATGGGGGCGGCGGCGAACCGGGCACGCCGCCCGTCGCGCCCGCGGTCACCAACGCCATTTTCGCGGCCACCGGCGTGCGGATTCGCGACCTGCCGATCCGCGGGCACAAACTGCGCGGCAGCGCCCGTCAGTCGGCGGAGCTGTGAAATTCCGATTGTTTCGCCAATTCAATCCTTAAGCCTCGATTCTTAAGGCGCCGTCTTCCGCCCCCGCGGGTTTTGTGCCAGACTGACACATCCGCCAAATTGGTGAACACATGCGTGGGGTATGAGGGGACGATGCGGGGATTGCTGAGCGTTGCGGCGCTGGTCGCAGCCTGTTTTGTGTCGACGCTGGCCATTGGCCAGGAAGCCGGGCAGGGGCGCGAGCAACTGGCCTGGCTGCAGACCCGCACGATCTTCCATTCCGGGCTTGTCGGCACCCATACCATCGCCCTGACCTTCGACGACGGCCCGAACGCCGACACGCCCGCCGTGCTGGCGGCGCTGCGCAAGGCGAACATCAAGGCGACCTTCTTCATCGTCGGGCGGATGGCCAAGACCCATCCGCGGATCCTGCGGCAGATCGCAGAGGAGGGGCATCTGCTGGCCAATCACAGCGCCACCCATCCGCTGCTCGGCTCGAGCTATGACCGCCATCCCGCAAAGCTGATCGCGCAACTCAAGCGCGTGAATGACGAGATCGCGCCGCTGCAGCCGCGCGGCACGCGCCTGTTCTTCCGCGCGCCCTACGGTTCCTGGCGCTCGGCCCATGCCGCGATCCTGAACGCCGACCCGGTCCTCAAGCACTATATCGGGCCCGATCTACTGGGATGTCGGCGGTGAGACGCGCATGAACGCGCAGGGCTATGTGATGAGCTCTGCGGACTGGAACTGCTGGCACCGCCACTGGGACGCGCAGATCTGCGCCAAGGGCTATCTGCGGGAAATCCGCCGCCGACAATGGCGGGGTGGTGCTGATGCACTGCATCCATTCGAAGTCCGGCGCGCTGGTGGCGGCCGTGCTGCCGGCGCTGATCCAGGAAGGCTACCGCTTCGTGCGCCTGGACCAGGTGCCGGGCTACGACCAGTACAAGACGCCGGAACCCTCGCATGCGCCTGTCGTGGCCGTGGCCGCGGCGGCAACGGGTGGCGGAGAGGCCGGCCGGATGGTGGCCGAGGCGCCCTGACGGCCCGGTTAACCGGGGTCCGGGGCCCGTGTTGCCGCGGCTGGCCGGCTCGGCTATAGGCTGAGCCCTTCGCGGGCCCGTGCCCCGGCACGATTGCCGCTTTCCGGCACGGTCGCACGCGTTGCGCCGCGCCATGCACCGATAGAGGCGATGACCGCCAGCCCGATTGTCGATTTCGAAGCCCTTCGCCGGCAGGACGCCGTCCGCGAGCCCTTCGCACATCTGATCGTGCCGGGGTTCATTCGCGCCGAAGCCCAGGGTCCGATCGAGGCCGATTATCCGGCGATCACCCACCCCGGCAGCTTCCCGCTGGCCTCGCTGCAATTCGGGCCGCATTTCGCAGACCTGGTCGCGACGCTGACCGGCCCGGAGATGACGGCGCTGGTCGAGGCCAAGCTCGGGATCGATCTCGGCGGACGGCCCACGACGGTCACCGTGCGCGGCATCAGCCGCGCCGCCGACGGGCAGATCCACACCGACAGCAAGTCCAAGCTGGTGACGATGCTGCTCTACATGAACCAGTCGACTGGGAGAGCAGCCATGGCCGCCTGCGGCTGCTGCGCAGGCCCGACGATCTCACCGATTATCTCGCCGAAGTGCCGCCGGATCGCGGCACGCTCTTGCTGTTCCGCAACGGCCCCAATGCCTGGCACGGCTTCGAGCCCTTCGAAGGCCCGCGGCGCGTGATCCAGGTGAACTGGGTCACCGATGCGCGGGTCGTGCGGCGCGAGGGCATGCGGCATCAGGTTTCGCGCATTCATGAAGCGTCTGTTCGGGCGCAGCTACGGGACGGCCGATGCCCCTGCAAATTGAGACCTTTCGCAACGGCCAGGCGCAGCGGCAATTCCCTCTACAAGGCGCTGACGCATCCGTTGGCGGCCGAACGCGCGGGGGACCTGCTTGAGGCACTGGCGGCGGCTGGCCCGGTGGCGATCTATGATCCGGACGGGATCATCGCGGCCTTCGACGCCTTCTATCCGCTGCGCGATGTCGAGGTCGCCGGGCTTTATGTGCAGAATGTCGCCCATCTGGGTGGCGCCTTTCGCGGCCACGCGGCCCGGCCGGTCACGGCGCTGGCCGACAGCCAGGCGCGCGCGGTATTCGTCGCCAGCTTCGAGGAGGCGAAGGCGGCGCGCAGCATCGGACATCTGGTGCCGGCGGGCGCGCAAATCCTGAGCTTCGAAAGCCTGAAGCTGCCCGCCTCGTTGCTCTCCGACAAGCGGCGCTACCTCAACACGCTCAATTTCGCGACCAACTACGTCTTCTTCCGCGACGCGGACGGACATCACACACGTTTGGTCTCGGCCAATTACTGGACCCGCTATGGGGCCAAGGCCGTACAGGTCTGGTGCCGGCTGTTCGACGGCGCGGGCAAGGCGCTGGCGAGCTGGACGATCGACTGTCCCGATCCCGAAGGCAGCCTGATCATCGACAGCGCCGAGGTGCGCGCGCGCTTCGGACTGCGGCGCCTTTACCGGCCAGCTCTTCGTGCATGTGGTAGGCGCGGCCGGACACGACATCGTCAAATACGCGCTCGACACCTATGGCGATGGCGACGGCGTGCTGTCGCAAACCCATGACGCCAATTCCTGGCCGGCCGATCTCTATGCCGGCTTGCCGGCGCCGGACGCTGGCGAGGAGGTCGTGCTGTGGGTGCAGAACAGCCATCCCGGCCCCATTCCCAGGGGCGAGATCGGTCTTGGCCTGATGGGCGGCAATCGCGTTGTCACGCTCGACGAGGAGATCGCCGCCTTTGCGACGCGCCGGCTGCGCGTGGCCGAACTCCTGCCCGATGCACGCTGGCCGCAGCAAATCGAGATCAAGGCGGGCAAGCATCTGGTGCGCCCGCGCTATGAGGTGATCGCGGCCAATGGGCGCGCGCGCATCTCGCACCCCAATGTCGAGCGCAACGACCTCAAAACCGATCCCGCGATTGCCGGGCTGGCGGAGTGGTTCGGCAAGGGCTTTATTCTTCCCGCGCCGGTGTTGCCACAGGACCGCTACACGACGGTGGCGCTGCCGACGCCGATGTCGACCGCGCAGACCCAATTGCCGGTCAAGGCACTGGTCTATGATCCCGCCGGCAAGCTGGTGGCCGAGAAAAGCTTCGGCAATCTGGCGCGTTCGAACTCGGTGGCCCTCGACGTCAATGAACTGGCGGGCGCCGCGCTCAATGGCGGCGGCGGTCATGTCGAGCTGGCCTATGATTTCGAGGCCGGCGAGATCGCCGATGGCTGGCTGCACGCGCTGTTCCGCTATGCCGACCGGCAGAGCGGCCATGCGGCCGAAACCAGCTTCGGGGCGCATATCTTCAATTCGGCGCTGACCTGGCGCGGCGAGCCGCAATCCTATTCCGGTCCGCCGCCGGGCCTGTCGACGCGGCTGTTCCTGCGCGTCGCGCCGGCGCCGCTGGAGACCGTGTGCCATCTGACCTATCCGGTCTCCAAAGCCTGGCACGCCCAATCCGACACCCATTTCATCCTGACCTCCGACAAGGGCGAGGAGATCGCCCGCAAGCAGGTGCGCATTGCCGGCCTCGGGGTCGCTGCTGTGGCGGGTCAGCGAGTATTTCGATGCCGCGACGCTGACGCCGCGCCGGCGCCCATCCCTATGTCATCATCCGCGACGAAAGCTGCCGGCTGTTCGGCTATCAGGGCGCGTTCGCGCCGGATGGCAGCTTCGGCTTCGATCACATGTTCGGATTCTGATGACCGGCCCTGCGACCTCCACCTGCTGGGTCGTGACCGACGGCAAGGCCGGGATGGAAAGCCAGTGCCTCGGCCTCGCCGAGGCGCTGGGACTGGATCCCGTCATCAAGCGCGTGGCGCTGCGCACGCCGTGGCGGCAATTGTCGCCCTATCTGCGGCTGGGCCATGGCCACGCGCTTCGCCGCCGCAGCAGCGATGCGCTTGCGCCGCCCTGGCCGGATCTTCTGATCGCCACCGGGCGGCACAGCATTGCGGCCTCGCTCTATGTGCGCGGTCAAAGCCGCCGCGCAGGCCGGCCCACCGTCACCGTGCAGGTGCAGGATCCCGGTGATCTCGCCATCGCATTTCGATCTCGTCATCGCGCCGGCGCATGACCGGCTTGAGGGCGCCAATGTGCGTCACGACCCTGGGCGCGCTACATCGCGTCACCGCCGCAAAGCTTGCATCCGAGGCGGCGAGACTGGCGCCGCGCGTTGCCGACGCTGCCGCGGCCTCATATCGGCGTGCTCATCGGCGGCGCGAACAGCGCCTATGACTTCGGCGCGGCGGAGATGACGGCGCTGGCCGAGGCGCTGGTGCGCGCGGCTAAGGAATGCGGCGGCAGCCTGCTCATCACGCCGTCGCGGCGCACGGGCGAGACCAATCTGGCGATCCTGAGACAGGCGCTGAAGGACACGCCGAACTTCCTGTGGGAGGGGGAGGGCGACAATCCCTATTTCGGCATATTGGGGCTGGCCGATCAGCTGGTCGTGACCAGCGATTCGGTCAACATGGTCAGCGAGGCCGTGGCCAGCGGCAAACCGGTGCATGTCTTCACGCTGCCGGGGGGCTCGACGAAATTCGCGCGCTTCCACGATGTCTTGCGCCAACGCGGACTGACGCATGAATTCACCGGAAATTTCGCCGTGCATCACCCCTCGGTGCCGGCGGACGATATGGCGCGGGCGGCCGAGGCCGTGCGCGCCGTGCTGGCGCGGCGGGGCTGAGGGCCCGCCGATGCGGCGGCCTGGCGGATGGGGTGGGATTCGAACCCACGGAGACATCGCTGCCTCGCCGGTTTTCAAGACCGGTGCCTTCAACCGCTCGGCCACCCATCCGCTCCCCGGGGGCTCTAGCCTTGAACCGATCCACTTGCAACGCCTCCGCGCAGGGGCCGTGGGGGCGCGAGGTTGAGCTTGAAGAATCAATGCTTTAACCTTCGCGGACCTCAAGGTGTCGAATCGTCCGGATGTCCCGCGTTTTGCGACAAGCCTTTGCTGTAGGCGCCCTGTCGGCGGTTGTGGCCGCATGCGCCTCGACGCCCGAGCCGCGCGTGAACCTTCCCTCCAGCGCCGGGGTCTACAAGGTCGGCAAGCCCTATCAGATCAACGGCAGCTGGTATTACCCCCATGAGCAGCCCGACTATGACGAGACGGGCGTGGCCTCCTGGTATGGGCCGACCTTCTACGGACGGCGCACGGCCGACGGAGAGGTGTTCGACGCCAATGCGCTGACGGCGGCGCACCGCACCTTGCCGATGCCCGTCAATGTGCGCGTCACCAATCTGGGAAACGGCAAGTCGCTGGTGTTGCGCGTCAACGATCGCGGCCCCTTCGCCAAGAGCCGGATCATCGACGTGTCGGAACGCGCAGCCCAACTGCTCGGGTTTTACCGCCAGGGCACGGCGCGGGTCCGGGTGACATATCTGGGCCGGGCCGACGGTCCCGGGGGCGGACCCAAGCGGGACGAGACCCCGCCGCAGATCGCCACGGCGCTGCCGGCGGCACCGGCCGGCGAGGTCGCGGTCGACGGGCTGAACGCCGTGCCCGGTGCCCCGATCGCGCCCCCCGTCGTCCTCGCGCCGCTGCCGAGCCCCGCGCCGATCGCCGCCGGCGGCCGCGCCCGAGCCGCCGAAGCCCGATGGCGTCGTGACAGAAGTTCCCGTTCCCGCCACGACCCATCTCTATGTGCAGGCCGGCGCCTTCGGTTCCTACGACAATGCGCGCCGCATGCAGGCGCGCCTGAGCGGCGCCGGCAGCCTGAAAATTTCGTCCATCGACAGAAACGGCGTGCGTCTCTATAGGGTCCGGATGGGGCCATTCGACGATGTGCGGCAAGCCGATGCGGCGCTCGCCCGGGTCAACAATCTGGGCGGCAACGACGCACAGATCGTCGTCGATCGTTGAACATCACCCGGCGCCAAGTCCGGGCGAGATACAAGGAGTGAAGCTCATGCGACTTGGCCGCCTTTCCGGCCTGCTGTGCATCCTGGCCGGACTTGCCGGATTCGCTGCCGCCCGCTTCTGCGATGATGAGCACGACGGCCGAGCATGCCGTGCTGATGGACGCCGATTCCGGCCAGATCCTGTGGAGCAAGAAAGCGCATGTCGCATTTCCGCCGGCCTCCATGAGCAAACTGATGACGCTGGATGTCCTGTTCCAGCAGCTCAAGGACGGGCGGGTGAAGCTGACCGACAAGTTTTCCGTCTCCGAACGGGCCTGGCAGCACCGGCGGCTCGAAGATGTTCGTCAAGGTCGGCACCGCGATCCCGGTCGAGGATCTGATCCGCGGCATCATCATCAACTCGGGCAACGATGCCTGCGTGGTGGTGGCCCAGGCGCTGGGCGGAACGGTTGAGGGCTTCGTCCGGATGATGAACCAGCGGGCCAAGGAACTGGGGCTCGAGCATTCGCACTTCGTCAATCCCGACGGGCTGCCCGAACCGCCGGGCCAGCTGATGTCGGCGCGCGATCTGGCGGTGCTGGCGCGCAACATCATCATCGCACTACCCGCAATATTATCACTACTTCAACGAGCGCGACTTCACCTGGAGCGGCATCCACCAGACCAACCGCAACACGGTGCTGGAAAAGTTTCCCGGCGCGGACGGACTGAAGACCGGCCACACCGATGCCTCCGGATATGGCGTCGTCGGCTTCGGCGAAGTCAAGGATGGCCGGCGCCTGATCCTGGTGCTCGGGCGGCCTGCGCTTTCCCGATCTCGACAAATATTCGCCGCAGAAGAAGGACTGGCTCGCCGAACAACGCCGCGGCGAAGAGGCCGCGCGCGTGCTGGGCGCGGCCTTCCGCGAATTCCGCACCTACAAGCTGTTCGATGCCAATGCCGTCGTCGGCCACGCGCCGGTCTGGCAGGGCGACAAAGACACTGTGCCGCTGGTGCTGGGCAAGCCGCTCGACGTGACGATGCAGGTCGACTCCCACGACCATATGGAGGTGGCGCTCGACTATCGAAGGGCCGGTGCAGGCGCCGGTCGCGAAGGGCCAGAAGATCGGCACGCTGACCGTGACCGCGCCGGGTTATCCCGGCCTCGAGCGTGCCGGTCTATGCCGCCGAGAGTGCCGTCGGCCAGCGTCCGGGCATCTATACCGGCCGGCATCGGGCTGCACCGGGCTCCGACGCAGCGCTCCACGCCGGCCCGGCCACGCCGCACCGCGCCCAATGAGCCGCAGCCGCGCGCCGCTTCATCACCCTGGAAGGCGGCGAGGGGACCGGCAAGTCCACGCAATTGCGCCAGCCTGCGCGCGGCGCTCGAGCGCACGGGCATCGCGCCATGTGGCGACGCGCGAGCCCGGCGGCTCGCCCGGCGCCGAAGACATTCGCAAGCTGCTGGTCGACGGGCGAGCCCGGCCGCTGGTGGCGCGCTGACCGAAACGCTGCTGCTGTTCGCGGCGCGCGCCGACCATGTCGAGCGCACCATCAGGCCGGCGCTGCGCGAGGGACGAATGGGTGGTGTGCGACCGCTTCACCGATTCCACCTATGCCTATCAGGGCGTGGCGCGGGGTCTGGCGCGCGAAACCATCCGGCGCATCGAGGCGATCGCCGTGCGCGCGATTTCAAGCCGCGACCTGACATTGATCCTCGATCTGCCGGCGGAAGAGGGGCTGGAGCGGGCAGATGCGCGCGGGCCGGCGAAGATCGCGCTTCGAGAAATTCGACGTCGCTTTCCATGAACGTTTGCGGCAGGCCTTTCTGGATCTGGCCCGGCGCGCGCCGGAGCGTTGCGTGGTGATCGATGCCACCGGCAACGAAGACGAGGTGGCGGCGCGATCTGGGCGGCCGTCGCCAGACGCTTTGCGATCGACTGAGCCATGGCGCCGCGGTCGACCAAGCGCAGGACGAGGCGATCGAGACCGATCGCATCGACGGACATGCCCATCCGCGCGAAACTTTTGCGCTTGTGGGGCAGGACGCGGCCCTGAGCGCGCGCCGCCCGGGCGATCCGCAGCGGGCGCGCCGCCGCAGGGCTGGCTGATCTGCGGGCCGCCGGGCGTCGGCAAGGCGACGCTGGCCTATCGCATCGCGCGCTATGTGCTGAGCTATGGCGCGAACGACGAAGGCCCGGCCGACCTGGCCGTGCGCCGAACGCGACCCGGTCGCGCTGCAGGTCACGGCCGGGGCGCATCCCGGCCTGCTGGTGCTGAGGCGCGGACTCAATCCCAGACACCGGCAAGATGATGAGCGTGCTGTCCGGTGGCGCGAGATCCGCAGACTGGCGGGCTTCTTCGGCATGACCTCCGGGCGCCGGCGGCTGGCGCGTGGCCATCATCGACACCGCCGACGACATGAACGACGCCGCCGCCAATGCGCTGCTGAAGGCGCTGGAAGAGCCGCCGCCGCACGCCATGCTGCTCCTGCTTGTCCAACGCGCCGGGGCGGTTGCTGCCGACGATCCGTTCGCGCTGCCAGCGTCTGCTGCTGCGACCGCTTGCCGGCCGATATCCTCGACGAGGAACTCGCGCGGCGGCTGCCCGAGCTTGACGAAACCGAACGCGCCGCGCTGACGCGGCTGACCGGCGGATCGCTGGGACTGGCGCTGCAGCTGGCGAGCGGCGAGGGGTTGGCGCTGGCCGCGCGACGCCGACCGGCTGATCGACACGGCCGCGCAAGCCCGACCTGCTGGCGCTGATGGCGCTGGCCGAGCGCGTGGCGCGCATCAAGGAAGGGCTCGGCACGCTTGGGCGATTTCCTGTCGCTGACGCTGAGCGACCGCATCCGCGCGCGGGCGCCGCGCCGGCGGCGGCGATCTGCGGGCGCTGGGTCGAGCGTGTGGGAGCGGCTCGAGCGGTTCTTCGCGCGCGCCGACGCATTGCATCTGGAGCCGCGGCAGACGATCCTGTCGGCGCGCCCATGCGCTGGAGCAGACCGCCCGGCGCGGAACCCTGTAACGATTGGCCTAGTTCATGCTTGTCGACAGTCATTGCCATCTGGATTTTCCCGAATTCGCGCCCGAACTCGATGCGGTGGTCGCGCGGGCCGCAGAGGCCGGTGTGGGCGTTTGCGTCACCATCGGCACGACGCTCAAACGCTTCGACGGCGTGGAGGCTGTGGCGCGAGCGGTTCGCGCATGTCTATTGCACCGTCGGCATTCATCCGCATGAAGCCGATGCAGAGCCGATCGATGGCCCGGCCGCCGCTGCTCGAGCGCGGCGGCGCATCCGAAGGTCGTCGGCATCGGCGAGACCGGGCTCGATTACTATTACGGCCACAGCGCCGCGCGAGCCGCAGATCCGCAATTTCCGGGCGCATATCGCGGCGGCACGCGCATTGCGGCCTGCCGCTGATCGTGCACACGCGCGATGCCGAGGACGACACCATCGAGATCCTGCGCGACGAGATGGGGAAGGGCGCCTTTCCCGGGCTGATCCATTGCTTCACCGGCACGCCGCGGCTGGCCGCGGCGGCGCTCGACCTGGGCTTTTCATCTCGGTCTCGGGCATCGCCACCTTCAAGAAGTCCGAAGAACTGCGCGAGACATTGCGCGCGGTGCCGCTGGAGCGGCTGCTGGTCGAAACCGACGCGCCCTATCTGGCGCCCATGCCGTATCGCGGCAAACGCAACGAGCCGGCTTACGTCGCCAACACGGCGGCCGTGCTGGCCGAACTCAAGGGCGTCAGCGCCGAGGCGCTGGCCAGGGCCACGACGGACAATTTCTTCAGGCTGTTCAGGCGGGCGGAGCGGCCCCATTGAGCCAGAACCGGAGCGATCACCTCCATGTCACCATTCTGGGCTCCGGCTCCTCGGGCGGGGTGCCGCGCATTGGCGGGCCAGACGGGGCCGGCGATTGGGGCGTCTGCGATCCGTCCGAACCGAAGAACCGGCGCCGGCGCTGCTCGATCCTGGTGCGGCGGCGCGCGACGCAGGGCGAGACCGCGGTGCTGGTCGACACCGCGCCGGACATGCGCGAGCAGCTGATCGCTGCGCGCACCACCCATCTGGACGGCGTCCTCATCACCCATGAACATGCCGACCAGCTGCACGGCATCGACGATCTGCGCGCCTTGGTGCTGGCAATGCGCAAGCGCATCGACGTGCATGCCGATCATCAGACGCTGGCGTCGGTGGCGCGGCGCTTCAGCTACATCTTCGAGCGGCCGGAGGGCAGCGACTATCCGCCGATCCTCAATGCGCGTGAAATTCCCGAGCCGTTCGTGCCTTTCGACATCGACGGGGCAGGCGGTCCGATTCCGGTGCTGGCCTTCGAGCAGGAACATGGCCGCATCCGCAGCCTCGGATTCCGCTTCGGCGATTTTGCATATTCCAGCGATGTCAGCGGGTTATCGGACGAGGCGTTTGCGGCACTTGAAGGCGTCGACACCTGGGTCGTCGACGCGCTGCGCTACACCCATCACCCGACCCACGCCAATGTCGAGACGGCACTGGCCTGGATTGCGCGTGTGAAACCGCGCCATGCGGTGCTGACAAACCTCCATCTGGACCTGGATTACGAGACGCTCAAGGCGCAGCTGCCGCCGGGCGTCGAGCCCGCCTATGACGGCATGGAGCTGACGCTGGCGCTGTGACGCCCGCGGTTTCCTGCGCGCAACTGTCTGGATATAGCCCAGATGGTCATTGCAGCGTGACGCTTCAAGAGGGCGAATGCATTTTCTTACAGGATTTTTCGGGAGTTTCGTGGCGGCGTTGCCCGTCACTCCCTGACATGGGTGCGGGCGATGAAATCGGCCATGTTGTCGTGGAGCTCCTTCAGCGTCGGCAGGTGGACATAGACCATGTGGCCGGACTGGTAATAGTGATACTCGATGTTCTTCTGCAGCGCCGGCGGAATCGGGCAAGTGGTGCATCTCGAACCAGCCCTCGAAATAGGGCGTCGAGACATCGAAATAGCCGCCATTGACCATGACCTTGAGGTCGGGGTTCTGCTTCATCGCGGCGGCCAGATCCGGCAGCACGTTGGGCAGCATGATCAGCGGCTTGGAGGCGCCCGGCGGCTGGTGCTTGTAGTCCCAGCTGCCATAGATATCGAGGCCGGGCTTGAACGGCTTGCCGCCGCCATAATGCAGCGTGTTGCGGACATAGGTGTTAAAGGCGGCGATATAGGCTGAGCTGATGGCCGCGCTTTGCGGATCGTAATGGGCCGTCTTGCTGAGCGGATCCATGGTCGGCCCGACAAAGCGGGTGTCGAGCGTGCCGGTGGTTTCATCCTGGCCGCCAAGGATTTCCTTCTGGAAGGCGCCGTATTCGATGCGCAGATTGGCCTTGAGCAGATAGGCGACGGGAAGGCCGGTGAAGCCATGGAGCGTCTCGGCAATGGCGCGGCGGGCCTTGGGGGCGAGCTGGTTGCCCTGAATCAGCGCCTGGCGCATAGTCGCCGGTCGCGAACCGCTCGACACGGTCCAGGAACGGCCGCAGCGCCTTGGGCCGGTCGGGCAATTTGTTGTGGTACCAGGCGGTGGCCGCATAGGTGGGCAGAGCGACGATATAGGGCTCGTCGATCGAGGGATTGAGCTCGGGGATCGTCGGGCATCAGTGTCCCAGTTGAGGATGTCCGACAGCAGGATCACGCCATTGAGATCGATATTTTCCTTCTGCAGCGCCCAGGCGAGGCCCGCGCCGCGCATCGTCCCGTAGCTCTCGCCGAACAGGTATTTGGGCGAGTTCCAGCGGCCATATTTGGAGAGAAATTCGCGGATGAAGACGGCGAAGGCGTGGATGTCCTGGTCGACGCCATAGAACGCCTTGTCCTTGTCCTTGCCGGCGATGCGGCTGAAGCCGGTGCCGGGCGCATCGATGAAGACCAGGTCCGAGGCATCCAGCAGGCTCTGGTCGTTGTTGACGACCGAATAGGGCGCGGCCGGGGTGTGGGTGTGATCGCGGGTGACGACCCGGACGGGCCCGAAGGCGCCCATATGCAGCCAGACCGTCGACGAGCCCGGGCCGCCATTGAACAGGAAGGTGATCGGCCGGTCCGCGGCGCGGGCGCCGCGCTTGAAATAGGCCGTGTAGAACATCGAGGCGACGGCGGTCGGATTGTCTTTCCCGGCGGCGCCTTTGCCGGCATCGGCGGTGTCGTCCCAGTCCTTGGGATGGACCACCAGCGTGCCGGCGACGGCGCGATATTCGATGCGCCGGCCGGCGATGTTCACCGCGCCGCTGCTCTCGGTCGCGGACGGCTTGAAATGCACGGCCTCGGCCTTGCCGGTCTTGTCGGCCTTGTCCTTGGCTGCGGCCTGGACCGGCGTCGTCAGCATGCAGGCGAAGATCAAAGCGAAGGCGGCTTTCATGGAGGGTCTTTCGGATCGGGATTTGCCGGCGGCCAGAGCATCGGGATACGCAGCCGCCGCAGCCCAGGCAAGCCCTGCCCATCCTAATCATTGCTCATAATATCACTTATACGGGAAATAGACGGTGCGATGCCGGGATGCCCGGGCGCGAAAATCAGGGCTTGCGCCGTCCCCTGGGTCCGGCCGCACACCCCCTTTCGTCGATGAAGAAAGCCGTTCCACTATGTCCGTCATGCACACAGATGCCGCCTATCTCAGCCCGAGCGAGACCGCCAAGCGGCTCGGCACCAGCGTCAAGGCGCTGCGCCTCTACGAGCGTCACGGGCTGGTGACGCCGCTGCGCTCCGCCGCGGGCTGGCGCGCCTATGGGCCCGAACAGATCGCGCAGCTGCACCAGGTTCTGGCGCTGAAGCGGCTCGGCCTGTCGCTGGTCCGGATCGCCCAGCTCATGTCCGGGGCGCTGGCCCAGCTGGACGACGTTCTGGCGCTGCAGGAACAGGCACTCAGCCGCGAAAGCGGCCGCCTCGCCCATGCGCTGGAGCTGGTGCGGACAGCCCGGGCGAAGCTGGCGGCCGGTGAACGGCTCTCCGTCGACGATCTCACCCAACTGACAACGGAGACGACGATGACCACCAAGGCCACACCCGACGAACTGAAAGAGATTTTCGAACCGATTTCGGCCAAGTATTTCTCGCCCGAGGAGTCCGCCGAGCTCGAAAAGCGCAAGTTCGACCAGGAAGCGGTGTCTCATGCCTGGGAGACGCTCTTTGCCGAGGTCAAAACGCTGATGGCGGATGGCGATCCCACATCGCCGGCGGCCAAGGATGCCGCGCGGCGTTGGCGCGCGCTGGTGAGCCAGTTCAGCCAGGGCAATCCGGAGGTGGAACAACGCGTGCGCCAGATCTGGACCGAGGCGATGGCGGATCCGAAGGTTGCCCCCAAGCTGCCGCTCAACCCCGAAGTCTTTGCCTTCATGGACAAGGCCTGGGCAGCGGCACAGGCCGAAGACAGCCGCTCCTGACAGGCACGGGCCGGGACAGGGCTTGCCCCTGCCCGGCCCGCCGCCTTCAATGCGGCATGCGCAACGAAAAACCGAATCGAAACAGCGATATCGCCGCCCTTCTTGAGGTCATGCGCCGGCTGCGCGACCCGAACGACGGTTGTCCGTGGGATGTGGCGCAGGATTTCGCCTCGATCGCGCCCTATACGATCGAGGAAGCCTATGAAGTGGCCGGCGCGATCGAAGATCAGGACTGGGCCTCGCTGAAGGACGAACTGGGCGACCTGCTGTTCCAGACCGTGTTCCATGCGCGCATGGCCGAAGAGAAAAAGCTGTTCGATTTCGCCGATGTTGTCGATGCCATCACGGCGAAGATGAAGCGCCGACACCCGCATGTTTTCGCCGACATGGCCGGCATCGACACCGCCGAAGCGCAGAGCGTGGCGTGGGAAGACCACAAGCGCCGGGAGCGTGCCCAGAAGGCGGCCGCGAGCGGCGGAAGCCTGCTCGATGACGTGCCGATGGCCCTGCCCGCGCTGCTGCGTGCGCTCAAACTTCAAAAGCGCGCCTCAAGTGTCGGATTCGATTGGGAATCGGCGCCGAAGGTCCTTGCGAAGATCGCCGAGGAGGCACAGGAGATCGCCGAGGCGCAGGCGGACGGCGCCGATCCGGACAAGCTCGAGGACGAGGTCGGCGACCTGCTCTTCGCCGTCGCCAATCTGGCGCGGCACCTGAAGGTCGATCCGGAAGCGGCGCTGCGGCGCACGAACGCCAAATTCAGCCGCCGCTTCAAGGTGATCGAGGACACGCTTCGCGCCGTGGGCAAGCCTCTCGAGACCGCGTCGCTCGACGAGATGGAAGCGATCTGGCAGGCCGCCAAGGCGCAGGAGCCCTAGCGCGCCGCACGGCTCAGGAGCAGCCTTTCGGCAAGCCGGTCATGGCGCGCGGCCAGTTCGGCGCGGTCTTCGGGTTGGATCGCACCTTGCGAGACGTCTTCCAGAATCAGCCGGCCATGGCGCTCCAGCGCATCGAGCCGTGCGGCGGCGCGCTCGCATTCGGCCGCCCTGGTCAGGATTTCGAGCATGCGGATGCCGACGCCGGGGGCATTGGCCGCGCTCTGGCGGATGAGATGGAACATGGAGTCCGTGAGTTCCGGCATAGTCGGTGGCCTCGCGCTGATAGACCACCCGCCCCTCATGCAGCCGCACCCCGGTCGGAAGATGGCGGCCGGCCAGCAGGCACAGGGCCGCGCCCAGATGATCGAGCACGCGCATGGCGGTGTGCGGGTCGTTGATCCCCGGCGACAGGGCCCGCACCGCGATGTCGACCAGCTGGTTGATCGCAAATTCCAGATCCATCGACAGCGTCGGGTAGATGCCGAACCCCAGCGAGGAGTCCAGGATCTCGCCGGGATCGCGGCCCGGCGGCATGACGCGGGCAACGCAGGTGCCCGGAAAGGCGAAATCGCCGGGGCGCAACAGCAATTGCAGCGCCGCGCCCTCGCGGCCGGCCCAATCGGCCAGGGCGTCCTCGTCGATGAACTGGATATAGCCGCGCCGGCCGAGGGTGACGTCGCCGGCCTGGGCCCAATAGGACGGATCGGGCGGCGCCGGCATCGGCTCGGCGGAGGTCAGATTGGCGATGCTGCGTTCCAGATCGGCGAACACCATCTCGATGACCGTGTCGGCATTGATGCGGCTGGCGATGTGGTGGACGAAATAAATCAGCATCGCCACGCACAGAAGCGCCAGAATGACCGCGCCGGTGATCGCCAGATGGGGCACGAACAGGCTGCCCTCGCCGCCATGCACGCTGCCCAGCACGATCAGGGCATAGACGAAGGTGCCCAGAAAGACGCCCAGCGTGTACTGGTTGCCGCGATCCTGAGTGAAATTGCGCAACAGCCGCGGCCCCATCTGACTGGAGGCGAGCGTCAGGGTCGCGATCGTGATCGAGAACAGCGTGCCGGCCACGCCGATGGCCGATCCGGCAATGGCGCCCAGAAGCGTGCGCGCACCGGAATCGCCGCCATTGTAGAGCCAGTAGGCGATCACCCTGGCCGGGAACACATCCCAGCGGCCGACATTGACCAGCAGATCGGCAAGCGCGATCGCCGCTGCCACCAGCAGCGCCGGACGAAACCAGAAACTGCCATTGATCATGAGCGCCCAGGCGCGCAGCCGCCCGAGGATGGCGATACGCCCGATCATCGGGTGGCCATCGCGCGTGGAGGTTGTGCGGCCGGGTTCGCGGCGCGCGATCGGCTACTGGACGCGTTCGACCTTGTAGAGCGTGGAACTGCCATAGAGTGAGAGATTGTGGCCGCCCAGCATGGCGTGATCGATGCTGACGAGATTGGTTTGCCCTTCCTGGAATTTCGGCGGCACGGTGTAGCCATGCACGGCGCGCCAGACCTGACCGTTCGCCAGCGTGACCATGAAGGCACCGCCGAGCGGCACATAGAACTCTTTCACCGCGATGGTGATCGGCAGGATTTCCTCGCCGATAGGTTGGTAAGCCATCTGCTTGGCGGTTGGTTTCGGCGGCGCGCCGATTCCCGCCAGGGGGTTGAGCGCCGCGAACCAGGAGCCGCCGCTCTGTTCGGGCGGAGGCTCTTTCGGCGCCAGCAGCGCCGCCGGCGGCGGCGCGGCCAGCGCGGTCGCTTTTGGCGGTTCGGCCGGCTCCGGCGCCGCCTCCATGGCCGGTTGCCCGGCGGAGGGCGTCTTCGCGGCGGCCCGCAGCGCCGGGGTGTCGTGGTCGAAACAGGCCAGCCGCGCCGCATCGCTCTGGAGATAGGTGCATTTGACGAGGGAATCGACGACATCCTCGCGCGGTCCGGCCTGAGCCATTGCCGGGATGGCCATCAGCGCGGCCAGAATCACAATGCCATGTCTCATGCTGCCCTCGTCGATTTGTCGGCTCACTGTAGCGGGGACATGCCCGCTTATCCACAAATCCACAGGCTTCATCGTCCACATCCGAATGCGGCACCAAGTCGTTCTTATTCCAGAAGCTTTCCGCCGAAGCGGGTGAGCACCCTGTCGACATTCTGGGGATCGACGGCGATATCGAGCGCGATGCGCTCGGTGCTGTCGCGGCGGCCCAGCACACGGGTGTTCTGGTAGAGCCAGGCCAGACCGGCGCCATCGGCGGGATCGAGGGCAATGGCGAGTTCGCGCTGGGCGGCGTTGAGCGCATCGCCGATCCGGCTCAACAGCGCCGGCAGCCCCTCGCCCGTGATCGCCGAAATGGCGACCGCGCCGGCCTCGGGCCGCGCATTGCCGGCCAGCAGGCTGTCGCGCAGCGGCGGGTCCATGAGATCAATCTTGTTCAGGCATTCGACGATGGGCCGCTCGCCCTGCGGGTCGATGCCCAGTTCGCCCAGCACGGTGAGCACATCGGCCTTTTGTTCGGCGCTCTCCGGATGGGCGGCATCGCGGACATGGACGACGACATCGGCCTCGAGCACCTCCTCCAGCGTCGCCTGGAAGGCGGCGACCAGCTCATGCGGCAGATCGGCGATGAAGCCGACCGTGTCGGAGAGGATGATCTGGCGGCGGTCGGGCAGCCTGAGGCCGCGCATGGTCGGATCGAGGGTCGCGAACAGCAGATCCTCGGCCATGACGGCGGAGTGGGTCAGGCGATTGAACAGCGTCGACTTGCCGGCATTGGTGTAGCCGACCAGCGCGACCACCGGATAGGGCACGCGCTTGCGCGCGGTGCGATGCAGGCCGCGCGTGCGCTTGACCTCCTCCAGTTCCTTGCGGATGCGGGCCAGGCGCTCGCCGATCAGGCGGCGGTCGGTTTCGATCTGGGTTTCGCCCGGACCGCCGAGAAAGCCGAAGCCGCCGCGCTGGCGTTCCAGATGGGTCCAGCTGCGCACCAGCCGGCTGCGCTGATAGGTGAGATGGGCCAGCTCCACCTGCAGGCGGCCTTCGCGGGTCTTGGCGCGTTCGCCGAAGATCTCCAGGATCAGCGCGGTGCGGTCGAGCACCTTGACCTGCCACGCACGTTCGAGATTGCGTTGCTGGACCGGCGAAAGCTGGGCGTTGACGATGACGACTTCCGGTTCCAGCGCGCGCGCCTCGGCCGCAATCTCCTCGACCTTGCCGCGGCCGAGGAGCGTGGCCGGGGTGGCGCGTCCCAGCGTGACGATGTGGGCCGCCACCACCTCAAGGCCGATCGCCGCCGTCAGGCCGATCGCTTCATCGAGACAGGACTGCGCATCGCGCCCCGGCCGGTCCTCGGCGGCGGCGCGATGCTTGTAGGCGATGTGAAGGACGACGGCGGACCGCTTGGCCGCGGTCCCGCCCGGCCGCATTTTCTGCTCGGAACTCAGGCGCTTTCCAGAGCTCCGTTTTCCGTCTCCTGCAGCTGGATCGGACCCAGCGGCATGACAGTCGAGATCGCGTGCTTGTAAACGAGCTGAGCCTGCCCGTCGCGACGCAGAAGAACACAGAAATTGTCGAACCAAGTAATGTTACCTTGCAGCTTCACGCCATTGACCAGAAAGATGGTCACCGGTGCTTTTGCCTTACGCACGGCGTTGAGAAAGGTGTCCTGTAGATTTTGTTGTTTTTCGCTCATGGGTGAACCCATTGTTATTTGACGTGTACTTCGCCCTCCGCGGAGCACATGCCAAGCATAGGGTGATTTGCTGCATTTGCGAAAGGCCTTATTCCGGCCGCCGCGGGCCGGCCGCCCGCTGTGCCGCCAGCGTGGCGTAAAGGTCCTGAATCCGTTGGGTAATCGGCCCGGGCCGGCCATCGCCGACCGGTTTGCCGTCGATCGCGATAACGGGCGTGGCGCCCAGGGTCGCGGCGGTGATGAAGGCTTCGCGGGCCTGCGCGGCCTCGTCCGCGGTGAAGGGCCGCTCGACGATTCGCAGCTGGGCCCGGGCGGCGGCCTCCAGGATCACGCGGCGGGTGACGCCCGGCAGGATCGCGTTGGACAGGTCGCGGGTGATCACCTGCCCCTGTGCGTCGACGATCCAGGCCGAGGTCGAGGCGCCCTCGGTGACATAGCCCTGCCCGTCGATCAGCCAGGCCTCGAAGGCGCCGGCCTGTCGCGCGGCGGTCTTGGCCAGGATGTTCGGCAACAGGGCGGTCGATTTGATATCGCGCCGGGCCCAGCGCTCATCCGGCCGGGTGATGACGCTCACGCCCTTCGCCCGCCGTGCCACCAGGCCCGCCGGATCGACCGGACGCGCCGTCAGGATCAGGGTCGGACGCGGCGGCTTGAGCGGCGCGGGATGGTCGCGGCGCGCGGTGCCGCGCGTCACCTGCAGATAGATGAGGCCGTTGCGGATGCGGTTCCTGCGCGCCAGCTCGCGCATGATCTGCTTGAGAACGGCACGGCCCACCGGCATGGCGATCTGCAACTCGCGCAAGGAACGCTCCAGCCGGTCGAGATGTTCTTCCTCGTCCTGAATCGCGCCGTTCAGGACGCCGCAGACCTCATAGATCGCGTCGGCGAATTGCAGGCCGCGATCTTCGATGTGCACGCAGGCCTCGCCATGCGGAAGATAGCTGCCATTGACATAGGCGAAGCGGGCCGAGGGCATGCGTTGCGGCCAGCCGTGAAAGGTTTGTGAAGCGGTCAAAGGCGGTGTCCTGCCCTCAGGGGTTATGCGTTGTAGATCTGCTCGCGGCCGCCATTGCCGTTGCCATTGCTGCCGGCGACGCCGAGCGATTTCAGCTTGCGGTGCAAGGCCGAACGCTCCATGCCGATAAAGGCGGCGGTGCGCGAAATATTGCCGCCGAAGCGGTTGATCTGCGCCAGCAGATATTCGCGCTCGAAGATTTCGCGCGCCTCGCGCAGCGGCAGCGAAATCACCAGATCGCCCTTGGCGCCATCGCTCCAGGGCGCGGCCGTGCCCAGATCGGACGGCAGCAGATCGGCAGAAATGACCTGCGTGGGATCGTCGGTCGCCAGGATCAGCAGGCGCTCGACGATGTTGCGCAGCTGGCGGACATTGCCCGGCCAGTTGTGGGCCTGCAGTACCGCCATGGCGTCGTCACCGATCTCGCGCATGGCCAGGCCGCTGGCCGCCGACAGCCGCTTCATGAAATGGGCGACGAGCGTGGGAATGTCGTCACGGCGCTCCGACAGCGACGGCACGCGCACGGGCACCACATTGAGGCGGTGATACAGGTCCTCGCGGAAGCGGCCGGCGGCGATTTCGGCGCGCAGATCGCGCACCGTCGAGGACACCACGCGGGCATCGACCTGCACGCGCGTGGTCCCGCCGATGCGCTGGAACGTCTGGTCGACGAGGACGCGCAGGATCTTGCCCTGGGTTTCCAGCGGCATGTCCGAGACTTCGTCGAGATAGAGCGTGCCGTTGTGGGCAACCTCGAACAGCCCGATCTTGCGCAGGTCGCCCTCGTTCTCCTCGCCGAACAGTTCGGCCTCGATACGATCGGGATCCATCGTGGCGCAGTTGATCGCCACGAAGGCATTGCCGGCGCGGCGCGAATGGGCATGGATGAGGCGCGCGACCACCTCCTTGCCGGCGCCGGACTGGCCGGTGATCAGCACGCGGCTGCCGGTCGGCGCGATCTTCTCGACCGCCTGGCGCAATTGCGAGATCGCCGAGGAGCTGCCGATCAGTTCGTGATCGTCGCCCGCGCGCAGCTTCAGTTCCTGCACCTCGCGCTTGAGGCGCGCGGCTTCCAGCGCGCGCTCGCAGACATGGATCAGGCGGTCGGACTTGAACGGTTTCTCGATGAAGTCGTAGGCGCCCTTCTTGATCGAGGCGACGGCGGTTTCGATCGTGCCATGGCCGCTGATCATGAGGATCGGCAGGTCGGGGTGCTCGCGCTTGAGCATGTCCAGCACCTGGATGCCGTCGAGCCGGCTTCCCTGCAGCCAGATGTCGAGGATCATCAGCTGCGGGCGGCGCTGACGCACCGCCGCAATGGCGCTGTCGCTGTCGCTGGCGACGCGGGTTTCGAACCCCTCGTCATGGAGAATCCCGGCGATGAGGTCGCGGATATCCGCTTCGTCATCGACGATCAGAATCTCAGGCGCGATCCGCGATCCGTTCTTGCTCATCCTCAGCTTCCATCTGCGTTTCGCGGTCCGTGCGTTGCCGTGTCGGGAAGATCAGGCGCACTTCGGCGCCCTGCACGTCCTCCCCCCGATCGGTCAGCGCGATTTCGCCGCCATGGTCCTCGACGATCTTGCGTACGATCGCCAGCCCTAGTCCGGTGCCCTTTGCGCGTGTCGTCACATAGGGTTCCGTCAGCCTGTGCCGTTGCTCGGGCGGCAGGCCGATCCCGTTGTCGGCGACGGCGAACCGGATACGGTTGCCGTCCTGCTCCAGCGAGATTTCGATCCGGCCGGGCGTGTCGTCGCCCGCCGCTTCGCGCGAACCGATCGCCTCGACCGCGTTCTTGAGCACATTGGTCAGCGCCTGCGAGATCAGCCGGCCGTCGCATTCCAGCGTCAGAGTCTCGGACGGCGCGGTGATGTCGAAGGCGATTTGCGGGTTGGCGACGCGCTGCAGGAACACCGCCTGTTGCAACAGCTCCTGGAAGTTCTCGCAGGCGCATGACCGGCGAAGGCATGCGCGCGAAGGACGAGAACTCGTCGACCATGCGTCCGATATCGCCTACCTGGCGGATGATCGTGTCGGTGCACTGCGCGAAAATTTCGGGATCGGATTCGATCTCGCGGGCATATTTGCGCTTGAGCCGCTCGGCCGAGAGCTGGATCGGCGTCAGCGGATTCTTGATCTCGTGGGCGATGCGGCGGGCGACGTCGGCCCAGGCCGCGGTGCGCTGGGCCGAGACCAGATCGGTGATGTCGTCGAAGGTCACGACGAAGCCGCCGCCATGTTCGCTGTCGACTTGCACGCTGAGGGCGCGCACATGGCCACCGCGCTTGACGGTCGCCTCGCCGCTCGCGCGGCCGACGGGTTCCTGCACGGCGCGCCGGATCAGGCCGGCAAGTTCGGGCACGGCTTCGGCATAGTGCCGGCCCTCCGTCTCTTCCGGCGTGGCATTGAGCAGGCGCGCGGCGGCGCGGTTGACGATGGTGATATCGCCGTCCTCGTCCAGACCGATCACGCCCGCGCTGACACCGGCCAGCACCGCTTCGGTGAAGCGCCGCCGGGCGTCGATCTGATGGCTGGCCTCGACCAGCTCGTTGCGCTGCGCCAGAAGCTGGGAGGTCATGCGGTTGAAGGCGCGGCCCAGCGTGCCGAGCTCGTCGTCGTCGCGGTCCAGTTCGACCTGGGCCTTGAGATCGCCTTCGGACACGCGTTCGGCGGCGCCGATCAGCCGCGAGATCGGATTGACGAGGGCCTTGGCCGCCCACAAGCCGAGCCAGATGGCGGCCAGCAGGATCAGCAGCGAGACGATGCCGTAAAGCGTGGCGAAGGCGAGCTGCACGTCGGACCGGTTCTGGTCGAGGCGATTGTATTCCGACACCGCATCGACGGTGCGCTGGTAATACCCCAGGACCTTGGGGTCGACCGCGCGGACCACCAGCAGATAGGCGTCGTTGAGCGCCTGCATGCGGATCAGTGCGCGCACGACACCGATCTTCGAACTGGCGTCGATGACAATGACGCCCTTGGCCGCCTGGGCCAGATCGCTGGCCGAGGGCAGCTTCATGTCCGGCAGCGATTTCTGCTTCGTGCTGCCCAGCACATGCCCCTTGGAATCGATGATATAGGCGGCCTGCAGGCCGTGATCCTTGGTCAGCACCGCGAGCCGCGTGAACAGGACATCGGCACGGACATGGTTGGAGGCGTCGAACAATTGCGGGTCACGCTCGATGCCGCCGGCGATTTCCCGCGCATCGGCGACGATCAGACGTTCATGGTCCGTGACATAGTGCTCGGCGACATTGACCGCGCTGCCGAGCGCCGCCTTCACCCGCGTCGAGAACCAGGCCTCGACACCGAGATTGAGCGTTACGGCCGCAAACACCGCCACCAGGATCGCCGGGATCACCGCGATGGCCGCAAACATCGCCACCAGGCGCACATGCAGACGGGCGCCGGCGATGCCCGAACGGCGCTCGGCCCAGAGCCGCGTCAGCCGCCAGGCGATCAGCGCGCCCAGCGTCAGCACGAGGCTGAGATTGACCAGCACCAGCGCGATCAGCTTGGCCGGGGTCGGATCGTAGGGAACAAGGCCTGTCAGCAGCGCATAGGTCACCACACCGGAAAGAACCGCCAGGAGGCTGACGCCAAGGGCCAGAAGCGACGGGCGTGAGCTGGCCAGCAGCCGCGCCAATACCCCTCCTCTGGGCCCTTCCAGTGTGCTGGTCGTTGCCATGAAGGCCTTGCGCTGGTCCGCCGGGGATCGGTGGATCGTGGGAGTTCGGGTGGGAGTGTAGCGATGACACAGGTTGTTGCAAGAATGCAGCGTCCCAATTTTGCAACAGAGTTACCCGTGCCACCCCCCTGGCCCCGGCGGCGCGGCGCTCAGCCGGTTTTCAGGCCACGTATCACCTCCAGGCCGAGGTCGCGAATTTTCTTGCGCAGGGTGTTGCGATTGAGGCCCAGCAGATGGGCCGCGCGAATCTGGTTGCCCTTGGTCGCCCCCAGGCACAGGGAGAGCAGCGGCCGCTCCACTTCCTGAATCACCCGGTCATAGAGGCCGGGCGGCGGCAGGCGCTCGCCATGGCCGGCGAAGTAGCGGGTCAGGTGACGCTCGACCGCGACCGCCAGCGAGCTTGCCGGGTCTTCCTCGCCGCCCGAATCGGACAGGCGCGGCGGTTCGCTCAGTTCGGTCTCGATTGCCGAGGCCGGGATGGTGTCGCCGGCGTGCAGTACCGCCAGCCGGCGAATCACATTCTCCAGTTCGCGCACATTGCCGGGCCAGCGATAGCGCTTCAGCAGGTCGAACGCCTCGGTATCGAGGCGCTTGGCCGGCAGATCGTCCGCCTCGGCCTTGCGCAGGAAGTGCCGCACCAGATCGGGGATGTCCTCGACGCGTTCGCGCAAGGGCGGCAGACGCATCGGCACGACATTGAGCCGGTAATACAGATCTTCGCGGAACAGGCCCTGGCTGATGAGCTGGCGCAGGTCACGGTTGGTGGCGGCGATGATGCGCACATCGGTCTTGATCGGCAGGCGCCCGCCGACGGTGGTGTATTCGCCCTGCTGCAACACGCGCAGCAGCCGGGTCTGCGCCTCCAGCGGCATGTCGCCGATCTCGTCGAGAAACAGCGTGCCGCCTTCGGCCTGTTCGAAACGGCCGATGCCGCGATTGGTGGCCCCGGTGAAGGCGCCGCGCTCATGGCCGAAGAGTTCGCTTTCGACCAGCTCCTTCGGGATCGCCGCCATGTTGACGGCGACGAAGGCGCCATGGCGGCGCTTGCCGTAATCGTGCAGGGCGCGTGCGACCAGTTCCTTGCCGGTGCCGCTCTCGCCCATGATCATGACGGTGAGGTCGGTCTGCGTCAGCCGCGCGATGACGCGGTAGATCTCCTGCATCGCCGGCGAACGGCCGATCAGCGGCAGACGGTCTTCGCCGCCCTCCTCTTCGCGGCACCGCCTCGCGCCGCGGATGCGGCGCGGCCAGCGCGCGCTGCACCACCGCTGTCAGTTCCTTCAGGTCGAAAGGCTTGGGCAGATAGTCGAAGGCGCCGCGCTCGGCCGCGGTGATCGCGGTCAGGATGGTGTTCTGCGCGCTCATGATGACGACCGGAAGATCCGGACGCATGCGCTTGATGCGGGGCAGCAGATCGAAGCCGTTCTCGTCCGGCAGCACGACGTCGGAGATGACAAGATTGCCCTCGCCGGCCGAGATCCAGCGCCACAGCCCGGCCGCCGTGCCGGTGGTGCGCACGTCATAACCGGCGCGGCCGAGGGCCTGATTGAGGACGGTGCGGATCGCCGCATCGTCATCGGCCACGAGGATCAGCCCTGATGGCATGTCACACCTCCGCCTGCGCGCCCGCCATCGGCAGCAGGACGCGGAAGATTGTCTTGTTGGGGATGGAATCGCATTCGATGACGCCGCCATGGTCGCCGATGATCTTGGCGACCAGCGCCAGACCGAGGCCCGAGCCGCGCGGCTTGGTCGTCACGAAGGGATCGAAGATGTGCGGCAGCAGGTCGGACGGAATGCCCGCGCCGTTGTCGCGGACCGTCACTTCGAGGGGAAGTCCGATGCGCCCGCCGCCGAGGCCGGAACTGACGCGCACGCCGGGGCGGTATCCGGTCGTCAAGGTGATTTCGCCGCCGCTCTCCGGCACGGCGTCGGTGGCGTTGCGCACCAAATTGAGAAACACCTGGATCAGCTGGTCGCGATCGCCCTGCACCGGCGGCAGCGAGGGATCGAACACTTCGGCGATCGCGACGTGGCGCGCGAAGCTCGATTCGGCGACCTTGCGCACCCGGTCCAGCACCTCGTGGATGTTGACCGGATCGCGCGGGAAATTCCGGGTGTCGCCGAACACTTCCATGCGGTCGATCAAACCGCGTATGCGGTCGGCCTCCGCGCAGATCAGTTCGGTCAGGTTGCGCTCGCCCGCCGGGACGGCGTCTTCGAGCAATTGCGCCGCGCCGCGAATACCGGCCAGCGGGTTCTTGATCTCATGGGCCAGCACCGCCGCCATGCCGTGCAGCGAACGCACGGCGCCGCGGTGCAGAAGCTGGCGATCCATGCGCTGGGCCAGACTGCGCTCCTGGAGCACCACGACCACGGCGCCTTCGGGGTCGCCGACCGGCGTCACGCTGACATCGGTCAGTTTTTCCCCCAGCCGCGGCGTGGTCAGATCGAGGTCGCGTTCGCCGACCGAGGCGTTGCGCTCGCGCGCCTGGTCCATCAGCTGCAGCAGCGGGCTGCCGAAGGGGATGATCTCGGCGAGGTCCTGTTGCAGCAGCAGCCCGGCGCCGATGCCGAAGAACTGCTCGGCGGCCGGATTGACGAAGAGGATTCGCTGATCGGCCCCCACCAACAGGACGGGCATCGGCAGGGCCGAGGCGATCTGGGCGCCGAGCGGCAGATAGGCGGTTTCGAAGCGGGTCTGGGCCAATGTTTGCTCAATTAATGGGCATGAATATCCGATGATCATAATATAGGCAGGCGGTGGCGCAAGCCCCCCACTCGCCAAAGCGGCCGCATCTGCTAGATAGTCGCAGGCCGCCCCTTTCCCCGATTCCGATGCCCAGAACCGCAATTCTCATCGTCTCCGCCGGAAAGGGCGAACGCCTGGGCGGCGGACTGCCCAAGCAATATCGCGAGTTGGCGGGCCGCAGCGTGTTGCGGCGGACCCTCGCCGCCTTTTCCGGGCGGCGGGACTGCACCGTGCTGGTGGTGACCGGGGCAGATCACGACAAGGCCTATGCCCACGCGACCGCGGGGCTGGTCCTGCCCCCGCCGGTGCGGGGCGGCGCCAGCCGCCAGGACTCCGTTCGCAACGGGTTGGAGGCGCTGGTGGCCGACGCCCCCGATTATGTGCTGATCCATGACGCGGCCCGGCCGCTGGTGACGGCGGCGCTGGTCGACCGGGTGGTGGCGGCGCTCGAGGCCGGCGCCGATGCCGCAATCCCGATGCTGGCAGTCGCCGATACGCTGCGCCGCCAGAACCCGGACGGCAGCTGGTCGATCGTGCCGCGCGACAATGCCTTCCGCGCCCAGACCCCCCAGGGCTTCCGCTTCGAGCCCATTCTGGAGGCCCATCGCACCTTTGCCGCCGAGGCCGTGACCGACGACATGGCCCTGGCCGAACGCGCCGGACTGACCATCGTGCGCGTTGCCGGTGAGGACACCAATATGAAGATCACGACACAGGACGACATGGATCACGCCGAACGCCTTCTTGCCGCCCATGCCGATTTTCGCACCGGCCATGGCCTTGATGCCCATCGTTTCACCGAGGGCGATCATGTGTGGCTGTGCGGGATCCAGATTCCGCACGACCACGGCCTCGAAGGCCATTCGGACGCCGATGCCGGCCTGCACGCGCTGACCGATGCGCTCCTGGGCGCCATCGGCGCCGGCGATATCGGCCAGCATTTTCCGCCCAGCGACGAACGCTGGCGCGGCGCCGCCTCCGACAAGTTCCTGGCCCATGCCGCCTCGCTGGTGGCCGAACAGGGCGGACAGATCGCCCATTGCGACGTCACGCTGATCTGCGAACGGCCGAAGATCGGTCCCTATCGCGAGGCCATGCGCGCGCGCATCGCCGAGATCCTCGGGCTCGAGGTCGGCCGCGTCAGCGTCAAGGCGACGACCACCGAAGGCATGGGCTTTACCGGCCGGCGCGAAGGCCTTGCCGCGCAGGCCGTGGCGACCGTGAAGCTGCCGGGATGAAACCTCACATCGCCGCCGCCACGCTGTTCGGGATCGGCAATATCCCGTTTGCCCCGGGCACCTTTGCCAGCCTGGCGGCCCTGCCCTTTGCCTGGCTTCTGATGACGCTTGGCGGCAGCTGGCTGCTGGGCGCATGTGTTTCGCTGGCGATCGCCATCGGTATCTGGTCCTGCGACGTCTATGTCGGCGAAACCGGCAAGACCGATCCGTCCGAATGCGTGATCGACGAACTGGCGGGCCAGTGGATCGCCTGCATGGTGGCGCCGCTCACCCTGCCCGGCTTCGCGCTCGCCTTCCTCGCTTTCCGGCTGTTCGACATCTGGAAGCCGTGGCCGATCTCGGCGGCGGAGCGCGCGCGCGGCGGGCTCGGCGTCATGGCGGACGATCTGGTGGCCGGACTGTTCGCCGCCATCGTCGTTGCCGCGGTCCACGCCACCGGATTACTCTGAACCATGTTTTCCTCTCCCCTCCTGCGGCTGGCCGAGATGGTGCTGGCGCAAGCGCGCGAGCAGAAGTTGCGCATCGCAACCGCCGAAAGCTGCACCGGCGGGCTGATTGGTGGGCTGCTGACCGAAATCGCCGGCTCCTCCGACGTCTTCGACCGCGGCTTCATCACCTATTCCAACCGCGCCAAGTCGGACATGCTGGGTGTGCCCGGCGACATGATTGCCGATATGGGCGCGGTGTCCGAAGCGGTGGCGCGCACCATGGCCGAGGGCGCGGTCGCCAATTCCAATGCGCATATGGCCGTCGCGGTGACGGGCGTCGCCGGTCCCGGCGGCGGCACCAAATTCAAACCGGTCGGATTGGTGCATATCGCGGCCTGCCGCGAGAACCGCTCGATCCTGCACGAAGCGCATCGCTTCGGCGATATCGGGCGCAGCGAAATCCGCATGAAGACGGTGGAAGCCGCGCTGCAATTGCTGCAGCGGCTGATGTGACGTCTAACCGATGAAGCTGAGCCGCAGGCTCTCGCGGCGCTGACGGCGCAGATCGCGCAGATAGGTCTTCTCGGCCTGTCTGCCGCGTTCGAGCGCGGCGCGCATTTCGGCATCGAGAATACCGCGGCAGTCGGCCATCTGCGGCATCAGCAGATCCGGCGAACAATTGACCTCGACGATCACCGCGCCGTCCTCGGTCGGTGCGATGTCCCAGCCGATCAACGGCAGGTCCTGGATCAGCCGGGCGCCTTCGAGCGCCAGCGCGCGCACTTGCGGCCAGTTGGGCACGGCGGTGCCGGCGATGGCCGCGTCATTGTCGGGATGATGGCCATGCTCCCTGAGGCGCAACCCGTGTCCGCTGATGGCGCCTGTGCGCTGGCCGCTCTCGCGGTCGATCCGCGCCAGCAGATTGCCCTCGCGCCAGAAATTGTCGGCGACATTGCCGCCGCCGGGAATCTTTTCGCAGGCGCGCAACACCACCGGACCGTCGGGCTTGTGCAAGGTCAGCACGCGCACCGTCGACAGCCGGTCGCCGCAGATGGCGCGCGTGTCCGGATGGGGCGAGACATGGCGCTGAAACAGATAGCCGGTGCCGTAATGCGCCACGATGTCGTCGATATAGGCGTCGAGCGGCGTGGCGCGCCCGTCATGTCCGATCAGCGCGCCGGCCTGCCCGTCGTAGCGGACAAAGCCGGCCGTGCCCAGGCTCTGGGTTCCGTCGATGGGCTTGCCGAACAGCGGATAGGGCGCGGGGCCGGTGAGGAAGGCCCGCAGGGACTTCGCGCGAATGCAGCGCGCCCGGCGCAGCCTGTGCGCCGGTTGCGGCATAGAGCGCGACGATCGGAATTGTTGGCAGGCCGTGGGCCTCAAGAATCGCCGTCATGCCCACCTTGTTGCGCACCATGCCGTAGAGATCGGTGCGGAAATTGAGCTGCCGCCAGATGTCCTGGGAGACGCGCAAGCCCACAAAGCTGCGCAGATCCGCGTTGGCATAGCGGGCCGCATCGTAAAGACCGAGGGCGACATATTCGTCGAAGGACAGCTTGCCGGGCCCGAAACTGGTGCGCATCCATTCACGCATCACCGCACCGGCAGCGCGCCCGCTGGCCTGCGCGATCTGTTGCAAGGTGCCGGTCAACTCGGTCTTGCGCTCGGGCTGGGCGGTGTCGATGGTGCGCGGCGCAAGCGCGCCGTCTGCCGAAAGTGCCATGCTGCCGGTCCGCGACTGATGCAGACCCCAGCCTAGTAAGGGCGCCTTAACCGTCCCCTAAGATTGTGGCGAAGATTGCGCCGATGCCAAGGCCCGGGCCCGCCCTTCGAAGGCCTGGCTCATGCGCGTCATGACCTGGGCGAAGGCCTGACCGGCGACGGCGCCGAGAATCCGGCTCTTGAATTCGAAGGCAATCGCGAAATCGATCCGGCAGCCCTCGCCCTCGGGCGTGAAGCGCCAGTCATTGGTCAGATATTTGAACACGCCCTGGGTCTGCGACACCGAGATCGTGCGTGCGCCGGGATCGAGTACGATCCGGCTGGTATAGCGTTCGCGCAGCGCCTTGAAGCCGACCACCATCTCGGCGACGACGATGTCCTTGTTGCCTTCCTGCGTGCGACTCTTGACGCGCAGCGCGCTGCACCACGGCAGGAAGTCGGGATAATGTTCGACATCGGCGACGACATCGTACATCAGCTGCGCCGGATACGGGACGGTGCGGGATTCGGAATGCGTGGTCACGTCAGGCGCGTGCGGCCCGCGCCGCCTTCATCTGCGCGAAGTCGGCATCGGCATGATAGGAGGAGCGCGTCAGCGGGCTGGCCGAGACCATCAGGAAGCCCTTGGCGCGGGCGATGCTCTCAAGCGCCTTGAATTCGTCGGGCGTCCAGAAGCGGTCGAGCGCGGCATGCTTGCGGGTCGGCTGCAGATATTGACCGATGGTCAGGAAATCGACGCCGGCGGCCCTGAGATCGTCCATGACCTGCATGATCTCGTCGCGGCTTTCGCCCAGGCCGACCATCAGGCCCGATTTGGTGAAGCCCTTCGGGTCGAGCTCCTTGGCGCGCTCGAGCAGGCGCAGGCTGGCGTAGTAGCGCGCGCCGGGACGCACCTTGAGATAGAGCCGCGGCACGGTTTCGAGATTGTGGTTGAAGACGTCCGGCGGCGTCTGCATCAGATGTTCGAGCGCGCCGTCCTTGCGCAGGAAGTCCGGCGTCAGGATTTCGATCGTGGTCTGCGGGCTGGTGGCGCGGATGGCGGTGATGGTGCGGCGGAAATGGTCCGCCCCGCCGTCGGCCAGGTCGTCGCGGTCGACCGAGGTGATGACGACATGGCGCAGGCCCAGCTTGTCGACCGCCTGGGCCACGTTTTGCGGCTCGGCATCGTCCAGCGGCGCCGGCATGCCGGTCTTGACGTTGCAGAAGGCGCAGGCCCGCGTGCAGGTGTCGCCCATGATCATCATGGTGGCGTGGCGGTTCGACCAGCACTCGCCGATATTCGGGCAGCCGGCCTCTTCGCACACGGTGGTCAGGCTGAGGTCGCGCATCAGCGCGCGGGTCTCGGAATAGACGGCGCTGCCCGGGGCCTTGACCCGGATCCAGGCGGGTTTGCGCTGGACCGCGGTATCGGGGCGATGCGCCTTTTCGGGATGGCGCGGCCCGGCGGCCCGGCGGTCCTTCGCGGTCTGGTCGAATACGGTGGTCATGCCCCCTACATATAGGCTGCCGCGGCGAAAATCACCCATCAGGCGCGGCTGGGGGAGCCGCCATTTGCCTCGCGGCCCGGCTGCGCTAATTTGGCACGTCGAGAACAGAAAGGGCCATGGCGGGCGATCCCGCCGCAGGGCCCGCGTCAATGGGGAACGCCGTGACCGTCGCCAGCATCGCCGCCGCGTCCGGCGAGGACAGCTCGCCGTTCGATATCTTCCGCGCCCACAAACCGGTGTTTCACGCGCTGATGGAGGCCCGCACCCGCTATGGTGGCAAGCGGGCGGCCATTGTCGACGGAGACGAGCGCGTCCTCAGCTATGACGAGCTGGTGCGCGCCGCCCTGGCGATCGGCAGCGCCTTGCGGCGCGGGACCAAGCCCGGCGAGGCCGTGGGCGTGATGCTGCCCTCCGGGGCCGCGGCCGTGATTGCATTTTTCGCGTTGTCCGCCTTCGGCCGGGTCCCGGCCATGCTCAATTTCACGGCCGGCGCGGCGGGCATGAGCTCGGCGCTGCGCACGGCCAAGGTCAAGCGCATCGTCACGGCGCACAAATTTGTCGAGCTGGGCAAGCTCGAGGCCCTGGTCGCCGAGCTCGGCAAATCGGCCGAGATCATCTATCTCGAAGATGTGCGCGAAAATCTGACGCTGCTGGACAAGGCGGCGGCCGCCGTGGGGCAATACGCGCCATCCCTGATTGCTGCACGTCAGGCACACGAGACGCCGGCGGTGATCCTGTTCACCTCCGGGACCGAAGGCGACCCCAAGGGCGTGGCGCTGTCGCATCTCAATCTGCTGTCCAATGTCGAGCAGGTGCGCGCCCATATCGCGCTCTATCCCACCGACATCCTGTTCAACCCGCTGCCGACCTTCCATTGCTTCGGACTGACGGTCGGCGCGCTGATGCCCTTGTTCCTGGGCATCAAGGCGGTGTTCCACCCCACCCCGCTGCAACCGCGCGAGATCGTACGCCGCATCCGCACGACGGGCGCCACCATCCTTCTGTCCACCGACACTTTCATTTCGCAATATGCCCGCGCCGGCGACCAGGGCGACCTCAATTCGCTGCGGCTGGCGGTGTGCGGCGCCGAGCGCCTGCGCGACGAAACCCGTGCCCTGCTGCGCAAGAAATACGCGATCGAACTGCTCGAGGGCTATGGCGTGACCGAAGCCTCACCCGTGGTTGCGGCCAACCAGCCGGGCGCCAACCGCTCCGGCACCGTCGGCAAGCTGATGTCCGGCATGGAGCACAGGCTGGAGCCGGTCGAGGGCATTCGCCAATGCCGGGCGGCTGTTCGTCAAGGGCCCGAACGTGATGCTGGGTTACATCACGCCCGACAATCCCGGCGTCATCAATCCGCCGGCGGATGGCTGGCACGATACCGGCGACGTCGTCTCGATCGACGAGGAAGGCTTCATCGCCATTCGCGGACGGCTGAAGCGGTTTGCCAAGGTCGGCGGCGAGACCGTGTCGCTGGCCGTGGTCGAAAGCTGCGCCTCGGCGCTGTGGCCGGATTTCAGCCATGCCGCCGTCGCCCTGCCCGATCCGCGCAAGGGCGAGCAGATCGTGCTGGTGACGAACAATCCGGACGCCAACCGCTCCGATCTGGTCGGCTGGGCGCAGAATCACGGCGTTACCGAACTGGCGGTGCCACGGCGCATCGTCTATGCCGACGAGATTCCGGCGCTGGGCACCGGCAAGACCGATTACGGCAAGGTGACCCGCGTCGCGGTCGCCGAAACGGACGACGCCGCCTAGAACTCGGCTATCAGTTCCTCGAGCTCGTCCGGCTCGATGCGGGCCGCCTCGATCCATTCGGCCATGTCGGGCAAGGCCAGGATCGTCTCGCA
This sequence comes from uncultured Pseudomonadota bacterium, assembly GCA_963710925.1. Lineage (GTDB taxonomy): Bacteria > Pseudomonadota > Alphaproteobacteria > Micropepsales > Micropepsaceae > Rhizomicrobium. The sequence continues at coordinate 276,382 of CAVQBY010000004.1, read as the reverse complement.
GTAATCCGTACACAGACGGTCGAGCGCGACATCGTAGGTCTGAAAGCGCGTACACACCGGCGCATACATGGCGTCGGCCAGCGTCATGCGCTCGCCGAACAGATAGGGCCCGTCATAGGTTTTCAGGCAATCGCGCCAGATCGCGACGATGCGCGCGATGTCGGCCTCGGCCCCGGCCCAGACCTTGAAGCCGGGATGATGCGCCTTCAGGTTCATCGGCAGCGCCGAGCGCAGATTGTAGAAACCCGAATGCATTTCCCCGGCGACGGCCCGGCAATGGGCGCGCGCCGCCAGTCCCTTCGGCAAGAGGCCGGCTTGGGGTGCGATCTCATGCAGATATTCGCCGATGGCCAGCGTGTCCCATACGGTGATGTCGCCATGGTTCAGCGCCGGCACCAGGAAGGATGGCGACAGGTGCAACAGCTCCGCGCGCGCCGACGGATCCGCGGAGGAGAGCTGCTTTTCGCGGAAATCCAGCCCCGCCATGCGGCAAAGGAGCCAGCCCCGGAGCGACCAGGACGAATAATTCCGGCTGCTGATGGTCAGAACGGCCTCGGACATGCATGGTCTCCTTCAAGGCCCGCGGTAAGAAAGTATTTCGCACTGCAGCATAAAATGCACTAGCTTTTCGCAAGGCTATTCGAGAATTCGCCAAAGTGCGGCGCCAGGACGTGGCGCAGTGCGGCAGAAACGGGATGCATGCTCTACGCGGCGTATCAGTACCAGTCCGACCTGATGGCGCCCTGGCGGGCGGCCGCGGGGCTGACTGAAACTTTGTTGCGCGATACCTGGGCCGGCCCCGGGGCCAACGCCTTTCTGCGCCGCGCCGGCGCCGCGGCCCATTTGCTGACGCGCGCAAGCCTGACCCATGAGCGGCCGCCATTCGGCATCACCCGCGTGGTCTGTGGCCGCAGCCAGGCCGCGGTGACCGAAGAGGTCGCCTTTTCCACGCCCTTCGGCACGCTCTTGCACTTCCGCAAGGACACCGCCGAAGTTCAACCGCGGGTGCTGCTGGTGGCGCCGATGGCCGGGCATTTCGCGACGCTGCTGCGCAACACCATCGAAACCCTGCTGCCCGATCACGATGTCTATCTGACGGACTGGACCAATGCGCGCGACGTGCCGCGCGACGCCGGCCAATTCGGGCTCGACGAATATATCGGCCACATGATGCTGTTCCTCGAGACGCTGGGACCGGGCACCCATGTGGTCGGCGTGTGTCAGCCCTGCGCGGCGCTGCTGGCCGCCGTGGCGCTGATGGCGGAGGCCGATGCGCCCGCCCAGCCGCGCAGCATGACGCTGATGGCCGGCCCGATCGACACCCGCATCAATCCGACCCCGGTCAACGATCTGGCGACATCCCATCCGATCGAGTGGTTCGAGCGCAATCTCATCACCACGGTGCCCGCGCGCTATGACGGCGCGCATCGGCGCGTCTATCCCGGCTTCCTGCAGCTGGCCGCCTTCATGTCGATGAACTTCACGCGGCACTGGCGCGCGCATCTGGATCTGTTCGGCCATATCGTCGCCGGCGAGGACGACAAGGCGGACGCCGCGCGCGAGTTCTACGACGAGTATTTTGCGGTGCTCGACCTGCCGGCCGAATTCTATCTGGAGACCGTCGCCCGCGTGTTCCAGGAGTTCGAACTGCCGCGCGGCGAACTGCGCTGGCAGGGACGGATCGTCGATCCCAAAGCCATCCGCAAGACCGCGCTTCTGACGGTCGAGGGCGAACGCGACGACATCTGTTCGGTCGGCCAGACCGTGGCGGCCCAGGATCTGTGCCGTTCCATCAAACCGTTTCGCAAACAGCATCACATGCAGGCCGGCGTGGGCCATTACGGCGTGTTCTCCGGCCGCCGCTGGCAGACGCAGATTTATCCGATCCTCAAGAACTTCATCCTGGCGAACGCCTAGATTCGCCGAACAGCGCCTCGTGGCGGGCCATGACGACCGGCCACAGCGAGGCGGCCTGCGGCAGATCCAGGCCGAAGGTGTCGCGCAATGTGGCGGTGAAGCTGTCGGCATCGTCGATCGTCATTTCCGTCACGCCTGTCGGCGTGATGCCGCGCAGCACCCGGCCGCGCAGCACGACAAGCCCGTCCTCGAGATGGCGCTGGACCGTGAGGTTCTGCACAAAGGGCGAGTCTTCGGAGGTCTGCAGCCAGCGGCACTGGCGCGCGAGCAGGTTCTCGTCGGCCGGTGCCAGATGGAAATCGAAGCTGGCCGCCGCGCCCGCCGGATGGTTGTGGAAGCGCCACCAGTCCGCATCCAGGCGCTCCACCGAAAAGCCGAAGCCGTTCGCGGTGAAGGCGCCGCTGCGCACCGGGATCGGATCGAGCGTGCCGTCGCCGAAGCCGACATCGGCCAGCCAGGTTCCCTTTCCCAGTTCGACCCGCAACACCAGATGATTGCCATCGGCAGCCGGACCGCGCGCACTGCGCATCACCGACCCGGTGGCGCGCGTGACGTTGAAGCCCAGTTCGGCGAGCGCCCATCCGAACAGGCCGTTCATTTCGTAACACCAGCCGCCGCGCTTGCGGGTGACGAGCTTGTCGAAGATCGCATTGCGATCCAGCGTCACCGGATGACCAAACTGGACATCGAGATTTTCATACGGAATTGCCCGCAGATGCGCGCGGTGCAAAGTCCGCAGCCCGTCGAGCGTGGGCGCCACGGGCCGGTCGAGGCCGATGCGGGCGAGATAGGCGTCCAGATCCATGCCATGGCCTTCGAAAGTGCCGTTCCTCGCCACGCCAAGCTTCGCAGTGTAGAAGCCCGGCAATGTTGACCGACCTCAATAGGGACTGCGCGCGGCGCTGTCGTCAGTCGCCGAACAGGTCGGCCAGCGGCGAGCGGCTCTCCGCCCGCTCCTGGGCCATGTGCTTCAGCCCGAGGCGGCAGTTCACATAGGGTGTGGTGCCCGGATAGGTGCCATAGGACCGGCAGACCGCGTCGTCCCTGGCCGCCTGCTGGGCGGTCTGGTCCTCATCGACGGCCGGTGCGACGCAGCCGCTAAGAATCAAAAGACAAAAGCCCAGTGCAACCGCGACGCGCATGCCCGCCTCCCTGCCCCATGCCGGGCCAGTTTGCCAGTCGCCGGGTTCCCTTCAAAGGGGCTTGCCAGACCCCGGCCAGCTATCCATGTGAATTTATGCCGCCCGGATCGGCCCGGCAGACCTCCCCCGACAAAAAAACGCGCATCGACGTAGGCGGCACTCTTGAATAGTACGAAGTTGATGCTAGATTGAAGTTCGTAATAGACAGGGAGGCGGAAATACCCGCGTGGTCGAAGAATCCCCCCATACGCGGAAATTCCGTAAGGAACTGATGGCCGGGCTATCCTCGCTCGTCCTTCTGGCCGTGCTCGCTCGGGCCGGTCGGGAGATGTATGGCTATGAAATTGCCAAGGCGGTCAAAGCCGAAGGCGAAGGCGGGCTGATCTTCAAGCAGGGCGCAATTTACCCTGTCCTGCGCTCCCTTGACGCCCAGGGCCTGCTTGAAAGCCGGGTCGAGGCGTCCGCATTCGGGCCCCCGCGCCGCTACTACAACATCACCGACGACGGTCGCCAGGCCCTGAACGACTTCCAGGGCGCCTGGAAAGACATGCGCGAATTCGTCGATGACGCATTGATGGCCGGAGGCGGCAACCATGAATACCAGCCCTCAGCCTGAAACCTGCGACGATTATCTTGCGGCGCTGCGCAGAGCCCTGAAGGGCTGTTCGCCGGCCCTGATCAGCGATGCCCTCAACGACTGCGAGGAGCATCTGCAAAACGAGCTTGCCAGTCATCCCGATCAGACCGAGTCGGATGTCCTCGCATCCGTCATCGAGACCTATGGCACCCCCGAGGAAATCGCAGAGGAGTATCGCCGCATGGAAGCGACCCTTTCGGGGCCATTCCCCAAGCCGGACCAGGCCCCGTCCCGCCGCTACGGATTTTTCAGTGTCATCGGTGACCCCAGGGCCTATGGCGCCCTCGTCTACATGTTGCTGTCGCTGGCGACGGGGGTGTTCTATTTCGCCTGGACCGTGACCGGCCTGTCGCTGACGGTCGGCCTGTTCATCCTCATCATCGGCATCCCCTTCGCCCTGCTGTTCATCGGCTCTGTCCGGGTGATCGCCCATGTCGAGGGTCGAATCATCGAGGGGCTTCTGGGCGTGCGCATGCCCCGCCGCCTGCCGGCGACCGCCCAGGCCGACGAAACCCTGTTCGCCCGAATCAAGGATGCGCTGGCGGACATGCGCACCTGGTCGTCGATGTTCTATCTGCTTTTGATGTTGCCGCTGGGCACGGCTTACTTCACGGCCGCGGTCACCGGCATTACGGTGTCGCTGGGGCTCACCGGCGGGGCGCTGTGGAGCCTGGCGACCAACCAGTCCAGCTTCACCATCAGCGATGTTCCGTGGCTGGACCACCTGCTCCACACCGCGCCGGGCCTGATCCTGGCGGCGCTGGCCGGGATGCTGCTGTTCATCGTCGTGCTGCACATCGCCCGGGGCGTCGGCTGGCTGCACGGGCAGATCGCCGAGCTGCTTCTGGTGCGGCTGTAACTGGCGATTGCATCGCGAATCAGCACACGCCGCGCCCTGCCCGGGCGCGGCGTTTTGCTTGGCCACGCCGTCCGGCTTGCGGCACCACATCCCGGGAACCGCAGCTGAGCCTTAACAGGGCCTTAACGGTTGACGTGTCTAATGATTTTGGAGACAAAGGACGGGTCCGGCGCATGTCGGACATGACCATGGGCTGGGGTCGACGGTGGGCCGTTGACGCTCAAAAAACAATGAGGTCGACGTGGAGCGCCGGGACGCACCTACGTTTCAAACATTCCTGAACCAGTGGCGACGCTCGAAACTGAGCGCACGCGCCATCCTCGAGACTGAGGACGGGCGCTGGGCACTCGTCTCGACGTCCGTCACCGCCTTGGTGGCCGGAACCATCGCCTGGCTGGCGGCGGGTGCGGTTCCGCACACTGCAGCCTATTCACACAACGCCTCGCGTGACCGTTCGTTGCTGCCTTACCAAGTTTTCATGCGGCTGGCCTCCCGGGGCAGCGACGCCAGGGCCAGCTACGCCTCGATCGGTCCGGCCGCAGCCCTGACGTCCAAGCCCGCGGTCACGGACGTGACCCCACCCGCGTCCCTGGACAACGCGCTGATGGCCGAATCGCTCAACGGCGACGACGACATTCCGACGGACATCGACACCCACACCATCACCCTGGAATCGGGCGATACCCTGGTCGGCGCGCTGACGGATGCGGGGGTCTCGGCCGACGATGCCAATGCCGCGGTGCTGGCCCTGCGCGATGTCTACAATCCCCGTGCGCTGCGCGCGGGCCAGACCTTCCAGCTGAGCTTTGCGCCGACGGGGAACCCGGCGGTGGCGCGCATCACCTATTCGCCGCCGAACCAGGCCGGTGACACCGATTCCGCAGGCAACGGGCAGCCGCAATCCGAGGCCCCGAGCCGGCTTCTGTCGATCAGCTTCTCGCCGAGCATCGATCACGACGTCACCGTGAGCCGGGCCACCGACGGCAGCTTCAATGCGAAGGACACCGAGAAGGAACTTGTCGCCCGCTATCACCGCGCCGGCGGCACGATCGATTCGAGCCTCTATCTGGCGGCGATGCAGGCCGGGATCCCGGCCGAAGCCGTCGTGCAGATGATCCACATCTTCTCCTACCAGGTGGACTTCCAGCGCGACATCCATCCCGGAGACAAGTTCCAGGTTCTCTACAGCTACTACTACACCAAGGACGGAAAGCCGGCGAAGCAGGGCGTGATCGACTTTGCCTCCATGACGCTGGGCGGCAAGACCTACACGCTGTACCGCTACACGCCGAAGGGGTCCGACAGCGCCGACTATCTCGACGGCAAGGGCCGCAGCGCCAAGAGCCTGCTGATGAAGACGCCGGTCGACGGCGCGCGCATCAGTTCGACCTTCGGCATGCGCTACCATCCGGTGCTCGGCTACAGCCGCATGCACAAGGGCGTCGACTTCGCCGTGCCGGTGGGCACGCCGGTCATGGCCGCCGGTTCCGGCGTCATCAAATTCGAAGGCAGGGCCCGCGGTTACGGCAATTTCCTGATGATCAAGCACAACAGCGAGTACACGACGGCCTATGGCCATCTGTCGCGTTTCGCCAAGGGGCTGCATGACGGCAGCCATGTGCATCAGGGCCAGATCGTCGCCTATAGCGGCAATACCGGCCTGACGACCGGCCCGCATCTGCATTACGAGGTGCGCGATACGGCCATCAGGTCAATCCGCTTCGCATCAAGATTGCCAGGGGCGTCCAGCTCAAGGGCAAGGAACTGGCGGCCTTCTCCAGCCAGAAGCATCACATCGACAACGAACTGGCGGCCATGCCGCTGGAAACCAAGGTTGCCGACAATTCGGATGGTCTGCGGGCCGCGAAGGACTGAGCCTCCCGCATCTGCACCTACGCAACGGGCGGCCGGGATATCCCGACCGCCCGTTTTCTTTGCGCGGGACCCGGTCAGTGCACCGAGTGCGTCGGCACATCTCCGCCGAGGACGTCGTCCGGGATGTCGAAATCGTGCCCGTCGATGGTCAGGCCGGTCTTGGTGGCGCTGACCTCGACCTTCTGGCCGTCGCCGATTTTGCCCTCGAGCAGAAGCTGGGCCAGCGGATCCTGCAGGCGGCGCTGGATCACCCGCTTGAGCGGACGGGCGCCATAGACCGGATCGTAACCGGCGGAGGCCAGCCATTCGCGCGCCTTGTCGTCGAGGTCGATCTCGATCTTGCGGTCCGCCAGCAAGCGCTGCAGCCGTTCGATCTGGATATCGACGATCTTGTCCATGTTGGAACGGCTGAGCCGGTGGAACAGGATGATCTCGTCCAGACGGTTGAGGAATTCGGGACGGAAATGGGCCCGCACCGCGTCCATCACCTTCGCCCGCTCCTGCGGGGTCTGCGCGCCCTCGCCGACTGAGAGGAACTCGGTGCCGAGATTGGAGGTCAGGATGATCACGGTGTTGCGGAAGTCGACCGTGCGGCCCTGACCGTCGGTAAGCCGGCCATCGTCGAGCACCTGCAAGAGGACGTTGAAGACGTCGTGATGGGCCTTTTCGACCTCGTCGAACAGGATCACCTGATAGGGCCGTCGCCGCACCGCTTCGGTCAGAACCCCGCCCTCCTCATAGCCGACATAGCCCGGCGGCGCGCCGATCAGGCGGGCCACCGAATGCTTCTCCATGAACTCGCTCATGTCGATGCGCACCATCGCGGTGTCGTCGTCGAACAGGAAGGCCGCGAGCGTCTTGGTCAGCTCGGTCTTGCCGACGCCGGTCGGCCCCAGGAACAGGAACGAGCCGATGGGCCGGTTGGGGTCCTGAAGGCCCGCACGTGAGCGGCGCACGGCATTGGAGACGGCGCGCACGGCATGGTCCTGGCCGATGACGCGCTTTTCGAGCGCGAGTTCCATCTGCAGCAGCTTTTCGCGTTCGCCTTCGAGCATCTTGTCGACGGGAATGCCGGTCCAGCGCGAGACGATCTGGGCGATGTGCTCGGGCGTCACCGCCTCATGCACCAGAGCTTCGCTCTCGGTCTCCTCGATGTCCTTGAGCTGCTTTTCCAGCTGCGGGATGCGCGCCATAGGCGAGCTCGCCCGCGCGGGCGAGATCGCCCTTGCGCTGCGCCATTTCGAGTTCGCTGCGCGCGGCATCGAGCTTTTCCTTCATGCCCTGCACGTCCTGAACCGATTTCTTCTCCTCCTGCCACTTGGCGGTCATGGAGGCGCTCTTTTCCTCGAGGTCGGCGAGCTCTTCATCGAGCGTTTCGAGCCGGTCCTTGGAGGCCTTGTCGGTTTCCTTGCGCAGCGCCTCGCGCTCGATCTTGAGCTGGATCACGCGGCGGTCGAGTTCGTCCAGTTCCTCGGGCTTGGAGTTCGACCTGCATGCGCAGGCGGCTGGAGGCCTCGTCCATCAGGTCGATGGCCTTGTCCGGCAGGAAGCGGTCGGTGATATAGCGGTTCGACAATTGCGCCGCCGCGACGATCGCCGAGTCGGTGATGCGCACGCCGTGATGGACTTCGTATTTCTCCTTGAGGCCGCGCAGGATCGAGACCGTGTCCTCGACCGTTGGTTCGCTGACGAAGACGGGCTGGAAACGCCGCGCCAGCGCCGCGTCCTTCTCCACATGCTTGCGGTATTCGTCGAGCGTGGTGGCGCCGACGCAGTGCAGTTCGCCGCGGGCGAGTGCCGGCTTGAGCAGGTTGGACGCATCCATCGCGCCGTCGGCCTTGCCGGCGCCGACCAGGGTGTGCATCTCGTCGATGAAGAGGATGACCTTGCCTTCGGCGGCCGTGACCTCGCTCAGCACCGCCTTGAGGCGTTCCTCGAATTCGCCGCGGAACTTGGCGCCGGCAATCAGCGAGCCCATGTCGAGCGCCATCAGCCGCTTGTCGCGCAAGGATTCCGGTACGTCGCCATTGACGATGCGCAGCGCCAGACCTTCGGCGATGGCGGTCTTGCCGACGCCCGGCTCGCCGATCAGCACGGGATTGTTCTTGGTGCGCCGCGCCAGCACCTGGATGGTGCGGCGGATCTCCTCGTCGCGGCCGATGACCGGATCGAGCTTGCCGGAACGCGCCAGCTCGGTGAGGTCGCGGGCGTATTTCTTGAGCGCGTCATAGGCGTTTTCGGCGGTGGCCGAGTCGGCAGTGCGGCCCTGGCGCAGTTCCTTGATCGCGGCATTGAGGCCCTGGGGACCGGCGCCGGCATCCTTGAGGATGCGGGCGGCATCGGTGCCCTGCGCCATCGACAGCGCGAGCAACAGATACTCGGCCGTGACAAAGGAATCGCCGGCCTTCTTGGCAGCCTCCTGGGCCTGCTCGAACAGGCGCGCGCTTTCAGGCGCCAGATAGATCTGGCCGGAACCGCCGCCCTCGACCCTCGGAATCTTGGCCAGCGCCGTTTCGGTGTCCTTGAGGGCCTGCTCGGGACGGCCGCCGGCGGCGCGAATCAGGCGCGCGGAGAGACCCTCCTCATCGTCGAGCAAGCACCTTCAGGAGATGTTCGGGTTTGAATTGCTGATGGTTGGACCGCAGCGCCAAATCCTGCGCAGCCTGAATGAAGCCGCGCGCACGCTCGGTGAATTTCTCGATATCCATGTTCGCCTCTCAAGCACATGCCCCCGACCCCACTGGCAGCCGGAGCGAGTCTCCATTGCATCAGGATAGGCCTCCGCACGGAGCGCCGCACCCATATCTATGTGTGGTGATCTTTACGGATCGCAAGGGGGCCTCCGCCAGAATGCGGTCAGAACCTGGCTTTTGGCGGCTGTCCCTGAGACACGGCAAAGCCGCCCGCGCCCTTTAGAGGGGCGGATCGCCGCGCGCCTTGATGGACGCAATACGGATCTGGGATCGCAGCGTGCGTTTCAACGGGGGCCGGCGGATTTTGCGCCCGCCCGGCCCGCCCCGGTCATTCGGCGGCAGAGGCCTCGTCGTCCTCGTCACCATCCTCGGTCAGGGAGAAGGAGGGGCCGCTACCCCCGGCATTGCCGTTGCCATTGCCGTTGGCCGGCTCGGCGCCATTGTTGCCATTGGCCTTGCCGTTGCCATTTCCACTGCCCTGCTGGGCCGCGGCCTGGGCCTGCTGCTGGGCCTGGGCGGCACTCATGATGCGGAAATAATGCTCGGCATGCTGGAGATAGTTTTCCGCCATCACCCGGTCGCCGGACGAATTGGCATCGCGCGCCAGCTGCAGATATTTCTCGTACACATGCGAGGCGGAACCGCGGATCTTGATCTCCGGCCCCGTCGAATCGAAGGTCCGATTGGCATTGTTACTCTGCGGCCTGCGGCCGCGTCCGCGAGAACGTTTCACTTGAGCCCCTTTTTCCATGGACGGGCCATCGACCTTGGTTGCGTCTTGATCGTGCGGAATTCCGCATTCTTCATACCTCGTCGTACCCACGGGCACGTCCGGTCGGTTGCCGCATGAAGGCCCTGAGCGTCCTTGCTCGTCTTTCGCTTTGGCGCAGGAACCGGCACCGATTGCACCTGACCGCCCCCGCGGTCTGCCGGGCCCCTGGCTCTCACCATATGGCCGGGCGGGGGTTCCTGCTTCCCCACGCGGGCGGAAGCTACAATCCCGGGACGCGCTTTCCAACTGTTTTTTCGCGCGCCCCGTGCCCTCAGCCGCGGCGCGCCGGCCGCGATACAGCGCGGATGGCCGGATAAATCGGGCAGGACGGCGCGGATTTCGAGACCCCCGGCCGCCAGGGCCGTCCGACGCCGAATCACCCTGCCCGGCACCGATCTCCACGAATGCGCGTCCGCCCGGCGACAGCTGGGCCGCGATGGCCGGTCCCAGCGCGCGATACGCCTCGAGCCCGTCGGGGCCGGCCTCGAGCGCCGCGCGCGGCTCGGCATGCAGGTCCGGGGCAACCGTCAGCATCTCGGCGGACGCCAGATAGGGCGGATTGGCCAGCACCAGATCGAACCGCTCGCCGGCGGCCGCATCCCAGCCGCCTTCCAGGAAGCGCGCCCGCCCGGCAACGCCATGCCGCTGTGCATTGCGCCGGGCCCAGGCCAGGGCGTCGGCGGCGCGATATCGACGCCGGTGCCGCTGGCCTGGCGGATAGAGCGTCAGCGCCGTCACCAGCAGGCAGCCGCTGCCGGTGCCCAGATCGAGGATCCGCAACGAGGCGTCCCGCGGTCGGGAAAGCCTTGAGCGCCTGTTCGATCAGGGTCTCGGTTTCGGGGCGCGGCACAAGCGCGCCGGGCCCGACCGCGAAGTCGAGGCTCCAGAATTCCTTGCGGCCGACGATATAGGCCAAGGGTTCGCGGGCAACCCGGCGGGCCAGAAACTCCGCATAGGCGGCCCGCTCGGCTGCGGTCAGCGCCCGCGACAGGCCGGCAACCCCGCCCGCGGCCACACCCAGCACCTCGGCCAGCAGCACCCGGGCCTCGAGGCGCGGGATTTCGATCCCGGCCTCCGCGAGTTGCGCGGCCCCGCCGGCCAGCGCGGCGGGATGTTCACGCCGCGCCGTCCTGCTCGAGCGCGGCCAGGCGGCTGGCCTGATCCTCGGCGATCAGCGCGTCGACGACCTCATCCAGCTCTTCGCCCGAAACGATGCGGTCCAGCTTGTAGAGCGTCAGGTTGATGCGGTGATCGGTGACGCGGCCCTGCGGGAAATTGTAGGTGCGGATGCGTTCGGAGCGGTCGCCCGATCCGACCATGCCCTTGCGTTCGGCGGCGCGCGCGCTGTCCACGCGCTCGCGCTCCGCATCGATACAGCTTGGCCTTGAGCAGCTTCATGGCCTGGGCCTTGTTCTTGTGCTGGGACTTTTCGGTCTGCTGCGCCACCACGATGCCGGTCGGGACATGGGTGATGCGCACCGCGCTTTCGGTCTTGTTGACATGCTGGCCGCCGGCGCCGGAGGCGCGGTAGACGTCGATGCGCAAATCCTTCTCGTCGATCTCGATGTCGACGTCTTCGGGTTCGGGCAGAACGGCCACGGTCGCGGCAGAGGTATGGATGCGCCCACCGGCTTCGGTCACCGGCACGCGCTGGACACGATGCACGCCGCTTTCGAATTTCAGCTTGGCGAAGGCGCCCGCGCCCGGCGACTTCGACGACGGCTTCACGCGACGCCGCCCAGATCGCTTTCGGACAGGCTCATGACCTCGGTCGCCAGCCCTGAAGCTGGGCATAGCGCTGATACATGGCCAGCAGATCGGCCGCGAACAGGGCGGCCTCGTCGCCGCCGGTGCCGGCGCGGATCTCCATGATGGCCGACGAGGAATTCGGCGGCGTCCTGCGGCAGAAGCTGGAGCTGCAATTCGTGCTCCAGCTCGCTGACCTGCTCCTTGAGTTCGGCGCGTTCCTCCTCGGCGAGATCGCGCATCTCCGAATCGGTGCCGGAATCGGCCGATCAGCGCATCGGCGTCCTCAAGCTGGCGCAGCGCCGTCTGATAGGCGTCGACGCGCGCCAATCACTGGGGCCAGCTCGGCATGTTCCTTGGACAGCTTGACGAAGGCCGCGCCGCCGGCGCCGGAGGCAAGCTGGGCCTCCAGCGCCGCGAACCGGTCGATCAGACGCGCAAGTTTGGCGGCGGGAATCATCGGCAGAGACGATGGGCGCGCTACTGCGCCGGTTCAAGCGCAGCCTCTTGGGCCCGGGCCTGCCTCGATCTCGGCGGCCTTCTTCTCGCAAAGCTCGACGACGTGGTCGAGGATGTTCGTCGTTGTCCAGCTTGTAGGCCGGCTTGCCGTTCAGATAGATCATGCCATTGCCCTTGCCGGCGCCGCCGCCGGTGAAGCCCAGATCGGTCTCGCGCGCCTCGCCCGGCCCGTTCACGACGCAGCCGATGATCGACAGCGACATCGGCGTGGAGATATGGGCCAGGCGCTCTTCCAGCTCCTTGACCGTCTCGATGACATTGAAGCCCTGACGCGCGCAGGACGGGCACGAGATGATGTTCACGCCGCGATGGCGCAGATTGAGCGACTTGAGCATGTCGAAGCCGACGCGCGACCTCCTCGACCGGATCGGCCGACAGCGAGACGCGGATGGTGTCGCCGATGCCGCGACCACAACAGCATGCCCATGCCGATGGACGATTTCACCGTGCCGGAGATCATCCCGCCGGCTTCGGTGATGCCCAGATGCAGCGGATAATCGCAGGCGTCGGCCAGCCCCTGATAGGCGGCGACGGCGAGGAAGACGATCGGACGCCTTCACGCTGATCTTGAATTCGCGGAAATCGTTGTCTTCGAGAATCTTGGCGTGATTGAGCGCGCTTTCGACCATGGCCTCGGGACATGGCTCGCCATAACGCTCCAGCAGATCCTTCTCGAGCGAGCCGGCATTGACGCCGATGCGCATCGAGCAGCCGTGATCCTTGGCGGCCTTGCACCACGTCCTTCACGCGCTGCGGCCGAGCCGATATTGCCGGGATTGATGCGCAGGCATGCCGCGCCGGCCTCGGCGGCCTCGATGGCGCGCTTGTAGTGAAAATGGATGTCGGCGACGATCGGGACATTCGACGGCCTTGACGATCGCCTTGAGCGCCCGCGGTGGCATCTTCATCCGGGCAGGAGACGCGCACGATATCGGCGCCCGCCTCCTCCAGCGCCCGCACCTGATCGATGGTGCCGCGCACGTCCGAGGTGACGCGTGTTCGTCATGCTCTGCACGGTGATCGGCGCATCGCCGCCGACCGGAACCTGGCCGACATGGATCTGGCGGCATTTGCGCCGCTCGATGTCGCGATAGGCACGAACGCTCATTTCACACTCCAGTCCGGCACGCGGCCATCACGGCGTGCCGCCATTGTAACGGTCGACGATTGCCTGCGGATCCAGCGACAGCGCCTCGGCGATCTGTCCCGGACGGCCCGCATCGCCCATTTTCTGTCCGTCGAGTTCCATCTGCAACGCGCCGGCATTGGAGGTCGCTCAGCGTCAGGCCGACACGATCGGGCACCCGGTAGCTGTCCCCGCGTTTGAGCGTGCGGTTGATATAGACGACACCGTCGGCGCCTTCGACGACGACCTTTGTCGGCGCCAGGGCCCGCAGGACGACGCGCGCCCCGGTATTGCGGTCGCCGTAAACCTGGCCATCGGGCAGCTGGGTCTCGGCCGCCCCGGACTGGTCACCGGCCGGCGCCGCGGATTCGGCCGCGGGCGCTGTGGCCGCCGGCGCTGTGCCGGGCGCGTTCGCGACGGGTGCTGGCGCCTTCGACGGCGCTGCCGCGGGCGGGGTCGCCGCCGCGGGCTTCTGCTGCGCGTCCGGCGAGGCCATGCGGGCCGGCACCGGCGCCACAGGCTCGCTCATCAGCGAGTTGGCAGAGATGGCCAGCCGGTAGGCGCCATAGAAGACCAGGGCCAGAACCACCACGGCGATGATCAGCCAGCCATGGGGCAGCCGGCGCTCGGCCTCCTCTTCGTGGAAGACCGGGGCATTGGGGCATTCGTCGCGGCCGGCGATCTCGCTCTTGAAGCGCTCGACCGCCTCCACGGCATCGAGCCCCAGATACTCGGCATAGGAGCGCACGAAGCCGATGGCGTAGGTCCGGCCCGGCAGGGAGTCGAACCGGTCCTCCTCCAGGGCCTCGAGATGGTCCTTGCGGATCTTCAGGGCTTTGGAGGCCGTAGCCAGATCGTCGCCGCGGCGCAGCGCGGGCGGCGCGCAAATCCTGGCCGACGGTCTCCAGCGGGGCATCGGCCTCGCCGGAAATTTCGCGCAAATGGATGCGCTTGCGGCTCAAGCCGCCGCCTTCGTCGAGGGTGAGATGGGTAACCTTGCTCATCTGCGTAGGAATACAGGGAGGCGGCGCATCAATCCAGCGCGCCTTGTCCGATTTTCTGCGCACATGGCCCGGGAAATCCGCGTGGGGCGGCCGGGGATGGTGCAATCACCGCCCCCGCGCCCGCAGGCATCAATTGCCGCCGGTCACGCCGCGCTGGGTCTGCATGCGGGTAAGATTGTCCTGCGCCTCGCGGCGCTCGCGATCCCACTCGCCCTGGGTCTTGCAGACCCGGGTCGCACCGAGACGTGTGCCGGTCGGTGGCGGCCCCGACTTGCAAACGATCTTGCCGGCATCCGGCCCGGTGGCATCGGTTCCGGCCGCATTCGCGGCCCCGGCCACCAGCAATGCCGCACCGGCCACGGCCAAAACATTCAAATAACGCATTTTCACTTTTTCCCTAACAGTTCTTGCGGAGAGTTTGCAGTGCAGTGAAGCGAAAGGCAAGTGCCACATGTCCTGTGTCCGGAGCCCCGTTACGCCATCATTTTTTAATGAAGACGTCGTCAACACTTGTGTCCGAAGTATTGGGAGTATCCCGGAAAGTCATTTGGCGCGTTGATACTGTCGCCTCGCCCCCAGGGCCGGGACCGATGCGCAGGCACAACCGCAAATCATTAGCCCCCACCATCGTGGCGCGAGAAGCCATGCTTTATCGTCTTGCGATCGACGAACTCCTGCCCGGCCCTGCGTGCCTCATCCCATTGCTCCTGGGTTTGGCAAACGCGCCTTGTGCCTAGCCGGGTTCCCGTAGCAGGCGGCAACTTCTTGCACACGATCTGTTGCTTATAGGCGTTGTTGTCCTGAGCCGCGACGGAATCCCCGGCAAGTGCGGGATCTGCGGCGCTCGCCAACAGCGCGATACAAGCAAGAGAAACCAGTGATGGGCGCATCGGGCCCTCCCTCGTACTCCCCCTTGATGAGCTTGTGACCGCACTCCGCACCACGCAAGCAAACTTCCGCGCAAATGCGCCAGATCACGTCTATGTGACCTGCGATATGCCGGTGCCAAGCCGCGGACGTTATTTCAGGACAATGCCCCGTTCGGCGGCGAAGGCCGCCAGACGCGTGCGCAGGCTGTGATCGGTGCGTCCGCACAGCTTTTCGACGAACTTGGCCACCTCGCGGGTGTCGAGACTGCGCACCATCATCTTCACCGGCCCGATATTGGCGGGCTGCATCGACAAGGTCCTGAGCCCCAGCCCGATGAGGGCCATGGCCTCGAGCGGGCGGCCCGCCATTTCTCCGCAGAGCGACACGTCTCCGCCCGCCTCGGCCGCGCTCTTGATGATCTGCCGGATCATCGTCAGGCCGGCGGGATTGAGCGAGTCGTAGCGCTTGGAGACACGCGGATTGGTGCGGTCGACGGCAAACATGAACTGGAACAGATCGTTCGAGCCGATCGAGACGAAGTCGGCGCTCCTGAGAATCTGCGGCAGCATGAACATCAGCGCCGGAACTTCGAGCATCGCGCCGACCAGTGTCTGCTTGGGCTGCGGCTGCCCCATCAGCCGGGCGCGTTCGAGCTCGCGGTCGACCAGCGCCCGCGCCGCATTGAACTCCGAGACATCGCTGACCATGGGCAGCAGCAGGCGCAGCGTGCGCCCCGCCGCGGCGGTGAGCAGGGCCCGGACCTGATATCGCAAGAGCGCGGGCCGATCGAGCGCGATGCGGATGGCGCGCCATCCCAGAGCCGGGTTCTCTTCGCGCTCCCAACGGCCATAGGGCAGGATCTTGTCGCCGCCAAGATCGAGGGTGCGAAAGACGATGGGCTTTTCGCCGGCCGCCTCGATGATGCGCTGATAGAAGGAAATCTGATCGGCCAGCCGCGGCATGGTCTGACCGATCATGAATTGCAGCTCTGTGCGGAACAGGCCGACGCCGTCGGCGCCGGATTCCATCAGATGCGGCATGTCCAGCAACAGGCCAGCATTCATCATCAGCCGGATCGGCACACCGTCCTTGGTCACGGCCGGCAGATCGCGCACCGCCGCGATCTGGGCGACGCGCTGGGCGATCAGGGTCTGGCGGGCTTCGAAGGCGGCAATGATTTCTCCGGGCGGACGCAAATGGGTCTCGCCGGTTTCACCGTCGACGACGATGGTATCACTGGCGCGCGCGGCATCGGTGATGCCCTTGATGCTGCCGACCACCGGGATGCGCATGGCACGCGCAACGATGGCGACATGGGAGGTCGTGGCCGCATCCTCCAGCACCAGCGCGACAACGCCGCTGCGGCCATAATCGAGCAGCTCGGCGGGGCCCATGGCGCGGGCGACCAGCACCGCGTCGCGCGGCAGCACGTCCCCGTGCTGGCCGCCGCTGAGATGACGCTGCAGGCGCCGCGCCAGATCTTCCAGATCGTGCAGGCGTTCGCGCAGGAACGGGTCGCCGGCGCGCGCCACCCGCAACCGCAGCTCGTCCTGGACCCGCTCGACGGCCGCGTCGGCGGTCAGCCCGGTGCGCACGGCATCCTTGAGACGCTGCTGCCAGCCCTGATCCTGGGCGAACAGGCGATAGGCCTCGATCACCTCACGGCTTTCGCCGGTGAGATCCAGTTCGCTGGAATCCAGCATCTCGTCGACCGAGGCGCGCAGGGAATTGAGCGCCTCGTCGAGGCGTTCGAGTTCGACCTGCGGGTCGTCGGCGATCATGCGGTCGACGCGCACACGCGGTTCGTGCAGTACCACATGGCCGATGGCGACGCCCTCGCTCAGGCCCTCGCCGCGATAGGCGCGCGGCCGGTCGGCGCGCAGCTCCGGTTCATCCAGTTCGGCAATGTCGAACAGGGCGCCATGGGCCACCACCTCGGCCATGACCATGGCGACGGTCTGCAGGGCCTCGACCTCTTCTTCGTCATATTGGCGTGCGGCGCGGTTCTGCACCGTCAGCACGCCATAGACCTGGCCACCGCGCACGATCGGCACGCCGAGGAAGGAGCGGAACGGATCCTCCCCCGTCTCCGGCCGGTAGGCGAAGCGCGGATGCTCGACCGCATTGGACAGGTTGATCGGCTCGGCGCTCTCGGCGACGAAACCGACCAGCCCCTCGCCCGAGCGCATCCGCGTGCGATGGACCGCGTCGCGATTGAGGCCCTCGGTGGCGAAGAGCTCCAGCGCATTGCCGGCACGGCGCAGATAGATGGAACAGACTTCGGCGACCATATTGGCCGCGATCACCATGACCAGCTTGTCGAGGCGCGTTTGCGCGCTCGCCTGCTCCGCCATGATCTCGCGCAGCCGGCGCAGCAGAATTCGGGGACCGCCTGCTGGCCCCGGCATTCAGCTCTCCCGGTCGCGCGCGGCGCGGTTTTGCGGGTGAATCTTCGTCATGCCTCGTCCAGTCCATAGGCCGAATGCAGCGCGCGCACGGCCAGCTCGACATATTCCTCGGAGATCAGCACCGACACCTTGATCTCGGAGGTCGAGATCACCTGAATATTGATGCCCTTTTCCGACAGCGTGCTGAACATGGTCTGGGCCACGCCGGGATGGGCACGCATGCCGATGCCGATGATCGAGACCTTGGCGACATTGGCGTCCGACATGATGTCGCGATAGCCGATGACGTCGCGCGCCTTTTCGATGGCGTCGAGCGCGCGCGGCAGTTCGCTGCGGCTGACCGTGAAGGTCAGATCGGTCTTCTTGCCGTCCGGCGACACGTTCTGGACGATCATGTCCACATTGACCCCGGCATCGGCGAGCGGACCGAAGATCGAGGCCGCGATGCCCGGCTGGTCGGAAATGCGGTGAAGCGTGATCTTCGCCTCGTCGCGCGAATAGGCGATGCCGGTGACCGGTTTCTTTTCCACGATGTCGTCCTCGTCGCACAGAAGCGTCCCGCCAGCCGCGGTGTCGAAGGTCGACAGCACGCGGACGGGCACGCGGTAAAGCATGGCAATTTCCACCGAACGTGTCTGGAGCACCTTGGCCCCCAGCGAGGCCATCTCCAGCATTTCCTCGAAGGCCACCCGTTCCAGCCGCCGGGCCTTGGCAACGATGCGCGGGTCCGTGGTGTAGACCCCATCCACATCGGTGTAGATATCGCAGCGGTCCGCCTCGAGCGCGGCCGCCACGGCGACGGCGCTGGTATCGGAGCCGCCGCGGCCCAGGGTGGAAATGCGGTTGTCGGCGGCGATGCCCTGAAATCCGGCGACGACGGCCACCTGCCCCAGCGCCAGCCGCTCATTGAGCAGCTTGGGCTCGATCTTCTCGATCCGTGCCGACCCGTGCATGGCCGAGGTGTGGACCGGAATCTGCCAGCCCAGCCAGGACCGGGCGCTGACGCCGATGGCGCCGAGCGCGACCGCCAGGAGCCCGGCCGTGATCTGTTCGCCGGCGGCCACGACGATGTCGTATTCGCGCGCGTCGTGCAGCGGCGAGAGCTCGCGCGTCCAGCCGACGAATTTGTTGGTCTCCCCGGCCATGGCCGAGACCACGACGGCGACCTGGTTGCCGCGTTCGACCTCGGCCTTGACCAGCGTCGCGACGTGGCGGATGCGGTCGAGATCGGCCACCGAGGTGCCGCCGAATTTCATTACAATCTTGGCCATTAATGCCCGGGCCCGAGGGTTTCGTGAAACTTTGCTGCCAGCGCCATACATAGACGGGGGATGGGGCGCACTCAACGCGACATTCGGGGTTTTTCCTAGGCAGGACCTCGAATCCGGGCCGGGACCCGTGCGGATGGGCGCGCCGCGTGGACAAGCGGCGGCAAAACGCTAGGGTGCCGACGAACCAGGCCGAGCATCCATGTCCGATCCCCAGTCCGCGCCCAGCGTCTCCATCGACCCCTCCGAGGTCGCCAAGTTTTCGGCCATCGCCCATGAGTGGTGGGATCCGAGCGGCAAATTCGCGCCGCTGCACAAGTTCAATCCGGTGCGGCTCAAATTCATCCGCGACACGGCCGCCGTGCAGTTCGGGCGGGACCCAAAGAGCCTGACGCCGTTCGAGGGGTTGGATCTGCTCGACATCGGCTGCGGCGGCGGGCTGCTGGCCGAACCGATGGCGCGGCTCGGCTTTGCCGTGACCGGCGCCGACGCCTCCGAGAAGAACGTCAAGACGGCCGCGGCCCACGCCGCCGAAACCGGGCTGAGCATCGCCTATCGCGCCGAAACGGCCGAGCTTCTGGCCGAACAGGGACTGCAATTCGATGTCGTGCTCAACATGGAAGTGGTCGAGCACGTCGCCGACCTCAAAGCCTATCTCCAAGCCTGCGCGGCGCTGGTGAGGCCAGGCGGCATCATGATCGTCGCCACGCTCAACAGGACCTTGAAGTCGCTGGCACTGGGCAAGATCGCAGCCGAATATGTGCTGGGCTGGGTGCCGCGCGGCACCCATGACTGGAACCGCTTCGTGCCGCCGGCGCAGCTTCATACATTGCTGCAGGATACCGGACTCAAGGTGCTGAAAACACAGGGCGTCGCCTTCGACCCGCTGACCTGGGACTGGCGGCTGTCCCGCGACACCGATGTCAATTACATGGTCGTGGCGGAACGCTAGCGCGCTCCGCCGCGTCCGGCACAAGGAACATCATGGCGAAGAAACCGAACTACGGTCACGAACGCGCGCAACGCGCCCGCATCAAGAAGGACAAGAAGCAGGAAAAGCTTCAACGCCGTCAGGACGAATCCGACCGGCGCAAATCGCCCGACGACGCAGCGCCGGACACCGCGCCCGAGGGCGAAGCCGAAACGGAATAGCCCGCCCGCGCCTCTAGTTGGCCGTTTCGTCGAGATCCGGCGGCAGGGGCGCGACGTCGATTCCCTCGTCGATCAATTCCCTGGCTTCATCGAGGCTGGTTTCGCCGTAGATCGGGCGTTCCTCGGTTTCGCCGTAATGAATCTTGCGCGCTTCCTCGGGGAAATCACGGCCCACATCCTCGGCGTTCTCCCGGACATATTTGCGCAAGCCCGTCATGAACTGGCGCATCTTGCGCAATTCGTCGGGCGCGGGTGCGGAGCCTGCCCTGGATTTGGTGCCCGAAACGGCCGGCGCCATCGGCGCTTTCGTGACCTTCTTCGAATCGCAGACGGGGCACACAAGCTTGCCCTCCGCGGCCTGCGCCTCATAGGCCGCGCTGTCCCTGAACCAGCCTTCGAAGCCGTGGCCTTTGACGCAGGCCAGACTGTACACGATCACTGCAATATCCTTTGAGGAGGCGAGCTGAGGGACAGGATGGGCGCGGCACGCGGCTGGCGCAAGCAGCCGGGGCCGACCGGCCCGCGATCACGGCCCGTCAAATTCGCGATCATGCTGAAGATTGGGGACGCGGCTGCGGGCATCGGTGACCCGGGCCGGGTCGATCTCGGCCAGGATCACGCCGGGCTCCGTGCCCGCCTCGGCCAGGACTTCCCCCCAGGGGGCGACGATCAGGCTGTGGCCGAAGGTCTTGCGGCCATTGGCATGCAAACCGCCCTGCGCGGGGGCGACGACAAAGGCGCCATTCTCAATGGCGCGGGCGCGCAGGAGCGTGTGCCAATGCGCCTTGCCGGTGGTCTCGGTGAAGGCCGACGGGACCGTCAGCAAAAACGCCCCGGCCTTGGCGAGCGCCCGGTAGAGCTGGGGAAAGCGCAGATCGTAGCAGATGGTCAGGCCGATCTTGCCCCACGGCGTCTGGGCCAGCACCGCGTCGCTGCCGCCGGCGACGGTGTTCGATTCGCGGTACTTCTCGCCCGACGGCAGATCGACATCGAAGAGATGGATCTTGTCGTATTGCCCGGCGATCCCCCCCTCCGGATCGATCAGAAAGCAGCGATTGGCGGTCTTGGTTTCGCTGACCTTGATCGCCAGCGAGCCGACGAGCAGCCAGATGCCCAGTTCCTCGGCGAGCGTGCGAAAGGCCGGAAGCGCCGGATCGGCGTCCTGCGGATAGGTCTTCTCGATCTTGGCGCCGCCGTCGGGCGCCATCAGCGTGGTGTTTTCGGGCGTGGCAACGAAGGCCGCGCCCTGCCCGGCGGCCTCGCGAATCCATTCGGAGCAGGCGCGGATGTTTTCCTGCACATCGTCGGTGGAACGAAGCTGGACACAGGCCGCCTTGAACGCACTCATCGCGATCTCCCGGGCATCAACCGTTCAACAGCGGGTCGAGCCCGCCGCTGTTGTCCAGAGCGTAAAGCTCATCGCAGCCGCCGATATGCTGCTCCCCGATCCAGATCTGCGGGACCGTGTAGCGGCCCGAGCGCGCTTCCATCTCGTCGCGCCTGGCGCCGTCCATGAAGACGTCGATTTCCTCGAACGCCGCACCCTTCTTCTTCAGAAGCTGCTTGGCGCGGACGCAATAAGGACAAATCGGTGTCGTATAGATCGTGATCTTCGGCAAGGAAGGCACCTCTGCTGCTCTCAAACGTGCGGATCGGACAGTCTATATAGCGCCCGGCGGGGGGCGGACAACGCGGGCCAGGGTCAGAACGAGAACACGCGCCGCCCCGCCCCGTTTCAGGGCCCGGGCGCAGGCCTCGAGCGTGGCCCCCGTGGTGTAGACATCGTCGACCAGCAGGACCGTGCGGCCGGCAAGCACGGCCTTCCTGCCGGCGGGAACCGCGAAGGCGCCGCGGACATTGCGCCGCCGGGCCGCCGCCGAGGGCATGGCGCCCTGACTTGGCGTCGGACGGCGCCGGATCAGCGCCAGCGGATCGGCGGCCACGCCGCTGGCCCTGGAGAGTGTCGCGGCCAGCAGCGCGGCCTGATTGAAGCGCCGCCGCCACAGGCGCAGGCGATGCAGCGGCACCGGCACGATCAGATCGGCGTCCTCCAGCAAGGCGCGGCCGGACCGCTCCAGCCAGCGGGCGAAGGCGGGCACGATATCGAGGCGGTCGGCGCGCTTGAGCGCGACGATCGGCCCCTTGCTGGCCTCGTCATAGCGCATCACGGCCCGGGCGCGGTCGAAAGCCGGCGGGTGGGCCAGACAGCCGGCACACAGCGTTCCGGGTCCCGGATCGACCTCGAAGGGCAAACCGCACAGATCGCATTCCGGCCCATCGAGGAAGTTGACCGCACCCCAGCAGGCCGCGCACAGGCTGTAGGGCGCGGCCACCGGCTTGCGGCAGGCGATGCAGAGTGGCGGAAAGACAAGGTCGAGCAGGACCCGCCCGGCGCGCGCGGCCGATTGCGCGACGACGGAATTCCGGGCTACGGGGTCTGCAGCGCCGCTCATCGCCGGTGAGTGTAGCGTCCGAGGCCCTCGGATACGATGCAGCCGTGACCACCGCACCCAGGATCTTTGACCGTGCCCTCTACGCCGCCCGCCGGGGCCGCGCGGCACGGATGGAGGCCGACCGCTTCCTGGTGGCCGAAGCGGCGGACGGGCTCGCCGAACGTCTGGGTGCGGTCAATCGCCGGTTCCGGCACGGGCTAGATCTGTCGAGCCGGCCGGAGAGCGCAAATCGGCTGGCGCCGTTCGCGGCACACTGGACACGCAGCGCCCTGGCGCCCGGCGAAGGTGGCGCCGTGATCGCCGATGAGGAGGCGCTGCCCTTCGCGGCCGAGCGCTTCGACCTGGTCACCTCGGTGTTGTCGCTGCATGCGGTCAACGATCTGCCCGGCGCGCTGGTGCAGATCCGCAGGGTGCTGAAGCCGGACGGCCTGTTTGTCGCCGCGCTGTTCGGGGGCGAGACCTTGCGCGAATTGCGCGCGGCCATGGCCGAGGCCGAGATGCAGCTGCTGGGCGGGATGAGTCCGCATGTGTCGCCATTTGCCGAAGTGCGCCCGCTGGGCACGCTGCTGCAACGCGCCGGCTTTGCCCTGCCCGTCGCCGACGCAGAACGTACGACGGTGAATTACCGTGAATTCAAGACATTGGTGAACGATCTTCGCGCCCTGGGTGAAGCCAATATACTGCACGAACGTCGCAGATTGCCCCTGCGGCGCGAGGTTCTGGCCGCCACACTGGCGCAGTACGCCGCCGCGTCGGGCGACGATCGCGGGCGGCTGCCCGCAACCTTCGACTTGGTCTATCTGACCGGCTGGGCGCCGCATGAGAGCCAGCCCCAGCCGCTCAAGCCCGGCAGCGCCACGACGCGGCTGGCCGATGCGTTGGGGACCCGCGAACTGGGCACCGGCGAAGCGCCCGACGGCTCACGCAAGGATCAGTAGCAGTCGCGATCGCTGAGCGCGCCGTCCGGCAACAGCGTGCGGCACAGGATAGCCCCCGAAAAGCCGCCACGCGTCATGTGCGTCTGTCCGAAGAACACGGCCCCGCTGAGATCGGCATCGGTCAGGTTAACGCGTCCATGAAAGCGTGCGGGCCGTGCCACATGGCCCTCGTCATCGGTCTGTCCCGGCCGATAGACCTGCGCTCCGGGATCGGCATGGCGGGCGCCGGCGGCATAGCCACCAATCACGGCGCCGGCCAGAGTGGCGCCCGTCAGATCGGCGCCCTCGAAATCGCCATAGAGCCGGGCATTGCCCAGATTGGCGCTTTTCAGGTCGGCATTGGCGAAGGAGGTCACGGCCCCACCCGGGTCAGGTTGTGCGCTGGCGGCATCGATCAGAGTTCGCGCGCCGCAGCGTGGCGCCGGTCAGATCGACGCCGGCCAGAACGGCCCCGGTCAGGTCCGCGCCGGAGAGATCGGCGCCGCGCAGGCTGGCGACACCGAATGTGATGCCCCGCAGATCGGCCCAACGCATGCGCACGCCGTCCCAGTCCAGCGAGGCCAGGCGGGATTGGGGATCGGCAGCGCAGGTGGTCAGATCGGCGTGGTCGAGCTTGGCGCCGCCGAAATCGCCGCGCGCCCGCGCGTGGATCGTGCAGCGTTCCTCGTCGCTGACGACATTCCGCGCCGGCTGCATGTAACTGAGCACGGCACTGGACAGGTTGCAGGACGCGCATTGCGCACTCTGGCGGAAGCGCAGGATCGCAGCGAGCCGGCCCGGATCGTGGGCGGCGGTCGCCAGATCGGCCTCAAGCGAGGTCAGCCGGCCGATTTCCGCGTCGTAGCCGCGCTTGAGACAGTCGAGGTCGCCTTGACAGCGCGCGCGGGCGCGCAACCAGGCGCGCCGGCTGTGCGTGAGCCCGTCACGCTCCGCGGCCGGCGCCGCCGCCAGATCTGCGCGGGCAAGCGCGGCCGCCTGATCGTCGCGCGCGGACAAGGCTGGATGGGCGCAGATCGCGGCCGTGTCCGCCGCAACGGCGGCATCGCAATCGAAACTGGCGGCCTGAGCGATGGATGGAAGACAGAAAACGAAAACGGCAACCCAAACGATACGCAACATCCCCACGCCGACCCCGAGAATTCCCCCGGGCCACTGTGGCCGCTGGAACGACGGACGGCAAGTCGGGGCGAACTTCTAGAACTGGACGGAGCTGAACAGGGCGGCCACATAACCGCCAAGCATCGAGACGACGCTGAGGATCGCCACGGCAATCCCGGCTGCGATGACGGCATATTCTATGGCTGTGGACCCCGAGCTGTTGCGCGCGAAGCCTATTCGAGCAGATCGCGCAGCATCGGGATCAGCGGAATATCCGCCGGCGGCATGTCGTAGTCCCGCAGCGCGTTCGACCGGACCCATTTGATGGTCTGACCTTCCGCTGCCCGCACAAAGCCTTCCCAACGTCTGCAGATGTAGAGCGGCATGAGCAGATGGAAGTCGGGATAGGTATGCGAAGCAAAGGTCAGCGGCGCGAGACAGGGCTCGCGTACGATGATCGAAAGCTCCTCGCGAAGCTCGCGGATCAACGCGTCTTCGGGCCGCTCCCCCGCTTCGACTTTCCCGCCCGGAAATTCCCATAGGCCTGCCATGCTCTTGTCCGGCGGACGCTGCGCCAGAAGCACGCGCCCGTCGGGATCCACCAGCGCACAGGCGGAAACCAGAAGCATCCTGTTCTGCGCCATGTACGTCTCCAGAATGACCGGCGGGCGTTAAGACCCCGCTAATATGGTTGCAAAAGTTTCACTAAAGAGCTGCGGCATCCCCCGCGGGTGTGACTCAGCTGCGGTAGGAGCCGTTGATGCGGATATAGCCCTCGGTCAAATCGCAGGTCCAGACACGCGCCTTGCCCTTGCCAACTCCCAGATCGACGGCGATCTCGACTTCACGGCCGGAGACCGCGCGGGTCGCGGTTTTCTCGTCATAGGCGCTGGCCCGCTGCCCCTTCTCGGCCACGACATGGCGGCCGAAGGCGATCCGGAGCCGGTCGCGGTCGGCCTTTTCGCCCGCCTTGCCCACCGCCATGACAATGCGGCCCCAATTGGCGTCCGATCCGGCGATGGCCGTCTTGACCAGCGGCGAGTTGGCGATCGCCATGCCGACGCGGCGGGCCGCGCCATCGGTCTCTGCGCCGGTCACATCGATCTGGATGAGCTTTTGCGCGCCCTCGCCGTCGCGCACCACCTGCAGCGCCAGGTTCCGCAACACCGCTTCCAGCTTGTTGCGGAAATCGGCGAGCCGCTTGTCGCCGGCCGTGGCGATCCGCGAATGGGCAGCGCCTTTGCCGGTCGCGAACAGCAGCAAGGTGTCGCTGGTGGAGGTGTCGCTGTCGACGGTGATGGCGTTGAAGCTGGTCTTCACCCCTTGCGACAACAGTTCCTGGAGGACCGCGGAGGGGAGCGTGGCGTCGGTGAAGACGAAGGCCAGCATCGTCGCCATGTCGGGCGCGATCATGCCCGAGCCCTTGGCGATGCCGTTGATCGTGACCTTGCGCCCGTCGATCAGGGCGCTGGCGGTCGCCAGCTTGGGATAGGTGTCGGTGGTCATGATCGCCTCGGCGGCGTCGTTCCAGCCGCCGGCGGCGCCCGCCTCGACCAGCTTGCCGAGGATGGCGGTAATGCGCGCAGCCGGCAGCGGCTCGCCGATCACCCCGGTGGAGGCCAGGAACACCTCGGACGCCCGGCAGCCTGCCGCCGCCGCGGCCGAGGCGGCGACCTCGCGGACTGCTTCCAGCCCGGCGCGTCCGGTAAAGGCATTGGCGTTGCCACTATTGACCACCAGCGCCCGGGCGGTGCCGGCAGGCAGGTTCTTGCGGCACCATTCGACCGGGGCAGATGCGGTTTTCGAGCGGGTGAGGACCCCGGCCACCTGGGTTTCGGGCGCCATGACGGCCACCAGAACATCGGTCCGGTCCCTGTATTTGACGCCTGCCGCCCCGGTGGACAGGCGCAGGCCGGCCAGCGGCGGCAGCTTGGGAGAGGATTTGGGCGCCAGGGGCGAAATCGCGTGTCCGGCCGCCGCGGCCACGGTCGCGGCCGGTTTGGGCCGGGATTTCGGCCGGGCTTTCACGGTTTTGCCGCGTGCGGGCCGGGTGGCGGCCTTCCCCCCGGATTTGGCGGCAACCTTGCTCCTGGGCGGTTTTGCCGCCTCCCGTTTCACCATGGCCTAGCCCTTTCCAGCCGGGCCGGTCGTCGTTCGAAGCCGCAGGTCCCGGAAGCGCCGGAATTAGGCCGGAATCCCTTGAATTGACAAGGGGGAACGCGGTTCTTATCTCTCCCCGGCGCCCTGTGAGCCGGAAAGGCTTCCCCGGCCAGAGATCATCGTCGCCGGGACCGCCCGCCCCTGCGAGACCGCCAACGAACAGTTCACAGGCCCGCCGCATCGCGGCGGCCCGTCACGAGGACCTCAATGCTCGGCATCAGCAGCATCGCCCAGCGAATCTTTGGCTCCGCCAACGAACGCAAACTGCGCGCCCTTTGGAAGCGCGTCGAGGAGATCAACGCCCTCGAAGCCACGTTCGAGCCCAAGAGCGACGATGAATTGCGGGCCATGACCGCGGCCTTCCGCGAACGGCTGGCGGCGGGCGAGAGCCTGGACGACCTTCTGCCGGAAGCCTTCGCCACGGTCCGCGAAGCGGCCAAGCGCACCCTCGGCCAGCGGCACTTCGACGTCCAGCTGGTGGGCGGCATGGTGCTGCATTCGGGCAAGATCGCCGAGATGAAGACCGGCGAAGGCAAGACGCTGGTGGCCACCCTTCCGGTCTATCTCAACGCCTTGGCGGGCAATGGCGTCCATGTCGTGACGGTCAACGACTACCTGGCCAGCCGCGACGCCGACTGGATGGGCCAGATCTACCGCTTCCTGGGTATGAGCGTGGGCTGCATCGTCCACGGCCTGACCGACGAGGAGCGCAAGCAGGCCTATGGTTGCGACATCACCTATGGCACCAACAACGAATTCGGCTTCGACTATCTGCGCGACAACATGAAATATTCGATGGCAACGATGACCCAACGCGGCCATCACTACGCCATTGTCGACGAAGTCGACTCCATCCTGATCGACGAAGCGCGCACCCCGCTGATCATTTCGGGACCGACCGAGGATCAGACCGAGGTCTATCGCACCGTCGACAAGCTGATCCCCTCTCTGGTCGATGACGATTTCGAGCTCGACGAGAAGCAGCGCACGGTGACCTTGACTGAATCCGGCAACGAGCACATCGACGCACTGTTGCGCGAACACGGCATGCTTGAGGCCGGCGACCTCTACGACATCGAGAACATCACGCTTCTGCACCACGTCAACCAGGCGTTGAAGGCGCACAAACTGTTCCTCAAGGACCGCGACTACATCGTCAAAGACGATGAAGTCATGATCATCGACGAATTCACCGGCCGCATGATGCCGGGCCGGCGCTATTCCGAAGGATTGCACCAGGCGCTCGAAGCCAAGGAAAACGTCGAGGTTCAGCCCGAAAACGTGACCCTGGCCTCGATCACCTTCCAGAACTATTTCCGGCTCTACAAGAAGCTGGCGGGCATGACCGGCACGGCGCTGACCGAAGCTTCGGAATTCATGGACATCTACAAGCTCGATGTCATGGAAATCCCGACCAACATGCCAATCGCGCGTATCGACTATGACGACGAGGTCTATCGCTCTGTCGACGAGAAATACGAAGCCATCATCAAGCTGATCGCCGAATGCCACGAACGCGGCCAGCCGATGCTGGTGGGCACCGTCTCGATCGAGAAGTCCGAACAGCTCTCGGCCCTGCTGAAGAAGCGCAAGATCAAGCACAATGTGCTGAATGCGCGCTATCACGAGCAGGAAGCGGCGATCGTCGCGCAGGCCGGCGTTTCGGGCACCGTCACCATTGCCACCAACATGGCCGGCCGCGGCACCGACATCCAGCTCGGCGGCAATGCCGAGATGCGTATCAAGAACGAGCTGGGCGGCATTGTCGACGAGGCCGAACGGGCCAGCCGCGAGGCGCAGATCCGCGCCGAGGTGGCCGCCGACAAGGAACGGGCGCTGGCCGCCGGCGGACTCTACATGGTCGGCACCGAGCGCCACGAAAGCCGGCGCATCGACAACCAGCTGCGCGGCCGTTCGGGCCGCCAGGGCGACCCCGGCGCCTCCAAGTTCTTCCTCAGCCTGCAAGACGATCTGATGCGCATTTTCGGATCGGACCGCATGGATGCCGTGCTCAAGCGCGTGGGCCTGGAAGAAGGCGAAGCCATCGCCCATCCCTGGGTCAACAAGGCGCTGGAGAAGGCGCAGCAGAAGGTCGAAGCACGCAACTTCGAGATCCGCAAGAACATCCTGAAATACGACGACGTCCTCAACGACCAGCGCAAGGTGATCTTCGAACAGCGCAAGGAGATCATGGAGACCGAGGACGTCAGCGATCAGATCGCCGAATTCCGCGCCAATGTGATCGACGAGCTGGTGGCACGGCACATTCCCGAAAAGGCCTATGCCGAGCAGTGGGATTCGGCAGGCCTCAAAGAGGAGATCGCAAACATCTTCGGGCTGGACCTGCCGATCACCGACTGGGCCAAGGAAGAAGGCATCGCCGAAGAGGAAGTCCACGAACGCATCACCAAGGCGGTCGAAACGCGCGCCGCCGAACGCACCGCCAATTTCGGTGCCGATGTCATGCGCTATGTCGAGAAGACCGTCCTGCTGCAAACGCTGGACCACGATTGGCGCGAGCACATCGTCAATCTGGATCACCTGCGCCAGTATGTCGGGCTCAGGGGCTACGGCCAGCTCGACCCGCTGAACGAGTACAAGCAGGAAGCCTTCGCCCTGTTCGAGACGCTGATCAGCAAGATGCGCAGCGACGTCGTCAGCCAGCTGATGCAGCTGCAGATCAATGTGGAACAGCCGCCGGAGCTGATCGAGCCCTCCCTGCAGCAGCTCGAAGCCATTCATGCCGACCCGCTGACCGGCGAGAACGAGTTCGGCGAGGGCGCCGGACAAATTCCGCATCTCAATCGTCAGCGCGATGTGCCCGTCGACCCGAACAATCCGGAGACCTGGGGCAAGGTGCAGCGCAATGCCCCCTGCCCCTGCGGCTCGGGCCGCAAGTTCAAGCACTGCCACGGCGCGCTGGTCTAGCAATCACCCTTCGCGCCGAAGCGATCATCCTTTCGCGCCAATAGCTTGAGGCCCGCGCGCCCGCTGCGATTGCGCGCGCGCGGAACTTCGCTCATCCTTGTCGTGAATCAAACCGGCCGCGAGCCGGGGCTGGCAGAGTCGTTGGTGTCGAAAACCTTTCAGGAAGCGAGGGCGCGGATGGCAACCGGAATACGTATCGGCCTGATGGCCGTATTGGCGGCGGCATTGGGGGCAACGGCGGTGCTGCCGGCCCAGGCACGAACCGAAGGACAAAGGAACGAAAGCCGCGAGAACGCGATTCCCCAGTGTTCGCACCGGCTCGGCACGGTCGCAGTGGTCGAGCCCGAGCGCAACTGGTGGTCGGAATACAATCTGGGGTCGCCCGAAGCGCTGCTCAAGATCTTCGTGATGCGGTCCGGCTGCTTCGGGCTGGTCGATCGCGGCAAGGGCATGGCCGCCATCGAGCGCGAACGGGCGCTGGCCTCGGGCGGCGAGCTACGCCAGGGCTCGAATATGGGCAAGGGCCAGATCAAGGCCGCAGACTATGTGCTGGTGCCCGATCTGGTCTCCCAGAACCGCGACTCCGGCGGTAGCAATATCGGCGGCATTCTCGGCGGGTTCGTCGGCGGCGGCGCGGGGGCGATCCTGGGCGGCATCAGCATTCGCGACAAGACCGCGGATGTCGTGCTGACGCTGACCGATGTGCGTTCGTCCGAGCAGGTGGCGATGGAAGAAGGCCATGCCCGCAAGACCGATGTCGGCTTCAACCTCGGCGGCGGATATGGCGGCTGGAGCGGCTTCGGCGCGATGGGTGCGGGCAGCTATGCCAACACCGAGATCGGCCAGGTCATCACCAAGGCCTATCTGCAGGCCTATATCCGGCTGGTCGACAATATGGGCGGCCTGCCGGGCGCCAATGGCAGCTCGGCGTCCGAGGCGAGCGCGCAACAGGCCGTCGTCATGACTGTGCCGGGGCACATGTATCGCAGCCCGTCCGCCAACAGCAAGGTCGTGCTGCGCCTGAAAACCGGCACGATGCTCTACCCCACCGGCGAGAAAGACGGCTTGTGGTGGGAAGTCAAAGACGAACTCGGCCATGAGGGCTGGGTGTCTTCGCGTCTGTTCGCGCTGGCCAAATAGGCCGGATCGCCCGGACACAAATCCAAGGGGCCCTGCGGGGCCCCTTTTCTTTTGTCCCGCGCGCGGGGCAGACTCGGGCTCATACATTCAGGGAGCCCCGTCATGTCCGAGCCCAAACCCTTCCGCATCGAGATCGCGCAATCCACGATCAACGCGATCGCCCGAAAAGTGCATGACTACGAATGGCACGAGATGCCGAGTGGCGCCGGGCTCGAGGAGAGCTGGGCCTATGGCGCCAATCTCGGCTACATGAAGGAGCTGTGCCGCTACTGGCTGGAAAACTACGACTGGCGCAAATGGGAAGAAGAACTCAACCGCTTCCCGCAATTCACCGCGGCAGTCGACGGCATCGACATCCATTTCTATCGCGAAGAAGGATCCGGCCCCGCACCGACGCCGCTGATCCTCAGCCATGGCTGGCCGGGCTCGGTGTTCGAATTCCTGCACATCATTGAAAAGCTCGCCCATCCCGAACGCTTCGGCGGCGAGGAGAAGGACGCCTTCACGGTGATCGTGCCGTCCCTGCCCGGCTACGGGTTTTCCGGCAAGCCGGCGCGCCCGATCAGCCCACGCACGATCGCGCGGATGTTCGATACGCTGATGTGCGATGTGTTGAACCTGTCTGACTACATCGCCCAAGGCGGCGACTGGGGCTCGGTGATCTCCGGCTGGATGGGCTATGAGGGCAAGGGCTGCCGCGCCGTGCATCTCAACATGATGGGCTGGCGCACGCCCGGCGACGCCCCGCAGAACGAGGAAGAGAAGGAACATGCGATCCGCGCGGCACAGCTGTTCGAAGCCGAAGGCGGCTACTTCCGCGAACAGTCCACCAAGCCGCAGACGCTGTCCTATGCCATGATGGATTCGCCGGTCGGGGCCTGCGCCTGGATCGTCGAAAAGTTCTACGGCTGGTCGGATATTCGCGCCGGCTTCGAGGATATCTATTCCAAGGACCAGCTCCTCACCAATGTCATGATCTATCTGGTGACGCGCAGCTTCAATACCGCGACCTGGCTCTATCGCGGATTGTTCGAGGATCAGACCGGCGCCGCCGTGCCCCCGGGCGCGCGCATCGAGCGGCCTGTCGCGATTGCGCGCTTTCCCGTCGACCTGATCCCCTTCCCGCCGCGCAGCCAGGTCGAGCGCAACATGAATGTGCAGCGCTGGACCGAGTTCAACGAAGGCGGACATTTTGCGGCACTGGAACGGCCCGAGGACCTGGTCACCGACATTCGCGGCTTTGCCCGCGCGCTGGGCTGAGACCTAGCCCGGCGACATCGCGCGCAGGGCCTCTTCGGGCGGGATTCCAATCGACTCGAGCTGTGCGACCAGTTCCATCAGGGCCGCCTGGCGCGATTTGTCATTTCCCCGCGCATAGCTTTCGGCAAAGCCGGGCATGGCCAACGCCACCAGCAAGGCGCGGCGCGCCTTGCGCGCGAGCGTGCCCTGGGTGAACACGCCGGCGGCGAAGAGCTTGAGATAGAATTCCACGCGCTCGACCGGATCGCTCACCCGCGCTTCGACGCCGGCCAGATAGCGTCCCTGCGTCTCGAAGCGCGCCGCGATCGCATCGAGCGCCGCCGTCATCGTCTCGCGCGGGCCCTCCGGGAAGGCCGAGCGCTGGATGCGGGCCTGCAGATCGGCCAGCCGGCGCAGGCGCGGCAGGCCTTGGAATTCCTCCGACATGTCCGACTCGAAATTGTGTGACGTCACCAGCGCCAGCGCGAGCGAGGTCAGCGCGCGCTTGTTGGCCGTGCCGACGACCGCAGCTTCGAGGGCAAGAACCCTGTCGAGCTTTTCGTCCGGCGCCTTGATGCCTGCGGTCCATTGGGCGAGCGCTTCCGGCGTCACGAAGCGTTTGCACCGCGTCGCCAGCGCCTCCGTCAGATCCTCGCCGTGCAG
The DNA here is from genome assembly GCA_963710925.1 of uncultured Pseudomonadota bacterium. Taxonomy (GTDB): domain Bacteria; phylum Pseudomonadota; class Alphaproteobacteria; order Micropepsales; family Micropepsaceae; genus Rhizomicrobium. The sequence continues at coordinate 243,775 of CAVQBY010000004.1, read as the reverse complement.
ATAGGGCGACGGCACGGTCTTCAGTTCCTCCACCAGCGCGCCAAATGCCTGCAGATCATCTTCGAGGGAAGCTGGGCGCAGCCGTTTGGGGCCGGCGCATTCGCTCTGGATGTACTGGGCCAGGATCAACCTGGCCTCGCGCAGGACGCCCTCGCCAAAATGCCGGCCGAGCCGCTGCAGGCTGTCGGCAATGCCCTCGGCCGAGTCTGCGTGGCCCTTCAATATGCGGATGGCCGCGAACAGGCGCTGGGAAAAGTCGCCCTCCGTCCCGAGCAATCCCGAAAGGATGTCGGGCTCGCCGATGATCTCAACCACCAGACCCTCGGTGGTCCGCAGCAACAAGGTGCCGCCCTGGCTGAGCGCGCGCGACTGCGCTTCGTCGTGCAGCGCCAGGATGCGCAACAGCTTGGTGTTCCAGTCGCGGGCCGTGGAGAGATGTTTTGCGAGGATCGCGTTGAGGATATAGGCCCCGGCCGGATCGGTCTCCAGCTCGGCGGCCTTGTCCGCGATCTGCGACCCCTCGATGGCGGGAAACTTTCCCTTGCGCTCATCGGCATAGACCCGGTTCATCGCCGCCGTGGTCAGATCGGTCAGTGTCCGGATGATCTGGACGACCGGCACGCGGGTACGGCTGGCCTGCGTCACCGCCATGCGCTGGACGGCATGCTGATAGACCGTCCCGGCTCCTTCGAACTTTTGGAGCGCCGCGGCACTGTGAATGAACTCGGTGGCGGTCAGCTGTTGCTTGGCCAGCCAGCCGTCCAGCACGCGCCGGATCGTGCGCTTGGCGCTGGGGGTGTAAAATCCGTCAATGCTGGTGCAGGGAAGCGCCGCGCCGCCGGCGGCTTTCTGTTTGTTGTCGTTGGCGTTCACACCGGTGCTCCAAACGGCGCGGACGACGGCCCCGCCACCTCAGTATCCTAATGGTTGTCACGAATCCCGCGCGCAATGGCTCGCAATTTGCCGATCCCGGCCTAAGGTGGCTTTGAGAAAGCGCACCAAATGCGATTCAGATGCGCCTAAAATTTCGCTCAAATTTTAGACACTGCGCAGGACGGAAATATGGCTGCGTCCGGCCCCGCGCAAGGACCCACGCGCGCGGCCATTCCGCACATCCGGGTTCAACACACCGGAACAGATAGGATGGATGGCTAGGCGCCGAGGTTGCGGCCCATGGCGAGGTATTTCTCGCGGCGCTGCTGTTTCAGTTCCTCACGGCTCAGCGGCAGCATGTCCGACAGGGCGCGGGCAATGGTTTCGCCGACAGCCTGGATCGCATCTTCGGCATTGCGATGGGCCCCGCCCGGCGGCTCGGGGACGATGCCGTCGATCAGCTTGAGTTCCAGAAGATCCTGGGCGGTGATCCGCATTGCCGCCGCGGCATCCTGGGCCTTGTCGGGACTGCGCCACAGGATCGAGGCGCAGCCTTCCGGGGAGATGACGGCGTAGATCGAATGCTCGAGCATGTAGACGCGGTTGGCGACGGCGATCCCGAGCGCGCCGCCCGACATACCCTCGCCGATGATCGTGGCGACGAAGGGCACATGCAGCGACAGGCTCTTCTCGGTGGCGCGGGCAATGGCCTCGGCCTGGCCGCGCTCCTCGGCGCTGACACCGGGATAGGCCCCCGCGGTATCGGCAAAAGACAGCACCGGCAGATCGAAGCGGTCGGCCAGATCGAAAATGCGGATGGCCTTGCGATAGCCCTCGGGCATGGCCATGCCGAAATTGTGTTCCAGCCGGCTCTTGGTGTCGTTGCCCTTCTCATGGCCCAGCACGGCGACGGACTGGCCGCGGAAGCGGCCCAGCCCGGCCACGATGGCCCGGTCCTCGCCGAACAGGCGGTCGCCGGCCAGCGGCGTGAAATCGTCGATCAGGCTGGTGACATAGTCGGAGAAATGGGGCCGTGCCGGATGGCGCGCCACCATCGCCTTCTGCCAGGGCGTGAGCTTGGCATAGGTATCCGTGATGAGGGTGTTCGCCTTGGTCTGCAACCGGGCGACGTCGTCCTCGATCTCCATGGTCGGGTCCTGTGCCGCGAGCTGGCGCAGTTCCACGATCTTGCCCTCGAGCTCAGCGATCGGACGTTCGAATTCCAGATATGCGTGCATCGTCACCCAAAAGGGAGGGCCCGCCTGGGGCTCAAAATCGGGCGGAAAGTGGCAATTGCGCCCTGCCCTGTCAACAAATTGCCGCGGCGGTCACAAATGCCCGCCCGGCCCCGTCTTAACCGGACAAACCGAGGGACTGGCCATGATTTACCGGGTGGGACTGGCAATTCTGGGCGTGCTCGCGCTGGGCAATGCCATTGCGATGATCGCATTTCCAAGACTTTGGTACGGGACGACACCGGGCGTGACCATGACCGGTCCTTACAACGCGCATTTCATCGCCGATATCGGTCTGGCCTTTGCCGCCAGCGGTGCCGGGTTGCTGGCCGGATTCCGACCCGGCGCCACGGCCGCAACCCTGGCACTGGCCGGGGCGACATGGCCGGCGCTCCACGCCCTGTTCCATGTCTGGCTGTGGTTTGTGCGTGGCTTTCCGACCGCACCGACGATGATTGCGACGGAGACCATTGGTGTCGTGGGCATTTCGGCACTCGGCGTTGGCCTGGCCATCGCCCGCGCCCGACAGGACGGAGTGGTGTGATGTTGCGTCCGATCGTTGCACGCCCAGATTTCGCAGGCTCGAACGGGCCTACGGCTACGACGCGACCTATCTGCACGAGGTGGCGGATGCCTCCCTGCCGGCGATCTTCAAGTTCTTCCTGTTCCAGGCCATGGCCAGCCATCGCGACCGCCTGCCGCGCGACCTGGGTTTCGCCGCCCGGATTGCGGCCGCCCTGAGCGAGGATTGCGGCCCTTGCACCCAGCTTGTGGTCGACATGGCACTCCGGGCCGGGATGACGCCGCAACGGATCTCGGCCCTTCTGCGCGGCAATCTGGAACAGGCCGGCGGAGAGCCGCGCTCGGCTTCCGTTATGGGATGGCGGTGGCGCGAACCATCCGCGGACGCGGTGACGCTCAGCCGAGACCGTTGAACGGCGCTACGGCAAGCGTACGCTGGTGTCGATGGCCTATGCTGTGGCGGCCGCCCGCGTTTATCCGACGCTCAAGCGCGGCCTCGGGCCATGGCGCGGCCTGCACGAAAATCCAGGTCGCCGACGACAATATCGCAATCCGCGAGGCAGCATGACAGGAGCGGTCAACAGCTTCGAAGCCCATCGCGGGCATCTTCTGGGCATCGCCTATCGGATGCTGGGCGAGATGGCGGCGGCAGAAGATGTGGTGCAGGAGGCCTGGATCCGCTGGCAGCGAAATGACGCCGAGCAGATCCGCGACCTGCGCGCCTGGCTGTCGAACGTGACCATGCGGCTGGCGCTGGATGCCCTGCGATCGGCACGCGCGCGCCGCGAGCATTATGTCGGGCCATGGCTGCCGGAACCGATCCTGCCCGACGATGTGCGGGTCCTGTCGGTGGAGGCGCCCGACACGAGAGCCGAGCTCGCCTCCGACCTGTCCGTGGCGCTGTTGCACGTCCTGGAGCGACTCTCGCCGGAAGAACGCGCGGCCTTCATCCTGCACGACGCGTTCGATTGCGATTACCCCGAAATCGCGAGCACGCTGGACAAGAGCGAGGTCGCCTGCCGGAAGCTGGTGAGCCGTGCGCGCGAGCATGTGCGCCGCGAACGGCCGCGCTTCTCGGTCAGCGAGGATCAGCATCGCGCCCTGCTCGCCCGTTTTGCACAGGCGGCGATGACGCAGGACACCGCCACGCTGATGCAATTGCTGGCGCCGGAGGCGGTTTTCTACTCCGATGGCGGCGGACGGGCGAAGGCGGCCCTGCTGCCCGTGCGCAGCGCCGACAAAGTCGCGCGCCTGATCGCCGGGCTGATGCGCAAGTCCCAACTGGGCATGCCAGACTACACCGATGGTCGAAATCAACAACCGCCCGACGATCGTGATCTCCGACCGCGGCATCGTCCACTCGACCATGAGCCTGGAGTGCGACGGAACGCGCATCACACGCGTCTATGTCATGCGCAATCCCGACAAGCTGGCGCGTGTCGCAGCGGCCCTCGGCGCCCTTCTACACTAGGCCGATTTCTCGCGGATCATCTTCATCTGCTCGACGATGACATGGGCCTGACGGATCGAGGCGGCGTCGATCAGCACGCCATTGAGCGCCACTGCGCCCATCCCCTTCTCCTGCGCCTCTTTCATCGCCGCCGAGAATCGCTTCGGCGCGCTCGACCTCCTTGGGCGGCGGCGTGAAGATCTCGTTGGCCAGCGCGACCTGGTTGGGGTGGATGGCCCATTTGCCTTCGCAGCCCAGGATCGCCGTGCGGTTGGCCTGGGTGCGGAAGCCATCCGGATCGGAATAATCGCCGAACGGGCCGTCGATCGGCACCAGACCATGGGCGCGCGCGGCCTGGCACATGCGGAACAGCGGGTAGTGCCACAGATCGTTCCAGTGGCGCTCGCGCGTCTTGCCCTCTTCGGCATCGGTCAGCATCACATAATCGGCATTGCCGCCGCCGATATTGGTCGTGCGCATGCCCTGGCTGGCCGCGTAATCGGCCGAACCGAAATGCAGCGATTCCAGACGCGGCGAGGAACCGGCGATCTCGTCGATATTGCCGAGCCCCATGCGCCGTTTCGATGATGACTTCCAGGCCGATCTTCTTCTTGCGGCCGACCGCGGCCGAGGCCTGGGTGATCAGCATGTCGATGGCATAGACGTCGGCGGCGGTGCCGACCTTCGGGATCATGATGGCATCGAGACGTTCGCCGCCCTTCTCCACCAGCGCCAGCACATCGCTGATAGCAGAAATGGGTATCGAGGCCGTTGATGCGGACGGTGACGAGCTTGTTGCCCCAGTCGACCTCGTTGAGGCCCTGCACGATGTTGTCGCGCGCCTTGTCCTTGTCCGGCGGCGCGACCGCATCTTCGAGGTCCATGCAAACGACGTCGGCCGGGCCGGCGGCGGCCTTCTCGAACAGCTGCGGACGGGCGCCCGGCACGAACAGTTTCGAACGGTAAAGGCGCGGCGGCGTGCGGCGGGCGACCGGCGTGAAGCTCACGGGAATTCTCCTTCAGACAATGGCGCTCTCGCCGGCGAGCCTAGCCCTCGCAGGTCCGGCGTCAACCGGACCGCTTGCCGCCCTTGGATTTCGGTTTTCCGAGCGGATGGGCGCCGGAGACCACCGATTGCAGGCGGTCCTTCGCGACATGGGTGTAGATCTGGGTGGTGGCGATATCGGCGTGGCCGAGCATGGTCTGCACGCTTCTCAGATCGGCGCCGCCCTCGACCAGATGGGTGGCGAAGGCGTGGCGCAGGACATGCGGCGACAGTTTCTCCGGATCGATGCCTGCCTCGATGGCAAGCGCCTTGAGCAGCTGGTGACAACGGCGGCGGGTGAGTGGCCGTCGGCACTGCGGGAGGGGAACAGATAGCGGCTGGTCTTCACCGCCCTTGGGCAGGAATTCGCTCGCGCACCTCGAGCCAGGCCGCGATAGCCGCGCGGGCATGGTCGTTGAGCGGGACGAGACGCTCCTTGTTGCCCTTGCCGCGCACGAGAATGAACCCGTCGCGGCTGCGGGCGGCAGCCAGCGGCAGCGACACCAGTTCGCTGACGCGCAACCCCGCGGCATAGAGCACCTCCAGGATCGCCAGCATGACGGCGGCCTTCGGCCGATCGGGCGGCCTGCTCGCTGGCCGCTTCGATCAGCTTGCCGACATCTTCGGCCGAGCAGGATCTTCGGCAAGGGGCGCGACACGGCGTGGTGCATCGATCGCATTGGTCGGATCGTCCGCGCGAATGCCCTCGCTGTAGAGAAAGGCGAAGAACTGACGATAGGCAGAGAGGCGGCGCGCCTGCGAGGACGCCGCCATGCCCGAAGCCGACAGCGTTTCCAGATAATGCCTGAGCGCATCGCGCCCGGCGTCGCGCAGGGCCATCGTCGCCGCCAGATCGAGCAGATCCCGGCGATAGGCCGACAGCGTGTTGCGGCTGGCGCCGCGTTCGGCGCTCATCATGTCGAGAAAGGCTTCGATCAGGGAGGCGTTGTCGCGGGTGTTCGGCATGTCGCTCATGGCGCCGCCGGGACCTGCGCCGGCGCGGGGCGGTAGCGCAGCAGCGCCGTGATCGCCAGATCGCGCGCAGCCCGCGGCACCCCGAGCTTGATCAAGGCGCCGATCAGATCCGCCGCAACGTCGGGCGCCAGATCGCCGGGCCCGCGCGGTCCCATCGCGTCGAGCGCCAGCATCAGGGCCTCGCCCCGGCGGCCGGGTGCCTTGAGCGCCGCGGCCAAACGTCTGCGGGTGCTGGCCGCAATTCGCCGGCCCGGCCAGCGCGTCTTCATCGCCGCCGCGGCGGCACGTTGCGCGTCCTTCGACATCGGCTGGCCCAGTGCCGAAGACAATCCCAGCGCCAGCGCCGCGAAGGCCGCGTCCGGGGTCTTGTCGTCGAGTTCCCGGGCCAGTTCGTCCGAGCGCCTGTTGCGCACGCGCCTGACGGTCGGGATTGGGGGCCGTCAGATTGAGAAGGATCTGGAGCCGCGCCAGGATCGATTGGTCCTCCGTGCGCCCGGAATCGAGCAGCCCGGCCCAACGCTCAGCGTCATCATTGTGGCCGGTCATCATCAGGGCGCGAGCGAACAGGCCGGCCATGTCGTGCAGCCCTGGCTCCGGCTGCACCGCTTGCAATGCGCTGTGCTGGATCACCGCGGCGACGCCGAGCATGCCCTTTGGTCGGCGCTGTCGAGCGCTTCGAACAGAAGCGCCGGGCGCGCATCCGGGGCGGCGCGGGCGATCGCCTGGCGCAGCAATGCCTGACCGGACAAGATCGGGCAGCGCGTGGAGCTGCGCATGTTCGGTCGCAAACTGATCCGGGGTGAAGCTCTGGGCATCGGCAAGGGCGAGCATCTCGCCCGGCGACAGCGCGCCGGTGGGCAGCAGCCGCTCGGCCGCCTTGAGCCGGTCTTCGAGCGAACTCGCCTGACTGCGCAATGCCGCCAGCAGACCGGGCGTGCCGAGCTGCACGCCCGTCGCGAAGCCGACCGGCAGGCCGAGCTGGCCTAGCAGATACAGATGCAGCGCGTTGGGCGCATCGATGCTGCCCGGATCTGGTATGTTTGCCGTTCTGGATATCGTCGAGCAGGGTGTCGAAGGCGTCGTCGTCGATGCTTTGCGCCTGCATCACCGCCCGCGTCAGCGCCAGCGCCGCATCGTCGCCGGCCACGGCGTAGCAATAGGCCCGCAATTCGATCCAGAACGGTTCGGACTCGCTCAGCCGCAAGGCCGTGTTGTCGTCGCAGACGTGCCCCTTGTGGCCGGCGAAGAGGATCGCTTCGGCGCGGACGCGCGCAAAGCCGGGATCGTTCCTGATCTGCGCCGCGGCGGCCAGCAGCGCCGCATCGTCGAGCAGCCCGCCATCCAGCAGCCGGGAGACCCGCACGGTCATGAACGCCTTGTCCGCAGCCCCCAGGGGCGTCGTCGCCCGGGTCAGCACGATGCGCCGCGCCAGCGCCCGCAGCGGGGCCACGGTGGTCGGAAGCGGCAGCCGGGACATCAGGTCCTCGAGTTCGGCACGGCTCGAGCCGGACCAGAGATCCATGCCCAGCCCGCCCGTGGCCGCATCCAGGGTACCGGTGGGAGGCCCTTCGACCTCGCCGAGGGCCGCCACGGTGACCCCCGCGCCGCCGTCATGGCCGAGGATGCCGGGACGCGGTCCGATCCTGGCGGGCGCCGTGGGGACATCCGGTTCGGTCTGATCCGGCGCCGGTTGCTCCCGAATCGCTCCCGGCAAGGCGCGCGGCGCGCCGGTCGCCGCCGAGGAGCGGCCCTGCGGCGGCGGAGTGGCAAGCTGCGCCCGGATCGCGCCGGCCGAGCCCAGGATTGCGCTGCCGGCCAGCAGACCGGCGACCAGCAGCGCTAGTTGGGGCGATCATGCGACAGCACCTGATGATAGGTGCGGTGCGGCGGCTTCAGTGTGCCCGCATACCATCCCAGCGCGGCCGCCCCCGCGACCACGAGCACCAGAACCGCCAAGCCGATACGCGCTGCCCAACCCATTGTCATCACCTGCTGTTTGCGTCCGCGCCCGTCCCGCTCCCCGAGCCCCTATGTGGCGGAAACGACGGCCCGGTTGCAAGTCCCGCTGGCACCCGAGGCCAAGGGCGTGTAAGGCAAGGATATGAACGGGTTGACGCGGACGATCGCGCTTGTCGGCATGATGGGCGTGGGCAAGAGTTCTGTGGGCCGCCGGCTCGCATCGCGGCTTGGCGTTCCGTTTCGCGATTCGGACCACGAGATCGAGATCGCGGCCGGCTGCTCGATCAACGAAATCTTCGACCGCTATGGCGAGGACGCCTTCCGCGACGGCGAACGCAAGGTCATCGCAAGGCTGCTCGACATGCCGCCACATGTGCTGGCCACGGGCGGCGGCGCCTTCATCGACGATGAAATCCGCGCAGCGATCCAGAGGGCCGCCGTCGCGGTCTGGATCAAGGCCCCGCTGGAACTGCTGCTGGAACGTGTGCAACGCCGCAACACGCGGCCCCTGCTGCGCCATGGCGACCCGGCCGAGATCGTCGCCCGCTTGCTCACCGAGCGCGAGCCGATCTATGCCCAGGCCGAGATCCATGTGGAAAGCGAAGACGGCCCGCACGGCGCACAGGTCGACCGGATTCTGTCGGCACTGGATGAACGGGGCCTCGTGGAGGCGATCGTGAGCGAACAGATCGCCGTCGCGCTGGGGGCGCGAAGCTACGACCATCCACGTCGGATCGGGCCTGCTGGGCGACGCCGGCGCGCTGCTGGCGCCGCTGGCCGGCAGCGACCGTGCCGGTCGTGACCGACAGCAACATCGCAACCACCCATCTGCAGCCCTTCCTCGCCGCACTGAACGCATGCCGGACTGGATGGCCGTCCGATCGTGCTCGAACCCGGCGAGGCCACCAAGAGCTTTGCCGGCCTTGAGCGCCTGACCGGCGACGCTCCTGGATATGGGGGTCGAGCGCGGCGGGCTGATCGTGGCGCTGGGCGGCGGGGTGATCGGCGATCTGGTCGGCTTTGCCGCCGGGATCCTCAAGCGCGGCGTCGACTTCGCACAGGTGCCGACGACCTTGCTGGCCCAGGTCGATTCCTCGGTCGGCGGAAAGACGGCGATCAATACGCCGCAGGGCAAGAATCTGCTCGGCCTGTTCCACCAGCCACGGCTCGTGATCGCCGATGTCGATGTGCTGCACAGCCTGCCACGGCGCGAACTTCTGGCGGGCTATGCCGAGGTCGTCAAATATGGCGCGTTGGGCGATGTGGAGTTCTTCGCCTGGCTTGAAGCCAATGGCGCCAAGGCCTTGGGCGGCGAACCGCAAGCACTGACGCATGCGGTGGCCCATTCCTGCCGGATGAAGGCGGCGATTGTCGCGCGCGACGAACGCGAAGCCGGCGAACGGGCGCTGCTCAATCTCGGCCACACTTTCGGGCATGCGCTGGAAGCTGCCACCGGCTTTTCCGAGCCGGCTCCTGCATGGCGAAGGCGTCGCCATCGGCATGGTGCTGGCCCTGCGCCTGTCGGAGCGGCTCGGCCTGTCGCCGGCCGCGGACACCGCAGCGCCTCATCCGCCACCTGAAACAAGTCGGATCTGCCCGCTGATATTGCAGAGATTTCCGGTCCCCGCCCGGATGTCGAGACTCTTCTGGCCCATATGGCGCATGACAAGAAAGCCAAGGACGGCAAGATCCTGTTCGTCCTGCTGCGCGGCCTGGGCCGGGCCTTCACGACCATGGATGTGCCGGACGACGCGCTGCGCGCCGTCCTCGCCGCCTAAGCCGCGCCACCTCGGCGCGACAGCCCAAAGGACCGAAGCCATGACCACGACCCTCATCCTCACCGGCATCGCCATCGTGGTGCTGCTGGCGATGTCCGGCTTCTTCTCGGGATCGGAGACGGCGCTGACCGCGGTCTCCCGCGGGCGCATGCATCAGCTGGAGAAGGATGGTTCGCGGGCGGCGCGCGACGTCAATCTGCTGGTGGCCGACCGCGAGAACCTGATCGGCACGATCCTGCTGGGCAATACCTTCATCAACATCCTGGTGTCGTCGCTGGCGACGGCGGCATTGGCTTCCGTGCTGGGCGACAAGGCCGTGGCCATCACGACGGGCGTCATGACGGTGCTGATCCTGGTCTTTGCAGAGGTGCTGCCGAAGACCCTGGCGATCGCCAGGACGGACCGCTTCGCGCTGACCGTGGCGCGGGTCCTCGGCTGGTCGTGGCCGTGCTGGGCCCGATCGTGCGGGCCGTGCAGTTTGTCGTCTGGCGCGTGCTGTGGCTGTTCGGCGTGACCCAGGAGGGCGGCGCCTCGATCCTGCCCGCACATGAGGAGATCCGCGGCGCGGTGGCCCTGCACCATATCGAGGGCGCCATGGAGCGCGAGCACCGCGACATGATCGGCGGCATTCTCGACCTGCGCGAACTCGATGTCGAAGACGTCATGGTTCACCGCAAGAACGTCGCCATGATCGACGGCGACCTGCCCCAGGACGAATTGTTCGAGGCCCTGCTGGCGGCCAACCATACCCGCGTGCCGGTGTGGAAAGACGATGCCGACAACATCGTCGGCGTGCTCAACACCAAGGATGTGATGCGCGAATTCGTGCGCCGGCGCGGCGAGATGGAAGGCTTCGACCTGCTGACGCTGATGGTCGAGGCCTGGTTCATCCCCAACACCACCGGGCTGGAAGAGCAGCTGCGGGCCTTCCGCGAACGGCGCACCCATCTGGCGCTGGTCGTGGACGAGTATGGCGCCATCCAGGGCATCGTCACGCTGGAGGACATCCTCAACGAGATCTTCGGCGACATGCCGGAGGAGAGCGACGTCACCACGCCGGGCATCCGTCCGCAGCCCGACGGCTCCTTCAATATCGACGGCGCCATGCCCGTGCGCGACATCAATCGCGCGCTCGAATGGGAATTGCCGGACGAGGAAGCCACGACGCTGGCTGGGCTGGTGATCCATGAGGCGCGCACGATCCCCGATGTCGGCCAGCGCTTCGCCTTTTACGGATTCCAGTTCGAGATCCTGCGCCGTCAGCGCAACCAGATCACGGCCGTGCGCGTGACGCCGCCTCGGAAGGCGTAAGCGCCGTGAGCGCCAGGGCGTGAACCTGTGACTTAAGTTCGGCGTCGAGCGCGGCGTAGATGCGGCGCTGGCGTTCCACCCGCGACTGGCCGTCGAACCCGCCCGACACGATGCGGACCCGAAAATGGGTTTCGCCCCCGGGACGCGATCCGGAGTGGCCGGCATGCAGGGCGCTCTCGTCGCGGACCTCCAGCTCGGCCGGTGAGAAGGCTGCGGTCAATTTGTCGCGAATGGTGTCGGCCATGGTCATGGGCTATTCCCTCCCGCGCCCGCCGGGCACTGTCAAGCATTTCATTTCCTTGTTTTTTACCGGACCGATCCCATAATTCAGCCATGGCTTCGACGGACTACAGACCGCGCTTCGGGCACGATATCCGCATCAAGCCGGACACCAAGGTGCGTCCGGTTGCGGTGCGCGATTGCGCGCGGCCCGATTGTCGCGCCGAAGGCACGCACAAGGTTCCAAAGTCGCGGGAAAACCTTGGCGAACACCTGTGGTTTTGCCTGGAGCATGCGCGCGCCCACAACGAAAGCTGGGACTATTTCCGCGGCATGAACGAAGCCGAGATCGAAGCCTTCCGGATCGCCGCCCTGACCGGCCACCGTCCCACCTGGAAGGTCGACGGCAAGGGCCGCTGGCGGGCCGAACAGCGCACACCCGATCCGGAGTACTACTCCGACCCGCATGGGGTGTTCGGCGACGTCGCCGAAGCGCCGCGCCCCCGGGCCCCGGAACGCCACCTGACGCCGGTGCAAATCCGCGCGCTGGAACTGCTCAATCTTGACGCTAGCGCCACCTTGCACGAGATAAAGGCACGGTATAAGGAGCTAGTGAAGCGGTTCCACCCTGATGCCAACGGAGGCGATCGGGGCGCTGAGGAGCGTCTCAAGCAGGTCATCAAGGCCTATGGTGTCTTGCGTGCGGCCGGCCTGACCTAAGCCGGCTCTCTCCTGCGCTCTGCTCCTTCCCGGCGGACGACCGGCCCCGCCCCGAAATTCGAATCCGGACACGCGACATGACCACTGAGCCAGAAGGCCTCGATCCCGCAGCCGCGCCCGACGTGATGGTCGACGTGCGCGAAACCTTCGGGATCGACGCCAATATGAAGGTACCGGCCTTCTCCAAGCGCAACGACGAATATGTGCCGGAGAACGATCCGGCCTATCGCTTCGATCGCGAGACCACGCTGGCGATCCTGGCCGGCTTTGCCTTCAACCGCCGCGTCATGATCCAGGGCTATCACGGCACCGGCAAATCGACGCATATCGAGCAGGTGGCCTCGCGGCTCAACTGGCCCTGCATCCGCATCAATCTCGACAGCCACATCAGCCGCATCGATCTGATCGGCAAGGATGCGATCGTGCTGAAGGACGGCCAGCAGGTCACCGAGTTCCGCGAGGGCCTGCTGCCCTGGTGCCTGCAGCATCCCGTCGCCCTGACCTTCGACGAATACGATGCCGGCCGGCCGGATGTGATGTTCGTGATCCAGCGCGTGCTGGAGGTCGCCGGCAAGCTGACGCTGCTCGACCAGAACCGCGTCATCCGCCCGCACAAGGCCTTCCGCCTCTTTGCCACCACCAACACGATCGGTCTTGGCGACACCTCCGGCCTCTATCACGGCACCCAACAGATCAACCAGGGTCAGATGGACCGCTGGAGCATCGTCGCCACGCTCAACTATCTGCATCACGATGCCGAAGTGGAGATCGTGCTGGCCAAGGTGCCGAGCTACGCCAAAACCGAGGAAGACCGGAAGAAGATCGGCGCCATGGTCCGCCTGGCGGACATGACCCGCAACGCCTTCGTCAATGGCGACCTGTCGACCGTCATGAGCCCGCGCACGGTCATCACCTGGGCCGAGAATGCGAACATCTTCGGCGACATCGGGTTCGCCTTCCGGCTGACCTTCCTCAACAAGTGCGACGAGCTGGAACGCGCGGCCGTGGCCGAGTTCTATCAGCGCTGCTTCGGCGAGGATCTGCCGGAAAGCGCGGCCAAGGTGCTGGTCGCGTGAGGATCGCGGATTAGGTGACCAAGAACGACAACCCCTCCGAGCCCTTCAAGCGTGCCGTATCGACGGCGGTGCGTTCGCTTGCCGGCGAACCGGAGATGGAAGTCACCTTCAGCGCCGAACAGCCCTCGCTGCGCGGGCTGAAAGCCAAGCTCCCCCTGCCCTCGCGCAATCTGCCGCCCGATGAAATCGCCATCGTGCGCGGCGCCGGCGACGCCTATGCGCTGCGCCGCGCCTATCACGAGGACAAGGTCCACAACCGTTATCGCCCGGCTTCGGCCGACGCCGCCGAGCTGTTCGAAGCCGCCGAACAGGCGCGCGTCGAGGCCATCGGTTCTCTGGCGATGAAGGGCGTGTCGGACAATCTCACGGCGGGGCTGACGGCGCGCTGCAATCAGCGCGGCCTTGCCAAGGCGCGCGAGCGCGCCGACGTGCCGCTGGCCGACGCGCTGGGCATGGTGGTGCGCGAGCGGCTGACGGGACTGGCGCCTCCGGACGGCGCCAAACACGCCGTCGATCTGTGGCGCGACTGGATCGAGGAGCGCGCCGGCAAGGATCTCGAAAAACTCGAGACCTCGATGCGCGACCAGACGCAGTTTGCCAAGCTCACGCGCACGATCCTGCGCGACCTGGAAGTCGGCGACGAAAACGCCGAGGAATCGGAGGGCGACGGCGACAATGAAGCCGCCGATTCCGAACCGCAGAGCGAGGAAGGCCAGGACGGCGAACAGTCCGAAGCCAGCTCCGAGACCGGCGAAGCCGAGATGCGCGAAGCCGAGGGCGAGGAAGGCGACGAGACCAGCGCGGAGGTTCAGACCGAACAAAGCGATGATCTGTCGGATGCCTCGGACAATGAGGAAGGCACCAAGCCCTGGCGGCCCGACCAGCCTTTCTCGGATTCCGACCAGTGGGGCTATCGCATCCACACCACCAAGTTCGACGAAATCGTCCATGCGACCGAGCTGTGCGATTCGGAGGAGCTGGCGCGGCTCAGAAATTTCCTCGACCAGCAATTGCAGGCCATGCAGGGCGTGGTCTCGCGCCTGGCCAACAAGCTGCAGCGCCTGCTGATGGCGCAGCAGAACCGCACCTGGGAATACGATCTCGAGGAAGGGATTCTCGATACCTCGCGCCTGCCGCGCATCATCATGGACCCGATGTATCCGCTCTCGTTCAAGCACGAGAAGGATCTGGAATTCCGCGATACGGTCGTGACGCTCTTGCTCGACAATTCGGGTTCGATGCGCGGCCGGCCGATCATGGTCGCCGCGATGTGCGCCGACATCCTGGCGCGCACGCTGGAGCGCTGCGCCGTCAAGACCGAAATTCTCGGCTTTACCACCCGCGCCTGGAAGGGCGGCCAGAGCCGGGAGAAATGGATCGCCGACGGCAAGCCGCCGCATCCGGGCCGGCTCAACGATCTGCGCCACATCGTCTACAAATCCGCCGACGAGCCGTGGCGGCGGGCGCGGCGCAATCTCGGCCTGATGATGCGCGAAGGCCTGCTCAAGGAGAACATCGACGGCGAGGCGCTGATGTGGGCCCACAACCGCATCGCCGGGCGCTCAGAACAGCGCAAGATCCTGATGGTGATCTCGGACGGCGCGCCGGTCGACGATTCGACCCTGTCGGTAAATGCCGGAAACTATCTCGAGCGCCATCTGCGCCACGTCATCGACGACATCGAAGAGAAGTCGACCGTGCAGCTGTCGGCCATCGGTATCGGTCACGACGTGACGCGCTATTACCGCAAGGCCGTGACGATCGTCGACGCCGAGCAGCTCGGCGGGGCGATGACCGACCAGCTGATTTCCCTGTTCATGCCCGAGAAGGAGCATGGCCGGCTGGGCGACCCCGCGCGGCTCGCGCGCGCGCGCCATACGCGTCGACATCACGCCGCATGAAGCGTGTCCTCACCTGGCTTGCCGCCGCCGGTCTGGCCTTCGGCACCGGCCTTGCGGCCTGCGCCACCGAAGTTGCGCCGCGGCCGGGACTGAAGGACGCCATCGCGATCACCTATGACGCCGTTCCGCTGTCGCTGAACAATCCGCGCAGGATGCGCGTCGGACGGCTGATCTATCGCGGCGGGCTCGAGCTGTCGTCGCCCGAACCGCGGTTCGGCGGCTGGTCGGGGCTGGTTGTCAGCAGGGATGGCACACGGATGCTCGCGCAATCGGACGAGGGCCATTGGCTTCGTGCGCGATTGTTTTACGGCAAGGGTGGCAATCTGATCGGCGTCGACGATGCGCAGCTGGCCGACATGCTCGATGAGCGCGGACGCACGATGCGCAAGCGCCGCGCCGACGCCGAAGGCCTTGCAGCGTTGTCCGCCAAGGGCCCGGACGGGCCGGTCATTGTCAGTTTCGAGCGCGTTCCGCGGGTATGGCGCTACGACCTGTCGGGCTCGCTTGATGCGCGGCCCACGCCGGTGCCGATGCCGGACGGGCTCAAGCAGCTCTACCGCAGCAACAAGGGACTGGAGGGTCTGACGGTTGTGAAACCGGGCACGCTTCTGGCGGTCGGCGAAGCGCCGATCAACCACAGTCGCACGATGCCGGCCTGGCTGGCTCCGACGCCCGGTTCCCACGGCCGGATGGCAGCCCTGCATGTGAAACGGCACGCGCCCTATGAGATTTCCGACGCGGCGATGGGCCCCTCTGGCCGCCATCTCTATCTGCTGGAGCGGCACTATTTCGGACTGCTCGGCGGTGTCGTGATGGCCGTGCGCGAGATCGACGCCAGCACCATCAAACCCGGTGCGACGCTCGACGGTCACGAGATTGCGCGCTTCACCATGCGCGAGACGATCGACAATATGGAGGGGCTCGCCCTGCGCCGCACGGCCGATGGCCGAACCCTTCTCTACATGATCTCGGACGACAACTATGACCACGTGCTGCAGCGCACGCTGCTGTTGATGTTCGAGCTGGCGCCGCCGCGGCGCCCGGCGGCTCAGTAGCCGCCGAATCCGGACTGCGGCGGCACCATGCGTCGCAGCAGCCAATAAGGCAGCAGCAGCACCACGGCGGCCACGGCCATGATTCCGGCATAGACCATCAGCCGCCCGAACCAGTCGACCGGTGTGCCGAGCCAGGTCAGCGGGAAGGCGATGAGGCAGAACAGCCAGCCGGACCACAGGGTCGACAGGAACGGCGCCGTCCACCAGCGCGGGCCGCGCGTGCGGTCGAACACCAGCACCGAGAACAGCTGGGCCACGGCAAGACCGGCCCCGAAGCCGACGACCGCATTGGCCGCCGGGAGGGCCCGCCCGGCCAGGGACGTCAGATCAGCCGCCGCGAACCACAGGGCCACGCCGCCGACCAGCCAGGCCAGAGCCGTCTGGGCCAGGGCATAGCCGGCGCCATATCGCCGATTGGTGAGCTGGATGGCAAAGAAGGTCAGCGGGACGACGAGATGGCCCATTGTGAGCCATTCAGCCTGTGCCGGACCGAGCCACAGAAGCGGCCGGTCGCCATAGACATAGGCGGCCGCCCCGAGCCCGATCAGCAGCGCCACCGGCAGCACCAGCTGCAGGCCCGCCACCACAATGGCGAGCAGAAACCCGCCGCCATCTGCCATCGTGGCCATGGAGCGGGGCTCATAGGCCCGGCCAATCACGTCGATAGGTTGGCGAACGCGCGCCGGACGGGCATCTGCCATCCCCGCGCCATAACGCCCCGAATGGGTCCTCAGATCGGACCGGACACCAGCTTCGTAACTCACAGCACCCCACCCCCTGCACCAATGGGACTTCAAACCCATCTGGCACATTTTGATACACTACAGGAGATGACGTGCAGATACTATGCCCGTCCTGTGGACGGTTCCGGAAAAAACAGGCTTAACAAAGGTTAAGCGGCGGCAGCGGTAGCAGATGCTGCCTTTTTGGCGACCATGCGCTTGATCCGCAGGGCCCGGACGGACAGGACGCTGTCCTTGGCCTTGAGCAGGAAGGCATCGATTCCACCGACGCGGTCGACCGAGCGCAGGGCGCTCATGCTGATCTTCAGCTTGACGTCCTGGCCCAGCGCATCGCTGGCCAGCGAAACTTCCTGCAGATTCGGCCGGAAAACGCGCTTGGATTTGTTGTTGGCGTGGCTGACATGATGCCCCGTCATGACACCCTTGCCCGTCAGTTCACAGCGGCGCGACATGGCCTTGCCTCTTGCTCTTGGTCTCAAAAAGAGCGGCCCTCATAAGGGGTGCCGCGGCGGGCGTCAAGCACCGCCGGCAGGCCGCCAAATCGAGGCAAATCCGCGCCCTCCCGCCGCTTCGCCCGGAATTGGCGAGGCAACCGGGCCGGACCCTTGGTAGTTTAATACCCAACTCGCGCCCATCCGGGCTGCCATCCCAAGGAACCCTGCATGGAACCCGAGCGCCGCCTGACCTATTCGCCTGCCGCAAAGTTCTTCCACTGGTTGACCCTGGCCCTGATTGCGACCCAATACGCCATCGGCTGGCTGATGCCGGACGTCCATCGCGGCCCGCCGGTGGTGTGGACCAATCTGCACATGTCGGTCGGCTTCCTGATCCTGCTGACGATCCTGCTGCGCTTTGTCTGGCGCGGCGCGGTGGGCGTGCCCCACATGGAACCCGGGGTTCCGGCCTGGCAGGGGCTGGCCGCCCATGCGCTGCATCTGGGCCTTTATGTCATCGTCGTCTTCTTCGTCTTCACAGGCTGGGCGATGGTCTCCTATCACGGCTGGCCGATCACCTTCTTCTGGTTGTTCCCGATGCCGGCGCTGTGGGCCAAGGGCGACGCGACGGCCCGCGCCTTCGCCCATCTGCACGGCACGATGGTGTGGGTGTTGCTGGGGGCGGTGGCCCTCCATGTGCTGGCCGCGCTCTACCACCACATCTTCCTCAAGGACCGCACGCTGCTGCGGATGCTGCCCGGACGCTAGGCCCGGAACGCGCCGATCAGCTTGCGCGCGGCCGCATAGGGCAGCAGGCGCCCGGCCATGACGTCGGCCTCGACGCGCTGCGCTGCCTGCGAGATCCGCGGGTCGGCGGCGATTTCGTCGGCCAGGACGGCCTGCACCTCGTTCCAGAGCCAGCGCTGGGACTGCTCCTGGCGCAAGCGCGCCAGATGGCCACCCGTTGTCAGCGCCGCATGCAGATCGGCCATTGCCTGCCAGGCTTCGGCAACACCGCGCCCCTCAAGCGCAGAGACGGGCTGCACGCCGGGCGCGATGCCCGGAAATTTCGGCCGCATCAGATGCAGCGCCATGCGGTAATCGGCGACGGCGCGGTTGGCGGCGTGGGACAGATCCCCATCGGCCTTGGTGACGAGGATCAGATCGGCCAGTTCCATGACACCACGCTTGATGCCTTGCAGGTCATCGCCGCCGCCCGGACTGGCCAGCAGCACAAAGAGATCGACCATCTCCGAGACCGCGGTCTCCGACTGGCCGACGCCGACGGTCTCCACCAGCACGACATCGAAGCCCGCCGCTTCGACCAGCAACATCACCTCGCGCGTGCGGCGCGCGACACCGCCCAAGGTCGTGCCCGCCGGCGAGGGGCGGATATAGGCCGCCGGATCGCGCGCCAGCTTTTCCATCCGCGTCTTGTCGCCCAGGATCGAACCGCCCGAGCGGCGCGAGGAGGGATCAACGGCCAGAACCGCGACCTTCTGCCCCTGCCCCGTCAGATGGAGGCCGAAGGCTTCGATGAATGTGGATTTGCCGGCCCCGGGCGCCCCCGATATGCCGATGCGCCGGGCGCCGCCCGTGTCGGCAAGCAAGGCGGTCAGCAACGCTTCGGCCTGGCTCCGATCGGCGGCGCGCGTGGATTCGACCAGGGTGATCGCCCTGGCCAGCGCACGCCGGTCGCCCGCGCGCACCGACCGGGCCATTGCCGAGACGCTGTCGCGTTTACGCTCCGAGGCCGTCACGATTGGACCATTATTCTGCCAACTCATATAGTTATGCGGTTCCGAACGCCGCAGCAGGCGTGATCTTGGCTGGGAGTGCGTTATGGCGGAAGTGCCGATGCGTCAATTCCTGTGGGCAGCGGCGCTGGCGGCCGTGCTGATCGTGCCGGCCAGCGCGGGCGGATCGGCCGCGACGACGCCGGCGACAACCCTGGCCGCCATCGCACCGGACCGCGCCGCCACCATCGAACTGGCCTATGAGATGCGCTTCTGGTTCATCCCCTTCGGTCACACGACCTATCGCGGACGCTTCGCAAACGACACCTACCAGGCCAGTTCCTATTTCAAGACCAGCGGACTGGTGAGCGTGTTCTGGAAGGCCGAAATCGACGCCGGCGCCAGCGGCCGCGTCACGCCCCATGGCGTTTCGCCATTCGTCTATGATTCGCACGCCACGCGCTCGAGCGACAAGAAGCAGCAGGTGAAGCTGACCTATGACCACAAGGGGCCGCCCAAGCTGTTCGCCAAGCCGGCCTACAACACCAAGAAATATCCGGTCTCCGTCAAGGAGCAGGAACAGGGCGTCGACCCGATGAGCGCGGTGACGCTGATCCTGTCCGGCCTCAGCGCCGATGCCAAGAATCCGTGCGGAACGGTGGCGCCGGTGTTCGACGGGCGGCGGCGCTACAATGTCGAATTCACCTACATCAAGGATCAGAAGCTCAAGCTCGACAACGGGCTCTACAACGGCACGGCCCATCTGTGCCGAATCCGTTACCACCAGATCGCCGGCTACAAGCAGGAAATCCTCAGCGGCAAGAAATCCAGCTGGCCGCCAATCTACGGACTTGTCGCCGATGTGAAGGATGCCGGCGCGCCGGCGGGCCATTACATCGTGCCGCTCAAGCTGTGGGCCAAGACCGAATGGGGCACGGTCACCGTGACGCTGTCGAAGATGAAGACCGGCGAGCAGGCAGCGAAGAGCTAGGCCGGCGGATCGCAGCCGCGCAACAGCGGGATCAGAACATCGCTGATCGGCGTCGGCACGCCGTGCTTGCGGCCGAAGCGGGCGACGGCGCCGTTGCGCGCATCCCATTCGAGCGGCTTGCCGTCGCGGCGGTCGTAATACATCGAATTGCCGCGATAGTTCGGGCGCGACAGGAAACCCAGCATCTGTTCGGCGAAGTCTGGTGCGAAGTTCGCGCCCGCGGCGCGTCCCACCGCCATGCACTCCTCCAGCAGGGCGCGCGCCAGATCCCGCATACCGGGAACATGGGCAATCGCATCGGTGCGGAACGTCAGCGCCGTAATCGCCCCGCTGGCCACATTGAGACACAGCTTCTCCCAGGCGGCGGTGACGAAGTCCGCGCGCACGACCATATTCATGGAGGTGCCAGCGAACAGCTCCGCGAACGCGCGGCCGGCCCCATCCTCCGGCACGATCAGGTTGGAGCGACCATAAAGCGTGATGGCGCCCGGCGCGGTGCGTTGCGCGGGGAGCTGGACGATCACGGGCACGACCCTTGTGCCCCTCGGCACGTATGGCATCACACGCTCGACATGTTCGACGCCATTCTGCAGCACCGCCACTTTGGTATCCGGGCCGACGGTGGTCTTGAGCCACCCCGCCGCGCCTTCGGTCTGATGCGCCTTGACGGCCAGCAGCACCCAGTCGGCAGGTTCGGCATCGCCGGGCGATGACAGGACGCGAACCGGCCAGGACTGCGCTTCTTTCGTATCCGCGCGCGAGAGCGTCAGTGTCTCGAAGGGCTGGTTCGCGCAGATGGTCAGGTCATGCTCGCCGGCCGCGAGAAGCGCCGCGGCCGCCGCGCCACCAATGGCCCCCGGGCCTATGAGCGTGACCCGCGCCACACTCAGGCCGCCGCCTTCTTCCGTGTACGGATCAGGGCGATCACCTTGCGCGCGGCCTCGACGATATTGGTGCCCGGCCCGAAGATGGCGGCGACGCCCGCCTTCTCCAGGAACCCGTAATCCTGCGCCGGGAATGACGCCGCCGCAGACGACCAGAATGTCGCCGGCGCCCTTTTTCTTCAGCGCGTCGATCAGCTGCGGCACCAGGGTCTTGTGGCCCGCGGCCTGGCTGGAAACGCCGACAACATGCACGTCGGCATCAACGGCGTCCTCGGCAACCTCCTCGGGAGTCTGGAACAGCGGGCCGATATCGACATCGAAGCCGAGATCGGCAAAGGCCGTGGCAATGACCTTGGCGCCGCGGTCGTGTCCGTCCTGCCCCATCTTGGCGACGAGAATGCGCGGGCGGCGGCCCTCGTCCTTCGCGAAGGTTTCCACCTCCCCCCGGATCGTGGCGAATTCGTTGTCGCCTTCATAGGCATGGCCATAGACGCCGGTGATGGAGCGGATCTCGGCGCGATGGCGGCCGAACACCTTCTCCATCGCATCGGAGATTTCGCCGACCGTGGCGCGGGCGCGCGCGGCATCGACAGCCAGCGCCAAGAGATTGCCGTTGCCCTTCGCGCCTTCGGTGAGCGCCGTGAGCGCGGCCTTGCATTTCGCCTCGTCGCGTTCGGCACGGACCTGTTTGAGCCGGGCGATCTGGCTGTCGCGCACGGCGGCATTGTCGATGTCGCGCACCTCGACCGGCGACGGCTCGCCGGTCTCGAACTTGTTGACGCCGACAATGACGTCCTCGCCGCGATCGATGCGCGCCTGGCGGCGGGCGGCCGCTTCCTCGATCCGCAGCTTCGGGATGCCGGCCTCGACCGCCTTGGTCATGCCACCCATCTCCTCGACCTCGTCGATGATGGCGCGGGCATGGGTGACGAGCGCATGGGTCAGCGCCTCGACATAGTAGGAGCCGCCCAGCGGATCGACGACCTTGGTCACCTGGCTCTCGTTCTGCAGGATGAGCTGGGTATTGCGGGCGATGCGGGCCGAGAAATCGGTCGGCAGCGCGATGGCCTCGTCGAAGGAATTGGTGTGCAGCGACTGGGTGCCGCCGAGCACCGCCGACAGCGCCTCATAGGCCGTGCGCACGATGTTGTTGTAGGGATCCTGCTCGGTCAGCGACACGCCGGATGTCTGGCAATGGGTGCGCAACATCATGGAGGTCGGATTCTCGGCGCCGAAATCCTGCATGATCTTCGCCCACAACAGGCGCGCGGCCCGCAGCTTGGCGATCTCCATGAAGAAGTTCATGCCGATACCGAAGAAGAACGACAGGCGCGGTGCGAACTGGTCGACCTTGAGCCCCTTGGCCGTGGCGCTGCGCACATATTCCATGCCATCGGCGATGGTGTAGGCCAGCTCCTGCACCGCCGTCGCCCCGGCTTCGTGCATGTGATAGCCGCTGATCGAAATCGAGTTGAATTTCGGCATCTTCTGCGCCGTGTATTCGATGATGTCGGCGACGATGCGCATCGAGGGTGCGGGCGGATAGATATAGGTGTTCCGCACCATGAATTCCTTGAGGATGTCGTTCTGGATCGTGCCGGAGAGCTTGTCGGGGCTCACGCCCTGCTCTTCGGCGGCAACGATGTAGTTCGCCATCACCGGAATGACGGCGCCGTTCATCGTCATCGACACGCTCATCTTGTCGAGCGGAATCCGGTCGAACAGGATCTTCATGTCCTCGACGCTGTCGATGGCGACGCCCGCCTTGCCGACATCGCCGGCGACGCGTGGATGATCGCTGTCATAGCCGCGATGGGTCGCCAGATCGAAGGCCACCGACAGGCCCATCTGCCCGGCCGCGAGATTGCGCCGGTAGAAGGCGTTGGATTCCTCGGCCGTCGAGAAGCCGGCATATTGGCGGATGGTCCAGGGCCGGCCGGCATACATGGTGGCGCGCACGCCGCGCAGGAAGGGGGCGAGCCCCGGAACGGAATTGGCGGCCTCGATCCCCTCCAGATCGGCGGCCGTGTAGAGCGGCTTGACGTCGAAGCCTTCGGGCGTGGCCCAGGTCAGGCTGTCCAGACCGCGGTCCTTCAGCTCCTTCTCCGCCAGCGCCGCCCATTGTTTGGGGTCCTTGCCCATCGCCACTCACTCCCGGGAAGTATCGAAATCGGCCGGGAGTATCGCAGGTGCGAAATGGAGGTCAAACGCTTCGAACGGCTCGGCACCGGCGGTTCCGTGGGCCGCCGGAATGCTCCGAATACGGATCATCTGCACCCCGGGGATTCTCCGCATATCAGCTGTGGACAAGACCACCAGATATGGACATAACGAATCGTTGACAGACGGCATATTGTGTGAGAACAAACGCAGATATTGATTCGGTTAGTGATTCGGACACTCTGTGTTCCCTCACCGTTCACGAACCTGTCAAAGTCATCCACAGACCCTGGTATCGCTCCCCGATCCCGCCGGAACGCGGCGCGCCCGCGCCATTCGCCGGGCCTTGCAAGCCGGGTCGGGAAACCGGATGGTCGAGGCACGATGATCCGACAGCACGCACTGCAGGGCGCATCCGGGACCGACAGCCGGGTGACCGCCGTTCTTGGCCCGACCAATACCGGGAAGACCCATTTCGCCATCGAGCGGATGCTGGCGCATCGCTCGGGCATGATCGGGCTGCCGCTGCGCCTGCTGGCGCGCGAGGTCTATGACCGGGTCGTGGCGCTCAAGGGCACCGAGGCCGCCGCCCTCGTCACCGGGGAAGAAAAGATCATCCCGGCCGGGGCGCGCTATTTCGTCTGCACCGTCGAAGCCATGCCGCTCGATCTCGACGCGGCCTGCCTTTGCATCGACGAAATCCAGCTTTGCGCCGATCTGGAACGCGGCCACGTCTTCACCGACCGGCTGCTGAACGCGCGCGGCAGCGAAGAGACCATCTTCCTGGGCGCCGAGACAATGCGCGGCGCCATCCAGCGTTTCGTGCCGGAGACCCAGTTCATCACCCGGCCGCGCTTTTCGGATCTCGCCTATACCGGCGCCAGGAAACTGACACGGCTGCCGCGTCGCTCGGCCATCGTCGGATTCTCTGCCGAGGACGTCTATGCCATCGCCGAACTGGTGCGGCGCCAGCGCGGCGGCGCCGCGGTGGTTCTCGGCGCGCTCTCGCCGCGCACGCGCAATGCGCAGGTCGCGCTCTACCAGAACGGCGAGGTCGATTTCCTCGTGGCCACCGATGCCATCGGCATGGGGCTCAATATGGATATCGACCATGTCGCGTTCTCGGCGGTGAGCAAATTCGACGGCGTGGGCTTGCGCAATCTCAGGCCCGATGAGATCGGCCAGATCGCCGGCCGCGCCGGGCGTCACATGAATGACGGCACCTTCGGCGTCACCGCCGACGCCGCGCCGCTGGACGAAGACATGGTGTTGCGCGTCGAGGGCCATCGCTACGAGCCCGTGCGCGTGCTGCAATACCGCAACTCCCGCCTCGCCTATCATTCGCTCGACGCCCTGATCGCGAGCCTGGAAGAACCCGCGCCGAGGCGCGGCCTGGCCAAGGCGCGGCAATCGATGGATCTGGCGGCACTGCGCATTCTCGCCAGCCATGACGACATTCGCGCGATGGCACGGGCGCCGGCGGCGGTCCGGCTGTTGTGGGATGCCTGCCAGCTTCCCGATTTCCGCAAGCTCAGTGCCGAGGACCATGTGCGCCTCGTCGACCAGATCTATCGCCACCTGATGAGCGATGCGGGCGTCCTGCCCGAAGACTGGCTGGCGCGGCAGGTGGCGCGCCTCGACAATATCGAAGGCGATGTGGCGACCCTCTCGGGGCGACTGGCGCAGATACGCACCTGGACCTATGCGGCGCATCGGCCAGGCTGGGTTCGCGATGCCGCGCATTGGCAGGCGCAGACGCGCGCCGTCGAGGACCGGCTTTCGGATGCGCTGCACCAGATGCTGACGCAGCGCTTCATAGACCGGCGCACGGCGGCGCTGATGCGCTCGCTGCGCGACGACGAATTGATGGATCTCAAGCTCGACGATTCCGGCGGCGTCACCATCGACGGCGAAACGGTCGGCAAGCTCGAGGGATTTCACTTCGTGCCCGACGACCGTGCGCCGCCCGGCAGCGGTGGCATCCATGGCCGCACCTTGCGTGCGGCCGCACTCAAGGCCCTCGAGGGCGAGTTCGCGCGGCGCGAAAAGGCGCTGCTGGCGGCCGACGCCAAGGACATCACCCTCAGCGAACATGGCCGCATCTGGTGGGACGGGGCCATCGTCGCCCATCTGGGCGCGGGCGCTGCGCCGCTGGCGCCGCGAGTGACGCTGGCCAGCGACGACACCATGCGGCCGGAGACACGCGCCAGGCTGACCGCGAAGCTGACGGCCTGGCTGGCCGCGCATATCGCCGAACGCGTCGGCGTGCTCGACGCGCTGAAGGCCGCGGCCGACGCCAGGCCCGGCAGCGACATCGCCCTGCCCGCCGATGCCCGCGGACTGGCCTATCAACTGACCGAACATCTCGGTGCGCTCGATCGCAAGGACGCGACCCTGCCGGAGAAGGAAGGGGCGGCTCGCCAGGCGTTGCGCCCCTTTGGCGTGCGCTTTGCGCGCCGCTCGCTCTACATGCCGCGCCTGCTCAAACCCGATGCCGCCGGGCTGTTGGCATTGCTGTGGGGCGTGCACCACAAGCTCGAACGCATTCCCCCGCCGCCGCTGCCGGGCCTGACCTCCTTCGAAGCCGATGGCGATCTGCCGGCCGGCTTTCTGGCCGCGGCGGGCTTCCGGATTGTCGGCCCGCGCGCGATCCGCCTCGACATGCTCGAGCGTCTCGAAGACGAACTGGCGGCTGCGGCCGCTGCCGGGACCGGTGCCGATGCGGCGCTGCCCAAGCTGGTATCGCTGCTGGGCGTCGACAACGCCACGCTGGAGGCGGTGCTGGCGGCGCTGGGCTGGAGCCGGGTCGCGGTCGAGGGCGCGCAGGGCGAAAAGGCTGCGACCGTGTGGCGGCGGCAAGTGGCGGCGCCGACGCGCCGCAGCCGGCCCGCGGGCAAGCGCGCAAAGCCGACGGGAAGCGGAGCTGGCCCGCGCAAGGGCAAAGGCAAGGCCAGACCGGCGGCGCCAAAGGCGCGCGAACGCGAGCCCGATCCCGATTCCCCCTTCGCCGGCCTCAAGGCCCTGTTTGCGGCGGATTGACGCGATGCCGGACGCCGTGCCCGAGCGCATCCGCATCGACAAATGGCTGTGGCACGCCCGCTTCTACAAGACCCGGCCGCTGGCGCAGAAGGCCGCCGACTCCGGCGTGATCCGCCTGAACGGGCAGCGGGTCAGAAAATCCGGCACCTTCGTCAAAACCGGCGACATCCTGACGGTGCCGCGCGGAGGTGAGCCGGTGGCGGTCCGGGTGCTGGCGCTGGGCACCCGCCGCGGGCCGGCCAGCGAGGCGCAGGGCCTCTACGAAACCCTTACTGAAACTGTGCTTGATCGCGGCGCGCGCGCGCCGTAAGGGACGCAACAGCGAATTCGTGCGTATGGCTGGAGCCTGAACCCATCATGACCTTCGTCGTCACCGAAGCCTGCATCAAGTGCAAGTACATGGACTGCGTGGAAGTCTGCCCCGTGGACTGCTTCTACGAGGGCGAGAACATGCTCGTGATCGATCCGGAGGTCTGCATCGATTGCGGCGTCTGCGAGCCGGAATGCCCGCCCGAGGCCATCAAGCCCGACACCGAGCCGGGGCTGGAGAAATGGCTGTCCCTCAACGCCGACTATTCCAAGACCTGGCCCAACATCGTCCAGAAGGGCGAGGCCCCCGCAGATGCGAAGGAATGGGACGGGGTGGAAAACAAATTCGAGAAGTATTTCAGCGAAAAACCCGGTTCCGGTGTGTAAAATTAACGCCGAACGGTGCGCGCGCCCGCCCGGATGCAGGCCGGGAACCCGCCCAACCCTCGGAAATCGCTGACGGATTTTCACCAAAACTATAATTAAGCGCGCGTATTTCAAGCGCTTGCGCAGAATCGGCCTTCCAATTGGCGCCGGTTTGTGTTATACACTTGCCGTTGGCAATCGGCAGGGCGAGACGCGTTGACTCGCTCACTCCGTCCTGCCCCGCGTAGATCCGAATGCTTGGCCCCAGGCGTGCCCCCGAACCCTGCCCGGCCTCGTTCCGATCGGATCATTGCGTGCCACGGTTCAGAAACGGGGCTGTGATGTTGCACCGCAATGCGCTTGCGGTGCGCCGGCGCTACTGCCGGCGCGTGCAGGCGCGCGCTCGAGGAAATGGATGGACATGACGACTGCCACAACGACCACCAAGAAGAAAGTTCCCGCCAACTCCAACAAGAAGGCCGAGTTCAAGGCCAACGACCATGTCGTCTACCCGACCCATGGCGTGGGCAAGATCGTGCGCATCGAGGACCAGGAAGTCGCCGGGATCAAGCTCGAACTGTTCGTCATCACCTTCGAGAAGGACAAGATGACCCTGCGCGTTCCGGTCGCGAAGGCCAAGTCCGTGGGCATGCGCAAGCTGTCCTCGCCGGATGTGGTCGCCACCGCGCTCAACACGCTGAAGGGCCGCGCCCGCATCAAGCGCACCATGTGGTCGCGCCGCGCCCAGGAATACGAAGCCAAGATCAATTCGGGCGACCTGGTCTCGATCGCGGAGGTCGTGCGCGATCTGCACCGCGCCAGCGGCCAGCCGGAGCAGTCCTATTCCGAACGTCAGCTTTACGAGGCCGCGCTGGCGCGCATGGCCCGGGAAGTGGCCGCCGTCGAGCGCATCGACGAACAGGCCGCGGTCAAGCGCGTTGAAACGGTGCTTCTCAAAAAGGCCGCCTGATCGCGCTTTTCCGGTTTCATGCGACGCCCCGATTGGGGGAAGAGCCCGGGTGTTTCACCCGGGCTTCTTCATATCCGCCGTTCAGTTGGAGGGCCGCAACCGCATCTCGTCGGGCGGCGGCGTCGGCGTCACCGTTGGCGGTAATATCTGGATCGCTTCGGGATCGGCGATCTGCATCTGCGGGCCGTTCAGCATCTCGATCCAGCCGCGCACGCGCACGCGCTTGCCGGCATAGCTTCGCGGATCAACGCCAAGACGGCGGAACAGTTTCAGATCGTCCGGTGCAATCGTGACGGTGAAATCGGTGCGCCAGTCCCGGCCGAAATTGAGATAGGCCCGCCCGCCGCGGATCTCCGCGGCGACGACACGGCCTTCCACGATCTGGAAGGTGCCGGTATCGCCCTGCAACATTTGCGGCGTGCGCACGGCATAGGACGGATAGGCCCAGATCCCCACACGGTCGGCACGAGCCTGGGCCTCAGCCGCATAGAGTTCGCCCGCGCATTCGCGCCGATCCGGAGCGATGTTCACGCGCGCCAGCCCCTGGCGCAGCAGGGCCACCTGCAGCCAGGGCCGCCCGGGCTCGCGCGGCAGATAGACCTGCGCGCGCAGCCGTCCGTAGCGGTCCTCCTTGGGCCGCTCCAGTAGCAGGGTCGCGCGACGGTGGCGGACCATGCCGCGCAGGGCCGCGATGGCCTGATGGGCAAGAAAGCCCGGAGCATGATCGCGGCGGCCCGCGGGCAACATGATGCCTTCGAGATCAACGGCGCGACCGTCATGGAGCACAAGCACGCCGTTGCTCTCGACCCGGATGACCTCGATCCCGGTCTCTTCGACATGGGAGACGCAATCGGGCCGCGGCGCCGCCTGCGCAGATGTCGCTGCGGCAGCCACAACCAGGACCCCGGCCACAGCGCTCACGGCCCGGCCAATTGCCAGTCGATGCATGTTTCGCAGCCCCCTCACCGCACTTCAGCGCGCTCGCGCGCCCACCATAGTGCACAACTCGGCGGCAAACGCACGAGATCCGCGCGGCCGGGCACCGCGCGCTCGCGCCGGACGGCACATTCGTGTAGGGACAATCCAGGCGCCCCGCACGCCCGTATAACCCTAGACCGACGGATGCCGACCAGGAGACGATCCGCAAATGCTTGACAAATTGCCGTTAACGGAACACCTCGCGATCCCCGAACAGATCCGCCTGTTGCTGATTAACAGTGGCATCAATTTTCTGGCCGCGGTGCTGATCCTGATCCTGGGTTGGGTCGATCGCCGGCTGGCTCGCCGGCTGGACCCGCCGCGCGCTGAAGCGCAGCACCCGCTTCGACGACACGCTCAAGCCGATCACGGTCTCGCTGGTGCGCTACAGCGTGGTCGCGGTGACGCTGATCGCGGTGCTGCATCGTTTCGGGGTGGAAACCACCAGCCTGATCGCCGTCGTTGGCGCCGCCGGCCTGGCGATCGGCCTGGCTATTCAGGGCACGCTCTCCAACGTCGCCGCCGGGGCCATGCTGCTGATGCTGCGGCCCTTCCGCATCGGCGATTTCATCGAGGCCAACGGTCAGGGCGGAACGGTGCGCGAGATCGGCCTGTTCACGACACTCATGGTCAGCCCCGATCTGATCTTCGTCTCCATCCCGAACTCCCAGATCTTCAACGGCACCATCATCAACTATTCGCGCGAGCCCATCCGGCGAATCAATTTCACTGTCGGCATCGATTATTCCGACGATATCGACGCGGCCCAGACCATCATTCTGGGGGTGCTGGATGCCGATTTGCGGGTCTTGAGCGACCCCAAACCAATGGCGCCGGTGGGGGGGCTGGGCGCCTCCTCGGTCGACATCATCGTGCGCTGCTGGGTGCGCACCCCGGATTACTGGGAGGCGCTGTTCGCGCTGCAGAAGGCTGTGAAGCTGGCGCTGGATGCCGGCGGGATCACAATTCCGTTCCCGCAGCACGTCGTCCAGTTCCGCCCGGGCACCGATTCCGCGGCCAATCCCGCCCCCGTCCCGCCGGAATGAGGCGAAACGCGGGCGCTTGCCTTGTATTGGCCCCATTCCGGCGGCCTGATAGGAATCGTCGTGGGCTTGGAGGCGGAAAATGGAGCGCCGCTACTATCTGCTGAAGATCGCAGTGGTCTTGCTGGCCATCGTCACGGTCACGGTCACGAGCGGAATGGGCTCGACCCGGGTCGCCCATGCCGTCAACCATGCCCGCTACAGTGCTCCCGCCGAAATCGAAGCGGCAGCCTGGCACACCACTGCCTATCTCGCCCATGCCGTGGCGGCCCTGCTGGGCACCGATTCTAAGGCACAGCTTTGAGGCTGACCCCGGCAGGCGGCGGCATCCAGTCCGGCACGAAGAAATCGGGCATCAGATCGCGGGACGGATCGACCCGGTAGCGGTCGAAATCGGTGACCCCGTTTTCCGCCAGGAAGGTGTCGTCGATCAGGAAGTTGCCGCTGAAGCTCGCCGCGCGGCTTGTTGAAGATCGCATAAGCGGCATCGGCCAAAATTTCCGGCGTGCGACAGTGCTTCATGCCCTCATCGCCTGCCAGCGCATTGCGGATCGCGGCCGTGGCGACGCCGGTGCGCGGCCACAGCGCATTGAAGGCGATACCGTCATCGGCAAACTCGGCCGCCATGCCGAGCACGCACATGCTCATGCCGTATTTCGCCATGGTGTAGGCGGTATGGCCGGCGAACCATTTCGGGTTCATGTCGAGCGGCGGCGACAGCATCAGCACGTGCGGATTGGAGGCCTGCTTCAGGTACGCAATGCAGCTGCGGCTGACAAGATAGGTGCCGCGCGCATTGATCTGGTGCATCAGGTCATAACGCTTCATGTCGGTCGCGAGCGTGCCGGTGAGCTGTATGGCGCTGGCATTGTTGACGCAGATGTCGATCCCTCCGAAGCGCGCGGCGGTCTTTTCCACCGCCTCCACAACCTGATCCTCGAAGCGGATGTCGCAAACGAGCGGCAGCGCCTGCCCGCCGGCCTTTTCGATCTCTTCGGCTGCCGTGTAGATCGTGCCTTCGAGCTTGGGATGCGGCTCGGCGGTCTTGGCCGCGATCGCCACATTGGCGCCGTCGCGGGCCGCCCGCAAGGCAATCGCCAGGCCAATGCCGCGCGAGGCGCCGGAGATAAACAGTGTTTTGTTCTTCAGGGACATCGCGCCCTCCTCTCAGATCGCGCGGTACCAGTCGACGCCGTTGTCGTCGGGTGTGCGCGTCATGCGTCCGCGAAAGATCAGGCAGTTGAGGTGGGCCAGGCTCTCGCCCGTCGCCATGCCGAAATTCCCGCTCGTGATGCGGCTGCGGAACAGTGCCGGAAAGCAATCCACGGCGCGCTTGGGCTCGGCGCACAAGACGTGCAGCTTGTCCAGATTGGTTTCGTGATCGTCGATCAAGTCCTGCAGGCGCAGCTTGACGCCGCGGAACGGCGCATTGTGCGAGGGCAGGACCAGAATATCTTCCGGGAGCAGCGCCTTGAGCATGGCACAGGATTCCAGCCAGTCCCGCAGCGGATCGGCCTCCGGCTCCGTCGGGAACAGCGAAATATTGGAGGAAATGCGCGGCAGGATCTGGTCGCCGGATATCAGGATGTTCAACTCCCGGCACCACAGGCAGGCATGCTCGGGCGCGTGGCCGCGGCCGACGACGACCTGCCAGCTGTGCCCGCCGATCGCGATCTCCTCGCCGTCGACGATGCGCCGGAAGGAATTGGGCAACCGGTAGACGCCCTTGCCGAAGCCGCCGAAGCGGGTGCGGTAGTTCTCCAGCATGTCTTCGGGGAAACCGGCGGCGTGATAAAAGTCGATGGCGGCCTTGGGCGCCTCCTGGCCGGTATCGGCGACGAGGTTGCGGCACATCAGATAATCGGTGCGCGACATCCACAACCGGCAATCGAATCGGCGCACCAGCCAGCCGGCCATGCCGACGTGATCGGGATGGAGGTGGGTGACGATGACGCGCTTGACCGGCTTGCCGGCCATGGGACCGGCAAAGAGCTGCTTCCAGGCCTCGGCGGTGGGCTCGTCCCGGACACCGGTATCGACGACCGTCCAGCCGTCGACGTCTTCCAGCAGCCAGAGATTGATGTGGTTGAGCTGAAACGGCAGGCGCATGCGGACCCAGTGGATGCCGGGCGCAACCTCGATCGTCTGCCCGGTCTCGGGGCGCGTTTCGAAGGGATAGTCGAGCGGATCGTCGGGCCGGATGCGGGCTTTGGTGTCGGACAAACGGGGGCCTTCCGTGAAAAACTGGACAGGGACTATGGGAAGCGGCGGGGGCGACGGTCAAGCGGCCGGGCCGGTGCTCGCCGAGGTGGCATCATCACCGTGTCCCGATGCTATGCTGGGCAGCTGACGACGCAGCGGTTTCCAAGAGGACACGCGGGAATGACAAACACGCAATCAAACACGCCAAGCGCCGCCGCGGCGGCCCCTGCCCGCTACGACGCCGTGGCCATCGCCCTGCACTGGTCGGTCGCGGCGGTGGTGCTGACCAACCTGGCACTCGGGCTCTATATGGGCGAGCTCGCGCGTACCGACCCGATGAAATTCGAGATCGTGCAGCTGCACAAATCCATCGGGCTTCTGACGCTGGTCCTGAGCCTGGGGCTCGTCACCTGGCGGATGACGCATCGCATCCCGACTTTGCCCGCGGCGATGAACACCACGTTGAAGTTTCTGGCCTGGACAATCCATGGCCTGCTCTACACGCTGATCGTGGCGCTGCCGCTGTTCGGATGGATGATGGTGTCGGCCTCGCCGGCGGGCCGGCCGATCCCCTTCTTCGGGTTGTTCAACTGGCCCGCGCTTTGGTTTCTCGCCGATCTGGGAAAGCCCGACAAGAAAGCCATTGTCGGGGTGTTCGGGGAGGGCCATGAGCTCCTGGCCTGGACCATGATCGCGCTGGTGGCCGTGCACATCGCCGGTGCGCTATGGCACCATTTCTGGGCCAGGGACAATGTGCTGACGCGCATGCTTCCACGGGTTTGAGAGAGGCCGCGCCGGACCCGCACATGAGGCCACCCGATGTCCGTTCCGCCGACGCGCCCGCCATCGCGGAAGCCGCCGCAATTTTGCGGGGCGGGGGACTCGTCGCCCTGCCGACCGAGACCGTTTACGGACTCGGCGCCGATGCGCGCAACGCGCGCGCCGTGGCGCGCATCTTCGAAGCCAAGGGACGGCCGCAATTCAATCCGCTGATCGTGCATGTGCCGGGGCTGGCGGAGGCCGAAGCGCTTGTCACCTTCACGCCATTGGCGCGCGAACTGGCGCGCCGCTTCTGGCCCGGGGCCTTGACGCTGGTGCTGCCGCGCAAACCCGATTGCGGGCTGTCGCTGCTGGTCAGTGCGGGGCTGGACACGGTGGCCGTGCGCGCACCCTCCAACGCGCTCGCCCGCCGTCTTCTCGAAGCGGCGGGCTGTCCGATCGCGGCGCCGAGCGCCAACCGCTCGGGCAGCATCAGCCCGACCACGGCCGCGCATGTCGCCGAAAGTCTGGGCTCCGCCGTCGATCTGATCTTGGACGGTGGGCCAACCGTGCTGGGGCTCGAATCGACCGTCATCGGTTTCGATGGCCAGGCGGCCGTGCTGCTGCGGCCCGGCGCGGTCCCGCGCGAGGCCATCGAGGCCGTGACCGGGCCCCTTGCGGGCGGCGGGCGGCGGCATCGTCTCGCCCGGTCAGCTTGCCAGCCATTATGCGCCGGATGCGCCGCTGCGGCTGGAGGCGGGCGCGGTGCATCCCGGCGAAGCGCTGCTGGCCTTCGGACCCGATGTCCCGCAAGGCGCTGCCGTGTGCCGCAACCTGAGTGCAAGCGGCGATCTGACCGAAGCAGCCGCCAATCTGTTCGCGATGTTGCGCGAACTGGACGCAAGCGGGGCAACCGGCATTGCCGTGATGCCGATCCCCGGCCATGGTCTGGGCGAGGCCATCAATGACCGGTTGAAACGCGCGGCCGCGCCCCGGGAGACGCCATGAGCATATCCGAACAGACGATTGCCCGGCTGAAGGAGAGCGTCGGCGCGAAAGGCTTCAGCGACGATCCCAGGGAGATCGCGCCGCATCTCGAAGAATGGCGCGGCAAATATCACGGCAGTTCCCCGCTGATGCTCATGCCGAAGACCACCCAGGAGGTCTCGGCGATCCTGTCGATCTGCAACCAGATGCGGGTGGCCGTCGTGCCGCAGGGCGGCAATACGGGGTTGGTCGGCGGGCAAATTCCCTTCGATGGTGAAGTTCTGCTGAACCTGACGCGCATGAATGCCATCCGCAGCATCGACCCGGACGGCATGAACCTGATCGCCGAGGCCGGCGTCGACGCTGGCCGCGGTGCAATCCGGCCGCCGAGAATGCGGGCAAATATTTTCCGCTCAGCCTGGCGCGGAGGGCAGCTGCACGATCGGCGGCAATCTTGTCGACCAACGCCGGCGGGGTGAATGTGCTGCGCTACGGCAATGCCCGCGAGCTGGTGCTGGGCCTGGAAGTGGTGCGCGCCGACGGCCATGTGCTCGATCTCCTGCGCACTCTGCGCAAGGACAATACCGGCTACGACCTCAAACAGCTTTTCATCGGCGCCGAAGGCACGCTCGGCATCATCACGGCCGCGGCGCTGAAGCTGTTCGCCGAGCCGCGCCAGCGCGCGACCGCGCTTTGTCGCCGTGCGCGATCCGGCGGCCGCGGTGGCGCTGCTGGGCCGGCTTCAGGATGCGACTGGCGGGCTGATCTCGGCCTTCGAACTGATCCCGCGCATCGGGCTGGATTTCGTCTGCGCACATATTCCCGGATCGCCATGACCCGCTCGACCGCGCCATCGGCTTGGTATGTGCTGGTCGAGGCGACGAGCGCGGCAGCCGGTGCGCTGCACGAAACCGTCGAAGACGCGATCGGCGGCGGCGCTGGACGAAGCTCTGGTGCTCGATGCCGCGATCGCCGCCAGCGAAGCGCAGCGCAGCGCGCTCTGTGGCGCCTGCGCGAGAGCGCTGTCGGAGGCGCAGAAATACGAAGGCGGCTCGATCAAGCACGATGTCTCCGTGCCGGTGAAGGATGTCCCGGCTTTTCTCGACCAGGCCTGCGCGACTGTTGGCGAACTGGTGCCGGGGATCCGCCCCGTGCCCTTCGGCCATCTCGGCGACGGCAACATCCATTTCAACCTGTCGGTGCCCAAGGGCGCCGACAACGCCGCCTATCTGGCGCGATGGGAAGAGATCAGCCGGATCGTCCACGATATCGTGCTGGGACTTCGGCGGCTCGATCAGCGCCGAACACGGACTCGGCATCCTGAAGCGCGACGAGATCACGCGCTACAAATCGCAAACCGAGATGGAGACGATGCGCGCGCTCAAGCGCATGCTCGATCCCAACAACATCCTCAATCCGGGAAAGGTCCTGCAGGTCTAGTCAGGCCGCCTCGGCCAGCGTGCGCTCGGGCGCCGTCACCTGCCCGACCGGCACGCGCCGCGCCTCACGCGGGCGAGCGTTGGACTAGGCGCTGAGCGCGGCCGTGACGATCGTGGCGGCGTAAGGCAGCGACTGGATCGTCAGCATCACCATCCACAATTCCGCAGCCGGATCCTCGAAGCCGCGGCCCATGGCCGTCGCGGTCAGGGCCAGCAGGCAGAGCCCGAAGAGGGTCACCTCCTGCCAGCTCTGGCGCAGCACCTGGCCCAGAACGGCGGGGTCTTCGCATTTGGGCGTGCGCAGGAACGGCTTGCCGGAGGTGAACAGACCGGCCAGCACGGCCTTGCCGCAGGTATGGGTCAGCGCCAGTCCAGCCGTCGAGGCCATCAGCGCGCCCAGGATTCCCGAGCGCACCTTCTGCGGATAGAGCAGCAGGGTCTTGAGGGTCTTGGCCGCGAACAGCGCCAGCGCCGCCGCCGACAGCGCGGCCATCGGCACGTCGAAATAGCCCGGATCGGCGGCCATCAGGAATGTCCAGACCAGCGCGAACAACGTGACGACCAGCGCCAGGCCGTCCGAAATCCAGGGCAGCCAGCCCGACAGGAACTGGTAACGCTGCGCCCAGGACAGGCCCGAGCGCCCCAGGAAGATCGACGCGGCATGGCGCTTCATGATCTGCATCGCGCCATAGACCCAGCGGTAGCGCTGGCTCATGAAGGCGCCGAGCGTGTCCGGCGTCAGGCCCTGGCCCATGCTCTCGGGAATATAGGCGGCGCTGTAGCCGGCCTCGAACAGCTTCAGGCCGAGTTCGGTGTCCTCGGTGATGCACCAGGTGCTCCAGCCGCCGACCTGCTTCGAGCGCATCGCGGCGCACGATCGTCATGGTGCCATGCTGGATGATGGCGTCGTGCTCGTTGCGCTCGACCATGCCGATCTGGAAGAAGCCGCGATATTCCTCGTAGCACATCGCTTTGAAGACGTTCTCGCGACCGTCGCGATAGTCCTGCGGCCCCTGCACCAGCGCGATCTCGGGTCGCAGGCGAAATAGGGCAGCGCGCGGCGCAGCCAGAAGGGCTCGACCCTGTAGTCGCTGTCGATCACGGCGATATAGGCCGCGGTCGGATCGGTGCGCTTCAGGGCTTCGTTGAGCGCGCCGGCCTTGAAGCCGGCCAGATGCGTCGATAGTGGAAGAAGCGGAATTTCGCGGCCCAAGCCGCTCGCAATGCGCGGCCACCGGCTGCCACACCGCCGGATCGGTCGTGTTGTTGTCGAGCACGATGACTTCGAAATCGTCGTAGTCCAGCCGCGCCAGGGCATCCAGCGTCTCGATCACCATCTCCGGCGGCTCGTCATAGCAGGGCACGTGGATCGAGACCCGCGGCGCCTTCTCGGGAATCGCCGCACGCAAGGCCCGCCGTTCGACCCGCCACAGGCTGGCGGCCAGTTCGATGCCTTCGGTCAGGATGACCGTCGCGGCCAGAAAGACCAGCGGCATCATCGCCGCGATCATCGCCAGGTCGCTGGGATCGATATATTCGAGCGAGGTGGCATCGATCGAGGACGAGGATGCCCGGTCGTGATCAGCGCGACCAGCCCGCCCATGACGATGTAGCCGGGCTGACGCACGCGCGGCATGCGCCCGAGGATCAGAAGACCCAGCAGCAGCGTGAGGATCGCCGCGCCCAGGGCGTAGCTGCGCCATTCCGGGAAGGTACGCAGCATGCCGGTGAAGGGGAATTTCGGCGATGCCGACCGCATCGAACAGCCCCCAATAGGCGCCCACCGCGCCTTCATTGTTGTTCTTCCAGGGCTGGTCATAGGCTTCGATCAGGTAATAGTCGTAGCCCTTCTCCATCGCCAGCTGGACGAAATTGCGCACGTAATAGGCCTGGTTGGCGAGCGACGCCTCGGCGTTGACCCGCGTGCGGCCTTCCGACGGCCAGCCGGTTTCGCCGATCACGATCGGCTTGTCCGGAAACTCCTTGCGGATATGGCCCATCGCGTGCTGGTCGAACACCAGCGCATCATGCACCGACATGCCTTCCCAATAGGGCAGCAGATGGATGGTGATGAAATCGACATAGCGGCCGAGCTCGGGATTGAGCAGCCAGGTCGACCACGGTTCGGCCGTCGACACCTTGATGCGGTTGGGCAGTGCCGCGCGGACCTCCCGGATATAACCGTTGAGCTGCTCGGGGGTGACATAGCCGAACAGGATCGACTCGTTGCCGACGAAAACCCGGTCGATGACACGGCGGTTGGCGAGCGCGACCTTGATGGCCTTGGCGATCTCGGCCTTGTTGGCTTCCAGATCGGCACTGATCCAGATCCCGAGCGAGACGGTCATGCCGTAGCGCCGGGCGATCTCCGGCACACGGTCCAGACCGTCGGAGACGGTGTAGGTGCGGACATGGGCCGTCAGCTGGCTCAGCTGCGCCATGTCGCGGTCGATGCGCTCCGGGGTGACGTGCTCGGCCTGCTGGCGGTTGAACAGGTGGCTGGGATTGTAGGTGACGCCGCGGACCTGGCCGTCCCAGTCGGGCGCGATCACCCCATAGTCGCGGCTGGCCCAGAACAGGGCCGAGGCCCCCACGACCAGCACCAGTGCGATCGCGATCCGGACCCTGCCGCCCGGCAAGGCGCGAAACCAGTTGCGGATCATTTGCCTGGGCACCCCTCGTGCGCACCGGCGGGACTATGCCGCTTTTCAATGGTCAACATGAATATTGCCAATACCGAACGCCCGAACCGCCACAAAAGCCGCAAACATCCGGCCAAGAATAGTCTAGTCGAGCCGCCGGGCGAATTTATTGACTGGAATCATCGTCCGACGGTTCCTTGTCCGCCGGAAGGACCTTGAGCACGGTCAGATCGAAGACCAGGGTCTGGTTGGGCGGGATGACACCGTCGCCGGCGCCGCGGCTGCCATAGGCCAGGTTTGCCGGGATCACCAATTGCCAGTGATCGCCCTCGCGCATCATCTCCAGCGCCTCGGTCCAGCCCGGGATCAGTTGATTGACCTGGAATGTGGCCGGCAGGCCCGGTTCGGTGGAATTGAACACCGTGCCGTTGATCAGCGAGCCCTTGTAGGTCACCTGAACCTTCTCGAAGGCGGTCGGGCGTTTGCCGTAGCCGTTCTGGATGATCTTGTATTGCAGCCCGCTGGCGGTCGTGATGACCCCGGGCTTCTTGGCGTTCGCGGTCAGGAAATTGACATTTGCCGCCTCGCTGAGGGCCGGATCGGCCGCCTGGGCCGAAACCGAGACCAACGCCACAAACGCCGCAATCAGCGCACCGAAACGTATCATACTCACAAACTCCCTCTCCGCTGCCGGGCCACGGCCCGAGCGCGGCGTGATCCGCCGCATCCGCTCGCGATCGCCGATCCGCCTATGGTCGCGCGGAGATACGCGCGACTGATGGCGAATTCAGGGCCGATCAGGGCCGTAGCGGTGGCTGGACTCCCCGGTTCGGGGCCACCCCACAGGACCCAACTTCACTTCCCACACAAGCAATAGCGGCAATTTTCCCGGATTCAAAGGCCCGGCCCCTGCCCCGCCGGGGACCACTCTGGCAGGATCGGCAGATGGCCAAGATCGAAAAGATTGTGGTGGGTGTCGCCGCCGTCATCTGGAATCAGGCGGGGCAGGTGCTGCTGATCCGCCGGACCAAGGAGCCGCGGATCGGGCAATGGAGCCTGCCCGGCGGCAAGGTCGAGCGCGGCGAGCGGCTCGAAGAGGCCCTGTGCCGCGAGATCCGGGAGGAAACCGGCCTGGAAGTCGAAATTCTGGGGCTCGCGGGGGTCGCCGAGACCATCGACGATGCCGGAGCCGGCGCCGCCGGATCGCATTACGTGCTGATCGACTATGGCGTGCGCGCGGTGTCCGGCCAGGCCCGGGCGGCCTCGGACGCCGCCGACGCCACCTGGTTCGACTATACCGATCTGGCGGACCTGCCGCTGTGGGACGAGACACGCCGGATCATCCGCGCCAGCGCGCGCCAGCATCTCGGACTTGAGGCCTAGGCGCTGCGGAACAGCCGGCCGAGCCAGGACCGGCGCGGCGCCGGCTTCCGCCCGCGGCCAATCTCCAATGGCGCGCCGGCCTCGGCGGCAAGCGATGGACGCGCGAATGCCGCCGAATGGACGAACTCGCGGGATCGGGCCGCACCGGGCTTGAGCGCCGCCAGGTCGGGCACGATATCGCGATGATGCGGCACAGGCGCCATGGTTGTCAGGGGCTGCGCCCCTGTGGGGCCGATCGCCTGGGTCATGAACTGGCGCGCCCAGATTTCGTCGGGCGGATCGGACCGCAGCGCAGCCGGGGCCTCGCCCTGCTGTTCGGCAAGTTGCTGCGTCTTCACCTTGCGGGCGATCTCGGCAAAGCGCGCGGCGCCGTCGGCAAAGGCGCTGCGCGGCGGCGCGTCCGACAATTTCCGTGTCATGATCGACCCCCTTTCGGCCACCACTGAAAGCCGCCGTCGCGGCTGATGACGGCGACATCGATCTCGCCGCCGACGGTTTCGCGCTGGGCCATGATGCGTTTCTTGAACACGTTGAGGCCCACCAGCTCGCGCGCCGTATCGGCGAGTTCGCCGCGGGCGGCGATTTCGAGGACCCGCAGCACCGGATTGATATAGGCCTGTTGCTGATAGCCGGCAATCATGCCGTGGAACATCTCCAGATAGGCCGGCACCGCGCCCTGATAGCTCTGGCGCACCTGCTCGCGCCGCGCGGCGTCAACCTCCGGGAACGCATCGACGACCTCGCTGACCAGGCCATGCATCATTTGCGCAAAGCCGCCATACAGCCGCCGCTCGAGATTGAAGTCGATGCCGCGGA
Organism: uncultured Pseudomonadota bacterium; assembly: GCA_963710925.1. Taxonomy (GTDB): domain Bacteria; phylum Pseudomonadota; class Alphaproteobacteria; order Micropepsales; family Micropepsaceae; genus Rhizomicrobium. The sequence continues at coordinate 203,775 of CAVQBY010000004.1, read as the reverse complement.
TAAAGGCGTTCGTCACTTCGCTGTCGGCAAAGATGCGAATCTTGGACTTCACATCGGTGTCGATGGCGTCGCGGCTCACTTCAGCGCGCTTGACGATTCCGCCGACAATCGCCGAAACAAACCAGGTGCACAAAACCGGATAGCGGTCCTCCGTGCCGAAGCCGGCGAAGACAAGGCCGGTGACGTCCTCGAGAAACAGATCCTTGACGACGCAGTAGACCGCAATGTCGCGCAATCGCTGCAGCGCCTGCTGGTCGAGGCCGACAGCGCCGAAGCCGTAGGACAGCAATTCGTCGATCTGTTCGCCGTATTCGCGCAGCACCGTGGCGCCGAAGCCGGGCGGAAAGCAGGCGAGATCCGGCCGCGGCGCGCCGTCGGGCAGGAACTGGTAGTCGCGCCAGACCTGCTCGATCGCCGCATCCAGGATCGCGACATTGGCGGTGCCGCCCTCCCCGGCGTCGAGTTGCATATATTCGGCGAGCCGCAGCACATAGCCATAAACGGAGGCCAGCAGCCGCCGGTATTCATCCTTCTGCCGCTCGCGCGGGAAAAAATCCTCGAGGTGGTCGAGCATGCCGGTAAAGGCGGTGGCGTAGCCCCCGAGGCGGCTGGATTGCTCAGGCTTGGTGTTCTGAAAATGGGCGATCAGCTGATCCCAGGGATGGCCCATGACATCGGCCATGCCGAAGAACATGACCCCGACAGGCCGACCCTCGATGAGCTGATAGAGCTTGCGCTGCTCGTTGCGCACGACGACCGTGCGTCCGTCGATCAATGTGACCGCGGAATCCGCCGCCAGCGCCACGGCGCGCTGGTTCATCACGGCGATTTCTGACGTCATTCCCGGCGTTGCCCCCACGCATACGATCAGCCGTGGCCGAGCATGTCACAGCCATCGCCGATTTGGGAGGCCAAGGCTCCAGACATGGTTACGACGGCGCTGGACGAAGCGGCCTCGCGCGCACTAGCGTGTTCCGGATACGAAAATCGGGAGTTCGGGATATGTTCAAACCCTTCGATCTGACGGGAAAAGTGGCCCTTGTCACAGGCGGCAATGGCGGCATCGGGCTGGGCATGGCCGAGGGCATGGCGGCAGCCGGCGCCGACATCGAGATCTGGGGCATGAACGAGACCAAGAACGCTGCGGCGGTCGAGACGCTGAAGGGTTATGGCCGGCGCGTCTCGGCCCGCCGGGTGGACGTCTCCAAAGAGGACGAGGTGGTCGCCGGCATGCAGGCGGCGCTCAAGCAAATGGGCCGGCTCGACACGGTGATCGCCAATGCCGGCGTCGGCGGCGGCGCGCCGATCACCGAAATGACAACGGAACTGTTTCATCGCGTCCACGCGGTCAATGAGGATGGGGTGTTCTGGACCTTCCGCGAGGCGGCCAAACACATGATCGACCGCGCCAAGTCCGGCGATCCCGGCGGCTCGCTGGTCGTGGTGGCGAGCACGGCGGGCATCGAAGGGGCGGCCCGCAACGCGGCCTATGGCGCTTCGAAGGGTGCGGTCATGTCGATGGCGCGCGCCCTGGCCGTGGAGCTGGCGCGCTACGGCATCCGCGCCAATTCGATCGCGCCGGGCTGGATCGCGACCGAGATGACGGCGCCCATGCAGGAGAACAAGATCTTCGCCGAAAAGGTGATCCCGCGCGTGCCGATGCGCCGCTGGGGCGATCCCGCCGATTTCAGCGGCATCGCCGTCTATCTCGCCTCCGACGCGTCGGCCTATCACACCGGCGAGACCTTCGTCATCGACGGCGGCTACACCAAGTTCTAGCGCCTCGCCGCCCCGAAGCGGAATTCATAGCTGCGCGGATTGCGCAGGCGCGCCCTGCCGCCCAGCGAGGCATAGAGCGCATTGGCCGCAACATTGTCAGGTTCGGCCTGAACCCAGGCTTCCCGGCAGCCCAGGCCGCGCGCATGCGCCAGCAGGGCCGCGAGCACGGCCTTGCCCAATCCGCGATCGCGATGCCCGGGCGCCACGCCGACTTCATTGATCCAAAGCTCGCGCGGCTTGTCGGGATGGATGTAGTCGACGCCGGAGGCGAAGCCGATCACGACGCCGCTTTCGATGGCGACCGCGATGTGATGATGGGGATCGGCCAGAAACTCGGTGGCGAGCGCCGGATCGACGCGATTGTCGAACACGCCCGGCGCGACATTTGCCAGGATCGCCTCGTCGCCGCGGGCGAGGATGCGGATGTCGTCCGCCACCGCAACTCCTCCGTAGGCTGATTATCCGTGGGCAAACAAAGAAAGGGCAAACAAAAAGGGACGCCCGTGTTCCGGACATCCCATATTCCAGGGGCATTTTACAGGCAAAGAAACAGACTGGCAAGGCTGCGGTTTGTTCAATAGATGAGGTCCCCCATATCCACGGAGGGACCAGAACATGACGGCATGCGGGCTCGACTTCGGCACATCCAATTCAGCGCTCGGCGTGCTTCGGGACGGGCGGCCCGTCCTTGCTCCGCTGGAAGGCGATGAGACGCTTCTGCCCAGCGCGATCTTTTTCGATCTCGAACAATGGGGCCGAATCCTCTTCGGCCAGGAGGCCATCTCGGCGTCCATCGCCCAGCATGACGGCCGCTTGATGCGGGCGCTGAAGACCATTCTGGGATCGCCGCTGATCGACGAGGCGACCGCCGTCGGTCCCAAGCGCATCAAGCTGACCAGCGTGGTGGAAACCTTCATCCGCCATCTCAAGGCCCGGGGCGAGGCCTTCCTCGGCGCGGAAATCACGCAGGTGGTGCACGGCCGCCCGGTCCGCTTCGTCGATGGCGATGACGTGGCCGATGCCCGCGCGCATGGTGTGCTTGCCGAGATCGCCAGGCGGGCCGGCTTTCGCGACGTCCACTTCGTCTACGAACCGATCGCGGCGGCCTATCACTACGAGGAGACGGTCACCGCAGAGGAGATCGTGCTGGTGGCCGATATCGGCGGCGGCACCTCCGACTTCTCCGTCATCCGCATCGGACCGGAGCGACGCGGCCGCCCCGAACGCGGCGACGACGTGCTGGCCAATCGTGGCACGCGCATCGGCGGCACCGATTTCGATACCCTGCTGAGCCTGGATGCGGTGATGCCGCTGCTGGGTCTGGGCACGCAGCTCATCGAGAAGGACCTGCCCATGCCCAAGGCGCTCTATTTCGAGCTGGCGACCTGGGCGATGATCAATTTCACCTATACCCAGCGCAATGCGCGCGAGGTGCGCGATCTCGTGGCCGGATCCTGCGAGCCCGACAAGGTGCGGCGCCTGCTGACAACCATCCGCGAGCGCCAGGGCCACAGCATCGCCTTCGCCGTGGAAGACGCCAAGATCGGCCTCAGCCAGGCCGATGCGGCCCCGATTCCGCTCGGCATTCCTCGAGAGCGGACTGGCGGCGTTCGCCACACGTGACAGTTTCGACGCCGCCATCGCCGGGAAGACCGCGGCGCTCACCGCGCTGGCGCGCGACTGCATCGCCGATGCGGGGCTCGGAGGCGCCGACATCGACACGGTCTTCTTCACCGGCGGCTCAAGCCGCGGTGCCGGCCGTGCAGCAGGCCATCGCCCGCGCCGCCCCCGAAGCCCTGGCAACCACCGGGTCGGACATGCTCTCCGTCGCCCTGGGCCTCACCCGCGAAGCCGGCCGCGTATTCGCGTGAGCCCCCTGCCGCTACGGCACCTTGCAGCGGTTGCCGCGGCCGTGGAATGTTCGACTGACAAATTATCGGGAGAGCGCCCATGACCATCCGCACGCCGATCTGCGATCTCCTCGGCATCAAATATCCGATCCTGCTGGCGGGCATGGGCGGGGTCTCCTACGCCGAACTCGACGGCGGCCGTCTCCAATGGCGGCGGCTTCGGCACGCTGGGCATGGCCGGGCGCTCCACCGAAGAGATCGCCGAGGAAATCAAGAAGACCCGCGACCTGACCGACAAGCCCTTCGGCGTCGATCTGTTGGCCGCCGTTCCCGAATCGCTGGAAAAGGCCGCTGACGCCATCATCGAGGGCGGCGCGAAAGCCTTCATCTCCGGCCTCGGCGTGCCGCCGCCGCATCTGGTCAAGAAATTCCACGATGCCGGTCTGAAGGTCATGAACGTCAACGGCACGGTCAAGCATGCCCGCTCGGCCGAAGCCGGCGGCCTCGACGCCGTGGTGGCGCAAGGCACCGAGGCGGGCGGACACACCGGCCGCGTCGCCGGCCTGGCCCTGATCCCGCAGGTGGTCGATGCCGTGAAGATCCCCGTCATCGCGGCGGGCTCGATCGTGGACGGCCGCGGGCTCGCGGCGGCGCTGGCGCTGGGCGCGCAGGGTGTGTGGATGGGCACGCGCTTCATCGCCTCGGCCGAAGCTCATGCCGGGGCAATGTACAAGCAGGTCATTGTCGATGCCGATGACCAGGACACGATCATCACCCGCTGTTACTCCGGCAAGACCATGCGCGTGCACCGCAACGAATGGGTGAAGGACTGGGAAGGCCGGCCGCAGGACATCCAGAAATTCCCGGCCCAGGCCATGCTCTCGCATCAGGCCGGCGTGATGGGCGGAATCGGCGGGCAGCTTGAGGGGCTCGACATCGACCGCTCCTGCTTCGCCATGGGTCAGGGATCGGGCGCCATCCATGACGTCAAGCCGTCAGCCGAGATCATCGAGGAGATCATGGCCGAGGCCGAGGCCGTGCTGGACCGGATCGCGAAACTGCGCGGCTGAGGTTCAGAGAAACTTCAGCGCCACGTGGATCAGCACGGCGACGCCGAAGGCCGAAACGGCCAGGCCCGAGGCGTGGTTGATGATGCGCATGATGCGCGCATCGATGCGGGCGTGGAAAATGCCGATCACGCTTGTGAGCGTGAACCACCACAGCACCGAGCCGCCGACGACGCCGCCCACGACCACGGCAGCCTCAACATAGCTGGTGCCGGCGCCGGCCAGCCCACCCAGGCCGGCAAACAGCGCAGCCACGCCGAACAGGGTGGCCGGATTGGTGATCGTCAGCGCAAAGGTCGATGCCATGGCGCGGACGAGCGAGGCACCGCCGCGCTGTTCGCGCGGCGGCGCGGCATCGTCCTGCAGCGGCGGCAGATGGCTGATGTAGGTGTGCAGTCCGAAGGCCAGCAGGAGAATGCCGCCGCCAACCTCCAGAGAGGTCGAAAAGCCTTCGATCAGCTTGGCCACGACCGTAAAGCCGAAGGCCGAGATGGCCGCGAAGACGCCATCGCCTAGGGCGGCGCCCAGGCCCGAGACGAAGCCGTTGACCGGCCCGAACTGGAGCGCGCGGCGGATGCAGATCAGATTCACGGGCCCGACGGGCGCCGCGAGGATCAGCCCGATCAAAACACCCGATCCGATGAGAACGAGATAATCCATGCCCTGGGCTGTGCCTGCTCCCTCTGCCGCGTTCAGGCGCCGATTTCGACCACCAGCCTGCCGCGCACCTTTCCGGCGAGAATATCCTCGGCCGCCTGAGGCACGTCCTTGAGCGAAATCATGCGCGTCATCGATGCCAGAAGCTTCGGGTCCAGATCCCGCGCCATCCGCTCCCAAGCCTGACGCCGGCGCGCCATTGGCATATAGACCGAGTCGATTCCGAGAAGCGATATGCCGCGCAGGATAAAGGGCGCAACCGAGGCAGGAAGATCGAGCCCACCGGCCAGCCCGCAGGCCGCAACCGCGCCGCCATATTTCGTCGAGGCCAGCACATTGGCCAGGGTCGTCGAGCCCACGCTGTCGACCGCGCCGGCCCAACGCTCCTTCGCCAGCGGCCGCGGCTTGGCGGCAAGTTCCGTACGCGGAATGATTTCGGCAGCGCCCAGCGATTTGAGATAGGGCTCCTCCTCGGTGCGGCCGGTCGAAGCGACAACGCGATAACCAAGCCTGGCGAGGATCGCCACCGCGACCGAACCGACGCCGCCGGCCGCCCCGGTGACGACGACATCGCCCTTGTCCGGTGTCACGCCGGCATCCTCAAGTGCCAGCACGCACAGCATCGCGGTGTAACCGGCCGTGCCGATCGCCATGGCGTCGGCGGCGGTGAAGGCGTCCGGGATCTTCACCAGCCAGTCGCCCTTGACGCGCGCGATCTCGCTGTAGCCGCCAAAATGAGTCTCGCTGAGACCGTAGCCATTGACCAGCACCCTGTCGCCCGCCTTGAAGCCCGGATGCGACGAGATCTCCACCGTGCCTGCCAGATCGATACCCGGAATCATCGGGAGCTTGCGCACGACAGGCGAGCGGCCGGTGATGGCCAGACCATCCTTGTAGTTCACCGTCGAATGCGAGACGGCGACGACGACATCACCCTCCATCAGATCGTCCAGCGTCAGCTGGGCATCTTCGACCGTCTGGGAGTCGCCGTCCTTGCGGATGAGAATGGCGTGAAATGGGCTCTTCATATTGGCACTTCCTTCATAAGAGTGCTGCCAGGGGGCGGACTTGCAGGGCAGCCGAATTTGGCGAGTCAGTCAAGCCGGGACGGGGCCGCAGGTTCCACGCAAGTCAAGCCTCGACAGGCGCGCCGCCGCGCCGCAAGCTTTTCATTAAAGAAATCGGCGCACCATCGAAGTGCGGATGCAACCAAATGCAGGATAGCGTGTAACCGAGTGATGTGAGGGACCCATGAGCGAGTTCGAGCTGACATTGCGGGGCTATAGTCTGACCACGGCGGAGATCCTCTACCACATGCCGGATCATCCAACCGTGCTGCAGACCTTTATCTGGCAGGAATTCGACATCGCGCCCAAATTTCCCGTCCTCAACAAGTTCCTGACCTTCTGGGAATCGCGGATCGAAGGACGCTTGCATTCGGTGCGCGTGGCGGCGCGCGGCTTGATCGCCCCCTCCGAGCTCAACGTCAACGACGGCGAATTCACCCTGCACTAGGCTGCAGCGTTTCGCCAAATCGAATTGGCTGGCCCTTCGACGGCAGCACCAGCGCGCGGTCGCGCATCACCGTCTGTCCGCGAATGATCGTGGCCACGGCCCAACCGGTCGTCTGCATGCCGTCGAATGGCGTCCAGCCGCATGTCGAGGCGATCCAGCTGTTCTCGATGGTCTTCTTCGCCTTCAGATCGACGATGGTGAAGTCGGCATCGAAGCCGCGGGCGATTCGGCCCTTGCCGGCGATGGAGAAGATGCGCGCCGCCCCCGCGCTGGTCAGATCGACAAACCGCTCCAGGCTCATGCGTCCGGCATTGACGTGGTCCAGCAGGAGTGTGACGAGCGTCTGCACGCCGGGCATGCCCGAGGGTGACTGCGGATAGGGCTTGTCCTTCTCCTCGCGCGTGTGCGGGGCATGATCGGAGCCGATGACGTCGATCAGCCCTTCATTGACTGCCTTCCACAAGGCCTGGCGATGCCGGCCGTCGCGGATCGGCGGGTTCATCTGCGCATAAGTGCCGAGCCGCTCATAGCATTCGGGCGCTTCGAGCGTCAGATGCTGCGGGGTGGTCTCGACGCTGGCGACATCGCGCGCGCCGGCCAGAAGCGGAAGCTCGTCGGCCGTCGTCACATGCAGCACATGGAGGCGACGTCCCGCCGCGCGCGCCAGACGAAGCACGCGCTCCGTCGAGCTGCGGGCGGTTTCGGCGTCGCGCCACACCGGATGGCTGCGCGGGTCGCCGGGCACGCGCAGGGATTTGCGCTCGTTGAGTCGCGCCTCGTCTTCGGAATGGACCGCCATGCGGCGATTGCCCGATTTGAGCGCGGCCAGGATGTCCGGCTCTTCGCTGAGCAGCAGCGTGCCCGTGGACGATCCCAGAAACGCCTTGACGCCCGAGACGCCCGGCAACCGTTCGAGTTCCGCCAGCGCGCCAACATTGTCCGGTGAGGCGCCGACATAGAAGGCGTAGTCGCAATGCATGCGATTGGCGGCGCGGGCGAGCTTGTCCTCCAGCGCCTGGCGCGTCGTCGTGGGCGGCGCGGTGTTGGGCATTTCGAAGATGCCGGTGACGCCGCCAAGCACGGCCGCGCGGCTGCCGCTCTCGAGGTCTTCCTTGTGCGCGTTGCCGGGCTCGCGGAAGTGACACTGGGTGTCGATCACCCCGGGCAGGACATGCAGGCCCTTGGCCTCGAAGGTCTCGGCGGCCTTGGCCCCGGACAGGGCGCCCACCGCGGCGATGCGCCCGCCGCTGACGCCGACATCGGCCGGCGCGATGCCTGACGGGGTGGCCACGGTTCCGCCGCGGATGAGAAGGTCGAAGGTGCTGGAATCTGTCTGGTTCATGGGGGCCTGTCTTAGGGGAGGCGGCCGCCGGAGACAATTGGCAGCCATGCGGGGACAACAATTGACGGCCCCGGAACGTTGTCCCACAACCGGGGCAACAGGAGAGACCATGCGCGCCCTTCTCGACGACCGTGCCGTGATCGCCCTTTCCGGGCCCGAGGCCCGCACCCTGCTGCAAGGCCTCATCACCAACGATATCGAGCGGCTGACGCCGCAGCGCGGGCTCTATGCTGCGCTGCTGACGCCGCAAGGCAAGATCCTGTTCGATTTCCTCATCAGCGAGGGCGATGGCGCCGTGCTGCTCGATTGCGCGGCCGGGAGCGCGGCGGCACTGGCCAAGCGGCTGACGCTCTATCGCCTCAGAGCCAATGTGGAGATCGAACTGCGCGAGCAATTGGCCGTCCAGGCCGCCTGGGACGGCGACACCCTGCCCGGCTCCAGCCTGCCCGATCCACGCCTGCCCGATCTGGGAACCCGCGCCATCGTGGCCCGCGCCGAGGCCCGCACCGGCCTGGGGCCGGCCTCCGCCTATCACGATCATCGCCTCGCGCTGGGGGTGCCGGAAGGCGGGGATTTCGGACAGGACCGCATGTTCGCGCTCGATGCCGATCTGGAGGAACTCCAGGGCGTCGATTTCGCCAAGGGCTGCTATGTCGGCCAGGAACTGACCGCGCGGATGAAGCATCGCGGTACCGCGCGCAAGCGCCTTCTGCCGGTGACGGCCGAGCGAGATCTGGCGCAGGCCGGCGCCGCGGTCCTGGCCGGGGACAAATCCGTCGGCGAGATCGTCAGCACGCACGGCGCGCGCGGCTTTGCGCTGATCCGCCTCGATCGGCTCGACGAGGCCGGCGATGTGCCGCTGACCGCGGATGGCCGGCCCGTGACATTGTCGCGCCCGGCCTGGCTTTTTCCTTGACGCCAATGGGTGCAGGGCGAGACTTGCCGCAGGTCGCGGAGGACAATGTCATGCTCCTGCATCATGTGTCGGTCGGCGTGAAGGATGTGGCCGCGGCGGGCCGCTTCTACGATGCCATATTGGGCGCGCTCGGTTACGTGCGTGTCATGGATTATTCGCCCGGCGCCATCGGCTATGGTGCGCCGGACGGCCAGCCGGAGTTCTGGATCGGACAACCCTATGACCAGCGCGGCGCGAAGGCCGGCAATGGGGTCCATGTCGCCTTTGCCGCCGGGTCGATCGCGGACACCCACGCCTTTCACAAGGCCGCCCTGACCCATGGCGCCAGCGATGACGGTGCGCCCGGCCTGCGCCCCGATTACGGTCACGATTATTATGGCTGCTTCGTGCGCGATCCTGACGGCAACAAGGTCGAGGCCGTGCTGAGACACGGACCGCGCGTCGCACGCGCCAAATTGCCGGCAGCCGCCAAGGCGAAGAAGACGAAAGCCAAAACCAAAGCCAAAGCGAAAAGCGCCAGGAAGACGCCCGCGAAAAAGCCGAAGGCCAAAGCGGCGGTGAAGAAGCCCGCCAAAAAGACCAAGAAGGCGAAGGCGCGCAAACGGTGAGCAAACCGGCAGAGCGCTGCGGCTGGTGCGGCACCGATCCGCTTTACGTCGCCTACCACGACACCGAATGGGGCGTGCCCGAATACGACGACCGGGCGCTCTACGAAAAGCTGGTGCTGGACGGTTTCCAGGCCGGGCTGTCCTGGATCACGATCCTCAGGAAACGCGAGAATTTCCGCAAGGCCTTTGATCAGTTCCAGCCGGAGAAGATCGCCCGCTACAACGACAAGAAGGTTGAAAAGCTGTTGGGCGACGCGGGGATCATCCGGAGCCGCGCCAAGATCGCAGCGGCTATCCGCGGCGCGCAACTATGGTGTGAAATCATGGAAACCGAAACCGGCGGGTTCCGCGAGCTGATCTGGAAGCATGTCGACGGCACGCCGAAGATCAACCGCTTCAAGACATTGAATCAGGTGCCCGCGAAAACGGCGATGAGCGAGGGTCTTGCGAAAGAGCTGAAGCAGCGCGGCTTCAATTTCTGCGGGCCGGTGATCGTCTATGCCTTCGCCCAGGCGGTCGGCATGGTCAACGACCACCTCGTGACGTGTCACCGGCATGGGCCGTGCGCGCGGAAGGCGTGAGCGTTACTCCGCGGCCCAGCCCGTTGGAAACCCGTCGATGCTATTGACGTTGTTCGCGCGGCGATATTCGTCGAGCCCCTGCTCGCCCTTGTTCTCGCCCCAGCGCACGAGGTTCGGCCGGTCTTCGCGGTAATCCATGAAGGGCACGGCGTAACCGCAGGAAGTCTGGACGAGATCGACGGCGAGTTCGATGATCTGGCGTGCGCCGATGATGTCGGGAAAGTGCGACTTGAGCGCGTCAAAGCCCGGCGCGCCGAGGCGATGGATCGCCGCGTGGCCGTAAAGGCGCAGGATCAGCGGCGCGCCCTCGAAGGCGCAGAACATGATGGTCAGGCGATGATCGTCGCAGGCCTCGACATGGGCGGAGGTCTCGTTGCCGCTGCCGGTCAGATCCAGATAGGCAACCCTGTTTGGCCCCAACACGCGGAACGCGTCCATGCCCTTGGGCGAGACGTTGACGCGGCCGGTCGGCGCGGCGCTGCCCACGAAGAATATGTGCTGCTTTTCGATAAAGGCGCGGTGCTCGTCCTCGAGTGCGCCGAATTGTTTGGCCATGAGCCCTCTCCCATCGGGAGGGCGAGCTTAGCCGCGTCCGCGATAGGACGGAACACCGGTTTCCGGGAGCCAGACATTCGCCGGACACTTGCCTGTCTGCCAGAAGACGTCGATGGGGATGCCGCCACGCGGATACCAGTAGCCGGCGATGCGCAGATATTTCGGCTTGATGGCCTTGGCGATGCGCTTGGCGATGTCGAGGGTGCAGGCCTCGTGGAAACGCAGCGTGGTTGCGATAGCTGGCCAGCAGCAGCTTCAGCGACTTGGATTCGACGATGGCTTTGCCCGGGACATAGTCGATGACGAAATGGGCGAAATCCGGCTGGCCGGTGACCGGACACAGGCTGGTGAATTCCGGCGCCGTGAAGCGCACACAGTAATCGGCATCAGGATGCGGATTGGGCACCGCCTCCAGCACGGCGTCATCCGGCGTCGCCGGGCACCCCGACCGTTCGCCCGAGTTGGCTCACCGTCACGCGGCGGGCTTTCGGTTTCACGCGGGCTTTCGCCATGGTCAGGCCTCGTAGACGCAGGTCTGGCCGTAGGAGGGCCGGCGCAATCGGACCCGCACGACCTCCGGCAGACGGGTTTTGGCGGCCTCGAAGATGTGGCGCGCCAGATTTTCCAGCGTGGGATTTTCGAGGCCCGGGACCTCGTTGAGCAGGCGATGGTCGAGCGTCTCGCGGATCGCCTCGAGCACGGCTTTGATCTCGCCCAGATCGCGCAGCCAGCCGGTGGCCGGATCGATCTGCCCCGCGCAGCGTCACCTCGGCATAGAAGGAATGGCCATGCATGCGCCGATACTCATGCCCTTCGGCCTTGAAGGGCATGTAATGGGCGGCATCGAAGCCGAATTCCTGCGTCAGTTCGACCATGGCGCGGGCGTGTGACAGGTGGATGGGCCAAGGTCAAGGACTATGCCGCCAGGGACCGCGGCTTGAAAACCGCCGCCCCGGGCCAAATATGGCAGCTACGGGCCTTGGCCCGGAGACGCGGGAGGCTGGGGCATGGGCAGGAACAAGGGCTGGACCGACAGGATGCGCGAGGCGCGGCGGGCCGTGGCCGGGCTGGCCGCCCATCCCGGCGCCCGGAAGGCCGCCGAGGGGCTGCGCTGGCTGCGCGATCCCCTGATTGCCGTGGGGCTGGTGTTCGTCGCCACCTCGGCCATTGCCGAGCCCTTCTATGTCCCCTCGGGCTCGATGGAGCCGACCCTGGCCATCGGCGATGCGCTGGTGGCCGCGAAATATCCTTACGGCTACAGCCAGTACTCGGTGCGCTGGGGGCTGGCGCCCGACGTCAAGGGCCGGCTGTTCGGGCACATGCCGGCCCGCGGCGACGTCGTCGTCTTTCATCCGCCCAGCCATGCCCGCGAGGTCTGGGTCAAGCGGGTGATCGGCCTGCCCGGCGACCGTATCCAGATGAAGGCTGGCCGCCTTGTCATCAACGGCAAGATGTTGCCGCTTAAAACGCGACGGCAGCGGGAGGTGGGAAACCGCGTCAGGCGCCTATGTGACCGTACCCAAATATATCGAGACGTTGCCCGGCGGCCGAACGCATCCGATCTTCAAATGGCGCTGGGACGGCCCGCTGGACGACACCGCGGTCTATGTCGTGCCCAAGGGCAACTCTTCATGATGGGCGACAACCGCGACAACTCGCTGGACAGCCGCGTCGCCGCGCGTGATGGCGGTGTGGGCTATGTGCCGGTGGAAAACGTCATCGGCCGCGCCGATGTCGTGGTGGGCTCCTACGACTTCCTCAATCCCGGCCGCTGGTTCGGCGCCTTCCGCCTGTCGCGTCTGTTCGAGGCCGTGCGCTGATCAGCTCGCCCAGCCTGCCCGCCAGGCGATCGGCTGCGGGCTGCAGGGCAGCGACGCGGCCTTGGCATGTTCGACGGTGACCAGCGTGTCGACGTGATCGGCGATGCGCGCCCGCACCCGCCCCTCGGGATCGGAGGCAATGCCCAGCATCGGCCAAAGGATGCGGTCCACGAAGAATTCCAGTTCGGTGCGCCAGCGCGCCTGCGCCGCACCGCCCGGGGCCGCCAGGATCTTGCTGCGCTTGTGGATCAGCAAGGGCAGCGATGGCGCAACAAGGCTGCGCACCTCGTCTTCGAGATAGCGCACCTCGCCGGCCCGGCGATGCAGCGCGAGAAATCCGCCCAGAGACGACACCGCGTCCGTGAACGCGTCCACCCAGCGCCTGGGCCAGGACTGCCAATCTATCGCCACGGCCATGACCACCCCCTTTGCCTGGCGGGAGTATCGCAAAGGGGCTTTAACGTGAGGCTGACAGAACTGGTTAGCGAAGCCTTGCGCTAGAGCGCATCGGCGTCGGTTTCGCCCGTGCGCACCCGCAGGGCCGATTGCAGGTCGAGCACGAAGATCTTGCCGTCTCCGACCTTGCCGGTGCGGGCCGCGGACTGGATTGCCTGCACCACCTCATCGGCCCGGTCATCGCCGACCGCCACCTCCAGCCGCAGCTTGGGCACGAAGGCAATGGCATATTCGGCACCGCGATAGATTTCCTTGTGCCCGCCCTGGCGGCCATAGCCGCGCACCTCGCTCACGGTGATGCCCTGAACCTGAATGGCCTGCAGGGCCTCGCGCACCGGATCGAGCCGATGCGGCTGGATGATCGCAATCACGAACTTCATGGCATTCCCTCCGCGATGCGGTTGTGCCGCGTCATGCACCGGTGTGATAGGCCGCTTCGCCGTGGCTGGAGAAGTCCAGCCCCTGGATCTCATCCTCCGGGTCGACGCGCAGACCCACCGCGAATTGCGCGAGCTTGAGGATCGCATAGCTGGCCGCCGCCGACCACACGCCGACCACGGCGACGGCGAGAAGCTGCACCGTAAACTGATGCATCATGCCGCCCGTCAGCGCCGCCGGCATGCCGCCCGGGCCGAAGCCGGCCACGAAGGGCAGAAGCAGCGTGCCGATCGCACCGCCGACCCCATGCACGCCGAGCACGTCGAGGGAATCGTCGACACCGAATTTGCGCTTCACCAGTTGCACGGCGCCATAGCAGATCACGCCACCGGCGATGCCCAGTACAACCGCGCCGGCGGGCCCGACATAACCCGAAGCCGGCGTGATGGTGGCCAGTCCAGCGATCGTGCCGGTGACGGCGCCGACCAGGCTGGGCTTGCCGAAACCGATCCATTCAATGGCGATCCACACCAGCGTGGCGGTGGCCGCGGCCAGATGCGTTGCCAGCATCGCCATGCCGGCATCCGCGCCGGCGGCAATGGCGCTGCCGGCGTTGAAGCCGAACCAGCCGACCCACAGCAACGAGGCGCCGACCATGACCATCCAGGGTGCGTGCGGCGGGTGGACGCTGTGGGGAAATCCGTGGCGCGGTCCCAGGATCCGGCGACCACCAGGGCCGAGACCCCGGCTGTCACGTGAACCACGATGCCACCGGCGAAATCCAGCACGCCGCGCTGGGCCAGCCAGCCCCCGCCCCAAACCCAATGTGTGACCGGCGCATAGACCACCAGCAGCCACAGCGCCGAAAACACGAGCACGGTCGAAAACCGGATGCGCTCGGCATAGGCGCCGATGATCAGCGCCGGGGTGATGATCGCAAAGGTCATCTGGAACATCACGAAGACGCTCTCCGGCACATGGGTGCCCGGGTGGACGGCGCCGCGGGTCAGATTGGCCAGGAAGACCGCGCCAAACCCGCCGAGCCAATCGCCGCCGCCCGAGAAGGCCAGGCTGTAGGCCACGGCAAACCACAGCAGCGAGACCATGGCAGCGATGGCCACGCACTGGATGAAGACCGACAGCACGTTCTTGGCCTGCACCAGCCCGGCATAGAACAAGCCCAGCGCCGGCAGGGTCATCAGCAGCACCAGCACCGTGGAGACCATCAGCCAGGCGCTATCCGCCCCATTTATCATTGTCGCGCCCCTCGCCCGGTTTGCCTGCCGCTTCGTGGCGGCAGGTTTTCTTTCGTGCCAGGCAGGCTGACCGACAGAAAGCTGCAAAACAACGTGGCAAGTTGCCCGGATATGAGGCAATTCCGGCCTTGCCCAGGAAATCCGCCACCAGGGCGACAGCGAGGGGCCCGGACGGCCGAAATCGTCCTGCGCCGTCGCGCCGGGAAACCCCGTTGCCGGGGCGCTGGACGCCCCGCGACACCGCGGCCCGCCGCCAGATTATTGCGCCGGCGAATGCCGCGTGCTAATTGCCTCGCGCGCGGAGATTACGATTCCTCCACGCGGGTGAAATTCTTCGCTCAATCAACAAGTTAGACCTTGGGTCGCCAGATCGGTCGGCGGTCCAAACCAGACGGGGCGCGGGTGGCTACAGAAGAACCCCATAATGCGGGCCTTGCCGGGCGGTATGCGACGGCGATTTTCGAACTGGCGCAGGAGCAGACACTCCATCGATGCGCTGGAAAAGCGATTTCGCGGCCCTGAGGTCCATGATTCGCGAAAGCGCCGATCTCGCGCGCCTTGTGCGCGCGCCGGTGTTCAGCCGCGACGAGCAGCAAAAGGGCATGGATGCGATCCTGCATCGCATGGAGGCGGCGCCGCTGACACGCCGCTTCGTGCTGACCCTGACGGCCAAGCGCCGCCTGTTCGTCCTGGACGACATCATCGGCGCCTTCGGCGCTGGTCGCCCGGCATGCGCGGCGAGGTGCGGGCCGATGTCATCTCCGCGCGCCCGCTCAAGGATGCCGAGATCGACGAGCTGAAGGCCGCGCTCAAAGCCAGACTCGGCCGCGATGCGATGCTCGACGCCCATGTCGACCCTGTCCTTGCTGGGCGGGCTCGTCGTCAAGGTCGGCTCGCGCATGATCGATTCCAGCCTGCGCACAAAGCTGAACGGCCTGCGCGCGGCCATGCGAGGAAATTGAATTCGGCTCGAACACCGGCTCATGTGACCGGCGAGAGCTGACGAGAACACGGAATGCGTCCCCTGAGGCGCCTGCATCGCGGGCCCCGACGGCCGAACGGAACGGAACGAAGGAACAAACACGATGAACATCCAGCCCGCCGAAATCTCCGCGATCCTGAAGCGCGAAATCCAGAACTTCGGCACCGAAGCCGAGGTCAGCGAAGTCGGCCAGGTGCTGTTCGGTCGGTGACGGCATCGCCCGCGTCTACGGCCTCGACAATGTGCAGGCCGGCGAAATGGTCGAATTCCCCGGCGGCATCAAGGGCATGGCCCTGAACCTGGAAGCCGACAATGTCGGCGTCGTGATCTTCGGCTCCGACGCAGACCATCAAGGAAGGCGACACCGTCAAGCGCACCGGCGCCATCGTCGACGTGCCGGTCGGCAAGGGCCTGCTCGGCCGCGTCGTCGACCCGCTGGGCAACCCGATCGACGGCAAGGGCGAGCTCACCGGCGTCGCCGAACGCCGCCGCGTGGACGTGAAGGCGCCGGGCATCATCCCGCGCAAATCGGTGCACGAGCCGGTGCAGACCGGCCTGAAGGCCATCGACACGCTGATCCCGATCGGCCGCGGCCAGCGCGAGCTGATCATCGGCGACCGCCAGACCGGCAAGACCGCCGTGGCGATCGACACCATCATCAACCAGAAGGCCGTCAACGCCGGCACCGACGAGAAGGCGAAGCTCTACTGCATCTACGTCGCGATCGGCCAGAAGCGTTCGACCGTGGCCCAGATCGTCAAGACGCTCGAGGAAGCCGGCGCGCTGGAATACACCATCATCGTCGCCGCCACCGCGTCCGAGCCGGCGCCGCTGCAGTTCCTGGCGCCCTTCGCCGGCTGCGCCATGGGCGAATGGTTCCGCGACAACGGCATGCACGCGCTGATCATCTATGACGATCTGTCCAAGCAGGCCGTCGCCTATCGCCAGATGTCGCTGCTTGCTGCGCCGCCCGCCGGGCCGCGAAGCCTATCCGGGCGACGTCTTCTATCTGCATTCGCCGCCTGCTGGAACGCGCCGCGAAGCTGAACGAGGACAACGGCGGCGGCTCGCTGACCGCCCTGCCCGTCATCGAAACCCAGGCCAATGACGTGTCGGCCTATATTCCGACCAATGTGATCTCGATCACCGACGGCCAGATCTTCCTGGAAACCGATCTGTTCTATCAGGGCATTCGCCCGGCGGTGAATGTCGGCATCTCGGTCAGCCGCGTGGGCTCTTCGGCCCAGATCAAGGCGATGAAGACCGTCGCCGGCCCGATCAAGGGCGAGCTGGCGCAGTATCGCGAAATGGCGGCCTTCGCCAAGTTCGGCTCCGACCTCGACGCCGCCACCCAGAAGCATGCTGGCGCGCGGCGAGCGCCTGACCGAGCTGCTCAAGCAGCCCCAGTACAAGCCCTTCGCGGTCGAGGAACAGGTGGCCGTGATTTATGCCGGCACGCGCGGCTATCTCGATCCGCTACCCGGTGAACGCGCGTCGGCGCCTTCCAGGAGGCGCTGCTCGCCAAGCTGCACGCCAGCTACCCGCAATTCCTCGAAGGCATCCGCACAGGAAAGGCGCTGACGCCGGAGCTGGAAGACGATGCTGAAGGCGGCGCTGGACGACGTCTCCAAGACCTTCGCCTAAGGAAGGCTGACCGCGCCATGGCTATCCGTCAAGGAAATGCGCACGCGGATCGCGAGCGTGAAATCCACGCAGAAGATCACCAAGGCGCTGCAGATGGTGGCGGCGGCGAAGCTGCGCCGCGCCCAGGAGGCGGCCGAGAGCGCGCGGCCCTATGCCGCGCGCATGGCCGCGGTGATCGCCAACCTGGCGGCCGGCGTGTCCGGCCCGTCGGCGCCGCAGCTGCTGGCCGGCACCGGCTCGGACCAGCGGCATCTGGTCGTCGTCGCCACCTCGGACCGCGGCCTGGCCGGCGGCTTCAACTCGTCGATCGTACGCGCCGCGCGCGAGAAGATCGCCACGCTCCTGGCCACGGGCAAGGACGTCAAGATCATCACCATCGGCCGCAAGGGCCGCGACCAGCTGCGCCGCGCCTATCGGCGAGCGCATCGTCGAGAGCTATGAAGTCGGCCTCAAGGCGCCGAGCCTCGCCCTGGCCAAACCGATCGCCGCAGCAAGATCCTCGACATGTTCGAGGCCGGCGAGGTCGATGTGGTCACGCTGGTCCACAGCCACTTCAAATCGGTCGTCACGCCAGATCCCCACCGTCCAGCAGCTGATCCCGGCCGCGGTCGAAAGCGCCGATGCGAAGCGACCGGCGCCTTCTACGACTACGAGCCGGACGAAGACACGATCCTGGAGGCTCTGCTGCCGCAGAACATCGCCGTGCAGATCCTGACGGCGCTGCTGGACAACCAGGCCGGCTTCTTCGCCGCGCAGATGACGGCCATGGACAATGCCACCCGCAACGCGGGCGAGCTGATCGACGATCTCACCATCCAGATGAACCGTACACGCCAGGCGCAGATCACCACGGAGCTGATCGAAATCATCTCCGGCGCCGCCGCCCTTTAAGACGAGAAAGAGAAAGCCATGAACGCACAGACCCCAACCGGTTCCAAGGGCCGCCTTTCCCAGGTGATCGGCGCCGTCGTCGACGTCGAGTTCGACGGTGCACCTGCCGGCGATTCTGAACGCGCTGGAGACCAAGAACACCGACCCGCGCACCGGCAAGGAAGTCCGGCCTGGTGTTCGAAGTGGCCCAGCATCTGGGCGAAAACACGGTGCGCGCCATCGCCATGGACACCACCGAAGGCCTGGTGCGCGGCCAGGAAGTGATCGACACCGGCGACGCCGATCCGCGTGCCGGTCGGCCCGGCCACGCTGGGCCGCATCATGAACGTCATCGGCGAGCCGATCGACGAAGCCGGCCCGATCAGCCAGGACCACATCGTCGTCCATCCACCGCGAAGCCCCGTCCTTCGCCGAGCAGGCGGGCACGTCCGAAGTCCTGGTCACCGGCATCAAGGTCGTCGACCTGCTCTGCCCCTACACCAAGGGCGGCAAGATCGGCCTGTTCGGCGGCGCCGGCGTCGGCAAGACCGTGACCATGCAGGAGCTGATCAACAACATCGCCAAGGCCTATGGCGGCTATTCGGTGCTGGCCGGCGTCGGCGAGCGCACCCGCGAGGGCAACGACCTCTATCACGAGATGATCGAGTCCAACGTGAACGTCGATCCGAAGAAGAACAACGGCTCCGCCGAAGGCTCCAAATGCGCCCTGGTCTATGGCCAGATGAACGAGCCGCCGGGCGCCCGCGCCCGCGTCGCGCTGACCGGCCTGTCCGTCGCCGAATATTTCCGCGACGCCGAAGGCAAGGACGTGCTGCTGTTCATCGACAACATCTTCCGCTTCACCCAAGCCGGTTCGGAAGTGTCCGCCCTGCTCGGCCGTATTCCCTCGGCGGTGGGCTATCAGCCGACGCTGGCGACCGAGATGGGCAATCTGCAGGAGCGCATCACCTCGACCACGAAGGGCTCGATCACCTCGGTGCAGGCCATTTACGTGCCCGCCGACGACCTGACCGACCCGGCGCCGGCCACCTCCTTCGCCCACCTGGACGCGACCACCGTGCTGTCGCGCGACATCGCCGCCCAGGGCATCTTCCCGGCCGTGGATCCGCTGGACTCGACCTCGCGCATCCTCGACCCGCAGGTCATCGGCGAGGAGCACTACACCGTCGCCCGCCGCGTGCAGGAGGTGCTGCAGCAGTACCAGGCCCTGAAGGACATCATCGCCATTCTGGGCATGGACGAACTGTCCGAAGACGACAAGCTGGTCGTGGCGCGCGCCCGCAAGATCCAGCGCTTCCTGTCCCAGCCCTTCTTCGTGGCCGAGCAGTTCACCAACTCGCCGGGCAAGTTCGTCGAGCTGGCCGACACGATCCGCAGCTTCAAGGCGATCGTCGACGGCGAATACGACCACCTGCCCGAACAGGCCTTCTACATGGTCGGCGCCATCGAAGAAGCCGTCGCCAAGGCCAAGAAGATGGCCGCCGACGCCGCGTAATTGCCGCAGCCGTCCGGGGCCCGCATGACGGGCGCCGGACGGCGCAAATGGATGTGACATGGCTGACAAGATTTCCTTCGACCTCGTCTCGCCCGAGAAACTTCTGCTCTCGGAAGATGCCGAGATGGTCACCCTGCCCGGCACCGAAGGTTATTTCGGCGTGCTGGCCGGACATGCGCCGGTCATCTCGACCCTCAAGCCGGGCGTGATCTCGATCAAGGGCGGCCCGGATGGCGACCAGCGCTTCTTCGTAACTTCGGGCTTCGCCGATGTCTCGGCCCAGAAGCTCACCGTGCTGGCCGAAGAGGCCATTCCAATGGAAAGCGTCAACGCCGAACTGCTCGACACGCGCATCGCCAATGCCGAGGAAGACATCCTCCAGGCCAAGACCGAGGAAGCCCGGACCAAGGCCGTGGCCGCCGTCGACGCCCTGCAGCAGCTGCGCGCCGCGCTCTGACCAAAGCGAAGCGCTAGAGGACCGCGGGCTGGCGCTTTTGCGCGGCCTCGGCCAGATATGCGCCTGCGTCGTCCCTCACAAGCGGCCGGCTGAAAAAGTAACCCTGCGCAAAACGGCAGCCGATCGAGGTGAGAAACTCCGCTTGTGCGGCGCATTCGACGCCCTCGGCAATGACCTCAATGCCGAAGGCCTGCGCCAGGCCCAGCGTCGCGCGCACAATGGCGGCATCGCCGGCATCCCCCGGAACGCCATCAACGAATTTCTGGGCGATCTTGATGCGGTTTACGGAGTAGCTGCGCAGATAATCGAGCGACGAATAGCCCGTGCCAAAATCGTCGATCGAAAGGCGGGCCCCTTTATCCCGCAACTTCATCAGAACGGCCCGGTGGTCCCGCGTTGTCTCCATCAGCGTGGATTCCGTCAGCTCCAGTTCCAGGTCTCCGCGTCCCAATCCGGTTTCGGAGATGATCTTCCCGACAATCTCGGCGAAATCGTGATCGAGCATCAGCTGAACGACGGATAGGTTCACGGCCATCACCGGCGGCGCGATTTTTGCGTCGAGCCAGCGCCGCATTTGCCAGCACGATTCGCGCAACACCCATAGGCCCAGCGGCCGGATGAGGCCTGACGCCTCGGCGGCGCTGATGAAGGCATCGGGCGCGAGAGGTCCGCGCGTCGGATGATCCCAGCGCACCAGCGCTTCGATGCCGACGACACGGCCGGACAGGATTTCGACCTGCGGCTGATAGACGACTGTCAACTGGTTCCCGGCGGCGAGGGCCGCCCGCAGATCGTCGGCGAGCCAGACCCGTTCGCGGACGGCCTCGTCCATCTCTTCGGAATGGAAGGCAAAGCGATTCCGTCCCGCAGACTTGGCGCGATACAGCGCAAGATCGGCGCGGGTCAGCAGGTCATCCGGCCCGCTCGCCATCTCGTCATAAAGCGTGATGCCGATGCTCACCGTGATATGCACATCCTTGCCTGCGATCTTGTAGGGTTCGGCGCAGGCCTCAAGCAGTTTCGTTGCCAGGGCTCCGGCATTCGCGGGTTCCTGGATGTCGGTGCGCAACACGGCAAATTCATCGCCGCCAAGCCGCGCCACCAGATCGCCGCTGCGCACATTCGCCAGCAGTCGGCCGCTCACCGCACGCAGCAGCATGTCTCCGACCGCGTGGCCCAATGCATCGTTCACGTCCTTGAAATAATCCATATCGAAATAGAGCACCGCAAACCGGCTCCCGGTGCGTTTGGCCTGGTCAAATTCCGTCCCTATGCGCTCCAGAAATGCAGTTCGGTTGGGAAGATTGGTCAGCAAGTCGGTGCGAGCCATCGATTCCATCTGATCTTCCGCACGCTTGCGCTCGGTGATATCGGACGCAACGCCCTCCATCGCCACGAGGTTGCCGCGCTCGTCCCGGACCGCCGCGAGTTGCCCGTCGAGCCACACATAGGTGCCATCCGGCCTCTGGATTCGGAACTCCTGGTAGGATCGCACCTTCTTGCCGGTCAGGACATCTTCAATCGCCTCGACGAGCTGCGGGATGTCCTCTGGCACGACGAGGCTCTGCCATTTCGCCGGTGATGCAAGAAGTTCGTCCGCCGCGTACCCATAGCGCGCAACGTTGTGCGAAAGGAAAAGCAGCGGATAGGTCCGGTCCGCACCTAGCCGGAACATAATTGTCGAGCTGTTCTCGACGATACGATTGGCGTCGGACAATGCGCTCACGATCTCCTGTTGGCGCAACGCACTCCCAAACAGTTCCGCCACCGTCTTGACGGCATCGATCTCGCTGGTCGTCCATTCCCGTTCGGTCGAACAATTGTCCAGGGCGATCTGGCCCCACCATTTCTCGCTCACGAACAACGGGATGACGAGGATGGCGCGGGCGCGCGTGCGCAGAAGAAGCGCTTGCACCGGCTCTTCGAAATTTCGTGCCAGTCCTGTAACGAGTTCCCCGCCGCGCAGCCGGGGGATCCATGAACTCAGCCCCAGCGCTTCCATGTCCTCGTCGACAAAGATCAGCGATCCCGGCGCTACCTTGAATTCTTCGGTCGTCCAGGTGAAACGCCGCGTGACCAGAACGTGACCGGCATCGTCATTGCGGACCTGGAAGATGTAGACGCGGTCCGCGCCGGCGACGCTTCCGATACGCGCCAGTGCATTGACAACACTATGGTTGAAATCGGTCGTGCGCAGAAGTTCGCTGGCGCTGACGGCGATTGCGGCCTGAATTTCATCGCGGCGTTTCAATTCACGAATGCCGAGCCGCATTTCCGCGGCAACGTTTTCCACCTCGCGGAGCCGGCGCCCCGACATCAGGTGGTACAGCATGGCCAGAAATGTAAAGAGCAACCCTGCCCCCAGGACGCCAACCGCATTCCAGGCACCATCGGTGGCAGAAAATGGCAGGCTCGGCACGCAGACGACCCACAGCTTCAGGTTTGCGATAGCCAGCGTCGTTTCATAGCTGGTGCCCGCGCTCAGGGACGCAATCGTGACGGGAGACTTCACGGCCTCGCCGCCCGCCGGTTGGCTGGCATAAACAAGCCGGCTGGTCCCTCGCGCGCCCTGTTCGAAGAAATACATCGCGACGCCAGATGACGACAGGCCGGCAAACGCATCCTGAATCATCGCCTTGGGGTGGAAGACCCCCATGATGAAACCGGCGCGCCGAACCTTGTGGTCGTGGCGATCCGATCCGGTCGCTCCACTCTCTCCGGCTTCCCGGACCACCGGCATCACGAGCACCACGGCACTGGAATCCGTCATTCCCGGCAGCGGCGCCAGCCCTGGACAGCGCAAGACAACCGGGGTGTCAGCGTGCAGCGCGTCGAGCTGTGCGCGGCATTTCGGATTCGACCCCAAATCGAACCCGATGTCGGGGCTCTCCCCCTTCCGTGCGATCGCATAGACAATCGGATAGTAGAGCGGCCGCGGCGGTGCCCGGACTTTCTTCCCGTCCTCGCCGCGCTCCCAGAATTGGGCGCCGGGCGTTCCGCTTCCGCGCATGGCGTCCTCGCGCGCCAGGCGATCGTCCTGCGCGACCAGCGGAATCCACAATAGCGCCCCAAGGCCGGGGGAGCGCGCCATGAGCCGTCCGCCATGCAGCGCGAAATGTTCGCGGGAGGTCTGCCCCGTCTGCGTTTCGAAATGGGTTCCAAGCACGCCGAGCGAATCGGGATACTCGCCGAGCCGCCGCTCGATGATGCTCACGCGCTCCACCGCTTCGGCGCGAAAGTTCGATACCGACACATCCGCACCGAGCTGGGCAACCCAGAGATACCCCACCACGGAAACCGCCGTGCCAATTATCAGGGTCAGGCCAACCGGCCAGAAGCGCTCCAGCCCGACGGTGGCCCGCCGTTCATTCACCGTCTGCGGCAATGCCATGGGCGGTTCCGTCCAACATCGCAATCGGTGACACGGTGCGCCCTCGCGGCGAGGCGGGTGTTGAGACAGCGCAATCCCCCGGCCACCGCTGGTCTGGAATTCGTCATACGAATCAATGATATATGGACACGTTCGGCGGCCATGGGCGCGGCAAGAAAGTTGCTGACGGGGCCGAAACTCTGCACGGAACGCCGTCGCGGCGCGGGTTTCGCTGGATGTGCGGGCTTTGCTATAAACGCAGCCGATGTCGCGGCGGCCGCGGACATGGGAACACAGATGACCGGCGGAATAATTTACCAAGGCGGCTGGACGCTGGACGACGTTCAGTGGGACCAGTTCGATCCCTCCAGGCTCGATCCGTGTCTGCTGGCGGCGGTGAAGGCTGCCTCGCTGGTGGAATACAACGCCCCCGACTACGTCACTTATCTCAAGCGCGTCTTCCGGGATGGCGACGCCCAGACCCTGGCCGATATCGAGCGCTGGGGCGACGAGGAAATCCAGCATGGGCTGGCGCTCGGCCGTTGGGCCGAAATGGCCGATCCCAGCTTCAATTTTCGCGATGCCGTCAGCCGGTTTCGCGCCGGCTACAAGCCGCCGCATTTTGCCGGCGATGACGCCGTCTCGATCCGTGGGAGCCGCCGCGGCGAGATGATCGCGCGCTGTGTCGTCGAATGCGGCACCTCCTCCTATTACAGCGCCATCCGCGAGGCCACGGACGAGCCCGTCCTCAAGGAGGTCGCCGGCCGCATCGCCGCCGACGAATTCCGCCACTACAAATTGTTCTTCGAAACCCTGAACAAGCAGGACGAGCCCGATCTGCCGCGTTGGAAAAAGCTTTGGGTCGCCATCACGCGGGTCAGCGAATCCGACGACGACGAACTGTCCTATGCCTATTATTGCGCCAATGTCGCCAAGGCCGACGAAACCCGCATCCCCTATGAGCGGGCGAAATTCGCCCGCGCCTATAACGCGACCGCGATCTCGCTTTACCGCCGCCATCATGTGAACAAGCTGGTGCAGATGGTCGCCCGGGCCTGCGGGGCCAGGCCGCGCAGCATGTTGACGTCGCTGGCCAGCGCGGTGCTGTGGCGCGTGCTGCGCCTGCGCGCAGGCGGCCTGCAGGCGGCCCCCGGCGGCACCGCATGAGCGCGACGGCCGCCCGCCGTCACATCTCCCACATCCCGCCGGTTTCGAACGGCTCCTATCCGCTTCGCACGGGCAATCGCGTGCGCCCGCTGATCGATGGCGAGGCCGCGTTCGGCCGCATCGCCGAGGCCGTCGAGGCGGCCCGGCACAGCGTCTGGGTCACGGTCGCCTTTCTCCACCAGGATTTCGAAATGCCGGGCGGACGCGGCAGCTTCTTCGACCTGATGGATCGCGCCGTGGCGCGCGGCGTGGATGTGCGCGTCCTCTTCTGGCGCACCCATCTGGAGGGGGCCACCCATTTCCACGGCCATCCCCACGAGCATGACTGGCTCGCGCAGCGCGGCTCGCGCTTCCTGGCGCGCTGGGACCGGGCCCAGAAGCATTATTGCCAGCACCAGAAGAGCTGGCTGATCGACGCCGGAGCACCGGGCGAGACGGCCTTTGTCGGCGGCATCAATCTCAACCCCGATTCGGTGACGGAACCGGGCCACGCCAACCGTGCCGGCGCCCACACCCATGACGTCTATTGCGAGCTTGCGGGACCGGCCGCGTCCGACGTGCACCACAATTTCGTGCAGCGCTGGAACGAAGCCGGCGAGCGGATGGTCGAATGCGGCGTCTGGCCGCCGGATACACAAGGGAGCCAGCTGGACTTCCCGCAGCATCCTTCGCCCGAGGCGGGGTTGAGCACGGTTCAGATCCAGCGCTCGGTCCGCGCCGGTCACTACGGCGACGGCACAGCCGCTGCGGGCGGCGTCCCCTTCGACATCGCCCATGGCGAGCGCGGAATCTTCGAACAATACATCGCCGCCATCGATGCGGCGCGCACTACGATCTATATCGAGGATCAATATATCGCCTCGCCCGATATCGTCGCGCATTTGCACAAGGCGTTGGCGCGGGGCGTGGACGTTGTCTTTCTCTGCCCGGCCGAACCGGAGGAACAGGTGCGCGCGGCGCGGCGCAACCCCGCCTCTGCGAGTTTCTTCGAGCAGATCGCCGCGCTGGGTGCGTTCGACCATTTCCTTCTGGCCGGGATCGCAGCCCCGCAACCCGGCGGGGGCCTCCAATCTGTTTATGTCCACGACAAGATCATGCTGGTGGACGATCACTGGGCGACCATCGGATCGTGCAATATCGCCTCGCAGTCCTTTTTCTGCGACACCGAGATGAATGCCGCGATCTGGGACGCGGCGGTTGTGCGCGCACTGCGCGGCGAGCTGCTGCGCGAGCATCTGGGTGAGGACACGAGATCGCTCTCAGATCGTGCGGCGCTGGCGCGCTTTCGCCAGATCGCCCGGGCCAATACGGAGCGACGCGCGCGCGGCAAAGATCTGCAGGGGCTGGCCTTCGCGCTCGACCCGGCGACCTACGCGACCTGACCTTCCGTTACGTCAGGACGCCGGCCGCCTTGCCAGCGCGCGCGGTTGGTGGCTGACTCCAGCGTCACGATACCCACCGGGGACGAACGCCATGACCATCCCTCTCGAGATCGCCGCGAACATCGTCGATCCCAAGGCCTATGCCGACTCCAAAAGGCTCGACGAGACGTTCGCTTGGTTGCGCAAGGAAATGCCGGTCGGGCTAGTCGAACTGGAAGGCTATGATCCGTTCTGGGCCGTGACCAAACATGCCGACATCCTCAATGTCGAACGGCAGAACGAGCTGTTCCACAATGGCGACCGTCCGGCGACCCTGACCACGCAGGATGCCGACAAGCAGGTGCGCGGGCTCACCGGCGGCTCGCCGCATCTGATCTATTCGCTGGTCCAGATGGACAATCCGGACCACTTCAATCATCGCAAGCTGACCCAAGCCTGGTTCCTGCCGCAAAACATCAAGAAGCTGGAGGAGCGCATCCGCGCGCTGGCGCGTGCGACCGTCGACAAGATGGCGGCCGCCGGCGGCACTTGCGACTTCGCCCGGGATATCGCCTTCCTCTACCCCTTGCGCGTGATCATGCAGATCATGGGCGTGCCGGAGAGCGACGAGCCGCGCATGCTGAAGCTGACGCAGGAGCTGTTCGGCACCTCCGATCCGGAGATGAGCCGCTCCGGCGCCAGTCCGCTGGACAGCAACGAGCTGCTGACGAACCTGCTGGCGACGGTGCAGGATTTCACCAATTATTTCGACGCCATCACGGCCGATCGCCGCGAACACCCCCGCGACGACGTGGCCAGCGTCATCGCCAACAGCCGCGTCAATGGCGAATTGCTGACCGATCGCGCCGCGATGGGCTATTACATCATCGTCGCCACGGCCGGACACGACACGACCTCCAACACCACCGCCGGCGGCATGTGGGCGCTGGCGGAAAACCCGGACCAGTTCGCCAAGCTGAAAGCCGATCCCGGCCTGATCCCGTCCTTCGTCGAAGAGACCATCCGCTGGGTCACGCCGGTCAAGCATTTCATGCGCAGCGCCACGGCCGACACCGAGGTCCATGGCCAGAAGATCGCCAAGGGCGACTGGCTCGATGCTCTGCTATCCCTCGGGCAATCGCGACGAGGAGGTCTATGAAGATCCCTTCGCCTTCAAGGTGGACCGCACGCCCAACAAGCATGTCGCCTTCGGCTATGGCGCGCATGTCTGTCTCGGCCAGCATCTGGCGCGCATGGAAATGCGCATCCTGTGGGAAGAGCTGTTGCCGCGCCTGCAATCCGTCGAACTGGCCGGCACGCCCAGGCTCGTCGAAGCGAACTTCGTCAGCGGGCCGAAAACCGTACCGATCCGCTATGTGATGCAGTAGGCGGGCGGCGGATTTGACGATGGCGGATTTCAAGACCTGGCAGTGCCGGACCTGCGGCTATCTCTACAGCGAGGCCGACGGCGACCCCAATGAAGGCATCGCCCCCGGCACCCGCTGGGCGGACCTGCCGGAGGATTGGGTGTGCCCGCTCTGCGGCACGCCCAAATCCGATTTCGACATGGTGGAAGTGTAACGCGCCTCAGACCGCGCGCTTGACCATCATCTGCTTGATCTCGCCGATTGCCTCGGCCGGGTTCAGACCCTTGGGGCAGGTGTTGGCGCAATTCATGATCGTGTGGCAGCGATAGAGCCGGAACGGGTCTTCGAGATTGTCGAGCCGCTCGCCCGTCGCCTCGTCGCGGCTGTCCGCGAGCCAGCGATAAGACTGCAGCAGCGCCGCCGGTCCCAGATAGCGATCCTGGTTCCACCAGTAGCTCGGGCACGAGGTTGAACAGCAGGCGCACAGGATGCACTCGTAAAGGCCATTGAGCTTCTCGCGCTGCTCGGGCGACTGCTTCCATTCCTTCTCCGGAGTCGGCGACTTGGTCTGCAGATAAGGCTGGATGGAGGCGTATTGGGCGTAGAAATTGGTCATGTCCGGCACCAGATCCTTGACCACCGGCATGTGCGGCAACGGATAGATGCGGACGGAGCCGGAAATCTCGGAAATCGGCTTGGTGCAGGCCAGGGTGTTGGCGCCGTCAATATTCATGGCGCAGGAGCCGCAAACGCCCTCGCGGCAGGACCGCCGGAAGGTCAGGCTCGGGTCGACCTCGTTCTTGATCTTGATGAGAGCGTCCAGGACCATCGGACCACAGCTGTCCAGGTCCAGCCGGTAGGTGTCGAGGGTCGGGTTCCCGCCTTCTTCCGGATTGTAACGATAGACGCGGAAGTCCTTGGTCCGCTTCGGCTTCTTGCCGTTTGCCGTGGTCGGGCGCGGCCACGCCTTGCCCGTCTTGATCTCGCTGCCCTTTGGCAGTCTGAGCTGAACCATCGAACTCCCCTTCCCGCTTCAGATGCGCGGATGATCGTACTCACTTAGCAAACAGAATCGGCCTCCGGCAATTGCCATGATTCACCCGCCCTGTGGTTTGGCGGGCGTGCCGCCCGGCATCGGGATCAGGTGTACATCGCGCTGCGGGAACGGGATGGTGACGCCGTTGGCCTTGAAGATGTCCCAGACTGCGATCAGCACCGCGCTTGTGGCATTGGCAATGCCGTTGCGCGGATCGTTGATCCAGCAGCGGATCTCGAAATTGACCGAGCTGTCGCCGAACCCGGTCATCAGGCAGACGGGCTCGGGGCTCTTCAGGATTCGATCGACCGAGCCGACTGCCTTCAGGCACAGGCGCATGACCTCATGCATGTCGGATTCGTAAGCCACGCCGACCGGAATGTGCAGCCGCCGCAGATTGTTGGAATAGGACCAGTTCTCGACCCCGTTGGAGATGAAGTCCTCATTGGGGATCAGATATTCGCTGCCGTCGCGTGTCGCCACGGCCACAAAGCGCGCGCCCATCGAGGTCACCCAGCCATAGGTGTCCTTGTGGGCGATGACATCGCCCGGCTTGATCGACTTGCCCAGGATCAGGGTCAGCCCGGCCACGAGGTTGGAGACGGTCTTCTGCAGCCCCAGCCCCATGCCGATGCCGATGGCCCCCGACAGCACGGTGAGCGCGGTCAGGTCGATGCCGACCGCCGACAGCGCGATCACGACCGCGATCGCCGGCAGAACCAGGTTCAACAGGCGGATCAGCAGGGCCTGGATCGAGGGCGTCAGCGATTTGGTGTGGCTGATGCGGCGCTCGAGATAGGACGAGATCAGCGTCGTCAGCCACAACAGCAAGGCCAGCACGAACAGCGCGCGCAGGATCGTCAACGCCGAAATGCGCAGCTTGCCAAGGCTGAAGGCCATGGCATCAAGCTGCACCGTCAGCGGATGCAACAAGCCCAGGATGCTGAGCGCGGCGATGGTCCAGGCCGCAACCGAGATCGTCGCCGACAGGAAGGGATTGCGCACGGCAAAGGACAGAAGCCGGATCGTGACCCAGGCCGCCAGCAGGCTGACCGCCGCCCCCACCAGGCCGAACTGCAGGCCGAGCGCGCGCGCCACCGTCAGACTGACCCAGAGGGTCGCCAGCCAGAACAGCGGGGCCGAAACCGAATCGAAGGCGCGGCTCATTGGCCGCACCCATCCGGACGGCATGGTCAGGCCGATGACCTGCCGGACCAGCTGTTTGATGCGGGTCGCCAGCCAGGCCCCGAGCAGCCCCAGGACCACAATGAGGGCGGCCTGCATGGCCAGCAACGGCGCATCCAGGCGGCCGACGGCGCTCTTCAGCGCCTCGAGATAGCCGCCCCGCAGGCCGAGGCCCGCGAGGAAGTCCTGAATCATCTTTTCCATTGCCGACAGGCTAGCGCGCCGCTCCGGCCCGGACCAAGCCCGCGCCGCATCAGGTGACGCCGATCCGCTCGAATACCCAGGCGATCTCGACCGGATCGCCCGCAACCTGGCCCGTCAGCACGATCTGCTCGGTCTTCCGCGCCGGTTCACCGCCCAGATAGACACTCTCCTCGATGGTGACGGGACTGCCGCTGCGGAACCGCCAGCCCTCGCCCGAGGGCAGCTTGAGCAGCACGTCGCCGCCCTGGGCCGGCGAGACCCGCACATCGGGATGAATATGGAAGCGCACGGCAAAGGCGACCTCGCCCTTGCGCAAATTCTGGGGCCGCAGCGTGTCGCCGCCGGTCAATGTGCAACCGTCGGCCGCAAGCGTCAGTCTGCGTTCGTGGATCACGCCGAATTTGCGGACATAGGCATCGTGGCGCGCCTCCACGCTCCAGCCATGCTGGGTTTCGCGCCGCTCGCTGGACACCTCCTGCGGGCCGCCGAGCATGCGCGCCCCGACAAGGTCACACGCCGTCCCCGGCGACAGGATCGCGGCCTGGGAGGTGTCGGCCAGCGTCAGCGTCGAATGCGCCGCCGTACTGCGCAGGGCGCCGTTCCATTTGGGCGAGGCGCCGCAATTGACGACAAGGCGTTGCGGGCCGGAACTGAACTCGAAGGACAGGCAACCGGCATGGGCACCGGCCGCATAGACGCCCTGCGGCACCGGCCCGCAATCCATCACCGCATAGGCCTTTGCCGCAACCAGGCGCTGAAAGCGTGAATGCGGCGCGAAGCCAAACGGCGCGCCGCGCACCTCATCGCGCGCCAGCAGCGCGGCGAGCGTGTTGCGGTCGCATTCGCGCCCGCCATTGAACAGGGCCAGCGCCCCGTCGCCGTGCCGGAAAAAGCGCAACATCGGCGTCATCCGGTCATGCGCGCTGAGCAACGCGCCCGGCACCGGATGATCGATCGCCTTCAGGGCATCGATCACCATGACCACATGGCGATAAGCGTGCAGCAAGGTCTCCGGCGAGCGGTCGGCAAAGCCACCATCGGGCAGGATCTGCCGGCCGATCTCCTCTTCCAGCCGCTCGAGCCCCTGCAGCAGCCGCTTGCTGCTGTCATCGAGGCAGGCGCCGGACAGGGCCAGCGCCGCCGCGGTCTCGAAGCGGGCAAATCCGTCCGGTGCCTTGGCCGCGATACGCGCCAGCTGGCGCGACTGCTCGCGCAGCGAGACGAACAGCTTCGAGCGCCACAGCACATCCGAATTGGGCACAACGAAGCGGCCATGTACGAACAGCGCGACGAGGCGGCGCGCCATCACATGCGGCGCCCATTCCGGTTCCGAGTAACGGGGGTAGCGCTTGACCCACTGGGCGATCAGATTGGTCGCCAGGGTCCGCGCCGGCTCGCCGCCCGCCGCCGCCAGCGGCGGCAGCCAGGCGAAGCTGTGCAGCGCCTCGTGCCAGGCGCGGCTCGGCGGCGTCTTGTCGAAGACCGAGCCCTCGGCGATGTCGAGCATCTCGCCGCCGAAGCGGAAGCGCCCGCGCAACAGCGCGTCGGCGTCTTCCAGCTTGCGGGGCAGCACATCGTTCGGATGAAACAGGATGCGGTCGGACAGCTTGCCCTTGAGCAGCCGGCGATAGAACCAGTTGCGCCGCCAGGCCGTGCGCAGGGGCTGGGCCATGCGCCTCAGCGCCGCGCGCGCAATCTCGGGGAACAAATCGGGGGGCGGGCGGTGCCGCTTTGCCGGAACGCTCGTCACGCCCTCACCCGCGCAACGCCGCGATGTTCGCGGCATAGCTCTCGGCGCCGCCCTTGAACACGGCCGAGCCGGCGACGAGGGTGTCGGCGCCGGCGGCAACGGCCTGCCGGGCGGTGTGCGGTGTGACCCCGCCATCGACCTCCAGCATGATCGGCCGGCCGGCCTTGGCGATCCGCGTGGCGGCGGCCTCGATCTTGCGCAGCTGACTGTCGATGAAATTCTGGCCGCCGAAGCCGGGATTGACGCTCATGATGAGAACCAGGTCGGCCAGGTCCATCAGATTGTCGATGGCGTCGATCGGCGTGCCGGGATTGAGGACCACGCCCGGCTTCTTGCCGAGCGAACGGATCAGTTGCAGCGTGCGGTGGACATGCGGCCCGGCTTCCGGGTGCACGGTGATGATGTCGGCGCCGGCTTCGGCAAAGGCTTCGATATAGGGGTCCACCGGCGAGATCATCAGGTGGACGTCGAAGGGCAGCTTGGTGTGCGGCCGCAGCGCTTTGACCACCGCCGGGCCGATGGTGATGTTGGGCACGAAGTGACCGTCCATCACATCGAGATGGATGAAATCGGCGCCGGCCCGGTCGACCGCCTCGATCTCGGCGCCCAGGCGGGCGAAATCGGCGGAGAGGATGGACGGCGCGATGCGGATCGGTGTGGCCATAAGGCCTTACTAAGTGCCGGATTCCGGGTCCAGCCGCAAGGCAGCCACCGGTGTTATACACCGCTGCGGCCGGGACATTTTTGGTGCATGAGACGGGCGAATCAATCGCGTCTGCGTGGCGCCGGCGGCCCGGCTCCGCATCCGGGACGTGGCGCGGCGATGCGCCATCTGTGCGGCGTTGACTTGGGAGCCCTGCCCCCTACACTCCCGGCCGTTCGCAAATCCCAGTTTCCGGGGTCCTTTATGGCCGATAACGCCAGTTCCGGGGCGCGTCCGCGCCCGCTCTCTCCGCATCTGCAAATCTATCGCTGGACGCCCACCATGGCGACCTCGATCGTCCACCGCGCCACCGGCGTGGCCCTGACGATCGGAACGCTGGCGCTGGCCTGGTGGCTGATGGCGCTGGCCACCGGCCCCGACCAGTACAGCCACTTTACCCGTCTGGCCTTCACGCCGCTGGGCCAGCTCATCATCTTCGGCTTCGTCTGGTCGCTCTGCTTCCATCTGCTGAACGGGCTGCGGCATCTGGTGTGGGATGTGGGCTACGGCTTCGCGCCCAGGACGGCCAACCGCATCAGCGTGCTGATCATCCTGGCTTCGATCCTGATCGCCGCCGGTCTGTTCCTGCTCGGCTATCTCAAGCTGCATGGAGGTGCCCTGTGAGCTTCCGCACCCCGCTGTCCCGCGTCGAGGGCCTCGGCGCCGCCCGCTCCGGCGTCCACCATTTCTGGAAACAACGGGTGACGGCCACCGCGCTGATCCCGCTCTCGATCTGGTTTGTCGTCGCCATGCTCGGCCTTGTCGGCGCCGACCGCGACACCGCCCTCGCCTATCTCCACGACCCGGTGCATGCGGTGCTGATGATCCTGTTCATCCTGGCGGTGCTGATGCACATGGTGCTCGGCATCCAGGTCGTGATCGAGGACTATGTGCACCATGACGGCCAGAAGATCGTCTGGCTGATGCTGAACCGCGCCTTCGCCTGGGTCGTCGGTGCCGCCTGTCTGTTTGCGATGTATCGCATCACCCTCTGAGTTTCCCCGCTGCTTCGGATACCGACCCCATGACCGCATATGACATCATCGATCACACCTTCGACGTCGTCGTCGTGGGCGCCGGCGGCGCCGGCCTGCGCGCGACGCTGGAGGCGGCCGCCAGCGGGCTGAAGACCGCCTGCATCACCAAGGTGTTTCCCACCCGCAGCCACACCGTGGCGGCGCAGGGCGGGGTCGCCGCCAGCCTCGGCAATATGGGCGCCGGACGACTGGCGCTGGCACATGTACGACACCGTCAAGGGTTCGGACTGGCTGGGCGACCAGGACGCGATCGAATATCTGTGCCGCAACGCGCCCGAAGCGGTCTACGAGCTCGAGCATTTCGGCGTGCCCTTCAGCCGCACCGAAGACGGCAAGATCTATCAGCGCGCCTTTGGCGGCATGACCTCCAATTTCGGCGAAGGCATCGCGCAGCGCACCTGCGCGGCGGCCGACCGCACCGGCCATGCCATGCTGCACACGCTCTATGGCCAGTGCGTCAAGCACGACACCAATTTCTTCATCGAATATTTCGCCCTCGACCTGATCGTCGAGGACGGCGCCGTGCGCGGCGTCATGGCCTGGAATCTCGATGATGGCACGATCCACCGCTTCCGCGCCCACCAGGTGATCCTGGCCACGGGCGGCTATGGCCGCGCCTATTTCTCCTGCACCGGCGCCCACACCCAGACCGGCGACGGCAATGCCATGGTGCTGCGCGCCGGCCTGCCGCTGCAGGACATGGAATTCGTGCAGTTCCACCCCACCGGCGTCTATGGCGCCGGCGTGCTGATCACCGAAGGCGTGCGCGGCGAAGGCGGCTATCTGACCAATTCCGAAGGCGAGCGCTTCATGGAGCGCTATGCGCCCAGCGCCAAGGACCTGGCCAGCCGCGATGTCGTCAGCCGCGCCATGACCATCGAAATCCGCGAAGGCCGCGGCGTCGGCCCGAACAAGGACCACATCCATCTGCACCTGTCGCATCTCGACCCGAAGATCATTCACGAGCGCCTGCCCGGCATCGCCGAAAGCGCGCGCATCTTCGCCGGCGTCGACGTGACCAAGGAGCCGATCCCGGTGCTGCCGACCGTGCACTACAATATGGGCGGCATCCCGACCAACTATATGGGCGAGGCCCTGACCCTGAAGGACGGCAATCCCGACACGGTGGTGCCCGGCCTGATGGCGGTGGGCGAAGCGGCCTGCGTCTCGGTGCACGGCGCCAACCGCCTGGGCTCCAACTCGCTGATCGACCTGGTGGTGTTCGGCAAGGCCGCGGGCCTGCAATGCGCCAAGATCCCTGACGCCCGGCGCAGAAGCACGCCGATTTCAAGAAGGATGCGGGCGACGAGGCGCTGGCGCGGCTCGACCGGCTGCGTCACGCCAACGGCTCGACCCCGACCGCCCAGATGCGCCTCGCCATGCAGAAGGCGATGCAGGAAGACGCCGCCGTGTTCCGCACCGGCGAGACGCTGAGGCCGGCCAGCAGCCGCATCGACGAGATCTACAACCGGCGCGGCGATCTGAAGGTCTCCGACCGCACCATGATCTGGAATTCCGATCTGGTCGAAACGCTGGAGTTCGAGAACCTGATCGCCCAGGCCGTCGTCACCATCGAAGGCGCGGTGACACGCGAGGAAAGCCGCGGCGCCCATGCCCGCGAAGACTTCCCCGACCGCAACGACGAAAAATGGATGAAGCACACCCTGTCCTGGCTCGATCCGGAGACCGGCTGGGCCAAGCTCGACTACCGGCCGGTACATGCTTTCACGCTGACCAACGACATCGCCTATATCCAGCCCAAGGCGCGGGTGTACTGAGCCGCGCGGCCCCGGCCGTCGCCGATCCTATCTGGCGGTCTCCACCAGCGCGGCGCGCACATCCCTGCCCTCGGCCTGCTTGAAGGCGATGCAGCGGTCGATGTCTTCTTCGGCAAGGTCGAGACGCCGCTTCAATCCCGGCACGGCATCGACCTTGGACCGGAAGAAAATCTCGGCCTCGTCGCGCAGATCGGGATCGCAGGCCTTGGCGAGCAGGCTCACCGCAGGCGGCATTTCCTCGGCCGTGACGCGCTTCAGCAAGGCGTCGTAATGCGCCTTGTACCAGGACCAGAACGCCGCGCGGGCCGCGGGCTCGCGCCCCAT
This sequence comes from uncultured Pseudomonadota bacterium, assembly GCA_963710925.1. Taxonomy (GTDB): domain Bacteria; phylum Pseudomonadota; class Alphaproteobacteria; order Micropepsales; family Micropepsaceae; genus Rhizomicrobium. Next base: position 168,244 of record CAVQBY010000004.1, on the reverse strand, counting down.
ATATGCGTAGAGAAAGCGGATATCCCCGATCCGCATCTGCGGCGTCAGCGCCATATCGAAAACGCTGTCGAGAAATTTGGGGTCGTCCGAGGCCGCGACGGCATACAGCACGTTCCTATGAAAATAGTCGTCCTTTGACGTCCGATAGGCCTGCAGAAGCGAGTCGCCGAAATCGGCGCCCTTGGCAATGATCGCCGCGCGCATCGCCTCCTCCGCCAGATCCGGCGACAATCCGTCGAACGACGTCGTGCCGGAGGCAACATAGATTTCCGCCGCCCTCGTCAGGCGCGCCAGGGTCTCGGGGTCGCGGCCCTCTTCGACCAGCAATCTGATCAGGGCCGCGCGTTCCAGGGTCACTGCCGGCGCTTCATGCGGCCTCGGGGTGAAGCCGATCGCGGTCAGGCGCGGCGCGAACCGCGCCCGGATGAACCGGCGATAGGCCGCGACATCCTCCTCCGCCAGAATCCTTGTGCGCAGCTCGTGGAATGTGTCGGCAATCGCGTTCAGCAAGTCCCATTTTGCCGTCGGCGCCAGTTGGGCCGTCAGCGCAACCAGGTCGGCGGCGGTGGCATGGCCGGCATGCAGGGCGGCGTTGACATTGGCGAAGATCACGCGCTGATCGGCCGGATCGAGTTGCGGCGCGGCCGCAATCAATCCCTGCCAGTCCTTCGCGTCATAGGCGAAGCGGTAATAGCCCTTGCCGAGCGCATTGGGCATCACCGTGGCCGGACAGCTGCGGCCCAGCGCAATGTCGGCCGTGCGTGCCACGATCCGGCATTGGTTTGCGACGCCGGGACCGGAGACGCACATCGGCACCTGCCACTGGCGGTCAGGCACCATGCGCCCGATTTGCGCGTACATGCTCTGGACGACCGACAGCGACGCCGTCTCGCCGCAGCGCAAGGCGACGCTCAGATTCGGGATGCCGCTTTGGTCGATATAGGACTCGAAGGCCGGCACGATTTCGTGATGGCCGGTGGCATCGGCAATGGTCTGGATGAAGTCGTGGGTGGTCGCATTGCCGCGCGCGAATTTCGTCAGATAGACGTGTATGCCCTTCTGCCACTGGGCCTCGCCCGCATAGTGCTCGAACATGGCCAGCACGGCCGCACCCTTGTCGTAGGTGATGCCGTCGAAAATATTCGCGATATCGGATGGCCCGTTGACGGGATTGTGGATGCGCCGCGCCGAAGCCAGTTCGTCGGACGACATCACGGTCAAGCCATCGTTCAGTGTCTCGCGGCCGAACTCGCCCTTCGGCATCACGGCGGCAGACGCCTTGGCTTCCATCCAGTTGGCGAAGGCTTCGTTGAGCCAGATGTCGTCCCACCAGGCGGGCGTAACCAGATCGCCGAACCACTGATGGGTGATCTCGTGGGCCTGCACCGTAAAGGCTGGCGCGTCGCTGGTCCAGCGGGGCGTGGGGCCCCATCAGCAGATAGCGTTCGCGGAAGGTGATGGCGCCGGCGTTCTCCATCGCACCGGCCGAAAAATCCGGCACCGCGATCAGGTCGAGCTTTTTGAACGGATAGGCGATGTGGAAATAGTTCTCGAGCGCCAGCACGATCTTCGGCGTCAGGGACAGCGCGTAGTGCAGCTGGCTGCCCTTGCCCTTTCACGGCGATGCCGCGCAGATGGACCGGCGTCTTGCGGTACTTGTCCGCGGGCACCGTGCCGCCATCGACCACGTCGAACGGACCCACCGCCAGGGCCAGCAGATAGGTCGGCAGTTTCCGCGTCTCGGCGAAAACCCAGTGGGTCATTCCCCCGCCGGTCGGGTTGCGCGAGGTCGGCGGCGTGTTGGCGATGACGCGATCGCCCTTGGGCGCATTCACGACGACGGCAAAGGGAGTTTTGAAGCCGGGCTCGTCGAAGCTCGGGAACATGCGCCGTGCATCGGTGGCCTCGAACTGGGTAAAGGCATAGTCGATGCCGGCCTGGCGGACCTTGTAGAGCCCCGCCAGCGCGCCGTTGAACGGCGCGTTGTAGTCGAACACCAGCGTCGCCTTGCCCGCCGGCAGGCGCCCGGCGAAGGTCAGGCGCACGACGCCGGAGGGATCGACCTGCTCGTAATCGGCCTTGAGCGTCGTGCCGTCGGCCAGACGCGCAATCGCCGTGTCCACCTGCAGATCCAGTCCGTGCAGATACACGCTGGTGACCGGTTCGCCGACCTCGATCGAAATCTCGTCATGTCCGCGAAAGCGCGTGGCCCTGGGATCGATGGTCAGGGTCAGGCTGTAGCGCGTCGGAACAACGTTGCGCGGAAGCTGGGCCAGCGGCACCGGATGCTCGACGATCGCCTGATGCTTGGGCGGCTGGCTCTTATCATCGCAGCCGCCCAGGACAGTCAGGAGACCGAGCGCGAGGATCGGGAGAATTCGACAGGTCATGCGGGAGTGTCCAAAGGCGCGTTTTCCCGCAGCTTGCATCCCTGACAGCTGGCCGCAAGTCAAAGCTTCGACATGATGGGGAGGCCGGCGCGCGCGTCCGCTGTTCTACTTGCCCTTCCACTGCGCCGGACGCTTCTGGGCGAACGCCATCGGCCCCTCGACGAAGTCCTCGCTCTTGAACATGGCCGAAACCGCCGGATAGCGGTTCTGGGCCTTGAGCGCCTCGGCCACCGAGGCTTCCGCCAGGCCGCGATAGACCGCCTGTTTCGACGCCCGCACCGACATCGGCGACAGTTCCAGGATCTCGGCCGCCAGCTTCTTCGCCGCCGCCAGCAGGTCGGCCTGCGGCACCACCGCATGGACGAAGCCCAGTTCGCGGCCTTCCTCGGCGCCGACGCGCCGGCCGGTCAGGATCATGCCCAGCGCCCGCTTGGTGCCGATCTCGCGCGGCAGCCGGTGCAGACCGCCGGCCAGGGCCGCCAGCCCCACCCGGGGCTCCGGCAGCGCGAAGACGGCATTGTCGGACGCCATGATCGAGATCGCAGGCCAGCGCGATCTCGAAGCCGCCGCCCATGGCGATGCCGTTGACGGCTGCGATCAGCGGCTTGTCGAGGTCGAAACGGCTGGTGAGCCCGGCAAAGCCGGTCGACGGCCAGGTCATCTTCCCGCCCGCGGCCTGATATTTGAGGTCGTTTCCGGCGCTGAACGCGCGCTCGCCCGCGCCCGTCACGATGGCGACCCATTGCTCGGGATCGGCCGCAAAATCGTCGAATACCCCAGCGAGTTCCGCACTGGCCGGGGCGTGGATCGCATTCATGACCTCGGGCCGGTTCAGGGTCACGACCGTCAGATGCCCCTCGCGCTCGACCCGGCAGAATTCATGGGACGGCATGGCTATTCCCCAAAATGGCGTTTGCGGCCCGAAGCTTGGCCTCGGCGCGCCCCGGCAGCAAGGCTTGGGTAACCATTTAATTCTAGGTTTGGGAGTTGCGGAGGCGGATACGAGACGGATGTCCCAGTCGTGGCTGGTCACAGTCGAGGGGCAGGCCTATGGGCCCTACCCCCTGGACCAAATGCAGGCCTTCATCGGCGAGGGCCGCATCGTTGCGGGCTCTCTGGTGTCGCAGCCGGGAGAGATCGTCACCCATGCCGCCGCCGACGATCCGGTTCTCGGGCCGCTGCTGCGCCCCGCGATATCGCAGCCGATGCCTGTGCACGAGACGCCCGCCCCTGAGCCTGCCATCCGCGAACGTCCGGCGCCTGTCGAGCCGGCCGCGCCGCAGAGATTTGGGCGTCACCCGGAGGAACATTCCGGCGAGCCCTCCCGCTTTGTCGTGATCTCCGACATGAAGTCGCGTTCGATCAACGGACTCGAGGAAGCGGTCTTCAATCTCGGACACGCCGTTCCCGTGCTGCCGCAGATGTGGCTGCTGTCGACCACTGAAAGCATCAGCGCGGTGCGCAACACGCTCGTGCAAAAGCTCGGCACGCTCGATGTGCTTTTTGTTCTCGATGCCACGCACGACAAGGCGGCCTGGCACAATTTCGGACCCGAGGCCGATATCCGCATCCGCCGCTTCTGGGAACGCCCCGCAAAAGCCAGACGCTCGGCCTAACTCAGCCGACCTGTTCGAGTCCGGCGCGAAAGCGCTGATAATTCTTCACATAGATCTCCGCCGACATCTTCAGCATCGCAAGCTGGGGCTCGGCGAGCTGCTTGACGACGCGGCCGGGCGCACCGAGCACCATCGACCCGTCGGGAATCTCCTTGCCCTCGGAAATCAACGTGTTGGCGCCGATCAGGCAGTTCTTCCCGATCTTGACCCGGTTGAGAATGGTCGAGCCCATACCGATCAGGGAATTGTCGCCGACTGTGCACGAATGCAGGATCACCTTGTGGCCCACCGTCACATTGGCGCCGATGGTGGTCGGCTGGCCGGGATCGGTATGGATGACCGAATTGTCCTGCACATTCGAATTCTCGCCGATCGTGATCCAGTCATTGTCGCCGCGCAGCACCGCGCCGAACCAGATGCTGGCATGCTGGAGAAGGCGGACCCGCCCGATCAGCACCGCATCCGGGGCGACCCACCATGCATCGTCCGGCGGAAATTCGGGTTTCACATCGTCCAGCGCATAAATCGGCATTGCGGCGTCCTAAGCATAAAAGATGACGGGTTCCGGCCATTCTGGCAGGGCCTGCCGGGATTGGCGAGGCGGGGTTTCCGCCAGCACCCAATCCGGCCATAATATGCGCATGGCAGCCGAAAACGGACCCATGGGCAGAGGGACCGCGCGACTTCCGACCGTCGACAGCGCGCTGGCGCGTCAGATCGTCGAAGACGCCATCCGCCGCTATTTCCGCAAATGCCGCAGCCGGGTTCCCGGTTTCGTCGACGCCACCTTCTCTCTCAGGGGCGCGGCCGGCCTGCACGCCCATGCTCTGGGCCACGACCTGTGGCGCGCACCGCTCAATATCCTGATGGCCGGTCCGCAACTCGGCCTCAACGTCGCCGCCGATCTTCTGGCCCGCAAGGGCCGGAGGCGCCAGGCGCAGGCGCTGCGCGCGCGCGAGCTGTTCTTCCGCACCTCCGTGGCGGACGCCATCGAACGGGCAATCCTGGTCGATCTGCTGGAGCTGCCCTATGCCGGACCGGGAACACCCGCCTTCCGCGACGGGCTGGCCGTCGAGATCCTGGCCGACCCGCGGCTGAAGGGCGCGCTCGGCATTCTCGAAGGACCCTGGGGCGAAGGCGAACGGCAACGCATGGATACGTTGCTGGTCGAAAACCTGTCGATCTATCTCAATGCGCGCACGGCAACTGGCGAACTCGCCGGCGCCCTGGTGACGCTGGCGGCCGGCGGCGTGCTGCTGCACCAGATCACGCCGGGCATGATCGCGCTTGGCCCTGCGCTGGCGCGGATCGTCGCCGCCAAGGCCACGGCCACGACTGCCGCGCTGATGGCGGGCGGCGGCGTGCTGGTTGCCAGCGCGGCGCTCTCGGCCTTTTCGGGCGTGGTCACCGATCCCCTGCAGAGGCGGCTTGGGCTGCACCAGCACCGGCTGATACGCCTGCTCGATACGCTGGAGGCCGGATTTCTCGGCGCCGATGCGCGTCTGGCGGTCCGCGAGCCCTATGCGGTGCGCCTGCTGGATACGCTCGACGCGCTGGCCGCGCTGGTTGCGCATATGCGGGCGGTCTCATGAGGGAACGCCCGATCCTCATTCTCTTCGCACTGACGCTGGCGGTGATCGCCGCGCTCTATTTCGCCAATATCCGCTTTCCAATCTCGACGGATGCAGCGATCCAGCGTGAATTGCGCCAGGACGCCTCGACGCAGAAACTCGACGCCGAAATCCGCGCCGCCCTGGCCAAGGGCGATGTCGAAACGGCGGACATGTATGCGGAGATTGCAACCTATATGCACCGCCCGCTTTCGCCAGCCGTCCAGAAACAGCTCGCCGAAGCCCACTCGACCATGGCGACGGTCACCCGCAACACCAAGGATTTTGCCACCGGCTTCGTCACCGGCGGCGGCACCAGCACGGCGGGGCTTGCCGGCGCCGTCACCTCCGACTTCACCGTGGTCGGCGACGTGCGCGACATCGGGATCGAAGGCCGGAAGATGGCGGCCGGTGAAGACTACAGCAAGCTGGTGCTCGGTCTGTCGCTGGTCGGTCTGGCGGCAACGGTTGCGACCGTCGCGACGGGCGGCGGCGGCGCCGTGGCCAAGGCCGGCGTCTCGGTGCTCAAGGCCGCAAAGCGCGCCGGCACGCTCACCGCGGATTTCGCGCGGCGGCTCACGCACATCGTCGAGGATGCCGTGAACTTCCGCGAAGTCGGCCGCATCGCCAGAACCACCGACCTTACCGACATCCGCGCAACGGAGCGCGCCTTTTCCGGATATGCGCGGTCGATGAAGACCGGTGAGATCGTGCCCGTTGTCCGGCGCATCGGCACCATCGGCGAAAACGCCGGTCCCGCCGAAACCGTGCGCCTGATGCGCTATGTGCATTCGGAACGCGATCTCGACGACATCGCAAAAATGAGCGGCAAGCTCGGCAAGAAGACGCGCGGCGTCATCGCGCTGACCGGGAAGACCGCATTGCGCGCGTTCAAGACCTCGCTCAACATCCTCGAATTCCTGATCGAGAACATCATCGCCTTCGGCGCATGGATCCTCGGCCTGTTGGGGCTCGGAGCCGGGCGGCGCGTGATCCGTTTTGGCTGGCGCCGCGCAACCGCCTGAGCCGGCGCGCAATTTTCGAACATTTTTCTTTCACGCAAGACGCTTTCGACGAAAGGCGCTACGCTTTTCCTGTGCTCAGTGAGTCGCGAGCCGGGAAGGGGCGGTCGAGTGCAGGATTGCACTGTCTCCATGGCCAATGCCGATAGCGGAACGACCGCCGCTGCCAAATGCGCGCTCACGCACAATCATCATCTCCACATCATCCATGTTCTGTTTTTGACCAGGGAGTTTCCATGGCCAAGCGTTCCACACGCCGTCATCAAACAGATCCGCATGAATCCGCAAAGGTTCATGCCCTTTTCCCCCCACACAGCAACTGGAGCCCGCGCGACGCTGATGCGCGCGACCGTAAATACGTAAAAAACATCCGGGCGATGAGCCCGGTTCAGCAGCAACTTCTCGACGCAATCGATGAGCGCTCCGTGGTGGTCGCCCTCGGGCCGGCCGGCACCGGCAAGACCTATCTGGCCATCGCCAAGGCGGTCGAAGCCCTGGAGCAGAACCGCGTCGGCCGCATCGTGCTGTCGCGTCCGGCGGTCGAGGCCGGCGAAAATCTCGGCTTTCTGCCCGGCGATCTGCAGGAAAAGCTCGCGCCCTATCTGCGTCCGCTTTACGACGCGCTGACCGAACGGCTCGGAACCAAACGGCTGAAATCCCTCCTGGCCGACAACATCATCGAAATTGCGCCGGTGGCTTATATGCGCGGACGCACGCTCAACGACTGTTTCGTCGTCATCGACGAGGCGCAGAACTGCACTTATACGCAGATCAAGATGCTGCTGACGCGCCTGGGCTGGCGCTCGACCATGGTGCTGACGGGCGATCCCGACCAGACCGACCTGCTGCCGGGCATGTCCGGGCTGGGCGATATTTCCGAACGCCTTGACCGCGTGGAGGAGATTTCCGTCGTCCGGCTTGGCGAGAGCGACATCGTCCGCCACCCGCTGGTCGCCAGCATGCTGACGGTCTTGTAGCTCTAGCGGGCCAGCACGACGGCAAGAAACAGAAGGCCGAGCGCGAAGCTCCAATAGCCGGAAATCGCAGCGGCAAGCCAGAACGCAATGGCCGAGCAATCCTTCTTGCGCCAGGACCGGGCGGCGTTGTCGATCAACACGCTCGGGCCGGCGATCGCCATGACGGCGAGATAGCCGGCGCGCGCGTTGAGTGTCTCCGGCTTGCGGCCGAACAATCTGTAGAGATTGGCCACGATGCCGGAGGCGGTCAGCCCCACCGTGAGCGAAAAAAGTACGACCAGGAAATTGTGCATCCACGCCCCCGAAATACGCCTGTCCCGGGTGCTGCACAGCGCGTGCCCGCCGCGCCGCGAGGCCCCTCCCTGTCCCATTTCGGACCATCCGGGGCCTCGCGGCGGGCTGCGGCGGGCAAGGGCCGTCCGATTTCCGGTCACGGCGGCCGGGGGCGGCCAGGCGAGCTTTCCATGCAACGCCGGGCCGCCAAAATGTGTGGATGGGGCGGGCGGCGTCGCCATCGCCCGCGGGCCCGTGCATCCTGTGGCTGATCAAGCGACAAATTTGTGCCATCACTGAGCCGGATGAACCGCGACACCGAAAATCGGCAAGAGGATGTCAGACAGCATTCCGGCTGGCTGGTTCCCTTGGTCGTGTTCGTGGTGACGGCCGGCCTGTCGGCCCTGTTCCTGCTGTTCTATCTGGCGCCCAATCCAACCTCCCTGATCGAGCAGCACACCACCCCGACGGCCCTGACCACGCCCGTGGCCGTGACCCTGGACCGGCTCAGCCTGGTCGTGCCGGCCAATTACATCATGTATCGCAGCGCGCGGCAGGGCGGCCCGCGGAAGGACCTGGCGCTGTTCGCCGTCCTGCCGGACCTTCGCGGCTATACCACTGCCGACGCACAGGCCTTCACCGACCATTCGGCCGACTCCCCCGTCATCTATATCCTGCTGCGCGAAGAGCATCTGAACCTGCCCGAATCCGAGCGGCTCAAGCGGATCTATATGAACTATGTCGTCGATGCGGCGGGCCGTCCGGGCCCGTTCGGGCTGACGCAATACGTTTTCCGGGACGATTCGGGATATCGCGACGAGGACCTGTTCGTCGGCCACCGCAACGGCAAGCCCATCGTGATGCGCTGCTGGCGCTTTGCCGCCGACATGCCCAGCCCGAGCTGCCTGCGCGACCAGCGGCTGAGCCGCGGCGTGGCCATGACCTACCGCTTCAAACGGGCCAATCTCGGCCAGTGGTGGGAGATTGCCGAAGGCGTCCGCACGCTGATCACAGGATTTGAGAATCGGGCGAAATGATTGGCCTCATTCAAGGCGATAGCGGGCCGCGCGTGTCGAGGCCCGCGGCAACAGCGTCTCGATGACAATGGCGAAGGCCGGCTGAAACAACAGGGCCCCTGCCCCGCCGAACCCGGCCATCGCCGCCAGGGCGAGCGCCATGCCCCCGGCGGTCGTGGCCCATAGCAGCAGGCCCGTCCCCAAGCCCGCCGAAAGAAAGAACAGCCCCGGCGCGAGCCGCACCAGCGTGCGCGCGGCGGCAAGCGTGGCGTCATCCCCGCCGCGGCCAAAGCCACCGGCCGCAACGCCGGCGGCCAGCAGCGGCAGCGCCGCCACGGCCAGCACCAGGCCATAGGTCCGGACCTGCTCCGGGCCGAACGGCGCGCCGAGGTGGGCGGCGCCCCACAAGCCGATGGCGCCAACAAGTCCGACCGCCAGCAGGCAGGCCAGGCTGGCGCGCCAGTCGCGGATCGCCAATGCGGTCGCCGCGATGCCGATCACACCGATCAACCCGGCGATCTCGAGCACATGGCCCCGAAGGGCGGGATCCAGCACCAGCGGCCGCGCCCCAAAAGCCGCCATCACCGCAAAGACCAGAGCGATGCCGCTCACCGAAAATCCCCAGCGCGGCCGCGCCACCGCGATCAGCACGTCGAAGGGCCTCTGCCAGCGTTCGCGTGCGCGATTGCTGCGGGCAACGAAGCTCTCGTCGTATGTCAGCAGCCCCGGCGCGATCATCAGGCCGATGCCCAGCCCGGCGCCGAGCAGCGCCAGTGCCGTCAGGCCGCCATGCCGATACTCGCCGGTCGCCAGCATCGGGAGCAGACAGGCCGTCCCTGCGATGGCGGTCATGGCCAGTAGTGCGCGCCAACGTGCCACGAAGGCAGCCCGGGCCGCCGCCCGTGGCGGCGCCCCGCCCAGCAGATTGAGAATGAAATCATCGGCGAGGAGAAATGCGGCGGCGAAGCCATAGAGCCAGGCCGGGACCAGAGCCTCGGCAATCGGCTGCGACAATCCCGCGGCCAGCACGGCGGCAGCGGCCAGTCCGGGGATCGGCGCCAGCACGATCACGGCCGACAATCCCAGATGGCGCAAATGCAGGTACGCAACCGCGGCTGCGCCCAACAGGACAAGCGCGGGAGCGGCGGCATCCGGGAGCATCGGTCAGGCGCGCGTGGCCGGCGCCTCGGGCAGATCCATTTCGAGGATCGCCATGTTGAAGGCGTAGGAGGTCTCGCCCTCGTCCTCGTCCTTGAAGATCACGCCGATGAATTCGCCGCCGACATGGACTTCGACGGAATCCTGCTGCTTCGGACGTTCGATCAGGGTGATCGTGTCGAGGCGGAAAAGACTGCGCAGGTATTTCTCCAGGCGCCAAATTTCGCTGCGGGTCAAAAGCTATTCTCCTTCGCGCCGTCTCGCGGGAACGCGGCCAGACTCTGCCGGGATCATGCGCCAAACCGGACGCGCCCGGCCACAGGCCGTATGCGCACGGGGCAGGTTTCCTTGGGCTGCTGTCACCTCGCATGGGTGCCGCGGGCGGTCAAGCCGGGCCCGCGCCGGACTTGTGGCCCGCCACGTTCGCGTCTAGGGGAACTTGCGCATTTCCCAGGCCGCCCAGCAAACCCATCCGGAACGCCTCATGCCGAGCCCCGCCCCTCAAGGCTATTACGCCGCCAGCGCCGGCCCCGCCCGGCCCTTTCCCCGCCTCACGGGCCGCGTGGCGACCGACATCTGCATCGTCGGCGGCGGATATACCGGCCTGTCGGCCGCGCTGCATTTGGCCGAGGCCGGCGCGCAGCCGGTTCTGGTCGAGGCCCAGACCGTCGGCTACGGCGCTTCGGGCCGCAATGGCGGACAGATCCACACCGGCCTGCGCCAGGACCAGGCCGATCTGGAACGCTGGCTGGGACCGCAGCACGCCGCCGATCTGTGGGCCCTGACCGAAGATTCCAAGGCGCTGGTGCACGCCCTGGTGGAACGCCACGCCATCGCCTGTGCGCTGCGCGACGGCCTCGTCATCGCCGCACATGACGCGCGCGCGCTTGCGCATCTGCGCGACGACACCGCGCATCTGGCCAGCCATTACGCCTATGACAGCGCCCGCATGATGGACGGCGCCGAGACGGCCGAAAAACTGGGCACGTCGATCTATCCCGGCGCGCGCCTCGACCCCGGCGGCGGGCATCTGCATCCGCTGTCCTATGCGCGAGGTCTGGCGGTCGCGGCCGAGAATGCCGGCGCCACGCTGTGGGAACATTCCCCGGCCATCGCGATCGAGACCGTCGGTGACGCGGTGCATGTGCGCTGCGCCGACGGACTGGTCGTCGCCAAACAGGTGCTGCTGGCCTGCGATGCGTTCAGCGCCAGCGTGGCCCCGGAACTCGACGCCTATATCGGCCATGTCGAAAGCTTCATCGTCGCGACGGCGCCGCTGCCGCCGCATCTGGCGGAAAGCGTGCTGCCCTCCGACGTCGCCGTCGCCGACACCCGCCACGTGCTGGACTATTACCGCAAGAGCGCCGACGGCCGGCTTCTGTTCGCCGGCCGCGAAAGCTATTTCAAACCGCCGCGGGACATCGCGGCGCTGGTGCGGCCGCGCATGCTCAAGGTGTTTCCCCAGCTCGAGGCGGTGCCCATCGAATATGGCTGGAGCGGCACGGTCGGCATCACCCGCACGCGCATGCCGCATTTCGGCGCACTCGACCCGCGCGTGCTGTTCGCCCATGGCTATTCGGGACAGGGTGTGGCGCTGGCCACGTCTGGGCGGCAAGCTGCTGGCGGAAGCCGCGCAAGGCGACCGCGCGCGCTTCGACGTGTTCGCGCGTGTTCCGGCGAAAAAATTTCCCGGCGGAAAACATCTCAAGCGGCCGCTGGTCTCGGCGGCGCTCTATGCCTTCAAGCTGCTGGATGCGCTCTAGGGCTCAGCCCTTGCTCTGCGGATCGATGACCTGGTTCATCTCCTGGGACGGCCGCTCGACGCCCTTGCAGTTGACCAGCACCGCCGGCACGCCCACGGCCGTGCAGCCGGCCGGCACCGATTTCAGCACCACGCTGCCGGCGCCGATGCGGCTGTATTCGCCGACCTCGATATTGCCCAGCACCTTGACGCCCATCGACAGCAGCACGCCGCGCCGGATCTTCGGATGGCGGTCGCCGCCTTCCTTGCCGGTGCCGCCCAGCGTCACGTCGTGCATGATCGAGACGTCGTCCTCGACCACCGCGGTCTCGCCGATCACCACGCCGGTGGCATGATCCATCATGATGCCGCGGCCAATCCGCGCCGCCGGATGGATGTCGACACCGAACAGTTCCGAGACGCGGCTCTGGACGAAATAGGCCAGCGCCTGGCGGTCCTGATGCCACAGCCAATGCGCCATGCGGTGGCACTGCAGCGCATGGAAGCCCTTGAAGAATAGGAAGGCCTGCAGATAGGAGTGGCAGGCCGGATCGCGCTCGAAGGTCGCCGACAGATCGGCGCGCACCGCCGCCCCGATCCCCGGATCGGTCCGCATCGCGGTCTCGAAAATCTCGCGCATCAGCATCGGGCTGGCATCCTCGCCGCCGATCTTCTTGGCCAGATTGTAGGACAAGGCATCTTCCAGCCGGGCGTGGTTGAGCACCACGGCATGGGCCTGGCTCGCGAGCGCCGGCTCGGTATCGGCAAGGTCCTGCGCCTGGCTCCGCATGGCGGACCAGATGGGATCGCAGGTCGCAACTTTTTCGACGGGTACCGACATCGCACGCTCCAATTGGAACCACAGCCTATCCGATAACGCCTTGATTGCCCAATCCGTTTAGGGAGCCGGGGGCTCGGGCGGCCGTTCGGCGGCCTCCGGCTCGGCAGGCGCGGGCGCCGGCGCAGCTGGAGGGGGCGCCGTGGAACCCGGCGGCTGCGGCGGGGCCGGCGGGGTGTAGGGTCCGGCCGGTTTGCGCGGCCGCGCGCGGGTGGGGTCCGGCTGGCCGCGACGGCGCGCCATGATCCGGTCCACCGTGCGGTTCTCCCAATCGCGGCCGACATCGTCGCCGAACAGCCGCGCGGCCTGGAAGGCAATGGCGATGCCCCAGAACAGGGCAACCCACAGGAACCACCAATCGCCGGACCAGAAGCCGCCGCTCATCACATTGATCAGGAACAGGGCGCCGACGACGGTGGCATAGGTCAGCAGATGCTGCTTGAAGCGGCGCACTTCGGCGCGCACATGCTGCTCGTCGTGATCTTCGTCATAGCGGCTCATGACTTCAGCCCTCTGTCGTGCCCAAACCGTTACATAGGCATTCGAGCCGCGTTCGCAAACCGTGCCGGTCCGGAAATGGCGGCCATGCAGGCTGGACAGGGCACACATTCCCGCTAAGGTCCGAGAATGAATGACAATCCGTCACTGAACCGCCCCGCCCCCGATACTCTCGATCTGCTGCTGTCGCGCCGCTCCGGCTCGGCCAAGACCATGACGGGCCCCGGCCCGAATCCGGATGAGTTGCGCAAGATTCTTCGGCCGGCGCCCGGGTGCCGGACCACGGCAAACTGTTTCCCTGGCGCTTCATCGTCTTCGAGGGCGAGGCCCGCAACCGCATGGGCGAGCTTCTGGTCCGGGCCCTGCTCGACACCGAACCCAATGCCAGTCCCGACCGCGTGGAACAGGAGCGCGGCCGTTTCCTGCGCGCGCCGGTGATTGTCGGCGTCGTCAGCCGGGTGCGCGAATACCATCCCATTCCCGTCTGGGAACAGGAGCTTTCGGCCGGCGCAGTCTGCCAGACCATGCTGATCGCCGCCCACTCTCTGGGCTATGTCGGCAACTGGCTGACCGAGTGGTGCGCCTATCACCCGGTGGTGAAGGATGCGCTGGGGCTCAAATCCGGCGAACGCATGGCCGGCTTCCTCTATTTCGGCAAACCCGCCAAGCCGCTCGAAGAACGCGTGCGCCCGGATCTGGAATTCGCTGATCACCAATTTCTGAAGGGGCGAAGACCGGCATGGGACGCAAGATCCTGTTCATCACCACCGACCAGATGCGCTTCGACGCGCTGGGCGTGAACGGCCAGACCATCGCACGCACCCCGGCGATCGATGCGCTGGCCCGCGACGGGATCAATTACACGCGCTGCCACGCCCAGAACGTCGTCTGCATGCCGGCGCGCGCGACCATGGTGACGGGCCAGTATGTCTCGACCCATGGCGTGTGGATGAACGGGGTGCCGCTGCCCGAAGACGCGCCCTCGGTCGCGCGCCACCTGAAGGACAAGAAGAACTATCGTACCGCGCTGATCGGCAAGGCGCATTTCGAGCCCTTCCTCGACCTCGGATTGAAGTTCGAAGAAAACCGGATGGGCATGGAAGGCCGCTTCGGCCCGCATCGCGGCTTCGACCATATGGAGCTGGCCGCCCATGGCGCGCGCGGGCCGTTGCACTACGCCCGCTGGCTGATGAACAAGCACCCCGAGATGGCCGACAATTTCTATCCGGTCCTCGGCCCGGCGCTGGTGCAGAATTGCTGGGGCGAAGGCGACACCGGCGCGGTGCAGGTCAAGCACAACGCGACCCCACGCGGGCTCTATCACACCGACTGGGTGGCCGAGCGCACCATCACCTATCTCGATTCTATCTGGACGCAGACGAAGACTGGTTCGTGTGGATGAGCTTTCCCGATCCGCATCACCCCTGGGACCCGCCGCAGGAGGAAATCCATCGCCATCCCTGGCGCGATCTTCCCATGCCCGCCGGTTATCCCGGCAGCCCTGAAAAGATCGACGAAATTCTTTCCGGCAAGCCGCGCCACTGGCGCGAATGGTGGAATGGCGAGCGCGTGACCTGCTTCGAGGCCCCGCCCGATTGGGTGCCGAAGACGCTGACCACCGACCAGTTGCGCGAAATCGATGCGCTGACCCATGTGAAGAACGAGCTGATCGACGAAGCCGTCGGCCGCGTGATGGCGAACATCGCGGTGCGCGGCTGGAACGACGACACCGATGTGATCTTCACCACCGATCATGGCGAGTTCCAGGGCGATTTCGGCCTCTTGTTCAAGGGCCCGCATCATGTGACCAGCCTGATGCAGCTGCCGCTGATCTGGCGGCCCGCGCCGTCGGCGGGCGTGGCTCCGGGGAGCTTCGATGCGCCGGTGGGACAGGTCGATCTGGCGCCGACCTTCTGCGAGATCGCCGGAATCGAACGCTGGCGACTGGATGGAGGGCGCGAGCCTGCCGCGGGACGCCAGCGCCGCTGGCAAGCGCGAGGCCGTGTTCACCGAATGGGATTTAGATCATGACGGCACGTCGATCTCGCTGCGCACGCTCTATCGCGACGGCTGGATCGTGACGGCCTATGGCAAGTCCTCGATCTATGACGGCACCGAAGGCGAACTTTACGATCTCAAAAACGATCCGCAGCAATGGCGCAACCTGTGGGACGATCCTGCGGCCGCCGCGATGAAGACGGACCTGCTCGACGATCTGCGTGCCCGCACGCCGAAACCGCGCGAGCCAAGATTGGCGTGCGTGACGAGCGTCTAGGGAATCCCGATCAGCTTGTGCGTCTGCAGGCTCAGCCGCCAATGCGGATGGGCCAGGCAGTATTCCGTCGCGGCCTTGGTGTTGGCCTCGCGCTCAGGCGAATCCAGCGGCTGCAGGAAGAAGTGATCGAACGCCAGAGCGGCAAAACGTTCGGGCGGCACGCCGTCTTGCGGATAGACCAGCTTTAATTCGTTGCCGCGGGTGAGCTTCAATTCGGCATCCGCCTTGGGGCTGACGCAGATCCAGTCCAGCCCTTCGGGCGCGTCCTGCGTGCCGTTGGTCTCTACGCCCACCTCGAAGCCCAGGCGATGCAGCGCCCCGACCAAAGGGGTGTCGAGCTGCAACAGCGGCTCCCCGCCCGTGCAGACGACATAGCGCTTGCCCCGCGCGTCCCTGGGCCACTTGGCTTCGACGGCATGGGCCAGATCGTCGGCGGTCTTGAAGGCGCCGCCGCCGGCGCCGTCGGTGCCGACAAACTCGGTGTCGCAGAAGCGGCAGACGGCCTTGCGCGCGATCCTGTTCGCGCCCGGTCCACAGATTGCAGCCGGCAAAGCGCAGAAACACCGCCGCCCGGCCTGCCTGCGCGCCCTCGCCTTGCAGCGTGTAATACATTTCCTTGACGCTATAGGTCATGCGGTCCGCGCCACATAATTCTCGTAGCCTGGTCTTGCGCAGCCCGCAAGCCGGGCAAGCCCCGCAACCATAACCCCAGTCGTGGCGATGTGTGTGATCGCCCTCGTAGCAGGTCACCGTTTCCTCGACGATCAGATCGATCAGCGCCTTGCCGCCGAGCTGTTCGGCCAGCGCCCAGCTTTGCGCCTTGTCGATCCACATCAGCGGCGTCTCGATCCGGAACGCGGCTTCCATGCCCAGATTGAGCACACTCTGCATGGCCCGGATCGTCTCGTCGCGGCAATCGGGATAGCCGGAGAAATCGGTCTCGCACATGCCGCCGACCAGATTGGCGATGCCGCGGCGATAGGCCAGCGCTGCCGCCGCCGTCAGGAACAGGATGTTGCGGCCGGGCACGAAGCTGGTCGGCAAGCCGTTCGCGCCCATCTCGATGGTCATGTCGTCGGTCAGGGCGCTGCCGCCGATGGCCTTGAGCACGTCCAGCGGCAGCATGTGATCGGCGCCCAGCTTGCCGGCCCATCGCGGAAAACCGGCCCGCAGAGCCGCCAGCACGCGCGGCCGCGCCTCCAACTCGCTGGCATGGCGCTGGCCATAGTCGAAGCCCACGGTTTCGACCGCCGCATAGCGCTCGAGCGCCCAGGCCAGGCAGGTGGTCGAATCCTGCCCGCCGGAGAACAGCACAAGCGCGGTGTCGGTCTTCAGCATGGGCGCATTCCTACGCGCCCTTTGCGGCCGCGCCAAGCACTTGGCGGGCCGGCGGCGGCGGCTTGCCTTTGGCCCGGCGGCGGGACAGGCTGCAGTCAGGCAAATCAAAGGGATGGCAGCCTTGGCAGGCATGGCAATCAGCGGGACGGGCCTGTTCACCCCGCCCCACGCAATCTCCAACGACGAACTGGTCGACAGCTTCAACACCTATGTGCGCCGCCACAACACGGCCCATGCCGCCGCCATCGCGGCCGGCACCATGCCGGCCCTGGCCGAATCCAGCACCGACTTCATCGTCAAGGCCTCCGGGATCAAGAGCCGCTATGTCATGGACAAGGACGGCGTGCTGGACCCGGCGGTGATGTGCCCGCGGATTCCCGAGCGGTCCGACGATCAGATTTCCGTCCTGGCCGAAATTGCCGTCGCCGCGGCCCGCGATGCCCTGAAGGCGGCCGACCGCAAGCCCGCCGATATCGATGGCGTGCTCGTGGCCTGCTCCAACCTGCAGCGCGCCTATCCGGCCATGGCCATCGAGGTGCAGGAGGCGCTCGGCATCGAGGGCTTCGGCTTCGACATGAATGTGGCCTGTTCCTCTGCGACCTTCGGTCTGCAGGCCGCCGCCGACATGGTCGCGGCCGGACATGCCCGCGCGATCCTGGTGTGCAACCCGGAGATCTGTTCGGGCCATCTCAACTTCACCGATCGCGACAGCCATTTCATTTTCGGCGACGTCGCCACCGCCTTCGTCGTCGAGCCCGCCTCCAAGGCCCATGGCGGCAATGGCTGGGAGATCGTCTCGACCCGCCTGAAGACGAAATTCTCCAACAACATCCGCAACAATTTCGGCTTCCTCAATCGGACGGCGCCCGAAGGCATCGGCACCGCCGACAAGCTGTTCGTTCAGGAAGGCCGAAAGGTCTTCAAGGAAGTCGTGCCCATGGTGGCCGAACTGATTATTTCTCACCTCGCGGACAACGACATCGCGCCCGATCAGCTCAAGCGGCTGTGGCTGCATCAGGCCAACATCAACATGAATGATTTTATTGCGCGCCGCGTCCTGGGCCGCGACCCTCAGCCGGGCGAAGCGCCCTGCATCCTCGATGAATATGCGAACACCAGTTCGGCCGGCTCGATGATCGCATTTCACAAATACAGCGCGGACTTAGCCCCGGGAGATGTGGGACATCTGTGTTCCTTCGGCGCGGGTTATTCGGCCGGCAGCGTCATTTTGCGCAAACTACACTGAACCAAACGCGAAACTGAGCGGCATGCAAATTGGGCTGGCCCCTGCGGCCCATGCCGGGCTAGCCTCGGCTGCTGCTGTCACGGCCGAAGGGATGTCACGCTTGCTTGCGCCGGATTGAACCGCGTCTAGGACCCGCTGCCCATTGCGCGGCGGCGATATCGCCACAGCAACGAGAACCGCATCCAACATGACATTTCTGCACGCGATCGAACCTGTCTATGTGCTCGCGGGCTTTATCGTCGGCGCGCTGGTCGGCATCACCGGCGTCGGCGGCGGCGCCCTGATGACGCCCATCCTGATCTTCTTCGGCATCCCGCCGGTCGCCGCGGTTGGCACCGACCTGCTCTACGCGTCGCTTGACCAAGACGGCGGCACGCTCGTCCATGGCTACAACCACACGGTCGACTGGCGCGTCGTCGTCCGGCTGGCCACCGGCAGCATTCCGGCTGCGGCTCTGACCCTGCTCGGCACTCTATGAGCTGCATATCAGCAGCGAGACCTCACAGATTCTGGTGACCCGCAGTGCTGGGCGTGGCGCTCTTTCTGACGGCGCTGACGCTGGTGTTCCGCAAGCCGCTGACGCGTTACTTCGGCAATCATGTCGGCGATCTGGATCCCGAGCTCGTCCGGCGGCTGACGATCGCGGCCGGGGCCGTTGCTCGGCGTGCTGGTCTCGATCTCCTCGGTCGGCGCCGGAGCGCTCGGCGTCACCGTGCTGATCCTGCTCTATCCGAAATTGCCGATCGCGCGCATCGTCGGCTCCGACATCGCCCATGCCGTGCCGCTGACGATGGCCGCCGGCATCGGCCACTGGATGCTGGGCTCGATCAACTGGCTGCTGCTGGCGACCCTGCTGATCGGTTCGCTGCCGGGCATCTTCGTCGGCAGCTACCTGTCGGCGCGGCTGCCCGATGCGGTGGTGCGGCTCACCCTGGCCGGCACGCTGCTGATCGTCTGCGCCAAGCTGCTGCTGTTCTGAGGCTCAGGGCGCCGCCGGTTCCATCCTTGCGATGCGGAACGAGCGTTCCACCCCGTCCATTTCGCGGATCGTCAGATAGGCGCCCGGTGCCAGCGTGTGCTTGTCGAGCTTGAAGAACGGCTCGTCGTCTTCGTCGCCTTCACGGTAATCGAAGCGCCAGCCGCGCCCGACATGGCGCAGATGGCCCTTCTGTTCCTCCCCGCCCCAGAAGCGGGTCACCGTGCAGCGCGCCTTGTTCGGCTCCCAGGCGGCCGCATCGAGATGGCCTTCCCTGGTGACGGGCGCCGTGAACTCATAACCATGCTCGGCGCTGCCGTTCGGAAAATCCGGACCGCGCGCGGCCTCCAGACGGATGGTCATGAGGGTCATAGCGGGCTCCGATCAGTGGACGAGGAAAAGCGGCAATGCGGCATGGCTGACGACATGGCGTGTCACGCCGCCGAAAAACATCTGGCGCAACCGCGTATGGCCATAGCCGCCCAGAACAAGAAACCCGGCGCCCGAGGCGGCCGCGCTTTCCAGCAACACCTCACCGGTCGGCCGCTGGCCGGCATCGATGCTTTGCTGCCGGGCCTTGACGCCGTGCAGGGACAGATACTCGCAAACCGCATCCACCCCTTCGGCGGTCGAACCCTGGCTGACGGTCAGGATGTCGACGGTCTCGGCCTGCTGCAGATAGGGCATGGCGGCGGTGACGGCGCGCGCGCAGGGCACGCTGCCGTCCCAGCCCACCGCAATATGGCTGGCAAAATTCTTTGGCGGCACCTGCGCCGTCAGAAGAATGGGCCGTCCGGTCTCCAGCAGCGTGGCCTCGAAGGCTTCCGACAGACCGGGCTTTTCGTCCGCGCCCAGAGGTCCGAAGACCACCAGATCGGACAGGCGGCTGGCCTGCGTGACCTGATCGGCGAAATTCCCCTGCGCCTCGCGCCAGGACACGGTGGCGACGTCGCGCCGCGCCGGCGCGTCGATCAGCGTGACGCCGGCTTCGGCAGCGGCGGTCTTCAGTGCGTCATGGGCCTCCACGGCGGCCTTGTCGGCCGCCGATTTTGCCGCGTCGATGATTTCCTGCACGACGACGCCCGAAACCCCTTCGCCGAAAAACGGCATCGCCTCGGTGGCATCGGGGCGCACGAACAAGGCTTGCACATGGGCATGAAACGGTTTGGCGGCGGCAAAGGCGCTGGCCAGCACATTGGCATCGCGCGTACCGCCTGTGAGTGGTGCAAGAATTTTCGCAAAGGACATGGCCGGTCCCCCATGTGTGTCGTTGCAGCTTCACATGGCAGGAACGCGCCATCCTTGATACAAGTCAAGGGTACCAAACCGTTCGCAGATGCGGGATAGCAGCGCTCAGAACGGCCACCAGCCATCCAGCCGGATCGGACGCAACAGGCGGGGACGGGCAAACCAGGTCAGTCGCGCCGAGACGCGCGCATTGAAACTGCCACGCGGGAAGCGGCCACCCGGCTTGCGCGCGCCCGCCTTCAGTCCGGTCAGAATTTCGATCGCCTCGTCGACCGTTTCCACGGCGTAGACCGCGAAGCGGCCTTCGCGCACCGCCGCGACCACCGGCTCGCGCAGCATCAGATTTGCGACATTGGCGCGGGGAATGATGACGCCATGGCCCTTCTTCAGGCCGCGCATGGCGCAGACATCGAAGAAGCCTTCGATCTTTTCATTGACGCCGCCGATCGGCTGCATCTCGCCATGCTGGTTGATCGATCCGGTGATGGCGATCGATTGCTTCAGCGGGACGTCGCCTGCCGCCGACAGGATCGCGATCAGTTCGGCCGCCGAGGCGCTGTCGCCGTCGATGGGGCCATAGGATTGCTCGAACGCCACGCTGGCCGAGACCGAGAGCCTGCGCAGCGTCGAGTAATGCCCGTTCAGATAGCCGGAGAGAATCTGCACGCCCTTGGCGTGGCTCGGGCCGCTGAACTCCGCCAGCCGCTCGATATCGGTGACCTTGCCGTCGCCCGGCTGAACGCGGGCGGTGATGCGCGCGGGCATGCCGAAGGCAAAGCCGGCGGCACTGAGCACGGTGATGGCGTTGACCTGGCCGACCTTTGCGCCGTCGGTATCGATGAACAGGATGCGGCGCTCGACCAGTTCATGCTCCAGCGCCTTGAGGCGGCCGCCGCGATCCTCCTTGGCCTCGACGGCCCGCGCCACGTCGTCTGCGGCGATGAGCGAACGCCCCGCTTCGCGCGCGAAATGGTCGGCCTCGCGCATGAGATCGGCCAGCCCTGCTGTGTGCAGGCTGATCTTCTCGGCATCCCCGGCCCGTCGCGCCGCTTCGTCGATCATGCGGGCCGCACCGTCGCGCGCAAGTTGCTTGAGGCCGTCCGCCCGCGCCACGCTGCCCAGCAGCCGCATCATCGCCGTGCAGGTCTCGTCGTCGCGGGCGGCGGTGGTCGAGAAATCGGCCTGCACCTTGAAGAGGTCGGCGAAGTCCGCATCCAGTTCGCGGAGCCGGTAGAACAGCCAGGGTTCGCCGAACAGCACGATCTTCAGGTCCAGCGGCACCGGCTCGGGCTGGATCGTCAGCGTCTGGCTGCGGTCCAGCACCTCGGCAAGATTTTCGATCCGGACGCGGGCCTCGCGCAGCGCCCGCTTGAGCGCTTCCCACGACACATCCTGCTGGAGCAATTCGAGCGCGTCGATCAGAAGGAAGCCGCCATTGGCCTTATGCAGCGCGCCCGGCCGGATATACATGAAATCGGTGATGATGGTCATGAGCAGCGGCACATGCTCGACCTTGCCGATCAGTTGCGACAGCGAAGGCAGCGGCAGCGAGATGACCGGCGCGCCTTTGGCCTGATCATTGTCGACCAGCAGGTTCACTTCATAGCGGTGGAACGGCACATCGCTTTCGCGGCTGCGGCCCTCCGAATCCGTCTCGCCATGCGCGGCCGCCTGCAGCGGTTCCAGATGCGCAACCACATCCTGGAACACCGCTTCGACATGGGCCTGCGCCTGGGGCATGGCGGAAAACCGGTCGACCAGCGGACGCATGAGCTTGCGCAGCTCGGCTCTCGCCCATTTCACGTTCGAGGCTGCGCACCTTCTCGACGGCGCGCTCGCGCAAGGACCCCAGCTCCTCCAACGTCCGCTCGAGTTCGCCTTGCAGGTCGCGGCTGCGCGCGCTCAGGCCTTCGCGGTCGCGCTTGGGCAGGCGGCGATAGTCGTCGTCGGACAGGACCAGACCGTCGCGCTGAGGCAGAAAATCAAAGCCGCCTTCGCGCCGCTCGACGAGTGTCAGTCCCTGCGACTCGGCGCGCTGGCGCAGCTGGTCCAGCGCATTGTCGACGGTGGTGCGGAATTCCTCTTCGATGGCGTCGCGCCGTTGGCGATAGATCCTCGCTGGCGAACAGGCCCGGCATGACGCCCCTCAGCGCGGTCACGAACGCGGCCAGTTCCGCCTTGAAGATCCTGCCCTGCCCGGCTTGCAGACGCAGCGCGCGCGGCTTGTGCGGCGCGTCGAAATTGTGGACGTAACACAGGTCCGGCGGCGCCGGCATGGTCGCGGCCATGCGCTCCAGCGCCCGCTTGATCGAACTGTGCTTGCCGCTGCCCTGGGGGCCGGTGACGTAGATGTTGTAGCCGGGCTGGGTCATGCGCGCGCCGAAGGTGACCGCGCGCATGGCGCGATCCTGGCCCACCGGACCATCGGCCTCCGGCAGGCTGGCCGTCGTCTCGAAGGCCAGCCGCGCCGGATCGGTCCTCCGGCACAATCTGTCGGCCGCAAGCGGTTTGACCGCCATACCCCACCCTTCCCGCTCCGCCCGTTAACCCTGGGCGGTTCCGGTTCTCGCGCCAGCACGCCGCAGGACTATAGCAAGGCCAGGCCGCCGCGGCAGGCCGGGGTCGCGCGCCTCTTGGGTTTAGGGTAAACGGGCGACCCCGAAACCCGCAGCCGCATCGCCATGACCGCCACCAAACCGCCCGCCCGCAAGGACAAGCCGCGCGCCTGGCAGCGCATGCTGAGCGGACGCCGCCTGGATCTTCTCAATCCCTCGCCGCTCGATGTCGAAATCGAGGACATTGCCCATGGCCTGGCGCGCGTGGCGCGCTGGAACGGGCAGACGCGCGGCGATCACGCCTTCTCCGTGGCGCAGCACTGCGTGCTCGTCGAACGGCTGACGTCCGAACTCAAGCCGCGGCTGGCGCGCGAGGCGCGCTTGATGGCGCTGCTGCACGATGCCTCCGAATATGTGGTGGGCGATCTGATCAGCCCGTTCAAGGCCGCCGTCGGTCTGGACTACAAGGCCTTCGAGCATCGCCTGCTGGCGGCGATCCATATCCGCTTCGGCCTGCCCGCCGCCGCGCCTGCGGAACTGGCGACGCTGATCAAGCGGGCCGATCACATCTCGCGCCTATCACGAGGCCACGCAGCTGGCCGGCTTCGAAAAACCCGAAGCTCGGAAATTCTTCGGCGCGCCGCCCCGGGGTATGCGCACGCCGCGCCTTGTGCCGCTGGCGCCGTCCGAGGCCCAGGCTCAGTTTCTGGAACGCTTCAGCCGGCTATGTCCCTAGCCGGCAATCGACATTGCCGCCACGCTCGGTTAGCTAGGGACAAGGAGTTCCCGGCATGCCCATGATCCTTGTCACGCCCCTTTCGGCCGTCGAGGAGACGATCCGCCGCTATCGCCCGTCGCACATGGTGACGCTGCTCTCGCCCGAGCACATGATCGAAACCCCGCAAGGCGTCGAGGCGGACGCGCATCTGCGCATCGGCGTCAACGATGTCTCCGATCCCGCCTTCGGTGAGGCCCCGCCCGGCGCGCGACCATGTCGCGATCTTCTGGATTTCGGCCGCGCTGGCATGCCGAAGCGCCGATGCTGATCCATTGTTGGGCCGGTATCAGCCGCTCGATCGCCGCCGCCTATATCCTGCTGTGCGATCGCCTTGGCGCGGGCAGCGAGGAACAGTGGCGAAATCTATGCGCTATCGCGCGCCGCATGCCTTTCCCAATGCCGCTGCTGGTGCAACTGGCCGACGCAGCGCTGAAGCGCGAGGGCGCGATGGTGCGCGCGGTTGCAGGCCATCGGCCGCGGCCGCATCGTCGCCGAGGGCGAATGCGTCGAGCTGCCCCTGTCGGCGGAGGAATCTATGAACCGCACCGCCAATGTGGTGCGCATCGGCCTGAGTGCGGCCATTGTCTCGGTCGCCGAGGAGGTGCCGCGCGTTCTAGCGGTCGGCCATCCCGACGACCGCCGACGGACTGCCCTTCGGTCCCTTCGATCCCGCTCAAGCACCGGACGCTCGAAATCGGCCTCAGGAGTTGGGTGCGCGAGCAGACCTATCTCGATCTCGACTATGCCGAGCAGCTTTATACCTTCGGCGATCGCGGCCGCCATCATGGTCAAGTCCGGCGAAGGCCCGCGCGTCGTCTCGGTCGGTTATCTGGCGCTGGTGCGGGCCATCGGCGAATTGCGCGCGCCCGATGCACATTGGCAGGACTGGTACGGCTATTTCCCCTGGGAAGACTGGCGCCAGACCAGGCCGGTCATCATCGACACTGTGATCCTTCCGGCGCTGGCGGCCTTCGCCAAACGCGCCGACGATCCGGCGCAGGCCAAGCTGCGCCGCCAGCGCGCGGCGCTGTGCTTCGCGCGCCGAGGGCGTCGCCTGGGACGAGGAGCGCGCGCTCGAGCGCTACGAACTGCTCTACGAAGCGGGTCTGGTCGAGGAAGCCCGGCGCGACGGCCGTGGCAAGGTCGAAACTGCCGGCGGTGCCGCTGGGCAAGAGCATGATCTTCGATCACCGCCGTATCCTGGCGACAGCGATCGCGCGCCTGCGCGGCAAGATGAAATACCGGCCCGTCGTGTTCGAACTGATGCCGCCGGCCTTCACCCTGCTAGAGCTGCAGCGCACCGTCGAAGCGATCTCGGGCATGCGCCTGCACAAGCAGAACTTCCGCCGCCTCGTCGAAGGCCAGGGCCTGGTCGAACGCACCGGCAAGCTCACCTCGAGCGGCCGCGGCCGCCCGGCCGAACTGTTCCGCTTCCGCCGCGAAGTGCTGAGCGAACGCCCCTCGCCGGGCCTGCGATTTGGAACAAGGCGGTAGGATCTGGCCGACCATTCGGCCCTATCCACCACTGCGCCTGCGCCACGGCTGCCGCCGGTGCCCGGCCTTCCCCGGAGCGCACCAACGGGCGTGGTTCAGAGCGAGGCGAGATAGGCGGAGACTTCGCGCATCTGCTCGTCGGTCATGTGCTCCACATTGCCATGCATGATGGCGTTGTTGCGCGCATTGCTGCGGAACGCCTTGAGCTGCGCAACAAGATATAGGCGGTGCTGACCGGCAAGGCGCGGGGCCATCGCCGTTCCGGCGGCGTCAGGCCCATGGCAGAGGCCACAGGCGGGCACATTCTCCGATTCGACGCCCTGCTTGAAGATTGCCGCGCCGGACGCGACCAGCGCCCGATCTTCGCCAGCCGCACCCTTGGGCGGGGTTTGCGCCGAGTAATAGGTGGCGATCGCGTGCACTTCCTTGTCCGAAAGGGGCCCGGCGATGCTCCACATAAAGGCCTTGGCATCGTGCTCGCCGCGACTGTGATCCTTGAAGTTCTGGATCTGGGCCTTGAGGTAGTCCTTGGTTTGCGCGGCAAGGTCCGGAAATGCGGCGTTGGGGCTGATGCCGTGATCGCCATGGCACACGCTGCAGGTGTCGGTGACGATGGTCGGCTCGTGCGGGCCGGTTGTTCCCGCCGTCGCACTGGCCCCCATGAGGAACACACTGGCCACGCCCAACGCTGCAATCAATCTCATGGTGTTCAAATTCCCTCTCTCAAGAATGCGATCCCAAGACCGCTGAAGAACGCGAGCAATCTCGGACGCGCCCCGCCCCGTTCCGTTTCCATTCGCGTCGGCGCGCCGTTCCGGAGATGCCGGCAAGGATTTCCGCCCGCGCGGCCGGATGCGTACCGGGACGCTTTGCCAACGGTGTTAACGGCATTCGCGCAGGATCGAAAGTTACGCCGAGGTAATCTGCCTCGGGGATTTGCGGGTGCGGGACCTCAAGCCCCTGCGCGGCTTCGCCTGCCACCTGATGTGGTCAAGCGGCATGAGGCACGCTTTGACGCGGCGCCATTCATCCGTACACGGATGTCTCCGCCTACGCCCCGAACCCGTCATTGAGGAAGTTTTCGGCCATGGCGCAATGCATGGCGATGCCGCGGGCCATCACGTTTTCGTCCAGCACCATGCGGTTGGAATGCAGCGCGCAGCAGCTGCGAAAATCACCGCCCTGCGGTGTTGCGCCCAGGAACATCATCGCGCCCGGCACCTTCTGCAGCACATAGGAGAAATCCTCCGCGCCCATCACCGGGGTCGGCAGCGTCATCCAGCCCGCCTCGCCGAACAGGCTCTGCGCCGTGGCCTTGGCCAGCGACACGGCGTCGGGCGTGCACGACGTCACCGGAAATCCCTGTTCGATCGTGACCGAGGCTTCGCATTTGTGCGCGGCAGCGATGTTGTGAACCACCCGCTCCAGCCCCTCATGGGCGATGGCGCGCGAGCTTTCGGAAAAGCTGCGAATGGTGCCTTCCAGATCCGCGACTTCGGGAATGATATTGTTGGTCGTGCCCGAGGTGATGCGCGCCACCGTCAGCACCACCGGATCGAAGGCCGGCACGCGGCGCGTGATCATGGATTGCAGCGCCGTGACGATCTCGCAGGCCACCGGGATCGGATCCACCGCATCCTGGGGCATCGACGCATGACCACCCTTGCCTTTCACCGTGACCAGAATCTTGTCCGCCGCCGCCATCAGCGGCCCGGGCCGGCCGGCGATGATCCCGCTCGGGATGTTGGGGGAGACATGCAACGCGAAGGCGGCATCCGGCAGCGGATCGATGAGGCCGTCCTTCAGCATCTCGCGGGCGCCGTGATGGCCTTCCTCGCCCGGCTGGAACATGAACAGCACCGTGCCCGCCAGCCGCGCGCGCTGGGCGCACAAGGCCTTGGCGGCACCGGCCAGCATGGCGACATGGGTGTCATGCCCGCAGGCGTGCATGCTGCCTTCGTCGCGGGAGGAGAATTCCAGCCCGGTGTCTTCGGTCAGCGGCAGCGCATCCATGTCCCCGCGCAGCAGCACCGTGCGGCCATTGGCCGGCCCGCGCAGCACCGCCACGAAACCGGAGGTCGACGGGCCCTCGAAGATTTCCAGCGGCAGGCCCTCGAGCGCGGCCTTGGCCTTCTGCGTGGTCTTGGGATTGAACAGACCCAGTTCCGGCTCTTGGTGGATGGCGCGGCGCAGGGCGATGGCGTCCGGCAGTTGCGCCTCGCCGGCTTCGACCCAGGGATTGCCGGTGGCGGTGGACGGGGGCGCGTTCATGGATGACCTCGAAGTCGGAGTGCAGGAGCCGGCGCAGATAACGCACCGCACCGCGCCCCCCTGTCAAATTGTCCCCCGGACACGCCAACGCCGCGCATCCGGGTCGGGATGCACGGCGCCGGCGCGAGGCGATCAGAACTTCGTAAACACTGGCCTGAAGCGTGCCGTCCAGGTGACGGGGTTCTCCCGCTGCCGCCCGACCAGAGAGGTATCGACGCCCTCCTCGTCGTAATACCAGGTCAGTGCCAGATGCCAGGTGTCGACATGAAGATTGGTGTTCGAGAATTCGGTGTAGGTGTAGCCGGCACCGATCGAGATCGGCAGCCGTTCCGACACCAGCCACTCTGCCGAAATGTCGTAGTCGGTCTCGTTGAACGAGCTGTTGACGTCGGCATAGTCGATCGCGCCCGTCACGCGGAAATTCTTGTGCAGATAGCCGGTCACCGAGCCACCGAGATAGTAGCCGTCCTGGTTGAAGCTGCCGCTGAAACCGCCAAATTTGCCGGACAGCGTCCAGCAGTCATCCGGCCACCACTCCCCGAAGCCGCCATAATTGGTGTAGTCGACGGTCGAACCATTGGTGGTCGAGGTGTAGTCGAGCGTCAGTCCCAGGCGGCCATGGCCCGGAAGCCAGAACGCGGTGCCGCCCAGATTCCAGCTGTCCAGATTCAGTCCCGAGGTGGAGTAATGGTGATAGCCGGCGTCGGCCTGGAGCTGCATGTCCCACAGATTCGTGGAGATCTTGCCCGCGCCGTCGAGACCCCAGCCATCGATGGTCGGCCCCATATTGCTGAAGTCCGAGTTTCCGTAGTCCCCACTAAATGTTCCCGAAAATCCACTGAATCCGCCAGCCATTGCAGTGCTGGAGGAAACGCTCATGCCCGCCACGCAGAGCGAGCAGAAGAGAACGGACTTGATGCCCACGTCACACCTCCCGTTATTCGAGTTCGGCACAAACCAGCCTGGTTCGAGAGGGTAAATGCGCCGCACCTTGCGGACTACACAGGGACTCCCTTTGGATACCCCAATATTGGGAAACGTGACAATTTGGCAACGTTACCGTAATTATATTTCAACGACCGCAACAGGTGTGACCGATTGCGCCCGCCGCTTGCCCCCGCACACCCTTGACGCATTTATGCTCAGGCGTAGCATAAGCGCCCAAATGGAAGCCGGCCTTGAAGGCCGGTAATTTCGCACCATATATATACTCAATTCGAGTATAATTTGGAGGCAGACATGGATCGCCCGACCACCGCCACGGCAGCTCCCGGCGCCGCCGAGCCCCTGCCCTTCACCCCTGAGGTGGCCGCGGCCACACAGGACGCTCTACGCCAGGGTTGCCCATGTCATCCCCGAGGTGGAATGGCCCGTCCATGCCCCCTATGTGAAGGCCATCAACGACCTCAAGCGCGAGAAGAACGCGGTCATCCTGGCGCACAACTACATGACGCCGGAGATCTTCCACTGCGTCGCCGATTTCGTTGGCGACTCGCTGCAACTCGCGCGCGAAGCGGCCAAGACCGACGCCCAGGTCATCGTCCAGGCCGGCGTGCACTTCATGGCGGAAACCTCGAAGGTGCTGTCGCCCGACAAGACCGTGCTGATCCCGGACATGGAAGCCGGCTGCTCGCTGGCCGCGTCGGTGACGGGCGCCGATGTGCGCCTCCTCAAACAGAAATATCCCGGCCTGCCGATCGTCACCTATGTGAACACCTCGGCCGAGGTGAAGGCCGAGAGCGATGTCTGCTGCACCTCGTCCAATGCGGTCGCCGTGGTCGAGGACATCGCCCGCGAATGGGGCACCGATACGGTGATCATGATCCCGGACGAATATCTCGCCGCCAATGTCGCCAAGCAGACGAAGATCAAGATCATCAGCTGGAAGGGCCGCTGCGAAGTACATGAACGCTTCTCGGCCGCCGAGATCCGCGAATACCGCCAGGCCAATCCCGGCGTGGTCGTGCTGGCCCATCCCGAATGCCCGCCGGAAGTCGTCGCCGAGGCCGATTTCGCCGGTTCGACCAGCGCCATGATCGGCTATGTCGGCAAGCATCGTCCGGCGCGCGTCGTCATGGTCACCGAATGCTCGATGAGCGACAATGTCGCCGTCGAATTCCCCGATGTGGAATTCGTGCGCCCCTGCAATCTGTGCCCGCACATGAAGCGGATCTCGCTGGAGAAGATCCTGCGCTCGCTGCAGACCATGGAGCATGAAGTCACGGTCGATCCGGCCATTGCCGAACGCGCCAAGGCCGCCGTCGAACGCATGCTGCAGGTCGTGGTCCCCGCCGCACAGCTGAAAGCCGCCTGAGGCCTCCATGGCGCGCGCAATCGACAACATCATCGAGGTTGAGGGCGCGCTGATTTTGGGCGCCGGCGTCGCCGGCCTGTTCACGGCGCTGAAGCTCGCGCCCTTCCCGTCCCTGATCCTGGCCGGCACGCGGCCCGGCACGTCCGGCTCCAGCGCCTGGGCGCAAGGCGGCATCGCCGCGGCGATGAGTCCCGACCGATCAGCTGGCAGGCCCATGCCGCCGACACGCTGGCGGCCGGTGCGGGCAGCTGCGACGCCGACGTTGTCGATTTCGTCGCGCGCGAAGCCCATGACCGCATTGAAGACCTGATCCGCATCGGCGTGCCCTTCGACCGCACAGCGGACGGCGCCTTGGCCCTGGGCCGCGAAGCGGCGCATTCGGCGCACCGCATCGTGCATGTGTCCGGCGATCGCGCCGGCGCCGAAGTCACCCGCCAGCTGGCCCTGACGGCGCTCGACACCCCGTCGATCAGGATCCTCGAAGGCTATCACGCGGTCGAACTGGCGATGCAGGACGGGCGCGTCACCGGCCTCTTTGCCCGCCACGGCATGGGCCGCGATGCGCGATTGACGCTGTTCCGCGCACCGGCCGTGATCTTCGCCACCGGCGGGCTGGGCTCGCTCTATGCCGTGACCACCAATCCGCCCGAAAGCCGCGGCGAAGGCGTCGGCATGGCCGCGCGCGCCGGTGCGGTGATCGGCGATGCCGAATTCGTCCAGTTCCATCCCACCGCCATCGCCATCGGCCGCGACCCCGCCCCGCTCGCCACCGAGGCGCTGCGCGGCGAAGGCGCCACGCTGATCGATGAGACCGGGCGCCGCGTGATGGCGGGCGTTCATGACGATGGTGAGCTGGCGCCGCGCGATATCGTCGCCCGCGCGCTGCATCGCGAAATCGCGCAGGGCCATCGGGTCTATCTGGATTGCCGCGCGGCCATCGGCGCGACCTTCGAACAGCGCTTTCCGACCGTCTATGCGGCGTGCCGCGAGGGCGGGATCGATCCGGTCACCATGCCGATCCCGGTCGCGCCGGCCGCGCATTATCACATGGGCGGCATCGCAACCGATGCGCGGGCGCGCGCGTCGCTGGCCGGGCTGTGGGCCGTGGGCGAATGCACCTCGACCGGGCTTGCACGGGGCCAACCGCCTCGCCTCCAATTCGCTGCTGGAGGCGCTGGTCTTCGCCGCGCGCGCGGCGGACGATGTGAAGGGCCGCATCGAGGCGGTGCCGGCCCGTGGAACCGCGCCCGCCCCGCAACGCTTCGACGCCACGCTGCCTCCGCATGTGCTGCGCGAAGCCATGACGAAACATGTCGGCCTCGAACGCGACCGCGACGGGCTGATCGCCGCGCTCGCCGCCATTGACGGCGTCGAGCGTGCCGGCGGGCCCGAACCGTCGCTGCTCAACATGACGGCGACGGCCAAACTCGTCGCCGCCGCCGCGCTGAACCGGCACGAGAGCCGCGGCGCCCATTTCCGCAGCGACTATCCGGGCACGACGGCCGATGGCGCGCGCTCCTTCCTCACCCTCGCCGACGCCGACCGGATCGCGGCCGAGGCGCGCAGCTCCAGCGGGCAGCCCCTCCGTGCCGCAAACTGATCTTGCCCTCGCCTTCACCCGGCCGCCGCATCCGCTCCTGGTCGAACCCATCGTGCGCGCCGCGCTCGAGGAAGATCTCGGCCGCGCCGGCGATCTCACCTCGGAACTGACGATCCCGCCGGAGCAGCATTCGACGGCGCGCATCGTCGCGCGCCAGCCGGGCGCCATCGCCGGACTCATCGCAGCCGAATGCGCCTTCCGTCTGGTCGATCCCCAGACAACCTTCCGCGCGGAGAAGCCCGACGGCAGCATGGTCGACGCCGGCACGACGCTGGCTGTGATCGAAGGGCCTTCGCGTTCGTTGCTGACCGCCGAGCGCGTGGCGCTCAATTTCGCCGGTCACCTCTCGGGCGTCGCCACGGCCACGCGCGCGCTGGTCGATGCCGTGGCAGGCACCGATGCCCGCGTCGTCTGCACCCGCAAGACCCTGCCGGGCCTGCGCAGCTTGCAGAAATATGCCGTGCGCTGCGGCGGCGGCTTCAATCACCGCTTCGGCCTCGACGATGCGGTTCTCATCAAGGACAACCACCTGGTCGCCGCCGGCGGGATCAAACCGGCCATCGAACGCGTGCGCGCGGGCAGCGGCCATATGGTCAGGATCGAGCTCGAGGTCGATACGCTCGATCAACTCGAAGAGGCGCTGGCACTCGGCGTCGATTGCGTGCTGCTCGACAACATGCCGAACGCCGATCTCAAGCGCGCCGTCACGATGGCCAGGGGCAAGGCCGTGCTCGAAGCCTCCGGCAATGTCAGATTGGCCACGGTGCGCGCAATCGCCGAAACCGGCGTCGACTACATTTCCTCCGGCGCCCTGACCCATTCGGCCGCCAATCTCGATCTCGGACTGGATTTCTGATCTGCTGGCCTCCGGAGCGTTCGGGGGCCGCGATGCATTCCACACGAACTATCGTCCTGACACTGGCGGGCCTCGCGCTCCTCGGCTGCGCGGGCCCGCGTGACGGCGCGAAAGGGACCGCAGATGCGCCGGCCTATTTCGCGCAGGACTTCACCTGCACCGCGGAAGACAGCACCCCGGTCGAATTGGGCGCCCTCCTGACCGCCCCCGCACGCTATGGCGATCGCTGCATCCGTGTGAGCGGCTTCGTGAAGGCCAACGCGCTCTACCGCGACGCCGAACACGCCGCCCGGCCCGGGGCTGCCGAAATCGGCCTGGACTGGCAGGATTCGGCGCTGGCGCGCCGGCTTGCGCTGGGGCCGTCCTTCGCGACCCTGACCGGCCGCGTGAGGCTGTGCGGACGCCGGAAGGCGATGGCGGCGCTCTCGGCGCCCAGCGCGCCCGAAACCGGCTGCCGCGGCGCCACAGCGGCCCTGCTGGTCTCCGCCGCGCAGGTGGTGCCGACGGCGATGGATTGAGCCGGCCCACCTTGTGGCGGGCCCGCGCCGGGCTACAGTGCGCGCCCGACATTTTTCAGGAGAACCGGTATGGATCTGCAGCTCAAAGGCAAGAACGCGCTCATTCTGGGGGGCACCCGCGGCATCGGCCGGGCCATCGCCGACACCCTGGCCGCCGAAGGCGCCAATGTGGGGCTCTGCGCCCGCAATGCCGGGCAGGTCTCGGAGGCCGTGGAGGCCCTGCGCGCCAAGGGCGTGACCGCCACGGGCGCCTCCGTCGACATCACCGACGGCACGGCGCTCACCGCCTGGATCGAGGCCGCCGGCCAGCAGCTGGGCGGAATCGATATCCTGGTCTCCAATGCCGGCGCCATGGCCCAGGGCAATGCGCCCGAGGCCTGGGAGCAGAATTTCCAGCTCGACGTGCTGGGCGCGGTCCGGGCCTTCGACGCCGCCAAGCCCTTCCTCAAGGCCGCGGCCGAAAAGACCGGCGACGCGGCCTTCGTGCTGATCTCCTCGGTCTCGGCCGCCGAGACCGACAGCGCCGGCGCCTATGGCCCGATCAAGGCGGCGCTGATCCATTTCGCCAAGGGGCTGGCGCGCCAATATGCCAAGGCCGGGATCCGCACCAATGTGGTCTCGCCGGGCACCGTCTACTTCAAGGGCGGCGTCTGGGAGATGGTCGAGAAGAACATGCCCGAAATGTACAAGGGCGCCATCGAACGCAATCCCACCGGCCGCATGGCCACGCCGCAGGAAATCGCCGACGCTGCCGTGTTCCTGGCCAGTCCCGTCTCCAGCTTCACCAATGGCGTCAATCTTCTCGTCGACGGCGCCATCAGCCGCCGCGTGAATTTCTGACCGGCGACATCGGGGACCGCATATGGCCGGCAAGGCGCGGGGACGCAAATCCATCTTCATCACGGGCGCGGCCAGCGGCATGGGCCGCGAGACCGCGCGGCTGTTTCACAGCAAGGGCTGGTTCACCGGCATCTGCGACGTCAATGTCGAGGGGTTGCGGGCGCTGGAACAGGAGCTGGGCAGCGACAATTGCTTCCTGCGCCGCCTCGATGTCACCGACAAGGCGGACTTCGATACCGCGGTGCGCGAATTCGGCGAGGAGACCGGCGGCAAGATGGACCTGCTGTTCTCCAATGCCGGCATCGGCGAAAGCGGCTGGTTCGAGGATGTGCCCTTCGAAGCGGCCTTGCGCGTCGTGCAGGTCAATCTGGTGGGCGTGCTCGCCAGCATCTATGCGGCGCTGCCGCTGCTGAAGGCGACGCCGGGATCTTTGGTCTTCATCACCTCGTCGTCCTCGGCGACCTATGGCATGCCGCGCATCGCCGTCTATTCGGCGACAAAACATGCGGTGAAGGGCCTGACGGACGCGCTGGCGGTCGAGTTCATGCGCCATGGCGTGCGCGTGGCCGATGTCCTGCCCGGCCTGATCGACACCGCGATCCTGCGTTCGACACCGAACAGAACTGGCGACCGTCCCAAACCGACGGACGAGGAGTTCTACGCCAATGCCCCCAGAAAGGGCATGTTCAAGCTGCTGCCGGCCAGCGCCATCGCCGAGACGGTCTGGAAAGCCTATGGCAGCGACCGGCTGCACTGGTACGTCCCCGACAGCCTGGTATGGCTCGACCGGCTCAAGGCCTTCTTTCCGCGCTTCACGCGCGGCTATATCGCCAAGCAGATCATGCCGTTGGTGCGCGGCGACGGTTGAACACCGGACAGAGCCGAAAGACGGTATTGATAAGGAAGGGGGTGGATGGCGCAGCCGAGAACCGCGATGTGACCGGCAAACGCAGGCTCGCTCGCATCCGAAGACGCGTTGCTGCGCCACCCGCGCAAACCATGCCCCGGATGGGCAATGGCCTCATTGATTCAGGTCAACTGTAAGATGTGACGACGCCCGGCGCCGCTACATCGCCTGGCTGCGGGCCGACGGGGTCCGGTAGAAGATGTGGTTGCCGATCTGTACCGTCCGGATCAGATGGCCGGCCCAATACGGATCCACGGACACCGCATGGTAGGAGGTGGCGTCATCAGTGATGTCGCCCAGCCGCACCGCGCCGGTCATGATCTTCGCCGCCAGCAGCCGGGACTGCGCCCAGGCATGCCCGTTCTTGGCGCGGTCCAATTCGCCGCTGCACACGAAGCTGAACTGGCAGGAGCGCTTCTCCCGGGAGCCCTCGAACACGACCCCGCAGATCGTCGCCGGGTAGTTGGGATTGCGCATGCGGTGGAACACGACCTCGGCCACCGCCATCTGGCCGCGCACGCCTTCGCCCCGGGCCTCGTAATACATCGCCTGCGCCAGACAGTGGCGCTCGGCCAGGAGCTGGGCGGCCGCCACTTCCGAGGGCGCCGGCTTGGCCGCGGGCGCGGCCGGTTCGGCCGGCGCTGCGATCTCGATATGCGCCGTCGCATCCGGAATATTATCCGTATACGGATTGAGTGCGGCATGCGCCACGGCGGTGCCCAGCACCAGCATAAGCGCACCGATTACCGCGCGGTCAGACCGCCGCCATGCGTCGATAATATTTTTGGTCATTTGCAGGCTTCGACTCGGATCGGATTTCGTTTCGGTTCGTTAGCGAAATGGTCCCAGCGCCGTTCAAGATCGGTGCCGGGGTTCTGCCTGCGAAAATTTGAACCGTCAAATAAAATCCTTGTTCATCATGACAGGGAGTCACGATTCATCTGAAAAATCCCAGCATTTTCCTGCGTTAACCGCGAGAATCAAAAGCGGTTTGCGACTCTATTTCAGCGCGGCCTGCGCTGCGGCAAGCCGTGCGACCGGGACGCGGAACGGCGAGCACGACACATAATCGAGTCCCACGCTGTGACAGAACCCGATCGAATTCCGGGTCACCGCCATGCTCGCCGCAGATCCCCAGTTTCAGATCGGCGCGCGCGCGGCGCCCTCTTTCCGCCGCAATTTGGACAAGCTCGCCGACGCCGTCCTGATCGATGCGTGACGAAGGGATCGCGGGCGATCAAACCCTTCGCCAGATATTCGGTGAGGAAGCCGCCGGCATCGTCGCGGCTGACACCGAGCGCGGTCTGCGTCAGATCGTTTGTGCCGAAGGAGAAGAACTCCGCGGTCTGCGCAATCTCTTCGGCCCGCAACGCCGCGCGCGGTAGTTCGATCATCGTTCCGATCATATAGGACGGGGTCTTTCCGCGTTCCGAGGCAATCGCCTGCGCCACCGCATCGATGCGTGCCTTCAGCCAGTCCAGCTCGCTCTTGAAGCCGACCAGCGGCACCATGATCTCCAGCAGCACGCGGCTTGCCGCCCGCCTCTTCGACGTTCAGCGCGCCTCCATCATGCGCGCGCGCCTGCATCTCGTAGATCTCGGGATAGGTGATGCCGAGGCGGCAGCCGCGATGACCGAGCATGGGATTGGATTCGTGCAGGCTGATCGCGCGCGCCCGCAATTTCGCCGGATCGCCGCCCGCCGCCTTCGCCACTTCGGCAATCTCTTCGTCGCTGTTGGGCAGGAATTCGTGCAGCGGCGGATCGAGCAGGCGGATCGTGACCGGCAGTCCTTCCATCGCCGTGAAGATGGCTTCGAAATCGCCGCGCTGCATCGGCAACAGCTTGGCCAGCGCCGCGCGGCGATCGGCTTCGTCGTCGGCCAGGATCATCTGGCGCACCGCGACGATGCGTTCGGCATCGAAGAACATGTGCTCGGTGCGGCACAGCCCGATGCCTTCGGCGCCGAACTTGCGCGCGGTGGCCGCGTCCTCGGGCGTGTCCGCATTGCATGCGTACCTTCAGTGTACGGATGGAATCGGCCCAGCCCATCAGCGTGCCGAAATCGCCGGTCAGTTCGGGCTGGCGCATCGGCACCTTGCCCTTGAACACCTGCCCGGTGCTGCCGTCGAGGGTGATGATGTCGCCGCGCATGACGGTCTGGCCGCCGGCCGTCATCGTGCCCTTGGCGGCATCGATCTTGACCATGCCGGCGCCGGAGACGCAGGGCCGGCCCATGCCGCGCGCCACCACGGCGGCGTGGCTGGTCATGCCGCCGCGCGCGGTCAGGATACCCCTGGCGGCATGCATGCCGTGAATGTCCTCGGGGCTGGTCTCGTTGCGCACCAGGATCACCGCCCGGCCCTCGCCGGCCAGCTTTTCGGCCTCGTCGGCGGTGAAGGCCACCTCGCCCGTGGCCGCGCCCGGCGAGGCCGCCAGCCCGACCGCGATCGCGGTCTTGGGCGCGTCGGGATCCAGCGTCGGGATGCAGCAGCTGGTCGAGCGCCGCCGGATCGACCCGGCCGACCGCGGTCGTCTGGTCGATCAGGCCCTCGGCCACCATGTCGACGGCGATCTTGAGGGCGGCCTCGGCCGCGCGCTTTCCGGTGCGGGTCTGCAGCATGTAGAGCGTGCCCTCCTGGATCGTGAATTCCACGTCCTGCATGTCGCGGTAATGGGCTTCGAGCGTGGCCGCGATGCGCGACAGCTCGGCATGGGCCTCCGGCATCGACCTCTTCCATCGAGGGCCGCTTGCCGCCCTGGCGCTCGCGCACCAGCCTGGAGATCGGCTGCGGCGTGCGGATGCCGGCCACCACGTCCTCGCCCTGGGCGTTCACGAGGAATTCGCCATAGAGCACCTTCTCGCCGGTCGAGGGATCGCGCGTGAAGGCGACGCCCGTGGCCGATGTCTCGCCGCGATTGCCGAACACCATGGCCTGCACATTGACGGCGGTGCCCCATTCCTCGGGGATGTGGTGCAGGCGGCGATAGGTCTTGGCGCGCGGGCTCTTCCAGGAGCCGAACACCGCCCCGATGGCGCCCCAGAGCTGCGCATGGACGTCGTCCGGGAAGGGCTGGCCCAGTTCCTTGAGCACCTGCGCCTTGTAGAGATCGGCGATGTGCCTCAGATCCTCGGCCGCCAGCTCGGTGTCCAGCTCGAGCCCCTTGTCCTCCTTCTCGCTCTCCAGGATTTCCTCGAACAGGGCGTGCTCCACGCCCAGCACGACGTTCGAATACATCTGGATGAAGCGGCGATAGCTGTCATAGGCGAAGCGCGGATCGCCGGTCAGCCTGGCCAGCCCGGCGACCGTGGTCTCGGTCAGGCCCAGATTGAGCACGGTGTCCATCATGCCGGGCATGGAGACCCGCGCGCCCGAGCGCACCGAGACCAGCAGCGGATTTTCGGGATCGCCCAGCCGCGCGCCGGTTCCGCCGGCGATCTTTTCCAGCGCCGCCTCGACGGCCGCCTTCAGCTCGGCCGGATAGGTTTCGCCATGGGCGTAGTAATAGGTGCAGACCTCGGTGGTGATGGTGAAGCCGGGCGGCACCGGCAGGCCCAGATTGCTCATCTCGGCCAGATTCGCGCCCTTGCCGCCCAGCAGGTCCTTCATGTCCGCGCGGCCTTCCGCGCTGCCGTTCCCGAAGGTGTAGACCCACTGCGTCATGTTCAGATCCGAATGCTGCAACCGAATGTCGTGGCCGGCGGGGGCCGGCACCTAGGCAGGCCCAAGACCACGAAATCACGCGGCTCCTGTCAAACGGCGATTGGAAGCGGGCGCGGGCCGCACGGCCACCGAAAATTTCACGCCGCGCCGGCAGGTGGCGGGCGCCGGTGCGGGCGGCTCAAATTTTTTCAAAAAAATGCATTCGACCCCTTGAACCGTCACGCTGCAAACACCATCTGGGCTATATCCACACAGTTGCGAGCATAGGGCGGCGACGGAAAATTCCGGCGCGGCAATGCCTTGCGCGATGGTGCCCGCGCGCCGCCCGCAACCCGAACCCCGAAAGGAGACAATTCCGCGAAGGGCCTCCCCGCCTTTGAGCAGACCCGGACCGGCCGGACCGTGCCCGGCCCGCGCCTAGCCTTCGATCTTCGAAAAATCTGCGACCAGATGCAGCGTGGCCCGGAGCCGCGACAACAGGAGGAGTCTGTTCTTGCGCAGATCAGGATTGGGATCGTTGACCGTGACCTTGTCGAAGAAGGCGTCCACGGGCCCGCGCAGCCGCGCCATCACGCCCATGGCCTCGACGAAGCGCTCGCGCTCGACCTCGGCGCGGATCAGCTCGGAGGCTTCGGCCAGGTATTCGAACAGCGTCTTCTCTTCCGGCAGCGTCAGCGCTTCGGGATCGGGCGTGCCGTCGAAGCTCGTCTTGTCCTTCTTCTCCTCGGCCCGAAGGATATTGGCCGCGCGCTTGTAGCCGGCCAGAAGATTGGCGCCGTCGTCGGTCTTGAGGAAGCTCTGCAGCGCTTCGACCCGCGCCACCAGCCGCACCAGATCGTCCTCGGTGCCGAGGCTGAACACGGCATCGATCAGATCATGCCGCGTGCCCTGTTCGCGGAGCGCGACTTTGAGGCGGTCGGCAAGAATGAAAGCAAGCTCTCGGACACATCGTATTCCGCCTGATAGCCGATTCGGCATGTATGGTCAGGTCATTATCGCGCGCAATCGACTTCTTCGCATGAGAGCCTGCGCTTCGCAAGCCGCGCGATACATCACGCTCCCATTCGACCGAGTGACAGAATCGCTACGCGACGGACACTAGAACTTAGACCAATCCGCGAAAGGTTTCTCCGAGCAGAATCCGGATGACGCCGAGTGCGGCACGGCGCAAAGCATACGGATCGCCCGAGCCGGTCGGCCTTTCGCCGACTGCAAAAAATCCAACCAATTGATCCAATCTTGTCCGCCAGCGCCACGGCGATCGGCGACCTGGCGCAGTCGGCACGGCATCGTTCGGGCCCGACCGGCTTGTAGTGATCGCGGATGGCGTCTGCGACTTCCGCATCCTCGCCGTCGTGCAGCGCGTAGTAGCGGCCCATGACGCCTTGCAGTTCGGGGAATTCGCCGACGACGCCGGTCGTCAGATCGGCCTTGCACAGCAGCGCGGCGCGCTTGGCCTTCTGCGACGTCGGCACCGATCTTCTCGGCGATCTCGCCCGCCAGCGCCTCGATGCGCTCGACGCGCTCATACTGCGTGCCGAGCTTGGCGTGGAAGACGATGTTCTTGCAGCGCGTCGACGCGGCTTTCCAGCGTGCGTCTTGCGGTCCTGATCCCAGAAGAACTTGGCATCGGACAGCCGCGCGCGCAGCACACGTTCGTTGCCGGCGACGATCTCCTTGCCGCCATCGGCCGCGACCATGTTGGCGACCACCGCAAAGCGGTTCGCCATCTTGCCGGTCTTGGGATCGCGCAGGGCAAAATATTTCTGATGCGTGCGCATCGAGGTCTGCAGGATCTCGGGCGGCAGCTCCATGAACTGGTCTTCGATGGTGCCGATCAGCACCACCGGCCATTCGGCCAGCCCCGAAACCTCATTCGCCAGCCCCTCGTCCTCGATCAGTTCGAGGCCCAGCGCAAAGGCCTTCTGCTGGGCGTCATGGAGAATGGTCTCCTTGCGCTCGGCGGCATCGAGGATGACATGCGCCTTTTTCAGGGAGGACTCGTAATCTTCGAAGTGCCGCACGGAAATCGGCTTGCCGTCGGAGAGGAAGCGATGGCCCCAGTGTGGTGTTGCCGCTCTGTATGCCGGCGAATTCGAACGGCACCACTTCCCCGTCGAACAGCGCGACGATGCCGTGCAGCGGCCGCACCCAGCGCACCTGCCCGGCCACGCCCCAGCGCATCGATTTCGGCCAGGGC
The DNA here is from genome assembly GCA_963710925.1 of uncultured Pseudomonadota bacterium. Classification (GTDB taxonomy): domain Bacteria; phylum Pseudomonadota; class Alphaproteobacteria; order Micropepsales; family Micropepsaceae; genus Rhizomicrobium. Next base: position 128,026 of record CAVQBY010000004.1, on the reverse strand, counting down.
AGTTTCGCCATGGCCTCGGGCACGATCTCGGCGATCACCTCGGCGGTGGCGCGGCCCTTGCGGTCGATCACCGCGACATAGAACTCGCCCTTGGCATCGGACTGTTTCTGGCACGCCTCCAGCGTCACGCCGGCCGAGCGCAGAAAGCCGTCCAGCGCCTTTTGCGGCGCGCCCACGCGGGGGCCTTTTCGTTCCTCGCGCACATCCGGCTGCTTGACCGGCAAGCCGTCAATCGCCAGCGTCAGCCGCCGCGGGCCGGCAAAGCTTTTGACGCCTTCGAACATCAGCCCGCGATCGGACAGCGCGCCGACGACCAGCCTCTCGAAATCCTTCGCCGCCTCGCCTGCATGCGCGCGGGAATTTCCTCGGAGAACAGTTCGATCAGAAGATCAGGCATCACGCATACCTCGGCGTGTAGGCGCCCTGTTCGGAGGCCAGCCACGCTTCGCACGATGCCTTCGCCAACGCGCGCACACGGCCGATATAGGCGGCGCGCTCGGTGACGCGAGATCACCCCGCGCGCGTCCAGAAGATTGAAGGCATGGGACGCCTTGATGCACTGGTCATAGGCCGGCAGCGCCAACTTCGCGTCCACAAGCTTCCGGCACTCGGCCTCGGCCTCGTCGAAATGGCGGAACAGAACCTCGGTGTTGGCCTGCTCGAAATTGTAGGCGGAGAATTCCTTCTCGGCCTGATGGAACACCTCGCCATAGCGGAACTGCTCGTTGAACGGCAGGTCGTAGACGAATTCGCAATCCATCACATACATCGCCAGCCGTTCGAGCCCATAGGTGAGTTCGGCCGCCACGCTTTCGCATTCGATGCCGCCGACCTGCTGGAAATAGGTGAACTGGCTGACTTCCATGCCGTCGCACCACACCTCCCAGCCCAGGCCCCAGGCGCCCAGCGTCGGGCTCTCCCAGTCGTCCTCGACGAAGCGGATGTCGTGCAGCGCCGGGATCGAGGCCGATGGCCTTGAGCGAGCCCAGATAGAGCTCCTGCACATTGTCCGGCGCCGGCTTCAGGATCACCTGATACTGGTAATAGTGCTGCAGCCGGTTCGGGTTCTCGCCATAGCGGCCATCGGAGGGCCGGCGCGAGGGCTGGACATAGGCGGCCTTCCACGGCCGGGGCCCCAGCGCGCGCAAGGTGGTGGCCGGGTGGAAGGTGCCCGCCCCCATCTCCATGTCATAGGGCTGAAGAACGATGCAGCCCTGCCCCGCCCAGTAGTTCTGGAGGGTCAGGATCAGCTCCTGGAATGTGCGCGCTTTCGCCAAGATTCATGTCCCGTTTCGGCGGGCCGGAACCTATAGGCCCGCGAGACGCCAAACAACCGCAACACCCTCATCCGCCCGGCGTCACCGGCCGAATTGGGCGCGTCCCGTCCCAGTCTGCCGCAGCTTTGCGGATATGTTCGAAGAAGCGGCCCTTGCTGCCCGAAATATCGGAAACCTCGATGATCGTCCCGGGATGGGTCTCGGTGTCGAGATAGGCGAAGCGGCCGTCGGGCCCGCCGATCTGTCCCTCCTGCCCGATGGCGTAGCCGAGGGAGAGGAAGCGATCCAGATCGGCCTGATAATTCGTGGTCCAGTAGGACATGTGCTGCAGCCCCTCGCGGCCGGCCGCCAGGAAGTCGCGATACATGGAGGGGGCATCGTTCCTCTGCTGGATCAGCTCGATCTGCAGATCGCCGCTATTGGCCAGCGCGATGCTGACGTCCGGTTCCGACGGCCGGCCGCGATAGCCGAACCAGTCCATCTGCACCCGCTCGATATAGTAGAACGGCCCCACGCCCAGCACCTCAGTCCAGTGTGTCATGGCGGCCTCGATGTCGCGCACGACATAGCCGTTCTGGCACACCTTTCCGAAGATCCGGCTCATCGGCTGTCTTCCTTGCCCGTTCGCGGCACCAGCGGCAGGGCGCCGCCGCCGCGCAGGATGGCGTCGGCGGCCTCGGTGTAGCGCCCGTCCGCCTCATGCAGCGCCAGCCCGGGCAGAAAGCCGAGGGGGCGGCGGGCGCCCTTGCGCAGCTGCAGGATCACCCGCCTGGCCTGCGCCCCGGCGCGCGGCCACAGGGGCTGAATCAGGGTGCCGCGATGCGGCAGCGCCGCCAGCGCATCGCCCAGCCTGTCGGTCCGGAGGATGGCCGTGAAGCTGCCGCCGGACACCGTGCGCCGCAGTCCCGCCCGCAGCCAGTCCCCCAGCCGGCCGCCGTCATGCAGCGCGGCCGCCCGGGCGGCATCGGGCGAGGCCTGGCCCTCCTCGCCATGAAAAGGCGGGTTGCAGAAGACGTGGTCGAAATCGCGCCGCAGCGCCGCCGGGAGATCGAAGGCATCCGCAGCCACAAATTGCACGCGGTCGGCCATGCCATTGGCCTGGGCATTGCGCCCTGCCAGCGCCGCCAGCTCCGGATCCTGTTCCACGCCGGCAATCGAGCAGTCCGGAACCCGCGCCGCCAGGCACAGCGCCGCCACCCCGGCCCCCGATCCCAGTTCGAGTATCTGTGCCCCGGGCCCCGCGGGAACCGCCGCCGCCAGCATCACCGCGTCCAGGCCGGAGCGGAACCCGTCCTCTGGCTGCACGACAGCTATGCGCCCATCGAGGAACCGATCCTCGCCGCCGGTCCTTATCATCGCTCAGGACCAGACCGGCGAGCCGGCCAGGGCGTCGCGCAGGATCGCCAGCGCCTCCTCGGCCTGGTCGTCGGCGACCATCAGCCGACGCGGCAAAATGACCATGCTCCCGTCCATCACGCTCATATGACCATCAAATACAACGGACTTGATGCCCGCATCGGCCAGCACCACTTCGGCGAAGTTCAGCTCTACGGGATTGTTTGTCTTCAGAACTTCGCGCATGAAGCGCCTCTCTGCTGGCCTGCGGGTGGCAGCCCCGCCGGGCACCTCGCCTTGACCGTCCTTCGGGCCGGTCCCTAATGTCGCAACTTGCCGGGCCAGTGAGCAAGGCACCAGAAAGTTCGAGTCCATGATCACTGCCGAACTCGCCAAATCCGCCACACCCGGGCTCTCCCCGGTCGATGCGCTCTATGCGCTGGTCGCGGACGACATGCAGGCGACCGATCGCGTGATCCACGAGCGCATGTCCAGCGCCGTGGCCCTGATTCCCGACCTGTCCCGGCACCTGATCGATTCCGGCGGCAAGCGCCTCAGGCCGCTGCTGACGCTGGCCGCCGCCACCGCCTGCGGCTACACCGGCCAGGACCACATCAAGCTCGCCGCCGCGGTCGAATTCATCCACACCGCGACCCTGCTGCACGACGATGTGGTCGATGCCAGCGCGCTGCGTCGCGGCAAGATCGCGGCCAATGTCGTATGGGGGAACAAGCCCTCGATCCTGGTCGGCGACTTCCTCTTCAGCCGCGCCTTCGAACTCATGGTCGAAACCGGCGATCTCGGCGTTCTGGGCATCCTGGCCCGCGCCTCCTCGGTGATCGCCGAGGGCGAAGTCATGCAGCTCAAATCCTCCAACAATCTGGGCACGACCGAGGAGGATTATCTGGCCGTCGTCACTGCCAAGACGGCGGCGCTGTTCGCCGCCTCGGCCGAAGCCGGCGCGGCCGTGGCCGGCGCCAACCAGGGTCTGGTGAAATCGCTGCGCGCCTATGGGCACAATCTGGGCATCGCCTTCCAGCTCATCGACGACGCGCTCGATTATTCGGGCCGCGAAAAGCAGATGGGCAAATCGCTCGGCGACGATTTTCGTGAAGCCAAGGTGACGCTGCCGGTGATCCTGGCCTACCGGCGCGCCGACGACGACGCGCGCCTGTTCTGGCGCCGCGTCATCGAAACCGGGCCCCAGCACGAAGACGATCTCGACCGGGCCATCGCCCATGTCGAACAGACCGGCGCCATCGGCGAGTCCCACGCCCGCGCCCGCGCCTATGTCGACGCCGCGATCCGGGCGGTTGCGAGCCTGCCGTCGGATGAGATCCGCGAGGCGTTGATCGAGATCGCCGAATTCTGCGTGGCCCGCGGCCACTAGGCCGCAATGCCGGGCCCGGCGATCCGCGTCGCCTGCACCCACCAGGCCGGATGCACAGCCGAAATGCGGCGGCCGGCATCGGCCGCGGCGGCCTCGCTGTCGAACAATGCGTAACACGTCGCACCGCTCCCGCACATTCGCGCAAGGCGCGCGTCCTGCGCGCGCAGGGCATCCAGCACGATGCCGATGACCGGGGCGATCTCGCGCGCCGGTCCTTCCAGGTCGTTGCGGGTGGCGGCCAGATAGGCCAGCAGCGCCGCCGGCGTCATCTCGGACGGCAATGGCGGTGCGCCGGCGAGCGTATCGGCGTCGCTCCGGCCCAGGCGCCGGAAGACCTCGCCGGTCGAAACCGCGACACCGGGATTGACCAGCAGCATCGGCATGGGCGGCAGCGTTCCGGCCGCGCGCAGATGTTCGCCGCGCCCCGTCATGAGCGCCGGCAGCGATGTCACGCAGACCGGCACATCCGAACCCAGGGACAGCGCGATGTCATGCAGCGCCGCCGCCTCGATCTTCATATCCCACAGCGTGACCAACCCGCGCAGCGCCGCCGCCGCGTCGGCCGAGCCGCCGCCGATGCCGGAGGCGACGGGCAGGGTCTTGGTCAGTGTGATCGCCGCACCCGCGGTGATCCCGGCCGCCGCGGCCAGGGCACGGCCGGCGCGCAGGATCAGATTGTCGCCCTCTCCTGCCAGGCCGGCGGCAAAGGGCCCGTCAACAGACAGGCTCAGCGCATCGGCCTTGGCGAAGCACAGCAGGTCACCGGCTTCGGCAAAGCAGACCAGGCTTTCAAGCTCGTGATAGCCGTCGCCGCGCCTGCCGCCGATATGCAGATAGAGATTGACCTTCGCCGGCGCGGCGACGCGTAGCATCTGCGGCTCAGAGTTTCTGGTTGTCGGCGAGACCGAATTTCAGCTTGCGCTCGAGCTCGGCCTTGGCGTCCGGCTTCGGATCGAAGGCCAGCGCATGGTCCCACTGGAACCGCGCTTCAAGTTTGCGCCCCACTTTCCAATAGGCATCGCCCAGATGCTCATTGATGGTCGGATCGCCCGGCACCAGCTGCACCGCCTGCTCCAGCGCTTCGGCGGCATCCTTGTAGCGGCCGAGCCGGAAATAGGCCCAGCCGACGCTGTCGACGATATAGCCGTCAAAGGGACTGAGTGCGCGCGCCTTTTCGAGCAACCCCAATGCGCGATCGAGATGTTCGCCGCGGTCGACCCAGCTGTAACCGAGATAGTTCAACACCTGCGGCTCGTCCGGCGAAAGCTGCAGGGCCCGTTTCAGATCGGCTTCGGCGGCGCTCCAGTTCTTGGACCGCTCCTCGGACACCGCGCGCGCATAAAACAGGGGCCAGTCCTTCTTGGTCACCGCACCAATCGCCACGATGGCGTGATCATAGGCCTTGGCGGCATCGGCGAAACGCTCGACGTTGCGATAGGCGTCGCCCAGCGCCGTCCAGGCCGTGATGTTGTCGGGATGCGCCGCCGTGATCGCGCGAAGGTCGGCGATCGCCTCATCGGTCTTGTCGATCCGCGTGAGGTCGATCGCCGCCTGGATCGACGCCGCCAGCTTGTAGGGCGAATCGGCATCGACCTGGCCATAGACCGCGATCGCATCGTCATATTTCTCGAGCGCCTCGAAGCGGTCGGCGAGCACGATCCTGGCCAGGTCCAGGTCGGGCGAGAGATACAGACCCAGCCGCAGATACAGGATTGCGATATCGGCGCTGGTGGCATCGGTCAGAGAGGCGGCGATCCCGAACAGGGCTTCGGCGGCCCCCTGCTGCGGCGTCGCGATCAGCCGCTTCGGGACGCGGCCGGCGGCCATGCGCGCAGCGCCGGCCGCCACCACCGGGGCCAGGCTCGCATGGCTGCCGAGCTTGGCGTAAAGCGCCTTCGCCGCCTGGGTCTGACCGGTGCGTTCCAGGAAGCGGCCATAGGCCTCGACCTCGCGCGGATTGGGCCCGGAGGCGAGCAGCGCCGCCTGATATTCCTTGCCCGCCTCTGCGTTGCGCCCGGCGATGTCCAGGATCAGGGCGCTGTGGAAATGCGCCAGTGCCTCGGTCCCGCCCTGGGCCGGGATCGCCTGCAGCTCCTTGAGCGCGACGTCCGTCTTGCCCAGTCCCTGCGCCGCCCAGGCGTCGAGCAGGGTCAATGTCAGCGACTGGAACGGACCACGCGCCGATTGCGCCAGCTGCATGCGGGCACCGGCATAGTCGCTGCGCGCGATATCGTCGACTGTCAGCGCCAGGCGCGCGGCGCGGTCCTTCGGATCGGCGGCAATGACCCGCTTGGCCAGCTTGGCCGCATCCTCGACCTCGCCGGAGGCGGCGGTGTAGAGGAAGGCGCGCGCCAGAAGATCGGGATTGTCCGGGCTATGCGCCAGCGCGTCGCGATAGTAGCGCGCGGCGTCATGAAGATCGTGCTGGCTGGCGGCGAGATGGGCCGACAGATAATGGCCATAGGCTTCGGCGGTGCTCGACGGCGGCAGCGAGACGACCCGCGCGCCGGCGACCTCTCCGGGCTCGGTCGAAATGGTTCCGCAGGCGCCGAGCGGGATGGCAAGGCAGAGCGCGGCAAGAAGAACGATCCGGCGGTGGCAGAGCGGCATAGGGCCTCGTGGGGTTGAACTACATATTCGGATAATTCGGGCCGCCGCCGCCTTCGGGCGTGACCCAATTGATATTCTGCGACGGATCCTTGATGTCGCAGGTTTTGCAATGCACGCAGTTCTGCGCATTGATCTGGAACCGCGGCCCGCCGGCTTCGTCGATCACTTCGTAGACGCCGGCCGGGCAGTAACGCTGCGCCGGTTCGGCGAACTCCGGCAAATTCACCTCGATCGGAATCCTCGGATCCTTGAGCTGCAGGTGGATCGGCTGGTCTTCCTCGTGATTGGTGTTCGACAGGAACACGCTCGAAAGCTTGTCGAAACTGATGACGCCATCGGGTTTGGGATAGGCGATCGGCTTGCATTCAGAGGCATGCTTCAGCGTCGCATAGTCCGGCTTTCCGTGTTTCAGCGTTCCGAAGAACGAGAACCCGAAAAGCTGGTTGGTCCACATCTCCATCGCCGCCAGGCCCACCCCGATCAGGGTTCCGAATTTCGACCATAGCGGTTTTACGTTCCGAACCCGCTTCAAATCCTTGTAAACATGTGAGGCCTTGTAGGCAGTCTCGTAAGCGGTCAGTTCATCATGGGCGCGGCCGGCGCCGAGGGCGGCAAAGGCGGCATCGGCCGCCATCATCCCCGTCGCCATGGCGTTGTGGCTGCCCTTGATTCGCGGCACGTTGACGAAACCGGCCGAGCAGCCGATCAGCGCCCCGCCCGGAAATGTCAGCTTCGGCACCGACTGGAAGCCGCCTTCGGTGATTGCGCGCGCGCCATAGGAAATGCGCTTGCCGCCCTCCAGATAGTCCTGGATCACCGGATGATGCTTGACGCGCTGGAACTCGTCGAAGGGCGAGATATACGGATTCGAATAGTTCAGATGCACGACAAACCCGACGGCGCACAGGTTTACGCCGAAGTGATACATGAACAGCCCACCGCCGGTGCGGTTGTCGAGCGGCCAGCCCATGGTGTGCATCACCAGCCCGGACTTGTGCTTGCCGGGCTCCAGTTCCCAAAGCTCCTTCAAGCCGATGCCGAACTTCTCGTAATCGCTGTCGTTTTCCAGGTCGAAGCGGGCGCGAAGCGTCTTGGTCAGCGAACCGCGCGCGCCCTCCGCGATCAGGGTGTATTTGCCCAGCAGCATCATGCCCGGCGTGAACGAGTCCTTGTGGTGGCCGTCGCGCGCCACGCCCATGTCGCCCGTGATGACACCGAGCACTTCGCCCTTGTCGCCATAGGCGATTTCGGCCGCGGGGAAGCCCGGATAGATCTCGACGCCCAGCGCTTCGGCCTGCTCCGCCAGCCAGCGGCACAGATTGCCCAGGCTGACGATGTAATTGCCGTGATTGCTCATCAGCGGCGGCATGAGAAAGTTCGGGAGCCGGATGCGGCCGGCCTGGCCAAGGAAGTAGAAACGGTCGTCGGTGACCGGGGTGTCGACCGGCGCCCCCTTCTGTTTCCAGTCGGGGATCAGCTCGTTGAGGGCAATGGGATCGATGACCGCGCCGGACAGGATGTGGGCGCCGACCTCCGAGCCCTTCTCCAGCACGCAGACGCTGATCTCGCGGCCCTCGGCTTCCGCCTTCTGCTTGAGACGGATCGCCGCGCTGAGGCCCGCCGGCCCCGCGCCCACGATCACGACATCGTATTCCATACTTTCACGCTCGACCGTCTCGGCCATCGCAATATTTCCCCAGTGAATGGCGTGCCGGGCCGTTTATGGGGCCCTTCGCCGAGGCGGGTCAACCGGCCCACGCCTCGCCTCGGCGCGGCGCATCGCCTATGATCGGGCCATGACCGCGCGCGCCGAACACACTGCCCTCGCCGACCTCGCCTGGCTCGTGGAAGCCGGGGCCGATGAGGCGATTCTCGAGGCGCCCGTCGATCGCTTCCGCGTCGCGCCGGCGAGCGCCCCGCAGCCGTCCGGTCCGGCCGCGGCGCGGCCGCGGCCTGCCGCGCCACGACCGGAAGCAGGCCCCGCGGCAACCAGGCCCGTGCCGCAATCCGACCAGATCGGTCACGCCATGGAAATCGCGGCCGCCTGCAACAGCCTCGACGCGCTTCGGGCCGCGCTGGAGGCTTTCGAGGGCTGCGCGCTCAAACGCAGTGCCAAACACACCGTATTTGCGGATGGAACGCCGGACAAACGCATCATGTTCATCGGCGAGGCCCCGGGGGCCGAGGAAGACCGCCAGGGCAAACCCTTTGTCGGCCGTGCCGGCCAACTGCTCGACCGGATGCTCGCCGCCATCGGCCTGGACCGCAGAACGAACACCTACATCACGAATGTGCTGAACTGGCGTCCGCCGGGAAATCGCGATCCGTCTCCCGAAGAGGCGGCGACCTGTCTGCCCTTCCTGCGCCGGCATATCGAGCTCGTCGCACCGGAGATCATTGTTCTGCTCGGCGCCACGGCAGCCCGTCATGTGACCGGCCGTACTGACGGAATCATGCGCCTGCGCGGCCAGTGGCTGGAATATTACGCGGCCGGCAAGATGGTTCCGGTGATGCCGACGTTGCATCCGGCCTATCTTTTGCGCCAGCCGGCGCACAAGAAACTGGCATGGCGCGATCTTCAGGCCATTGAGGACAAGGTTAAGACGCTCGGCTTGCTTGAGCCCGCAGCAACCTCCCATTAGGCTCCATCCCCTAAATTCCGCACTAGAACGGATGGGGTTGGGTTTGGATTTCAGGCAGAGACTTGCCGTCGCCGTTGGCGCGCTGATGCTGTGCGCCGGCGCATGGGGTGATACCGCGCGCGCCGAAGCCGTCGTTCGCGGTGGCGCGATTGCGACCCCGCAAGTGCTCTCCGCCACCGATGTGCGTCTCTACCGGCGGATCATCCATGACGAACGGACGGGCCGCTTTGCCGAATTGAACAAGCTGCAGGCGCAACTCACCGACCGTTGCCTGATCGGCTATGTCGAGGCGGAACATCTGCTGTCGCGCCACTCGGGCCATTCGACCCCGGCGCAACTGAACGGCTGGTTGCGCAAATTTGGCGGGCTGTCGATCGCAGACCGCATCCGCGACCTGTCCGAGCGGCGCACGCGCCGCAAGGGGCGCATCCCCGGTTCTCCCCGGACCCGCTGGCGTGGCGGTGGTTATGAGGACGAAGCCCCGCCGGACCCGCCCCTCGCCGCCGCGGCCGCGCGCGCCATGCAGCCAAAGATCCACGAAGCGATCCAGAACGACCGCCCGGACACCGCGCTGGCGCTTCTGCAGTCGCTGCGCGCGGACTCCACCGTCCCCGAAGCCGACCTGGCGCGGCTGTCCCAGCATGTGGCGGCGTCCTACCTGGCCGAAGGTCAGGACCGGCCGGCCTATGATCTGGCCGCGCGCGCCGCCGACACCGCGCACGACATCGTGCCGCTGCTCGACTGGAGCGCGGGCCTGGCCGCCTTCCGTCTCGCCGACTACCAGGATGCGGGCGAGCACTTCGAGCGGCTGGCCAAGGTCGGTTCGGTGCCGAGCTGGACGCGCGCCGCCGCCGCCTTCTGGGCCGCGCGCAGCTATATGCAGGCCCGGCGCCCGCGTTACGTCGTTTCGCTGCTGCGCGCCGCCGCGCGCGAGGAGCCGACCTTCTACGGCCTTCTGGCGCAACGGATTCTCGGCCTTCCGCCGGCCGATCAGTTCCGCAATCCGGTGCTGACGCAGGCCGGCCTTGCCGCGCTGATGCGCGTGGCCCCGGCCCATCGCGCGCTCGCGCTGTGGCAGATCGGCGAGCGCGACGCGGTGCCCAACGAGATGAATCGCGCCTTCGGCGAGATCACGCGCGACGATGCGCCGGCCTTTGCCGCACTGGCCAAGGATATGGTGCTGCCCAATCTCGAATTGCGGGCCAGCGAGACCGAGGCCGCACACGGCATCATGCTCACCGGCCTGTTCCCGGTGCCCAAATACACCCCGCAGGGCGGTTACCGCATCGACCCTTCGGTGATTCTCGCCATCGCCCGCATCGAGAGCCGCTTCCAGGCCGATGCGGTGTCCTATGTCGGCGCGCGCGGCCTGATGCAGCTTATGCCGACCACGGCCCGCCATGTGGCCGGCCACCATGTCAGCCATCGCGAACTCGAAGATCCGGCTTTCAATCTGGCACTTGGCCAGCGCTATATCGACCAGCTCCTGAACCAGATGAACGGCAACCTTCTGGAGCTCGCCGCCGCCTACAATGCCGGGCCGGCCAATCTGTCGCGCTGGCTCTCGCAGCGCGCCGGCAAGCATGACGACCCGCTGCTCTTCATCGAAAGCGTGCCCTCACCGCAGACCCGGTCCTACATCAAGCGCTTTATGATGTATCATTGGCTCTATCGCCGCCGCCTGGAGCAGGATTCGCCAACGCTGGACGAAACCGCCGCCGGCAAATGGCCCGTCTATCACCCGCAGACCGTGCCGGTCGCCAGCGTGCCGGCCGCCGTACAGGCCTTCCATGCCACAGCCGATTGACGAGACCATCGCCTTCGTGCCCGTCCGCATCGCCGTGCTGACGGTTTCCGATACCCGTACGGCCGAAAACGACACCTCGGGCGACACATTGGCAAAGCGCATCGAAGAGGCCGGGCACGTGCTCGCCGCGCGAAAGCTGTTGCGCGACGACGTCGACAAACTCGCCACCCAGCTTACCGAATGGATCGACGATGCGACCATTGATGTCATCATCTCGACCGGCGGAACCGGGCTGACGGGCCGCGACGTCACGGTCGAAGCCATGAGGCCGCTGTTCGACAAGGAGATCGACGGCTTCTCGGCGCTGTTCCACCAGATCAGCTTCGAAAAGATCGGCACCTCGACGATGCAGTCGCGCGCCTGCGGCGGGGTCGCGCGCGGGACCTATCTCTTCGCCCTGCCCGGCTCGACCGGCGCCGTCAAGGACGGCTGGGACGGCATCCTCAAATGGCAGCTCGATATCCGGCACCGCCCCTGCAATCTGGTCGAGATCATGCCGCGGCTGAACGAACGCTAGGCCCCGCCGAGCGAGGCGAGCGCGTGCAGGACCTGGCCCGGGGTCAAAAGCTGGGGCAACACGATCGGACCCGCCGAGGCTGAGGCGGGATAAAGCAGATAGAGCGGAACGCCGGCGCGGCCATAGCGCGCCAGCACTGCGGTGATCGCCGGATCGCGGCTCGTCCAGTCGCCTTTGAGGGTGACGACCCGCGCCTGTTTCAGCGAGCGTTCTACGCTGGGATTGTCCAGCGCCACGCGCTCGTTGACCAGGCAGGTCACGCACCACGCCGCCGAGAAATCGACCAGAACCGGGTGGCCTGCCGCCCGCGCCGCGGCGACAGCTTGTGCCGACCATGGCCGCCATGCACCGGAGGACGGGCTTGCGGCGACCGCCGCCGGCTGCAAACCGATCACGGCGGCGATCAGCGCCGCGCTTCCCAGCGCGCCGATCCCCCAGCGCAGCGCCAGCACGCTGGTGGCGCGCAGCAGCCACAGGGCGAACACCACGCCCAGTCCGATGCCCAACGCCCATAAGAGCCCCGTTGCGCCGGTCTGCCGGTCGAGCACCCACAACAGCCAGATCGCCGTAGCCAGCATCGGGAAAGCCAGCAGTTCCCGGACCCGCAGCATCCATGGGCCGGGCCTGGGGATCAGCCGCGCCACGCCGGGCAGGAAGGTGAAGGCCGTCAGCGGCGCGGCGAAACCAAGACCAAGAGCCAGAAAGACGCTCAGCGCAGCCAGGGGCGGCTGCGTCAGGGCATAGCCGAGCGCGGCGCCCATGAACGGCGCCGTGCACGGGCTGGCCACCAGAACAGCGAGCACGCCCGTCACGAACGCGCTGCCCGCTGTCTCGCGGCCCGTTAGATGACCGCCGAGACCGGACAGGCCCGCCGGCACCTCGAACACGCCCAGCAGATTGAGACCGATGGCCATCACCAGCAGCCACAGCAGCAGAACCAGAACGGGCGATTGCAACTGAAAGCCCCATCCGATCGCCGCGCCCGCAGATTTGAAGGCCAGAAGCGCCCCGGCCATCAGGAGAAAACTGGCGAGCACGCCGCCGGCATAAAACAGCCCGTCACGACGCATCTGCGCGGCCCGTTCGCCGGACTGGATCAGCGCCAGCGCTTTCATCGACAGGATGGGCAGGACGCATGGCATCAAATTCAGGATCAAGCCGCCGAGAAAGGCGAACAGCAGAGCTCCGATCATTCCGGCCGCAATCGGCGCGGCGACCGGTGCCTGCGCAGGCGGCACCGCTGGCGGGGTGGCCGTCTGTGTTGCGCGCACCGCAAAGGCCTGCCCCGGGCCGAGCGCAAGCACACCTGCGAACACCTGGAAGGGCTTGCCATGGCGCGCCCGCCTCAAGCGGATATTCAGGCTGTCGCCCACGCGCCGGATTTGCGCGGCACTGTCATAGGCGACGGCCCGCGCCGTGGCGGGAAAGAACTGCACCGGCTGCGTCGTCAAGGACAGGGACGGAGCCGACAGCGTCAACACCACCGCGCCCTTCTCCATCGCGTAGCGTGCCGAACCGGCAAACGGCTTCGGCAAGGCTGCGAAGGCTGGCGCGAACAGGCCCGCGTCCCCCGATGCGCGATCGAGCGGAATGGTAAGGGCCGCCGATTGCGGAATGCACATCTGTGCGCACAGCAACCAGGAAACATGCGCCGTCGCCGGCCCCGTTGCGGCGCCGTGCGCGACCGTCAACGGCACGAGCAGCGTGACGGCCCCGGCATAGCCGAAATCGACAATGTTTCCGGACTGGAACCGCTGGGGGACCGGCCAATGGATCGCTCCAGCGGTCACCCCGCGCGGCAGGGACCAGGCGATGCGGGTTGGCAGACCGGTCTCGCCGGGATTGCGCCAATAGCTGTGCCAGCCCGGCATCATCTCAAGATGAATGGCGATCCAATCGGTCTTTCCGGGAACCGCAGGCGCGCGCAACGCCGCCGAGATCGTTGCGTGCTTGAGCCGGACCGCCGGCGCCGCGAGCGCGGGCCGCACCACCAGCACGGCCAGCATGGCGCATATCGCCAGCGCAAGCCGCCTCATCGGATGCACCAGGCCGTTGCCTGCTCCCGTTTGAGGAATTTCTCGGCCCGCTTGCCCTGCAACATCGCCAGGGTCGCCATGGTCCCGGCTTCGAGACAGGTGGCCGCCGCGACCGTCACCGAGCGCGGCGCGCCCATCACGGGCCGGCCGGTGCGCGGATCGAGTATATGGCTGTAGCGCACGCCGTCCTTCACCAGAAAGCGTCGGGCATCGCCGCTCGTCGCCAGCGCCCCGGAGGCGATTTCGAGAAGGCCTGCGACCTCGCCGCTCCTGTCGACGGATTCGATGGCCACACTCCAGCGGCGCCCGCCCCTGCGCGGGCCGGAGACGCATAGATCGCCGCCGAAATTGATCAGTACGGGAAGGTCTGTCTGTGCCCGCACCGCAACCATGGCGCGATCGACGGCATATTCCTTGCCGATGCCGCCCAGGTCGATCTCCATCCCCGCCGGCAGCTGCAAGCGCGGCGCGGTCCAGCCCACCTTCTTCCAGCCGATGGATTTGCGGATGTCCTTGATCTCCGCTTCGGATGGCAACCGGTCGGAGCCGTCGAACCGCCAGATGCGCCGCAGCACACCGGAGGTGATGTCGAACAGCCCTTTGCTGACGGCGTGACAGTGACCGGCAAAATCGAGCAGTTGTGCGGTCTCGGCATCGACCTCGATGCCATCGCCGCCACTGGCATTGATGCGACCGACGACGCTGTCGTCGCGGTAGCGGCTGAATTTCTGCTCGATCCGCAGCGCTTCGTCTTCGGCGGCCCTGGCGGCGCGCGCCGCCGTGCCCGCGTCGCCGGTCTCGATCCGGACCTCGCAAGGCGTGGCCATCGCGCGAAAACCGTAGACGAAATCTCCGCCGACGCGCTCCAGGCCCTGCGGCCAGGCGCCGTCCGCGCCGCCGCCGGCGACACCTTCGTCCTCACGCATCTCTGCGGCCATCTGCACCGCTCCGGAGCTAATGGAACGCCCACCTGTAGCCGACCATCACCCAGCCGGCCTTGACGCCGGCGAACAGATCCTGGTTCTTGAGCTGACCGATCGCATCGGCGGGATGACCGTCGCCGCTTTGCTTGTAGTAGTCGCCGCGCACATAGATCTGGCTGGTATGCGAGATGTTGAGACCGAGCTCCATGCCATAGGTCAGAGCCGTGAACTTGCCCAGTCGGGAGTCCGAGCTGGCATAGGCCGGCAGGGGTTGGCCCGCCACAAGGTAACTGTGGAAGAAATTGGCGGCGGTCTGCCGGTACCAGCGCACATCCGGCTGCACATAGAGCCAGTGCGCAAGCCGCAGGCGCTCCGACAATTCGGCCGTCTCTGCCTTGATCCCCCAATTGTCGGTGTAGTAGCGGGCCGACAGCTCGGTGACACTCGGCCCGTAGATGTACTTGTTATCGAGGAACAGGCTCTGGCGCGTGCGTTTGCCGGGGCGGTTCTCGTAGAGATAGCTGGTCGGTTCGCCGCTACCGGGATCGACAATCGAGACGATCCGATAGGGATCGTTCTGGTAGCCGTTCGAAAATCCGTAGGAATAGTTGAGCTGCAACAGCCAGCGGCGGGTCATCACCTCGGTCAGCCCCAGAACGAGATCGGTCTGCGTGCGCCCGCGGCTGCTGGGGGTCTTCCACTGCGCCGTCATCGGAGTGAGCGGGGTCGGCACCCCACCATAGGGCGAAGAGGAGTCGTCCTCGAAATTCGCCGAGAGGCTCAGCGTCGAGTTGTTGCCGTTGAAGCTCTGCGCGATATTGGCATTGGCCGTGATGGCGCGATAATCGTGCTCGGTCGAGTAACCCGCGCCGAACCCGACCTGGGTGATCGCGCCCAGCGGCTGCGACCAGCCGATATTGGCTGCATAGCGGTCGTCGAAGAAGCCGCGATCGACCGGAAGTGTATTGGCCGGTGTCGTGTATTGGCGGCCGAGCGCGGCCTGGGCGATCTGCCCCGGGGTCGGCGGCAGATGGATCACCGTGCTGCCGCCAGACGCACTGGTGACCGTCGTGGTCGAGCCCGTCGCCTTGAGCGGCGTGAGGAAGGTCTGGACCTGGTCGGACGGGACCGCACCATTGGGCGTTGCCCCCGTGAGGCTGTCGGCCGTGAAGCTGAGCGTCAAATTCTGACCATCCGATCCATGCACGGCCAGGCTCGCCGTCGGTTCGATCGCACGCACACGCCCGCCGCTCTCCTGGTAAAACAGGATTGCGGTATCGAGTTGCGAATAGGGCAGATTGAGCAGACCGGTGCTCGGATTGTAGCCGTCCGAATTGAACGGGATGGTCGATGCGTTTGCCCCGCTCACCGCGCCGGCGGCCAGAAGACCGACGGACAATTTCGCAATGGATTCGCGAACCTGTCCGGAACGCCTGCGTTTCGGCCTCAGTTGCACCCGCAGCCTCCACCCGCAGCGTTACGACCGCCGCTGGCGGCTTCCTTGCTGAAATAGATGTGATCTTCCATGGCCTGCTGCGTAGCGTTGGCCGTCACCTGCATTTCCTTGCGGGCCATCAGGTCCTTGTTCCAGGCGCTCGGACCGATCGTGCCGCAGCCCGACAGCACCGTCAGCGCGGCGCAGGCCAGACAGATCCGCAGGCCGGAGCGGCCCATCGTCAGTTCGGGCATTCAAGAAGCCTTTCGGTTGAGAAGCGCGTGGATGTGCGAGAGATACTCGCCCTCCTTCCGGGGATAGAAACCGGAGTGGACGAATTGCACTTTCCCATTGCGCCCGATGAGAATGGAGGTCGGCATCGCCTCGACGTTGTATTTGCCGGCAAGCGACCCGTCCGGGTCGTAGACCACCTTGAAGTCCGCTGGGTTCTGCTGGAGAAACTCCGATGCCAGATCGCGGTCATGATCGACATTCACTGCAATCACGACGAGGCCGCGACCGCCATAGGTGTCCGCGAGGTCGTTCATCCAGGGAAAGGATTCGCGGCAGGGCTTGCACCACGATGCCCAGAAATCGAGATAGACGACCTTGCCGCGATAGGCGCTGAGATCGAGCCCGGCGGCGCGGGCCGGCATGCCGCTGTGGATCAACAGGACGAACACCGCCATGAAGCCGCAGACACGCGTGAGGGATCGGCGGAGTGACGCGGACATGAGACCCGGGGGCTGGTGCTGCTGGGGCCCTCCATCGCATGACGCACCTGACGCCGAGTATGTTGCGCCTTTACCGATTTGTGATCTTCGCGCGTCGCTCGCCGGAACGCCCCGCGGATTCCCGCGCTCAGGAGCTTCGTGAAATCGTGTTAACCTGCCTCCCGGCACAAGAACATGGGCTTGCAATGACTGGAAAATTTGAGGTCGCGGCGAAGCGGAGAGGATGGGACGCTCCGCCTATGCGCGTTGCGCGCGCAGCGCGGCCCGTCCGCCCAATGGCCCCGTACGATCCCGCGCAGGTCGACGGGGCCGCCGTGCCGGGCGGGATCGTCTTGCTCACCCGCGCGCCGGATGGCGCTTAGCCATGGAAGCACAGCCGATCACCGAAAGCCTGGAGCTGGCAGCCGAACGTGGCGGCGATATCACGGCGCGGGTCTACGACAAGCTGTTCACACGCCATCCGGAGACGAAGCCCCTCTTCGTACGCGACAGGACCGGTGCGGTAAAAGGCGAGATGCTGTCGCGTGTGTTCGAAACCATTCTCGATTTCATCGACACCCGCGCTTATGCCGACCACCTGATCCAGTGCGAGGTCATCACCCATGAGGGCTATGGCGTGCCGCGCGAAATCTTCGGCCATTTCTTCGAAGCGGTAGCGGACACGCTGCGCGACGTCCTTGGCGCCGACTGGACCCCGCAATTCGAGCAAAGCTGGCAGCGGCTGCTGCGCGATCTGGAATATTTCGTCACCCACTCCGATCAGGCCGAACTCGGCTAGCCGGCCGCAAGATCGGAACCTTCGTCGACATCACTGAGCATCGGCATCCATGCGATGCGCCAGTGACCGGGCGCATTGGCCAATGTATCGGCCAGGGCATGGGGGCTCGACCAGCGCACACCGTCATAGAGCCGGAACGCATGGGCCGGTGTGCGCAGGCCAACCAGATAGAAACCGCCATCGCGGGCCGGCCCGATAACAAGGTCGGCGCGGTGCAGCGCGTCGGCCGCCGCCCGCAGGATGGCCGGCGTCAGTCCGGGAATGTCGCAACCCACGACAAGCGTGCTGCCGTACGCGCGCCGCGCCACATTGGCCATGCGCCGGCCAAGATCGCCGGATAGCTGATCGCGGAGCGGCGCCTTCAGCGGCGAATGTGCGCGCCACACGCGCGCGCTGGGCGCTGCCGAAACCATGTAGGGAAGTCGCGATGCGCGCGCACTGCGCAATGTTTGCGCCAGGGCCCGCCTGTACCACGCGCTTGCGCGCACGACCCCCATCGTGCGCGCAAGGCGGGATTTGACCCCGCCGGCAATCGGCGCCTTCGAAACTATGAAGAGCACTGCCGGCTAAGGCCCCTCAGATCACATATGCATTGTTCAAATTGCGAGGCAAATGCGGGCGTTCGCCTTACAGATTCGGCGAGCTGTCGTCCTGATCGCCACTGTCGTCCGGCGCATCGGCGCTCGAGTTGTCGTCCGGCGCATCGCCTGCGCCCTGATCGCCGCCCTGTTCGTCTGCACCGGATTGATCGTCCGTTTGCGAGTCGGGCGCCGCTTGGTCAGGCGCCGCTTGGTCGGGCGCATCTGCGTTCGTTTCGTCCGACTGTTCGTTCTGCGCCAACTGCACCGGATGCACGGCAGCACCTGCAGACGCGCAGGCCGGACCGGCAACAAGGGCAGCAACGGAAATAAGGCCAAAATGAAACACACCCATTCTCATGACTGTGAACTCCTGATTGTGACCCCTCACGGCGCAATATCTATCACGCCCCTGCCCCCAGTGGCAGTGGGGGGCGAAGGATTTCGCTGGCGCCGGTACTGGCGCGTGGTTAGCCGTACAACCTGGCCAGCACGCGGGCGGGGACCCGCAGCGCGTAGAGGAGCAGAACGGACAGATTTCGAAGGGAGCGGCGCAAATAGCCCTCCTTGACGAAAGCGCTCGGCGCTCGTCACCGCATGGCTGCGCAGCATGACAAGCCGCCGGCGCCCGATGCGCCGGACAATGTCGACATCCTCCATCAACGGCATGGCGCTGTAGCCGCCGATCTGGCGGTAGAGGCGCCGGGAAATGAGCAGACCCTGGTCGCCATAAGGCAAGCCGAACAGGGCGCAGCGCAGCCCGACCAGTCGTTCCAGAAGGCGTGCGGCGAAGCCGAAATCGTCCAGCGCGAAGCGGAAGGCCGCCGCCCGCGGGCGGGTGGCGTTCGCCCGTTCGACAAACCCCTCGGCTTCGGCCTCCCAGCCCGGTTCGAGCGCGGTGTCGGCATGCAGGAACAGGAGCCAGTCCGACCGCGCCGTCTGCGCCCCCGCCGCCAGCTGCGGGCCGCGGCCGCGCGGTGCGGAGACGATGCGTGCCCCGACCCCATCCGCCAGCAGGAGCGTGCCGTCGTCGGAGCCGCCATCGGCAATGATGACCTCGCGCACCAACCCGCGCACCGTTGCCTGGATCAGGCAGTCGAAACAGCGCGGCAGACCGGCTTCGGCGTTGAGGGTCGGGATCACGACACTGATCATGGAACCCAGTGTGCCCGTATGGCCGGCAAATACAAAAACGTCGGATGTCGCACATGCCGGGTGCATCGCCCCTTGCAATGTTCCTCATTTGTTCTTATTCTCCCAGGCATGACCACGGTGCTCGATATCACGGCCGACTCCCGGCGCCTGCGCGGACGCGGGGCCCGCTCCAACGCCAGCGGGCGCTACGAACGGCATGCCCGTGTCCTGGTCGATGACGGCTGGATGCCCCCTCCGCCCGATCCGGAGGCATGGCCGGAGCCCTCACTGAAGACCGAGGTGCTGACGGACAGTTCGCGCACCATCATCACCAGGAACAACTCACCGGACATTTCCTTCGACCAGTCGATCAATCCCTATAAGGGCTGTGAGCATGGCTGCGTCTACTGCTTCGCCCGCCCGACCCATGCCTATCTGGGCCTGTCGCCGGGCGCCGATTTCGAGAGCAGGATCTTCGCCAAGCCCAATGCCGCCGAGTTGCTGGCGCGCGAGCTGTCCAGGCCCGGCTATGTGCCCAAGGTGATCGCGATCGGCACCAATACCGATCCCTATCAGCCGGTCGAAAAGCGCATGCGCATTATGCGGTCGGTGCTCGAAGTGCTCGCCGAATTCCGCCATCCCGTCGGCATCGTCACCAAATCGGCACTGGTGCTGCGCGACCTCGATATCCTGGCGCCGATGGCCGAACAGGGCCTGGCCAAGGTCGCCCTCTCGGTGACGACGCTGGATCCGCAGCTCGCGCGCACCATGGAGCCGCGCGCCGCAACACCGGCCCGCCGGCTGGAGACCATCCGTCAATTGCGCGAGGCCGGAATCCCGACCGGTGTGATGTTCGCCCCGGTGATTCCGGCGCTGAACGACGAGGAACTGGAGCGGGTGCTGACGGCCGCAGCCGAAGCGGGCGCGGCCAGCGCCGGCTATGTGCTGTTGCGGCTGCCGCTCGAGATCAAGGACCTGTTCCGGGAGTGGCTGGAAGAGCACGCCCCCGGCCGCGCCAGCCATGTGATGTCGCTGATCCGGCAGATGCGCGGTGGCAAGGATTATGACGCCGCCTGGCACCAGCGCATGCGCGGCGCCGGCCCCTACGCCCAGCTCATTGCCCGGCGCTTTCATCTGGCCAGCCGCCGGCTTGGCCTCAACGGCACCTCCAAGCCGCTGGACGTGGCGAAGTTCCGGCGCCCAGCCCAGCGTGGGGAGCAACTCGCCCTGCTTTAACCAGACGGCCTATGGCCGATTGGCTGTTGGTCGAAATTTGGGGATGCTCTGGGCGAAGGGAGCTCCCATGGCCAAATCTGACGCGCGCCTGCCGCAGCCCATGCGCCCCAGCGGCCGGACCGGGCGCGTTTTCGGCTGGCTAATGGCGCGGTCGAACAAGCCCGCCTATCGCTGGACCGTCGAACAGCTACGCGCATGCCAGCCAAACTCCATTCTCGAACTCGGCTTTGGCACCGGACACCTGCTGGCGATGGCGCTCAAGCAGTTGAAGCCGCAACGGGTGGCCGGTCGTGATCCCTCCGAACTCATGGTCGAGACCGCGCAGAAACGGCTCAAACGTTTCCGCAAAGCGGCCGAACTCGACATCGCACCGGGCGACGACACCACCCTGCCCGCCGGTCCGTTCGACGCCATCGTCGCGTTGCACGCGTTCCAGTTCTGGACCGACCCCTCGGCGACGCTGGCAAAGCTGCGGGCCCAGCTTGCGCCGCAAGGCCGGCTGATCCTCGTCCTGCGCCGCCACACCTCGCGCCGGGCCGCCAAACGCCTGCCCAATCCGCTCAGCCACAGCGTCGACGAGATTTCCGCAACCGTGGCGGCGGCGGAGGCTGCCGGCTTCACCCTGATCGGCATGTCGGGCATCTCCAAGAACTCGCACGGCCTGGTCTTCGCCTGTGGATAGACCCCGATGCGGCCATAGGGGGCGTTTCAGGGCGCGGTGCGCCTCTGCCAGACTTGGCCCATGCCCGACTATCGCGCCGAAGCCCGCTTTCTCGCCTCCGCGCCCGGCCCCGTCTGCGGCGTGGACGAAGCCGGCCGCGGTCCGCTCGCCGGGCCGGTGGTCGCCGCGGCGGTGATCCTGGAGCGCCGGCGGATCCCGCGTGGCCTCGACGATTCCAAGAAACTGACCGCGGCCAAACGCGCGGCGCTCTATGGCAAGATCCTCACGGACGCCGTGGTGGGCGTCGGCCAGGCCAGCGTCGAGGAGATCGACCGGCTCAACATCCGTCGGGCCACCCATCTGGCGATGGCACGCGCGGTCTCCGCCCTTGCTACTGCACCGGCCTTTGCGCTGGTCGACGGCAATGACGCCCCGGCGCTGATCTGTCCTTGCGAGACCCTGATTGGCGGCGACGGGCTGTCCGTCTCAATCGCCGCGGCCTCCATCGTGGCCAAGGTCACGCGCGACCGGATGATGGCCGCGTTGCATGACGCCCACCCCGACTATGGCTGGGACCGCAATATGGGCTACGGCACAGCGGCCCATCTGGCTGCGCTAAATCGACTCGGCCCTTGTGTGCATCACCGCCGTTCCTTCGCACCGATCCACAAGATGTTGGGGTCGTGAGTCCGCTGGACTCAATCCGATAAGCTTTTGATTCCACAAACTCTTGACGCGGAGTCCGCACCGAATCACTGTCCCTGCCTGTGGATAGATCGGGCGGGGACATGGGCCGAATCATCAAACTGGAAACGCAGCAGCCGAAGGCACCGGCGGCCAGGCGCATCACCGCCGCCGACGCCATCGACCGGGTGCATGAAGGCGATTGCGTCGAGATCATGAACGCCCTGCCGGAAGGCTGCGCCGATCTGGTCTTCGCCGACCCGCCCTACAATCTGATGCTCGAAGGCGAGTTGCGGCGGCCGGACAATTCCAAGGTCGACGCGGTCGACGATGGCTGGGACCAGATCGGCAGCTTCGCCGACTATGACCGCTTTACCCGCGAGTGGCTGACGGCCGCGCGCCGCGTCCTCAAGCCGACCGGCGCGCTCTGGGTGATCGGCTCCTACCACAACATCTTCCGCGTCGGTGCGATCCTGCAGGATCTCGGCTTCTGGATCATGAACGACGTGATCTGGCGCAAGACAAATCCGATGCCGAACTTCCGCGGCAAGCGCTTCACCAACGCCCATGAAACGATGATCTGGGCGACACGGGACCGCAAGCAGAAGACCTACACCTTCAACTACGAAGCCATGAAGGCGATGAACGACGAGTTGCAGATGCGTTCGGATTGGACACTGCCGATCTGCTCGGGCGGCGAGCGCATCCGCGACGAGTCCGGCGCCAAGGCGCATTCGACCCAGAAGCCGGAGGCGCTGTTGCACCGCGTGATCGTCTCGTCGACGAAACCGGGCGACGTCATTCTCGATCCCTTCTTCGGTTCGGGCACCACCGGTGCGGTGGCGCGCCGTCTGGGCCGCAAGTTCATCGGCATCGAACGCGACGCGCGCTATGCCAAGGTCGCGCGCGCGCGCATCTCGGGTATCGAGCCGGCCGAGCGCGACACCATCGAAGTCACCAAATCCAAGCGCGCCGAGCCGCGCATTCCCTTCGGCTGGGTGGTCGAGCGCGGATTGTTGCCGCCGGGCTCGGTGCTCACCGGCCCGACGAAGCGGCACAAGGCCAAGGTGCGCGCCGACGGCACACTTGTCTGCGCCGACGCCACCGGTTCGATCCATCGCATCGCCGCCCATGTTCAGGGTCTGGATGCCTGCAATGGCTGGACCTTCTGGCACTTCGAAACCAAGAAAGGCGATCTGGTTTCGATCGACACGCTGCGTCAGCGCATGCGGGCGGAGCTGGCCTGAGCGAACAACGGACCGTCGTCACCCAGTCCATGGGCGACGACCTTTCGCATAATGGTGGGGAGTGCCACATCGGCCAGACGGTCGCGTGCGAACCAGGAACCCCTTGCGCGCGGCCGTCTGCCGATGACGGCAACATAGACTTCGATTTCCAGTTCGAAATGCGTGAAGCCGTGGCGTACGATGCCGGGGCGTTTCGTCCAGTCGGCCGCGAAGGGCGCCTGTGCGAGCGCCTGGCCGCTTGACGGGAAGTCGCTCGGTCCATGCGCCCATCGGCGGTTCCAGCATCCCGCCCAGCAATCCGTCTTCCGGCCGCTTGACCAGCAGCACCGCGCCCTTGCTGTCGGTGACGACGAAGGCGGCGCCGCGTTTCATGGGCCGCGCGCGCTTTTCGGCCTTGCGCGGCAATTGTTCCTCGATGCCACGCGCATGCGCCAGACACGAACTCTGCCATGGACACGCCCTGCAGTCCGGCTTCTTCGGGCGAACATAGCGAGGCGCCTAGATCCATCAGCGCCTGGGCGAAATCGCCGGCGCGCTTTTCGGGTACCAGGTCTTGCGTTCGCGCGCGCAGCTGCACCTTTGCCTTCGGCATCGGTTCTTCGATCGCAAACAGTCGCGCAATCACCCGTTCCGCATTGGCGTCTACGGCGGCTTCGCGTTCGTCGAAGGCGATGGCCGCGATTGCGCCGGCGGTGTAGGGGCCGATCCCGGGAAGCTTGCGCAATCCGTCGGCCGTTTGCGGAAACTGCCCGCGCAATTCGCCGGCCACGACCTTCGCGGCTTTGTGCAGGTTGCGCGCGCGGGCGTAATAGCCAAGGCCGGCCCAGGCCGCGAGCACCTCGTCCTGCGGCGCCGCGGCCAGATCCTCGACCCGCGGCCAGCGCTTCAGGAATTCGCGGTAATAGCGGCCGACGGCCTGCACGGTGGTCTGCTGCAGCATGATCTCGCTGAGCCAGACGTGATAGGGATCGGCGCGCCGCCCCGCGGGGGCCCGCCACGGCAGCGTGCGGCGGTGGACATCGTACCAGGCCAGCAGATCGCACGCCGACGGCGTTTCGGAAGCCGCCAAGTTGATGTTTTGCGTCTTGCGACGGGCTGCGGGCATACTCGGAACCGGATCAGCGATTGCAGGGCGCCACCATGGCCCAATCGAAAACGAACAAACAGGGCGACGACGCCCCGCCGCCGCGCCGGGGCTGGAGCGCGCCCGTGGCGCAGGACAGCCGGACACCTGGCCGGTTCGGCCTTCGCCCGCAAGGGCTTCGCCGATCCGACCCTGGTGCTGCGCTGGAGCGAAATCGTCGGCCCCGAGGTGGCGCGGCTGGCCGTGCCGGTCAAGCTCAGCGAGGGCACCACGGGCGGCACCCTGACCCTCAAGACCGAACCGGGTGCGTCGGTGTTCCTGCAACACGAAACCCGGGAATTGTGCGACCGGATCAACCGTTTCCTGGGCCGCCCGGCGGTGGACCGCCTGCGCTTCGTCCAGAGCCCGCTCGCCGCGCAGCCACGCAGGCCCCAGCTGCGCCGGCCGGGAACCGTCCCGCCCGAAGATCCCGCCCAGACCTTCCGGGGTGCCGAGGACCTCAAGGCCGCTCTGCTGGCCCTGGCGCGCTGGCGGGACAGATCCGGGAATTGAACGAAGCGGCCGCCTCTGCCAAAAGCAGAGCGGCAAACGCCCTTGGGAGTATCGATCTTGAGCAGGAAGCAGCTTCTGTATGGCCTGGTGGTCGTTGCGGCCATCGCCTTGGCGGTGGCCAGCTATTTTGTCTATTCGGGCGGCTCGGGCGACAGCGCCCTGCCCGACAGCGACGGCGGCGGCCTGGCAATCACCCTGAAGCCGACAGATCACACCCTCGGCGATCCGAAGTCCCCGATCCAGTTCGTCGAATATGCGGCGCCCGACCTGCCCGCATTGCGCGCATTGGAACGAAGAAGTCTTCCCCCAGTTCAAGAAGGACTTACATCGATACCGGCAAGGTCTATTACGTGTTCCGCGTCTTTCCCCTGAACCCGGTGGATGTCGCGGTCGAAGCGATGGCGCGCTGCCTGCCCAAAAGCAGCTATTTCCAGTTCATCGACATGATGTTCCGCAACCAGTCGAAATGGGATCCGGACGGCTATAAGATCCCGGACGTCCACGCCGCCCTGATCAATATGGGCCGCATTGCCGGCATGAGCGCCGAGAAGGTCGACAGCTGCATCACCAATCAGGACGAGCTGAACAAGATCGCCGCGGTCGGCGAGCACGCCAACAAGGCCTATGGAATCAACGGCACCCCCAGCTTCATCGTCGACGGGCGAATTGAACCGGCAGGCGGTGACCTGGCAGGGCCTCCAGGACCTGCTGAATGCCAAGCTCAAGGCCAAGCAGGACCAGAAATAATCCACAGGAACCGGCGGCAATCCGGGAAATAGCCGGGCTGCCGCCCTCAACCCTCTGGATAAGTCGGGGCCGCGCACCCGCCTCAGATTGACCGCCGCGGCGAAATCTGGACAAATGCCAACTCGCCCGGGACCCGGCGCACCCCACATCCAGTTGGGGGTGGCCTCGGCCCCGCATACATCATCTGCCGCCCGGCGCGTAACTTCGGGCGGCCCCAGTAGCGGCAGGACGGCGCGTATCCGTTGAAGTTCACGCGGCTTAGGCTTTCGGGTTTCAAGTCCTTCGTCGAACCGACCGAGCTCTTCATCGAGCCCGGCCTGACGGCGGTCGTCGGCCCCAATGGCTGCGGCAAGTCCAACCTGTTCGATGCGCTGCGCTGGGTGATGGGCGAAACCCGCCCGACCTCCATTCGCGGCACCGAGATGGACGATGTCATCTTCGCCGGCAGCGCGGCACGGCCCTCGCGCAACACCGCCGAAGTCATCCTCTATATCGACAACAGCGATCGCACCGCGCCGCCCGCCTATAACGACTATGACGCCATCGAAATTTCGCGCCGCATCGAGCGCGAGGCCGGTATCGGTCTATCGCATCAACGGCCGCGACGTGCGCCAGCGCGACGTGCAGATCTTCTTTGCCGATGCCTCGTCCGGGCGCCGGCTCCACCGCCTTTGTGCGGCAAGGCCAGATCGGGCTCCTCATCAGCCAGAAGCCGCTCGCCCGCCGCGCCATCCTGGAAGAGGCCGCCGGCATCGGCGGACTGCATCAGCGCCGCCATGAAGCCGAGCTGCGCCTGCGC
The DNA here is from genome assembly GCA_963710925.1 of uncultured Pseudomonadota bacterium. GTDB lineage: Bacteria > Pseudomonadota > Alphaproteobacteria > Micropepsales > Micropepsaceae > Rhizomicrobium. The sequence continues at coordinate 101,820 of CAVQBY010000004.1, read as the reverse complement.
GCCGCCGAAACCAATATGGGCCGGCTCGACGACGTGATCCGCGAAGTCGAAGGCCAGCTTGCCAGCCTCAAGCGGCAGGCCCGCCAGGCCTCGCGCTATCGCAATCTGTCCGGTCTGATCATCAAGGCCGAGGCGCTGGCGCTGCATCTGCGCTGGACCGCCGCCGAAGGCCAGACCGCGCAAGCCTCGAGAATCGCTCAAGGCGATCTCCACCGCGGTCGAGGAATGCACCGAGCGATGCGGCCACGGCCTCGACCATCCAGGCCCAGGCGGCCGAAGCCGTGCCGCCGCTGCGCCAGGCCGAAGCCGAACGCTCCGCGGCGCTGCATCGCCTGGTGGTCGAACGCGACGCGCTCGATGCCGAAGAACGGCGCGCCCGCGAAGAGGCGCAGCGGCTGCGCGGACGGATTGCGCAGAGCGAACAGGATCTGGCGCGCGAGCAGGCGCTCGACGCCGATGCCCAGGCCGCGCTCGAACAGCTGGCGCAGGAAACCACCGGGCTCGAGGCCAAATCGGCACGCGCCGACGAAGAGCTGAACGCGGCGCAAGACAGGGCCGCCGAAACTGGCCGACACTCTCGCCGAACGCGACCGCGAACTGGAACGGCTGACCGCCGAACTGGCCGAATGGAACGCGCAGAAAAGCAGCCATGAACGCGCGCCGTCAGGTGGCGGCAGCGCTGGTCGAAAGCACGACCGCCCAGCTCGGCGAAGCCCAGGCGCGGCTCGACCGCGCGATGGAAGACGCCGCCGGCGCACCCGATGTGCGCGCGGCCGAAGCCGCGCGTCGACGCGCGCCCGCGCCGAGGCTGAAACCGCAACGCGCAGTCCGCCGACGCCGAACGCGCGGCGGTGCCGGCCGCGACCGAAGCCGCCGAACGCGCCGAACGCGCCGAAGCCGAAGCCCGCAAGCCGCTGGAAGAGGCCGAGCGCGAATTGCAGCGCGTCTCTGCCGAAGCCAAGGCGCTGTCGGATCTGCTGCGCCCCGAAGGCCAGGATCTGTGGCCGCCGCTGGTCGATGCGGTCAAGGTCGAACCGGGCTACGAGACGGCGCTGGCCGTCGCGCTGGGCGACGATCTGCAGGCGCCCCTGGATATCTCCGCGCCGCATCATTGGCGCGACCTCGGCACGTCCCATGAGCTGGCGCCGCTGCCCGCAGGGCAGCGAGCCGCTGATCCGCTATGTGCAGGCGCCGCCGGCGCTGACGCCGCGCCTGACAATGACCGGGCTGACCGATCCCGGATGCGGGCGACGGGCTGCAGATCGCAGCTCAAGCCGGGCCAGCGCCTGGTCTCGCAGCGCGGCGATCTGTGGCGCTGGGATGGCTATTCGGCGTCCGCCGATGCGCCGTCCGCCGCCGCCGTGCGACTTGCCCAGCGCAACCGGCTCGAAGCGCTCGAAAGCGAGATCGAAGCCGCCAAGGCGACGCGCGCGAATCTGTTCGAAGCCTATTCACGTGCCAAGGCCGTCGCCGCCGAGGCGCGCATGGCGGTGCGCGACGCCGAAGACACGCTGCGCCAGGCCGAAGCGGCGCAACGCCGCGCCGATCAGGCGCTGATCGCAGCCCAAGGCGAAGCGGCCAAGGCCGCAGCGCGCAGCCGCCGAGCGCGCCTCGCGGCTGGCCAATCTCGAAGCCGAAATCCGCCGCCTGACCGAGACACGCGAGACCGCCGCGGAAGTCCGAAGCGCCAGGCCGATCGAAGCCCTTGCGCGAGCTGACCGATGGCACTGCGCTCGAAGAATCGGTTGCGGCCGCACGCGGCGCCGCCGCCGAAGCGCGCAGCGCCGATTCCGAAGCCCGCGCCGCTGTCGACGGGCTGACGCGCGATGCCCGCCAGCGCAGCTGCCCGCCTGATGGCGATCGGCGACGAAAAGGCGCGCTGGGACAACCGCCGCGAAGCCGCCGCCAAGCAGATCGCCGAGCACACGGCGCGCCGCGCCCGGATGGGCGAAGAGCTGACCGGAACTGGACGCGGTGCCCGAGGCCATCGCCGAAAAGCGCAATGCGCTGCTCGACACCATCGCGGTCGCCGAAACCGCACGCAACGAAGCCTCCGATGCGCGGCAGACCGCCGAAGATCATCTGGCGGAAGCCGACAAGACCGTGAAGGCCTGCGACGCAGGCGCTGAGCGCGGCCCGCGAAGAACGCGCGCGCGCTGCAGGCCATGTTCGAAGCCGCCGAGGCGCGCATCGCCGAACTGCGCGAACGCATCCGCGAAGAGCTCGACGCCACGCCCGAACAACTTCCCGAGCGTGCCGAGATCAAGGACGGCCAGGAACTGCCCGCATCTCGAACATGCCGAATCGCGCGTCGAGAAGCTCAAGCGCGAACGCGAGCAGCTTGGCGGCGTCAATCTGCGCGCCGAAGAGGAAGCGGCCGAACACGAGGAGCGGCTGACGACGCTGACTGCCGACCGCGACGACCTGGATGGTGCCATCGAGCAAGCTGCGCCGCGGCATCCAGAGCCTGAACAAGGAAGGCCGCGAACGCCTGCTCGAATCGTTCGACAAGGTGAACAAGAATTTCCAGGAGCTGTTCACCAAGCTGTTCGAGGGCGGCGAAGCCAAGCTGACCTTCACCGAATCGGACGATCCGCTGCAGGCCGGGCTGGAAATCTTCGCCCGCCCGCCGGGCAAGAAGCTGCAGTCGCTGGGCCTGCTGTCGGGCGGCGAGCAGGCGCTGACGGCGATGGCGCTGATCTTCGCCGTGTTCCTGGTCAATCCGGCCCCGGTCTGCGTGCTCGACGAAGTGGACGCCCCGCTCGACGACGCCAATGTCGAGCGCTTCTGCAACATGCTGGACGAGATGACCCGGCTGACCGACACCCGCTTCCTGGTCATCACCCACCACGCGCTGACCATGTCGCGGATGCACCGGCTGTTCGGCGTCACCATGGCCGAGCGCGGCGTCAGCCAGCTGGTCTCGGTGACCCTGGCCGAGGCCGAGCAGGTGGTCGCCGCCGAGTAGCTCTTTCGCGCTTCTGCGATAGAAATCTTGCCCGCGCATTTCGCCGCGGGCAATTTCTTTCTAGCAAATTCAATCACTTGTCATGGATAGTTCATGTTCTTGACAGGCTGGGGGCCCGACCCTATGGTCCGCGCGCCTTCGGGAAAGCCGCGAAGGCCCGCAAACGCGGTTGTGTTGCGCGGGAAATCGGGGGAGCCGATGAGCACAAGACCTCCCGAACCTGACGATCTGCGCGCGCTGGGCGACGCGGCTTCAGGACGATGCGCCGGCGGGAAGCCGCCAAGGCAGCGACCGGCAGCCCGCCGCCCTCCATGGGGCATCGCCTTCCGCTTCGCGACGGAGTTGGTGGTCGGCGCTGATCGTGGGCGGGGGGATTGGCTGGGGCCTGGACTGGCTGTTCGGCATACCCGGCCGATCTTCCTGATTGTGTTTTTCGTGCTGGGTGCGGCGGCGGGCATCCGCAACGTCATGCGCGCGGCAAAGCAGTTGAACGCACAGGCGGCCGCGGCGGCGAATCGCGCCCGCGGTCCGATGATGACGACGAGGAGCGTTAGAGCCCGTGACGATGAACCCGATGGAGCAGTTCCAGGTCAAGCCGCTCATCCCGCTGCATCTGGCGGGCTACGACATCTCGTTCACCAACCAGGCGCTGATCATGTTCGCCATCGTGGCGGTCGTCGTCGCTGTTCCTGATGCTTGCGGTCAAGCCGCGGCCGGCTGGTGCCGACCCGCACGCCAATCGATGGCCGAGCTGGCCTACGAATTCGTCGCCAACATGATCCATTCGGCGGCGGGCAAGGCGGGCTATCGCTTCTTCCCCTTCGTCTTCGCGATCTTCATGTTCGTGCTGCTGTCGAACTTCTTCGGGCCTGATCCCCGGCGTGTTCACCGTGACCAGCCAGATCGCCGTGACCTTCGCGCTGGCGCCTGCTGGTGATCCTGATCGTGATCGTGACCGGCTTCATCACGCACGGCCTCGGCTTTCTGAAGCTGTTCGTGCCGGACGCGCCCTGGTACCTGCTGCCGCTGCTGGTGCCGATCGAGATCATCTCCTTCTTCACCGCGCCCGATCAGCCTTTCGGTGCGTCTGTTCGCCAACATGCTGGCGGGCCACACCATGCTGAAGGTGTTCGGCGGCTTCGTCATCGGCCTTGGCGGCGCGGGCGGCATCCTGTCGGCGGTCTGCCGTGGCGCCGATGTTCATGATCATCGCGATCATGGCGCTCGAATTCCTGGTGGCGTTCCTGCAGGCCTATGTCTTCGCGATGCTCACCTGCATCTATCTGAACGAAGCCTTGCATCTTCACGATCATCACTGAACCAACCCGAAGGAGCTTTTCGAAATGGAACTTGCAGCAGCAAAAATGATCGGCGCGGGCCTCGCCTGCATCGCGCTGGTCGGCGCCGGCATCGGCATCGGCGATGTGTTCGGCAGCTATCTGGCAGGCGCGCTGCGCAATCCGGGCGCCGCCGCACCCAGACCACCAACCTGCTGCTGGGCTTCGCGCTGTGCGAAGCGACCGGCCTGTACGGTCTGGTGATCGCGCTGATCATCCTGTTCACCTGATCTGGCAGCTCATGGCCGAACAGCCGCACATCACCGAACGGCCGGGACAGCAGGTTCCGGCGACATCAGAGGCGGCGCGCGAGTTTCCGCCCTTCGACACGACGACCTATCCGGCCCAGCTCTTCTGGCTGGCCGTCACCTTCGCGTGCTGTTCGTCGTGATGTGGCGGTTCGGCGGTGACGCGCATCGGCGGCGCGATCAACTGCCCGCACGGGCCAGATCGACGGCGATCTGGCGGCGGCCGAAGCCCATCGCGAGAGCGCCGCAGACAGGCCTGCGGCCGATTACGAAGCGGCGCTGGCGGCGCCCGCACCCGCGCGCAGACACTGGCCGAGGAAAACCACAAGCGCATCCAGGCCGAGGTCGACAGCGCCAAGGCCAAGGCCGAGGCCGACGCGCAGGACGCCATGGGCCAGGCCGAGCACGCGCATCGCCGCGACGCGCGACGAGGCCAAGGCCCATGTCGCGACGCCGCGCGCGACGCGGCCATCGCCATCGTCGCCCGGCTGATCGGCGACACGGTGTCGGCCGACGACGCGGCGCAAGCGCCGAATGGCGCGGGCAATAGGAGACGACGATGGAATTCTTTCTCGGATCCGGAATTCTGGGTTGCCGTCGGCTTCGTCATTGTCATCGGCATCTTCCTCTATCAGCGGGTGCCGGCCTTTGTCGCGGCGGCGCTCGACGCCCGCGCGGCCGCCATCGCCAAGGAACTGGACGAAGCCAAGCGTCTGCGCGAGGAAGCCGAAGCCCTGCTGGCCGACTACAAGAAGAAGGCCGGGGCGGTCGAGCAGGAGGCCGAAGCGATCATGGCCGAAGCGCGGGCCGAAGCCGAGCGCTTCGCCGCCGAATCGCGCGAAGCCCTCAAGCAGCAGATCGAGCGCCGCGCCCAGCTGGCGCAGGACAAGATCGCCCAGGCCGAGGCGCAGGCCATGGCCGAAATCCGCACGCTGGCCGCCGACGCGGCCGCCGCCGCAGCCGAAAAGCTGATCGCCGCCCGCCTGGACGAGACGCGCGCCAGCGATCTGATCGCGCAGAGCCTCAAGGAACTGGCCGGCAAGCTCAACTGAGCCGCGCCACGGTCAAGAAATGAAACGGCCCGGGTCCAACCATGGATCCGGGCCGCTTCGCGTTCCTGGCGAGGCTCTTCAGTCTGGCGCCGGCCTATTTGGTGTCCGGCTCGACAACGCGGATATGCAGTTCCTTGAGCTGCTGGCGCGAGGCCTCGCCCGGCGATCCCATCATCAGGTCCTGCGCCTGCTGGTTCATCGGGAACATGGTGACTTCGCGCAGGTTCTTCTCGCCCACCAGCAGCATGACGATGCGATCGACGCCGGCGGCCATGCCGCCATGCGGCGGCGCGCCGTAATGGAAGGCGCGGAAGCATGCCCGCCGAAACGCTCTTCGGTCTCATTGCGCATAGCCCGGCAATGCTCGAACGCCTTGACCATGACTTCCGGCTCATGGTTGCGGATGGCACCGGAGGCAATTTCAAAGCCATTGCAGACGATATCGTACTGCCAGGCCTTGATGCCCAGCGGATCTTGTCGTTTTCGAGCGCGCCCAAAGCCGACCGCGCGGCATGGAGAACGGGTTGTGACAGAAATCGATCCGCTTCTCGTCCTCGTTCCATTCATAGATGGGGAAATCGACGATCCAGGCGAGCGCGAAACGGTCGCGATCGATCGAGGTTGAGCTCGCTCGCCGGCGCGCATGCGCGCATCGCCCGCGAACGACGCGAACTTCTTCGGATCGCCGGCAGCGAAGAACCAGGCGTCGCCCGGCTTCAGACCCAGCTGCAGGCGGATCGCCTCGCGTGCGTTCCTCGCCGAATGTTCTTGGCGATGGGGCCCTTGCCTTCGACCTTGCCGCTTTCCTCGCGCCAGAAGATGTAGCCGAGGCCCGGCTGGCCCTCGCCTTGCGCCCAACTGTTCATGCGTCGAAGAAGCTGCGCGGCTGCCGCCGGTCGGCGCGGGGATCGCGCACACCGCGCCGTTGGGATCCTTGGCCAGATTTGAAAGACCTTGAAGCCCGAGCCACGCGAAGTGCTCCGAGACGTCGGCGATGATGATCGGATTGCGCAGGTCCGGCTTGTCGGTGCCGTATTTCAGCATCGCTTCGGCATAGGGAATGCGCGGGAACGGTGCCGGCGAGACCGTTCGGCCGTCCGCGAATTCCTCGAACACGCCGTGCAGCACCGGCTCCACCGCTGCGAAGACATCGTCCTGCGTCGACGAAGCTCATTTCGAGGTCGAGCTGGTAGAACTCGCCGGGCAGGCGATCGGCGCGCGGCATCCTCGTCGCGGAAGCAGGGCGCGATCTGGAAGTAGCGGTCGAAGCCCGCCACCATGATGAGCTGCTTGAACTGCTGCGGCGCCTGCGGCAGCGCATAGAACTTGCCCGGATGCATGCGGCGACGGCACCAGGAAGTCGCGTGCGCCTTCGGGCGAAGACGCCGTCAGGATCGGGGTCTGAGAATTCGGTGAAGCCCTGCTCGATTCATGCGCCCGGCGCATCGAGGAGATGATCTTCGTGCGCAGCGATGATGTTCCGGTGCAGCCGTCTCGCGCCGCAGATCGAGGAAGCGGTATTTGAGGCGGGTCTCTTCGGGATAGTCCGGCTCGCCGAACACCGGCACGGCAGTTCGGCCGGCCACCGACTGGACCGTGATCTCCTCGATCCGAATCTCGACCTCGCCGGTCGGCAGATCCTTGTTTACGGTGTCGTCGGAGCGGGCACGACCGGCCCGGTCACCGTCACGCACCCATTCGGAGCGGCAGCGATCGGCTTCGGCAAAGGCGGCCGCATCCGGCTCGACCACGCATTGGGTGATGCCGTAATGGTCGCGCAGATCCAGGAACACCAGCCCGCCATGGTCGCGCCGGCGATGGACCCAGCCGGAGAGGCGGACGCGTCTGTCCGACGGCGTCCTTGCGAAGTGGCCACAAGTATGGGTGCGATAGGCGTGCATGACGAAAATCCTTGGGAAAAGGCCGGTATGTGACGGTTTCCGGGGGCGCGGTCAAGCCCGGCGCACGGAGCCGGCAGCGGGTAGGTTTTGCTGTCACATTCGGCCGCTATGTGGCCGGATCGAAGGGATTCCGGAATCATGACGTTCACCCGCCTGGCCGCCTCGCTGCCGTGGCGCGCTTGCCGCCGACCTCGACCGCCCTGCCCGCCTGGCAGCGCCGGCCCAGCCGCAAACATCATCCTCTTCGTGGCCGACGGGCTGCGCTATGGCAGCGTCACGCCCGCAGGACACGCCCAATCTGGCCCGGCTGAAGACGCGAGGCGTCGACTTCACCAACAGCCATTCGCTCTATCCGACCCTGACCACGGTCAATGCCTCGGCCATCGCCACCGGCCATTACGTCGGCGACACCGGCGATTTCGGCAACGTGATCTATGCCGGCTTTCCGGTGGTGGCCGATCACGGCTCGCCGGTTCCGTTCCTCGAGGACGACACGATCCTGGCCGAGATGAACGCGCATTTCGGCGGCAACTATCTCAATGAGATGTCGCTGCTCGACGCGGCGCGCGGCGCCGGCTTCCAGACCGCCGTCATCGGCAAGCTGGGGCCGACGCGCATCCAGGCCCTGACCGCCTCCCGACTCGGCACCGACACCATCATTGTCGACGACAGGACCGGCCATGACGGCGGCATCGCGCCTGCCGCCCGGCTATCAACGCGCCGATGCAGACGAACTTCGTCGGCCCGCGGCGCCGCCACGTCACCGTGCCCAACCTCGACCCAGCAGATGTATCTGGTGAAGATGGCCACGCGCGTCGTGCTGCCGAAATTCAAGGAGACCGGGAAGCCCTTCGTCCATGATGTTCTGGTCGCGCGATCCGGACGCCTCCCAGCACGGCACCCGGACAGCCTCGGCGAACTCGAGCCGGGGATCGACGGGCCCACGGCCGAAGCCGGCGTGCGCGATGCCGACACCTCGCTGGGCCTGATCCTGGCGCGCTGAAGATCCTCGGCCTCGACAAGACGACCGATGTGTTCGTGACGGCCGATCACGGCTTTACGACCATCGCCAAAGCCAGCGCCACGAGCCCGGCCGCGCATTTGACCAACGACGCCATACATGCCGCTGCGCGACCTGCCCGAGCGGCTTCCTGGCCGTCGACTGGCGGCCGCCTGGGCCTGCCGCTCTATGATCCCAATGGCAGGTTCAAGCCGTGTCGATTACACCAAGGGCCAGCACGCCGAGCCATGGCTCGGCTATGTCGGCCGTCGATCCCGCCATCCCGATGTCGATCGTCGTGCCCAATGGCGGCTCCGGCCTGATCTACCTGCCGGGCAAGACGCGCAGGCCACGGCGCCGTCGAGATCGTCGCACATGCTGCTGAAGCAGGATTATGTGAGCGGCATCTTCGTCAATGACCGGCTGGGCCGGATCCCCGGCACGCTGCCGATGAGCGCTGTCGGTCTGATCGGTTCGGCCAAAACGCCGCAGCCCGTCGATCTATGTCAATTTCCGTTCGTTCTCCACGGGTTGTGCCGATCCGTTGATGTGCACGGCCGAGATCGCCGATACCGGGCTGAAGACCGGCCAGGGCATGCATGGCAGCTTCAGCCGGGCCGAGACCCGCAATTTCATGGCGGCCATCGGACCGGATTTCAAAGCCGGCTTCGCGACGCCGCGCCGATCAGCAATGCCGATATCGCCCCGACGCTCGCGCATCTGGCGGGCATTCGCCTGCCGTCCAAGGGGAGGTTGCGGGGCCGCGTCCTGACGGAGGCGCTCAAGGGCGGCAAGCCCGTCACCGCGACCAGACGCACGCTGCGGTCCGATCCCGGACCCGGCGGGCTGGTAGACGGAGCTGCATGAGCAGAGAGTCGGCGCCACCCGTTATTTCGATGCTGCCGGGTTCCCGGGCCGGACCGTGGGGGTTCCGGCTGCGCGAATAATTGCCGCGCACCAACCGCATTTTCCCGCACGGCGCGGGCCCGAATCCGGTATAGCGGTCCCATGCGGATCGATCGATCCACCAAGGACCTCAAGGCGCTGGTCGCCGAACTTGAGGGCGCGCCCTATCTCGCGCTCGACACCGAATTCATGCGCGACCAGACCTATTGGCCCAAGCTGTGCCTGTTGCAGGTGGCCGCGCCCGGCGGGATGGCCGCGATCATCGACCCCCTGGCCGACGGCATCGACCTGGCGCCCGTTCTACAAGCTTCTGAAGCCCGAAAAGATCGTGAAGGTGTTCCATGCCGGCCGGCAGGACATCGAGATCTTCTACCAGCAGGGCGATCGTCATCCCGCATCCGCTGTTCGACACCCAGATCGCGGCCATGGTTTGCGGCTTCGGCGAGGCCGCCTCCTACGAGACGCTGGCGCGCAAGCTGGCCAAGGCCGAGATCGACAAATCCGTCGCGCTTCACCGACTGGAGCCGGCGGCCGCTGACCGAAGAAGCAGCTCGAATATGCGCTGGCCGACGTCACCCATCTGTGCGTCGTCTATGAGGCGCTCGAGGCGCAGCTCAAGCGCGACAGGCCGCCACAGCTGGGTCGAGGAGGAGATCGAAGGCGCTGCAGGATCCGGCGCTCTACCGGCTCGATCCCGAGGATGCCTGGAAGCGGCTCAAGGCCGCGCACGCACAACAAGCGCTTCCTGGCGGTGCTGGCGGCGATCGCTGCCTGGCGCGAGCGCGAGGCCCAGACCCGCGACACCCCGCGCGGCCGCGTCATCAAGGACGAGGCCCTGCTGGAAATCGCCGCGCATCCGCCGGAGACGGCGGCCGATCTGGAGCGTATCCGCGCCGTGCCCAAGGGCTTTGCAGCCTCCAAGCTGGGCAAGGGCCTGATGGACGGCGTTGCCGAGGCCGGGCGCGCGGCCGAGCCGCCGCGAGCCGTCGTCGCACGACAAGCCGCGGCGGCGGCGCGAACCGACTCGCAATCGGCCGTCGACCTGCTCAAGACCTTGCTGCGGCTCAAGGCCGAAGAAGCCCATGTCGCCCCGCGCCTGATCGCCAATGCCGACGACATCGAACGGCTCGCCGCCCACGAGGACGAAGGCGTGGCCGCGCTGCATGGCTGGCGCGCCAAGGTGTTCGGCAACGACGCCAAGGCCCTGCGCGAGGGCAAGATCGCCATCGCGCTGGAAGATGGCGAAGCCATGGTCGTCGAACTGGAAGACTGAGGCGCCTAGCCCTGGCAGTCCCGCACAAGGGCCCTGATCTGGGCGATCAGCAGCCCGGTTTCGACCGGCTTGCCCAGGAAGGGCGCGCCCTTGAAAGCCTCGGGATGCTGGTCGGCGGAATAGCCGGACACCACCACAAATGGCAGGCCGCGGGCGGTCATCTCGCTGGCGACCGGCGCGGAGGTGTGATTGCCCAGATTGACATCGAGCACCGCGACATCACAGCCCTGTGCCGCCAGCAGCTCCAGGCCGCTCGGCGCAGTGGTCGCCACCCCGACCACGGTAAAGCCGGAGCCGGAGAGTTCGGACGACAGGTCCAGACCGATCAGGGGATCATCTTCGACAATCAATACGCGTGTCATGCCCGGGAGGTTCAGCTGACAATCTCGCTTGCGGCTATGACTTTGGCAGCAGGGCACTGAAATTTCCAGACTAGCCCCGTGCTCGCATAGGTGACGTCGCTGTGGCCGCCAATATCGGCGCCGGCGATGGAGGCGATTACGGAACTGCCATAGCCGCCGCGCCCCGGCGGGCCGACCTCAGGGCCGCCGCGCTCGTGCCACTCGATCGAGAATTCGTTCTCGTCGGCCGCCCAGACGATCTCGATTTCGCCGGCCGCATTCGACAGCGCGCCGAATTTGGCCGCGTTGGTGCCGAGCTCATGCAGCACCAATCCCAAATTCTGCGCCGCCGCCGGCTTGAGGACGAGCTCCGGACCGTGGAAGCGGATCCGCGTGCCGACCTTGGCCTGATGGGGACGCAGCTGGGCACGCACCAGTTCCTCCATGCCGACGCCACGCCACTGGTTCTTCACCAGCAGATCCTGGCTGGCGGACAGTGCCCGCAGACGTTCGTTGAAGCGGTCGAGGAAGTCCTGCGGGTTGGTGTTGACGGTCTGCCGGGCGATGGCTTGGGCCAGCGCGAGCATGTTGCGCGAGCGATAATTCACTTCCTCAAGCAGATCGCGAATCTGCCGCTCAGATTTCTTCTTTTCGGTGATGTCGCGAATGATCTTCGAGGCACCGATGATGGTGCCAGCCTGGTCGCGAACCGGTGAAATCGTGACCGAGACATCGATCGGGCTGCCGTCCTTGCGCAGGCGCACGGTCTCGTAATTGTCGAGCCGTTCGCCCGCTGCGATCGCCGCCAGGATCCGGTTTTCCTCCGCATGGCGATCCGGCGGGATCAGCCGGCGGATCGATGTGCCGATCATCTCGGAGGCGGTGTAGCCGAACAGCCTGGCGGTGGCGTCGTTCCAACTCGTGATCGTGCCATCGAGGGTCTTGCTCAATATGGCATCGGAGGAGGAGGCCACGATGGCGGCCAGAAGGGCGGCGGCGTCCTCGATCGCGAGAATCTGCCCGCGCGAACTACGATTGGTTTCCTGCGTCGTCATTCAAGACCTCAAGGGCGCGACCGTTCTGCCGGGTGCGGAATCTGGGCTGGAACGGGTGCCCCGGTGACCCCATGCACAAGGTGGGACCCGACCCTTTGCGACACTGTCCCCACACTCCTAACGCGACATCCCGGATATCGTTCAACCCCATCGCTCCCAAGCCCTCGCTGCCCCCCTAGCCTGCCTCGCGCGGATCGGCACTGCCCGTGGCCAGCTCCTCCGGCTCATTCGGATCATAGGGGTCTTCGTCGGGGCCCAGATCGTCGGACTTGGGTTGGGGATGTCGAAGCCGGAGGGCGGCAAGGCCTCCAGGAAGCCAGCGGCCTTGAGTTCGTCGAGCCCCGGCAGATGACCGACGCTCTCCAGGCCGAACTGGACCAGGAATGCCTCCGTGGTGCCATAGGTCACCGGCCGGCCGGGCGTGCGCTTGCGGCCGCGGAATCTTGACCCAGCCGACTTCCATCAGCGCATCGACCGTGCCCTTGGACACGGCGACGCCGCGAATGTCCTCGATCTCGGCCCGGGTGACGGGCTGGTGATAGGCGATGATGGCCAGGGTCTCGATCGCCGCGCGCGACAGCCGCTTCTGTTCCGGCTGTTCCTTGCGCAGCAGGAAGGCCAGATCCGGCGCCGTGCGGAATTGCCATTTTCCGCCGACGCAGACGAGGGTTACGCCGCGCTTCTCATAGATGCCCTGAAGCTCGGCAAGGATCGCCTTGACGTCCGCGCCCTTCCGGCAGGGAGGCCGTCAGCGCCTTCATATCGAGCGGCTCGGACGAGGCGAAGAGCAGCGCTTCGGTCATGCGCAGATGCTCGGGATTGATGCCCTCTTCCGCCGAGGCGCCGTCATTGGCGGCCTCCGGCTTGGCATCGGGATCGGACTTGCCCTTGGATTCGGGCGGGGGGTTGGTCTCAGCCACGGGTTCGGCCTCGGGAACGGAAACTTCGGAATCGATTTCGGCCAGACGAACGATCTTGTTCATGACATCGCCTCCATCGCGGGCGGTTGTGCGCGGTCCTTCACATAAATCTCCTCGAACGGCGTGAGCTGGCGGATCTCGATCCGCCCGTCGCGGGCCAGCTCCAGGCAGGCCAGCAGCGTGCTGGCGGTGGCCGAGCGGCGCCGCGCGCCCCGATTCCATTCGGCCGGCAGACAGGCTGGTCAGCGAGTTCCAGTTGCCGATGCGGCCCAGCATGCGCTCGAGCCGCTCACGCGCCTCTTCGATCAGGAGCACCGGGGCGTGTCTCGGACTGTAGTTGCCGCCCTTGACCTTCTTGAGCCGCTGCGGTCGAATAGGCCGTCAGCAGGTCGTACATCGTGTCGGTATAGGTGCGCAGCTTGACGACGTTGAGCGGTTCCGGCGCGCCGCGCGCGAAGACCTCGCGGCCCAGCCGGTCGCGCGCCATCAAACGGGCCGCGGCCTCGCGCATCGCATCGAGGCGCTGCAGGCGCCAGCGCAGACGCGCCGCCATTTCGTCCGCGGTCGGCTCGCCTTCGGCGTTCGGCGGCGCCGGCAGCAGCAGACGCGACTTCAGATAGGCGAGCCACGCCGCCATGACGAGATAGTCGGCCGCGAGTTCCAGATTGAGGCGGCGCGCGCGCTCGACGAATTCGAGATATTGCTCGGCGAGCTTCAGCACCGATATCTTGGCAAGGTCGACCTTCTGGTTGCGCGCCAGGACTCAGCAGCAGATCGAGCGGGCCCTCGAAGCCGTCGACCGCGACCACCAGCGCCTCGTCGGCGGGCGCTTCGGCGGCGGCCATCGAGTCGAACACGTCGCCCTCGACGGCGTCGTCGTCCACAGGGTCTTCGGCGGTCTCGCTCACGCGACGGCTCCCAACAATTCATTCAGCCGCACCTCGGCGCCTTCGACATCGAAGGCATCGCGCGGGGTCAGATGGGCCCGCGCGGCCTCGGCACGTTTCAGCGCAAGTTCCTCGAGGGGCTTGGCCTCCTCGGCCACTTCACGCATCTCCTCCATCCGGCCATTACAGTGCAGCACGACATCGCAGCCTGCAAACAGCGCGGCCTTGCTACGCACAGAAATCGGGCCGGACAGCGCCTGCATGGACACATCGTCCGACAACAACAAGCCCGTCAAAGCCGATCTCGCCGCGAATCACGTCGCGAATCACCTTGGGGCTGGTGGTGGCCGGCCGCTGTGAATCGACCGCCTCGTAGACCACATGCGCCGTCATCGCGATCGGACAATGGTTGAGGCTGCGAAAGGTCACAAAATCGGTGGCGCTGAGTTCCTCCTCATCGGTGTCGACGCGCGGCAGCTCGAGATGCGAGTCCGACTTGGCGCGGCCGTGACCGGGGATGTGCTTCATCACCGGCAACACGCCGCCTTCGATCATGCCTTCGATCACGGCCCGGCCCAGATCGATGATCACCGAGGGCGCATGGCCGTAGGCGCGATCGCCGATGATGTCATGGGCGCCTGCCACCGGAACATCCAGTACCGGCACGCAATCGACATTGATGCCCAGCGCCGCCAGCTCCGCCGCCATCAGACGCGCATTGAGATAGGCGGCTTCGCGGGCTGCCTCGGCATCCACATCATGAAGCGCGCCGAAGCGCGCCGCCGGCGGACGCTGCTTCCAATGGGGCGGCTTGAGGCGGGCCACGCGCCCGCCCTCCTGATCGATCAGCACGGGCGCAGTGGCATCGCCGACCGTGTCGCGCAACTCGGCAATCAAGGCGCGCAGCTGATCGGGATCGACGATATTGCGCGCGAAGACGATGAAGCCCCAAGGCTGGGCGTCGCGGAAGAAGTTCGCGTTCCTCCGCCGTCAGCCTGGGTCCGGCGCAGCCATAGATCGCGCGCATGCGCATGAGGGTTCCGCCGCCCGCCGTCTATTTCCTGGCCGGGAAGCAGCCGCCGCCATCAGCCTTCAGCTTGCTGCACAGGTTGCCGGCCGCATCGCGGTCGGCAAAGGAGCCGATCCGCAGGCGATACCACACGCCCTTGGACCCCAGATCGGCCCGCTGGATGTCCGGCGCATAACCGCCGACCAGCGGGTGCTTGCGCTGATACAGCTTCCAGGCCGCGTTGGCTTCGGCTTCGGATTTGTAGGAGCCGATCTGCA
Source organism: uncultured Pseudomonadota bacterium (assembly GCA_963710925.1). Taxonomy (GTDB): domain Bacteria; phylum Pseudomonadota; class Alphaproteobacteria; order Micropepsales; family Micropepsaceae; genus Rhizomicrobium. The sequence goes on along the minus strand of CAVQBY010000004.1, from coordinate 86,645 downwards.
GCACATAGTTCCCGCCGGCCACAGGCTTGGGCGCGGTCGCCGCAGCCGGCGCCGGCGCTGGTTTGGCAGGTGCGGGCCCGGCGGCCGCAGGCTTCGAAGCCGCAGGTTTCGCGGCGGCGGGCTTCGGCGCCGAGACGGGGGCGGACACGGCCTGGCGCGGCGCCGGCGCGGCGGCCTTGGGCTTGGGCGACGGGGCGGCCGGCGGCGGCTTGGCCGCCTCTGCCTGGGCCGGCGTGCTTTCTTCGTCCGGCGGGGCGGGCTGCTCGTAGATCTTCAGACCCTGATAGGGGGTGGTGCCGCCGGGGTTCTCCGGCGCGGTGCGCACGGGGCCCTGCTCGGCGGCGATGACCCGCGGCGCGCTCTCCCGCCCGCGCTGGACGCCCTGGCTATAGGCCAGCCAGACGACGCCGCCGAACGCGGCCAGCACCAGCAGGGCGCTGACGATCAGCAGCGGCAGGCGGGAGCCTTCATCGTCGATATCGTCCTCCCCGCCGTCGAACACCCTGATGTCGTCCGAGGACGGCTCGTACACGCCGGGCTCATGTTTGGGCATGGTCCACTCCGCCGAATCTGATCTCGGCGAAAACCTAGCATCCCGTGGGGGGCGAATCACGGCTCGAAACCCCGCCCGGGAACCCTAAAGCGCGATTTGGGTGTGGAATATCCGTGTGTATTCCAGAAGGGCGAAACGGTCGGTCATTCCGGCGATATAGTCGCGCACCACCGAGACCGTGGCCGGGCGGCCCGGCCCGTCGCAGGCCCGGGCCCAATCCGCCGGCAGCAGCGCCGGATCGTCGCTACAGCGCCTCGAAGAGGGCCGAGACCACGGCCTGGGCCTGGGCCATCGAGGCCGTCACCCGGGGATGGCGGTACATGTGGGAAAACAGCCAAGCTCTTCAGCGCCACGATGTCGGCGGCCATGCCGTGCCGAGAAGGCGGCCAGCGCCCGGCCCTGCCCGCGCACATCTGCCGCCGATGGCCGGCGCCGCCGACGCCAGCCGCGCCCGGGTCTCGTTCGATCAGGTCGACCACCATCGCGCTCATCAGCCTACGGACGATCTCGCCGACGAGGCGGCCCAGTTCGATCTCGCCATACCGGCGCAGCACCTCGGAAATATGCGGGCCGGCCAGCGGGGCCGCCGCCAGATCGGCCGGGGTGAACAGGCCGGCGCGCAGCCCGTCGTCGATGTCGTGATTCACATAGGCGATGTCGTCGGCCAGGGCCGCGACCTGGGCTTCGAGCCCGGGCCAGGTGTCGAGCTCCAGATCCCAGCGCGCATTGAAGGAGGTGATCGGGCCGGGTACCGGCTTTTCGCCACCGCTGATCGGACCGTTGTGTTTGACCAGCCCTTCCAGCGTCTCCCAGGTGAGGTTGAGCCCGTCGAAATCGGCATAGCGGTGCTCCAGCTGGGTCACCAGCTTGAGGGCATGGGCATTGTGGTCGAAGCCGCCGAAATCCTTCGTGGCGGCGCGCAGCGCGTCCTCGCCCGGCATGGCCGAAGGGCGTGTGGCCGAGATCGTGGGCCAGCGCCACCGCCTCGGCCAGATCCTCGTCCAGCGCCAGCACCCGGGCGATCTAGCGGGCGATCTGGGCGACCTCGAGCGAATGGGTCAGGCGGGTGCGGTAATAATCGCCTTCATGCTGCACGAAGACCTGGGTCTTGTGCTTGAGGCGGCGGAAGGCGGCCGGAGTGGATGATGCGGTCGCGGTCGCGCTGATAGGCGGTGCGGGTGGGGCTTTCGGGTTCGGCGTGGAACCGGCCGCGGCTGGCCTCGGGCCGCGTCGCATAGCCGGCGCAAGCGCCTCAGGCGCCCGGAAAATCGGGCCCAGAAGACGGCCCGGCGGCTGGGTTTGGCCAGTTTGAGGGGGTCCACGCCTTTGCTCCCGCGGCCACAAGGACTACATAGAGGTGGTATGCCACTCGCGCCAAGGAATGCCATGACCGTCGAAACCGCCAGCCCCGTCACGGTGTCCGCCCGGGCCGCCAAACGGATCGCGGAAATCCTGAAATCCGAGCCCCAGCCGATGATGCTGCGGGTGGCGGTGACCGGTGGCGGCTGCTCGGGCTTCCAGTACAGCTTCGCCCTGGACGATGCCCGCACCGACGACGATCTCGTCATCGAGCGCGACGGCGCCACGGTGCTGGTCGACCCGATGTCGCTCGACTTCCTCAAGGGCGCCGAGATCGACTTCACCAATGATCTGATCGGCGCGGCCTTCAAGGTCAACAATCCGAACGCCGCCTCGTCCTGCGGCTGCGGCACGAGCTTCTCCGTCTGAGCCGCCGTGAAACTCGCCAGCTGGAATGTGAACTCGATCAAGGCGCGGCGCGAGGCCGTGCTGGCCTGGCTGAAGGACGCCGAGCCCGATGTCGTCTGCCTGCAGGAGCTGAAATGCACCGACGACACCTTCCCCGCCGAGCCCTTCGAGGAGCTGGGCTACAATTGCGCGGTACACGGACAGAAGACCTATAACGGCGTCGCCATTCTCTCCAAGCGGCCGATGGAAGACGTGACCCCGCGGCTGCCGGGCGGCGACGGCGACGACCATGCCCGCTATCATCGAAGCGGTGATCCCGGCGACAAGGGCGTGGTGCGGGTCGGCTCGATCTATGCGCCCAACGGCAATCCGGTGGACAGCGACAAATTCCCTACAAGCTGGAATGGCTGGCGCGGCTCAAGCGCCACGCCGAAGAACTGCTCGCGCTGGAAGAACCTCTGGCGCTGATGGGCGACTACAACGTCATTCCGACGCCGGACGATGTCTGGGATCCCGAAGGTCTGGGAAAACGACGCGCTGTTCCAGCCGCAATCGCGCGCCGCGCTACGCGCCATCGAAAATCTCGGCTTCACCGACGCCTTCCGCGCCTGCCACGCCGAAACCCATCGCTATACGCTTCTGGGACTATCAGGCCGGCGCCTGGACCAAGGATCACGGCATCCGCATCGACCACATCCTCTTGTCGCCGCAAGCCGCCGATCATCTCAAGGGCAGCGGCATCGACAAGCAGGTGCGCGGCCGCGAGAAGCCTTCGGACCATGTGCCGGTGTGGTGCGACCTGGACCTGTAACGCCTAGCCTTCAATCTTCTCCTGCGCGAAATCGCGATCGAAGATGGCTTCGAGGCTGGTCAGGTTCATGCCGTGCTTGACGTAGTTGTAGGGCGTCAGATTCACGGCCTTGATCAGCGCGCGCTCGATTTCCGGAAAGGGGTGGCCGGTTTCGCCCGGCACCATGTCGAAATCGAGGACATTGATGCAGCCGGTATCCTGTTCGAAGGCGCCCGCGGCCGCCAGCCCCGCACCGGCGGCCCAGCTGAGCAGCAGCCGGTTGATGCCCTCATGGGCGACAATGAGAATCTGACGCCAGTCCGGCGCCGCCAGCAGGCTGCGGATGGCCGCGATCGAACGGGCCTGGCAGCGGCAAAGGCTTCGCCGCCTTCCATCATCGTGGCGCCGTCTTCGGCGGCACGGGCGAAATGAAACGCCATCGTCGCCACCAGTTCCTTGCGGCTGGTGATCAGCCCCTTGGGCCGGCCACCATGGATCTCGACCAGTTCCGGCTCGGTCTCCAGTTCCGGCGGGGACGATGCTTGCGCCAGCACCAGCTCGGCGGTTTCACGCGTGCGCGGCAGGCCCGAACAGATTGCCCGGTCGAGCGCGACACCGGAGAAGGCGCGGCCGGCGGCTTGCGCTTCCATGCGCCCGCGCGCCGTCAACGGCACGCCGCGGATGTTGCGCGTGCGCACGACCTCGGGCGCAAGATAATCGACATGGCCATGGCGCATCAGATAGATGCGGCGGCGGCCCGTCGTGCCGGCAAGCGTGCTCATCATCGGCTAGATCGCGCCCGCCGTGGCCAGCGCCGCGATGTCGTCTTTCGAAAAGCCCCATTTGCCCAGCGCCGCTTCACTGTCGGCGCCTTGCGGGCGGGCCCTGCACTTCGGGCGCGGTGCGGCTGAAGCGCGGCGCCGGCGCCGGCTGCGTCACGCCGTCAACCTCGACGAAGGTCTTGCGCGCGACATTGTGCGGATGCTGCGGTGCCTCGCCCAGCGACAGCACCGGCGCATAGCAGACATCCGTACCCAGCATCAGCGCGTCCCATTCGTCGCGCGTCTTGGTCTTGATCACGGCGGCGATCTTGTCCTTCAGCGCGGGCCAGGCCTCGCGGTCCATCTGCGCGGAGAAGGCCGCATCGGTGATGCCGGTCTTTTCCAGCAGCAGCGCATAGAATTGCGGCTCGATCGAACCCAGCGCGATGAACTTGCCGTCGCTGGTTTCATAGGTGTCGTAGAAATGGGCGCCGCTGTCGAGCAGGTTGCTCGCCGCGCTCGTCCTTCCACATCCCCATCGCCGTCATGCCATAGAACATGCTCATCAGCGAAGCGGCACCATCGGTCATCGCGGTATCGACCACCTGGCCCTTGCCCGAACTCTTGCGCTTCGAGCATGCCGCACACCAGGCCGAAGGCGAGATAAAGCGCGCCGCCGCCGAAATCGCCGACCAGGTTGAGCGGCGGCACCGGCTTGCCGCCCTTGTGGCCGATGCCGTGCAGCGCGCCGGTGAGCGCGATGTAGTTGATGTCGTGGCCGGCGGCATTGGCGAGCGGTCCCGTCTGCCCCCAGCCGGTCATGCGGCCATAGACCAGTTTCGGATTGCGCTTGAGACAGACATCGGGGCCGACGCCGAGCCGCTCCATGACGCCGGGGCGAAAGCCTTCGATCAGTCCGTCGGCGCTGTCGATCAGCTTGAGCGCGGCTTCGACCGCTTCGGGCTTCTTCATGTCGAGCGCAACGGCGGCGCGGCCGCGATAGGTGACCTCGGTCTTGTGCGGTGTGCGCCCGCCCTTGCGATCGATTCGGATCACCTCCGCGCCCATGTCCGACAGCAGCATGGCGGCGAAGGGGCCCGGCCCGATTCCCGCAAACTCCACAATTCGAATGCCCGCCAGAGGTCCCATGACCCGCTCCATCTCAATTGCGCCGCATTTCTCTCATAGCCGGGGCACCGGGACAGGTAAACAGACCCGAGGTATCGTCATGCGCCACGCCATACCCCGCCCCACCCTCCTGCTTGCCGCGGCCGCGCTGACCATCTGCGCGATTGCACCGGCAAATGCAGGTGTTCATGTCCGCAACAAGCTGGTCTATCGGGTCGACAGCGTCCACGCCAAGGTGACGGGACGTAAGCTCACGATCACCGCCGACGGCGCGGTGCGCACCGGTGGCTGGCAGAATCCGCATCTCGTCGCCCGGCCGCAGCACCAGGCCGAAGGCGACACGCTGACGGTCGAGTTCCGTGCGACGCCGCCCGGCAAGGGCATGGCGGTAATCCAGGCCTTGCTGCCGGTTTCGGCAACGGTGACGGTCAAGCTGCCGCGCTATGCGACGACCAAGGTGGACGTGATTGCCGAGACCAATCACGTCTCCGCACCGATCACCGACGCGCCCTAGAGCGACTGCGCGTCGTCGACCGTCAACACCGATCCGGTGATCGCGCGCGCGCCGTCCGAGCCAGCAGCAGCAGCATGCCGTCGAGATCGCTTTCCTGCGCCAGCCGGCGGCGCGGGAATCCGTTGATCTGCTTCTGGCCGCCTTCGCTCCGGAACCAGTTGCTGTTCAGTTCGGTCTCGATATAGCCGGGACAGATCGCGTTGACCGTTGATGTCGTGCCGCGCCCATTCGCGCGCCAGGCATTGCGTCATCATCGCGACGCCCGGCCTTGGACATGCAATAGGTCGCCAGGCCCGGCAGCACGCGGAAGGCGCCGATCGAGGCGATGTTGATTATGCGCCCGCCCTCGCCGCGCGCGATCATGCGCCGGCCCACCTCCGTTGCCAGCAGGAACGGCCCGCGCAGATTGGTGTTCATCACCGCATCGAATTCGACCGGCCCGGTGTCCACGGCGAGCCCCTGAACATTCATCCCCGCATTGTTGACGAGAATGTCCACCGGGCCGAGCGCGGCTTCGGCCGCATCCATCGCGCGGCCCAGCGCCGCGGCATCGGTGACATCGAGCGGCACCGCGGCGCAGTTGCGGCCCAGGGCCTCCATTTCCGCCTTGAGATCGGCCAGGCGCTCGACCCGGCGGCCGGCGATCGCCACATCGGCGCCGGCCTCGTGCCAGAACTTTCGCAAAGCGGCGCCCAAGACCGCTGGTTGCGCCGGTCACGAAGGCCACATGGCCTGTCAGATCGAATTCCATGATATTCCACCGTAGTTTGCGCGAAACATTGTGCGTTCGGATGGTGGGAAGCGCGGTGGCCGCGGTCAAGCCGCCGTCCCGCCCCGGAGCTGCGGGCCTTTGAACGCCGCGCGCGATTGCGTTAGCCTGCCGCCCATGACCGAGCCCCTGCAGATCGACATTGTTTCCGACACGGTGTGTCCGTGGTGCTTCATCGGCAAACGGCGTCTGGCGCGCGCGCTGGCTGCGCGGCCCGATGTCGGTTTCGACGTGCGCTGGCGCGCCTATCGGCTGGATCCGACCGTGCCGCGCGAGGGCGTGGACCGCAAAGCCTATCTCGCCGCCAAATTCGGCGACGGCGAACGGGTCAAGGCCATGGGCGAGGCGATCCGCGAGGCCGGCGCCGGCGAAGGCATCGCCTTCGCCTATGACAAGATCGCCAAGACGCCGAACACGCTCGATTCCCATCGGCTGGTGCGCTGGGCGGGCACGGCGGGCGTGCAGGACGACGTCGTCGAACGCCTGTTCAAGGCCTATTTCGAAGAGGGCCGCGACGTCGGCGACCAGCAGGTGCTGACGCGAGATCGCCGGCGAAGCCGGCATGGACACCGAACTGGTGGCCAAGCTGCTGGCCGAAGACGCCGACCGCGAACTGGTCGAGCGCGAAGATGCCCTCGCCCACGAGATGGGGATCTGCGGGCGTGCCAACCTTCATCTTCGCCAACAAATATGCGGCCTCCGGCGCGCATGAGCCCGAAAAGCTGGTCAAGGTGATCGATACGGTGCTGCGCGAAGCCGCGGAGGCGGCGAGCGGCTAGGCCGCGTCGGCGATGACGCGATTGCGGCCTTCGCGCTTGGCGCGGTAGAGCGCCTGGTCGGCGCGGTGGAGCAGCGCCTCGGCGCTGTCTTCATGGCCTTCGGACCCGGCAATGCCGATCGAGATCGTGACGTTGAGCGTGCCCGGATCGCGGCTGATGACTGAAGGGATTGGCCTCGACCGATTTGCGCAGACGCTCGGCGACGGTATAGGCGAAGGCGACGTCGGTATCGGGCATGACGACCACGAATTCCTCGCCGCCATAGCGGCAGGCCAGATCGATGCCGCGCACATTGGCCGAAATCCGGCTGGCGAATTCGCGCAGCACCTCGTCGCCGATGTCGTGGCCATGGGTGTCGTTGACCGCCTTGAAGAAGTCGATGTCCATGATCAGGAAGGCGAGCGGCTTGCCGGAGCTGTCGCGCACTGCTGATCAGCGTATCGAGATGGCGGCTCATGTAGCGGCGGTTGTGCAGGCCGGTGAGCTGATCGGTGATCGCCATCTCCAGGCTGAGCTGGACATTGTGGCGCAGCCGGTCGGCATAGCGTTTCTTGCGCAGCTGGGTGCGCACGCGCGCGATCAGTTCGTTCTTGTCGACCGGACGCGTCAGATAATCGTTGACGCCCATCTCCAGCGCCTGGGTCAGCTTGCGCCGGTCGCCGTCGGACACCACCACCAGGATCGGCACATTGCGCCCTTCGGGCAGCGAGCGCAGCTGCGAGCACAGGCGCAGGCCATCAAAGCCGCGCAGGCCGAGGCTGACGACGATGAGGTCGTAATCGCCGCCGCGCACGCGCACGACGGCCTCCTCGAAGGCATCGACGGAGGAGACGTGATTGGCCGGCGATCAGCGCCGCATTCGAACCAGGCCACCGATTCCGGCCGGTCCTCGATGATCAGGATGCGGCCCTCGATATTGGCGGCGGACAGGCTGTCGGCCGGATCGATCAGGCCCATATTCTGGCCGGTCGCCTCGCGCATGCGAAGCTCGTCCGTCATCATCTTGAGGCGCACCAGGCTGCGCACGCGCGCAAACAAGGCCGAATCGTCGACCGGCTTGGTCAGGAAATCGTCGGCCCCGGCATCCAGCCCGGCGACGCGGTCGGAGGGCTGGTCGAGCGCAGTGACCATCACCACCGGCACATGCGCCGTACGCGGGTTCGGCCTTGATGCGGCGGCAGACCTCGAAGCCGTCCATGCCCGGCATCATGACGTCGAGCAGAACGATGTCGGGCTCGTGCTCTTCGATGCGTTCCAGCGCCTCCTGGCCGCTGAACGCCGTGACGACCTCGAAATATTCCGCCGTCAGCTTGGCTTCCAGCAGCTTGACGTTCGAGAGGATGTCGTCGACGACCAGGACGCGGGCGGTCATGCGGCTTAGCCGATGAACTTGCGGACAGTGTCGAGGAAGCTGGTGACCGAGATCGGCTTGGAGATATAGGCTTCGCAACCGCCCTGGCGGATCACTTCCTCATCGCCCTTCATGGCGAAGGCGGTGACCGCGACCACCGGAATGGTGCTTAGCGAATCGTCTTCCTTGAGCCATTTCGTGACTTCCAGCCCGGAGACTTCCGGCAGCTGGATATCCATCAAGATCAGATCGGGATGGTGTTCGCGGGCGATGTCGAGCGCCTCCATGCCGTCCTTGGTCTGCAGAATCTTGTAGCCATGGGCATCCAAGAGATCGTGGAAGAGCTTCATGTTGAGCTCGTTGTCCTCCACGATCAGAACGGTCTTTGCTACTGCGTCCATGACTTGACTCTCCAAGGTCGACGCGCGCCCAATCGCGGCAATCGGTACCCAAACCCCTCGCCCGCGACGGCGGGAAGCCGCGGGAAGCCCCGGCCGCCGCCAAAACGGCGTCGGGACTTGCGCAGTATGTAATTGAAACCATTAACGCTCCCTTGACGATGGAACGCTCCGTCCCCTTCGCCGCCGCAGAGACCCTGGCCATCAAGGCTTTGGGATATCTGGTGGATTCCGGCCCCGCGCTGGACCGCTTCATGGCCGAATCCGGCGCCGACGCCCCATATTTGCGGGAAAGGGCCGCCGATCCCGAATTCCTGGCGGCCGTGCTGGATTTCCTGCTGACCGATGATTCCCTGCTGGGCGGCTTCTGCGAGGCCGAGCAGATCACGCCCAAGACCCTGCATCTGGTGCGCCACGCACTGCCCGGCGGATGAGCACTCCCGATTTCCATACCTCGCCGCAGACCGTGCCGGTCACGCCGGGCCGGCCGCTGCTGATCGTCGATGCCGACGAGGTGCTGCTGCGATTCGCCGAGGGCTTCGACCGCTTCCTGGCGGCCCGGGCGCTCTATCTGGACCTGACCAGCTACCGGCTGCACGGCAATGTGAAGCGCCGCGACGACGACAGCACCCTGATCGACATCGAGGTCACCGCCCTGCTGGAAGAATTCCGGGCCGACCTCGATTCGCTGGAGGCCGTCGCCCATGTCGCCGAGGCGCTCAGCGATCTGCGCACACAGCTGCAGGTGGTGGTCCTGTCCAATGTGAGCCCGGCCCAGGCGCCGGCGCGGCTGCGCAACCTGGCGGCGCTGGGGTTCGATTTTCCCCTCCTGACCAATTCCGGGCCCAAGGGCCCCGCCGTCCGCGCGCTGGCCGCGCGCAGCGGCCGGCCCGTCTTCTTCGTCGACGACATCCCCCAGCATCTGAAATCGGCCGCCGAACACCATCCCGAGACCCTGCGCATCCACCTGATCGGCGACGACCGGCTGAAGCCGCTGCTGCCCGCGGCCGAACACGCCCATCTGCGGGCCGAGGACTGGCGGGCCGCCGGCGATTTCATCCGCGCGCGGCTCGAGGCCGGAGGCTGAGATGCGCCTGGGACTCGATCTGGGCGGCACCAAGATCGAAATCGCCGCGCTGGACGACGCCGGGGTCATGCGCCTGCGCGAACGCGTGGACACCCCCCAAGGCGACTATGCGGCCACGATCGACACCGTCGCGGCGCTGGTGGCGCGGGCCGAGACGATGCAGGGCGCCCGTGGCAGCGTCGGACTCGCAATCCCGGGCACGGTCAGCGCGGCGACCGGACTGGTCAAGAACGCGAACTCCACCTGGCTGATCGGCCGGCCGCTCGGCGTCGATCTCGAAGCGGTGCTGCACCGCCCCGTGCGCCTGGCCAATGACGCCAATTGCTTTGCGCTGTCCGAAGCGGCCGACGGCGCCGGCCGCGGCCAGCCGGTCGTGTTCGGCGTGATCCTGGGCACGGGGGTGGGCGGTGGCATCTGCGTCGACGGACGCGTTCTGACCGGCGCGCACGGCATTGCCGGCGAGTGGGGCCACAATCCCCTGCCCGCCCCGCATCCGGACGAAATCCCCGGGCCGGCCTGCTATTGCGGCCGGCAAGGCTGCATCGAGACCTGGTGCAGCGGGCCGGCGCTGTCGCGGCAATATCGGGCCGCGACCGGACAGCGCGCCGCGGGCGCCCAGATCTCCGCCCGCGCCGCAGGCCGGCGATGACGAGGCGGCCGGCGTGCTGGACCTCTATATCGACCGGCTGGCGCGCGCCCTGGCCGGCGTCGTCAATGTGCTCGATCCGGATGTCATCGTGCTGGGCGGCGGGGTGTCCAACATCGCCTCGCTTTACCGCGAATTGCCGGCGCGCATTGCCGACCATACCTTCACGCCGGAGGGCCCGGTGCGGGTGGTCAAAAATCTCCACGGCGATTCCAGCGGCGTGCGCGGGGCGGCCTGGCTGTGGCCGCTTGCCGAGGTGCCGCACGGCCTGCCGAAATGAGCGCCTTCTGCCGCGATTGCCTGAGCGAGGCCGCCGATGGCACTGCGCGCTGCAAGGCCTGCGGCAGCCGGCGCATTCTGGCGCATGACGAGCTCTATGAATTGTCGATCGCGCATCTGGACTGCGATGCGTTCTATGCGGCGATCGAAAAGCGCGACAATCCCGAGCTGATCGACAAGCCCGTCATCATTGGCGGCGGCAAGCGCGGCGTCGTCTCGACCTGCTGCTACATGGCGCGCATCTATGGCGTGCGTTCGGCCATGCCGATGTTCCAGGCCCTGAAGTTATGCCCGCAGGCCACCGTCATCCGTCCGCAAATGGCCAAATATGCCGAAGCGGCGAAAGCGGTGCGCGCGGCGATGCGCGATCTGACACCATTGGTCGAACCCTTGTCGCTGGACGAGGCCTATCTCGACCTGACCGGGACCGAACGGCTGCACGGCCTGCCACCGGCCAAGACCATGGCCAGGCTCGCCCGGCGCATCCATGACGAGATCGGCATCACCGCCTCGATCGGGCTCAGCCACAACAAGTTCCTGGCCAAGCTCGCCTCCGATCTCGACAAGCCGCGCGGCTTCGCCGTGATCGGCCGGGCCGAAGCGATATCATTCCTGCGCGACAAGCCGATCGGTTTCATCCGCGGTGTCGGCGCCGCCACGGCGGCCAAGCTGGCCAAGGACGGTTTCACGCGGATCGCCCAGCTCCAGGACACGGAGATGACGGTGCTGGCCAAGCGCTATGGCAATACCGGGCTATGGCTGCACCGCATGGCCCATGCGCAGGACAATCGCGCCGTCGATCCCGATGCCGAGATGAAAAGCATCTCCGGCGAGACCACCTTCGCCACCGACATCTTCGATTTCGAGACGCTGGAACATATCCTCTGGGATCAGGCCGAACGCGTCTCCGCCCGCGCCAAGACCAGCGAGGTGGGCGGACGCACGGTAACGCTGAAGCTCAAGACCGCCGCCTTCAGGACCAAAACGCGCAGCGTCTCGCTGGACGCGCCGACGCAACTGGCCGACCGCATTTTCCGGCTGGCCCGCGAGGCGCTGCTGCGCGAGGCCGACGGCACGGCCTTTCGCCTGCTCGGCGTCGGCATCTCCAATCTGGTGCCGGCGGCCGAGTGCGACATGCCCGATCTGGTCGATGACGGATCGGGCAAACGCGCCGCCGCCGAACGCGCCATGGACAAGGTGCGCGCGAAGTTTGGCCGTGATGTCGTCGGCAAGGGGCGCGGGCTGAAATCCGGCCCGCCGGACTCAACACGTCGGCGTTGACAGCTTCTCGGCCTTGACCAGCGTCGCCCTGAGGGTGAAGCGCGGATAGATCATCGACATCGAGCCGATCGCGCCATTGGCGTAGAGCCGCGTCGCAATCTCGTATTCGGGCGTTTCGCTGTTGCCCGTCAGCGGAAAATAGCTCATCAGCACCGGCCAGGCCGCAACACCCTTGAGCAGCACGCCGCCGGCCCGGACATCGCGCATGGTCCTGGCCCTGGAGGCCTTCGGCCCGATGGTGGCGGTGGCATAATAGCGGCCGGAGCGGCCGCCGCCCTGAAAGATGGGGCCACTGACGCGGTGTTTGCCGGCCCGCGCGGCCTTCAGCACCGCCAGGGTCTGCATGGTGGGCAGGATCGTGCCAGCCGGCAGCGCGAATTCGGTTTTTGATGGCAGGCTGAGTGTCACCGCACCGCTACCGTCGGGCTTGCGGCGTGCGCGGCCCTTGTAGCGCTCGGCAATCTGGCCGTCGACCATGTTGGTAATATCGAAGCGCAGCGACTGGCCGTCACGGCCCTCCGCGGCGCGGATCACGAAATCGGATCGCGACACCGCGTCGTCCGGGCCGGTCATGTCGGCCAGAAATCGCTGAGTCGTGTCATAGCCGGTGCAGGTGACGCGAAATTCGATCACGACGCGACCGTTCACGGCAACCACGCCGCCCGGCAGGGTGCGGCCCAGCGACACCTTGTAGGTGCTGCGGTTCGAACTCGAGCCGGATCGGCGCCGCCGCGATCAGGGCCAGGCCGAGGACCGCGGCCAACGCACGCCTCACGCGATTCATGCGCCGTGCCCGTCATGGCTGCGGATGGCGCCGTAGAGCTCCGGCCGGCGGTCGCGGAACAGGCCCCAGGAGGCGCGCATCTTCGCCACCTCGTCGAGGTCGAAGGCCGCGGTGACCACGCCTTCCGCATCGCGGCCGCATTCGGCGGCAATCTCTCCCGTGGGGCCGGCGATGAAGGACGAGCCATAGAACGTCATCTCGCCGGCCTGGCCGGTCTCCGTGCCGATTCGGTTGGAGGCGATCAGCGGCAGGTAATTGGCGCCGGCATGGCCCTGCATCACGCGACGCCAGTGATCGCGGCTGTCGACCGGCGGGGCCGGCGGCGGTTCGCTGCCGATGGCGGTGGGATAGAACAGCACCTCGGCCCCCATCAGCGCCATGGCGCGCGCGGCTTCGGGAAACCACTGGTCCCAGCAAATGCCGCAGCCGAAAATTCCGAAGCGCGTGGCCCAGACCTTGAAGCCGGTGTCGCCGGGGGTGAAGTAATACTTCTCCTGATAGCCCGGCCCGTCCGGAATGTGGGATTTGCGATAGAGGCCCAGCACGCGGCCATCGGCATCGACCATGGCCAGCGAATTGAAATAGGCGCGGCCGGCGCGCTCGAAGAAGCTGACCGGCAGGACGACACCGAGTTCTTTCGCCAGTCCGGCCATCTCGGCGATCAGCGTGTTGCCCTCAAATGGCTGGGCCAGCGCAAAATGGTCCGGCGACTGGTCCTGGCAGAAATAGGGCGTCTCGAACAATTCCTGGATCAGGATCGCGTTGGCGCCCTTGGCCGCGGCGGCGCGCACCAGATCCTTCGCCCTGGCGACATTGGCCGCGCGATCCCAGGAACAGGCGAATTGCGTCGCCGCGAAGGTGACCTGTCTCATCGCCCGTCCGGTTCCTGCTGGGTGATGCAGTGAATGCCGCCGCCGCCTTCGACAATATCGAGTGCATCGACCTGAAGAATGTCGCGCCCCGGGAAGCAATCTGCAATCACCGCGCGCGCCTTCTCGTCGTTGGCGTCGTCGAAGGACGGCATCACGACGCCGCCATTGGGCAGGTAGAAATTGACATAGCTCGATTGCAGCGGGCGGCCGCGCCAGTCCAGCCGCAATTTGGCGGGCTGGACGATCTCGGCGATCTCGAACCGGCGCCCCTCGGCATCGCGCGCGGTGGACAGACGGCGGATGGCTTCCATGACCGGCTCGTAATCGGGATGCGAGCGGCTGTCCGGCACCCCGACAATGACGCGGCCCGGCGCGGCGAAACAGGCGATGTTGTCGACATGGCCGTCCGTCTCCTCGTCCGAGAAGCCTTCGCCCAGCCAGATCACCTTGCGCGCGCCGGTGAACAGGGCCAGCCGCTCCTCGACCTGCTGCTGCGTCAGATGGGCGTTGCGATTGGCATTGAGCAGGCACTGTTCGGTCGACAGCAGTGTGCCCTCGCCATCGACATGGATGGCGCCGCCCTCGCACACGAGCGGCGCGGCGTAGACCGGAACATGGGCCCAGTTCATGACGCGCGTTGCGAACTGGGCGTCCTCGGAGAAGGGCAGATATTTTCCGCCCCAGGCGTTGAACTGCCATTGCACGCCCGCCACCGCGCCCGCCGGGCCGGTAAGAAATGTCGGGCCGCTGTCGCGTGCCCAGGAATCGTCGAGTGCGACCTCGTAGAATTCCGGCTTGCCGGCGCAGGCCAGCTTGGCTTCGGCCAGATCGTGCGGCCGCACCGCCATCACCACCGGTTCGAAGGTCGAGACCGCGCGCGCGATGCGGGCCACCGCCTGCTTGCCGCGCAACAGACCATCGGGGCCGCCCCACGCATCGGTGCGGCAGGGCCAGCACATCCAGGTGCGCGCGTGCGGCGCCCATTCCGCGGGCATGGTGTAGCCGTCGCGTACAGGACAGGGATCGTCCGCGTCGAGCCGTCTGGTCATGGCCTCTCTATAGCGGCTCTGGCGGCAGGACGGGAACCCTTCTTTCGCACTCGATTCATCCGCCGTCCCGGACTAGGTTCAGAGCGCAACAAGGAGATCCTCATGACCGGTACCATCGACGCCCGCCTGAAGGAACTGGGCATCACGCTGCCCCAGCCGCCCGCGCCCGTGGCATCCTATGTGCCATATGTGGTCAGCGGCAAACAGGTGTTCATTTCCGGCCAGGTCACATTCGCCGAGGGCAAGCTCAAATATGTCGGCACGGTCGGCAAGGAGCTGTCGCTCGAGGACGGACAGGCGGCGGCACGGCTGTGCGGCATCAATGTGCTGGCACAGCTCAAGGCTGCGTCCGGCGGCGATCTCGACCGGGTCAAACGCTGCGTGAAGCTGGGCGTGTTCGTCAATTGCGTCGCCGAATTCGGCCAGCAGCCGGAAGTCGCCAACGGCGCCTCCGACCTGATGATGGAGGTGTTCGGCGATGCCGGCCGCCATGCGCGCGCCGCGGTGGGCGCGAGCTCCCTGCCGCGCAATGTGGCCGTCGAAGTCGAAGCGGTGTTCGAACTGGCGTGACAGACGCGGATGTGAGCGCACGGATTGGCGGGACGGCGGCGCAGATCGGCGCCGCGGCCTGGAATGCCTGCGCCAATCCCGACGGCCGTCCCGATCCGCATCCCTTCACCCGCCACGAATTCTTCGCGGCGCTGGAAGAAACCGGCTGCGCCACACCGCGCACCGGCTGGCAGCCGGCGCATCTGGTGATCGAACGCGGCGGCGCCATCGAAGGGCTGATGCCGCTTTACCGCAAGAACCACAGCCAGGGCGAATATGTTTTCGACTGGGGCTGGGCCGATGCCTTCGAGCGGGCCGGCGGCGAGTATTATCCCAAGCTGCAGGCCGCCGTGCCGTTTACGCCCGTCACCGGGCGGCGCCTGCTGATTGCGGCCGGCGCGCCGCAGGAAGAAACGACCAATGCGCTGCTGATGGCCGGGGCCGCCGCGGTCGGCGAACTGGACGCCTCCTCCCTGCACGTGACCTTCATGACCGAAGGCGAATGGCGCGCGGCCGGCGGGCTCGGCTTCTTGCAGCGCAACGACCAGCAATTCCATTGGGTCAATCGCGGGTATGCGAGTTTTGACGAGTTTCTCGGCGAATTGTCGTCGTCCAAGCGCAAGAACCTGCGCAAGGAACGCGCGCGGGTACGCGACGAGGGCATCACCTTCGCCTGGCTGACCGGCCGCGATCTGACCGAAGCGGCCTGGGATCGGTTCTTCGCCTTCTACATGGACACCGGCAGCCGCAAATGGGGCCGGCCCTATCTGACACGCGACTTCTTCAGCCGCATCGGCGAGACCATGGCCGAGCAGGTCCTGCTGATCTTTGCCATGCGCGGCGACACCCCGATCGCGGGCGCGCTGAACCTGTTCGGCGAGGGCGTGCTGTTCGGGCGCAATTGGGGCTGCAGCGAATATGTGCCCTTCCTGCATTTCGAGACCTGCTATTATCAGGCGATCGATTTTGCCATCGCCCGGGGCCTCGACAAGGTGGAAGCCGGGGCCCAGGGCGAGCACAAATTGTTGCGCGGCTATATGCCGGTGCCGACCTATAGCGCCCATTACATCGCCCATCCGGGCCTGCGCCGGGCGGTCGGCGATTTTCTGATCCGCGAGCGCGAGGCCGTGGCCGAACATATCGAGGCGCTGAGCGAGCACGGGCCATTCAAGAAATCGAATTAAGCGAAGGAAGCGCCATGGCATACGATCCCAACAATATCTTCGCCAAGATCCTGCGCGGCGAGATACCGAGCGTGAAGGTGTTCGAGGACGATCATGTGCTGTCCTTCATGGATGTCATGCCGCAAGTGGAGGGCCATACGCTGGTGATCCCCAAGGAACCGGCGCAGGACATGCTGGATCTGTCGCCGGAGGGCGCGGGCCGGCTGATCCAGGCGACACAACGAATCGCCAAGGCCGTGAAGGCGGCCCTGGCGCCGCCCGGCGTGATGCTGATGCAGCTCAACGGGGCGGCGGCCGGCCAGAGCGTGTTCCATGTGCATTTCCACATCCTGCCGCGCTTTGACGGCATCGACATGAAACTGCATGCCCGCAGCATGGTCGACCCGGCCACGCTGGAACCGGTGGCCGCAAAAATCCGCGCCGCGCTGTGATCCTCGAACATGCCGTGCTCGATGTGCGGGCGGGCGAGGAAAATTCCTTCGAGACCGCGCTGGGCAGAGTCCGCCCGTTGATCGAATCCACCCCCGGATTTGGGAAGATGGAGCTACGGCGTTGCGTGGAGACGCAGGGGCGCTATCTCCTTCTGGTGTGGTGGCAGACGCTGGAGGCGCACACGGAGGGCTTCCGCGGCTCCGAGCGCTATGGCGACTGGAAAGCGGCACTGCATCATTTCTATGAGCCTTTTCCGGACGTGCAGCATTACGGCCCGCCGCTGTGAGGCGGTGGCCGGACCTGCGCGCAATTGTGTGGATTTAGCCCAGGTGGGGTTTGCAGCGTGACGCTTCAAGGGGGCGAATGCGTTTTTTTGAAAAAATTTTCCCCTTGCCGCTTGGCGCGGCCGCCGGGCGGCCCCATCTGAAGGAGCGGATATCCCGGTTGGTGGAGTGAGATGTTGTATTTGCTGGCAATTTTCTGTTCGCCGCTGGCGCTCCTGTTCGCCGGCAAGCCCTTCCAGGCGCTGTTCAACCTCATCCTCTATGTTCTCAGCATCGTGTGCTGGATCACGATCGTGCTGCATTCGGTCGGGCTGGCGCTGTGGGCGGTGGGGCTGATCCACGCCATCCTGGCTATCAACGCCGCCCATGAGGACCGCCGGGCCCGCATGATCGCCGAGGCGATGCACCGGCGTTAGGACGAAACGGCCGGCCCTACTTTCCGGGCGCGTAGTGGTCGTAGCTGATCACGCGTTCGAGCAGCCAGCGACTGCCAACCTTCTTCCAGAGATGAATGAACCGTCCCTCGCCCGCCGGCCCAGCAGCGTCTCCGCCGGCCGGGATGAAGCGGTGCACACCAAGTTCCAAAGCGCCGTACCGATCCATCGGATAGACCTTGAGCGAGCCCGGCACCAACTGGCGCGTCAACTTCCCACAGATGTTCTGCCTGACCGAGCGCACGATGGCCGCACGCCCCGTGCTGACGCCGCCCTTGTCATGGAAGAACTCGATATCCTTGCCCAGCATCCCACCGAATGTTTTCAAATCGCAGTCGTTGTAGGCTCCGAACAGCTTGGCGTCCGCGGCCTCGATGGCCCTGTAGAGCGGGGCATCCGGAGGCAAGGCGCGATCCGGCGCGGCCTGCGCAACCCCGACATAGAAGAGTGGGAAACCGAGAAACGGCAGACTCTCCACGCGCAGATCTTCAAAACCACCTCCACCGATTGAAGCATCCGTGAGATGTGGGGGTGCAGGCAGGCAATTCAAGATACGCAGAAGCGTGATGGCATCAGGGCGCGTAGCTGGAGCGGGCCTTGACGCCCCAGTGGCCGTTTTCGCAGGTGATCACATAGATCGAATCGAAGCCGCCGATGACGCTGCCGTCCTTGCGGTAGCGGGTGAAGCGGGTGTCGATGTGGACCTTGTCCGGGCCGGCATGGATGATTTCGCGCCGCTCCCAGGCCGAATGGTCCCATTCGCTGAGGGCGCCGCGGGTGAGCATCTCCGGCTTGTGGTAGTCGGCGTCGATGATGGTCAATGTGTTCGAGGCCAGACGCACGCTCGGGAAATTGAAGGTCCTGTTCCAGGCTTCGATGTCGCGCGCGTTGAACGCGGTCATGAAGTCGTCGAGAACCTTCTGTGCGGCGGCGATGCTCTCTGGATGATCGGCGCTCATTCCACCCTCCCCTTGAGGAAGAGTGGACGTTTAAACATTCTCCTCCGCCTTGGGCTTCTTCGGCGGGGGGAGCTGTTTGGGCGGGCCGGCTTTGCGGGGCTTGGCGTCCGCATTGGTGACGAACTCGAAGGCAAGCTTGTCGCTGTCGCGATCGAGCAGGACGCGCACGGTGCCGCCATTCTTCAGCTTGCCGAACAGAATCTCGTCGGCCAGCGGCTTCTTGATGTTGTCCTGGATCACGCGGGCCAGGGGCCGCGCGCCGAAGGCATCGTCATAGCCCTTCTCGCCCAGCCAGCGCGTGGCTTCCGGCGTCAGGTCGAAGGTGACGTCGCGGTCGGTGAGCTGGGCTTCGAGTTCCAGCACGAACTTCTCGACCACCTTGTCGATGGTGGCGCGGCTGAGCGGCGCAAAGGCGATGGTGGCGTCCAGGCGGTTGCGGAATTCCGGCGTGAACAGCTTCTTGATCGCTTCGGCGTCCTCGCCCTCGCGCTTGCCGCGGCCGAAGCCGATGGCATCCTTGGCCGCATCGGCGGCGCCGGCATTGGTCGTCATGATGAGGACGACATTGCGGAAGTCGATCTTCTTGCCGTTGTGATCGGTCAGCTTGCCGTGATCCATCACCTGCAGAAGGATGTTGAAGAGATCGGCATGGGCCTTTTCGATCTCGTCCAGCAGCAGCACGCAATGCGGATGCTGGTCGACGCCATCGGTCAGCAGGCCACCCTGGTCGAAACCGACATAGCCCGGCGGCGCGCCGATCAGGCGCGAGACCGTGTGGCGCTCCATATATTCGCTCATGTCGAAGCGCAGGAGTTCGACGCCCAATGATGGAGGCGAGCTGCTTGGCGACTTCCGTCTTGCCGACGCCGGTGGGGCCGGAGAACAGGTAAGAGCCGATGGGCTTTTCGGCCTGACGCAGGCCGGCGCGCGCCAGCTTGATGGCCGAGGAGAGCTGGTGGATGGCATCGTCCTGGCCATAGACCACGCGCTTCAGATCGTCCTCGATGTTGCGCAGCAGCTCGGTGTCGGACTTCGACACCGATTTGGGAGGAATGCGCGCGATCTTGGCGACCACATCCTCGACTTCCTTGACGCCGATGGTCTTGCGGCGCTTGGACTCGGGCAGCAGCATCTGGGCGGCGCCGACTTCGTCGATGACGTCGATGGCCTTGTCCGGCAGCTTGCGGTCGTTGATGTATTTCGCCGCCAGTTCGACCGCCGTCTTGATGGCCTCATTGGTGTAGCGGATCTTGTGATAATCCTCGAAATAGGGCTTGAGCCCTTTGAGGATCTTGATCGTGTCCGGCACGGTCGGCTCGGAGACATCGATCTTCTGGAAGCGGCGGACCAGCGCGCGGTCCTTCTCGAAATATTGCCGGTATTCCTTGTAGGTGGTCGAGCCCATGCAGCGCAGCGTGCCGGCCTGCAGCGCGGGCTTGAGCAGATTGGAGGCGTCCATCGCGCCGCCGCTGGTGGCGCCAGCGCCGATCACGGTGTGGATCTCGTCGATGAACAGCACCGCGCCGTCGATGGCTTCCAGCTCCTTGACGACGGATTTGAGGCGCTCCTCGAAATCGCCGCGATAGCGCGTGCCGGCGATCAGTGCGCCCATGTCGAGCGCATAGATCGTGGCATCCTTGAGCACCGTCGGGCACTTCGTCATTGACGATCTTGCGGGCCAGCCCTTCGGCGATGGCGGTCTTGCCGACGCCGGGATCGCCGACGAAGAGCGGATTGTTCTTGGAGCGGCGGCACAGGATCTGGATCGTGCGCTCGACCTCGCGTTCGCGCCCGATCAGCGGATCGATCCGGCCCGACCGCGCCTTCTCGTTGAGATTGACGCAATAGGCTTCCAGCGCCTCGGTGCCCTGCTTCACGGGTTTGTCGCCATCCTCGTCATCGTCGGCGCCGCGCACAGGCTTCTGCTGCGTCATGCCCGGGCGCTTGGCGATGCCGTGGCTGATGAAGGAGACCGCGTCCAGCCGCGTCATGTTCTGCTCCTGCAGAAAATAGACGGCGTGGCTTTCGCGTTCGGAGAACAGGGCGACCAGAACATTGGCGCCGGTGACTTCGTCGCGGCCGGAATTCTGCACATGCAGCACGGCACGCTGGATCACGCGCTGGAAGCCGGTGGTCGGCTTGGCGTCCTCGCCGTCCTCGATCACCAGCGTCAGCAGTTCTTCATCGACGTAATGCTGCAGCGGCCAGGCGCAGCGCCTCGGAATCGACATTGCAGGCCTTCATCACCTGGCCGGCATCGCGGATCGTCCATCAGCGCGAGAAGAAGGTGCTCGAGCGTGGCGTATTCGTGCTGCCGGTCGCTCGCGAGCTTGATTGCGCGATGCAGCGCCTGTTCCAGAGTCCGCGACAGTGATGGCAACGGCCTACTCCTTCTCCATGGTGCATTGTAGAGGATGTTGATGGCGGCGGGCGAATTCAATGACCTGCGCCACTTTTGTCTCGGCCACCTCGTAAGTGAACACGCCGCAAATCCCCACACCATGACGGTGGACATGCAGCATGATCTGCACCGCCTCGTCGCGCCCCTTGTTGAAGAAGCGCTCGAGAATCACGATGACGAACTCCATCGGCGTATAGTCGTCGTTCAGAAGCAGCACCTTGTAAAGGCTGGGCTTCTTGGTCTTGGCGCGGGTCTTGGTGACGATCCCGGTGCCGGCGTCGCCGCCGTCACCGTCGTCCGTCCTGCCGCGATCGTGTTTCTTGTCCGCCATTGCTGTCCGGCTGTTTCCTGTCGCGCCGCAGCGCAACCAAATCTTCGCGCCTTTCCAGCTTAACGGAAAGGGGGGAGGCCCTGGCAACCGCGCGATGACGCCGCGCTGCCAGGTCGCGGGGGCCCCCCGATTCGCGCAAAACGGCAGGGGCCCGGGCGGCTGTCGCCGTCCGGGCCCCTGCGTTAACGCATATACTGGAATGCGGGCGGTCAGACCGGGCGGGAGGTCTGCACCACATCCATCCAGGCCTGCATGCGGCCCTGGAGCGGTTCGATCGCGCTCTTGGTGGTGGTGGCGAACAGCTCGCCCAGCTTGGTCATCTCGCCGACATAGGCGTCGAACGCCGTCTTGGCGAAATCGGTCTGAAGCTCGAAGGCCTCATGGACGGATTTGGACGCCATCAGCGCCTTGGCGGCGGCCATCTGGTCTTCGATCGCCTGCTTGGAGAAATTGTAGAGCTCGCTCTGGATGGTCTCGACGCCCTTGCCCGCAACATTGGCGGACTTCACATAGGCCTCGACCGTGTCCTTGCTGTAGCTGAACACCTGATCGTAACCCTTCGCGGCCTTTTCGAAGCCGTTCTTCAGGGCCTCGGCTGCCGGTTTTCATCGCGGTTTCGACGGCTTCCGTGCCGTGCCAGCTTTTCGCCGGCCGCTTTTGCCTTGGTCGCCATATCAATCGATCCTTCTCACCGGTGGCACACTGCCGTTTGGGCCAGCTTCCGGACGCGGCCATTCCGCAGCCCGGTCTGTTGCAGTGCAACATGACTTATATGCGGTGCGGCTAACGTTAAGTCAAGCGGTTTTTGCTGCACTGCACCAATTGGCCCGCAGATGCCGCCAGCCGCATCGGGTGCCTCGATTTGCCTTAAATCTTAACCAGCCGTAAACGCATGGAACTTAAGCTATTTTTTCAATTGCCCCTTGCGGAAGGCGCCGCAATTTGGTCTCATTGTTCGACGGATCGGGCAATTGTCGAAGGCAGGGGTCGAGTATGCTTGAACGACCACGCGCCCTCATTGGCGCAATCGCTGGAAAGAGCTTTGCCGCGGCCCTCCCGGTGGCGCTGGGACTGATTGTGGGGCTGGCCCCGCAGCCCGCGGCCGCTCGCCATCATCATCACCGCCATCACGGGCCCGTGAGCCTGACCTATCCGAACAAGGATGCGGCGCTGATTCTCGACGGCGAGACCGGCAAGGTTCTCTACGCCCGCAACGCCCATGCCAAGCGCTATCCGGCCTCGCTGACGAAGGTGATGACCCTCTATCTGCTCTTCGACGCGATGAAGAAGGGCAAGGTCACGCTCAACACGCCGATGACCGTTTCGGCCCATGCGGCGGCGCAGTCGCCGGTCAAGCTCTATCTCCAGCCCGGCAGCTCCATCACCGTGGAGCAGGCGATCAAGGCCATCGTCGTGCGTTCGGCCAACGACGTCGCCGTCGTGATCGCCGAAAAGCTCGGTGGCAGCGAAAGCCATTTCGCGCAGTTGATGACGGCCGAGGCCCACAAGCTCGGCATGGGCCACACCCATTACGTCAACGCCTCCGGCCTGCCCGATCGCCGCCAGGTGACGACCGCAGCCGATCTGGCCTTGCTGGCCCGGCACATCGCGTACGATTTCCCGCAATACTATCACTACTTCGCGACGCCCAGATTCACCTGGAAGGGCCATAGCTGGAACACGCACGACAATCTGATCGGCAACTACAAGGGCGCCGAAGGCATGAAGACCGGCTACACGGTCATGTCCGGCTTCAACCTGATGTCGAGCATCGTGCGCAACCACGCCCATGTCATCGGTATCGTGATGGGCGGGCGCACCGCGCATATGCGCGACCGCGAAATGATGAATCTGCTCGACAAGACCTTCGCGCGCATCAAGCAGACGCCCACGCTGGTCGCCCGCACCGAAGTGCCCTGGCACGCCATCGCCGACGGTCGCAAACCGACCACGATGATTGCCGGCTTCGAGATCGGCGGCGCGCTGGTTCCGCGGCCGAAGGCCCGCACGGTGGCGGTCGCGGCCGCACCGCAATTGCGCGCGGCCGGCGCCGTTGACCCCAATGACGAGGATGCCGCCGAGGCGCGGCCCGATTCCGCCGACAGCGACATGATCGCCGATATCATCGCGCCCAGCCCGCGTCCGCGCCTGACCCTGGCCTCTTATGGCCCGCGCGATCGCCTGCCGCGGCCGACCGCGCGCAGCGCCGCGCTGCGCGGCGGTGCCGATGCCGGCGTCGCCCGCTCGGCCATGAATTCCCTGGGGCTGCACGGCTGGACGATCCAGATCGGCGCCTATGCCGACGCAAAAGCCGCACGCGCCGAACTGGCCTCCTATGCCGAGAAGTCGATGGACATTCTCGGCCAGGCCGAGCGCATCGTCGTGCCGTTCCAGGGCGTCGACGGACACACCCTCTACAGGGCCCGTTTCGGACCGTTTGTGGAGCGCGAGGCGCGCAAGGTGTGTGAGCGGCTGACCGAACGCGGCCAGACCTGCTTTGCGGCCACAGCCGCCCGCTAGCCCGCCAGCAACACGTCCTTGGCTTCGTTGATCTTGGCGGCAAGGTAACCCGAGCCGCCGCGATCGGGATGATTCTGCATCATGAGCTTGCGATGCGCCGTGCGGATGTCGCTATCGCTGGCCCCGGGTCCGAGCCCCAGAACCTTATAGGCTTCGTCGCGCGACATGCCGCCATTGGCGCGCGCGTGGCTGCGGCGATTGCCGCCGGGCGCCTCGCGCCGCTGCCGTTGTCCCTGCCCCTGCGAGGCCGTGCGCCAGGCCGGACCATGTGTGCGGTCCATATAGGTTTCGAGCAGCCGCGCGGTTTCGGCATCCTGCGGCGCCGCCTCGGCGTAGAGCGAGACCAGCGCGGCCTGGGACAGCCGCTCCAGCGCCCGGCCCTTGTAGCGGCCCTGCAGCACCTGCCCGCGCATGGCGCCGGTTTCATGATCGAGCTCCAGCTCGAGCCAGTCGGTGCGCACGCGCGTGGTCTGGCCGGGTTTGGCCTGTCCGCCTCCGGCGCCGCCCGGACGCGCGCTGCCAAAGCCATAGGGCCAGCCGCCGGGCCACAATGGCCGCCCGTGAACAGGCCCCAGGCCATGCTGCCCAAGAGCATGCCCAGGCCGATGCGATCGAGCGCCAGCAGCGCCAAGGCGGCAAGCCCCAGCAGCACCGCGCCGGTCGTGCGCAGCGCCTTGGCCAGAGTTTTGGGATTGGCGCCGGAAAATATCTGTCCGAGGAACAGCAGCGCGATCAGGGCGAGGCCCCGAGAACCAGCGGCGCCATCATTCGCCCCGCATGCGGCGCGCCAGACGCAGCACATCGCCGCCGACCTTGTCGCCATAGTCGCGCAGCGCCACTTCCCCGCCCGTCGCATAGACGGCGGCCGCTATCAGCAGGTCGCGCAGTTGCCGCGCGGCACCGGCATCGAACCGCGCATAGACGCCCTTGGTCAGGCGCGCCACCTCCTTGAAACATTCGGCGGCAGTGGGATCATCGCCCTCGTGGAACATGAAGGCCGGCACGCCGCGCAGCGCCAGCGCGGCCGCCGCCTTGGCCACCGCATCGGGATGCTCCTCGAAACAGTCGCCGACATAGACGAGCGCGCCGACGCGCGTGCGTGCGCGCCTCGTCGGCGGCGTGTTCGAGCACGCGGCGCAATTGCGTGAAGCCGCTGCGGCAGGAGACCTCGCGTTCATGCGCGCGGCCAGCGCCGCAGGGCGTCATGGTCCATTCGCTGGCCCGGAACTCGCCATGGCCACGGAAATAGACCAGCTGCACGGCCAGCCCGCCGATCGCCTGGGCGACCTCGAACATGTCGGTCTGGATTTCGGCGGCCCGGTCCCAGCTGGGCTGCCGGCTCATGGTGGCGTCGATGGCGAAGATCAGACGGCCACGGGCCTGGGCCAGCGCCGGCACGCGCGCGCCGCGCCCAGAAAGGCGTCGATCTCGCGCCCGCCGACGACCGTTCGGCCGGCAATCTGTCCCTTGACATCATGGCCGGCCTCCCATGCCTGGCGCCCCTAATGTTGGGGCTGGGCCGCGCATTTTCCAAGCCTGAATCGGATTGTCCCGCCCGCCTGCGGCGCAGGATGAACGTTTTCTTGCCAAAGACACAGGCATTTCGGGCCGGCGGGCTAAAAGATCCCGGTTTCGGTGCCGATCCCGGGCAGATTGAGTGTGACGATCAGCTCGCGCACCTCCTGCCGTGCCGCGACATGGGACATGGACAGCGAGATGCCGATGCTCCTTCAGCGGCAGGTCGAGCATGGTCAGCCCCATCGGAAACAATTCGCGGAAGATCACGCGGTCGCCGAAGCCGGGCGCGACGCGAAAGCCGATGCGTTCGGCCAGCGAATCGAGCGCCGCGGACAGGCGGCGCTTGTTGCGCGCTTCCGAGGCGGAAATGCGGTTGCGCATCACCACCCAGTCGAGCGCGGGCTTGCGCGCCAGCAGCCGCTTCTTGCGGCAATCCCAGACGAAGTCGCTGTAGAGGCTCGGGCCCATGCACCTTGAAATTGGCCGGATCGATGCGCGCCAGCAGATCGAAATCGACGAAGCTGTCGTTCATCGGCGTGACCAGCGTGTCGGCCTCGGCATGGGCCAGGCGCGACAGCGGCGTGTCCGAACCGGGCGTGTCGATCAGGACGATATTCGCAGCGGCCCGAGACCTTTGCGAGGATGCTTCGAGGAACTCGCTGTGCCTCGGCCTCGGCCGCCGCATCGAGCGAGCCGCCCGAGAGCGCGCGCGACCGTGAAGCCTTCGAGCTGCGGCAGATCCACGCCCTGCTTGGCCGCCCACTCCAGCCGGTTCTCGGCATAGCGCAGCAGACTTTCTGCCGGCTGTCGAGATCGATCAGCGCGACGCGTCTTGCCCAGACGCGCCAGCGCCACGGCGACATGCATTGCCGCCGTGGTCTTGCCCGATCCGCCTTTTTCATTTCCGAATACGATGATGTGAGCGCGTTCGCCGCTCATGTAATCCGCCCCTTAGTCCCCCAGACCGTCCCGATGATCTCCGTCCAGCGCCCCGCTCAGCAACGCGGCGTTGCCACCGGCCGCGGTCGTATTGACGGTATAGGTGCGTTCGTGGGCAAAGCGAAGCAGATAATGCGGGCCCGCCGGCCTTCGGGCCCGGTGCCCGACAAGCCCTCACCGCCAAAGGGCTGCGACGCCGACCACGGCGCCGATCTGGTTGCGGTTGACATAGATGTTGCCGGCATGGACGCGGCGCGCGGATGAACTTCGCCGTCTGGTCGATGCGGCTGTGGATGCCGAGCGTGAGCCCGTAGCCGGTCGCGTTGATGGCTTCGCAGACCTTGTCGAGCCTGGCGGCCGAGTAGCGCACGACATGCAGGATCGGGCCGAACACCTCGCGCTGCAATTCGGAGATCGCGCCGATCTCGAAAGCGTGCGGCGCGAAGAAGGTGCCGTTCGCATGTTCGGGGCCGAGCGGCAGCGCGCGCAGCAGCTTGGCCTCTCGGGTCATGCGCTCGACATGGGCCTGCAGCATCTTGCGCGCATCCTCGTCGATGACCGGGCCGATATCGGTGTCGAGGCGCATGGGATCGCCGATGCCGGATCTCGTCCATGGCGCCCAGGATCAGTTCGAGCATCTTGTCGGCGACGTCCTCCTGCAGGAACAGCACGCGCAGCGCCGAGCAACGCTGACCGGCGCTGTCGAAGGCCGAGGCGATGACGTCGCGCGTGACCTGCTCGGGCAGCGCGGTGGAATCGACGATCATCGCGTTGAGCCCGCCGGTCTCGGCCACCAGCGTGGCGATCGGCGCCGCGGCTTGGCGGCCAGCGCGCGGTTGATCGGCCGTCGCCGCTTCGGTCGAGCCGGTGAAGGCGACGCCGGCCAGCCGCGCATCGGCGAACAGCGGATTGCCGATGCCTGGGCCCGTCGCCCGGCAGCAGATGCAGCACATCGGCCGGCACGCCCGCCTGATGCAGCAGGCGCGTGCCGGCGGCGGCGATCAGCGGGGTCTGTTCGGCGGGTTTGGCCAGCACAGCATTGCCCGCCGCCAGCGCGCCGGCGACCTGGCCGGTGAAGATCGCCAGCGGAAAATTCCACGGGCTGATGCAGGCAAAGACGCCGCGGCCGTGCAGCGTCAGCAGATTGTCCTCGCCGGTCGGACCGGGCAGCGCGACCTCGCCTTCGAACAGCTCGCGCGCCTGGCCAGCGTAGTAGCGCAGGAAGTCGACGGCCTCGCGCACTTCGCCCAGCGCCGTCGGCAGCGTCTTGCCGGCTTCGCGCACTGCCAGCGCCATCAGATGAGTTGCGGTTCTGCTTCATAGAGATCGGCGGCGCGTTCGAGGATATTGCGCCGCGCCTCACCGCCCAGCGCATCCCATGCCGGCTGCGCCGCAGTGGGCCAGCGCCGAGCGCGTCAAGCGCATCGTCGGGTGTGGCTTCGACGACTTCGCCGACCACGCGGCGGCGATCGGCCGGATCGTGCACCGGCATCGCGTCGCCCTTGCGCGCGGCGCCGCCGACGATCGGCGCGGCCGTCTGCGGCGCCTTCAGCGCCTCTTCCATCGCGCGTCAGCACCGGACCTGCGACCTGGTCGGATCGGACCAGAGGAAGCCGGCGGAATTCCTGCGGTCGGGCAGCATGGTCGTGCGGCTTTGGGAATGTGGGGATTGCGACGGGGCGTGAGCGCGGCAAGTTCCTCGACCGGATCGGCGATGATGGATTCGATCGGCGCCTTCTCATCGGCGAGCCGGTTGACGAAGGACGTGTTGGCGCCGTTCTCGAGCAGGCGGCGCACGAGATAGGCCAGCAGATCCTCATGGGTGCCGACGGGCGCATAGATGCGCGTGCCGGCGCCGACGCGGTGCGGCGGCTTCACCTCGCGATACAGCTCGTAGAGCATCTCGCCCATGCCGTGCAGGCGCTGATATTCGAAATCGCGCCGCTCGCCGGCGAACACCTGCACGGCCGACAGCGTGTGGGCATTGTGGGTGGCGAATTGCGGATAGATCGCCTCGCCTGCCGCCAGCAGCGCGCGCGCGCAGGCCAGATAGGAGGTGTCGGTGCCGCATTTGCGCGTGAACACCGGATAGTCGGCCAGGCCCCATCTCCTGGCGCGCGCTTGATCTCGGTGTCCCAATAGGCGCCCTTGACCAGACGCACGGGGATGCGGCGGCGCTGCCGCCGCGCCAGATCGGCCAAGCCAGTCGATCAGCGGCAGCGCGCGCTTGGCAGTAGGCCTGGATGGCCAGCCCCAGCCCGTCCCAGCCGGCCAGATCGTCGCTCTCGCCCATGGCTCTCGAAGACATCGAGCATGAGGTCGAGGCGTTCGGCCTCTTCGGCATCGATGGTCAGACCGAGATTGGCTTCGCGCGCCTCGCGCCCCAGCGAAACCAGCCGGGGCAACAGTTCGTCCATCACGCGCTCGCGCTTGATCCATTCGTAGCGCGGATGCAGCGCCGACAGCTTGACCGAAATGCTGGGCCGCTCGAAAACGCTCGGTGTCCAGATCCGGGATAGGTTTTGGCGATGCACGGCCAGCGCGTGACGATAGGAAGCGTAGATAGCGCGCGGCGTCCTTCTCGGTGTAGGCGGCCTCGCCCAGCATGTCGAAGGAGAAGCGATAGCCGGCCTCGACCTGCGGGCGGGCGCGCTTGAGCGCCTCCTCGATGGTGCGGCCGAGCACGAACTGGCCGCCCAGAATGCGCATGGCATAGGTCACGGCCTGGCGGATCACCGGCTCGCCCGAGCGCGCGACCAGCTTGCGCCAGATGCCGTCGAAATCCCATTTCGCCGCCTCGTCCAGGGTGATGACGCGGCCGGTCAGCATCAGCCCGAAGGTCGACATGTTGACGAACAGGGAGTGCGACTTGTTGAGATGGCGGTCCCAATGGCCCGGACCGATCTTGTCGGCGATCAGCTTGTCGGCGGTCGGCGCATCGGGCACGCGCAGAAGCGCTTCGGCCAGGCACATCAGGACCACGCCCTCCTCGCTGGAGAGCGCATATTCCTGGGTGAAGGCATCGAGCCCGCTGCGCCGGTCACGGGCCTGGCGCATGCGCGGTGACCAGTTCGGTCGCCAGCGAGTCGGTGGCCTTGCGTTTCGGCCGGGCTGAGCTGCGCCCTGGCGATGAGGGTTTCGAGGATGGCGTCCTCG
Source organism: uncultured Pseudomonadota bacterium (assembly GCA_963710925.1). Classification (GTDB taxonomy): domain Bacteria; phylum Pseudomonadota; class Alphaproteobacteria; order Micropepsales; family Micropepsaceae; genus Rhizomicrobium. The sequence continues at coordinate 57,190 of CAVQBY010000004.1, read as the reverse complement.
TCGGCCAGATAGGCCTCGGAGATGGTCTTGCGCAGATCGGTTGTCATGGGGTGCGTCTGTCCCGGAATCGAGGCGCGAAATCTAGCGCGGACGCGGGCACACCGCTAATGTCGCGCGCATGACCACGCCGGAGCTGTTCCCTACCATTTCCACACTGCGCGCGCAGCTTTCGGCGTGGCGGGCCGAGGGCGCGCGCATTGGATTGGTCCCGACCATGGGGGCCCTGCACGAAGGGCACCTTTCCCTGGTGAGGGCGACAGGAAAACGCGTGGACAAGCTCATTGTCAGCATTTTCGTGAACCCGACCCAGTTCGCGCCGCACGAAGATTTCGACACCTATCCCCGCGACCTCGACGGCGACCGCGAGAAACTGGCCGGAGCCGGTTGCGACCTCATCTTCGCGCCGGGCGCGGCCGAGATGTATCCGCGAGGTTTTGCCACAGCGGTCACGGTCGGCGGACCCGCGCTGGGACTGGAGACCGACTTCCGGCCGCACTTCTTCGGCGGGGTGGCCATTGTCGTGGCCAAGCTGCTGATCGCGGCCCTGCCCGACCTCGCCATGTTCGGCGAGAAGGACTACCAGCAGCTGCTGGTGATCCGGCGCATGGCGGCCGACCTGGGACTGCCGATCGAGATTGCCGGCGGCGCCAATCTTGCGCGAGGCGGACGGCCTGGCCATGTCCTCGCGCAATGCCTACCTCTCCGGCGACGAGCGCAAGGTGGCGGGGCAGCTAAACCTGATCCTGAAGGCGGCCATCGCGCAGTTGCATGACGGCGATTCCATCGGCGATGTCGAAGCCGCCGCCGTCGCCGCCCTGACAAGGGCCGGGTTCAACACGGTGGACTATGTCGCCGTGCGCGATGCCGAAACGCTCGCCAAGATCGACGACCTTTCGCGCCCGGCGCGCATCCTCGCCGCCGCCAAGATCGGCAAGACGCGGCTCATCGACAATATGCCGGTCTGAACCCCGACCGGCCATCGAAGGATTTGCACGATGAAGAGACGCGAAGTGCTGGCCGCTATCGGCGCAGCAAGTACCCTGATGCCCATCGCGGCCATCGCCAAACAGGCAGAAACCGGCACCCGCGCAGCGCCGGTGGATGTCAGCCCACGCACGGCTGCACTATATGAGCGCTCCATTGTGTTTAACGCCAACCTTTATCCGCCGGTTCAGGAGACATTTCCCTTTCCGCAAGCAATGCTCGACATGGTGCGCAACAGCGGCATCACGGCCGTCAAGGCCTCGCTCGGCGGTATCAATGCAAGCTTCGAAGATGCGATAGCCGAAATCTCGTTGTGGCAGAAGACCTTCGAAACCTACCCGGACATTTACATCCAGGTGAGGACCGCCACGGACATCGAACGCGCCAAACGCGAGAAGAAGATGGGCGTGCTGCTCTCCTTCGAAACGGCGACCCCGCTCGCCGACAAGATCGACCGGATCGCCCTGTTCCGCGGGCTCGGCGTCAAGGTCATGCAGCTGGATTACAACTTGCGCACCCCCTTCGGCACCGGCGTACTGGGCGATCCCAAGGAGGGCTTGAGCACGCTTGGGCAGAAGGCCGTGGAGGCGATGAACCGCGAAGGCGTCGCCATCGATATCAGCCATTCCAATGCCCTGACCTCGAATGGTGTCCTCAAGGCCTCGAACCGGCCGGTCCTGATCACCCATTGCGGCTGCTATGCCGTGTATTCCCATCCGCGCAACAAGCCGGACGATTTGCTCAGGGCCGTTGCCGACAAGGGTGGCGTGGTGGGTATCTATGACCTCCCCTACCTGACGGCGAGCCCAAAGCAGCCGACGCTGGACGATTATCTGGCGCACATGACCCATGCTCTCAATGTGTGCGGCGAGGACCATGTCGGGATCGGCAGCGATTCCGGCCTGGAGCCGATGGACACATCGGACGCGGGCATGAAGGCCTTCAACGAAATGGAGCAGGAGCGCCGCAAGGCCGGCGTGGCGGCGCCCGGCGAAGACCGCATGCCCTATGTCATCGGCCTCAACAACACACACCGCGCAGAGACCATTGCCGATGCGCTGCTCAAGCGTGGCTACAAGGCACGGACGGTCGAGAAGATCATCGGCCTCAACTTCACCCGGGCGCTGGCCCAGATCTGGGGCGCGTGACGGGCCGGCCGCCTAGAGCAATCCCAGTTCGGCCAGTTCCGCCTTCAGTTCGTCGGGCAGGCCCTTGGCGCCCTTGACGTCGCGGGCGTCGGGCGGGGCATCCCGGCCCTGCAGATAGCGCCAGCCCTGGAACGGGCGGTGGGCACGGCGCAGGAGCGGGACCAGTTCCTGCTCGTAGACGATGGCGCAGGACGGCACGCCTTCGCGCACAACGGGGCGCAGATCGATCAGCTTCTGGCGCACGGCGATCTGCCCCTTGATCACCCAATAGAGCGAGCCGCCATCGAGCAGTTCATCCTTGCGCTTCGGCATCATGCGCGTGACATGTTGCAGCTCGAGCGGCTTGCCCTTCTTCTTCAGCGGCGCCAACCGGCGCGCCTGCCACTGCGCCAGATCCTCGATCAATTCCGCGCCGACGCAGAGCTTGATGAGATGGAGCGTCATGCGGCATCCCTGCCCGCGTTGTTCTGCGCGGCGGCGAAGCGGATGATCACGGCGCCCTCACCCACCTGATCGCCGGCCGCGACCTCGACCGCATCGATCACCGCATCGGCCGGGGCCGAGAGCGTGTGTTCCATCTTCATGGCTTCGAGCACGGCCAGCGGCTGTCCACGCGTCACCGCATCGCCCGGCTTGACCAGAAGCTGGACGATCTTGCCCGGCATGGGCGAGGCGATGCCGTCGGAGGCCTCACCGGCGGCGTCTGCCGCGGCGAAGGGATCGTAGACGGCGAGCATATGGGTTTCGCCGGCGAGCATCACCGCGATCTGCCCCGAGGCCAGGCGCATGGCGGCGGCCTGTGGCGGCGCCGTCACGGGCTCACCATTCACTGCGACGGAAAGCGCCCCGCCGCGATGATGGACGAGCTCCACTGTCCTGCGCGCCTCCCCGTCGACAAACTCGATCACTTCGCGGGCCTCGCCGGAGAGACGGAAACCGTCCTGCGCCTCCCAGGGATCAGCGGCGGCGCCGCGCGCACGCTCGCCAACGAGGAAACGGGCGGCGGCGGCCAGAACGCCGGGCTGTGGCGCGGGGGGCGGCAACAGGGCATCGCCGTGGCGCGCGATGAATCCGGTGTCGATGTCGCCGGAGAGGAATTGCGGGTGACGCAGGCAGCGGATCAGAAAGGCTGCGTTGGTGCGCACGCCGGCGATCTGCGTTTCACCGAGCGCATGGGCGAGCTTTCCGGCCGCGCTCTTCGCGGGTCTGCGCCCAGGCGATGACCTTGGCGATCATGGGATCGTAGAAAGGGGTAACGGCATCGCCCTCGCGCACGCCGGAATCGATGCGAATGCCCGCGCCGTCGGGCAGGCGCAGGCGCTCGAGCGTGCCGATGGAGGGCAGAAAGCCGGTCGCCGGATCTTCGGCATAGAGCCGCGCCTCGATGGCGTGGCCGTTCGGCTTCAGGTCCTTCTGCGTCATCGGCAGCTTTTCGCCGGCGGCGACACGCAATTGCCATTCGACCAGATCGACGCCGGCCACCGCTTCGGTGACGGGATGCTCGACCTGCAGGCGTGTGTTCATTTCCATGAACCAGAAGCGGTCGGGCTTCAGGCCTTCGGACGCATCGGCGATGAACTCGATGGTGCCGGCGCCGACATAGCCGACGGCCTTCGCCGCCTTGACCGCCGCCTCGCCCATGGCCGCGCGCATCTTCGGGCTGCATGCCCGGCGCCGTCGCTTCCTCGATCACCTTCTGGTGGCGGCGCTGCAGTGAGCAGTCGCGCTCGAACAGATGGACGGCATGGCCGTGGCCGTCGGCGAAGACCTGGACCTCGATATGGCGCGGGCGGGTGACGTATTTCTCGATCAGCACGCGATCGTCGCCGAAGGCGGACTGCGACTCGCGCTGCGCGCCTTCGAGCGCCGCCTTGAAATCCTTCGCATCCTCGACGCGGCGCATGCCCTTGCCGCCGCCGCCGGCCACCGCCTTGATCAGCACCGGATAGCCGATCTTCGCGGCTTCCTTCGTGCCAGATGCATCCGTGGACTGATCATCCCCCATGTAGCCCGGGCACCACGGCGACGCCGGCGTCGCGCATCAGGGCCTTGGCGCGGTCCTTCAGACCCATGGCACGAATGGCCGAAGCCGGCGGGCCGACAAAGACGATGCCGGCCGCCGCGCAGGCCTCCGCGAAATCCGCATTCTCGGAGAGGAAGCCATAGCCGGGATGGATGGCGTCGGCACCGGTTTCGCGGGCGGCGGCGAGGATGGCGTCGGCACGCAGATAGCTCTCGGTCACCGGCGCCGGGCCGAGGCGCACGGCCTCGTCGGCCAGCGCCACATGGGCCGCGCCCGCATCGGCATCGGAATAGACGGCGACGGTGGCGATGCCCATCCGCGCGGCCGTGCGCATGACGCGGCAGGCGATTTCGCCGCGATTGGCGATCAGAAGCTTGGCGATCGGGCTGGGCATGGCGCGGTCACATCCCCAGAAGCGTTTTCCAGCCGAACATCAGCACGCCGACGATGCCGCCCACCACGAACAGCGCGAACAGGCAGCCGGCGCAGCCCATGGCCCGGAAGGCCGGCGGCGGGGTGAAATAGACGCGGATATTGGGATCGGGCGGCGGATAGCTCATGTCAGGCGGCAGCTTGGCTTGGAGGTTCGCTGTGGGCGCCCCCTGACTTAGGCGGTTTTGCCCACCTGACCAAGCCCCTGCCCGGCCCTATCCCCTGCCCGGTTCGGACGGCGGCCCGAGAGACTGACCTGGACATGGAAGAATTTGGCCGCGTCATCGACATTGTCGAAGGTCTTGCCCTCCGGGCGGCGTGGCGTGGTGACGGTGTATTGCGTGCCCACGCGGGTGCGCGGCTCTGCCGCCGAACAGGATCTGCCTCGGTCAGAACGACTCCGCCGCTCGGATTTCACCACCCGCTTCTTCGCCATACCGAACACTCACCCATTGTTGCACTGCAACAAGGCTAGCCCGGGCGGGCGGCCAAGGCCCATGCGGCAGATTGGCCGCCCATTGGCTCGGTGATGCGCGTGGGCTCAGTGATGCGCGTGCGCAGCCTTGGGCAGGACCGTCTTCTTGATCGCGTAGAACAAGCCTATTACCAGCAGATAGCCGAGATAGAGCGCGGCGGCCGTCTTCCAGTATTGCAGCGTCAGCAGGTCCGGCGGCAGGCGCAGGCTGCCCTGATTGGCCAGCACCGGGATCATCACCACGGCGATCAGATGGGCGATGCGTCGCCCCCAGCGCCGCCGCCCAGAGCCGCTTCCAATGGTGCAACTGCCAGGCCGCGAACACGGCAATGATCAGGCCCAGCGCGGCATTGATATGGGCGAAGCCATCGCGCACGCCATTTTCAAAGAAGTGAAGGAATGCAGTGACAGAATAGGTGAAATCGTGCACGGCCGATCCCCTTTGCGGCGGTTTTCATCCCTAACAATGCCTTAACGGGGGAATGTTTCCAAAGTCAGCCTGGGCCGGGACGGCCCGGCGATGGACCGTTACATCCGGAACACACCGAATTCGGGTGTCCGGCACGGGCGCGTTGAGGCAGGCGGAGAGGGCCAGCGCCAGCACGCGGCGGGTGTCGGCCGGCGCGATGATGCCGTCGTCCCAGAGGCGCGCGGTGGCGAAATAGGGATTGCCCTCTTCCTCGTATTTGGCGCGGATCGGCGCCTTGAAGGCTTCGGCGTCTTCGGGGCTCCACTTGTCGGCATCGCGGTGGACGGTGGCGAGCACGCTCGCCGCCTGTTCGCCGCCCATCACCGAGATGCGGCTGTTGGGCCAGGTGAAGAGGAAGCGCGGAGAATAGGCGCGGCCGCACATGCCGTAATTGCCGGCGCCATAGGAGCCGCCGATGATGAGCGTGATCTTCGGCACCGGCGCGGTGGCCACGGCCGTCACCAGCTTGGCGCCGTCCTTGGCGATGCCGCCCTGCTCGTATTTCTTGCCGACCATGAAGCCGGAGATGTTCTGCAGGAACAGGAGCGGAATGCGGCGCTGGCAGCACAGCTCGATGAAATGGGCGCCCTTGAGCGCGCTTTCCGAAAACAGGATGCCATTGTTGGCGATGATGCCGACGGGCATGCCTTCGAGATGCGCAAAGCCCGTGACCAGCGTGGTGCCGTAGAGCTTCTTGAACTCGTCGAACTCGCTGCCGTCGACGATGCGGGCGATCACCTCGCGCACATCATATTGCGTGGCCAGCGTCGGCGGGACGATGCCGTCGAGCTCGGCGGGATCGTAGAGCGGCGGCGCGCGGTTCGCGCAGCGGAATGTCCGGGATCTTTTCGCTGTTCAGCGTGCCGACGATGCGCCGCGCGATGGCGAGCGCATGGGTGTCGTCATTGGCGAGATGATCGGCGACGCCGGAGATTTTCGCATGCACATCGGCGCCGCCAAGATCCTCGGCCGTGACCACCTCGCCCGTCGCCGCCTTCACCAGCGGCGGGCCGCCGAGGAAGATCGTGCCCTGGTTGCTTGCACGATGATGGTCTCGTCGCTCATGGCCGGCACATAGGCGCCGCCCGCGGTGCAGGAGCCCATGACGGAGGCGATCTGCGGAATGCCCATGGCCGACATGTTGGCCTGGTTGAAGAAGATGCGGCCGAAATGCTCGCGGTCCGGGAAGATCTCGGCCTGGTTCGGCAGATTGGCGCCGCCGCTATCGACCAGATAGATGCAAGGAAGATTGTTCTGCTGCGCCACTTCCTGCGCGCGCAGATGCTTCTTCACCGTGATCGGGTAATAGGTGCCGCCCTTGATCGTGGCATCGTTGCAGACGATCACGCATTCGCGGCCCGCGACGCGGCCGATGCCGGTGATGATGCCGGCGGCATGGATGTCATCGCCATACATGCCGAAGGCGGCGAGCGGCGACAGCTCCAGGAACGGCGTGCCCGGATCGAGCAGCCGCTCGACGCGCTCGCGCGGCAGCAGCTTGCCGCGATCGGTGTGGCGCTTGCGCGAGCGCTCGTCACCGCCCAGCGCGGCCGTGGCCATACGCGCGCGCAATTCCTGCACAAGGCCCGCCATGGCGACGGCGTTGGCCTTGAACGCGGGCGATGTGGGGGAGATTGCAGATTTGAGTGTGGTCATCAGCTATTTCCATGCGGCCAAGTCTTATACCGATATTTGTATCGCCGGCACGTTCTAGCTTTGGAATAAAGCTCATCCCACCCTTGCTATATTGATAAGCAACATATTCGACCCAATCCCACGACACAGAAGGCTCCACACCATCCGGCGCGTACGAAACAAGTTTCGCAGATACGCCATTTCTGGACTTCAACGCCAGTGTGACGGTATCAGAATATCGCAATTCCGCCGCATACGTCCATCGGCAGCGAACACCTCATCGCCATACGAGTTCTGGCAATCACCCGCTTATCGTGAGCACAACTATAAACAAGCGGCTGAATGACAAAACGCGCAGTCAGGACCCCAGCCGCTGCTAACAGCAAAACACCTGAACCTGAAGCGATCTGCGCATCGAAAACAAACCCTATGCGTTGGCCCACAGCAACTCCACCGCCACCGCCGTGGCTTCGCCGCCGCCGATGCAGAGGCTGGCGATGCCGCGCTTGCAGGCCGCGCCGCTGCAGCGCGTTCAGCAGCGTGACGATGATGCGCGCGCCGCTGGCGCCGATGGGATGGCCGAGGGCGCAGGCGCCGCCGTTCACGTTCACCTTCTCATGCGGCAGGTTCGAGATCGCGCATCGCGATCATGGCGACATTGGCGAAGGCCTCGTTGATCTCGAAGAGATCGACATCGTCCGCCTTCCAGCCGGCCTGCGCCAGCACCTTCTCGATGGCGCCGACCGGCGCGGTGGTGAACCAGCGCCGGCTCATGCGCGTTCGAGGCCTGCGCCACGATGCGGGCGATGGGCTTGAGGCCGCGTTTGTCGACGGTGGCGCTGGACGCCAGGATCAGCGCCGCCGCGCCATCGGAGATCGAGGAGGAATTCGCGGCCGTGACCGTGCCGTCCTTGGCGAAGGCGGGCTTCAGCGTCGGGATCTTGGCGGGGTCGGCCTTGCGCGGCTGTTCGTCCGGCCGCGACCTCCACCTCGCCCTTGCGGGTCGCGACCGTGACGGCGACGATTTCCTCCGCGAACGAACCGTCTTCGCCGGCGCGCTTGGCGCGCGTCAGCGATTCGATCGCATAGGCGTCCTGCTGCTCGCGCGTGAACTGGTAGTGCCGGGCGGCGTCCTCGGCATAGGTGCCCATCAGGCGATGCTCGTAGGCGTCCTCGAGACCGTCGAGGAACATGTGGTCCTTGATCTCGCCATGGCCGAGGCGGTAGCCGCCGCGCGCCTTGGGCAGCAGATAGGGCGAATTCGTCATCGACTCCATGCCGCCGGCCACGATGATGTCGGCACGGCCGGCCGCGATCTGGTCGGCGCCCAGCATCACCGCCTTCATGCCCGAGCCGCAGACCTTGGAGATGGTCGTGCAGGGCACGGTGTTGGGGATGCCGGCGAAGATGGAGGCCTGACGGGCCGGCGCCTGGCCGAGGCCGGCCGGCAGCACATTGCCCATCAAGGTCTCATCGACATCGGCGGCGGCGACTCCTGGCCCGCTCGACCGCGGCCTTGATGGCGGCGGCGCCCAGTTCGGGCGCAGTCAGAGGGCCGACAGCTCGCCCTGAAATCCGCCCATGGGCGTGCGGGCTCCGGCCAAAATCATGGTTTCCATCGTGGATCCTTGGGCTGCCATCGAGGCCTCCTGCGTGTGTGTCGCCGCGCCGGCGGGGGATGGCCGGAGCGCAGGCCCGGTGACCGCCGGGCGCAAGTGAGGTAGCATTTTGGCACAGGCCCAGCCAATGGCGCAGAGGGGCCGAGCGTGGGGACGATGTGGGGATGAACAAGGTCGCGATTTCGGCCGCGATCGGCGTAGCAGTGGGGGGTGGCGCCATGGCCGCGCCGTATTTCGGCGCGCATATCCCCCTGCCGACCATGATGGCCGCGGCCGCGGCCCTGTCCATGGGCGCGGCGATGGCCGTCCTGACCCGCAGCGTCCTCGACAAGCCCGTCCATCACACCCTCCACGCCAATCTCAGCGCGGTGCGGCTGAAGAAGCTGCACGGGCTGATCGAGAAGTTTCCCGAGGGCGGCAAGGTGCTGTCGCTGTCGATCCGGCCCGAGACCAAGGCAGAGACCCTGGACGTGGTCAAGCGGCCGGGGCAATACGCCAAACAGGACATCGTGCTGGCACTGCGCGCCTCCGGCTCGACCAGCTTCAACCCGTTCGAACTGAAGAAGCTGTTCCTGGCGCTGCGCGACCAGATGGGGTTCGTGCACCTGATCCTGCGCGACAAGCATGACGAATTCGTCGGCTACATCCCGGGCTTCTCGGCCAAGCGCGAATTCACAGGCCCCGGCGCCGAAGGCGCGATCGCCCGTTACATCGTGGAAGTTTTCGCAGACCCGTCGCTCAGCGCCAATCTGCGCCTGATCGGCGGCGCCTCCAAGACCGACACCATCAGCGACGAAGACAGGGTCTCCCAAGCCATCGAGCGCATGACGGGCGGTTTCCTCACGCTGGTGGTGCTCGACGGCGGCAATCATCGCCTGCCGATCGGGCTGCTCAATTTCAACAGCCTGATGGGCCACACCGTCGGCGCGCAGATCGGCCATCATGGCGACGGGCATGCCGGGGCCCACCATGCCGGCCACAGCCTCGGCGCCTTCCGGCCGACCAAATAATCAGCTCGTCTGTTCGAACAGTTCGCGGCCGATCAGCCAGCGGCGGATTTCGGAGGTGCCGGCGCCGATCTCGTAGAGCTTGGCGTCGCGCAGCAGCCGGCCGGTCGGATAATCGTTGATGTAGCCATTGCCGCCCAGCATCTGGATCGCGTCGAGCGCCAGCTTGGTTGCGTTCTCGGCCGCATAGAGGATGGCGCCGGCCGCGTCCTTGCGCGTGGTCTGGCCGCGGTCGCAGGCTTTCGCCACCGAATAGACATAGGCGCGCGATGCCGACAGCGTCACATACATGTCGGCGAGCTTGCCCTGCATGAGCTGGAAGGAGCCGATCGGCGCGTCGAACTGCTTGCGCTCATGGACGTAAGGCAACACGACGTCCAGCGCCGCCTGCATGATGCCGAGGCAGCCGGCGGCGAGCACGCTGCGCTCGTAGTCGAGCCCGCTCATCAAGACGCCGACGCCGCCGCCCTCGCGCCCCAGCACGTTTTCTTCGGGCACTTCGCAATCCTCGAACACCAGCTCGCCGGTGTCGGAGCCGCGCATGCCGAGCTTGTCCAGCTTCTGTGCCGTCGAAAACCCCTTGAAGCCCTTTTCGATCAGAAAAGCGGTAATGCCGCGCGGGCCGGCGCCGGGATCGGTCTTGGCATAGACCACCAGCGTGTCGGCCTGCGGACCGTTGGTGATCCACATCTTGGTGCCGTTGAGAACGTAACGGTCGCCCTTCTTCTCGGCCCTGAGCTTCATCGAGACGACGTCGGAGCCGGCGCCGGTCTCGCTCATGGCCAGCGCGCCCAGATGCTCGCCGGAAATCAGCTTGGGCAGATAGCGGCGCTTCTGGTCGTCCGTGCCGTTCTTGCGGATCTGGTTGACGCAGAGATTGGAATGGGCGCCATAGCTCAGGCCCACCGAGGCCGAGCCGCGGCTGATCTCCTCCATTGCGACGCAATGTTCGAGATAACCGAGCCCTGCCCCGCCCCACTCTTCCTCGACCGTGATGCCGAGCACGCCCAGCGCGCCCATCTGCGGCCACAGATCGCGCGGGAAGGTGTTGGTCTTGTCGATCTCCTCGGCCCGCGGCGCGATCTTGTCGGAGGTGAAGCTGCGCACGCTGTCGCGCAGCATGTCCGCGGTGTCACCGAGATCGAAGTCGAGCGAGGGATAGGAATTGGGAATCATGGCCGCCTCTGCGCTGTCACCGGGCCATATGGCGCAGGTTGGGACCTCTTGCCAAGGCGAAGGCGGCCGCCGCGCGGCCCGGATGCCAAAGCGGCAGGATTTGACCCGCATCAAGGCCGCGACCCGTTGGCGGGCCTAAAGCCCCTCCCACTTGCAGGGGAAAGGATCTCGCAAATGACGAAGGACAAGAAGACGCTCTCCGAAACGCTGCGCACGTCTGCGCCGCTGTCGCGTCGAAACATGCTGCGCGGCACGGCCATCGCCGCGGGCGGTGCGACGCTTCTCGCGGCCACGCTGACGGCCAGCGCGGCCCGCGCCGAGGCCGGAAAGGTCTCCCAGGCCGATGCCGCCTATCAGGCCACGCCGAAAGACGGGCAACGCTGCGACGGCTGCAAGCTGTTCGTGGCGCCGGCGTCTTGCAGCGCCGTATCGGGCACGATCAGCCCCTCCGGCTGGTGCAAGCTCTACACGGCCAAGGGTTAAGTCCGTCCGCAACGGACAATAGTCGGCGCCAGCATTCGGGGTGATCGTATGCCCGGCAGGCTGGCGCCGCTGCCGTTGCCCGACGATCGCGATGGGGGATGGTCGGGGCAGAACCTGTACAGCGGGCAGGAAATGGTGCGGTCGAGAAGAGTCGAACTTCCACGGGCTTTCGCCCACTAGCACCTCAAGCTAGCGCGTCTACCATTCCGCCACGACCGCACAAAGTCCGGGAAATCAACAGGTAGGCGGCGGGGTGTAGCAAATCCCCATCGGGGTGTGAAGCGCTGAAATCAGCCAAAAAGTGTCTGGCCGGACTGCCACAGGATAAAGGCGGCAACGACAAGGACGGCAATCGCGAAAACCCGGGTGAGTGCGCCCCTCTGGTGAGACAAGCGCCCCGCGAGCCAGGTGCCGGCCAGGCCGCCGAGGATGCCGCCCAGGATGAAAAATCCGGCGATCCGCCAGTCCACCATTCCGGCCACGGCGTAGGAAACCGCCGTGGTCAGACCGAAGGCGCCGACGGCAACCAGCGAGGAGCCCACCGCATTGATGGCGGTCAGGCCGGCGCCCAGCATGATCGCCGGGACGATGAGAAACCCGCCGCCGATGCCGAAGAAGCCGGAGAGCATCCCGACCAGCAGCCCGGCGCCGGCGAGCCGGCCGGCGATGGCCGGGGTCAGCCGGACATCGGGATTGCCGGCGGAGGCGGCGCGCGGCGTCAGCATGGCCACGGCCACCGCGACCATGACGAGGCCGAAGAGGAACAACAGCTGTTTGCCGTCCACCGCCTTGCCCAGCGCCGCACCGGCCGCCGCCCCGGCAATGCCCGAAATCGCGAACACGCCGGCGCAGGGCCATTTCACATGACCGGCCCGGTGGTGGGGAATGAGATTGGCAAAGGCATTGATGGCCACGGCGAGCGCAGAGGTGCCGATGGCCATGTGCGTCGAGCGCACGCCGACGACATAGACCAGCAGCGGCACCGCCAGGATGGAGCCGCCGCCGCCGAGAAGGCCGAGCGAAAAGCCGACCAGACTGCCGGAGCCAATCGAGAGGAGATCTGTGAGGAACATGTGCTCCCGCCGATCAGGCCGCGCGGGTGGGCTGGCCGGCGCGCTTCCACGCCGCCATGCCGCCCTGCAGGACAAAGACCTCGCGGAAGCCCGCGCGCATCAGCCGGCGCGCATTCATCGCCGTGCGCGCACCGCTTTGACAGTGGAAGATCGCGGCCTCGACACGCGCGCAATCCTGCGAAAAGTCATGGGCGTCGAAGGCCGACAACGGAACCAGCCGGGCTTCGGGAATGTTTTCGCGGCTGTGTTCGTAAGGCTCGCGCACATCGACGAGGATCGCCGTGCCTTCGTCGAGGCGGCGCCGGGCTTCGGCCGGATTGATGTTCATCGCTTTTGTCCGTTTGGGGTCAGCGTTGGCAGTAGAGCTCATGGAGCGTTCCCAGAACCCGCGCCACATCCGGATCGCCGAGCCGATAATAGATGGTCTGGCCGTCGCGTCGTGTTTCAACGATGCCCTCCTCACGCAGTTTCGCCAAATGCTGGGATAGCGCCGACTGGCTCAGTCCCGCGGTCGCCACCAATTCGCCCGCGGAACGTTCGCCGCCCACCAGCTCGCACAGCACCTTGAGCCGGGCCCCATGCGAGAGCGCGCGCAACATGCCGGCCGCCTTCTCGGCATTGCGGTGAACGGCCTCGAAATCCAGTTCGTGTTCGGTGGACATCGGCCTCATCCTTCAGCACTTGCTAAATTAGTCATTACTAATATATATGTCAAGCAGGCCCGAACCGGGCCCTGCAAGGCCCCAAAAGCCAAGGAGACCCGAGATGCGCGACCACCCCGCCCCGACCATCCAGTCCTTCTTCGACGAGGCCACCAAGACCGTCACCTATCTGGTCAGCGATCCGCAGACCCTGCGGGCGGCGGTGATCGATCCCGTCCTCGACTACGACCCGAAAGCGGCGCGCAGCGCGACCCATGGCGCCGACGCAGTGCTCAAGGCGGCGCAGGACGCCGGGCTGACCATCGACTGGATTCTCGAGACCCATGCCCATGCCGACCACCTTTCGGCGGCGGCCTATCTGAAGGAGAAGACCGGCGCGCGCGTGGCCATTGGCGAACACATCGCCGACGTCCAGAAGGTCTTCCGCCCGGTCTTCGACGCCCGGGACGTCACCGCCAATGGCGCGGCCTTCGACGTCCTGCTCAAAGACGGCGAACACTTCGCGATCGGCAATCTCGATGCCGAGGTAATGCACACGCCCGGCCACACGCCGGCCTGCGTCAGTTACAGGATCGGCGACAATGTCTTTGTCGGAGACACGCTGTTCATGCCCGACTACGGGACCGCGCGGGCCGATTTCCCCGGCGGCGACGCGCGCGCGCTCTATCGCTCCATCCGGCGAATCCTGTCACTGCCGCCGCAGACGGTTCTGTGGATGTGCCACGACTACAAGGCGCCCGGCCGCGACAGCTATCAGTGGAAGAGCACGGTGGCCGAAGAGCGGGCCGGGAATGTGCATGTGCATGACGGCGTCAGCGAGGACGAATTCGTCGCCATGCGCGAGGCGCGCGACAAGACGCTGGACCTGCCGGTGCTGATCCTGCCGTCGGTGCAGGTCAATATCCGCGCCGGACACTTCCCGCCGCCGGACGAGGACGGCAACATCTATCTCAAGCTACCGCTCAACAGGCTGTAAACGCCTAGATGCCGTCGCCGTCCAGGCCGGTGTGGATGCCGCACTCGTCCTTGTCGAGGCCGGACCAGCGGCCCTCGCGGTAGCCCGCGCCGGGGACGACGCGCTGGGTGCAGGGCATGCAGCCGATGGAGGGATAGCCGTCGGCCACCAGCGGATGGCGCGGCAGAGCATGCGCACCAAGATAGGATTCGAGGTCGTCTACCGTCCACATCCACAGCGGGTTGAAGCGGAAACGGCCCTCGAAATATTCCACCGGCTCCATGGCCGCGCGCGCATCGGTCTGGAAGCGTTTGCGGCCGGTGATCTGCGCGGCGAAACCGGCGAGCGCACGCTGCAGCGGCACGGTCTTGCGAAACGCACAGCAGGCATCGGGATTGCGCGACCACAATGCGCCTTCCGGATCCAGGCGCGCACGATCGGACGGGCCGGGACCGATGGCGCGCAGATCGCCCAAGCCCAGATGATCCTGCAGCCGGTCGCGATAGCGCAGCGTTTCGCCGAACAATTTCCCGGTGTTGAGAAACAGGATCGGGGTCGCCGGGTCGATCTGCGCCACCAGATGCAGCAACACCGCCAACTCCGCGCCGAAGGACGAGACCATCGCAGTCTCGCCGGGGAAACTGTCGCGCAATGCCAGTTCGAGGATGCCATGCGCATCGCGGCGGCGGGCGCCGGCTTGCAGTTCGGCCAGCCGCTCCGCGGCGTCGCGCGGGACGGCGGCCCCGCCGGCCGGCGGTGGGCGCCGGTCGGCGCCGATCACGGTGACGCGGCTCACGACAGCCAGCCCTTCTCGGCCACCAGCGCACGGGTGCGCCGGGAAACCTCCGCCAGCGAATGGCCAGTTGTGCGCCACGCCGCGCGGGCGGCGGCGACCTCGTCGAGCCGCGGGCCCCATTCGCGGCCGATCCGGCGCGCCAGCCACTGGCGGATCGCCTTGGCCAGGCCCGGTGCGCGGCCGCCGGTCGAGACCGTCAGCAGCAGATCCCCACGGCGGATCACGGCCGGGACGTGAAAGTCGCACAGCGCCGGCACGTCCTCGACATTGACGAGCACCCCGGACAGGCGCGCCCTCGCCGCCAGCGCAGAGGCCTCAGCGTGGGACAGACCGGCAATGAACAGCACAGCAAGGCCGGCAAGGGCCGCGTCCGCGCAAGCCGGAGGCAGCGCGACCGGCGCGATCCCGGCCTCGCCCAGCAGCACGCGGCGGCGCTCCAGCCCGTCGCCGGCGCCGGTCAGAGCGATGACCAGCGCCGAGGGGTCCAGGACGATGGGAAGCACGCGGCACCTCTATGCTGCCATATTCCACAGCAGAGATAGGCGGCGAGTGAAAGTATTGCAATATTTTTGTGGGGAATAAATTATACTACATCGAAAAAATCGCTATTCGTGGTAGTGCCCCTTGAGAACCTCGGTCACCGACACGCCGATCTTGTCGCCATGCAGTACGATCTCGCCGCGCGCCACCGGCCGGTCATTCGCCAGGATCATCACCGGCTCGTCCTGGTGACTGTCCAGTTCGATGACGGCGCCACGGCCCATGCGCAGCAGCTGGTGCATGGGAATGACGGAGCGTCCGAGCACGACGGAGATTTCGACCTTGACGGCTTCGATATTGGCGGACATGAGCGGGTTCCGGAGTGACGACGCCAATCCTCGCCCCTTATGCTTTCCGCGGAGTTAACGCGCCCATGGCCGCCCCCGAAATCGTGACAAGGCCCGAATGGGTGGTGCGCGACGGGCTTGTGCCCTATCCCGAGGCCGTGGCCGCGATGGAAGCCCGCGCCGAGGCCATCGCCCGGGGCGCGGCCGACGAGCGCATCTGGCTGGTCGAACATCCGCCGATCTACACCGCCGGCACCAGCGCGCGCGACGAAGACCTGCTGGAGGCGCGCTTCCCTGTCTTCAAGAGCGGGCGCGGCGGGCAGTTCACCTATCACGGGCCGGGCCAGCGCGTCGGCTATGTGATGCTCGACCTCAAGCGCCGCGGGCCCGACGTGCGCAAATTCGTGCACGATCTCGAGGAATGGCTGATCGTGACCCTGGCGCGGTTCAATGTGAAAGGCGAACGGCGCGAAGGCCGCGTCGGGATCTGGGTCGCGCGCGAGGGCGGACGCGAGGACAAGATCGCCGCCATCGGCGTGCGCGTGCGCCGCTGGGTGACCTTTCACGGCGTGTCCCTGAACGTCGAACCGGATCTTTCGCATTTCGGCGGCATCGTGCCCTGCGGCATCGCCGATCACGGCGTCACCAGCCTCGTCGATCTGGGCATCCCGGTGACGATGGCCGATGCCGACGTGGCGTTGAAGCAGGCCTTCGAGGAGGTCTTCGGCCCGGTTCAGGATTGAACCGGCACCGCCCGAACTTTCCCGGCCAGTCCCCACCTGACATTCGGCCCCGGCCAGCATGCCGGCATGGGGCCGCGAATGGGCGCGACGCGGATTGCGGTCGCGCTACCGGGAGGTCTGGTCTTCATGATCTCGGTGTTCCGCGAGCTGCTGCGCAAGCGCGCCTGACGGCCCTTACAGCGACGAGCGCCGGCGGAAGCCTTTTTCCGCCGGCGGATCGGCACGGTGCATCTCGACATTGGCGACGCGCGAGCCTTCCGGGCCGCGCGCGCAGACGGTGAAGAACGCCTCGATCGCCTTGGTCGGGCCACTGGCAAGCGCTTCGACCGTGCCGTCGGCCCGATTGCGGACCCAGCCGTCGAGGCCCAGTTTGGTCGCCTCGGCGATCAGGTAGTTGCGGTAGCCGACGGCCTGAACCGATCCCTCGATTCGGAACCTCAGGGAGGTCAGATCGTCCTTCTCGTCGCTCATGCCGATCCCGTCATGTTGGAAACCCCTCGCTGTAAGCCCGAACGCGGCACGCGATGCAAGGGAACAATCGCGGAACCGCACCTCCTGCCGGTCAGAGCTGCGGATGCAAGCAATTAACACAATCCAGCTATGCAGAACCGGCGCATCGAAGCACTAGAGCTGCCGCCCTAGATTGAACATGTCAGACCGGCCGGGTAACAGCATGAACAGTCAGCGTAATCTGGCCGCCCTCGTGGCGGTCGCAATGATCGGATTTGCGCCTGCGGCGCTGGCCGATTCGGCACAGCCGAACATCTCGGTCTACAAGCCCGCCTTCTTCGCCGATTCCCGGCCGAACACCGCCTATGACATGATCGAACGGCTGCCGGGCTTCACCTTCAATGACGGCGGCACGGCGCGCGGCTTCGCCGGAAACTCCGGAAATGTCGTGATCGACGGCGAGCGGCCAACCTCGAAGACCGACGATCTGCAATCCATCCTCACCCGCATTCCGGCCAGCGACGTCGCCCGCATCGAGGTGATCCGGGGCAGCGCGCCGGGCATCGACATGCACGGACAGACCGTCATGGCCAATGTGATCCGCAAGGATACGGCCTCGACCAATGTCGTGCTTGAGGCCAGCGACAATTTCTTTCTGCACGGCGAGACGGTTCCCGAGCTGAAAGCAGAGTTCACCCGCCATTCGGGCGGCTGGCTCTATGAGGCCTCCATTGCCCGAACGGCCAATTTCGACGATTCCGTCGGCGACGGCTTTCGCGACGTGACAAACGCCGGCGGCGTCACGACCCGCTACCACGCCCATTCCTCGGGGCGCGGCGCCGGTTGGAACCTCAATGGCGCCATCACCCTGCCGCTCCTCGGCGGCCAGTTCAAAGCCAATATGACGCTTCAGGATTCGCCCTTTCATTCGGCGCTCACCTATACGCGGCCGTCCTATGTGAACACGATCCGCGACAATTCCGGCAGCCGCAAGGGCGAACTCGGCTTGCATTGGAGCGGCGGAGTCGGCCACGCGCAGCTCGAGACACTGGTGCTCCAGCGGCTCGGCCACAGCACCGACCGCAATATCTCCGACGCACCATCCGCTCTCGAACAGTTCTCATCCGCGAACGACACCGGTGAGAGCATTGCGCGGGCGACGCTGCGATACGAAGCCTGGCCAGGCGTCTCCTTCGAGGGGGGCGCCGAGGGCGCCTACAATTTCCTGGACGGCCACAGCGACTACCAGTTCAACGGCACCGATATTCCCCTGCCGAGCGCCAATGCGCGTGTCGAGGAGCGCCGCGGCGAGGTATTCGCCGAGGGCACCTGGAAGATTTCCAAGGCCTGGTCGCTGGAAGCCGGCACCCGTTTCGAGTTTTCGACCATCAGCGAGACCGGCGATACCAATCAGAGCCGATCCTTCTTCTATCCCAAGCCGCGGGCGGTGCTGTCCTGGACTCCGGACGACGACACGCAAGTGCGGCTGCGCGTCGAGCGCGTCGTCGGCCAGCTCGATTTCGGCAATTTCGTCGCCAGCAGCGATCTGTCCGGCAATGGCGTCAGCGCCGGCAACGCCGATCTGAAGCCCGACCAGCGCATGCAATATGCCCTCTCCTATGAGCGGCACTTCTGGAAGAAGGGGGCCGTCGTCGTCACCCTTCTGCACGAGCAGATTTCCGATGTCGTGGACTATGTCCCGATCTTCGCGCCATCGGGCGCCTTCGACGCGCCGGGCAATATCGGCAACGGCCGCAATGACGAGCTGAGTCTGGAATTGACGCTGCCGCTGGACCGCATCGGCATCACGAACGGCTTGCTGAAGGGCTCCACGACCTGGCGGTTCAGCGCCGTTCACGACCCGCTGACAGGCCAGTCGCGGGTGATCTCCGGGCAACGGCCACAAGACCTGAAGATCGAGCTGACGCAGGACATCGACAGTCTCAAATCGACCTGGGGACTCTTCTATTACAATTGCTGGGACGAGAGCTATTACCGGCTGGCCAGCTATCAGCACCGGCGGGTGATCCCGCCTTACTTCGAAGCGTACTGGGAGTACAAGCCGACGCCGGAATGGAGCCTTCGCTTCGAAGCCGACAATTTCGTGCCGTTCGTCTATGACCGGCAGCAGAACTTCTATGCCGGCCCGCGCAACAGCACCGCCCTGATCGAAGCCGAGCACATCGCCATCCAGTCGCAGCCGCGGTTCTATATCCGCATCCGCAAGAGCTTCGGCTGAGACGCGCGGTCAGGCGAATTCGAGAATGACGTCGTCGAGTGCCAGGCTGTCGCCCTGCTTGGCGTTGATCTTGTTGACGGTGCCGTCGCGCTCGGCGATCAGCACGTTCTCCATCTTCATGGCCTCGACCACGGCCAGGGTTTCGCCTGCCTTGACCTCCTGGCCCAACTCGACATTGACCGAGACGATCAGGCCCGGCATCGGGCACAGCAGCAGCTTTGAGGTGTCCGGCGGCGCTTTTTTCGGCATAAGCGCCGGCCAGTTCGGCCGCGCGTGGGCGGCGCGCCGAGGCGAGCACGCGAATGCCGCCCTGGCTGAGACGGTAGCCGCCGGCCACGCGCGAAATTTGGATCGCGCACTCGTGCCCCTTTTCCTCCAGATGCAGGATCGCCTCGCCGGGCGCCCAGTGGACCGTGGCGGCATAAGGCGTCCCGTCGATGGTTGCGTTCAGCGTCTTGCCTTCGAGATGGGCCGTGCTCACCTCGATCCGGTCGTCATCGAGCATCACGACATAGGATTCGGCAATCGGCGGGCAGCCATTGACCTGCCCCGAAATATGGCCGGCGCGCACCGTGCGCATCAGCTTGGCGGCGACGGCGGCGGCCGCGAAATCGGCGGCGGTCGCTGTCGGACGGCTCTCGCCCGTGGAAGCCGTCGGGATATTCCTCGGCGATGAAGCCCGTTGTCAGGCGCCCGTCGCGGAAGCGGGGATGATGCATGATGGCGGTGAGAAATGCGATGTTGTGATTGATGCCTTCGATGCGGAATTCGTCGAGCGCCACCGCCATCGCATCGATGGCGCCTTCGCGCGTCGGTGCGTGGGTGCACAGCTTGGCGATCATCGGATCGTAGAACATCGAGATCTCGCCGCCTTCGAAGACGCCGGTATCGTTGCGCACCGTGATGTCGCCATGGGTGCCCTCGAGCGGCGGTTCGTAGCGCACCAGGCGACCTGTCGACGGAAGGAAACCGCGATAAGGATCCTCGGCATAAATGCGCGATTCGACGGCCCAGCCGTTCAGCTTCACATCGGCCTGCTTGATCGGCAGCGTCTCGCCATAGGCCGAACGGATCATCATTTCGACAAGGTCGAGTCCGGTGATGAGTTCGGTCACGGGATGCTCGACCTGCAGGCGGGTGTTCATCTCAAGGAAGTAGAAATTCCTGTCCTTGTCGACGATGAACTCCACCGTGCCGGCGCTGTCATAGCCGACGGCTCTGGCGAGTGCCACGGCCTGTTCGCCCATGGCCTTGCGCGTCTTCGCATCGAGGAAGGGCGACGGCGCTTCCTCGATCACCTTCTGGTGGCGACGCTGGATGGAGCACTCGCGCTCGCCCAGATAGACGACATTGCCATGCTTGTCGCCGATGACCTGGATTTCGATGTGACGGGGCTCGGTCACGAATTTCTCGACGAACAGCCGGTCGTCGCCAAAGCTGGCGCGGGCTTCGTTCTGTGAGGACTGGATCGCCTGGACCAGGTCCTTCTCCGCATGGACGATGCGCAGGCCCTTGCCGCCGCCGCCGGCCGAGGCCTTGACCATGACCGGATAGCCGATCTCCTTGGCGATCTTGCGCGCGTGGGCTGCATCGGTGATCTCGCCGACAAAGCCGGGGACGGTGGAGACGCCCGCCGAGACCGCCAGCTTCTTGGATTCGATCTTGTCGCCCATCGCCGCGATGGCCCGGGTGTTGGGGCCGATGAAGGCGACGCCGATCTTCGCCAGCGCTTCGGCAAAGGCCTCGCGCTCCGACAGGAAACCGTAGCCGGGATGGACCGCCTCGGCGCCGGTGTCCTTGCAGGCCTGGACGATCTTCTCGACGACGAGATAGGACTGGGCCGAGGGCGGCGGGCCGATATGGACGGCCTCGTCGGCCATCTCGACATGGAGCGCGTCCTTGTCCGCATCCGAATAGACCGCGACGGTCTTGATCCCCATGCGGCGGGCGGTCTTGATGACGCGGCAGGCGATCTCGCCGCGATTGGCGATGAGGATTTTCTTGAACACGTAGGCCCTCGGTCAGGAAGAAAATTGCGGTGCGCGGCTGTTTTAGGCGCTCCCGCGGGCCCCGTAAACCGCCCGCGCGCTGTCGCGGCGTCAGCCTAGAATCCCTGGAACAACAGCATTGCCGCCCCGGCGCCGATGGCCAGAAGCGCCATCGCGGCCAGCGCCGCGCCATGGCGCAGGCCACCCACCACGATGGCCACGCCGGCCTTCGCCAGCAGATTGGCCCCGCCGGCGATCAGGATCGCCAGCGCCGCGCCCTGCGCCGTCAGCGAGGTGCCGAGCATGCGCGCGACCGACAGGGTGATCGGGTCGACATCGGCCAGGCCCGTGATTGCCGCCAGCGGCAGCAGGCCGGTTTCGCCGAAGCTCGCCAGCAGCAGCTTGGCGGCCACCATGATGGCCGCCAGCAACAGGCCGAAGCGCAGGACCTCGCCCAGTTCGAAGGGGTTTGTGAGGTCGAGCTGGGGCGTGTCCGGACCCTTGTCGGCCCGCTCGTTGATCACGAATCCCAGCCCGGCCAGAACCACGACCGCCGCCCCGATCGGCAGCGATAGCGGCAGGAACAGTGCCGGCGCCACAATCGTGGCCAGCGAGGTCATGCGCAGCAGCGAGACCACCCAGGAGGCGACGATGCCCGGCACGGTCTGCCGCGCGACGGCCGGTTTCTTTCGCGCCAGCTGCGAATAGGTGAGCGTCACCGTCGTCGACGAGATCAAGCCGCCCACCGCGCCGGCATAGAACAGGCCCTTGCGCGTGCCGGCGATGCGCGTGGCGATATAGCCGGCATAGGAGATCGCCGCGATCAGGATCGTCATCAGCCACAGCAGATGCGGATTGAGCGCGCCCCAGGGATCCACCGCTCGGTTGGGCAGGACCGGCAGCAGCACGAAACTCATCGCCAGCAGCAGCAGCGCGGCGCGCAGCTCCGGCCAGGTCACGCGCTTGAGGAAATCGTGCAGCGCTTCGCGTTCGGCCAGGAGCGCAAAGGTCGCCACGCCGGCGGCGCCGGCCGCGGACATCTTTCCGACCACGGCATAGACGCCAAGCGAGAACACCACCAGTCCGGCGACCAGCGTGGTAACCGAGAGATTGTTCTCGACCACGCTTTCGCGCCACTGGAAGACCGTGAAGGCGCCGGCAAATCCCAGGGCCACGAGCCCGAGCGCGACGCTGCCGACATAGGGATAGAGCGCCCCCCAGATGCCACCTAGGAGCCCGATCAGGGCAAAGGTGCGGATGCCGGCCACGCGGGTGCCGGCCGCGCCCTCGCGCTCGCGCCAGCCGCGCTCGATGCCGATCAGAAAGCCGATGGCCAATGCCAAGCCGAGTCGCTGGAAAAGGTCGATCGTGTCCAATGGCCTGCCCCGTCCGTGCCCGCCGGATTGGGGCACGGACGGCAAGCATAACGCAAGGTGCGGTCGGTGCGCCCCTTGCGGTGACTACGTATGGCTACTTCTTTTGCGCCATCTCCTTGTCGCGAACCGCGCGGAATTCGTTGCCCTTGTACCAGTTCGGCCATTTGTCGCTGTTCGCCAGCGTGTTGCCGAGCGTGTAATAGACCTTGAGATCGCTGATCGGACCGGACAGATCCCAGTTCGGATCAAATTCGTCCGTCGGCTGATGATAGTGGTTCTTCAGATAGTCCTGGCGAACCGCATCGCCGGCCTTGGTGCCGCCCTTGATCAGATCGTAGCCGCCGCCCGAATCCAGCATCGGCACGCCGACCTTGGCCAGGCTGATGTGGTCGGAGCGGTAGAAGTGGCCCTTCTCCGGTTCGGGGTCAGGCGTGATGTGACGGTTCTGGGTCTTGAGCACCGCCGTCAGCATGTCCTCGAGCTGGGAGGCGCCATTGCCGACCACGACCATGTCATGGGCCCGGCCTTCGGGCAGGTTCGCATCCAGATTGACGCCGGCCACGATGTGATTGAGCGGCCACAGCGGATGCTCGGCAAAATATTGCGAGCCGAGCAACCCCTGCTCTTCCAGCGTCCAGGAGATGAAGGCCACCGAGCGCGCAGGCGCGGGCTTTTCATGGGTGAACTTCTCGGCGATCTCCAGGATCGAGGAGACGCCCATGCCGTTGTCGACGGCGCCGTTGTAGATCTTGTCGGGCCCGGCGACATCGGGCTTGACGCCCAGATGATCCCAATGGGCGGTGTAGAGGATATAGTCGTCGGGATGCTTGGCGCCCGGCAACACGCCGACGACATTGCGTGTCTTCATGTGCTCGATCGTCGAGGTCAGCTCGGCGTTCATGGTCTCGCCCGTCATGGGCACGGCCTTGAAGCCCGGCTTGTCGGCCGCAGCCTTGAGCTTGGCGTAATCGAGGCCGGCATCCTGGAACAGCTTGATCGCCGTCTCATGGGTGATCCAGCCCTGCACCGGCACCATGTCCATATTGCTTGTTCTTGGCGTCGAGCCAGCCCTTCTTGCCCGAGTTGGAATTGCGCACGACCTGCCAGCCATAGGCCGCCGGCGCCGTCTCGTGAACGATGATGGCCGCGGCCGCGCCCTGGCGCGCGGCTTCCTCATATTTGTAGGTCCAGCGGCCATAATAGGTCATGGCCTTGCCCTTGAAGAATTTGGGATCGCCGTTCACGAAGCCCGGATCGTTGACGAGGATGACGACCGTCTTGCCCTTCACATCGACGCCGGCATAGTCGTTCCAGTGATATTCCGGCGCGACGACGCCATAGCCGACAAACACCAGCGGCGAGTCCTTGACCGAGACGTGATCGGACTTGAAGCGCGGCGTCCAGTAGACGTCTTCGTCAGGAAACTTGGGATCGATCTTGCCCTTGGCCGTGTCGAAGACGAGATGAGATTTGGCGGCATCGAGCGTGATGTTCACCGCCGGCACGGTCTGGAAGTAGGAACCGTGGTTGCCCGGTTTCAGGCCGATGCGCTTCATCTCGTCGGCGATCCATTGCGAGGCGGCGCGGCCGGCGACGGTGCCCGGTCCGCGGCCCTCGAAGGCGTCCGCGGAGATCGCCTTGTCGCGGGCGGCCAGATCGTGCGCGTTGATATCGGGGGTGGTCGTGGGATGGCCGGGATAGGCCCCGGCCAGCGCCGGCAGCGCCACCAGCGCGGCGCCGGCGGCAATCCATAGCAAACGTGTACGCGGCATGTGCAGTCTGTCCTCCGGGTGAAAATCTGGTCAGGCATCGTAAAGGGCGAAGCCACATGCGCAACCCAAAGCCCCGCCGCGATCCGCAGCGGCGGCGCGGCAGATTGCATCGGTTCCGCCAGAAGATGGCGCGCGCATGGCAATGCTGTAATCTTGCGGCCCGCCCCCCGAGGAGACCGTCCCATGATCGAATATCTCAGCCCGCCGGAGTTCAAGGCCGCCGGATTGCCCTTCAGCCAGGCCGTGCGCGTGGGCGAGATTCTCTATCTGTCGGGCCAGCTCGGCAATGTTCCCGGCAAGATGGAACTGGTGCCCGGCGGCATGGAGGCCGAGGCGCGCCAGACCATGGAGAATATCGGCGCGGTGCTGACGGCCAACGGGCTTTCCTTCGACGACGTCATCAAATGCACGGTGATGATGGCCGACATGAAACAGTGGCCGGCCTTCAACAAGGTCTATGTCCAGTACTTCAAACCCGACCGCCTGCCCGCGCGCTCGGCCTTCGGCGCCAACGGGCTGGCGTTGGGCGCGGCCGTCGAACTGGAATGCATGGCCCATATCGGCGGCAAATAGCTCAGGCCTCCTGCGCCTGGCGGTCGGACGCGCTCTGCTGGAAGACGCGTTGCATCACGAAGTCCGACGTCACCTCCTCGCCCGAGAGCATCATCGCCATCAGCTCGCCGCCCAACACCTGGGGCGCGATGACGACGTCGGGCTGCACCAGCTCGATGCGGCGCAGATGATGGGCATCGTTGACGGCGGCGACGGTGCGCGCATTGCCTTCGAGTTCCTTGACGGCGAGAACGACAAAGGCGTTTTCGAAATCGTCGTCCATCATGGCGAGCACGGCGGTCGCGTCCTGGGCGCCGGCGCGGGTCAACACCTCGACGCTGCCCGGATCGCCGATCACGACATCGACATCGTCCAGATCGCCCTTCTCCGGAGCCTCGCGCAGGATGCGCGTGACGCTGCGGCCGCGCTTGGCCAGCTCGCGCCAGGTGTTCACGGCCAGCGACGTGTTGCCGATGACGATGAAATGGTTTCGCCTGTTCATGGTCCTGTCCTTGCGGTTGACGATGCGGTTGAGGCTGTTGGCGACCAGCGGCGCCAGGATCGCGGTCAGCGAGGTCGCGAACACGGCCACGCCCAGCATGATCACGGAGATGGTGAAGAGCCGCGCCTCGGGCGTTTGCGGGAGGATGTCGCCATACCCGACCGTGCTCATCGTCACGATCGCATAATAGAGCGCGGTGGCGAGATCGGCGATCGGCGGCCTGAACTGGGGACCGAGATAGTAGCTGCCGAAGGTGGCATAGGTAATGAGCATCGCCACCGCCGTCAGCGCGAACAGGGTGCTGGCCGCGACGCTGGCGCGATTGAACTGCCGCCAGCTCACCAGAAGCCCCGCCAGCACGACGAGGAAGTAGAGCATCAGGGCCCTGCCGCCGCCCGGCTCGAACACCGTGCTCGCCGCCGCCGTCGCCGTCAGCACCAGCGCCATGATCCAGGACACCCGCGAGCGCAGCAGCAGGCCCAGCGAGAAGGCGAAGATGCCCAGGCTGATCAGCACCGGCGGCAGCAGGCGCGGCTGCAGATTGAGCGGCCCGCCGGCGAGCTGGGCGACATACCAGGCCCAGCTCTGCCCCAGCTCGACCTGCAACAGCCAGTACCCGCCCCAGGCCAGCATGAAGGCCAGCGGCACATGCGGGAACCAGTGGCGCGCGCCCACCAGACCCGCGACACGATGATTGACCGTGTGCAGGCGCTGATACAGCGGATGGGACGTCAGGCGACGGGGCGGAATGGGCCTACTCCAGGCAGCGCTGCGGCCCGCACGGATTGGCGAGTGCCTAGGGAACTATGGAACCCGGCCAGTCGTTCCCGCCCGCCTCAGCCCGCCCGGCGCCGCGCCCGCCACTCTTCGCGGCTCTGGCCATAGATGTCGCAGACCGTCTCGGCGAAGGGCGGCGGCAGGGCCTGGCGCCGCAATTTGGTTGAGCCCAGCCGGGTGGCCACGGCGACGGAGGCGGTGTTCTCGGTCTCGATGCAGTGGATCACCTCGGTCCAGTCCAGTGTGTCGAACACCCAGTCGATGGCGGCGGTGGCGGCCTCCACGGCATAACCCTTGCCCCAGAAATCGCGCGCGAGCGTCCAGCCGACCTCGGTGCCCGGCCAGCCCAGCGGATTGAGCGGGCCGACGCGGCCGACGCGCGCGCCGCCCGCCTTTTCGATCACCGTGAAGGCGCCGAAGCCCTGCAGCACCCAGCTGCCCACCGAACCGGCGAAGGCGCGCCAGGCCGTCTCCGGCGGGGTGACGCCGCCGATGAAGCGGGCGGTCTGTTCATCGGCCATGATGGCCGCGAAGAACGCAAAGTCCTCGCGCAGCGGC
This sequence comes from uncultured Pseudomonadota bacterium, assembly GCA_963710925.1. Lineage (GTDB taxonomy): Bacteria > Pseudomonadota > Alphaproteobacteria > Micropepsales > Micropepsaceae > Rhizomicrobium. Next base: position 30,469 of record CAVQBY010000004.1, on the reverse strand, counting down.
GGGCGCAGGACGAGGCGCGCGGTTTCGAGCGTGGGGCCAAGGTCGCGGAGGGAAACGGGCATGGCGGGCTCGCGGAATGTTGCGGCGCGGAGCCTAGCGGGGATTTGCGCAGCGCGGGGCACATGGCAGCCCTGCAGAACGGCGATGGGCGTCGCAGCCCCCTCCCCTTCGAATTTTTTTCCGAACAATTATGTTGCGGCGTTGCGCGCGGGAGGGCGGCGCGCTTCGCGTCACGGCGGAGGCTTCGCTTGCGACAGATAATTGTTCCGCAATTTTTCAAAAATTTTTCGTCCCGATCGCACACACCTTTCCCGTTGCCGGCCACGCGATTTTTGCGCGGCGGCGGACCACTTCGGACGACCGATATGGGGTGCGAAAACGAGAGTTCAAGACCGAGAAAACAGGAGTTTGCGCGCGCACTCTATTCCCCTCCCCCTTGTGGGGGACGGTGGCGCGGTCGCGCTGCAGCGCCGCCGTGACGGAAGGGGGCCTCACAACGGAATGTTGTCGTGCTTCTTCCAGATCTGGGGGACCTGCTTGTTCTTGAGCATGCGGAGCGCGCGGGCGATGCGCCATCTTGTGCCGGCGGGCTTGATGACCTCGTCGATATAGCCGCGTGAGGCCGCGACGAACGGGTTGAGGAAGCGGTCTTCATATTCCTTGGTGCGCGCGGCGATCTTCTCGGGATCGTCGGCATCCTTGCGGAAGATGATTTCCACCGCGCCCTTGGCCCCCATCACCGCGATCTGCGCGGTGGGCCAGGCATAGTTGACGTCGGCGCGCATATGCTTGGAGGCCATCACGTCATAGGCGCCGCCATAGGCCTTGCGGGTGATGACCGTGACCTTCGGGCAGGTCGCCTCGGTGAAGGCGAAGAGCAGCTTGGCGCCATGCTTGATGATGCCGTTGTGCTCCTGGCTGGTGCCGGGCAGGAAGCCTGGCACATCGACGAAGGTGACGATCGGAATGTTGAAGCAGTCGCAGAAGCGCACGAAGCGCGCGGCCTTGCGGGAGGCATCGTTGTCGAGCACGCCGGCCAGCACCATGGGCTGGTTGGCGACGAAACCGACGGTCGAGCCCTCGATGCGGCCGAAGCCGGTGATGATGTTGCGGGCGAAGTTCTCCTGGATCTCGAAGAAGTCGCCTTCGTCGGCGATCTTCGTGATCAGCTCCTTCATGTCATAGGGCTTGTTGGCGTTTTCCGGCACCAGCGTGTCGAGGCTGGGTTCCTCGCGCTGGGGATCGTCGGCGGTCGGCCACACCGGCGGCTTCTCGCGATTGTTGAGCGGCAGGAAATCGTAGAGCCGGCGCATTTCCTCCAGCGTGATGACATCGTTGTCATAGGCGCCGTCGGCGACCGAAGACCTGGTCGAATGGACCTTGGCGCCGCCGAGCTGTTCGGGGGTGACGTCTTCCTGCGTCACGGTCTTCACCACATCGGGGCCGGTGATGAACATGTAGGAGGTGTCGCGCACCATGAAGATGAAATCGGTCATGGCCGGCGAATAGACATCGCCGCCCGCACACGGCCCCATGATGACGGAGACCTGCGGCACCACGCCGGAGGCCAGCACATTGCGCTTGAAGACCTCGCCATAGCCGGCGAGCGAGCCCACCCCTTCCTGGATGCGGGCGCCGCCGGCATCGAGCAGGCCGATCACCGGGGCACCGTTCTGCATCGCCATGTCCTGGATCTTGCAGATCTTCTGGGCGTGGGTCTCGGAGAGCGAGCCGCCGAAGACCGTGAAGTCCTTGGCATAGACATAGACCATGCGGCCATTGATCGTGCCCCAGCCGGTGACCACGCCATCGCCCGGGATGCGGTTCTTCTCGGCGCCGAAATCGGTGTTGCGGTGCTCCACGAACATGTCGAACTCCTCGAAGGAGTCCGGGTCGAGCAGCAGGTCCAGCCGCTCGCGGGCCGTGAGCTTGCCGCGCTCGTGCTGGGCCTCGATGCGGGCTTTGCCGCCGCCCAGCCGGGCGCGCTCGCGGCGCTCTTCGAGTTCGACAAGGATGTGCTTCATGGGAAAATCGTCCGTGGCTGGGAATGGCGAGATCGGGCCGGAGAGTGTGGGCAGCGGGCCGTGGGGTCAAGCTGGCGGCGGAAGGCCTAATCCCGGATCAACCTGAGGAAGCGCTCCACGGCCGCCAGCTCGTCCTGGAGCCGCGCCAGACGGGCCTGGGCCTCGGCGTCGCGGCCCCATTGCTCGGCCTGGAAGTCCTCGTCCAGCGTCGCCAGACGGAAGGCTTCGGCCGCATCGAGCCGGCCCTCGGCCAGCGCCAGCCCCAGCACCAGCGAGCCGAGGATGGAGGCGGCGGCGGACAGGCCTGTCAGCGCGAAATCGTCATGGGCCCAGATCGCCTGTTCCAGCGCCAGCTGCGCCTCGGCCGGCTGGTCGACGAAGACGATGCCCCGGCCCACGGCCAGCCGCGCACCATGGCGCGCCTCCAGCCAGTCGAGCATCGGGTCCCAGTGGGCCGCCTGGCGTTCGACCAGGGTCTGCGGATGTTCGGCGCGGTAGCAGAGCAGATCGGACTTGCCCAGCGACAGCGCCTGCTCGGCCACGGGCGCGCGATGGACCGGCACCCGCTCGATCGCGGTGTTGACCAGGCGGGTCAGCGGCATGGCATCCGCATCGATCTCCTCGCCCTGCCCGCGCCACTCCTCGGCCAGGGCCTCGGCCAGATCGCGGCTGGGCAGCGCATAGGCCGAGCGCGACGGCGTCTTCAACGGCCGCCCGTCCAGCAGCACCGCAAACCCGCCATCGGCTTCGGCGACGGACACATCCTTGTAGAAACGCTTCATTGTGAATTCCGAAGTTCGGACGGTGACGGATGGGAGGAAATGCCCGCGCTTACCGCCTTGCCTTCCTTCCCGTCTTCTTCTTTTTCGCTTTCGGGTTCTTGGCTGCGCGCCGTGCATCGGGCAGACCGTCATGGGGGCCGAGCTTGGGCACGGGATGATCGGCCCAGTAAAGCGCGCCGATGGTCTTGTTGTATGCGGGATGGAACGGATACCAGAACTGGTTGCGGGCGCGGCTGGCCTCGCCGCCGATCAGCAGGATCGCATCCTCGTCCGCATTGTTGAGGATGACGTGGGTGATGCCCGTGCCGCCTTCCCAGCCGATGAAATCGCCCGGCCCCATCGGCGTGATGTGGCCGTCGTTCCAGGCGTCGACCCGGCCGGAAACGACATAGACGAATTCCTCTTCGTCGCGCTCGGCATGGGGGCGCGAACTGCGCCAGCCCGGTTTCAGCACATCCAGCCCCAGACCGATGCGCGACAGCCGCGCGCGCCGGGTGAAGGGCGCGGTGAGGCCATGGGGCTCGGTGTCGTCCGGATAGGTGCCGGGCTTGCTGTCCAGGATCTCGCGCCAATGGGCGATGAAATCGGGGCGCTTGCGCTTGACCGCGCCTTTCGGCGCGGGCGCGCCGCGGCGCGCATCGGTGAGCCCGTCATGGGGGCCGAGCTTGCGCTTGGGCGCGTCGGTCCACAGCTTGCCCATGGCGGCCAGATTGTCGGCGGCGACCGGATCGACCGGATGGCCGAAACGCGAGGCCATGTGCATGCCCTCGCCGAAGAAGAACAGGCGCACCTCGCGGTCGCTGTTGTTGAGGATGGAATGGGCGATGCCGGTGCGCGCAGCCAGGCACACCCCGTCGCCTTCGGTCAGGCGATAGAGATAGCCGTCGAGCCACAGATCGGGCGTGCCTTCCAGCACGAAGACGAAGCAGTCCTCGTCGCGGCTGGCGATCGGCGGGTGCGAGCGCACCCCCGGCGGCAGGCGCATATGGGCCACGCGCAGATGCGACAGGTTGGTCGCGGCCGCGAACTCCGCCGGGTAGCCGAAGGGCTCGTCCATGATCGGCGGGCGGACCTGTTCGGCGGGTTCCAGTTCCTGCCAGTGACGGATGAAATCGGGACGGCTCATCGCTTCCTCGGCTTCTTGGCGGTGAACGGATCGGTGGCGCTCTGCGGGTCGAAGCCCAGGAGCTGCCATGTTTTCAGCATATGCGGCGGCAAGGGCGCGGTCACCTTCAGGCGCCCGCCATCGGGATGGGCGATGTCGATGGAGCGGGCATGCAGGTGCAGCCGGTTTTCGATTTCCCCCATGCCTTCAGAGGCTTCGCCGCCATATTTGAAGTCACCGATGATCGGCGTCTTGAGCGCGGCCAGATGGACGCGGATCTGGTGGGTGCGGCCGGTCAGCGGCCGGACCGCGACCCAGGCGAATTTGGGACCGGCCTGGCCCATGACCGCGTAATCGGTCACGGCCTGCTTGGCGCCCTCCTCGTCAGGCTCGGCCGGGGCCATGCGCTCGTCCTGGCCGCGCGGGCCGTGGCCGGTTTCCTTGGCCAGCGCCAGCTTGATCGTGCCCTGCAGCGGATGGGGCACGCCCTTCACCAGCGCCCAATAGATCTTGGCGGCATCGCGCCGGCGCAGGCTTTCGGAGAGCGCGGCGGCGGCCGGAACCGTGCGCGCGATCACCAGCACGCCCGAGGTGTCGCGGTCGAGACGGTGGACGAGACGCGGGCGCTGCTTCTTGCCGAAGGCGAGCGCGTCGAGCATGCCGTCGATATGGCGGGTGAGCCCGGAGCCGCCCTGGGTCGCCAGCCCGCTTGGCTTGTTGAGCACGATGACGGACGAATCCTTATGGATCACAAGGGACTGGATGAAATCCTTGTCGTGACTGGCGAGGCTCTGCGGCGGGCGCTGCTGCGGCGGCGGGGCATTGGTGACCTGGGGCGGCAGGCGCAAGATCTGGCCGGCGGCGATGCGGTCCGACGCCTTGGCGCGCTTGCCGTCCAGCCGCACCTCGCCCTTGCGCAGCAGCTTTTCGAGCTGGACATGGGTGAGGCCCGGATAGTGCCGCTTGAACCAGCGGTCCAGGCGCGCGCCATCGTCGTCCGCGGCGACCGGACGGGTCATGACGCCCTTGGGCGCCGGAGTGTGTTCGGCGTTCACTTGTCTTCCGCGTTCAATTGACGCATCCTCATGCGAGTCACCTAGCGTGGCGGCGATGGGGATGGGGTTCCCCCGAAACCGCCGTCTCGCCAGGCGAGAGGCTGATGACTCCTGCCGGGTGAACATGCTGCGGGCGGCGCGTGCGCGCAACCGCAGTCTTGGTCGTATTTGGGCAGGATTGCCGGTCAGCTTGCGGGGCACGCGATGCCGTTTCAGCTTTATCTGTTTGTCGCGCTGGGCGGGGCCCTGGGCAGCATGGGCCGCTATGCCGTGTCCGGCCTGGTGGCCGGCGGCTTCGGCGAGACCTTTCCCTGGGGCACGCTGGTCGTGAACGTGGTCGGCTCCTTCATCATCGGCTTCTTCGCCACGCTGACGGCGCCGGACGGGCGGTTCTTCGTCGGCGGCACGACCCGGCAATTCGTCATGACCGGCTTTTGCGGCGGCTTCACCACCTTCTCCTCCTTCAGCCTGCAGACCATGAACCTGATGAATGAGGGCGAATGGCTCTATGCCGGCGGCAATGTGGTGGGCTCGGCGACGCTGTGCCTGATCTTCGTCTGGCTGGGCTCGGTCTCCGCCGCGGCCCTCAACCAGCTTAAAGGAGCCTGAGCCATGCAGATTCCCAAAGACGCGGTGCTGCTGCGCATCTTCCTGGGCGAAAGCGACCGCTACGAACACAAGCCGCTCTATGAAGCCATCGTGCTCAAGGCGCGCGAGGCGGGGCTGGCCGGGGCGACGGTGATCCGCGGGCCAATGGGCTTCGGCCATTCCAGCCACCTGCACACCAACAAGATCCTGCGCCTCAGCGACGACCTGCCGCTGGTGATCGAGATCGTCGACAGCGAGGACAAGATCAACGGTTTCCTGCCGGTGCTGGATGGCATCATGGGCTCGGGGCTGGTGACGCTGGAGAAGGTCAAGGTGCTGCGCTACGGCAATGGCGACAACGGCGCCTGAGGCCGGCGATGCGGCTGGGCGACACCAGCTTCTTCAACCTGTTCGCGCTGGTGGCCGGCGCGACCAATCCCGACCGCAACCGCGACGCCTGGGACATCGACCATGTGCACTGGACGCGCGAGCGCACCAGCCACAGGGGACCGGCCTACAGCTTCCAGATCGAATTGCACACGCTGATCCATGACGGCCGCCGCGGCTGGACGCTGCTGATGGGACACGAGACCTGGTGGGCAGCCGGCAAGCCCGATGCCTTCCGCAATGGCCGCTGGGCGCATGTCTCGAACGGCGCGCGCACCGACGTGCTGAAGTGGTTCGCGAAGCGCGAGGCGGAACTGGGGCGGTAAGCTAGTCGCCGCTCTTCTTCGCGCGCAGCTTGGCCCAATAGTCCAGGCGCTTGGCGATCTCGCGTTCGAAGCCGGTTTCCTTCGGGCTGTAGTAGCGCTCGCGCGCCATGTCGTCGGGGAAATAGGTCTGGCCGGAGAAACCGTCTTCGGCTTCGTGGTCGTATTGGTAGCCGGCGCCGTAGCCGAGGTTCTTCATCATCTTGGTCGGCGCATTGAGGATGTGCGCGGGCGGCATCAGCGAGCCGTGTTCCTCGGCCGAGCGCCTGGCCGCGCCCATCGCCTTGTAGACCGCGTTCGATTTGGGCGCGGAGGCGAGATAGAGCACGCATTGCACCAGCGCGATCTCGCCTTCGGGGCTGCCGAGAAAATCATAGACATCCTTGGCGGCCAGCGCCTGCACCACGGCCTGCGGATCGGCCAGACCGATGTCTTCGACGGCCGCGCGCACCAGACGCCGCGCGATGAAGAGCGGCTGCTCGCCGCCGGCCAGCATGCGCGCCATCCAATAGAGCGCGGCATCGGGATCGGAGCCGCGAATAGATTTGTGCAGCGCGGAGATGAGGTTGTAGTGCTCCTCGCGACTCTTGTCGTAGAGCGGCATGCGGCGCTGCACGGCCTTTGTCAGGCCGGCGGAGTCGAGCGGCTTGACGGTTTTCAGCGCGGCCAGTTCCTCGGCAAGGTTGAGCAGATAGCGCCCGTCGCCATCGGCCATGGCGCGCAGGGATTCGCGCGCGTCCCCGGTCAGCGGCAGCGTTTCGCCATAATGGGCTTCGGCGCGCTGGAGCAGGGTTTCGAGCGCGGCATCGTCCAGCCGGCGCAGCACCAGCACCTGCATGCGCGAGAGCAGCGCGCCATTGAGCTCGAAAGACGGGTTCTCGGTGGTGGCCCCGACCAGCACGATGGTGCCGTCCTCGACCACGGGCAGGAAGCTGTCCTGCTGGCTGCGGTTGAAGCGATGGATCTCGTCGACGAAGAGCAGCGTGCCCTGCCCGATCTTGCGGCGCTGGCGCGCGGCCTCGAACGCCTTCTTGAGGTCGGCCACACCGGAGAACACCGCCGAGAGCTGGTCGTAATGCAGCTTGAAGGCGCTCGACAGCAGCCGGGCGATGGTGGTCTTGCCGGTGCCGGGCGGGCCCCAGAAGATCACCGAATGCGGCCGGTTGAGCGCCACCATGCGCCCGATCGGCCCGTCCGGCCCGATCAGGTGATCCTGGCCGACGACCTCGGTCAGAATCTTGGGGCGCAGCCGGTCGGCCAGAGGACGCGGCGTGCCCTCCTCCAATCCCCCGGCTTCGAACAGATCGCTCATGGGGCCAGTCTAGCGCCCCGGGCCTAATCCCGCACGCTGAGCGTCATGGCCTGACCGTCGCGGTCGACGACGAGGTTCCAGCCGCCCTGCTGCGCGGCCGCATCGAGCGCCTGCTTGAGCTGGCGGACGGACTTGATCGGCTGGCCGTTCACGGATTTGACGATGTCGCCCGACTGGAAGCCCTGACGCGCGGCATAGCTGTTGCCCGGGGAGATCACGACGACGCCCTTGGCCATCAGATCCATCTGCAGATCGGTGGCGACGGCCGGCGACAGGTTCTCGACCTTGGCGCCGGTGAGCGGATTGCGCCCGCCGATCGTCGTGGTGTCGCGCGGCGGGGTTTCCGGCGGCAGGGCAAGCTTGACCGTGACATCGTGCTCATGGCCGTTCGAGAACACCTTGACGGTGGGGCCATCGCCCGGCTTGTGCGTGGCGGTGCGGTAATTGAGCCCGTCCATGCTGTCGATGCGGATGCCGTCCATCGCCATGACGACATCGCCGGTCTTGAGGCCCGCCTTGGCGGCCGGGCCGCCGGGATAGACGCTTTTGAGCAGCACGCCCTGCGGCGCGCTCATGCCGAGCGAGCCGGCGATGTCGGCCGTGACGGTCTGCCCTTCGGCGCCGAACCAGGGCAGCTTGACGCCGCCGCCCAGCGCGCCGTCGACGACGCGCTGGGCCAGATTGGCGGGAATGGCAAAGCCGATGCCGATGGATTGCCGCCGGTGCGCGAAAAGATCGCCGTGTTGATCCCGGCCAGCTTGCCGTCGGTCGTGATCAGCGCGCCGCCGGAATTGCCCGGATTGATGGCCGCATCGGTCTGGATGAAGAAGCGGTAATTGCCGTCGGTGACCTTGGATGCGCGCCAGGGCGGAGACGATGCCCATGGTCGTGGTCTGGCCGACGCCGAAGGGATCGCCGATCGCCAGCACCAGATCGCCGACCTGAAGCTTGTCGGAATTGCCGAAGGCCACGGTCGGCAGTTTCTTGCCCTTGGTGTCGATCTTGAGCACGGCCAGATCGGTGCGCTTGTCGGCAAGAGACACCTTGGCCTTGAACTCGCGCCGGTCGGACAGGGCCACGACGACATCCTGCGCGCCGCCTGATGACATGGTTGTTGGTCAGGATGATGCCATCGGACCGCACGATCACGCCCGAGCCCAGAGACTGCTGCACGCGCTTGCGGAATTGCGGCGACGATGCCGAAGAACTGCTGGAACAGCGGATCGTTGAAGAACGGATTGGCCTGCTGGCGCACGACGGTGCGGGCATAGACATTGACCACGGCCGGGGCGACCCGCTTGACCACGGGCGCAAAGGACAGCTGCACCTGCCCCATCGACTGCGGTACCGCCTGCTCGGCCCGGGCGCCAAGCGGCGCCAGCATCAGGAGCGCGGCGGCGAACGCCGCATGAAGGGGCTTCAATCTCATGGCCATCATTGCCTCCAAAGCAAAAGGGCGACCCTTGCGAGCCGCCCCGGAAATGCTGCAAACGCGTCCGCGCGAACCTACTCCTCGGCGGCCTCTTCGGCCATGACCGGACCGGAGTCCTGGCCCTTGGCTTCGGGATCGCGATCAACGAACTCGATGAACGCCATCGCCGCATTGTCACCATGACGGAAGCCCGCCTTGAGGACGCGGCAATATCCGCCCGGACGGCCGGCATAGCGCGGGCCGATACGTCGAACAGCTTGCGGACCTGATCCTCATCGCGGATCGTCGCCAGCGCCTGGCGGCGGGCATGCAGATCGGCGCCGCCGCGGCGCGACAGGGTCACGAGCTTCTCCACGACCGGGCGAAGCTCCTTTGCCTTGGGCAGCGTGGTCTTGATCTGCTCGTGCTTGATCAGCGCCGCCGCCATATTGGCGAACATGGCGGTACGGTGTGAGGACGTTCTGTTGAGCTTACGGCCCTGATTGCGATGGCGCATGGCACTCTACTTTCGAATGGAAATCAGTACTGGTCTTCGTACCGCTTGGCGAGATCTTCGATGTTCTCCGGCGGCCAGCCCGGCACTTCCATGCCGAGATGCAGGCCCATTTCCGCGAGCACAGCCTTGATCTCGTTCAGCGACTTGCGGCCGAAATTCGGTGTGCGGAGCATTTCGGCTTCGGTCTTCTGGATGAGGTCGCCGATATAGACGATGTTGTCGTTCTTCAGGCAGTTGGCGGACCGCACCGACAGCTCCAGCTCGTCGACCTTCTTGAGCAGGACCGGATTGAAGGCCAGCTCCGGCTTGGTCTCTTCGGCGACGCGCTCGCGCGGCTCTTCGAAGTTGATGAAGACCTGAAGCTGGTCCTGCAGGATGCGCGCGGCATAGGCCACGGCATTGTCCGGCGACACCGCACCGTTGGTCTCGACGTTGAGCGTCAGCTTGTCATAGTCGAGGATCTGCCCCTCGCGGGTGTTCTCGACCTTGTAGGAGACCTTCTTGACCGGCGAGAACAGCGAATCGACCGGGATCAGGCCGATCGGCGCGTCTTCCGGGCGATTGCGGTCGGCGGGGACATAGCCCTTGCCGGTGGCGACCGTCAGCTCCATGCGGAACTCGACCTTTTCGTCGAGCGTGCACAGCACCAGATCGGGGTTCAGGATCTCGACATCGGCGGTGGCCGCGATCTGCGCCGGCAGTGACTTCGCCCGGGCCGGTCATGCGCAGCGAAAGGCGCTTGGGCCCTTCGGCATGCATCCTGAGCGCGATCTGCTTCACATTGAGCACGATATCGGTGACGTCCTCGCGCACGCCGGCGATCGAGGAGAATTCGTGCAGCACGCCCTCGATGTGAATCGAGGTCACGGCCGCGCCCTGCAGCGAGGACAGAAGCACGCGGCGCAGCGCGTTGCCGAGCGTCAGGCCGAAGCCCCGCTCCAACGGCTCGGCGACAATCGTCGCCTGGCGGGCCGGCTCATCGCCCGGCTTCGACCTTGAGCTTCTGCGGCTTGATCAATTCCTGCCAGTTCTTCTGAAACATTTTTGCCTCATCGTATCCCGGACGTGTCGGACCACGCCCTATACGTTCGATGGGTAGCCAGTTCCGAACTACTTCAATCGTCTGGTCGCACGGCCCAACGGAAAAGCGGTTCGCGCGTTTCCCGGCCGGTGCTCCCGATACTCGTTACACGCGGCGGCGCTTGGGCGGACGGCAACCATTGTGCGGGATCGGCGTGACGTCGCGGATCGCCGTCACCGTCAGACCGACAGACTGCAGCGCGCGCAGCGCCGATTCGCGCCCCGAACCGGGACCCGACACTTCCACTTCCAGCGTGCGCATCCCGTGCTCGATGGCCTTCTTGCCGGCATCCTCGGCGGCAACCTGGGCGGCGTAAGGGGTCGACTTGCGCGAACCCTTGAAGCCCATCATGCCGGAGGACGACCAGGAAATGGCGTTGCCCGCGGTATCGGTGATCGTGATGATCGTATTGTTGAAGGTCGCGGCCACATGCGCCACGCCGACCGCAATGTTCTTCTTCTCTTTCTTGCGCACGCGTGCGGCGCCGGAGGGCTTCGCCATATCTGATGAACCTTACTTGGTGACTTTTTTCTTGCCCGCGATGGCCTTTGCAGGACCCTTGCGCGTGCGCGCATTGGTGTGGGTGCGCTGGCCGCGAACCGGCAGGCCCTTGCGGTGCCGGAGGCCGCGATAGCAGCCCAGATCCATCAAGCGCTTGATGTTCATGGCCACGTCGCGGCGCAGGTCGCCCTCGACGAGATAGTCGCGGTCGATCGTCTCGCGGATCTGGATGACCTCGGCGTCGGTCAGATCATGGACGCGACGATCGGGCGTGATGCCGACCTTCTCGCAGATCTCCCGGGCCTTCGATTCCCCGATTCCGTGGATGTAGCGCAGGCCGATCTCGACGCGCTTCTGGGTTGGAATATTCACGCCGGCGATGCGCGCCACGACGATCTCCTTAAGTCCGCTAAACTGTTGAAACTACTGTTCTATTGTTCGACACCCGTCCGGCCCACGTCCGGGCTCGGCCCGCATCGCGATGCGGGATGGGCAAATTCCGGAGGTGGACAGATCGGTGTCCGCAAGGGCGCGGATTATAGAAATCGCCGCACCCCAGTCAACTCCCGTTAATCCCTGTTTTTCTGGGGCTTGCCGCCCCGGCTCCGCGGAACCGGGAACCGCGTCGTTCATGCGCTCACCCGGTCGATTTCGGCGGCGATCGAGGCGGTCACGGTCTCGATCGGGGCCATGCCGTCCACGCTCACAAGCTTGCCCTGCTTGCCGTAGAAGGCGAGCAGCGGCGCGGTGTTCTCGTAGTAGACCGCCAGGCGGGTCTTGAGGGTCTCGGGCGTGTCGTCGGGCCTTGGCTTGCCGCCGGCCGCCAGGGCCTCCTGGACCCGCTGGCGCGGCCCGGCCGACCAGCACCTGGTCGTTGACCTTGAGTTCCAGCACCAGATCGATCTCCCTGCCCCGCTGGGCAAGCAGCGCATCCAGGGCCACGGCCTGGGGGATCGTCCGCGGGAACCCGTCGAACACCGCCCCATTGGCGCAATCCGGCCGGTCATAGCGCTCGGCGACGATGCCGACCACGACCTCGTCGGGCACCAGATTGCCCTTATCCATGAGGGCCTTGCACTTCTTGCCCAGATCGGCGTGCCGGCCGCGATGGCCGCGCGCAGCATGTCGCCGGTGGAGAGCTGCGGCAGGCCGCGCTGGTCCCGGAGGATCTTGGCCTGGGTTCCCTTCCCCGCTCCCGGGGGCCCGAAAAGGACCAGATTCACCGCCGCGCTCCCCGCAGTTTGGCCTTCTTCAGCAGGCCTTCATATTGCTGGGCGACCAGATGGCTCTGGATCTGGGCCACGGTGTCCATCGTGACGCTGACGACGATCAGGATCGAGGTGCCGCCGAGGTAGAAGGGAGATTGAATAGGCGAAGATCAGCCATTCGGGGATCAGGCACACCAGCGCCAGATAGAGGGCGCCGATCACCGTGATGCGGGTCAGGACGTATAGTCGATATATTCGGCCGTCTTCTTGCCCGGGCCGGATGCCGGGAATGAACCCGCCATACTTCTTCAGATTGTCCGCCGTCTCTTCGGGATTGAAGATGATGGAGGTGTAGAAGAACGCGAAGAAGATGATCAACGCCGCATAGAGCGTGAGATAGAGCGGCGAGCCATGGCTGATATAGGTCAGCATCGTCTGCAGCCAATCGGGCAGTGCTGGCCGAATTGAAATTGGCCACCGTCGCCGGCATGAGCAGGATCGAGGACGCGAAAATCGGCGGAATGACGCCGGAGACGTTGATCTTCAGCGGCAGATGCGAACTTTCGCCGCCGAACATCCTGTTGCCCACCTGTCGTTTGGGATATTGCACCAGCAGCCGCCGCTGCGCCCGCTCCATGAAGACGATAAAGCCGACCAGCCCGACAACGAAGGCAATGCCGACGATCAGCACCAGCGGCGGAATCGCGCCCTGTGCGGCCCATTCGAAGACGCCGGCCGATCATCTGCGGAAAGCGGGCGACGATGCCGGCGAAGATGATCAGCGAGATGCCGTTGCCGACGCCGCGGCTGGTGATCTGTTCGCCGATCCACATCAGAAGGATGGTGCCGCCGGTCAGCGTGATGATGGCGGAGATGCGGAAGAACCAGCCCGGCTGCGATGACGACATTGCCCCAATGCTCGAGGCCGATGGCGATGCCATAGGCCTGCAGCGCGGCCAGGCCGACCGTGCCGTAACGGGTATACTGGTTGATGACCTTCTGGCCCGCCGCGCCTTCCTTCTTCAGCGCTTCCAGTTCGGGGAACACCGTCGTCATCAGCTGGATGATGATGGAGGCGGAGATGTAGGGCATGATGCCCAGCGCGAAGATCGCCATGCGCCCGACGGCGCCGCCCGGCCAGCACGTTGAACACGTCGAGGATGCCGCCGCCGCCCTGCTGCTGATCTGCTGGGCGAGCGCCGCCGGATCGATGCCCGGCATCGGGATATAGGTGCCCAGACGCGCAACGATGAGCGCCCCCAGGGTGAAGAAGATCCGCTGACGCAGCTCCGTCGCCTTGCCAAGGTTCTTGAAACTGAAATTGGCGGCCAATTGTTCGGCGGCAGAAGCCATTCCTCACTCCTTGGGCGGGGGCCGGACGCCCCCAGTGACAGGCCCGGATGGGACGAGTTTACGGCCCCGGCCCCGAGCCTGTCGAAGGTACAGGCCTGCGATGCGTCAGGCGGTCGCGGCGGCGGCGCGCTTCTCGGCGGCGTCGGTGCGGCGCTTCTGGCGCTTGCCCGGCTCGCCCTTCTTGTTGGCGTAGACGGTCTTCTTGTAGGTGACGGTGACGCTGCCGCCGGCCTTTTCGACCGCGGCCGCGGCGCCGTTGGAGGCGCCGGCCACTTCGATCTCGATCTTGGCCTTGAGCTCGCCCTTGGCCAGCAGGCGCACGCCGTCCTTGCTCTTGTGAGCCAAGCCCGGCCTTGCGCAGCACGTCCTCGGTGATCTTGGCCTTGGCGTCGAGCTTCTTGGCATCGATCGCCTTCTGGATCCGGCCCAGATTCACGTCGGAGAAATCCTTGGCGAAGATGTTCTTGAAGCCGCGCTTGGGCATGCGCATGTAAAGCGGCATCTGGCCGCCTTCGAAGCCATTGACCTGAGTTGCCGGTGCGCGCCTTGGCGCCCTTGACGCCGCGGCCGGAGGTCTTGCCCAGGCCCGAGCACGTGCCGCGGCCAACCTTGGCCTTGCGCTTGTGGGCGCCGGGATTGTTGCGGATTTCGTTGAGCTTCATCTACTTCGCTCTCCTCGACGATCTCGACGAGATGCTGGACGGCGCGGATCATGCCGCGCACGGCCGGCGTATCCTCGAGCGTACGGGTGCGGCGGATCTTGCCCAGACCCAGCCCGCGCAACGTGGCTTCCTGTTCCTTCGGCTTGCGGTTGGCGCTGCGCACCTGGCGCACCGTCACCGTCTTGCCGGATTTTTTCTTCGCTTCAGCCATGGCTTACTTCCCTGCCGTCTCTTCGACAGCGACCTGCTCGTTGCGGTGGCCTTCGCGGCGCGAAATGATTTCGGCTGACGCTGCGGCCGCGGCGCTGGGCCACCATGCGGGGGCTCTGCTGCTGGACCAGCGCATCGAAGGTGGCGCGCACCATGTTGTAGGGGTTGGAGGTGCCGGTCGACTTGGACACGACATCGCCCACGCCGAGCGCTTCGAACACCGCGCGCATCGGACCGCCGGCGATGATGCCGGTACCGGCCGGGGCCGGACGCACAACAACCTTGCCGGCGCCATGATGGCCGCGGATTTCGTGATGCAGCGTGCGGCCGTCCTTCAGCGGCACGCGGATCAGCGCGCGCTTGGCCGCCTCGGTCGCCTTGCGGATCGCTTCAGGCACTTCGCGCGCCTTGCCATGGCCGAACCCGACCCGGCCGCGCTGATCGCCGACGACAACGAGCGCCGCAAAACCGAAGCGGCGGCCGCCCTTCACAACCTTGGCGACGCGGTTGATGTGGACGAGCTTGTCGACAAACTCGTTGTCGCGCTCTTCGCGATCGCCGCGGTCCCGCCGCCTGCCTTCTTCACGCGCCATGGAACGTGCCTTTCCTTAAAACTCGAGGCCGCCTTCGCGGGCCGCGTCTGCGAGCGCCTTGACGCGCCCGTGATAGATGTATCCGCCGCGATCGAACACGACCTGCTTGACGCCCTTGGCCGCCGCGCGTTCGGCGATCTTCTTGCCGACGCTGGCCGCCGCATCGATATTCCAGGTCTTGGTCAGACCGGCGTCCTTCTCGTTGGTGGAGGCCACGGCCAGCGTCGCACCCGCGCAGATCATCGATGACCTGGGCATAGATGTGCTTGCCGGAGCGGAACACCGACAGGCGCGGGCGGCCATTGGCCGCCTTTGTGAGCCGGTAGCGGGCGCGCGATTTGCGCCGATCGAAGAGGTTCTTCGTCATGGCTTACTTCTTCTTGCCTTCCTTGCGCAGGATATGCTCGCCCGCATACTTCACGCCCTTGCCCTTGTAGGGCTCCGGCGGACGCCAGGCGCGGATTTCCGCGGCAACCTGGCCAACCAACTGCTTGTCGATGCCCGAGATGGCGATCTGCGTCGGCTTCTCGGTGACGATCTGGATGCCTTCCGGGATCGGATAGGCGACATCGTGGCTGAAGCCCAGCTGCAGGTTCAGGTTCTTGCCCTGCACCGCCGCGCGATAGCCGACGCCGTTGATCTCCAGACGCTCCGTGAAGCCCTCGGTGACGCCGAGAACCAGATTGTTCACCAGCGTGCGCGACAGGCCCCACATGGCGCGGCTGCGCTCATATTCGGGACGCGGCGACACGGTGATGCCGTCATCCCCGAGCACGACCTCGACGTCGTCGACCAGCGTGACCTTCAGCTCGCCCTTGGGGCCCTTGACCTTGACCGTTTGCCCGTCGACCTGGGCAGTGACGCCCTTCGGAAGCGGGACCGGCTTCTTGCCGATACGTGACATATCTCTTCCTTCCGCCTCAGAATACGTGACAGAGAACTTCGCCGCCGACATTCTTCTCGCGCGCCGTGGAGTCCGTCATCACGCCCTGGGGCGTCGATACGATGGAAACGCCCAGGCCCTGACGATACGGCATCAGATCGCTGACCGAGACATAGACGCGGCGGCCCGGCTTGGAGACCCGCTTCAACTCGCGGATCACCGGACGGCCCTCGTGATATTTCAGCTCGATCTCCAGCTCGCGAAGGCCGTCCTTGATCTCGACCTCCGCATAGCCGCGGATGTAGCCCTCGGCCTGCAGCACATCGAGCAGACGCACGCGCAGGCGCGAATTGGGCGACTTGACCTTGGCCATGCCGCGCAGCTGGCCGTTGCGGATGCGGGTAAGCAGATCGCTGATCGGGATCGATTGATCGCCATATCTCAAATCCTTCCTTACCAGCTCGCCTTGGTCATGCCGGGCACCTGGCCGAAATTCGCCAGCTCGCGCAGCGCGATACGCGACAGCTTCAGCTTGCGGTAATAGCGCCTTGGGACGGCCGGACAGCTCGCAGCGGTGATGAATGCGCACCTTCGACGAGTTGCGCGGAAGCTCGGCGAGCTTCAGCATCGCCGCAAAGCGTTCTTCCGGCGGCACGCTCATGTCTTCGGTCACGGCCTTGAGCGCGCACGCTTGGCGGCATACCGCGCCACCATCTTCTCGCGCTTCTCGTTCCGGTTGATTTGGCTCTTTTTCGCCATGCTATCGCGCCTCAATTCACAAAGGGAAACTGGAAGCCGGTCGAGAAGCGCCTTGGCTTCCTCGTCGGTCTTCGCCGTGGTGTTGACGATGATGTCCATGCCCCACACCGTCTCGGTCTTGTCGTAATCGATTTCGACGAACACGATGTGTTCCTTCATGCCCATCGCGAAGTTTCCGCGGCCGTCGAAGCTCTTGCCGTTGAGACCGCGGAAGTCGCGCACGCGCGGCAGAGCGATCGTCACCAGACGGTCGAGGAACTCGTACATCCGGTCCTTGCGCAGCGTCACCTTGGTGCCGATGGGCAGGCCTTCGCGGATCTTGAAGCCGGCGATCGCCTTCTTGGCCCGCGTCGGCACGGCCTTCTGGCCGGCGATCGCGCTGAGATCGTTGACCGCCGCCTGCAGCTTCTTCTGATCGGCCGCGGCTTCGCCGGCGCCGATGTTCAGCACGATCTTCTCGATGCGCGGAACCTGGAGCAGGTTCTTGTAGCCGAACTTCTCCATCATCTGCGGACGGACCACGTCGAAGTAGCGCGTCTTGAAACGCGGGACGTAATTCGGGTCGACCGAGGCTTCGCCGACCGACACCTGCGTGCCGGCATTGGCTTCCCTGCGCTTGCGCGCCGCCTTTTTTCGCTTTCGTGCCCTGCTCAGACATCGATTACCTCACCGGACTTCTTCGCAAAACGAACCTTGCGGCCGTCGCCCAGGATCTTGAAGCCGACGCGCGTCGCCGCGCCCGACTTGGGATCGACATGGGCGATGTTCGACAGCTCGATCGGCGCTTCCTTGCTGATGATGCCGCCCTGGGCCGTCTGGGTCTGACGCTGGTGGCGCTTGACCATGTTGACGTTGGAGACGAGTGCACGGCCTTCCTTCGGGAAGACCTTGATCACTTCGCCCTTCTTGCCCTTGTCGCGGCCCGTGGTGACGACCACGCGGTCGCCTTTCTTGATCTTCACGCCCATCACAGAACCTCCGGCGCGAGCGAGATGATCTTCATGTGGTTCTTGGAGCGCAGTTCGCGCGTCACAGGCCCGAAGATGCGCGTGCCGATCGGCTCGCCCTGATTGTTCACCAGCACCGCCGCGTTGTTGTCGAAGCGGATCAGGCTTCCGTCCGGACGGCGCACACCCTGGGCGGTGCGCACGATCACGGCCTTCAGCACCTCGCCCTTCTTCACGCGGCCGCGCGGAATGGCTTCCTTCACGGAGACCACGATGGTGTCGCCGACACCGGCATATTTGCGCTTGGAGCCGCCCAACACCTTGATGCACATCACGCGGCGCGCACCCGAATTGTCGGCAACATCAAGCTCCGAAGACATCTGAATCATTGTTGTTCTCCCGGGCCCCCGCGCCTATTCCTTGCCCGCGCGGCCGACCACTTCCCAGCTTTTCAGCTTGGACAGGGGCCTGCACTCACGGATACGCACCAGATCGCCCACCTTGAACTCTCCGCTCCTCGTCATGGGCGTGATACTTCTTCGAGCGGCGAACGGTCTTGCCCATGACGGGATGGGTGAAGCGGCGTTCCACCTTCACCACCACCGTATTGGTGTTCTTGTCGCTGACCACGACGCCTTGGAGCACGCGCTTCGGCATAGTCCTAAATCCTCTTCCCTCAGCCCGCCTTGCGACGTTGCTCGGTCAAAATCGTAGTGATGCGCGCGATCTCACGGCGCACCGTGCGCACGCGGCCCGTGTTCTCGAGCTGGCCGTTGGCGCGCTGGAAGCGAAGATTGAACTGTTCCTTCTTCAGCTTCGTCAGCCGGTCGGCCAATTCGTCCGCGGATTTCATGCGCAGATCGTCGGCCGCATTGGAATCTTTCTTTGCCATGATCCTCTTTGCCTCAGACGTTCACGCGCTGGACGAACTTGGTCGCCACAGACAGCTTGGCCGCGCCCAGACGCATCGCTTCCTTGGCCGTTTCGTGATCGACACCGTCGATCTCGAACAGGATGCGGCCCGGCTTGATCTTCGCCACCCAGTATTCCGGCGAACCCTTGCCCGAGCCCATGCGCACTTCGGCCGGCTTCTTCGACACCGGAACATCCGGGAAGATGCGGATCCAGACGCGGCCGGCGCGCTTCATGTGGCGCGTGATGGCGCGGCGGGCCGCTTCGATCTCGCGCGCGGTGATGCGCTCCGGCTCCACGGCCTTCAGGCCATAGGCGCCAAAATTGAGCACGGTGCCGCCCTTGGCCGCGCCATGGATGCGGCCCTTGAACTGCTTGCGGAACTTTGTGCGTTTCGGTTGAAGCATGACGTTGTCTCTTTAACTTAAGCCGCCGGGGCCTGCTGCTGCCGATCGCGGCCGCCGCGTCCACCCTGTTCCGCCGCTTCCGCCTGGCGCTTTTCGACCGCCATCGGATCGTGTTCGAGGATTTCGCCCTTGAAGATCCAGACCTTCACGCCGCAGGTGCCATAGGTCGTCTTGGCCGTCGCCACGCCGTAATCGATGTCGGCGCGCAGCGTGTGCAGCGGCACGCGGCCTTCGCGATACCATTCCACGCGCGCGATTTCCGCGCCGCCCAGACGGCCGCCGCAGGTGATGCGGATGCCCTGGGCGCCCAGACGCATCGCCGACTGCACGGCGCGCTTCATGACGCGGCGGAACGCCACGCGGCGCTCGAGCTGCTGGGCAATGTTCTCGGCCACCAGCTTGGCATCGATTTCCGGCTTGCGGATTTCGACGATGTTCAGGTGAACTTCGTCGTCCGTGTAGCTGCTGGACTTCGCTCTTCAGCTTCTCGATGTCGGCGCCCTTCTTGCCGATCACCACGCCCGGACGGGCCGAGTGGATCGTGACGCGGCACTTCTTGTGCGGACGCTCGATGATGATGCGCGAGACGCCGGCCTGCTTCAGCCGCTGCGACAGGTGATTGCGGATCTTGATGTCCTGCTGCAACAGCCGGCCGTATTCGCGCTTGTTCGCATACCAGCGCGAATCCCAGGTGCGGTTGATGCCGAGGCGAAGCCCCGTCGGATTGACCTTCTGACCCATCAGGCCTGCTCCTTCGCCTCTTCGGCGCTCTTCTTGGCGGCCGGCTTCTTCTTCGCCGCCGGCTTGGTTCCGGATGCGGCGGCTTTCTTCCTGGCTGCCGCCTTCTTCTTCGGTGCGGCCTTCTTGGCCGGCGCCTTCTTCTCTTCCTCGCGCTTCTCCTCGACGATCACGGTGATCTGGGAGAACGGCTTTTCGACGCGCGCGCCGCGGCCGCGGGCGCGGGCGTGGAAGCGCTTCATGATCAGGTTCTTGCCGACGCTGGCTTCGCTGACCACCAGATCGTCGACATCGAGATCATGGTTGTTCTCGGCATTGGCGATGGCCGACTGCAGAACCTTCTTCACGACCTTGGCCACGCGCTTGGGCGAGAAGGTGAGCTCGTGCAGCGCGCTTTCGGCGCTCTTGCCGCGGATCGCCTGCGCCACAAGATTGAGCTTGCGCGGGCTGGTGCGGATGTTGCGGCCGATGGCCTTTGCCTGGCTGTCCGCGAGGACGCGGGGACGTGTTTGCTTGCCCATGGGCCTATCCCCTCTTCGCCTTCTTGTCGGCCGTGTGACCGTGGAAGGTGCGCGTCGGCGAGAACTCGCCGAGCTTGTGGCCCACCATATCCTCGGTCACCAGGACCGGAACGTGCTTCTTGCCGTTGTAGACGCCGAACGTCAGTCCGACGAACTGCGGCAGGATCGTCGAACGGCGCGACCAGGTCTTGATCACGTCCTTGCGGCCCGAACCGCGGGCCACTTCCGCCTTTTTCAGCAGATAGCCGTCAACAAACGGGCCTTTCCAAACAGAACGAGACATCTGATTACCCTTGCGTCTTCTTGGCGTGGCGCGAACGCACGATGAACTTCTGAGTCTTCTTGTTCGAGCGCGTGCGCGCGCCCTTGGTCGGCTTGCCCCACGGGGTGACCGGATGACGCCCGCCCTTGGTGCGGCCTTCGCCGCCGCCATGGGGATGGTCGATCGGGTTCATCGCGGTGCCGCGCACATGGGGGCGCTTGCCCTTCCACACATTGCGGCCGGCCTTGCCGATGCTTTCATTCATGTGATCGGGGTTCGACACCGCCCCGACCGTCGCCATGCAGGTCAGCAGCACGCGGCGCACTTCGCCCGAGTTCAGCCGCATCGTGGCATAGCCGGCGTCGCGGCCCAGATACTGGGCATAGGTGCCGGCGGAACGGGCGATCTGTCCGCCCTTGCCCGGCTTCATCTCGATGTTGTGGACGATGGTGCCCACCGGCATGGCCGAAAGCGGCATCGCATTGCCCGGCTTGACGTCGACCTTCTCGCCGGAAATCACGGTGTCGCCGACCGCCAGGCGCTGCGGCGCCAGGATATAGGCCAGCTCGCCGTCCTTGTACTTGATCAGCGCGATGAAGGGCGTGCGGTTCGGATCATATTCGATCCGCTCGACCTTGGCCGGCATGTCGAACTTGCGGCGCTTGAAATCGATGATGCGATAGCGCTGCTTGTGACCGCCACCCTGCCAGCGCACGGTGACGCGGCCGGTGTTGTTGCGGCCGCCATGACGCTGCTGGCCCTCGGTCAGCGCCTTCACGGGGCCGCCCTTGTGCAGATGCGTACGGCTGACCAGCACGAGTTGGCGCTGGCCCGGCGTCGTCGGCTTGTATTTCTTCAGCGCCATCTCACAGTCCCGTCGTGATATCGATCTGCTGGCCCTCGACGAGGGTCACGACCGCTTTCTTGTAATCGCTGCGCTTGTAAGGCCGGCCGCGCGCCATCTTGGTCTTGCCCTTGATGCGCTGCGTGTTGACCGCCTTCACCTTGACCTTGAACAGCGCCTCGACCGCCTTGGCGATCGCCGGCTTCGTCGCGTCCAGCGTCACGCGGAACACGACCTGGTTGACCTCGGTCAGCTTGGTCGCCTTTTCGGTGATGACCGGCGACAGGATGACGTCGTAATTGGTGGTCATGCGAGACGCTCCTCGATCGCTTTGAGAGCAGCCTTGGTCAGCACCAGCTTGTCGCGCCGCAGGATGTCGTAGACGTTCAGACCTTCGGCCGGGATCAGCCAGACATGGCTGAGATTGCGGGCCGACATCGCGAAGTTCATGTCGAACTCGCCATCGACGATCAGCGCATCCTTGAGCCCGAGCTTGGCGAACTGCGCCGCCAGGTCCTTGGTCTTCATCGCGCCGGTCTTGGCCTCGTCGAGAACGACGATGCCGCCGTCCTTCGCCTTGGCCGAGAGGGCGTGGCGCAGACCGAGCGCGCGCACCTTCTTGGGCAGCGAGAACTCGTGGCTGTGATTGACCGGCCCCATGGCCTTGGCGCCGCCGACGAACAGCGGAGCCGAACGGGCACCGTGACGGGCCGTGCCGCCGCCCTTTTGCCGGCCGACGCGCTTCTTGGTGCGGTTGATCTCGCCGCGGGTCAGGACCTTGTGCGTGCCGGCGCGGCGCTTGGCGAGCTGCCAGACGACGACGCGCTGGATCAGGTCGGCGCGCGGCTCCAGGCCGAAGATCGCATCGCTGAGATCGATCTCGCCGCCCGAGCTGCTATCCAGTTTGAGGACTTTTGTCTTCATGGCATCAGCCCTCCGCCTGCGTTTCGGCCGCGGCCGGAGCCGCCTCGCCGTTCGCGCCGGCCTTCTTCACCGACGCGGGCATCGGCGCCTCCTTCGGCAGGGCGTGCTTGACCGCATCGCGGATCATCACCCAGCCGCCCTTGTGGCCCGGCACCGCGCCCCGGACCATGATCAGCCCGCGCTCGACATCGACCTTGGCGATCTCGAGATTCTGGGTGGTGATGCGGTCGGTGCCGTAATGGCCGTGCATCTTCTTGTTCTTGAAGGTCTTGCCCGGATCCTGCCGGCCGCCCGTGCCGCCCAGCGAGCGGTGCGAGATCGACACGCCATGGGTGGCTTCCAGACCGCGGAAGTTCCAGCGCTTCATGGCGCCGGTAAAACCGCGACCGATCGTGACACCCGTCACATCGACCTTCTGCCCGGGGACGAAATGATCGGCCTGGATCACATCGCCCACTTCCAGCAGATTGGCCGCGTCCACCCGGAACTCGGCAAGCTTCTTCTTGGGCTCGACTTCGGCCTTCGCGAAATGTCCGCGATCCGCCTTGGTGAGCCGCTTCGCCTTTGCAAATCCAGAACCGAGCTGGACGGCGGTGTAGCCATCCGTTTCCTCGGTGCGCTTGGCCACGACCTGACAGCCATCCAGCTTCAGGACCGTAACGGGCACATGCCGGCCATCCTCCAAAAAGAGGCGTGTCATGCCGACCTTCTGCGTGATGACGCCTGTGCGCATCGCCGCGGTTACTCCCTTAGAGCTTGATTTCGACATCGACGCCCGCCGCAAGATCGAGCTTCATCAAAGCGTCGACCGTCTGCGGGGTGGGTTCGATGATGTCGAGAAGACGCTTGTGAGTCCGGATTTCGAACTGCTCACGGCTCTTCTTGTCCACATGAGGGGAGCGGTTCACGGTGAAACGCTCGATCCGCGTCGGCAGGGGGATGGGTCCCCGCACCTGCGCGCCCGTGCGCTTCGCCGTGTTCACAATCTCCCGCGTCGAATTGTCGAGGATGCGGTGATCGAAGGCCTTGAGCCGGATCCGGATATTTTGGCTCTGCATGTCTTTGTTCTCCAAATCGGCCCTGGGCCGCCGCTACTCGACTGCTTACTTGATGATTTCGGCGACGACGCCGGCGCCGACGGTGCGCCCGCCTTCGCGGATGGCGAAGCGCAGCTTCTCTTCCATCGCGATCGGCACGATCAGCTCGACCTCGATCGTCACATTGTCGCCCGGCATCACCATCTCGGTGCCTTCCGGCAGCTTGACGATGCCCGTCACGTCCGTCGTGCGGAAGTAGAACTGCGGACGGTAGTTGCCGAAGAACGGGGTGTGACGCCCGCCCTCTTCCTTGGTCAGGATGTAGGCTTCGGCCTTGAAGTTGGTGTGCGGCGTCACCGAGCCCGGCTTGGCCAGAACCTGGCCGCGCTCCACGCCCTCGCGGTCCACGCCGCGCAGCAGGCAACCCACATTGTCGCCCGCCTGGCCCTGGTCCAGCAGCTTGCGGAACATTTCCACGCCCGTGACCGTCGTCGTCGAGGTGTCCTTGATGCCGATGATCTCGACCGTCTCGCCCACCTTCACGACGCCGCGCTCGATGCGGCCGGTCACCACCGTGCCGCGGCCCGAGATCGAGAACACGTCCTCGATCGGCATCAGGAAGGGCTGGTCGATCGGACGCTCCGGCTGCGGGATGTAGTCGTCGACCGCTTCCATCAGCTTGAGGATCGCGTCGTGGCCCAGCTCCTTGTTGCTGTCTTCCAGCGCCGCCAGCGCCGAGCCGCGGATGATCGGGATGTCGTCGCCCGGGAACTCGTAGGACGACAGCAGCTCGCGCACTTCCATCTCCACCAGGTCCAGAAGCTCTTCGTCGTCGACCATGTCGCACTTGTTCATGAACACGACCAGCGCCGGCACGCCGACCTGGCGCGCCAGGAGGATGTGCTCGCGGGTCTGCGGCATCGGGCCGTCGGCCGCCGACACCACCAGGATCGCGCCGTCCATCTGGGCGGCGCCCGTGATCATGTTCTTCACATAGTCGGCGTGACCGGGGCAGTCGACATGGGCGTAGTGACGCTTGGCCGTCTCGTACTCGACATGCGCCGTCGAGATCGTGATGCCGCGCGCCTTCTCTTCCGGCGCCTTGTCGATCTGGTCATAGGCCGAGAACGTCGCTCCGCCCGTCTCGGCAAGCACCTTCGTGATCGCCGCCGTCAGCGTCGTCTTGCCGTGGTCAACGTGACCGATCGTTCCGATGTTGCAGTGCGGCTTGTTCCGCTCGAATTTGGCCTTCGCCATGGTCCTGTCTCCGTCGTCTAACTTCTAACGGCCTGCAGCGATGCTGCTTGACGGCCCCGGGGTTACGCGTATTTCGCTTTGACTTCGTCCGCGATCGCCTGCGGAACCTGCTCGTAGTGATCGAACTGCATCGTGTATTGCGCCCGGCCCTGGGTCATGGAGCGCAGCGTGTTGATGTAGCCGAACATATTGGCAAGCGGCACCATCGCGGTGACGACCTGCGCGTTGCCGCGCGTATCGGTGCCCTGCACCTGGCCGCGCCGCGAATTGAGGTCGCCGATGACGCCGCCCAGGAAGTCTTCCGGCGTCACCACCTCGACACTTCATGATCGGCTCGAGCAGCTTGACGACGCCCTTGGACGCCAACTCGCGGAACGCCGCGCGCGCCGCGATATCAAAGGTCAGCGCATTCGAGTCGACTTCATGGTACTTGCCGTCGACCAGCGTGGCCTTGAAGTCGATGACCGGGAAGCCGGCCATCAGGCCGCTTTCCTTCTGCGATGCGAATGCCCTTTTCCACCGACGGGATGTATTCCTTCGGCACCGAGCCGCCCACGACCTTGTTCTCGAAGACGAAACCCGAACCGGCTTCCAGCGGTTCGAAATCGATCTTCACTTCGGCGAACTGGCCCGAACCGCCGGTCTGCTTCTTGTGGGTGTAGAGCACCGTGACCGGCTTCGACAGCGTTTCGCGATAGGCCACCTGCGGCGCACCGACATTGGCGTCGATCTTGTAGTTGCGGCGCAGGATGTCGACCTTGATGTCCAGATGCAGTTCGCCCATGCCCTTCAGGATGGTCTGGCCGGATTCGGTGTCGGTCGAAACCTGGAAGGACGGGTCCTCCTGCGCCAGACGCGCCAGCGCCATGCCCATCTTTTCCTGATCGGCCTTGGTCTTCGGCTCGACCGCGATCTCGATGACCGGATCGGGGAATTCCATGCGCTCCAGGATCACCGGATCGTTCGCCGCGCACAGCGTCTCACCGGTGGTGGTCAGCTTCAGGCCTGCAAAGGCGACGATGTCGCCGGCCATCGCTTCCTTGATGTCCTCGCGGCTGTTGGAATGCATCAGCAGCATGCGGCCGACGCGCTCGGTCTTTTCCTTGACCGAATTGCAGCACCGAGGTACCGGAGCGACACCGTGCCGGAATAGACGCGCGCGAAGGTGATGGAGCCGACGAAGGGGTCGTCCATGATCTTGAACGCCAGCGCCGGCGAACGGCGCGGTGTCGTCGGCGCTGCGCACGACCTTCTGCTCGGTGCCCGGCTTGATGCCTTCGACCGGCGGCACGTCGAGCGGCGACGGCAGATAGTCGACCACCGCATCGAGCAGCGGCTGCACGCCCTTGTTCTTGAAGGCCGAGCCGCACAGCACCGGCACGAAATGGAACGCCGTCGTGCCCTTGCGGATGCAGCGCTTCAGTTCCTCGATGGTCGGCTCGGTGCCGTCCAGATAGGCCTCGAGCAGCTTGTCGTCTTCCTCGACGGCGATCTCGACCAGCTTGGCGCGGTATTCGGCGGCCTTTTCGCTGATATTCGGCCGGAATCTCGACGACGTCGAACTTGGCGCCGAGCTGCTCTTCCTGCCAGATCAGCGCCTTCATCTCGACGACGTCGACCAGACCCTTGAAATCGGCTTCGCGAGCCGATCGGCAGGGTCAGCACCATCGGCTTGGTGCCGAGGCGGTCGATCATCATCTCGACGCAGCGCTCGAAATTGGCGCCCATCCGGTCCATCTTGTTGACGAAGCAGATGCGCGGAACCTTGTACTTGTCGGCCTGGCGCCACACGGTCTCGGACTGCGGCTCCACGCCGGCGACCGCGTCGAACACCGCGACCGCACCGTCGAGCACGCGCATGGAACGCTCGACCTCGATGGTGAAGTCCACATGGCCGGGCGTGTCGATGATGTTGATCGCGGTGGTCCTTCCAGAAGCAGGTCGTGGCCGCGGAGGTGATCGTGATGCCGCGTTCCTGCTCCTGCTCCATCCAGTCCATGGTGGCGGCGCCGTCATGGACTTCGCCGATCTTATGGCTGCGGCCGGTGTAATAGAGGATGCGCTCGGTCGTCGTCGTCTTGCCGGCATCGATATGCGCGGCAATGCCGATGTTGCGGTAGCGTTCGAGCGGGGTCTGTCGCGGCATCTTCGGAGTCCTCGGTACGCGTTACCAGCGGTAATGGGAGAAGGCGCGGTTCGCCTCCGCCATCTTGTGCGTGTCTTCGCGCTTCTTGACGGCGTTTCCGCGATTGTTCGCGGCGTCCAGAAGCTCCCCCGAAAGCCGGCCGGTCATGGTCGGCTCATTGCGGCGCGCGCGGCGTTGATCAGCCAGCGGATCGCCAGCGCGCGGCTGCGCTCGGTGCGGACTTCGACCGGCACCTGATAGGTGGCGCCGCCGACGCGGCGCGAGCGGACTTCGAGGGCCGGCGCGACATTGCGCAGCGCTTCGTGGAAGACCTGCAGCGGATCCTGCTTGGTCTTGTCCTGGATGACGTCGAAGGCGCCATAGATGATGCCTTCGGCGGCGGACTTCTTGCCGTCATACATCAGGCTGTTCATGAACTTCGCGAGCACGAGATCGCCGAATTTGGCGTCCGGATTGATCTCTCGCTTTTCTGCGCGGCGGCGACGGGACATCTCGGTGCTCTCCTTACTTCGGACGCTTGGCGCCGTAGAGCGAACGGCGCTGCTTACGGTCCTTGACGCCCTGCGTGTCGAGCACGCCGCGGATGATGTGATAGCGCACGCCCGGAAGGTCCTTCACGCGGCCGCCGCGGATCAGAACCACCGAGTGTTCCTGAAGGTTGTGGCCTTCGCCCGGGATGTAGCTCACGACCTCGTAGCCGTTCGTCAGGCGCACCTTCGCAACCTTGCGCAGCGCCGAGTTCGGCTTCTTCGGCGTCGTCGTGTAGACGCGCGTGCACACGCCGCGCTTCTGCGGCGAGCCGGTCAGCGCCGGAACCTTGTTGCGCTTCGGCTTGTCGTTGCGCGGCTTGCGGATCAACTGATTGATCGTCGGCATTCTATCTTCCCTGACTACCGCCCAAAGCGTCCCTTGGCGGCATGTGCCAAAACCATTTGGCCAACCCCTTTCGGGGCTGGCTTCCAAAAGCGGAGGATCGGGCCGTCGGCCGGATCGCGCTTCTCAAACTTCTCTTACTGGTCTTCCTGACAACGTTTCGACGCGGGCGCGCCGACGGCCTGTCCACAGAAGGTGGGGCTATATATCGGCGGGGTTTGTGCGGGTCAAGGGCCGCGAAACGATATTTCTTAAGGAATCTGGCCGCTTTCGTGGCCGCCCGCCGCGCCCGCGCCGCCCATCCGGCCCGGCCCGCCCGCAAACGGGCCGAAACCGGGCCGGAACGGCGAATCAGAGCGCCAGGACGGCGCGCACGGCCATGATCATCAGGACCAGGGTCGAGGTCGAAAACAGCAGGAAACGCAGATTGACGATATTGGCCGTGCACTGGATCAGGCTGTGCACCACCCGCAGGCCGGCATAGATCCAGGCCAGCCAGATGAACAGCGGATCCACGATCCCGGCCAGATAGATATAAAAGACCATCGCATAGAAGATGGTCGGCTGCTCCATCAGGTGGTTGTAGTTGTCGGCCACCCGCCTGGCCGAGGACGGCAAACCGTCGAGAGAGCCGGGATGCATGGCCGATTGCGGCTCGATTCCGGCCTTGGACATGGCCGGAATCCGGGTCGCATACATCCAGATCCAGACCAGCAGCGACAGGCAGATCAGCACCAGGACAGGTGTGAGGATCGAAGTCATGGCATTTCCCCCTATATGTTTATGACGTCAGCCTAGCCTAAGTCTGGGCCGCGCCCTATCGGCAGGCCCCGCGCGCTGCGCCCCTATGCCCGACCGCGCGCCGTCAGAAGATCCGGCAATTTTTGCAAATGCGAGTTATTCGCGTTGACAGGCGCCCGGTCAGTTGCTTAGTTGCGAATAATTCTCACTCCTAGAAACACCTTCGGGGGATCACATGCGCATCTGGCCGGGCCCGCTGGCGGCCGCCATCCTGACCGGCCTCCTGGCCGCAGCGCCGGCATGGGCCGACGAATCGCCCTTCTGCCATGTCTACACCACCGACACCCTGCCGGCCGGCGCGGGAGCTCGAGCAATGGCTCACCTGGAAGCACGGCCGGCCCGGCCAGAGCTTGACAAGCTCGCGGGCCGCAGCGAATACGAGTACGGGGTCACCAATGATCTGCAGCTCGGCGGCTATCTGAACTACGAATGGTCGCGGGTGCACCCGCAAGGCGCTGCCGCGGCGACGACCGAGACCAAATTCTACGGCGTCTCGGCCGAGGCCATCTACCGGCTGATGGGATCCCTATACCCATCCGCTCGGGGTGGCGCTCTATTTCGAGCCCGCCATCGGCCCCGACATGCGCAAGCTGGAGTGGAAGCTTCTGCTGCAGAAGAACTTCCTGGACGACCGTCTGGTGCTGGCCGCCAATCTCGTGCTCGAGTTGAACGGAGTGGGAGCACGGGGCCGGGACACTGGAGCAAGAAGACCGAGTTCAACATGACCTGGCCGGGTTCGACATCGCCTGTCGGTTCGCTTCATGCCGAACTGGTCGGGCGGGCTGGAATTCGCCAGCCAGCGCGAGTTCGACGGCGATTCTGCACCATGGCAGACCAGCAGCACCGCCGCCAATTCTCTTCCTGGGGCCGACATCCATTATGCCAGCGCGACTACTTTGTGACGCTCGGCGTGCAGCGCAGCTGCCCTGGGCGCAGAACCGAGCGGCAGCCCGGCGATGAACGTCGGCGGTTTCGCCCATGAGGAAGAACGCCTGCGCGTCCGCTGCGCATCGGGGTCGCACTTTGATGGCGGCGATCAGATCCCGCTTTCTGCTCCTGCCGGTCGCGGCGCTGACCATCGCCGTGCCGGCGCACGCCACCGTCTATCTGAGCGTCGAGCAGGCACAGGCGCTGATGTTTCCCGGCGAGAGCCTGACGCCGGACTTTCGCACCCTGACCGACGCACAGGTCTCCGCCATCGCGGATGCCAGCGACACCCATGTGCGCAACACGGCGCTGAAGGCCTGGCGCGCCTCGGGCGGCGGCTGGTTCCTGACCGACCAGGTCGTCGGCAAGCACGAATTCATTCCGATCGCGCTGGCGCTCGACGCCAACGGCGCGGTCAAGGATGTGGAGATTCTGGAATACCGCGAATCCTTCTGGCGGCGAAGTCCGCAATCCCAAATGGCGCGCGCAGTTCACGGGCAAGCGCAATGGCGCCACCGCTGAAGCTGACGGAGGACATCCAGAACATCTCCGGGGCGACGCTGTCGTCCAAGCACATCACCGACGGCGTGCGCCGCCTGCTGGCGACCTATGAACTCGTGCTTGCCAAGCGCTGATTTCGGCATCGAGCGGGCCAAACCGCTTCTCGGCACCACCGTGGCGGTGCGCGTGCACGGCCTGGCGCCGGCGCGCGCGCATGCCGCCATCGACGCCGGCCTTCGACGGCCGTGCGCGCGGTGCAGGACGCGATGAGCTTCCACGACGGGCGACAGCGAGGTCTCGCGGCTGAACCGCGAGCGCACGGCGCGCCGGTGCAGGTGAGCGAGGCGACCTATGCGGTGATCGCCCATGCCTGCGCGCTGTCGGCGCATGACGGACGGCGCCTTCGACATCACGGTGGCGCCGATGCTGGTCGCGCGCGGACACCTGCCCTGCCCGGCCCATGCGCCCGACGCCGGACGGCGCCGCCATCTGGCGCGACATCCAGCTTCTGCCGGACAACCGCATCCGCTTCCGGCGGCCGCTGTGGATCGATCTTGGCGGCATCGCCAAGGGCTATGCCGTGGATCGCGCGATGGCGGCGCTGCAGACACTAGCACA
>CAVQBY010000003.1:0-581644 GCA_963710925.1 uncultured Pseudomonadota bacterium | reverse complement strand
CGGGCTGGGCGGCGGCCGCCGTCGCAACCAGCCGATGAAGGGCGAGGACTTTGCCTTCGCCATGACGGTGGCCTTCGACGAGGCCGCGCGCGGCTCGACCCGGCGGCTCAACCTGCCCGACGGCCGCGAGATCGATGTGCGCATCCCGCCGGCATCAAGGATGGTCAGCAGATCCGCCTGCGCGGTCAGGGCGGGCCGGGCCGCAATGGCGGGCCGAGCGGCGACGTGCTGGCCACGATCACGGTCGCCGCCCATCCCTGGCTGAGCCGCGACGGCAACAATCTGAAGATGGACCTGCCGATCACACTCAAGGAGGCGGTGCTGGGTGGTTCGGTGACGGTGCCGACGCTGACCGGGCCGGTCTCGCTCAAGGTGCCCGCAGGCTCCAACACCGGCGCGGTGCTGCGCCTCAAGGGCAAGGGCGTCGCGGCCAAGACGCCCGGCGACCTCTATGTGCGGCTGGTGGTGACCCTGCCGGACAAGCCGGACGCGGATCTGAAGAAATTCGCCGAAGGCTGGGGCACGAAATACGACCCGCGCGCGAAGATGAAGTAGCGGCCCTTTGCATCCATATATGACGGCCTGTCAGCTTCGGGGAGGCATGTGGCGGGCGCCAACTGGCGCCCCGGAGCGGAAACCTGACGCCTGTCTCACCGACACAAGCGCCCGGCCCGGGGAGTACGGGGCTGGATTCCTTCGGTTTCTTGGCCTATTGCCCTGCCGCAAGCTAAG
The DNA here is from genome assembly GCA_963710925.1 of uncultured Pseudomonadota bacterium. GTDB lineage: Bacteria > Pseudomonadota > Alphaproteobacteria > Micropepsales > Micropepsaceae > Rhizomicrobium. Next base: position 580,912 of record CAVQBY010000003.1, on the reverse strand, counting down.
ATGCGCGACGGCGCCGAGCGGGAAAATCAGTGCATGTCCACAGCCGGCCTGATGAAGGGCAAACGCGGCCTCGTCATGGGCGTCGCCAACGACCGCTCCATCGCCTGGGGCATCGCCCAGGCCCTGCACGAGGCCGGCGCCGAGCTGGCCTTCACCTATCAGGGCGACGCGTTCAAGAAGCGCGTGGCGCCCCTGGTCGCGCCGCTGAACCCGGCCGCGCTGATCGATTGCGACGTCTCCAACCAGGGCTCGATCGACGCCTGCCTTCGCCGACGCTGAAGGCCAGGTGGGAGACGATCGACTTCCTGGTCCATGCCATCGCCTTTTCCGACAAGGAGCAGCTCAAGGGCCGCTATGTCGACACCACGCCGGACAATTTCCGGATGACGATGGACATCTCCTGCTACTCCTTCACGGCGGTGGCCAACCGCGCCGAGAAGATGATGCCCAATGGCGGGGCGATGGTGACGCTGACCTATTACGGCGCCGAGAAGGTGATGCCGCATTACAATGTGATGGGCGTGGCCAAGGCGGCGCTGGAAGCCTCCGTGCGCTATCATGGCCGAAGACCTCGGCAAGCAGAAGATCACCGTCAATGCGATCTCGGCCGGACCGATCAAGACGCTGGCCGCCAGCGGCATCGGCGACTTCCGCTACATGCCTGAAGTGGAACGAATACAATTCGCCGCTGCGCCGCACTCGTGACCACCGGCGAAGTGGGCAATGCCGCCCTGTTCCTGCTGTCGGAGCTGGGCAGCGCCGTGACCGGCGAATGCCTGCATGTCGATGCCGGCTATCACATCGTCGGCATGAAGGCCGAGGACGCACCCGGACATCACGGTGGCGAAGCCGGGCGGGGAATGAGGCTGCGGGATCTCACCCTCTACGTGATCCGCCACGGCGAGTGCCAGGCCAATGTCGAAGGCCGCAATGGCGGCCAGAACGACACGCCCCTGACCGAACGCGGCCGGCGGCAGGCCGCCGAGAACGGCCGCCTGCTGAAGGAGATTGCGGCGACACGCTCGACCGCTTCGCCTTCATCGCCAGCTCGCTCCACCGCACCTGCGTGACCATGGAAATCATCCGTCACGAACTCGGCGCTGCCGCGCGATGCCTATCAGCGCGACCGCCGGCTGATGGAATGCGATTTCGGCGACTGGACCGGGCGCAAGAGCTTCGAAGTCGCGACGCAGCGAACCGGAGGCGACGGCGGCGCGCGAAGCCGACAAATGGGGCTTCCGCATTCCCGGCGGCGAGAGCCAGCACGAGCTCTATACCCGGGTGGGCAAATTCCTGTTCGGATCTGACGGGCGATGCCGTGCTCGTGTGCCATGCCGGCAGCATGCGGATGGTCCGCGCGCATTATCTGGGGCTCTCGCCGAGGAAACGGTGTATTACACGCCGGACAATTCGGGCGTCCTGCGGCTTTCGGCCGGCAGCGGCACCCGATTTCGAGGCCTGATCATGTCCCACAACAGCTTCGGCCACCTGTTCCGCGTCACGACCTTCGGCGAGAGCCACGGGCCGGCGATCGGCTGCGTGGTCGATGGCTGCCCGCCGGGCATCGCGCTGACGCGGCGATGATCCAGGCCGATCTGGATCGGCGCAAGCCCGGCCAGTCGAAATTTGTGACGCAGCGCAAGGAACCGGACCGCGTGCGGATCCTCTCCGGCGTCTTCCAGGACGAGCGGATGAAGACGCAGGTCACGACCGGCACGCCGATTGCGCTGCTGATCGAGAATGTCGACCAGAAGTCGAAGGACTATTCCGACATCCGCGACAAGTTCCGCCCCGGCCATGCCGACTACACCTATTTCGCCAAATACGGCGTGCGCGATTATCGCGGCGGCGGGCGCTCATCGCGCGCGCGAGACCGCGAGCCGCGTGGCGGCGGGCGCGGTGGCGCAGACAGGTGCTGGCGCATCTCTACAAGAAGGTGACCATTCGCGGCGCCATGGTGCAGATGGGCGCGCTGGGCATCGAACGCAAGAACTGGAAATGGGCGGAAGTGGCGAACAACCCGTTCTTCTGCCCCGACCCCAAAGCCGTTGCTCCGTGGACGGAGTATCTGGAAAAGCTGCGCAAGGCCGGCTCGTCCATCGGCGCGGTGGTCGAAGTGGTGGCCGAGGGCATTCCGGTCGGGATTGGGCGCGCCGATCTATGGCAAGCTCGACGCCGAACTGGCCGCCGCGCTGATGAGCATCAATGCGGTCAAGGGCGTGGAGATCGGCGACGGCTTTGCCAGCGCCGCGCTGTCGGGCGAAGACAATGCCGACGAGATGCGCGCGAGCAATCGCGGCGGGCCGAAATTTCTATCGAACCATGCCGGCGGCATTCTGGGCGGGATTTCGACGGGCCAGCCCATCGTCGCGCGCTTCGCGGTGAAGCCGACCTCGTCGATCCTGATCGCCGCGCAAGACCGTGGATGTGAAGGGCGCGGAAACGGAAATCGTCACCAAGGGCCGCCACGACCCCTGCGTCGGCATCCGCGCCGTGCCGGTGGGCGAAGCGATGATGGCGATCATGCTGGCCGATCATGCGCTCAGCCACCGCGCGCAGAACGGGTAGCTCATGACCGCCGTCAACTGGGCATTGCTCGGCCTAGCTTTTCTTCTCCTAACAATCGGGCTCTCAGCGGAATTTATCGCGCACCCAACTACGTGGCATCAAATTCGGGGAAGTCGCGCGGACTGGAAAGCCAGACGCGTCCAGATACTTGCACTATGCGGCGTGATTTTAGCCTTCGGCGCCGACATCCTAATGCGGAAGGCATGGATCCCTGACCAGAAGCCGGCACATGCAATTCTCGCGGGCGACGACAGTCACGGCCATGCGCGGGAGCGACGCGATCTTCTTCGCCTTCGGCTTCTCGAACGCCATGATCTTCGTGAGATAGGCGATGTCGACGTGGCCGGGAACAAGCCCCGCGTCGGCGAAGAGCTGCTTCAGGTCCGGCTTGGCGTAGCTCGCGTAATAGGGCTCGTGCAGCAGGTCGGGGAAGACGTCGAGCAGGCCGTCGAAATCCGGCGCGTCGCCATACTGGATCGAATCCGCGAACACGAAGAGCCCGCCGGGCTTCAGCACGCGCGCGATTTCGGCTGCGGCGGCGGCGCGGATCTTCGGCGGCAATTCGTGGAACAGATAGATCGATGTGACGACATCGACGCTGTTATCCGGCAGCGGAATTTTCTCGGCCGGCGCGGCGAGAATTTCCATCGCCTGCCCCATCTTCGCGGCGCGCTTCTGCGCGCGGGCGAGATAGGGCTCGGAGAGATCGAGCGCGATCGCCCTCGCCTGCGGCTGCACGGATTTGACGAAGGACAGGAAGCGCCCCGTGCCGGCGGCGACGTCGAGGATCACCGGCGCCTTCGAGCTTCCGGCGCGCCAGATAGTCCGCGACCGGCACATAGGCCCGGCGGCGCATGGCATCGGCAGTGCCGGCGAACAGCGCCTCGACCTGGAAATCATAGAGCTTCGCCGAGCGGTCGCTTAAGTAGCCGTCGGTCTGGAAATGGAAGTTCTGGCGGTAATAGCGCGGCAAAGTCTCGTCGATGCCATTGACCTCGCTGTGGCCGCCGTCGCGCTGGCGCTTGACGACATTGGGAATGTCGGCGAGGTAGCGCGCGCTGGCCAGCGCATTGCGCGCCTCGCGCCTCAGATCGAGTGGCGCGGGATAAAGCCCGGCCTCGACATTCTTCCAGTCCTGCGCGAACAGCGCGGTCATCGCCTTGGCCAGCGTGCCCAGCGCCGGCAATCTGTGCTTCGGCTTCGCCAGACCGGACACGTTATCGCGCGCCAGCAGGCGGGCGGCCAGATAATGCGCGCCGTAAAAGGCGACGCGCGCGCTCTGCAATCCGGCGAAGGCCAGGCGTTGACCGGGCTTGGTGCTCATGCGCCAATCATGGCCCCCGGCCGCGGTCGGGTCCAGCGGGTCAGCGTCGCAGGAAGGCGGCCACAAGCTCAACATGGTCGGACCACAGAAACTGGTCCACCGGGGTGACCGGACCCATGACAAATCCGGCTTCGATCAGCACGCGGGCATCGCGCGCGAAGCTCTGCGGATTGCAGGAGACATAGGCGATGCGCTTGATCTTCGAGGCCGCCAGTTCCTTCGCCTGCGCCAGCGCGCCGGCGCGCGGCGGATCGAGCAGCACCGCATCGAAGCGCGTCAATTCGGGCACGGTCAGCGGCAGCTTGAACAGATCGCGGGTTTCGGTGGTGACGGGCTTGAGCCCCTGGGTGTGGCGCACGGCCCCGGCCAGGGCCTCGAGCAAATTCGCATCCAGTTCCACGGCGTGAATCCGCGCGGCTTCGGCGAGCGGCAGGGTGAAGGTGCCGCAACCGGAAAACAGATCCGCGATCTTCTTGGCGCCCCTGAGGCGCGCGGCCACCTCGGCCTGCAGCGCCGCCTCGCCCGCGCGGGTCGGCTGCAGAAAGGCGCGCGAGCGGCAGCGCCAGCTCCGCCTTGCCGATGCGCAGCATGGGCTGCGCCAGCTGCACGGCCACATCGCCGCCCAGCGTGATGCGCGCCAGTTTCAGCCGGCCCGCCCAATCGGCCAATCGGGCGGTGAGGTCGCGGTTGAGCTTGCGCGGCCAGTTCAGTGCGAGGTCGAGGCCGGTCTCGGTTTCGGTGACGTGCAGTTCGGCCTTCTCGCCTTCGCGCAGCAGCGCGGCCATCATCGCGCGCAGCGGCACGACAGCGGCGAAGAGCCGGGGCGTCAGCAGGCGGCATTCCTGCATGTCGACGATGTCGTGGCTCTGCACGGGCGTGGAAGCCGAGCTGTGTTTCGCCCTCGCGTTTGGCCGCCTTGAACGCGGCGCGGCGGCGCGATTGCGGCGGGACCGCCACGATCTGCGCCACCTCGCCTTCGAGGCCATGATGGGCCAGCGCGTCGAGGACGAGCTGGCGCTTGTGGGCGCGGTATTCGCAGTCCGGCATGTCCTGCAACAGGCAGCCGCCGCAGGGGCCGAAATGGCGGCACAGATCGCTCATGATTTCACCGCCGCCAGAAGATATTCGCGGTTGCCGTCGCCGCCCTGGATGGGGCTTTCGATCAGGCCTTGCACATGCCACCCCTCTACGGACGATAGCCATTCGGCGACACGCTCGGCGGCGGCGCGACCCGTCGCCGGATCGCGCACGATCCCGCCCTTGCCGACATGTTCGCGGCCGACCTCGAATTGCGGCTTGACGAGCGCCACGAGCCAGGCGCCCGGCGCGGCCATGTCCAGCGCGCGCGGCAAGGCCAGCATCAGCGAAATGAAACTGACATCGATGACGATGGCCTGTGGCGCTTCGCGGACGATGTCTGTCGTGAGGTCACGCGCATTGACGCCCTCATAGGATGTGACGCGCGGATCGGCGGCGACGGTCTTGTGCAGCTGATCGTGGCCGACATCGATGGCGAAGACCTGTTCGGCGCCGCGTTCGAGCAGCACCTGCGTGAAGCCGCCGGTGGAGGCGCCGAGATCGAGGCAGACGCGGTCCTTCGGCGAAAACCCGAAATGGTCCAGCGCGGCGACCAGCTTGAGCGCGCCGCGCGAGACGTAAGGGTGCTCCTTCTCGAAGGTAATATGTTGGCCCTCGTGCAGAGCCTGCGCAGGTTTGGTGACGCGCCTGCCATCGACCGTTACGCGGCCGGCCTTGATCGCCGCCTGCGCTTCGGCGCGGGTGGATGCATAGCCGTGTTCGACGAGAAAGACGTCCGCGCGTTGAGATTGCGCTGGTGCTCATACAATGCCCGGTCTTTCCGCCCCCGTTTACGAGGGGTGGTGTCGCGACGCGTAGCGAGAGACGGAGGGGGTAAGTCAGATGATGCGGCGCCCTTCATCCGCCCCCTCCACCGCTTCGCGGTCCCCCTCCCCGTAAACGGGGGAGGAATAACTACGCGATCTGGCCGGCGGCGGCGGCTTCGCTGTTCGCGGCCCAGCGCGCCGAGCGCCATGGCGACGATCGCCTTGGCGTCGAGGCCGGCGGCCTCGTACATCTTCTCAGGGCGTGTCCTGGTCGATGAAGCGGTCGGGCAGCGTCATCGGCCGGATCTTCAGGCCCTTGTCGAGGCCGCCATCCAGCGCCAGGAACTGCATCACCGCGCCGCGAAGCCGCCGACCGCGCCTTCCTCGATGGTGATCAGCACTTCGTGCTCGCGCGCCAGCCGGCGGATCAGGTCGTTATCCAGCGGCTTGGCGAAGCGCGCATCGGCGATGGTGGCGCAGAGGCCGTAGCCGGCCAGCTTCTCGCCGGCCAGCAGGCACTCCGTCATGCGCGCGCCGAAATTGAGGATGGCGATGGAATTGCCTTCCTTGACGATGCGGCCCTTGCCGATCTCCAGCGGCGTGCCGATGGCCGGCCGCTCGATGCCCGACGCCCTCGCCGCGCGGATAGCGCATGGCGCTGGGCCGGTCGTCGATCTGAACCGCCGTCGCCACCATATGCATCAGCTCGACTTCGTCCGACGGCGCCATGATGACAAAGCCCGGCAGGCAGCCGAGATAGGCGATGTCGAAGGCGCCGGCATGGGTCGGCGCCGTCGGCGCCGACGAGGCCCGCGCGGTCCATCGCAAAGCGCACCGGCAGCGCCCTGGATGGCCACGTCATGGACGACCTGGTCGTAGCCGCGCTGCAGGAAGGTCGAATAGATCGCGCAGAACGGCTTCATGCCGTCCGCCGCCAGGCCGGCGGCGAAGGTCACCGCATGCTGCTCGGCGATGCCGACATCGAAGGTGCGCGCCGGGAACGCCTTCTGGAACATGTCGACGCCGGTGCCGCCGGGCATCGCCGCGGTGATGGCGACGATGCGGTCGTCCTTCTCGGCGTGCTTGACCAGCTCCTCGCCGAACACCTTCTGATAGGCCGGGGCCTTGGGCGTTGGACTTCTTCTGCTCGCCGGTCAGCACGTTGAACTTGGAGACGCCATGATATTTGTCGGCGCTGTCCTCGGCCGGCGCGATAGCCCTTGCCCTTCTGGGTCACGACATGGATCAGGATCGGGCCGTTCTTGGTGTCGCGCACATTTTCGAGCACCGGGATCAGGTGATCGAGATTGTGCCCGTCGATCGGGCCGACGTAATAGAAGCCCATTTCCTCGAACAGCGTGCCGCCCATGGCCATGCCGCGGGCATATTCCTCGGCGCGCTTGGCGGTCAGCTCCATCGGCTTGGGCAGCCAATGGGCGATGCGCTTGCCCAGCTCGCGCAGCTCGCGATAGGGCCGGCTCGACACCAGCCGCGCCAGATAGGCGCTCATCGCGCCCACCGGCGGGGCGATCGACATGTCGTTGTCGTTGAGGATCACGATCAGCCGCGCATCCATGGCGCCGGCATTGTTCATCGCCTCATAGGCCATGCCCGCGCTCATCGCGCCGTCGCCGATCACGGCGATGACGTTGCGGTCCTCCTTCTTGAGATCGCGCGCGACCGCGAAGCCGAGGCCCGGCGGAGATCGAGGTCGAGGAGTGGGCGGCGCCGAAGGGATCGTATTCGCTTTCGGCGCGCTTGGTGAAGCCGGAGAGCCCGCCGCCCTGCCGCAGCGTGCGGATGCGGTCGCGCCGGCCGGTGAGGATCTTGTGCGGATAGGCACTGATGGCCGACATCCAAGATCAGCTTGTCGTCCGGCGTGTTGAAGACGTAATGCAGCGCCGTCGTCAGCTCGACGACGCCGAGCCCGGCGCCGAGATGGCCGCCCGTCACCGAGACGGCGTCGATCATCTCCCGGCGCAGCTCGTCGGCGAACTGGCCCGCAACTCGTTGCGCGGCAGCTTGCGCAAATCCTCCGGCACGTTGACGCGATCCAGCAGCGGCGTCTTCGTCGGCACGGTCATTACCTACTCCCTCAACCAGCCAGGAATGCGCGCCAAAAGGCCCGCATAGTCCGCTGCCAGCGCGCAAGAAGGTCGGCCTTTTCATCAAACAAATCAAGGTGACGCACGGCTTGCTGAGACAGCGCGAGGGCTTGCGCGCGCGCCCGCTCGACGCCCAGAGCAGACACCACGGTCGGTGCTTCCCGATTGCGGCGACGGCCAGATCGGCGGCGATCTGAAACGCCAGCCCCACATCCTGTCCGTAGGCGGACAAAGCGTGCCGGGCATGCGCCGATGCATGGCCCAGAATCGCCGCCGGATTCGCAGCAGAACATGATCAGCGAGGCGGTCTTCATGCGCTGCAGCCGGCTGATTTCCGGCAAGGGCGGGGACGGCTTGCCGTCTCCGTCGGCGAAGACGGTCTCCAGCATCTGTCCGCCGACCAGCCCGCTATGGCCGCAAGCCTGCGCCAGCCGCGCCATCAGCTCGGCCCGGGCATAGGGATCGCCGATGGCCTCGGCCGAGCCGAGCAGCGTGAAGGCCAGCGCCAGCAGCGCGTCGCCGGCCAGCAGGGCCGTGGCCTCCCCGAAGTGTCGTGCAGCGCCGGCCCGCTGCCGGGCGCGGCATGCGATCCCAAGGCCGGCAGGGCGCCATGGGCATGGGCAAATGCGTGGGCGCATTCGACGGCCGCGGCCACCCGGGCGAGCGGGCGGCGGATCGACCCCGAACAGCCACCCGGATTGCAACACCAGAAAGGCGCGCAGGGGCCGGCGGACATCCGCCGTGGCCTGACGCATCGCCTCCAGCAAGCGGGATTCGGGCCCGCTCGGAGCGCGGCAACAACGTGTCGAGCGCGCCGTCGACGAAACGGGCGGCCTCCGCCAGTGCGGTCTCGATCCGGTCCTGCGATGCGCGCGGCGCGTCGGCCATGATGGTGTGGGCTTTCCGGTTCAGCCCATATCCATGGGCTCGAGGCCCTCGGGCCCCCTGGCGCCCTGCACGACCTTCTCGAGCCGGCCCTCGGCCGCCTTGAGCTTGGCCTCGCAGTGCAGCTTCAAAGCCTGGCCGCGTTCGTAGAGCACGATCGAATCCTCGAGATCGACTTCGCCCTGCTCCAGCCGGGAGACGATGTCCTCGAGTTCCTTCAGCGCGGCCTCGAAGCTGAGCTGATCGACCGGGTCGGAATCGGGTTTGCCTTTTGCCGCCATGGCTCAGCCCTCCATTAGTGCGCGCACATGGGCGGCCGCAGACCGCGCCAACGCGGCGAGGTCATAACCGCCTTCCAGGGTCGAGACAACGCGGCCCCCGCAGTGGCGGTCGGCCAGCGCACAGATTTCCGACGTGGCCCAGGCGAAATCGTCCTCGTGCAGACACAATTCGGCCAGCGGGTCGGCACGATGGGCGTCGAAGCCGGCGGAGATGAAGACGAAGTCCGGCCGGAAGGCTCCGCCAGCGCCGGCAGGATGCGCCCGCTCATGGCGGCCCGGAAGGCCTCGCCCCCGGCCCCGGGCGCCAGCGGCGCATTGCGGACATTGCCGGCCGCCGCCGCGCTCGCCGGCGGCCCCGGTCCCCGGGTAGAGCGGCGACTGGTGGGTCGAGGCGTAAAGGAACTCCGGATCGGCGAAGGCGATGTCCTGGCTGCCATTGCCGTGATGGACATCGAAATCGACCACGGCGATCCGCCTCAGGCCGTGGACAGCCCGCGCATGGAGCGCGCCCGACGGCGATATTGTTGAACAAACAGAAGCCCATAGCCCGATCCCGCTCGGCGTGGTGGCCGGGCGGGCGCACGGCGCAGAAGGCATTGCGCAGGCGGCCGTCCATCACCAGATCGACCGCGTCGATCACCGCCCCGGCGGCCCGCAGTGCCGCCTCGGCCGATCCCGCGCTCATCACCGTATCGGGATCGAGATGGACGTAGATCTCCCGCGCGGCCTCGGCGGCCAGCGGGCCCAGAATGCGGTCGACCAGGGCCGCGCCATGGGCCCGCACCAGCGCTTCGCGGGGCGCCGGGCCGGCCTCGTGCCGGGCCAGATACTGGAAGCTCTCCTGCTCGAGGGCATGGAGAACGGCCCGCAGCCGGTCGGCGCATTCGGGGTGCCCCGGCGGGGTTTCGTGGCCCAGGCAGGCGGGATGGGTCATCAGGCCCGTGGTCATGTCCTTATGGTGCCTTCCTTTCCGGCGTCCGTGCAGTCTTGGAGCCGGCGCCGGCGGCGTCAATCGGCGATGCGGATTCGCCACAGGGTCCGGCGGCGGAGCGGCCCGGTGGCGAGTCGCCCGGGGGCCCGAACGGCCGTGCCGGAGACGGGAATCGGGATTCAAGTCCCCGCGCCGCAAGGGTTCTTCGGACCGGGCCCTGGGCCAGGGTCAGATTCATGCCCCCCGCACTGAAAGCTTGGAAGATCGTGACGGGACTTTCATGAAATTGATGCAGAAAAGCCACAGAACCGCCGGGAACGTCAGCGCTTTCGCCGAATCCGTTTTGACCCGTCCCACCCACTCTCTTAGCTTTGCCGCCAAACGGGCATCCGCGTGGACCGAAGAAGAGGCCGCGCGGACTGACTGCCTTCCGGCAGGCTTTGATCGTCCGTTGCTGGCAGTCGTCGTTACGACAGAACCAAGGGGGTTCCACGTGTACCAATCCAATCTCAACAGTCGCAGCCTGCGTTCTGCGCTGCTCCTCGGAGCAACGTCGTTCGCAGCGCTGAGCCTGGCCGGGCCTGCAATGGCCCAGGACCAGAGCGTCGAAACCGTCGTCGTGACGGGTTCGCGCATTCCGCAACAAGGCCTCTACGCCAGCTCGCCCGTAACGGCGGTCGGCCAGCAGGAAATGAAACTCGAGGGAACGACCAAGGTCGAAAACCTCCTGAACAGCCTGCCCGGCGTCTTCGCCGATTTCGGTTCGACCGACTCGAACGGTTCGACCGGTCAGGCCACTGTCGACCTTCGCGGCCTGGGCTCCGCCCGCACGCTGGTGCTGGTCAACGGCACGCGCCTGATGCCGGGTGATCCGGCCAACCCGGTCGCCGACTTGAACAATATCCCGTCCGCACTGGTCGACCACGTCGAAGTGCTCACGGGCGGCGCCTCTGCCGTGTACGGTTCGGATGCTCTGGCGGGCGTCGTGAACTTCATCATGCGCAAGGATTTCGAAGGCGTCGAAATCGATGGCCAGTACAGCGTCAACAATGCCGCGAACGGCCATGCGCGCTTCGACAACCTGGCCGATTCTGCCGGCTACGCGAAGGCGCCGAAGGACTGGTGGGGCGGCGCGAGCGCCGATGCCACGCTGATCCTCGGCACCAACACCGCCGACGGCAAGGGCAACATCACGGCCTATCTGAGCTACCGCAACGTCCAGCCGATCCTGCAAGACAAGCGGGACTTCTCGGCCTGCTCGCTGGGTATTTATCAGGGCTATGAAGCCTGCATCGGCTCCAGCAACAAGAACCGCTGGCTGTCCTTCGACAACATCTTCGCCGGTCAGCCCTACGACTTCTACCAGACCGGCACGGGCGCCCCGGGCACGGGCCAGTTCGTGCCCTACAGCTCGCTGCCGGGTTCGGCCAAGACCTTCAACTACGGTCCGCTGAACTACCTGCAGCGTCCTGACGAGCGCTATACCGGTGGTTTCTTCGCGCATTATCAAGTGAGCAAGGGCTTCGACGCCTATTCGAGCTTCATGTTCGCGGATGACCACACGCTGGCGCAGATCGCGCCGTCGGCCGCCTTCCTGGCCTCCGGCCCGACCAACTTCCCGGGCACGCAGAGCCCCGGCTATCTGCAGGTCAACTGCGCCAACCCGCTGATGACTCCGCAGGAAAACGCCACGCTTTGCGGCAATGCGGTTACGCCGACCGGCATCCCGAACGCCTTCGTCGCCGACCCGAACTATGCGGGTGGCGGTTACTGGGGCGGCCAGGGCAACATCACCCCCGGCCAGTCGCTGCTGTGGGTTGGCCGTCGCAACATCGAAGGCGGCAACCGCATCGACGATCTGCGGCACACGGCCTATCGCATGAAGGTCGGCGCCAAGGGCGATCTCGGCCACGGCTGGTCCTACGATGTCTATGGCCAGTACGGTCTGACGCTGTATTCGGAGACCTACGACAACGAGTTCTCCAAAAACCGCGTTCAGAACGCCCTGCAGGTGGCCTATGACGGCACCGGCACACCGCAATGTACGGTTGCCTTGCCGGATGCCTCCGGCCGCGTGCTTGATTCGAACTGCGTGCCGCTGAATATCTTCAACGGCATCGGCTCGATCACTCCCGGCATGGAGAAGTATGTCGCCGCCCAGGGCTTCAAGCAGGGTTGGACCCAGGAACAGATCATCAGCGGCTCGGTGACGGGCGATCTGGGCGAATGGGGCATCCAGTCCCCGTGGGCCAAGTCTCCGGTGGCGGTCGCGATCGGCGCCGAATGGCGTTCCGAAGAGCTGCTGCTGCAGACCAGCCGCGACTTCCAGATCAACGATCTGTATGGCCAGGGCGGCGCAACCCTCCCGGTCCCGCGTTCGGGCTTCAACGTCGCCGAAGGTTTCGGCGAGTTGCGCATCCCGATCGCTCAGGACATGCCGATGTTCGAGGATCTGAGCGTCAATGCGGGCTTCCGCTATTCGTCCTACAGCAGCGTCGGCTCGGTGACGTCGTACAAGATCGGGGCCGAGTGGCAGCCGATCGACGACCTGCGGTTCCGCGGCAGCTACAACCGCGCAACGCGTGCGCCGAACGTGCTGGAAGCCTTCAGCCCGTTCAACGTCGCGCTGTTCGGCGGCCAGGATCCCTGCGCCACGTCGACCACCGGCCAGTGCGCCGGTGTCCCGAATGCCGGTACGGCTCTTCTGTCCTGCCCGGCGGCGCAGTGTAATGCCGGTTATGGCGGCAACCCGAACCTGAAGGCGGAAACCTCGACGACGAAGAGCTTCGGCGTTGTGTTCACCCCGACCTTCATCGACGGGTTCACGGCCACGGTCGACTACTGGGACATCAAGGTGTCCGATTACATCTCGTCGATCGGCGCCAGCACCATCGTCAACGGGTGCTACAACTCCGGCGACCCGGCTCAGATCGCGTACTACTGCCCGCTGGTCAATCGTTCGGCGCAGGGCACGATCTTCGGTGCGGGTTACGTCACCAACACGCAGAAGAACCTGCCTTACCTGAGCACCTCGGGCATCGACTTCGAGGCCAATTACCAGACGGAACTGGGTGATTGGGGCATGGAAGGCTGGGGCGCGCTGGCGGTGAACTTCGTCGGCACCTACCTCGAGACGCTGAAGACCAAGTCGAGCCAGTTCAACGCGGCGTATGACTGCGCCGGGTACTACGGCCTGGTCTGCTACACGCCGAACCCGGAATGGCGTCACAAGATGCGCGTGACGTGGTCCTCGCCGTGGGACTTCAACGTCTCGCTGCTGTGGCGCCACATCTCGGGCGTCAGCCTCGATGCCAACACCCCGGACTCGCTCCTGGGCGGCGGTGCTCCGTTGAACCCCGTGGGTTATACCTGCGCGGCCAACCTCAACGGCATCCAGGACTGCTTCGACAACAAGGTCTCTTCCTACGACTACTTCGACCTGTCGGGCACCTGGACGGTTCGCGAAGGCGTTCAGCTTCGCGCCGGCGTCAGCAACCTCTTCGACAAGACGCCTCCGGCGATGGACAGCGCGTTCTACGGCGTGTCTGCCCCTCCGTTCGGCAACGGCAACACCTATCCGGGTGTGTACGACTCGCTGGGCCGGACGTTCTTCGTCGGCGCGACGATCAAGTACTAAAACACCTGGCTTGAAGAGACTGGCGGCGGCCCTAACGGGCCGCCGCTTTTTTTTGCCCCAACGGCCGGCGTCAGATTTCCCTGCCCCACCAAAACCCTCTAATTTCCTGCCATGAACGAACCCCAGCCCCGCGACCCGAAACTGGCCGGCGCGATCGAAAGCGTCGTGGCCGCACTAAATGGCGGGGACCGGCGCCAGGCCGTGCTGCTGTCGCGCACGGCCCTCGAACTTGGGGCTGGAGCACCCCCTCTTCCTCAACCTGCGCGCCTTCTGGCTGGAGGGCCGCGGGCGCATGCGCGAGGCGCTGGCCGATCTCGAACGCGCCCGTGACCTGGCCCCCGACGACGTGCCGGTGCTCAACGCACTGGGCCTGGCCTATGCCAAGCTGGAACGCCCCGTGGAGGCGACCGAGGCCTTCGAGGCCGCGATCGCCGCCCAACCGGACTTCGTGCCGGCCCATTTCAACCATGGCTGGGCCTGCGAGATGTGGGGCGAACTGGACCGCGCCCGCGCAAGCTATGAACGCGCCGCCGAGCTCAGCAAGGGCCAACCCGGTAGCGGCGAATCCCTGGCACGCCTGGCATCGCTGGCCGCCCGTCTGGGCGACTGGGACGAGGTGCGCCAGTTCGCGACCGACGCGCTCCACTTCATCCCGAGCCACCCGATCGCCCATCTCGCCCTGGCCCGCGCCGATATCGAAGCCGGCGACTTTGCGGCGGCCGAAGCGGGCTTGCAGCGCATCCTGTCGGCGCCGTCGATCTCGCCTCATGACCGCTATCATGCCATGGGCGCGCTCGGCGACCTGCGCCACCGCCAGGGCGATTATGCCGGCGCATTCGACGCCTATGCCGCGTCCAACGCGCAATACCGCAACGATGTCTCGGCAAGATTCCAGGGCGGCGAAACCGCCATGGATGCGCTGGTCTGGATGCAACGCTACTTCGACAACCGGGCTCCGGCTTCCGCCCCGAAGGCGCGGCCCGTCCCGCCTCTCGCCGAAGCCGAGCAGCATGTCTTCCTTCTCGGGTTCATCCGCTCGGGCACGACCCTGCTGGAACAAACCCTCGCCGCGCACAGCAATGTGCTGTCGATGGAAGAAAAGGAAGTCATGGACGATTTTCGGGCCGCGTCTTTCTCGTGAACGCGAAGACGATGGCGCAGCTGCAGGACCTCGATGGCGCACAGCGCGCGCACTACGCCCGGGCCTACTGGCAGCGGGTCAAGGCGCTGGGCTTCGATCCGGCCGGCAAGATCTTCCTCGACAAGCAGCCTTTCAACACCGTCAAGCTGCCGCTGATCGCCGAGCTTTTCCCGGACGCGAAGGTCATCTTCGCCGTGCGCGATCCCCGCGACGTCCTGCTCAGCTGCATGCGCCAGCGCCTCAACGTCAACCCGATCACCTACGAACTGCTGACCCTGGAGAGTGCGGCCCGTTTCTATGCCGCCTATATGCGGCTGGCCGAGCGCATGCGCGCGGTCCTGCCGCTCAAGCTTCACCAGATTCGGCATGAGGACCTGGTCGACGATTTCGAGGGGGAAATCGGCAAGGTTTGCGAGTTCCTGGGGATCGGATGGACCGAGGCCATGCGCCATTTCGCCGACCGCAAAAACGCCCGTTCGATCTCCAGCCCCAGCGCGGCGCAGATCGCTCAGGGCCTCAACCGCAAAGGGCTCGGCCAGTGGCGCCATTACCGCGAGCAAATGGCCCCTGCACTGCCGATTCTGGCACCGTGGGTGGCCCATTTCGGCTATCCGGCCGACTGAAAACCATGCTGGCAAGCGCCGCTTGACGGGCCCGCGCGCGGAACGGTAACTGAGCCGTCATCTAGCAAGGGTGCCTATGGCTACCGCGACCAATTCCGGCGTCGATTACCTGCAGGGCGTGTCCCAGGCCGTCGGGGCGGGCGATCTTTCGCGCGCCTCGCAACTGGCGACCACGGCGATCCGCAACGGCTTGCGCCATCCGGCCTTTCACAATGCGCGCGCCCTGTGGTTCCAGGAACAGGGCCGGCTTCCCGAGGCGCTGTCAGAGTTCCAGCAATCGCAGGCGCTGGCGCCCCGCGACCCGCTGCTGCTCAATGCCCTGGGCATGTGCTATGTGCGCTGCGACCGCCCCCAGGAGGGCATTGCCGCCTTCGACGCAGCGATCGCCATCGCGCCCGACGCGCCGGTCACGCATTTCCGCAAGGGCTGGGCCCTGGCCAATACCGGCGACCAGGCGGCGGCGCGCCAGTCCTATGAGCGCGCGGTCGCGCTCAAGCCGGACTATGCCGAGGCCCTGGCGGCCATTGCCTCGATTGCGGCGCGCGAACGTCAGAACGAGGCCGCCCGCGACTACGCGGCGCGGTGCCTGGCGATCGATCCGGACGAACCGACGGCGATCATCGCCCTGGCGATCGTCGAGAATGGCGAAGGCCATTTCGAAGACTCCGAAGCCCTGCTGCGGCGGGCCCTCAAGGATCCGCGGGCCGTGGGCCACACCAGGGCCGTGCTGCTCGGCTTTCTGGGCGACGCACTGGACGGGCAGGACCGCGTCGAGGAGGCCTTTGTGGCCTATCGCAGCAAGGGCGAAGAATTCCGCCGCCTGCATGCCACGCGCCTCGCCGGCCAGCTTCCGGCCGTCAAGGTGATGGCCTCGCTCGCCGCCTATCTCGAATCCACGCCGGCACAGAAATGGCAGCGCGGCCCGGCACCCGATCCGGTTGGGCGCGCGCCGCGCACCCATGTCTTCCTGCTGGGCTTCCTGCGTTCGGGCACGACCCTGCTCGAACAGGTGCTGGGCACGCATGGCGATGTCGTGCGGCTGGAGGAACGCGAATCGCTGCAGGAGCTGTCGCGCCAGTTCATGCATGTGCCGACGGGCCTGGACCGTCTGGCGGCATTGCAGGGGGCTGCCCTCGACGCCGCGCGCAAGAGCTATTGGGAGCGCGTGCGCGGTTTCGGCGTCGAGCCCGAAGGCAAGGTCTTCATCGACAAGCAGCCGCTGAACACCTTCAACCTGCCGCTGATCTCCAAGCTCTTTCCCGAAGCCAAGGTGCTGTTCGCGATTCGCGACCCGCGCGATGTCGTGTTCAGCTGCTTCCGCCGGCATTTCGAGGTCAATTCGACGATGTTCGAATTCCTGACGCTCGAAGACGGCGCGCGCTTCTACGACTCCGTCATGAATGTCGGTCAGCTGTGCCGCAGCAAGCTGCCATTGACGGTGCATGAGCACCGCTACGAAGACATGATCGCCGATTTCGACGGCTGCACGCGCGCGGCCTGCGATTTCCTGGGCATCGAATGGAACGATGCGATGCGCAATTTCAGCGAAAAGGCGCGCGCGGAAACGATCCGTTCGCCCAGCGCCGCGCAGGTGCGCAGGCCCCTCTATGACGAGGGCGTCGGCCAGTGGCGCCGCTACGAAAAGCAGTTTGCGCCCGCCCTGCCGATCCTTGAGCCCTGGGTCAAGCATTTCGGCTACAAGACAGACTGAAGTGCCGCCGCCGGACCCTCTCGGTCCCAAGGCCCCGCAACACAACCGGAAACGATATGAACGGCAATCAGGAACAGTCCCATCGGGATGCCCGCGGCGGTCAGTCTCCCTTGCGCGCGGCCATGGAGGCCTTTCAGTCCGGCCGGCTGGACGACGCGCAGGCCCTGGCGCGCGAAATCGCCGACAAGGCCCCGCAGCAGGAAGACGCCTGGCGCGTTCTGGCGGCGGTGGCCCAGCGTCAGGGCCGCATGGCCGACGCCGCCATGCTGCTGCGCGAAGGCATCGGGCACAATGCACAATCGGCGGCCCTCTTCACCATGCTCGGCCTGCTGCTGCGCGATGGCGGCCGCTTCGACGACGCCGAAACCGCCTTGCGCCATGCGCTCGACCTCGATGCCGGACAGCACGAAGCCGCCTTCAATCTCGGCAACCTTTTCGCCCGCCTGGGCCGCCTCAACGAGGCCGAGGAGGTGTTCCGCAAGGCCGCCGCGACCGTGCCCGACGACCCGCGCTTTCCGCTGCAGATCGGGCGGCTGATGCTGTTGATCGGCAATGCCGAACAGGCGCAACTGGCGTTTGAGCGCGCGGTCAAACTCAGCCGCGACGTGCTGGCCCGCAATGCGGACCGGCCACAGGATCCCACAGCCTACATCGAAGCCGCGTCCCATCTCGGGGCGCTGCTGCTGGCCCGCGGCGAGCGGCTGGCGGCGCTCGACTATTTCTACGATGCCGTGCAGATGGGCGGCGACGAAACCATCCGGCGGCAATTCGCCGAATGCGTCAGCACCATCCCCTTCATGGAGGCCCAGCCGCTGCTCAAGCCGCTTCTGATGCGGGCGCTCTCGGAAGCCTGGATTCCGCCGGACGACCTGATCCGCCAGTGCGGCAACCAGCTCATGCTCGACCCGGAATTCTCCGCGCCCGGCCGAGCGCCTCGAACTGCTCACCGAACAGACCGAGGCCCCGCTGCAGTCGGACGATGTCGCCAAGCTGGCGCGCGATCCGCTGTTGCGCGCCATGCTGATGACGAGCGTCATTCCCGATTCCGCGTTCGAACGCCCCCTGACGGTGTTGCGGCGCCTGTTCCTGACCGCCCGCAACGATCCGCAGGCGCCGGCTGCGCGCGGCTCCGACGGCCTCGTCGCCTTTGCCGTGGCCCTGGCCAATCAGTGCTTCCTCACCGACTACGCCTATGCCGAGACCGCGGACGAAACGGCCATGGCCGATGCGCTCACCGCGCGCATCGCCGCGGCGGCGGCCGCCGGCGAGGCAATCGCGATGGCGGACCTGGCCACCCTCGCCGCCTATCGCCCCCTTCACGAGATGGACTTCGCGGCCGCATTGCTGGGACGCGACTGGCCGCCCTCGCTCGAGCCGGTGATCCAGCGCCAGCTGCGCGAGCCGGCAAAAGAGGCCGAGCTGCGCGAGACCATTTCCCGCATCACGCCGATTGCCGATGCGACGTCCCGGACCGCGCGCGCAGGTGACGGCGACCGGCCGTTTCGCCGCTGGTTCGAAACGCCGGTCTACACGCACCGCTTTTCCCTGGCCGACTGGCTGCAGGGCATCGCGCCGGAGCGGGCCAAGGCCGAAGCGGCCAGCCGCAATCCCACCGCGCCGCTGGAGATCCTGGTGGCCGGCTGCGGCACCGGACAAGAAGCGATCACCTCGGCCACGCGCTTTGCCAATTCCGAGGTGCTGGCCGTCGATCTCAGCCTGGCGGGGCTCGCCTATGCGCGCCGCAGGACCGACGAGATCGGGCTGAAGAACATCGACTATGCCCAGGCCGACATCCTGGAGCTCGACGGGCTGGGGCGCCAGTTCGACATCGTCGAATGTGCCGGCGTGCTGCAACAGCTGTCCGACCCGCTTGCGGGCTGGCGCGCGCTCGCCCGCCTGACCAAGCCGGGCGGCTATCTGATGATGGGTCTGCCGAGCCGGCTCGGCCAGCATGACCTGGAGCCGGCGCAGGCCTTCATTGCCGAGCACGGCTATGGCACCACGCCCGGCGAGCTGCGGCGGTTCCGCGCCGACATCATGGCGCTGTTGAGCGACGATCCGGTCCGCAGCTTCGTCAAGCGGCGCGACGACTTCTACAATCTATCGATGCTGCGCGACCTGCTGTTCGACCCGCAGGCGCACCGCTTCTCGATCCCGGAGATTTCGGCGACATTGGACGAACTGGGGCTGGAGTTCTGCGGTTTCGCGGTCGATCCCGAAACCCGCATGCAGTTCGCCGAGCGCTTCGGCAAGGCCGCGGACTTTGCCTCGCTGACGGATTGGGACAGCTTCGAGACCGAATACCCCGACAGCTTCTCGGCGATGTATCACTTCCTGGTGCGCAAGCCGGACTGATCCGATCCGCGCGGCCTATTCGCCGTCGCCCTGTTCGAGCCAGGCGGCCGGCGCCGGCTCGGGCAGCGCCGCGTCATAAGCGCGGCGATACTCCGCCAGATCCTCCGCACTCAGCACGTCCTTCCATCCGCCCGCCGGAACCGCCGCGGAAGAAATCCTGCGCGCGCTTCCAGCTGCCATTGCTTTCCGGCACGAATTGCTGGGCACGCTTCTGCATGCTCGCAAAGCTGGCGGCCTGCGCCATCTCGGCGGCTGTTGCCTCGTCCACTTCGATGTCGAGCGCCGAGGCGATGGCCCTGATGCGCCCCGGCAGATCGCGCGTCAGATCGGCATAGTGAAACATATGAATGTTCGGCAGCTCGCGATAACGCCAGAAGCCCATCAAGTGATGGGCCACGGAGGCCACCGACAGCTGCTCGCCGGCCCCTTCCGAAAAGGGCGTCTGCACGCAGGCCCGCATATAGCTCGCGATATCCCGCGGCATGCCGGAGCGCGGCCGCACGCTTCCGCGCGCCGTCGTCATCGTTAATGCGGCCGCCGAATAGAAGGCGTCGAGCGGATGGCGGTAAACCGCCAGATAGCTGACCTCCGGGAAGTAGGGAAGCCCGTCGAGCGGGGTGTGGGTTTTCAGATAGCGCCGATGGGTCTGGGCTTCCAGCCGCGCCAGCATGGGCGCCAAGGGTTCGAAATGGGAATCGAACCACGGCGAGATGCGGGCCGGTTTTACGTCGAGATCCGCACGCCCGAAGATCAGCATGGCGCAGATGGCCTGGGTCCAGGTCATGCCGCTCTTGGCCGGCGCACTGATGATGATGTCGCCGGGCCTGGGACGATAGCTGTCCCAGCGCGCGCCCCGCGAAATCGGCCCGTTATATTCGCGCAGGCGTTTCGGTGTGGGCAGCGTCATTGGATCGTCGAACCGCATGGTCCCGGCGCCCTCGCGGCGCCGGCTTTCACCCCACCTATATCAGTCCAGCGGCAGATTCGTCGCCCGCAATTCGACGCCGCCGCGCGGGGTCGACGCCATGGCCGCCGATGGCCGCGCGCGCCAGGGGCGAATTGGCGAGCGTGGCCAGCCCCTTCATCGCGCGCATGCTGGCCTCGGAGTTCGCCGAACAGCGCACTCAGCGTATCGAAGAAGCCGTGCGGACGCGGATAGCGCGCGAACACGACACGGGTGGTGGCGGGAATCTTGGCCAGCTTCTTGGTTTCGGCCACCGCCGTCCAGAAGCCGCCCAGCGTATCGACGAGGCCCTGCTTCTTGGCATCGGCGCCGGACCACACACGCCCCTTGGCGATCTCGTCGACCTTGTCAGCGGCAATTTGCGGCCCGATGGCCACCTTCTTCTTGAAGTCGGCATAGATCACGTCGGCCTGCTGGTTCAGCGCCGCCAGCTGTTCCGGCGTGTAGGGCGAGATGGGGGAATCGAACAGCGCATTCTTGCCGACGCCGATCTCGTCGGCACTGACGCCGATCAGGCCCAGCGTCTTGCCGAAGCTGACCTTGCCCGTCAGCACGCCGATCGAACCGGTAATCGTGCCCGGCTCGGCAACGATGCGGTTGGCGGAGGTGGAGATGTAATAGCCGCCGGAGGCGGCGACCTGGCCCATGCTGACGACCACCGGCTTGCCGGCGGCCTGGGCCTTCTTCACCGCATCGAGAATCTGGTCGGAAGCCAGCACCGAGCCGCCGGGCGAGTTGATGCGCATCAGGATCGCCTTGACGTCCTTGTCCTTGGCGGCCTCGCGGATCGCCTTGGCGAAATCGTCGCCGGCGATCACGCTCTTGTTGCCGAAGACGCCGCCATCGGCGCTGCCATCGACAATCTCGCCGGCGCCGGAGATCAGCGCGACGCGCTCACCGTCGCCGATAGGACGAACCCTCGCGGGTTGCGTCCGCATATTGCGACAGGCGCACCGCCTTGGCCCGCCGCCGCGCGCCAGCGCAGCCTTGCGGGCGTCGTCGTCAAATCCGATCTTGTCGATCAGGCCGGCCTTCTTGGCGTCGTCGGCAAATTGGGGGCTGGCCTGCAGATCGGCCGCCAGCTTGGCCGGCGTGATCTTGCGATGGGCGGCGGCGGCCGCGGTGGCGCTGTTGTACCAGGATTGCAGCAGCGCCGTCGTCTGCAGGCGGTCGGCCGGCGTGTAACCCTTCTCCATATACATGTCGGCGGCGCTCTTGAAATCGGCGCGTTTGACGATCTGCGGCTGGGCCTGGATCTTGTCGAACAGACCGCGCAGGAAGATCGCACCGGCGCCCGCGCCGGCGGTTGTGAAGGGGCTGCCCGGCTGCATCCAGATTTCATTGGCGCTGGAGGCGAGCAGATAGTCGCCCAGGCCGGTCGACAGGAAGCCCTGCGCATCGGCGATGACGAACTTGCCGTGGCGGCGGAAGCGCTTGACGGCACCGGCCAATTCCTCGGCCTGCGGCACGGACATGCCCGACGAGCCCAGGCGGATCAGGAACCCCTTCACCCGGTCGTCACGCCCGGCACGGTCCAGTGCCAGAACCGCGTCCATGACGCTGAGCGGCCGGTTGCCGAAGACAAAGCTGTCGCTGGTGGAATCCGGCATGCCGCCGCGCATATCCGCCGTCAGCACCATCTTCGAGGGCAGGCCGTCGCCTTCGATCAGGCCGATCACGGCGATCAGGCCGATAATCAGCGCGAGCGCCAGAGCCACCTTCACCAGGCCGTTTGCAGTGCCAACAAGGATGGACCGCGCCCAGCGCAAAAACCCAAGCATACCAATACCTTCCGGTCATAAGCGGGGCCCCGCCGGGGCCGCCCAAGCTCCACGTTCGCCAGACTATATGGGAAGGTGCTTAAGGAACACCAAGCATCGGGCGCCCGCGCTCAGCCGGGCCGCGCCTTGAGACGGACCCCGCGGCCGCCCTCCGGGCTGGCATCGCCCTCCCCCAGAAGCTGGATGCCGGCGCCGTCCAGCGCCGCGATCAGCTTGACCAGCGAATCGACATTGCCGCGGATCACCCCGTCGCTGGCCTCCATGCGCTGGATGGTGGGGACCGAAAGCCCGCAGAGCCCCGCAAGCTGGCGCTGATCCACCCCGAGTAGCGCGCGCGCCGCCCGCAATTGGGCCGCTGTTATCATGTCTCAGCCATTCATTCTGCGGTGCGGCTACCGGATTATCCTATTCCAAATATCTCGCCGGGCGCCACCGCCCGGCCCGCCCGCCGCTCAATATCGCAAGTGCCGGCGCCTTTCCAACCCCGGCTCGCGGCCATGGTTCTGCAACAGGACGCACCCAGCATTGCAGAGACCGGAGGCCTTCGGTTATCGAAGACGCATGGGGACATTTCTGTCCGGCGGGATCACGCTTGCCTATGACGAGATCGGACGGCCGGACGGCCGGCCGATCGTGCTGCTGCACGGCTTCGCCTCCAACCGGGCGGAGATGTGGAAACGGCTGGGCTGGTATGGCGCCTTCGAGCGCAAGGGCTATCGCTGCATCGCGCCGGATCTGCGCGGCCATGGTGAAAGCGACAAGCCGCATGACGCCGACGCCTATGCACGCACGGCCATGGTCGGCGATGTCGTCGCGCTGATGGATCATGTCGGTGTCGCGCGCGCGGACCTGATGGGCTTTTCGATGGGCGCGCGGCTGGCACTGGCCACCGCGCTGGCCCATCCCGGGCGCATCGATCATCTCGTACTGGGCGGTGTCGGCGGCATGCTGTTCGCGCCGCCGCGCGATCCGGCGGCAATGTCCGACGCGATGACGGCAAACGATCCCGAAACGATCGCCGAACCCCTGCTGCGCAGCTTTCGCCACTTCGCCGACGAACAGGGCGAAGATCGCCTGGCCTTGGCGGCCTGCTCGCGCGGAGCGGAGAACGACATTTCACGCGACGCGCTCGCCGGCCTGAATATGCCCACGCTGGTCGTGGCCGGCGCGCGCGATGGGCTGGCCGGTGATCCGCAGACGCTGGCCGATGCCATTCCGGGCGCACGCGCCGTCACAATTCCCGGCTGCGATCATTTTTCGGCTATTCCGCACGCGATTTTCAAAGCCAGCGTTTTCGATTTTCTCGACGATATGCTGGATTTTTGACGGCCTGCCGCGACGGATCGCGCCTTGGGCCCGTCAATGCTACAGTGAGCAGCGGGAACATTCGGCAATGGCCGCCGTTTCCGCCCCGCGCCGTTTTCCGCGTGGAGACCAAGAGAGGAATAGCTATGCAGGACATTCATTCGCTCAGAAAGGGCTTCGGCCTGGCCGCACTTTGCGCCGGATTGATCGCGCTGCCGATCGCCGCCAATGCCGCCGATGCATCGACCGAAATCACGACGGCGGCGACCCATGCCGGATTCGCAGCCAAATCGGACACCATCAAGATGGTGCACGCCCATATGCATCACGCGCTCAATTGCCTGGTGGGACCGGGGGGCAACGGCTTCGACTCCGCAGCCCTCAACCCGTGCAAGAACAGCGGCAACGGCGCGATCCCGGACAGCACCGACGCCGCGCAGAAGGCATCGCTCGAGAAGATCGCCAATGAGCTGCGCAGCGGACTCGCCGACGACACGCTGGCCTCTGCCCAGAAGACCGCGGCCACGGCCGAAACTTCGCTCAAGGCCGTGAAGTAATCTGCACGGGCGGACGCATGGCGTCCGCCCGGTCGCCTTACGGTTTGCCGAGGGCCGAGAGCACGTCGTCCTCGGTCAGGATCTGCGGCAGCACCTTCGCATCGCCCGCGCCCGGCGCGTAATAGAGATAGAGCGGCACGCCCGAGCGGCCATGCCCTTCCAGCAGGGTTGTGATCTGCGGATTGCGGCTGGTCCAGTCGGCGACCAGAAACGCGATGTTGCGCGAGCGGAATGCGTCCCGCACCCGCGATCCCGACAAGGCCACCTTCTCGTTCACCAGACAGGTGATGCACCAGGCCGCCGTGACATCGACAAAGACCGCGCGCTTCTGCGCCCGCAAGGCCGCCAGCCGCGCGGGGCTGTAAGGCTCGCTGGCGATTCCGTCCGGCGCGATCGAGGAGGCACCGGTCGCGCGCGCCGGGCCGCTTTGGACAAATCCCAGCGCCGCCAGCGCCACGAGCGCCGACACCGCGGCAGCGCCGCCGCCGATCTGCCGCCAGCGGCCGCGCGCGTTGCGGCTCGCGCCCCAGCTCCAGGCGGCGAACCCCATCGCCAGCATCGCGGACAACCCGGCGACCAGCCCCGGCGGACCGGCCTGCTGCGTCAGCACCCAGAGCAGCCAGGCCGCCGCGCCATACATCGGAAAGGCCAGCGCCTGCCGGAACCGCACCATCCACGCCCCCGGCCTGGGCACCAGGCGCAACAGGGCCGGCGACAGCGCGATGGCGACGAAGGGCAGCGCAAAGCCGAGTCCGAGCGCCAGAAAGATCAGAACCGAGACCACCACCGTCTGCGTCAGGGCGAAGCCCAGCGCCGCCGCCATGAAGGGTGCCGTACAAGGCGCGGCCACCGCCACGGCGAGCACGCCGGTGAAGAAGGCGCCCGCCGGGCCGCCACGGCGCGTAAAGGCGTCGCCGCCGGTGACGCCGGCCCCGATTTCGAACACGCCGGAGAGATTGAGCCCGACCGTGAAAATCAGCAGCGCGAAGCCGGCCACCACGATCGGTTCCTGCAACTGGAAGCCCCAGCCCACCGCCTCGCCGCCCGCGCGCAGCAGCAGCACCGCCGCGCCCAGCGCCAGAAAGCTCAGCACCGCGCCGATGCCATAGGCCAGGCCCTCGCGCGCCGCCTCGCCCTTGTCGGCATGGGCCTTGTTGGCGATGCCCAGCGCCTTCATCGCCAGCACCGGCAGCACGCAGGGCATCAGATTGAGGATCAGCCCGCCCAGCAGGGCGAAGGCGATGGCCAGCGGCAGGCCCAGCCCGCCGCCCGTATCCGGGAATTCCGCCGGGGGCACCGGCCCCGGCGTGGCGTGGACATCCAGCGCCTGGACAGACCCGTCCGAGGAGGTCAGCACCAGCACGCCGTCCAGCGTTTTGCGCGGCTTGGGGCCGGGCTGCAGCCGCAGCACCAGACCGTCATCCGCAAAGCCCATACGCTGCGGGGCCGCGCCCGCGATGGCGCCCTGGTCGCGCGGGAAGAACTGCGCGTCCCGGGGATGGGCGGCGGCCAGCGATGGCGCGGCCACGAAGAGATCGAGCGCGGCGCCCCTGGCGTAGTGCACCGGCCAGGGCGAGGGCGCCGGCAGTTTGGCGCGGGCGGCGGCGAACTTCTCGGCAATGGTCGCATAGGCCGGCGCGGGATCGGCGCTGACGGTGAGCGGCAGGCTGACATCGCCCTCCTCGGGGATGCAGACCTCCTTGCAGACCAGCCAGCTGCCATGGGCCGTCAGGGTCACGACATCGCCGGGCCGGGCATCGGCCGGCGCGGTGACCGTGGTCAGCAGCCAGACCGTGCCCTCATAGCCGTAATCCATCAGCGGGCCGACCGGCAAACGCCTGGGATAGGGCCACTGGATCGGACCGGCGCGCCAGCCGGGCGGCAGCGACCAGTTGAGCGCGGTCGGCGCACCGGCATCGCCGGGATTGATCCAGTAGGTGTGCCAGCCGGGGCGGATTTCCTCCTGCAGCGCAACGCTCACGCGGCCGCCGGGGGCGATCTCGCCGCGCTCGGCGATCAGCCGGGCCTGGACCCTGGCCGTGCTGCCCGTCTGCGCCGCAGCCGGCAGGGCCGCGAAACAGGCAAGGAGCATGGCGAGAAAGGCAAAACGCGCGCGGCCCATGCCCAAGCCTATAACGCGCCCGCGCCGCCGCCGCCAGCCGATGGACGGGCCGCGCCCACGCCCCTCGCGCCGGTGCGACCGCATGGGCTAGGGTTCGCCGCCAAATATCAGCGAGGACCCTCAGATGGCCAAATTGAACCGACAGTGGATTTTGAAAAAGCGCCCGGTGGGCGGCATCAAGCCGGGCGACCTGGAACTGCTCGAATCGCCGGTGCCGACCCCCGCCAAGGGCGAGGTGCTGACCCGCACGATCTATCTGTCGCTCGACCCCACCAACCGCATCTGGATGAGCGACATGGAGCAGTACATGCCGCCGGTGCAGATCGGCGAGGTCATGCGCGGCGGCACGCTGAGCGTCGTCGAGGAGTCCAACAATCCCGAGTTCAAGCCGGGCGACATCGTGTCGGGCGTCGGCGGCTGGCAGGAATACGCCATTGCCAATATGGCCCAGAAGGTGCCCGGCGACGCGCCGCTCTCCACCTATATGTCGGTCCTCGGCATGACCGGGGCGACGGCCTATTTCGGCCTGCTCGATGTGGGCCAGCCCAAGGCCGGCGAAACCGTCGTGGTCTCGGCGGCGGCAGGCGCGGTGGGCTCGATCGTCGGCCAGATCGCCAAGCTGAAAGGCTGCCGCGTGGTCGGCATCGCCGGGTCGGACGAGAAGTGCCGCCATGTCGTCGAGGATTTCGGCTTCGATGCCTGCATCAACTACAAGACCGAGAACGTCTCGGCGGCGCTGAAGCGCGAATGCCCCAAGGGCATCGATGTCGATTTCGAAAATGCCGGCGGCGAAATCCTCGATGCGGTGCTGGAGAACATCAACCTCAAGGCGCGCATCGCGCTGTGCGGACTGATCTCCACCTACAACGCCGAAGGCCCCGTGCCCGGCCCCTACAATTTCGCCAACATCCTGATGAAGCGGGCCCGCGTGGAAGGCTTCATCATCATCGACTACTGGCCGCGGCTGGGCGAGTTCTACACCGACATGTCCAAATGGCTGGCCGAAGGCAAGATCAAGCACGACGTCACGGTCGTGAAGGGCATCGACAAGGCGTTGGACGCCCTCGACATGCTGTTCACCGGCGGCAATACCGGCAAGCTTCTGCTGCAGGTTTCCGACGAGCCCTGACGCGGGCGCATGGCAGCCCCTCTCGCGAGGCTGTGACTTTCGGGATCGCGCGCCGCAGGCTAGGCAGCGGTCCCGGAGTCCCACGCAAGGCAATGACGAGACGATGATTACGGTCGAAGTGGAAGACGATCCGCAGGGCGAGACCCTTCGCGGGCTGATGGCTGGCGTCAAGACCTACAATGACGCCGTCCTGCCGGACATGAACAAAGACACCGTCACCGTCACGATCAGAGCCAAGGACGGCACCCTCCTTGGCGGGGTGGTCGGCCGCATCGCCGAGGACTCGATGTATGTCGAAGTCGTGTGGACGGACGACAAGGTGCGGGGTACCGGTCTGGGCCGGCAGATGATGGTGTTGCTGGAGGACGCGGCGAGGACACGCGGCGCCAGCGAAATCTGGCTTTACACGATGAGCTTCCAGGCCAAGCCGTTTTACGAGAAACTTGGCTACAGCCAGTTCGCGGAACTGCCCTGGAACCACGGGCGGATGGCGCGGCACTTCATGCGGAAGGACATCGGGTGAGCTGGACGGTCGAAATCGGGGCGCGCGACGCGGCGGTGGCGGCGGAGATTTCGGACCGGCTCATCGCGTTCAACCGTGCCGCGGTGCCGGAGAGCCAGAGTACGCCGTTCCAAGTCACCTTGCGTGACGAAACGGGGCGGCTGGTCGGCGGAATCACCGCCGCGATCCGCTTCGAGTTGCTCCGCATCGACGATGTGTTCCTCGACGATGCGGCGCGGCGCGGCGGCTGGGGTACGAAACTGATGGATGCCTGCGAGGCCGAAGCGGTGCGGCGCGGCGCCAAGCTGGCCTGCCTGATGACCTATAGCTGGCAGGCGCGGCCCTTCTACGAAAAGCGCGGCTATCAGGTGTTCGGCGAACTGCCCTACAACGACAAACATTCCATCTACTGGCTGAAGAAAACCCTATGCGCATAACCGGCGGCCGCCTGCGCGGACGGACATTGGCGGCGCCCGCCGACATGCGGGTGCGACCGACCTCCGACCGGGTGCGCGAGGCGGTGTTCAACATCCTGGCCCACAATGATTTCGAGTGCGGCTTCGACCTGGAGGGGGCGGCAGCCGCCGATCTGTTCGCGGGCACGGGCGCGCTGGGGATCGAGGCGATCTCGCGCGGCGCGAAATATTGCCTGTTCGTGGAGGACGCCGCCGAAAGCCGCGCCCTGATCCGCGACAATGTCGAGGCCTTCGGACTGACCGGCGTCACCAAGATCTGGCGGCGCGACGCGACCAGGCTCGGACCGATGGGCCCGGGCGCCGGCGGGCCGTTCAACCTGGTGTTTCTCGACCCACCCTATCGCAAGACCCTGGTCGCCCCCGCCCTCGCCTCGCTGCGCGACGGCGGCTGGCTGGCGACGGATGCGATCTGTGTCGCGGAATGCGCCAGCGACGAGGATATTCCGTCGACGGATGGATTCGCCTTGCTCGACGACCGCAGCTATGGCGAAAGCCGGGTCATGTTCCTGCGCGCCGGCTGATCACCCCCTCACCTCCTCCGGCGGCAGATCGAAACCGGGATCGCGGCGCCCGTCGACCGGCGCAAGCCCGGCCACGACCAGGGCGGCGGCTGCGGCATCGGCCGCATAGTAGGTGCGCAGCAGCAGGAATGACGCGATCGCGCCCAGCACGGCTGTCAGGATCGCCGCGCCAAGCGGCGCGCCGAAATGGATCAGCAGCGAGGAGATAAAAAGCGCCGCGCTGCCGCCGATGTCCCAGCCGCCTTCGGTCGCGATGTGGAAGCGCGCGACGCAGGGCGAGCGCTGGGCCTGGTTGTAGACCACCGTCATCACGGTCGGGATATAGAGGCAGACGACGAGCGCGCCCATGGCATTGGCGGCGACGGCCAGGGCGGGATCGCCATAGCTGACCGCGCGCAGCACCGCGACGCCGCCCAGGACACTGAGCGCGACCCAGGCCGCCCGCGCGCCATGGCCCGCATCGATCAGCCGGCCGAGGAACAGGCCGCCGATGGCGCCGGCGACGGCGGCGACAGCCATCGCGCCCCCGAAGGCCCGGAAGTTCTCGCCCAGCGAGATGAACAGGGCCAGGTTCCAGACGAACAACAGCCCGCACGCCATCCAGCCATCGGCCATGAACAGCAGCACGCCCGGCAGCGAGGCGCGGAAGGCGCGCGGCGCCGTTTCCGGCACCAACACGTTGGGCGTCCACAACAGCGGCACGGCGGCGAAGACCAGCACGATCGCCGTCGCCCCGAAGGCGGCGCGCGGACCGAACGCCACCAGCCCCCAACCGGCCAGGAGCGGCGCGGCGATGCCGATGATCGCGACAATGGCCTCGCGTGCGCCCACCTGCTGGCCGCGCTGTTCGCGGTCCCCCAGCGCGGCGAAATAGGCATGATAGCTCGTCCAGTAGAGCGCATCGGCGAAGGCGGAAACGGCGACCAGTGTGTAGAGTTGCGGCCCGATGCCGTGGACCTCGGCCAGAAACGGGTATTGCAGCCCCGAGCCGATGGTGCCGGCGATCAGCACCGGCTTCAGCCCGAAGCGCTTGGCGATCGGCAGCACCAGGGGGCGCACAAGAAAGCGCCCGAACAGGATGGCAGAGAGCGAGGCCAGGACGGCCGGCACCGGCACGCCGGCCTTCAGGAGGAACACGGTGTAAAAGGCGCCTGTGCCCGTCAGCGCGAGGGAATGGATGGCGTAGTGGAGGTTGAGCAGATTGATGGCGTTGTTGCGGAAATAGGCCATGGGTGGCGGTCCTGAATGCAAGAAGGCGGAGGATGAAGGCGCGCGAAACCGTTCCCGGCGGGCCGCGACTGCGCGAGACCACACATGCCGAAGGAACCTAACGGACCGTGTTCACCCAGATATTCAGGACACTCACTCCCCAAGGGAGGCCCATCCCGCGGGAATCGCGGGTTGGCTGCGCGCAGTCTACCGCCGCCCGAACAATCTCTCGATGTCGGAGAGCTTGAGCTCCACGTAAGTGGGGCGGCCGTGATTGCATTGGCCGGAATGCGGGGTGGCTTCCATTTCGCGCAACAGCGCGTTCATCTCCTCGCCCGTCAGGCGGCGGCCAGCGCGCACCGACATGTGGCAGGCGAGCGTGCCGGAGACCGCTTCGAGGCGCTCCTTCAGCGACAGCGCCTTGCCGGTTTCGGCGATGTCGTCGGCGAGGTCGCGGATCAGCGCCTTGACGTCGAGCTTGCCCAGCATGGCCGGGGTTTCGCGCACCATCACCGCATCGGGCCCGAAGGCTTCGACGACGAGGCCGAGTTCGGCCAGCTCGTCGGCGCGGGAGGCCACGCGCGTGACTTCGGCCGGATCGAGTTCGACCACTTCGGGCACCAGCAGCGGCTGGCGGGCGATGCCGCCTTTCTCCATCGCCGTCTTCATGCGCTCATAGACGAGGCGCTCATGGGCGGCATGCTGGTCGACGATGACGATGCCGTCGGCGGTCTGCGCGATGACATAGGTTTCGTGCAGCTGCGCGCGCGCCAGCCCCAGCGGCAGATCGGCTTGCGGCGCGCTTTGCCCCTCCGGCACCGCCTCGACCCTGGCCGAATAGCTCTGCCCCGGATCGGCGGCGAAGAGCGGGGCGTGATAGTCGCGCGCGGCCTCCATCGCGCCTTGCGAGGGCGCCGATGAGGGCTGGTAATTCCAGCCCGGCGCGCCTTGCGGACGCAGGGATGACAGCGTCGCGCCGGCCACCGTGGTCGAGGCGCGGTGGCCGGCCCCGGCCAAGCCATGCTTGAGCGCCGAAACGATCAGCCCGCGCACCAGCCCGGCATCGCGGAAGCGCACTTCGGTCTTGGCCGGATGCACATTGACGTCGACAAAGGCCGGATCGCAGGACAGGAACAGCGCCAGCGCCGGATGGCGGTCGCGCGCCAGGAAATCGGCATAGGCGCCGCGCACCGCCCCGATCAGCAGCTTGTCGCGCACCGGCCGGCCATTGACGAACAGGAACTGCATCTGGGCATTGGCGCGGTTGTAGGTGGGCAGGCCGGCATAGCCCGTCAGCCCCACACCCTCGCGCAATGCGTCGATGGCGATCGCGTTGTCGCCGAACTCGCGGCCCATGATCTTCGCCAGGCGCTTGAGCCGGCCCGCCGCATCGCCTTCGGCGACCAGATCGGTTTCGGCCGGCAGATCGAGTGTGCGCCGGCCATCCAGCGTCAGGGTGAAGGCAACATCGGGCCGCGCCATGGCCAGGCGCTTGACCACATCGGTGGTCGCCATGTCTTCGCTGCGCACCGATTTCAGGAATTTGAGACGTGCGGGCGTGGCGAAGAACAGCTCGCGCACATCGACCCGCGTGCCCGCCTGGCCGCTGGCCCGGAAGCCGGCCGGCGCGGGCCCGTGAGCCGCGCCGCCATCGACCCGGATCTCGTGCGCATCGCCGGATGCCGTGCGGCTGGTGATGGTGAGCCGCGCCACCGCGCCGATCGAGGGCAGCGCCTCGCCGCGAAAGCCCATGGTTGCGATATGCGAAAGGTCGTCCTCGCCGCCGGCCATGGGCAGCTTGGAGGTGGCATGGCGCTCGACCGCCAGGCGCAGATCGTCGGCACCCATGCCCTCGCCGTCATCCTCGACCAGGATGCAGATCGGCGCCGCCGGCCGAGCAGGAAATCTCGATGCGCCGCGCCCCGGCGTCGAGCGCGTTCTCGACCAGTTCCTTGACGGCGCTGGCCGGCCGCTCGACCACCTCGCCGGCGGCGATGCGGTTGATCGTCCCCTCGCCGAGACGGCGGATTCGTTGCGTTTCCCGGGGCGAGTCGGAAGCCATGGCGGCAGCTTACCAGAGCGGCAGCGCCCGCTGCAGGCGCCATCGCCGGCCATCCACAGCGGCGCTTCGCGGCTATTTCGCGGGCGTTTTGCCCGGCGGCGGCAGGGTTCCGGCGACCACCACGGTCAGCTTGGCCGGGTTGAACAGCCGGGCCGCCACCCGCTTGACGTCGTCGACGGTCACCGCCTCGATCAGGCTGTTGCGCCGCTGAACGTAATCCACCGGCAGGCCGACGCTCTGAAAGGTGTTGAGCTGCGCGGCGATGCCGACATTGGAATCGAAGGCCAGCGGGAAGGAGCCGGTGAGATAGGTCTTGGCGTCGGCCAGTTCCTTCGCCGTCGGCCCCTCATCGGCGAATTTCTTCATCGTCTTGCGCGCCACCTCGATGGCTTCGCGCATGCTGGCCTTCTTGCTGGCCACCTGCCCTATCCACAAGCCGGCTTCCTTGTACGGGGCCAGGCTGGTGGAAATGCCATAGGTCAGCCCGCGCTTCTCGCGCACATCGGTCATCAGCCGCGAGGAAAAGCCACCGCCGCCCAGAATGTAGTTGGCGACATAAGCGGGAATGAAATCGGGATCGCTGCGCTTGATCGCCGGCAAACCGAACACCGCATTGGGCTGCGGCACCGGCATGTCGATGATGTGAAGGCCCGGGTCGCCCGGATGCCGCGCCGGCGGCGGCGGCGGCGGCGCGGTGCGCGGCAGCTTGCCGAAGGCGCTGTCCAGCAGGGTCTTCAGCGTGGCGGCGTCGACATCGCCGGAGACCGCGATCGCGGCGTGGCCCTGCACCCAATGCCGTTTGGCAAAGGCCTTGAGATCGGCCGCGGTGATCGCGTTGATGCCGGCCGGCGTGCCCGAAACCGGATGGGCATAGGGATGCCGGCCAAAGAAATGGCGATAGAAGCCATGGGCCGCGATGGTGCCCGGGTCTTCCTCATCCTGCTGCAGCGAGGCCAGGATCTGGGCGCGCACACGCGCCACCGCCGCGGCGTCGAAGCGCGGGGCGGACAGCGCCAGCCCCAGCAGGCGGAAGGCTTCCGGCGCATTGGCGCTCAGAGTCACCAGCGAGATTCTCAGATCATCGCGGCCAGCCGTGACCGACAGGCGGATGGCGTGGCTGTTCAGCGCCGACTGGAAGGCCTGCGAGTTCATGTTGCCGGCGCCTTCGTCCGCCAGCGAGGCGGCGAAACTGGCCAGGCCCGGCTTGTCCGCGGGATCATAGGCCGCACCCGCCGGCAGCGTCGCCGACATCGCGATCATCGGCAGGGTGTGGTCCACGACATACCAGACCTCCGGCCCCTTGCCGGTATCGAGGGTCTGGACGTCGACCGCGAAGGCCAGCGATGGCAGGGCGATCACCAGCAGGACGGCGGCCAATGCCGCGCGGGTCAGGCGACGCAGAATCATTTCGCCGCTCCCTTGCTGGCGGATGCGCGCGGCTTGGCGGCCGCTTTCGGCAGCAGATAGCCCGTCACCGATTGGGACGCGACCAGCTGGTCTTGCGCGACCTTGCGCACTTCGGCGGCCGTGACCGCGCCGATCCGGTCGGGCCATTGGGCCACGTCCTCGGCCGTCAGACCGATGACCAGCGCGCGGCCATAGGCCGAGGCAAGGGCGAACTGGCTGTCGCGCTGATAGGTGGCGTCGGCGACCAGCTGGGTCTTGGCACGCGCCAGATCTGCCGGCTTCGCGGGCGCTTTGCTGAAGCGCGCCATCACGGCATCGGTGGCCTTCTCCAGCCTCTGCAGGCTGACGCCCGGACGCGGCACGGCATAGACCGTGAAGCTCCCGGAATCGCGACGATAACCGTCATAGGACACGCCGGCCGCGGCGGCGATCTTCTGGTCGACGACCAGAGCCTGGTAGAGCGCGCTGTTGCTGTCGCCGCCCATCATCTGCGCCAGCACGTCCAGCGCCTCGGCCTCGCCCGGCTTGGCCTCGGTGTAGGAGACGACGCGGTAGATGCGCTCGAACAGCGGCAGCTTGGCGTCCGGCCGCACGATGGTCAGGCGCGTCGGCCCCAGACGCGGCGGCTGCGACATAGTCGGCGCGCGGAACCAGATCGCGCGCGCGGCAGCTTGCCATATTCGGCTTCGGCGGCGGCGCGCACTTCGGCTGGCGTCACGTCGCCGGCCACCACCAGGATCGCATTGTTGGGCGCATAGTGGTGCGTGTAGAAATCCTGCGCCTCGACGCGGCCGATATGCCGGATCTCGCCAGCCCAGCCGATCACCGGCCGGCCGTAAGGATGCGACAGATGCAGGGCGGCCTGCATCTGCTCGTCCAGCAACGACTGCGGATTGTTGTCGACGCGCATGCGCCGTTCTTCGAGCACGACGTCGCGCTCGGTGCGCACATTCTTGTCGGACAGGTCGAGATTGGCCATGCGGTCGGCTTCCAGCCCCATCGACGGTGCGCAGCCTGTCCCGGGCGATCTGCTCGAAGAAGGCGGTATAGTCGTGCGTCGTGAAGGCGTTGTCCTGGCCGCCATTGCGCGCGACCGTGCGCGCGAACTGGTCGCCCGGCACCGCCTTGGTGCCGCGGAACATCATGTGTTCGAAGAAATGCGCAAGACCCGACAGGCCGGGCGGATCGTCGACGGCGCCGACGCGGTACCACAGCATCTGGGTGACGACCGGTGCGCGGTGATCCGGCACCACCACGACCTGCATGCCGTTCTGCAGCGCGAACTGAAACACCTTGGTCCGCAGCGCCTGCGAGGGCGTGCTGGCCGCCGGCTTCGGCGCCGGAGCCTGTGCCGATGCGGCGGGCGCCCAAAGCGCGGCCGCGATCAGCGCTGCGCAAAGACCAGACCTAGAAAATCCCATCGAGCCAGCCGCCGCTGTCCTTCTCGATCGTCGTCGAATCGTCCGACTTTGCTGGCTGCTGCTCGGCGCTGCCGGCCGCCTTGGCCGCATCCAGCCGCCGCTTCTCGGCATCGGCGTCGACCGGCTTGCCAGCGCTGTTGTCGCCGCCCATGCCGAACAGCAACTGGTTGGTGAAGCTGTCATCGGCTTCCTGCATGGCGTGGTTGTCGGCCGCGATCTGCTGGCGGATCATGTCGTTGGCGTTGCTGGCGCCGGCCTTGGCCAGCAATTCCTGCTCGCCGACGCTGAGCTGGCCGCGGCTGCTGGTTACCGGCTGGGAACTGCCATACATGGCCGCCTGGGCCGCCGCGGTGGCGCCGACCTGGTTGGTCGGGCGCCGCGCCCGGTTTGGGCGGCTTGAGATTGTATTCGGGCGGGATGATCAGCGGTGCCTTGGTGACGACCGCGAACTCGTCCGGCGAGGACTTGGTCAGCCCTGCTTCCTCTCGCAAGGTCTGGCACCCGGCCAGCCCCAGGGTCAGTCCGGCCAGTGCGGCCATGTACGCAACCCGTCGCATAGGCATGCTACCTCTCATGATCGGCTCCCGGCTTACCGGTCTGTGGCGGCCCGCTGGCACTGGCCGTGTCCGGCCGCAACAGCGCATCGTACAGTATCGCGGCCACCCCGAGGGTGATGGCGCAATCGGCAATATTGAACACATACCAGTCGTAGCCGAGAGCGTAAAAGTGGAAAAAATCGGCAACCTTTCCGTAGATCAGCCGGTCGATCAGGTTGTTCCCGATCGCCCCTCCGATCACAAGGCCCAGCCCGACCGCGAAGGCCAGCCGGGTCGTGTTCCACAGCCACCATGTTAGCCCGGCAATGGCCGCCAGGGCCAGCAGGACCAGCAGGACCCGCCCCAGCATGGAATGGGCCGCGAACAAGCCGTAGCTGACCCCCGGGTTCCAGACCATGACCAGATCGAAGAACGGCAGCACCGGCACATGCTCGCCCGGGCTCATATAGAAGAAGCCGAAGCCATAGAGCAGGATCAGCTTGCTGGCCTGATCCAGCGCCAGCGCGCCGGCCGCGCAGACCAGCCCCAGATCGCGCGGCGAAAGGCCGCGCATCATGTCGGGGCTCCCACGACGTCGGCGCAGCGCCGGCACAGATCCGGCGCCTCCGGGACACCGCCGACCTCCGGCAGGATCATCCAGCAGCGCGCGCATTTCTCGCCCTCGGCCTTGTGGAACGCGGCCGCGGCCCCGGCCACTTCCGGCAGGCGGAAGGCGTCTTCCGGCGGCGCATCGGTGGAGACGGAGGCCGCCGAGGTGATGGCGATCTCGGCCAGATCGACTCCATCGAACAGGGCGGCATCGGCCGCGTCGGCGACGAACAGCACCGGCGCGGCCTCGAGACTGGCGCCGATCACCTTGTCGCGGCGCTGGATCTCCAGCGCGCCGGTGACGACCCGCCGCAGCGCGCGGATGCGCGTCCATTTGGCGATCAGCGCTGTGTCGGCCCAATCGTCCGGCGTGGCGATGAAATCCTGCAGATGCACGCTTTCATTTTCGCCGGAGAAGCGGGCCAGCCAGGCCTCTTCCATCGAGAAGCACAGGATCGGCGCAAACCAGGTCACGCACGCGGCGGAAGATTTCGTCGATGGCCGTGCGCGTGGCGCGGCGGCGCGCGCCGGTGAGCCGCGTCGCAATACAGCGCGTCCTTGCGGATGTCGAAATAGAAGGCCGACAGATCGTTGGTGCAGAAATTGAACAGCAGCTGATAGGCGCGGTTGAAGTCGAAGCCTTCATAGGCCGCGCGCACGCCGGCATCGAGTTCGGCCAGCCGCGCCAGCATGTAGCGCTCCAGCTCCGGCATGTCCGCGCGCGTCACGCGTTCGGCCTCGTCGAAGCCGGCCAGATTGGCCAGCATGAAGCGGATGGTGTTGCGCAGACGGCGATAGGAATCGACATTGGCCTTGATGATGTCCTGGCCGATGCGCAGATCTTCGGTGAAATCGGAGCTTGCCGCCCACAGCCGCAGGATGTCGGCGCCGTTCCTGTCGGCGATCACCTGCGGCGCCAGCGTGTTGCCGAGCGATTTCGACATCTTGTAGCCCTTCTCGTCCATGACGAAGCCATGGGTGAGAACCGCGTCATAGGGCGCGCGGCCGCGCGTGCCGCAGGTCTCCAGCAGCGAGGACTGGAACCAGCCGCGATGCTGGTCGGCGCCTTCGAGATAAAGATCGGCGTGATCGGCCTTGCGGCCAGTGACGGTTCGATCGGCTCCTCGACCGTGAAGACATGGGTCGAGCCGGAATCGAACCAGACATCGAGAATGTCCTTCACCTGCTCGTAGTCGCCGGCGTTGTACTTGTCGCCGAGGAAATCCGCGGCCGGCGCGCGTGAACCAGGCATCGGCGCCTTCCTTCCGGAAGATCTCGAGGATGCGCGCGTTGACCGCGGCATCGTTCAGCACCTTGTCGGTCTTCCTGTCCACGAAGATCGCCAGCGGCACGCCCCAGGCGCGCTGGCGCGACAGCACCCAGTCGGGCCGCGTCTTCGACCATCGAGCCGATGCGGTTGCGCGCCCTGCGGCGGATAGAAGCGGGTGTCCTCGATCGCCTTCACGCGCAAGCTCGCGCAGAGTCTTGCCGGCGAATTTGTCGAGCGGCTTGTCGAGCGCGGCGAACCATTGCGGCGTGGCGCGGAAGATCACCGGCGCCTTGGAGCGCCAGCTATGCGGATAGGAATGGCGCAAGCGTGCCCTTGGCCAGCAGCGCGCCGGCACCGATCAGTTCCTTGATCACCGCGCCATTGGCATCGCCGTCCTTCTTGCCGTCGCGGCGTAAGGATGCGCTTGCCGACAGCGACAGCAGGCGCGCCTTGTCGGTGAACGAGCCGTCTTCGGCGACAACGCCGAAGGCATCGGGATTGGTGCGGGCATAGTCCGGGAACGTGCTGAGGCATGAGGTCGAAGTCTTCCTCGCCATGGCCGGGCGCGGTGTGCACGAAGCCGGTGCCGGTCTCGGCGGTGACATGATCGCCGGGCAGCAGCGGCACGTCGAAATCATAGCCCTGCCCGCGGAAGGGATGGGCGCAGACCGAGCCCGTGCCGGGTTCGACATCGCGCAGGCGCTTCAGCGTGATCTTGGCGTGCTTGGCGGTCTGTTCGGCCAGTTCGTCGGCCAGCAGCAGCTTGTCGCCCGACGGTCGCGAAGCCGCCCTCCGCCACTTCGGCGACTTCATAGAGGCCATAAGTGATGGTCTCGGCGAAAAGGCGATGGCGCGGTTGCCGGGGATGGTCCAGGGCGTGGTCGTCCAGATCACGACGGAGCATCGTCGCGATCGCCTGCCCCTTCACCACCGGAAACTTCACATAGATCGTCGGCGACTGTCTTCTCGTGATACTCGACCTCGGCTTCGGCCAGCGCGGTCTTTTCCACCGGCGACCACATCACCGGGCGGAAGCCGCGATAGAGCAGCCCGTTGTCGACGAATTTGTGCAGCTCGCCGGCGATCACCGCCTCGGCGCGGAAATCCATCGTCGTGTAGGGATGGTCCCAATCGCCGATGCAGCCCAGCCGCTTGATCTGCGCGCGCTGGACGTCGAGCCAGTGGGTGGCGAAGGCGCGGCAGTCGCGGCGCAGCTCGTCGGTCGGCACGCTCGTCCTTGGTCGCGGCCCTTGGCGCGATACTGTTCCTCGACCTTCCATTCGATGGGCAGGCCGTGACAATCCCAGCCGGGCACGTAAGGCGCGTCCTTGCCCAGCATCTGCTGCGAGCGGACGACGAAATCCTTGAGGATGTGGTTGAGCCCGGTGCCGGTATGGATGTCGCCATTGGCGTAGATCGGCCCGTCATGAAGGACGAAGAGCGGCCGGCCCTTGGACGGCCTTGCGCAGGCGGCCATAAAGGTCCATCGCCGCCCAGCGTTCGAGCCATCTGGGCTCGGCCTCGGGCAGGCCCGCCTTCATCGGGAAATCGGTCGCCGGCAGGAACAGGGTGGAGCGCCATCCTTTGTCGTCTTTGGCGCGGGCGGCGGAGTTGGTCTTTTCGGACATGGGTCTTCGTTTATCTCAGGTCTTCGGGGATTGCGGCAGATGTACGGGCCCGGCCTCCGCGACGGTCGGGCGCTCAGGCACCCGCCAGCAGAGCCGGGCGGCGAATTCGGGCAACACCCCGGAAAACCTGCAAATTCATAGTCCAGACCTGACGATCAGCGCGAAATCTTCTATCAGCGGGCAGGTTACCGGTCCAGCCGGGCCGGGTCCAGCGGCGGCGGGGTCGCGCCCGGGCCGCCCCCACCGGACGGGCCTCACCCCTGCGGGTGAAGCTTGTCCTCGGTCCGGGTCTCGAAGTCGCTGGCGTCGTGGCGCTCGTGGAGCTGGCGCGCCGGATCGCCGTAGGTGGCGTTGACCATGCGGCCGCGTTGCACCGCCGGGCGCTCGCCGATCTGCTTCACCCAGCGCATCACATGCTCATATTCGTGGACGGAGAGGAATTCGGCGGCGTTGTAGCCGGCCCCCGTCATGATCGCGCCATACCAGGGCCAGGCCGCGATATCGGCGATGGAATATTCGTCGCCGGCCAGGAATTCATTGTCGGCGAGGCGCTGGTTGAGCACGTCGAGCTGGCGCTTGGTCTCCATGGCGAAGCGGTCGATGGCATATTCGATCTTGAACGGCGCATAGGCATAGAAATGGCCGAAGCCGCCGCCGACATAGGGCGCGCGCCCATCTGCCAGAACAGCCAGCACAGGGCCTCGGTGCGCTTGGCCGGATCGGTGGGCAGGAAGGCCCCGAACTTCTCGGCCAGATGCAGCAGCATCGCGCCCGATTCGAACAGGCGGATGGGCTTGGGTCCGCTGCGATCGAGCATGGCCGGAATCTTGGAATTCGGATTGAGCGCGACAAAGCCGCTGGTGAACTGGTCGCCTTCCATGATCTTGATCAGCCAGGCGTCATATTCGGCGCCCTTGTGGCCGGCCGCGAGCAGCTCCTCGAACATCACCGTGACCTTCACGCCATTGGGTGTGGCCAGCGAATAGAGCTGGAAGGGATGCTTGCCGACCGGCAGCTCCTTTTCCGTCCGGGCGCCGGCCGTGGGCCGATTGATCCCCGTGAACTGGCCGCCGCTCTCCTTGTCCCAGGTCCAGACCTTGGGCGGGGTGTATTCGGACGAATCGGCCATGTCACAATCTCCGTTCGGTTCTAGGTTGCGGCCCGCCAGGTGGCGGTCTCCGGCGGCGGCGGGGCGTTCGCGGCACGGGCCAGCGCCGCGCGGGCGGCCATCATATCCTTGCCAATCTGCGCCTTCAGGTGCCTCGAGCGAATCGTATCTCGCCTCTGGCCGAAGATACGCGATCAGCTCCACGGCCATGTGCTTGCCATAGAGGTCGCCGGAGAAGTCGAACAGATAGGTCTCCAGCAGGGGCCTGGGGATCTCGAACATCGGGCGGGTGCCGAAATTGGCCACGCCGTCATAGCGCGGGCCCGGCATGTCGCCATCCATCAGGGTGGCGCGCACGGCATAGACGCCGAAGGCCGGCGCCAGCGAGCCCTCCCAGCGCATGTTGATGGTGGGAAAGCCGATCACCCGGCCGCGCTTGTCGCCATGCTCGACATGGCATTCGATCGTCCACCAATGGCCCAGCAGGCCGGCGGCCTCTTCGGGACGGCCCGCCTTCAGCGCATCGCGGATGCGCGGTCGAGGAAATCTTGCCGGCGGCGCCGTCGCCGCTCGATCTCCACCGGATCGAACAGGCTGACGCCGAAGCCTTCCATCTCGCCCATATAGGCGAGCAGCGCGGCATCGCCTGCCCGGCCCTTTCCGAAGCGGAAATCGGAGCCGACCACGACGCAGGCCACGCCCAGCCCCTTGACCAGCACGTCGAGTACGAAATCCTGCGCGCTCTTGCCGGCCATCGTCGGCATCGAAGGTCAGCGCGAACATGCACGTCCGCGCCCTGCTCGGCGAGCAGCCGCGCCTTGATACGGAAGGGCGTGAGCCGGAAATCGGCCGCTTCGGGACGGAAGAATTCCTGCGGATGCGGCTCGAAGGCGACCACGCCCAGCGGCGCGCCCAGCGCGGTGGCGTGACGGCCGGCCTCGGCGATCAGCGCCTGATGGCCGCAGATGCACGCCGTCGAAATTGCCGAGCGCCACCACGGCGCCGCGCGAGGCGTCCGGGATATCGCTGTAGTGGCGGAAGATGCGCATGGGCGGACGGTCCGGCCTCAGGCTTTGGGGCGCGCGGGCGGCATCACCATGGCTTCGCCCTCGACGACCACCGTCTCACCCACCTTGCAGAGGCAATCGAAGGTGACGCGCCGCTTCTCGGCATTGACCTCGCGCACGGTGCAGGTCGCATCCACCGTATCGCCGATCCGCACCGGCGCCTTGAAGCGCGTCGAAAGGCTCATGAAGATCGTGCCCGGGCCCGGCATCTTCATGCCCAGAATGGTCGAGATGTAGCTGGCGCTGAGGACGCCATGGGCGATGCGGGTCTTGAACGGGGTCGTCTTGGCGAAGGCCTCGTCGAAATGCACCGGATTGACGTCGCCGGACACTTCGCCGAACAGCTCGATATCGCGCTCGGTCACGGTCCTGGAGAAGCTCTCGGCCATGCCGGGCTTCAACTCGTCGATGTGGTAGGCCATAGGCACTCCGTTTTCATCCGTTCAGGGGTTTACCACATCAGGGCGGGCATGGCGGCCACGGCGGACACGCCGGTGCGGGCAAATAGACGCTCCACGCTTTCCGGCGTCACGGCCCCGATTTCCTCGCCATGTATGCCGTCGGCAATGAACAAGGCATCGAGGCCGACCCCGTTGGCCCCCTTGATGTCGGTGCCGGTTCCATCGCCGATGGCCAGCGGCCGGGCGATGGGGCGGCCCGCGGCCTTCTGCGCAAGGGCCAGTGTCGCCTCATAGATCGGCCGGTGCGGCTTGCCGTAATAGACGACCGATCCGCCGATCTCTTCATAGGCCCGGGCGATGGCGCCGGCGCAATAGACAAGCGCCGCGCCGACATGGACCTGGATGTCGGGATTGGCGCAGAGCAACGTGAGCTTGCGGGCATGGAGCCGGGCGAGAAGGTCGCGATAGTCGTCCGGTGTCTCGCGATCGTGATCGTAGAGCCCCGTGCAGAGCACGATGTCGGCCTCCTCGGGCTCCACGACATCGACGGCCAGCCCCTCGAACACGCCGCGGTCCCGCTCGGGGCCGAGATGGAACATGGGCAGGCGGCGGTTTTGCGCGCGCCGTTCCAGATCGAGCCGGGCCGCCGCGCCCGAGGTCATGATGGCGTCATAGCAATCCTCCGGCACGCCGATGCGCGCGAACTGGACGAGGACATCGGCGACGGGGCGCGGCGCATTGGTGAGCAGGACCACCGGACCGTGCGCGGCGCGGAAATGGCGCAAGGCGTCGACCGCGGGAGCCTTGGCGGTGATGCTGTTGTGCAGAACCCCCCAGACGTCGCAGATCAGCGCGTCATAGCGGGGCGCGATCTCGGACAGACCGCGCAGGATCGGTGGGGACTGGGCCATGGGGAGCGGATCGCATGGGCGCGATCCGCGGTCAATGCCGGCCGGCTCAGCCGGCGCGGCGGAACGGGATGACCGGGGCGGCAGCGGCGCCCTCGTCGGGATATTTCATGGAATCCTCGCGCACGGCGCGGGGTTCGCCGAACAGATAGCCCTGGCCGAAATCGACCGCAAAATCGAGCAGCTGGACCACCGTCTTCTCGTCCTCGACGCGCTCGGCGATGAGGTTCAGGCCGTGGCGCTCGAGCAGCTTCTTGAAGTCTTCGGCGGCGACGGCGGCGTTCGCGCCCTCCATGCCCGCCGTCAGGATCTCGGCCCGCACCTTCATGTGGCGGAAGCCGAGCTTTTTCAGGCGCGCGAAATCCATGGCCAGGGTCTCGACATGGTCCATGGACAGCGCAAAGCCCAGGCTGCTGAGATAGGACAGGTTCTCTTCGCCCCTGGCGCCCGCCTTCATGACCGCCTCCTGGCCGAATTCGAACACGATCTGGCCCGCCAGGTCGCGGTTGTGATGCATGTATTCCAGGAATTGCGGGAAGAATTCGCCGTCCGTGAGGGTGTCGCCGGAGATGTTGCAGAACACGCCGATGTCGCGCTGCTTCTGGATCAGGCGGCGCACGATCTGCACGCAGCGGAACAGCAGCAGATTGTCGACCACGCTCATCAGACCGGCCGGTTCGGCGATCTTGATATATTGGGCCGGCATG
This sequence comes from uncultured Pseudomonadota bacterium, assembly GCA_963710925.1. Classification (GTDB taxonomy): domain Bacteria; phylum Pseudomonadota; class Alphaproteobacteria; order Micropepsales; family Micropepsaceae; genus Rhizomicrobium. Next base: position 537,817 of record CAVQBY010000003.1, on the reverse strand, counting down.
ATCAGCGAGCCGTCTTCGGCCCGCAGCCGCGACAGCGCCTCATAGAAGCGCAGCTTGCGCTGCGGCAGGCTGACGATGGGCTGCAGATACAGGTCGACGCGGTTTTCTTCGAGGCTGGCGCGAATGGTCTCCAGCAGGTCGGATTCGCCCAGCGTGTCGAGATAGGAGCGCGCATTGTCCTGGGCACGCCGCTCGATGAACTCCTGCTCCTCGACCGGCTCGTCCTTGGCCTTTTCGGTGATGCGGCTCGCGAATTCGCGCATCAGCCCTTCGAGCATCTGCAATTCGGCGACGATCTTCTTGCCCTGGGCGCTGGTCTTGGCCTCCAGCGCCGTCTTCATGTCGTCCATGCGGATGCGGGTATCCTCGAGCGCCAGGGCGGTTTCCTTGCCGGCCTTCCTCAGGCTGCGGATCTCGCGGGCCACCGCGGTCTTTTCGCGGCGGCGCAGGATCATGGCGTGGACCTGTGCGGACAGCAGGAATTCCACCAGTCCCACCAGCGCCGCAATCGGCGTGGCAACGGCGCCGGACGCGTTGAGCACCGCGGCCAGAGCGGCGGCGGCCATCGCGTAGGTGGCAACAATCAGGGCGTTGGTCATGGGGCTCCCCCGGGCAATCGCGGCTATTGTGACCCGCGGCGGATTTCCAATCCGTTAACCCAAACGAGGTGTTAACGGGGCCCGTCCGGGTACCGGCCGAATGTGCTATAGGACGGCCATGACCCAGCCGGACCCCAAGCTCCTGTCCCGCCTGTCCCGCATCGAGGGCCAGGTGCGCGGCGTCGCCCGCATGATCGAGGACGAGCGCTACTGCATCGAGGTGCTCGATCAGATCCAGGCCATCAAGGCGGCGCTGAAGAAGGTGGAGGAGCAGATCCTGAAGGGCCATGCCGACCACTGCGTGGCCCATGCCATCGCCAGCGGGGACCAGGACGACCAGCGGCAGAAATTCGCCGAACTCGTCGAACTGCTCGGACGCTACGCGCGCTGAACCGACCGGAGACCAAGATGACCACAGCCCATGATTTCTCCTTCCGGCGGATCGAAGGCGGCGCGCTGCCGCTGCGCGACTTCGCCGGCAAGGCGCTTCTGGTGGTCAATGTGGCCAGCCAGTGCGGGCTGACGCCGCAATATGCCGGTCTCGAGGAGCTGTGGTCGGCCAGGCGCGACAACGGGCTCATCGTGCTGGGCGTGCCCTGCAATGATTTCGGCGCCCAGGAGCCGGGCAGCGAGGGCGAGATCAAGACCTTCTGCGAGACCCGCTTCGCTGTCGATTTCCCGATGACGGCCAAGGAGCATGTGCTGGGACCGGACGCGCACCCGCTCTACAAATGGGTGGTCGAAGAACTCGGCGAAGCCGCAGCCCCGAAGTGGAACTTCCACAAATATCTGTTCGGCCGCGACGGCGGCCTGGCCGGCACGTTCGGCTCGCGGCTGGAGCCGAACGCACCGGAACTGATCCAGGCGATCGACGAGGCGCTGGGCTAGCTCCCGTTCCTGTCTTCTTGCGTCATCACCCGGCGAAGTCCGGGTGATCCAGCATCTCTACGATTCAAGTAGATCACCCGGACGCGCTGCCCGCGCGCCGGGTGATGACGGCCCCCTTGAAGCAGAGCCTGGATAATGGCCGGTCCGCTCAGCTCCGCGCCGTGTGCGGGACGATGCGGATTTCCACGCGGCGGTTGCGCGGCTCATTGACATTGTCGCCGGTCGGCACCGCCAGATGGGTCTCGCCGAACCCGCGCGGGCTGATGCGCGCCGGATTGATGCCGTCATCGACCAGCACATCGGCCACCGCTTCCGCCCGCGCGCGCGACAGCTTCGCGTTGTAATCGGGACTGCCGGTGGTGTCGGTAAAGCCGTTCACACCGATCAGGGTCTTGTCGTAGTGACGCAACACCCTGGCGACGGCATCGACGGTGCGCATGGCGCGCGGCGACAGCGCGGTCGAATTGACAGGGAAGAGAATGTCATTGCGCAGGACCAGAACGATGTCGTCGCCGATACGGCGCACGCTGACGCCGCTGGCGCGCAGATCGCGACGCAATGCGGCCTCCTGCTCGTCCATGTAATGTCCGACCAGACCGCCGGCGATGGCGCCGATGGCGCCGCCGATCACGGCATTCTTGCCGGCGCCCCTGCCATGGGTGTGGGTCAGCGCGCCGGCGGCCGCGCCCGCGGCGCCGCCGATCACCGCGCCCCTGGTGGCGTTGGAGGTCTGTCTTTGGCCCGTATAGGCGTTCTGTGTCTGGCAGCCGGCCAGCAAAAGGGCGACGCCCATGGTCAGGACTGCAAATTTCCGCATTCGTAAAGCTCCCTCGGGGATGGTGATCAATCCCGCCCCAGCCAGATGGCAGAGTTTAGGCAGGCCGCGGATTTGTCGCCAGTCCCGGACAGGTTTAGAACTCTCCGTACCGAAATTTTTCGAATTCCAGCGGAGGAAACATGAATCTGTTCGATCTGAGCGGCAAGGTCGCGCTCGTGACCGGCTCGACCAAGGGCATCGGCGAAGCCATCGTGCACCGGCTGGCCGAGCACGGCGCCAAGGTGGTGGTGTCGAGCCGCAAGGCCGATGCCTGCGAGAAGGTGGCGGACGACATCAACAGCGAACGCGGCGCCGAAGTGGCGGCGCCGATCCCCGCCAATATCAACTACAAGGAACAGCTCGAGATGCTCGTGGCCAAGACCCGCGAGACATGGGGCAAGATCGATGTGCTGGTCTGCAATGCCGCGCTCAATCCCTATTACGGCTCGAGCCTGGACATCCCGGACGAGGCCTTCGACAAGATCATGGGCGCCAATATCCGCTCCAATCACTGGCTCTCGCAGATGGTGATTCCGGAGATGGTCGAGCGCAAGGACGGCTCGATCGTCATCATCTCCTCCATCGGCGGCTTGCGCGGCTCGCCCGTGATCGGCGCCTATTGCATCTCCAAGGCCGCCGACATGCAGCTGGCGCGCAATATCGCGGTCGAATACGGCCCCCACAATGTGCGCGCCAACTGCATCGCGCCGGGCCTGATCCGCACCGATTTCGCCCGCGCGCTGTGGGAAAATCCGGAGACGCTGAAACGCTCGACCGCCGGCGCGCCGCTGCGCCGCATCGGCGAGCCGGACGAGATCGCCGGCGCCGCCGTGTTCCTCGCCTCCAAGGCCGGATCCTTCACCACCGGCCAGACGATCGTCTGCGATGGCGGTGCGACCATATAGGGCGCACCTATGGTGCGACGATCTGATCGCGCGATGACGGCAACTTCATTCTTGTCCGCCGTGCCCATCGGATAGGGTGCGCGCGCACAAGAAGGGGGCGCGAGACGGCGTGACCGGACGAACCAAACTCGGCATCGCGGCCGCGGTCGCGCTGATTCTCATCGCGCTGGCGGCCTGGCGGATCGAGGCGGCCTCGGCTCGCGTCCTGATGGCGCGCTATCCCCAGCCCGACATGCCGCTCGCCCTGCCGCCCTCGCCCGCCATGGCGGCGGAGGGTCGGCGGCTTGTCCATCTCGATGGCTGCACAAGCTGCCACGGCAAGACCTTGACGGGGCGCGCCATCTTTTCCGGCACCTTCGGCACACGGCTGGTGGCGCCGAACCTCACCGCCCTGGTCCGTCATCGTTCGAACGCCCAGTTGGCTGCCGCCATCCGCTACGGCGTCAAGCCGGACGGCACCAGCCTCATCGACATGCCGGTGGCCAAATTCCTCCGGAGCTCGGACAGCGACATCGCCGCCATCATCGCCTATCTGCGCAGCCTGCCGGAGCAGCCCGACGCGGCCGGCAAGACCCGCTGGGGCTTCGGCGGCCGGGCGATGCTGGCGATGGGGCTGGTCAAGGTGGAAGCCCGGCGGTTGGATCGTTCCCAGCGCGGCCCCAAGCAGACCCCGAACGAGCCCATGGCGCGAGGCCGCTATCTGACGCAGGTCTATTGCAGCGGCTGCCATGGCGCCGATCTGGGCGGCAATCCCGAAGAATATTCGCCGGATCTGCGCTTCGCCATCAAGCACTACTCGCCGGCGGTGTTCGCGCGCTTCTTCACCACCGGCGTCGGCCGCAAGGGCCATGGCACGCACACCATGACCCCGATGATCAAATCGCGCTTCCGCCACCTGACCAAGACCGATGTGCAGGCGATCTATGTCTATCTCAGCAGGTCCAAGCCGGCACGCTGATCGCCGGGGCGGGGGCCGGGCTCAGGCTCCGAGTTCCCAGCACCGCCTCCGCGCTCTGGAACGGCAGGCTCTGGGCCTTGGCGACAGCCTCATAGGTCAGCGTGTTCTTGTAGACATTGAGGCCCGCGCGCAGATGCGCGTTGGCCTTCATCGCGCCTTCCGGTCCCAGATCCGCCAGCGCCAGCGTGAAGGGCAGCGTCGCATTGTTGAGCGCGAAGGTGGAGGTACGCGCCACCCCGCCGGGCATATTGGCGACGCAGTAATGCACGACGTCGTGCACGACATAGGTCGGATCGGCATGGGTGGTCGCGTGGCTGGTCTCGGCGCAGCCGCCCTGGTCGATGGCGACGTCGACGATGACCGAGCCCTTCTTCATCTGCCTGACCATCTTTTCGGTGATCAGCTTGGGGGCGGCCGCGCCTGGCAGAAGCACGCCACCGATCACCAGATCGGCGGAGACGACATGCTCTTCGATGGAATCGATGGTCGAATAGATCGTGTTGAGCTGCGCCCCGAAGCGCAAGTCGAGCTGATAGAGGGTGTGCAGCGAGATATCGAGCACGGTGACATGCGCCTCCAGACCCATCGCCATGCGCGCGGCATTGGTGCCGACGACCCCGCCGCCCAGCACCACCACCTTGGCCGCCGGCACGCCCGGAACGCCGCCCAGAAGCTGGCCGCGGCCGCCCTGTGCGATTTCCAGGCAATGCGCGCCGGCCTGGATCGACATGCGGCCGGCCACCTCGCTCATTGGCGCCAGCAGCGGCAGGCCACCGCGCGCATCGGTGACGGTTTCATAGGCGATGCAGATCGCGCCGCTGTCGAGCAGCCCCTTGGTCTGCGCCACATCGGGCGCCAGATGCAGATAGGTGAACAGCGTCTGACCGGGCCTGAGCCGCGCGATCTCGACAGGCTGCGGTTCCTTGACCTTGACGATCATGTCGGCGGTAGCAAAGACCTCGTCGGCATTGGGCAGAATCCTGGCGCCCACCCGCTGATAATTTTCATCGTGGAGGCCGATGGCGTCACCCGCCATGGTCTCGATCACGACCTCGTGGCCGCGCGCGGTGAGTTCGCGCACAGCGGCCGGTGTCAGGCCGACGCGGTATTCGTGGTTCTTGATTTCCTTGGGCACGCCGATGCGCATGACAACCTCTTATCTCGATGGATGAGCCGACCAGCGCGCTCTGGCTTCCAGGACGGCGATGAAAAAGAAAACGGCAAACTCGACGATGGTCACCAGACGCATCGTTTGGGGGGCGATGAAGCGGTGAGTCTCCACCAGCATGTATTCGGCGCCGACATAACTTCCCGCCGTCAGCGCGACCGGCACCACCAGCACCATGATCAAAAGAAAGAAACGCTTCAGATACAGCATGCGCCCCTCCCCTTCAGCTGAGCTTTTCCAGCACGGCGCGAACCCCCTCGGCCATGCGTGCGATATCGGCTTCGCCGGCGATCAGCGCCGGCGCCAGTGCGATGGTGTCGCCGGACACGCGGACCACCAGATCCTCATCGGCAAAGGCGCGCTGCATCGCCTCATAGCCACGGCGGCCGGGCGCGGCCGCATCGGCTTCAATGTCGATGGCCGCGGCCAGGCCCAGATTGCGGATGTCGACGACGCGTGGCGCATCCTTCAGGGCATGCACCGCTTCGGCCAGCACCGGTTCCAGCTGCTGCGCCCGGGCGAACAACCCCTCGTCGCGATACAGGTCGAGCGTAGCCAGCGCCGCCGCGCAAGCCAGCGGATGACCGGAATAGGTATGGCCGTGGAAGAATTCGATACCGTGATCGGGCCCATCGCCCATGAAGGCGTCGTGGATCGCGTTCGAGACGATGGTCCCGCCCATGGGCACCGCCCCATTGGTCACGCCCTTGGCGAAGGTGATGATGTCCGGCGTCACGCCATAGCGTTCGGCGGCGAAGCCATGGCCGAGGCGGCCGAAGCCAGTGATGACCTCGTCGAAGATCAGCAGGATGCCGTGGCGGTCACACAGGCTGCGCAACCGTTCAAGATAGCCACGTGGCGAGGCAAAGACGCCGGCGGAGCCCGCCATCGGCTCGACCATCACCGCGGCGATGGTGTCGGCTCCATGCAGCGCCACCAGCTTTTCGAGCGCGTCGGCATAATCGGCGCCGGTCTGCGGCTCGCCGCGGGTGAACCCCATCGTTTCGCGTTCATAGGGCAGCGGCAGGTGATCGTCCGTACCCGGAAGAAGCGGGCCGTAGGGCTTGCGGTTGTTGCCGATGCCGCCGACGGACAGCCCGCCGAAGGTGACGCCGTGATAACCCTTCTCGCGTCCGATCAGCCGGAAGCGCTGGCCCTGCCCGCGCCTGAGATGAAAGGCGCGCGCCAGCTTGAGCGCGGTGTCGGCGGCCTCCGAACCGGAATTGACGAAGAACACATGGTCCATGCCGTCCGGCGCCAGCGCGGCGATGCGCTCGGCCAGGGCGAAGGCGGCGGGATGGGCGAACTGGAAGGTCGGCGCAAAATCGAGCGTTCCCGCCGCCGTGCGAATCGCTTCGGTGATCTGTTCGCGACCATGGCCGGCATTCACACACCACAGCCCTGAACAGGCATCGAGCAGCGCGCGGCCCGACGGGTCGTAGAAATGCATGCCCTTGGCGCCCGCGAGCATGCGCGGGGCGGTCTTGAAATGGCGGTTTGGCGTGAACGGTAGCCAGAACGCGCCCAGATCGTTCGGAAGATCGCGTGGGCTGTGAGGGGGCATGCCCGTTGGCCTTGGAAAATCGCGGCCAAGCTAGCAGGGAAACTTCGCCCGTCAAGGACAGCGCAAGCCCCCAAAAGCGGCAATAACTTCATTCCGCCGCACCGGGGGACGTTATAATTTTGCGCAATGACAGACGGCTGCGCGGCACCGTTTAGAACGAAAGCCCCGGCGCGATGCGCCGGGGCTCCCGAAGTTGTCATCACCAGCCAAGCCTAGTGGCCATTGCGGCGGTCACGCCGATTGCGGTTGTGGTGCTTTCCGGGATGACGCTTGTGGTGATGGCCGGCATGGTGGTGGGCCGACCGGACAGGACTGGCGTGCCTGCGCTCGTGGCGACGTTCCCGCCTGCGCTCGTGCCGCAGTTCGCGGCGATGTTCCCGACGCTCATGCAACCGGTGATGCCGGCGCGCGTGCCTCAGCTCGCGGCGGTGTTCGCGCCGCTCGTGCACGCGGAAACCGTGGCGCCTGTAATAGGCGCGGCCCAGTGCCGGTCCATAATGCGCCCAACGCGGACGATAATGGGGCCGGTAGTTGCGGTGCCACCCGCCATGGACCCAGTACCAATAGTCGCCGTCGATCCGGCGGTAGTAGACGGGCCCACGATACCATATCCCATCGTAGTAGACCGGCCCGTAATAGACCGGATAGTCCCAGTAGTCCTGTGGGCAACCCCAGCTATCGCAATAGCCGCCGGTGCTCATCGAGAACCCGACGCCGCCATTCCCGATCGAAAGGCTGAATCCGCTGTCGGCTTGTGCCGGCGCGCTATAGGCCATTGCAGCGCCGGCCATCGCGGCGGCAGCAAGCAATGTCTTTGCGGGGAATTTCATAGCAGTCTCCTTTCTCCTCAGTGCCCCGAGCCACCCAACAAACCTAACCGGGCCCGGATGAACCTCGCCTGAAAGGTGGCGCTCTATTGCCAACGCGTGCTCGCCGGTGACGATCCGAGCGCGCGCAAACGCAAAAGGCCCCGGCGGGTTGCCGGGGCCCTGAAATCGTCACGATTGCGACAATGAGGCGTCAGTTCTGGTGGTGCCGGCGACGTTCGCGCCGTTCTTCGCGCCGATGCGCACGCCGGTGGCGACGAATTTGGCGACGCCAGTACCGATCGTGGTCATGCCGGAAACCATGGCCGCGATAGTAGTCGTAGCCGAGCGCGGGGCCGTAGCGATAATGCGCGTGGCGATACCAGGCCGGCCGCGGCCCGCGCCATTCGTCGCGGTGCCAGCCGCCATGGATCCAGTACCAATACGCGCCGTCGATGCGGCGATAATAGACGGGGCCGCGATACCAGGCCCCGCTGTAATAGACCGGCCCGTAATAGACGGGATAACCCCAATAGTCTTCCGGGCACCCCCAGCGGTCGCAATAGCCCCCGCTGTCATAGGAGAAACCGATTCCGGGCACGCCTATGGCGACGGACACACCGTCCGCGCGCGCCGGAGCGGACGCAAACATCGCGCTGCCAGCCAATGCGGCGGCCAGAGCCGCGGTTTTGAGAATAGCCTTCATGGATCTGTCCTCGAGTCAGGCCCCCCGACGCGCGATGATCGCGACCCGTAAATGAACGGGAGATGTGCCGGAATGGTTCCGTAGGACAGGGAAACCGGCCCCGGCATAAGCCCGCCGGGGCCGGTTCCGGCATCAGCGATGCCGGTGGTGGTGGCCGCCGCTGCGGTAGGCTCCGGCGCGATAGGTGCTGCCGCCGTGATGACGCACGTTCCACTGCCGGCTGCCGCGATAGGTTCCGCCCCATTGCGCGCCGCCGCGCCGGTGGTGGTAGCCACGCCAATGCCGGCCGCCACGCTCGCGCCATTCGATGTGCGGACGGCGTCCGCGCCAGCCGTCACGGCGCCAGCCGCCGTTCAGCCAGTAGAGCCGGTGGCCACGGTGCCAGCGATAATAGATCGGCCCGCGATACCAGCTTCCGCCCCAATAGACCGGCTGATAGTAGAGCTGATAGCCGCAATAGCCCGGCGGCAGGCCCCAGGGCGGGGGCACATCGTAATAGTCATAATAGTCGCAGGAATAGCGTAGTAGCCGTAGCCGGGAACGCCAAAGCCGAACGAGATGCCGACATCGGCGGCGGCCGGGGCCGCGGCGGCAAAGGCGGTTCCACCGAGCACCACCGCGCCGACGGCAAGTTTGGCGAGATGTCTTCATGGCGTGTCTTCCTCCGCCCATAACATCGCAGGCTCGAATTTTGCCGAAAGCCGCCTGAATGCACGATGAACGGCGTGTTCAGGAAACCGTTCAGGCGGAACGCCCGCGGCCGTCTATCCGCCAGATCGCTTCCAGCGTGTCGCCGCGCACCGCATGGATGCAGTCGTAGAGATTGACCGTCGGGTCGCAATGCGGAACCACGCAGGCCACCACATGCCCAGGCATCAGCTTCGGTTCCCCCGAATACAGAATTCCGCCCTGTTCATCGCCGAAGAAGAAATAGCTCGCCCCCTCCGGCGCCCCGACCGCGAGTTTGGGCGCATCGGCATCGGTGGCGAAGGATTTCAAGCCCGCATCGGTCGTCGCCAGGCCGGCGCGATTGGCGCTGATCACGGTTGTCTGCACGAACAGCGAGGTCGCAAACGGCGGTGCGCCGCCCGGCTTTTCCCAAACGTCATTATACTGACGATCCATGAAGACATAGGAGCCGACCTGCAGCTCGGTCAGCACCTGGGCATCGGGATCGATGTCGAAGGTTCCGGTACCGCCGCCCGAGAGGATCTTCGGCGCAAGCCCATGCTTCACCAGCATGTCGCGCAGGGCCAGCAATTCGGCCATCGCCAGCAGCGAGGCTTTTGCGCCGCTCGTCCGGCGATTCCATGTGCTGCACCTGTCCGGCATAGCATTGCAGACCCGCGATATTCGAGACCGGGCGCCCTGGCGCGACCTGCTCGACCAGTCGCAAGGCCGGCTCGCCTGGCGCGATACCCGTGCGGCCGAGGCCCGGATCGATGTCCACCACCACCTTGAGCGTCTTGCCGGCCGCCGTGGCCGCGGCGGACAGGCGCGCGGCGACATCGGCATTGTCGCAGACCGCCATCAGGTCACCGACGCGGGCGTTCAGCGCCATCAGGCGGGCGATGCCGGCCTCTGTCACCACCGGTGAGGTGATAAGGATCGATATCGACGCCGCCATCGGCCTGCGCCTCGGCCTCGCCGAGTTTCGCCACGCAGATTCCGAGCGCCCCGGCCGCGAGCTGGCGCTTCGAGATTTCGACGCATTTGTGCGTCTTGGCATGGGGCCGCGAGCGCGACGCCGCGCGCCTTCGCATGGCTCGGCCATGGCGGCGATATTGGCCTCCAGACAATCCAGATCGACAACCAGCGCCGGGGTCTGCAGCCGCGCCGCACCGCCCGCCACCCCGATCAGATCCGCATTCAGATACTCCGTCATGGCCGCCATCTCCCGCTCGCCCGCGCCCGTCCCGTCAGATCGACCCTCCCCCAAGGGGCGGTTCAGATTCGAGATTCTCCCCGATTCGAGGCCCCATGACCGCCCTCGCCCTGATCCTGGTTTCGGCCGCAGTCCATGCCGTCGTCAACATCGCGACCAAGCACGCCGACGACAAATACGCCATGCGGCTGTCTGATCGGCGTGTTCTCGTCGTGCTGGTGGCGCCGGCGCTGCTGTTCGTGCCGCTGCCGGACGGCCGGGCATTGTGGCTGCTGGGCGCGACGGCAGCCGTCCACGCCGTCTATGAGCTTCTGCTGGTCAAGCTCCTATGAGAGCGCGGCGTTTTCGGCCGTCTATCCGGTGGCGCGCGGCACCGGCCCGCTGTTCACGGCGCTGGGTGTGATCCTGGTGCTGGGCCATCACCCGCCGGCCACCGAACTGGCCGGCATCGCGCTGGTTTGCGCCGGCGTCGTCATCATGGGCCTGTCGCATCGGGCCACGGACGGTGCCATGGCCGGGCTCGGCTTCGCGTTGGCCACCGGGCTGACCATCGGCACCTACACGGTGATCGATGCCCAGGGCGTGCGCGCCACCGCCAACCCCTTCACCTATGTGCTGTGGTTCTTTGTGGCGCATGGCCTGTCGGTTCTGCCACCGCGCCCCTGATCCGCGGACCGGCGGTGATCCTGGCCGCCCGCAAACAATGGCGGCGTGGGCGCGCTGATTGCGGCGCTCTCGGTCGTCTCCTATGGCGCGGCGATGCTGGCCTACCGGCTGGGCGCGACGGCGCCGCTCGCGGCCCTGCGCGAAACCAGCGTCCTGTTCGGCACGCTGCTCGCGGCCGTGTTCCTGCACGAGACGATGAATCTCCGCCGCTGGATCGCGGCCGGCGTCATCGTCGCCGGCGCGGTTCTGCTGCAGACCTAGGCCCCGGCCGCCTTGAGCGCGCGGGCCTTGGCGCGTTCGATGTCGTAGGTGCGATTCATCATGAAGCGCTGGGCGGTGAGCCCGCCCCCGGCCTGCAGCGCGACGACAAAGTTCCAGCCGCCAAAGGCGTCCGCCGTCATGTCGCGGATCAGGTTGTAGACGCGCATGCGCTGCTCGACGTCGACGCTGTCTCTGGTGTGCAGATATTTGCGGATGAACTTGCCAGATTCGGGATTGCGCAGATCGGCCTCCATCGGCAGCGTCAGCACCAGCCCGCCGGAGAGGTCGTGCAGATAGCGCACCATCTGGTGATAGTTCGCGGCGTAGTAGTATTTGGCGGCGTTGATCGCGAGCGTGTTGGGATAGACCATCCCCGACGCCGTCTTCTCGTAATGGCGGCAGGCATAATCCAGCCCCATCTCCAGCATCTGCGCATAGGTGATGAGTTCGGCGATGGAGGCCTGGGCCACGGCATCGCGCTCCTTGCCCTGCATCTCGGTGACGAGCTGCGCCAGGCCGACGAACATCTCCGACTGCTCGACCGCCGCGATCACCCCGCCCGTACGCTCCCACAAGCCCAGCGATTGGGCGAGCTTGGAGGCAAGCTGGACCTCGCCGGCCAGGAACACCCGCTCCCAGGGCACGAAGACATCGTCGAACACGACGAACCCTTCCGGCATGGAGTGATGCGAGGAGGCCGGATAGTCGAAGGCGTTGAGTTCAGCGGGCGCGAAGCTGCGATTGATGATGCTGACGCCCCTGGTGTTCACCGGGATCGAGAAGGACACCGCATAATCGGTTTCGTCCTGGCGCATGCCCTTGGTCGGCATCACGACCAGCTCGTGGATCACCGAGGCCGCGGTGATGTGCAGCTTGGCGCCGCGCACGACGATGCCGTCGCTGCGCCGCTCGACAATGCGCACATAGAGATCGGGATCGTCCTGTTCATGGGCGCGCCGTTTGCGGTCGCCCTTGGGGTCGGTGATGACCTCGGCGCCGCGCAGATCATGGTCGCGACAATAGCTGTAAAGCCGCTCGATGTTCTCGCCATATTGCGGATTGACGGCGGCAACCTCGTCCTTGACGCTCATCAGCGCCATGAAGACACCGCTGACGGCTGTGCCGATCGAGGTGTTGCGCAGCAGCTCCACGCGCCTGGCCAAATCCTCTTCGCTTCGCGGGACCTGATAGATGCGGTGGGCTTCGCTGCCATCATCTTCCGTGTAACGGCGCAGCGCCCCCAGTTCGGGATCGTCATATTCATAGTCTTTGGCGGTGAGCGCGATGGGAACCTTGAAGCGCGGATGCGCCGTGATGTCGGCGATGCGCTCCCCGCCCCAATAGGTCACACGGCCGTCGTTGAGGCTTTCGACATATTGCGCCGGCGTCTTCAGTGCCATCGGTTCCTCCCGTTATCGCTGCGCGCAGTGTAGCTGTTTCCGGCGATTTCGCGCAGCCCGGCGCTTGAGTTCCCTGGGGCTTTGCCGTTCCATCGCAAACATGAAAACGTTCTACACCCCGGCCCATCGGGTCCATGCGCCCAGGGAAGAGTTTGAAGCCGGGCGGCTCATGCCCGCCGTCGAAGTGCCCGAACGGGTCGAGCGCGTGCATGCGCGCCTGACGGAGCGCAAGCTCGGGCCGATCCTGGAGCCGGACGAATTCGGCAATGAGCCGGCGTTGCGCGTGCACGATCCGGCCTTCGTGCAGTTTCTGTCCGACGCCTATGGCCAGTGGCGGGCGATGTACCCCAAGGACACTAGCGATGCCCTGCCCTCGGTGTGGCCGGGGCGCGGCTTGCGCACGCGCAAGGACGGCGACATCGAAGCCAAGCTCGGCTCCTATGCCTTCGACACCGCGACACCGATCACCAAGGGCAGCTGGGAAGCGGCCCATGCCGGGGTCAATGTGGCGCTGGGCGCCGCGCAGGCGATCCACCAGGGCGAAACCAGCGCCTTCGCCCTGTCGCGCCCGCCCGGCCATCACGCCGGCGCCGACCTGTTCGGCGGCTATTGCTATCTCAACAATGTCGCCATCGCGGCCCAATGGTTCTCCGATGAGGGACTGAGGCCGGCCATTCTCGATGTCGACTATCATCACGGCAACGGCACGCAATCGATCTTCTACGATCGTCCCGATGTGCTGTTCGCGTCGATCCACGCCAGCCCCGAATTCGCCTATCCGCATTTTCTCGGCTTCGCCGACGAATGCGGACAGGGCGCCGGCGAGAACGCCAATCTCAACCTGCCGCTCGCCAAGGGCACCGAATGGAGCGGCTATCGCGAGGCGCTGGACAGCGCGCTCGGCCGGGTGCGCGATTTCGGCGCCGATGTGCTGTTGGTCTCTCTGGGCCTCGACACCTTCGAAGGCGATCCGATCTGCGAGCTCGGGTTGAAGACGCCGGACTATTTGCGCATGGGCGAGGCCCTCGCCGGACTCGGCAAGCCGACGCTGTTTGTCTTCGAGGGCGGTTACAATCTCGACCATCTGGCCGAAAACACCGTCAATGTCCTGGAAGGCTTTCTCGGCCGCTAATCAGGTGGCGCTAGCCCGGCGGCGGCGGGCCGTATTTCTCGGCTTCCATGCGCGCGCGCAGTTTTTCGGCGGCGCGGTTCACCACGTCGCGCGCACGGGCACGACGGGTTCCACCCTCGCGCTGGATCTGGTCGATGGCGCGGTCGACGGCCGCCTTGACGCTGGCGGCGGTCCCGCCCTTTTCATATTCGCGCACGACCACGGCCTCGAGCCGCGCCAGCGCGGAATCGACGGTGAAGTCATGGCCCAGCGGCGCATCCGGATCGGGTTCGATCACGCTGTACAGATCGATGACCCGCTCGCTGTGCCAGCCCCATTCCAGCACCTTGTAGAACAGTGCCCCCTCGCGCTCGCCCTTGAAGAAGAGATCAATCACCGCGGCGATCAGCGTGATCGGCACCAGCGCAAAATCGCGAAGGTTGTCGAGGAAGAGCTTGAACTGGAACACCGCGACGTCGCGCAGGAAGCGCCAGCGCGCATGCGGGTCATGGGGCAGCCGCGCGTCGTCGGAGCCGGAGGGCGGCTCGCTGGGCGGCGGGGCAGTGGCCAGATCGCTCATGATGCGCACAGTCTAACCCAGGGCCCGGGTGCCTCGCCACCGCGGCGCGCCGGCGCGCGCCTCAATCCTTCTTGATGTCGAACAGATCGGCGATCGTGAAATCGCCTGCCTTGGTCGAGCCCTTGGAGGTGACCTTGAAAATGCCGTTGGCCCGCAGCACCGGCACGCCGTCCGCCGTTGCGGCGCCTTGCGCGAACAACAGGTTCTTCGTGATCCGGACGACCTCGCCCTGGCCCTCGACCCAGGCGCCCAGCGGCGCCGGCGCCAGATAATCGCAGGTCAGATTGACGGTCGGCAGGAAGCCCATATCGACCTTGGACTGGAAGCGCGCCGCGATCGGAAGCTGCATGTCGGCGAAGGTCGCCAGCATCCCGCCATGGGCCACCATGCCCGGATTGCAGTGCCGCTCCTCGACCCGGAAGCCGAGCCTGAGATGGGTGCCATCCCATTTGCCGTAGAGCGGGCCGTTGCCCTGGAGAAAGCCCATGGAAAGCTTGAAGGGCGCGAAGCCCTCGGGGATGTCGCTCATACCAAACCTTCGAAATAGCGTCCGGCCGACGCTGTAGCCGGGCATGGTCGCCGGTACAAGCTTTGCCGCGCGCCGCTAGTTGAGGGCGACGGTGATCCGGCGTCCATGATGGCTCTTCGCCGCATGGCGGGCGTGCGTGTGGCCCTTCTGGCCGAGGCGCGCCTTCATGGCGGCGAGATAGGCCACGGTTTCGGCGGGAAGCTTGTGCGCGCCCTTGAGATAGTCGCTGTAGTTGCCGGGCCCGGTGTTGTAGGCCGCGAACAGGCCGGGGAAGCCGAATTGCGCTTTCAGCCAGTGCAGGTAGGCCGCGCCGGCGAAGATGTTGTCATGCGGATTGGCGGGGTCATCGCCCAACCCGTTGGCCTGGCTCATCTCGGCATAAGTCGCCGGCAAGAGCTGCATCAGCCCGATGGCCCCGACGGGCGACTCGATCGGAAGATTGTCGGGGCCGACCGTGCGCCCGCCGCTTTCGCGCAGGATCACGGCCCGGATCCAGGACGCCGGGATGTGGAAGCGGGCAGCGGCGGCCCGCACCACCGCGTCCCAGCGGTGCAAAAGCTTGCGCGCGCCCATCGCCTGTTCGCGGGCATACACATCCGGCGCGGGCTCGGGGGGCGGCGGCGCGATATGGACGGGCGCCGCGACCTCCCGGTCCAGCCCGATCAATGCGGTCAGGTCCAGCCTGGCGCTCGCCGTCTTTGCCCAGATCGCGGCCACCAGCCCCAGCATCAGGAGCATTGAAAGGGTGGTACGGGCAAAACTGTTTGAAAAGACAATAAAATCCTGGCCGGTCGCCGTCGTGTCGGACACGTGTTTCCTCCGCCGGAAGAGACGTTGGTCTGGTTTTCGGTTGTCACGGTCCGCGGGGGGGCGCATCGCCCCGGCCCGCCAATCCTGCCTATCGCCCTTGGCGATGTCGTGGGCAGCCAGCCGTTGTCCGCTATTTGGCAGACCGGGCGAAAACTTCAAGCCTTGGGTGCAACGAAAATTGACGCAGTGCGTTTTGGCGCGCTTGCCGCGCCCGCGCCCGCGCCCCGACGGCCGGCGCCCCCCTTGACGGCCCGCGTGCCCGCGCCTATCTACCCACCCGACGGCTAGCACTCTCACCGAGAGAGTGCTGCCAGCCTGGTGCCATCCGGGCCAGGTTCCAACCAAGCGCTTGTTTTACATGAACTTTCGAGGAGACTATCCATGAAGTTCCGTCCGCTCGGCGACCGCGTGGTCGTCCGCCGCGTCCAGGAGGAGCAGAAGACCTCCGGCGGCATCATCATTCCCGAGACCGCTCAGGAAAAGCCGCAGGAAGGCGAGATCGTCGCCGTCGGTCCCGGCGCGCTCGACGACAACGGCAAGCGGGTCGCCCCCGAGGTGAAGGCCGGCGATTTCGTGCTGTTCGGCAAGTGGTCGGGCACCGAGGTCAAGATCGATGGCGAAGAACTCCTGATCATGAAGGAGTCCGACATCATGGGCATCGTCGAGGGCCGCAAGGCCTCGAAGAAGGCCGCCTGAACAGCCTCGCAGCAACAGAATTCAGGAGACTACCAACATGGCAGCCAAAGACGTCAAATTCGGCGCCGATGCCCGCGAGAAGCTTCTGCGCGGCGTCGATATCCTGGCCGATGCGGTCCAGGTGACACTGGGCCCGAAGGGCCGCAATGTCGTGATCGAGAAGAGCTTCGGCGCCCCGCGCACCACCAAGGACGGTGTGACGGTCGCCAAGGAGATCGAGCTCGCCGACAAGTTCGAGAACATGGGCGCCCAGATGGTGCGCGAAGTGGCCTCGAAGACCAATGACGCCGCCGGCGACGGCACCACCACCGCCACCGTTCTGGCCCGCGCCATCGTGCGCGAAGGCGCCAAGTCGGTCGCGGCCGGCATGAACCCGATGGACCTCAAGCGCGGCATCGAGAAGGCCGTCGAAGCCGTCGTCGCCGACCTCAAGAAGCGCTCCAAGAAGGTCAAGTCGAACGACGAGATCGCCCAGGTCGGCACCATCTCGGCCAATGGCGACAAGACCGTCGGCCAGATGATCGCCGAAGCGATGGCCAAGGTCGGCAATGAAGGCGTGATCACGGTCGAGGAAGCCAAGTCGCTCGAGACCGAGCTGGAAGTCGTCGAAGGCATGCAGTTCGACCGCGGCTACATCTCGCCCTACTTCGTCACCAATGCCGACAAGATGGCGTGCCGAGCTGGAAGAGCCCTACATCCTCATCCACGAGAAGAAGCTGACCAGCCTGCAGCCGATGCTGCCGATCCTGGAATCGGTCGTGCAGTCCGGCCGCCCGCTGCTCATCATCGCCGAAGAGGTCGAGGGTGAGGCGCTGGCGACGCTGGTGGTCAACAAGCTGCGCGGCGGCCTGAAGGTCGCGGCCGTCAAGGCTCCGGGCTTCGGCGATCGCCGCAAGGCCATGCTGGAAGACATCGCCATCGTCACCGGTGGCCAGGTCATCAGCGAAGATCTCGGCATCAAGCTGGAGAACGTCAAGGTCGGCATGCTGGGCACCGCCAAGAAGGTGCGCATCACCAAGGACGACACCACCGATCGTCGACGGCGCCGGCAAGAAGGCCGACATCCAGGCCCGCGTGGCGCAGATCAAGGCGCAGATCGAGGAAACCACCTCGGACTACGACCGTGAGAAGCTGCAGGAGCGTCTGGCGAAGCTGGCGGGCGGCGTGGCCGTCATCCGCGTCGGCGGCGCCACCGAAGTGGAAGTGAAGGAGCGCAAGGACCGCGTCGACGACGCGCTCAATGCGACCAAGGCGGCGGTCGAGGAAGGCATCCTTCCCGGCGGCGGCACGGCCCTTCTCTATGCCACCAAGGCGCTGAAGGACATGGAAGGCGAGAACGAGGACGAGACCGCGGGTATCGCGATCGTGCGCAAGGCGATCCAGGCCCCGATCCGTCAGATCGTCGAGAACTGCCGGCGTGGAAGCCTCCATCGTCGTCGGCAAGCTGCTCGAGCAGAAGTCGAACACCTTCGGCTTCGACGCGCAGACCGAGCAGTATGTCGATCTGATCGACGCCGGCATCGTCGACCCGGCCAAGGTCGTGCGCACCGCGCTGCAGGACGCCTCGTCCGTGGCCGCGCTGCTGATCACCACCGAAGCCATGGTCGCCGACCGTCCGCAGAAGGACTGCGGCGGCGCAGCCGGCGGCATGCCCGGCGGCGGCATGGGCGGCATGGGCGGCATGGGTGGCATGGACTTCTAAGTCCTGCACTCAGACGCCTAGCAAGTACGGAAAGGCCCGGTGGAAACACCGGGCCTTTTTTGTTTGTGTCCGCGGCGCCGCGCAAGTTTTCCTTCAATTTCCGCGATTTCGGTGTTGATCGGCACCGAAGCCAATTCTTTTCGAAACTCCAGCTCCGAACAGGCGTTGACATTACCAATGCGAAAGGAGCTCCCCATGAAAATTACACGAATGCTCGCGCTCGGCGCATCGGTCACAGCGGGTGCTGCGGCATTCGCCACATCCGCCTTGGCGCAGTACATCCATATCGGCACGGTTGAGATCAACCGGCGCGGCGATCACGAAACACAATGGAACCGGTTCGGCGGCCCCATGGAAGGGCTAAGGCTGATCGCGCGAACCAGCAATATCCACTGCAGATCAATCCGCGTGCAGTATGGCAATGGTCACTGGGATCGCGTTTACAAAGGGAATCTCTATCGCGGCCGTCCGATCAATGTGGATTTGAAGGGCCATCTGCGGAAGCTGCGTCAGATTCGCTTTGTCTGCGGAACGCGGCACCATCGCAGCGGACGCATCGCGATTTCCGCAGATGTGGGCCGCTATGCGGCCGAATGGCGACGCCAGCCGCAATGGGCGCGCCTGTTCTCGTTGTTCCTCGGCGGCGCTGTTATCCAAGGCAATCGCGACTATCACCACAGGGTTTACGGCCATCGCCACCCTTGGCAGCGGGTCGGCTATAAGCGTTTCAACGGACGCCGCGATCACGAACGCGTACGGCTCCACCGTGACGGGCGCGACATCCGCAAAATCGCGTTGCGCCCACACCACGACGACGCGCGCTGCCACCACGTAAAAGCGACCTTCCGCAATGGTCAGACCCAGCGGCTCAATATCGGACGCCACGACCGGATGCGCGAAGGGCATATCTATCCGCTGGACCTGCGGGGCAGCACCCGCAACGTTCGCCGCGTCGACATGACGTGCCATGGCCTGCGTCACCGTCCGGTCGATATCGAGGTGCTGGCGCGGTAGCCGCCTGCTCCATCCAACAAACGGCAAGGGCCGGGCAGTGCGCTGCCCGGCCCTTTTCGTGAGCCCAGCACAACAGGCCGCCGCAGACGGCCACCAGAACCAAGGCCGGAACAAATTCATTACGATTCGGCCAATGTTCGGAAAAATGGCGCGGCCATCTTGGTCACCAAGGTGCGCCGGCGAAAGAGTTACGGGCGGGAACCAAGTAATCGGCGCACCAAAGCCGGGCGGGCCATTGGCAGGCCTCGGACGAGGCAGGGCGACACGCATTGATGTGTGTCATCCTCCCCTCATGACTGTGGATAGCCTTGTCAGACCATGCGAGGATGCCTTCATCTCTCGTTCAGGTAAACTCAACGAGAGTAGCCATACCGACCGGGCACCAGCCTGCCCGATTCCGAAATCAGAGTGAGAGGAACCTGAAAATGAAACGCGCAAGGATGATTGCGATCGCCGCGGCGGCGGCGGCCGGGATTGTTGCTTTCGCCGGCCCGGCATCCGCAGCCTATGTCCGACTGGGCCATGTCGAAGTGGGCCACCGTATCGACCGCGACAGAACATGGACGCAATTCGGCGGGCCCATGGAAGGCCTGCGCGTCGTTGCCAATCGCAGCGACATTTTCTGCCGGTCGATCCGAGTGCAGTACGGCAACGGAAACTGGGACCGCGTGTTCTCTGGCGCGCTGCGCGAGGGTCATCCGATCTATGTCGACCTGGCCGGTCATTCGCGGAAGGTGCGTCAGATTCAATTTGTCTGCCGTTCGCGTGAGCGCCACGGTCGCATCTACATCTCCGCTGATGTCGGCCGCTACCGCGACGAGTGGCGTCACAGCCCCGGCTGGGCGCGTACCTGGTCCCACATCTTCAACTGGGGTGCCGTGCCGCCGCGCGCGGCCGCCGCAGGCTGGATCGTGCTCGGCCGCGAACGCTTCGAGGGCCGGCGTGATCACGAACGGCGCTTTGCCGGTTGGCGCGGTCGCCATGTCGATCGCATCGCGCTGCGGCCTATTCGCAAGGATGCCCGTTGCAATCGCGTCAGGGTGACCTTCCAGAACGGCTCGCACCACAATCTTGCCTTCCAGCATCGCGGTATCCTGCGCGCCGGCGGTTTCTATCGCTACGACCTGCCCGGGCGCATGCGCAACATCAGGCGTCTCGATCTGGTCTGCCACGCCGTCGGCAGATATGCCGTCACGATCGAGATTATGGCGCGCAAATAACGACTGGATCCGTGCACGCATGACAAGGGGCCGGGCAGCAATGCCCGGCCCTTCTGTCTTTTGCGTGCAGCCGGTTCGGATTCCTCGCGCAGATAGGGCTCGACCGTGCCGGTATATTTGATGGTCATGGGTTGGCCATGGCGATCCACCGTCTTGCCAACGGCCAGCCGCACCCAGCCCTCGCTGACGCAATATTCCTCGACATTGGTCTTGTCGACGCCGTTGAAGCGCACCCCCACCCCACGTTCGAGCAGGGCCGCATCGTGATAGGGGCTCTTCGGATTGGCGGAGAGGCGGTCCGGGAGTGTGTCGGTCATGGCAAATCTCTCGATTTCGGCGCGCATATTAGGCGAAGGCGCCATCCGGTTCCAAGCCGATGCTTGACGGGGCGGCCCCGCTGGCCTTGGCTGGCGGCGGAAAGCTGGCGGGGGCAGGCATGATCACATTGTACCATTGCTGGAGCGCCCGCTCCTTCCGCCCGCTCTGGGCGCTGGAAGAGATGGGCCTTCGATACGATCTGAGGATCCTGCCGTTCCCGCCCCGCTTCGAGGCGCGCGAGTTTCTCGAGATCAACCCGCTGGGCACAATTCCCGCCTTCTTCGACGGCGACACCTTCATGACCGAATCGGCGGCGATCTGCGAATATCTGGCGGTAAAATACGGGCCCACCGATCTGGCGGTGGCGCCGCATGAACCGGCCTATGGCGCCTATCTCAACGCCCTGCATTTCGGCGAGGCCACACTCACCTTTCCGCAGACGATCGTGCTGCGCTATGGCCGCTTCGAGCCGAAGGAGCGCCGCCTGCCCCAGGCCGTCGAGGATTACAGGCGCTGGTTCTTCGCCCGCCTGCGCGCCGTCGAGGCGACATTGGAGCGACAGGAACACATCGCCTGCGAGAGGTTCACCATGGCCGACATTTCGGTCGGTTATGCGCTGATGCTGGCCAACGCCATCGGCAACACCGAGGAGATCGGGCCGCGCTGCGCGGCATATTGGGAGCGTCTGACCGGGCGCGACGGCTACAAGCGCGCCTTCGCCGCGCAGGAAAAGGCCGCCGCCGAACAGAAGACCGGAAAATGGTAGCCGCGCGGCGCTGAGCGGCTGGAACTTTCGGACGCCGGCCGGCAGGCGTCTGCGGATGCACCGGCGTGTTTCACCCCCTTACATCGCTTGCGATTAGAATTGTAAGAAAGCCGTCGCCACCGCCCTAAGCATCACTTCACCGTCGCACCCGGTAAGTGTCGACTTTGACTGCCTCGATGCCACACTTCCCATGCACGCAAGACCGTGCGGGGCAGATGGGGAACGGGCGATGTTACGAACAATCGTAGCCACCGGCCTGGCCGTACTGGGCACAAATCTGGCCGGAACCGGTCCGGCCGGCGAAGCCGGCAAGCCGCCGGCCATTGCGTTTTCGACGATCGCGCGCGCCGCCGATGTTCCGTGCGCCCGCGATGCGATGACGGAGCGTCTGGCAAATATCGCCGCGCGGGCGGCCGCGCCGAAGCCGGGCCCGGCGGAACTGACGCAGCGTGACCAGATGGCACTTTATCTGCTCCTGGCAATGCGCGGCGCGCCGCAAACCATCGCACGCTGAGCCGGCGAACACAGAAGGGGACTGGGGATGACATTGCGTATCGGGATTGCCGCCCTCACGGCTGCGGGTTTTCTGACCGCCGCCCTGCCGGCCGCCGCGTCGGGGGACGCGCAGCCGCCGGCCGGTCTGGACGCGCTCACCGGACAGATGCTGCGCGCGGTCGATGGTTCGACACTCACTCTTCAGCCGGATGAAGACGGCCTGACCCGTGTGTTGATCGCGCCCGATGGCAATGTCGAGCGCACGCATTTCGGCTTTCTCAACGACACGCTGGGAACCGTCTCCGACGGGCGGGACCCGGGCAAACTGGTCGGTGTCTTCCGCCAATCCGCGAATGGCATCGCGGCCCAGTTCTCCGATGGTCACAGCGAGACCCTGCGGATCGCCGCCGGCGGCGGCCTCTCGCTGGCGGTGACCACGGCCGATGGCACGCATCTCTGCAAGGCCTGGTATCCGAAGGGCCACAATTTCAGCGAGGCCGAGCGCCGCCAGGCGCTGGCCGAATACGCCAAGCGGCTGGGCGTCAGCCTTTCCGGCACCAAACCGGCCAGCGCGCCGGTGCAACACTGCGCGCCGCCGGTACCGACGGTGCAGGCCCAGGCCGCCCCCGCCGACACGCAAGCGCCGACCTCGCTCGCCGGCGCGGCGCATGCCGCCAAGGCGGCGCGGGCCGCGGCAAAGGGCCAGGCGGCGGCGAAATCGATCATGGTGCGCACTTCGGCGGTTCATCCGATCGATTCCGCCATGGACGGCGTCGGACCGACGTCGGATCTCACGGCAGCGCTGTCCGGCAAGTCCGGGGGGACCGGACCGGCCGCGTCGTCCTGCCTGAGCGTCGACAGCGATGGCCATCATTGGGGCTTCCGCAATAGCTGCCGCTATCCCGTCCAGTTCGTCTATTGCCTGAAGGACGGCGGCGATCCGCTGACGGCCTGCGCCAACGGCTCGGTCGCCGGCAGTGTCGAATCCGACGGCTTCGCCGCCCTCGCCGCGGACAGGACGTTGAGCGAGACCGACGCCGATCACCGATTCCGCTGGGTCGCCTGTCGCGGCGGCGCCGGCGAAGTCATCCCGCGGCTGGACCGCACCAGTCCGCCGGCCGGCCGCTGCATCCGTGCAACGGCGTCCTAACCGAACACTTCAGGGGCAACAACAATGACAACGACAAGATCAAGACTGCGCAAACTGCTCGGCGGAATGACCATGGTCGCCACCCTTGCCGGGCTGACGACGAATGCCGCGGCCGGCGCCTGCCACCGCTCGGCCTCGACGACCGCGATGCAGACGGCGGCGGTGCAACAGCAATTGATGGTGGCCGCCCTGAGCTGTCACCAGAGCCGGCTCTACAACGAATTCGTGGTGAGCCGCCGCGCCGAGCTGCAGCGGTCCGACGCCGCGCTGCGACGGTATTTCGAGGATCGCCGCGGCGGAATGTCGGCCTACCACGCCTACAAGACCAAGCTGGCCAATGCCGCCTCGCTGGACAGCATCCACGACATCAATGGCTATTGCGCCGATGCGCGCGCCGTCTTCCGGGCCGCGAGCGCGGACAGTGGAACCCTGGGCGAGGTCCTCGGGCTGGCGCAGGACGACGGGTCATGCACGCGGATGGCCGAGCGCGGTCGCTAGGCCGCCGCCACGCCGGCGTTGATCTGGAGCAAGGCCCGGCCGGCCCGCAGGAGGCATGGTCGGGCCATGGCTCAGACCCGTATCATTCCCTGTCCGCATTGCGACACCCTCAACCGGGTGCCCGCCGACAAGCCTGTGGCAAAGGGCAATTGCGGGCGCTGCAGCAAGGCGCTGTTCACGGGCAAGCCGATCGCCCTGACGAGCACCCGCTTCGGCGCCCACGCCAACGCCGCCGATCTGCCCTTGCTGGTGGATTTCTGGGCCGAGTGGTGCGGACCCTGCCGCATGATGGCGCCGGCCTTCGAGAGCGCCGCGCGCGAATATGAACCCCAGCTGCGCTTCGCAAAGGTCGATTCCGATGCGGAAGCCTCGCTGGCCGCGCAGTTCAACATCCGCTCGATTCCAACCCTGGTGCTGGTGCGCGCCGGCCGTGAAACCGCCCGCGTCTCGGGCGCGCTGCAATTGCCGGATCTGCGCCGCTGGATCGACGCCCATGCGCCGCCATCGGCCTGACCCGGCCCGGCTTCAGGCCGGCTGACCGCGGGCGCCCAGCGCCAGGGCGATCAGCGATGTGCCCGCGAAGATCAGATCGATGCCCAGGATCAGACCCAGGACCCACACGGCCGAGACCGGCAGCCACCACAGGATGAGCGCCGCCATGATCAGGTCCAGCCCGCCATTGACCAGCAGCCAGATCCAGCGCTGCGAGGCGTGGCGCCGGTGCTCGAGCGCATAGAAGATCGAGACCACGCCGTCGACGGCGAGGAAGGCCGCCAGCACCAGCGTCAACGAGAACATCCCGCCGATCGGCCACCAGACCAGGGCCGCGCCGGCGACAATTGCGGCCACCGCGGAAACCACGGCCCAGCCAAAGCCCGGCGCGTGGCGACCGGCCAGGGTCGAGACCAGCCCCACACCCCCGCCAATGATCAGCAGCCAACCGAAGAAGATTGTCGCGGCCAGCGAAGCGAGCGTGGGCACGAGAATTGCGCCCGCGCCCAGAATGAGCAGGACGATTCCTTCGAACAGAAACAGCCCCCGGTGCTCACGAACGGATTTCGGTTTGAATGGAAGCCCGGGCGCCTCAGCCGGGCTCGGATCATCGCGTGTCATGCGGACCTCCTTGGCGCGTGCGTTCTCCATGAAAACGCACGCCGTCGCCGATGTGTCCGCGGCCTGCCGCAGACACGGCAATCTTGCGTCAATGGCCGTGGTCGTCCGGCTTCTTCCTGGGTGGCGGGACGTAGGGTTCGAAATTGCCCAGCATGCAAACTTCATGCGTGCGCAGCACCATGATCGTTTCCATATTCGAGCAGATCTCGCCGTTGCGCGTCACATAGGCGAAGCCGTTGAAATTGAGGCCCGGACACGGGGCGCGCAGCGTGTTCTGCCAATCATGCCCATTGCGCATGTGAAAGATGATGGACTTGCCCTTGTCCTTGATCGTGGTGTGATCGATCAGATAGGTCCACAGGCAGACATTGTTGGATCGGGCGGCCTGCGCCGGCCCGCTGTCGGCGGCCGGCTGCGCGACGGCGGCTCCGGCCGCGAGGGCGGCGGCGAGTGTTGCGATGACGACAGCTCTCATGGCGTGTCTCCCGGTGGTGAGGGTTACGGAGCGGCGTCGCCGGCCGGCGGCTCATAGGGCGTGAAGGCCCCCAGCATGCAGACTGTTCCGGTCTCGATCACCCGGATCGCCTGCAGATTGGCACAGATCTGATGGGACGAGGTCGGCGAATAGCTGAAGCCGTAGGTCTTCAGATCCGGACAATCGCGAACCAGCGCGTTCCTCCAGATTTTGCCGCCCTGCATGTGGAACAGGATCGTGCGCCTGTCCGGCACGCTGGTGTGATCGATGCGCATGGTGTTGATGCAGGCCGGCGCCGACGGCCTGTCGGCGGCCGGCTGGGCGAACGCCGGTGCGGCAATCATTCCGGCGGCGGCGGCGGCATAGAACAGGGGCTTCATGGCATTCTCCCGGGCCCACTCCCGTGGCCATTGTGGACCAACGGGCGGCATCCGAAAACGGCGCATGGCCGTCAAATCCCGCACAAATAGTTTACTTTCCCCCGCCGCCCGCCGAGAGGCGGTCCGGACCACGGTCCGGCTGCGGCCGATCTGCCGGCAAATGGCGGTTGCATTGACTTCCAGCCGGGCCTTGATGATGGTCGGGCGCTCATTGCCAATGGAGGATTTCCCGTGTCCGCGCCAGCATCCGCGTCTGCCAACGTGACCATCACCCTGCCCGACGGCAAGGCGCTGACGTTCGCGCGCGGTGTCACCGGCGCGCGAGATCGCCGCCTGCCATCGGCCCGGGCCTGGCCAAGGCCGCCCTGGCGGTCGAGGCCGACGGCAAGATTGTCGACATCTTCCGCCCGCTCGAGGCGGACGCCAAGCTCCGGATCATCACCCGCAGGGACCCCGAGGCGCTGGAGCTGATCCGCCACGACACCGCCCATGTGCTCGCGATGGCCGTGCAGGCGCTCTATCCCGGCACCCAGGTGACGATCGGCCCGGCGATCGAGGACGGCTTCTATTACGACTTCGCGCGCAACGAGCCCTTCACCCCGGAGGACCTGCCGAAGATCGAAGCGAAAATGCATGAGATCGTGAAGGCCGCGCTGCCGACCCGCCGCGAGGTGTGGCCGCGGGACCAGGCCATCGCCCACTTCAAGGGCATCGGCGAGAAGTACAAGGCCGAACTGATCGAATCCATCCCGGAAGGCGAAGACGTCTCGATCTATTTCCATGGCGAATGGCACGATCTGTGCCGCGGCCCGCATTTTGCGACCACCGCGCCCATCGGCGACGCCTTCAAGCTGACCAAGATCGCCGGCGCCTATTGGCGCGGCGACGCCAAGAACGCGCAGCTGCAGCGCATCTACGGCACCGCCTGGCGCGACAAGAAGGAACTTGACGCACTATCTGACCCGCCTCGAGGAAGCCGAGAAGCGCGACCATCGCAAGATCGGCCGCGAGATGGATCTGTTCCATCTGCAGGCCGAAGCGCAGGGCTCGGTGTTCTGGCACCCCAACGGCTTCGTCATCTACAACCAGATGGAGGCCTATATCCGCCGCCGGCTCAATCGCGCCGGCTATGCCGAGGTCAAGACCCCGCAGCTCATGGCCTCGAAGTTCTGGGAACAGTCGGGCCATTGGGGCAAATATCGCGAGAACATGTTCGTCGTACCCGATGAGGTGCCGAACACCGAGGACGAGGGCCCGGTCCTGTCCGGCGATGGCGAGTTGATGGCGCTCAAGCCGATGAACTGCCCGGCGCATGTCCAGATATTCAATCAGGGCACCAAGAGCTACCGCGACCTGCCGATCCGCATGGCCGAATTCGGCTGCTGCCATCGCAACGAGCCGCATGGCGCGCTGCATGGGCTGATGCGCGTGCGCCAGATGACGCAAGACGACGCGCATATCTTCTGCCGCGAAGACCAGATCCAGTCCGAGACCGAGCACTTCGTGAAGCTGCTCTATAGCGTCTACCAGGACATGGGCTTCGAGGAGGTGGTGATCAAGCTGGCCACCCGGCCGGAAAATTTCGGCGGCACCATCGAACGCTGGAACGCCGCCGAGAAGGCGCTGGGCGATGCCTTGCGCGCCACCGGCTACGATTTCGAGATCGCCGATGGCGAAGGCGCCTTCTATGCGCCCAAGCTCGAATTCCATCTGCGCGACGCCATCGGCCGCTCCTGGCAGGTGGGCACGCTGCAGCTCGACTATGTGCTGCCCGAACGGCTCGACGCGACCTATGTGGCCGAGGACGGCTCGCGCCAATATGCGGTCATGCTCCACCGGGCGATCCTGGGCACGCTGGAGCGCTTCATCGGCATGCTGATCGAGCATTACGCCGGCAGGTTCCCGATGTGGCTGGCCCCGGTCCAGGCCGTGGTCGCGACCATCGTCTCCGATGCCGACGATTATGCCGGCGAGGTCCACGCCGCGCTGAAGGCGGCCGGGCTGCGGTCCGAGCTCGACACCTCCAACGAGAAGATCAACTACAAGGTCCGCGAGCACAGCCTGGCCAAGGTGCCCTATCTGCTCGTGGCCGGCCGGCGCGAGGCCGAGGAGCGCACGCTGACGCTGCGCCGGCTGGGCTCCAACGCCCAGGAGACCCTGGGCCTGGACGAGACCCTGGCCCTGCTCAAGGCCGAAGCGGTGCCCCCGGATCTGCGCTAGGGCGGGTTTCTGTGCGGCAATCACGGAAACCGGGCCGGTTGTGGCCGAATTACCCTTGCGAAACCCGCACATATTCCTATTCTGCGTCGCATTCGGCGTGCCCTTCGGGGCCGCCGGGTTCCGCGTTCCGCGTTATCGACAACGCCGGCGCCACGATCCGAGGGGACTCCAGGCCACGCCAATGAACCGATTGACGTTTCGTGGGCACCGGTCAAACCCCGCGAGACGGCCGTCCGGTATTTGAAGGGAGAGAGTCATAGTCCCCAGACGTTTCCAAGGGCCAATCCAGCCCCAAAACAAGGGTGGTCCCCGTGTCAACGATGACATCCAGGCGCGCACGATCCTGCTGATCGGCGACGACGGCCACAAATATGGCGAGATCGGCATCGACGAAGGTCGCGCCATCGCCGAAGAAAAAGGCTTCGACCTGGTCGAGGTTTCGCCCGAGGCGAAGCCACCCGTGGTCAAGCTGATGGACTACGGCAAATTCAAATACGAACAGCAGAAAAAGGCCGCCGAGGCCCGCAAGAAGCAGAAGGTCATCGAGATCAAGGAGATCAAGATGCGCCCGACCATCGACGACCACGATTATGAGACGAAGATGAAGGCCATGCGCCGCTTCTTCGACGATGGCGACAAGGTCAAGGTCACCCTGCGCTTCCGCGGCCGTGAGATGGCGCACCAGAATCTCGGCATGGAATTGCTCACCCGGGTCCAGAAGGACACCGAGGAAATCGCCAAGCTCGAGCAATATCCGAAAATGGAAGGCCGTCAGATGATGATGGTGTTGGCGCCGCGCTAATGCCGTCCGGGCCGAACCCAATGCAAGATTGATCGCGTAGGCCGGTCGCGATCCCGCGACCGGCGGCGCCAGCGCGCCGCGCTATTGCCAATCCGCCGTCAGAGAAAGCGCTGGGCGGTCTTCATCATCGTGCCCCCGATATCCTGGAGCGGTCCCAGCGGCTGCACCGATCGTGCGAGTCCTCGATATTGGGCTTGCCGGACATCACCTTGTAGGCGACCCGCCCATCCTGCACGAGCAGGACGACCTCGGCCGACCAGCCATAATTCACGACCTGGCGCTGGAAGCCCAGCACGTCGAGGAAGAAGCTGCCGCGCCGTTCCTGATGCAGCCGCGCGGGCCGGAAGACATAGGCGGTGCAGCGGTCGCGCGCGTCGATGCAGGACTGGACGGCGGGCGCGAGGTGGTCGAAGTGGATGGAGTCGCGCGGCATGAAGCGTTCGATCACACCCAGATAGGACAACACCTCGACATTGGGCGACCGCGTGGCATCGAAGCCCAGATGGCTGAGGTCTGAGGCCGGTGTCGCACCGGGCGTGATTTGCCGGTAGGCGGCCTGGACGGCCCTGTAACTCTGGAAGGTGCTGTTCTGGACGTCGCTCTGATAGGGCAGCAGCCCCAGCCCGCCACACCCGACCAGCGCCAGCGTGATCATCAGACTGGCAGCAACCCGCACATAGCGGCGCGTACCGCCGCTCGGCCTTACCTCATCCATACGATGCCCCCAACTACCCAGCCGTATTCTTAACAAGTTCTTAACAGGCTAGCGAAAATGCCACAGCATGTGAAGCGCGCGGCTCAGACATGGTAACCGCGGCTGGCCGGCTCAGGGCAAAGGCGCCCGCGCACAGCAGGCGGCCAGGGTTTCGGGGTCGCAATTGCCGCCGGACAGCACGATTCCGACTGCGCCAGCCCCCTCCGGGGCCCGGTTCGCCAGCAGCGCCGCCAGCGCCGCCGCCCCGCCCGGCTCCACCACCAGCTTCAGGGTCTGCGCCGCATAGCTCACGGCACGGGCAAGATCATCGTCATTCACCGCCAGGCCGCCCGAGATCCAGCTTTGTGCAACTGCGAAGGGGACCGCGCCCGGGAGCGGCGCCATCAGCGCATCGGCCAGGCTGGGCGCACCGCCTGGTGCGGCGACGCGCCGGCCGGCGGCCAGCGAGCGGCCCATGCCGTCGAACGCGGCCGGCTCCACGGCCCATAGCCGGGTGGCCGGGCTGAGCTCGGCGAAGGCCAGTGCGATCCCGCTCGCCAGCCCGCCACCGCTGCACGGCACCAGCACCTCCTTGAGGTCCAGTTCGCGGGCGGCCGCCTGACGGGCGAATTCGGCCCCTGCCGTGCCCTGCCCGGCCACCACCGCCGGATCGTCGAACGGTCTGACGAGCGTCGCGCCTGTCTTGGCACAGATGGCGGCGGCCACCGCCTCGCGGTCGTCCTGGATGCGATCGTAGAACACGATCTCGGGGCCGAAGGCGCGGGTGCCCGACAGCTTGGCGGCCGGAGCGTCTGCGGGCATGACGATGGTGGCCGGAATGCCCAGCAGGGCGGCGGCCGCGGCCACGCCCTGTGCGTGATTGCCGGAGGAAAAGGCGACGACGCCCTGCGCCCGCATGCCGACCGGGATCTGCAACATGCGATTGCAGGCGCCACGGAACTTGAAGGAGCCGGTGCGCTGGAACAACTCAAGCTTGAGCAGCACGCGGCGGCCGACCCTGTCATTGAGCGCCGGGCTTTCAAGGACCGGTGTCTCGACGGCCCAGGGGGCGATGCGGGCCGCCGCCGCGGCGATATCTTCGAAGTTCGGGAGGGACGTCATGGCGGCTGACTTTGGCACAGGCTTTCGGCTAGAGCATTAGCATGCGTCAGTTCCCCCTCGCCGTGATCCTGTGTTCCCTTCTGGCCGCGGCCCTTCCGGCCCGCGCGGCCGCCCCGCCCGCCGTGCTGGCGACGATCAAGCCCGTCCATTCGCTTGTCGCCGCCGTGATGGCCGGCGTCGGCGCGCCGGGTCTGCTGATCGGCGGCGCCAGCTCCGGGCACAGCTATGTGCTCAAGCCGTCGGACGCGCGCAAGATCGCCGCGGCCCGGATCGTGTTCTGGATCGGGCCGGACATGGAGACCTATCTCCAATCCCCGCTCGCCAATCTGGCCCCCAACGCCACGCGCATCGCGCTCGAACAGGCCGCCGGGCGTGACCCTGCTGGCGGCCCGACCCGGCGGGTTGTGGCACACCGCGCCGCAGCCGGCGCATGACGGCCAGATCAATCCGCATATCTGGCTCGACCCGGCGAACGCCGTGGCGATGACGCGGGCCATCGCGGCCGCATTGTCACGCGCCGACCCGGCCCATGCCGCGCGCTATGCGACCAATGCGGCGCGCGAAACCGAACGGCTCCGCGCGCTCGACAAGAGGCTGGATCACATGCTCGCCCCCGTGCGCGGGCGGCCCTATCTCGTCTTCCACGATGCCTATCCCTATTTCGAGGCCCATTACCATCTGTCCGCCATCGGGGCGGTGACGGTCGAGCCCGACCGGCCCGCCGGGCCGCGCCGCATCGCCACGCTGCGCGCGGCGATCAAGGCCGGACAGGCGGTCTGCATTTTCCGCGAGCCGCAATTCGCGCCCGCCCTCGTGCACACCCTTGCGGAGGGCACGGCTGTTCGCATCGGTGTTCTCGATCCGCTGGGCGCCGCGCTGCCGCCCGGCCCGGATCTCTATCCCCGGCTGATGACGCAGATGGCCGCAGACCTGGTGCATTGCCTGACAAAGCCCAGCCACTAGCCGGCGCGCGGCGGAAAAGCCTCGCTTGCGCCGCCATCCGGGTCTATGGTCGGGTCACGTTCCGAGCCGCGCGCGAGTCGGAACGTTCAACCTCAAGCATGGATCGATCAGAGGCCCTGGCATGCTGAAAAGCTATCAGCTCCAGAATGGCGGCCTGAAGGGCGCGCCGGTCGCCTCCGGGGACGAGATCCCCGAGGGCAGCCTCTGGCTCGACCTGCTCAATCCGACGGTCGAGGAGCGCCGCGCGGTCGACCGCTTCATGAATATGGAACTGCCGACCCGCGCCGACATGGAAGAGATCGAGATCTCGAGCCGGCTGTACCAGGAGGAAGGCGGCCTGTTCATGACCGCGCTGGTGCTCTCCAACACCGACAGCGAGCGGCCCGGCGCCGATGTCGTCACCTTCGTGCTGGCGCGCGAACGCCTGATCACGTTGCGCTATATCGATCCGCAGCCCTTCCGCACCTTCTCCGCCCGCTGCGACCGCGCCATGGTGCCGGTCGGCAAAGTCGGAGCTGGTGCTGACGGGCCTGCTGGACGCCATCGTCGACCGCATGGCCGACGTGCTGGAGCGGATCGGCAGCGAGGTCGAAACCATCTCGCGCGAGATCTTCGAATACGATCCCCAGGCCCGCATCGGCGGACGCGATTTCCAGGACGTGCTGCGCCGCCTCGGCCGCAAGAACGATCTGACCGGCAAGATGCGCGAAAGCCTGCTCAGCATCAGCCGCATCCTGAGCTTCCTGACCCAGGCGGTCGAACTCCAGGCCGACCAAGGATGGTCAAGGCGCATCTGAAGACGCTGACGCGCGACGTGCAATCGCTGCAGAGCCATTCCTCCTATCTTGACGGCAAGCTGACCTATCTGCAGGACGCCACGCTCGGCCTCATCAACATCGATCAGAACAACATCATCAAGATCATGTCGGTGGCGGCGATGGTGTTCCTGCCGCCCACCCTGTTCGCGTCGATCTGGGGCATGAATTTCCATTTCATGCCGGAGCTGGACGAATGGTGGGGCTATCCCCTGGCCATCGCGGTCATGATCGCCTCGGCCGTGATCCCCTATATCTGGTTCAAGCGTCGCGGCTGGCTCTAGCGCCATGAAGGAGCCATCCCGGGGAATCGCGCTGAAGCTCGGCGGTACGCTGTGCTTTTCGATCATGTTCGCGCTGATCAAGCTGGCGGGAAGCGTTCCCGATCGGCGAGATCGTGTTCTTCCGCGCCTTCTTCGCGCTGATTCCGCTGTTCATCTTTTCGATCTATACGGTCGGGCCGCTCGCCGTGGTGCTGACCGCGCGGCCCTTCATGCACATCGCCCGCTCCACGGCGGGCGTGTCGTCCATGTTCCTCAACTTCACCGCGGTCACGCTGCTGCCGCTGGCCGACGTCACGGCCTTCGGCTACGCGATGCCGATCTTCGCGGTGGTGCTGGCCGCCCTGGTGCTGCGCGAACGCGTGGGGCCCTATCGCTGGAGCGCCGTGGCCGCGGGGTTCGGGGGTGTCCTGGTCATGCTCTCGCCGCATGGCGGGCTCGCCAGCATCCTCGCGCATGGCATTTCGACGGGTGCCGGCCTGGCGCTGGGCGGGGCCTTCCTGTCGGCCGTCGTCGTCATCCTGATCCGCCAGATGCACGCAACCGAACGCGGCGAAACGATCGTCTTCTATTTCATGGCGACCTGCGCCACCGTCGGCGCCGTCACCATGATCTGGGACCGGGCGCCATTGTCGGCCGCGACCGCGACGGTGCTGGTGCTGTGCGGACTTCTGGGCGGGATCGGCCAGATCTGCATGACCTTCAGCTACCGCTATGCCGAACCCTCGATGCTGGCCCCCTTCGACTACACTTCGATGATCTGGGCCGTCGCGCTGGGCTATGTGGTGTTCGCCGAAGTGCCCCAGGCCCTGGTGATGCTGGGGGCGGCGATCGTCATTGCCGCCGGCCTGTTCATCGTCTGGCGCGAGCATCGCCTGCACCGCGTCATGCTCGAACGCACCGGCCCGACGCTCTAGCTGTCCGCCAGACGCTTGCCATAGATTGCCAGGCCGTCGCCATCGGCGTGGAAATCGGGCACCTGCGCGTGTTGCGTGTAGCCATTGGCGGCATAGAAGCGGCGCGCCGGCGCATAATCCGGGCGCGTCGAGGTTTCGGCGAACAGATGCGTGCCGCCGAGCTTGCGCACCGCCGCTTCGCTGGCGGCGAGCAGCGACCGCCCCAGCCCGTGGCGATGCCCGGACGGATCGACCGCGATCCAGTACAGCTCGTAGCGCCGGTCCGTACCCGGGATCGGCCCGAAACAGGTGTAGCCGTCGATGCCGTTTTCCCCATCTGCGATCAGAAAGCGATAACCCGCCGCCGCGCCGCGCTCGCGGGTTTCGGCAACCAGGCTGCGGGCGATGCCAATCTCCTCGGCGCTGAACACGCCGGTGCGGGTGACGATCCGCTCCACCGCCGCATCGTCTCCGTCGCGCAGGGTGTCACGATACTCATCCATCAGCGGCAACCTTCGCGATCACGGCAATGAGATCGTCATAGCCATAGCCGGCCTGGCGCGCGGCCGCGGCGAAACCGGCTTCCGGCTCCAGACAGGGATTGGCATTGATTTCCAGAACCGTCGGCGCGCCGGTTTCATCGACCCGGAAATCGACCCGCGCATAGCCTGAGAGGCTGAACAGATCCCAGGCCCGAAGCGCCATATCCTGCAGCTGCCGCGCCAGCACCGGCTCCTCTGCGGGCGTCACGAACCGGCGTTGCATCTTGGCGCCGCCGGCATCGGCCGCATCCCACTTGGCCGCATAACCGACAATCTTCGGTGTCCGCACGTCCCAATCGGTGAAGACCATTTCGGCGAGCGGCAGCACGCGCGGGCCGCCACCTTCGTCCAGAAGGGCGAGGTTGAACTCCCGGCCTTCGACATAGCGCTCGGCGAACCAGCGTCCGCCATGGCGGGCCGCACTGGCCCTGGCCCGCGCGGCGATGGCCGCCCGCCCGGCGACCACACAGCCCGAATCCAGTCCGATCGAGGCGTCGGCGGTGGCGGATTTGACGATGTATCGCGCGCCTTCCGCGACCGCCGCCCAGTCGGGCGGCTCGGCCCAACCGGGCGTGCGCAGCCCGGCAGCGCGCAGCACCCGCTTGGTCGCAGGCTTGTCTGCCGTCAGGCCGATGGCGGCGGCGCCCGAACCGGTATAGGCGATGCCCAACGCTTCGAGCAGGGCCGGCGCCATCACGGCCAACTGGTCCTGGCCGTACACGCTCTCCACCAGATTGAACACCAGATCGGCGTCGCCAAGGTCCCGGCGCAGCGCCTGCGGATCGGGCGCGAACGCCATCGGCAGAACGGTATGGTGTCCGCGCCGCAACGCCGCGCAAACCGCCACCGCGGTGACCAGCGTGTCCAGCTCGTCCGGCGCCGCGTCCGGCGCGACGTCGGAATGAAGGACGACGATCCGCATGGCTCAGGCGGCGACCGCGCGCCGCTGCTGCTGCCGGATCTGCGGGTGGCGCTTGAGGAAGGACGTCATGATCCGCCCGATCAGATCGCGATAGCTCAGCTTCTTCAGATCGGCGATGAAGCACAGATCGGAATAGTTGGGACGCAGGCCGGCCAGCGGATTGACCTCGATGAAATGCGGCCGGCCCGCGCCGTCGCAGCGAATATCGACACGTCCGCCGTCACGGCACCGGAGCGCCCGCCACGCCGCCAGCGCCACCTTGCCCGAGGCTTTGGCATTGGCATCGTCGGCCAGCACGATATCGACCTTGTCTTCCCAGCCGGTTTCCTTGTTGGCATAGCCATAGCCATGGCCGACGAAATTCGGTTTGGGAATGATCTCGGTCACGCCCAGCACCCTGGCATCGACCCCGGTGCCCGTGATTCCGACCGTGAATTCGCGGCCCGACAGGAAGGTTTCGACCAGAACCGGCTGGTCAAAGCGTGCGAACAGGTCGCTGACGACCTGATCCAGCTCGCCGCGGTTTTGCACCATGGAGTGCGCATCGACGCCCTTGCCCGACCCTTCGGCCACCGGCTTGGCGAAGAGCGGGAACGGCAGATCGATCTTGCGCAGATCGGCGCGGGTCTCGACCAGCACGAAGGCCGCCGTGGGCACGCCCTGGGCCGCCACCACGCGCTTGGCCATCGCCTTGTCGAGCGACAGCGCCAGCGTCAACGGATCGGAGAAGACATACGGGATGTCATAGGCTTCGAGCAGCGCCGGCACCTGCGCCTCGCGCGCCAGCCCCTTCAGCCCTTCGCAGATATTGAAGACGCCGTCCCAGCGTTCGCCGGAAGCCAGCCGCGCCACGAGATTGCGAATATGGCCGATCCGCACCGGCTCATAGCCAAGGCTTGCGAGCGCCTCACAGACGGCGTCGATGGTGATGGGACTGTCGAACTCCGCCGTCTCCTCCGCGCCATAGCCCATGGCGAGATAGTCGGAGCGCAGGTCGTAGGTGACACCGATTTGCATGGCCCTACTCCGCCGCCAGCGTGGCGATGCCACGGCCCAGCGTCCCGTCAGGGTCGGGATAGCGATAGACCCCGCCTTCGAAATTCCTGAGCAGCAGGTCATCGCCGTCGCGGCCGACCACGGCATTGGGCGCCATCAGGATCTTGCCGCCGCCGGCCGGTGCATCGACGACGAATTGCGGGCAGGCATAACCTGTCGTGTGGCCGCGCAGCCCGGCAATGATCTCCAGCCCCTTGTCGACGCTGGTGCGGAAATGGCCGGAGCCGCGGATGGGATCGCACTGATAGAGGTAATAGGGCTTCACGCGCCGCTTCAGCAGGCCCTGCATCAGCGCCGTCATGACCGTGACATCGTCATTGATGCCCTTGAGCAGGACGGTCTGCGAGCCCAGCGGAATGCCCGCATCGGCCAGCCGCGTCACCGCCTCGGTCACTTCCGGCGTCAGTTCGCGCGGATGGGTGAAGTGGATGCTCATCCACAGCGGGTGATGCTTTTTCAGCATCTTCACCAGATCCCTGGTGATGCGCTGCGGCAGCACGACGGGCATCTTGGTGCCGATGCGGACGAACTCGATATGCGGGATGGCGCGCAGCCGCGTCAGCAGCCAGTCGAGCTTGTCATCGGCGATCGACAGCGGGTCGCCGCCCGAAAGCAGCACGTCGCGCACTTCGGTGTGCTGCTCGAGATAGGCCAGCGCCTGTTCCCACTGCTTGGGCGAGAACTGGTATTCGCCGCCCGGATTGCCGACTGCGCGGGCGCGCGTGCAATAGCGGCAATAGGTCGAGCAGGTGCCCGTGGTCAGGAACAGCACGCGGTCGGGATAGCGATGCACCAGGCCGGGCACCACGGTGTCGTGGTCCTCGCCGAGCGGGTCGTCGGATTCGCCGGGCAGGCGCAGGCTCTCCGCCCCCGTCATGATGTGCGTGCGGCGCAGCGGTTCGCGCGGATCGTCGC
Organism: uncultured Pseudomonadota bacterium; assembly: GCA_963710925.1. GTDB lineage: Bacteria > Pseudomonadota > Alphaproteobacteria > Micropepsales > Micropepsaceae > Rhizomicrobium. The sequence continues at coordinate 501,109 of CAVQBY010000003.1, read as the reverse complement.
GGCTCATCAGGCTGGCGTAATAGGGCGTGATGCCGACCGGCAGCGGCCCCTTGTGGTTCATCACCGCCGCATATTCGTCGGCCGACAGGCGGAAGACCCTTGCCAGCTCTTCCGGGGTGCGGATGCGGTTGCGGAACTGCCAGTGCCAGTCGTTCCAGTCCGCGGCCGTCGTGCCGGGCCAGAAGCGGCGATAGAAGTTTCGAGAATCGGGAGCTGCCGGGAAGCGCAGTGCCGCCTTGTGCGGACGCAGCTGTGGCAGGGGGAAGGGTGTCGTGCCCTCTTGCGGGATGCCGGCATCGGCGGCCGGTCGTTTGCGGGTGGGCCGCAGCGGAGGCTTCAGATCATGCCCCCGCACCAATTGGAGACTCATTTTGGTCTCGTCTGGCTCCATGGACGCGCGCCTCTCGAAAGCCCCAACTGGCCTTCCATCACACGGCGACGTCACTGTGGCGGATATTTAGTACAATCTCGGCGTTCGTCAAGAGAAAGGTTTCGAATACTTAAATTCGCTGAAATTGTCCAAATATAGGCAATAAGTAAAACGTCAGTTTTATTGAAGGACGAGCAAGTAAAAGCGGTACGTACATCCCCCGCCCCGCGCGCCGCACGCGAAAACCCTGCGAAGGTGGAGCCAGACAATCGCCGCTTGGAGACTAACGCATCACTCGCCAACCCTTCGCGAGTGTCCGGCGCGGGGTGCCTCAAAGGCCCAAGCGATTGCCAAGGGGTGCGTCGCGACTGACGCGAAGTCCTCAGCGCGCCGCGGCGGCGCCGTGATAGCCACGCGCATCGAACAGCGGCGTGACCCGCTGGTGATGCCCGCCGATGGGAAGCGAAATGGTGCCGAGCGGCGTGGCCGAGTCGAAGCTCGGCAGCACGACGGACACCTCGCCCGGCAGCAGCACCAGCAGCACGCGCGGCGTCGCCGGCGTCAGACGCATCGTCATCTGGAAATGGTCGTCGGGATGAAGGTCGCGGTCCCACATGCGCAGGGGCACCGGCCGGGCCGGCGCGTAATAGGTGAGCTCGGCCACGATCGAGCGATTGGCCGTCGCGATGGCATCGTAATGGCCGGCGCGGGCGACGGCGGTCACCGCCATGCCCAGCTGCCGCCAGCCCTGTTCGCGCTTGAACGCGTTTCCGACGCCCATGGCATCGCCCGTCGCCGGCGAAATCAGCACCACCCACAACAGCACCATGGCCAGCCCGTCGATGGCGAAGGAGAGTCCACAGCGCCCAGCGCCGCGCCGTCGTCAGGAGCACGGCGACCGCCAAAGGCGTGGCCGAGACATAGGCGGTCGCGGCCCAGTTGGCATTGGCCTCCGAAATGAAGCCCTGGATCGTGATCAGGAGGATCGGCGGCACGGCAAACGCCGCCAGCACCAGATGGCTCTCCGCGCGGGTGCCGCCACGCGCCAGCCGCCACAGCGCCACCAGGAATCCCACCATCAGCACCGGGCCGAAGACGCCGAACTGGCTGCCGAAAAAGCCCAGCGCACCGGACAGGCTGAAGCGCGCGTGGCTCCAGTCGGCATTGGATTCGGTGTGGCCGATGGTGGGAAAGCCGTGCGCCGCGTTCCACGCGATGTTGGGCGCGAGCAGCACCAGCCCGAGGGCGAGGATCGCCAGCCCGCGCAGGCTGAACACCAGCCGCCGCGCCTTGGGCGAGACCAGCGCCGCGATCACTGCGCCAAGAACGAAATAGAGCATCGCGTATTTGGCCAGCAGACCATAGCCGACGGCGACGCCGCAGATCAGCGGCCAGCGCCAGCCGGCTTCGTCCATCGCCCGCAGAAAGGCGTAGAGCGCCACCGACCAGCAGAACAGCAGCGGCACGTCGGTGGAGATCAGGCCGGAGGAATAGGCCACCCCCGGCAGGGTCGCATAGGCGAGCGCACTCCAGAATCCCAGCCGGCTGTCGCCGACACGCTTGCCGATGGCGAACAGCATCAGCGCCGTCGCCGCGTGCAGCAATGGCGAGGCCACGCGGATCGCCCATTCGCCATTGCCGAACAGCCAGGTGGTCGCGGCAATGATCCAGGCGATCAGCGGCGGCTTGGAGAAATAGCCGAAGTCGGGCGTCTGCGCCCACCACCAGTATTGCGCCTCGTCGGGATAAAGCTGCAGCGGCGAAACGATGAGCACGGCGATGCGCAGCGCCGTCAGCGCGGCGACAAGATAAAGGCTCAGGCGCCACCAGCGCCGGTCGTCGGCGTCACTCATCTCATTGCACCCAGGCCGTGCGCGGAACCGCCCGCACGCGGTAGATCGTGATGTGGACCGGCTTGCCTCGGGAATAGTTGATTCCCGAGAGTTGATCGAGCGGCTGCGCGGAGGCGCCCAGATCCACAAGCTTGGCAAGAAAGGCCGGGCGCTGGCGATCCTCGATCAAGGCGAGGCCGCCCCGCCCTGCCGCGATGTCGGCGGCGCGGGCGCCGGTGACCAGACGCGTGCCCGTTCCCAGAAGGAAGACGAGGCTCGGCTCGTCATAGCCCGCCGCCACCGGCGCCGGATCGCCGGGCCGCGAATCCCTGGCGACGAGCGCCGCCAGGCGCGGACTGACCCAGATCCGCGTCAGACGCGGCGCGACGCCCCACATCAGGGTCGGATAGAAGATCAGCGCCGCCAGCACGGCGACCGCCAATGCCGGAAGGCGCCTGCGCCAGAGCATCAGGGCCGCGGCCGTCAGGCCGGCCGCACCACCCAGCGCCGCCAGCGCCATGAGCCAGAGCGGCGCGCCATCGCCGAATTTCACCGGCACGAAGACGATGGCGGCCGCAATCGCGGCGCTGCCGATCGCGAACTGCGCCACGGCCAGGATGCGCAGCGGCTTGCCGCCACCCGTCTCCTCGGCGGAGGTCAGCCACAGCGCCGCCAGGAAGGCGAGCGCGGGATAGACCGGCAGGATGTAGTGCGGCAGCTTGGTCGGCACGAACGCGAACAGCAGCCAGTTGGCGCCGGCCCAGCCGAGAAGGAAGCGCAGTCCCGGCGTCGCGCGCGCGCTGATCGCATGGCCGATCCCCGGCAGCACGAACAGCGTCGCCGGCCACAATGTGATGGCCGACAGGATGAGGTAATAGCCCGGCGGCGCACCGTGGCTCTCCTGCCCGCCCACCAGCTTGCCGGCGAAATCGTGCCCCAGCGCTTGAGCGAAAAAGGCGCCATGACTGGCATAGCCGATCGCGACCAGCCAGGGCAGCACCAGCACCAGCACCAGCGCGATGCCGGACAGCGGGCGCGTCGTCCGCCAGCCAGCCCCACTCGTGATCCCACAGCGACACGGCGATGGCCGTCAGCCCGAGTACGGCCACGATCACCGGCCCCTTGACCAGCACACCCGCTGCGAGCGCGGCCCAACCCGCCATCACCAGAGCGCGGCCCGGTTTGGCGCGCGCGCCATCGCGGGCGGCCAGATAGAGCCGAAGCAGCACACCCTCGGCGCCCAGCACGCAGGCCAGCAGCACCGCATCGGTCTTGGCGATATGGGCTTCGGCCGTCAGCCCCAGGGTCAGCGCCAACAGCGCCGCCCCGATCAACGCCGTCGCCGGAGGCGCCATGGCCGACAGGCACCAGAAGGCGAGAAAGGCCGCGACGATGGCGCCGATCAGCGACGGCAGCCGGTAGGTCCAGATCGCATTGAAGGGCGCGGCCCCGAGCGCCCCGGTCGCGGCGGCCTGCAACCAGTAGATGCCGATCGGCTTCTTGTAGCGGGCCTCGGCGCCGAAGCGGATGTCGACGGGATTGCCGGTTTCCACCATCTGCTTGGAGGCCTGCGCGAAGCGCGCCTCGTCGCGGTCCAGAACCGGCAGGCTGGCAAATCCCGGCAGCCACGCCAGCAGGCACAGCAACATCAGCGCGGCATAAGGCCGCCGCGCCAGGGCCGCCAGATGAAGTGGCGCGGGCTGGCTGGCCGGCATCGCGGCGGTGGGGGCCGGTTCGCTCATCTGGCCCGCTCGCTCATCTGGAATGCCTCTTGAATGCCCGGTTCCCGGGACGGCTTAGACCGATGGAGCCCAGCCGCAATGCGCCGCTTTGGCACAGCCCTGTTTCAATCCACGCTGGCCCTGTATAAGGCCCGCGCTGCGTATGACCGCCCGGCCCCGGCAGGCCGCGGACGCGCAGGTGGCGCATGCCGGATTCTATGGGATAACGCGAGTGAACGGAACCAGGAGATGGCGTTGACGCTGTCGGTCGTCGTACCGGTCATGGACGAGGCGGAGAATGTCGCCCCGCTGGCGCGCGAGATCGCGGCCGCCGTGGCCGGCGAGGGCGAGGCCGAGATCATTTTCGTCGACGACGGCTCCTCCGACGGGACGGTGCCGGCGCTGACGGCGCTGCGCGACGAGATTCCGGGCCTGCGCGTGATCCAGCATGCCCGCAATGCCGGCCAGAGCCGCGCTGTGCGCACCGGCGTGCGGGCGGCACGGGCCGAGATCGTCGTGACGCTGGACGGCGACGGCCAGAACAATCCCGCCGACATCCCCAGATTGATGGCCGTGTTCCGCGAGGAGGGCGAACGCCTCGGCCTGGTGGCCGGCGTACGCCAGCGCCGCCAGGACACGATCGCCAAGAAATGGGCCTCGCGGGCCGCCAACCGCTTTCGCAACTGGATGCTGAACGACGGCGCCACCGACACCGGCTGCGGCCTGAAGGCCTTTCGCCGCGAAGCCTTTCTGGCGCTGCCCTATTTCGATCACATCCACCGCTATCTGATCACGCTGATGCTGCGCGAAGGCTATGATGTGCGCTATGTCGATGTTTCGCACCGGCCGCGCACGCGCGGGGTGTCGAAATACGGCGTACTGGACCGCGCGCTGGTCGGAATCAGCGATTTGATCGGCGTGCGCTGGCTGCAGAAGCGCTTCCGCGGCGGCGCGCTCGAAACCAAGGAAATCTAATGGCCGCTCAGACCCATCTTCTCGGCTGGTTCACGGTGGAGCATCTGTGGCTGCTGGTCGGCTTTGCGGGCCAGGCACTGTTCGCCTCGCGCTTCATCCTGCAATGGTTCAAATCCGAGATGGAAGGCCGCAGCGTCATTCCCATCGGCTTCTGGTACTGCAGCGTGGGTGGCGGCGTGGTGATGCTGGCCTATGCCATCTACCGGCTGGACCCGGTCTTCATCACCGGCCAGGCCTCCGGCCTGTTCGTCTATGCCCGGAACCTCTATCTGATCTTCCGGGAACGCGCCCTGCTGCGCGAGGCGGCGGCCGGCGGCGAACCGGCAGCTTGAGGGCCTTTTAACGGAACTTAACCATAGCGTCACATGCCGGGCTCGGCGGTGCCGCAGTTTCGCCCCATTATGATACACTTATAGGCATCTGGTTAACTGGGGAGGCCCACTGTGCTCCGTTCGTTTCCGCTGCTTCTGCTCGCTGTGATTTTCTACAATCTTCTGGCGGCCGCCCATGGCTTTGCCCCGATGGACAAGGATTCCATCCTGCAGATGGGCGTGAACGTTCCGATGTTCTCGCACCAGTCCTGGACCTTCACCGTCGGCGATCTGGTCGTTGTCGTGGCCCTGGGTCTGCTGTTTGTCGAAGTGGTCAAGGCGACGCGCACCACGGCCGTTGAGGTGATCAACCACGCCCTCTCCATGCTGGTGTTCATCGTGGCGCTGGTCGAGTTCATCACCCTGCCCGCCTTCGCCACCTCGCCATTCTTCTTCGTCACCATGATGGCGCTGTTCGACATCGTCGCCGGTTTCACGATTTCGATCGTCGCCGCCAAGCGCGACCTCGGTGTCGCCGGCGGGATCATCGGCACCAACTGAACGCGCTCCGGACGGAACGACGGGCGGTCCCGACCGGGCCGCCCGTTTCCGTTTGCCGCCGGCGCCATGCGGCCCGGCGCGGCCATGCTAGTGTCGGCCCGAGATGAGACCCGTCATGCGCCTGAGCCATCTGATCCTTGCCGTGCTGATGACCGGCGCCGCCGCCACATTGTCGAGCGCCCGGGCCGGCGCGCCGGGTCCGGTCACGGTGTTCGCCGCCGCCTCGCTGACCGACGCGCTCAAATCCGTGGCGGACGCCTATGCGGCGAAGACCGGCCGCCGCGTGACGACGGCCTTCGCCGGCTCGTCCGAACTGGCCAGGCAGATCGACGCATCGGGCGGTGCCGACCTGTTCATCTCTGCCGACACGGCCTGGATGGATTATCTGCAAAGGCATGGCCGCATCGTCGCGGCCAGCCGCGAAAACCTGCTCGGCAATCATCTGGTGCTGATTGCGCCGAGATCCTCAACCATCGCCCTGCGTATCGGCCCGCATTTTCCGCTGGTGCAGGCGCTGGACGGCGGCCGGCTCGCCGTCGCCGACACCGATACGGTTCCGGCCGGCCGTTATGCCAAACAGGCCCTGACCCGGCTGGGCGTCTGGCCGGCGGCGGCGCGCCATCTGGCCCCGGCCGAGAATGTGCGCGTGGCGCTGGCCTATGTCGCGCGCGGCGAAGCCCCGCTCGGCATCGTCTACAGGACCGACGCGCTGATCGAGCCGGCGGTGCGGATCGTCGCCAGCTTCCCCGATTCGAGCCACACACCGATCATCTATCCCGCCGCCCTGATCAAAGGGGCCCGGCCGGGCGCGGCCGCCTTTCTCGCCTTCCTGACCACGCCGGCGGCGCGCGCGGCCTTCGAAAAGGCCGGTTTCAGCGTGTTGGCCCCGCCGCGCCGCCCTTGAGCGCGCCCGCGCGAAATTGCCCGGAAAAATCATGGCCCCGGTCCTTGCTGCCGAGGGCCAAGCCGGTATAGTCCCGGCCCTTCCGGAGGGCGCGCCGCGCGCACCGCCGGATCCGCGGACAGGTGGCCGAGTGGTTGAAGGCGCACGCCTGGAAAGTGTGTAACGGTTAATAGCCGTTCGAGGGTTCGAATCCCTCCCTGTCCGCCAGCTCGCTCCGCTTTCCCTCGCCGATTTCCCCGTCCGACCGCGTTCCGTCCACGCGGGTGGCCGGGCGCTAGCGGTTGAAATAATCGCCGAAGGTCAGCAGGAACATCATCAGCAGGAACATGAGGCCGCTGAGCGCGGCCAGCCAGATCACCCCGGCGGCCTCGCGCAGGCGCATCAGGAACACGGCCACAAGCGCGACCATGATCGCGGCGATCGCGTAATTGGCGGCCACATTTTCGTGGCCCATGGGCACATAGCCGAGCCAGGTGTTGAGCCCCAGCAGCGCCACCAGCGCCAGCCACACCAGAGCCGGACCGAACCACAATCGATGTTTCTGTTCGCGCGTCAGGCTCATCCGCTGCGCCCCGCCAGATAGATCGTGGGATAGATCACGAACCAGATCGCATCGACCAGATGCCAGTAGAGAGACCCGGTATCGAGATTGCGCCGCAGATGGGCACCGTCCCCGTCGCGCCCGGCCAGCCAGTAAAGCCGGCCGATAACGGCCAGGCCGACGGTCAGATGGACCGCATGCAGCCCGGTCAGCAGCCAGTAGAAGGCCCAGAACATTTCGGCGGCCGGGTTCTTCAGCGCGAAGTGGCGGTTGGGGACCATATGCTTGGAGATATCGTCGGCATATTCGAGTCCCTTGACCGCCAGGAACAGCAGCCCGAGCAGGAAGGTGACGGCCAGCATGATGCGCACAAGGCCGCGCGCATCGACGTCCCCCGCCTTGGCCGCCACGGTCATCGTCACGGCGCTGGTGGCCAGGATCAGCGTGTTCAGCGCGCCGTAGAGGATATCGGTCTCATGGCTGCCAATCCCGAAGCCGTCGGGATTGAGATGCCGGAAGACGGCATAGGCGCAGAAGATGCCGCCGAAGAACAAGATCTCGCTGGCCAGGAAGACCCACATGCCCAGCCGCGCCGTCAGCGCCTTGTCGGGATCGCGCCAATCCTCGTCGCGCGTGATCAGGGCTTCGCTCATCCCCGGTCCTCGCCAGATCGCATGGTCGCGGGCTCGCCATCGCGGTGATAGGCATAGGGGCCGTTCTCGACGCGCGGCGGCACCAGAAAGTTTTCCTTCGGCGGCGGCGAAGGGGACTGCCATTCCAGCCCGGTCGCGCCCCAGGGATTGCCGCCCGCGCGCCGGCCGGAAAAGAGCGACCAGGTCAGATAGATCAGCGGCAGCAGATAGGCCACCGCCAGCACCGCCGCCCCCAGGGAGGACGCCACATTGTCCATCTGGAACTGGGCCGGATAGGTCGCGTAGCGCCGCGGCATCCCGCCCCAGCCCGCCAGAAGTTGCGGGAAGAAGGTCAGGTTGAAGCCGAAGAACATCAGCAGCGCGGAAAAGCGGGCGATGCCTTCGTGATACAGCCGCCCGGTGATCTTGGGCCACCAGTAATGCAGGCCGCCGAAGAAGGCCGAAACCGTTCCGCCCACCATGATGTAATGGAAATGGGCGACGACGAAATAGGTGTCCGTGACATCTATGTCGACCGGCACGGAGGCCAGCATCAGCCCCGTCAATCCGCCGATCGTGAACAGGCCGACGAACCCCAGCGCATAGAGCATGGGCGCCTCGAAGGTGATGGACCCGCGGAACAGCGAGGCCGACCAGTTGAACACCTTGATCGCCGAAGGCACCGCGATCATGAACGACAGGAAAGAGAAGAAGATGTTGGCATAGGACGACTGGCCCGAGACGAACATGTGATGGCCCCAGACCGAGAAGCCCATGATCGCGATCGCCATCATCGCATAGACCATGAAATTGTAGCCGAAGATCTTGCGCCGCGCGAAAGCCGGAATGATCTCGGACACCACGCCCATGGCCGGCAGGATCATGATGTAGACCGCCGGGTGGCTGTAGAACCAGAACAGATGCTGGAACAAGATCGGGTCGCCGCCCTTGGCCGGATCGAAGATCGGAATGCCGAGCCAGCGTTCGGCGCCGATCATCAGTAGCGAGGCGGCCAGTACCGGCGTCGCCAGTACCATGACGAAACTGGTCGCATACATCGCCCAGGCGAACAGCGGCATGCGGAACCAGGTCATGCCTTCGGTTCGCATGGTGTGAATGGTGGTGATGAAATTCACGCCCGTGGCGATGGAGGAAAAGCCGACAATGAAGATCCCGACCACGGCGAGGATCACGTTCGAGTTCGAGAACAGTGTCGAATAGGGCGTGTAGAAGGTCCAGCCGGTATCCACTCCGCCGGCGACGACGCACAGAACGGTGAACGCCGCGCCAAAGATATAGATGTACCAGGATGCCAGATTGAGGCGCGGGAAGGCGACATCGCGCGCGCCGATCATCATGGGCAGGAAGAAATTTCCCATGGTCGCAGGGATCGACGGCACCAGGAAGAACCACACCATGACGATGCCGTGGATCGAAAACAGCCGGTTATAGGTCTCGGCCGACACGAAATCGGCATCGGGTGTCACGAGCTGGATGCGCATCAGCGTCGCCGCCGCCCCGCCGATGAAGAAGAAGACCGTGATGCCGATGGCGTAGAGAATGGCGATGCGCTTGTGATCGGTCGTCGACAGCCAGGACCACAGCGTGTGGCCCTCATCGAGATAGCTGCGCACGCCGCGCAGCGCCGGCGCGTCTTCGCGAACGGGGTGGATGGCGATATCGGTCATCGTGCGGCCTCCTTCCCGGACCCGGACGCCCGCGCCGCGACCGCCTTGTGCTTCATCCGCGCGGACCAGCGGGCATAATCGGCCTTCGACATGACGATGACCCGGCCCAGCATCTTGGAATGATAGGTGCCGCAGAACTCCGCGCAGCGCAGCGCGTAGCTCCCCAGCCTGTCCGGCGTGAACCACAAGGTGGTGACGCGGTCCGGCAGGACATCCTGCTTGGCGCGGAAGGCCGGCACGTAAAAGGAATGGATCACGTCCTGCGAGGTCATCAGCAGCCGCACCGGCGTGTTGATCGGCATGTGAACTTCGTTGATCTCGCGCACGCCGTTGGGCTGCTCGATCTTCCACATCCATTGCTTGGCGACGACCCGGATCTCGAGGGCGTGGGGCGGCGCGCGCAGGTGAATCAGATTGAGGGTCGAGGCCCACCAGAACAGGGCCAGAAAGGCGAAGAGCGTGCCGAGCGTCCAGGTGATCTCGACCTCATGGGCGAAAAATTTCGGCAGCGGCTTGCGCGTCGCGCCCGAGCTCGCCCGGTAACGCACCGAGAATCCGACGATCAGCACCGCCACAAGCCCGGCCACCAGCACCGATGCGCCGACCAGCAGATAGAACAGCGTGTCGACGTCCCGCGCCTGCTTGGCGGCCTCGACCGGCAACTGGAGAAAGCCCTGCGAAGCCATCAGCGCCCTGCCTTTCCGGTTCGCGGCGCGATGGGGGCATAGGGGTCGGGCCGTCTCAGGTTCTGCGCCATGGCGCGCGCGATCGGGATATGGGCGATGCCGCGGCTTTGGTCGACCCAGCCATAGCTGCGCAAGGCCCGCTTCTGCGCGCCCACCAGCGCTTCATATTCCAGCTCCGGATGGGTCACGAGCTGCGGCGCGGGAAAGCTGCCGGGATTGCCTACCGGCGTCCTGCCGACGACGCCGTAATAGACCAGCGCCAAGACGCCCAGTGCCACACAGACAAAGCCGAGCCAGGCCGCGGCGATCGACAGCAGCGGCCGCACCTGCACATTGGCGGGAGGCTTTTCGGCCGGGTGTTCGCGCGCGCGCACCGTGTCAGCCATGACCAGCCTCCTCGGCCCTGCGCCCGGCCAGCCGCCCGTCACCGGCAAACGCCAGCGCCAGGGCGCCGATGCCGGCCATCGCCGCAACGGCAAACGGAATGGCAATCACGCCGAAGGGCGGCAGCACCTGCCAGATCTCGTAACAGGAAAAGCCGAACAGCATGGAGATGGCGGCCGGCTTGAGGCCATCGCCCAGGAACCGGGTGCGCCCGAACAGCAGGCCGACCAGCGGACCAATCCCGCCGAACAGCAGCGCGGCCACGAGGAACGGCTTCCACGGCATGGCCGAGCGCGGCAGGAACCAGGCGATCCTGGAGGGCACATCGCCATACCAGACGATCATGAAGTCCATATAATTGAGATAGATCGAGCCCAGCACGGTCGCGATCATCAGCCCGGCCATGTCATCGCGCGTCTGCTGCGGCATGTCCGGAAAGGCGAGCACGGTCCAGGCCAGCGCCGCCGCGAGATATTCGATCGCGGTGGCCGCCCCGAAGCCGGTGAAGTAGGTTCCCGGTTCCAGCGCCAGAACCCAGTCCAGGCCGGCGATCGTCAGCGCCACGGCAAAGAAGATCATGCCGATTGCCGCCAGCCCCACGGCGGCGCGCAGGCGCAGGATGGTGAGGCTCAGAACCGTGAAGCCGCCAAGGATGGCGATTCCGCGCAGGAGATAGAACGGCCAGTTGAGATAATGGGCCAGCACGTCGGGCCGTGCGTGCTCGCCGCCATACCAGACGAACAGCACCGGGATCGCGACGAAGATCGGGATGATGCCGAACCAGAGCAGCGGCACGGCACGCGCGGTCACCGCCAGCACCGGCGCTATGACCTCGCCCCAGCGGCCGCCCACCAGGCGATGGATCATGATCAAGCCCAGTGCGCCCAGCGGGATCGAGGCCCAGAAGACAAATCCGGCGAGCCACCCGGCTGCCGCGGCCTGCGGCCGGAACACCGCGCCCACGATCAGCGCCATCGCGATCAGGGCGGCGAGTATCTGCAACATCCGGATGCGGCGCGTCATGGCTGGGTCTCCTGCATCTGCGACAGGTCGGCGGCGGGCGCGTGTTGGGAGATCTGCAGCGCGCGCAGATAGGCGATGATGGCCCAGCGGTCGCGCGGGCTGATCTGCGAGGCGTAGGAATACATGATGCCGGTGCCCGAGGTGATGTCGTCGAAGATGGCCTTTGCCGGTAGCGCGCGTGCCGCATCGCTGTTGAGGCTGCCCGGATAGGGATAGCCGCGCTGCACGACCGCGCCATGGCCGTTGCCATCGAACCCGTGGCAGGCGCTGCAGAAGATATCGTAGCGCTGACGGCCGCGCGCCAGCAGGGCTTTGGTGGCTTTGGGGGGAGTCCTGGCGTCGGCGCGCCAGGCCGCGTCGCCCTGGGCGACGACGCCTTGTGGCAGCGGGCGCGCCGTCTGGCCTGAGGCCCACGCATCGGTCGTGCCGTTCACGCGCGGCTTGTGCTGGCGTTGCATCGATTGCCCGCAGCCGGCCAACGCCAGTGTCGCGATAATGACGAGCGCGCGCCGGATCATAATTCGGCCTCCCGCGTCGCCGTGGCGCCCTTGTCCAGCAGCAAAGCGCGCAGATCGTCCAGTTCGGGCCGTTCCTGAGGCTCACGGATCGCCAGGAGGAAACCGTCGACATAGCTGTGGCGGTGGAGTTCGGATTCGAACGCCGGATGGTGAAGCTGCGGCAGGCCGGTTTTCCAGAACAGCAGCACAAGCCCGCACACCGCAGCCCCCAGCACCCCGAATTCGAATGGGAACAGAAAGAAGACCGGCCAGCTGTGCAGCGGACGCCCGCCCGAATTGAACGGAAAGTCGATCACGGCCGTCCACCATTCCAGCAGATAGCAAAGCCCGGCAATGAAAATGCCCCCGGCCAGCATGGTGAGCCGCATGCCCTTGTCGACGGGCGGCAAGACATCGGCCATGCCCTCGACCGGAAAGGGCGTGAAGGCATCGACGATGTCCAGTTTCCGGGCGCGCACCGCGCGCGCAGCCTCCAGCAGCGCTTCCGGCGAGGCATATTCGGCGAGCAGGACCTTCATGCCGCCTTCTCCTCCGCCAGTTCCTTGTTGGTGGCATGGACAAGTTCGCGCACTTCATAGCTGGTCGCGACCGGGATCAGGCGGCAATAGACCAGATAGCAGAAGGCGAAAAATCCGAGCGAGCCGAACATCAGTCCCCAATCGACCAGCGTCGGCACGAAAACCGACCACATCGACGACAGATAGCCATGGCTGAGCGTGTTCCAGACGATCAACAGACGTTCGTCCCACATCCCGACATTGACCAGGATCGAAATCACGACATTGGCAGCGATGGAGCGGCGGAACCGCGACCACCAGAAAAGCTGGGGAATGAAGACATTGCAGGCCAGCATCAGCCAGTAGAGCGGCGCATAATGGCCGACGAATTCGTAGGCCGTCAGCGCGCGCTCGGCATGGTCGCCGGCATACCAGGCGTGGAACCACTCGGTCGCGTAGGTCAGACCCATGACGATGGCGCCCATCAGCATGATCTTGCCGATGACGTCGAAATGGTCGCGCGTGATGATGGCCTTGAGGTCATAGCCCCAGCGCAATCCGGCCAACAGGACGACGACCATGGCGAAGCCGGAATACATGGCCCCGACGACAAAATATGGCGGGAAAATTCCTTCGGCCCAGCCGGGCATGAGGCTGGCCGCGAAATCCAGACCGACAATGGAGTGCACCGAACAGACCAACGGCACGGCCAGACCCGCCATCGTCATGTAGAAGCGCTGCTGGATCAGCCAGTGCCGCGCCGAATTGCGCCAGCCGAGCGCGAAGGCGCCGTAGATCCGCCGCGCCCAGACGGTGCGGGCGCGATCGCGCATCAGCGCCAGATCGGGGATCAACCCCACATACCAGAAGATGATCGAGAACAGCAGATAGGACAGGATGGCCCAGAAATCCCAGATCAGGGCGCTGCGCCATTGCGGCCACAACCCCATGGAATTGGGATAGGGCGTCAGCCACAGGAAATAGAGCGGCCGGCCCAGATGGATGATGGGAAACAGTCCGGCGATGGAGACGGCCATCAGCGTCATCGCCTCGGCCGAGCGGTTGATCGACGACCGCCACTTCTGACGGGTGAGCAGCAGCAATGCGGAAATCAGCGTGCCGGCATTGCCGATGCCGATCCACCAGACGTAGTTGGCCAGCGGCGTGCCCCACACCACGGTCGTGTTGTTGCCGAGAAGGCCGATGCCGATGGTGAAGATCAGCGCAATCGAGACGAGGAAGACGAGGGCGAAACCGCCGGAGATGGCCGTGCAGATCCACCACCATTTCCAGCTGTCGCGGCGGACCAGCGGATCGAGGATGCGGCCGGTGACCTCGTCATAGGTCTCCGCGCCCGAACCGACCCAGCGTGTGGGGGAGGAGGTCATATACCCTCCCCCTTCAGCGCCGGATTGGGATTGGCGAGCTTGGCCAGATAGGTCGTGCGCGGACGGGTGCCCAGTTCGCGCAGCAGAGTGAAGTGGCGCGGCTCCTTGCGCAGCTGGTTCACCTCGGATTTGGGATCGTCGAGATTGCCGAAATGGATGGCTTGCGTCGGGCAGGCGGCCTGACAGGCCGTCACGACCTCATTCTCGCCGATCGTGCGGTTGGCTTCTTCGGCCTTGCGCCGGGCGCGGGTGATGCGCTGGACGCAATAGGTGCATTTTTCCATCACGCCGCGGGTGCGCACCGTGACGTCGGGATTGTAGTGGGCCGACATCAGCCCGGCGCCGAGATCGGCATATTCCTGACCGTCGGTGTAACCGAACCAGTTGAAGCGGCGTACCTTGTAGGGGCAATTGGCTTCGCAGAAGCGCGTGCCGATGCAGCGATTGTAGACCTGGACATTGAGCCCTTCGGTATCGTGGATCGAGGCTTCGACCGGGCACACCGGCTCGCAGGGCGCCTTCTCGCATTGCATGCAGGGCACGGGCTGGAAGCCCTTGCCGCGCCCGGTGTCGTAGCCGTCGACACGGATCCAGTGCATCTCGCGGCCCATCGCGATCTGTTCGGGCCCGACGACGCCGACATTGTTCTCGGCCTGGCAGGAGATGACGCAGGCATTGCAGCCGATGCAGGCCGCCGCATCGATGACCATGGCCCAGGCATAGCCGTCGCTCTGGCTGCGATGGGTAATCATCGACGGCGGCTCGCCCGGCGGTTGCAGGTGGTCGGTTTTGGCCAGCGCGACGAGATCGAGTTCGGGATAGAGCTGCCCGGCCTCGCCATCGAGCTCGGCGCTGTGATGGGCGCGGTAGAGCGGCAGGGATTTTCCGAAAGGCTCGACCTTGACCGCGCCGTCGGCGCGCGCCGCCGCGGCGGCCAGCGCGGCCACACGGAAGCCCACGCCATTTCCGATCGAGCCGGCGTGCGTGCGCCCGTACCCGTGCGTCGTCGCGACCACCCCGCGCGGCAGGCCTTCGCGAATCCGGGCCGGGCCCTCGGCGCTTTTTCCGCCGGCGCTGACGCGCAAGCCATCACCATCTTCGACGCCGAGCGCCTTGGCGTCTTGCGGCGAAAGCTCGAAGGCATTGCCCCAGACCGCGGCGGTGAGCGGCTTGGGGCATTCCTGCAGCCAGGCATTGTTGGCGAAGGCGCCGTCATAGACCGAGGGATCCGGCAGGACGACGAGGCTGTGTCCGGCCGGCGCCGGTTTCGGCGCCAGGCTGGGCATCCGGGGCGCGGGCGGTGTGACGGTCAGGCTTTTCGTATCGGCCATGACGCCCTGTTCGAGCGCCCTGCGCCAGGCCGCGTCGAACATCTTGCCCTGGCCGGACCAGGTTTCGCGCACGATCTCGCGCGGGGGGCGCGCATCGCCAAGCAGCATACCGATGAGCTGATGGGCATCGCGCGTATCGAACAGCGGGGTGATCATCGGCTGGACGATTGCCGCGGTGCCGTCCGGCCCGCGCAGATCCGACCAGTCCTCGAGCGGATGGGTTTGCGGAAGTTGCCAATGGCAGGCTTGCGAGGTTTCGTCGTGATAGAGTGACAGATGCGCCGATAGCCCCGCCTTGGGGATCAGGCTGGCGAATGGCAGCGCCAGAATCGTGGACCGGATTGGTACCGATCATCAGCAGCGTGTCGACTTGCCCCCCATCCAGCGCTTGCGCCAGCGCTGCCAGAGAGTCCGCGTGGGTGTCAGGCACCGGGTCGACCGGTTCGATGTAATCGACCGGCGCCGCCAGCATGTGGTTCAGCGCGTGGGCGAGCGCATGCAGCTCCGGCGGCTGGCGGTCGCCGGCCAGCACGAGCGCATGGCCGCGATGGGCCTTCAGGTCGGCGGCAATGGCATCGGCCAGCGCCGCCATCTTGCCGCTCAGGGCCGGCGCGGTGGCGCCCTGCCCGATCCGCGCGGCGACGGCGAGCGCAAAATTGTGCAGCTCATGCGGGGCGAGCGCGATGCGGTGATCGGCATTGGCGCCGGTCAGCGTCCACGCGCTTTCGGTCACGTAGAGACGCGATAGATCGGCCTTGCGCCCCCGCGCGGTTCGCCGTTGCGCGAAATCATGGGCGTTGCGCGGCTGCTCCGGGCCGGGACCCAGCGGGTCGGCGCCGATCGACCAGATTACATCGGCCTCGGCCAGACGCGGGCGCGCGATGAGCGCGCGGCCATGCGCCATCTGGCTGCCGGCCGCGGCATTGTCATCGTTGATCGGCTCATAACGATGCCAGACCATGCCGGGGTGGCGCGCCTTGAGGGCCTGCATCTGGCGGATCAGCGTCGGCGAGGTCACCCGGCCCGTCAGGATGTGCAGGCCCTTGCCGGCCTTCTGCTTTGCCCTCCGCCCGGCCCCGCCGAGCGCTTCGGCAAACCCGTCCCAGGTCGCGACCGGCGTGGCGCTGCCGCGCACGGTCTGGGCGCGATCCGGATCGTAGAGGCCAAGCACCATGGCTTCGAGAAAGATGTCGGTCGCGCCCAGACTCGCCGGATGGCGCGGATTGCCTTCGAGCTTGGTGGGCCGGCCCTCATGCGTCATGGCGATGGCGCCGCGGCCATAGCCGCCCAGTGGCAGGGTGGTGGCGAAACGCAGGATTTCGCCCGGCACCATGCGCTCGGGCATCTTCACATAGGGCACGATCTCGTCGGCCGGGGGCGAGCAACCGGCCGCCAGTGCGGCAATCGACGCCGCCATGGCCTTGAGCGCATCGCGCCGGTCCAGCGTCAAGGCGCCGGATGCTGACGGTGCTGGCGGCGGCGGGCCGATCACGGTGTGCTTCATCTGTGACATGTCGAGCAATCGGTGAGATGCGTGGTCTTGATCATGTAATGCGCGATGAGTTTTCGGATTTCGGCCTGGCTGTTGTGGGGAGACCAATTCGTCGCAAACACCTCGGACGGCTTGCGCACGAAACGGCCGGGATCGCGATGGCAGGCGACGCAGAATCCCATGGTCAGGGAACGCGCCTGGCGCATCATCGGCATCTGGCCGACCGGGCCATGGCATGTGGTGCAGCCAATGCCGTTGTTCACATGCACGGCGTGATCGAAATAGACATAATCCGGCAGGCGATTGACCTGCTGCCAGTGAAGCGGGGTCCCGCTGCGATAGCTGGCCCGCACCGGCGCCAGAATCTTCTGATGCGTGAAGAGTTGGGAATGGCAGCCCATGCAGACATGGGTCGGCGGCACGCCGGCCCGTGCTGATGTCTGCACCGAGTTGTGGCAGAAACGGCAATCCAGGCCGAGCTCACCGACATGATGCTTGTGGCTGAAAGGCACCGGCTGCTGCGGAATGTTCCCCTGCCCCGTGAAATAGGGCGAGTTCATCAGCGCGACATGAATCAGCAAGGCCGCAAATGGCAGGGCGAAGACGCAAAGCAGAACGATGCGCGCGACCGTGTTCGCGCGCGGTCGAAACAGCTGCGCCATCTAGCCCCCCGCTCCGGGGATGGATTCGTCAATCGCAATGGCCGCCACCCTCAGCCTCCGTAACACAGTCAGGTCGCAATGCGCCGACATCGAATTGCGTCGGCTTTGAAATATTGCGGCCCCATGTCGCGCAGGCGCGCATGGATGCCGACACCTTCAAAGTTCCAACGCGGGAGAGTGGAGATTCGTTGCCTGAAAACACCGTCAGCGGGGAGGTAGGGAACCTCCGTGACAGCGTTACGTTCCCGACAGGTCTGATATTTTCAACATTTGTAAATCCTTGGTCATGTCGAAGGCAATTGCCGATTACGGCTTTATCGGAAATGGCAAGGCTCTGGCCCTGGTGCGGCGGGGCGGCGCGGTCGAGTGGCTGGCGTGGCCGCGCTTCGATTCGCCGGCCTGTTTTGCCGCGTTGCTGGGTGGGGACGAGCACGGCTATTGGACCATCGCCCCGTCGACGCCCGCGCGCGTGGCATGGCGCTACCGGCCGGACACTCTGATCCTGGAGACCCGCTTCGAGGGCGATGAGGGCGCGGCGATGCTCATCGATTTCATGCCGCTGGAGGGCGCCGACAGCCGGCTTGTGCGGATCGTCCATGGCGAGCGGGGACGCGTTGCGATGACATCGACATTCCGTCCGGTCTTCGCCAATGGCAGCGCCGAGGCGATCGCTGCGGCGCGACCGCGGCGCGGTGCTCGCCACAGGTGCGGGGTTCGGCTTGAGTCTGGAAAGCACATTGCCGGACGACAACGGCGATCCCGGCGCGCCGCAAAGCTTCACGGTCGCCGCCGGCGAACGCGTCGGATTCGTGCTGGAGCCACGAGCGGTGCGATCGAGCATGGCGGTCGCGCAGCGGGCAGAGGCGGCCGAACGCGACACGAGCAGCTTCTGGTCCGGGTGGAGCGCGGACTGCACCTATCGCGGTCCCTATCGCGACGCCGTGATCCGCTCGCTCATCACCATGAAGGCCCTGATCTACGCACCCAGCGGCGGCGTGGCGGCCGCCGCCACAACCTCGCTTCCCGAGCAGCCCGGCGGCAGCCGCAACTGGGACTACCGCTTCTGCTGGCTGCGGGATGCGACCTTCGCCCTTCTCGCCATGCTGCATGGCGGCTATCGCAACGAGGCGCTGGCGTGGAGCCGCTGGCTGATGCGCGCCCTTGGCGACGCGTCCGCCGATACCCAGCCGGTCTACGGGATTTGCGGCGAACGCCACCTGGAGGAGAGCGAAGCCGGCTGGCTGCCGGGCTTCAACGGCGCGCGCCCCGTGCGCTTCGGCAACAATGCCTTCAAACAATTTCAGCTCGACCTCTATGGCGAGGTCTTCGACACGCTGCACCAGATGCGCAATGTGGGCGAGCGGCTACCGGACGACGCCTGGGTGATCCAGCGCCGCCTTCTGGAACAGGTCTGCGCGCGCTGGCGTGAACCGGATGCCGGCATCTGGGAGCAACGCAACGATCCCAAATATTTCACGCAATCGCGGGTAATGGCCTGGGTGGCGCTGGACGCCGGCATTGCCACCGTCGAGCGCTACGGCTATCCGGGCCCCGTCGAGGAATGGCGGCGCACCCGCCAGGCGATTCACGACGATGTGTGCGAGAAGGGCTTCGACCAGCGTCTCGGTGCGTTTACCCGCAGCTATGGCTCCGGAACGCTGGACGCCGCGACGCTGCTGATCCCCATGGTCGGATTTCTTCCCCCGGACGATCCGCGCGTGCTGGGCACGACGGAGGCCATCGCCCGCGATCTGACCCGAGACGGTTTTGTTCTGCGTTACAGCCAGGACAAGACGGACGACGGTCTGGAAGACGAGGAGGGCACCTTTCTGCCCTGTTCCTTCTGGCTCGCCGACAACTGGATCCTGCAGGGCCGCCGCGACGAGGCCGTCGAGCTGTTCGAAAGGCTCCTGGGCGTGGCCAATGATCTGGGTCTGCTGTCGGAAGAGTATGAGCCCGATGGCCAGATGCTGCTGGGCAATTTCCCGCAACTTCTGACGCATCTGAGCCTGGTTCACACCGCCTACAACCTGACGGGCGAAGGCCCGGTCCATCACCGCAGCCGCGCGCGACAGAAGGGCTTCGGCCATGCCAAATCCTGACACCGGCCGCGTGGTCGCCATCACCGGCGCCTCCGCCGGCCTCGGCCGCGCCATTGCCACCCGATTTGCCGCGGCCGGCGACAAGGTGGGGCTGATCGCCCGCGACGAGGCTGCCCTGCATGCGCTCGCCGCGGAGATCGAAGCCGCGGGCGGACAGGCGTTTTGTGCCGCGGCAGATGTCAGCGACTTCGCGCGCCATGCTGGCCGCGGCGGGGCGGATCGAAGCCGCGCTCGGGCCCATCGACATTTGGATCAATGATGCGATGGCCACGGTGTTTTCGATGTTCGGCGAGGTGACGCCCGACGAATTCCGCCATGTCACCGAGGTGACCTATCTCGGCCAGGTCTATGGCACCATGGCCGCGCTCAAGCAGATGCGCCCGCGCGGCCGCGGACAGATCATCCAGATCGGCTCGGCGCTCGGCTATCGCGGCATCCCCCTGCAATCGGCCTATTGCGGGGCCAAACACGCGATCCGGGGGTTCACGAATTCCCTGCGCGCCGAACTGATCCATGAGAAATCCGCGATCGCGCTGTCCATCGTCGAAATGCCGGCGATGAATACGCCGCAATTCGACTGGGCCCGCGCGCATATCCCCAAACAACCCAAGCCGGCGGGCGGTGCGATCTATCAGCCCGAAGCCTGCGCCGAGGCCGTGTTCAAGGCCGCGCAGACGAAGGCGCGCGAATATTGGGTCGGCCGCACGACGCTGATGACGATTGTGGGCAATATTCTCGCGCCGGCCTTTCTCGACCGCTATCTGGCGAAACACGCCGTTTCGGGGCAGATGCGCGAGAAGAAGCTGAGTGCGGAACGCAAGGACAATCTGTTCGCGCCCGTATCCGGGCTGCACACCACGCGCGGCTCCTTCAGTTCGCAGGCCAAGGCGCGCGCCATGATCGTCCCCGGTCAGGCCACCCGCGCGGCCGTGGTGGCGGCCGGCGCGATCGCCTTCTTCCTTCTGGGCGGGATCGCCGGCGCCCTGCTCTTCTAGGCCTGAGCGTCGCAGCCGGCCAACAGCTGCGCCAGATGAAGGGTCTTGCGGCCCGTCGCCTGTTCGATCTGCTCACGGCAGCTGAAGCCATCGGCCAGTATCAGCGTGTCCGGGGAGGTTTCTCGGATTGCCGGGAACAGCTTGCGTTCGCCGATCTGCATCGACAGATCGTATTTTCCCGCCTCGAAACCGAAGGATCCGGCCATGCCGCAGCAGCCGGCATCGAGTACGGTCGCTGCGCAGCGGCAGACGGTCGATCAGCAGATTCCTCGGCCTTGCGATCGAGCACCGCGTGATGGTGACAATGAAATTGCACCAGTGCCCGCTTGCCGTTCGACGGCAGGGTGACGGGAATCTTGCGCGCCTGCAGAAACTCGCTGAGCATGACCGTCTGCTTGCTCAGCGCCTGCGCGGCCGGGTCGCCCGGAAACAGCTCCACAAGCTCGTCGCGGAAGGCGCTGATGCAGGCCGGCTCCAAGCCGATGATGGGCGTGCCGGCGCGGATATCGTCGGCCAGGGTGTTCATGGTCTGGCGCCACAGCGCCTTGGCCTGATCGAGCCAGCCCCAATCATAGAGCGGCCGGCCGCAGCACAGCGGCTGCTGCGGAATTTCGACGCGGAAGCCGAGCCCTTCCAGCAATTCGGTCGCGGCAATGGCTGTCTCGCTGCGGAAATAATTGTTGAAGGTGTCGGGCCACAGCACGACACGCTCGCCGCTGTCGCGCGCGGTGTGGTGCCTGTGCCAGCGGCGGAAGCTGGGCGACGAGAAGGCCGGCATGGTGCGCGCCTGCGCAATGCCGCCGGCCCACTTGCTGAGCGCGGCCAGGCCGGGCGTGCGGGTGACAAGATTGGCAAGCCAGGGCACCGCCCCGCCGATCCGCGCCCAGCGTTCGATCTGGCCCATGGCATAGGCGTGCGCGGGCGGATGCGGCCGGCATAGTGGCGGGCGCGAAACTCCGCCTTGTAGGCCGCCATATCGACCTGTACCGGGCAGTCCTTCTTGCAGCCCTTGCAGGCGAGGCACAGATCAAGGGCGTCTTCCACCGCCTCGCTGCGCCAGCGATCGGCAATCTCCTCGTCGCGCAGCATCTCGTTGAGCAGGCGCGCGCGGCCGCGCGTCGAATGCTTTTCCTCCCGCGTCGCCTGATAGCTGGGGCACATGATGCCGGATTTGGGATCGTGCCGCCGGCATTTGCCGACGCCCACACAACGCAGGGTCGCGCTGGTGAAGCTGCCATGATCCTCAGGATAGGCGAACAGGCCGCGTATTTCCGGCGGCTGGTATTCGGGCCCGACGCGCAGATTGGAGGTGATGGGATAGGGATCGAGCAGCTTGCCCGGATTCATCCGCTGGCGCGGGTCCCAGATGGCACGGAAGGCGCGCTGCGCGGCCATGAGCTCGGCGCCATACATCTTCTCCAGCAATTCGCCGCGCGCCTGGCCATCGCCATGCTCGCCCGAAAGCGAGCCGCCATAGCGCACCACGGTGTCGCGCCGCTTCATCGAGGAAGGCACGCCAGTTCCTGAGCCCGTCCTCGCTGTGCAGATCGAAATCGATCCGGCAATGGACGAGCCCGTCGCCGAAATGGCCATAGACCGAAGCCTCGTAGCCATACTTGTCGAACAGCGCCTTGAGATCGCGCAGATAGTTGCCGAGATCCTTGACGTGGACCGCGCGAATCCTCCCAGCCGGGCCATGTGGCGCCGGTGCCGGGCACATGGGCAGTGACGGCCAGCGCGGCCTCGCGCACCTCCCAGACTTCGGCCTGTTTGGATTGTCGGTGACGATTCTGGCCTGGAATAGCCCTTGCGGCTCATCTTTTCGACCATGGGCCGGGCCTGTTCGACCGCGGCCTCGACGCTGTCGGCGCCGAATTCGGCGATCAGCCAGGCCTTGCCCTCCGGCAGCACCTCGAGATCCTTCACCTTGAAGTGCTTCTTCTCCATGAACTCGACCAGCAGGTGGTCGATGCCTTCCAGCCCGATGGGGCCGAAATTGCGGACCTCCGAGCGCATGATCGCCGGCGATGATAGACATCGGGGAAGCCGACGATCGCCAGGATCCGATGCTGCGGGACTGTCGACGAGATCGAGCGTGCGCCTTGAGCACCAGGGCGCAATTGGCTTCGGTGCCGGTCAGGGCGCGGGCGACATTGAAGCCCTTTTCGGGCGAAAGCTGATCAAGGTTCTCGTAGCCCGAGACGCGGCGCGGGATATCGGGATAGACCTCCTCGAAATGGCGGCCGTGTTCGGTCCAGAAATCGCGCATGCCGCGATAAATCTGGCCGCGCCGTCCGCCCTCTGCGATGATGCGCTCCAGTTCGTCCGGCGGGGTGGGCCCGATCGTCATGCGCAAACCGTCATAGGTCACGATGTCGAGCGAATGGACATTGTCGGCCGTGCGGCCGGCCATCACCGAATGGACGCCGCAGGAATTGTTGCCGATCATCCCGCCGAGCGAATTGTGATCATGGGTCGAGGGATCGGGGCCGAAGGTCGAGCCCGGTTTCTTCGGCCGCATCGCGCAGCGTGTCGAGCACGCAGCCGGGCTCGACGACCGCGCGCTTGGCGACCGGATCGATGCTCGAGCACCTTGTCCATATATTTGGAGAAGTCGATCTGGACGGCGGTGTTGCAGCCCTGCCCCGCCAGGCTCGTGCCGCCGCCACGCGGCGCGACGGGCACATCATATTTGGCGCAGAGCCGGATCGCCGCGACCGCATCCTCGGCCGTTTTCGGCTTGACGACGGCATAGGGCAATCTGGCGGTAGTTGGACGCATCGGTCGAATAGAGCGCGCGCTCGGCGGCGATCGAAATGAACATCGCCGTCGATCTCGCGCTCCAGCTCGCGCTTCGAGGCCGCCAGGACGTCGTCCGGCACGAACACGCCCTTCGCTGGACGATGCGCGTGCCGCGCCGATCGATCACGCGATGGATGCGGGGCTTGGTGTCGCTCATGGGGCCGTCACGAGATATTGTCTCGCGCGTCGCTGCGCGCGCAATTCGAGGCCATGCCCCGGCGCGGACAGATCGGCGTGCGATGCGGCCGTCCTGGAGCCGCGGCGCGCCGCGAAAAGAACATCTGCTCGATGCGCACATGGTCGTGAAACCATTCCAGATGCCGAATGCGGGGCGCGGCGCAGGCCGACATGCAGATGCATGGCAGGGCGCGGTGTGTCCGGAGAGCGGAGATCTCGATGCGCGTCGCACAGCGCAGCCGCGCGCAGGAAACCGGTGATGCCGCAGCAGCGCGTGGCATCGGCCTGCAGCACATCGACGGCGCCGGCCGCCAGCATCCGGCGGAAATAGATCGAGCTCATAGCCATATTCGCCGGCCGTGATCGTCGAGGCCGCCGGGGCCGCGATCGCGCAACAGCCGCAAGCCTTCGAGATCGTCGCTTGAGACCGGCTCCTCGAACCAGCTCACGCCGAGGTCGCGATAGCGGTTCGCGAAGTCCAGACGCCTGTTTGCGGCTGTAGCCGCCATTGGCATCGACGAACAGCGCCGCCTCGCCGATCGGCCTCGCGCGCCGCGCGGGCGCGCGCAAGATCGGCCCGCGGATCGCGGCCCACCTTCATCTTCGCGGCCCGGCACCGCCCTCATGGACCCAGCCGCCGAGCTGCTCGCAAAGCCGCGCTTCGTCATAGGAGGTGAAGCCGCCGCTGCCATACACCTCAACGGAGGTCCGCGCCGCGCCCAGCAACGACGACCAGCGGCAGATCGAGCAGGCGCGCCTTCAGGTCCCACAGCGCATTGTCGACGGCCGAGATGGCATTGGCGCAGACCCCGCGCCAGCCGAGATTGCGCACGGCCGCGACCATCTCGTGACCAGTGGCGCTCGATGGCAAAGGCATTGCCGCCCTGCGAGCACGGGCTTCAAAACCCCGGAAACGATCTGCGCGGCGGAGGGCGCGGCATAGCTGAAGCCGAGCCCCGTGCGTGCCGCCGGCAGTGATCTCCACCAGCACCATGGTGGTGTGATCCCACTGCAAGCGTTCCATCGGATTCCGGCGCATCGGTCGGCACCGTGTAGACGGAGACGGCCAGCGTCTCGATCGGTGGTCCGGCGCCGGGCATTGCCTCAGACCAGCTCGCGCACCTGATCGTAGCCGACAGTCAGCGCGATCTTGCCGGCATGCGGCGTGCCCTTGGCGAGCGCCTCGGCAAAGTGCATCGCCTGGGTCGGCGAGATCTTGGGCGGCAGCGGCGGCTCATGCGGATCGACCACGGCCTCGATGACGGCGGCGCCGCGCTCGCTCAATGGCGCGGTGAAGCGTGTTGCCACACTCGGCCGGATCGGAGATCGAATAGCGAACCGACGCCGAAGCCGCGCGCGACGGTCGCGAAATCGATCGGTTCCAGTTCGCAGACATATTCCGGGATGGCCGAGAAAGACCATCTGCTCCCATTTGATCTGGCCGAGCGTGTTGTTCTTGATGACGATCACCTTGACGTTGAGATCATATTTCTTGATCGTCGCCAGTTCGCCCAGCAGCATGGTCAAGCCCGCCATCGCCGACGAAGGCGACGACCTGACGCTCGGGATAGGCGACGGCGGCGGCAATGGCATAGGGCAGCCCGCAGGCCATGGTCGCCAGATTGCCCGAACAGGTGAACTGCATGCCATTGCGGATCTGCAGATAGCGCGCAGCCCAGGTCGTGATCGTGCCCGAATCGGTGGCGATGATGGCGTCGTCCTGCAACAGCTTGTTGAGCTCATAGGCGACGACCTGCGGCTTCATGGGCTTGTCGGTCGCGGGTGCCGCGCTCCTCGAGCAACTTGTTCCAGTCCTTCATGCCGCGACTGCGCCTTCTCGAGGAATTTGCGGTCCTCGCGATGACTCGAGCCGCGGCAGCAGCGCATCGAGCACCTTGCGCGCCGTCGCCGACCAGCGGACAGTCCACCGGCGCGCGCAGACCGATGCGCTGCGGATCGCGGTCGATCTGGACGATCTTCGCTTGCCCCGGCTTGGGATAGAATTCGATATAGGGGAAGGCGCTGCCGACGATCAGAAGGGCGTCGCATTCCTCGAGCGCCTCCTGCGAGGGCCGGGTGCCGAGCAAGCCGACGCCGCCGATGCAATAGGGGCTGGCATCGGCCATCGCGCCCTTGCCGAGAAGCGCCTTGGCGACCGGAGCGCCAATGCGCTCCGCCAATGCCTGCAATTGCCGGGTGGCGTCCAGCGCGCCGCGGCCTGCCAGGATCATCGGCTTCTTGGCCTCGTTGAGGATCTGGGCGGCCTGATTGAGCATCTCGTCGCGCGGCAGGATGTGCATGCTGGCATGCGTCGCCCGGTTATGGTCCGGGACATTTCGCTTGGAGCGGACACCGTCCTTGACGAGCTGATCCTGAATGTCGACGGGCATCGTCACATGCGACACACCCTTGTAGGCGATGGCCGTGCGGCAGGCGATCTCGACGACGTTGCGCGTATGCGCCGGGCCCATGATGCGCGAATTGTAGACCGCAACATCCATGAACAGCTTGTCGAGCTCGACATCCTGCTGGGTGAAACTGTGCAGCAGGTCGTGAAACTGCAATCCGGTGATCGCGAGCACCGACTGACCGTCGAGCTTGGCGTCGTAGAGTCCGTTGAGCAGATGAATTCCGCCGGGACCGGAGGTCGCCAGGCAGCAGCCGAGTTCGCCGGTATATTTGGAATAGGCGCAGGCCATGAAGGCGGCCGCTTCCTCGTGCCGGGTCTGGATGAAACGAATGTCATCCTGATAGCGGCGCAGGGATTCGATCATTCCGTTGATGCCGTCGCCGGGGATGCCGAAGATCACCTTCACACCCCAGTCGATCAAGGTTTCGACAAGAACATCTCCGGCTGTTTTGGAGGCCATGGACACGCCACCCCTTTTCCGGCGCCATCGCGGCGCCGAATGCTTGTGGTTGGAAACTTCAATTGATTTAACAACAGCAAGCTTCGAAAGTTCCTCGGAAGCGGGAACTCGCGCCGGCATTGCGTGCCGCGCCGCAGCCGATTCAGGAACAGTTGGTCCGCCTATCCGTTTTCCATCACATCTATTGGAAAGGAAACGGACATGATGCTGAGAAAGATTGCGACAGCCGGCGCGGCATGCGCGCTGATTTCACTGGCCGCCTGCGGTCACACCCCGGGCGAACGCGCATTGTCCGGCGCGGCGATTGGTGCCGGTTCCGGCGCGGCCATCGGCGCGGCGACGGGCGGCTCGCCCGCGACCGGCGCGGTCATTGGCGGCGCAGTGGGTGCCGTGGCAGGCGCCGCGACCACGCCCCGGCGCGGACGCGACGTCTGTGACCTCGGCCCGGATTATTGGGATCATCATGGCGGTCCGCGCGCCTATCACCGCGAGTGTGACCGCTGACGCATGAGGCGGGCGTCCGCCCGCTCGGCCAGAAAGGACCGGCCCGAAACGGACAGGCGATAGGTTCGTGGCGCCCACGCGGCGCCGCGGGCCGCCGCGGACCTATGCGTCTTCGTTTGCCACGGCTTCTTCGATGCTGCGCGCGAAACCGACCTGCGGCGGGCGTACGCCATGGGTCCACAATTCATGGCGCACGGACGTCGATGCGCCGGTAATCGTCAGCGCCATGCCGCGCCGGGCCGCCTTGCGGGCAAAGCCCTGGATCGTGATCGCCGCCGTCGAATCCAGAAAGGGCACGGCGCTGAAATCCAGAATGAAACTCCTGGGCGTTTCGGCGACGCGGTCCAGCACGGCGGCCACCGTGGAAGCCGCGCCGAAGAAGAAGGCTCCGGAAATGCGATAGATGACGCGATGGGGATCGCCCGCGGCGCCGGCGTCATAAGGGATGCGTCCGCCATTGGCGCTGTCGGCCCTGTCCGGCTGCACCAGCGCCGTCTCGACGCCTACCGCCTTGGCCATGCGTCCCAGCAGCAGCATCACACCCAGCGCAAAACCGACCAGGATCGCTTCGGTCAGCCCGCGGAAGATGGACAGGAAGAAGGTCGACAGCAGCACCAGCGCGTCGCCCCAGGAAGCGCGCGTCAGCGTGACGAAGGCTTCTTTCTCCACCATGTTCCAGGCGACAATGGCCAGCAGCCCGGCCAGCGCCGCCAGCGGGATGTAGCTGGCCAGCGGGGCGGCCACCAGGACGAAGACGAGGACGAACCCGGCATGCAGCATGCCGGCGATCGGCCCGCGCGCACCGGCGCGGATATTGGTGGCCGTGCGCGCGATGGCGCCGGTCACGCAGATGCCGCCGAACAGCGGTGAGACGATATTGGCCGCGCCCTGCGCCACCAGCTCGCAATTGGAGCGATGCCGGCGCCCCGTCATGCCGTCGGCAACCGTGGCCGAGAGCAGGGATTCAATCGCGCCCAGCAAGGCGAATGTGATCGCGTCGGGCAGCAATTCGGCAAGCCTGGCCACAGTCACGGCCGGCATGTGCGGCATCGGCACATGGCGGGCGATGCCGCCGAAATGGGTGCCGATGGTTTCGACATGCAGATGCAATGTCAGCGCCGCAAGCGAGGCCGCCGAGATCGCGATCAGAAAGCCCGGCCAGTTCGGGCGCCAACGTTTCAGGCCGAGGACGATGGCGATGGTCAGCGCCGCGACGCCGGCCGCCGCCGGGTTCAGCGTCGGCAGCGCGCGTGCCAGCATGGCCAGCTTGGGCAGCATGGCGCCGGGTTCGGTGCCCGTCAGGCCCAGCAGATCTCTGATCTGGCTGGCGAAGATGATGACCGCGATGCCGGCCGTGAACCCCACCGTGACGGGATAGGGAATGAATTTCACATAGGTGCCCAGCCTGAGGAATCCGGCCAGCGCCAGGATCACGCCCGACATCATCGCCGCCAGCGCCACCCCGTCATAGCCATGGCGCGCCATGGTCGCGGCGACGACGACGATGAAGGCCCCGGCCGGCCCGCCGATCTGAAAGCGGCTTCCGCCCAGCAGCGAGACCATGAAGCCGCCGAAGATCGCCGTGTAGAGCCCGCGTTCGGGCGGCGCGCCCGACGCGATGGCGATCGCCATCGACAATGGCAGGGCGACAATGGCGACCGTGATTCCGGCCACCGCATCGGCGCGGAAATCGGCGGCCCCATACCCCTCGCGCAGAATCGTCAGCAGCTTGGGGGCATAGAGTTCGGCAAAGCTGGGCGCGGCCGGATCGCCGCGCCGCGGGAGGGAATGACTCATTTGCGCAGTCGCACCGCCTGAGGGCTGGCGCCTCATGCGCCATAATTGATATCTAAGGCATCAGTATTAAAACATGAAGGCCACATTTTGGCGCACCGGCCGGTCCCTCTGGCGGCCCGCCCAACGCCCGCGTTGCCCCGGCGCGGCCGCATCCGCATAGTGCGCCCGTCTTGGCGCCGCACCGGCTGGCGCATTCCACACACCTCAAGGGGGCACGCATGATCCGCATTCTGGCGCGCGCGCTGGCCATGGTGCTGATGGCCGGCCCGGCCATGGCCGCGGCCGGCACGCCGCCGCCAACCGTCGTCTACAACCACGTGACGGTGATCGACGGCACCGGCGCAGCGGCGAAGCCCGACATGGCCATCGTCACGCGGGGCGCGCGCATCGTGTCGGTCGTCCCGGCGGCCGACGCGCCATCCTCCGGCGAACAGATTGACATGCAGGGCGCCTATGCCCTGCCCGGCCTCATCAACACCCATGTCCATATGGCGACCTCGCCGAACACACCCTTTGCCGAGGCACTGCTGCGCCGCGACCTCTATGGCGGCATTACCGCGGTGCGCGACATGGCCGGCGATACGCGCGAACTGGCCTTTCTCTCGCGCGCCGCCTTGCTCGGCGAAACGCCCTCGCCCGACATCTATTACGCCGCGCTGATGGCCGGTCCGGCGTTCTTCAAGGACCAGCGCACCCACGATGCGGCGAGGGGCGCGACGCCGGGCGCTGTGCCCTGGATGCAGGCGATCACGCCGAAGACCGACCTCAAGATCGCCGTCGCCGAAGCGCGCGGCACCTCCGCCACGGGCATCAAGATCTATGCCGATCTGCCGGCGCGTCTGGTGGACCGCATCACCGCCGAGGCCCATCGCCAGCACATGCTGGTATGGGACCACGCCGCCGTGTTTCCGGCGTCGCCCAGGCAGGTCATCGATTCGGGTGTCGATGTCGCCAGCCATGTCTGCATGCTGGCCTATCAGGCCTCCGACAAGATACCGCGCGCCTATCACAACCGCGCCAATGTCCAGGAAGAGAAATTCGCGGGCCCGACCGCGATCCCGGCCATGGCCGATCTGTTCGCCGACATGAAGAAGCGCGGCACGATCCTCGATGCCACGCTCTATGTCTACAAGGTCATGTGGGATGTGCCGGACGCCAAGTCCGCGCCCTATTGCACCTTGAGCCTGGCCGAGAAGCTGGCCGCGCAGGCGCACCGCGCCGGCGTCGATATCTCCACCGGGACCGATGCGAACGCAAAATGGGATGCGCCCTTCCCGGCGCTCTATGACGAATTGGCGCTGCTCGTCCACCATGCCGGCATGACGCCGCTTGACGCCATCCGCGCGGCGACGCTGGTCGGTGCCCGTGCCATCGGCCAGGACAAGGTGATGGGAACCATCGCGTCCGGCAAGCTCGCCAATCTGATGTTCGTGAGCGAGGATCCGCGCGTCGATATCGGCAATCTCAAATCGGTGGTTCTGACGGTCAAGCGGGGCCGCCGCTACGCGCGCAAGTCCTACAGACCGATCGCCAGGAGCGAGACCGAAGGCGAGTTCTGATTCGCGCACAGACGCGTTTACGGCCCGCAGCCGGACTGTATGATGCCGCCGGCTGCGACCGGGCAGCACACAAGAATGAGGGGAGCCCGCAATGGCGTTCTGGAGCCGCCGCAAGTCCATCGAAATGGAGGCGCATTACGATTCGCTCACACGGCTCAAGCCGACCCTGAGCTGGCCGCATCTGGTGGCCATGGGCGTGGGCGCCATCGTCGGCACGGGCATTTACACGCTGACCGGCATCGGCGCGGGCTTGGCCGGCCCGGCGGTGATCCTCTCCTTCCTGGGTTGCGGCATCCTGTGCGCCTGCGCGGCCTTCTGTTACGCCGAGATGGCCACCCTGGTCCCGGCCTCCGGCAGCGCCTACACCTACAGCTATGTCGTGCTGGGCGAGGTGCTCGCCTGGGTCGTCGGCTGGAGCCTGATCCTCGAATACACGGTCGCCGCCTCCGCAGTGGCGGTGGGCTGGTCGGCCCATGTCGCCGAATTCATCCGCGCCGCCGGCTGGGCCGTGCCCGATCCCTTGCTCCACGGCGTCATGTCCGGGGGGCTGGTCGATCTGCCCGCAATCGTCATCGCCGCCGCGGTGGCCGTCATGCTGATCGTGGGGACCCGCGAAAGCGCCACCGTCAATATCGTTCTGGTCGCGATCAAGATCGGGGCGCTGGTGCTCTTCGTGATCCTGGCCGGCCAGGCCTTCGATCCCGCCCGCTTCCATCCCTTCGCGCCCTTCGGTTTCGGCGCCCATGTCGACGCCGATGGCGTCAAGCGGGGCGTGCTGGCCGCGGCCGCCCTCATCTTCTTTGCTTTTTACGGCTTCGATGCGGTCTCGACGGCCGCCGAGGAAACCAAGAATCCGGCGCGCGACCTGACCATCGGCATCATCGGCTCGATGGTGCTGTGTACCCTGATCTACATGTTGGTGGCCGGATCGGCGCTGGGCGCGTCTTACTTTATGGATTTCTCGAAGACCGGCGCGCCGCTGGTTTACATCCTCCGGCTTCTGCACCATCCGATGTCGGCCGAAATCGTTGCGGCCGCGGCCATCGTCGCCCTGCCCACCGTGATTCTGGTGCTCATGTACGGCCAGAGCCGTATCTTCTTCGTCATGGCGCGCGACGGGCTACTCCCGAAATCCCTTTCCACGGTTCATAAGACGCGTGGCACGCCGGTGCTGATGACCGCGCTGACCGGCCTTGTCGTGGCCGGCATGGCCGCGACGCTGCGCCTGGACGAAATCGCGCTGCTGGCCAATGCCGGCACGCTTTGCGCCTTTGTGGCCGTTGCCGTCTGCGTGCTGGTGCTGCGCATCCGCGAACCGAACCGCAAGCGCGATTTCCGCACGCCACTGGTCTGGGTTCTCGCGCCGATCTGCATATTCGGCTGTCTGTATCTGTTCTTCTACGGCCTGCCGCACTTCACACAGTGGTGGTTCCTGATCTGGAATACGGCGGGGATTATCGTATACCTGCTCTATGGCCGCCGCCGCAGCAAACTGGCGGCCTGAGCCTTGAGTAATTCCATATTTACAATCTGCCGCAATAATCGAGGTCGCGGCACCTGACCGCTCGGACAAGAATTTTGACCCAACCGACATTCGACCTGGCTTATGAACGCGACCCCAAGACGCTGGACAATTCCGCCTTGGAATTTCTGCGCAACTATTGGCAGGACAAGCGCGCCGGCAGGCCCATGCCCACGCGCGCCGATCTGACGCCGACGGCATTGCGCAAGCATCTCGACAGCATCGCGATGATCGACGTGTTGGCAGACGGTACGGATTTCCGCTACCGCCTCGTCGGCACGGCGTTGACGCAATATTTCCTGAAAGATCCGACCGGGCTCACGATTGCCGAAGCCTGGCCCGAGGAGGCCGGCCCGCTGGCGGCGCGGGTGCGCGCCAATCTTTGCCACGTTGTTGCGGCGCGGGTGCCGGTCCACGTCTACGGCACCTTGCAATGGCCCGACCTGGCGCCGGAAGCCTTCGCGGCCCTCTATGTTCCGTTCTCCGAGGAGGGCGAGAAGGTGACGATGATCGTCAATCTCTTCACCTTCGACCGGCAGCGCATCCTGCCGAACCGGCAGGCCGCACGCCAGCAGGGCCGTCCGACCCTTCTGAACCGCCAAGCCGCCAGCGCGAAGGCGAGCTGACACCGCCCCCCTCTGCCCCACGCAAACTTGCCGTGCCGCGTCCCCTCGGTTAGCTGTTGCTAAGGGGAGGACAAGACATGACCGATTCGACGCAGGATGCGGCGGCGCCGCGACGCCTGAGCCTGGTGGTGGCCGCCTCGGCCGCCGGCACCGTGTTTGAATGGTATGACTTCTTCATCTTCGGCTCGCTGGCCGCGATCATCGCCAAGCATTTCTTCGCCGGCGTCAGCGACGCGCAGGGCTATCTGCTGGCCCTTCTGACCTTCGCCGCCGGATTCGCCGTGCGGCCCTTCGGCGCCATCGTCTTCGGCTGGTTCGGCGACCGCACGGGCCGCAAGCGCACCTTCCTCGTCACCATCTCGGTCATGGGTCTTGCGACCTTCGCCGTTGCCTTCCTGCCGGACTATGCAACGCTCGGCGTGGCCGCGCCCTATCTGCTTGTCGGATTGCGCATGCTGCAGGGCTTCGCCATCGGCGGCGAATATGGCGGCGCTGCGATCTATGTCGCCGAGCATACGGACTCGAAGCAACGCGGCGCCTCGACCGGCTGGATTCAGAGCGCCGCCGGCATCGGCCTGGTGCTGGCGCTGATCGTGATCTTGATCACCCGGACCGCCATGGGCGAAGAGGTGTTCGCCAGCCTGGGGCTGGCGCGTGCCCTTCGGCGTGTCGCTGGTTCTGCTGGGCATTTCGCTGTGGATCCGCTTGCGGCTTCAGGAATCGCCGGCCTTTCAGAAGATCCAGGCGGAAGGCACGCAGTCGAAATCGCCGCTTCGCCGAATCCTTCCTTCGCTGGAGCAATCTGCAGGATCGTCCTGATCGCGCTGTTTGCGATCCTCACCGGCCAGGGCGTGGTCTGGTA
The DNA here is from genome assembly GCA_963710925.1 of uncultured Pseudomonadota bacterium. GTDB lineage: Bacteria > Pseudomonadota > Alphaproteobacteria > Micropepsales > Micropepsaceae > Rhizomicrobium. The sequence goes on along the minus strand of CAVQBY010000003.1, from coordinate 467,777 downwards.
CACCGCCCAGTTCTATACCCAGTTCTTCCTCGAGCGCATCATCGCGGTCGAACCGGCGACGGTGAACTGGCTGATGATGGCCGTGACCCTCATCTCCATCCCGCTCTATCTGTTCTTCGGCTGGCTCTCGGACCGCATCGGCCGCAAGCCGGTGATGCTGCTCGGCCTGGGCATGGCCGCGATCGGCTTCATTCCCGGCTTCCAGATGCTGACGGCCGCCGCCAATCCGGCCCTGGCCCATGCCAATGCGACGGCGCCGGTGGTCGTCGTCGCCCCGCCCGCAGAATTGCTCGCTGCAGTTCGACCTGATCGGCAAGGCCAAATTCGTCACCGCCTGCGACATCGCCAAGAGCGCGCTGACCAATGCCGGGGTCGCCTACACCAACAAGGCGGCGCCCGCCGGCACGCCGGCCGTGATCCACATCGGCGCGGTCACGGTTCCCAGCATGAGCGGCGAAGGGCATGAACAATTCCGAGCGCGGCAACCGCGCGCAAGGCCTTCGACGCGCGCCTCCAGGCCGCCCTGGTCAAGGACAGGCTATCCGCTCCACGCGCCGCCGGCGCGACATCGACACGGTCAAGGTTCTGCTGATCCTGCTCTATTTCATTGTCGCGGCGACGGCGCTTTATGGTCCGCAGGCCGCAGCCCTGGTCGAGCTGTTCCCGACGCGCATCCGCTACACCGCGCTGTCGGTGCCCTATCACATCGGCGTCGGCTGGTTCGGCGGCTTCCTTCCGGCCACGGCCTTCGCCATCGTCGCGGCGACCGGCAACATCTATGCGGGGCTGTGGTATCCGGTGATCGTCGCCGGCATCGGCTTCTTCGTGACGCTGTTCCTGCTGCCCGAAACCTATCGCCGCCCGCTGGAGGACTAGGCGCGCCGCGGTCGCGCGGCGCGGGGCCGCCATCCAGCGCACGCGCAGCAGCGCGGCGGCCGCGACGGTGAGACCGAAGATCAGCACATACCAGCCCGGCCGCATCCCGGCGACGAAGGTGAAATTGGCGGCCAGCACCTTTCCGCCGTCAACCGGCGTCAGCAGCGTATAGCCCAGCGCCTCGCCTGCCATCGTGAGCGCCGCCGCTGCGATCGCCAGCCCCGCCAGAATCAACCGGACGCACCGCGACGCGGATGCCGGCGCTCCAGACGATGATCCGATAGCCGATCAGCCACACGAACAACCCGGCGAACAGCGTCGGCTCGGTCACGACCAGCTTGGACTGGATGAAGTAATGCACCAGCGCCAGCACGGCCGCGAAATAGACGGCGCGGTGCAGCCGCGTCCACGACCTGGACCCCATCCGGCGGATCATCGCATCGGTCGAGGTCGCGGCCAGCGCCGTCAGCGTCAGCAACGCCATCAGGCCGAGCGCCAGATAGAAGCGCGCGACAATCTCGCTGCCGACCTTGGCGAGATCGAAATTCTGCTGCACGACATAGGCGCACAGATGCGCAATGCCATAGGCGAACGCCGCCACGCCGATCATCCGGCGCACGGTCAACAGTCTGGGATATCGGAAGATCTGAATCGCCGGCGTCACCGCCAGGGCCAGCAGGATGAAGCGGAAGGTCCACAGCCCCAGCGCGTGGATCACCTGCTTGGCGGGCTCGGCGGCGAAGCTGCCATCGGCGAGATTGATGGCGGCCGCCAGCGCCGGCGCGAACAGCCCGGCGAACACCACCGCCTTGAGCGGGGCCAGGCGGCCGGTACGATCGAGCCAGGGGGCCTTGCGGAGGGAAGCGGGCATGGCGTGGACGGGTTCCTCGCGGTCTACACGTCTTATACGCGCGCAAGGGCCCGCCCGTTACGGAGTTCACGAAAAAGTCAGGCGACGGCCTGCTAGCGCACGTCGAGCGGCACGCCGGGATCGTTCTTGCTGGAATGGATCACCAGCGAGGATTTGACGCCGGCGACATTCTTGGACGCCGTCAGCGTGTCGGTGATGAAGGATTGAAAGGCCGACAGATCCTTGGCCACGCATTTGAGCAGGAAATCCACTTCGCCGGAGAGCATGTAGCATTCGCGCACTTCCGGCCAGCCACGCGCCTGTTCCTCGAATTTGCGCAAATCCGCATCGGCCTGGCTCGACAGGCCGACAAAGACATAGCCCGTCACTTCGAAGCCGAGCAGCTTGGGATCGAGATCGGCGTGGTAACCCTTGATGTAACCGGCCTTTTCCAGCGCGCGCATGCGCCTCAGGCAGGGCGGCGCCGTGATCTTGGCGCGGCGGGACAGCTCCACATTGGTGATGCGGCCATTGGCCTGCAGTTCGGAGAGAATGCGGAGGTCGATGGAATCGAGCTTGTGATGCTCCATGGGCGTAGTCCTGCGTGTGTCTGACCGGCGTATTTAACGCCACCGGCGGGGGTCACGCAATAATATTTCTACAACTGGTAAGTTCCTGTCGTCGCACCGCATTGCGCGACACCGGACCTTGCCCGGGCTCCGGCAGGGGAGCGGGAGGCACGAATCACGACGCCCCGGGCAAAACCGGGTCCCGGTCCCGGTCCGAACCAGCTGCGCGAAAAACCGGCCACACGCCCGCGCGTTTGCGGCCATGGCTTGACCTTTGCCGGGCCCCTCCCGATATGAGGAAGGGAACGGGACGGGGCAGCACGTTCGACTGCGCATCCCGGCCTTTCCCAGCTTAGGGGCCCTCATGTCAGCCGAACCCACACATTCCAAAGTCATCATTCTGGGCAGCGGCCCGGCCGGCGCCACCGCGGCGATCTATGCCGCCCGCGCCATGCTGGAGCCGACCCTGATCGCCGGCCTGCAGCCGGGCGGCCAGCTCACCATCACCACCGAAGTCGAGAACTATCCCGGCTTCGCCGAGGCCATTCAGGGCCCCTGGCTGATGGAGCAGATGCAGGCCCAGGCCGAGCATGTCGGCACCAAGCTGGTGCAGGACACGATCGCCAGTGTCGATCTGGGCGCGCCGGCCCTTCACCCTGATCGGCGATCAGCGGCGACGCGCTACACCGCCGACACGCTGATCATCGCCACCGGCGCCAGCGCCAACTGGCTGGGCCTGCCGAGCGAGCAGCAAATTCCAGGGCTTCGGCGTCTCGGCCTGCGCCACCTGCGACGGCTTCTTCTATCGCGGCAAGGAGGTCGCGGTGGTCGGCGGCGGCAACACCGCTGTCGAGGAAGCGCTGTTCCTGACCAATTTCGCCTCCAAGGTGACGCTGATCCATCGCCGCGACGCGCTGCGCGCCGACAAGACCAACCAGACGCGCCTGGCCGGCCCATCCCAAGATCACGATCCTCTACGACACCGGTGGTCGAAGAGTGCTGGGCACCGCACGACCCGCTAGGGCGTGACGGGCGCTCAGGCTGCGCAATGTGAAGACCAACGCCGAATCACGAGTATCGCGGTCCACGGCCTGTTCATCGCCATCGGCCATTCGCCGGCCACCGAGCTGTTCAAGGGCCAGCTCGAGATGGACGCGGAGCGGCTACATCAAGACCGCGCCGGATTCGACGCGCACCTCGGTGGCCGGCGTGTTCGCGGCCGGCGACGTCAAGGACAAGGTCTTCCGCCAGGCGGTCACGGCTGCCGGCATGGGCTGCATGGCGGCCCTGGAGGCCGAACGCTTTCTGGCCGGCGGTCACAGCTAGGGCGGCTGTCGCGTCGAGAACGGTGGGAGCTTGCCCCGCAACCCTCGGCGGCGGCTCCAGGAGAGAAGCATGGACTGGGACAAGCTTGCGCATCTTCCACGCCGTGGCGTCGGCCGGAAGCTTCACCCATGCCGGGCAGATGCTGACGCTGAGCCAGTCGGCGGTCAGCCGTCAGATCAGTGCGCTGGAAGAGGATCTGTCGACCCCGCTGTTCCAGCGCCATGCCCGCGGCCTGACGCTGACCGACGAGGGCGAACTGCTCTATGGCGCGGTGTCGGATGTGCTGTCGCGCCTGGCCCAGGCCGAAGAGGCGCTCAAGAATGTGCAGGCCGCGCCGCGCGGCGCGCTGAAGATCACCTCCAGCCACGGTCATCGGCACCTACTGGCTGCTGCCGCGGATGAAGGAGTTCCTGGTCGAATATCCCGAGCTGCAGGTGCATCTGGTGCTCGAGGATCGTGAGCTCGACCTCGCCCAGCGCGAAGCCGATCTGGCGCTGCGCATGCGCGCGCCGGTGCAGGCCGACCTGATCCAGCGCAAGCTCTTCACCGTGCACTATCACCTCTATGCGACGAAGGACTATCTGGCGCAGCACGGAACGCCCCAGACGCTGGACGATCTGGCCGATCACATCGTCATCGCCTATGGCGAGACCGCCTCGCCGGAAATCCGCGACGTCAACTGGCTGATCGGCACGGCCCGCCGGCTGGCCAACAATGGTGCGGCCAAACTGCTGCGCATCAACAACATGACCGGCATCCTGCATGCGGTCGAAGCCGGCGTCGGCATGGCGGCCCTGCCCGATTACATGATCGACGAGCGCCCGCATCTGACGCGCGTTCTGCCCGAGGTCGAGGGGCCGAGCTTCGATGTCCACCTGGTCTATCCGGACGCCTTGCGCCAGTCCAAGCGCGTCAGCGCCTTCCGCGATTTTCTGGTGCGCGCGGCCAAGGAGTGGCGCTACTAGGCGCCGAACAATTTCCCGAAGGCAGCTTCCCCCTGCGGCAGGAACCGGCACCATGCCTTGCGCCACCGGGTGGCGGCCGCATACTCGCCGGTGACACGAACCACAGCGGAAGGAACAGGCCATGAAAGCGCTCGAAGTGCAGGGTGCCGGCTTTGCCGAACTCAAATGGGTCGAACGGCCGGACCCGAAACCGGGCCATGGACAGATCATCGTCCGCATCAAGGCGGTGACGCTGAATTACCGCGATCTCTTCACGGTGCTGACGGGCGGCGGTGCGAGCAAACCCTTCGTTCCGCTCTCCGACGGCGCCGGCGTCGTCGAGGCCGTTGGCCCCGGCGTCACGCGCTGGAAAACCGGCGATCGCGTCACCACGCAATTCTTCGGCGAATTTTGGCTCGACGGACGGCCCGATCCCAGCGGCATGCGCTTCGCGCTGGGCGGGGCGACGCGCGATGGCTGCGCGCAGGAACTGCTCGCCATCGATCAGGAAGGTGTGGTCGCAACGCCGGATTATCTGAGCGATGCGGAATCGGCGGCCTACACCTGCGCCGGCGTCACGGCCTGGCGCGCGATGCTGACCAATGCCGGATTGAAGGCCGGCGACACGGTGCTGCTGCTGGGCACCGGCGGGGTCTCGATCTTCGGATTGCAGATCGCCCGCGCGATGGGTGTGGAGAGCATCATCACCTCCTCCTCCGATGCCAAGCTCGAACGCTGCCGGAAGATGGGCGCGACGCATACGATCAATTACAAGACGGTCGCCGAATGGGGCGCCGAAGCACGCAAGCTCACCGGCGGGCGCGGCGTCGACGCGGTGCTCGAAATCGGCGGCACCAACACCCTGCCCCACTCCTTCCGCGCCACGGCGATCGATGGCACGGTCTGCGTCATCGGGCTGGTCAGCGGCTATACCGGCGAGGGCACATCGCTGCCCCAGAACCTGATCGGCACCGATCTGCGCGTCCACGGCTCGGCCGTCGGCACGCGCCGCGACCATGAGGATCTGGCGCGCGCCTTCGCGCTGCAGGGCATCAAGCCGGTCATCGACACGAGCATGGACTGGGCCGACGCGCACAAGGCCTTCGAACTGATGCAGTCCGGCGGTCATTTCGGCAAGATCGCCTTAACGCTCTGACCCACGTCACACAAAACAGCCGGGCCGCCACGCGGGCGGCCCGGCCGATTTGCGTTGCATTTCCGGGACAGGCTCAGGTGTTGGGCAGCGCCTGCTCCAGCTGCATCGCCGCGCGGTTCTCCATCTTCATGTGGAACAGCGCCTGCTGGGTGAGGGTCGGCTTGCCGTAGAAGGCCCGCGTCTCATCCTCGTCCCAGTTGATATCGGTGCCGCTGATGGTCGCGCCGGCATAGGCCCCGGCGGTGTTCGACCAGACGATGATGTCGCCCTTGCCCCAGGACGCCTGGCTGTTGGCCGAATAATTGACGATGGTCAGCCCGGCCCCGGCATTGAGCGAGAAATTGTTCCGGCCCTCGAACTGCTTGACCGCATTGTTGGTCATCAACAGGAAGGCCATATATCCGTGGGATCCGCCGGCCTGCGGGCCCACGCTGATACCGCCGATATTGTAGAAGGACGGGTTGGTCCAGCTGCCGTCGGCATTGTGGATCATCAGTACGCCTTCACCGCCGCGTCCGCCGACCATGAAGGCGGCGCGTGTGAAGTTCGGCACGATGAAGATGCCGTGCGCCTTGGCCAGAAGGGCCTTCAATTCCGGCTTGCCCTCCATGGTCCGCACCGCCTTGGCCGATTTGACAATCTGCGAATGTGCGTCCTGCATGGTGTCGGCACTGGCATGCGTCTCGGCAGCGTTCGCCGGCGCCGCCGCGCCTGCGGCGATCAGTCCGGTCACGGCGGCCGCACTCAATAGAAGCTTCGATTTCATGAAATCCTCCTTTCGCTGCAGCCCCGATGCAAGGGTAACGGGAGGTGCCGCCCGCCGTTCCCGGTGCGTCAAGCCGTCATGGAACACCGTTCGGAACGTGGCGGCGTTGTAATGCGCGCAGCGGACAGGCAGGTTCCATCCATGGATTCGCGCCCCTCGCCCGACACACATCGCATCCTCAAACAGGTTTTCGGCTACGACGCGTTCCGGCCGGGACAGGCCGCCGCTGTCGAGGCGGCGCTGGCCGGGCGCAATGTGCTCTGCGTCATGCCGACGGGATCGGGAAAATCCCTGTGTTTCCAGATTCCCGCGCTGGCGCTGGGCGGGTTGACCATCGTGGTGTCGCCGCTGGTGGCGCTGATGCAGGACCAGGTCGAGGCCCTGAAGCTGGCCGGCGTCGCCGCCGACACCATCAATTCCTCGCGCGACCGCGAACAGAATGTCGCCGCCTGGCGCCGCGCCGCGGCCGGCGAAACCCGCCTGCTCTATCTTTCGCCCGAGCGCCTGATGGTCCCGCGCATGCTCGAGGCGCTGGGCAAGCTTCCCATCGCGCTGATCGCCGTCGACGAGGCCCATTGCATCTCGCAATGGGGCCCGGCCTTCCGACCCGACTATGAAGCACTGTCGCAACTGCGCGAACGCTTCGCCGGCGTGCCGCTGATGGCGCTGACTGCCACCGCCGATGAAGCCACCCGCGCCGACATCGCCGCCAAACTCTTCGCCGGTGATGTCGAACAGATCGTTCTGGGCTTCGACCGGCCCAATATCGCGCTGGCCGTGACGCCGAAGCAGAACTGGAAGCAGCAGCTCCTGGCCTTCGTCAAGGCGCGAGCCGGGCAAAGCGGCATCGTCTATTGCCTGTCGCGCAAGAAGACCGAAGAGGCCGCCGCGCTTCTCGCCGCTGAGGGCATCCGGGCGCTGGCCTATCATGCGGGCATGACCAAGGAAGCGCGCGAGGCCAATCAGAACGCCTTCATGACCGAGCCTTATGTGGTCATGGTCGCCACCATCGCCTTCGGCATGGGCATCGACAAATCCGATGTGCGCTATGTCTTTCACGCCGATCTGCCGGCCAGCCCGGAAGCCTATTACCAGGAGATCGGCCGGGCCGGCCGCGACGGCGAAGCCGCCGAAGCCCATATGCTGTTCGGCCTGGGCGACATCCGCACGCGCCGCATGTTCATCGACGAGGAAGATTCAAGCCAGGAGCGCAAGCGCCGCGAGCATCAGCGCCTGGCCGCCCTGATCGGTTATTGCGAAGCCTCGAGCTGTCGCCGCCGCGCCCTGCTCGGCTATTTCGGCGAAGCCTCCGAGCCCTGCGGCAATTGCGATGTCTGCCGCAATCCTGCCGCCACCGTCGACGGCACCGCCGAGGCCCGCAAGATTCTCGGCGCGGTCCTGGCAAGCGGCGAGCGCTACGGCGCCGCCCATCTCGTCGATGTGTTGCGCGGCGCCGAGACCGAAAAGATCCTGACCGTCGGCCACAACCGCCTGTCGATTTTCGGCGCCGGGGCCGACCGCAAGGCCACCGAGTGGCGCTCGCTGATCCGCCAGCTCGTCGCCGGCGGCTTCCTCGATCACGATTTTGCCGGGTTCGGCGGCCTCAGCCTGTCGCAGGACGGCGCGGCATTGCTGCGCGGCGAGAAGAAATTCTTCTACCGCCCGGACCCCGACCGCATCGCGCGCAAGCCGCGCGCCGCCTCGACCGCCGCCGCCACGCTCGACGAGCGCGAAGCCGGCCTTCTCGCCGCGCTGAAGCAGCTGCGCTATGGCCTGGCGCGCGAGCGCGGCGTGCCGGCCTATCTGATCTTCTCCGACAAGACGCTGATCGAGATGGCGCGGCAGGCGCCGGCCACGCTGCAGGAATTCGCCATGGTCAGCGGCGTGGGCAATTCCAAGCTGCGCGACTTCGGACAGGTCTTCGTCGAGGCCATTGCGAGCCACCGCGCCGGCGCGGAGGCCTGAGCCGCGCACTGGACAGCGGCGGGCCCGGCACGGCAGGCTCCGGCATGCTTTTTTATCCGCGCTCGAAAAACCGCCCCTTCCATCTCGGTCCTTTCCCGCTTGAAGCGCTCCGGCGGGACGAGACCATCCTATCCGCCGAGTCTGCGCGCCCGCCGCGTGCAGCCCAGGCCATGCCTGCGCCCGAGGGCGAATTGGCCCATGCCCTCGCCCATTACCGCGACCTCTTCGCGCAATTCGCCGATGGGGCGCCCGCGTCCGCCAAAGCGCCCGTCCCGGACGATCTCGAACGCCGCGCCGTCGATCTCAAGGGCGCGGCCTATTTCCTCGATGCCAGCGGCGCCGGCATCTGCCGCATCGTGCCCAATGCCTGGCTGACCGGGACCGAAGCGCTGCCGCACAACTTTGCCCTTGTCATCGTCGTCGAACATCCCCGCCAGCCCGAAGCCGGCAATCTGGCGCGGGACTGGACCGCGCAAGCCGCCTCTGCCGCTGCAGAAATGCGCGGCGCCGAAATCGCCTGCTGCCTGGCGGCCTATCTGCGCACCATGGGCTTTTCGGCGCGTGCCCATGTCGGCGGCGACAGCCTGCTCGATCTCGAGCGCCTGGCGGTCCTTGCCGGCCTCGCCATCCGCGAGGGCGAAATGGTCCGGCATCCCTATCTCGGCAGCCGGTATTCGATTGCCGCCGTCTCGACCGATTATGCACTGGCCGTCGATCCACCGCTCCAAGGCGATGGCCGAAAACCCGGCAGGCTGGCCTATTGGTGGGGCATCAATGGCGCGCAGTCGGGACGCGAGCGCAATCGCCGCGCCCGGCGTGCCAGCCATCTCAGCGCCTATCCGATGGAAACCGTCAAACGGGTGGCACGGCCGACGACACTAATCCTCGACGACGAGGTGCCGCGCGTGCCCAAGCGGGCTGCCTTCTTCCAGCGCGCGCTGCATGGCGATCTGGGCGACAAGGCGAAGACGGAACGCAGCCGCTTCGCCTTCAAGACGCCGCTGTCCTTCGCCTTTCTGCAGATGATCCGCGGTATGGTGAAGTTCCAGGGCGGCGAGGTCTCGGCGCCGCGCGATGCGGCCGCCGGCGATCCGGAGGCCAACGCGCGGGCGATCAAGTCCCTGTCCTATTTCCTCGGCGCCAATCTCACGGGCATTTGCGAAATTCCGCGCTATGCCTGGTTCTCGCACAAGGAAGACGGCACACCCATCGCGCCCTATCACCGCTATGCCGTCGTCATGCTGATCGACCAGGGCTACGACACCATGGAGGGCGCCAGCGGCGACGACTGGATTTCCGGCGCCCAATCCATGCGCGGCTATCAGCGCGGTGCCGAGATTGCCGGCGTCATGGGCGAGTTCCTGCGCGCCAAAGGCTTTCCCGCCCGCGCCCAGACCAATGCCGACAGCGACGTGCTGCACATCCCGCTGATCCTGTGGGCGGGGCTGGGCGAACTCAGCCGCATCGGCGAGCTGGTGCTCAATCCCTTTGTCGGTCCGCGCTTCAAATCGGTGGTGCTGACGACGGACATGCCGCTTGCCGTCGACGGGCCGATCGATTTCGGCCTGCAGACCTTCTGCAGCAACTGCCTCAAATGCGCCCGCGAATGCCCCTGCGACGCGATCCCGTTCGGCGACAAGACCATGTTCAACGGCTATGAGATCTGGAAGCCGGATGTCGAGCGTTGCACGCGCTATCGCCTCACCAATGCCCGCGGCGCGGCCTGCGGCCGCTGCATGAAGACCTGCCCCATCAACAAGGTCGTCGATGCCGACGGCGCGATCGTCACGCGCATCGCCAGCTGGCTTGGGATTCACGCCATATGGCTGAAACCCGCCCTGGTGCCGATCGCCACCTTCGTCGACGATTGGCTCGGCAACGGCAAGCGCAATCCCGTCAAGAAGTGGTGGTTCGATCATGAGATCGTGGACGGCGTGGCGGTGGCCCCGCCCAAGGGCACCAATGCGCGCGACCTCGATCTGGCCCGCAAGGTCGATGCCGCCAAACAGAGAATTGCGATCTATCCGGCCAGCGCCATGCCGCCGCCCGACGAGCCCGCGCCGGTGCCGCTCGACCGCAAGGCGGCTTTGGCCGCAGCCGGCGGGCGCGAAACCCCGGCCGACGCCCAAAATCGCGCCGAAGCCGGCGGGGCGCCACCGCCGCAGACCCGCCCGACACCGCCGCGCGGGACTGAGGACGCGGCACGGAACGACATCCGCAACCCTTACGCCTGACCCCGATCGCGTTGCACCAGATCGCTGTAATCGCCCATGCGCAGATATTTGAGCTCGCGCATGAGCCGGATCGTCGGCTTGAGCGCGAAGCAGATCGAGCCGATCACGAACAGCCACGTCGCCGGAACCTGCGTGCTCTTCCAGAAAAACAACACGCTGCCGATGATGAAGCTGAACGCCGCGGTGAAATCGACCGCCGTATACCAGACCTCAAACAACGCATAAATTCGCTGATGTTCTGCCGATTTCGATCGGTTCTCGGGGCGGAACATTTCCATGGCGCGCCGGCCTCCTCGCTGATGGCGGATTGCCGACCCTCTATAGCATGACCATCCGCTCAGGCCGCCCGCTCGAGAATCTCGACTATGTCGTCTGCGCCGCCGATCGGGCGCGGATTGTTGCGCAAGCCGGGATCGTGAACCGTCGCGTCGGCAATGGCGGCGAATTGCGCGCGATCGATCCCGATTTCGCCCAGCCGTGTCGGCAGGTCCAGACTTTCTGCCAGGGCCCTCACAGCCGCCGCCGCCGGCAAGTCCGGCCGGCCCAACGCGCGCGCCACCAGCGCCTGACGCGCAGGATCGGCGGCTTCGTTCCAGTCCAGCACGGCCGGCAGGATGACGCAGGAGGTGATCCCGTGCGGCACGCCATAGCTGCCGCCGAGCGTGTGGCCGATGGCGTGGCTGGCACCAAGGCCATGACCGGTGCTGGCGCCGGCGATCGAAAACCACATGCCGAACTGGCAGTCGAGGCGCGCCTCCAGATCCGAGGGATCGCGCTTCGTCGCCGCCAGGCCGCGCGCCAGCCGCCGCAAGGCATCGTCCGCCAGCGCATCGGCATAGGGCGCGCGCCGCAGATGGCACAATTGTTCGACGGCGTGATCGACCGCCTTCATGCCGGTGGAAAACCACAGTCGCGCCGGCGTCTCCGCGGTCAATCGGGGATCGAGCACGACCGCACGCGGCGCCAGCTGTGGGTGATAGAAGCCGCCCTTGGCCTTGCGCGCCGTGTCGGTGACGCCGGCAAAGGGCGTGAACTCGGCGGCCGACAGCGTCGTCGGCAGCGCGACCATGCCGATGCCAGGCGTCAACGACAGCGCGCCGCGTCCGCGCAGCGCGTCCAGCGCGGCGGCTTCGTGCAGACCGGCCCACAGGCACAGCTGCACCGCCTTCACCGCATCGATGACCGACCCGCCGCCAAGCGCCACCAGAAGATCGGCCTTTGCCGCGCGCGCGGTGGCGGCGCAAGCGATCACATCCTCGCGCGGGGAATGCGCCCGGATCGCCGAATGCAGGCCCACGCAACGCGCGCCCAGCGCCGTGCGCAAATCGGCAACGCAACCCTCCGGGCGATCGAGCGAGGCCGTCGTCACCAGCAGCAGGCGCTCGGCGCCGAATTCATCGGCCAGTTTGCTCAGGGCTTCCGCCGCCGGCCAGCCGTAAACGACCTTTTCCTGCAGGGGATAGCGGTGCGTGCCCGTGATCATCCTTGTGTCACCGGGCCCTCAGCCGCCCGTCTCCATCGGCAGATCGGGATCGCGCGTCCATTCCGCCATCGAGCCGTCATAGACCGCGACAGACGGGTGGCCGAGCCGCGTCAGCGCCAGCGCGTTCATCGTCGCCGAGATGCCGCCGCCGCAATAGCAGATCACCCGTTCCCGCTCGAAGGCGCCGACATCGTCATAATGCGGGCGCAACTCCGCCTCCTCGCGGAAGGTGCCATCCTCCTTCAGCAGGGTGGCGTAATAGACATTGCGGCTGCCGGCGATGCGCCCCTTGCGGCCATAGTTCATCTTCGAGGTCCCGGCGTGCAGCTCCGGCGACAGCGCATTGATGGTGCACACCGCGCCATCCTCGATCGCAGCCAGCACCGCCGCCTTGTCCGCCCAATGGCCGGGCCGCGCCGTCAGCGAAAGCGTCGTGGGCGCATAGGTCTTGCGGCCGGTCTCGACCGGCCGTCCTTCCGCCTTCCACTTGGCGAAGCCGCCGTCGAGCACAGCCGCATTGTCGAAGCCGCTCGCCCGCAGCATCCACCACAGCCGTGTCGCCCACATCGGCGTGGTCGTCGTATAGGTCACGACGCGCGTCTTCGCCCCCACGCCGGCCTTGCCCAGCGCCTCGGCGAACGCCTCCACCGACGGCATGGTGAAACCGAGGCCCGAACTCGTGTCCGAGAAATCGCGCGCCAGATCGGCGAAGGCCGCGCCGGGAATGTGTCCCGCCTCGTAATCGGCCTGCCCGCTCTCGACCGTGTAGGGCCCGGGATTGGACGGGCGCAGATGCACGGTGCAATCGAAGATGCGCAGATCCGGATCCTCCAGATGTTCGGCCAGCCACTGCGTCGATACCAGCCCGCGTCCGTCCCATTGCGTCATGACACTCTCCCTTCAAGCGGTTCCGCGATTGACCTTGGCGCCAGAGACCGATGAGGCCCCCACCACCGGCACCTCGCTCTCGGTCAGCGGCTTGCGCCATTTCTTGCGCTTCAGCGCAGCCTCGATATAGGGCGCCAGCGCCGCGGCCTTTTTCGCCTCGCGCGCCGCGTTCTTGGCCTTGAATTCGGGCAGCACGCGGGCGGCGAACAGTTCCAGCGCCTCGCAGATCATCTCATGACGGTTCTTGCCCGCCTGCTGCAGGAAGATGATCTGGTCGACGCCGCAATCCTCGAACTCGCGGATATGCCGTGCCAGATCCTCCGGCGTGCCGATGCCGGGCGCGTGTTCGTCGCCGATCGCGCCGTGGCGCGTGGCCGCCGCGATCAGCTCTGCCTGGCGGTCGCCCTGCAATTCCTTGAAGTCCTTCCATAGCTTGGGATAACCGGGCGTGGCATCGCGCGCCACAAGCGCCTGCACGGCATAGCCGAAGAACTCGAAGCCTTCATGGCCGCGGCGCACCGCTTCGGCCGGATCGTCATGAATCGAGAAGGCCGACACCATCGCGATATTGGCGTTGACGCTGTGGCCCAGGGGCACGCAGGCTTCGCTCTTGATGGTGTCGTAATAGATCTGGCTCCAGGTGCGCGCCTCTTCCGAATTGACGAAGGAGAAGGCCAGCGCGCCGAGGCCGAGCGAGGCGGCCACCTTGATGGTGTCGCGATTTGTGCAGGCCATCCACATCGGCGGATGCGGCTTCTGCACCGGTTTTGGGATCACATTGCGCGCCGGCATCGAAAAGCTCTCGCCTTCGAAGCCGGGGTAAGGAGTCATCGCCATCATGTCGGCGATGGCCCCGGCCGCCTCGATCGACCAGGCGCGCTTTTCCTTGGCCGGAATGTTGAAGCCGTGCAGCTCCAGCCGCGTCGCCCCTTCGCCGATGCCGAAATCGACGCGCCCGTCCGAGATCACATCCAGCGTCGAAATGCATTCGGCCGAGCGCGCCGGATGGTTGTAGCGCGCGATCACCTGGCGGATGCCGTGGCCGATGCGGATATTCTTGGTGCGCGCGGCCGCGGCGGCCAGGAACACTTCCGGCGCCGAGCAATGCGAATACTCTTCCAGGAAGTGATGCTCGACCGCCCAGGCATGGTCGATGCCGAGCTTGTCGGCAAGCACGACCTGGTCCAGCGCCTCGTGGAACAGGTCGCGCTCGGACGTCGCCCCCCAGGGCCCCGGCAGCTGCAATTCGTAGAACACCCCAAACCGCATCGCGCATCCTCCCGATAGCTTTGGGGGCCATGTTAGCGATGGATCGGGCTTGCGCGCCAGCACTCACCGCGGGCTTCCGTCACGGAAGCCACGCGATGAGGCCGTCCCCGTCTATTTGTAGACGAACTCCGCCCCGTCCAGGTCGATCCTGGGCAGTTCGTCCTTTTCCAGCCAGTAATCCTGCGTGTGCTGCCATTCCGGTTTGCTGCCGCGCCGGGGCATCTTGTCCATGCCGCGCATCAGATAGCCGGGATTGAAGTTCTCCGGATCGATCCAGGGCAGGATCTCCATGTTCTTGTCCTCGGGCCGCAGCGTCACCTCGACTTTTTTCGCGCCCGTCTTTGTCATGTGGTTGAGAAGCCGGCAGACGAAATCGCCCAACAGGTCGACGCGCAGCGTCCAGCTGGCGCGGAAATAGCCGAACACCCACACCATGTTGGGCACGCCGGTGAACATCATGCCGCGATAGGTCACGGTCTTGGAGAAATCGACCGGCTTGCCGTCCACGGTGAAGGGAATGTCCCCCAGCACCGAAAGATTGAAGCCCGTCGCGGTGACGATGATGTCGGCCTCCAGCTCCTTGCCCGATTGCAGCAGAATGCCCTTCTCGGTAAAGCGCTCGATCTCGTCGGTCACGACGGTGGCCTTGCCGCTGGCAATACCCTGGAAGATGTCGCCATCGGGCACGAAGGCGATGCGCTGCCGCCAGGGCCGGTATTTCGGCGTGAAGTGGGTATCGATGTCGTAGTCCGGACCCAGATAGGCGCGCACACCCTCAAGCAGTTCGGCCCGCACCGCTTCGGGTTCCTCGAAGGAGCGGCGGGTGAACTCGCCCTGCGTGGCCAGGATCTCGCGCCGCGTGATCTCGTGAATCCACTCCTCCTTGATGTCGAGCTTGCGCAGCTGATCGGCCAGCACATTCTCGTTGCGGCCGGGAATGAAATAGGTCGGCGAGCGCTGCAACAGCGTGACATGCTTGCAGTCCCCGGCGATGGCCGGCACCAGGGTTGCGGCCGTCGCGCCCGACCCGATCACCAGAACATTCTTGCCCTTGTAGTCGAGGTCTTCGGGCCAGGTCTGCGGATGCACGATCCGTCCCTTGAAATCCGCCATCCCCTTCCATTCCGGGGTGTAGCCCTTTTCGTGCTGGTAATAGCCCTGGCACATCCACAGGAAGTTGGCGGTGATGCGAAAGTCTTCGCCCGTGTCCTCGCGCACGCCTTCGATGGTCCACAGATTGTCCTGGCTCGACCAGTGCGTGCCCGAGATCTTGTGGCGATAGCGGATGTGGCGCGCCAGATCGTTCTCCTCGATCACCTCGCCCATATATTTGAGGATCTCGTCCGCGCTCGCGATCGGCGCCCCCACCCAGGGCTTGAAGCGATAGCCGAAGGTGTACAGATCGCTGTCGGAGCGGATCCCGGGATATTTGTGGGTGAGCCAGGTCCCGCCAAAGCTTTCCTGCGACTCGAGCGCCACGAAGCTCTTGTCCGGACACTGGTCCTTGAGGTGATAGGCCGCCCCGACGCCCGAAATTCCCGCGCCCACGATCAGCACATCGAAATGCTCGACCTTGCCCTTCGTCCCGGCCACGGGGCGTTGCCGCGTATCTGTCCCTGACATCTGATTTCTCTTTCTTTTTGGGCCGGAGCCCCGGCCGCTGATGGCGATTCCTGATAGTTTGTCAGATACAGCCTAGGCCGCACCAGCCCGCCCGCCTTGACGGCGATCAAAGCGGCATCACGCCGCGGGCGGTCCCGTCGGAAATGGCGGAATCGCTGGCATTCCTGCCCCTTGAAAGCAGGCGGGCACGACCCCATCTGTAAAGTGTCGCCCCGCGTCCCCCCACGTGGGCGGCATTGCGAAGGTTTCCTTCGCACGGTCCGCTGGCCACCCCCTTGGACGGCGGATCGGCATGAGCCTCCGGCTTATGCAACCCCAAGCAAGTGACTGCGCGCCGGAGCGGGCCCCCTCGCTCCGGCGTTTTTTTCATGCATTTGGGTGAGGTCGCGTCCGGCTCAGCGATACAGCCAATCGCCGATATCCATGCCCTTGTAGAGCCCGGCCACCTGGGCGCCATAGCCGTTGAAAATCTGCGTCGGCACACGCTCGTCAGTGCCGATCAGCCGTTCGGTGGCCTGGCTCCAGCGCGGGTGTGCGACGGCCGGGTTCACATTGGCCCAGAAGCCGTATTCGCTCGGGCCGGTCTGCTGCCAATAGGTCTTGGGCTGCGCGGTCTGAAAGCGGAAGCGCACGATCGCCTTGACCGATTTGAAGCCGTATTTCCACGGCACGACGAGGCGCAAGGGTGCCCCCATCTGCTTGGGCAGCGGCTTGCCGTAGATTCCGGTGGCGACAAAGGCCAGATCGTTCATCGCCTCGGCCATGGTCAGCCCCTCCGTATAGGGCCAGGGATACCAGGGCTGGCGCTGGCCGCTGGCCACGTTGGGCATCATGAAGGTCTGCATCTCGAGATATCTGGCGCCGGATTTCGGCCTGGCGCGCGCGATCAGCGCCTTCAGCGGAAAGCCGGTCCACGGCACCGCCATGGCCCAGGCTTCGACGCAGCGGTGGCGATAGAGCCGCTCTTCCAACGGCATCTTGGCGATCAACTCGTCGGCGGCAATCTTGAACGGCTTGTCGACTTCGCCCTCGATGGAAATTTCCCAGGGTCGGATCGGCAGCGCCTGCGCCGCTTCGTAGATCTCCTTCGAGGTGCCGAACTCATAGTAGTTGTTGTAGGTCTCGACCACCTTTTGCGGCGACAGCGCGCGATCCAGTTTGAAGGCGGGATCGCGCTTGGCCGGATAGAGTTTTGCGGTGGGGTTGGACGACGGCTTGGCGCCCCCCGCCTTGTCGGCCTTGGCCGATCCGGAATCGCAGGAGGCCAATGCCCCGGCAATGGCAAGGGCCCCGGCCCCCTTCATCAGCGCGCGGCGGTCGAAGAACACCGCCTCCGGCGTGGCCGCCGATTCCGGCAATTCCCAGCTGCGGCGCGGTTTGATCAGCATGGTCTGTCCTCCGGCAGGGATGCGGCCAGCGTGGACCTTCGCGCCCGCGCCGCTCAAGCCTCATTCGTGCGACGTCGCCCTTTTGTTACGCGCCACCCCATCCGGCGGATCAGCCCAGATGGCTGCGCAGCATCCAGGCCGCCTTTTCGCTGGCCTCCATGCGCTGGGTCAGAAGATCCATGGTGGGCTGGTCGCCGGCCTTGTCGGCGGCCTTGAACGCCTCGCGCGCCGTGCGGGCCAGCGTCTCATTGCCCTCGACCAGGGTCTTGACCATGTCGAGCGCCGGCGGCGCGTCGTCGGCATCGTCCTTGATCGCCGTCAGCTTGGCGTATTTGGCGTAGGAGCCCGGCGCGAAATGGCCCAGCGCGCGAATCCGCTCGGCGATCAGGTCGGCGGCGTCGTGCAGCTCGGTGTATTGCGTCATGAACAGCGCGTGCAGGGAGGAGAACATCGGGCCGGTCACATTCCAGTGAAAGGCGTGGGTCTTCTGGTAGAGCATGTAGGTATCGGCCAGCACGCGGGCGAGCCCGTCGGCGATGGCTTTGCGGTCGGATTTCTTGATCCCGATATTGACGTCCACGACTGATCCTCCAGTGGGTTCGAACCGTAGACTTAAACGGTCCCGGCGCCCGCATCAAGTACTTTAGAATGATTCTAATATAATTTGGTAGGCCCGGCTTGAGGCAGGTCAAGAACCCCGGCCGCCCCGGGCGCGAGCCTGTACCCGCCTGAGGCAATGCCGAGGAGCCGGACATGGACAAGGCCCTGCGCAAGACCATCGTCGAGATCCTGACGCACACCGACGACATGACCATCGCGACTGTCCGCGACGATGGCTTCCCCCAGGCCACGCGGGTCTCCTATGTCAGCGACGGGCTGACGATCTACTTCGTCACCGGCGTCCATGCGCAGAAGGCAAGGAACATCGCCGCCAACGACAAGGTCTCGCTGACCGTCGACCGGCCCTATGAGGACTGGAGCGAGATCAAGGGGCTGTCGCTCGGGGGCACGGCCGCGCGCGTCACCGGCAAGGCCGAGATCGAAAAGATCGAAAATCTGATGGCCAGGAAATTCCCCCAGGCCGCGAACTTCTCCATGCCGGTCGACACGCTGGCCTTCTTCAAGGTCAGCCCCAGGGTGATCTCGGTCCTCGACTACGGCAGGGCCTTCGGCCACACCGACACGGTGACGCTGTAGAGACGCGACGCGCCGCCCCTCGCCATTTCAACGTTCCGATCATCGCGGCGTAGATATCGATTCCGTTCCACAGATTCTGCAGGCGAATATTTTCGTTGGGCGCGTTCTGACTGTCGTCGTGAGTGACGACCGGAAACCCGATCACCGGCACCTTGAAGAGATCGTGGAACCAGCCTCGGGCACTGGCGTCAAACACAAGCACCATAGCGTTCAATCCAGAACGGCGTGAATGAGGTGCGCGGCCGGCGCCGGTGGACCGGCCGCGCCATGTCCTCAGGCGGCGTCCTTGTGGGCCGTCACCACCTGTTCGGCCAGCTTGCCGCTGAGTTCGGCCAGATGGTCGAACGCCGTCTCGAAACTTCCGACGCCCTGCGTCAGCGATCTCAGATCGATGATCAGGTCCTGCAATTCGGCCATCGGCATCTGCGCCTCAACCGTATCCCAACCCTTCCAGCCCTCGCGCCCGTCAAAGCCCATGAGCTGGCCGCGCCGGCTGGAGACGACGCCGTTCACTTTCGCCGTCGCCTCGCTCGGCACATGGATCTTCACATGCATGATCGGCTCCAGCAGCACCGGCCCGCAATTGGGCATGCCCTCCTGCATGGCGATGCGTGCGGCGGTCTGGAAGGCCGCATCGGAGGAATCGACGCTGTGGAAACGTGCCGTCGACCAGCGCCACCGCCACATCGACGACGGGAAAGCCGAGCGGCCCGTGCTTGAGATACTCGATCGCGCCCTTCTCCACAGACGGAATCCATTGCGCGCGGCACGACGCCGCCCTTGATCTGGTCCTCGAACACGAAGCCGTCGCCGCGCGGCAGAGGCCGAATCTCGATCACGACGTCGCCGAACTGCCCGTGCCCGCCGGACTGGCGCTTGTGCCGGCCGCGCTGCGAGGTCGATTTGCGGATCGTCTCCTTGTAGGGCACGCGCGGCGGCTGGGTCCTGAGGGTCAGCCCGTATTTGCTCTGCAGCTTGTCGACGGCGACCTTCAGATGCATTTCGCCCTGCCCGGCCAGCGTCATCTCGTGCAGATCGGCGTTCTGCTCGAAGGCCAGCGAGGGGTCTTCCTCGCGCAGCTTGGCGATCGCCGCCGTCAGCTTGACCTCGTCCTTGCGGTCCGCAGCCTCGATGCCGAGCCGGTAGACCGGCGTCAGCTGCTCGATTTCCAGCCTGGGCAGCTTGGCATTGGCCGCCGCCGACAGAAGATCGCCCGTCGCGACGCCTTCCAGCCGGCCGAGCCCGACCGTATCGCCGGCCACGGCCTCGGCCATCTTCGTCTGTTCGGCGCCCTTGAGCGCGAACACACCGCCGACGCGCGCATCATTGCCGTCCCGCGTGTGCAGCACTGCCCCGTCCTTCAGCGTGCCGCACAGCACCCGGCCCAGGCTCATCTTGCCGCCATGGGAAGAATGATAGGTCTTGAGGATCTCGACCACCGCATCGCTGCCCGTCACGCCCAGCCGTGCGGCCGCCGCGCTCACCTCGGGGACCTCGTGCCGCAGCGCCTTCAGCAGCCGGCGCACGCCGTTGTCGTTTTCGGCCGAGCCGAACAGCACCGGCACCAGATCGCCGGCCGCCAGCTCCTTGGCTAGATCGCCCACCACTTCGTCGCGCGGCGGTTCGATATCGGAGAGCAGCTCCTCCATCAGATGCTCGTCGAAATCGGCCAGCTTCTCCAGCATCTGGAAGCGCGCTTCCTTTTCACGGTCCCTGGTGTCGCCGTGTCAGATCGATGCGCTCGGACGGCGCATGGGGGCGATAGACATAGGCGCGCTCCAGCGCCAGATCGACATAGCCGGTCACCGCCCCGGCTTCCCAGATCGGGATCTGGCGCAGCAGCAGCGGCTTGTCCGACGCTTCCTGCAGGAAGGCGAGGATATCGCGCAGCGCGCCATTGGCCTTGTCGATCTTGTTGACGAACAGGAAGTGGGGAATGTTCAGCGCTTCGAGCCGCTTGAGATAGGGCTTGAGCATCTGGACCTTGTCGGGTTCGGGCTCGCACACGACGATCGCGGCGTCCACGCCCGGCAGCACATTCAGCGTATCCTGAAGAAATTCGATTGATCCGGGGCAGTCGAGAAAGGTGAAGCGTTCACCGAGGTAATGCGTCGTCGCGCAGTTCACGTCGACGCTCATCTGTCTGGCGCGGGCTTCGGGCGAGTTGTCGCCCACCGAATTGCCCGCCGTCACCGAGCCTTTGCGCTGAACCGCGCCGGTTGCGGCCAGAATGGCCTCGAGCAGGCTCGTCTTGCCCGCGCCATAGGGTCCGACCAGGGCCACTGTACGTGGCCCGCTTCCTCCGTCGTTTTTGACATTGCCGTTGGGCATGTGCGCCTCCGCTTCCCGGTTGAGACCGGGCCGAGGCGCGGCGGGCGCTTTCCCCATTCCTGGGCCGCGTCACGCGCCCCGCAAGGCCCATGCTCGCGCCGAACCGGCAGCGGGGCAAGGAAAATCGCGGCAAATTTCTTGACTAATGTCGTGTGCGCCGCCGCACGCGCCGTGCATTATCATTCATTGCGACGGGCCGGTGATACGCCCGGACGGTGACCTGCACGGGCGCGACCTCGGGAACCGGATCGGCGGTCTCGTCTTCGGCCACCTCTTCCAGGGCATCGGCCGTGCGCGCCATCAACCCATCGGCATCGGGCGCCATGGTGCGAAACCACTGTGCCAATGCCCGCGCCCTGGAGGTCCGTTCCATCTCGATCGTCATGCCGCATGCTCCGGTCACAAGTCCCGATCCCGAGCCTGGAAAATCTTGCCACAGGCCGGAAGACCGGAATTTCCCGTACGGACATTCCCCTATGCGCTGCGGCAGCTATGATCGGCGCGGCGCAAGGGGAGGACAGCCGTGCACGGGCTCGGCCTGATCGAAGGCTATTACGGCACGCCATGGGCGCCGCAGGCGCGGCACGACACCATCGCCGCGCTGGCGTCGCATGGTTACCGCTTCTATGTTTATGCCCCCAAGGCCGATGACTATTTGCGGCGGCGCTGGCGCGAACCGCATCCGTCCGGCGAGATGGCGATGCTCGCCGCCCTCGCCGCCCATTGCCGCGCGACCGGCGTGCGCTTCGGCGTCGGTCTCAGCCCCTATGAGATCTACCGCGCCTTCGACGATACGGCGAAGGCCGCGCTCGCCGGCAAGCTGAGTCAACTCGCCGAACTCGGCCTCGACACGCTCGCCATCCTGTTCGACGACATGCGCGGCGACCTGCCCGATCTCTCCCGGACGCAGGCCGAGATAGTGCACTGGATCGGGGCGCGGCTGCCCGGCACCGCGCTGGCGATGTGCCCGAGCTATTACACCGACGATCCCATTCTCGACCGCATCTTCGGGACGCGCCCGCCACACTATCTGGAAACGCTCGGCCAGGCGCTCGATCCCGCCATCAACATCTTCTGGACCGGCCCCGAAGTCTGCAGCCGCGAATACACGCCCGGCCATCTGGCGCGCGTCGGCGAACAGCTCGGCCGCAAGCCCTTGCTGTGGGACAATTACCCGGTCAATGACGGCCCGCGCATGTCGCCGTATCTGCATCTGCGCGCGGTCACCGGCCGGCCGGCATCCATCATGCCCCACATTGCCGGCCATGCCGTCAATCCGGCGCTGCAGCCGGTGCTCACGCGCATCCCGGCCCTGACGCTGGCCGAGAGCTACGCCACGGCCGGCAGCTACGACCCCGAAGGCGCGTTCCTCGCTGCGGCGACGTCGATCTGTGGCGCGGCGCTGGCGCAAATGCTGCGCGGCGACCTCGCGGCACTCCAGGATGAGGGCCTCGAGCGCCTTGAACCGGCGGCTGTCGAAATCCTTCGCGCGCGCTACGCCGCCTTCGACCACCCTGCCGCCCGCGAGGTCCGCGATTTTCTCGACGGAAAATACCGCTTCACCGGCGAGATGATGTGAGATGGGGGCTTGCCTCGAAAAAGATGTATGACTTATACCTGTTTTTGATCCAGATCAGGATTTTGGGACGCCGAATTCTGATCAAAACCCATCGGATTGCAGGAAAACAGGGGCTCACCATGACCATCGACAACAGTTTGGCCCGGACCGGGGCCGCGCCCGAGGACCGTCTCTCACCCTGGTGGGGCCGGGCGCTGCTGGCCACCTTCCTCTTCGGCTTCGCGGTCCTGATCACGCTGACCGTCAAGGCCTACACCAATGCCCCGCCGATCCCGGAGCGGGCCGTCACACCCGCCGGCGTTACCGTCTTCACGGGCGATGATATCCGCAACGGTCAGGCGGTCTTTCTCAAGAACGGGCTGATGGACAATGGCACGATCTGGGGCCACGGCGCCTATCTGGGGCCGGACTTCTCGGCCCAGGTTCTGCACAGCTGGGCCCTCGATATCGCCGGCGATCTGGCGCAGAAAAAATATGGGGTTGCCTACGCCGCCCTCACCCCCGACGACCGCGCCGGGATCGACGCCCTTGTGGCCCGCCGCCTGAAGACCAACCGCTATGACGCGGGCACCGGCACGCTGACGCTGCTGCCGGGCGGCGAAAGCACCTTCACCCGCGAGATCGCGCACTGGGCCGCCTATTTCCAAGACCCCGCCGGCAATGGCGGCCTGCGCGCGCGCACCATCACCGATCCGCGCGACCTGCACGATCTCACCGCCTTCTTCACCTGGGCGGCCTGGGCTTCGGTCGCAACCCGTCCGGGTACGGATCATTCCTACACCAACAACTTCCCCTATGACTCGCTGGCCGGCAACAAGGCCACGCCCAATGCCCTGCTGTGGTCGGCGCTCAGCCTCGTCGCCCTGCTCGGCAGCATCGCGATCGTGCTGCTCGCCTTCGGCAAGTTCGATTATCTGGGCTGGCAGGCGGCGCCCAAGCCGCGCGAAACCCGCTGGCAGATCAGCGACGCCCAGAAGGCCACGCTCAAATACATGGCCATCGCGGCCGTGCTCTTCCTTGGGCAGACACTCCTGGGAGCCGCGGTCGCGCATTACCGGGCAGAACCGGGCGACTTCTACGGCTTCGACCTCTCGGCGATCTTCCCCAGCAATCTGATGCGCACCTGGCATCTGCAGCTGGCGATCTTCTGGATCGCCACCTCCTATGTCGCCGGCGCGCTGTTCGTCTCCGAACTTGTCGGCCGGCAGAGCCCGCGCCATCAGGCCCTGGCCATCCATGTGCTGTTCGGCGCGCTCGTCTTCGTCGTGGTCGGCAGCCTTTTGGGCGAATGGGCGAGCCTGTTCGGCCTGATTCCGAAAGCCTGGTTCTGGGTCGGCGATCAGGGCTGGGAATTCCTCGAGATCGGCCGCTTCTGGCAGTATCTGCTGGCCGCCGGCCTGTTGTTCTGGTTCGCCATCGTCTGGCGCACGGTCGCGCCGGCGCGCCGCGATCCCGAGCGTCGCAGCTTCACGAACTTCTTCCTGTTCGCGTCCTTCGCCATTCCGCTCTTCTATCTGCCGGCGCTGTTCTATGGCGCGCACACCAACTACACGGTGGTCGATACCTGGCGCTTCTGGATCATCCATTTGTGGGTGGAAGGCTTCTTCGAGTTCTTCGTGACGGTTCTGGTCGCGCTCATCTTCTACGAGATGGGGCTGGTGCGGCGGATCACGGCACTGCGCACGATCTATCTCGATGCCATCCTCTACTTCCTGGGCGGGCTGATCGGCACGGGCCATCACTGGTACTGGACCGGCCAGACCGAGCTCAACATGGCCCTCTCCGCCGTGTTCTCGGCCCTGGAAGTCATCCCGCTGACGCTGATCACGCTCGACGCCTGGGATTTCGTGAAGCTCACCCGCGGCAGCGACGCGATGGTGCAGCGCCACCGCTGGACCTTCTACTTCCTTATGGCCGTGGGCGGCTGGAACTTCCTCGGCGCCGGTGTCTTCGGCTTCCTCATCAACACACCCATCGTCAATTACTACGAAGTCGGCACGATCCTGACGCCGAACCACGGCCATGCCGCGATGATCGGCGTGTTCGGCATGCTGGGCGTGGCGCTGATGGTGTTCGTGCTGCGCGAGACCATCGCCGACGCCTTGTGGGCGAGACTCCAGCCGCTGGTGAAGACGGCCTTCTGGGGGCTCAATATCGGCCTTGCGATGATGGTCGTCTTCAGCCTGTTCCCGGCCGGGCTGCTGCAGGTGCACGACGTCATCGTCAATGGCTACTGGCACGCCCGCAGCCTGGCCTATACCGCCTCGCCGCTCGCGCGCGCGCTCGAATGGGCCCGCATGCCGGGCGATGTGGTCTTCATCTTCGCCGGCGCACTGCCGCTGGCGATTGCCCTGGTGTGGGGCTACCTGTCGCTGTGGACGGGGCGCAGCCAAAGGGCGGGATCCCTCGAGGCGCCGGCCCTGCCGGCCGAGTAAGACGGGCCACGACGCGGGCTCGCGGCTCCCTCCCGCCGCGACCCGCCAGAAAGGGCGAGAGCTGGTCTCTCGCCCTTTTTGCTGGCCCGCACGTGCCCGGAACGTCCGGCAACACTCAGTCAATCACCCCGCACCGTGACAGAATAGCGTCGACGACAGCGGCGAGCGGCGCCGTGGCGTCAATCGCCGTCGCATTTGCGGGAATGTCTTCTTTCGTCGCATGCAGCCGCAAGACGAAGTCCCGTTCCGCCGGCTTTCCGCCGAATTCATCATCGGGCCTGTTGGCAAGCCGCCGTTTCAGCGTCTCCCGATCGACGTCGAGAACGAAGACGTCGTCGAACAGATCGATGAAGCGGTGGAAATTCCGCGAACCGCCGCAGAAGAAGCAGACCGGGTGGCGCTTGTCGTCCGCGCGCGCTCTGACCTTTTCGACATCCCAGATGTGGTGCGCGTGCGCAAAGGCCGGATCCGTGTCGCCTTGCCCCTGCGCGGCATCCAACGGCGCGCCCGTCTCGGGATCGCCTCTATAGGCCAGCTCGCGGTCGCCATGGACGACATGATAGCCGCGCCGCTCAAGCTCCGTGGCGACGGAGGTCTTGCCGGTCCCCGACACGCCCTCGATCAGATAGTTCCTGACGCCCATTCGCGTTCATCCAGTGATCCGCACGCGCTGCGGGAATGCTCAAGGACCACGTTCGCGGCGCAGAATTTTAGCAGAATTCCGGCGCTTCGGGCCCGACGGATTGGATGGCGCCGGAAAGCTTCACGTCAAATTCGCGTTTGCAACGTCCCCACCGCGTCCCCCAGCACCCTTCCCCGATCGTGTCGATGCGCAGCCAGACGGCGCCGCGCGCCGCCGCCAGCGCGCGCCAGCGTGGATTTTCCCGTTCCTGGCAATCCGGCGAAGGCAATCAGCATCCCGCGCGCGCTCCCCGAGGACGACTATCTGAGGCTGCCGCAGAAGCGCTGGATACGCGTGCAGGCCTTTTCGAGATTTTCCGTCGAGGTCGCGTAGGAGATGCGGAAGAAGGGCGAGGAGCCGAAGGCCGCGCCGTGCACCACGGCCACGCATTCGCTTTCCAGAAGCTCGGAGGCGAAATCGGCATCGGTCTCGATGCGCTTGCCGCTCGGCGCGGTCTTGCCGATCAGTCCGCGCACGGAGGGATAGACATAGAACGCGCCTTCCGGCGTCGGACATTCGATCCCCGATGACTGGTTGAGCATCGAGACGACGAGGTCGCGGCGCTGCTCGAACACCTTGGCCCGCTCGGCAATGAAATCCTGCGGCCCGTTCAACGCCTCGACCGCCGCCCATTGCGAGATCGAGGTGGCGTTGGTCGCGGCCTGGCTCTGCAGTTTGGCCATGGCCTTGATGAGCGGCTCGGCCCCGGCGCAATAGCCGATGCGCCAGCCGGTCATGGCATAGGCCTTGGAGACGCCGTTCATCGTCAGCGTGCGGTCATAGAGCCCGGGCTCGACTTCGGCGACGGTGTGAAACTTGAAACCGCCATAGACGAGATGCTCATACATGTCGTCGGCCAGGATCCACACCTGCGGATGGCGCATCAGCACATCGGTCAGCGCCTTGAGCTGCGCCCTGGAATAGCAGGCGCCCGTCGGATTGGAGGGCTGATTGAAGATCAGCCATTTGGTCTTGGGCGTGATCGCCGCTTCCAGCGCCTCGGGCGTCAGCCGGAATCCGTCTTCCATCCTGGCTTCCACGATCACCGGCTTGGCCCCGGCCAGCCGCACGATGTCGGGATAGCTGACCCAATAGGGCGCCGGCACGATCACCTCGTCGCCCGGGTTCAGCGTCGCCATCATCGCGGTGTAGATGACCGTCTTGCCGCCCGGCGCCACGAAGGTCTGGGAGGGCGCGTAGTCGAGATTGTTCTCGCGCTTGAACTTGCCGGCGATGGCCTTGCGCAACTCCGGGATCCCCTCGATCGCCGTATATTTGGTCTCGCCGCGACGGATGGCGGCAATGGCCGCCTCCTTGATGTTGTCCGGCGTGTCGAAATCCGGCTCGCCCGCGCCCAGCCCGATCACGTCCTTGCCGGCGGCCTTGAGGTCGCGCGCCTTCTGGGTCGCGGCCAAGGTGGGCGACGGCTGGATGCGGCCGAGGGATTCGGCCAGAAAACCGGGCGGCAGGGCGGCGGGGGTGCTCACGGGACGACTCTCTGAGAGGTTGAGCAATGACGTATCAATCGACGGGCCGCCCGCGCAAGGGAACCATCGTCACAGCAGCCATGCGGCGGCTGCGGACCGGGTTACGCTTCGTCAACCCCTTGGGCCTAGGCTGGACCCTGTCGGCATCCGACCGGAGGAGATCATGCGGGTTCTCTCGGCCGTCCTCGTCGCCGGCCTGTGTCTCGCCGCGACCTTGGCCTGCACCAGCGCCAAGCCCCCTGTGGGCCGCTGGGAGGGCACCTATGAATCCGCCGACACCATGATCGTGGCCCGCCTGGAAATCGACAAGGGCGGGCTGGTCTTCGTCAGCGCCCCCGACGCGCTCGACGTCACCACCACCGACGAGGCCGAGCGCGAGTTGATCCGCCAGCGTCTGGCCCTCGGCCTGGAGCGTGCCTGGAGCGAGGTCGTGCCGCGCAAGCTCGATTTCGATGGCACCGTGTTCCGCAAGCCCGGCGGCGTCGCCCCGCAGATGGAATGGAATCCCGACACCAGGCAGATGACGCTCGTCGTCTATCCCGGCACGCGACCCTCGGTGCACATCAAGATGCGGGCGGTGCACGATTTCAGCGCCGATCCCTGGCCCGGCTGACGCCGACGACGATCACGCGGTTGCGATGGGCTTCACGCGCACGTGACGCCGCCGAGGATGGACGCGCTCGCGCCAGGGGTTCAGACTTCGCCCGGAATGCGAGGGAGACCCGCCATGAAACCGCATCATCTGCTCGCCTTGGCGACCGGCCTTGCCGCGCTGGGTCTGGCTGTTCTGCCGGCCGCGGCAGCGGTCACGGTGATGGGCAAGGGACTTGCCGAGAACTGCTACCAGGCGGCCGAATTCGGCGGCGACACTGGCGCGGGTATCGAGGTCTGCGGCCGGGCGCTTCAGGATCAACCGCTGAGCGTCGCCGATCGCGCCTCCACCTATGTCAATCGCGGCATCCTGCGCGCCCGCGCGGACGACCCGGACGGCGCACTGCGCGACTACGACACCGGACTGCGCCTCCAGCCCGATCTGGCCGAAGGCTATGTCGACCGTGGCGCCGCCTATCTCCTGGTCAAGCGCTACAAGGACGCCATCGCCGATATCGACAAGGGGCTGGCCCTGAACGTCAAACGGCCCCATATCGCCTATTACGACCGCGCCATCGCCAACGAAGCCTTGGGCAATATCCGAGCCGCCTATGAGGACTACAAGAAGGCGGTGGAACTGGCCCCCGATTTCGCGCTGGCGATCCAGCAGCTCCAGCGCTTCAAGGTGGTACGAAAGCGCAGCACGAACGACATGTGATCCCCGGGCGGCCGGGACGGCGGCGCCCCCGGCGGATTTTGTTTCGCGATCGCGCATCTCCGCCGCCACGGCGACAGATTGATACAGTTCAATACGGTGCCGGGCCTTTTCCGCCACCCTCTCGCCACCAACCATGCACATCCTGTGAGCGTGGAACCTTGGCGAGACCCGCATGGCTGTCGACACGACTACCTCTCCCGATGCCCCGGTGGCGGGCAATGGCCCGGCCGGCTTGACCGAGCGTGCCCGCGCGGCGGGCCGGGCCGGCTGGGCGTGGGCGCGGCGCCACGCAATCCTGGCCGCCGCCGGCCTGGTGGCCGTGGTCGGTGGGCTCACCTATCTCGCGCTCGCCGGCGGCGCGCCATCGGGCAGCGGCTATGTCACGGCGGTGGTCGTGCGCGGCGACATCGAGGATTCGGTCACCGCGCTCGGCAATCTGCAGCCGCGCGATTATGTCGATGTCGGCGCCCAGGTCTCCGGCCAGCTCAAGAAGCTTTATGTCGAGATCGGCGACCGCGTGAAACAGGGCCAGCTTCTTGCCGAGATCGACCCGCGCGTCCTCAATTCGCGGGTCGAGACCGACAAGAGCAATCTGGCCAATCTTGCGGCCCAGCATGCCGACCGGCAGGCGCAGTTGGCGCTCGCCCGGTCGAACTTCTCGCGGCAGAAGCGGCTGCTGGCCGCCAATGCGACCAGCCGCAGCGACTATGACAGCGCGCTGCAGGCCCTGCGTTCGGCCGAAGCGCAGAGCAAGGCCCTGCAGGCGCAGATGGCCGCCGCCAGGTCGCAGCTCGATGGCGACGAAGTCACGCGCAGCTACACCAAGATCTACGCGCCGATGGACGGCACGGTGGTGGCGGTTTCCGCCAAGCAGGGCCAGACCCTCAATGCCAACCAGCAGGCGCCGACGATCTTGCGGGTGGCCGACCTGTCGACCATGACGGTCTGGACCCAGGTGTCCGAAGCCGATGTGCCCAAGCTCAGGGTCGGCATGCCGGCCTATTTCACGACGCTGGGCGAACCCGGCCGCCGCTGGACCGGCACCCTGACGCAGATTCAACCGACACCCGAAGTCGTCAACAATGTCGTGCTCTACACCGCCACCTTCGACGTCAAAAACCCCGACCGGCTTCTGATGACGCAGATGACGGCGCAGGTCTTCTTCGTCGCGGCCTCCGCGAAGAATGCCCTCGTCGTGCCGGTCGCCGCGCTTCACAAGCCGCGACACAGCCGCGCCGTTGACGGCGCCACCGCGCCGAATGCGAACGCGAAGCCCCATCGCCGCCGGACCCGTGCGGCGAAACCCCCGCTGCCCGCCGGTGCGGCGCGATACTGGGTATCGGTGGTCTCGGACAATGGACAGGTCGCCCGGCGCCCGGTCATCGTCGGCGTCAGCAACCGTGTCTCCGCCGAAATCCTTTCGGGACTGGAAGCCGGTGAGAAGGTGGTCGTTGGCGAAAATCGCCGCATCACGGCCAACGGCGCGGACAATGGCAACCGCCAGCGCGGCCTTCGCAGGTTCGGGGGCCTGCACTGATGGACAAGCCCGCGCCGGAGACCGCGGCCCGCACCGCGGCGCCGTTGATCTCGCTGCATGAGGTGCACAAGACCTTCGTCACCGGCGGCGATGTGGAAGTACATGCCTTGCGCGGCGTCACGCTCGACATCTATCCCGGCGAATTCGTGGCGCTGATGGGCCAGTCCGGCTCGGGCAAGAGCACGCTGATGAACATCATCGGCTGCCTCGACCGGCCGACCGCCGGCGCGTACGAGTTCTCCGGGCGCGACGTCTCCCAGCTCGATTCGGATTCGCTGGCCTGGCTGCGGCGCGAGGCCTTCGGCTTCATCTTCCAGAGCTACAATCTCATCATGACGGCGCCGGCGACGGAGAATGTGGAAATTCCCGCGATCTATGCCGGCCTGTCGCCGGCCGCGCGCCACGCGCGGGCCGCCGCGCTGCTCACCCAGCTCGGCCTTGGCGACCGCATGAGCCACCGTCCCAACCAGCTTTCCGGCGGCCAGCAACAGCGCGTGTCGATTGCGCGCGCGCTGATGAATGGCGGCCACGTCATCCTGGCCGACGAGCCCACCGGCGCGCTCGATTCCAGGAGCGGTCAAGAAGTGATGGCGCTGCTCAGCGACCTGGCGCGCCAGGGCCACACGGTGATCCTCATCACCCACGACAAATCCGTCGCCGACCACGCCAAGCGCATCGTCGAAATCCGTGACGGCACCATCGTCTCCGACACCGGGTCCGACTACGCCCATTCGCCCGGCACGCCCTTGCCCGATCCGGATTCGGACGCGCAGGCCGCGGCGCACCTTGTCGAGCCTTCCCGAGGCCACGCGCATGGCGTTGCGCGCCTTGCGCATGAATCTGTTCCGCACCCTGCTGACGCTGCTGGGCATCGTCATCGGCGTCGGCTCGGTGGTGGCGATGATGGCGATCGGCGAAGGCGCCAAACAGGCGGTGGTCGAACAGATCGGCTCGATGGGCACCAATCTTCTGGTCGTGCGCACCAGCCACCGCAACATGCGCGGCTATAGCGGGGCCATCGCCACGCTGATTCCCGAAGACGCCGAGGCCATCGCCAAGCTTCCGAACATTTCGGCGGCTGTGCCCGAGATCACCGGCGGCGCGACAGTCCGGCTCGGCGATGCCGACTATCAGACACAGGTGGACGCGACGACGCCGGACTTCGCCGAGGTCCGCAGCTGGCCGTTGGCCCAGGGAATCTTTCTCAGCGACGAGGACGAACGCAGCTATGCCGCCGTCGCTGTCCTGGGACAGACCGTCGTCAAAAGCTTGCTGCCGGACGGCGGCGATCCCATCGGCCGCTATGTGCTGATCAACAACGTCCCCTTCCAGGTCATCGGCGTCATGGCCGCCAAGGGCGCCAGCCCCATGGGCAATGACCAGGACGATGTCGTCTTCACGCCGCTGTCGACCGGCATGCTGCGGATCTTCGGCCAGCGCTATGTCCGCTCCATCACCGTGGCGGTCAGCGACCTGACGGCCATGGACCAGGTCCAGGGCGAGGTCACGACGCTGCTCAAGCAGCGCCACAACGGGGTCGAGGATTTCTTCATCCGCAACATGGCCGCCCTGCTGGAAACCGCCACCTCGGCCCAGAACACGCTGACCATGCTGCTGGGCTCGGTCGCTGCTATTTCGCTACTCGTTGGCGGCATAGGCGTTATGAACATCATGCTGGTCTCGGTTACTGAACGGACCCGCGAAATCGGCATCCGCATGGCCACCGGCGCAAGGATGCGCGATATTCTCCAGCAATTTCTGACCGAAGCGACCATCGTCTCGGCGCTGGGGGGAATTTTGGGTGTTCTCGGCGGGGTCGGGGCTGCTATGTTGATGGGCGCATTCGGAACCCCGATCGGGGTTACGGCAGCCCCTATCCTGATCGCGTTTACCTGCGCGGTGGCCACGGGCCTTGTTTTCGGCTTCGCACCGGCTATGAAGGCAGCGCGCCTGGATCCCGTCGTGGCCCTGTCTAGCGAGTAATACCCATGAACAATCTGCTCCGGACCTCCTCCATCGCCGTGCTCGCCCTCGCCGCCGCGGGCTGCGCCACCGCGCCGCCCCACGCATTGAAGACGCAGGATGTGCCGGTGGCCTTCACCGGGCCGGTCGCCAAGGACGCCCCCATCTGGCCCAAGGCGGATTGGTGGAAGGGCTTCGGCAGCACCGAAATGGACGGCTTCATCGCCGACGCGCGCGACAACAATCTCGATCTGGCCGTCGCCGCCGCCCGCGTTCTTCAGGCCCGCGCCCAGACCGACATCACCGGCTCGGCGCTGTTCCCCAGTCTCGGCCTGTCGTCCAGCGCCTCGCGCACCGGCAACAATGCCGGCGGTCCGAACTTCAACAATTTCGGCGTCTCGCTCGATGCCAGCTACGAGGTCGATCTGTGGGGCAAGGCGCGGGCCGATCTGCGCAGCGCAGACGAAGCGCTGAAGGCCTCGCTCTACAGCCAGCAAACCGTTGCGCTGACGGTGACGGCCTCCGTCGCCAACACCTATCTCGATGTGCTGGCGCTGCGCCAGCGCGCCGCCATTGCCGAACACAATATCGACGCCGCCAACCGCATCCTGTCGATCACCAAGGCCAAGGTCGACAACGGCGTCTCCTCGCGGCTCGATCTGGCGCAGCAGCAGGCGCTGGTGTCGGGCCAGAAGGCGCAGGTCCCCGCGATCCAGGAATCGGCCAATGAGGCGCGGTTCGCGCTGGCCGTGCTGCTGGGCCGGCCGCCCGAAGGCTTCAAGGTCAAGGGCGACAATCTCGATAGCATCGTCGCGCCGACCGTCGCGCCCGGCCTGCCCTCGGAGCTCCTGCACCGGCGCCCGGACGTCGCCGCGGCCGAAGCCCAGCTCGCCGCGGCCCATGCCAATGTCGATGCCGCACGCGCGGCCTTCTTCCCGCAGATCAATCTCAGCGCCTCGGGCGGCTATGCCAGCGCGGCATTGTCCTCGCTCTTCAACCCGGCGAGCCTCGGCTTCAATATCGGCGCCTCGCTGCTGCAGACCATTTTCGACGGCGGTCGCCTGACGGGCCAGAGCCGCCTGGCGCGCGCCCAGCAAATGGAACTGGTCGCCACCTATCGCAGCACCGTGCTCAACGCCTTCCGCGATGTGGAGACGGCGCTGGGACAGGTCGCAAGCCTGGCAGAGCAGGAGAAATACACCAGCGAACAGGTCAAGGCCGCGGCCGAGGCCTTCCGCATCTCCGAGATCCAGTATCGCGAGGGCGTCGCCGACCTGCTCAATGTGCTCAATTCCCAGCAGACCCTGTTCTCGGCCCAGGACAAGCTGGTGCAGATCAAGCTGGCCCGCATCCAGGCCGATATCGGGCTCTACAAGGCGTTGGGCGGCAGCTGGGTCGAGGACCCGGAGGACGCGACCCAGCCGATCCCGGTCAGCGCCGCCGCACCGGCCGCGGCCACGCCGTCCGACGACACCCCGGCCAAGGACTGACTGTCAGCGGTGGCCGAGCACGCCGTGCGGCGTGTAGGGCTTGGCCAGCGCCTTCAGCTCGGCCGCGTCGAGCGCCAGCGAAGCCGCCGCGATCGCGTCTTCCAGATGCTGCGGCTTTGACGCGCCCACGATCGGCGCGGTGACCACAGACTGGTGCAGCAGCCAGGCCAGCGCCACCTGCGCATTCGAAACGCCGCGCGCGGCGGCGATCTCCGTCACCGCGTCGACCACCTCGAAATCGCTGTCCTGGTAATACATCATGTGGGCGAACTCGTCGGACTTCGCGCGCGCCGTCTCGCCATAGTCCTGGCGGCGGCGATTGCCGGCCAGGAAGCCGCGTGCCAGCGGGCTCCACGGGATCACGCCGATGCCTTCGGCCTCGCACAGCGGCAGCATCTCGCGCTCTTCCTCGCGATAGACCAGATTGTAGTGGTTCTGCATGGAAACGAAGCGCGTCTTGCCCAGCGCATCGGCGGTGTGCAGATAGCTCGCGAACTGCCAGGCAAACATCGAGGACGCGCCGATATAGCGGGCCTTGCCGGATTTGACGACATCGTGCAGCGCCTCGATCGTCTCCTCGATCGGCGTCGTCGGATCGAAGCGGTGGATCTGGTAGAGGTCGACATAATCCATGCCGAGCCGGCGCAGCGAATTGTCGATGCCGTGCATAATGTGCTTGCGCGACAGGCCGCGCTCGTTGGGATCATCGCCCATGGCGCCGCACACCTTGGTCGCGACCACGATGCGCTCGCGCGAGTCGGCGAAGTCCTTCAGCGCCCGGCCGAGAACCTCCTCGCTGGCACCCAGCGAATAGATGTCCGCGGTGTCGAAGAAATTGATGCCCGCTTCCAGCGCGCGCTTGATGAAGGGCCGGCTCGCCTCTTCGTCCAGCACCCAGTCCCGCCACTTCGGCGAACCATACGTCATCGTCCCCAGACAGATCTTCGAAACCTTGAGCCCCGTTGCGCCGAGGTTGACCTTGTCCATCTCGCTCTCCCGAGTTGTGCTGGCTCAAGCTTAGGCCCGATGCGGCGGCGCTGGCCACCCGGGACGAATTGCCTCCCGGTTACGGAGGGTCCACACTCGCCGCGAACAGCTATCCGGTGAGTGCGATGCGGGAATTCAGTTTTGCGCCCTACCAGCTTCCGCCCGAGGCCGAAGCGGTGCGCGCCGAAGTGCGCGCCTTTCTGCGCGAGACCCTGGGGGCCATGCCGTCTGTCGAGCGGGCCCGCTCCTGGTCCGGCTACGACCCGGAATTCAGCCGCAAGCTGGGCGAACGCGGCTGGCTGGCCATGACCTGGCCGAAAAAATATGGCGGTCATGCGCGCAGCTATGCCGAGCGCTACGCCATGCTCGAAGAGGTCCTGGCCGCCGGCGCGCCGGTGGGCGCCCATTGGGTCGCCGACCGGCAGAGCGGCCCGCTGCTGCTGCGCTTCGGCACCGAGGAACAGCGCCAGCGGCTGCTGCCTGGCATCGCGCGCGGCGAAACCTATTTCTGCATCGGCATGAGCGAGCCCAATTCGGGCTCCGATCTGGCCAGCGTGCGCACCCGCGCGCGCAAGGTCGAGGGCGGCTGGCGCGTCAACGGCCAGAAGATCTGGACCTCCGGCGCCGGCCACGCCCATTACATGATCGCGCTGGTGCGCACCGGCGAGGCCGAAACCCGCCATGCCGGCCTCAGCCAGTTCATCATCGATCTCAAGAGCGACGGTCTCACCGTGCGCCCGATTGCCGACATCACCGGCGCCAAGCATTTCAACGAAGTCTTCTTCGACGATGTCTTCGTCCCGGACGAAAACCTCGTCGGTGACGAGGGCGGCGGCTGGCAGCAGGTCACGGCCGAACTCGCCTTCGAGCGTAGCGGGCCGGAGCGCTACCTCTCCAGCCTGCGTCTGTTTCTCGAATTCCTGCGCACGGTCGGGGACAATCCGGGCGAGAGCGAGAAAGCCCTGATCGGCCGCATGACGGCGGAAATGTGGACGCTGCGCCAGATGTCGCTGTCTGTCACCGGGCGGCTGGCCGCGGGCGAAAGCCCGGCCGCCGAAGCCTCGGTGGTCAAGGATCTGGGCACCAGCCTGGAACAGGACATGCCCAAGGCGATCCAGGCGATCGCCCGCGACGGCACCGGGCTGTCGAACGGCGATCCGTTCTCCGACACCCTCGCCTATCTCTTGCAGACCGCCCCGTCCTTCTCGCTGCGCGGCGGCACGCGCGAAATCCTGCGCGGCATCATTGCGCGCGAAATCGGCCTGCGCTGAGCTCAGCCGCCGGGTACGTAGCGCAGCCCGACCATGACCATGCGCGGCGCGTCGTAACCGGTGATGCCGGCGGCATCTGATGGCGGTGGCGATCTTCGCATCGGTGACATTGCTGAGCGCGACATAGGCCGACCAGTCGGCGCGGAAGCGCCAGTCGGCGCGCAGATCGAGCACGAAGGCCGAGCCCAGCCGGCGGGTGTTGAGATCATCGTCATAGCGCGCACTTTCCCAGCGCAGATCGGCCGACAGGCTCACCGGATCGACGGGCCGCCACACGGCGCCGCCCGTGATCGTCGCCAGCGGCGCCTGGGCCGGGCGCTTGCCGTCGAGCTGCGCCGCGACGCCGCCGGCATGCACGCGCGCATCGGTCAGCGACACCGCCGCGCGCAAGGCCAGGCGATCGGAAAGCGTTTTGGTGAGATCGCCTTCGAAGCCCCAGGCGTCGATATTGCCGGCGTTCTGCCGCTGGCGTTGGGCACCGCCCGCGATCGAGGTACCGATCGTCACATTGGTGATGGCGTCATGCAGGCTGTTCCAGAACACCGTCGCGTTCCAGGTGAACCCGCCGCCCACGCCGCCCCAGCCGGCCTCGACGCCGTAGAGTTTTTCCGGCGACAGCGCGGCATTGGCGTTGGTCACGTCATTGCCGACGCGAAAGGGACGGTAGAGTTCGTTGAGGCTCGGCGGACGGAAGCCGGCATAAGCGGCCATGCGCAGATATTGGCCAGTGTCGAAATTGCGCCGCACGCCCAGCCGCCCGGTCGGCACGATGCCGTCGCGGCTGGTGGGATAATCCGCCGACAGCAGCGCGCCCGTCGCGATCTTGGTCTGCACCAGATGGCCCTGCGAGGTCGCCCATTCGTCGCCGCGCACACCCGCGGTCAGCAGCCAGGCGCCGGTGTCATAGGCCACCTCGCCATAGAGGCCGCCGACGATCATGCGCCCGCCCGCGCGGCGGTTGTTCTGGAACACGCCACCCAGATTGAAATAGTTCTCGCGCGACTCGCCGGAATTGTCGCGCAGATCGGCGCCGACCTCCCAACGGAAGGCGCCATTCTCGCCGATCGCCGCCGCGTTGAGGCCCCAGCCCAGCGCCGGCGTGCGATACTGGTCTGTTGACCGGCGTCGTCGAGTTGCGGTCCGGCGCCACGGAGACGAACAGATTGGTCAGATCGCTCTTCACGGTCCAGGCCTGCAGCCGCCAGCCGAAATGCGCGTTCGGTCGCCGCGCGCGCCAGCGTGACGCTGCCGATCAGGCCATGGGCGCCGGCCTTGCCGCCTTCGAGGCCGTTGCCGCGCGCTTCATCATAGATACCGATGCGCGCGGCCACGCTCATATCGCCGCCCAGCGGCGCCTGCGCGCGCAGCGACGCCGATCCACCATTGAACCAGAGCGGCCGGTCGGCGAGCCCGCGCTGCGGCGCGCGCACCGGCGTCCAGCCATCCGAATGTTCGCCCGACGCGCTCGCAAACAGCGAGACCTTGCCCAACGTCGCGCCGCCGGACACCGCCGCGCGCGCGGTGCCGAGGCTGCCGGCCGAGACATCGGCCATCGCCAACCCGTCGCCCTCGCGTTCGCTGAGCGAAATCGTGCCCGTCAGCGCACCTGCGCCATAGGGTCCGGCCCCGGCGCCGCGCACGATCTCGGCGCGGGCAATGTCTTCGCCCGGCAGCGCCGTCCAGATCACCCAGCCGCCAAAGGGATCGTTCATCGGCACGCCGTCCAGCAGCACCAGCGCCCGCCCGGCCCCGGACGGCGCGATCGAACGCAGCGACACGCCCTGCGTCGTCGGATTGGCGCTGAGGCTCGAGGAACGGCGAAACAGCGACAGACCCGGAACCTGCTCCAGCGCGGCATCCAGGCGGTCGCTCTGCGTCAGGTCCGCGGCATCCAGCGTCGTCACCGAGAAGGCGGCCTGCCCCACAGGCTCCGGCGGGCGGGTCGCCGTGACCACGATCTGCTCGACCGCGGCGCGGGCCCCGGCGACGGACAGCAGCAGCGCCGGCAGCACGAAGCGCAGGGCGCGCGGGAGACGAAAGCTCGATATGTCAGTTTTCCGGATGGTCATTCGTGCAAACCGCGCTACGCTTCCCCGCATGGACCTTGCCAAGCAATGCTTCGACGTCGGCCTCGCCACCAACAATCCCGAGCCCATGCTCGAATTCTGGCAGCACGAGATCGGTCTGCCCTTCGACCACAAATTGCCGGTGATGCGCGGGCTTGACCAGTACCGCCATGACGCAATGGGATCGGTCGTGAAGATCAATCACTACCACACGCCGCTGCCCGACAAACCCCCGAGCGGCTATCGCGAGCTCATCATCGCCCGGCCGGGCCTGCCCCATCCCCGCCATCTGACCGACCCCGACGGCAACCGCGTCTGCCTCGTCCCGCCGGGCACCGACGGCGTCCGGCAGATCGGCATGCGCCTGGCGATCCGCAATCTGGAGCCGCATCGCGGCTTTTACCGCTCGGCGCTGGGGCTGACGGAAGAAGCCTGGGTCCATGGCACCGCCTTTCGCGCCGGCGAAGGCCTTGTGCTGCTCCAGGAGGCGCCCGACGCCCCGCATGATGCCGGTTTCGAGGGCAGGGGCTGGCGCTACATCACCTTCCAGGTCTTCAAGGTCGATGCCGAGCACGCCCATGTGCTGGCCCATGGCGGGCGCGAGGCAAGCGCCCCGCGCACGCTGGGCAAGACGGCCCGCATCTCCATGGTGCGCGATCCCGACGGCAACTGGGTCGAGCTGTCGCAGCGCGCCTCGATCACCGGTTCACTGGCCTGATCTGATCGAGCCGCATCACAGCCGCGCGAGGCCGGGTGCCGCCGCCCCGTCGAACGCGCTAGGGTGCCAGCGGCGCGGGACAGCCGCGCCGGAACGACCAGTCAAGGGGACCCCCATGATCCGCACGATGCTGCTGGCGGCGCTCGCCGCCTTCACCCTTTCGACCGCCGCCGCGGCGGCCGCCACGCCCGCCTATGTGACCAAAGCCATCGCCGACGCCAACCGCCCGGCCAAGGACAAGGCCGCCGATGCCGCGCGCAAGCCGGCCGACATGGTCGTGTTCGCCGGCATCAAGCCGGGCGACACGGTCGTCGATCTCATGCCCGGCGGCGGCTACTTCACGCGCATCTTCTCCAAGGCCGTCGGGCCGACGGGCCATGTCTATGCCTGGCAGCCGAGCGAACAGGATCATTACTTCTCCAAGGCCCCCGCCGGTCGCCGCGATCGCCGCCGATCCGGCCTACAAGAATGTGAGCGTGATCCACAAACCCATCAACGACTTCGCGATCCCCACCAAGGCCGATGTGGTGTGGACCTCGCAGAATTATCACGACATGCACAATGCGGGGATGGGTCCGGCCAATATGGGCAAGCTCAACAAGGCGATCTACGACTCCCTTAAGCCCGGCGGGCGTCTATGTCGTGCTCGATCACCGCGCCAAGGCCGGCACCGGCACGGCCGACACCGACACGCTGCACCGCATCGATCCGGCCGTCGTGAAGACGGAAGTCGAGGCCGCGGGATTCAAGTTCGCCGGCGAGAGCGATGTGCTGCGGAACCCGAAGGACGATCTGACCCTGAAGGTCTTCGACCCCAAGATCCGCCACCACACCGATCAGTTCATCTTCAAGTTCGAAAAGCCGAAGATGTAGCGCTCAGCCGATGGGGCGGTCGGGGTAGGCCAGTTCGTGCCGCGACCGCCATTCGGGCGTGACGTAATTGACGATGATGGATTTGCGTACGCCGGCGAAGCTGCGCTTTTCGACCCCGTGCCAGGTGTCGGCTGCCGGGCACGAAGATCAGGCCCTTGTTGAAGCCGCCGGGCGCGGCGCCCAGATGGCGGCGCGCGCCGTCATAGATGTCGGTGCCCCAGCCCTCGGCCTCCGGCCGGTCCGACAGGTAAACCAGCATCGTGAACAGCTTGGCGCCGATATCGGTGTGCGGCTCCAGCCAGAATCCGTCCGTATCCTGACAATATTCGATGCGCAGGAAGCTGCCTGCCAGATCGGCGCCGGTCTCGGCTTCCAGCACACCGGTCAGCGCCGGCGCTCTGGAAGGCCGCCGCCACATCGGCGCAAACCGGATGGGCCGCGCGATTGTCCTCGGAAAAGAAGAGGCGGGTGGAGTTGTGGGTCTCGCGCTTGCCCAGGCTGTCGCCGATCGCCGGCGGGGCGAAAGGCAGAGCGGCGATGCCATGGGCGACATCCTCGCGGCAGGACATCGGCCAGCAGCCAGTGGCGATACGGCGTGTCCCGCGCCTCGGCCCTGTCGAGCGCGCCCATGTGAAGCGGCCTTCGATGGCGCCCACAGCCGTCATGTCGGCCTCCAGCGCGAACAGGCGTTGCGACCTTCTTGACGCGCGTGGACATGCGATGGCGCGCCGCCTCGGCATCGCGCAGCGTCGTGATCGTGGCAATAATTGACCATCACGTAGCGGCGCGGCCCGACAAAGGGCTTGTGCCCGTGCCAGGAATTGTCCTGCACCTTGAAGCAGACCAGCGTACCGAAATCGGGCGCGACCTCGGCGCAGTAATCCTCGATATCGCTCGCCGAATTGAGGATGCGCAGCCGCCCGCCGCGCGCCATCCAGGGCTCGTTGAGATAGAGCAGCAGCGTCGCCAGCTTGAATTTGGAATCGGCATGGATGCGCCCGTCGCGCGGCTGGCAACGGCTGCGCAGCGTGACCAGCGTGGGCCGGTCCCGCAGATCGATGCCGAGCTTGTCGCCCAACCATGCCGCGCACGGCCTCGCCCTCGAGCTCCTCCAGCAGACCGGGTCATCGCCGGGCCGCAGGG
Organism: uncultured Pseudomonadota bacterium; assembly: GCA_963710925.1. Classification (GTDB taxonomy): domain Bacteria; phylum Pseudomonadota; class Alphaproteobacteria; order Micropepsales; family Micropepsaceae; genus Rhizomicrobium. The sequence continues at coordinate 427,373 of CAVQBY010000003.1, read as the reverse complement.
CGCGGCGTCGGGCAGGAACAGCCCGCCGACATCCAGCGTGGGAAAGTCGCGCGCCAACTGCGGCTGCGCACTGGCCGGCAGGAAGCCGGGCACGACGCAATGCGGAAAGGGCTCGGCGCGCACCGGCGTGTGCCGGAACGCTTCCAGGTCGACGAGCATGGACGGGTTCCCTCGCAATCGCGGCCCGGCTTAGCCCGGCCTCCGCCCCCCGGCTTTGACCAATGTCATGTGAGGCCGGCCGGCGGGGCGGGGCCGCGCATCCTTGGCCGGTCCGGCCCGGATCGTCCCTGTGATCCGGCGGGCGCCGGGCAGCGTATCGAGACCTGGAAACCCTGGAAAATGGCGGGTCAGCGATGCGCAAGAGCCTTGTTTCCGCCCTGGGCGGCGCCGTCCTTGCCTCCCTGGCGGCCCAGCCGGCGGCGGCAGCGCCCGATCCCTTCGCGCTCTATGGTGGGCGCATCGCATTCGATGTGCTGCGCGACGGCGAGCCGGTCGGCACCGCCACCACGCGCTTCTCCGGCGACAAGAACGATCTCCAGGTCGACTTGCAGATGTCGCTGGAGGTCTCGATCCTCTACCTGCTCTCCTACAAGATGACCTATGCCGCGCGCGAACATTGGCGCGGCGGAAAGCTCGCGGCCCTCGACGTCGATGTCGAACGCGGTGGCGACAGCCATCGCATCGATGGGCAGCGGGTGGACGACCGGTTCCGCTGGACCGGCCCGGCCGGAACGCAGTCGGCGGCGCTGCCGCTGATGCCGACCAATCACTGGAATGCCGAAGTGCTCCAATCCACGCGCGTCCTCAACACGCTGACCGGTGCGGTCAATCGTGTCGCCATCACACGCCGGGAACTGGAGACCGTGCAGACCGGTGACGGGCCGCGGCCAGCATATCGTTACAGCTACCAGGGCGATCTCAACAACGATGTCTGGTACGACCGCCAGGGTCGCTGGGTAAAGCTGCGCTTCAAGGCGTCCGACGGTTCGACCATCGAATATGTCTGCCGCCAATGCGGCACCACCGCCCCTCAGACATCCAAGCAGCTGGCCTCCAACGCTCCGTGATACGGCCTTGTTCAAGAGCCTCGCTCAGCCTTCGCTGGGCGCGCCCTCGTCCTTCTTGAAGAATATCGTCACCGATCCGATCTCGATGCCCCAGCGGCTGACCCAGGCGCGGTTGAGCACGACGCCGTCCGGTTGCGCGAACATCCAGTCGTCGAACCTGACGCGCCAGATGTCGCCACCGCCGACGTCGAGATCGTAGGTGTATTTCCAGTTGAAGGCATTTCCGGCCGCCTGCCCCGTGGCCGTGCCGACGACGCCGGCGGCCCGGCCCTCATAGCGGCCATCCGCCCGGCGCGTAATTCGCCACAGCCGGGTTTCCGTTGCCCCGTCGGCATAGGCAAAGTCCTCGTCCAGCACCAGCGTGGCGCCATCCATCTTGCCATCGACGGTGACACGGAACTGCCGTCGCACCTTGCCGAAGCGATCTTCAAACAGGCCCCATGCGGTGGTCTTGCCGAGGAAATATTGTTCAGGCCGAAACTCGGGCGCCGCGCTTTTGAATTCGTCGACCGTCATCGTGGAACAACCCCCCACGAACAAGCCGGTGGCGGCGAGCAAAGCTATACGCATGGCAAGGATCCTTCCGGTCGGTCGCGTTGGAGGCGGCGCTGGACGGCACGATGTGCCCTGCGCCCCATCGGGAAGCCGTGTAGTAGGGCGATGGTTGTCAGCTTGAGTACGACCGGAATGAGGGAATAGATCAGCGCCAACGCCAGAAGCGCACCGGCCGTGTTGCCGGGTCGGGTTTCGAAGCCGAGCGCGGCCAGAAGCGGAAAGGCGATCCCGACCGCAAGGGCGAGTGCGAATTTCGCCGCCATATTCCAGAAGCCGAACAACAACCCGCTGCGCTCGGCCGAAAAGCGATGGCGGTCCCAGTCGATGACGTCGGCCTGGATCGCCGGCGGCAGCGCCAGATCGGCGCCCAGCGTGGCGCCGGAGACGATGCAGATCGCCATGAAGGCGAGCATGTCGCCCGGCCCCAGGAGCGGCACAAAGGCAAAGGCCGCGCACGCGATGAGCATGGCCGCACACCACAGCCGGTGCTTGTCGGCGCGCCGAACCAGCGCCACCCAGGCCGGCGCGAACACCACACCGGCGAGAAAATAGACGCCCAGCAAAAGTCCGGTCTGGATTGCCGTGGCCTCAAGCACATAGGTCGCGAACAGGGGAAACAGAGCGGCCGGAAAGCCATTGGCCAGGCCGTTGACAAACCAGGCCGCCAGCAGGCGCAGGAACAATCCGTTTTGCGCGAGCGTGCGAAAGGCGGGTCGCGAAAGAATGGGGATGGTCCGGCCCTCCGGCACGAACAGCAGCAGCCCCAGAACCGCCGGCGCCCCCAGCGCGATGACCGCCAGCGCGAAAATGGGAAAGCCGGTGCGCGCCTCCCATCCCGCCCAGGCGATGGCCGCGGGCACGCCGGCGGCGGCAAGAATTCCCGCAAGCCCGATTGCCTCGCGCCACCCGGTGATGCGGGCGCGGCTTTGATAGTCGGGCGCCAATGCGGCGCCCCAGGCCAGATAGGGCAGCTGGATCAGGGTCCAGCCGAAATAAAGGGCGCCCGCCCACAGCAGCAGATAACCCGGACCGGCGCCGTCGGGCGGTGCGAACACCTGGTAAAGTGCAAAGGCCGAGATCAGCGCGCCGATCGCGATCAGCGGTTTGTAGTGCAGGCCGCGCCACGCCAGCCGGTCCGCCAGATGGCCGACGGGCAGATCGACAAGGCCGTCGAACAGCCGCGCCAGCAACAGCGCCAGACCGGTGGCACTCAAACCCAGACCGATGGTTTGCGCATAGAAGCTGGGCAGCAGCACATAGGCCGGGATGGTGGGCAGGGAGAGCACGAAAGCCGGCGCGCCATAGAGTGCCAGCAGACCGGGACCCAGCCGCGGCGCCCGGGCTTCTCCGGCGCCAGGGCGGGCCGATGTGGTCATGGTGCGAATGGCGGCGGGTTCCGATCAAAGCCTCTGGCTTCTACGCGGACCGCCCCGCCGGCGGATCACATTGCGTGCGCCCTATGCGCGGGCGTCGCGGAAACGGATGAGCTTTTGCGCGGCTTCGTCCCACAGGGTCAGGCGCGAGGCGTGAAAGGCGCGCGCGAGCGTCAGCGGCGTTTGCGCCGCCAGGATCGGCGCGCTGCGATAGCAGGCCTCGAGCCGGTAGTTCGGCACCCGTGGCGCAAGGTGATGAATGTGATGGAAGCCGATATTGCCGGTGGCCCATTGCAGCCATCTGGGCAGCTTGAGATAGGACGAGCCCTCCAGCGAGGCGGCCTGGAAGCTCCAGCCCTCCTTGCGCAGCCAATGGGCGTCGTCATAGCGGTGCTGCACCGAAAACAGCCACACCCCGACAATGGTGGTGACGATGACGATCGGAAGCTGCACCAGCAGCACCGCGCGGAAGCCCAGCATCAGGCCTAGGGCGACGACGATGGCGGCGATCGCCAGATTGGTGGCCCACACCGAACGGCGTTCGGCCGCCCAGCTCTTCGGCGTGTCGAACGGCACGCGATAGAGCAGCAGGAACACCAGCGGCGGTAGGATCACATGGGCGATCAGCGGATGGCGCGGCAGGCGGTAGACGAACCGGGCCCATGGCGTCCGCGCGCGATATTCGTCCACCGTCAGGCAGGAGGAATAGATGTCCGCGCCGGATTCGCGCCGGTCGAGATTGTTCCAGTTGGCGTGATGCTGGGAATGCTGGCGGCGCCAGTTCTGATAGGGCGCCAGGGTGAGCACGCCGCAGATCCGCCCCACCACGTCGTTGAGGCGGCGCGCGGCGAAGAACGAGCCGTGGCCGCAATCATGCTGCACGATGAAGGTGCGCACCAGAAAGGCGGCCGCGGGAAAGGCGAGCGCGAGCGTCAGCCAATAGGAGATCGAGAGCGACCAGTACATCGCCACCACGGTCGCGACATACAGGCCAAGGGAGGTCGCCAGCTGCCAGGCACCACGCGCCAGGCTGGGCGTTTCGAAGGGCGCGACGGCAGCCCGCAACGCGGCTCTGTTTTCAGACATGAAGCAGTATCGCACACAATCGCGGCAAATGGGTGGCGTGGCGCCGGTCGCGGCGCCGGATTCGGCTATGTGCTAGATCGCACTAACGAAGCCGGCCAGCCAGCGGGCCCGCTCGGGCTCGCGGGGATAGGGATTGCGCGCCGCGATCTCGGTTTCGGCCATCTCGGCCAGGCCGCTCACCGGCAGGGCGCGGGCGGCTTTCCAGCCTTCGGCCTGAACCCGGCTGAGGCGATAGAGTGTGTCCGGGCTCATGATTTCTCGCGCCTTCCGGCCAGCAGAAGTTTCACCAGCTCGCTCGGGCGGCACAGACGGGCCGTGATCGCCCCGCCCTCCTCGACCACGACGATCGGCCGGTTGATGAGGCTGGGATTGTCGGCCAGCGCGTCGAGCATTTCTTCCTGCCCGACATCCTTGGCGTCCAGACCCAGTTCGCGAAACAGCGGTTCGCGCCGGCGCGCCAGATCGCGCACCGACAGATTCATCTGATCGAGCAGCACCGCGATTTCGGCGCGCGGCAGCGGCGTCTTCATATATTCGACGATCTGCGGTTCATGCCCGGCGGCGCGAATATTGGCGAGCGCGTTGCGCGAGGTCCCGCAGTCTGGGTTGTGATAAATCGTGATCTGCATGGCCGGTCTCCTAAAGGGGCTTGCGCGGCGAATGCCGCATGGCGCGCGCCCGGTCGCGCCGCAGCTTCGGTCCGACCGACCCGATCGGGGCGGCGGGGTCCGGCTGCGCCCCGTCGCGCATCAAGGCTTCGTGCAGCTGATCGGGATCGATCGGCAGGTAGTCGATGCCACCGGCGCGCACGACCCGCAGCACCGTGCGGATCCGCCGCCAGGCGGGAATGCTGAGCGTGTCGAGCTGCTCTTCCTCGGTGTCGACCCGATAGGTTCCGGCCGCCTGCAGGTCGGTCATGCCGTCCAGAATGAAGGGGCGAAGGAACACCACGTCCTTGCTCGTGGTCCGGGTGGTCATCGCCGTGGTCCTTTCGGGCTGCTGGCCGGCACGTCCCGCCCGCCGGCGGCGAAGCGGTTCCGGCTTTCACCGCATCGCTCCGCCGCCGGCCTGGCCGGGGCGCTCGCCCAAATCGCGCCAGCGGGCCTGCTTGCGCACGCCGCTGGCGCGAGGGCGCTCCTGCGCCGCCGGAAAACACACGGGACAAATTTTTCGGGTGCTGTTGAACAAATGGGGATACGGGGGCCGCAATTCAAGCCCGGCCCGGTCCAACCCCCAAGTATTAACGAACCCTCATAGTCTTGTAATCTTCTGGCGTGAAAGCGAATGTCCCCGCTCGGGCTGGCGATTTTGCCCGCCCCTGGAGGACGAATTATGAAAATCGCGACATTTGCACTTGCGGCCGGCATTCTTTTCGCGGCCAGCCCGGCGCTGGCCGAGAACCTCACATTCACGCTGACCAATTCGTCCAGTTCGGCGGTGACGGGCTTCTATGTCTCCCGCACCAGCACGAAGTCCTGGGAAGAGAACCTGATCGACGGCAGCGTGCTGCCCTCCGGCAAGGAGATCGATGTCGAAATCGCGGATGGGCGCAGCGTCTGCGAATATGACGTCAAGGCCACCTTCGAGGACGGCACCAAGCTCGAGGACTACAACATCAATCTGTGCGAGCTGGGCGCATACACGGTGGAGGACGCCGACTGACACCACGGATGCATACGGGAGGGGCGCGATCGGCGATCGCGTCCCTTAGTCTTTTGGGGCATGGCGCCCGCTTGTCGCCCGCCCGCGCCCGCATTAGACAGAGGCGAGCGGGCGCCCCACCGCGGCGGCGGCCACCGGGTTTTGGAGTTCGTGCATGCAGATTCGCCAGGGCGGCCTCGACGACCCGCAGGTTATCGCGCTGCTGCAGACCCACATAACCCTCGCCCATGCGCAGAGCCCGCCCGACAGCTGCCACACCTTCAATGCCGGCGCCCTCAAGGCGCCCGAGGTGCGCTTCTGGTCGGTTTGGGAGGGCGAGACGCTGCTGGCCATCGGCGCCTGGACGCGACTGCCCCCCAAGGACGGCGCAGACCATGGCGAGATCAAGTCGATGCACACCGCCGCGCCCGCGCGCGGCCGGGGCGTGGCCGGCGGCGCTGCTGCGCCACCTGATCGACGACGCCCGCGCCCATGGCATCACTCGCCTCAGCCTGGAGACCGGCTCGATGGACTATTTCCGCGCCGCCCACGCGCTTTATGCGCGGCACGGCTTCGAGGAATGCGGCGCCCTTCGGGGAGTATGTGCTGGACCCGAACAGCGTGTTCATGACGCGGGCGGTGGGGTGAGGGACCATCCTCCTATAGCCACGCCAGTGTCCTTGATGTAGCGACAAAGAACCAAAAAAGCCGCTAAGAATGATAAGTTTGGATGGATGGCCCAAAAAGCTGTTGAATGAAGGGCAGTCCCCAAAACACCCTTCGGCCTGTGCAATACTCCCTGATGGTCGTGATTTGCACGAACAGTGATTCGAGACTACCGCACGCCACGAAACTCTGAAGTTTAAGAAGACCCCCAATGACCAAACGCGGCGTTCAGCACACGAAGAGAAGGCGCTCATGAAGCGCTACACCGTAGTCTCACTATTCTCTGGCGCAATGGGCCTTGATATCGGCCTCGATAAGACAGGTCGCTACGACCTACTGCATGTGTCGAGATCGAGCGTTCGTTCCGCGACACAATCAACAAGAACATCGAAAGCGGGCAGCTTCAAAACCGACCAGCAGTGCTCTGCAGAGATATTGCCGAATTAAGCGTCGATGAGTTCGTCAAAGAAACCGGCGTCCAGCCAGGAGATATTGACCTCCTTGTTGGCGGCCCGCCCTGCCAATCGTTTTCTACCGCTGGACGGCGGCAGAGTGTGCAGGGCCCAAGAGGTACCTTACTTTGGCACTTTCTTCGGTTTGTAGAAGGGCTTCAGCCTAAGTTCTTCTTGATGGAAAACGTACGAGGGCTGACTTCCGCCGCAGTCAAGCATCGTCCGATTGCTCAGCGACCCGAGAAGGGCGGCCTCCCTCTAGCGCCGGATGAGGCGCCGGGGTCGGCTATCCGACTCTTCGCAGAAGATCTTCAGAGCATTGCTGGCGGCCCATATCATATGGACTGCTTCGAGGTAAACGCCGTCAACTATGGAGCCCCACAACTCCGGGAACGCGCGCTGTTTATAGGGAATTGCTTCAATGCACAGATCGACTTCCCTCTCCCGACGCACGGGCAACCCGATAGCTCAGAAGCTAAGGACTTATTCTCTTCAGAGAAGTTACGCCCGTGGCACACATTAGGCGATGCGATCTTAGACTTACCAGATGCAGGCGACGTGCTGATGGACTTCAGCCCTCGCAAGAAGAGCTATCTCAGCCTCATACCACCGGGTTCAAATTGGCGTAGCTTACCAGTGGAACTTCAGCAAGAATTTGATGGGGCGCGCTTGGCATGCGAAAGGCGGGAGGTCTGGCTGGTGGAGAAGATTGAGTTTTGACCTACCGTGCCCAACGTTAGTGACGATGCCGAACCATGCCAGCACCGCCCTCTGTCACCCTACAGAAGTGCGTGCGCTGTCACTACGAGAATACGCAAGAATCCAAGAATTTCCCGACAGCTGGGAATTTAGCGGAACTGCGTCTCAGCAATACGCACAAGTAGGCAACGCAGTGCCTGTCAGGCTTGGTCAAGTCGCCGGGGAGGTAATCGCGACCGCACTGGACAAGTTGCGAGACAGGAACTGGTCCACATATGCACGCCCCGAAGATGCATACAGAGTCATTTATATTCAATCCCATGTTCGCACGCGCCAGTGGTTCAAGGGTGGAGAGACATTCATATGGAAAGATGGCACGCCCTCCGAACGCTCCTACTACGGCACGCCAGTGACCGTACGTCGTAGCAGGCGACTAGGGGGGAGGACGTAGTGGCACGTAGTCATCCCGACCTACCGACTAAGGTGCCGCGGACAATCTTGCGGAAGCGGGAAATATTTTCCGCCTTAGCCGAAATTGATGGCGCCCCAGACGCTAAAGCGCGCGTACTTAGAATGGAGACTGATTTCCGCCAGCGGATTGATAGCCACATCGCCTCACTCCCCGCTGCGAGTGCGCAATTTCAGAAGTTCTATACCAGCCCATTTGTCTTGATGTTCTATTCCAGACAACAGGGCTATCATCACGTGATACAAATCGAGAAGGACATCGTCCCTGCAAAAGTGTTCTCTTCAATGGAGACTTCAGCAGGCAGAATGGTCGAGACCGTGGTCCTGCCAGTCTATGGATGGGAGACAGTACAAAGTGCGATGCACTCTGTAAAATCCTGTCCTGAGATGGCAAAAAGTCAGGCGCGAACAAAGCCTTCATGGCTGCCACACTCAAGAGTGGGCCGCGATGCCTCAATGACGAGATGGCGAAGGATATTGGCGTTGATGTCGTTACGCACGCCCCATCTTGGGCCAACACCAATCAGCACACATATCGAATTCACTTATGGCGTCCTTTATGGAACGAAAAAGCAATCGAACAAGAAAGATTGGCATATCCTTAGAAATGTCGCGGCAGCCCTCCCAGATGGAAGCGCGGTAACCTCATGGCACGGCGGTGCGTGGAGCATTGCCTACTCGCAACCATCGCTGAACGTATCGGCAACGGTCAAAGTCGGCATTGAATGGTGGGACTATCTTGGCGGGCCAAATACGTGGCTCGAACTCTGCGTAGCGCTGATACGTGCATGCATAGCACCATCAACGCCACAAAATGCGCAACAGGAATATGTAATCAGCGACCTTGCCGAGATTTACGAGTTTTCAGTCACTCCCGCAAGACTTTAATGTCGCGTTGCTCCAGCGAAGCCAATTTGAATGGCTCCTCTTCTTAGCTAGGCACTTTTGTGACCAATTGATGGAATAGAGAATCCGGAAGCCAAGCCACCTCATATTCGTAAGTCCGCCACCCCTCCACCGCGTCGCGGTCCGCGTCCCCGCAAACAAGAGCGGAAAGGGGTGGCGCGGCCGGCCGGGTTGATCGTGATCAACATCGGCCCCGCAGGCCTGGCCTAGGAAAGCGGGACCCTGCGGAGGTGCGCGCATGCCCGACACACGGCATTTCGATGCGATGGCCATTGCCCTGCACTGGAGCATTGCGGCGCTGATCGTCATCGCCTTCGCCATCGGCCTGACCGTGGACGATTTTCCCGAGGGCTGGAAAGGCGCGGTGATCAACGCCCATGCGCTGATCGGCCTGGCCGTGCTGGCGTTGACGGCCTTGCGTCTTTTCTGGCGCCTCTCCCACAAGCCGCCGCCCCTGCCGCCCGAGGTGGGGCCCCTGTTCCGCCGCATGGCCGCCCTCGCCCATGCCGGGCTCTATCTGCTGATGGCGGCGGTGCCGCTGATCGGCATCCCGATCCTGCTCTATCGCGGCCGGGGGCTGGATTTCGGCCTGTTCCAGATCGCCTCGCCCTTCGAACGGACGCGCGCGATCTTCGGGCCCTGGACCGATATTCACGAACTCGCCGCCTATGCGCTGATCGGCCTTGCCGCAGGCCATGCGCTGGCCGCGCTCTATCATCACTTCATCCGCCGCGACGCGGTGCTGTTGCAGATGCTGCGGACGAAGGGCTGAGCGCGCGGCGGTGCGGCCCTGCAGCTGCTCCAGCCGAACCAAGCGCCAACCCCGCTCGTCGATGGGCGGGACGGTGGCCGGACTCGCCCTTCCTCGTCCCCCTCACCGTGCCCACTCCCCCGCGGGAGAGTGGGTGAGGTGTGGTGCTACTCCGCGGCCTGCACGCCCGCGTTCTCGTTCTTGGCGCGGTCGATGACGCGCTGGATGTCGCGGTTGCGGGCGTCGAACTGGGCGGCGATGTTCTGGTCCTCGTCCTGCAGCGCCTGCACATCGGCATTGGCGTATTCCATCACGCCCATCTCGGTGTAGCCGTTGCGGATGTGATCGCCCCACAGCCCGATATCCTTGACGATCGGCACGATGCGGGTGAACAGCGAGTTGCGGAACTTCTCCATGAAGCCGCTCTCATACATCGCCGTCGCGCATTCCTCGATCGGCAGGTCCATGTTCTTCCACAGCTCGACGGCGTCGAAGCGGTCGCGCATCAGGTAGCAGGCCTCGAGCAGGAATTCCTCGCGCTCGTTGCGCTCGGCCTGGGTCAGATGCGGATAGTAATCGCGCAAGCGCCAGCCGGCCGAAGGCGACGTGGCGCGATTCGTCCTGCATGACATAGGCGTTGACCTGGGCGCACAGCGCGTTCTGCGCGCCGTCGCGGATCTGGCCGAAGGCGGCCAGCGCCAGCCCCTCGATCACGACCTGCATGCCCAGATAGGTCATGTCCCAGCGGCTGTCGCGCAGGGTCTGGTCGATCAGTTCCTTGAGCGGCGGGGTGATCGGATAGGAGACGCCGAATTTGGTCAGCAGCTTGCGATAGGCTTCGACATGGCGCGCTTCGTCGATGGTCTGGGTCGCGGCGTAGAACTTGGAATCGACATCGGGCACTTGCGTGACGATCTTGGCGGCGCAGATCAGCGCGCCCTGCTCGCCCTGCATGAACTGGCTGAGCTGCCACGACTGGAAATGCTTGCGGATGACCGCCCTTCTCCTTGTCGCTCATTTTCAGATAGCAGGGCGCCATATGGATCGGCAGCGATTCCTCGGGCATGCCTTCGGGATTGTCCTCGCCCAGCTCCTGGTCCCAGTCGATGCGGGTCTGCGCGTCCCACTGCATCTCCTTGCCCTTGGCATAGAGCCCCATCATGGCGGCGCGGCCGTCGTCATAGTCCCAGTTGAAGGTGACGTCGTAATCCTGCTTCACCGACCAGGTCGAACCCTCGGTGGCGAGCGCATAGAGATCCTTGAACGACATGTGATGCTTCCTCCCTGAACCTGGCCGCGTCAGCGTCCGGCAATGCGGATTGATCCCGCTTATGAGGCGGACAGCTTACGGGGCTTTTTGCGGCGGACCAGTACCCGCCGGGCCACAAATGTGGCATTTTGTGCCAGATGGCGGATCTGAAGACCCTCGAACGCCTGCCCATGACGCTGGGCTATTTCCGGCTGATCCTGCGCTGTTTCGGGGATACGCCGGCCCGGCGGCGCGCCCTTCTGGCCGGCACCCGCGTCAGCGAGGCCGATCTGACCCGCCCGTCGGCCGAGATCAGCCTGTTCCAGCAGGTGCGCCAGATCGCCAATGTGAATGCGGTGCATGGGCCCGGCTGGGCACTGTCGCAGCCGGAGATGTGGAACCCGACCGCGCATGGTGCGCTGGGCGTGGCGGTGCTGTCGGCGCCGACCCTGGGCGGCGGGCTGGAGGTGCTGGCCAAATACAGCCATGTGCGCGCGCCCTTCTTCCGGCTCCACCCGGTCAGCCGCGGCGACCAGCTGCACCTGACCTATGAATTGACGGCCGCGCTCGACGAGGACGAATGGCGGCCGATGATGGAGATCACCTTCGCCTCGATCCGGGCGCTGTGCACCGCGGTGCTGGGCCGCCCGCCGCATGAGGCGCAATTCCGCTTTGCCTGTGCCGAACCGCCCCATGTCGCGCGGCTGCGCGCGGCGCTGGGCGAGAACCTCACATTCCATGCCAGGGCCAATGCGATCGTCATGCCGCGGGAGTGGGCGCAAATGCCCTCGGCCTTCGCCGATGCCTCGCTCTATCGCGGCGCCATCGGCGAATTGCAGGGCGCGCTCGCCCATCTGGAAAGTCCCGACGATCTGCGTGCGCGCCTGGAGCGGCTGCTGCACACCATGCCGGACGGGCGGCTCGATGCCGTCGAGGTGGCGCGCGCCCTGGGCGTCTCCCGGCGCACCCTGGCGCGCCGGCTGCAGGCGACCGGCTCCCATTTCCGCGAACTGCTCGACGCAGAGCTGAAGCGCCGCGCGGCGCGGCTGATGGCCTCGGGCATGTCGCGGGCGGAAATGGCCGAACGGCTCGGTTATCGCGATCCCACCAGCTTCAGCCGCGCCTGCCGGCGCTGGTTCGACGGCTGAGCCGGCCGCCGGTGCGCGGGAACGGGCCCTGCGCCGTGGCGTTACCTTTCTGCAATTGTGGGACACACGCACATGCTGAAATGGGCATTCGTATTTCTGATCCTCGGCCTGGTGGCCGGTCTGTTCGGATTTTGGGGCGTCGCCGGCGCCGCGATCGGCATCGCCAAATTCCTCTTCTTCCTCTTCATCGCCATCTTCGTGGTGATGCTGGTTCTGGGCCTGACAGTCTTTGCCTGACGAGGTTTCGGGCGATTGTGACGGCTGTGGGCCCTGCGAGGGTCAATCGGTGAGGTCGGGCGGGATGGCGGGCACGGGTTCGGCCGCCTGGCCGATCAATGCCGCCAACTCCTCGCGCCATTCCGGCGCCGGGCTGACAAAGGTTTCCTGGAACCAGGGCATCGCCTTGCGGTCGAAGACATTGGCCCGCAGATAGTCCAGCGTCGCGCGCACCGGCCATTTCTTGGTCGCGTCGCGCTGATAGGAGACGAAGATCGGCGCCTGGAAGCGCACCCCGATATCGAGCGGCACATAGGCGTCGTCCACCAGCGCCGCATAGGTCGGTAACAGCGCGATACCGGCGCCATGGCGCACCGATTCGGCCAGGCAGGCACTGAGATTTGTGAACAGCACGGTGTGGGTCGCCGCCTCCTCGCGCGACCAGCTGGCCCACGATCCCATATCGGCAAGATAGACGGCCAGGTCCAGCAGACGGTGGTGGCCCAGATCGTCCACCCCGCGCGGCGTGCCGTGGCGGGCGAGATAATCGCGGCTGCCAAAGGGGATGAAATGCATGGTGCCGACGCGAATGGCGATCGGGTCGGCTTCGGCGGGCTCGTAATAATGCACATGCAGGTCGAACATCTCGCGCTTGTCGACCGAGGAATCGTGCGCCCCGAACAGCTTGAGCTCGATATTCGGGTAGCGGTTGAAGAAGGGCGCCAGGAAGCGCGTCATCCAGTAGGCGGCGATGCCGTCGCCCATGAACAGCTTGCAGTCGCCGTCGACCCGGTTGGCGGCGCTGCTCGCCTGGTTGGCGGCGCGGGTGAGCGCCACCTGGGCGGCGCTGGCGTCATTGTAGATGCGCTGGCCCTCATAGGTCAGGCGCGGGCCGCGGCGGTCGCGGTCGAACAGGCGCACCCCGATCGCCTTCTCCAGGCGCAGCAGCCGGCGGCTCACCGTCGGCTGGGTCATCTTCAGCTTGATCGCGGCCCGGTTGAAACTGCCGTGGTGGACCACTTCCAGGAAGACCCGGAAATCGTCCCAGCTCGACTCCGTCCACGACGGACTGTTCAACGATTTCTGCATAACGCAATTCGTTCATCGTTCTTTCCCCTGATGCCGTTCTCAGGCACTTTGATTAAGGCTTTCTTAAGCGATTAACCGAAATTGGCGTTTTCGGAGCCTTAAGGGCAAACTAGGTGTGGGGTATGGGTTATGAAGAAAAATCTCAATGAAATCATCCAACTAGCAAGTATCGCCCCGAGACACGAACCGTCCGTCGAAATCGGCGACGGGACCTTCATTTTGGTCCGCCGCCCGACAGCAGGCGAAATCGACAATATTCACAACCTGACCAAGACCGAGCTCTCCGCCTCAAGCGTCCCACTATCGGTTATCAAGGCCGTGCATAAACACAATAAAGACACCATGTGGGGTGTGTATCAAGGCGAAGGCGACGACAAGCTCAACGCCCGCATGATCGGCTACTACAGCTTCCTGCATCTTAACCAAAAGGGCCGCGATCTTCTGGAGCGGGCCGAATTCGACGCCAGCAAGCCAGATCTCTCCTTGCTGGTACCCCATGGCGAACGTCCCGCCGCGATCTATATCTGGGCCGTTGTGGCGCGCGGGGTCGCGCGCATCGCCACGCCGCTGACCGCCCGGGCCCTGGGCCGCGAGCTTTATGGCGGCATGCCCATCTATACCACGGCCGGCACCATGGGCGGTCTCAATGCGATCAAGGGCTACGGCTTTGCCGGGGCGCGGCAGGCCGAGGCCGGCGTCGGCCATCTCTTCCGCCTCGACCCGCCCTCGCCCTCCGAGCGCAAGACCGCCGCGGCCTAGGAGCACCCGCCATGGAGCTCTCCGCCCGGGTCGCCGCAACCGCCGACGACATCGCCAAGGTCTTTGCCTTGCGCTCAGCCGTGTTCATGGCGGAGCAGAACTGCCCCTATGACGAGGAGTTCGACGGCAACGACTATTGCGCGATGCACATCCTGGGGACAGTGAACGGCCAGCCGGCGGCGGTGCTGCGGCTGCGCTACTTCGCCGACTTCGCCAAGTTCGAGCGCCTTGCCGTGCTGCCGCGTTACCGCCGCACGCTGATCATGAAACATGTGATCGAGGCCGCCATCGAACTGTGCCGGCGCAAGGGCTATCGCCTGCTCTACGGCCATGCGCAAAAGCGGCTGACGCGGTTCTGGGGCAAGTTCGGCTTCAAGCCGATGAACAAGAACTTCCCGCTGGTCTATTCCGATCACGAATATGTGGAGATGTGGGCCAAGCTGGAGCGCCACCAGGAAGCGATCACGGTGATGAGCGATCCCTACCTGATTGTGCGCCCCGAAGGAGACTGGGATCAGCCCGGCGCCCTCGATCGCTCGACGGAGCGGCCGGCGACCAACCCGCACTAGCGCGCGGCGCGAGCACGTCGCGCCCCTAGCCCTTCAGACGATGGGCGCGGAGCCGCTCATAGTAGGGCCGCCCGGCCTCGGCCAGCGCCTGGAGCGGCCCGGCCAGTTCCGGCGCAGGCCCGCTTTCCGGGGGCGCAAACCCCGTCGAGGCTTCGACCGCGCCATACCACACCGGCGCCCAGGCGCCGTCGCTCGCGCGTTTGCCGGCGGGCCACGCCAGCATCTTGTCCGAAAACCCGATGCCGAGCGCGTTGCAAAGCGCGGTGAGCGTGCCGCGCGGATCGGCCAGCACATCGGCGGACTCGATCACGGGCGGCGCATGGCCGAGCCGGTCCGCCTCGCGTTCGAACAACGCCCATTGCCGCTCGAAGCCGAGATCGGCCAGTTCGACATCGGGCCGTTTGCGCACATAGGAGGCGAGCACCCGCGCCGGATCGCGGATCAGAAAGGCGTTGCGGCAGGATGCGGTCCAGTCGAGTCCGAAGCCCGGCAACATGTGATGGGTCATGTGCTTCTGGTACCAGATCGGCGCGCCGTCCGGCGCCAGGCCGGTCAGGGCTTCGGCAACCACGCGCCAGTCCTGCGGCTGCGCGGCCAGACTTTCCTTGCGCATGGGGTGATCGATGCCGCTCTCGGCAAGATAGGCGGCGTAGAAGGGTTCATCGCTGACGTCCGTATCGTCGCGGTTTTCGAAGCTGCGCATCATCGCCGTGGAGATGTTGCGCGGCCCCGACCACATCGCGATGCGGATGGGCTCGGCGCTCATCGTGCCGCCTCGCGCGCCGCATCCTCGTCCTTGAGGGCTTCATAGGCCGCGCGCAACCTTTGTGTAACCGGGCCGGGCAGCGGCGTCGGCAATCCATGACCGTCGAGCGCATTGACCGGCGTGATCCCGCCAAAGGTGCCCGTGACGAAGGCCTCGTCGGCGGCATAGACCTCGTGCAGCGTGAAGTTCCCCAGCCTGAGGGCGATCCCATGGCGCTCGCACAGGGCGATGACATTGGCGCGGGTCACGCCGTTGAAACAGAACTGGCCGCTGGAACTGTGCACCGCGCCGTTCTTTACAAAGAAGAAATTGGTGGCGTTGCAGCTTGAGACGAAGCCGTTCGGATCGAGCATCAGGGCCTCGTCGGCGCCGGCCGCGATCGCCTGCATCAAGGCCTGGATGAGCGCCAGGCGGCTATGCGAATTGAGCCGCATGTCGAACATGTCGGAAGGGGTGCAGCGGATCGTCGAGGTGAACAGGCTAAGCCCCTTGCTCGCGACGGCCTCGCTCGGCGTCTTGTATTCGGCGACGATGACGATGGTCGGCTTGCCCAGCGCATTGCGTGGATCCTGGTTGACGGCGCGCTTGACGCCCCGCGTCACCATCAGGCGGATGTGAACGCCGGTGTCCATCTTGTTGGCGGCGAGCGTCTGCTTCAGCGCCGCCGTCATCTCGGCCCTGGTGAGCCCGATCTCGAGCTGGATGGCGCGTGCCCCGTCATAGAGCCGGTCGAGATGGGCGTCCAGAAACAGCAGCCCGCCCTTGTGCAGGCGCAGCCCTTCCCAGATGCCGTCGCCAAGCACGAAGCCGGCGTCGAACACCGACACCCTGGCCTCCGCGCGCGGCACCAGGGCGCCGTTCAGATAGAGCAGCGCGTTGTCGTTGCGGGGATCGGAGGCGAAATCCTGACTGCCGGCCATGAGGTCCCTTTGGCTATGCCTGTGCGGAGCGAGGCTGGCACAACCCACGCGCGGAGTGAACCGCGGCCACCGCTATGCCTGGCCCGGTGCCTGCGACGCCCTCGGCGTCACATAGACGATGGCGACCGTCGGATTGGCCTGGCGTATCTCCGCCTGGATCTCCGCCACCGCCTCCTCAACCGTGCCGGCGCTGACCCGGTCGTCGAAATCGGCGCTCAGCGCGACCATGATTTCGTCCGGCGCCAGATGCGTGGTGACGATGCGGTTGACCCGATCGATGGCCGGATGGCGCGCGGCGATCTCGTGAATGGAGGCGACGATCTCCGGGCTCGCCGGTTCGCCGATCAGCAGGCCCTTGCTTTCGCGCGCCAGCACCACGGCGGTGGCCGCCAGCACCAGGGCGATACCGATGGAGGCCAGACCGTCGGCGCGCGGATCGCCGAACTCCGCCGCCCCCACCGTGCCGATCAGGGCGATCACGACCCCGAACAGCGCGGCGGTATCTTCGAACAGGACGATGAAATCGGGCGGGTTCTTGCTGTCGCGCACCGCCTCCCAATGGCTGGCCGTGCCCTTGGTGCGCAGGAAATTGCGATAGGCGATGGCCCAGCTGATGCTTTCGAACAGGAAGGATAGGCTAAGCACGACATAGGACACCAGTGGCGTGCGGATGGGCTCGGGATCGAGCACATGCAGCACCCCTTCGTAAAACGACACCCCCGCGCCGGTGGCGAAGATCAGCAGCGCGACGATGAAGCTCCAGAAATAAAGCTCGCGGCCATAGCCCAGCGGGTGATGCCGGTCGGCCGGCTTGTCGGAGCGGTGCTGGCCATAGAGCAGAAGGCCCTCATTGCCGGTGTCGACAACGGAATGGACCGCTTCGCTCAACATCGCCGAACTGCCGGTCCACCAGGCCGCGCCAAACTTGATCACGGCGATCGCCAAGTTGCCGGCCAGCGCGGCCAGGATCGTGAAACGGGTATGCGACATCTGCGACATGGCGTGCGGCGGAAACCGGGATTGCGGTGGCCGGATTCGGCCGGCGCGCGAGCATGGGGCAATTGCCGGGCCGCGGCAACGCTTGCACCGCCCCGCCGGATAGGGCATCGCTTCGCCCACCTGGATACGGGGACACCATGTACGACGTCGTGATCATCGGGGGCGGCCACAACGGCCTTGTCTGTTCGGCTTATCTGGCGGCTGCGGGGCTGAAGGTCGCGGTGCTGGAGCGCCGCGGCGTGGTCGGCGGCGCGGCCGTGACCGAAGAATTCCATCCCGGCTTCCGCAATTCGGTCGCCGCCTACACCGTGTCGCTTCTCAACCCCAAGGTGATCGCCGATCTGGATCTGCACGCCCACGGGTTGAAGGTCGTCGAACGCCGGCTGGCCAATTTCCTGCCGCTCGACGATCGCCAATATCTGAAGGTCGGCGACGGCCGGACCAAAGCGGAGGTCGCGAAATTTTCCGCGCGCGACGCCGACCGGCTCGATGCCTATGGCGCCCAGCTCGAGCGCATCGCCGATGTGCTCCGGGCCATGGTGCTGGAGACCCCGCCCAACGT
Organism: uncultured Pseudomonadota bacterium; assembly: GCA_963710925.1. Lineage (GTDB taxonomy): Bacteria > Pseudomonadota > Alphaproteobacteria > Micropepsales > Micropepsaceae > Rhizomicrobium. The sequence goes on along the minus strand of CAVQBY010000003.1, from coordinate 409,432 downwards.
CGTCTCAGGGCGACCGCTGGCGGCGCTGGGCGAACTCATCCGCGCCGGCAAGGTCGGCAACCGCATGCGCAAGCTCGGCCTCGATGGCGAGCGCGATTTGCTGGACCTGTTCACGGCCTCGGCGGGCGACTATCTCGACGACTGGTTCGAAATCTGCGATCCGATCAAGGCCGTCTACGGCTTCGACGGAATCGTCGGCAATTTCGCCAGCCCCTATACGCCGGGCTCGGCCTATGTGCTGTTGCATCACTGCTTCGGCGAGGTGAACGGCAAGAAGGGCGCCTGGGGCCACGCCATCGGCGGGATGGGCGCGATCACCCAGGCCATGGCAAAATCGGCGGCCGCCCGCGGCGTCGACATTCGCCTGTCCGCGGGCGTGCGCGAAGTGCTGGTTGAAAAGGGCCGCGCCGTCGGCGTCGTGACGCAATCGGGCGAAACCTTTCGCGGCCGGGCCATCGTCTCCAACCTCAATCCCAAGCTGCTCTATCGCGAGCTGATCGACGCGGCCCATCTGCCCGCCGACTTCAAGCGCCGCATCGACAAATATCGCTGCGGCTCGGGCACCTTCCGCATGAATGTCGCGCTCAGCGAGTTGCCCGATTTCGCCTGCCTGCCGGGCAAGGAGATGGCCGAACATCACAGCGCCGGCATCATCATGGCGCCGAGCCTGTCCTATATGGAAGAGGCCTATTTCGACGCTCGCCGCGACGGCTGGTCGAAGAAGCCGATTGTCGAGATGGTGATCTCTTCGACCATGGACGACACGCTCGCCCCCAGAGGCCAGCATGTCGCCAGCCTGTTCTGCCAGCATGTCAGCCCGCAACTGCCGGACGGCTCAAGCTGGGACGATCACCGCCAGAGCGTTGCCGATGTGATGATCGACACCGTCAACAGCTACGCTCCCAACTTCAAGGCCTCGGTTCTGGGCCGCCAGATCATGAGCCCGCTCGATCTGGAGCGCACCTTCGGGCTGATCGGCGGCGACATCTTTCACGGCGCGCTCGATCTGGGACAGCTCTACTCGGCGCGGCCAATCCTCGGTCACGCCGATTACCGCGGCCCCCTGCCCGGCCTTTACATGTGCGGCTCGGGCACCCATCCCGGCGGCGGCGTCACCGGCGCGCCGGGCCACAACGCGGCGCGCGAAATCCTCAAGGACTTCAAACGCCGCGCCGGCGGCATGCCCGCGCATTGACGAGCGAAGCTACGCCTCGCTTTTGCCGACGCTGAAGGCCTTGAGCATCTCCATCGGCAGCGGGAAGACGATGGTGTTGGTCTTCTCGCTGGCGATGTCGTGCAGCGCCGCGAAATAGCGCAACTGCATCGAGGCCGGTTCCTTGGACAGCATGTGCCCGGCTTCGACCAGCTTTTCGGCCGCCTGCTGTTCGCCTTCGGCATTGATGATCTTGGCGCGGCGATAGCGTTCGGCTTCCGCCTGGCGGGCGATGGCGCGGATCATGCTTTCGTCGATATCGACATGCTTGATCTCGACATTGGCGACCTTGATGCCCCAGGCGTCGGTCTGCTCGTCGAGGATGGCCTGGATGTCGGCATTGAGCTTGTCGCGCTCCGACAACATCTCGTCCAGTTCGTGCTTGCCCAGGACCGAGCGCAAGCGTCGTCTGCGCCAGCTGGCTGACGGCCTCCATATAATCCTCGACATTGAGGATCGCCTTGTCGGATTCGACCAGCCGGTAATAGAGCACGGCGTTGACCTTGACCGAGACATTGTCGCGCGAGATCACGTCCTGGCTCGGCACGTCGACGACGAAGGTGCGCAGATCGGTGCGCACCATCTGCTGGATCCACGGGATCAGGATCATCAGCCCCGGCCCGGCCGACACGGGTATAGCGCCCCAGCGTGAAGACCACGCCGCGCTCGTACTCGCGCATGATGCGGATCGCCGAAGCCAGAAAGATGACGACGAAGAAAAATACGAAAGACGAAAATGCAGATCCAGTCCATGGCCGTGTTCCTTCCCTACTCCGGCGTGCGGCATGCGACCACCAGCGTCAAACCGTCGATATCGGCGATGCGAACCGTGTCGCCGGCCTTCAGATCGTCCGGCCCGCGCGCGCGCCAGCGTTCGCCGCGCACCCACACCGCGCCCGTGCCGCCGTTCCAGTCGACCACCCGCGCCTCGGCGCCGCTGCAATTCCTCGCGGCCCGTCACGACGCGGCTGCGCTGCGAGCGCCAGACATAGCCCAGCAGCAGCACCAGCAGCGCGCCGCTGAGCAGCGCCGTGCCGCCGATCACCGTCCAGGACAGCCGAAATTCCGGCCGGTCGCTGTCCACCAGCATGGCGGCGCCGAAGACGAACGCCACCAATCCGCCGACGCCCAGACACGCCGAAGGTCGGCGTGAAGGCTTCGGCCACCATCAAGCCGATGCCGAGCACCAGCAGCGCCAGCCCGGCATAATCGAGCGGCAGCTGGTTGAGCGCATACAGCCCCAGAACCAGACAGATGGCACCGATCACGCCGGGGCCGATTGTGCCGGGATTGGCGAATTCGAACACCAGCCCGTAGACGCCGACCAGCATCAGGATGAAGGCGATATTGGGATTGCCGATGATGGCCAGCAGCCTGCGCCATGAAAGCCGGCTCCACGCGCTCGACCGCCATCGCCTTGGTGTGCAGCACGCGCGTGCCCAGCCGCGGTGACGACGCTGCGGCCGTCCGCCTGCGCCAGAAGATCGCGACACGTCCGGCGCGAGGATCTCGACACGCCTTTGCCCTTGGCCTGTGTCGCGGTCAGCGTCGCGGCCTCGCGCACGGCCTTTTCGGCCCAGTCGGCATTGCGGTGATGCATCTCGGCCAGCGCGCGGATCTCGGCCACCGCATCGTTGATGATCTTGTGATGCAGGGTGCTGCCGGATGTGTCGTCGCCGCCGCCCAGGCTGATCGGCGTCGCCGCCCCCAGATTGGTGCCGGGCGCCATCGCGGCCAGGCTGGTCGCATAAAGGATATAGGTGCCGGCGCTGGCGGCATGGGCGCCCGCGCGGCGCGACATAGCCGATCACCGGAATCGTCGGACGCCAGAAGATCGGTGATGATCTTGCGCATGCTGTCGGACAATCCGCCCGGCGTGTCGAGCTCGAGGATCAGCGCACCGGCATGGCGTTCGCGCGCCGCTGCCAGCGCATCCTCGACCTGGCGGGCGGTGGCTGGGCCGATCGGCCCCGCGATCTTGCTGATGAGCGCCAGCCCCGGTGCCGCACCGTCTTGCGCGCGCGCGGCCGGCCACGACAGGGCAGCGCCGCAAATGAGCAGGAAAATCCAGAACAGCCTCGGAAGCGGACGCATCGCCTTGGCTCCTTCTTCGCACCGGCTCGGGGCGCCATGGTGCCAAGATTCCGCGCCCCCGGCCAGCTTCGCGCGCCGAATCGCCCACTGGCAGGCGATGGCGGTGGCAGCTATGACAGATATGGTTGCCCATCCCGGAGATTTCCATGACCCTGCCCCACAAATCCGCCGCCGAGGCGCTGGCCGAAGCCGTGCCGCTCAAGGACCGCCGCGCCGTCGATATCGGCAGCGGCGACGGCACCATGGTGCGCTTCCTGACAAGACAGGGCGCACGGGCCACCGGCATCGAATGCGGCGCGCTGCAGCTGGAAAAGGCGCATGCGGCCGAAGCGGTTGGCGACGAGCGTTATGTCGAGGGCGTGGGCCAGGCCCTGCCTCTGCCCGACGCTTCGGCGGATCTCGTCACTTTCATCAACTCGCTGCATCACGTGCCCGTGGCCGAACAGGGCAAGGCGCTGGAAGAAGCCGCGCGCGTGCTCGTCGATGGCGGCGATCTGTTCATCGCCGAGCCGCTGGCCGAGGGCCCGCTGTTCGAGCTGGTCCAGCCCATCGACGATGAAACCGAGGTACGGGCCGCCGCCTATCGACGAAATCGGGCGCGCGGGCCGCTACGGCTTCGAACCCGTGTCCGAATCCTTTTTCCTGCAGACACGCAAGCTTGAAGGCTTCGAGCCGCTGCGCGAGATGATGATCTCGATCGATCCGTCGCGCAAAGCCCGCGTCGATGCGCTCGACGGCGCGTTGCGCGCCAATTTCGAACGTCTGGCGACGAAGCTGCCCGATGGCGGCTATGAACTGGCGCAGCCGATCCGCGTCAATCTCCTGAAGCGGCGCGCGCGCTAATCCCTGCCGTGCGGCCTCGCCGCCAACGACGACCGGACCCTCCGCGCTCCCGCGTAGACTGACAACTTGTCATTTTCTTCGGATCCGCTATCGTGCCCGCGCAATTGGAACGGGACCGGCATTCCATGGAGCATTTCGACGTCCTCATCGTCGGCGCGGGGCTTTCGGGCATCGGCGCGGCCTATCACCTGCAGACCCGGGCGCCGGGCAAGAGCTTCGCCATCCTGGAAGGCGCGCGACGCCATCGGCGGCACCTGGGACCTGTTCCGCTATCCCGGCATCCGCTCCGATTCCGACATGTACACGCTGGGCTACCGCTTCAAGCCCTGGCTCGAGGCCAAGGCCATCGCCGACGGCCCGTCGATCCGCAAATATGTGCGCGAGACCGCAAGCGAGAACGGCATCGACAAGCACATCCGCTTCCGTCATCGGGTCACGCGCGCCGACTGGTCGAGCGCGGACGCACGCTGGACGGTGGAGACCGAAGTCGGCGACGACCGGCGGACTCCGTGCGCTTCAGCTGCAATTTCCTTTTCATCTGCAGCGGCTATTACGACTATGCGGGCGGCTACACGCCCGATTTCGCCGGCACCGACAGCTTCGCCGGCCAAATCGTGCATCCGCAGATTCTGGCCCGAGGATCTCGACTATGCCGGCAAGACGGTCGTCGTGATCGGCAGCGGCGCCACCGCGGTGACGCTGGTGCCGGAAATGGCCAGGACGGCCGCGCAGGTGACGATGCTGCAGCGCTCGCCGACCTATGTGGTCTCGCGCCCGGCCGAGGACGCGCTGGCCAACTGGCTTGCGCCGCCACCTGCCGGCCAAGCTGGCCTATGCCCTGACGCGCTGGCGCAATGTCCTGTTCGGCATGTATTTCTTCAACCTCGCGCGCAAGAAGCCGCAAAAGGTCAAGCAATACCTGATCGACATGGTCGCCAGGACAGCTGGGCCCCGATTACGATGTCGAGACCCATTTCACGCCGCGCTACAATCCCTGGGACCAGCGCCTGTGCCTGGTGCCCGACGCCGACATGTTCGACGCCATCAAGGCCGGAAAGGCCGATGTCGTCACCGACCAGATCGAGACCTTCACCCCCAGGGGCATCCGGCTGAAATCCGGCAAGGAGCTTGAGGCAGACATCATCGTCACCGCCACGGGCCTCAAGCTCGTCAATCTCGGCGGCTGCAGGTGGCGGTCGACGGCGCGCCGGTCGATATGGCCCAGGACCATGAGCTACAAGGGCATGATGTATTCCGACGTGCCCAATCTGGCCTCGTGCTTCGGCTACACCAATGCGTCGTGGACGCTGAAATGCGACCTGACCTGCGAATATGTCTGCCGCCTGCTCAACTACATGGATGCGCATGGCCATGCCGAGGCGACGCCGCGCCGCGATCCGTCGGTCGAGGAAGCGCCGTGGCTCGACTTCTCCTCCGGCTATGTCCAGCGCGCGCTCGACATCCTGCCGCGCCAGGGCAACAAGAAGCCGTGGAAGCTCTACCAGAATTACGCGCTCGATCTCGTCACCCTGCGCTATGGCAAGGTCGACGACGGCACGCTGGAATTCACCCGCGCGCCGGCCGGGGCGAAGCCCGCGCCCCAAACTGAAAGGCTGGCGGCCGAATAGCGCCCGCCGGCAGTGGCGTTGATCTCCATCAATGCCGGCGGCACCGCGCCGCGTTGAATGACGCCATGCACAACACCATCGCCCTCCTGCCTCATCGCCTTGCCCTCGCCGTTCTGACGGCGGCATTGTGCGCCATCATGATCGGCCCGGCTTGCGCCTCGCGCCCCGTGCACAAGACCGTCATCGGCTGCGTGACGGACGGGGTTCTGATCGGAGATCGCGGCTACTCCTATCGCGTTCGGCACGCCGATGATCGCAGCGCCGTCGACCTGACGCCCTATGAGGGCCGGCACATCCGCTACGACGGCGCACTCCTGCCGGGCGACGTCTTCTTTGTGCGTGCCGATCCCGTCGACCTCGGCCCCTGCCGGCCAAGACGCGACGCGCGTCCCTGAAATGCAGGACCCACGCTTCGTCCGTTGAGACATATCAATGCGTTCGCGCCGTTCGCGCGTCACATTGGACGCGGTGATCGGTATAGTCCGGCCATACCAGGAACATGCCCCATGGATGCCGACGCCACCGTCTTCGATGTCAACGCCTTCCTTCGGGCGGAGCCGGCCTGCAAGGTTTCGCACTACGCCCCCAAGCAAGCCATCTTCACGCAAGGCAGCCCATCGGACACGGTGTTCTATATTGAACACGGCAAGGCCAAGGTCACCGTCGTTTCCGAATTCGACAAGGAGGCCATCGTCGCCATCCAGGGTCCGGGGGAGTTTTGCGGCGAAGAGTGCCTGACCGGACATCCATTGCGCCTGACCACCGTCACCGCCATCACGGACTGCCGGTTCGTCGAAGTGCCGAAGCGCACGCTCACCGACATGATCCACCGCAATCGCCAGTTTGCCGCGTTCTTCCTGGCGCGGCTTCTCACCCGCACCAGCCAGCTTCAGGCCGATCTTGTCAGCCAGCTCTTCAACTCGATCGAAAAGCGATTGGCGCGCGCGCTGCTGATCATGGCCAATATCGGCCATGTGGACGGCCCGCACAAACTTCCAAGCATCGTCAGCGAAGATACCCTGGCCACCCTGATCGGCACGACGCCAGCCCAGATCAAGCTCTTCCTGACAAAGTTCCGGAAGCTCGGGTTCATCACCATCAATGGCGGCTTCGAGATCAACAGCTCCCTGCTGAATGTGGTGCTCTTCGACCGGCCGCATGTCGAAGCGGATGACACCGTCTAGCCGGTCGATCGCAAACGGCCGGGACCTGATGCCCGCGCGCGCATCGCGCATCACACAAATGTCCTCCCTCGAATTGGGGAGAGCCCGATGACGGCGGGCCGGTGCCCGTCCGCCGGTTGATCCACCTCAACCGCCGCGGATGTCGCACGCCTAGCATGGCACGTCGCGCAGTCAGGCCCGTGCGCGGCGCAGCGGCGGACAACCCGTGACAAAGCCAACTCGAGAAGGCGGCGACCAGGCACCGGACAAACAGCGCCCCAAGCGCCGCAGGTCCGACCTCGACAAGCGCGCGGGCGAGCAGCACCGTCCGGACCTCGACGAAACACCGCCCCATCCACAGCGTGTCGGCATTGCCGGCGATGCGGCCCCCCGCCTTCCTCCGCAGGATCTGAAAGACGCCGACACGCCCTACCGCCTGATGATGGAGACGATGGGCGAAGGCGCCGTCCTCCTCACCACCGGCGGGTCCGTCCTCTATAGCAATCTCCGCTTCCTCGAGCTTCTCGGCGCCGCGCAGGAGCAGGCCATCGGCGCGCCGTTCCACGATTTCATCGATCACGCGGACCGCGCACGGGTCCGCACCCTGCTCGGGCAGGCCATCGCCAACACAAGACGCGAACGCATTCGGTTGCTCCGTCCCGACGGCCTGGCTGTCCCGGTCTACATCTCCATGACCAGCCTTGCCATCGGCAGTGAGCGCGCGGTGCTCGCGATCGTCGTGGATCTCACCGATCTGCGGAAGGCCGAGGCCCGGCGCGACCTGCTGGCGCGGATCGTCGAAGGGGCGCATGACGGGATCATCAGCAAGGACATCAACGGCGTCGTGACCTTCTGGAACGCGGGCGCCGAAGCCGTGTACGGCTACTCTGCCGATGAAATCGTCGGGCAGCACATTTCCATTCTTGCGCTGCAGGAACGGAAGGAAGATTTCGACACGCTCATCGCCAAGATCCGCAGCGGCGAGCGGGTGAACGATTTCGAGACCGTCCACATCAACAAGGAGGGGGAAGAAACCGAAATCGAACTGTCGCTGTCTCCGATCACCAACGAAGCGGGCGAAATCACCGGGATCTCGACGATGGTTCACGAGATCGGCGCGCGCAAACGCGCCGAGGAACAGGTGGTGCACATGGCGCATCACGACTCTCTGACGGGACTGGCCAATCGCACCCGGTTCGTCGCATCGCTGGCCGCCGCCATCGCGGGCGCGGCGCGCGCCGGAAGCGGCTTTGCCGTTCTTTATATCGACCTTGATCACTTCAAGGATGTCAACGATACGCTGGGCCATCCGATCGGCGATTTTCTGCTGACAAGCCGTCGCAAAACGCCTCCAGGAGGCGGTCCGCGAAACCGATACCGTGGCCCGTTTCGGCGGTGACGAATTTGCGATCATCCAGACCGAAGTTCACGACCCGGCCAACACCACGGTTCTGGCGGAAAAGCTCTTGAACGCCTTGGCCATGCCCTATCAGATCGGCGGCAACGACCTTCGAACGGGCGCCAGTGTGGGCATCGCCGTCTATGGTCCGGATGCGCCCGATGCCGAAACACTGCTGTCCCATGCCGACGTCGCCCTGTATCGGGCCAAGTCCGACGGGCGCGGCACCTACCGCTTCTTTTCTCGCGTCATGGACACAGATGTGCGCACGCGCGTCACGCTCGTCTCGGAGCTGCGCGAGGCGCTCGACGCCGAGCAGTTCTTCCTGACCTACCAGCCGCAGATCGACATCGCGAGCGGCCGCATCGTGGGGCTCGAGGCCCTGATCCGCTGGCGTCATCCCCGGCGCGGCCTGGTGATGCCGGACGAGTTCATTCCGGTCGCCGAGACCAGCGGCCTTATCGTTCCGCTCGGGCGCTGGACGCTGCGGGCGGCTTGCGCGCAGATGCGCCATTGGCGGGAGGCGGCAATTGCCCCGCCGCTGATGGCCGTCAATCTGTCGGCCCTGCAGTTCAAGGCGGCACGCGAGCTGGAACACTATATCGAGGCCACCCTCACCGAATTCGGCCTGCCGGCGCACTGCCTCGAACTCGAACTGACCGAAAGCGTTCTCATGGGCGCGTCCAATGCCCACAATGACGTGTTGTTGCAGTTCCGCGCCGCGGGCGTGCGCATCGCGCTCGACGATTTCGGCGTCGGCTATTCCTCGCTGGACTATCTGCGCCGCTTCCCGGTCGACCGCATCAAGATCGCCCAGGTCTTCATGGCCGACCTGCCCGGAAAAGGGGGCGTGGCCGCCATCGTCAAGGCCTCGATCGGCCTGGCCCAGGGTCTCGGCATCGATCTGGTCGTGGAAGGCGTGGAGAACGCCCTGCAGCTGGAGCTGATCCGCTCCTGGGGTGCGCGCACGGTACAGGGCTTCTACTACGCCAAACCCATGAGTGCGCGCGCGCTCGAAACCCATTTGCGGCGAGGCACCATGGCGCCGGCAGCGGCCCGCAAGGCCGAGGCTCTGCGCGCCGCCAAGGCGCCGGCGGCGAAAAAGCGGCTCCCCACACGCCGGGCCGGCCGCAAATCGGGTGGCAGGCGGCAATAACGTCTTCGCACGGACTCCGGTTCGCCCGGCGTGTGCACCGTCAGGCGGCGGCACCGGCGGCAGAGCCGCGCCCGACGCTGACATAGGTGAATCCGGCCGCCGCCATCGCCTGGGGATTGTAGATATTGCGCAGATCCACCATCAACGGATGCTTGAGCAGCGCCTTCATCCTTGCCGGGTCGAGCGCCCGGAACTCGTTCCATTCGGTCAGGATCACCACGCCGTCCGCGCCCTTCAACGCTTCATAGGCGATCCGCGCAGATCTCCAGGTCGAGGCAGCTTGCCGGCCTCCTGTCCGCCTTGCGGGTCATAAGCCCGAACTGCGCGCCCGCGCGCCTGAAGATAGGGCACGATCACCAGGCTCGGCGCATCGCGCATGTCGTCGGTATTGGGTTTGAAGGTCAGGCCCAGCACGGCAATCGTCTTGCCCTTCACCCCGCCGAACGCCGCTTCGATCTTTTCGGCCATCGCGCCCTTGCGGGCGTCGTTGGCGCTCACCACGGCTTCGACGATCCGCGTGGGGGCGCCGGCTTCCTGGGCGGTCCTGAGCAGCGCCAGCGTATCCTTGGGAAAACACGAGCCGCCGAAGCCGGGTCCGGCATGCAGGAACTTTCGGCCGATGCGGCCGTCCAGCCCGATGCCGCGCGCCACATCCTGCACATCGCCGCCGACCTTCTCGCACAGATCGGCCATCTCGTTGATGAAGGTGATCTTGGTCGCAAGAAAGGCGTTGGCCGCATATTTGATCAGTTCGGAGGTCTCGCGGCGTGGTGAAGAGGATCGGCGTCTCGTTGAGGTAAGAGCGGGCGATAGATTTCGCGCAGCATCGCGCGGGCCCGCTCGCTGTCGCAGCCCACCACCACCCGGTCCGGCCGGCGGAAATCCTCGATCGCCGCGCCTTCGCGCAGGAATTCCGGATTGGACGCCACGTCGAACTCCGCGTCCGGCCGGATCGGCTCGCATGATCTCCTCGACCTTGCGGCTGGTGCCGACCGGCACGGTCGATTTGGTGACGATCACCGTGTAGCCGTTCAGCGCATGGGCCATCTTCTGCCGCGGCATCGAACACATAACTGAGATCGGCATGGCCGTCGCCGCGCCGGCTCGGCGTGCCCACCGCGATGAACACCGCATCGGCGCTTTCGACGGCCGCGGCCAGATCGGTCGTGAAGGCGAGCCGGCCCGCCTTCGCATTGACCGCGACCATCGCATCCAGGCCCGGCTCGAAGATCGGCATCTCGCCCGCCTTCGAGCATCGCGATCTTGGCCGCGTCCTTGTCGACGCAGATCACGTTGTGGCCGAATTCCGAAAAGCAGGCGCCGGACACCAGTCCGACATAGCCGGTGCCGATCATCGCAATCTTCATGGCCGTCTCCTAACTTTGATCCCTGGCACGCGGACACGGGCGGCACGAACCGCCCATCCCGCCGGTCGCCGGAATCCATCTGCCGGCCTTGTGTGCGCACCTCTCAGAAGCGCCGCCACACCGAAACGAATGCGCCATTGCCCGTGTTGTAATTGCGCGCGGCGATTTCGCTGAAGCCGCCCACTTCCAGCGACCAGCCAGGCGACAGGTCGCGGACGACGGAAAACGTCAGATTGTAGAGATCGTAATCGGTGCCGTGCCAGCCGGTAAAACCGGGTCCGGGAACGGAGCTGCCGCTCTGGTTCTGCATGCTGATCGTATTGCGGGACTGCAGCAGAAACATCCAGCCATCGGCCGGATGCAAGCCCAGCGTTCCGTCGAGACGGACCTGATCGGCGGGTTCTCCGAAGCGGAACCGGTATGCAGCTTCGACCGAAAAGAAGCTCGGCCAGGTTCCGAAATCGAAACCCCGGCCGTAAAGCACGCGCGGTTCGGCGGCAAAGGCACCGTCTCCCAACGCCGGATTGCGATTGCGATCATAGCCGGTCGGGATCGCGACCGTGCCTTGCACCGTCAGTATCCCCTGCCCCTCACGCCAAACGACACGCCGCGCGAACAGCTCGATATCGGGAACGCCTGTTGTCTCTCCGGACACGGCCGGCCCGTGCAAGCGAACGCGCTCGATGCGTGTCGATCCGCCGATCGTCCACATATCCGTTAGTCCGTATTCGCCATACAGACCGAAGTTGAGCCGCGTATAGGTACCGTCACCTATTGCGGGGTTATTATTGGAAAGACGATTATCGGCGTCGAGATAACCAAGCGAACCGATGACAAGTCCCTCGCCCTCGTTCTGTGGCCACGGTCCGGCAAGCGCGGTTTGAGTCGCCAGCAGCACGGCGCCGATACACACACCGCAGACAAGGCGACAACCGGTTATGACACGCTCCCAGAGGCAACCCCCGCGTGACACCGCGCCACCGCTGCGCCTCGCTTTGTCCGACCCGCTCGTTTCGATTGTCATGATTGGCACCCCCTGTTTGGAACAAGCCCGCACGGAACTGTGCCGAGATCAGATGGGCATCCCAGCTGAGAGGAAAAATCTAAGTCATATTCAGCTTCGTGAAAAGCATATTCGAACAAAGCGACGAAGACATTCGGATTATTGAAGAACACATATCCCGATACGAAGGAAAATAGGTCCGTGACCATGAGAAAACGACGCGGCATGACCAGGCGACGGATACTGATTACTGGCGGCGCCGGGTTTATCGGCTCTCACCTCTGCGAACGCATGGTGCGCGACGGACACGACGTGATCTGCATGGACAACTATTACACCGGCGCCAAGAGCAACATCGCGCACCTGTTGGGTTACGCGAATTTCGAGTTGCTCCGCTACGATGTGCGCCAGCCGCTTCAGATCGAAGTCGACGAAATCTACAATCTCGCCTGTCCGGCATCGCCGGTGCACTATCAGATGGAGCCGGTACGCACGATCGAGACCAGCGTGATGGGCGCGGTCAATCTGCTTCATCTGGCGCGGGAGACCGGCGCGGTCTTCCTGCAGGCCTCGACCAGCGAAATCTATGGCGACGCGCAGGTTCAGCCGCAGAGCGAATCCTATTATGGCCACGTCAACCCGATCGGTCCGCGCTCCTGCTACGACGAAGGCAAGCGCTGCGCCGAAACGCTCTGCTTCGACTATCATCGGCAATACAAGGTCCGTGTGAAGGTCGTCCGAATCTTCAACACCTACGGGCCCCGCCTGGCGCCGGGCGACGGTCGCGTGGTGTCGAACTTCATCCTGCAGGCCCTGCGCAACGAACCCATCACCGTCTATGGCGACGGCTCGCAGACGCGCTCGCTCTGCTATGTCGAAGACATGGTCGGAGGCCTGGCCGCCATGATGGATTCGGCCGATGACGTCACCGGCCCCGTCAATCTCGGCAATCCGGCGGAAATGACCGTGCGCGAACTCGCCGACCTGATCGTGTCGATGACCGGGTCGAAGTCGACGATCGCGTTCGGGCCGCTGCCGGTGGACGACCCGCAGAAGCGCCGGCCTGATATCGCGCGGGCCACCGAACTGCTGGGCTGGCGCCCCACGGTCGAACTCAAGATCGGCCTGGCGCGCACCATTGGCCATTTCCGCCGGCAATTTGCGATCGAAATGGCCGCCTGATCGGCGGCGAGAGGAGTTCTGAATGCAGCCCGTGGAAACTTTCTTCCTGCTGAACGACTGGACGACGTTCTACGCCGCTGCACAGATCCTGTATTTCCTGTCGTTCATCATCGTTTGGTACTTCCTCACCCGGCCGGTGAACTGGATCACCGGCAACACGATTGCCGATGTCCCCGAGGAACAGCTGCCATTCATGGTGATGGCCTATCCCGTTCTCCACGAGGATTTCGGGACCATGCATTCGACCCTCCTGGCGCTCGCCCGGATGGATTATCCGCGATCGCGCTATCGCGTCGTCGCCATCCCCAACAGCGACGACCACGAGACCATCGCCTTTCTGCGCCGCCTCCAGCGTGAGTTTGCGTTCCTGGAAGTCATGGATGTCCCCCCGACCAGCGATCCGCGCTGGGAAGTCGTCTGGTCGTCCTGGGCCGACACCCCGCTGGCCTACTGGTTCCACAAGGGCAACACCGCCGGCCTGCACGATCTGCCGGCGAAGAAAACCCGGCAGCTCATCTTTTTCCTCTACACCCAGGTGCGGGAACTCGGCACGGACTGGATCCTCAATTATCTCGACGCCGACAGCATGCCCGCCCCGGACCACTTCCGCGACGGGGCGCAGGGCCTTCTGAGCTATGACGTGGTGCAGGCCACCAATGTCAGCGGTAATCTGCTCGATTCGGTGGCGGCCAGCATGCATTCCTACGACCATATGTGCTGGGATGGCATGGTCCATCCGCACATGTCGGCGAACGGAACCCATCCGTTCTATGTGCTGGGCAAGGGACAGTTCTACCGCGCCGGCGACCTTCTGGAGCTCGGTGGATTCAATCCCTGGACGGCGATCGAGGATCCCGAGGTCGGGATGCGGCTTTGGACCCATGGCCGGCGCTTGGGAATCGTCGCCAAACCCCTAATCGAGGAAGTCCCGCGGACCTTCTATCGCGGCGTCATCCAGCGTTCACGCTGGGTGTGCGGATTCTTTCAGTCTCTGGGCGCGCCGTTAAAGCATATGGGCATGCCGTTCTGGCGGCGGATGCAGGCAAGACTGAATGTCATGACCGTGCTGTCCCATCCCATAAATGTCATCGGCCTGCCGACGGGTGTCTACGCGCTCTATCTCTATATTGTCGGGGTGGACCCCTTCCCGTTCTGGCTGACCGTGCTGTCGGTGGTCAATATCCTGCTCTACATCGTGACGATGGGCGCGTTCTATCTGAACGCCTGGCGACGCACCAAGCTGGTCCTGAACAAGACCTATCTGCGGGTCTGGTACATGCTTCGGATCAACCCCGTCTTCATGTTCCTCTATCACGTGCTCTGGACCATCCCGCTCTTCATGGGCGTGTGGATGTTTCTCACCGACCGCGGGAAGACCTGGAAGCGCACGCCGAAATACGATGCCGACCGCCATTTTGCCGAAGCGCCTCCGGAATGGACGACGGCGTTCAACGACCCGGCGATCTCGGCGTCGGAACGCAAGCGCCGCGGCTTGGCATAAAGGAGAAGGCATGAAAGCGCTGATCACGGGCGGAGCCGGATTCATCGGATCCCATCTCGTCGACGGATTGCTGGCCGAAGGCCACGAAGTTCGCGTCCTCGACAATCTCAACCCGCAAGTGCATGGCCCCTCCGGCAAGCCGCCGGACTATCTCAGCGGCGATGCCGAACTGATGATCGGTGACGTGCGCGACCCCGAGGCGGTTGCCCGCGCGCTCGAAGAAGTCGAGGCGGTGTTCCACCAGGCCGCCGCCGTCGGCGTGGGACAATCGATGTACGAGATCGCCCGCTATGTCGCCGTCAACAGCCTGGGGGCCGCGGTCCTGCTCGAGGAGGTCGTCAAGCGTCGTGCCGACATCCGCAAGATCGTCGTCGCCTCGTCGATGTCGATCTATGGAGAGGGTGCCTACCGTGACGAGAGCGGAGCGATCGTCGCGCCCAGACCGCGCGCGCTGCGGCAGATGGAAACCCATCTCTGGGAAGTGAAGGACCCGATAGGCCGCCCGCTCACGCCCATCCCCACACCCGAAACCAAGCCGCTCAACCCGACTTCGGTCTACGCCATCACGAAATACGATCACGAACAGATGTTTCTGGTGACCGGAGCGGCCTATAACATCCCGGCGGTCGCGCTGCGCTATTTCAATACCTATGGCACGCGCCAGGCGCTCTCCAACCCCTATACCGGCCTGCTCGCCATCGTCTGCTCGCAGCTGATGAAATCACAATCGCCCGCTGGTCTTCGAGGATGGATTGCAGCGACGCGACTTCATCCATGTCTCGGATATCGTTCGCGCCAACCTGCTGGCGCTCAAGAGCGATGCGGCGAACGGTCAGGCCTACAATGTCGGCTCGGGCCAGGCGGTCACGGTCCTGAAGGTCATCAAGCTGGTGTCGGAGCATCTCGGCGCGCACGAGGCGCCGGACATTGTCGACCGTTATCGCTCGGGTGACATCCGGCATTGCTTCGCCGACATCTCGCGCATTGCCGATGATCTCGGCTTTGCGCCGCAGGTGACTCTCGAAGAAGGCATCGCCGCGCTGGTGCCGTGGATCCAGTCGCAGCAGAGCACCGACAGCGTGCGCGCTGCCATGCAGGACCTGAAAGAGCACGTCCTCATCCACTGACGGCCGTGCGCTGACACGCTGATCGTCTCTTGCGCCGGGCATGTGTGCGCCGGACGATCCCCCACGTTGTCGAAACTCATTCATCGTTAACCATAAACGAAGCGCTTTTTCCCGATGCGCGGATTTCAGCCTGCGCGTTCGGTGCGGCGCGCATTGCGTTCAGCCGCGATTAAGAAGAACACTGTCTACTCCATGTTGATCGGACGCGGGCATTGCGGCCGCGAGACCAGATGGTCGTGCATTCCCGGACCTGATGATGGGACACACCACCGCCTCGCCGCCCTCAAGACCCGCTGCTTATCCAATAATGGGGCAGGTCATGCGGCGTGGCGTGTTGCAGTTCACGGCTTCGGCTATCGCACTCGTCGTCGGTGCGAACGTGTCCGTCAGCATGGCGCGCGAAACCGCCAGCTTGCAGGGCCGCATTGTCGATCGCGACGGCCGTCCGGTCGCCGGCGCCTATGTCAATATCTCCGATGCACAATACCGTACGCTCGGTGGCGCCTATTCGGACGCCGACGGCGCGTATGCGGTGAAGGTGGAGACGTCCTCGCGCTATCACACCTGGGTCGGCAAGACCGAAGGCTATCTCTTCGGCTACATACCGCAGAGCCGGGAGACGAAAGGCGAGGCCGTCGATTTCCGCCTCTCTCCGGGCGCCAACATCGTGATCGCCGCCTATGATGCCGCCGGAACGCGGCTCGACAACGCGCAGTTCCTCAAGGAGACGGCCTCGCGCGTCTTCCTGACCACGATGACGGGCGCGCGCGGCCAGGGCACGTTGAGCGCGGTGCATTCGCCGCGCTCGAACTGGGAGTGGGACAAGGCCTCGCCGGCGCTGGTCGTCGTGCCCGGTGCGCGCTACCGCATCCTGGTGCAATGGGAGGTGCCCGGGGTCGGCAAGCTGCTCTTCCGGCTGGACAATGACGGGGCGGGTTATTCGGTCGCGAAAGCGGGCGGCCGCCTGGAGCTGGATCTCAACCAGGAATTGGCCAGCTCGGCCCTGGCGGCCCTGCGGCGCGATCACGGCAGCGCCCGGGCCGCGGCGCGCAGCGAATACCATTTGCGCCTCGGGCAGGCGGCCCTGCATCAGGCAAAACCGGACCGCGCATTGGCGGTGCGCGAATTTGCGCGATCGCTGGCGCTGTCGCTCGCCGCCCATGAAGACGCAAAGCTCGCACGCGCGCGGCGCGACATCGAACGCTACCGCAAGGGTGAGGTGACTGTGACCGTCGTGGACGCGATTGGCCAGCCGGTGCGCAACGCCACGGTGACATACCGCCAGACCCGCAACGATTTCGATTTCGGCGCCAATCCGCTCGGCCCGGACGGCGGCTACGATCCGAAGATCGCAACCCTGATGCGCGATGCCGGCATCAACCAAACCTATCTCACGGCCCGCTGGGGCCAGATCGAGAAGCAGGAAGGCGTTTTCGACTGGAGCAATATCGACGGCTACCAGGATCCGGCGGCGCAGCTGAAGCAGAATTTTCACCTGCTCGGTGCTCTCAGCCTGTGGTTCTCGCCGATGTCCGATTTTTCACCAGCCTATTTGCAGAGCGCCGGGCCAGGCCAGCTGCGCCGGGCCGTCTATCGCTATGGCCATGCGCTGGCGCGGCGTTATGCCGGCCGCGTCCATGTCTGGGAACTGAACGAATTCAATCTGGAGGGCGCCAACGCGCTTCATCTCGATCCGGACCAGCGCGCCGAGATCGGCCGCGTCTTTGCCCGGGCGGTGAAGGATGCCGATCCCGACGCGCAGATCCTCAACGGCTCGCTGGCCCTGCCCTATGACGTGCCGGACAGCCCGGATTTCTACGATTACCTGCGCGCCGGCGCGCCGACCGACATTGTCGGGCTCGAACTCTATCAGGCCGGCGTCACCACCGATGGCACGCGCGTCGTCGGGCTCGATCTGGTTGCGATCGATCGCCTGCTCGATCGCTATGGCTCGCTGGGCAAGCCGCTCCTGGTCAAGGAATTTTCGGTTCCCTCGGCCCAGAGCACCGGATCATCCTGGTGGCACCGGCCCTGGGACCAGGCGCAGCAGGCGAAATTCGCGACCGGCGTCTACACCCTCGCCTTCAGCAAGCCGCTGGCGCGCGGCATCACCTGGTCCTGGGGCATCGGCGATGCCGATGCCTATATTCACGATGGCGGGCTTCTGGACCGCGACCTGAAACCGAAAAAGGCCTATTTCGCGCTCAAGGCGCTGCTGGCGTCCTGGCGAAGCCATGGGCGGCAGACCACAAACCGGAACGGGCAGATCCGCATCCGCGGTTTCGGCGGCGCCTACCGGCTTGGCGTCGCCGTAAACGGGCGGCCGGTTGCGCGCGCCGCATTGCATGTCACCGAGCAGACGAGCAAGCAGCTCGTCATCCGTCTGCCCGCAACCGATCTCGAGGCGCAGCTTCACACGCCCTCACCGCCGCAACGCCTCGCCCTGCAGGCAAAGCCGTAACGGGCCGGCGCGGGGGCTCGCCGCGCATTGCGATCCGAAATCCGCGTCACGTCACCCTCAACGGGGCGAATGCAGCCCACAACGCGCGCAGATGAAATCCGCGATGGCGCCGATGTCGTCCAGCGGCAGGGCCGGATGGCCGTCCGCCAGGGCCGGATCGTCGGTGGCGATGGCGCAGACCGTCTCGTCGCGGTCGGCGATGCGGCCGTCCGGTCCCGCTGCGCGCAGCACCTCGATCTTGGGATGGGTGTCGCGCTTGAACCCTTCCACCAACACAAGATCGCAGGGCGACAGCCGCGCCAGCAGCTCCTCCAGCCGCGGCTCGTCCGTGCCGCGCAGCTCATGCATCAGCGCCCAGCGCCGGCCCGAGGCCACCAGCACCTCGCCCGCCCCGGCCTCGCGGTGGCGATAGCTGTCCTTGCCGGGCACATCGATGTCGAAGGCATGATGGGCATGCTTGACGGTGGAGATACGATAGCCACGCGCGGTGAGTTCGCGCACCAGCGCTTCCACCAGCGTGGTCTTGCCGCTGTTCTTCCAGCCGACGATCCCGAAAATCTTCTGCGGCGATGTCATTGCGCGAGCGACCACGAGATCATCTCGGCGAGGCAGGCCGCGCCGGGGGACGGCGCCTCCCGCAGCCGGCCCATGAGCTTGACCCAGGCCTCCTCATTGGCGCGCGCCGTGAAGGCCTCGACCGCATCCAGCGCCACATCGCAGGGGTCCTGCGCGCGGGATACGGCGGCCTCGTTGAGCTGGGAGATCATCGCGATGTCGCCGGCCTCGGTCAGCAGCCCATAAACCTCGGCGCGATCCTGCAACTGCGTCAGCACTTCGCCCAGCGTGGTCATGCCGCAATGTCCTGGTCCCGCGACATGTCGAGCCCCTCGATCTCGGCCTGCGCCACCAGACCGTCAATATAGCGCGCGACGCCGCGCCGCCAGGCCCGTTCCGTCAGATAGGCGGCGATCCGGTCGCGCACATAGTCGAAGGGCAAGGTTTCGCCGCGGGCCCGCGCGTCGAGCTTCAGCACATGGGCACCGAAGCGCGACTGCACGGGGTCGGGCGCGATCGCGCCCTCCTCCAGTGTGCGGAGCACGGCCTCGAATTCGGGCACGGTTTCACCCGGCACGATCTGTCCCAGCCGCCCGCCATTGGCGCGCGAATCGCAGGCCGAATGTTCGCGCGCCAGCGCCGCAAAACGCCGGGGCGCGCGCGTCAGCTCGGCGATCAGGGCGTGTGCCTGCGCCACCGCCTGCGCATAGGCGTCGCGGTCATGGGGATGGGCGGCGAAGAGGATATGCGAGGCCTCGAACAGATCGGGGCTGCGAAAGCGTTCCGGCTCGGCGTCAAAGAACGCGCGGCAGGCCCCCTCATCCGCTTCTTCGACCGGGACATTGGCCGCGATCAGGGCGCGGATGCGCGCCTCGTCCGGCGTTTCACGCTTGCCCGGTGCGACCAGGATCGGTTCGGCCGCAATGGCGCAGCGCGCGGCTTCCTCCAGCAGCAGATGGCGGATGACCAGCGCCCGGCCCGCCGCCGCGAAGGCCCTGGCCGGAGTCCGGGCCGGGTGATGTTGCGCTTCTTCGGCGATGGCCTGCGGCGCCAGCGTGACGCCGTTGACGGTGATGCGGGCACGCTGGGCCATGGCTCAGGCCCTCCGGGTAATGCGGCGGGTGCGCACCACCTGATAGCCGCGCCGGCCCAGATACCAGATCGGCGCGCTCCAGATATGCACCAGCCGGGTGAAGGGGAAGATCAGGAAAATCGTCATGCCCAGCACCAGATGGAGCTTGAAGACGATCGAGACCCCGGCGACCAGATCGGCCGCGCCGGGCCTGAGGGTCACGATGTGCTGCGCCCAACCCATCAGCGCCACCATTTCGGAGCCGTCCAGATGCTGAAGCGAGACGAAGATCGAGCTGAGCCCGAGCAGAAGCTGCGCCAGCAGCAGCACCAGAACCGCGATATCGGCCGCCGAAGAATTGACGCGGATGCGCGCATCCGAACAGGCGTCGATGCAGCAGCATAACAAGGCCGATCAGGCAAATCAGCCCGGCCACCCCGCCGACGATGACGGCGGTGAGCTGCTTGGCGGTATGGGAAATGCCCAGCGCCTCGAACACCGCAACCGGCGTCAAGAGCCCGCCGGCATGACCGAACAGAATCACCAGTATGCCGACATGAAACAGATTGCTGCCCCACACAAGTTGGCGCCGCCGCAGAAGCTGGCTGGACTGGCTGCGCCAGCTGTATTGCTCGCGGTCGAAGCGGATCAGGCTGCCAACGACCAGCACCGACAGGCAGATATAGGGATAGATGCCGAACAGGGCCGTGTTGATCCAGTCGCTCATTGTCCGGCTCCTTGTTGCCGCGTCGCCTGCGGCGCCTGCATGCGCCGCAAGATGTCGTCGGCACGCGGGCATTCGCCCGGCTTGGCGTCGTCCGGACCGAAGCGCACCTCGGTTTCTTCCCAGACGCGATCCAGCGCCGCCAGATCGTTCGGGTTCTCGAGTTTGTCGTTTCGCGCAGCGCCGCCAGAATCTCTCTATCCGGCTGCGCCTTCGACAAGGCCACCAGCGCCTCGAAGATCGCGGCATAGGCGCTGCCGCGCTTCTTCAACCGCTCGCCCAGCGCCGCCAGAATATGCACCGGCTCGGCCAGCAGGGCGCGCGCCGCCTCCGGCCTCTGCATGGCAAGAAACTCCAGGAAGACCGGCACATGGTCGGGCAGTTCATTCGCCGCGATGTCGAGCCCGGCCTCGCGGTAACGCTCCAGCAGCGACACCATGGCCTGGCCGCGATCGCGCGATTCGCCATGGACGTGTTCGAACAGATGCAGCGACAGCACGCGCGTGCGGTCGAACAGATCGACATAGCGCGATTGCGCATCGATCAGATCACGATCGGCGATGTCATTGACAAGATGCGCCAGCGCCAGCCGGGTCTCGGACGGTAGCGCCCGCTCGTGCGCGATCACATCCCGCAATTCTCCGGCGGCCGCTTGCAGCGGGGCGTCCGGATAGGACAGAAGCGCGCTCAGAACCTTGTAGATCGCCGCCATCTCAACCTCCCGCCGGTTCCGGCATTTTGTGCTTCCTGGGCAGATTGAAGATGTTGGCGTCGCTCTCGCCGTCCGAGCAGCCATTGCCGAAGCTGAAGCCGCAGCCGCCGCGCAGGTCGTAGGCGTTTTCGGAATTTTCCCGATGCGCGGTGGGAATGACGAAGCGGTCTTCGTAATTGGCGATGGCCATGTAGCGATACATGTCCTCGATTTGGGCCGGCGCCAGCCCGACGCGGGTCGCGATGCCTTCGTCGATCACGCCCTCCACGGTCTTGGCCCGCATATAGCCGCGCATTGCCATCATGCGTTCCAGCGCCTGGATGACCGGCTCTTCCTTGCCGGCCGTCAGCATGTTGGCGAGATAGCGCACCGGTATGCGCAAGGAGCGGACATCGGGCATATCGCCGTCGAGATCGATCTGCCCGTTCTCGGCCGCCGACTGGATCGGCGACAGCGGTGGCACATACCAGACCATCGGCAGCGTGCGATATTCGGGATGCAGCGGGAAGGCGACGCGCCAGTCCATCGCCATTTTCCACACCGGCGACTTCTTCGCCGATTCGATCCAGGCCTGCGGCACGCCATCGGCAGCGGCCTGGGCCTGCACCTTGGGATCATTGGGATCGAGGAACACCGAAAGCTGGGCCTCGTAGAGATCGGCCTCGTCCGGCGTGGCGGCCACTTCGGCGATGCGGTCGGCATCGTAGAGCACCACGCCCAGATAGCGGATGCGCCCGACGCAGGTCTCCGAGCACACCGTGGGCTGGCCGACCTCGAGCCGCGGATAGCACAGGATGCACTTTTCCGACTTGCCCGATTCCCAGTTGTAATAGACCTTTTTGTAAGGGCAGCCCGACACGCACATGCGCCAGCCGCGGCACTTGTCCTGATCGATCAGGACGATGCCGTCTTCCTCGCGCTTGTAGATGGCGCCAGACGGGCACACCGCGACGCAGGCCGGATTGAGGCAATGCTCGCACAGCCGCGGCAGATACATCATGAAGGTGTTCTCGAAGGCGCCATAGATCTCCTTCTGCACGCCCTCGAAATTCACATCCTTGGAGCGCTTGGAGAACTCGCCGCCCAGGATTTCCTCCCAGTTCGGCCCGCCCTCGATCTTTTCCATGCGCTCGCCGCTGATCAGCGAGCGTGGCCGCGCCGTTGGCATGGCCTTGGAATTGGGCGCAGTGTGCAGATGCTCATAGTCGAAGGTGAAAGGCTCGTAATAGTCGTCGATCTCCGGCAGATCGGGATTGGCGAAGATGTTGGCCAGCACGCGCCATTTGGCGCCGAGCTTCGGCTGCAGCGCGCCGTTCTTCTTGACCTTCCAGCCGCCGTTCCAGCGTTTCTGGTTCTCCCAATCCTTGGGATAACCGATGCCCGGCTTGGTCTCGACATTGTTGAACCAGGCATATTCGACGCCTTCGCGCGAGGTCCACACATTCTTGCAGGTGACCGAGCAAGTGTGACAGCCGATGCATTTGTCGAGGTTCAGCACCATCGCAATTTGCGCACGGACCTTCATGACGCGGCCTCCACTTTCTGCGCCGGGGTGCCGTCGAGCCAGTCGATGCTGGCCATCTTGCGCACGATCACGAACTCGTCGCGGTTCGAGCCCACGGTGCCGTAATAATTGAAGCCGTAGCTTTGCTGGGCATAGCCGCCGATCATGTGGGTCGGCTTCAGGACCGTGCGGGTGACCGAATTGTGGATGCCGCCGCGCTGTCCGGTGACCTCCGAGCCCGGCACATTCACGATCTTCTCCTGCGCGTGATACATCATCACCATGCCTTGCGGCACGCGCTGGGAGACCACCGCGCGCGCCACCAGCGCACCATTGGCGTTGTAGGCTTCGACCCAGTCGTTGTCCGCGATCCCGGCCGTCTGGGCGTCGGTCTCGCTGAGCCAGACGATCGGCCCGCCGCGCGACAATGTCAGCATCAGCAGATTGTCGGTATAGGTGGAGTGGATGCCCCATTTCTGGTGTGGCGTGATGAAGTTCAGCACCAGCTGGGCGTTGCCATTCTCCTTGGCATCGATGATCGGCTTGATCGTCTTGGTATCGATGGGCGGGCGATAGACCACGAGCTGCTCGCCGAAGGCGCGCATCCACGGGTGATCCTGGAACAATTGCTGGCGCCCGGTCAGCGTGCGCCACGGAATCAGCTCATGCACATTGGTATAGCCGGCATTGTAGCAGACCTTCTCCGATTCGATCCCCGACCAGGTGGGTGAGGAGATGATCTTGCGCGGCTGGGCCTGGATATCGCGGAAACGGATCTTCTCGTCTTCCTTGGCCTCGGCCAGATGGACGTGGTCGCGCCCGGTGATCTGACCGAGCGCGGCCCAGGCTTTCACCGCCACCTCGCCATTGGTCTCCGGCGCCAGCGACAGCACCACTTCGGTCGCGTCGATATCGGTATCGATGCGCGGCAGCCCCTTGGTGGCGCCCTCCTCGCGCACCGTACCATTGAGCTTGCCGAGCAGCTCGACTTCGGGCTCGGTTTTCCAGGCGATGCCCTTGCCGCCATTGCCGACGGAGCTCATCAGCGGGCCCAGCGCCGTGAACCGCTTGTAGACATTGGGATAGTCGCGTTCGACCACGGTGATGGCGGGCATGGTCTTGCCGGGAACCGGATCGACCTCGCCCCGGGCCCAGTCCTTCACACTCGTCGCCTGTGCCAGTTCGCCCGGGGTGTCGTGCAGAATGGGCACCAGCACCACATCCTTCTCCTTGCCCAGAACCTCGGGCGCGACGTTCGAGAAGGCTTCGGCGATCCCCTTGTAGATCTCCCAGTCGCTCCGGCTCTCCCACACCGGATCGACCGCCGCGCTAAGCGGATGGATGAAGGGATGCATGTCGGAAGTGTTGAGGTCGTTCTTCTCGTACCAGGTGGCGGTCGGCAGCACGATGTCGGAATAGACGCAGGTCGTGGACATGCGGAAGTCCAGCGTCACCAGCAGGTCGAGCTTTCCCTCCGGCGCCGCCTCATGCCAGACGACGTCCTCGGGCCTGCGCGCACCGGTTTCGCCCAGATCCTTGCCCTGCACGCCATGGCTGGTGCCGAGCAGATGCTTGAGAAAATATTCGTGCCCCTTGCCGCTGGAACCGAGCAGGTTCGAGCGCCACACGAAAAGATTGCGCGGCCAGTTCTTCGGATTGTCGGGATCCTGGCAGGAAAGCTTGAGGCGCCCGGCGGCCACCTCGTCGCGCACATAATCCTTGGCCTGCTTGCCGGCAGCCTCGGCATCGCGCGCGACATCCAGCGGATTGTCCTCGAGTTGCGGCGCCGAGGGCAGCCAGCCCATGCGTTCGGCGCGCGCATTGAAGTCGATCAGACTGCCCTGCCACGCGCTTTTGTCGGCGAGCGGCGACAGAATGTCGTCGACGCCCAGGCTCTCATAGCGCCATTGATCGGTGTGCGCGTACCAGTAGGACGTCGCATTCATGTGCCGCGGCGGGCGGGCCCAATCCAGCGCGAAGGCCAGCGGCAGCCAGCCGGTCTGCGGGCGCAGCTTTTCCTGGCCGACATAATGCGACCAGCCGCCGCCTTCCTTGCCGACGCACCCGCACATCACCAGCATGTTGATAATGCCGCGATAGGTCATGTCCATGTGGTACCAGTGATTGATCCCGGCCCCGAGAATGACCATGGACTTGCCCTCGGTCTTCTCGGCATTGCGGGCGAAGGCGCGCGCGACCGAGATCACCTGGTCGCGCTTTACGCCGGTGATGGCTTCCTGCCAGGCCGGGGTGTAGGGCACGTCATCGTCGAAGCTGGTGGCGACGTTCTCGCCGCCCAACCCGCGATCGACGCCGTAATTGGCGCAAAGCAGATCGAACACGGTGGCGACATAGGCCTCGCCATCCGCCAGTTGCACCTTGCGCGCCGGCACATGGCGCATCAGGATTTCATCGTGGCTGGTGCCGGTGAAGTGGTCGTGATGGCGCCCGCCGAAATAGGGAAAGGCGACAGACAGCACGTCGTCGCGCTTGTCCAGCGTGCTCATGGACAGCACGGTGTCCGCGGCGCCCGCCTTGTCTTCGAGGTTCCACCTGCCCTTTTCGCCCCAGCGGAAGCCGATGGAGCCATTGGGCACGACGACATTGTCCGATGTCTCGTCGAAGGCGACCGTCTTCCATTCCGGATTGTTGTCCTGGCCCAGACCGGCATCGAAATCGCTGGCCCTGAGCAACCGGTCCGGCACGAAGCGGCCATCCTGTTTCACCAGCCGCACCAGGAAGGGCATGTCGGAATAGCGGCGGCAATAGTCGGTGAAATAGGGCGTCTGCCGGTCGACGTGGAATTCCTTGAGGATCACATGGCCGAAGGCCATGGCCAGCGCGGAGTTGGTGCCCTGTTTCGGGTGCAGCCACAAATCGCCAAACTTGGCGGCCTCGCTATAGTCCGGCGTGATCACCACGCTCTTGGCGCCGCGATAACGCGCCTCGGTATAGAAATGGGCGTCCGGCGTGCGCGTCTGCGGCACATTCGAGCCCCAGAGCAACAGGAAGCCGGCATTGTACCAGTCCGCGCTCTCCGGCACGTCGGTCTGCTCGCCCCAGGTCTGCGGCGAGGACGGCGGCAGATCGCAATACCAGTCGTAAAAGCTCAGGCAGACGCCCCCCAGCAGCGACAGATAACGCGTGCCGGCCGCATAGGAGACCATCGACATGGCCGGGATCGGCGAAAAGCCGGCGACGCGATCGGGGCCGTATTTGCGGATGGTATAGGCATTGGCGGCGGCGATGATCTCGTTGGCCTCCTGCCAGCCCAGCCGCACGAAGCCGCCCAGCCCGCGCCGCGAGGTGTAGTCGTGGCGCTTGTCCGGATCCTCGACGATCGAGCGCCAGGCGGCGACCGGCGACAGCGTCTTGCGCGCCGCGCGCCAATGGCGGATCAGGGCCCCGCGCACCATCGGATATTTCAGCCGGTTGGCGCTGTACAGATACCAGGAATAGCTGGCGCCGCGCGAACAGCCGCGCGGTTCGTGGTTGGGCAGTTCGGGGCGCGTGCGCGGATAATCGGTCTGCTGGGTTTCCCAGGTGACGATGCCGCCCTTGACATAGATTTTCCAGCTGCACGAGCCGGTGCAGTTCACGCCATGGGTGGAGCGCACGATCTTGTCGTGCGACCAGCGCTGGCGATAGGCGTTTTCCCACTCCCGGTTCTCATGTGTGGTGACGCCGTGGCCGCCGGCATACTCGCCTTCGTACTTCCGGAAGAAGGTCAGCCGATCGAGAAAGTGGCTCATGAACTTGCCTTTCTCAGCAGGATACGGGCGCGTTGCGCCGCGTGTAGTAGAACCAGGTGACGGCGGCGCTGATCACATAGAACAGCGCGAAGCCATAGAGCGCCGCCTCCGGACCGCCGGTCAGCACGATCGAGCTGCCATAGGCCTTGGGAATGAAGAAGGCGCCATAGGCCGCGATCGCCGAGGTGAAGCCGATGATGGCCGCCGATTCCTTCTCGGCCTGGCGCGTACGCTCGGCATCGGTCATGTCCGGCATCAGATGCGCCAGTTCCTTGCGCATGATCACCGGGACCATCTGGAAGGTCGACGCATTGCCCACGCCGGTCGCCAGGAACAACACCATGAAGCTGGCGAAGAAGCCCCAGAACGCGCCCGGCTGCTCCTTGATGCCGAGGAAATAGAGCACCCCGGCCACGCCGGCGATCATCACGATGAAGACCCAGAAGGTGACGCGCCCCCGCCCCAGCGATCGGAAATCCACCCCGTCAGCGAGCGCGACAAGGCGCCCACCAGCGGCCCGAGGAAGGCGAAGGCAAGCACGTCGACATCGGGAAACTGCGTCTTCATCAGCAGCGGGAAGCCGGCCGAATAGCCGATGAAGGAGCCGAAGGTTCCGGTGTAGAGCCAGCACATGATCCAGTTGTGCTTGCGCTGGAAGATCACGGACTGCTCGGCGAAGGAGGCCTTGGCGCTGGACAGATCGTTCATGCCGAACCAGGCGGCGAAAGCCGAGATGGCGATGAACGGCACCCAGATGAAGCCGGCATTCTGCAGCCACATCAGCGAGGCGCCGTCGCTGCCGACCGATTGCGGCGGCCCGCCCAGCCAGCCGAACACGCCGGTCGTGATGACGATGGGGGCCACGAACTGCACCACGCTGACGCCCAGATTGCCCAGCCCCGCATTCAGCGCCAGCGCGTTGCCCTTCTCCGCCTTGGGGAAGAAGAAGCTGATATTGGCCATGGAGGAGGCGAAGTTGCCGCCGCCGAAGCCGCACAGCAATGCCAGCGCCAGCAGCACGACATAGGGCGTATCGGGGCTCTGCACCGCATAGCCGATGCCGAGTGCCGGGATGATCAGCGACCAGGTGGTCAGCGTGGTCCATAGCCGGCCGCCGAAGATCGGCACCATGAAGGAATAGAATATCCGCAGCGTCGCGCCCGAGAGCCCCGGCAGCGCCGCCAGCCAGAACAGCTGATCGGTGTCGAACTTGAAGCCGACCGCCGGCAACTTCGCCACGACGACCGACCACACCATCCACACCGCGAAGGACAGCAGCAGCGACGGGATCGAGATCCACAGATTGCGCTGCGCGATTTTGCGGCCGGTCTGCTGCCAGAAAGTCGGATCGTCCGGCCGCCAGTCGGTGACGACATGGGTGGTGAGCGCGCCCTCCTGCTCGGCCCCGTGGATCTCCTCCATTTCGGGCAGGGCGGGCAGCCTCTCGAGCAAGGTCCCCGCGGCCCGCTTTTCCATGCGCAGGACGGAGAAGTGCATCCACAGTAGACCGATCGCGGTCAGGCCGAACAGCAGCATGAAGCAGCTCTGCCAGATGCCCGTCAGATCGTTGACGACACCGAACAGCAGCGGCAGCACAAAACCGCCAAGCCCGCCGATCATGCCGACGAGCCCGCCGACCGCGCCCACATGGTTGGGGTAGTAGACGGGAATGTGCTTGTAGACCGCGGCCTTGCCCAGGCTCATGAAGAAACCCAGGACGAAGATCATCACCATGAAGGCCGGCACGCTGGTGGCCAGATCGAAGCTGATCGGCCCCTGCATGCCGTGGACGACATAGCTGGTCGGCGGATAGGACAGGAAGAAGGTGCAGGCGATCGAGACGAAGAACATCCAGTACATGACGCGGCGCGCGCCATAGCGATCGGACAGGTGGCCGCCATAGGCCCGGAACAGCGAAGCGGGAATCGAATAGACCGCGCCGATCATGCCCGCGGTCGTGATGTCCAGGCCATAGACGCCGATGAGATAGCGCGGCAACCACAGCGCCAGCGCGACGAAGCCGCCGAAGACGAAGAAGTAATAGAGCGAGAAGCGCCAGACCTGGATGTTCTTGAGCGGCTCCAGCTGCTTGAAGAACCCTTCCGGAGGGCGCGCCTCGGCGCGACGGGCGCGCAGCTCCGGGTCATCCTTGGCGAAGACCAGAAAGATCACGCCCATCAGGGCGGCCGCGGCGGCCCACACCAGCGCGACCGTGTGCCAGCCATAGGCGACCATGACCGTCGGCATCAGGAATTTGGTCGCGGCGGCGCCGACATTGCCCATCCCGAAAATGCCGAGCGCGGTGCCCTGCTGCCCCTTGGGGTACCAGCGCGAGACATAGGCGACGCCGCTGGCGAAGGAGCCGCCGGCGATGCCGA
Source organism: uncultured Pseudomonadota bacterium (assembly GCA_963710925.1). Lineage (GTDB taxonomy): Bacteria > Pseudomonadota > Alphaproteobacteria > Micropepsales > Micropepsaceae > Rhizomicrobium. Next base: position 380,598 of record CAVQBY010000003.1, on the reverse strand, counting down.
TCCCCAGCGCCGCCAGCAGATAGGTCGGATAGTCATAGGCCAGGGTCAGAAGCGCGGTGGCCAGCGCGGCCGTGAACATGACCACGGCGAAGACCACCCGCCCGCCATATTGATCGGTCCATATCCCCAGTGCCAGCCGCGACAGCGAGCCGGTCAGGATCGGCGTGCCGATCAGCAGGCCGAATTCGGTCTCGTTGAGCCCCAGTTCGCTTTGGATCTGGATGCCGACGATGGCGAAAATCGTCCAGACCGAAAAGCACACGGTGAAGGCGACGGTCGAAAGCCCGAGGGCGCGATGGCGTCCGGCGATCAGCGTGGCGGGCGCGTCGGAGAATTGCTGCGTCATCAGGGAGGGTCTCTCGGATCGGCGACCCCCGGACGCTATTGTCTTGGGTCAAGCCCCGCCTTGACCTAAGTCAAGGCCAGAGGGGGCGCGAAACCGATAGATCTGAGCGGTCACCAACGCCGCGGATGGAGGGTTTTCGCGCCATGGCGTTCAACAAACTCGCCGCCGTAAAGGCGATCCCCGTCTTCGCGGCGATGCCGCGCGGCGCACAGATCGCTCTGGCGAATGTCAGCGGAATGCAGCGGGTGAGCCAGGGCAGCATGCTGTTCCGCGAAGGCGAGCGGGCCGACTTCGTCTACGCCATCGTCGAAGGCCATGTCGCGCTGCTAAGCGGCCGGCACGGCGACGAATCGATTGCCGACTTCATGGGCGCCGGCGAGATCGTTCTGATTCCGCCGGCGCTGCTGGAAATGCCCTATTTGCTGTCGGGACGGGCCACGCGCGACGTTCTGGCGCTGCTCATTCCCGCCGACCAGTTTCGCGCGCTTGTGAATCGCAATCCGGCCGTGTCCGATGCGATTGCCCGCGCCCTGGCCATGCATTGGCGCCTGCTTCTCGACCAGCTCAAGCAGGTCAAGACGCGCGATGCCGATTCGCGCCTGGCGCAATATCTGCTCGACCACGCCGACGAATCGGATGACAGCGCGCGCTTTGCAATTCCCGGCTCGAAGCGCCAGCTCGCCGCGCGTCTGGGCATGTCGCCGGAGACCTTGTCGCGCGCGCTCAAACGGCTCGCCCCGGTCGGGATCAGCTCCGAGGGCGACACCATCGCCATCGCTTCGATTTCAAAATTGTCATCTTTCGTCAACAAACCCCCACCCCCGCCCAAGCCGCCCAGACGCGCGGCCGCACGGCAAACCAATGGTGAGCCAAAGTGATGTTCAGACCCCGCCTTGCCCGCCTCCGCCGTTTGAGCGGCCTCGTCGCCCTGTTCATGATCGCCGCGGTGCCGGCCGCGGCGGGCGGTCTGTCCGACTACCTGAGCGCAGGCTCGCTCCAGGCCAATGCGCGCTACCGCTATGAGGGCGTCCAGCAGGATGGCATCGCCAGGGACGCGGACGCGCAGACCATCCGGGTGCGGGCCGCCTACCAGACGCCCATGCGCGCGAATCTGCAGGCCCTGATCGAGGTGGAGGCCACCGGCCGGCTGGCCGGCAACTTCAACGACACCGTCAACGGCCACACCGCCTATCCGGTCGTCGCCGACCCGAACAATCTGGAGATCAACCGGCTGCAACTGCTCTATGCCGGGCTTCCGCAGACGGAAATCACGCTCGGCCGTCAGGAGATCAATCTCGACGATCAGCGATTTGTCGGCGCCGTCGCCTTCCGGCAGAACGAACAGACCTTCGACGCCCTGCGTGTCACGAACCATTCGATCCGCGATCTGACACTGACCTATGTCTACGTCAATCGCGTCAATCGCGTCTTCGGATGGGACAGCCCGGCCGGGCATTTCAACACCCAGGCCCATCTGTTCAATGCCGGCTATGCCCTGGGCGGAATCGGAACGCTGAGCGCCTATGCCTATCTGCTCGACATCAACAGCGCGCCGCGGCTTTCGACGCAGACTTACGGAATGGCCCTCACCGGCAAGCAGAAGCTGGGCGACGAGCTGACGGTCAGCTATCGCGCCGAGGCGGCCACCCAGCACGCCTATGCCAACAATCCCCTGAGCTTCGACCTCGCCTATCTGCGCGGCGAACTCGGCCTGGCGTCCGGTCTTTTCTCGGCGGCGGGCGGCGTCGAATATCTGGAAGGCAACGGCACGATCGGCTTTGCTACCCCCCTGGCGACGCTGCACAAGTTTCAGGGCTTCGCCGATGTCTTCCTGACGACACCGGCCGGCGGCATCACCGATGCCTATGGCACGATCGGCGTGGCCAAAAAGGATCTCGAGCTGGGCCCCATCACGGGCGCCTCGCTGGCGGGCTGGTATCACGACTTCCAGAGCACGCAGGGCGGATCCCTGGGGTCGGAATTCGACATCGGCGCCGCGCTGCACTGGGGGACGCATGTAACGACGTCGCTGACCTATGCGAGCTACAGCGGCGTTGCCGGCTATGCCTCCCGCGACAAGATCTGGCTGGCCGTCGATCTGAAAATCTGAGGCGGCGGCGGCGCAGGCCGAACGGCAAGGAAGCTCAGTCACCGCGCGCCCGAGCCGCGGGCGGCAGCCTCATGCGCGGGCCAGGGCTTCGCGCAGCGGGCCCAGCCAGGCCTCATAGGGTTTCCACGCATCCACGCCGGAACGGTTGATCGGGCGCCGGACCTGTTCCGAACTGGCGGTGCGCACTGCCCGTTCGGTGCGGTGAAATTCGAGACACGCCGCCTCGAAGGGCAGGCCGAGGAAGTCGAGCATTCGCCGCACCTGGCCCTCGAGATCGTCGAGCACGTCTTCGTGCTGAACCCGCAGAACCTTGCCCGGCAGCACCTCATCCCAATGCCGCATGAGGTCGACGTAATCGGCGTAGTAGCGGCCGATTTCGGTCAGCCCATAGGTGAATTCCTGCCCTTCGGCGAAGAGCTGCTTGAAGCACGAGAAACAGCAATCCAGCGGATCGCGGCGCGCATCGATGATCTTCGCATTGGGCAGGATCAGATGGATCAGGCCGATATGCCGGAAATTGTTCGGCATCTTGTCGATGAAGAAGGGCGCGCCCTGCCGGTGCATGCGGGTGTTTTCGATATAGTCGCGTCCCATTTCCGCGAACTGTTCGGCCTGCAGCTCGTGCAGCACCCCGGGATAAAGCGACTGGCCGGCCTGCCGCCCGCGCAGGCGATGGGCCAGCGCCAGGATATTCGGCAGCTCCAGCGTCCCGTCGATCTGGCTGTGCGAGGCCAGGATCTGTTCGAGCAGGGTCGAACCGGCGCGCGGCAGGCCCAGGATGAAGATCGGGTCCGGCGCCTTGAAGCCCGCGCCGGCATGGCGCGCGAACAGTTCGGGCGTGCACCACTCGGCCTGCGCCCCCAATTCGGCGGTCATCTTGTCGGCGTCATAGCGCGATTGCCGGCGCTTGAGCGCGTTGCCGCTGTCGTAGAAGCGGAAGGACTCCGCGTATTCGCCCCGGTCCTCGCAGCCCTTGCCCAGTGCGAAGGAGAGATGGACGCGGTCCATGAAGGCGATGTCGGGGCGCCCGACTTGCTCTCGCATTGCGGCCAGTTCGGAATCGGCGAAGCGGTACGTCTTGAGATTGGCCAGCGCATACCAGGCATCGCCCTGATCCGGTTTTGCCGCGCAGGCGGCGCGATAGGCGGCGATCGCGTCGTCCTGTTGCCCGACCGTCTTGAGCGCGTGCCCCTTGGAGGTCAGCGTCGCCGGATCGCCGGGAACCTTGTCCAGCACCGCGTCGAACAGGGCGAAGGCGCGGTCAAAGGCGCCGGTCTGCAGGCTCTCGATGGCGAGCTGCGACTGGAAACGCGGATTTTCCGGATCGCGCGCATGGAGCGCCTCGGCCTCGGCGCGGGCGCGTTCGAATTTCTGCCGCTTGCGCAGGACCTGGATATAGTCGAGCCGCAACTGCACATTGTCGGGGTCGAAGGCCACCGCGCTTTCGAGCAGGAATTCGGCATCGTCGAGCACGCCGAAGCGGCTGCCGATCTCGGCCAGCAGGCGCATGCCCTCCACATCGCGCGGGTGCTGTCGCAGGAAGTGCCGGCAGATTTCCTCGGCGCGCAACAGGCGGCCTTCATGGAGGTGGTTGCCGACGGCGATCAGCTCGACCGGCATCGCCGCCACACGCCGGGCCTGTGCCAGGGCCGCATCGGCCTCGCCCTGACGCCCGGCCGCGGCGAGCAGATCGGCTTGCGCGCGCCAGCTGGCCTCGAGCATCGGGTTGAAGCGGCAGGCGCGCGCATAGGCGGCAAGGGCGGCTTCACTGTCTTTCCGCGCCCGGGCGAGATGGCCGCTCTCCTGCCAGGCGCGGCCATATTCGGGCGAGGCGGCATGCAGGCGGTCGAGATAGCCCAGCGCCTCATCGTACCGGGCCAGGTAGCGGCAGGCGACGGCCGCCATATAGAGCGCGTCGGCGTCGCCGGCGTCATCCCCCAGCAGCGTCTGCGCATGCCGCAGGCCTTCGGCGAAATTGCCGGCCTGGAGCGCGTCCTGCGCCGTCTTGAGCGTGGCCGCGCGGCTGTGCTTGCTGTCGGCCATGTCGTGTCATCGTCCCCGAAAAGCGGAAAGCGGCGCGAGGGTTCGATCGCGCCGCTTTCCGGGGTTGTTTCACCTGTCGGCGTCAGTACCGCCAGGATGCGCGCATGCCGACTGTGAGCGGCCGGTCGATCGTAACCCGCGGCCGGTCATAGTAGAAGTCGCCGGACACTTCGGCGCGCTCGTCGGTCAGATTCTTGCCGTAGAGTTCGAGCGACCAGTGCCCCTTGTCGACGCCAACGGACAGATCGAAGGTCGTATAGGCCTTCAGCTTCAGCCTGTTGATGGTGATGATGTCGGTATATTTCGACGACGCGTACACCACCTGCGGCATCACATGGGCGATCATGCCGTCACCGATCTCCCACTCGTAGCGCGCGCGCAGATTGCCCTGGAAGCTCGGCGCATAGGCCAGCGGCTCGCCCACCTTCACGTCGTTGGTCGGCGTCAGCACCTTCGTGATCTTGGTGTCGAGGAAGGAGAAGGCGCCGGTCAGGGTCAGGCCCGGCACGCTGCGCGGCGCAACGGTGAAGGTGCCCTCGACGCCGTAGATCCGCGCATCGGCCGCATTGTCCGAGAAGAACAGGTTGGTGATGCTCGGGTCGAAGATCGTCGTCTGCAGACGGCCGATGTCGTCGTAGAAGGCGCTGCCGTTGAGCTGCAGCTGGTGATCGAACAGCTGAGTCTTCCAGCCCAGTTCGTAGTTGTGGATCGTGTCGGACTTGAGCTCGAACGGAACCGTGTAGCCGCCCGGCCCCTGCGCGCCGCCGGGCCGGTTGAGCAGGCCGGGGCGGAAGCCTTCCGAATAGGTGGCGTAGAACAGCAGATCGTCGGTCGGCTTGTAGGTCATCGTCCCCTTGAAGATCATGCCCTTGCTGACCGCCCTGTGGGGGGCCTTCAGCGCATTGAACACCTGCGTCGCCTGGGACAGGGACAGACCGGCGGCCATGATGTCGGCGATGCTCTGACCCTGATGGAAGGTCTGGCGCAGCGCAGCACTGCAGCTGCCGGTGAAGGTGTACTGGCCGTCGCCATTGTACAGATCCGAGATGTTGGTGCCGAAGGCGTTCTGGTCGGCCGCGCTGAAGCTGTTGCAGAAACTGCTGTTCGCGGTACCTTCGAAGCCGACCTCGACGTCGTAGTAACGCGCGCCGACGGTCGCAATCAGCTTCTTGGGAATGATGTCGTAGGAGGCTTCGCCGTAGAGGCCGAACTGCTCGTCGGTGCGCCGGATGTCATTGCGGAAAATCACGCCCGGCGGGAAGGGGCCCGGATCGCTGTACCAGGCCCCCGGGAAGGGATAGTTCGGCTTGAACGGCCCGAACGGCGCGGCGGCGATGCTGCCCGGATAGTCGAAGTCGTTGCGCTCCTTGAGAACCGAGTGCGAGTAGAACACGCCACCCGTGCCGCGCAGACGCTCGTCCTCGGGCGTGTTGACGCGGAATTCCTGAGTCAGGACCTTCGCCTTGGAGTGCGACTTCACCGAGAGGTTCGGCGGCTGGCAGGTGCCGCTGGGATTGGCCCCGCCGGGATAGGTGACCGAACCGTCGCAGATGTAATAGGGCAGATACTGGCCCACGAACAGGTAGTCCGTGTAGTCGACCCGCTGCTCGGTGCTGCGCTTGGTGTAGGCGCCGGTATAGACCAGGTCGAGCTGTGCGAGCCGGCCGTCGAGCGTCCAGGCCACGTTGTCGAAGCGGTCCTTGAGCTGGTCGGGCTCGAAGCGCTGCACCTTCGGATCGCTGAGGCCAAGCGTCGGGTCGGCGAAGAACACGCCGTCGGAGTGCACGTCCTGATGCATGTACTCGACGGTCAGCTTCCAATCGGCCGCGATCTGCCAAAGGGCCGACAGCCGGCCGCCGGTATAGTCGCTGTCGTTGAAATCCTTCTTGACCAGGGCCGTGTTGTCCGCGGGCAGGAAGGTCACGGCCGACAGATCGGCCCCGGCCTGGAAGCCGGCGCGGGTCGCACTGACCGGCACGCCGTTGTAGCGCACCGTGCCGGCGGGGCGGAACCGGGCCGAGCTGGCCGCCGTCCGCGTGCCATGGACATTGTCGATGTAGCCGCCCTCATGGTCGTGGAAGGCGACCGCGCGCAGCGCGAAATTGTCGGTCACCGGGATGTTGAGCATGCCTTCGACCTTGTAGCTCTCCGAGCCGTGGCTGGTGGTCGAGACATCGGTCTTGATCGAGGCGTCGAAGCCGGACAGGTTCGGCTTGTTCGTGATCAGCCGGACCACGCCGGCCTGCGAGCTGGCGCCGAACAGCGTTCCCTGCGGGCCGGACAGAACCTCGATCCGCTGCAGGTCGGCGGCGTAGACGTCGAGATTGCGTCCCGGCTGCGAGATCGGCTGCTCGTCGAGATAGAGCGAGACATTGGGGGCCAGGCCGGCGACGCCCGCCGTCGTCAGGTTCGGCGTGGTCGAGGCGAGGCCGCGGATGTAGATCGTGTTCTGCCCCGGTCCGCTGCCGCCGGCGGTCACATTGGGCATCTGCTTGAGATAATCGTCGAAGGTGTTGACCCCGAGATTTTCCATCTGCTTTTCGCCGAGCGCGCTCACGGCGACCGACACTTTTTGCAAATTCTCGCTGCGCTTGGTGGCGGTCACGACCACCTGTTCCAGGCCGCTCGACGGCATGGCCGCCGGCTGGGCCTGTGCGAAGGCCGGCGTGGCGATCGCGGCGGCCAGCGCTCCCACCGACACACCGCTGCGTAGTTTCAACTTCAACATCAGGATTGTCCCCCGTTTGTTCATTACCGAGTGCTGGTCGGGGGATGCACGGACACCAACAAACGCTTCAGCCGGCACCAAACCGCCAAAGGGTGTCGCGAGGCGCGGATTTGCCCCCTCCAAAAGCCAGAGGACTGGCTATCAGACCGATTTGGGCATTTCCACCCACCAAAGCGGAATCATCATCTGAATTCGCGTGGGTGTGACAAAAAATCAATCCAATTTTCTGGCGACATGGACAGAAGTATTGGCTAGAAAAGAGCGGATGTTCACTTCATGACTGAAGCATTATTATAAGTCATTGGACACTATATTTATCCTCTATTTCCATATTAGAAAATGCAGATCAAATATAGGATATATCGACTTTTTGAATTCTTGAAGGTGGCCACGCTGCGGTGACCGGGCTCCGCTGGCGGGCAAGGATGTGCCGCAAGCCGGTGCCGCCTCGGCCTGCGGAGGTGCCCGCCCGCGCCCCCTGTCTGAGCCGGACACCTTCAATGATTGGGGTCAGAGTAATTGCGGTCAGGGCAGATTTGGCGGCCTCCCATCTTCTTCGGCCCTGGGCTTGCGCCCCTGGGGCACGGGCGCCACGCGGCGCACGTCACGCCAGTTCAGCGATTGCAGGGTGCGCGGCAGGCTGAGCGCGTTGCGCGGCGTGACCGGAAGACGGGCCGGCGGTCATTGCCGCGCCGGATCAAGTGGCCATGCCGACAGCGTGCCGGGCTGCACCATCATCGCCGCCTTCGCGCGTCTGTGGCGCGGGTGCGATGGGCATGGCGCGACGCCGCGCGCGGGCGGCCTGAATTGACGGTGCACTGGCGGAGAGGGAGGGATTCGAACCCTCGATACCCTTGCGAGTATGCCGCATTTCGAGTGCGGTGCTTTCAACCGCTCAGCCACCTCTCCGCGGGAGGCCGGACCATATAGTCGCCTCCCCGGCCCCGCAAGCCGAACCTTGCGCCATTTCCGGCCTTTTTCGCGGCCCCGCAGGGGCTTAGAAAGGGGGCGCGCGCGTGGCGCCGCGACAAGGAGAAACCGATGCGAAAGATGCATTCGCGGGCGCCCCGGCGCCGGGCCCTGTGGCTGGCGGCGGGACTGCTGGCGGCCCTGCTCACGCCGGCGGCGGCCGGCGCCGCCCCGGGCGGCAAGGCCGCGGATCTGGCGCGCTTCCGGACGCTGGAGACCGCCTGGCTCGCGGCAATGGCCGGGCACGACGCCGTCGCGCTCGACCGGCTTCTGGCGCCCGAATTCGTCGACACCATGTGGAACGGCCATCTGCGCGACAAGGCGATGGTTCTGGCCGCCGCGCGCCGGCCGGGCGGCGGCCACGGTCCGCAGCACATCGCCGATCTGGCCGTGCAACGCTATGGCGACGTCGCGATTGTCTCGGGCCTCGACAAGGCCGCGCGCGCGACCATCCGCTTCACCGATGTCTTCGTTCATCGCGGCGGGCATTGGCAGGCCGTGCGCGCACAGGAGACGCGTCTGCGCGGCGGCGCGGGCCGCTAGCTCTCCTCGCCCGCCAGCCACACGCAATCGAGCCGGGCCTGCGCGCCGAGCCGCGGACAGACGATCTTCGCCGCTGCGGCCATCGCCGCCTCGAAACCGAAAGGCGGGTTGATCACCAGCAGCCCGGCCGTGCTCAGCGGCGTCTTGTCGGCGCGGGCCGGCGCCGGCAGCGCGATGTCGAGGCGCAGCGCCCGTTCGATCCCCGCCGCCAGCACCTCGCCGCAGAAGGCCTCCGCCGCCGCCGGCGACTTGACTGGAAACCACAGCATGAAGATGCCCGTCGCAAAGCGCCGCCACGCCGCGCGCAGCGCCTCGGCGGCGCGCGCAAACTCCTCCGGCGCTTCATAGGGCGGGTCGATCAGGATCAGCCCGCGCCGCTCGGGCGGCGGCAACAGGCCCGGCAGCCGCGCATAGCCGTCGCCCTCGATGGCGCGCGCCCGGGCGAAGGGCGCCAGCGCCGCGGTCAGCGCCGCGGCCTCTTCGGGGTGTTTTTCGATCGCGACCAGCCGGTCCTGCGCCCTGAGCAGCCGCGCCGCCAGCCGCGGCGAACCGGGATAGGCCTCCGCCCCCTCCATCGCCACCAGATCGAGATAGGCGGCCAGCGCCTCGGGCCATTCGCCCTGCCCGGTCAACGGCCGCAGCCTTGCGATCCCGGCTTCGGCCTCGCCGGTGCGCCGCGCGGCCTCGCCGCCAAGGTCGTAGAGCCCGCGTCCGCCATGGCTGTCGATCACCGCGAAGCCCTTCTCCTTCTTGCGCAGATGGAGCAATGCGGCCACCAGCGCCAGATGCTTGACGACATCGGCGAAGTTTCCGGCATGAAAGGCGTGGCGATAGTTCATGGCCCGGCTATACGACGGGCGCCGAAGGCTGTCGAATTTGCCAGCCGCGGCGCGGTCTTAACCCTTCATTCACCCTGTCCGTTCACCTCGCATTAGGCGCGTTCGGCAATGATTGCCAGTTCGTAACTTTGGGATCGCGGCACGGATGAAGGGACACGAGGCCAGCGCCGACAGCCTGGCCGTGCCGGTGGTGCGGCCGCATCTGCTCGGCAGACTGCGCCGGCGTCCCGCTCGCCCGTCTGCGCGGCGCGCTGACCGGCTATCTGCAACTGATGGCCGGCACCTTTGCGCGGCTGGCCTTGCAGGCGATCTATTTCTTCGCCCTCGTCAACGCATTGACGCTCGACCAGATGGGCGCCTTCGCCTCCATCTCGGCGACGGGCCTGATGATCGGAGCGTTTTCGGGATTCGGGTTTTCCTCCTTCGCCTTTCGCGCCGCGGCCGGGCGGCCGCGCCTGCTGGGGCGTTATCTTGGCGTGTTCTACGGCAGCCTGATCGCCAGCCTGCCGCTGGCGATCCTGGTCGCCACGCCGGTCTATCTGCTGCTGTTTCGCGGGCATCTGGCCTTCTGGGCCTTCGCCGCCATCATCGTGGTCGAGACCGTGGTGTGGCGACTGGTGGAGGTGATCCAGCAGCTCAACAATGGCCTCGGGCGCTACAGCAAGGGCTCGCTCGTCATCGCTCTGGCCACCGCGGCGCGCACCGCCGGCGCGGTCGGTTTCCTCTTCGCCGGCGCCGGCACGCTGAACCGTTGGGCCGCGCTCTATTTCGCCGTCAATCTGTTGGCGGTGGTCATCGCCATCGTCGGCTTTCATCCGCGTGTGCGCCTTCGCTGGAGCACGCGGCTCTTGCGCAAGCGGCTGCGCGACGGGCTGATGTTCTGCACCTCCTATTTCGCCTTCTCCGTGCAGAACCAGCTCGACAAGCTGATCGTGCTGGCGCTGGCCGATGCGCGCATCGCCGGCATCTATGCCATCGCCACCCGCATTCTGGATTTCACGGCCGTGCCCTTCCGCACCTTCTATGTGATGCTGACGCGCAAGCTCATCGCCGAAGGCCGGCCGCGCCACCTGATCCGCCGCGGGCTCACCGTCGAGGCCATCATCGCGGTGCTGGCGACGGCCGGCTTCGGCGCGCTGATCGCCCTGCTCCATCTGTGGCCGCATCTGCTCGGCCCCAATGTGGCCGAGGCTTTGCCCTTCTTTGCCATGATGCTGGCGGTGCCGGCCTTCAAGAGCCTGCTCGAATTCCATGGCGAGCTGTTCTACGTCTCGCAGCGCATGACCCCGCGCGCCGTGCTGGCGGTGACGCTGGTGGCGATCAACACCGCCGTGCTGGCCTGGCTCGCCGGTTCGGGCATGGCGCTGGGCAGTTTCGGGCTGTGGCTCAATGCGCTCTACGCGGTGCTTTATGCGCTGTCGGCGGTCGCGGTCTACCGGACGATGCACAGTTGGGGAGGCCGGCGGTGACCACGCTCGAATATTCCGGCAGCCTTGCCACCCCCGACGGCCAGAGCGGCGCCTGCCTGACGCCGCCGGGCTTGGCTGCGCGGATTTCGCATCGCCTGGCCCGGCACTTGCCGCTGCACACGCTGCAGATGAAGGGCGGCCCGCTCGTCAGCTTCACCTTTGACGACGTCCCGCTTTCGGCCCTGACCGCCGGCGCCGCCATCCTTGAAGAACACGGCCTGCGGGGCACCTTCTATATCGCCGGCAGCCTGCTGAACCGGACCGGGCGGCACTGGCGCGTCATCGGCGGCGACGGGGTCTGCGAACTGGCTGCGCGCGGCCACGAGATCGGCTGCCACACCTTTTCCCATATCCGCGCCGACCAGACCCCACCCGGTTTCCTCGCGGCCGACATGCTGCGCAATCGCCAGCTCCTCCAGGCCATAGACCCGTCGCTGCGGCTGGAAAACTTCGCCTATCCCTTCGGCTATGGCGATTTCGGCTGGAAGCGGCAGCTGGCGAAGGTCTTCCGTTCCGGTCGCGGCATCGTGCCGGGTGTCGTCTCCGACCGCTTCGATCCGCAATTCCTGCATAGCGCGCCACTGGTCAGCGGCCGGTTCAGCCCCGACGACATCGATCGCCTGCTCGACGAGGCGGCGGAAAAAAAGGGCTGGGTGATCTTCTATTCGCATGATGTCGCCGCAAGGCCGAGCCCCTTTGGCTGCACGCCGAAGCTTCTGACCCATGCGCTCAACGCCGCCGCCCGGCGCGGCATCGCCGGTGCCAGCGTCGCCGGCGCGCTCGATCGCATCGCCGCGGCGGTCTGACTCAATTCTCTTCGCGCAGATCGCGCTTGCCGAGCAGGCGCCGCACCCGGCGGCGCAATTCGGGATGGCGCCGCATGGTCGCGCCGGCGAGCAGGCGCAGCAACGGCATCCATCCGCGCCAGGACAGGGCCATCGCGAAATCCACCAGCGGCTGGCGCACGACGCCAAAGCGGCGCTTGTAGGCGAAATTGCCGACACTGAAATCGAATTTGCGCACGCCCTGCGCATGCAGATGGCCCAGCGTGCGCGACAGGATCAATCGCCCCGGCGAACAGTTCGTCCACTCCGCGCCGCCATGGGTGAGGCGGATGAAGACGATGGTGTCGCCGCGGCGAACGCCCAGCAATGCGGCCACGATCTCCTCGCCGGCCTCCAGCACGGTGAGCGAGACGAAGCCGCCGACCCGCTGCATCAGCTCGCGATGCATCGCCATGGTGACGGCGTCGCCGAGCTGATAAGGCTGGCCCAGTTCTTCCAGCCGCGCGCGCTGCTGCCCGTCCATCACCTCCAGAATGCGCAAGGCCTCATCCGCATCGTCGATGCTGCGGAAGCCGGTGCCCTCGCGGCGGGTGAAGACGCGCCAGCTGCGCTCCAGTTCCTTGCGCACGGTGCGCGGCAGCGAATGGCGCCAGGCGTCGTGATCCTCGCCCATCGTCACCAGATTGCCGTTGACGGCCGAGGCATGGGCGCCGGCCAGATGCGCAAGGGGATTGGCGCGGCCGTCCACGACCGGCGGCATCTTTTTCAGGCACAGCAGATCGGCCGGCGGCAGGGCGCGGCGCAGCGCCGCCAGCGCCTCGGCCGCCTCGCCGGCGGACGGCGCCGCCGGCCCCAGCAGCGGGGCGTTGAAATCGGTCATGCCCAGATCGGCGAATTCGATGACGCGTTGGCTGTCGTGACGGCGCAGCACCAGCGGCAACGCCAGCGCAAACTCTCCGCTGACGGCCTCCTCCATCACCGCGATGAGCGGGGTGACCTGCGCGTCGCATTTGGCTGCGGCGTAGAAGGCCTCCAGCCAGTCGTGCATCTGGAAGGCGGTGCCGGCGGCGCCGGCCGCCACTTCGCCCTGCCAGCGGGCGGCGGCATCGTCCCAGTTCGCGAACACGCGCACGCGATAACGCGCGGCGCGGGCCGGACGGGCGGCGATGCGGAACGGGCGCGACAGCGTGGCGGCGAACGACATGTCAGGCGGCCTCGCGCAAGGGGATGGTGCGGCCGGGCTGGCTGCGGTCGAGACGGAAGGCGATCGCCTGGCGCGGCTTGCGCTGGCGCGCCATCCAGGCGCTCTTGCGCATCGCCTTCTGCAGCAAGGCCTTGGCCCAGAAGCCCGGTCCGGCGAGCGCCCGCGAGCGCGGCGCATGGCCGAAGCGATGGCGCAGAATGGCATTGGCGAGATGCACGATGCCGGCCCGGCGGATGGCCTCGTCCTGATAGGAAATCGTCATCGAGACGTTGAGACAGCCGAGATTCTGCACCCGGTGCGGGGCGTTGAGCGGCCAGTGCAGCATGGCGCCGGGCTCCAGATCGAAGATCTGCGCCTGCGCGTCATGGGCCGGATCGTAGGGGAGCCCCACTTCCAGATCGAACAGGGCGATATCTTCGAGATCTTCGGCCGACACGAAGGGCGGCGTCGCGGGATAGATCCACACCCGCTTGCGGCCGGCAAGCTGCAGCAGCGCCTGCCCCGGAAGATCGGCGTGGTAATAGACTTCCGCCTCGGGCGAGGAAATCAGCAAGCCGCAATTGCGGCGCGGCGGCGCGAAGCCGGGCATCTGCGCGGCCAGTTCTTCGAACACGCGGTCCAGCAATTCGCGGTAGCGCCCGTCGACGGCCGACAGATTGCGCAGGTTCAGCCACATCCGCCCTTCGGCGATGGCCTCGATGACCTTGCGTCCCGAAAGCCCGCCGAACTCGCCTTCGTGCCAGACGCGCGGGCCCCCGGCCCGGCCGGTCTCGACCAGGGAATAATGTTCGCGCGGATAGCTCTCGATCAGCTCCGCCAGCGCGTCCATAGCGAACAACGGATTGCGGTCGAGGCTGTGCTCCAGCCTGAGGATCTCGCCGCCAAAACGGCCGGCCGCCTCCGCAGTCCAGTCGGTCAGTATCGGGCCCTGTGCCATGTTGGGTCCTCGTTTTCCGCGTTTGGCCCTCTGCCGGGGCTTGGATTTGGGCAGATCTCGGAGCAGCGCCGTGCCGATCCGGGACAGATCCGCCCCTGCCGCATTGCGCTGCAAGCCCGGTGCCGGGTGGGCGGATGGCTGGCCCCGGCCGCGCTCCTTCGCCAAGATGCGGCTGAAAGCCCTGGGGAACCGCGCCATGTCAGACCTGCTGAAGCTGTCCAGCCGCTATATCGACGACGGCGTCTATGAGGGCCCCGGCTCCGTCAACCGTATCAACGGCCAGCTCTCGGAGGTCGCCGACGGCATCGCCATGGTCGAGGCCTTCAGCCATGTCGTCGCCTTCAGGAGCGAAGAGGGGCTGGTGCTGTTCGACACCAGCCTGGAGGCCTTTGGCGGCCAGGTGCTGAAGGCCTTGCGCGGCTGGAGCGACGATCCGGTCGGCGCCATCGCCTACACCCATGGCCATGTCGACCATGTCGGCGGCGCCGGCGCCATCGTCGCCGAGGCGATCGACCGCAAACGCCCCCGCCCGCAGGTCATCGGCCATGAGAACATCGCCCCGCGCTTCGCCCGCTACCGGATGACCGAAGGTTACAACGCCGCCATCAATGCGCGGCAGTTCGGCGGCGGCGGCAAGACCAACGGCTTCATCGCCGGCACCATGACGAACCGCTTCGGGCCCAGGCAGTGGATCACCCCCGACACCCAATTCTCCGAACGCATGGGATTTGCGTCAGGATCGCTGCGCTTCGACCTGCGCCATGCCCGCGGCGAGACCGACGACCATCTCTGGGCCTGGCTGCCGGAGAAGAAGACCGTGATCGTCGGCGATTTCGTGATCTGGGTGTTTCCCAATGCCGGCAATCCGCAAAAGGTGCAGCGCTATCCGCTCGACTGGGCGGCGGCGCTGCGCGAGATGATCGCGGTGGAGCCGGAGCTCCTCCTGCCCGCGCATGGTCTGCCGATCGAGGGGCGCGCGCGCATCGCCACCGTGCTCGACGACATGGCGACCGCGCTCGAAACCCTCACCCATCAGACCGTGGCAATGATGAATCAGGGCATGCGCCTCAATGCCATCGTGCATGAGGTGAAGCTACCCTCCGGCTTCACCGACAAGCCCTATATGCGGCCCGTCTATGACGAGCCGGAATTCATCATCCGCAATGTCTGGCGGCTCTATGGCGGCTGGTATGACGGCAATCCCGCCAACCTGAAACCCGCGGCCGATCCGGTGCTGGCGGCCGAACTGGCGCAGCTCGCCGGCGGTGCGGACAAGCTCATTGCCCGCGCGCAGGCGGTGAGCCAGAGTGGCGATCATCGCCTCGCCTGCCATCTCGCCGAATTGGCGGCGCTGGCGGACCCGGACAACCGCCGCGTCCATGGCGGCCGCGCCGAGGTCTATGAGGCGCGCATGAAGACCGAGCTGTCCCTGATGGCGCGCGGCATCTATGGCGATGCGGCCCGCACCTCGCGCGAGAAATCGGGCAAGAATTCCGGACCCTAGGCCGTCGCCGTCTCGCGCGCCGCTTTCTGCGCGAAGCCGGCATAGCCCTTCTCGGCGACCTCGTTGCATTT
The DNA here is from genome assembly GCA_963710925.1 of uncultured Pseudomonadota bacterium. GTDB lineage: Bacteria > Pseudomonadota > Alphaproteobacteria > Micropepsales > Micropepsaceae > Rhizomicrobium. Next base: position 365,050 of record CAVQBY010000003.1, on the reverse strand, counting down.
GTCGCGATAGGGCCCCAGCCCGCCGATATAGGGCATGTAGATGCGCGGCTTGCCGGGCACATTGGCGCCCATATACCAGGAGTCCGCCCGCGGGAAGAGCGTGGCTTCGGCGACCTCGTTCACATGCGCGACCCATTCGGCCTCGGCGTCCGGCAGGGCCTCGACCACGGCGACGCCGCGCGCGCGCGCATCGGCCAGGCAATTTCCGATCCAGTCCACATGCTGCTCGATCGCCGACATCATGTTGCACATCACCGAGGGACTGCCCGGGCCGGTGATCATGAACAGGTTGGGGAAGCCGGCCACCGTGAGTTCGAGATAGGTGTGCGGCCCGTCCGCCCATTTCTTCCTGAGCTCGAGCCCGCCGCGCCCGCGCACGTCGACGCTGACAATCGCCCCCGTCATCGCATCGAATCCGGTCGCATAGATGATGGCATCGAATTCATATTCCCTGTCGCTGGTCTTGATGCCCTTTGGCGTGATGTGCTCGAACGGGGTCTTGCGCAGGTCGACGAGGTGCACGTTCGGCTTGTTGAAGGTCTGATAGTAATTGCTGTCGAGGCAGATGCGCTTGGTGCCGAGCGGAAAGCTCTTCGGGCACAGCGTCTCGGCCGTCTCGGGGTCCTTCACCACCGCGCGGATCTTGTTCCGCACGAATTCCGCAGCCGTTTCGTTCGCCGCCTCGTCGGCAAGCAGATCGCTGAAGGTCATCATCAGTGCCGGCAGTTCCCCCATGGCCCACGCCTCTTCATAGACGCGCTGGCGTTCCTCGGCGCTCACCTCGAAGGTGGTCCGGTCCATCGGCGCGCCGGGCACCCCGAACAGCGAATTGCGCGCCGCTTCGCGATGCGCCTGGCGGTTTGCCATCCAGGCCTCGCGTTCGGCGGCGTCCACAGGCCGGTTGAGCGCCGGCACGGCATAGGCCGCCGTGCGCTGAAACACGGTCAGCTCCCTGGCCTGTTCGGCGACCAGGGGAATGGTCTGGATCGCCGATGAGCCGGTGCCGATCACCGCCACGCGCAGCCCCGTGAAGTCGACGCCGTCCTGCGGCCAGTTGGCGGTGTGATAGGACGCCCCCGCGAAGCTCTCCTGGCCCTTGATGTCGACCGCCTTGGGGACCGACAGGCAGCCCGTCGCGAAGATGTAGAACTGCGTGTCGTAGCGATCACCGCTCTCGGTCTCGACATCCCAGCGGCCGCGTGACTCGTCGAAGCGCGCGGTTTTCACGCGCGTGTTGAAGCGGATATCGCGGCGCAGGTCGAAGCGGTCGGCGACGTGGTTGGCGTAGCGCAGGATCTCGGGCTGGGTTGCGTATTTCTCGCTCCACACCCATTCGGTCTGCAGCCCGTCATCGAAGGAGAAGGAATAGTCGAAGCTCTTGATGTCGCAGCGCGCGCCAGGGTAGCGGTTGTGCCGCCAGGTGCCGCCGACGCCGTCGGCCGCTTCCAGCACGGCGACGGAAAAGCCCATCTGACGCAGCTTGTGGAGCATGTAGAGGCCGCCAAAGCCCGCCCCGACGACGACCGCATCGAATGAGTGTGTGGTGCCCTTGCCAGCCATGTTCCCGTCCCTCGCCATGTTCCGTTTTTTCAATATCGGTTTGACGCAAAACCTAGCACAGCGTGCCGCGGGCGCACCCGCAAATTGCGGCGGCGCTTTTCGCACCGCAACACGGGACGGGTTCCCCGCCGCGGCGTCGCGCCCGCGCGGATAGACGCCACGTGCGGTCTCTTGTAAGAGCGGAAAGAGGGGGCCGCCGGCCCGTTGCCACAGGGGGCTCGCCATGACCACGCCGCACGCGGGCGAAGAATTCCACTTCGACCACAAGAAGCTTAGCAGCCGCATCCTCTGGGCCCTGGTGCTGGGCGCGGCGGTGGGCTTTGTGCTCAACCTCACGGTCGCCGATCAGCCCTTCGTCCAGGACTGGATCATCGGCGGGCTGTTCCATGTTGTCGGCCAGGTCTTCATCCGTGGACTGATGATGCTGGTGGTGCCCATCGTCTTCGTCTCGCTGGTCACCGGGGTCAGCTCGCTCAGCGACCCGGCGCGGCTCGGCCGCATCAGTGTCATGGCCATTGGCCTGTATCTGGTGACCACCGGCATCGCCGTGACGCTGGCGCTCAGCGCCGCGCTGATCGTCCAGCCGGGCGCCGGCGCCGCGCCCGGCATCGCCACCGCCCAGGCGATCGCCGCCGCCCCGCCCTTCAGCCAGGTGCTGATCGATCTGGTGCCCCGCAATCCGGTTGCCGCCATGGCCCATGGCGACATGCTGCCGGTGATCGTGTTCTCGATCCTTTTGGGGCTGGCGCTGACGCTGGCAGGCCCGGCGGGCAAGCGCGTGTCCTCGCTGTTCGAGGATCTCAACGCCGCCGTGATGAAGCTGGTCGATATCGTGATGATGGCCGCGCCCTTCGGCGTCTTCGCGCTGATCGCCACACTGGCGGCCAACACCGGCTGGCAGGCCTTTGCCGGCCTTCTCAAATATGTGCTCCTGGTGCTGGCGGTGCTGGCCCTGCATGCCGGCGTCGTCTATCCGGCGATCCTGCGCGGTTTCACCGGCCTCAGCCCGGTTATGTTCTACAGGAAGATGCGCGACGTCATCACCTTCGCCTTCTCCACCGCCTCGTCCAACGCCACCATCCCGGTGACCCTGCGCACGGTGGAAGAGCGCCTCGGCGCCGCCAACCGCGTCTCCGCCTTCACCATCCCCCTCGGCGCCACCATCAATATGGACGGCACCGCGATCATGCAGGGCATCGCCACCGGCTTCATCGCGCAATATTACGGCATCGAACTTTCCATCGCCCAATATGCCATGGTGGTGGCGATGGTGATCATGGCCTCGATCGGGGCGGCCGGCGTGCCCGGCGTGGGGCTGATCCTGCTGGCCGGCGTGCTCAAGCAGGTCGGCCTGCCGGTGGAAGGCATCGCCCTCATCCTCGGTGTCGACCGGCTGCTCGACATGTCGCGCACCGCCGTCAATGTCTGCGGCGATGCCACCGTGACCGTGGTTGTGGCCAGGGCCACCGGCGATCTCGACGAGGCCACCTTCCGCGATCCCAATGCCGGCGACGAAACCGCCGCGGCGGCCTGAACAGGAGAGCTCCCATGCGCAGCTTCACCGATATCGGCGTGGAACCGGTCTTCGACGTCACCGTCACCTTCGGGCCGGACCGCACGATCTTCGGCCCGCTTCCGGGCGGCGGCCATCAGGGCTACACCCCTCCCACCGGCGGCACCATCACCGGCCCGCGCCTGACCGGCACGGTGGTGCCACATTCCGGCGCCGACTACGCCACCGTGCGCGGCGACGGCGTGATCGAACTCAATGCGCATTACCTGCTGAAGGCCGAGGACGGCACCCTCATCTACATCAACAATCGCGGCTATATCGTGCCGGCCGCCGAGGGCACGGGCGAAGCCAACGACCAGGGCCTGATCCAGCCGGCCTATTTCCGCTTCACCCCCACCTTCCGCGTGCCGGCCGGGCCGCATGACTGGCTGGCGCGCACGGTGATCGTCGGCGCCGGCGAGCGGCGGCGCGATCCGGACCATTCGCTCTTCCGCTATTACGCGGTGCTGTAGCGCGCTGCCGCGGCGGGCCGCGGCCGGGGGGGAGCCATGTCCAACACCACCATCGATGTCGGCGCGCTGGTCGACAACCAGCGGCTCGGGCGCCACACCGTGCTGCTGCTGGTCCTGTCCTTCCTGGCCATGATGGCCGACGGTTACGACATTCTGGCGCTGGCCTATGCCGCGCCGGACATCGTGCGCGACTGGAACGTGCCGCGCAGCGCGCTGGGGCCGGTGTTCTCGGCCGGGCTGTTCGGCATCCTCTTCGGCGCGCCGCTGTTCGGCTATGTCGGCGACCGCTTCGGCCGGCGGCCGGCGATCATCGGCGGCTGCCTGATCTACGGGGCCTGCACGCTGGCGGCGGCCTGGGCACCCTCGCTGGCCGTGCTGACGGGTCTGCGCTTTGTCACCGGCATCGGCATTGGCGGGCTGATGCCCAACACCATCGCGCTCAATGCCGAATTCGCGCCCAGGCGCTGGCGCGCCACGCTGGTCATCGTGATGTTCACGGGCATCACACTGGGCGGCGCCCTGCCCGGCTGGATCGCCGCTGCGCTGCTGCCGGGCCATGGCTGGCAGATCCTGTTTCTGATCGGCGGCTTCGGGCCGCTGGTCATCGCCGCCCTGCTGTGGCTGCTGCTGCCGGAATCGATCCGCTTCCTGGTGCTGCAGGGCCGCCAACGCGACAGGATCGAGAAACTGGTGCGCGTCTTCGACCCCGTCATCGCGATCGCACCCGGGACGCGCTTCATCATGGCGGCCGAGGCCGCGCCGCACGCCGCCGCCCCGTTGCGGCGGCTCTTCGCCGGCAGCCTCGCCCTTATCACCCCGCTGCTGTGGCTGCTCTTCGCCGCCAATCTGATGGCGACCTATTTCCTCAACAGCTGGATGCCGATCCTGTTTCAGGATGCCGGCATGAGCGCGGATTATTCGGCACTGGCGCTGTCGATGTTCCAGATCGGCGGCACGCTGGGCGGGCTGAGCATCGCGGTGCTGCTCGACCGCTTCGGCATGATCCCGATCGTGATCCTGTTCTGTCTGGCCGCGCCCGTCGTGGCCCTGATCGGCACGCCCGGCCTCGGCGAGCCCGGCCTGCTCGCCATCGTCGGCGTGGCCGGCTTCTGCATCCTCGGCCTGCAATTCGGCATCAATGCGCTGTCGGGGCTGATCTATCCCACGGCGGTGCGCGCCAGCGGCTCGGGCTGGGCCTTTGCCATCGGCCGCTTCGGCTCGATCGCCGGGCCGCTTCTCGGCGGCGCGCTGATCGCCATGCAGCTGCCGCTGCGCCAGCTCTTCTATGCGCCGGCCATGGCCCTCGGCCTCGGGGCCGCCGGGGCGCTAGTCATGATGGCGCTGTTCCGCCGGCGCTTCGGCGGTGACCGCCTCGGCGGCGAGGATGCCGTCTGACCGGCGGGCAAGCGGGCCGCGCAACGAAAAACGCCGGTCCGATGTGGGACCGGCGCTTCCTGTTCGGTCCGGCGAAGCCGTCAGTCGAATTTCTGCGTCCAGCTCAACCCGATCGTGCGCGGCTGGTTGGGCAGGATGTAGGTCTGGAAGCCGCAGGTCTCCGGCGTGCAGGCGGCGAAACGGCCGAGCTGCGCGCGTTCGTCGAAGGCGTTCTTGATCGCCAGTTCCAGCATCCAGTTTTCGCGCCCGATCCCGGCCGCGAAATCGAAGGTCGTGAAGGCGTGGTTCTTGCCGAGCAGATTGCGCTGATAGAGGCGCAGATCCGACCACGTCCCGCTCTGGTGCACGATCGCGCCCTGCAGATGGGCGTTGAAATCGGAGATCGTGAATTCGTAGCGGGCGATGGCGTTGAGCTTCCATTTCGGCGTGATCGGAAGCTGGGTGCCCTTGGGCGACTGGATTGCATTGGTGGCGCAATCGCCGCCGCAATAATCGGCGGCCAGCGCCGCTTCGGTATAGGCGGCATTGGCGCTGAGCGTCAGGCTGTCGACCGGCAGCCATTCGACGCTGGCTTCGGCACCCTTGATCTCGGCCTGGCCGACATTCTTGATGATCGTGACCGAGTTCGGCCCCAGGAACGGAAACTGGAATCCGTTCCACTTCTCGTAGAAGAAGTCGCCATTGAAGCGCAGGCGATTGTCGTTCCAGCTCGTCTTCCAGCCGATTTCGTAATTGTCGAGCGTATCGGACTGGTAGGGGCCGACGCCGGGAATGTCGTTGCGCCGGTTGACGCCGCCCGGACGGAAGCCGGTCGAATAGGTCGCATAGACCATCTTGTCGTCGGTGACCCGCCAGGTCAGATTGAAGCGGTGGGTCTCGCCGGTGTCCGAGGTCTTGGCATTGAGGTCGGTGCAAGGCGTGTCGGCCAGCACGGCCGGCCCGAAGCACGCCGCTTCGCCGGTGTGCGAACTGAAGCCGGCGCTGAAACCGAAGAAGCCCAGAAGCGAACTTTCGGACTTGAACACGCGCACGCCGGCCTTGGCCGTCAGATTGGGCAGGATATCGAAGCTCATCTCGCCGAAGGCCGCGTAGTCGCGATCGACGCGCAGCTGGTTGGTCAGCCAGATCGTGTCCGGCCAGCCGGTGACGGTGATGCTGTCGGCGATGTCGCCGACCACCTTGTAGTCCTGCAGGATGTGGTGCGACTGCCGCTCGTAGAACAGGCCGGCGACGAAGCGCAGCCGGTTGCTCTCCGGCGAGGAGATGCGCATCTCGTGGCTCTGCTTGGTGAACAGGTCGTGGCCGATGATGTACTGCGTCGGATCCACGAGATTGCCGAGATTGTCGTAGAAATAGGCGCCGTAGCCGTCGAGAACGTCGTACCAATAGGCATAGTCCGAATAGTCGGCCGCCGTATTGACGACTGCGATTCATGTAGTTGCCGGAATAGACGCAGGTCGAGATTGCCGATCTTGCCCTGCACCGTCAGCGCGGCGGTGTACCAGTTGTCCTTGGTGTATTCCGGCGTCCAGTGGCCGACCTTCAGATCGCCCGAGCGCCGGATCGTAGCCGAAGAAGCCGTTGGCTTTCTCGGTTTGCGCCATGAGCGAAGGCGTCACCGTCCAGTTGTCGTTCAGATCGATCCTGAGGGCCGCGCGCGCGCCATATTTGTCGACCGTGTTGTAGTTGTTCTTGACACGGTTCGTGGTGTCGAGCGTGGTTCCCGGCCCGCCATTGTCGATGACGATGCCGGAGGTCGGATAGGTGCGGATGTTGCGCACATTGTCGATATAGCCGGCATCGTGCTCGGCCCAGCCGACGACGCGCAGCGCCATGTTGTCGGACAGCGGGATATTGACGTGACCGTGCGCGCCATAGCCGATGCCGCCGTGATCGACCGTATTGACGTCGGCCGCATAGGAGGCCGAGACAGCTCGCCCAGTTCGGGCCGGTTGGTGATGATGCGGATGGTGCCGGATTCGGAGCTGGCGCCGTAGAGCGTGCCCTGCGGGCCGGACAGCGCCTCGACACGGTTCACGTCATAGGTCGGCACGTCGAGCGTGCCGCCGATGGTGGTGATCGGCATTTCGTCGAGATAGACGCCGACGGTGGGTTGCGGGCCGGAATGGTTGCCGTTCTGGTCGCTGGCGACGCCGCGCATCGTGATGTTCGCCAGGCCCGGGCCGCCATTGCTGCCCTGCCCGCTCACCGCGAAGGTGACGCTGACGGCATGTATTTTTCGAAATCGGTTGAAGTTCGTCAGATGGAGCTGGGTGAGCTGGGCGTTGGACATCGAGGTGATGTTCATCGGGACCTTCTGCAGGTTCTCCGAGACCTTCTGCGCGGTCACGACCACCTCTTCGAGGCCGCCGCCCTGGTCCTGGGCCTGCGCCGCCATGGGCAGGCCGGCCAACACCGTCGTCGTCAGCAGAAGCGGAAGAATCGCGCGGCCGTGCTGTGCCCGGCCTTCACTTTAGTCCCCATCACGTCGGCTCCCCCGGAATGTGAACCCCAGTTGACAACTCTCCGGTAGAGCACTGTCAAGCAGGCAGTTCGCCAAAGCCGGTTGGCAAAACACTTTTGAGATGGATAGCGACGAATTTGCCGCGCTCGCCCCCGATGCACCGGCTAGTTTCGCGGCACCGCCGGGATAATTCTTGAGCACCGGGCCGAGCGCCCGCTCGAGCTCGCCGAGCCAGGGCGCGAAATGCCGCCACTGGTCCAACCCTTCGGTGAAGATCGGCTGGCGCACCTGTTCCGAACTGGCGGTGCGCACGGCGCGGCTGTTCTCGTAAAACCGCAGGCATTCGGGCTCGAACGGCAGTCCGCAATGCGCCAGCAGCCGCCGCGTCTCCCGCTCGGGATCGGCCACCGTGTCCTCATAGAAGACGCGGTGCACCCGTCCCGGCAGGGCGCTGTCGATCGCATCCATCAACATGACATAATCGTAATAATAGCGGCCCAGATCGGTCAGGCCGTAGGTGAAGCCCTGACCGCGGGCGAAGTGCTGCTTGAAGTTGGAGAAGCAGCAGGCCAGCGGATGGCGCCGCGCATCGATGATCCGCGCATTGGGCAGGATCAGATGGATCAAGCCCGACATGCAGCCAGTTGGCCGGCATCTTGTCGACGAAGAAGGGCCGCTCCGTTTTGCGCTGGATGGCGTGCGCGCGAGATACTCCTCGCCCAGTTCGCGCAACGCCTCGGGCGACAGATCGGCCAGCATTTCCGGATAGGCGCTCGCCACGCCGCGCGTCTTCTTGCCCGCCGAGTCGCTTTGCCATGCGCGGCGATGTCCGGCAGCTCCATCGTGCCTTCGACCTGCGAATGGCTGGAGAGGATCTGTTCGAGCAGTGTCGAACCCGAGCGCGTCAGACCCGAGGATGAAGATCGGGTCCGGCGCCGGACACCCCGCGCCCTCGCGCGCGGCGAAGAACGCCGGCGTGAACAGGGCGCGCGCGCGCGCGACATGGTCGCTGGTCTCGTCGGCCTCATAGGCCATGGCCTTGCGGCGCAGCGCATTGGCCTTGCTGTAATGCGCGAAAGCAGCGGCATGATCGCCGCGATCTTCCAGCGCCTTTCCCAGCGCGAAGTCGAGATGCAGCCGGTCGTCATCCGAGAGATTGGCGCCGGCGAGCGCGGCGCGCATGGCGTCCAGATCGCGATCCTCGAAGCGGAAGGTCTTGAGATTGGCCAGGCTCCAATAGGCCTCACCCAGATTGGGCATGTGCCGGATGCTCTTGCGATAGGCCGCAATGCCGTCCTCGGTGCGGCCCACGGTCTTGAGCGCATGGCCATAGCTCATCCAGGCCTTGGCCTGGGTCGGGAATTCCCTGAGCACGGCTTCATAGGATTCGATCGTGCGGTCATATTCGCCGATGCGCGCCATCATCGCCGCTTCCAGCGTGCGATAGGCGGGATTGCGCGGATCCTTCGCCAGCAGCTTTTCGACTTCGGCCAGGGTTTCGGCCGTCTTGTTCTGACGTGACAACACCACGGCGTAATTGTAACGCGCGGCATCGAAGCCCGGCGCCAGTTCCAGACAGCGCACGAGCAGATTTTCCGCATCCTCATAGCGTCCCAGCCGGCTGCCGGTTTCGGCGAGCATGCGGATCGCGGCGACGTCGGTCGGGTGGGCCTTCAGAAATTCGCGCAACAGCCGCTCGGCCACCGCAAGCTTGTTTTCGCACAGGGCGTTGGCCGCCTCGAGCAGGCGCGGATCATTGACCGAGGCCTGGATGTGCCGGCCATAGGCCGCTTCGGCGCCCTCGCTGTCGCCGGTGACGCTCAGCATGTCGCCGAGCACGCGCCAGGCCTGGGCGTGCTTGCCGTTGAGCTTCAGCGTGCGCCGCAGCGCTTCGACCGCGGCCTCGGGCTCGCCGGCCTCGGCCAGCGCCCGGCCATATTCGAACTGGACCTGCACCGATTTGGGATTGGCGGCGGCCAGCGGCTTCAGCGCGCCCAGCGCATCGGCCGTGCGGCCGATGGCCCGCAGGCCGATCCCCAGGATCAGCATGGCCTCGCCATTGCCGGGCACCACGCGCAAAATCTCGTAGGCCTGCTCGGCGGCCAGATCGGGCCGCGACGCCAGAAGCTGCCTGGCATTCGCCAGCGCCGTCTCGAGATTGCTTGCCTGTTCCTGCCCGCCCACGCCGTCCCGCACCCGATAATTCCCGGACAGGTTAGGCCATGGCCGCCCCGCTCACAAAGGGAGCCGCTGACGCATCTATTCCAGCGTCGCGTAATTGGTCGAACGGTCGGCGGCCGCCACGCCCGTCACCTCGTCGACACAGATGGCCAGATCCTTCAGATAATCTTCGATCACGCCGGTGTTGGAATTGCTGACGGTCGAATGCAGCGTGTCGGGCGGGCCCTGGCGGTCGTGGAACCAGCCGCGCTTCAACAGCGCATCGCCCAGCGCGAAAATATCGACCTTGCGCGCCGAGGCCGGATCGGCGGCCAGCGCCACCAGATGATATGCGCCTTCGCCCAGCACGCGAATGCCGTCGATCGCCGCGATGCCTTGGCGCATGCGATCGGCATTGGCCAGGGTCGAGGCCGTCAGGGCCTTGTAGCCGTCGATTCCCAGATGCTGCATCACCGCCCAGGCCGCCGCCATCGGCAGGCCCGAACGCGAGCCCTGCAGATTGGGCGAGGCATAGAAGCCGCCCAGCCAATCGCTGAACATGAAGGTCTGATAGCTCCGCAAATTCTTGTCGCGGTGGACGATCACCGAGGCGCCCTTGGGCGCATAGCCCAGCTTGTGCACGTCGGCGGAGATCGAGGTCACGCCCGAAACACGGAAATCCCATGGCGGCACGGGCCGGCCCAGCATCTCGGCGAATGGCAAGACAAAGCCGCCCATGCAGGCATCGACATGGCAGTTCACCCCGGCCCTCTCGGCCAGCGCCGCAATCGCCGGAATGTCGTCGACCACGCCTTGCGGATATTGCGGCGCCGAGCCGACGACCAGCACGGTGTTGGCCGTCACGGCGGTTTCCATTTCGGACACATCGGCCGTCCAGTCGTCCTTCACCCTGGTTTTTACGAGCTCGATGCCGAACAGATGCGCGCCCTTGTGAAAGGCGGCATGGGCGCTTTCGGCCACGACCATTTGCGGGCGTTCGATGCCGCGCTCCCGGCGCCCGCGCTCGCGCGCGGCCAACACGGCGCACAGAATGGATTCGGTGCCGCCGCTGGTCAGAAAGCCGGCCGCACTGTCCGGCCCATGCAGCAGATCGGCGGTCCAGCGCACGACCTCGGACTGGATCTGCCCGAGCGAGGGAAAGGCCTTGGTGTTGAGCGCATTCTCGTGGAGATAGAGCATCGCCGCGCGCTCGGCGACCGCGTCCACTTCGGGCCCGCCATTGTAGATCATGCCGAAGGCCTTGCCGTCCTGCCAGCGCACATCGCCTTCGCGCTTGGCCCTGAGATCGGCGATCACCTCATCGGCGCTTCGGCCCGTTTGCGGCAGCGGCATCTGTGTCCTCCCGGCTGTGCTGCAACCAGCCTGCCGGATGGCGTCGCGCTTGGCTAGGGCAAGGCGCTTTCAGAACCACGCGATTTCGCGCGAGCCGAGCGGGCGGCGCAGCCGCCACACCGGACCGCTGACGGCGCCAACAAAACGGGCATGCGCGGAATGGGCGAGCGCATGGCGCTGCGCCAGCGGCCCGCGGAACAGATATGCGATGGCGCGCAACAGCAGCCACAGCGGCAGCGCGATGCCGATCTCCGCAATGACCGTCCACGCCGCAAGCGCTTCGTCGAGGCGCGGCGACACCATGGTCTTGGCCGCGAGCAGCGTGATGACGGCGGTGTAGAGCGCCGCCGCCGCGATGGCGAATGCCGTAATGAGGCCGGCCCGGTCGGCCCATGTGAGGCAGGGATGGTCGGTGTCGTCCGACATCGCAGACCGTCCGGCGCGCCAATTGCGGAACCGGGCCAGGGAATCGCGCGCAAGACCCCGCGGCCGCCCCCCGACAAGCAGATCATTCACGTTGACGCGGCACGCGCGGCTCCGCCGGTCCTTGGGCTGGCGCCGCAGCTGCGTTCGTTCACAGCCTGCGCCCGCCTCCGCGCACCACGTTGATCCACATCAACAATCCGCCGCCGCGCGGCCGAATTGCAGCGTCGCGATGGGCCCAATCTGGTGGTCGGAGAGTCCGGCCGGCGTTCCTCGCCTCGGCGATCCGCGCGTGCCGCCGCGTCGCGTGGTGCCCCTGGCCGGACTCGAACCAGCACGCCCGTGAAGGCAACAGATTTTGAGTCTGCCGCGTCTACCATTCCGCCACAGGGGCAATCTTCGCGAAATCAAGCGAATGGCGGCGGGATCATACCGGCGGCTTTGCCGAGGTCAACAAAGCCCCGCGCGCGCCCGCACCCTGTCCGGCCTATTTGGTGTTGTCGGTCAGCGCGATGAAATCGGGATCGTCCTGGGTGTCGCGCTCGATCTTGAGGAACTCCCAATAGCCGCATTTGCCGGTCGGATATTCCCGGCAGATGCCCGGCCGCGCCTTGTAGATCGTGCAGCGGCGCTCGTCGGTGTCGAAGAACTGGCAGATCTTGCCGAAATACTCGTCCTTCTTGCGGCGCATGGAATATTTCTCGCCATAGCGCTCGGAGGTGAACTTCTCCTTGGCCTCCTTGAAGCTCAGGTCGAAATGCTTCGCCAGCCGCTCGACATCCTTCTTCTTGAGCGGGATCAGCGGATAGGAGCAGCAATAGCCCGGGCATTTCGAGCAGTCATAGGAAGCCATCGAGGTCACTCTCGGTCTGGCGTTGGCAGGCAGCGCACTGCCTTACGCGATTCGCCGCGCGCCATGCACACGCCGGGCGGGCGCCCTCTATGCCAGCAAAGCCGCCAGCGATGCAAAATCGCCCTCTGCCGGCATCGCGCGGCACCGATGCGATGGGCAGGCCGGGCGCGAAGCGGGCAATGGCTCGCGGCGGTCTCGGCCAGCGGCACCGGTCCGTTGCCGCTGTCGTTGAGCGCCAGCGCCACCGGCGTGAGCCCGACGCGCCGCCAGCGCCGCCAGCGCCGTCAGCGTATGGCTGATGGTGCCCAGATAGGAGCCGGCCACCAGAATCGACCGGCAAGCCCGAGATCCGCCATCCAGTCGCAGCACGGTGTGGCGCGCGTCCAGCGGCACCATCGCTCCGCCCACCCCTTCGATGAACAGCATGTCTCGCGCCGCGGCGACCGCTGTCGCGGCAGGCCGCCAGAATCTCGCCATAGGGCAGCACCTGGCCCTCGCGCGCCGCGGCCATGTCCGGCGACAGCGCGGCCTCATAGCGCCAGGGCGACAGCCGCGCGATCGCCTCCGCGGTCACCGCCTCGCCCAGCGCCGCCAGCAACTGGCCGGGATCGCTGGCCGCCGCCGTCGCCATGGCGAAGCCGCTGACCACGGGCTTGAACGCGTCGACGGCCCGGCCCTGCCCGCGCAGATGGCCGATCAGCCCGGCGGTGACGAAGGTCTTGCCGATATCGGTGCCCGTGGCGGTGACGAAAACGGCGCTCATGCCGCCGCCTTCAGAATCCGGCTGCGCACGATCTCCGCCAGCCGCGTCGATCTCGTCATCAGGATGCAGGGCGTTGAAAGCCAGCCGGAGCCGCGCCGTGCCCGCGGGCACGGTGGGCGGGCGGATGGCGACCACGGCGAAGCCTTCACGTTCCAGCAGCGCCGAGGCGTCGAGCGCCGCACCGGCCTCGCCCAGCACGATCGGCACGATCGGGCTTTGCGCCAGCGGGAGATCGCAGGCGCGGGTGAAGCGCTGCGCCTTGCGCACCGGGCTGGCCGCGAAGTCTGGCGCATCGGCAATGACGTCCAGCGCCGCCAGCGCCGCCGCCGCCGAAGCCGGCGGCAGGCCGGTGGAATAGATCAGCGTGCGCGCGCGCGTCTTGACCAGATCGATCACCGGCCGCGCTGGCGCACAGATAGCCGCCATAGGAGCCGAGCGCCTTCGACAATGTGCCCATTTGCAGATCGACATCGATCTTCGCGGCCGCCGGCAAAAGCCGAGCCGCGCCCGCCGCCGATCACGCCCAGCCCATGCGCGTCGTCGCTCATCAGCCAGACATCGTATTCGCGCGCCAGAGCTCGACAGATCGGCCAGCGGCGCCAGATCGCCATCCATCGAAAACACACCATCGGTCACGATCAGCGCATGGGCGTGCGCGCCGCGATGCGCGGCCAGCAGGTCGCGCGCATGCTCGACATCGTTGTGACGGAAGCATCTCGACACGCGCCCGCGCGAGAGCTGCGCCCCGGCCCACGATGCAGGCATGCGCCAGCTCATCGACCAGCAGCAGATCGTCCTCGCCGCATCAGCGCCGGAATGATTCCGGCATTGGCGAGATAGCCCGAGCCGAAGATGCAGGCCGCCTCGGCGCCCTTCAGCGCGGCCAGCCGCCCCTCCAGTTCGCGCGAACAGCGGATGGTTGCCGGTCACCAGCCGCGAGGCCCCCGCGCCCGCGCCATATCGCTCCGTCGCGGCAATCGCGGCCGCCTTGACGCGCGGATGATGGCGTCAGGCCCGAGATAATCGTTGCAGGAAAACGACAGCAGCCGCCGCCCGCCCCGCGTGATCCACACCCCGTCCTCGCGGCCGGTATCGGTCAGGCTGCGCCGCAGCTGCGCGGCCTCGAGCCGGTCCAGCTTCGTCTGCCGCGAATTGATCGAGGGATTGCGCCACGGCCAGCCCTGCTTGCGCCATGGGGTCCGCCGATATAATCGGTTGGGCCCCAAAGCCAAATGCTCCACGCGAGCAAAGGATATTGCCGATGAACGCGCCCGTCCCGACCTGCCGATTTCCGCGATGGCAGCGTGCGCCATGATTGGACGCGCGAAGAAGTGCAGCACCTGTTCGCCCTGCCCTTTTCCGAGCTGATCTATCGCGCCCACAGCGTTCACCGCGCCCATTTCGATCCGCGCGAAGTGCAGATTTCCACGCTGCTCTCGATCAAGACCGGCGGCTGCCCCGAAGACTGCGCCTATTGCCCGCAGAGCGCCGAATATGACACCGGCGTCAAGGCCGACAAGCTGATGGACGTGGACGCCGTGCTGGCCGATGCCCGCGCCGCCAGCGACGCCGGCGCCACCCGCTTCTGCATGGGCGCGGCCTGGCGCTCGCCCAAGGACAAGGATCTCGACAAGGTCTGCCAGATGGTCGAAGGCGTCAAAGCGCTCGGCATGGAAAGCTGCGTGACGCTGGGCATGCTGACGGGCCCGCAGGCGCAGAAGCTGAAGGACGCGGGTCTCGACTATTACAACCACAATCTCGACACCTCGCCGGAATATTACGAGCGACATCATCACGACACGCACCTATCAGGACCGGCTCGACACGCTGCTCGCCATGTGCGCGACGCCGGCATCCATGTCTGCTGCGGCGGCATTGTCGGCATGGGCGAGACGGCGGACGACCGCGTCGGCATGATCCATGCGCTGTGCACCCTGCCGGCCCATCCCGAAAGCGTGCCGATCAACATGCTGGTGCAGGTCGAAGGCACGCCGGTCTCCCTGGGCCAGGCGCCCGATGCCATCGAATTCGTGCGCACCATCGCGGTGGCGCGCCTGACCATGCCGGAATCCATGGTGCGCCTGTCGGCCGGCCGCGAGGACATGTCCGACGAAGCCCAGGCGCTGTGCCTCTTCGCCGGCGCCAATTCGATCTTCTACGGCCCCAAGCTGCTGACGACGCCGAACCCGAACGAGACCACGACCGTGCCCTGCTCGACCGGCTCGGCATGCGGCCGATGGCGATCTGACGCCGTGGGCAACAAAGAGCCCCGATTGGTACGACAACGGCTTTCCGCATATCTGGCTGCCCTACACCCAGATGAAGACGGTGCGCCCGCCGCTGCCCGCGGTGCGCACCTATGGCACGCCGCATCGTGCTGGCCGACGGGCGCGAACTGGTCGATGGCGTCGCCTGTGGTGGACCGCCGCCCATGGCTACAACCATCCGCACATTGCCGCCGCCGTCGACCGCCCAGCTCAAGAAGATGCCGCATGTGATGCTGGGCGGGCTGGTGCATGAACCGGCTCTGACCCTGGCCGAACGCCTCTCGAACCTGCTGCCCGGCACGCTCAATCACGTCTTCTTTTCGGATTCCGGTTCGGTCGCCGTCGAAGTGGCGATGAAGATGGCGACCGCAATACTGGCTCAACCGGGGTCGAGCGCGGCCGCACCAAATTCGTCGCCTTCAAGGGCGGCTATCACGGCGACACCATCGCCACCATGAGCGTGTGCGATCCCGAAGAGGGCATGCATTCGCTCTTCGCGGGCACGCTGCCCGAACATTATGTCGTCGACCTGCCACGCGACGACGAAACCGCCGCGGCCTTCGACGCCTTTGTCGCCGCAGCACGCCAACGAGATCGCCGGCGTCCTGGTCGAGCCTTTGGTGCAGGGTGCCGGCGGCATGGTGTTCCACGACGAACGCTGCCTCGCCCGGATCCGCGAAACCGCAACCCGCCACGGCATCCTCATGATCGCCGACGAGATCTTCACCGGCTTCGGCCGCACCGGCCCGATGTTCGCCAGCGAGGCCGCCGAGGTGATCCCGGACATCGTCACACTCGGCAAGGCGCTTTCGGGCGGCACGCTGCCGCTCGCGGCCACCATCGCCACCACCCATGTCTTCGAGGCCTTCTGGTCGGACGATCCGATCCACGCGCTGATGCACGGGCCGACCTTCATGGGCAATGCGCTGGCCTGCGCGGCCGCCAATGCCAGCCTCGACCTGTTCGAAACCGAAGACCGCCTGCTGCAGGCCGGCGAGATGGGCAAGGCCATGAGCCATATGCTGGGCCATGCCCTGACCGCGCCCGGCGTCACCGATGTGCGCGTGCGCGGCGCCATCGGCGTGGTCGAACTGGACGCAATCGGCGACCTCAACGCGCTCAAGCAACGCTTCGTCGAGGAAGGTGTCTTCATCCGCCCCTTCCGCAACATCGTCTATCTGACGCCCGCACTGACTATCGACGCCGACGACCTCGAAAAACTCTGCACCACCATCGTCAAGGTGTTGAAGGCGCGCTAGGCTCCCGCGAGCGCAAGACGCACGGAGCCGCAACCATGAGCCTCACCGGCACACGCATTGTCGTCATCGGCGGCACCTCCGGCATCGGCTTTGCCGTGGCCGAGGCCGCCGCGGCCCAGGGCGCGCAGCTCATTGTCGGCTCGCGCAGCGCGGACAAATGCGCGGCCGCGCGCGCCGCGCTGCCCGGCGCCAAAGCCTTGGAAGTCGATGTGCGCAAGGAGGACAGCCTGGCCGCCTTCTTCGCCGCCACCGGCCCCTTCGATCATCTCGTCTTCACCGCCGGCGATTGGGACGGTCCGCGCGGGCAGACGCTGGCCGATCTCGACCTGACCGCCGCCGCCGCGCTGTTCGCCGTGCGCTTCTGGGGGGCGGTGGCCGCGGTCCGGCTGGGTCAGCCTCACATCCGGGCCGGCGGCTCCATCGTCCTGACCGACGGCATGGTGGCCCACCGCCCGCGCCGCGGCACCGCCGTCAGCACGGCCATGGCCGGGGCGATCGAGCATCTGACTCGGGGCCTGGCCGCCGAGCTTGCGCCGCTGCGCGTCAATGCGGTGTGCCCGGGCGCCATCCGCACCGAGATCTGGAACATGTTCCCCGCCGACCAGCGCGAGGAGCGCCTGCGCCGCATGACCGAGCGTCAGCCTCTGGCCCGCATCGGCGAGCCCGGCGAGGTGGCCGAGGCCTATCTCTATCTGCTGCGCGGCGGCTACACGACCGGCCAGGTTTTGCGGGTCGATGGCGGGATGTCGCTGATCTGAGCCCGCCCCCGCGGGCGCGGCGCTGGACCCCGGCCCCGTTTCGAATTACCAATAGCCCCGGCACAGTTTGACAGGGTTGGACCATGAAATACGGCATTGATTTCCGCTATCTGGCGGCGGGCGCGGACAAGAGCATCGACAACACCACCATGCAGAATCCGGTGGATATCGAGATCGACGAGACCCAGTTCACGCTGATCCCCGATGTCGGCGATTATGTCGATCTGCCGGGCGAGAACGATTTCCGCCACGTCGCCGTGCAGGGCAAGGTCAAGAGCCGCCTGTTCCACTACAAGATGGGCTATTGCTACGTCACCGTGATGATCGAGCAGGTTCCGGCCGCCGAATGGGACAAGATCTCGCCGTAACCGGCGGCTGAGGCGGTGCGGGCGGGCGGCTCAGCCCCCGCCGGCTGCCTTGCGGGCCAGCACGCGCTGCCGCGCCATCATGCGCTCGCGATCCTCGACATAGATCAGCCCGGCCACCTTGCGGATCATCGCATCCTCTTCGGGATCGAGCACGCCGTCGGCATAGGCCACCTCCCACAGCATCTCGATGACGCCGGCGCGCGCCTCGGGCTCCATCTGCTCGAAGATGGCGTTGGTGTAGGGATGCAGCTGCACCATCTCGCGCTGGCGGGCCTCGGTCTCTTCCAGCAGCGTGCGCGCCTCGGCCTCGCCGAGATCGAATTTCTGCGACAACAACCGCGCGATCACGGTGCGCTCTTCCGGCCCGAAGGTGTCGTCGCGATGCGCCGCTTCCAGCAGCAACACGGCGATGGCCACCCGCAGATCGGGCGTCTCATGGGCCGGCGGCGCCTTGAGGAAATTGCGGATCTGCTGAAACACGCGCCCCGCCCCTATTTCACCCTGGCGGGCGCGCGGAAGTCCCCGGCCGCGCCCGGGAATTCGACCGGGCTGGCATAGCCGTCGGCCGACACCGACGACACCCCGAAGAACCAGTCGTCGATGGTCACGTTCTTGAGCACGATGGAGGTCGCGTCCCCGGCATCCTTGCTGTGGGTCCAGAACGGCGCGGTGGTCTGGCGCCACCACACCCGGTAGCCGGCCGCACCGGGCACCTTTTTCCAGCTTACCGTCGTGTCATGCGTCACCGCGCCCGTGATGGCGACATCGGCCGGCGGCATCGGCGCCATGGCCAGCGCCGCCATGCTCACGGCATTGAGCGCGGTGACCTTGGCCAGATAGGGAAAATCGATGAAGGCCAGCCGGTCGCCATATTCGATGCCGTTCTCGGTGCGCACATTCTGGTGCTCGTGATGGTAGTTCTCGATCGCCTCGGTCAGGCGCACGGCCGGAAAGCCCGCCGCCAGCACCGGCACCTGGTCGCCGCCGCGGCTGTAGCGGTCGGTGCGATAGATCATGCGCACCTTGAAGCCGGGCACATAGGCGGCATGCCGGGCCACGAAGCGCGACAGGTTGCGCGCCGGGCTGTCGAGTTCGCCGCCATTGTAGCGCCGGGTCTTGGCCTCCTCGGGGGTCTCGGTCGAGCGCGTGCCTTCGGAGAACACGCGCACATAGCCGGCCTGGTGCTCGCCATTGCCGCCCACCGTGCCGCCGATGATGTCGTTGTTGAGATCGGCTTCCACCTGCCAGCCCTGCTGCACCGCATATTTCGCCAGCAGCTTGCCGCCATACAGGCCCTGCTCCTCGCCCGAGAGCACGGCGAACACCAGCGTCGCCGGAAATTTGTGCTTGGACAGAACGCGCGCGGCCTCGATCACCGCGGCCACGCCCGAGCCGTCATCGTCGGCGCCCGGCGCATCGGCCGTCGCGTTCATGACATCGGTGACGCGGCTGTCGAGATGGCCGGCGATGATGATCACCCGGTTGGGATCGGACGTCCCCTTCTGGATCGCCAGCACATCCATGATCTCGGCCGGCGTCTTGATGCGTTCGCCGGTCACCATGTCGGTCGGCGTCTCCACCTTGAGGCAGCCGCCGCAATCCTTGCCGATCGCCTCAAAGCGCGCCTTGACCCAGCGCCGCGCCGCGCCGATGCCGCGCGTGTCCGATTTGGTGTCGGACAATGTGTGCCGCGTGCCGAAGCCGACCAGCTTCGTCAATGTCGCCTTGAGCGCGTCGGCCTTCACATCCTTCGAAATGGTCTTGAGCAGCGCATGCGGCGCCGGTGGGGCTGTCTCGGCGGCCAGCCCCGGCCCGGTGAGCAGGGCTGTGGCGGCAAGGCTGACAAACACGAGACTGGCGCGGCGCATGGGCATTTCCTCGGAAAAATCGCGAAGGGGGCGAGACTGGCGCGCCAGGCCCGATGAGGCAAGGCGCGCGCGCCATATGCCGCGTTACCGCTGTGTAACGCCGCCCGCGCCCTAATCCCGGCGCCGCATCCCGTCGCGGTCGCCGCGCCGGTCCAGCACGCGTCGGCGCGCCAGCAGGCGATCGGCATCGCTCATATGGATCAGCTCGGCGACCCGGCGGATCAGCGCATCCTCGCTCGGATCGAGCACGCCATCGGCATAGGCGACCTCCCACAGCATCTCGATCAGCGCCATGCGTTCGGCGCTGGCCAGCTTGCGGTCGATGGTGTGGGCATGGGGATCGACCGCCGTCTCGCTGCGCCGCGCCGCCGAGGCCTCGACCAGCGTCGCGCATTCCGCCTCCGCCAGCTCGAAGCGCAGACACAGCATCTGCGCGATCACCGCGCGCTCTTCCTCGGCGAAACGGTCGTCGCGATGGGCGGCCTCGACCAGAAGGATCGCGACCGCGTCGCGCAGATCCTCGGGACGCACCGGTTGCGGCGTGGCCAGGATTTGTTTGAGCCGCGCGAACATCGCCACCTCGAGGTGTCTTTCCGCGCCCAAGACTGGCGCGGGCGCGGGCCCCAGACAAGCCCCCAGGGCAAGCATCTAAGACAAGCCCTCAGCCTTTCAGGCGCAGCGGCCCCATGTAATCGCGCTTGCCCAGCGGCACGCCCTTGCCGCGCAAAATGTCGTAGGCCGTGGTGGCATGAAAATGCAGATTGGGCAGCGAGAAGGACAGCACGAAGACCTCGGCCGTGAACGGCAGTTTGCGTTCGCCCAGATCGAACACCACATCGGCGCCCGCCCGCGCATTGACGGCCTCGGGCGTCAGCCTCTCCAGCGTGGCACGCGCCGCGGTGATCTCGGCGGCAAGCGCGGCATAATCGGCCTCCGGCGCGCCGCGGCTGGGCGCGAACACCCCCCTTTCGAGCGCGGCCATGGCGCCGGCAGAATGATGGGCCACCGAATGAATCTGGAAGCGGAAGGGCAGCATGTCGGGATGGATGCGTGCACCCACCAGCTTGTCGGCCTCCAGCCCATGCTCGCGGCAATGCGCCAGCCCCTTCTCCATGAAGCCGGAGACGGCCGTCAACGTCTGCAGATAGGTCGGGACGGTGAGGTCGTAGAGGGTGATGGACATGGGGGGCTCCCGAAGTGCGCGATGCGCATCCTGTCACTGCACCGCATCGCGCGCCAGCCTCAGCCACCCCTCACTGTCGTTACCGCCGTACACCGCCTCGCACAGCGAGCGCCCCATCCATTGTCATCCCCGGCGAACATCGTCCCGCGAAGCGGGCGATGTGAGGGAAGGGGACCCAGGAGGTGACATCGCCTCCATGCGGACAGAAAAATTCTTCGAACAGGGTTCTTCGAGATCGAGGCAGTTGTCACGCTCTGGGTCCCCTTCCCTCGCATACGCATCTTCGATGCGCATGCTCGCCGGGGATGACAGATAGGGCGATGCCCGTCCGCACAGACCGATGTCGCAATTGGGTACGGTGTCCCCCGAATTCCCCCCCGAATTCCGGAATTCGGCGGAACTCAGGATTTACGGAAGACTATTAAATACGAAGCACTTAGATGTATCAGACATGAACCTCACTCCACATTTACGATTACGACGAATGTACACAAGCACTTCATCTCTGTCCTAAACGGTGACAAAGTTCCTTTGTGTACTTGGTATAGTGGCACCCGAATAAGTTCACATGCGGACCTATGACATGTTGGGATTTCAGAAAATACTCGACGATTTACTCGGGGAACTACCGTACCAATACCTCGGAAGGAAAATCGAAACGAAGCTGGCGCATGAAGGGATCAGCGCGTCCAGCCCTGCTGTCCGGGAAGCTGCCAAGCAAATTATCGTGGGAGACTCGAACACCTTCCAACTCGAAGATGATGTGGGTGTAGTGCATCAAATTGAAATGTCCGAGTGCGAACTCAACGAGGTCCTGAAAGAACTTGAGGATTTCTCTGAAAGGAAACTCGCCAAATTTGTTCGGGGCACCTCCAGCGATGCATCCGACCATCTGTACAAATCGCTTGTAGAGAGATGGCCCCAACAGCACACTACCGAAAGAGAGCGCACCAAGTATTTCAATGAAGTTATAGAGAAACGTTGGGGTAAAGCGTTAGATAAGCTTCGTATGCTTTATACAATCTGCCGAGAGTGGGGGCAGGATGTGAACGAACGCAAGCGTAAAGCAAAGAACGGGGAAATGACACATTTAGATGATGTCATGCTGCGGCTGCATGTTCGAGCTTGCCAAGTCTATTCGGAGATCCTCGTTTTGTTGGAGAATGGACTCGGCAGACGGTGCCATGGCGCGGTGGCGCACCCTTCACGAAGTTACGACTGTGGCCATGTTCATCAGGAAGTTCGGTGATGATGTAGCGGAACGATATGCTCAGTATCAAATTGTCGAAGCGAAGAAGGCGCACACGGCATACGAAAACTGCCGGAAAGCTCTCGGATACGAACCTCTCGACGCGAATGAAGTTGATACGCTTCTGGGCAGCTACAACACAGTCATTTCTCGATATGGAAAAGATTTTGTTGGTGAGTATGGTTGGGCCGCCGACGCGCTGGAAAAAAGGCGAGTGACGTTTGCGATGCTCGAAGAGGCCGCAGGTGAAGCGAGAATGAGGGCACACTACAAGCTGGCTAGCAGCAACGTGCACGCAGGCCCTAAGGGCGCCTATTCGCAGCTTGGTGTAATCGAGGGAACGGCGGCCCTGCTAGCGGGCGTAAGCAATGCAGGACTCTTTGAGCCAGCACAGAATGCCGCCTTAAGCTTCAGCAAAATTACGACGACTGCTTGCATCTCGCCTACTTCTTCGGGCACGACCTTCGATGACCTAGTCTGCGGTAATGTCGTTATGCGATTGGTTCATGAAATCCCGAGTCATTTGAAAGACGCCGACGATGCTCTGAAAGAGGACGCCAGAAAGCACGGCGTTGTCGTTCACACGTGAGTGCATCGCTCTCGTTGGGGCAATGAAGGAAAAAGTCAGTCGTGGCGACGCTTAGCAAGGCGCACAAACTTCGCGATTTTCACGAGGCGTTCATTTTGGGTGCTGGTATCCCCCAGTTTTGAGGCGATAACCACCGTCGCCATTGGCGCGGAAGCGCATGCCCTCAACCTGGCAGGTTGACCCGCAGGTTTTCTTCAACGTCCTGACGCGATCTTTCTGCTCTCCAAACCCGAATTCCTGCCGTCTGCGCCCTGAATTCAGATGGCGAGCAAGAGGAGACTGGATTCGATTCCCCCAGATTCCCCCTCCGCGCCTTCGCGCCTTCGGCCTCCGCGTAAAAGAATATCCGCCCCGCCCCCTTGAATCCCCACCCGTTTGATCCCCATTTGTTCTCACCAGATGTAACCGCTGCCGCGGGCTGAAAAAGCCCGAGGCGGGCGAAGGAGAGGTGTTGCCCGGTGGCCGGGAGAAAGACACGCAAAAAACGACGAACAATTCTGTTTCAAGAACGGGCCAAAACCGCGCGGCGTCAAAGGGATGCCGGGAGGATGGGCCATGGGACGGGCCAAGGGATGGGGATGGTTGAATTCAAAATTTTGCCCCCCCTCCCCCCTCGCGCCGCCGCGGGCCGCCTCCGCCCCCCCCCGGAAAAATTGCCAAAACGCGAAAACAGAAATCCAGATCCGGGGGCTCGGCGCCGCGCGCCTACCGGATATGGAATCGGGCGGCCGAGACTTCTCTTTTGCGGGCCATCGCAGTATGAGGCCCCGTAACCCCGCCCCCGCGATTCCAGAAGAGGCCGATATGACCCCCAGCAAGAATCTGAGGCCCATCCGCCGCGCCCTGCTCTCGGTCTCCGACAAGGCCGGGCTTGTGCCCTTCGCGGAAGGCCTGGCCCGCCATGGCGTGACGCTGATCTCCACCGGCGGCACGGCGAAGGCGCTGCGCGAGGCCGGGCTCACCGTCGCCGATGTGGCCGAGGTCACCGGCTTTCCCGAGATGATGGATGGCCGCGTCAAGACGCTGCACCCCATGATCCATGGCGGCTTCCTGGCGCTGCGCGACAAGCCCGACCATGCCGCCGCCATGAAGGAACACGGGATCGAAGGCATCGATCTGCTGGTCTGCAATCTCTACCCCTTCGAGGCCACGGTGGCGAAGGGCGCCGGCTATGACGAGACCATCGAGAACATCGATATCGGCGGGCCGGCCATGACGCGCTCGGCCGCCAAGAACCACGACTGGCTGACCGTCGTCGTCGACACCGAAGACTATGCCGCGCGTGCTCGACGAGATGGATGCGAATAACGGCGCCACCACCTATGCGACGCGCCGCAAGCTCGCGCAGGTCGCCTATGCCCGCACCGCGGCCTATGACGCGGCGGTCTCCAACTGGCTGGCCGGTGTGCTGGCGGACGAGGGCGACGAGGCCCCGCCGCGCCGCCGTTCGCTGGCCGGCTCGCTGCGCCAGTCGCTGCGCTATGGCGAGAACCCGCATCAGAAGGCCGCCTTCTATGTCACCGGCGAGCCGCGCCCCGGCGTCGCCACCGCCCGGCAGCTGCAGGGCAAGGAGCTCAGCTACAACAACATCAACGACACCGATGCGGCCTATGAGCTGGTGGCCGAGTTCGATCCGGCCGTCTCGGCGGCCTGCGCCATCATCAAGCACGCCAATCCCTGCGGCGTGGCCATGGGCGCGAGCCTGATCGAGGCCTACAGACACGCGCTGGCCTGCGATCCCGTCAGCGCCTTTGGCGGCATCCTCGCCTTCAACAAGACTCTCGATGGCGCGACGGCCGAAGAGATTTCCAAGCTCTTCACCGAAGTCATCATCGCCCCCGATGCCGATGACGATGCGCGCGCGCGTGTTGTCGGCCAAGAAGAATCTGCGTCTGCTGGTCGCCGGCGGCCTGCCGGATCCGGCGAGCGCCGGCTGGACGCTGCGCACCGTGGCCGGCGGCTTCCTCGCCCAGACGCGCGATGCCGCCCGCGTGACGCGCGACAGTCTGAAGATCGTGACCAAACGCCAGCCCAGCGAACAGGAGCTGGCCGACATGCTGTTCGCCTTCACCGTCGGCAAGCATGTGAAGTCCAACACCATCGTCTATGCCAAGAACGGCCAGACCGCCGGCATCGGCGCGGGGCAGATGTCCCGCGTGGATTCGGCGCGCATCGCCTATCTCAAGGCCAAGGATGCGGCCAAGACCGCCGGCTGGGCCGAGCCCATGACCAGGGGTTCGGCGGCGGCGTCCGATGCCTTCTTCCCCTTCCCCGACGGCTTGCTGGCGGTGGCCGAGGCCGGCGCCACGGCCGTGATCCAGCCGGGCGGCTCGATCCGCGACGACGAGGTGATCAAGGCCGCCGACGAGGCGGGGCTGGCCATGGCCTTCACCGGCATCCGCCACTTCCGGCATTGATGGATGAGTTGATCCGTATACGGATTAATTCGTATACGGATCAAACCGCGGTGGTGCGCTCTTCCTTGACGGCGATCGCCATCCAGATGATGCCGGCGGCCAGGAAGAAGAAGATCGCCAGCATTCCGCCGCGCTGGCTCTGGGTCAGCCAGGTCAGCCAGGCCACGCCCAGCGGCGCCATGAAGGTGGTCGAGGTGCCGGAGAGCGAATAAAGGCCGAAGAACTCGGTCATGCGCTCGGGCGGGGCGATGCGCGCCAGCATGGTGCGGCTGTTGGCGTAGCCCGCCGTGATCAGCACGGCGACGAAGTTGACGATCCCGACATAGATGATCTCGGGCCAGGTCTTGAAGAAGGGCAGCCCCCAGACCGGCGCCGAGTGGGGATCGTAAGGGATGAACCACAGGATGCGGTCCGGCCCCATGGTCAGCCCCACCGCAAAGGCGATGGCCGTGCCCCCGATGCTGACATAGAGGGCCCGCTTGGAGCCCAGATGGTCGTCCAGCCAGCCGCCGAAGAAGCCGCCGATGACCGCGAAGATGCTGAGCTCGATGCCATAGGCCGTCATCTCCAGCGGGCCCCAGTGAAAGGTGCCGGCCGCATAGATGCCGCCGAAGGTCAGCACCCCGGTCATGCCGTCGTTGAACACGGCGCGGGCGCCCAGATAGTGGCCGATATTGCGGTAGTGCTTGAGGCTGCGCACCGTGTGGACGACCGAGTTGACCCCGCTGGTCATGGCCTTCCACAGCCCCATGCGCACGCTCGGCCGGTCGGGGGTGAAGAGGAACAGCGGCAGCGAGAAGACGAGCAGCCACACCGCGACCATCGGCCCGGCCAGCCGCTCGGGCTGGTGCAGCGCCTGGCTGATGCCGAACAGCGGCGCGTCGGGGATGAAGCTCCAGTTCACCTTCCCCGGCAGCGCGAAGGCGATGAGCATGAACAGCAGCAGGATGATGCCCGAGGCATTGCCGAGCGCCAGCCCCAGCCCGGAGAGCCCGCCGACGCGCTTGTGCGTGGCGATGGTCGGCAGCATCGAGTTGTGGAACACGGCCGAGAACTCGAAGGAGACATTGGCGCAGACGACCAGCGCACCGATCGCCACGATCTGCATGGTGGTGGAGTGCGGCAGCGCCGTCCACATCATCAGCGTCGCCCCGATCATGATGACCGTATAGAAGGCGATCCATGGCTTGCGCCGTCCGCCGGCATCGGCGATGGCGCCCAGGAAAGGCGCAAGCACGGCGATGATGAAGCCGCCATAGCTGGCGATGTCGCCCCACAGCGCCTGGCCGCGCACCGGATCGCCCACCACCGTGGTCGAGAAATAGGGCGCGAAGATATAGATGGTGATGAGCAGGACGTAAGGGTTGCGGGCCCATTCATAGACGGCCCAGGCCACCTGTCCGATCGGGCTGGCGACCGGCCCGCCCGTGGCCGAGCGGTTGTGCCGGGGTGCGGTCATCCATCGCTTGAGGAGAGAGGCCGTGGCGAGCTCCCCGCCGGCATACTGGTCGGCGGGGTCCGTGCCGGGATGCTCGGATGCCGCCGCGCCGTCGTCCTTGCCCGTCCCGGCGGGCACCTCATTGGAGACTCTCACCCAAACGCACTCCCCAGATGTTCTTCTTGTCGAACCAGCCATCGCTGCCGGCCACGCGGACCTCGCAGGCGGACGCCTCGCAGTGATCGAGCTTCGCAATTACACCGGGCCGGGCCAAGGCCAGAATTTTCGTGTCCGGCCCCGGCCCGGCACGCAGGGGGGCGCCGGCCTTGTCCGTGACCACGACCGTGCGCGCCGACGACAGCATGGCGACATGGATCCAGCCGACGGCGCCGTCGGGCATCCGCACCCGGCGCCAGACATCGAACTGCGCCAGGATCTCCACCGGCAGACCCACCCGGTGATAGACCCACAGGATGCGGTTCTTGTAGGTCGGGCCCTGGCGCAGATAGACCTTGGGCGCGCTGAGACTGGCGAAGCGGGGCAGCGGGGGCGCGTCATCGGCCCGCACCGCCGCGGGGATCAGCCCGGCGGCAAGCGACAGGGCGGCGAGCAGGACGTTACGGAAGGGGAAGCGGTGCATGGCGCGAACTTGCCCACACGCGCGGCCCGCGGCAACCCGATTTGCCTCCGCATGGCCCTGTTGCGGCCCGCCGGGGCTGCGAAGGGCCCATATTTGACCGCTTCGCTGCATCTGCTAATACCGATGAACCGGCCGTAACCTCTGTGGCCCCCGCCATTTCTGGAGCCTTGCCCGTCCATGCCCGCGACCAAGCCGCTCGTGATCGTCACGCGCAAGCTGCCCGACGCGATCGAAACGCGGATGCGGGAGCTGTTCGACACGCGCCTGAACCTCGAGGACCGGCCCATGACGCAGGCCGAGCTGATCGCGGCCGTGCAGACCGCCGACGTGCTGGTGCCCACCGTCACCGACCGCATCGATGCGAAGGTGCTGGTGCGCGCCGGCGACAAGCTCAAGCTGATCGCCAATTTCGGCACCGGCGTCGACAATATCGACGTCAAGACGGCGCTGGAACGCGGCATCACCGTCACCAACACCCCCGGCGTGCTGACCGAAGACACCGCCGACATGACCATGGCGCTGATGCTGGCGGTGCCGCGCCGGCTGGTCGAAGGCGTCAAGGCGCTGGAGGCCGACGCACTTCCAGGGCTGGTCGCCCAACTGGATGCTGGGCCACCGCATCTGGGGCAAGCGGCTGGGCATCCTGGGCATGGGCCGCATCGGCCAGGCGGTGGCGCGGCGCGCCAAGGCCTTCGGCCTGCAGATCCACTATCACAACCGCAAGCCCGTCCATCCCGAGATCGAGCGCGAGCTGGAGGCGACCTATTGGGACAGCCTCGACCAGATGCTGGCGCGCATGGACATCGTCTCGGTCAACTGCCCGCACACCCCGGCGACCTATCACCTGCTCTCGCGCGCGGCGGCTCAAGCTGATGAAGCGCATCCGCCTATATCGTCAACACCGCGCGCGGCGAGGTGATCGACGAGAACGCGCTGGCCCGCCAGATCGAGGCCGGCGCAGCTGGCCGGCGCGGGGCTCGACGTGTTCGAGCACGAGCCGGCGGTCAACCCCAAGCTGCTGAAGCTGCCCAATGTCGTGCTGCTGCCGCATATGGGCTCGGCCACGCTCGAGGGCCGCATCGACATGGGCGAGAAGGTCATCATCAACATCAAGACCTTCGCCGACGGCCACAAGCCGCCGGACCGCGTGATCCCCGCGATGCTGTGAGGCGCCGCCTTCGCGGCGCGCCGGCTGCGCGCAGCTCAGGATGACGCGCGTCCCATTCCACCTGCCATCGCATCTCCTCTTGCCGTCACGCTTCTCTTCGTCACGATTCTCTTCGCCATACTGGGGCGCCGCGACGCGGCCGCGATGCGGGACGCCTCAACATCGCGGGGACCATGCGCGCGCATTCCCACGATCTTGATTTTCGTTTTCGCGTTTTGGGCATTTTTTCATGAGGCCCCCCCTGGCCACGGCGGCACGCGACCATGCGCGAGGGGGCCGTCCGAAAATTTTCCGAACAATTGTGTTGCGCGGATCGCGGGCTCGCTTCGGCAACATAATTGTTCCTCATTTTTTTTCGCGTTTTCATCGCCGCGCAAGACGCACCTCTCCTGTCGCCCGCCGCGGAATTTTTCAAACAGCCGCGGCAGCGGTTTCCAACATCGGGCCGAGATATGGGAAGAGAAAAAAGACGTCAAGGACTTGAAGAGAAATCGGTAGTTGCCCGCGCGGGCTAACATCGCCAACCCAAAACAACGGCGGCAGCTCACCCTCCAAGACCGCCGCTCAGGTGCCCCCTGCCCGCCAGCCCCCCAAATTGCAGCTATTCAACAACTTTGACTGTCACAGCTGCCCCCGAGGGGCAGGGCAGCCCGGGGACTATACATATGACAATTACAGTAGTTCTACCTTGCTTGAATGCCCCCCCCACAAGCCGCCCGAACAAGGATTGTTGATTACTTGCTAGAACCTGACCTACTTTTTCCGCCGGAGGGCAGCGGTGGACATTTCCAAGTACCAGCAGGAAGCGCATCGTCTCGACAGCAACAGGCGCCTTGCGGTGTCCGTCCTTGGGCTTGTTGGCGAAGCAGGGGGCGTACAAACTGCCCTGAAGAAACGTTTAATCACGAGAAGACCGTCAAATCTTCCGCCGGATGACTTCGCGGAGGAACTCGGTGATTACCTTTGGTACCTATCAAGCATCTGTTCGCTTAATGGCGTCTCTCTCCAACAGCTCGCCATAGAAGCCGGTAATTATGAAACAGAGGTTCCCGAGACGCGGGCGTTCAATACGCTTCAGAAAGCATTGTCGAAACGGGCCGGCGCCGATAGCAGAGCCCGAGCAGTCCAAGCGCTGGCTCGCATTGCAGTCGACATTCAGCAACTGACTTCAATTGAGACGTTCGCGAGGATGCGGAGACCCGGAGCGCCCTTCAGCCCGCCTGCTCAGCTATCGGAACTCGCAGGCGAAGCCCTGATCGCAATCGTAGATGTAGCCAACGGCTTCGAATTGAAGTTGAGCGATGTCGCAACGAAAAATCTCGAAAAGGTCCGCTCTCTCTACGAACTTGGCCCGGTGCGCAACTTTGACGGGGGCTACCCTCCAGACGAACGCATTCCTCGAGCATTTTCTGTTTCCTTCTCAGAGGAACGAGCGCGTGGCGGCAAGCGCCGCGTTCGTTTGAAGATCAACGATGTGATCGTGGGCAACACCCTCACAGATAATGTCGACGGCGATGACGGCTATCGATTTCACGACGTGTTCCACCTCGCCTTTCTCGCACTTCTAGGGTGGTCACCCGTGATCAGATCTCTGTTGCGGCGCAAACGAAAGAGCGACGCGTCGGTCGACGAGAACGAAGATGGAGCGCGGGCAGCAATTATTGAGGAAGCAATCTCACTTTACGTTTTTCAGAACCGCGAGAAATTCGGCGGCTATGAAGAGCTGACCGAAATCTCGCACGGCTTGCTGGGCACGATAAGAGCACTGGCAAAAGACCTTGAGGTGAGCGAGTGCACTTCAAAAGAATGGCAGCTCGCTATTCGCCAAGGTTACGAGGTCTTTCGCAGCTCCTTCGCTTCAAAGGGGGCATCGTCACGGTTGACCTAGATGAGCGGACGATCATGTACGCCCGCAGCGAATCCAAAACGAAGGGCGCATTGATGGAGATACACGGCATCGATTCGGTAGATGCTTGGAAACAAGCAGCCGCTATTATACTTTTAGAGGGCGAGCAACAAAATCTATCAGTAACAGTGGACCAGCCTCTCGCGTTGCCGCACGACGCATTTGCTGCGCTGAACCCGAAATCTGTCGTCCCAACAGCTGACGATGTGTTGGAAGTGGCGAACACAATATTTCCTGCGTCGCTCTCACGCCGAGCAGCCGATAGAGGTGAGCTATACGCCCGCTATTTGACCATCATGAATCGCTTACGCAGCCGACGAGGAGGCTTGGGAACTTGGGGAACCTATTTCGAGCGTCTTATTTGTTTCGGCGACACCAAGGTGAACCAGCTCGACCGAGCGATACAAAAATTGAACGCTTGGCCAACCACCAGTAAGACAGGACTTGTCTTTCACACTTCCAGTCCGGAAACCAACTCGCCGCGGACCAGGGGAGGACCTTGCTGGCACTATGGTGAGCTCTTGTGCCACAGGGATGGTACAATTGATTTGTTTGCTGTTTATCGGAACCAAGACTATTTCAACAAAGCGCTAGGAAACTTTGTCGGCCTCGCCGACCTTCTCAATTTCATTTGTCAACAAACCGGGCGAGAGCCGGGAAGGCTGATTTGCAATGCCGCCCATGCGTTCAACGGTGGGCGTAAAGCCGACCTCTCAACTTTAGTTCTGTGATAAAGTCTTCAACGCCATGTCCAACGTCGATCAGCGCTTTGACCAATTGTACAAGAGGTCCGCACCTGCGACCTATGCAAGCGTATGAGAGAAAGCAAACGGATATTTGGCCGCTGAGCTGGCCCGACTTCCGCAAGTATAATGTTCATAGGGGAGGCACCGGGGCGCCTTGGCGCGGACGAGACGTTGATCCCTTTTCACGGAGATCGTGCGGGCGATAATTTTGAACGCCTGTTGGGCAGGCGTCGCTTGATAGGTATTAATATTCGTCTCGAATGCCGTTCTCTGCAACCCGCGCAACGAAAAAGGTAATAACCACCCCTACTCGGCCAGAGATATCCAATTGTTCCGGCTTTCTTCGGCGTCAAATAGAACTTGTCGACCCCAGATAGTCGTGACGCTCGGCGGCACCGCGCTCGAAGCGCTAAAATCGATTGAAGGGCATGCATTGAGCATCAGTGAGCATGTACGAACGGCTCACTCTTGGTTCGGGCGGCTACTGATACCGCTCTACCATCCGGGCCAACGCGCCCTATTGCACCGCAGCTTCGCGAACCAGCTTTCTGATTATCAGTTCGTGAGCGAACGGGCAAAACGTCTTCACAAGCGGGCTCCCGCGTCGAAGCGACCGACAAAACCAGATGCCCTTGTCGTGGTCAGAGAAATATTTAGAGAGCGTCAAAGAATTTCGTATTTTGCGCTCCACAAGCTCTTCTATCTCATAGAGCACTCATACTATCGCGCCCATGCAAAGCGATTGACGGGAAGCTATATCATCCGCCAAAAGGATGGCCCGTACTGCGTTGATTTGCATTTACGGAAGCTAACAAAGGCTCTGGGAGATCTTCGTGTCGAAAATGTCCGCGGAAAATTATATCTTTGCCGGGACAACGAACTCGACCTCTCGCATGATACAGAACCCTTGACTGATGAGGTTCGAAACCTCATCCGCACGGTTGTTTCATCCTACGGGACGCTAGATGACGCTCGACTAAAGACGGCAGTTTATCTGACGAGTGCTATGCGAGGTATGCTCCGGCGCGAACGGCATGAAAGGGTCAACCTGTTCAATGCCCCGATCCCCTTCGAGCCTCATCGCGACGCTGGTAGGTTGACCAACGTGGTAGACGCGCCCTAAGTCACCACCAACGGCGAAGCGGCGAAGGCAGCTCTTGGCGCAAGGCGGACACGTCCGCCCGTACGCCTTCGCTGGCGTCCGCCCTTCCGTCGGCGACTGATGCCAAGAGCCTGCCCGAGGGCGGCGCGGCCGCCGGAAGTTCGATCGTTGCGGCCATCGCTGTCGGGGCGCCAAAGCCTGCGAGCCAGAAGGGCGGAAGCGCCCCTCACCCCCTGATAACTGCCGCGTGACGCATGATGCCCCCTCGCCCTCGGGAGGGGCATAGCCGCGAAGCTGGCGAAGGACGGGGCGGCGGCGAGAAGCGGGATCGCCACCGCCACCGCGACGAGCGCGCCGAAGCCGCAAAAGTAAGCCGGGTGGATGCGTCGGCGCGTGGCGAGGTCGAACACCATGCCGGCGGCAATGGCGATCTAGGGCAGCAGCGCGATGGCCCTCGCCCTTGGGAGGGGCATATCTTACGCTGTCGCCACTCGGGTCGCGAAGATCCGCGCCGGATGCAAACGGATGGGAACGATGGACAGATTTCTTAGACGCTATAAACCTGCGCTTTGCCGGCGTGCGCTTCTGGCCGTGGCGGCCGCGGCCTGTTTCGCAACCGGCGCCCTTGCCACGGGTGCGCCGGCCTCGCTGCCGTTCACGCTGAAACAGGTCGGGCCGGGCGTCTATGCCGCCATCGATGGGCCCAAGGGCACCTCCGGCGCCAATGCGGGCTTCGTGATCGGCGATGACGGCGTGCTGGTGATCGACAGCTTCTTCAATCCCGACGCGACCCGGGCGCTGGCGGCGAAATCGGCAAGCTGACGGACAAGCCGATCCGCTATGTCGTCAACACCCATTATCATATCGACCATGTGGCCGGTGACGGCGTTCTGAAAAAGGCAGGCGCCATCATCATCGCCCATCGCAATGTGCGCGCCTGGGTGCACAGCGAAAATTATCATCTTCTCGGCAAGCGGCTGACGCCCGAATACCGCGCCCTGATCGATGCGGTGCCGCTGCCCGACATCACGACCCGCACGGGGATGACCATCTGGCTGGGCGCGCGCAGGATCGTGATCCGGCCGGCGCTGGGGCACACCGGCGGCGATCTGATGGTCGCGGTGCCCGATGCGAAGGTTGTGTTCTGCGGCGACATCCTCTGGAACCATGTCTCGCCCAACATCATCGACGGCAATGTCGCCAGATGGATCGCGGAGGCGCGACGCGCTGAAGACGGCCCCGGACGCCGCGCAGACGACATTCGTGCCGGGACATGGCGACATCGCCACGGCCAAGGACGTCGGCGATTTCGAGACCTATCTGAGCGATCTGAAAACGCTCGTCGCCCGCGAACGGGCGGCCGGGCTGTCGGGCGAGGCCCTGGTCAAGGCCGCCCTGCCCGTCTTCGCCAAGGAACACGGCGAGTGGCGGGCGTTCGAGCATTTCGCGCCGCTGCAACTTCGCTTCATGGACGCCGAACTGGCCGGCACCAAGCGCGTGCCCAAGCCGGCCGCAGACTAGCGGCGTGGGCCGCGCCGGCCCCGCCACGGTCTGAACACATCCGCCGGCCGGCAAGTTCCGGCAGCGGGCGGCGGAACGCCCGGCAGGCAGGATCGTTGTGATCAGCGGAGCTGCCGCGCGCGCGTTTCCGCGGCGCGGACCCCGGATGGGGGAGATGGGGGGACAACAAATGGAGGCCGACCATGGCGAACCCTGTTATCCCGATCACGACCACTGTTTCGCGCCGTCTGGCGCAATTCGCCGGCGCCAGCGCGGTCGGCCTTGCGCTGGCGGCGACGCCGGCATTGGCGCAGTCCTATGGCTATGACGATGCGCCGCAACAGACGATGTATGGACCGTCCGACAATGTCGAAGTGATCGCGCCGCGGCCGCGGCCCGAACAGCGCAGCGAGATCGGCGCGCCGATCGTCAATGTCGCGCTGTCCCAGCCCGTGCGCTACGACGATCTGGATCTGCGCAGCCGCCGGGGCGCGCATGAGCTGCGCGAACGCGTGCGCGCCACCGCGCGCAAGCTGTGCAACCGGCTCGACTTCGAATATCCGGTGACGGTGTCCGGCACGCCGCCCTGCTATCGCACCACGGCGCAACAGGCGCTCTATCGCGCCGATCTGGCGATCCGCGACGCCCGTTACGAGCAGGACAGCCGAGGCTATGACCGCGACATGGACGCGCCCGACGCGGACTGACGCAGATTTCCGGCACCCGCCCATAGAATGAGGAGATCGACAATGGCATTGCTTTCATCGCAGACCCTTCTGGGCGCCGCGGCGGTGAGCCTGGCGCTGGCCGCCCCGTTCACCATTCTGCCGGCAGCGGCCCAGGATTACGGCTATGGCCCCGACGCCGCCTATTCGGCACCGGACGAAGACGTGACGGTGACGGCCCCGCGCGGGGAATACCATGTGCAACACCGCGCCGGGCGCCGGCCCCTGGGCTGGGCGCCGCAAAAGGTCTCGCTGTCCGAAGCGGTTCCGGCCGGCGATCTGGATCTGGCGACGCGGCGCGGGGCCTATGAACTTCGGGCGCGGGTGCGCGAGGCGGCCGCGCGCATCTGCGACCAGCTGCGTTACGACGTGCCCCATCAGACGCCCGGAAGCCCGAATTGCTACCGCGAGGCGGTGGAGAACGGGCTGATCAAGGCCGATGAGAAGATCATCGCGGCCCGCGGCCGCTATTGGCGCGCCGCGGAATATCGCGACGGCGACAGGGATTGACCGCATCCGGTGACACCTGCGCCGGGCGATGCTATGTTTGCCGCTGTCAGGCGGCACACGGCGTTTTGTCGGCCGGACATCCGAGAAACGAGATACGGACTGCTGACCGGCCGCTCCGTCCCTTCTCTGGAGGCTTTGCGGCGGCCGGATGGATTACATCTGCATTGTCGACGACGATGAGGCTGTGCGCGATTCGCTGGCCGTGTTCCTGGAGTCCTGCGGCTATGGGGTGATCGCCTTCGCCTCGGCGCTGGCCTTTCTGGGTGCCGCCGAGCTTGGGCCGCTGCTGTGCCTTCTGATCGACATGCACATGCCCGGCATGAGCGGGCTGGAACTGATCGAGGTGTTGCGCGCCCGCGGCATCGATACGCCGGCCTTTCTCGTCACCGCCGCGGCCGATCCGCAATTGCGCGAACAGGCCGCCAGACTGCAAGCCCTCGAATTCCTCGACAAGCCGGTGGACGGCGACGACCTTCTGGCCGCGGTCGATGGAATCCGCCGGGCCTGAGGGCCCTCAAGCTCTTTCGTAAATGACGGCGTTCCAGAAGCGGGCGCGGTGGCGGCCGCGCTGTTTGAAGCCCTGCCCCAGCAAAATCCGCCCGATCATGAAATTGAAATAGCCATGGGCGACCAGAACGGCCGTGCCGTCGGTTTCGGCGCGGGCGACCAGCAGGGCGGCGGCCTGGCGCGCACGGGCGCGGGCGCGATCCGGCGGCTCGATTCCGGGGTGATGGCCGGAATGCCAGAACACGCGCGCGATGACGGCCCATTTGGGCACCGACATGCGCAACAGCGGCAGCGGCGGCGCCGCCAGCGGCGCCTCGATGAAGACCGGATCGGCGATCAGCTCCGCCGCCGGCGCCAGCAGCGCCGCGCTTTCATGGGCGCGTTTCTTGTCCGAGGTGAAAATCGTCCGCAGCTCGCCGACGAGATCGCGCAGTTCGGCCGGCGGCAGGCTTTCGGGATCGAGCCCGGCTTCCTCGTACTGGCCGATATAATCCTGGAAACCGGCATGGCCGGTGCGCGGGGCGATCGGGATTTTCGGCTGGCCGTGGCGGATGAGGACGATGCGCGCAGCTGCGCGCCGCGCCGCCGCATCGGCGGGAACGGCAGGGCGGGCCCGTGGGGGAAGCCGGGGACCGGCCGGTGTGTCCTTCGCGTGCGGGGGCATATTCCTCGTTGCGGCGGCATGTGGGGCCATGCTCGAATTGTCTGCCGACCAGCCGGGGCCTGCGCCCCGGTGACCCGCCAGCCTGACACCCCAGCATACGGACAGGAGCCCCGCCATGGAACAGCCCAGCCTCAAAGACAAGGTCGCGATCGTGACGGGCTCGGCCACCGGCATCGGCGCGGCCGTCGCGCGCGGGCTGGCGGCACGCGGGGCCCGTGTGGTCGTCAATTATTCGCGCAGCGCCGACGAGGCCGAAAAGACGGCCGAGGCCGTGCGCGCGGCCGGCGCGGCGGCGCTGGTCGTCCAGGCCAATGTCGCCGAGGACGCCGATTGCCGAAGACTGGCGCAGGCCGCGATGGACGAATGGGGCCGCATCGACATCCTGGTCAACAATGCCGGGACGACGAAATTCGCCGCCCATGCCGATCTCGAGGCGCTGTCGGCCGACGACTTCCGCAACATCTATGCGGTCAATGTCATCGGCCCGTTCCAGATGGTCCGCGCCGCCGCCCCGGCCCTGAAAGCCAGCGGCGACGGCGTGGTCGTCAACATCTCCTCGCTGGCCGGTGTGGCCGGGGTGGGTTCCTCGATCGCCTATGCCGCCAGCAAGGGCGCGCTCAACACCCTGACGCTGTCGCTGGCGCGGGCGCTGGCTCCGGAGATCCGCGTCAATGCGGTGTGCCCGGGCTATGTCGCCACCGGCTGGTTCAAGAACCGCTTCGGCGAAGAGCGCTTCGAAAAGATCACCGCCGACGCCGCCGAAGCGACGCCGCTGAAACGCGCCGCCAATGCCGAGGACATCGCCCACACCGCCTTGTTCCTGGCCGGCCCCGAATCGGGAAACATCACCGGCGAGTTCATCGTCACCGATGGCGGCATGCATCTGGCGGTGATGGCCGGCGCAAGGCGCTGAGCGCCCAAAGAGGCAGCGGCCTGCCCAAGCCTTGGGCATTTTTTGTTGCAGCGCATTTTAGACGTGTCGCTTTGCGTCCTGCTGTGTCCGGAGCGCAACACCTAACCCCTTACGAACGCTTGTAATCCCCCCTCCATTGCCGAACCGTAAGAGTGTTGGCGGGACCTGTTGCAGTGCACAACAGGCTGGCGCCGGGCAACCACGATCGTGAAGGAGGACGGCGCAATGCGGTCTATTGGATTGAAGACATTGATGGGTGCGGCCGCGCTTGCGGCGATGATGGCCACGCCGGCCGCGGCCGAAGGGCTGTCCGGTTCGGCGGCGGTGACGAGCAACTACCTGTTCCGCGGGATTTCGCAGACGGACGACATGCCGGCCGTACAGGCTGGCATCAACTACGACTTTGGCAACGGTCTCTCAGTCGGTGTCTGGGCGTCCAGCCTGAACTTCTCCGCGTTCGGAGACCCCAAGAGCCGCCTGGAGACCGATTATACCGCGACCTACACGCGATCGTTCGGGGCGGTCGACGTCTCGGTCGGCGGCATCTTCTACGCCTATCACACCAGCCAGAGTTCGCTGAAGTACAACTTCTTCGAAGGCTGGGGCGGCCTCAGCCATGATTTCGGGCCGTTCAGCGCTTACGTGAATGTCTATTACTCGCCAGAATTCTTCGGCGTGACGAAATCGGGCTGGTACATCAATCCCGGCGTGGGCATTCCGATCAATGACTGGCTATCGGCCTCGGCCAGCTATGGCTACCAGAGCGTCGACTCGCCTGGTTACTTCTCGGCGGGACAGGACTCCTATTCGAACTGGAATTTCGGCCTGACGGGCACATACCATGCGTATTCGCTGGGCGTGATGTATTCCCAAAACGACATTCCCGGCAAAATTGGCGACGCCAAATTCGTCGTCACACTCGGCGCATCGTTCTAGGCCCTACGGCCCATATCCGAGAGAACCAGGGTCCGCGCCCGCGAAAGCGGGGCGGGCCCTTTTCTTTGCCGGGCCGAAGTGGAACGCTGTGCGCCGGCCAGCGGGAGGCGGATATGGCAGGGCAATTTCCGGACGGATTTCTGTGGGGCACCGCGACCGCGGCCCACCAGGTCGAAGGCGGCAACACCGCCAGCGATCTGTGGCTGATGGAGATGCTGCCCAATTCGCTGTTCGCCGATCCGTCGGGCGATGCCTGCGACCACTACCATCGCTACGCCGAGGACATTGCCCTGCTGAAGGGGCTGGGCTTCAACACCTATCGTTTCTCGATCGAATGGGCGCGGATCGAACCCGAAGAGGGCTTCTTCTCGGCCGCCGCGCTCGACCATTACCGGCGCATGATCGCCGCCTGCCATGCTTGCCGCGTCACGCCGATGGTGACCTTCCACCATTTCACCGCGCCGTTGTGGTTCACGCGGGACGGCGGCTGGGAAGACGCCAAATCCGTCGACCGCTTCGCGCGCTTCTGCGAGCGGGCGGGCGATGCGCTGGGCGACATGATCGATTACGCCTGCACCATCAACGAGGCCAACATTCCGATCATGATGACGATGATCCGCGAGGCTTCGGGTGGCGGCCACAACAAGCGGCGCGAAGACGCGCTGGCAGCAGCAGCGAAGGCCTGCGGCGGCACACCGGAACGCTTTGCACCCTATCTTTCCGGCAACGGGCATGCGACCGCGCCCAACCTGATGGGCGCGCACAGGAAGAGCTACGACATTCTGAAGGCCCGCGTGAAGGGACCGGTGGGGCTGACGCTGTCGCTCAACGAATTCCAGGCCGAGCCCGGCGGCGAGTCGTTGCGCGACATGGCCGATCACGCCATCAACGGGCAGTTCCTCGAAAGCGCGAAGGGCGACGATTTCATTGGCGTGCAAACCTATACCCGGGTGCGCTTCGGCGAACACGGCGTGCTGCCTGTGCCGGACGACGCCGAGGACACGCAGATGGGCTATGAATTCTATCCCGAGGCGCTGGAGGCGACGATCCGGCAAGCGGCGAAGGTCAGCGGCTGTCCGGTGATCGTCACAGAGAACGGCATCGGCACCGAGAATGACGTCGAGCGCATGACCTATACCAAGCGCGCGCTGGCAGGCGTTATGAACTGCCTCGCCGACGGCATCGATGTGCGCGGCTACATCCACTGGTCGCTGCTCGACAATTTCGAATGGCTGGAAGGCTATGGCCCGAAATTCGGCCTCGTCGAAGTGAACCGTGCGACCCAAGCGCGCAAGCCCAAGCCCAGCGCCTATTGGCTGGGGGAAATCGCAAAGGCGAACGGCCAGCACCTGAAGCCCTAACGCTTTGATAGCGTTCCCATTTCACCGGCATATGGGAATGCGAGCAGGTCGCAATATTTCGGCAACGTTACCATCAAGGAAAGCCGTTACTTTCCTTTCGGCGTGACAGGACTATCCTTCGACTCGGCCAACGAGAGGAGGTTCTCATGAAAGCTCGTTTGTTGGTCTTCGCGACGAGCCTGTGCCTGACGGCCGCATTCGCCATGCCGGTTTCCGCCGCGTCCACCACCACGACACAATCCCAAACAGCGGCGACCGCCAAGCCGGAGATCGCCTGCAATCTCAAGGGTTGCTGGGAGGTCCACAAGAAGACGACGCACAAGACCGAGACGAAGACGTCGTCCGCCGCGAGCCGCGACCAGCCCAGCACACCGCCGCACCCGTAGATGCTGATGCAACGACTATCGCAGCT
The DNA here is from genome assembly GCA_963710925.1 of uncultured Pseudomonadota bacterium. Classification (GTDB taxonomy): domain Bacteria; phylum Pseudomonadota; class Alphaproteobacteria; order Micropepsales; family Micropepsaceae; genus Rhizomicrobium. The sequence continues at coordinate 325,568 of CAVQBY010000003.1, read as the reverse complement.
GTTGCATTCCCTCTAGCATCTTCACCGGAGCGGGTCCGGGGGGATATGGCGTGCGATCGGCTGAGGGGACTGCGAAGAGACACGGCCATCTCCTGCGTATTCTGGGCGTGAGCTTCGGAATTGCCGCCGGAGTCGGCACCACGATCGGCGCGGGGATATTGCGCGCGCCGGCCTCCATCGCGGCACACGTCCCCGATGCCTGGATCATCATGGGCTTGTGGATCGCGGCCACCGTGGCGGTAACGCTGGGCGCGAACATCGTCGCCGAACTGGCATCGGCCATTCCGCGCGACGGCGGTGTCTACGCCTATGTGCAGCGGGCATTCGGCGATGTGGCGGGCCTGGCCATCGGCTGGACGATGTGGATGGGATCGGTCGCCGCGATTGCGGCCCTGACCATGGCCTTTGCCGATTTCCTCGGATCGGTCTGGCCGTTGACCACGCCAGCGAAGATTGCCGCCGCGCTGGCCGTGCAAGCCGTCCTCTACGCCTTCAACCTTCTGGGCGTGCGCGAAGGCCGGTTCACGACGCAGCTGACGAGCGCGCTCAAGGGCCTGGCGCTGATTGCATTCGTCGTGATCGCGCTCGTGTTCGCGCCGCATGTGGCGGCGCCCGTCGTTCCTAGCCACGCGGCAACGGGCGCGATCGGTTTCGTCGCCCTGATCGGCGCCTACCAACTGATCGACGGCGCCTTCGCCGGCTGGGACGCCCCCTCCTATTTCGCCGGCGAGAACGAAGACGCCGCGCGCAGCGTACCGCGGGCCCTGTTTGGCGGCATCGCCGTGACCGCCGGCATCTACCTGGCGGTCGTGGGCGCCCTGCTCTACGCGCTGGGCGCGGCGGGCATGGGGGCAACCGAGCTGCCCTTCTCGCTGGTGCTGGCAAAGCTGGGCGGGCCGGCAACGGGCACAATCGTGGCCGGCATCGCCATGCTGATCGTGGTCAGCTGCGCAAACACCAATATCATGTCGGCGCCGCGCTTTCTCTATGCCCTGACCGAAGACGGCTTGCTGCCGGCCGCCATATCCCGCGTGAACAAGGGCGGCACGCCTGACGTGGCGCTGGCGATGACGGCCGTGGCGACCACGGCGCTGACGCTCACCGGATCCTTCGATCTCGCGTTCGGGCTGATTGCGACGCTGTTGGCCGCCACGGCCATCTTCGCCTACAGCGCGTTCTTCATGCTGCGCTGGCGCGAGCCGGAGCTGCACCGGCCCTTCCGGGCGATCGGCTATCCGGTGCTGCCGGGGATCGCGCTTCTGATCGCCGCGGCGAGTTTCACCCTCTACATGTGGACCGATCCGTTCGGCGCAGTCTATGCCGGGGCGCTGTGGGCGGCGTGTGTTCCACTGGCCATGCTGGCGCGCCGCGCCAAGGCGGCCGTCCCGGCCGTCGACTGACAAGGCGCCCGGGGGCGAGGGCGCCAATCCAGCCCAAAATCGTGGAAAATCTGGCCCGGCCCACTGGAATGGCGGGCTCTGCGGGACTATCAGAGGGGCCGGATCGGCCGCGCCTTTGCGCCCCATCGGGGCGCGGCGCCGGCGCCTCATTCGAAACCGGAAAGGACTCCCCCTGATGAAAGCCCCCGTCCATGTTGCCGTGACCGGCGCCGCCGGCCAGATCGGCTATGCCCTGCTGTTCCGCATCGCGCGCCGGCGACATGCTCGGCCCCGACCAGCCGGTCATCCTGCACCTGCTGGAAATCACCCCGGCGCTGAAGGCGCTGGAAGGGGTGGTGATGGAGCTGAACGACTGCGCCTTCCCGCTGCTGCAGGGGATCGTGGCGACCGACGACGCCAACGCCGCGTTCAAGGATTGCGCCTATGCCCTGCTCGTCGGCGCCCGCCCGCGCGGCCCCGGCATGGAACGCAAGGATCTGCTTTCGGCCAATGGCGCCATCTTCGGGCCGCAGGGCAAGGCGCTGAACGCGCACGCCAAGCGCGACGTCAAGGTGCTGGTGGTCGGCAATCCGGCCAACACCAATGCGCTGATCGCCCAGGCCAATGCGCCGGATCTCGATCCCAAATGCTTCACCGCCATGCTGCGGCTCGACCACAACCGCGCCATCAGCCAGCTCGCGGGCCAAGACCGGCGTGCTCAATACCGACATCAAGAAGGTGACGGTGTGGGGCAACCACTCCTCGACCCAGTATCCGGACCTGCACCATGCCACGGTGAAAGGCGAGCCCGCCTTCTCCAAGATCGACATCAGCCTGGTACGAGAACGACTTCATCCCGACCGTGCAGAAGCGCGGCGCGGCGGTGATCGCGGCGCGCGGCGCCTCCTCGGCGGCCTCGGCGGCCTCGGCGGCGATCGATCACATGCGCAGCTGGGCGCTGGGCACGGGCGAAGGCGACTGGGTGTCGATGGGCGTGACCGCCGACGGCTCCTATGGCATCGAAAAGGGCGTGATCTACGGCTATCCCTGCACCTGCAAGGACGGCAAATACGAGATCGTGCAGGGCCTGGAGATCAACGATTTCTCCCGCGCCCGCATGGACGAGACGGCCAAGGAACTGCATGAGGAACGCGCCGCCGTGGCCGAACTGATCGGCGGCTAAGCGCTTCGGCCAAGCGTATGAATGGCGGCGTACCGATGTGGTGCGCCGCCTTTTTCATATGCGCAAGACCTGTCCGGCCTCAGGATTTGGGACGCGCGTTCAGCTTGGCGAACACCATTGCGTCCTTGTTGTCCTGCATCAGCTTGGTGATGCCGGTGATGGTGTCCAGGCCGAGACCGCGCGGGAAGCCGGAGTCGGGATCGGGCTCGATGGCGGCATAGGCGGCACCGGCCACCTTTTCCCATTTGCCGGACGGCTTCTTGATCTCGAGATTGACGACCCCGGCCTTGAGCGCCAGCCGCACGATAACGTCCGCCGGCCGGCCGGGACGCGTCAGACTGGGCGCGCCGGCAATGAGCTGCCAGCCATTGGCCAATGCCCATGTGGTCAATTCATCCCTGGTCATGATGGCGGCCCTCGCGGTTGCGCCGCCGGTGGTAGGCGCAATCCCGCGAACCTACAAGCATGGCCGGCCGCTCAGCCGGCAATGCCGAAATAGACCACATTGTGCGGCGCGCCGTAGCGCGCGATCTCGTCGAAGCCATAGGCGCGGTAAAAGGCGATGGCGCCGGGATTGGCCGTGCCGACGGCAAGATGGCAGGCCGGCACTCCAAGTGCCGCCAGCTCCGCCCGCCAAGTGTCGATCAGCTTGCGGCCCCAGCCCTGGCGCTGCAGACGCGGCAGCAGGTCGATGTGAAGATGCGCCGGATATTGCGCCGCGATCCGGGGCGGCGTGCGCGGCGGACGGTGGATCAGGCGCCGCAGCCGGGCATCGCGATCGCGGGCCAAGGGGCCGGGCGGCGGATAGCGCTTCCGCAATGCCGGCCACCATTCGGCTTCGCAGCGGGCTTCGAAGCGCGCCGTATCGGCCGTGCCGAGGATATAGCCGCCCACGCCCGTCTCGTCCGCGATCACGAAACATGTCTCGGGGCACAGCGCGGCATAGGGCCCCGCATAGATATGGCCGAGCAGATCCGGGTCGCGGTAAAGCGCGCGCGCATCGCGGCCCGCATCGCCCGTCCTGAGGCAGATGTCGTAAAGCGCCGGGCCATCGCCGCTGCGACAGGCGCGTATTTCCGCCATGCTGTTTCCCTCCGCGCCGGACAGTCTAGGATGGCCGGCGGGGAAAGGGGAGACGCGCACCATGACGGCACTGACGGAACGACTGGGGCTGGGGCCCGATGCGCGGGCTCTGATCGTCAATTGCGACGATCTGGGTTCGAGCCATGCCGCCAATGTGGCGATCACGCGCGCCTTGCGCGAGGGGCTGGCCACCAGTGCCACGCTGATGGTGCCCTGCCCCTGGGCGCGGGATGCGGTGCGGCGCTGCGACGGACTCGACATCGGCGTGCATCTGACGCTCACTTGCGAATATCCCGGCTATCGCTGGCGCGCCCTGACCGGCGCCACCTCGCTGCACGACGAGGACGGCTTCATGCCGGCGACGGCGGCCGAGGTGTGGCAACGCGCCGACCTCGGCGATGTCGCGCGCGAATGCCGCGCCCAGATCGAGGCGGCGCTGGGGTGGGGCCTCGATGTGACCCATCTCGACGCGCATATGGGGACGATGCAGATCGATCCGCGCTATTTCGCGATCTATGTGAAACTGGCGGCGGAGTACCGCTTGCCGCTGCGCATGGTCGGCCGCACCGCCGACCGGGCCCTGGGCTTTTCCTGCCGCGAGACCGCGGCCGCGCAGGGCATCGTCTTTACCGACCATTTCATCATGCCGGAATGGGGTCCGCCCACCCTGCCGCAATTCCGCGAGGCGCTGGCCGCGCTGCGGCCCGGCGTGTCGGAGATCTTCGCGCATCCCGTCGAGGACGGCGCGGAATTGCGCGGCTACGATCCGACCCATGCCGAAACGCGCGCCGGCGATTGCCGCACGATGGCCGATGCCGGGCTGCGCGCGCAGATCGCGGCAAACGACATCGTCACCATCAGCTTCCGTCCGCTCAGAGAGCTGATGCGCGCTCAGTGACCCGCGCGTTTCTTGCGCGTGGCGGCGGCTTTCTTCGCCGAGGCCGAACGCTGGGCGTGGGTGCGCTTGGCCGCGGCCTTCTTCGCCGAGGCGGAGCGCGCTGCCGCCGGGCGCGCGGCAGACGCCTTGCCGCCCTTGCGGCCGCCCTTGCGCGCAGGGGCGTGGTTTTCCGGCTTGCCGCGGCCCGAACCGGACTTCTTGCCGCCATGGGTTTCCTTGTTGACGGTCGCCCAAGCGCGGCGCTCGGCCTCATCCTCGGGGACGCCGCGCTTGCGGTAGCCCTCCTCGATGTGTTCGGCCATGCGCTGCTGGCGCTTGGTATAGCTGGACTTGTCGCCGCGAGGCATCGCGATCCTCCCAGATTGGCGCAAGGTGGAAACGCGAGCGCGGCGACGCCGGTTCCGGCCGGCTCGCAACCAGATGCCCGCAAGTCGCATGGCTGCCTTTCGTTTTCGCGATGCCTGCCCCCTACGCGGACCGCCTTAGATTGAGGCCGACGGAAGCGCCCACCCGCGCCTCCACCGAAGGAGACCTGATTGATGAGACCCGCCACGATCCTCGCGCTGGCCGCGCTGGCCGCCTGCACATTCCCCCTGTCGTCATCGGCGAGCGAGACCGTCGCCGTTCCACGCTTCAAGTCGATCGAACTGCATGGGGGCGGTCACGCGATCCTGCGGCATGGCGAGCGCCAGCGGGTGACACTGATCAAGGGCGATCCCAAGATCGCGCGGATCGAAGTGGACGGCGACGGCACGCTCAACCTGTCGCCCTGCAAGCGCACCTTCGGATGCCCGTGGCACAGCGAACTCGACGTCGAAGTGGTGACACCGGCGATCGCGGCGGTCTCTGTCCATGGCGGCGGCCAGCTGGAGGCGAAAGGGAATTTTCCGCACCAGCCGAGCCTGGCGGTTTCGGTGCATGGCGGCGGCGAGGCCGACCTGCGGGCCATTGCCGCCGACACGGTCACGGCCGAGGTCCATGGGGGTGGCGACGCCAATGTGCACGCCGTCAAGACGCTGACGGCCTCGGTGCATGGCGGCGGCGATCTGCATTACTGGGGTCACCCGAGCGTGATGTCGGACGTCCATGGCGGCGGCAGCGTCGAAAGCGGCGAATAGCCCTCAGGCGTTTTCTTCCAGAACCTGGCCGGCAAGGTAGAGCGATCCACAGACCAGCACCCGTGGCGGGCCGTCTTCGGGGCGCGCCCGGGTCCAGGCCGAAACCTGCATGATCGCATCGTCGAGATCGTCGGCCGGGCTGGCCTCCAGACCGGCGATGCGGGCGGCATCGTAGAGTTCGCCGGCGCCCATCGAGGCCGCCTCGCCCTCGATCGCAATGGTCGTGACGTGACGGGCCAGGCCGCCAAAGGCCGAGAGAAAGCCGACCGCGTCCTTGGTCTTGAGCATCCCGCAAATGAGATAGAGCGGCTTTTCGCTCTTGTCCGCGAAGTCGGCCAGCGCGCGGGCCAGGGCTTCGGCGCCTTGCGGATTGTGGCCGCCGTCGAGCCACACTTCGGCGCCTTCGGGCGCGAACTCGACCAGCGGTCCGCGCACCAGCCGCTGCAACCGCGCCGGCCATTCGACCGTGCGCAATCCCGCTTCGATCGCATCGTCGCGGCCCCAGCCCAGCCCGGCATGGCGCAGCGCGGCAATGGCGGTTGCCGCGTTCTGGATCTGGTGGGCACCGGCGAGCCGCGGCAGCGGCAGGTCGAGCAGGCCCTGCCCGTCCTCATAGACCATGCGGCCATGCTCCTGATGGGCAAAGAAATCCTGACCGAACAGAAAGATCGGCGCCGACAGGCGCGTCGGCGCGACGGGTGATGACGTCGCGCGGAATGTCGTCCTGATTGCCGACGACGAGCGGCACGCCCGGCTTGACGATCCCGGCCTTCTCGGCGGCGATGTCCGACAGGGAGGTCCCGAGGAACTCGGCATGGTCCTGACCGATCGGCGTGATCACGGTCATCGCAGGTTTGGCGATGACGTTGGTGGCGTCGTATTTGCCGCCAAGACCGACTTCCAGCACCAGCGCATCGGCGGGGTGGCGCGCAAAGGCGAGCATGGCGGCCGCCGTCGTGATCTCGAAGAAGGTGATCGGTGCGCCGTCATTGACGCGTTCGCACTCGTCCAGCGTGGCGACGAGCTCGTCCTCGCTGATGAGCTGACCGGCAAGGCGAATGCGCTCGTGAAAATGCACCAGATGCGGCGAGCTGTAGACATGCACGCGCAATCCCTGCGCCTCCAGCATGGCGCGGGCGAAGGCGCAGGTCGAACCCTTGCCGTTGGTTCCGGCGACATGAATGACCGGAGGGAGCTTGCGTTCGGGATGGCCCAGCCCGGCCAGCAGGCGCTGGATCCGGTCCAGCACCAGATCGATGCGCTTGGGATGAAGCGAAAGCAGACGCTCGAGGATCGTGCTGCTGCGCGCCGCGACGTCGTTCATCGGGGCGCGGCGCTACCGTTGCCGGAGCCGTTGACGCTGCCATTGGCCTTGACCGGATTTCCGCGCGCGGCGGTGGCATCGATGGTCTGCGGCAGGGCGCGGGTCTTCGGCTTGGGCTTTTTCATCAGCATGTGCACCAGGCGCGAGAGCGCCGGGCGCATGTCGTGGCGATGCACGACCATATCGACCATGCCGTGATCGACGCAGATATTCGGCGCGCTGGAATCCTTCGGGCAGGCGTTCACGGATCGTCTGTTCGATGACGCGCTGGCCGGCAAACCCCACCAGCGCACCCGGTTCGGCAACATGCACGTCGCCCAGCATCGCATAGGAGGCGCTGACGCCGCCGGTCGTCGGATCGGTCAGCACGACGATATAGGCCAGACCGGCTTCCTTCAGCATGTCGACCGCGATGGTGACGCGCGGCATCTGCATCAGCGAGAACAGACCTTCCTGCATGCGCGCCCCGCCGGCGGAAACAAAAAGAACGAAGGGACGCCTCTCCTCGATGGCGGCCATCATCGCGCGCACAAGCGCCTCACCGACACCCATGCCGAGCGAGCCGCCCATGAAATCGAACGGCTGTACGGCCGCCATGACCGGCAAACCGTCGAGGGTGCCGCGCGCGGCGACGAGCGCCTCCTTGAGACCGGTCTTGGTGCGCGCTTCCTTGATGCGGTCGGTATACCGCTTGGAATCGCGGAAGCGCAGCGGATCGGCTGTCACCTCGGGCGCCGGAAGCTCCTCATAGACGCCGCCGTCGAAGAACGCGGCCAGGCGCTGCGCGGCACCGATGCGCATATGATGGCCGCATTGCGGGCACACCTGCTGGGCCGCGTCGAGGTCGCGATGAAAAATCATCTCGCCGCAGGCCGAGCATTTGCGCCAGAGATTTTCCGGCGTTTCGGTGCGCCCGGCCATCAGGCTCTTGATGCGTGGCCGGACGAAGTTTGCAATCCAGTTCATGGCTCTACCCTAGCACGCTCTATTGCCGCGCGGCATGCACCGATCGCGCCAGAGACCTGCAAAATTCCAGCACATCCCTGACGAGATCGTCGCGGGCCAGCCCCGCGGCGGAACTTTCGGCAATCTTCGTCACAATGGCCGACCCGACCACGGCCGCATCGGCAAACCGCGCAATGCCGCCGGCCTGCTCCGGCGTCTTGATGCCAAAGCCGACCGCAACCGGCAGACCGGCCTTCGCCTTGATGCGCGCAACCGCCGCGCGCACCTCATTTTCGGCGAAATCCTTGGTGCCCGTCACGCCCGCAACCGAGACATAGTAAAGGAAGCCGCTGGCGCCGTTGACCACGGTTTCGAGCCGCAGATCGGTCGAGGTGGGCGTGGCCAGGCGCACGATATCGAGCCCCTGCGCCGCCGCCGGCGCGCGCAGAACCTCATCTTCCTCGGGCGGCAGATCGACGGTGATGAGGCCATCGACACCGGCCGCGGCGGCGTCGCGGGCGAAGCGCGCCGTGCCATAGGCATGGATCGGATTGTAATAGCCCATCAGCACGATCGGCGTCGCGCTATCCGCCTTGCGGAAGCGGCGCACAAGATCGAGCACCTTGTGCAGCGTCATGCCGGCCCTGAGGGCGCGTTGCGAGGAGGCCTGGATTGCCGGGCCATCCGCCATCGGATCGGAGAACGGCACACCCAGCTCGATGATGTCGGCGCCGGATGCGGGCAGTTCGTGCAGCAGCGCCAGCGTCGTCTCCGCATCGGGGTCGCCGGCGGTGACGAAGGGGACGAACGCGGCGCGGTTGGCCTTGGCAAGTTCGGCGAAGCGCGTTGCAATCCGGCTCATAGCTGTGCACCCAGCGCGTCGGCGACCGAAAACACATCCTTGTCGCCGCGACCGGACAGCGCCAGCGCGATGATCTGATCCTTCGCCATCTTCGGCGCCTCGCGCATGATATGGGCGATGGCATGGGAGGGCTCGAGCGCGGGAATGATGCCCTCAATCCTCGACAGCGTCTGAAAGCCTTCGAGCGCATCCTTGTCGGTGGCCGAGAAATATTTCACGCGCCCGCTGTCGCGCAGCCAGGAATGTTCGGGGCCGACGCCCGGATAATCCAGACCGGCCGAGATCGAATGCGCTTCCAGGATCTGTCCGTCCTTGTCCTGCAACAGATAGGACCGCGCGCCATGCAGCACGCCGGGCGAGCCCTTGCTCATGGTCGCGGCGTGGCGCGGGGTATCGACGCCCTCGCCCGCCGCCTCAACGCCGTGGATCGCGACATCGGGATCGTCGAGAAAGGGATGGAACATGCCGATGGCATTGGAGCCGCCGCCGACACAGGCCACGACGAGGTCCGGCAGGCGGCCTTCCAGTTCCTGCATCTGCGCGCGCGTCTCGTTGCCGATGACGCACTGAAAATCGCGCACCATGGCCGGATAGGGATGCGGTCCGGCGGCGGAGCCGATGATGTAGAAGGTGTCGTCGACATTGGCGACCCAGTCGCGCAAGGCCTCGTTCATCGCGTCCTTCAACGTGCGCGAACCCGAGGTCACGGGGCGCACTTCGGCGCCGAGCAGCTGCATGCGGAAGACGTTGGGCTTCTGCCGCTCGATATCGACTTCGCCCATATAGACGATGCAGGGCAGTCCGAAGCGGGCGGCGACCGTGGCCGTGGCGACACCGTGCTGGCCGGCGCCGGTTTCGGCGATGATGCGCGTCTTGCCCATGCGCCTGGCCAGGAGAATCTGGCCAAGGCAATTGTTGATCTTGTGCGCGCCGGTGTGATTGAGATCCTCGCGCTTGAGATAGATCTTCGCGCCGCCGAGATGCGCGCTCAGGCGTTCGGCGAAATAAAGCGGGTTCGGGCGGCCGACGAAGTTCTTGAGCAGCCCGTTGAGCTCGCCATGAAAGGCCGGATCGGCCCTGGCCTCTTCATAGGCGCGCTCGAGATCGAGCACGAGCGGCATCAGGGTTTCGGCCACGAAGCGGCCGCCATAGGCGCCGAAATGACCGGAGGTGTCCGGTCCCTCGCGATAGGAATTGGGCAGCTTCGTCACGCGGACCTCTCCGTGCTGGCGGGCGCATAACGCGCATGGCGCGCCGCCGCAACAAATGCGCGGATCTTTTCCGCATCCTTGACGCCCGGCGCCGTTTCGACGCCGGACGACACATCCACCCCCGGCGCCCCCGCGGTGGCGATGGCCCGCCCGACATTGGCGGCATCGAGGCCGCCGGCCAGAAGCCAGGGCCGCGCCATCTTCCGCCCCGCCAGCAGCCGCCAGTCGAATGCCGCGCCGTGCCCGCCGGGACGGCCGGCGTCCGCAGGCGCCCTGGCATCGAAGAGAAGCATGTCGGCCGCCTGTTCATAGATGGGAATGACAGCCAGATCGGCAAGCTCGGCAACGGGGATTGCCTTGATAACGGGCAATTCGAACTTTGCACGAATTTCGCCCACGCGGGCGGGGGACTCCGTGCCATGGAGCTGGAGGTAGTCGGGCTGCGCCGCCGCGATGGCCGCGGCGATGGCGGCATCGTCCGGGTCGACCAGCAGGGTGACCAGCCGGATGCGCCCACGGGCCCGGCCTGCCAGCGCGCCAGCCTGTTCGGGCGCGACATGACGGGGGGAGGCGCGGTGAAACACCAGCCCCAGCAGATCGGCGCCGGCCCGGATGGCCGCATCGGCGGCCCCGGCCGTGTTCACACCGCAAATCTTGACCTGAATGCCCATCGGGCGCCGCTTATCGCCGTCCGCCAGCGGGAAATCAAGGAAGCCGGGCGCAAGGCGGCCAGGTCAGGCGAAAATCGCGCCCCGGACCTCATCGGCGATCGCGCTGGCGGCCGCGGCAGGATCGGCGGCGCCGGTGATGGGACGGCCGATCACCAGGATGTCGGCGCCCGCCCGAATGGCTTCGGCCGGGGTCATGACGCGGCGCTGATCGGCCAGCTCCGCCCCCGCCGGACGCACGCCCGGGGTGACGATGAGAAAATCCGGCCCGCAGGCGGCGCGCACCAGGCCGATCTCCTGCGGACTGCAGACCACGCCGTCGAGGCCGGAGCCCTTTGCCAGCCGGGCCAAGCGCGTGACCTGACCGGCCGCCGGCGCCGCCTGGCCGACCGCCTCGAGGTCGCCATCGGCAAGGCTGGTCAGAACGGTGACGGCAATAACCTTGGGCCGGGGATGGAATTTCGACGCCGCCTCCAGCGCCGCGCCCATCATGGCGCCGCCGCCCGAGGCATGGACGTTGAAGATGTCGATCCCCGTCTCGCCGAGCGCCCGGACGGCGCCGGCCACGGTGTTGGGAATGTCGTGGAATTTCACATCCGCGAAAACCGGCAGACCCAGTTCGACGATGCGGCTTATGCCTTCGGGCCCCAGGGCCGTGATGAATTCAAGCCCGATCTTGAGCCCGCCGACCGAAGGCTTCACGGCCGCCGCGAGCGCCAGCGCCCGGTCGATATCGGGTGTGTCGAGGGCGACGAAGATCGGGCTGTCGAATCGTGGGCCGCTCATGTTGCGGGCGGTTTAGTCCCGTCCGGGCGCGCCGGCAAGCCGGATTTCCCCGGGGCCCGCGTCTCGGCCCGGGCGCGCGCCCGGCTCCCGGCCACTGCGCGACAGCCGTGCCGCGACACCGCCCAGGATCGCCCCCGCCGCCAGGGTCACCAGCAGCAACACGAAGAGCGGCAGGCGGATGGAGAGGGCTTCGGCCGGGTGGCTGAGCGAGAACGGATCCAGGCTGAAGGTGACGATCTGGCGATTGGCCACCGCGACCACGGCCGAGGCGACGACCACGGGAATCCCCACAAGATAGGTGGACAGCTTCACGGGGAAGCGTGCGAGTCGCCGTTGTTCAGCCTCTCACGCAACTCCTTGCCGGTGCGGAAGAACGGAGCACGCTTTTCATCGACGCTGACGGGCTCGCCCGTGCGCGGATTGCGCCCCATGCGGGCCGGCCGAACCTTGACCGAAAAGGCGCCAAAGCCGCGCAATTCGACGCGATGGCCCTGCGCCAGAGCCTTTGTGATCTCGTCGAGCACAGTGGTGACGATCCGCTCCACATCCCGGTGATAGAGGTGCGGATAACGCTGGGCCAGACGCCCGACTAGTTCCGATTTGATCATCCCTTCCCCCGAGGGGACATCCCCGCAGCCCGAGCCGAAAAAGCGACTCCGACAGGCGAGTTACCTTGTCAGAGGCGGTGGGGGGCGTCAACACGAAAGCCCTTGAAGCGGCAGAGGATTTTCTACCGCAACGATTCCAGATCGGTTGGAGAAATCGGGAGATCGGGGCCCCGGGGAGGCCCCCGGCAGGTCTCAGGCGGCCCGTGCCGCCGGCTTGCCCCGCGGCAGCTCCACCGTGACGGTGGTCCCGGCCCCCACAACGCTCTCGATCCGCAGCGCGCCGTCATGCATTTCGGCCAGCGCCCGGGCGAGGGCCAGACCCAGTCCGGTTCCGCGATGGGCCAGGTCGGCGCTGTCCCGCAACTGGACAAAGGGATTGCCCAGGCGCTTGACCTCCTGGGCGGGGATCCCGACCCCGGTATCGCGCACGGTCAGCGCGCAAGCCCGCGCGCCCCGATCGATGGCTCCCACGGTGACCCGCCCGCCCTCCGGGGTGAACTTCACGGCATTGGACAGGAGATTGAGCAGGATCTGCTTCAGGGCCCGGCGATCGGCATCAATCCAGACCGGCTGGTCCGCGATCTCGCCGGACAGGTGGACGCCGGCCGCCGCGGCCCGCTCCTGCATCAGGGCCAGGCAATCGTCCACCAGGTCGCGCAGGTCGAGGCGCCGGCGCTCGATCTCGAACTTGCCGGCCTCGACCTTCGACATGTCGAGGATATCGTTGATGAGTTCCAGCAGGTGGGCGCCCGCCTCATGGATCATGCGGGTGTAATCGCCATAGCGATCGTCCCCGAGCGGTCCGTACATCTGCGCTTCCATGATTTCGGAAAAGCCGATGATCGCATTGAGCGGCGTGCGCAGTTCGTGACTCATGTTCGCCAGGAACATGGATTTCGTCCGGTTCGCGTTCTCGGCCGCGTCCTTGGCGACGATGGCTTCCTCCCGCGATTCCTCGGCCCGCGCCAGCGCGCGCGCCATCTCGCGCTCGAGCCTGCGGCGGTGTTCCAGAGCCGCACCGGCGATCACGACCGTGAAGCTCAGCACGGCCGCAAAGATCAGAACAATGAAAACCTGGGTCCGGAAGGTAAGCGGCACCAACGCGCCGGAGGCATGCCCGATCAACACCGGTGTCAGCAGATAGGCATTGGTCGCAAACAGGCCCAGGGCGCCGCCGGCGAAGCCGCGCATGAAGGTCATCAACAGGACCGCAGGAAAGAACAGGAAGGCAAGGGGAAAACTGTACGCAAAATAGTTGACCGCGATCGCCGTCGCCACGGGCAGGACGACCAGCACAGTCCCGCGGGCATGGCGAAGCGTGAACATGTCCGAGAAATCGCGCAGGCGAACCGTCGCCAGCATGGGCACGAGGATGGCCAGGCCGAGCGCATCGGCGCCATACCAGGCCAGGATGGAGTTGGCGAAATCGAACCCATTGACCCCGGACAGATAGGCCGCGGCCAGAAGCGCCGATACGGCCGGCGCCGGTCCCAGCGCCAGACCGTAGAACATCAGCAGCGATTTCGGGCGGCCGAGATCAACCGCTCTTCCCCGCCGCAGCAAGGGGACGACGACAATGAGAATTTCCACGGTGTTGCAGAGCGACAGCACCAGGGAATCGGCGACGCTGTCGCCGCTCACCAAATCGGCCGCAACATTGGCCAGCAGCGCCACCAATAGGATGGCCCCGCGATTGCGGCGGTTCGCCTTGAAGACAAACGCCACGACGATGGCATTGGCCAGCCAGATCGCGGCGATGCGCCCGGTCACGTTCGTGAGTTCGATCCCGATCCAGGTCGCTGCAAAAACCGAAATGGCCAAGCCGGCCAGCACCAGCCAGACACGCGGCCTGGTCAGAGCGGCGAGTTGCGAGGCCACCACGCGCCCGGTTGTCATGCCATCCCACTCCGTCGGCGGGCGTCGCGTCAGCGCCTGGCTGCGGCCACCCCTTCCCCGGGACGATGCTAGATGGCGAGGGATAAATTCACGTTAACACTCCCAATTCCTCTTCCAGGCCGGGAGATGAAAAGGGCGCCCCGCCGAAGCGGGACGCCCTCCACATTGCCTGCAATGACCGGGAAAGGGCTTACTCTTCGCCCTCTTCGCCGCCGGTCTGCTTCTTCAGGGCCGCGCCGAGGATATCGCCCAGCGAGGCGCCCGAGTCGGAGGAGCCGTATTGCGCCACGGCGTCCTTTTCCTCGGAGATTTCGCGGGCCTTGATGGACAGCGAAATCCGGCGGCTGGACTTGTCGTAGCTCGTGACCAGCGCATCGACCTTGTCGCCGACGCCGAAGCGCTCGGGACGCTGATCGGCGCGATCGCGGGCCAGATCGGCACGGCGGATGAACGCTTTCACGCCATCGGCCAGGCTGACCTCGATGCCGCCGTCGTTCACTTCGGTGACGGCGCAGGTCACGACCGTGCCCTTGCGCAGCGGCCCCATCTTCTCCATGGGATCGCTTTCGAGCTGCTTGATGCCGAGGCTGACGCGTTCCTTGTCCGCATCGATGTCCAGCACCTTGGCCTTGACCACCTGGCCCTTCTGATAGTCCTTGCACGGCTTCGTCGCCGGACTTGTCCCAGCTGAGGTCGGACAGATGCACCATGCCGTCGATGTCGCCGTCGAGACCGACGAACAGACCGAACTCGGTGATCGACTTGATCTCGCCTTCGATCTCGGTGCCCGGCGGATGGGTGACCGCAAAGCCCTGCCACGGATTTTCCATGCACTGCTTGAGGCCGAGGCTGATGCGCCGCTTGTTGGAATCGACTTCCAGCACCTGGACTTCGACTTCCGACCCCGGCGAGACGATCTTGGAGGGGGCGACGTTCTTCTTCACCCAGCTCATCTCGGAGACGTGGACCAGGCCCTCGACGCCCGGCTCCAGCTCCACAAAGGCGCCGTAGTCGGTGACGTTGGTGACCTTGCCCTGGAAGCGCGCGCCGACCGGATATTTGGCGCCGACGCCTTCCCAGGGATCGGTCTGCAGCTGCTTCATGCCGAGGCTGATGCGCTGCGTCTCCTGGTTGATCTTGATGATCTGCACGGTGACGTTCTCGCCAACGTTGAGCACCTCGGTCGGATGACTGACGCGGCGCCAGGCGATGTCGGTGACGTGCAACAGCCCGTCGACGCCGCCCAGATCCACGAAGGCGCCGTAGTCGGTGATGTTCTTGACCACACCTTCGACGACCTGGCCTTCCTTGAGCGAGGCCACCAGCGAGGAGCGCTCCTCGGCGCGGCGCTCTTCGAGCACGGCGCGGCGGGAGACGACGATGTTGCCGCGGCGGCGATCCATCTTCAGGATCTGGAAGGGCTGCGGCTGGTTCATCAGCGGGCTGACATCGCGCATTGGCCGAACGTCGACCTGAGAGCCCGGGAGAAATGCCACGGCGCCATCCAGATCGACGGTGAAGCCGCCCTTGACGCGGCCGAAGATCACGCCGGAGACGCGCTCTTCATCGTTGAAGGCCTTCTCCAGACGAATCCAGCTTTCCTCGCGGCGGGCCTTGTCGCGGCTCAGCACCGCTTCGCCGAGCGCATTTTCGACGCGCTCCAGATAGACCTCGACCGTGTCGCCGACATTGATGTTCGGCGGCTGGCCCGGCATCGAGAATTCCTTGAGGGCCACACGGCCTTCGGTCTTCAGTCCGACATCGACGACGGCGAAATCATTCTCGATGGCGACGACGGTGCCGCGGATGACAGAGCCTTCCTGCGGGGATTGGCCCTCGAGACTGGCTTCGAGCATCGTCTCGAAGTCGGCCATGGAGGGGGTGGCGACGGATTCGGTGGCAGCCTGTGCCATGCAGTCTCCTGATCAACGTATTTGTGCCGGCCAGCCCTTGCACATGCGTGCGCCGGCTTGGCGGACTTCTGCGCGACGGTCCAGCGATGGCTGACACCACCCGCGCAGCAGGTTCACTCGGTTCGGATTTGGGACGCGGGCGGCTCGGTTGAGCGAGGCCGGGTCTCCTTCAACCCCTGGGCTTCGCCTTGAGCTGATCCCTGATCTTCGGTTCCACCAAAGCCAAGGCTGCCGCGAACGCGGCGTCTATACCCAAATCGGAGGTGTCGAGCAAGGCGGCGTCGGCGGCCGGCTTGAGCGGCGAGACGGCCCGGGCGCGGTCGGCGGCGTCGCGCGCCTTGAGTTCGGCCAGCACCCGCGCCTCGCTGACCTGCCCCATTCCCGGGATTCGAGCTCGAGCCAGCGGCGATGGGCGCGGATCTCCGGGCGGGCATCGACGAACAATTTGGCCGTGGCATCGGGGGCGATCACCGTGCCGATGTCGCGGCCGTCCATCACCGCGCCGGGGCTGCCGCCCGGCGGATGGGCAAGAAAGTCGCGCTGGAAATCCAGCAGCGCCGCCCGCACGGACGGAAAGGCCGACACTTTCGAGGCGGCGCTGCCGATCTCGGCCGAGCGGATCTGCGGCTCGCCCGCCCCCTCCAGATCGATGCCGTGCGCCGCCTTCAGCGCATCGGCCTCGTTCGCGGGATCACCGCCGGCCCTGACCACGCCCAGCGCGGTCAGCCGGTAGAGCACGCCCGAATCCATATGGGCGAAACCGAAATGGGCCGCCAGCTTTTTGGCGACGGTGCCCTTGCCGGAGGCCGCCGTGCCATCGACGGCAATGACGAGGGGGGATTTCACGCCTCGCCCTCCTCGATCCTTGCGCCGAGCCCGCGCATCAGAGGTCTCGAATTCGGGGAAGGAGGTGGCGATCATCGCGGTGTCGTCGACCGTGACCGGCGCGCGCGTGACCAGGCCCGCGACGAGAAACGCCATGGCGATGCGGTGGTCCATATGGGTTGTGACCGTCGCCCCGCCCGGCACCGACCCGGCCCATCCCCTCGATGATGAGCCCATCGGACAATTCCTCGACCGTCACCCCGATGGCCTTGAGGCCGGCGGCCATGGCGGCGAGGCGGTCGCTCTCCTTGACGCGCAATTCCTCCAGGCCCCGCATCACGGTGCGGCCCTCGGCGAAGGCCGCGGCGACGGCGAGAACCGGATATTCGTCGATCATCGATGGCGCCCATTCCGGCGGCACCTCGAAGCCCTTGAGCGCCGAGCCGCGAACCCGCAGATCGCCGATCTCCTCGCCGCCGCCGGTGCGGCGGTTCGAGACCTCCACGGAGGCCCCCATCTCCCGCAGCGCATAGAGCAGGCCGATCCGCCGCGGATTGAGGAGAACCGCCGGGATGGTCACCTCCGAACCCGGCACCAGCAGCGCGGCCACCAGCGGAAAGGCGGCCGAGGACGGATCGCGCGGCACCTCGACGGCGGCGGGCCTGAGTTCGGCCTGGCCGGTGATCGTGATCGCCTCGCCGCCGGCTTCGAGCGGCTGCGACCTCGATGTGCGGCCCCGAAGGCGGCCAGCATCTTCTCGGTGTGATCGCGGGTCAGCGCGGCTTGGGTGATGCGCGAGCGGCCCGGCGCATTGAGCGCGGCCAGCAGCAAGGCGGACTTTACCTGGGCCGATGCCAGGACGACGTGATGGTCGACCGGCATGGGGTCGCGGGCGCCGTGCAGCGTCAGCGGCATGCGCCCGCCCTCGCGCGCCTCTAGCGACCGCTCCGAACAGGGCCAGCGGCTCCAGCACCCGGCCCATCGGCCGGCTGCGCAGCGAGGCGTCGCCGGTGAAGACCGCAGAGATCGGCGTCGTCGCCATCATTCCCATTGCGAGGCGCGAACCGGTGCCCGAATTGCCGAAATCCAGCACATCGTCCGGCGCGGCAAGCCCGCCAACGCCGACGCCATGCACCGACCACATCGCCCGGCGCCTTTTGCGTCACCTCGGCGCCGAAGGCGCGCATGGCCGCGGCCGTGTTGAGAACATCCTCGGCCTCCAGCAGGCCGGCGATGCGGGTTTCGCCCACGGCCAGCGCGCCCAGGATCAGGGCCCGGTGCGAGATCGACTTGTCGCCAGGCACGACCGCGCCGCCGCCAAGCGGGCCCGCGGCATGGGCAGTCAGAGGGCGGGGCACAGCGGAATGGGCCATGGCAAGCGCGGTTTCCGAAAAGCGAGGGCAAGGAGCCTCAGGCCTGCCTAAAGCAACCGGCGGCGCGGTCAAGGGCCTTGCAGCCGGGGCCCGGAAATCGCCCCGGCACAGCGGCCGGGGCGCCCCGGCGGGGCCGGGTCCGGAAATTCCGGCGACCGGCGCGAACTATCGCTTTGACAGGCGGCGTGGACCGTGGCAAACGACCCACCCTTCGCAACCCCTCAGCACAGCGGAAGCAACAGCTTGGTCAAGGCGGATCTCGGAACGAAACGCGCATGCCCCAGCTGTGGGGCGCGCTTTTACGACCTCCAGAAGCGGCCGATCGAATGCCCGAAATGCGCATTCACGTTCGAGCCGGAGGCCCTCTACAAGCAGCGCCGCCCGCGGCAGCCTGAACCGGCGGCAGCCCAGCCGGCGCCCGAGGCTGATGAGGACGAAGACGCGGAGGAGACCGAAGAGGTCGAGGAAGAAGAAGTCGAGGAAGAGGCCGAAGCCGCGCCCAAGGCGAAAGCCAAGGCCAAAAAGGGCGCCGCCTCCGACGACGACAGTGACGAGGATGAAGACGAGGACGACGGCGAGGACACCGACGAGGACTTCGAAGAAGCCGGAATGTCGGTGGTCGACGCCGATGACGAAGACGATCTGGACCTTGACGACGACGACGAGGTCGAGGACGACGAGGACGATGCGGACCTGCTCGTCGACGAGGACGAGGACGACGACGTCAGCGGCATCATTGACGCAGACATCGAAAAGGACGAAGTTGTAGCGCCTCGCATTTGATATGCGTTTCTTCCGGCGACCCAAGGCCGGAAAATCTGGAACGGGGCTGTAGCTCAGTTGGGAGAGCGCGTGAATGGCATTCACGAGGTCAGCGGTTCGATCCCGCTCAGCTCCACCAGCCTTCGCTCCCGCTTCGCGGGAGCTACGGCTCGGCAAGCCCATCGCCAAGACTCCGGCCCGCCTGCCACGCACCGCCGCCGCGACAGCGGGTGCGAAGGCTGTCGCGGCGTAGCTCGGCGCAAGCCGAGCGAAGACGGACCGGCGACCTTTCATCCTCCGAAAATCATGCCACTCTCGGGCGGGATTCCCAGGCGGGGGCTTCGCCAACAATGAAATATGTCTACATCCTCGAGAGTGAAAACGAGAACGAGCGAAAACACTTCTACTCTGGCGTTACAAGCGATCTCAGAGCGCGACTGGAAAAGCACAACGCGGGAGGTGTTCCGCACACCTCGAAATACCGGCCCTGGCGGCTCAAAACCTATATCGCATTCTCGGACATGTCGCAGGCACACGCCTTCGAGAAATACCTCAAGACGCCATCCGGCCGTGCCTTTGCGAAGAAGCGCCTTTAGACCGGCATTGCTCCCCCGCCCCGCTTGCGCGAAGCTGCGCCGCGCGAATGGGAGCTGATGACATGACCACATATGTGTTGGCCGGAACGCTGCTGGCGCAGACCCGGCGAAGAGCCGCTGCACAAGCAGACCATCACCATCGAGAAGGACCGGATCGTCTCGATCGAGCGCCGGCTTCGCCGCGCCCAAGCCGGGCGACACGCTGATCGACCTGTCGGACCGCTTCGTGCTGCCTGGGCTGATCGACTGCCATGTGCATCTGACGGGCGAGTTCGGGCCCCATCACAAGCTGGAAACGGTCGAAGAGACGCCCGCCGCCGTGGCGCTGCACGCCGCCCGGCACGCCCGCGCCACGCTGGAGGCCGGCTTCACGACGGTGCGCGATCTGGGCGATCTGGCCGGTTCGGGCGATGCCATCTTCGCGCTGCGCAATGCGGTGGCGAAAGGCTATGTGCCGGGGCCGCGCATCTTCGCAGCCGGCTCGATCATCTCGCCGACCGGCGGGCACGGCATGGCCTGCGGCTATCGCGACGATGTCAATCTGCTGCTCGATTCCAGCGGCCGCGCCGACGGCGTCGATGGCTGCCGCGCCGCCGTGCGCCGGCAGGTGTCCCGCGGGGCGGACTTCATCAAATTCGTCGCGACGGGCGGCGTTCTCACCGATACCGAGACCGGCACCGACCGGCAGTTCTTCGACGACGAGTACGAGGCGATCATCGCGGCCGCAAAGATGCTGGGCCGCAAGACCACGGCGCATGCGCATGGCGCCGACGGCATGAAGGCCGCGCTCAAAGCCGGGGTCGACGCCATTGAACACGGCACCTTCATGGACGCGGAGATCACCGAGATGATGCTCAGGGCCGGCACGGTCTATGTGCCGACCACCCTGGCGGGGGCCACCGTCGCCGAACAGGCCAGGACATCCGACTTCATGCCCGCCGCGATCCGCAGAAAAGCGCTGGAGGTGGGGCCCAGGATCCTGGAGACGCTGGCGCGCGGCCACAAGGCCGGCCTCAAGATCGCCTTCGGCACCGATACCGGCGTCTCGCCCCATGGCGAGAATGCGAAGGAATTCGCGCTGATGGTGAAGGCCGGGCATGTCGCCCATGGCGGCCATCGCGGCGGCGACGGTGTCCGCCGCCGACCATATCGGCCAGGGCACGCATCTGGGCAGCATCGAGGACGGCAAGATCGCCGACATCATCGCCGTGGACCGCGATCCGCTGGCCGATATCGAAGCGCTGATGCATGTCGCCTTCGTGATGAAAGCCGGCACGGTGTTCAAGCATTTGCACCGCTAGACGGCGCAGGAGGGGAACGCAGATGGTGGATTTCACGCTCGATCCGGCGCGCACGGCGCTGATCAATGTCGACATGCAGGTCGCCTTCGTGGACGGCTCGCCGATTGCCGCGCCGGACGGGCCCAAGCTGCTGCCGCGGGTCAACCGCCTGGCCGAGATGTGCCGCAAGGCCGGCATGCTGGTGATCCACACCGCCCACACCATGCGGGCGGATCTGTCCAATGTCGGCATCCATGGCGAGTTGGAGCCGATGCTGGCGCAGGGCGTGTTCAGCGAGGGCGCGCCGACCGCCGCGTTGCATCAGGAGCTTGACGTGCAGCCTGCCGACATCGTGCTGAAGAAGCCGCGTTTCGGCGCCTTTTACGGCACCGACCTGGAGCTGATCCTGCGCAAGCGCGGCATCGATTCCATCATCGTCACCGGCATCTGCACCAATGTGTGCTGCGAGACCACGGCGCGCGAGGCGGCGGTGCGCGACTTCAAGGTGTTCTTCACCAGCGACGGCACGGCGACGAGCGCCATGCACAATGTCTCGGCGGACGAACTGCAGCGCGCCACCTGCGCCACCTTCGCCACCGTGTTCGGGCAGGTGCTGAGCGTCGACGATGTGATCGCGAAAATCGAGCGGGCGAACGCCTGACGCCTAGCCGGCGCCGAGCGCAACCGCGATGTGGTAGGTGGCGAACGAGGCGATATAGGCCAGCGTGATCATGTAGCTGAACATGATGATCGGCCAGCGCCAGGAATTGGTCTCGCGCTTGACCACGCCCAGCGTGGAGGCGCATTGCGGCGCGAAAACGTACCAGGCCAGGAACGACAGCGCCGAGGCCATCGACCATTGGCCGGCCAGCGTCGAGGCCAGGGTGGCGCCGTGGCCGGCATCGGAGATCGAATAGACCGTGCCGAGCACCCCGACCGCGACCTCACGCGCGGCAAAGCCGGGGATCAGCGCCAGCGTCATCTGCCAGCTGAAGCCGATGGGCGCGAGCACTGGCGCCACCAGATGGCCGAGCATGCCGGCCAGGCTGTAATCGATGGCCGGGCCCGACGGCACCGGCGGGCGCGGCCGGAAAGCTCGACAGGAACCAGACCACGATCATCGCCAGGAGGATGATGGTGCCGGCGCGGCGCAGGAAGATCTGCGCGCGCTAGCAAGAGCCCGCGCAGGATGTTCTTGGGATCGGGCACCTTGTAGGAGGGCAATTCGATCAGAAACGGCTCCGAGGCGCCGCGCCAGAAGATGCGGCGCATCACCAGCGCCACGGTCAGCGAGCTGAGATGCCGACGGCGTAGAGCCCGAACATCACCAGACCCTGCAGGCTGGCGAAGCCCCAGACCTGTCGGGTCCGGAATGAAGGCGGCGATGATCAGGGTGTAGACCGGGATGCGCGCCGAACAGGTCGTCAGCGGCGCCGCCAGGATCGTGGTGAAGCGGTCGCGCTTGTTGTCGATCACGCGCGTGGCCATGATTCCCGGGATCGCGCAGGCAAAGCTCGACAACAGCGGAATGAAGGCGCGGCCATGCAGGCCCGCGGCCCCCATCATCTTGTCCATCAGGAAGGCCGCGCGGGCCATGTAGCCCAGGTCTTCCAGCAGGATGATGAAGAAGAACAGGGTCAGGATCTGCGGCAGGAAGACCAGCACGCTGCCGACGCCGGCGATCAGCCCATCGACGAGGAAGCTGCGCAGCAGACCGGCCGGCAACAACTGGACGAACAAGGTCGCCGAGCCAGGTGAAGCCGGCCTCGATCAGATCCATGGCCGGCTGCGCCCAGCTGAACACGGCCTGGAACATCAGGAACAGGATCGACGAGCAGGATCAGGGTGCCGGCAATCGGGTGCAGCAAGACGGCGTCGATCCGGCCGTCAGCGTGTCGGGGCGCAGCGGCGGCTTGACGTAAAGCTTGTGCACGCGCACCGCATCGCGGTGGGCGGCGCGGATCTCTTCGGCCGACGGGCTCGCGCCAGACGATCTCGCCGCCGGCGGCGCCGATCATGCGATCGACCTCGCCGAGCACCTCGGCGAGGCCGCGCTTGCGCACGGCCACCGTGGTGACGATCGGGAATGCCGAGCTCGCGCGACATGCCTTCGATATCGATGCGGATGCCCTGGCGCTGGGCGATGTCATACATGTTGAGCGCCAGCACCACGGGACGGCCGACCTGCTTGAGTTCGAGCAGCAGGCGCAGCATCAGCCTGAGATTGGTGGCGTCGGCGACGCAGACGATGACGTCGGGCGGGGTTTCGCCGGCAAGCCGCCCGAGCACGAAATCGCGGGTGACGGCCTCGTCCGGACTGCGGGCCCGCAGCGAATAGGTGCCCGGCAAATCAACGATGGCCGCCTTGTGGCCGGCCGGCGTCATGACCTGGCCGATCTTCTTTTCGACGGTGACGCCGGGATAGTTGGCGACCTTCTGGCGCGCACCGGTGAGCGCATTGAACAGCGCCGTCTTGCCCGAATTCGGATTGCCGACCAGCGCAATCAGGGGATCGCGGTGCGCCGCGTCACTCATGCCGCCGAGCCATCCCGGTCGAGCTCGACGATCAAGGGCGTCGGCGTCCCGGCGGCGCAGGGCCACGCGGGTGTCATCCACTTTCACGGCGATGGGATCGCGGCCGATCGGGCCTTCGTGGAGAATTTCGAACCGGGCGCCTTCGACAAATCCCATTTCCAGCAAACGGCGCTCCAGCTCGGCGCCATCGATGGCGTCGGCGCTGCGGGCGGGCCCGATGAGGATGCCAACGATGACGCCGCGCGCCCCGCAGCGGGCACGGCCCATCCGCAACCCCGTCAGGGCGGGGGCCGCCGTGACGGCTGCCTTCCGGCGCTGTCATCGCAGTCGGCACGTCACGCATGGGTGGAACTCCGGGCCGTTTATGTTCTTGATAATCATTCTCACCTTCTTCAAATAGCCTATCGCGGCTCTGCCGCCAAGGGGGCCCCGCTTTTGGTCGCATCCGGAAAATTCCGTACCCGACCGGACCCGGCCCCGAATTTGAGCTAGAAAGCGGGCGGAATCGCTCGCAACGGGGCTGCCTTGCCCGCCTTCTCCGACGCTCGCAGCCTGCCCCCGGGCACGGTCCTGACCCCCGATCTGGCCATCATCGGCGGCGGACCGGCCGGCATTTCGCTGGCCCTGGCCCTGGCCGGAGCCAAATTCCGGGTGCTGCTGCTGGAAAGCGGCGGCATGGATTTCGATGCCGCCACCCAGAAGCTCTATGACGGCGCCGAAGCCGGGGTGCCCTACATCCCGCTGGATGCCACACGCCTGCGCTATCTGGGCGGCAGCACCAATCACTGGGGCGGCTGGTGCCGCCCGCTGGACCCGGACGATTTCGAAAAGCGGCCCTGGGTCGCCCATTCGGGCTGGCCGTTCGCGCGCAAGGAACTGGAGCCCTATTTCCCGCGCGCGCAGGAGCTGGTCGAGGCCGGGCCCTTCCTCTACGACGCGCTCGCCCAATCCGCGCCCGCATTGGGGCCGATGGTGAAGCTGGGCGCGGGCGGGGTCTATACGAGCTTCTTCCAGTTCAGCCAGTGGGCC
Source organism: uncultured Pseudomonadota bacterium (assembly GCA_963710925.1). Taxonomy (GTDB): domain Bacteria; phylum Pseudomonadota; class Alphaproteobacteria; order Micropepsales; family Micropepsaceae; genus Rhizomicrobium. The sequence goes on along the minus strand of CAVQBY010000003.1, from coordinate 301,294 downwards.
GGCAATCCGCAGCACCTGCCGACGCATTTCGGCGAACGCTATGCCGCCGCGCTCAAGCGCATCGGCAATCTGAAGGTGCTGCTGAACGCCAATGTCACCGGCTTGCGGCTGAGCGCCGACGCGACACAGCTCGACCACCTCGACCTCGCCACGCTCAGCGGCAACCGCTTCACGGTAAAGCCGCGCCACACCGTGATGGCCGCCGGCGCCATCGAAACCGCAAGGCTGCTGCTGGCCTCGAACGACGTGATGAAAACCGGCGTCGGCAACCAGCACGATCTGGTCGGCCGCTTCTTTGCCGATCACGCCATCCCGCGCAACACGGCCACGCTGGTGACCTTCGGCGGGCCCATCGCGCCCTATTACAAGACCAATCTGAACATGCGACGGCGCGCATTTCCGCGCCACCTTCTCGCCCACCGCAGGCCTTCAAGGCGGAGGCGCAGGTTCTGGGCTCGCTGGCCACGGTCGAACAGCATGTCGAGCTGGACGAGCTGGGCAAGGCGGCGGTGCGCGAGACGGCTGCGGCGCTGGGCGTCGATGCCGACAAGGCGATGGCCTATTCGCTGGGCTGCGGCATCGAGCTGATGCCGGACCCCGAACGCCGGCTCACCCTGACGGGCGAACGCGATGCGCTGGGCATGCCGCGGCTGAAGCTGAACATGACGATCTCGGACGACGATTTCGCGCGCTATCGCAAGACCATCGACCGAACTGGGCCGGCAGATGCTGGCCGCGCGCGCCGGCATGATCCGGCTGGACCGCAAGACCCGCGCCGAATGGCTGGCCGTCATGGATTGGGGCAATCACCATCTGGGCACGGCGCGCATGCATATCGATCCCAAACAGGGCGTGGTCGACGCCGATGCGCAAGGTTCACGGCCTCGCCAATCTGTTCATCGCGGGAAGCTCGATCTTCCCGACCTATGGCTCCTCCAATCCGACCATGAACCTGGTGGCCCTGAGCCTGCGCCTGGCCGACCACGTCAAGGGGCTGTTCGCATGAGCGACGAACGCAAGACGGAGATCGCAAGCACGGCCCCTGCTCATCGGCGGATTGGCCGTGCTGGGCGTGGCCGCGGCGGGCGGCCTGGCCTATGAGGCGGGGCTCTTCGGGCCCGGCCACCCGCCCTCCCCCTATGACGATCTTCTCGCCAAGCTGCCGGACCGCGCGGCGGCGCGCATCGTCGGAGGTGCGGTGCTGGCCGCCGAGCCGGATTTCGACGCCAAGGCGACGGCCGACGCGCTGCGCCCGCGGCTGATCAATCGCCCCTTGCGCGACGTGCTGGAGGCCGATCTCGACGAGCATGGCATGCAGGAGGTTTCGGGCTGGGTGCTGCCGGTTTCGCTCGCCGAACTCTCGGCGCTGGCGGCCAAGGCAGACTGATCCCGACCGCGGCGGCACCGGACCACCTGAATCATTCGACCGGAACGGCGGCGATCAGACCGCGCAGCGAATTTCCGAGATAGACCGCTTCGGCCTTCGCAAGATCCGAGCGCGTGAGCGTCCCTTCGATGCAGTCGCCCGTGTCCAGCATTTCGCGGCGCAGGCAGCCATCGAGGACGCCGGCGGAAAGCGGCGGCGTGACCAGCGCGCCGTCGATTTCGGCGAAGATGTTGGTGCGCGCGCCTTCGGCGACTTCGCCGCTTCTCGTTCAGGAACAGGACTTCGTCGCAGCCGGTTTCGGCGGCCAGGCGCGCATGTTCGGATTCGTAGCAGTTCGCGCCAGTCGGTCTTGTGCCGCTGCAGCAGATCGGTGCTGACGACACGCTCGGGCGAGATGGCAAAACGCCATGGCGTGGGCGCGGCGTCGGCCAGCGGCGCGGCGGTGGCTGCGAATGCGCCCGCTTCGTTCAAGGTCAGGCGGACGCGCATGGGCCCGGCGCGCGGACGACATGGCGGCTTGCAGCGCGGCCATCGCGGCGTCGCGATCGAAGGCGAGGCCGAAGACCGGCGGCCGAGCGCGGCCATGCGCGCCAGATGCAGCGCCAGGCGCGTGAAGCCTTCGCCCGGCACGTAACGCAGGGTTTCGATCAGTTCGAGCGGCCGGCGGCCGCTTGCGTGAAATAGCGCGCCTTGAGCAGGCATTCGGCATATTCGCCTCGCGGCCGTGGAATCGTGGACCACGGCGCCGCCGATCCCGAGCTCGCCGCGCGCGCCCGCGATCGTCATTGTGCGGATGGCGACGTTGAAGCGGGCCGAGCCATCGGGCGCGAAATGGCCGATGGCGCCGCAATAGACGCCGCGCGGGCGACTCCTCCAGCGCGGCGATGATTTCCATGGCGCGGATCTTGGGCGCGCCGGTGATCGAACCGCAGGGAAACAGCGCCTTCAGGATCGCGGCGATAGCCGTGCCCGGCTCGATCTGCGCGGTGACGGTCGAGACCATCGTGTGCACGGTCGGATAGGTTTCCACCGCGAACAGGTCGGCGACCGCGACGCTGCCGATCTCGCGCGATGCGGCCCAGATCGTTGCGCAGCAGATCGACGATCATCAGGTTCTCGGCGCGGTCCTTGGCGCTGTGCGGCAAGCGCCTCGCGCGCCGCGGCATCGGCGCGCCGCATCGGCGCCGCGCGGCGCGGTGCCCTTCATCGGCCGGCCGTCGAGCGCGCCCTTCGGCGACAGGTCGAAGAACAGTTCCGGCGACAGCGACAGGATGTGGCGGCGTGCCGTCGTCGATGAAGGCGCAATGGGCCGCGCCGGCGCTGCGCGCGCAGATCGCGATACAGCGCCAGCGGATCGCCGGCGAAGGCGAAGCGGGCGCGGAAGCTGAGATTGGCCTGGTAGATGTCGCCGGCGCCGATCCAGTCATGGGTCCGGGCGAACCGGCGGGCATAGGCCTGCCGCGTCCCATTCGGGCCGCAACGGGCCCGGCATAGGCCCGGCCGGACACCATCCGGGCCAGCGCGGGTGTCGGCGGCCTCGCCCTCGAAGGATTTCGGGCGGCGTCGAAAATCGCCGAACCACAGCAGCGGCGCCCGGCAGGACGCGCCGGCAGAGCGCGCGGCCAGGCTCGGCTCCAGCACCAGCCCCAGCTCATAGGCGAAATAGCCCGCCAGATGACGGCCGGCCGCACGGGCCTCCTCCAGCGCCGCCAGGGCTGCCGGCACCTCGGCCGGGGTGCGGGCCACGATCTCGCCTTGCGCGCTGCGTGTAGAGGGCCGAGGCGCGCCTGGCCCGGCCTGGCATCGTCCAGCAGCACGAAGGGCGAGCGCTCGGTCATGGCGGCGGTGGTCACGGCTCCCGGGGATCGCGCGCGCCTTCTGCCCCGGCGCGGGCGCCGCCGCAACGCCCCGCCACGCCGATCCGGCCCGGAAAGACACAATTAAGTGAACAAAACGAGGTCACTTGATCTGGCCGGCGGAAATCACCACATCTTGGAAAGAGGCGGCGCCCAAATGGGGTCACCGGAAACAAAATTACCGGCGGCCGCCATGGCGGAGCCGGCAGGGCCGCTTGAGGAGGGCTTTGAGATATGACCCGTAGCGCCATGTTCAACAGCCCGTTTCTGCTGGGCTTCGAGCATCTGGAACGGCTCCTGGAACGGACCGCCAAAAGCGCCGGGGACGGCTACCCTCCGTACAACATCGAGCAGACCGGGCCCGAGAGGCTGCGCATCACTCTGGCGGTGGCGGGATTCGCCACCGAGGATCTGAGCGTGACCGTCGAGGACAAGCCAGCTCGTGATCCGCGGCAAACAGGCCGAGGCCGGCGACCGGGAGTTCCTGCACCGCGGCATCGCGGCGCGACAGTTCCAGCGCACGTTTCGTGCTGGCCGACGGAATCGAAGTGACGAAGGCGGAGCTGGCGAACGGATTGCTATCGATTGCGCTGACCCGCCCAGCAGGCCGAATGCGTTGTGAAGAAGATCGCCATCACACCGCGCACGAACGGAACCGGGGCCTAAGCGAGGGACATCAAGGAGGTCGCCATGACCGAGAACGACAATGATTTACGACGAGATGGCATTCGCCGGACTTCGAACCCTCGCGCATCGCCTATATCAAGCCGACGATGGCCGCAGAGGCGCGCCGCATGGGAATCATTCCCGAAGGCGTCAAGGTGCCGGACAGCACCAAGCTTTATGTGCTGCACGCCATCGACGGCACGGTGCTCGGCTTTACCGACGGCTGGGACAGCGCCTATGGCGCCGCCGTCCAGAACGATCTGACGCCGATGAGCGTGCACTGAGACACGTTCGGACACGCCTAGACACGCAAAGGGCCGGAACAGCGATGTTCCGGCCCTTTCGATTCGTCGACACCGCTTCGCGTCAGGCGGCTTGCGAGGCGTTGGTGCCGTTGCTTTCCGTCAGCAGGGCATAGAGGACTTCGGCTGTCCGTCGTCGCACGCAGCTTTTCGCAGGTTGCCTGATTGCGCAGCAGGCGCGAGACGCGGGCCAGGGCCTTCAGATGATCGGCACCGGCGCCTTCGGGCGCCAGCAGCAGGAACACCAGATCGACGGGCTGGTCGTCGATCGCGTCATAGACGATGGGCGGATCGAGGCGCGCAAACAATCCGGTGATCTTGGTCAACCCGGCCAGGCGGCCATGCGGGATTGCAATCCCCTGGCCCATGCCCGTGGTGCCCAGGCGCTCGCGTTCGACCAGTGTTTCGAAAATGCGCCGTTCCGGCAAATGGATCAGCGCGGCGGCGCGTTCGGCCAGATCCTGCAAGAGTTGTTTCTTGCCCTGCACCTTCAACGCCGGCACGACGGCCGAGGGTACGAGCAAATCGTTGATATCCATGCTGACCTTCTGTTCGCTGATCAGGGGTGGTGGCTTTTCAGCTTTCGCATATAGCGGCGCACCTGCTTTTCCAGATGCTCGAGCGCCACGTCGAAAGCGCGATACGCATCATCGCCTTCGCCTTGCGCCGTTACGATCGCCCCCGAGTCCAGATGGGCGGAACAGTCTGCTCGAAAGAAGACCCCTTCGTGAGAGAAGACGACGTTCGCATCGACACCCCCGTCGAAATATTTTCCGATCGCCGTTTCGAGAGCGGCGCGCACATGCTCTGGCAGCGCCTCGCCAATCTCGATCTGCTTGCCTGATACTCGTACTTTCATGGCCTCACTGCGCGAACGACTGGAACCTCGATGTTGCCCCTCGAAGATCCGGTCGAGGCTGCCCCCTTCAGAAGGCGGCGGACCTTATGTCGCACGCCGCGAAAGAGTCAACGCCCGATTTCAGCGCGCCGCAAGGGCGCCAAATTCCGAACCTTTCAGCCGCCGCCGTTCCACCGACGAGGGGATTCGCAGAGCTTCACGATATTTGGCGACCGTGCGCCGCGCGATGTTCACGCCATCGGCACGTGAGCAATGCGACGATGCGGTCGTCGGACAGAATCTCACCGGCCTCGTTCTCGATCAACTCCCGAATCCGGTCGCGCACAGCTTCCGCGGAATGGGACTCGGCACCATTAACCGACTGGATCGCGGCCGTGAAGAAATATTTCAGTTCGAAGACCCCGCGCGGCGTCGCAATATACTTGTTCGAAGTGACGCGGCTGACGGTCGATTCATGCATCGAGATGGCGTCGGCCATGGTGCGCAGATTGAGCGGCCGCAAATGCCGCACGCCATAGGTCAGAAAGCCGTCCTGCTGGCGCACGATCTCGCTGGACACCTTGAGGATGGTGCGCGCCCGCTGGTCCAGGCTCTTTACCAGCCAGTTGGCGTTGTTCAGACAGTCGCTCAGATATTCCTTCGATCCCTTGTCGCGCGCGCCTTGGCGGCAACCGTGGAATAATAGCGCGAATTGACGAGCAGGCGCGGAAGGGTCTCCGAATTGAGTTCCATGTGCCACAGCCCGTCCGGGCCCTCGCGCACGAAGACGTCCGGAACCACCGGCTGCACGGGATCCGAGCCGAAGGCCAGGCCGGGCTTTGGCGTCAGGGCCCGGATTTCGGCGATCATGTCGGCAACGTCTTCGGCATCGACGCCGCAATGACGCACAAGCGTGGCCATGTCGCGCCGGGCCACCAGATCCAGACGCGCCAGCAAGGCCTGCATCGCCGGATCGAGCCGGTCCAGCTCCCGCAATTGCAGGGCCAGGCATTCGGCCAGGTCGCGCGCCCCGACGCCGGTGGGGTCGAAGCCCTGCACCACGCCCGAGAACCGCCTTCGACGGCCGCCGACGGCGCGCCCAGGCGCTCGGCCATCTCCAGGATGTCGCCGCGGAAATAACCGGCTTCATCGACCGAGTCGATGATGGCCGCACCGATGATGCGGCCTTCGGCATCGAGCCCGGCGATCGACAATTGATCGGCCAGGTGATCCTTCAGTGTCTGCGCTTCGACCAGCGAACCTTCGAGCGAGTTCTCGCCTTCCGGGCGGGAGCCGGATTTCAGCGTGGTCCAGTCGGATAGCGGCTGGGCGGGCTCCGGCGCGTCGGCGCGGGCGCTGTCGACATACATGTCGTCATGGCCCGCATCCATGTCTTCGGCCTTGGAGAAATCCTCGCGCGCCAGCGCGGTGTCCAGGGTCTCGCTTTCGCTGGCCGCGGCGGGTTCGGCCTCGCGTTCCTCGGGGCCGGCCGAATCGCGCTCGTCGCGTTCCAGAAGCGGATTGCGCTCCAGCTCCTGTTCGACGTAATCGGCGAGCTCGAGATTCGACAACTGCAGCAGCTTGATCGCCTGCTGCAGTTGCGGCGTCATGACAAGGGATTGCCCCTGCCTGATCTCAAGACGCTGCGTGACCGCCATACTCTACGCCCCTGCCCCCACTAAAGCGAAAAACGCTCGCCAAGATAAACCCTGCGCACATCCCGATCGCCCACGATCTCGCCGGGCAGGCCTTCCTTCAGAACCTGACCTTCATGAATGATGTAGGCGCGATCGATGATCTCCAGCGCATCGCGCACATTGTGATCGGTGATCAGAACGCCGATACCGCGGTCCTTGAGATGCCGCACCAGATCGCGAATTTCCGACACCGCGATCGGATCAATGCCGGCCAGGGGTTCATCAAGCAGAATATAGGACGGGTGCGTGGCCAGGGCCCGCGCGATTTCCACGCGGCGGCGCTCGCCACCTGACAGCGCGATCGCCGGGGTGTCGCGCACATGGGTGACGCCGAATTCGGCCATGAGCTCTTCGACCATCGCTTCCAGGCGCGCCGGATCGGTTTCGATCAGCTCGGCGGTGGCGCGGATGTTCTGTTCGGCCGTGAGCCCGCGGAAGATCGACGCTTCCTGCGGCAGATAGCCGATGCCCAATCGCGCGCGGCGATACATGGGCAGGCCCGTGACGTCGTGGCCGTCGAGTTCGATCTTGCCGTAATCGGCCGGGATCAGCCCGGTGATCATATAGAAGCAGGTGGTTTTGCCGGCACCGTTCGGGCCCAGAAGACCCACGACTTCGCCGCGGCGCAGGGTCAGGCTCACCGCGCGCACGACCGGGCGCTTACGGAAGCTCTTGCCGATGCGGCTCACAACCAGACCCTGGCTGCCCTCCACCACATGGGGTTGGGGCCGGTCGGACTGGCCGGAAGTCGTCGAATCGCTGTCGGTTCGATCTGTCATGGCAAGAACTGTGCCTATTCCTCTTTAACGAAGCGTGAAGCTTGTTATTTCCTGTCGTCCTTTGTCCGCTTGGGCGGCGTGAACAGCCCCTGGACGCGCCCGCCGGACATCCCCTTGGCGCCGAGCGTGGCCCGGCCGCTGTCCAGATTGACGGTCAGCTGCGTCCCCCGCATCACGTTCTTGTCCTTCGCCAGCACGACATTGCCGGTCAGCGTGATCGTGCGTGCGGCGAGGGCATAGACCCCGCGATCGCCGGATGCGGTGCCGCTGGGCGCATCGAACAGGACATGGCCCATCGCAATGATCTTGTCGGGTTTGCTGCCCGCGACCGAGACCCGGACCTGATCGGCATGCAGTTTGAAGTTTCCCTGACTGACGATGACATTGCCGGAATAGGTCCCGACCTTGGTCTGGAAATCGCCCGTGAAATTGTCGGCGCTGACGGCAATCGGCGCGCCGGAATCCAGACCGCCCAGATTGACGCCGGCCGCGGCGGCGGCGGACACAGCCGCAAGGAACACGACCCCGGCCCATGCGGCACGGCGGAAAAGCGGGCTGGCCATCATGGCGTCTTCCCCGCCTTGTGCCGGATATAGATCTCCATCTTCACATGTCCCATGAGACGTACCTGTTTGGTGTTTCGATCAACCGTGAACCGGTCCGCGCGCAGTGTGCCAAGCGGTCCGTGACCGGTGACCGCATTGTCACCGCGCATGATGCCTTTGCCGAGATCGACCCTGGCGCTATCGGTGTGCAGCTCGTAGCCGCTGTCCGAATAGATCGCGATCGCGCCGGAGAGCTTCAGGGTCTTGGCGTCGGCATCGAGCAGGCCCGACTGGGCGCTGGCGGACAGCCAGGTGTTGTTCTTCAGCGTGACGTCGGCCTGCACATTGGTGAGACGGGCCCGATGCGCATTCTGGCCCGTCTGCACCGCCTCGTCGGCCGTGACGACGAACGGATTGCCGGACGCGTCCGTCCCGCGCAGGCGCGGCTTGATCATGGCCAGATCGTTGGCCACCTTGCCCATGCGCTCAAAGGTCATCGAGACGCGATTTTGCTCGCGCGGCTGAAGCGAATAGGCGACGACGGCGGCGATCAGTGCCAGCGCGGCCAGCAACAGGGCCCGCTTCATGATCGTGACGAAGCGGCTGTAGCGCTGGGGATCGCCAGCGTGCAAGGGCGCCCGCGCCGACCAGTCGCGCTGCGGCGACGTGCGCTCACGACCCGGAGGTTGAGCCAGCGCGCCCCGTCCAGGCCGCCGCGCGGGCATCTATTGAAGCCCCGCGCGCAAGCAATCGTGAATGTGCAGGATTCCCAGCGGCGTTTTCGCGGCATCGGCCGGATCGAGCACCAGAAGCTGGGTGATCTTTCTTTCGTTCATGAGCGCGAGTGCTTCGGCGGCCAGCTGATCGGGCCGCGCGCAGCGGGGGTTGGAGGTCATCACCTCGCGCGCGCGTGCGATCGAGAAAATCCGGCGCGATGTGCCGGCCGACATCGCCATGGGTGATGATGCCCGCCGCGCCGCCGGCCTCGTCCACCACCACGACGCAGCCCAGCGTGCCCTTCGACAGCGTGGCCAGAACCTCGCCCATCGGTGTTTGCAGCGCCACCACGGGCAGATCCTCGCGCCGCATCAGGTCGGAGACCCGGATCAGCATCCGCCCCAGCGAACCGCCGGGATGGAAATTGCGGTACTGGTCCGCCGAAAACCCCTTGCGTTCCATCAAGGCGACCGCGAGCGCATCGCCGAGCACCAGCATCAACGTCGTCGAGGTGGTCGGGGCCAGGCCGTTGGGACAGGCCTCTTTCGCACGCGGAATCCGCAGCGGCACATCGGCGGCCTGCAGGAGCGTCGAATTGGGATTGCTGGCCATGCCGATCAGCGGGATCGAAAAGCGTTTGGCATAGGTGATGAGATCGGACAGTTCGGCGGTCTCGCCGCGATAGGAGAGCATCAGCAGCGCGTCGTCGCGGCGTCACCGCGCCGAGATCGCCATGGCTGGCCTCGCCGGGATGGATGAACTGGGCCGGCGTGCCGGTGGACGCCAGGGTGGCCGCGATCTTGCGGCCGATCAGCCCCGACTTGCCCATGCCCGAGACGATGACACGCCCCTTGACCGCCAGGATGGCATCGACGGCGCGAACGAAATCACCATCGAGCGCCGAAGCCAGATCCGCAATCGCCTCGCCGGCATAGGCAAAGACCCGCCTGGCGGCGGACAGATCGGGCGCCTCCACGCCAGCGGCCGCGCCCTCAGTGGCGACGGACTGGCCGGCCGAAATCGAGTCTGCGGACTGCATGGAACATACCTGTTTGAATCGTGATCGCGACGACACCCCCACGCCTACGACTGCTAACCGCCTGCCGCAACTGCGAAATGCGCTCCGAAAGCGAAAATCGTGCCAACCCTGGAAATTATGGGCGTTGGGCGCGGCCCGTTCAAGGCTGGCGCCGCGACGGCGTTAAGACGGCGTTAACCGGAGCCTGCCCTGTTCGCGTCAATGGGCGAAGATATCGACCTCGCCCCAGCCGGCCAGATCGAGCTGGGCGCGGGCGGGCAGGAAATCGAAACAGGCCTGGGCCAGCCCGGTCCGGCCCTCACGGGCCAGCATGCCGTCGAGAACGGTTTTCAGCCGGTGCAGATGGGCGACATCATTGGCCGCATAGGAGAGCTGCTTGTCCGTGAGGTCCGGCGCGCCCCAATCCGAACTCTGCTGCTCCTTGGACAGATCCACGCCGAGAGCAATTCCTTGACCAGATCCTTGAGGCCGTGGCGGTCGGTGTAGGTGCGCACCAGCTTGGAGGCGATCTTGGTGCAATAGACGGGCGCGCAGGTGACGCCCAGATATTGCTGGAACATGGCCACGTCGAAGCGGGCGTAATGGAACAGCTTGAGCACCTTGGGATCGGCGAGCAGGCGCTTCAGATTGGGCGCGGCATAATCGCCGGCGGCGAACTGCACGGCGTGGCAGACGCCGTCGCCCGATGACAGCTGGGCCAGGCACAGCCGGTCGCGGTGGGGATTGAGGCCGAGGGTCTCGGTGTCGATGGCGACGATGGGGCCGAGGTCCAGACCGTCGGGCAGATCGCCCTTGTGGAGTTTGATTTTCATGTCCCGCTTTTACAGCGCGCCGGGCGGCACGCCAACCGGTACAGGGCGCGGGGACTGCGCTAGGCTTGCGCCCGCGGAGAACGGGAGGACGGGCATGGCGGACGCTGCGACGGGCGGCTTTGTGCAGGAGAGATTTGCGGGCGCGCGCGAAGCCTTTGAGGCCAATCTGGCCGGCGGGGCCGATCTCGGCGCCTCGTTCTGCGCCACGGTGGAGGGCGAGACGGTCGCCGATCTGTGGGGCGGCTGGGCCGACGAAGCCCGGACCCGGCCCTGGCAGAAGGACACGCTCGTCAACGTCTACTCCACCACCAAGACCATGACCGCGATGACGGCCCTGCTGCTGGCGGACCGGGGCGAGCTGGATTTCGCCGCCCCCGTGGCCCGCTACTGGCCGGACTTTGCCGCGAACGGCAAGGCCGGGATCACCGTCGCCCAGCTGATGAGCCATGCGGCCGGACTTTCCGGCTGGAGAGACCCGATCAGCCGCGACGACCTCTATGACTGGGACAAGGTCACCGCCCTGCTGGCCGCCCAGGCGCCGTTCTGGGAGCCGGGCACGGCCTGCGGCTATCACGCCCTGACCCAGGGCTATCTGGTCGGCGAAGTGGTGCGGCGGATCACCGGCCGCTCGCTGGGCACCGTGTTCCGCGAGGAGATCGCCGAACCGCTGGGGGCCGATTTCCATATCGGCCTGCCCGCCTCCGAGGACGGGCGCGTGGCCGAACTGATCCCGCCGCCGCCCGGCGGCGGCATCGCCGACACCTCGCAGAGCGAGCTGGCCCGCAACATGGCGACCAATCCCGGCATCGATCCGCGGGACACCGCGACGCGCGCCTGGCGGGCCGCGGAAATTCCGGCGGCCGGCGGACAAGCCAATGCCAGGTCGATCGCCGAAATCCACGCCGTGCTGGCCAATGGCGGCGTCGCCAAGGGCAAGCGCATCATGTCGGAGGCCGGCTGCCGCAAGGCGCTGGAATTGCAGATCGAAGGCACCGACCTGATCCTGGGAATCCCTGTGCGCTATGGCCTGGGCTTCGGGCTGCCGGGCGAAGCCGTGCCCCTGCCCAATCCCAATACCCTCTATTGGGGCGGTTATGGCGGCTCGCTGGCCATCATCGACTTGGATGCGCGCATGACGCTGGGCTACGCGATGAACAAGATGGCGCCGACGACGACGGGCGACACGCGCGCGCTCGGTCTGGCCATGGCCATGTGGCAAGGCTTGGCGGGATAGAGCTTTGCGGAAGCGCCGGCGAAGCGGCGCCGAATGGTGCCCAGAAGAGGACTCGAACCTCCACACCCTTGCGAGTACCAGCACCTGAAGCTGGCGCGTCTACCAATTCCGCCATCTGGGCCCAGAGGCAAATTGCCTTGGGGCGGGATGTGTAGGGGCGGCGTGGGGCGAAGTCAACGCGCTTTTCCGAGCCCGCCGGGCCGATTTCGGGGCGGAATGCGCCGCGCCGGAGCGAACGGCGCCATGCCGGTTGCGGCGCCGCATCGCCGGCCGGCAGGCGGCGGCGGATTGCGGCCTTTCCGCGCCCGGCAGGTTTGGCTATGAAGCGGCCACGCGTTGAGAGATCAGGGATTCGGCAATCATGGCAGCGACCGTCACCGTTTTCGGAGGATCGGGCTTTCTGGGGCGGCACACCGTCCGCGCCCTGGCACGCGCCGGCTATCGCATCCGCGTTGCCGTCCGCCATCCCAACTCGGCGATGTTCCTGCTGCCGGCCGGCAATGTCGGCCAGATCGAAATCCGCAAGACCAATGTCCGCGACCCCGCCGATGTGGCCGCGGCCATGCGCGGCGCCGATGCGGTCGTCAATCTCGTCGGCGTGCTTTACGAGCGCGGCCATCAGAGCTTCGAGGAGCTGCATGTGACGGCCGCCGAGACAATCGCCAAGACCGCGGCGAAAGAAGGCGTCGGCAGGCTTGTCCATCTTTCGGCGATCGGGGCGGACGACGAATCCCAATCCGCCTATGCGGCCTCCAAAGGCCGTGGCGAACAGGCCGTGCGCGCGGCCTTTGCCCATGCGACGATCCTTCGGCCCTCGATCGTGTTCGGGCCGGAAGACGATTTCTTCAACCGCTTTGCCTGGCTCGCCCGCCTCTCGCCGGTGCTGCCGCTGATCGGCGGTGGCGAGACCAAATTCCAGCCGGTCTATGTCGGCGATGTGGCGCGCGCCGTGCTGACATGCCTGTCGGACAGCGCGACGCGCGGCAGGACCTATGAGCTGGGCGGGCCGGACGTCTACAGCTTCAAGCAGTTGCTGGAGCTGATCCTCAAGGTGACGCGGCGCCGCCGCATCCTGGTGCCGGTCCCCTTCGCGCTGGCCGCCGTCAAGGCGTTCTTCCTGCAGTTCCTGCCCAAGCCGCTGCTGACGCCCGACCAGGTGCGGTTGCTCAAGACCGACAATGTCGTGGCGCCCGATGCGGCGACGCTGGCGGATCTGGGAATCGAAGCCGATTCCGTCGAGGCCATCGTTCCCAGCTATTTGTGGCGCTTCCGCCGCCACGGCCAGTACGAGCCGCTTTCGCCCAAGGGCATCAGCCCCGCAGCAGAAAACCGATAAGGATCAGCCCGGTCGCGATGCGGTACCAGCCGAACGGCTTCAGCCCGTAGCGGCCGACAAAGCCGATCAGCGTCTTGACGACGCCGAGCGCGACGACGAACGAAACCACGAAGCCGACGGCGATGATCTTCTCGTCGGCTGCCGACAGCAGATCCCACTTCTTGTAAAGCTCATACACCGCCGCGCCCAGCATGGTCGGCACGGCGAGATAGAAGGTGAACTCGGTCGCGGCCTTGCGCTCGACGCCAAGAAGTTCGCCGCCGAGGATCGTCGCCCCCGAGCGCGACACGCCCGGCAGCAAGGCCAGACACTGGCAGAACCCGATCTGCAGCGCCTTCACGAGCGGCAGACGATCGGCGTCGGTGTAACGCGGCTTGGGTGCGATGCGCTCGAACACCAGGATGAGGATGCCGCCGACGATCCACGACACCGCGATGACCGGCATCGCGATTGTCGGGTTCAGCAGGTAGCTGTTGATGAACTTGATCAGCGCCACACCCAGCACCGCGGCCGGCAGGAAGGCGACAATCACCCCGGCCGCGAATTTGCGCGCCTGCGGATCGGTGGGCAGCCCGACCGTCACGCCCCACAATTTGCGCCAGTAGACCGCGACCACCGACAGGATCGCGCCGAGCTGGATGATGATGGTGAAGGCTTCCCAGCGGTCGCCGCTGAGCCCCAGCGCCTTTTCGGACACCAGAAGATGGGCCGTCGAGGACACCGGCAGGAACTCGGTGAAGCCTTCGACGATCCCCAGAAGGATCGCATGGAGGATGTCGTGCATCGGGGCCCCGGGTCAGAATCGCGCGCGCGACCAGAGCTAGCATAACCCTGCGAAAACAACCACTAAGCTTCTTCAGGTCCGTAATACTGACCTATATAGGGCGCGGGCCCCGGAGAGCTGAGGGCGCAGACGATGTGCCGCACGGAATTCATGTCAGTATAGCTGCCTTATATGGGAATTTCGGCTCGCTTTTGGCGGGCCACAGCATTAATTTTCCGGCACCGCAGAAACAGAATGGCGACGGACCGGTCATGGCCGAAAAAATGTTGCGCTTTGTCACACAGGACCGCGAGATGCCCGCCAAGCGTCCGGCCGAGGCGCGGGCGCAGGACTTCCACGAGATCTACGCGGAGTTCATCGCCGAGAAGGCCGCGGCCCAGGCCGCGCGCTGCTCGCAATGCGGCGTGCCGTTCTGTCAGGTCCACTGCCCGCTTTCGAACAATATTCCCGACTGGCTGAAGCTGACCGCCGAAGGCCGGCTCGAAGAGGCCTATGAGGTCAGCCAGGCGACCAACAACATGCCCGAGATCTGCGGCCGCATCTGCCCGCAGGACCGGCTTGTGCGAAGGCAATTGCGTCATCGAGCAATCCGGCCACGGCACGGTGACGATCGGCGCGGTCGAGAAATACATCACCGACACGGCCTGGGAGCGCGGCTGGGTGAAACCGCTGACGGCGCGGCGCGAGCGCGGCCAGTCCGTCGGCATCATCGGCGCGGGCCCGGCGGGCATGGCCGCGGCCGAGGAACTGCGCCGCAAGGGCTACGACGTCACGATCTATGACCGCCATGACCGCGCCGGCGGGCTTCTGATCTACGGCATTCCCAATTTCAAGCTGGAAAAGGATGTCGTCGCCCGCCGCGTCAAGCGGCTGGAGGATGGCGGCATCGTCTTCAAGCTCAATTTCGATGTCGGCCGCGATGCCACGCCTCGACGCAATTGCGCGCGCAGCACGATGCGGTGTTCGTCGGCACCGGCGTCTACAAGCCGCGCGAGATCGAGGTGCCGGGCGCGGGGCTGGGCCGCATCGTGCCCGCGCTCGACTATCTGATCGCCTCCAACCGCACCGGGCTGGGCGACACGGTCGCCGAATTCGACTCCGGCGCACTCGATGCCAAGGACAAGAACGTCGCCGTGATCGGCGGCGGCGACACCGCCATGGACTGCGTGCGCACGGCCATGCGCCAGGGCGCCAAATCGGTCACCTGTGTCTATCGCCGCGACCGCGAGAACATGCCCGGCTCCCTGCGCGAAGTGGCCAATGCCGAGGAGGAGGGCGTGATCTTCGACTGGCTGACGCTGCCGCGCGCCTTCCTCGGCAAGACCGATGTGGAGGCGGTGCGCATCACCCGCCAGCGGCTGGGCATGGCAGATGCGAGCGGCCGCAAGACGCCCGAAGAGATCAAGGGCTCGGATTTCAACCTCGATGCCGAGCTGGTCATCAAGGCGCTGGGCTTCGAGCCGGAAGATCTGCCGACCCATTTCCAGGCGCCCGATCTGGGCACCTCGCGCTGGGGCACGCTGCGCGTCAGCCCCAAGACGCAGATGACCAATCTGGACGGCGTGTTCGCCGGCGGCGACATCGTGCGCGGCGCCTCGCTGGTCGTCTGGGCGATCCGCGACGGGCGCGACGCGGCCGCGGCGATCCATGGCTATCTCGCGGCCAAGGCGACGGCCGTGACGGCGCAGCGCAAGGCGGCGGAGTAGACGATGAACGGAGCGAAGCGCCTTTGCCGGCATCCCGGCTTCATCGAACAGCGGTGGACGCGCGCCCTGCCCGAGATCTCGTACACGACCGCGTTTCACCACATAGAGGAACCGACGCCATGAGCGCCAAGCCCATGAGCCCCGCAGAAGCCGACATCGCCCGCTTCCTCGCCAATGCGAAGATGCTCGAGGACGGTCATGTCTATTCGCCCGATCAGGAACACGATGCCTGCGGCGTCGGCCTGGTGGCGGCGATCGACGGCGCAGCCGCGCCGCGAAGTGGTGACGCGCGCCATCGAGGCGCTGAAGGCGGTGTGGCATCGCGGCGCCGTCGACGCCGACGGCAAGACCGGCGACGGCGCCGGCATCCACATCCAGGTGCCGCAGGAGTTCTTCCGCGCCGCCGTCGCCCATACCGGCCACAAGCTGCGCTCGGGCCGCATCGCGGTGGGCCAGATCTTCCTGCCGCGCACCGACTACAATGCGCAGGAAACCTGCCGCACCATCGTCGAGGCGGAAATCCTGCGCTTCGGCTTCTATCTCTATGGCTGGCGCCAGGTGCCGGTCGACATCTCCATCATCGGCGAGAAGGCCAACGCCACCCGGCCCGAGATCGAACAGATCATGTTCGACATCGGCGAGGAAGAACACACCGAGGAGCTGGAGCGGCGGCTCTATCTGTGCCGGCGGCGCATCGAAAAGCGCGTGCGCGAGGCGGCCATCGCGGATTTCTATATCTGCTCCTTCTCGTCGCGTTCGCTGATCTACAAGGGCATGTTCCTGGCCGAGCAGCTCTCCGAACTTCTATCCCGACCTCACCGACGAGCGCTTCGTCTCGGCCTTTGCGATCTTTCACCAGCGCTATTCGACCAACACCTTCCCGACCTGGCGGCTGGCCCAGCCCTTCCGCATGCTCGCCCACAATGGCGAGATCAATACGCTGAAGGGCAACACCAACTGGATGCGCAACCACGAGTTCAAGATGGCGTCGCCAGCTGTTCGGCGAGCATGGCGACGACATCAAGCCGATCATCCAGCCGGGCAGTTCGGATTCGGCCGCGCTCGACGCGGTGTTCGAGGTGCTGGCGCGCGCCGGCCGCACCGCACCGCTGGCCAAGACCATCCTGATGCCCGAAGCCTGGTCGAAGAAGGCCTCGACCATGCCGGAGCCGCACCGCGCGATGTACGCCTATGCCAATGCGGTGATGGAGCCGTGGGACGGGCCGGCGGCGCTGGCCGCGACCGACGGGCGCTGGGTCATCGCCGGCATGGACCGCAACGGCCTGCGGCCGCAGCGCTATGCGGTGACCGAGGACGGCCTGCTGTTCGTCGGCTCGGAGACCGGCATGGTCGTGCTCGACGAAAGCCGCGATGACGCGCAAGGGCCGCGTCGGCCCCGGACAGATGATCGCCGTCGATCTCGGCGAAGGCAAATTCTACGAAGACCGCGCGATCAAGGACCGGCTGGCGGGCGAATATCCCTACGAGGAATGGACCAAGAAGATCGTCGAGCTGGAACCGATCCTCGGACCCGGCCCGGAGCCGCGCCTGTTCGAGAAGGACGAACTCAGGCGCCGCCAGACGGCGGCGGGGCTGAGCATGGAGGATCTCGAACTGATCCTTCATCCCATGGTCGAAGACGGCAAGGAGCCGATCGGCTCGATGGGCGACGACACGCCGCTGGCCGTGCTGTCGGACAAGTACCGCCCGCTGTCGCACTTCTTCCGCCAGAACTTCAGCCAGGTCACCAATCCGCCGATCGACCCGTTGCGCGAAGAACGGGTGATGAGCCTGAAGACGCGCTTCCGCAATCTCGGCAATGTGCTGAGCCAGGACGAGAAGCAGACCGAGGTGTTCGTGCTGGAAAGCCCGGCGATCTCGACCGGCATGTTCGCTGCGCATGAAGGATCACCTCGAAGGCACTTTCTACGAGATCGACTGCTCCTTCCCGGTGGACGACGGCAAGCCCGAAGACGGCGCGCTGCGCGATGCGGTGGCGCGGGTGCGCGCCGAAGCCGAGGATGCGGTGCGCGCAGGGCTACAACCACCTGATCCTGACCGACGAGAAGATCGACGACCGCCGCGCCGCGGTGCCGATGATCCTGGCGACGGGCGCGGTGCATTCAGCATCTGCTGCGGCAGGGCCTCAGGAGCTACACCTCGATCAATGTGCGCTCGGCCGAATGCCTCGACACGCATTATTTTGCGGTGCTGGTCGGCGTCGGCGCCACCACGGTCAATGCCTATCTGGCGCAGGACTGCATCGCCGACCGCCATGCGCGCGGGCTGTTCGGCGAGATGAGCGCTGGGCCACTGCGTCAAGCGCTATCTCGATGCGGTCAGCGCCGGGCTTCTCAAGATCATCTCGAAGATGGGCATCTCGGTGATCTCGTCCTATCGCGGCGCCTACAATTTCGAGGCGGTCGGGCTTTCGCGCTCGATGGTGGCCGACATCTTCCCGGGCATGCCCAGCCGCATTTCGGGCATCGGCCTCAACGGCATCGCCACCAAGGTCGCGCGCCAGCACGGCCGCGCCTTCGACGAGGACATCATCGCGCTGCCCATCGGCGGCTTCTACAAGGCCCGCACGGGCGGGGAGACGCATGGCCACAGCGCGTCCCTGATCCATCTGCTGCAGGCGGCGGTGACCAACGATTCCTATGCCACCTATCGGCAAATATTCCGACGGCGTGTGGGCGACGCCGCCGGTCAGCCTGCGCCACCTGATGGCGTTCAAGCCCAGCGGGGCCGAGGTGCCGCTGGAGGAAGTCGAATCCATCACCGAAATCCGCAAGCGCTTCGTCACGCCGGGCATGAGCCTGGGCGCGCTGTCGCCCGAGGCCCATGAGATCCTCAACATCGCCATGAACCGGATCGGCGCCAAATCGGATTCCGGCGAAGGCGGCGAAGACCCGATCCGCTTCCGGCCCAAGGCCAATGGCGACAACCCGAACTCGGCGATCAAGCAGGTGGCGAGCGGCCGCTTCGGCGTGACGGCGGAGTATCTCAACCAGTGCCGCGAGCTGGAGATCAAGGTGGCCCAGGGCGCCAAGCCCGGCGAAGGCGGACAGTTGCCCGGCTTCAAGGTGACCGAGTTCATCGCGCGGCTGAGGCATTCGACGCCGGGGGTGATGCTGATCTCGCCGCCGCCGCATCACGACATCTATTCGATCGAGGATCTGGCGCAGCTGATCTACGACCTCAAGCAGATCAATCCCGAGGCGCGGGTCTGCGTGAAGCTGGTCTCGGCCAGCGGCATCGGCACCATCGCGGCGGGCGTCGCCAAGGCGAAGGCCGATGTGATCCTGATCGCCGGCCACAATGGCGGCACCGGCGCCAGCCCGCAGACCTCGATCAAATATGCCGGCATTCCCTGGGAGATGGGGCTGACGGAGGCCAACCAGATCCTGACTCTCAACAATCTGCGCCACCGCGTGGTGCTGCGCACCGATGGCGGCATCCGCACCGGGCGCGACGTGGTGATGGCGGCGATGATGGGCGCCGAGGAATTCGGCGTCGGCACCGCGGCGCTGATCGCGATGGGCTGCATCATGGTGCGCCAGTGCCATTCCAACACCTGCCCGGTGGGCGTGTGCACGCAGGACGAACGCCTGCGCGCCAAATTCACCGGCACCGCGGAGAAGGTCGTCAACCTGTTCAGCTTCATCGCCGAAGAGGTGCGCGAAATCCTGGCCAGCCTCGGCTTCCGCAAGCTGGAAGAGGTGATCGGGCGCACCGACCTGCTCTACCAGATGAGCCGCGGCGCCGAGGAACTCGACGATCTCGACCTCAACCCGCTGCTGGTGCAGGCCGATCCGGGCAATCATGCGCGCTATTCGACCCAGAAGGGCCGCAACGAGGTGCTCGACACGCTGGACGCGCAGATCGAGAAGGATGCCGAGCCCGCTCCTCAAGGACGGCGAGAAGATGCAGCTGACCTACAATGTGCGCAACACGCTGAGCGTCGATCGGCGCGCGCATGTCCTCGCGCATCGTGCGCAAATGGGGCATGACCGGCCTGCCGCCGAACCACCTGACCTTGCGCCTGCGCGGCTCTTGCGGCCAGTCGCTGGGCGCGTTCTCGGTGCAGGGCATCCGCTTCGAGGTGTTCGGCGACGCCAACGATTATGTCGGCAAGGGCTTGTCGGGCGCGACCATCGCCATCCGGCCGATGACCTCGGCCGGCTTCGTCGCCCGCGACAACACCATCATCGGCAACACCGTGCTTTACGGCGCGACGGCCGGCAAGCTGTTCGCGGCCGGACAGGCCGGCGAGCGCTTCGCCGTGCGCAATTCCGGCGCCACCGCGGTGGTGGAAGGCTGCGGCTCCAATGGCTGCGAATACATGACCGGCGGCAGCGTCGCCATCCTCGGGCCCATCGGCGACAATTTCGGCGCCGGCATGACCGGCGGCATGGCCTTCGTCTATGACGCGGACGGCCTCTTCGAGCACCACATCAATCCCGACAGCATCACCTGGCAGCGCATCGCCGGTTCGCATTGGGAGACGGTGCTGCGCGGGCTGATCGAGGAGCACCACAGCGAGACCGGCTCGGATCTCGCGCAGGAAATGCTGACCCAATGGGATCTGGAGATCGGCAAGTTCTGGCAGGTGGTGCCCAAGGAGATGGTGCACCGCCTGCCCTATCCGCTCAGCGACGAGGTCGAGGCGGCGGAGTAGCACCGCCAGCGGCAATGGCGGGATTTGCGCCGCGCGGCGGCGCCTGTTCCTGCGCGATGGCCTCGGGGCGCCATATTTGCGGACTATACCCCCCTAGGGTATATTGCCGGCCATGAGCGATGCACCGGCTGCCGAGAAGCTCCGCGATCCCGTCTGCGGGATGATGGTGACGCCCGAAGCCGCGCGCGCGAAGGGCAACGTCACCCACCATCACGGCGACGAATATGTCTTCTGCAATCCGAAATGCCGCGACAAGTTCGCGGCCGATCCGGACAAGTATCTGAACCCGGCGCCGGCGCCCGAACCCGATGGCGCCAAGGACGCGATCTACACCTGCCCGATGGATCCGGAGGTCCGGCAGGTGGGGCCGGGCGCCTGCCCGATCTGCGGCATGGCGCTGGAGCCGCTCGATCCCCTCGCCGAACAGGACGACAGCGAATATCGCGACATGAAGCGCCGCTTCTGGGTGTCGCTGGTCTTCGCCGTGCCGGTGTTCGCGCTGGCCATGCTGGGCGATGCCGGCCTGCTCGCTTCCGTCATTCCGCCATTGATCCGCGACTGGATCGAGTTCGCATTGTCCGCGCCGGTGGTCTTATGGGCAGCGGCGCCGTTCTTCGCGCGCGGCTGGAAAGGCGCCATCACCGGCCACGCCAACATGTTCACCCTGATCGGCATCGGCGTGGGCGTGGCCTTCGGCTATTCGGTGATGGTGCTGATCGTCCCCGGCATCGTGCCGGTGGCCTTTCATGCCGGGGGCGCCCCGCCCGTCTACTTCGAAGCCGCCGCGGTGATCGTGACGCTGGTGCTGGTGGGGCAGATATTGGAGCTGCGGGCGCGGGCGCAGACCGGCTCGGCGATCCGCGCGCTGCTCGATCTCGCGCCCAAGACCGTAAGGCGCAAGACCGAAAGCGGCACCGAGGATGTTCCGCTGGACCAGGTCCATGTCGGCGATGTGCTGATCGTGCGGCCGGGCGAATCGGTGCCGACCGACGGCGAGGTGGTCGACGGGACCAGCGCCGTCGACGAATCCATGATCACCGGCGAGGCCATGCCGGTGGAAAAGACCGTGGGCGCGGCTGTGACCGGCGGCACCGTCAACGGACAGGGCGTGCTGACGCTCACCGCGACACGCGTCGGCGCCGACACCATGCTGGCCAAGATCGCCACGCTGGTGGCCGAAGCCCAGCGGAGCCGCGCGCCGACGCAGGCGCTGGCCGATGCGGTTTCGGCCTGGTTCGTGCCGCTCGTGGTGCTGTCGTCGCTGGCGGCCTTCGCGGCCTGGTATGTCTATGGGCCGGCGCCGCAGTTCAACTTCGCGCTGGTCGCGGCCGTCTCGGTGCTGATCATCGCCTGCCCCTGCGCGCTCGGGCTGGCGACGCCGGTCTCGGTGATGGTGGCGGTGGGGCGCGGCGCGCAAGCCGGCGTGCTGGTCCGAAATGCGCAATCGCTGGAACGCTTCGCCGCCGCCGATACGCTGGTGATCGACAAGACCGGCACGGTGACCGACGGCAAGCCCAAGGTGATCGCGGTGCGCGCGGTGGACGGCGCAAGCGGCGACGCGGTGCTGACGCTGGCCGCGGCGCTGGAACGCACCAGCGCCCATCCCCTCGCCCATGCCATCGACCTGGCGGCGAAGGAGAAGGGCCTGACCCTGCCCGCCGTGGACGGCTTCGAGAGCGTCACCGGCCAGGGCCTGAAAGGAACGGTCGGCGGTGAGGCGGTGCTGGTCGGCCGGCCCGAACTTCTGAGCGCCAACGGCATCGATCCGGCGCCGCTGGCCGAGGCGGCGGAGACGCTGCGGCGGCAGGGCGCGACGGCGATCTTCGTGGCCGCGGGCGGCAAGCTGATGGGGCTGGTCGCGGCCAAAGACCCGCTCAAGCAAGGCGCGTCCGACCTGCTCGCGGCACTGCGCGCCGACGGGCTGACCATCACCATGGCGACCGGCGATGCCGAGGCCACGGCGCAGGCCGTCGCCAGGGAGGCCGGGGTGGACCGCGTCGCCGCCGGCATGACCCCCGAGGGCAAGGCCGCGCTGGTCAACAGACTGAAGGGCGAAGGCCGCGTGGTGGCGATGGCCGGCGACGGCGTCAACGACGCCCCCGCGCTGGCCGCCGCCGACGTTTCCATCGCCATGGGCACCGGCTCGGACGCGGCCATCGAAACGGCGGGACTGACGCTGCTGAAAGGCGACCTGGCGGCGCTGCTGCGGGCGCGCAAGCTGGCCCGCGCCGCTGTCGCCAACATGAAGCAGAACCTGTTCTTCGCCTTCTTCTACAATGCCGTGGGCGTGCCGGTCGCGGCCGGGGTGCTCTATCCGGTCACCGGCTGGCTGCTGTCGCCGATGATCGCAGCGGCGGCGATGAGCCTCAGTTCGGTCTCGGTCATCACCAACGCCCTGCGGCTGCGGAACGCGCGCCTGTAACCGCCGGTCCCACTCTTTGCGGGCGTTCCGTGGGCAGGCACCGGCTTGCGGGCGGCGGCGCAGGCTTGCGATAGTGCCGCCAGAGACAGGGAGACCCACACCATGAGCGACTACAAGCTTCTGATCGGCGGCAAGCTGGTCGACGGCGACATGACCATGGACGTCATCAATCCGGCCACCGAAGAGGTGGCGGCGAAGGCCCCGCGCGCCTCCAAGGCGCAGCTCGACCAGGCCGTGGCCGCCGCCAAGGCGGCGTTTCCCGCCTGGGCCAAGACGCCGATCGCCGAACGCAAACAGGTCATGCTCAAGCTGGCCGAAACGCTGGAGGCCAATGCCGCCGATCTCGGCCGCATCCTGACCCAGGAACAGGGCAAGCCGGTGGGCGACGCCACCGGCGAAAGCTATGCCGCCGCCGGATTGCTGCGCTACTACGCCTCGCTCGACCTGCCGGTGCATGTGATCGAGGACACCGACACCAAGAAGGTCGAGGCGCGCAGGAAGCCGCTGGGCGTGATCGGCGCCATCGTGCCGTGGAACTTCCCCTTGATCCTGATGGGCACCAAGATCGCCCCGGCGCTGCTGGCCGGCAACACCATCGTCCTCAAGCCCGCGCCGACGACGCCGCTGGCCACGCTCAAATTCTGCGAGCTGATCAAGGACATCATTCCGGCCGGCGTCATCAACGTCATTGCCGACGCCAATGATCTGGGCGGCGAGATGACCAAGCATCCCGACATCCGCAAGATCTCCTTCACCGGCTCGACCGCGACCGGCCGCAAGGTGATGGGCGGGGCGGCCGACACGCTCAAGCGCATCACGCTGGAGCTGGGCGGCAACGATGCCGGGATCGTGCTCGACGATGTGGACCCCAAGACGGTGGCGCCGAAGATCTTCCAGGGCGCCTTCATGAATTCGGGCCAGGTCTGCGTGGCGCTGAAGCGCCTCTATGTCCATGAATCGATCTATGACGAGATGTGCGAGGAGCTGATCGCGCTGGCCAAATCGGCCGTGGTCGGCGACGGCTTGCAGCAGGGCACGACGCTGGGCCCGCTGCAGAACAAGATGCAGTTCGAGAAGGTCAAGGAACTGCTCGAGGACGCCAAGAAACACGGCACCGCCATCAGCGGCGGCGATGTTCCCGAGAAGGGCTACTTCATCCGCCCGACCATCGTGCGCGACATCTCCGACGGCACGCGTCTGGTGGACGAGGAACAATTCGGCCCGGTGCTGCCGGTGATCAAATATTCCGACTATGACGATGTCATCGCCCGCGCCAATGCCTCGCCCTATGGGCTGGGCGGGTCGGTGTGGTCGTCCAATTCCGAGCGGGCGCACGAGGTGGCCGAGCGCATGGATTCCGGCACGATCTGGATCAACCAGCATATCGATCTGCCGCCCAATGTGCCGTTCGGCGGCTCCAAGCAATCGGGCCTCGGCACCGAGATGGGCGAGGAAGGGCTCTACGAGTTCACTCAGCTCAGCGTCATCAGCGAGGCCAAGGCCTGATCCGGGCATGGCCGTGACAGAACCGGGCGGACCGGGCTAGACAGCCCGGCCGCCCTTTTTCCGGTCCGCAATGGCTGACCTGCCCCGAACACATGCCGACCGGCTTCGCCGCCTCGCGCGCCGCCTGTGGTGGCGTGCGGACGGCCGGGCCGGCTGGGTGCGGCGCATCGCGGCGCTGCTCTTCGCCTTCGCGGTGCCGATCCCGTTCCTGCTGATCCTGCTGTTCCGCTTCGTTCCCATTCCGCTGACGCCGCAGATCTTCCTCGGCGTCGTGAGCGGCGGTCCGATGCATCATGCCTGGGTGGGCGACGATATCTCGCCCTATCTCGGCCGCGCGGTGATCGCCGCGGAAGACCAGCGCTTCTGCCAGCACAACGGCTTCGACTGGAAATCCATCGACAAGGCCATCGCCGCCCATGAGCGCGGGGCACGGCTGCGCGGCGCCTCGACCATCAGCCAGCAGACCGCGCGCACGATCTTCCTGCTGCCGGTGCGCAGCTGGGTGCGCAAGGGCGTCGAGGCCTGGCTCACCGTGCTGCTGGAGGCGCTGTGGCCCAAACAGCGGATCCTCACCGCCTATCTCAATCTGGTCGATTGGGGGCACGGGAACTTCGGCGCCGAGGCGGCGGCACGCGCCTATTTCGGCAAGCCGGCCTTTGCCCTCAATGCCGGCGAGGCCGCGCGGCTGGCGGCCATTCTGCCCGACCCCGACGAGTGGAGCGCCACACGCCCCGGGCCCTATGTCGCGTCCCGCGCCGACACACTGATGTTCCGCATGGCGCAGGTCGCCCGCGACGGGCTGGATTCCTGCGTGCGGCGGAACCGGGGCGGATTCCCACTAGGACCGCGGCGCGCCATCCACTAGGTTGCCGCCATGCGACGCCTGACACATCTGCCGCTCTCGCCGCGCTCGCGCTTCGCGCGGCTCCTGCTCGGGGAGAAGCGGCTCGCCTACGATTCGGTGACGGCCGAGGACTCCCACGCCCATCTTCCGGTGTTCGTCGATCTGGACGGCACGCGCTGCGAAGGTCTGTGGGCCATCGTCGATCATGTCGAAGGCAGCTACACCGACCGTCCGCTGATGCCCGAGGACGATGCCGCACGCGCCGAGGCGTTGCGCCTGCTTGACTGGGCGATGGGCCCGCTGCAGGAGGCCGTGACCCGGCGCATCGTCTTCGAGAAGGGCGCCCAGCGCTATACCGGCGCCCCGGCGCGACATGCTCCCGACATGGAGGTCATCCGCAAGGGGCGCGAGACGCTGAAGGAGATTCTGGCCCTGCTCGGCGATGCGGCCGACCGCAACGGCTATCTGGCCTGCCGCGAATGCACGCTGGGCGACCTGGCCGTGGCCGCGCATATCTCGGCACTGGACTATTTCGGCGAAGTGCCGTGGAAGGAGTTCCCCTCGGCCGCCGAATGGTATGTGCGCATGAAATCGCGGCCGTCTTTCCGTTCGCTGCTGGCCGACCGCGTGCCGGGCCAGCCACCGACCTCCCAATATGCCGAGCTCGACGACTGAGGGCGCGATGCGCGCCGCGATCCGGGCGCGCGCGCGGGACGAAGGCTTCGATGCGGTGCGCTTCGCCCGCGCCGAATTGCCCGCCGAAGCGCGCGCGCATCTCAGCGCCTATCTGGATGACGGACGCCATGGCGAGATGGGCTGGATGGCGGCCAATGCCGCCCGTCGCGCCGATCCCCAAACGCTGTGGCCCGAGGCGAAAAGCGTGATCGTGGTGGCGGCCAATTACGGGCCGCCGCACGACCCGCGCACGCGGCTGACCGAACCCGATCTGGCCGCCATCTCGGTCTATGCGCAGGGCGACGATTATCACGACGTGCTCAAGAAGAAGCTGAAGCGGCTGGCGCGCCATGTGCAGGAAAGCTATGGCGGCGATGTGAAGGTGTTCATCGACACGGCCCCGGTGATGGAAAAGCCGCTGGCGCAGGCCGCGGGGCTGGGCTGGCAGGGAAAGCACACCAATCTGGTGTCGCGCGCGTTCGGCTCCTGGCTGTTCCTGGGCTCGGTGTTCACGACGCTGGAGCTGGAGCCCGACGATGCGGAGACCGATCACTGCGGCGGCTGCACGCGCTGTCTCGAGGTTTGTCCGACCGAGGCCTTCACCGGCGCCTATCGCATCGATGCGCGGCGCTGCATCTCCTATCTCACCATCGAGCACAAGGGCCACATCCCGGACGAATTCCGCGCGGCGATGGGCAACCGCATCTATGGTTGCGACGACTGCCTGGCCGTGTGCCCGTGGAACAAATTCGCGGAGGTGGCGCAGGAGGCCAAATTCCATGCCCGCGCCGAATTGCAGCGCCCGCGGCTCGGCGATCTGGCACGGCTCGACGATGCGGGGTTTCGCGAGCTGTTCCGGGCCTCGCCGATCAAGCGCATCGGCCGCGACCGCTTCGTGCGCAATGTGCTGATCGCCATCGGCAACAGCGGCGATGCGTCATTGGCCAGCGCAGCCGAAGCGTTGCTGGACGATGCCTCGCCGCTGGTGCGGGGGATGGCGGTGTGGGCGCTGGCACGCCTGGTGCCGGGCAAGGCGCTCGCCACGCTGGCCGAACGCCATGCGGACGCGGAACCCGACGACGCTGTTGCGCAGGAATGGCGCGCGGCGCTGACGGGCTAATCCTTGCCGACCGGCGCGTCGAGTTCGAGCTGTTCGATGTGCTGACGCGCCGAAGCGGCGGCAGCACTATCGGGCGCGGCGGCGATCACCGCGCGCCAATCGGCGCGCGCACCGGCCTTGTCGCCGGAATCGAATTTCATCGCGCCGCGTTCGACCAGCGCCTCGACATCGTTGGGCCTGAGGCGCAGCGCCCGCTCCAGATCGCCGCGCGCCTCGTCGCGGCGGCCCAGGGCGCGGCGGGCGCTGGCGCGCAGCACCAGCAATTCCGGCCGGTTCGGATCGCGCGTCAGGGCGGCGGAGAGGTCGGACTCGGCGCCGCGCCAATCCTTGGTCATCGCCTTGGCGCGGGCGCGATCGGCCAGCACGTCGGGATCGAACGGCACCAGCTTGAGCGCGGCGGAAAACGACATGCGCGCATCCTCGGGCTGGCCCGCCAGCAGCCAGGCATTGCCGGCCTGATCGAGAATCGCCGCGCGCGTCGCCGCCCCGCCCGCCGTGGGATCGTGCGCCAGCTTGTCGAGCCGATACGCCGCTTCGCCATAATGCTTGAGCCCGACCAGCGCGACCGCGATGCAATGCTGCGACGGCGCGCCGCCGCCATCGTCGCGCCAGGCCAGCGCGGCATCGAAGGCCGATTGCGGCGACTTCTGCGCAAGCTGGAGACAGCGATCGTAGCGGTCCTGGCCGGGCAGATTGGGTGCGTCGAGCGGCGAGGCCGCGTATGCGGGTCCCGCGAATGACAGCAATCCCGCCGCCAGCATTGGAAGAGCGATGCGCATGGCGCTAAAAGAGCCGGGCGGACACGCAATTGCAAGGCGGCATGCCGGCTCATCTGTTCTGCTTCGGTTTGGGATATTCGGCCACGGTGCTGGGACGGCGCCTGCTGGCCGAAGGCTGGCGCGTGTCCGGCACCACGCGCGCAACGGCACGCGCCGAGGCCTTGCGGCGCGACGGGTTTGCGATCCACCGTTTCGACCCGGACAGCCCCCTGCCCGACGCCGCCGCGGCGCTGGGCGATGCCAGCCATGTTCTGATCTCGATTCCGCCGGGCCCGCATGGCGATCCGGTGCTGGCCGCCCATGGCCGCGATCTGGCGCCGCTCGCGGGAAGCTGGCAATGGCTGGGCTATCTGTCGACAACGGGCGTCTATGGCGATCATGGCGGCGGCTGGGTCGACGAGACCACGGCCCTGACACCGGCCACGCCGCGCGCGCAGCGCCGGGTCGACGCCGAACGCGGCTGGGAACAATTCGCAGCCGCAAGCGGTGCGCCGCTGCACATCTTCCGCCTGCCCGGCATTTACGGACCGGGCCGCAATCCGCTGGAGGCCGTGAAGGCCGGCACGGCGCGGCGCATCGACAAGCCGGGACAGGTGTTCAGCCGCATCCATGTCGCCGATCTGGCCGGCGCCCTGGCCGCCTCGATGGCGCGTCCGCGCGGCGGCGCCATCTACAATCTCTGCGACGACGAACCGGCGCCGCAACAGGCGGTGATCGCCCATGCGGCCGAATTGCTCGGCCTGGCGCCGCCGCCGCTGGAACCCTTTGCCGAGGCGGCGGCGACGATGAGCGCGATGGCGCAGAGCTTCTATGGCGAATCCAAGCGCGTGCGGAACGGGAAGATGAAACGGGAACTGGGCGTCACCCTGCGCTATCCGAGCTATCGCGAAGGGCTGGCGGCGCTGCTGTCGCAAGGCTGACGGCAGGCTTTGCGAATGATGCAAAATCGGCAATGGTGGCCCGGTCGGACCACCATCCATAGCAGTGCAGTCCTTGCCAATCAGACCAGAGGCCAAGCCCGCCATCCTGCAGATCGTGCCCAAGCTCGAAACCGGCGGGGCCGAACGCACCACCATCGACATCGCCAGGGCGCTGGTGGCGGCCGGATTTGCCGCGCCGGTGATCAGCGAAGGCGGGCGCATGGTGGACGAATTGCGCGCGGCCGGCGGCGAGCCGATCGCGCTGCCGGCGGCCAGCAAATCGCCGCTGACAATCCTGGCCAATGCGCGGCGCATCGAACAGATCATCGCCGAAAAGAACGTGAAGCTGGTCCATGCGCGTTCGCGCGCGCCGGCCTGGAGCGGGCTCATCGCAGCGCGCCGCGCCGGCGTGCCCTTCCTGGCCACCTATCACGGCAATTACAGCGCCACCAATCCGCTCAAGGGCTGGTACAATTCGGTGATGGTGCGCGGCGCCGCCGTGATCGCCAACTCGCAATGGACCGCAGCCCATATCGCCGCCGAATATGGCGACCGGCCCAAGCGCGTCGTCGTCATCCCGCGCGGTATCGATACCGACCATTTCGATCTGGCCGGTGTGCGCCCGGAGCGCGTTGCGGCGCTGAGACGGGACTGGGGCGTCGAGGACGGCGACACCGTCGTGCTCCTGCCCGGCCGCCTGACGCGCTGGAAGGGACAGCTGGTCCTGGTCGAGGCCCTGGCGCAGATGAAGGCGCGCGCCGGCATCGCAAAGCTGAAAGCGGTTCTGGCCGGCGACGCACAGGGGCGCGACGCCTATGCCGACGAATTGCGCGCCGCGATTGCCGCCCATGGGCTGGACGGCGCGGTGCACATCGCCGGGCATGTCAGCGACATGGCGGCGGCCTATCTGGCCTGCGACATTGCCGTGTCGGCCTCGACCCAGCCCGAATCCTTCGGGCGCACGCCAGTCGAAGCCGGGGCGATGGGCAGGCCGACGATCGCCACCGCGCTGGGTGGCGCGCGCGAAACCGTGCTGCCCGGGCAATCGGGGCTTCTGATCCCGCCCGGCGATGCCGACAGCAATGGCCGACGCCCTCGGAGAGTTGCTGGCCATGGGCGAGGAAGGCCGCCGCGCCATGGGCGCGCAGGCCCGGGCCCATGTGCTGGGCCGATATACGCGCGAGACCATGTGCGCGGCGACGCTGGCGCTCTATCGCGAGCTCATGGCCGGCTGACGGTTCCGCAAGCGGGATTTCGTTGCTAGGGTCCGGCGGACCGGATCTGGAGGGGCGCTATGCGGTTTGTGCGATGGGCGGCGTTTGCCGCATTTGTGGTCGTGTTGGCGAATGTGACCGCGATCGGCACGGCGCAGGCGCAGGCGACCCCCAGGGCCGCCCCGACCGCATCGGTCGATGTCGGCAAGCTGCCGCCGGCCGTGACCAAATCCAATTTCGACGTCGACAAGGCAACCCAGGCCTATCTCAACCAGGTCAGCGGCAAGGCGCGCGCGCGCTCCGACGCCTATTTCGAGGGCGGCTACTGGCTGCTGCTGGTCGACACGCTCTACACCCTGGCCGTGGCCGCGCTGCTGCTGTGGCTGAAGATCTCGGCGCGCATGCGCAACATGGCCCAGGCCATCACGCGCTCGCGCTTCTGGCAGGTGCCGGTCTATGTCGCCCAGTTCATCGTGGTGACGGCGGTGCTGAGCTTTCCGCTGACGCTCTATGAGGACTTCTTCCGCGAACACGCCTATGGGCTCTCCAACCAGACCTTCCTGGAATGGTTCGGCGATTTCGGCAAGAGCTTCGGCGTCCAGCTTGTCGCCATGGTGGTGCTGCTGACGATCATCTATGCGGTGATCCGCGGCAGCCGGCGGCTGTGGTGGATGTGGGGGACGCTTGTCACCGTCGCCTTCATGGCCTTCGCCATGCTGATCGCGCCGGTCTTCATCTCGCCGCTGTTCAACACCTACACCCCGATGAAGCCCGGGGCGCTGAAAAGCCAGATCGTTTCCATCGCCAAGGCCAACGGCATCCCGGCCGACGACATCTATGTGTTCGACGCCTCCAAGCAGTCCAAGCGCATCTCGGCCAATGTCTCCGGCTTTGCCGGGACCACGCGGATATCGCTCAACGACAATCTGCTGAACCGCAGCAGCCCGCGCGAAATCCTGGCGGTGATGGGCCATGAGATGGGGCATTATGTGCTCGACCATTCGGTCATTCTTCTGACCTGGCTGGGCCTTCTGATCCTCACCGGCTTCGCGTTCGTCAATTGGGGCTTCGGCATCCTGACGGGCATATTCGGCGGCAATTGGGATGTGCGCACCATCGACGATCCGGCCGGGCTGCCGGTCATCATGGCGCTGTTCAGCGTCTTCATGCTGATTGCCACGCCCGTGAAGAACACGATCATCCGCACCGCCGAAACCCAGGCCGACATCTTCGGCCTCAACGCCGCGCGCCAGCCGGACGGGTTTGCGACCGTGACCCTGAAGCTGGCCGAGTACCGCAAGCTCAGCCCGGGCAAGTGGGAGGAGATCATCTTCTACGATCACCCCTCCGGGCCGCAGCCGCATCCATATGGCGATGCAATGGAAGGCCGAGCATCTGCGCGACGCCGATATCGCAGCGGGGCCCGTGTCGCCACAATGAAGGGATTTGAACTCAGCATCGGCCGCGAGGGCGCGCCGCTGCATGCCGCCGCGCACAGCCACCATCCCTGGCCCGATGTCAGCCGGGCGGCGCAGGAGCTGTGCTGGGACGATGCCGCGCGCCTGCTCGACAAGAAATGGGATCACATCTTCGGTGAGGTGATGCCGAAGGCGGCGGGCCATATCGCGCGCCAGCTTGGCCTGCCCGACCCGGCCACCATCGCCTTCGGGCCGAACACGCATTCCTTCGTGCTGAGATTGCTGTCGTGTTTCCCGCCGGGCAAGCCGATCCGCATCCTGACCACGGGCTCGGAATTCATGAGCTTCACGCGCCAGACCGCCCGCTTCGAGGAAGACGGGATGGCCGAGGTGACGCGGGTGCCCACCGAGCCCTTCGACACCTTCGAGACACGTTTTGCGGCGGAAGCGAAAAAGGGCGGGCACGATCTGGTGTTCTTCAGCCAGGCCTATTTCGATTCCGGATTTCGCGGTGCGCGACCTCAACGCGATGGTCGCTGCGGTGCCGGATGACGAAGACCCTGGTGGTGATCGACGGCTATCACGGCTTCATGGCGGTGCCGACCGATCTTTCCGCCATTGCGGGCCGCGCCTTCTATCTGGCCGGCGGCTACAAATTCGGCATGTCGGGCGAAGGGGTGTGCTTTTTGCATTGCCCGCCCGGCTATGGCCCACGCCCGCGCGACACCGGCTGGTATGCCGGCTTCAGCGCGCTCTCGGGCGGCAAGCCCGATGTGCAATACGGAACCGACGGCTCGCGCTTTCTGGGCGCGACCTTCGATGTCTCGGGCATCTACCGCTTCAACGCGGTGCAGGACTGGCTGGCCCGCGAGGGGCTGACGGTCGCCAAGATGCTGGATTATGGGCGCAGGATCGAACGGGCCTTCATCGACGCGCTGGGCAATGACAAGACCATCACCGCCGCGCAACTGATGGTGCCGGACGCGGCGATGCGCGCGCGCTTCCTCGCCTTCCGCACCGAAGAGGCCGGCGCGATCACCGCCGAGCTGCTGGAGAAGAACATCATCGTCGATTTCCGCGGCGACCGGCTGCGCTTCGGCTTCGGCATCTATCACACGGAAGACGATGCGCGCGCCGTGGCCGCGGCGCTGGCGCGGTAGATTACACACACCCTATCCGTGTCATCCCCCGCGAATGCGGGGGACCCAGGTAATCCCAGATATGGGCGTTGTCAGCATGGGCCCACGACAAATGCACTCTGCAACGTCGGCACCAGTCGTCACCTGGGTGGCCCGCATTTGCGGGCCATGACAATCGAGGGTGTGGAGGGCGAGTGCGTCCTAATCGCCAATCGCGGTCGCGAAGGCCGACAGGATCGGGTCCTTCGGCTCGAAGACGTAATCGACATGCTGCGCGGTGATGCCTTCGGCGCAACCGGCGGCGCGCAGGATCGCCACCGCCTCCATCAGCGCGCCGCGCGGCACCAGCAGCGAATATTCGCCGCCGACATTGCCGGTGGCGGGGCGCGACAGGACCGAGGCCGATAGCTGCGATGTGACGGCGGCCAGCGTCTTGTCCGGATTGCCGTCGAGACGCACGCGCAAGACCTGGCTGGCCTTGGCCCGTTCGCGCGCGGCCAGACGGGTGAGCAGCTTTTCGGCGCTCGCCCGCGCGGCGCCCGACCAATCGGCTTTGAGGCTGGCGGCGAGCTGCGCCTGACTTTGCAGGATCGTGCCGTCTTCCAGCATCTTCAGATCATTGGCGGCGAGCGTGGCGCCGGTGGAGGTGATGTCGACAATGGCTTCGGCGGTGCCGGCCGCCGGCGCGCCTTCGGTCGCGCCGGCGCTTTCGACGATGCGGTAGTCCGAAATTCCGGCATTGGCGAAGAAGGCGCGCGTCAGCGTCACATATTTGGTGGCGATCCTGAGGCGGCGGCGATGGCGCTGGAAGAAGGCGGCGCAGACATCGTCGAAATCGGCCATGCTGGCGACATCGATCCAGGCATTGGGCACGGCCACCACGACATCGGCATGGCCGAAGCCCAGCGATCTGAGCAACGAGACACGGCCATCGAGCTCGGGGGCGGCCTCGCGGATCAGATCCTCGCCGGTGACGCCGAAATGGATGTCCCCGGCGAGCAGCGCGGCGGCGATCTCCGAGGCCGAGAGCAGCATGACATCGACCTCGGCAAAGCCGCCCAGGCTGGCGCGATAGCCGCGCGCGCCGGCGGCCTTCTTCATCGGCATGCCGGCATCGGCGAAATAGGCCTGCACCTGATCCTGCAGGCGGCCCTTGGAGGGAACGGCGAGGGTGAGACGGTCGGCCATCACGCGCTCCCCTTGCCTTGCGCCATGCGCGCGGCCAGCACGCGCTCGGTGCGGATGGCATAGCCGATGGCCGGAATGGGCCGCCGGGCGCCGAGATTTTCCAGAAGCGTGTCATAGCGCCCGCCGCCGGCCACCTGCACCGGGCCTTCGGCGTCGCGCGACCACAGTTCGAAGACGAAGCCGGTGTAATATTCCATGTTGCGGCCGAAGCGCGCCGCGAAGCTGATGCGGCCGGGATCGACACCGAGCTGTTTGAGCGCGGCCAGCCGCGCGGACATGGCGGCCAGCGGCGCCTCGAGCGCGACGCCGGCCTCTTTGGTGAGCGCGCGGATCTCGGCGAGCGCGGTTTCGGCCGGACCGGAGACCGCGAGCAGCCGGGCCACGAGTTCGGCGATCCTGGGATCAAGGCGCAGGGCCGCGGCATCGGCGGCCTGTTCCATGAGACGGTCGACAATTTCCTCGCGGGTGCGCGCGCCGCCCGGCCCGCCGCCGGTCAGATCGATCAGGCCTTCAAAGGCGGAGCGCGCTTCGGCATCGCCCAGCGTGCCCAGATGGCCGAGCAGGCGCTGCGCATCGGAGGCATCGCTGCGCGACAGACGCTCCAGCAGCGCCTCGAAATAACCGGCGCGCCAGAAATGGCGCTTGAGCCGCCCCTGCCATTGCGGCGGGATCGCCAGCGCATCGACGAAGCTGGAGAACAGGCCCAGATCGCCGACCTTCATGGAGATTTCGGTGAGGCCCGCCGCCTGCAGGCTCTCGACCGCCAGCGTCAGGATTTCGGTTTCGGCGGCGGCGCGATCTTCCAGACCCAGAAGTTCGACGCCCGCCTGATAGAACTGCGTCGGGCGCTCGGGCTCGGCCGGCTGATGGCGGAAGGCCAGGCCATTGTAGCAAAGCCGCGCCGGGAATCTTGCCGTGCTCGGCCACATACATGCGGCAGATCGGGAATGGTGAGATCGGGCCGAGGCACAGTTCGTTGCCGGCCGGATCGGTGAAGGCAAAGGTGCGGCGGCGGATTTCCTCGCCCGAACGGTCGAGGAAGATATCGGCCGGCTGCAGCACCGACGGCTCGGCGCGGACATAGCCGTGTTTGGCGAAGACGCCGAGAAGGGCGGCGGCCTGGCTTTCCAGCGCGGCGATGCGGGCGGCATCGTAATTGGGGAAAGCCGCCATCGGATCAGCCCTCGCGCGCCAGCATGGCGCGGATTTCGGCGACGAGGTCGATGCGCGGCACCGATTTCTGCGCCGGGCGGTCCGCGACCCAGGCGGCGCGGCTTTCGATGGTCTTGGACATTTCGGCGCCCAGGGCGAGGTCCTTCAGCGTCACCTGCCCCGCCGCGATTTCATCGGAGCCTTCGATGACGGCGATGGCGGCGCCGCGCTTGTCGGCATATTTGAGCTGGTCGCCGAATTTGCTTGGTGCCGACATAGGTCTCGGCGCGGATGCCGGCTGCGCGCAGTTCGCGCGCCATGTCGAAGCTGCGCGCCGACATCGTCCACCGCCAGCACGAAGACCAGCGGCGCTTCGGCGGCCGCCAGCGCGCCGCGCGATTGCAGCGCGGACAGGAGGCGCGAGACGCCGATGGAGATGCCGGTGGCCGGCACCTGCTGGCCGGTGAAGCGCGCGACCAGATCGTCATAGCGCCCGCCGCCCGCGACGGAGCCGAACACGACCGCTTCGCCGGCTTCGTTCGTGACCGGGAAGGTGAGCTGCGCTTCGAAGACGGGGCCGGTGTAATAGTCGAGGCCGCGGACGACGCGTCAGATCAATCTGAATGCGATCTTTGCCATAGCCGGCCTTCCGGACAAAGCCGATGATCTGCATCGAGTTCTGCTGCAGCTCTTCGTAGCCCGGATCGACGATGCTCAGCTGCGTATGTCGGTCACGGTGTCCAGATCAATCGAATTGTCCGCAGCGTATCCGGCATCGCCCGACTGAATCCAGAAACCGCATCACGTTGCGGCTTCCGGAAGTCGAGAGCTCTGCGCCCTTTGTGAAGTCGCCGACTTTCGTCCTTGCGGCCCTGCGCCAAGCAGGTCACGCACGCCGCCTTCAGCCCAAGGCGGTCAAACTTATCGATTGCGCGCAAAACGGTCCCGCGCCTGTCCAGGTACTACTGCCGATGCTGATCAGCTTCGAGCATACCGTCCAGAAACTTGCGGCTGTTGAGTCTTGACGACGTAGTCGCCGCGCTTCAGCCCAAGCTGCTTCCAGCGCATCGCACAGCATCATCAGCAGTTCGGCGTCGGCGGCGGGCGAATTGCTGCCCACCGTGTCGGCATCGAACTGGGTGAATTCGCGGTAGCGGCCGGGGCCGGGCTTCTCGTTGCGCCACACCGGCCCCACCTGATAGCGGCGGAAGGGCTTGGGCAGGGTCTGGAAGTTCTCGGCGACATAGCGGGCGAGCGGCGCGGTCAGATCGTAGCGCAGGCTCATCCACTGCTCGTCGTCGTCCTTGAGCGAGAACACGCCCTCATTGGGCCGGTCGACATCGGGCAGAAACTTGCCCAGCGCATCGGTGTATTCGAAGGCCGGGGTCTCCAGCGCCGAGAAGCCATAGCTCTCATAAACACCACGGATGGTGTCGAGCATGGCCCGCTCGGCCGCCAGCTCCGCGCCGGAGCGGTCGCGAAAGCCGCGGGGAAGCCGGGCTTTGGGGCGGGAGGGCTTGTCTTTGGCCATGACGAGCTAGCGAATCCGGATGTGCGCGTGAAAAGGAGCGGCTTGCATAACCGCAGGACCGGGCGCGAGCAAGAAAACCCGGGTTCCGGAGCCATCTTGAAATTATATTATGACAATCGAGGAAAGCCCATCCGCCCCTTCCCGGCGCGGGAAGGGGCGGATGGGATCTGCGAGGCCGTAGGTCCCGCTATTTCTTCGGATGCGCGGCGTCCCAGGCCAGATGCGACTGCTGGAGGACATAGGCGCGGATATCGGCGACGTCCTGTTTCGTCAGGATGTCCTTGAAGGAGGCCATGCCGGCATCCTTCAGGGCCCCGCCCAGCACGATATCGTCATACTGGTCCCAGATCGGGCGGGCCGACAGGCGCAGGTCCGGGATCACCTTGTCCGACTGGGCGTAGAAGCCGTGGCACACCGCGCAGGTCTCCGAATATTTGACAAAGCCGTGCTGCAGCTGCGCCTTGGTGGCCTTCAGGGCCGGCGGCTCGTAGGGCGGCACACCTTCGGGCGCCAGCGGCTTGACGGTCTGGTCACCGCCGAGCTTGAAGACGAAGAGACGGCCCTGATTGGTGTGGTACTTGCTCGTCGCCGATTTGGGATCGAACGGATCGGCCAGACCGCCGGCGCCGCCCCAGGCCGCCATCAGGGCGACATACTGCTCGCCGTCCACCGTATAGGTCATGGGCGGGGCCAGGATGCCGGTCTTCAGGTCGATCGACCACAGCTTCTTGCCGGTCTTGGCATTGTAGGCGGCGAAGATGCCGTCCGCCCCGCCGGTGAAGACGAGATTGCCGGCGGTCGACAGCACGCCGCCATTCCAGGCGCCGCCCATCGGCTGATGCCAGATTTCCTTCTGCGTCACCGGATCCCAGGCCTTGAGATAGCCCATGGCCGGCGGCGGCGGATTGCCCGCCGCGATCGCATCGAGCCCGGCCTGGGCGACGGCCGCGAAATCGATGCCGATATTCCAGGCGCGCGGCTTGTAGACGAACTTCTTGCCCGTCTGCGGCACGAAGGCCGCCGAGCCATCGGCCGAGGGGATGTAGACCAAGCCCGTGTCGGGACTGAAGCTCATCGGCTGCCAATTGTGCGCACCGGCCTGGCGCGGCA
Organism: uncultured Pseudomonadota bacterium; assembly: GCA_963710925.1. Taxonomy (GTDB): domain Bacteria; phylum Pseudomonadota; class Alphaproteobacteria; order Micropepsales; family Micropepsaceae; genus Rhizomicrobium. The sequence goes on along the minus strand of CAVQBY010000003.1, from coordinate 263,897 downwards.
TGACGACCGCCATCTTGCCTTTGTAGCGCGCATCGGGATTTTCGATCGGCCGGCCCGTCTTCAGGTCGATGCCCTTGGCCCAGTTCACGACGGCGAAGGGCTTGGCCGAGATCAGCTTGCCCGTCTCGCGATCGAGCACATAGAAGAAGCCGTTCTTCGGCGCCTGCATGAGGACGTGGCGCAGCTTGCCGTCGATCTTGAGGTCGGCCAGTTCGAGGTCGGCGGTGGCGTCGAAGTCCCAGGTGTCGCCGGGCGTGACCTGATAGTACCAGGCCAGTTTGCCGGTATCGACATGCAGCGCCAGGATCGACGACAGATAGAGATTGTCGCCGCCGCCGGGCGAACGGACCTGGCGGTTCCAGGGATCGCCATTGCCCGTGCCGACATAGAGCAGCTTGAGCTTGGGATCATAGGCCATGGAGTTCCACGGCGCGCCGCCGCCGCCCAGCTCCCACCAGGGATGCTCGCCCTTCTTGACCGTCCAGGTCTTGAGCGCGTGTTCGAGGGCAGGGTTTTCCTGCGGGCGGATGGGATTGCCCGGCACGACATAGAAGCGCCAGACCTGGCGGCCGGTGTCGGCGTCATAGGCGGTGACGTAGCCGCGGGTGTCGTATTCGGCGCCGCCATTGCCGATCACCACCAGGCCGTCGACGATGCGCGGCGCGCCGGTGATGGTGTAGGCGCGGGAGCGGTCGATGGTGTTGATGTCCCAGACCGGCTTGCCGGTCTTCGCATCGAGCTTGACGAGCCGGCCGTCGAGCGTGCCGACATAGACATAGCCCTTCCACAGCGCCACGCCGCGATTGACGACGTCGCAGCAGGCATAGCGGCCCCAGCTGCCTGGCACCTGGGGATCGTAGCTCCAGATCTCCTTGCCGGTCCTGGCATCCAGCGCCCAGACCTTCGACCAGGAGCCGGTAATGTACATGATGCCGTTGGCGACCAGCGGCGTCGCTTCGAGACCGCGCACGGTGTAGGTGCGGAACTGCCAGGCCACGCCCAGCTTGCCGACATTGGAATTGTTGATCTGGGTCAGCGGCGAGAAACGGTTTTCCGAATAGGTGCGGCCATAGGACAGCCATTCGCCGGGCTTCTGGTTCTCGATCCTGGCGCCGTCGACATCGGCGGAGGCCGCCAGACGCGATTGCATATCCGCGCCGGTCTCCTGCTGCGCCATCGGCTTGCCGGAGGTAGCGGCGGCGGCGCCGGCCGACGGCTGGAACGCGAGCCCGACGGGCGCGACGAGAAAGACGACAGCGATAACGACGGCTTCGACGACGCCGATGAAACGAGCTTGCATGGACCCTGCCCCTGTACGGTGAAACCCACCTGTATTCATCGCTCTCAATGGCGATGCGACCGGACAAGGTTAGGGGAGTTTTGGCGGCGGCGACAAGTTGCCGGGCACAGATTTGTATGTGCGCCGAACGACCTGACGTTGCGGAAGGCTCGGACGAGCAAAGCGGGCGGCGGCCCGGCAAGACGCGGAGTGGTACAGTTGGGTGGGTTCGAACCACCGACCTCCGGATCCACAATCCGGCGCTCTAACCAACTGAGCTACAACTGCACATCGTCTCCGCTGCCCCAAAATAGGCCCGAAGAGGGCCGGAAACTAGGGGCGCACCAGGGCAAAATCAAGCCGGAACAGGGCGATATCGGCCTGCCGGGCGATCTATTCGGCCCCGCACGGCGGTTGAGGTGGGTGGCGCTCCAACGCTAACGTCGGTCCCGGAGCGCAGCGCTTTGCCGGGAGCCGCGAGATGCGACGAATTCTGCTGATTTGCGCGGGCGTCCTGGCGCTGCTTGTGGCCGTGATCGTGGCCCTGCCCTTCCTGGTGCCGGTGGACGCCTACCGGACGCGAATCGAGGAGGCGGCCACCGCCGCGACCGGGCGCCAGCTCAAAATCGAAGGGCCGTTGCACCTGACGATCTTTCCCGAGCCGGGTGTGGCGGCCAACAAGGTCACCCTGGCGAACGCGCCGGGCGCCACAGCCCCCCATTTCGCATCCATGGAGAGCCTGCGGGTCGGGTTCCGCCTGATCCCGCTGCTGCTGGGACGGCTGGAGGTGAGCCAGGTCACCCTCGAAAAGCCGGTGATCCATCTGGAGGCCTCCGGGGACGGGAGCGGCAACTGGGTGCTGGGTGGCAAGTCGCCTCCGAACGTCAGCGCGGTCGAGAGCGCCGGCGGCGGCGTGGCCGCGGCGGCGCGCGCCAGGTTCCAGGGCGTGAAGATCAACGACGGCACGATCGATTATCGCGACGACAGCACCGGCGTGATCCGCGCGCTCAAGCACATCAATCTGATGGTCGGCATCACCAGTCTCGACGAGCCGGTGACGATCGACGGCAGCCTTGTCGCCGACGGCCAGACAATTTCGCTCGATGCGCGGATCACCTCGCTGAAGGCGCTGATGGGCCGGTCGGCAACGCCGGTGGATCTGTCGCTGACCTCCGACCTCGTGCAGGCCAGCTTCAAGGGCGAGCTGGCGCGCGACAGCGCCCGGGGCACGTTGAAGCTCGATACGCCCTCGCTGCGCAGGCTGGCCGCCTGGGCCGGCAAGCCGCTGACGCCGGGCGCCGGGCTGGGCCATCTGTCGCTCGAAGGCAAGCTTCAGGCGCAAGGCAAGACCGACCGCTTCTCGGCCATCAAGCTGGTACTCGACAAGACGACATTCACCGGCGCGCTGACGCTCGATCGCGCGCGCGCCGTGCCCTATGTCACCGGTACGCTGGCGGTCGACGATCTGAACCTCAATCCCTATCTCACCGCCGCGGCGCCGGACGGCACGCCGCCGGCCGAACCGGCACCGGAGCCGGACAACGGTTGGAGCACCAGGCGTCTCGACCTGTCGCTGCTGCGGCTGATGAATGCCCGCCTCACCCTGCAAGTGGGCACGCTGGAACTGCGCAAGCTGCGGATCGGAGCGAGCAAAGCCGTCCTCGCGGTCAATGACGGCGCCTTGACGGCGGATCTGGATCCGGTCGCGCTCTATGGCGGCAGCGGCAAGGCGCGGCTCAGCGTCAGGACCGGCAGCGGCGCGACACAGATCGCCAACACCGCGCATTTCGAGAACCTGTCCGCCAAGGACTTCCTCTCCGACACGCTGGGCGTCAATCGGATCGCGGGCACCTGCTCTCTGACATTCAGCGTCACCACACGCGGCGACACCCCCAATGCGATCATGCACGGCCTGAACGGGCGCGGCGCCATCACCTTCGTCAATGGCCGCGTGCATGGCGTCGATCTGGCCCATGTCGCGCGCACGATCCAGACGGCGCTGTCCGGCAAGGCCACCTCGGCGCGCGCGTCGACCGACTTCACCGAGATGGGCGGAACGTTCACAATCACGAACGGCGTTCTGGCGAACAAGGATTTCCACCTGCTGAGCCCCTTCATCCGCATGAACGGCGCGGGCCATATCGATCTGGGCGAGCGGACCATCGATTTCAGGGTCGAGCCGAAGGCCGTCGCCTCCATCAAGGGCCAGGGCGGCAAGGAAAAGCTCACCGGACTGGGCATTCCCTTTCGCGTGCAGGGCAAATGGAGCGACATCCATTATTCGCCCGACCTGTCCGGTGTCGCGAAGGGAGTCATCGAAAGCGTGAAAGAACACGGCCTTTCGACCAAGAGCGTGCTTCAGGGCCTGTTCGGCGGTGCAAAACCCAAACAGACGCCACCGCGCGACGGCACCAAGGCGCCGCGCAAGAAAATGCCGAACAACTAGAAAAACGCAAGCGCCGGCAGGGTGTCAGGGGGCACGAGGCCCTGTGCGGCTGCGCGCGCGGCGGGGCCGGGCAACCATGTGTTAACGCAGTCCGCCGATTTTAACGAAACTGCAGGGCTTCCGCGGCACCATACGGTCAGGGGCTGACCAACGGACCGGTCATGGAAGAGATCGAACTGGCACCACATACGCGGATGCAGATCGGAGCGGACCGCTTCGATCATCCGACGCTGACGTTTCTCCACGACTACTGGAACACGAAGCGCGGCGCGCGGGCGATGCCGTCGCGAAGCGACATCGCGCCGTCCGAATTGCGCCAGCATCTGAACTGGGTGTTTCTTGCCGACGTCCTGCCGGAAATGACCGACTTCCGTTATCGCCTCGTCGGCGGACTGGTCGAGGAATATTTCGGGACAAGCGGCGCCAATTCGACGCTGCGCGAGGTCTTTGCGCGCTTCGGCGAAGGCACGGTCAAGACGACGCTGTTCATCTACCGCAAGGCCGCGAGCGGCCAGGTGCCCGTGCGTCTCATCGGTCAGTCCAAATGGGACGGCCGCGACCTGGAAGCCTTCGAGACCGTCTATCTGCCGCTTTCGGACGACGGCCAGACCACGAACATGCTTCTGAGCGGCTTCGTGTTCGACCGCGAGACGGTGCTGAACAACCGCGCAATCCAGCGCGAACACGGCCCGGTGTGACGCGGCCGCAGGCTCCCCTGCCCTCTGTATCGCCAGGCTCTAGGCAGCCAGCGCCGCCCTGGCGTCGCGATATTCGGCTTCGAGGCGGCTGACCAGTTCCTCGACCGTCGGCGCGTCGTCGATCTGTCCGACGCCCTGTCCGGAGCCCCAGATGTCGCGCCAGGCTTTCGATTTGGTGTTGCCGCCGGAGCCGAAATTCATCTTCGACTTGTCGGATTGCGGCAGATTGTCGGGATCGAGCCCGGCCGCTTCGATCGACGAGCGCAGATAATTGCCGTGCACGCCGGTGAACAGGTTGGAATAGACGATGTCGCCGCCGCCGGACGCGTCGATCAGCGCCTGCTTGTAGGCTTCGTCGGCATTGGCCTCCCTGGTGGCGATGAAGCGCGTGCCGATATAGGCGAGATCGGCCCCCAGCGCCTGCGCCGCCAGGATGGAGCGGCCATTGGCGATGGAGCCGGAGAGCGCGATCAGCCCGTCCCAGAACTTGCGCAGCTCGGCCACCAGCGCGAAGGGCGAAAGCATCCCGGCATGGCCGCCGGCCCCGGCACAGACCGGAATGAGGCCGTCGACCCCCTCGTCCACCGCCTTTCTGGCGTGGCGGATGTTGATGATGTCGTGGAAGACGACGCCGCCATAGGAATGGGCGGAATCGACGATCGCCTTTGGCGCCCTGAGCGAGGTGATGATGATCGGCACCTTGTGTTCGGTGCAGACCTCCATGTCATGCATCAGCCGGTCGTTGGAGCTATGGCAGATCTGGTTGACGGCGAAGGGCGCAGCCTTGCGGCCGGTGTCCTTCTCGAAGGCGGCCAGCTCGGTTTTGATCTGCACGATCCATTCGGCGAGCTTCTCGGCCGGCCGCGCATTGAGCGCGGGGAAGGAGCCGACGATCCCGGCCTTGCACTGGGCGATGACCAGTTCCGGACCGGAGACGATGAACAGCGGCGAGCCGATCACGGGCAGGCGCAAGCGGCCCTGAAGAACGTCGGGCAGTGACATGAATATTCCTTTCAGAAATGGCGGTTCGGCGAACTGATCCTTGCGCGGCCCGATCCGTCAAGACCCGCGCCCGCCGATGACGCTTGCCGGGCGACCCGGACAGCGTCAAAAGATGCGCGGTAATCCAGCCCGACGGCCCCCGCATGACCACGCTCGAAATCCGTCCCGGACATGCCAAACTTTCGCTGTGGCGTCAGATCGCCGCCGGGGGCGGCACGGTGCGGCTCGCCGATTTCGGCGTGGCCCGACATCGAACGGGCCCGGCAGGGCATCGAGACGGCACTGGCATCGGGCCGGCCGCTCTATGGCGTCAACACCGGCTTCGGCAAGCTGGCGCAGACGCGCATCGCCGCCGAAGACCTGAAGGCCCTGCAGCGCAATCTCGTGGTGAGCCATGCGACCGGTGTCGGCGAGCCGCTCGGCGACGATGTCGTGCGGCTGGTGATCGGACTGAAGATCGCAAGCCTGGCGCGCGGCCATTCCGGGGTGCGGCGCGTCGTGGTCGAGCGGCTGCTGGAACTGCTGAACAAGGATGTGCTGCCCGAGATCCCCGGACAGGGATCGGTCGGGGCCTCGGGCGATCTGGCGCCGCTGGCGCATATGTCCGCGGTGCTGATCGGCGAGGGCCGCGCCAAGTTCAAGGGCGAATGGATCGCCGCCGGCGACGCGCTGGCCGCGGCCGGAATTGAACCGCTGGAGCTGGAGGCCAAGGAGGGCCTGGCGCTGCTCAACGGCACGCAGGTTTCGACCGCCCTGGCGCTGGTCAATCTGTTCCTGGCGGAAGCCAATCTGGAAGCCGCGCTGATCGCCGGCGCGCTGTCGACCGATGCCGTGAAGGGCAGCGACACGCCCTTCGACGCGCGCATCCACACAGCGCGCGGCCAGAGCGGGCAGATCACCGTCGCCGCGGCCCTGCGCACTCTCATGGCCGGCAGCGAAATCCGCCACTCCCATGAAGACTGCCCGCGGGTGCAGGACCCCTATTCCATCCGCTGCCAGCCGCAGGTCCTGGGGCCCTGCCTCGATGCGCTGAACTATGCCGCCGGGATCTTCGCCATCGAGGCCAATGCGGCCACCGACAATCCCCTGATCTTCGAGGACGGCGCGGTTCTGTCGGGCGGCAATTTCCACGCCGAGCCGGTGGCGATCGCCGCCGATCTGCTGGCCATCGCCATCGCCGAAATGGGCGCGATCGCCGAACGGCGCATCGCGCTGCTGATCGATCCGGCGCTGAGCGGGCTGCCGCCCTTCCTGGTGTCGCAAAGCGGCCTGAATTCCGGCTTCATGATCGCCCATGTCACCGCGGCGGCGCTGGCCTCCGAGAACAAGTCTCTGGCCCATCCGGCGAGCGTCGACTCGCTGCCGACCTCGGCCAACCAGGAAGACTTCGTCTCCATGGCCACATTCGCGGCCCGCCGGCTGAGCCAGATGAATGCCAATACGGCGCATATTCTGGGAATCGAATTGCTGGCCGCGGCCGAGGGCATCGAGTTCCAGCGCCCGCTGACGAGTTCCCCGACCCTGGAACAGGCCCACGCCACGATTCGGCAGGTGGCGGCACGGTTCGACCATGACCGCTTCTTCGCCCCGTCGATCGCGGCCGCGCAGGCATTGGTGAGCGGCCGGGCCTTCGAAGCACTTCTGCCAGAGGGGCTTTGTCTCCCCTCCTCCGTGTGATCTCCACGGCTCATCGGATCCACGTCAGAGGGAACCCGGTTCGCGCTCCATCTCGACTGGCGCCTGCCATGGAGACGGCCGGCGAATGCTTACGCTGCCTTCATGGGCGCCTTCATGAAATGTCGCAGTGAGGCCTGCTTGGGAAATCATCAACCATTTCGCACCCATGACCGGACTGCAAGGCAGCCACGGCGCATTGACATCCCCTGCGCGCTCGTCAAGTTTCCGCAGTGTCACGCCGTCATCGTCTCCAGCGGCTGGGGAGAATCAGGCCTACATGCTCTCCTTTGTAATCCGGCGCGTCCTCGGCGCGGTGCCGACGCTCCTGGTCATCATCACGCTTGCATTCTTCATGATGCGGCTTGCGCCGGGCGGCCCGTTCGACAGCGAGCGCAGGCTTCCGCCCGAGATCGAGCACAATATCGAAAAGGCCTATAATCTCGACAAGCCGCTCTACCAGCAATATTTCCTCTATCTCGGCAATCTGGCCCATTTCGACCTCGGCCCCTCCTACAAGAACAAGGACTTCACGGTCTCCGAACTGATCGCGACCGGGCTGCCGGTGAGCGCCAAGATCGGCCTCAGCGCCATGGTGCTGGCGATCCTCTTCGGAATCGGGTTGGGAACCGTCGCCGCGTTGAGGCAGAACAGCGCCACCGATTACAGCGTGATGTCACTGGCCATGGTGGGGATCACGATCCCCACATTCGTCACCGCGCCGATCCTGACGCTGATCTTCGGGGTCTACGGGATCAATTTCTTCGGCCACGAGATCTCGCTGCCGGTCGGCGGCTGGCATGGCGGCGCCTTCCGCAACATGATCCTGCCGGTGCTGGTGCTGGCGCTGCCGCAAATCGCCATCATTTCCCGGCTGGTGCGCGGCAGCATGATCGAGGTGCTGCACTCCAACTATGTGCGGACCGCGCGCGCAAAGGGCCTGCCCAATTTTCTCGTAATCTGGCGCCACGCGCTGCGCGCCGGGCTATTGCCGCTGGTCAGCTATCTGGGCCCGGCGGTTGCCGGCGTGCTGACCGGCTCGCTGATCGTGGAGTAGATCTTCGGGATTCCCGGCATCGGCCGATATTTCGTGCAGGCGGCCCTGAACCGTGACTACACGCTGGTGATGGGCGTCGTCATCACCTATGCCACGCTTGTGATCTTCATGAACCTGGTCGCCGATATCCTCTACGCCGCACTCGACCCACGCGTGAGATTCGACTGATGGTCACACCTGCCGCCGGACCCAACGCCGAACTGATGATCCAGGCCCAGGAAGTCAGGGGCCGCAGCCTGTGGGTGGATGCGCGCCGCCGCCTGTTCCGCAACCGCGCGGCCCTGGCCAGCATCATCGTCCTGTCGATCATCGCCCTGATGGCGATCTTCGCGCCGCTGCTGTCGTCCTATGCCTTCGATGCGCAGGACTACAATGCCGTCTCCTGTGCGCCGGACTGGTGGCCGGACCCGACCGTCATGTGCCACGCCGGGGGCACGCACTGGTTCGGCACCGATTCCATTGGGCGCGACCTGTTCATCCGCGTGCTCTATGGCGCGCGAATCTCGCTCGCCGTCGGCCTGGTGGCGACCATGGTCAGCCTTCTGATCGGCGTGAGCTATGGCGCGACGGCCGGTTATCTCGGCGGCCGGATCGACGAGCTCATGATGCGCTTCGTCGACGTGCTCTATTCGCTGCCGTTCATCTTCTTCGTCATCATCCTGATGGTGATCTTCCATCGCAGCCTGATATTGCTGTTTGTCGCCATCGGGGCGGTGGAGTGGCTGACCATGGCGCGAATCGTGCGCGGGCAGACGCTGTCCATCAAGCAGACCGAATTCGTCGAGGCGGCGCGGGCCGCGGGTGTGAGCACCTTCGGCATCATCCGCAAACACGTCATTCCCAATGTGGTCGGGCCGGTCATCGTCTACGTGACGCTGACGATCCCGTCGGTCATTCTGGCGGAAAGCTTCCTCAGCTTTCTCGGCCTGGGCGTGCAGGAGCCGCTGACCTCGTGGGGCGTGCTGATCTCCGACGGCGCCAACCAGATGGAAACCGCGCCGTGGATGCTGATCTTTCCGGCGCTGCTGATGGCGATCACGCTGTTCTGCTTCAACTTCATCGGCGACGGGCTCAGAGACGCCCTGGACCCGAAGGACCGGTAGCGCCATGCCCACACCGATTCTGCAGGTTCGCGATCTCGACGTGCGCTTCTGGACGCCGGACGGCGAAGTGCATGCCGTCAAGAATGTCAGCCTCGACGTCCATGAGGGCGAGACGCTGGGCGTGGTCGGCGAATCCGGCTCGGGCAAGAGCCAGATGTCGCTGGCGATGATCGGGTTGCTCGCCTCCAACGGCACGGCCACCGGCAGCGTCAAATATCGCGGCACCGAGCTGCTCGGCATGCCGCAGAAGCAGCTCAACACGCTGCGCGGTTCCAAGATCACGACGATCTTCCAGGATCCGCTGACCTCGCTGACGCCGCATATGAAGATCGGGGCGCAGATCACCGAGACGCTGCGCATCCATCAGCATGTGCCCGAATCCGAGGCCCTGCGGCGGAGCATCGAAATTCTCGAACTGGTGCGCATTCCCGAAGCGCGTCAGCGCATGAACCAGTACCCCCACGAGCTGTCCGGCGGCATGCGCCAGCGCGTCATGATCGCGATGGCGACGGTGTGCGGGCCCGATCTGCTGATCGCCGACGAACCGACGACCGCGCTGGACGTGACGGTGCAGGCGCAAATCCTGGACATCATGCGGGATTTGCAGAAAGAGCTGAAGACCGCCATCGTCATGATCAGCCACGACATGGGCGTGATCGCCGGCATTGCCCACCGGGTGCAGGTGATGCGCAACGGCGATGTGATCGAGAGCGGCGATGTCGACACGATCTTCGAGGCGCCGCAGCAGCCCTATACCAAGGCGCTTCTCGACGCGATGCCGCGCATCGACGCGCCCGAGCATGGCAACCACCTGACGGCAGCCGACGACATCGTCAGGCCCGAGACCCTGCTGACGGTCGACGACCTCAAGGTCCACTTCCCGATCCGCACCGGCGGCCTTCTGTTCCGTGACACAAAGCCGTTGCGCGCCGTGGACGGGGTCAGCTTTACGCTGAACCAGGGCGAGACGCTCGGCATTGTGGGCGAATCCGGTTGCGGCAAGTCCACGCTGGCGCGCGCGGTGCTCAAGCTTGTGCCCAAGACCGGCGGCGCGGTGGTGTGGATGGGACGCGACCTCGGGACGCTGACCGATCCGGCGATGCGCAAACTGCGCAAGGACTTCCAGATCGTGTTCCAGGACCCGCTGGCGAGCCTGGACCCGCGCATGACCATCGGCCAGTCGATCGCCGAGCCGCTGAAGACCCTGCAGCCCGAACTGACGCGGGCGCAGGTCAAGGAACGGGTCCGCGACATGATGAGCCGCGTCGGCCTGGAGCCGGGCTGGATCAACCGCTATCCGCACGAATTCTCCGGCGGGCAGAACCAGCGCGTCGGCATCGCCCGGGCGATGGTGGTACGGCCCAAGCTGGTGATCTGCGACGAGGCCGTGAGCGCGCTCGACGTCTCGATCCAGGCACAGATCGTCGATCTGATCCTGCGCCTGCAGCGGGAATTCGGCCTGTCGATGATGTTCATCAGCCACGACCTGTCGGTCGTGCGCCAGGTCTCCCACCGGGTGATGGTGCTGTATCTGGGACGGGTCGTGGAGCTGGCCGATCGCGACACCATCTACAAGGATGCGCGCCATCCCTACACCCAGGCCCTGATCAGCGCCGTGCCGGTGCCCGACCCCAAGATCGAGCGCGCCAAAACGCGCGTCGAACTGAGCGGCGATCTGCCGTCGCCGCTGGACAGCCGGGCGCCGCTGACCTTCCTGAAATCGCGGATGATCGACGATCCCGACGCCGTTCAATACCGGCCCAAGCTGATCGAGGTCGCGCCCGGCCATCTGGTGGCCGAGCACGACCCCTTCGGTCCGGCTATTTGATGCGGTTGACCTTGAAGATCCGCTCGCTGTCGTTGACCTTCAGGTTGTAGCTGCCCAGAAAGCCCCGCGAGATCGTGACCGTGTTGTCGGATGCCTTTCTGCGGAAATGGGCCCGATCCGAATCGCCCTGCTTCTGCTTCCAGATCTGACCATTGTCCAGGAAGACGATGAATTTCCCGAAGGGGTTGAAGGCGTATTCCTTGACGCCAGCTGTAATGCTGTCGAGGACCTTGGCCTTCTTGTCCTCGCGAGCTTCCTTCGCGGCCGGGGTGTTCTCGGCGCCGAACTGCTCGGGGGTCGTCTGCTGAGCCGGGCTGGTGCCGAACAGGCCGCCGACATCGAAGCCGAACCAGGATGTCTGTTCTTCCTTCGTCGGCGGCCGGCCGGCCACCGCGACCGGCGGGGCGGCCAGCGCCTCCTTGACCCGTGGCGCCAGGCCGTCATAGCAGGCCAGCCGCGCCGGCGAATCCGTCAGCGCGGCGCAATCCGACAATGCCTTCAGGAGGTTGCGCCCCCCGTCCGGGGACGCCGCGGCGCCCTGGGCGCCGGCCGGCGCGGTGAAGGCCAGAACAATGGCGGAGCCCGCCAGAATATGCCGCAGATTCATATGTCGTTCACCCCGGTGTGCTTTGCTTGCCTATCACCCGCGCTGCCCCAAGGGCAGCCTGCGGGCCGGCATGGTAAGCGCAGGTGGGGGCTTGGCGCCATGCCGTCCGATTTCATTTTTTCACAATGCGCTTCCTTGCCCCCAGACGAACAGGTCTATCGGAGCAAGCATGGCACCCTTGGCAAAGAATTTGCTGTCGCGCCGGGCATTGTTGAGCGGCGGCACGGCGGCCGTGATCGGCACCGGCGCGGTCCTCACACTGCACAACAATGCCAAGATGCAGCGCCACAGCACCGCCGATGCCAAGACCCTCAACCGCGGCAATGGCGGTGAGCCCGACACGCTCGACCCGCATCTGGCGGTCACGAGCTGGGAGAACAACATCATCGGCGACCTGTTCCAGGGGCTGATGACCGAAGATGCCGCGGCCCGTCCGGTGCCCGGCGCCGCCGAGAGCTTCAGCGCCAGCGACGACGGGCTCACCTACACCTTCAAGCTGCGCGATCACAGCTGGTCCGACGGCACGCCGGTGACCGCAGAAGATTTCGTCTATTCCTTCCGCCGCGTCCTCGACCCGAAGACCGCCGCGCAATACGCCTCCATCCTCTACCCGATCAAGAATGCGCAGGCCGTGAACACCGGCGCGCTCGCGCCGTCGGCGCTGGGCGTGACGGCGCGCGATGCGCGCACACTGGAAATCGAATTCCATTTCCAGGTTCCCTATATCGCCCAGCTGATGGCGCATTACGCGACCTTCGCGGTGCCGCGCCACGTGGTGGAGAAGCACGGCGCGGACTGGACACGGCCCGAGAACATCGTCACCAACGGCCCCTATCGCCTGGCGGACTGGGTGGCCAACGACCACATCACCCTGAAGAAGAACGAGCGCTTCCACGATCGCGAGAATGTGGCAATCGAGACGGTCAATTTCTACCCGACGCCGGACGGTTCGGCCGCGCTGAAGCGCTATCGCGGCGGCGAATTCGACGTGCTCAGCGACAGCGTCGCCCCTCAGCAGACGCAATGGCTGAAGCGCGAAATTCCCGACCAGCTGCACCTGACGCCGTTCATGGCGACGAAGTACATCGTCTTCAATTTCGACCGCAAACCGTTCGACGATCCGCGCGTGCGCACCGCCCTGTCGATGGCCGTCAATCGCGAAATTCTGGTCGAGAAGATCACACGCGGCGGCGAGACCGCGGCCTATTCTCTGGTGCCGCCGGACATGCCCGGCTATCCCGGCAAGCCCCAGTTGCGGTTCCGCGACACCGGCATCGCGGCGCGGCTTGCGAACGCGCGCGACCTGCTCAGGCAGGCCGGCTTCGGCCCGGACAATCCGCTGGAGCTGATCTTCAGCATCCAGATGCAGACCGAAGCCAAGATCGTCGGCGTGACCCTGCAGGAAATGTGGCACGACATCGGCGTGCATGCGCAGCTCTCTCTATCCGAGGGCCAGGTGCATTACGACCTGCTGCGGCGGCAGGATTTCGATCTGGCTTGGTGCGCATGGAGCGCCGACTACCGCGACGCCAAGGACTTCCTGTTCCTGCTCGATTCGACGACCAAGGACCTGAACTTCGGCCGCTATCACAGCCGGCTGTACGACACGCTGCTCGAACGCTCGGATATGGAGCGCGACCCGGCGCTGCGCGCCGAACTGCTTCAGCATGCCGAAGAACGCATGCTGGACGACATGGCGATCGCGCCGATCTATTACGGCGTCACGCGGGATCTGGTTTCCACGGAAGTCAAGGGCTGGATCGGCAATGACGTGAATATCAACCGCACGCGCTATCTGTCGCTGCAGCGGGCGCGCGCGGACGTCTGACGCCGCCGCGCCCGGTTTTGCCCGCCCCAAGCCGATTTCCGGTGATATGCGCGCCCCAAGGCTGGGATGCGCGCGGCATAAATGCTAAGCGGGCGTGACGTTCACAGAACGGCGGCACCATGAATTTCGGTCTGCGTCCCGGCGGCGGAAAATCCAGCCTTTTCGCCCTCCTTATGTCTTTGACAGCCCTTGTCGCGAGCGCCTGCTCCCCGGCCGGTCCGCCGCCCGGCACCGTGGTCATAAACCGCGGCAATGGCCCCGACATCCGCAGCCTGGACCCGGCCTTCATTTCCGGCACCTGGGAAGCCTGGGTGGTGGGCGATATCCTGATGGGGCTGACGACCGAAGGGCCCGATGGCAACCCGGTTCCGGGGGCCGCCACCCATTGGGAGGAATTGGCGGACGGCCTGACCTGGACCTTTCATCTGCGCGACCATGTGTGGTCGGACGGTGTACCGGTCACCGCGGCGGACTTCGTGACCGCCTGGCGGCGCGAACTGGATCCCAATACGGCGGCGGACTACTCCTACATCCTGTGGCCGATCAAGAACGGCAAGGCGATCACCGAAGGCAAGCTTCCGCCCAGCGCGCTGGGCGTGGCCGCGCCGAACGACAAGACGCTGGTGGTAACGCTCGAGCACCCCGCGCCCTATCTTCCCGAACTGATGGCACACCAGACCGCCTACCCGATTCCGCGGCACACCTATGAGAAATTCGGCGAGAAATGGGCGCGGCTGGCGAACATTGTCGGCAACGGGCCCTATCTTCCCAAGGAATGGGTGCCGCTGGACCACATCACCCTGGTCAAGAACAAGCGCTTCTACGACGCCAGGCACGTGCAGATCGACATCGAGAACTACTATGTCACCAATGACACCGAGGCCGCATTGCGGCGCTATCGCGGCGGCGAGCTGGACACGGTGTACGGGTATCCCACGCGCGAAATCGAATGGATGCGCAAAAACATTCCCGATCAGATCAAGACGACCCCCTACCTGAACACCAACTACATGATCATGAATTTCGACAAGCCGCTGTTCCGGGACAAGCGGCTGCGCGAAGTGCTCAATCTGGCCTATAACCGCCGGCAGCTCGTCAACCAGATCCGCCGGATCGGCGAACCGCCCGCCTTCAGCTTCGTGCCGCCGGGTATCGCCAATTATCCGCACACCGCGGTGATGGCGATGAAGACGATGCCAATGCCGGACCGCCTCGCCAGGGCCCGCGCGCTGATGACGGCGATGGGCTATGGGCCCGACCATCACCTCAAGATCGATTACCTGATCTCGACAAATCCCGACACCGTGCGCGGTGCGGCAGCCCTTCAGGGCATGTATTTCAAGGTCTGGATCGACCTCAACATCATCGCCGAAGAGCGGCAGGCGCAGCTGGCGCGGATGCTTCAACGCGATTTCGTGCTCGCAAGCACCGGATGGGTGGGCGATTTCAACGATGCGATCAACTTCCTGGATCTGCTGCGCAGCGGTGCGCAGCAGAACTATGGCGATTATGCCAACCCGAAATTCGACGCCCTGCTGGATGCCGCCAGGCAGCAGCGGGACGCCGCAAAGCGCGGCGTGTTGCTGGACCAGGCCGAGCAGATCGCACTCGACGATTTCGCGATCGTTCCGGTCTATTTCGGGGTCACGCAGGATCTGGTGAAGCCCTATGTCAAGGGCTGGATCGCCAATGCCAAGAACTTCAACCGCACCCGCTGGCTCAGGATCGAAACCAAGCCGGCGGAACGCTAACGGCGGCCGGCGCAAAGCGCCGCGGCACAGCGCGTTGCCGTGCCGGCGTCAGACCGCGCGGCGCGTGCGATCCGCATGACGGCGCCAGGGCCCGCCTGCCAGGATATCGGCGGTGCGCATGAGCAACCAGATCGGCAGCGTACCGGCCACCAGGGCCAGGCCCGTCCACAGCGCCAGGGCATGGTTCAGCCTGCCATAGCTCAGCGTCTCGCCGGCCGCGAGCACCATGGTGCAGGCGAAGACAGAGATGGCCGTAACGATAACCGCGATCACCAGACCCGCCTTGTCTGGCCATGCCAGACGGCGCGGCGCCAGGGCGGTCAAATTCGGCCCGTGAGCAACAGGATCAGGACGACGATCAGCAGCACCCCGATAATGCCGATGCCGCCATGGCCGAAGCCATAGCCATAGCCGCCGAAGCGGCCGCTGAAGCCACCCAGCAGGAAGACCACGAGAACGATGATGAGAATTGTACCGAGCATGTTCGTATTCCCCTTGAGGACATTGCAACGTGCGGAAAAGGCACTTCGTGATCCCGATTCCGGCGGCTTGTTGCGGGACACCTGGAAGGCGTCCCGAACCTGCGGCCACCGGGTTCCTTCGACCTACCTCTTGTTGATGGAAATGCTGTTCTGTCCGACGCTGATCTCGACGCCGGCGGTCTTCTGCCGTTCCTGGTAATAGAGGTAACCGAGCACGACGACGGTGACAGCCAGCACGCCGGCGATCAGAAAGGTTGTGTTGCGATCCATGGTTTTGCCGCCCGACTAGTGTTGATCGTCATAGCGGTCGCGGCGGTCGCGGCGATCGCGGTCATCCTGCCGATCGCGCATATCGCGGTCACCGGCGCGGTCGCGGGCACCTTCGCGGGCGCGCTCATCGGCCCGAATTGGGTGGCCGCCACGAAAGCGCTCACGACGGAAATGCCGGTTGGCGTCGCGCCGGTAATTGTGGTCCCGGTCGAGATAGTAGAAATATCCGTCGCCGGCCCAGTAGCCGCCGCTATAGGGCCCGTAATAGCCATCGTAATATCCGCCCAGATAGGCACCGTCATAGGCGGCACCGTAAGCTGCGCGATGGTGGCCGTAGCCAGGACCGCCGACGCAGCCGGACAAGAGCGCGATCGCCGACGCGCCGCAAAGTATCGCGGGAAATGCTTTCATGACGTTCTCCACCTGTGGCCGCGCCGCCATCGCGCGGCAACATCAGCGGGACCGAATGGCCGGCACTGTCATTGCGCAAACGGGCACGCGGCAAAGAATGCTTCGAGGCTGACAAGGCTGTCTTGATGCAGGTCAACGGCGCAAGGCGCTCAATCGTGCCGTTCTCCGGCGCGCCTTCGCAATGCCCCCGCGCTCTGCATTGCCCGGATGCGTTCGGCGCATCCGCAACACTTTCCGCCAAGCCAGAACCCTATCGGAACGCACCCACCGGTGCTGTGCAAATTTGCACATCTCGGGCCGATTTCCGCGGCGGACCGGGGTTCGCAGGCGGCGGGGTCAGGGGCCGACCTTGGGCTGGTCGTAGAGGACGACATCCAGCAATGAGCGGTGAATTTCGATATGGCCGTTGTAGCTGATGAAGCCAAGCCGGCGGAACTTGTTCATGAAGAAGCTCACGCGCGCGCGGGTCGTGCCGATCATTTCGGCGAGGGTCTCCTGGCTGACCTTGGCGATCATCGGCTGGGGCGGGCCATCGCTGCCGTAATTGGCCATCATCAGCAGCAGCCGGGCCAGGCGCTTCTCGCTGGAGTTGAACAGCTGGTCCACGAGATCGGCTTCGACACGGATCGTGCGGTTCAGTAGATGGGCGATGAAGAGTTCGGAAAAGGCCGGCTCATCGTGCAGGACCCGCAAAATGGCGGCCTTGTCGATGCGCGTCACGGTCGTCTCGACCATGGCCGTGACGGTGGACATGCGCAAGGTCTGTCCGGCGAGGCAGCCCTCACCGAAGAAATTGTCGGCGCCCAGCATGGCGACGACGGCTTCCTTGCCCTGTGTCGAGACAACAGACAGCTTCACCTTGCCCTTCTGCATGTAGAAAACGGAATCCGCGGCATCGCCTTGCGAATAGATTGTCTTGCCCTTGTCGCAGCGAATGGAGGTGCGACCGTCACCGATCTTGGCGAGGAAGGCTTTGGGATCGAAGGCACGGCGTTCTTGCTGCGGCACGAAAAACATCTCCGACCTGAAAGTGGAGACAAAAGCATAGTGCATAAGGACACAAGGGGTAACCCACTGAGCAAATGTGCTCAGTCCGGCAGGAACAAAGCTGATATTGCTGCCGCAAGATCGATGAAGCATCCGCGCCATTCCGTGCCCGGTTCTCCCATTTCGGGACTTCCTCTGCGTCTTGAGGCACAGCTTATGAACAAGGACCGAATTGAAGGTTCCGCCAAGGAAATCAAGGGCGTGGTCAAGCAGGCCGTGGGCAAGGCCGCCGGCGATGCGAAGCTGCAGGCCGACGGCAAGGCCGACGAAATCGAAGGCAAGGTACAAAATGCCGTCGGCGGCCTGAAGGACGCGATCAAGGGTACGTAGCCCATCATCGGGGCATCGCGCCACGGCCCGGCCGCTCCGTGCGATATCGCTCACAGCGCCATGGCGGATACATAGAATTCGTTATGAACCCCGCACCGGCATGTGTCCCCCGCCGCAGTTTTCGGCAGACGGGCCATTCACCTGGATCCATTCCGCCGAAGTTGATCGGAATCAACCGGAGCGGGGGCCTTGTCCATAGAATTTTCGCGAACGAACACCGGCATGTGACCCCCCTGCCGCAAATGTTCGTCACGGGCCCCGGTGGACACGCGTCCGCCGGGGTCCGAATTCCCGCGATCTTGATCGGAATCAATAGCGCCGGCAGGCGCAAGCATAGAGTTCGGCTCATTCCCAGCTGCGTTCGGGCCGCGCGAACGACGTCCACCACCGGTCGCCGGGCCGTTTGTGCCGGCGCCGCAGCGGAGCAAGCCCGTGACATCCGATCCAGACGACAGCACCGCTGCGGTGGCCGCCAAAGGGCTTCGCCGTCCTGGCACGGCCGGAAGTCTCACTTCGCATCAGCCTGACCGAGATTTGCAATCGCCAGGGCGCGCCGCCGGACGGACGGCCGCCGGGCCCGCGTGATCGGAATCGACCCCTCGCGCAACGGAGAGAGTTCCGCTGCGCACAACAAGACTTCGTCCAATTCGAAAGGACTACAGTCATGGCACATATGCGAAATCTGGTCATGGCGCTTGCCCTCGCGGGCACGGCCGCCCTTCCGCTCTCGATCGCCACGGCTCCGGTCGCGAATGCGGCCTCGGTTGCGGAACTCAACAACGAGGCGAACGCAGTCGCTGCAGAAGCTCTACAGCACCCATCCCTTCGCCGAGCAGCTTTCGAAGAGCGCGAAGGCGATCCTGGTGTTCCCGAACATCGTCAAGGCCGGCCTCGTATTCGGCGGCGCCTATGGCGAGGGCGTTCTTCTGGAGGGCGGAAAGGCCGACAAATACTACAACTCTGTCTCCGGCTCATGGGGCTTTCAGGCCGGCGCGCAATCCTTCGGCTATGCCGTGTTCCTGATGAACAACAAGGCCGTCAGCTATCTCAACAGGTCCGATGGCTGGGAAATCGGCGTCGGGCCGACAGTGGTCGTGGTCGACGAGGGCGCCGCCAAGAACCTGTCCACGTCCACGCTGAAGGACGATGCCTATGCCTTCATCTTCAACCAGCAGGGCCTGATGCTCAGCGTCAGCATCGAAGGTACGAAGATCTCGCGCATCAAGCACTAAACCGGACGGGCGGCCGCGAGCGCGGCCGCCCCCATCCCCGGGCCGCCCAAGCGCGACGGACCCTATTGACCATTGCCGCCTCATTGTCCGCGTTGAACAGCCGGATGTACCTCGTTCGAACCCACAGGAACCCGACAGGAGACTTCCATGCCGCTTATCAATCTGGTCATCGTTCTCATCGTGGTTGGCGTGCTGCTCTGGCTCGTCAACGCCTACATACCGATGGACAGCAAGATCAAGAATATCCTGAACATCGTGGTCGTCATCGCCGTCGTGCTGTGGCTGCTGCAGGCGTTCGGGATTTTGGATTCTCTGAGCAGCGTGCGCGTCGGCCGCTGAGGATTTGCGCGGTCCGCGGATGAGGCCAGGTCCGGGCGCATGCCTGGATCGCGCCTGAGACGATGGCTGTGCGCAGCGCAATTCCCTTTGCGACAACATCCCGGCTGGGTGGTGTCCCCGACAGGATTCGAACCTGTGACCCCGAGATTAGGAATCTCGTGCTCTATCCTGCTGAGCTACGGGGACGCGGCTTTCCCCATACACCAGCCCAGCCCGGAGGGTCCAGCGCGAGGTAAAAGGCCGGCCGTCATCGCCGCGACATCCAGCAGATAGAGATAGCGATAATCGCAGGCGATCGAGATCGCGAAAAAGCTGAGCGGCAAAGACCAGCGCCGCGGCCAGCAGGCCGGCCATGGCGATATCGGCCGAGCCGGCGGCGGCGCAGCAGCAGCACAAGCACGCGCCAGCGCCATCAGCGCATAAAAGGCATGGGCGAAGACCGGCGTCCCCATGAAATGGCGCCGCCATAGGATCGAAGCGCCTGCTCGCGGCCGCCCCAGCGACGGGCATAGCCCAGCGCCGCCATCGTCTGCGGGCGGGCCATCGAGCCGAGAGAAATAGGGCACGCAGGCCCCGAGCTGCGGCGTCAAGAACACCCAGCGAAAGGCCGCCCAGCGCGTGCGCAAGATAGAGCCCGGGATGGCCGAAGACGAGATCCGCGCCATTGCGCGGCGACGAGCGCGGGCTCGGCCTCGCCCAGCGCCGCCATGAGCGGCGCCGAGGCGCCGAGCGTGTCGTTGCGCTGGGGCGAATAGAGCCGCACGCCGTCACGACGCATCAGGCGCGCGAGTTCGGGATCGCTGCGGTCGAGCATCGCGCAGGGGCAAAGCCGGATCGGCGCGCCAGCGCGCCGATCAGGTCATAGGCCTGAAGCAGACGGATCTGTGCCTGCCGGGCCCAGTTCGCCGGTGACCCGGCTTGCCAGCGCAGCGTGGGCCACCGCGACCAGCGCGAGCGCAGCCAGCCAGCATGGCCACGGCATAGAGCAACACCGCGCCGCGGCGCCTCCGGCCCGGGCTGCGAGCCAGCCCAGCGCGAGCGCACCAAGAGCGGAACACATGACCGCCGTTCTGCCGGGCCAGCGCGGCGAGACAGAACAGAGCAAAGCCGATTGCCCAGCAGGGCCAGACGCGGGCCGCGGCCTCGTCCAGCAGCGCGCCGCGCCGGGCCAGGGCCGCGAACCCGCCGAACGTCGCCGCCGCGAACAGCACATCCTTCCAGACGATGGCGGGATAGATCAGGAATTGCGGGGTCGAGCGACCACGAGGAGCGCAGGACCGCGGGCGCGCCACCCGCGCGGCGGAAACAGGAGGACGAGCGCCAGCAGCGAACCGAACAGCAGCAGCGCATCGAACAGCACGAACAGGCCGGCGCCGGGCCACAACAGCATCACCCAGATCCGAGCAGCCAGGACATGACCGGCGGATGCCAATTGGCGTATATGCCGGTCCGGCCTTCCAGGCAGCTGGATTACAGAATCGTAAGACAGGTGGCCGGGCCAGTTGGCTGCCGCAGAAAAGACAAAACCGGCCATGATAAGATCGGCGCAAGTGAGCCGTTCGCAGCGGAGCGGCGCGGCACGCAGGTTCATTCGCTGGTCCTCGGCAGGAACTGAGTTTCGCTCACCGCATAGATATCAGGGATGGACCGCCCGGGAAGCCGGCGGGCAAGACATGGCGGACAAGCCGATCTTCTACGACGCCACCGGCCGGCGGGCGACGTGGGTCTCCGTGACCGGCTGGGCGGCGCCATCGTCAGCACGCTCGTCGGCACGGCGTTCATCATGAGCCTGCTGGCGGTGCCGCCGGTGACCGGCATCCGCCTGCCCGGCCAGCTTACCGCGATCAAGACGCAGGCCCTGGAAAAGAAAGCTGCCGCGCCGGGCCTGGTGCACAGCGCCGAAGCCCTGGCCGAGAAGCGCCAGGCTGCGCCGCGCCAAGCTCGCGGCCCAGCGCCGGCTGCGCAACGAACGGCGCATGCGCAGCCATCCGATGTCCAGCGCCATGCGGCCACACAGCGGGCCGGCCGCTCGCCATCGCCTTCTATCCCAACTGGCAGGACGATGCCGCCTTTCCGGCGCTGAAACACGCCCTGCCCCAACTCGATGCGGTGATGCCGACCTGGCTCAACCTGCGAAGGGCCGCGAAATGACCCTGAACGACCAGCTTCAATGCGCGCGTCTATGGCTATATCCACCGCAACAAGCCGGACACCGCGATCCTGCCAGTGGTGCAAAACGCCAGCATGGGCAAATGGGACGGGCCGGGCCTTGCCAAGCTGCTGGCCGATCCCGCGCGGCGCAACGCACTGATCGACGCATCTGGCCGTTCGTCGACCGCGCCATCGGCTGCAGGGCATCACCATCGACTTCGAAAGCTGCCGCATGGCGCCTATCGCGACCTGGCGCCGTTCCTGCGCGCGCTTGCATAAGCGTTTCGCGCCCGCATGGCTGGACGATCGCGCAGGCCGCGCCCTTCGACGACGACAGCTGGCCTTTCGCGACTTATGCCCGGCTCGTCGATTACACGGTGCTGATGGCCTATGACCAGCATATGAGCAGCGACGGGCCGGGAGCATCGCCGGGCAAGAGCTGGTATGAAAAACTGCTCGACAAGCGCATGAAGCGTGCTGGCGCCGAGCCGCACCATCATCGCGCTGGGCAATTATGGCTATGACTGGAACGGCAGCGACGTCGACAGCCTGAGCTTTCAGGAAGCCGTCGTCGCCGCCCATGATTCCGGCGCCGATGTCGATTTCGATCGCGGCCAGCAACAACCCGCATTTCTCCTATCGTGAAGAAGACGGCACCAAGCACGATGTCTGGTTCCTGGACGCGGCCACCGCCTACAACGAGATCCACGCCGCCGACATCTACCAGCCCGCAGGCTATGCGCTGTGGCGGCTGGGAACCGAAGACCCCTCGGTCTGGAACGTCATGCAACGGCCCTATGGCGCGGGCGTGCCGGCGGGGCTGCGCACGATCCCGATCAACGACCGACATCGACTATGAGGGGCGCGGCGAAATCCTGCGCGTCGAAGCCGAGCCCAGCGCCGGCCGCGCGCGTCTTCGACATCGACAAGCAGACCGGCGACATCGACGACGAGACCTATACCGGCTTGCCGACCAGCTATGTCGTGCGCCAGTTCGGCGCCCATTTCGACAAAGAAGTGGCGCTGACCTTCGACGACGGGCCCGGACCCGGACCTGGACGCCGCACGTTCTCGACATCCTCAAGGCCAAGCATGTGCCGGCCACCTTCTTCATCATCGGCAGCAATGCCGAGGCCAATCCGGGACTGGTGCAGCGGATGGTGGCCGAGGGCCACGAGGTCGGCAACCACACCTATACACATCCCAATCTCGCCGACACCGTCAAGCGAAGGCGTGCAAGCTGGAGCTCAACGCCACCCAGCGCCTGTTCGAAGCGCTGACGGGCACTCGCTGCGCCTGTTCCGCCCGCCCTATCTGGGCGACGCGGAGCCGACCGATATCGACGAACTGATGCCGGTCGAGCTGGCGCAGGACATGGGCTATGTCACGGTCGGCGAGCATATCGACCCGGTCGACTGGGCGCGGCCGGGCGAGAAGGCGATCATCGAGCGCACGCTCAGCCAGCTCCATGACGTCAAGCGCGACATGCCGCGCAACATCGTGCTGCTGCACGACGCCGGCGGCGACCGCTCGCAGACCGTGGCGGCGCTGCCGTCAGCTGATCGACACGCTGCGCGCCGAGGGCTATCGCTTCGTGCCGGTCTCGGCCCTTGCCGGGCTGACGCGCGCCGAAGCGATGCCGCCCCTGTCGCCGACTCGATGGCGCTGCTGACCGACCGGTTCGTGTTCATGTCGCTGAACATGCTCGGCCACGTCCTCTATCTGTGCTTTCTCGCGGCTATTGTTCTCGGCGTGGGCCGCATGTTGCTGCTCGTCGTGCGCCAGCCTGTGGCGGCGCCGCACGCAGAACGCCGAATTCGCCGCCGCCGCCGGCGGAGCAACGCTTCCATGTCTCCGTGATCGTGCCTGCCTACAACGAGGAAAACGTCATTGCGCGCACGGTGCACGGCATCCTGGCGGGCACCTATCGCAATCTGGAGGTGATCGTCGTCGACGACGGCTCGCGCGACAACACCGCCGCCGTCCTGCAATCCGAGTTCGGGAACGATTCCGCGCGTCACGCTGCTGCAGGCCGCAAATGGCGGCAAGGCCCGGGCCCTCAATGTCGGCATATCGCACGCGCGCGGCGAAATCGTCGTGGCGCTCGATGCCGACACGCAATTCAACCGCGACACCATCGCCCGGCTGGTGCGCTGGTTTGCCGACGACACCATCGGCGCCGTGGCCGGCAACGCCAAGGTCGGCAACCGCATCAACATGATCACGCGATGGCAGGCGCTGGAATATATCGTGGCGCAGAACCTGGAGCGCCGCGCGCTGGCGGCCCTGGGCACGCTGACTGTGGTGCCGGGCGCGGTGGGCGCCTGGCGGCGCAGCCTGCTCAGTGATCTTGGCGGGTTCCGCACCGACACGCTGGCCGAGGACCAGGATCTGACGATCGCCGTGCAGCGCGCCGGCTGGCGGGTGCAGTTCGATTCCACGGCCATCGCCTGGACCGAAGCGCCGGCGACGGTGCGCGGGCCTCGCCAAGCAGCGCTTCCGCTGGGCCTATGGCACGCTGCAATGCCTGTGGAAGTATCGCCGCATGACCTTCAACCCGCGCTACGGCGCGCTCGGGCATGATCGCATTGCCGCAAGTCTGGCTGTTCCAGATCATCCTGACGGCGCTGGCGCCGCTGGCCGATCTGCTGCTGATCTGGCAACTGGCCTGGCAATATGTCGCCTATCTCCAGCATGGGCCCGAATTCTCGAACGCCGATCTCAAGATCGTCGCGGTCTATTACGCGGTCTTCGTGGCAGTCGATCTGGCGGCCGCCACCTTCGGCTTCCTGATGGAGCGGCGTGAGCAATGGCGTTTGCTGTGGTGGCTGATGCTGCAGCGCTTCGGCTATCGCCAGATCATGTATTACGTCGTGGTGCGTTCGATCACGACCGCACTCAAGGGCGCGGTGGTCGGATGGGGCAAGCTGGACCGGGCCGGCACGGTGACGGTCCGCGAGGCGCCGGAGGCGACCTAGACCATTTGCCGAGGCTGACGCGCGAGACGCGCCGGCAACGCCTGCCGCCGCGGGCGGCGGCACATTGCCGCGCGGTCGAAACCTGTGCCGCAGCATGGCGCCACGCAGCGGATCCCCTGGAACGGGCTTTCGGCGATCTCAAAAATGTCACGACCCGCGCGGGAAGAAATTCGAGCCTTCAGCCGTTGTCGTGATGTGAACGGCTGGTGCGACGGTGCTGCCCCGTGTCACGCGATATCAACGCGACATCAAGAGGAACACCAAATGACGAACACGCTTCGCAGAACCCTTCAGACAGCCTTGCTGTGCGGTGCGGTGGCCGCGGCCAGCCCGGCGCTGGCCGGCGGATTGCTCGGCGGCGGCGGGGCCGTCGGCGGCGGCGCGCTGGGCGGCGCGGTTGGCGGTATCGGCGGCGCCGGGGCCAGCGGCATGGGCGCGGCCGGCGGCATGGGCCAGATCGGGACCATGGGACCGGCCGGCGTTCCGTCGACGGCCGACGCATCCGGCGAGGCGCGCGGACGGGCCACCGCCGGCGCATCGGTGAGCGGCAAGCCGGTCGGCAGTGCCATGACCGGCGCGGCCGGAACCGCGGAAGGCGCGGCGAACGGCGCGGCCAATACGGCCGGAAGCACCGCGATGGGCACCGCCAATGGCGCGTTGGGCACGGCCGGTTCGCTGTCCGGCGGCGCCAGCGGCGCGGCGGCAGGCGGTGCCTCGACCGCCGCCAGCGTGCCGGGTGCCAGCCTGTCGGGCGGCGCGAGCGGCAGCGGCACGGCGGCCGCGGCCACGGATCTGAGCGGCGCAACGGGCGCGGCCCAGGGCGGCCTCAACACCGCGGCGGGTGCGGCCGGCGGCGCCATGGGCACGGCCGAAAGCCAGGCCAATGACGCGATCGGCACCGGCGCCGGTGCGGTCGGCGGCACCAGCGCGGGCGCCAATGCCAGCGCCTCGGCCGGCGGTCATGCCACAGCCACCTCCGGCCGCGGCAAGTCCGGCACTGCCAAGTCGCGCAAGCGCGGGCACGGCAACCGCCACAGCCACGCCAGCAGAAACTAACGAGCCAGAGCCTTCGGGCTCCACATTCCGGCGCAGCCGGGGGAATTGCGGCCCAGGCCCGCCCCCGGCTGCATCTTTTTGCCTGCGCACTTTCGATTTGCCTCTCACCGCCTATGATCGGGGCGACAGACATTCGGGAGAGACGCGATGGGCACGATCGAAATCCGCAAGCTGGCCGGCGCGCTGGGGGCGGAAATCCTTGGCGTCGATCTCTCCAGGGATCTGGACGACACCGCCTTCGGCGCCATCCACCAGGCTTTTCTCGACCATCAGGTGATCTTCTTCCGCGACCAGAGATTGACGCCCGAGCAGCACAAGGCCTTCGGCCGGCGCTTCGGACCGCTCAACATTCATCCCTATGTCACCGGCATGGCCGAGCACCCCGAGATGATCGAAATCATCAAGGAGCCGGAGGACAAGCTCAATTTCGGCGGCGGCTGGCATTCGGATATGAGCTTCCTCGAGCGGCCCTCGATCGGCTCGATCCTCTACGCCCTCGAGGTGCCGCAATGGGGCGGCGACACGCTGTTCGCCAGCCAGGTGGCGGCCTATGAGGCGTTGTCGCCGGGGCTGAAGGCGACGCTGGAGGGCCTGAACGCCATCCATTCGGCCAATCGCGAATATGGCGCGCAGGGCGCCTCATCCGCCAAACGCAGCGGCATGAAAGTCGCCGAGGCCGAGGGCATGGCCGGTGAGTACATTCATCCTGTCGTGAAGGTGCATCCCCAGACCGGCCGGAAGGCGCTCTATGTGAACCCGGCCTTCACGATGAAATTCGAAGGCTGGTCGCGGCGCGAATCCAAGCCGCTGCTCGAGTATCTGTTCGCCCATTCGCGTTATGAAGGCTTCACCTGCCGCTTTCGCTGGGAAAAGGGATCGGTCGCCTTCTGGGACAATCGCTGCGTCTGGCATTTCGCGCTCAACGACTATCCCGGCCAGCGCCGCCATATGCGCCGGGTGACCGTGGACGAAACGCGCAACAGCTAATCGGCCAGCAAATCTTCCTCGAGAGCGGTGTGAGACCAGGGGAAGACGATGTTGCGGTCCGGGCGCGCCAGCTTCTTGTCCTTGCCCTTGTAGGAAAAGCTTTCCAGCAGATCGCGGATCATCTCCAGCCGCGCGGTCTTCTTCACATCCGCCCGCACGACGCGCCAGGGCGCCAGCGCATGGGTGGTGCGCCGGAACATGGCGTCGCGCGCCTCGGTGTATTCGGCCCATTTGCCCTGCGCTGCCGCGTCCACCGGCGACAGCTTCCACTGCTTGAGCGGATCCTTGCGCCGCGCGGCCAGCCGCTTCTTCTGCTCGGGCCGCGAGATGTCGAGATAATATTTGCGCAACTCGATGCCGTCGCGCACCAGCATCTCCTCGAAGGGGATCACCATGTCGAGGAAATCCTCGACCTGGCGGGCGGTGGCAAAATCCATCACGCGTTCGACGCCGGCGCGGTTGTACCAGGAGCGGTTGAAGACCACGAATTCCTGCGCCGCCGGCAGGAAGGGCACGAAGCGCTGGAAATACCATTGCGACTCCTCACGATCCGAGGGTTTTCCCGGGGCGTGGATGCGAGTCTCGCGCGGGCTCATATGTTCGGTGAGGCGCTTGATGGTGCCGTCCTTGCCGGCGCTGTCACGGCCCTCGATGATCACCAGAACACGCGCGCCCTCGGCAATGAGATGGCGCTGCAGCTTCACCAGCTGAACCTGAAGATCGTAGAGCGACGTCTTGTAGTGGCGGTCCTGACCGCCTTCCTCGTCGTCATCGTGCGGCTTGCGCTTGGCCATGGGCGCCTCCTGAGCGGTGGGCGAGAGTGGCGCGCCGCCGCCGCCGGGGCAACCGTCAGATGCGTTCCCAGGCCAGAAGCCGCCCGCCAGCCTGCGACGTCAGCGGCCGGACGCCGAACACCTCTGCGAGCGCGGCCTCGGACAAGGCCGCATCCGGCGGTCCGGACGAGGCGATGCGCCCCTCCTTCAACAGCACCAGCTCGTCGCAATAGCGCGCGGCCAGCGCCAGATCGTGCAGGGTCACGACGACGGTGGTGCCACGGCGCGCCTCTTCCTGCAGCAATTCCATCAGCTGCAATTGATGCGCGGGATCCAGATGCGCCGCCGGTTCATCGACCAGAAGAACCGGCGCCGCCGTGGCCAAAGCGCGGGCCAGCAAGACGCGCGCGCGTTCGCCGGCGGAGATTTCGTCCATGCGCCGGGCCGCGAGACCGGCGGCATCGCAGCGCGCGAGCGCGTCGGCAATGGCACTCTCATCGGCCGGCGAGAGCTGCGCCAGCGTCGAGCGATGCGGCATGCGCCCCAGCGCCACCACGCGGCGGGCGAGGAGCGGCCAATGTGTCTCGGTGGTCTGCGGCAGATAGGCGATGGCGCGCGCGCGCGCCTCATCCGACCAGTCGCCGAGCGGGCGGTCGAACAGATGCACATCACCGGCTTCGGGCGTCAGCAAACCCAGCGCGGTGCGCAACAGCGTCGTCTTGCCCGCGCCATTGGGCCCGACAAGTCCGGTCACGCGGCCCGGTTCGAGCGCCAGCGAGACGCCGGTGAGGGCCTGGCGCATGCCATAGCGCACCGTGACGCCTTCGAAGGACAGCGCTGCGCTCATCTGCCCCTCCGCATCGCCAGGATCAGCCAGATGAAGAAGGGCGCGCCCAGCATCGCCGTCAGCACGCCGAGGAGAAGCTGGCCGTCGGGCGCGATCAGGCGCACGGCCACATCGGCCGCCGCCACCAGCGTGGCGCCGCCCAGCGCCGAAGGCAGGATCAGCCGGGCCGGTTCATGCCCGTAGAAGGGACGCAGGACATGCGGCACGACGAGTCCGACGAAACTGACGGCACCGGCGGCCGCGGTGGCCGCGCCGGTGGCCAGCGCCACGCCGATGACGACTCGGCGGCGGATGCTGTGCACATTGATGCCGAGGCTTTGCGCGGCTTCCTCGCCCAGCGTCAGCGCATCGAGACCGCGCGCCGTCGTGACCAGCAGCGCAATGCCCGCAAGCGTCAGCGGCGCGGCGAAATACAGATCGGCCGGCGTGCGATCCTTGAGCGAGCCCAGCATCCACATCACCATTTCGCTCATGGCATAGGGATTGGGCGCCAGCGACAGGGCCAGCGCCGTCAGCGCCGTCGCCAGGCTGGCAATGGCGACACCGGCCAGCACCAGCGCCATGACACCGGCGCCGGCGCGCGAGAGCAGATAGAGAATGGCCGCGGCCGTCAGCGCGCCGAGAATGGCAAAGCCCGGCAGCAACGCCGGCGAGATGGCGGCAAGCCCAAAATAGAGCGCGATCACCGCGCCCAACCCGGCCGAGGAGGTGACGCCGGTCACGCCCGGCTCGGCCAGCGGATTGCGGAACAGACCCTGCAGAGCCGCGCCGCTGGCACCCAGCGCACTGCCGACAACCAGCGCGAGCAGCGCGCGCGGCAGACGGATCTCGCGGGCGATCACCGATGCGGTGCCATGCGGCGCAAACAGTCCGGCGAGGAGATCGGACGCCGACAGATCGGACGGGCCCATGAGAAACGAGATCCAGGCAAAGCCGAGGGCCAGCGCCGCCAGCGCAAGCGTGACCAACCCTGCGCGCCGGTCGGCCGGCGTCAGAAATGCCAGCACATCGCGCGCGCGCAATCCGATTGCGGTTGAAGATCGCCCGATCGCGCCGTCCATGGCCGCCTTTGCCTCCTGGCATCAGCGCATCGCCACCTAGCGGATCGCTCCGCCCCGTTGATCCACCCCGATCACCGGTAGGACGACGCCGCGTCCGGCAGGTTTCCTGGCTTGCGGCTCTGACGCGCGGCCCCGCCTTCCCGGTTTCCCAGTGGCATTGGGGGTCGCACTCGCCGCTCACAGTTGCGGGGGCAGCCACGGAATAAGCCTGAAAAAGGCCGCACCGCGTTCCCTTTTCCCCGCGACCATCCGCGGGGCACCGACGCGGGGACGAGTCTTAGTGCCCTGCCCGGTCCTTCGCAAGGCGGGCGGCTTTTCGCGCCAGATCGGCGAATTCTCCGGCCACATCGGCCGACCAGGGGCCCGGACAGAGCAGCGGCGTCAACGAGGCGTGCACGATCAGCGAGCGATCCTTGAGCGCGGCCAGCGCCGGATGGCGCAGCGCCGCATCGGCCAGCGCCGGGCCGCCCTCGCGCGAGGCATTGAGGATGAGAAGCTGCGGCGCGGCGGCCACCACGGCTTCGACGGGCACGGTGCCCAGACGCGTCACCCTCAACGTCTTGAGGGCATTGCTGAGGCCGGCGGCGCGCATGATCGCCTCGCTGACGGCATCGGCGGTGGCATAGCCGTTGGGCTCATAGATCAGGGCGGAGACCGTAGGATGCGGCGCCCGCGCCCGGGCCGCGGCCAGTTTCGCATCCATCGCGGCGAGCAGGGCCTCGGCGCGCGGCAACGTGCCGAAGCGCCGGCCGAGCATCCGCGTGACCTTGCGCACATCGGCCAGCGAATTGGCCCAGGGCACTTCAAGCACATCGACTCCGGCCGCGACGAGGTGGGATTTGAGGCGCGGATTGGTGCCCTTGTAGAGCACGACGAGATCGGGGTGCCGGTCGAGAACGGCTTCCGCCGACGGGCGCACCAGCGCGATGCCGCCGACCTTGCCGGCAATGGTCGAGACCACCGGGTGGGTATCGCCGGCCAGCACCGATAGCGCGGCGATGCGATCGCGCGGCACCAGACGAAAGACATATTCGTCGGTGCAAAGGAATACGGAGACGATACGCTGCGGCGCAGCAAGCGCGACGTGAGAACCGGACAGGAACAGGCCCAGAATCAGCGTCACCACATGCCAGCCATGTCTTCCACGCATATTGACCCGCTAGCCCGCACCCCCCACCTGAGGCTCACACACCGGAGGGATCATGCGAAAAACTCTTGCTTTTGTAGCGCTGGCCGCGCTTGCGGCCGGCGCGATGGCGCCCGATTGGGCCCTGGCCGCCTCGAGCCCGGCCGAAATTCTCCAGGCCAATGCCGCGGCGTCGGGCGCCAAGGCCTGGGCCGGCAAGGCCACGCTGAAGGCCAGCTATGCCTATGCCGGACAGGGCATGACGGGCAAGGTGGAATCGCTCTCGGACCTGAAAACACCGCGCTATGTCGACCACTATGAGGTCGGCCCCATCAAGGCTGCCGGCGGTTTCGACGGCCAGCAGGCCTGGGAGAAGGACCCCTCTGGCACGGTGGACGTGAAGGCGGGGGGCGATGCGCGCCAGATCGCCGTCAATGAAGGCTATCGCCGCACCAACGCCTGGTGGAACGCCGATCGCGCCGGCGCCGAGATCAAGACTGACGGCGAAAAGACCAAGGACGGCGCGCGCTATGACGTGCTCACCGTCACGCCCAAGGGCGGCAAGCCCTTCGAGGCCTGGTTCGACGCCAAGACGCATCTGCTGGCCCAGGTGATCGAGAAGGAAGGCGCGCTGCCGATCATCACGACGCTGAGCGATTATCGCAACGAAGACGGCGTGATGCTGCCGCACAAGACCGTGTCGATCGCCAGCGACGGCAAGAACAAGCAGACCATGACGCTGACGACGGCCACCTTCCTGCCGCCGCAGCCGGCCAGCGCCTATGCCATGCCGAAGGCCAAGGTCGCCGATTACAGGATCGAGGGCGGCAAGCACCAGACCACGATCCCGTTCAAGCTCATCAACAACCACATCTATGCCGACGCCATGGTCAACGGCAAAGGCCCTTATCAATTCATCTTCGATACGGGCGGCGTGAACCTGGTGGGTCCGGCCACGGCCAAGGCGTTGGGGCTGGAAAGCCAGGGCGACATGGATGTGCGCGGCGCCGGCACCAGCACGATGAAGGCCAGCCTGACCAAGGCCAAGCAGCTCAAGGTCGGCGATGCCGTGGTGAGCGACCAGCTTTTCGTCATGATGGATCTCAACGCGCTCAAGTCCATCGAGGGCGTGGCGCTGCCCGGCATGGTGGGCTTTGAGACCTTCCGCCGCTTCGTCACGCGGATCGACTATGGCAAGAAGACGATCACATTGATCGATCCCGAGCATTTCGATGCCAAGGGTGCCGGCACGCCGGTCAAGTTCGTGCTCAACGGGCGCATTCCCCAGATCCAGGGCAGCTTCGAAGGCATCCCGGCCGTGTTCGACATCGACACCGGCTCGCGCTCGTCGCTGACTCTGAACGGGCCCTTCGCGGCCGAGCACGGCCTCAAGGCCAAGCATCCCAAGGGCGTGCAGACCGTCGCGGGCTGGGGCGTGGGCGGACCGTCCACGGGCTATGTCACGCGCGGGGCGTCGATGAAGCTGGGCGATGTCGAGGTGAAGAATGTCGTCACCGACATCAACGACCAGAAGCAAGGCGCCTTCGCCGGCAATGATTATTCCGGCAATATCGGCGGCGGCATCCTCAAGCGCTTCGTCGTGACCTTCGATTACCACAACAAGGTGATGTATCTGAAGCGTATCGAAGGGCCGGTGGCCGATGTCGGTGGATATGATCGCGCCGGGATGTGGTTCAATCAGGCGCCCAAGGGCTTCGAGGTCGTCGCGGTGACCGCGGGCGCCCCGGCCCAGAAAGCAGGCGTGAAGAAGGGCGACGTGATTACCGCCGTCGACGGCAAGCCGGTCGGCGCGATCAAGCTCTACGATCTGCGCGAGACGGCTGCGCAACGACCCGCCCGGAACCATGGTCGATTTCGCCGTGCGTGCGCGGCGGCAAGAGCAAGCATCACATTAAGGTGACTCTCGAAAACCTCATCTGATGCATTACAGTGCGGGGCCGTCCATATGGGCGGCCGCATGCCAGTGCTTCACGCCCTATCCCCAAACCCAGCACGAATTAAGGTGGCCTCATGACCAAAGCCCTTGCCGCGTTTGCGCTTCGCGTCCGCGATCGCGACGCCTGCGCTTCGCCGCCACGCCTGGCACTATCCTCGCCAGACAACCGCGCCGCTATGGGCGGCGATGCATGGAACGGCAAGGCGACGCTGAGACTCGTCTATAGCTTTTCGGGGCAAGGCTTGACCGGCGCAACGTCAACGCTCGAGGACCTGACGCGCGGCGCTTTCATCGACAGCTACGATTTGCCGCCGCTGAAAGGCGCGAACGGCTATGACGGCCATAAGGCCTGGGAGCGCGAGACTTCCGGCACCGTGACCGATCAGGCGGGCGGCGACGTGATCCCGCTTGCGATCACCGAAGCCTTTCTCGACCGGAACCTGTGGTGGCGGCCCGACGGCGGCGGCGCCGAGATCGTATCTATGGGTACCAAATCCGAAAACAAGAAGACTTACAACGTGCTGAAGGTCACGCCGCGGGGCGGTACGCCGGTCGAAGCCTGGTTCGACACGAAGACACATCTTCTCGCACGCACGATCGAGCGGAACAGTACGGTCATACTTACAACCGATTTCTCCGACTATAGGCCCGTCGAAGGCGCAATGATTGCGCACAAGCAGGTGATCGATGACGGCAGCCACAATCTGCAGACGATGACGCTGGCGAGGGCGGCATTTTCCCCGGCGCTACCGGCAAGTGCCTTTTCCAAGCCAGCCGAGCATCTATCGGACTACAGCATCGCAGACGGCGCGCATAAGACGACCGTGCCGTTCCGCCTTGTCAACAATCACGTCTATGCCGAAGTTTCGGTGAACGGCTCAAGGCCCATGACGTTCATCTTCGATACTGGCGGTCACAGCATCCTGACGCCAGAGACGGCCAAGGCGCTGGGTATCACTGGAAAAGGCGATTTAAGCAGCGGTGGTGGCGGCGACAAGATCGCGACCAGCGGCGTCGCAACCGTCAAGTCGATCACAGTCGGCGGCGCCACGATCAGGAATCAGAGCGTGACCGTGCTGAAGTTCAGCGCCAAGGGCGTGGAAGGTATGAACGAGGCCGGAATGGTGGGCTATGAGTTCTTCGCTCGCTTCGTTACCCGCTTCGATTATGGCGCTCATACAATCACCTTCATCGACAAGAAACACTTCGATTCCAAAGACGCCGGCGTAGCGGTGCCGATGCGCCTGTACCATCAGTTCCCCGAAGTCCTCGGTTCCTATAACGGCATCCCTGGCCGCTTCGGCATCGATACGGGCTCGCGCATGGCGTTGATGCTGACCGGCCCCTTCGCCGCCGCGCACGCCATTCGCGCCCATGCTCCGCGTGGAATTGCCGCGGTGACTGGCTGGGGCGTGGGCGGGCCCTCGCGCAGCTTCGTCTTCCGGGGCGCCACGCTCAAGCTCGGCGATGTGCGGATCGACCATCCGCTCACCATGATCAACATGGACAAGGGAGGTGCTGGTGCATCGCCCGTATTTCCCAACAATATCGGCGGCGGTGTCCTGAAGCGCTATATCGTCACCTTCGATTACGACCACAGTGTCATGTATCTAAAGCGATCTGAAGGGACCGATTTCTGATCTCGACACCTATGATCGCGCCGGACTTTGGATCAATGCGGTGCGCCAACGGCTTCAAGATATTTGACGTCACCAAGGGAGCGCCGGCCGAAGCCGCGGGGCTGAAGAAGGGCGACGTGATTACCGCCGTCGACGGCAAGCCGGTCGGCGCGATCAAGCTCTACGATCTGCGCGAGAGGCTGCGCAATGACCCGGCCGGGACGGCGGTGGCCTTCACCATCAACCGTGACGGCGCCAGCAAAGAAATCAAGGTCACGCTCGAAGACCTGATCTGACGCTGCGGAAAGCCCAAAAGACAGGGGAGCCCGAAGCATTCGGGCTCCCTTTATTTTTGGGGCGCGATCAGCCTAAATGCCCGGACAATCTTTGCGTCAGCCGGATACGGAAAAGGACCCAGACATGCCCATCTATCGCGCACCGACCGACGATTACCGCTTCGTCCTGCACGAATTCCTGGAACTGGAGAAGCAGCGCGACCTGCCGGGCTTTGCCGATCTGTCGGCCGATCTGGTCGACGACATCATCACCAACGCCGCCAAATTCTGCGAAGAGGTGCTGCAGCCGATCAACCAGTCGGGCGACGAAGAGGGCGCGCATTTCGAGAACGGCGTGGTGCGCACGCCCAAGGGCTTCAAGGAAGCCTATCAGGCCTATTGCGAAGCCGGCTGGGGGGCGCTGGGCGCCTCCGAAAAGGCCGGCGGCGCCGGCATGCCGATGCTCATCTCGATGATCGTGGCCGAGATGGCGCAATCGGCCAACCAGTCCTTTGCCATGTATCCGGGCCTGACCAGCGCGGCGGCCGGCGCGCTCAACGGCACGGGGCAGCCCTGGATGCGCGAGAACATCGTGCCCAAGATGATTTCCGGCGAATGGGCCGGCACCATGTGCCTGACCGAGCCGCATTGCGGCACCGATCTGCGGCTGATGAAGACGCGCGCGGTCGAGCAGCCCGACGGCACCTATCGCATGACCGGCACCAAGATCTTCATCTCCGGCGGCGACCAGGACCTGACCGACAACATCATTCATATGGTCATCGCCAAGATCCCCGACGAGAACGGCCATATCGCCGACGATCTTTCGACCGTGAACTTCTTCATGGTGCCCAAATTCCTGGTCGACGAGAGCGGCAAGATGGGCGCGCGCAACGGCGTGTCGACCGGCGGCATCGAGAAGAAGATGGGCATCAAGGCGCAGGCAACCTGCGTGCTCAATTTCGACGACGCCGTTGCCTGGCGGCTGGGGCCGAAGCCGACCCCGCCCAAGCCGGGCGAGAAGCGCGGCTCCTCGGCCGGCATGGCCGGCATGTTCGGAATGATGAACGCCGCGCGCATGGGCGTGGGCATTCAGGGCATCTCGATCGCCGAGGTCGCCTATCAGAATGCGCTGGCCTATGCCCATGAGCGCCGCGTCGGCCGCGCGCTGACCGGCCCGGCGGAGCCGGACAAGCCGGCCGACCTGGAAATCGTCCATCCCGACGTCAAGCGCATGCTGCTGCATTCGCGCAGCTTCATCGAGGGCGCCCGGGCGCTGGCGATGTGGACCATGCTCAACATGTCGGTTGCCGGGTCCGAGCGGCCGGAAAAGGACCAGGCCGGCCTTCTGGCCGATCTGATGACGCCTGTGGTGAAGGCCTTCTTCACCGATATGGGCTTCGAGGTCGCCAACATGGCGATGCAGGTCTATGGCGGACACGGCTATATCCGCGACAATGGCGTGGAGCAGTTCGTGCGCGACGGGCGCATCAACCAGACCTATGAAGGCGCCAATGGCGTGCAGGCGATGGATCTCGTCGGCCGCAAGCTGGGCCGCAAGGGCGGCGCCGCGCCGATGGCGCTGTTCCAGACCGTGGCCGGCTGGCTGGGCGAAAATGCCGGCGACGAGACGCTCGCGCCTTATGTGAAGCCGGTGCAGCGCGGCCTCGACAATCTGCAGAAGGCGACCATGTGGCTGGCGCAGCACGGCATGCAGAACCCCAACGATGCCGGAGCCGGGGCGGTCGACTATCTGCGCATGATGGGTATCGTCATGGTCGGCTGGATGTGGGCGCGCATGGCCAAGCTGGCGCTGGCCAAGCTGGCGGCGGGCGACGGCAACAACGCGCTCTATGAGGCCAAGCTCGTCAATGCGCGCTACTGGATGGAACGCATGATCCCCGAATGCCCGATGCTGCGCGAACGCATCGAAGCGGGCAGCGAGACGATCATGGCCTTCGAGGGGAACGTGGCCTGACGCGGTCCCGGCCGTGGCGGATGAGGACGGCCCCTGGAAGCCGCGGCGCGGACAACCACGCGTCTCGCGGCTGGGGCTTTACCTGTGGATCGGGCTGGTCGGCGGTGCGGTGCTGCTGGTGTGGTATCTCCACCGCCTCTTCCCGGGCGCGGCCGAGAGCGACTGGGACACGGCCTGGATCATCGAGATGGTCGCCATCCTGGCCTTCGTGTCCAGCGGGCTGATCTACGCCCGCCAGATCAATCTGGGCGAGGCCGCGCGCAATCTGGCGCTGTGGGGCATGATCGCCGCGGTTCTGTTGGTGGCTTACAGCTACAAGGATTCGTTTCAGGAGCGCACGGCGCGCATCCGCTCCGCGCTGGTGCCGGGCGCGCCGGTGCAGACCGGGCCGCGCACGCTGAT
This sequence comes from uncultured Pseudomonadota bacterium, assembly GCA_963710925.1. Classification (GTDB taxonomy): domain Bacteria; phylum Pseudomonadota; class Alphaproteobacteria; order Micropepsales; family Micropepsaceae; genus Rhizomicrobium. The sequence goes on along the minus strand of CAVQBY010000003.1, from coordinate 227,303 downwards.
CCTGAGCGCCGGCGAAAGCGGAAACTTCTTCGTCTATGGCCGCGTCAACGGCGCGCGCGTGCGCTTTGTCGTCGATACCGGGGCGAGCGATATCGTGCTCAGCCCCGACGATGCGAGGCGCGCCGGCATCGATCTCACCAGCCTCACCTTCGACAAGCTCTATGAGACCGCAAACGGCGCCGGCTACGGCGCGGCCGTGACGCTTGAGCGGCTCACCATCGGCCCGATCAGCGAAACCGGGGTGCGCGCCTCGGTCAACAAGGCGCCGATGAGTTCGTCCCTGCTGGGTATGGCGTTTCTGAAGAGCCTGAAATCCTTCGAGGTCTCCAAGGACCGGCTGGTGCTACACTGGTAGGAGAGGCGCTCAGCGCGCCGCCGCCAGCGCGGCCAGTCCCTCTTCCATAGAGAACGGCGGGGCGTAGCCCATTTCGGTGCGGGCCTTGGCATCCAGCAAGATGCAATCGCGCGACAGGATGTTGGCGCCGAAGCGGGTGATGGGCGGGGCGCCGGAGAGCGGCAGGGTGCGCCAGGCCTTCTCTGCGACGAAGGCCATGGTGCGCACCAGCCAGCCAGGGACTTCGCGGCCCTTCAATTCAAAGCCCGCCGCTTCGGCCATCTTCGGCAGGAAGTCGCGGAACGTGACCGGGCCGCCATCGTCGAGCACGAAATAGGCTTCGCCGCTGCGGCCGGCCGTCAGCGCCCGCTCCATCGCGTGAACGAGATTGCCGATATAGGTGGTGGACGTCTGGTGGCGGCCGCCATCGATCCAGACGAACTGCCCGGCTTCGGACATGCGGCGCAGCACCGGCAGCAGCGTTTCGTCGCCCGGACCCCAGACGAAGCGCGGGCGGATGACAATGGTCTCGAAACCGTTCGCCGGATCATCGGCTTCGCGCACCAGCTTTTCGGCCTGCGCCTTGGTGCGCGAATAGGGAAAGGGCGAGTTCAGCGCCAGCGGATAGGTTTCGTCTGCGCCGATCAGGCTTTGTCCGCGCAGCAGCGCCGCTTCGGTGCCGATATGGACGAAGCGCCGGACGCCCGCCTTTTTTGCGGCCTCCAGCATGCGCCGCGTGCCTTCGACATTGATGCGGCGATAGGCCGACCACGGCCCCCATTCGGCGACATGGGCCGCGCAATGGATCACCGCCTGGGCGCCGCCCAGATGGGTGGGGGCGACATCATCCAGCGAGCAGCGGATGGGCGCGGCGCCGAGGGCGGCGATCTTCGCGTCCGACGCCTGGCTGCGCGACATCGCCGCCAGCATGTGACGCCCGCCGGCTTCGCGCACAAAGGCGCCGCCGACAAAGCCCGATGCCCCGGTGATGAAGATGTGCATGACGCCGCTCCCTAGCCCGGGGCGAGACTAGGCGGCCCAGGCCGGCTTTGCCAAATGGCAGAGGATGGCCTGGACGCCCGTCATCCGCGCCTCCGGCATATCCCGGCCGCGGGCGCAGCCGGCGGGAATCCGCAAAGCATGAAGGGGATTGGCCGGTCGATTCGCCGTGAGCAATCTGTGACATCCCGCCGGGGAGCCGGCTGAGAAATATGTTTCAAAGCGGACCATGATCGCAGCGCGGCGGGCCGGAAATGACGCCATCCCCGATTTCCGATGAGAGATTCTTGACCTCGGCACGGAACCCGCAACGACGACGGCGCGACATTCATTCCGTTCGCCTTTCCCGCGCCCCAAGAATGTCACCGTTCGACGAAACGCCTGTGCCAGATCGGCTGGCCGCTGTTTCGCCCCATTTGAATCCGGATCGCGCGCTACCTAGTCTTGGCCGTGGTCAAGATTGGAGTGCAAACTCATGGGACGTGACGGACGGCTCTACACGACGGTTGCGATTGGCCCATCAGGCAGGGGACCTTGCCTCGCCGATCTGCCGCCTTCAGACCTGAAGCGGTGGGGCAGCGCGCAGAAGGCGATGGTGGTTGTCGCGGTTGAATCCGCGCTGATTTCCATGGACGAAGCCTGCGCGCGCTATCGGATGAGCACGGAAGAATTTCTCGGTTGGGAACAGGCATTGACCGAACACGGCCTTGCCGGATTGAAACTGAAGTTCCGCGAACAACGGCACAGGGGAAACCGGCGGACAGCCGCGCGCGTCGCGCAACACCGCCCAAACAATCCGCCAGGACCTGTCCCGCTCAACGGATGAGATGCGGACCCGCCCGCCGCGCGCGCTCATATTGACGATCTTCGACGCGGGAGCGTCGCAGGCTGGCATCGGACGCACGATGAACATCGCGGACGCTCAGAGTGTGGCCGGGGAAATGCAGATCAAGTATGGCGACCAGGCCCTGCACATCGCGGCCGACTATGCGAACGCGTGCAGAAACGCAGAAGACATGACAGGCTTCTACGCCTGGAACCTGGTGTGCGCGATGATCATGAATATCGAAGCCAGGTCCCGCCCTCCGAATCCGGCCTCCAGGAATGGGGGCAGCTGAACGGCCGCGGACGCCGCGCAGGTTTCCACGGCGGCCCGGAACGGACGATGTCATCGCATCTTTCTAGGCGGCCTGGGCCAGCTTCGCCAAATGGCCGAGGATGGTCTGGACGCCCTTCAGCCGGGCCTCCGGCGTGTCCCAGTTGCGGGCGATGACGACCTTCTGGTCGGGGCGCACCTTCATGGTGGAGGGGTGCTCGGTGATCAGCCGCACCAGCCCGGCCGGATTGGGGAACATGCCGCCGCGGAAGCTGAGCGTCGCGCCCTTGGGGCCCGGCCTCGATCTTCTCGACCTGGGCGGTGCGGCACAGATGCTTGATGGCGACGATCTCGAGCAGCGATCTGACCTCGTCGGGCAGCGGCCCGAAACGGTCGATCAGCTCGGCGGCGAAACCTTCCATCTCGGTGCGATCCTCGATCCCGGCAAGGCGGCGATACAGCGCCATGCGCACATTGAGATCGGCGACATAGTATTCGGGGATCAGGACGGCGGCGCCGACATTGATCTGCGGCGACCATTGATCGGCGCAGCTCCTCGGCGCCCTCGCCCGTCTTGAGCTGGGCGACGGCATCTTCGAGCATTTCCTGATAGAGCTCGATGCCGACCTCGCGCACATGGCCGGACTGTTCCTCGCCCAGAAGATTGCCGGCGCCGCGAATGTCGAGATCGTGGCTGGCGACCGAAAAGCCCGCGCCCAGCTGATCGAGCGATTGCAGCACCTGCAGGCGGCGCATCGGCGGTCTCGGTCAGCTTCTGGTTGGCCGGCGTGGTGAGATAGGCATAGGCGCGCTGCTTGGAGCGGCCGATGCGCCCGCGCAGCTGGTAGAGCTGGGCCAGGCCGAACATGTCGGCGCGGTGCACGATCAGCGTGTTGGCGGTGGGGATGTCGAGGCCGCTTTCGACGATGTTGGTGGACACCAGCACGTCGATCTGGCGGTCGTAGAAGGCGGTCATCACGTCTTCGAGCGTGGACGGCGTCATCTGGCCATGGGCGATCTGCGGCTTGATCTCGGGCACGTCTCTTTCAGGAATTCCTCGGCCTCGCGCAGATCGGAAATGCGCGGAGCGACATAGAAGCTCTGGCCGCCGCGATAATGCTCGCGCAGCAAAGCTTCGCGGATCACCAGCGGATCGAAGGGCGTGACGAAGGTGCGCACCGCCAGCCGGTCGATCGGCGGCGTGGTGATCAGCGACAGGTCGCGCACGCCCGACAGCGCCAGTTGCAGCGTGCGCGGAATCGGCGTCGCCGTCAGCGTCAGCATGTGGACATCGGCCTTGAGCGCCTTGCAGCCGTTCCTTGTGGACGACGCCGAAATGCTGCTCCTCATCGACGATCACCAGGCCCGAGTCGCTTGAAATCGATGGACTTTGGCCAGAAGCGCATGGGTGCCGATGACGATATCGACATCGCCGTCGGCGAGCCCGGCCTTGGTCTCGCGCGCCTCTTTGGCATCGACGAAGCGCGAGAGCTGGCGCACCTTGAGCGGAAAGCCGGCGAAGCGTTCGGCGAAACTCTTGTAATGCTGGCGGGCGAGCAGCGTGGTCGGCACCACCACCGCGACCTGTTCGCCCGCCATGGCGGCAACAAAGGCCGCGCGCAGCGCCACTTCGGTCTTGCCGAAGCCGACATCGCCGCAGACGAGCCGGTCCATCGGCCGGCCGCTCGCCAGATCCTCGATCACCTCGGCGATGGCGCGTTCCTGATCCTCGGTCTCCTGATAGGGAAAGCGGGCGCAGAATTCGTCATAGAGGCCTTGCGGGCGGATCGATGGCGGGCAGCGATTTCAGTTCGCGCGCGGCGGCGATGCGGATCAGCTCGGCGGCGATCTCGCGCACCCGCGCCTTCATCTTGGCCTTGCGGTTCTGCCAGCCGGCGCCGCCCAGCCGGTCGAGCTGGGTCGTGCCTTCGTCGGCGCCGTAACGCGTCAGCAGCTCGATGTTTTCAACCGGCAGGAACAGCTTGCCGCCGTCATATTGCAGCTCGAGGCAATCATGCGGCGCGCCCAGCGCATCGATCGCCTTGAGCCCGAGATAGCGGCCGATGCCATGCTCGATATGGGTGACCAGATCGCCGGGCGCCAGGGCCGAGGCTTCGGCGAGGAAGTTCTGCGCTCGGCGCGGCGCGGCCTGGGCGCGCACCATGCGGTCGCCCAGCACATCCTGCTCGGCCAGCAAGGCGAAGTCGCGCGCCTCGAAGCCATGCTCGAGCGCCAGCACGGCGACGCCGACCGCGTCCTTGTGCAACCTGACCGGCATCGGCCCAATCGGCGACCTGGCGGATGGCGGTGAGACCGTGATCGGCCAGCACCCCGCCCATGCGCTCGGCCGAGCCGTCGGACCAGGCCGCAACCAGCACGCGCTTGCCCGAAGTGCGCAAGGCGTCGAGATGATCGGCGGCCGCCTGAACACATTGACATTGCCGGCCGGCATGCGCTCGGGCGCGAAGTCGCGCCCCTGGCGGCCGCCGGCATCGACGCTGGTCGTTGCTTTCCGGCGCCTGGAAGGGCGACAGATCGCGCACCCGATGGCTGCGCGCAGTTCGGCCTGTCCATTCCTCGCTCGGTCAGATACAGCGCATCGGGCTGGCAGCGGCCTGTATGGTGCCGCGCCTGAGCCTTGGCGTCGGCGCCGGCGCGCAGGAATTGCTCGCGCGTCTGGTAATAATCGTCGATCAGCTCGAAGCGCGCGGCCTTGGCGTCTTCGGTCTGGTGGCCGAGCATGCACCAGCGCAGCGCGGCACATAATCGAACAACGTATCGAGCCGCTCGTGGAACAGCGGCAGCCAGTGCTCCATGCCTTGATGCTTGCGCCCGGCGCTGACGGCTCTCATAGAGCGGATCATCATTGCCCGCCGGCCCGAAGGCGGCGACATAGCCGGTGCGGAAGCGGCAGATGGATTGCGGGTCGAGCGGCGCTTCGGTCGCCGGGCAACAGTTCGATCTCGCTGATCTGATCCTTCGGAGAGCTGGGTCTCGGCATCGAAGCGGCGGATCGCCTCCAGCGTGGAGCCGAAGAAATCCAGCCGCAGCGGCATGTCGGCGCCCGGCGGCCACAGATCGACAATGCCGCCGCGCAGCGCGAAATCGCCCGGCTCGCGCACGGTGCCGGCCCGCACATAGCCGTTGCGCACCAGAAAGGCGGTGAGCTTGTCATGCGCGATGACGTTGCCGACATGGGCGAAAAAACTGGCCTCGGCAATGGTGGCGCGCGGCGGCACGCGCTGCAGCAGCGCATTGACTGTCGTGACGACGACGCAAGGTCCGCCATCCGGTTTGCGGCGGGCGAGCCGGGCCAGCGTCGCCAGCCGCGTCGATTCGATATCCGGCTTGGGCGAAACCCGGTCGTAAGGCAGACAGTCCCAGGCCGGGAAGCTGAGCACCGGCACGTCCGGCGCGAAGAAGGACACCGCCTCCATCGCCACCTGGGCGTGCACATCGTCGCCCAGAACGAAGACCACCACGCCCTGCGAACGCCGGGCCGCCTCGGCCACCAGATAGGCATCGAAGCCGCCTGGCGCGCCGGTCACCGCGAAGCGGCCATCGCCACGGGCGATATAGGTCAGCTTTTCCACGTCACACGATCCAGTGGGGATCGTCGCGCCGGCACAGGGCGCGCAGCCGGGCAAAGATCGGGGTGTCGAATTGGGGCGCGACCGGGGCCTTGCCCTGGAGCCACAGCCAGACCTCCTGGTCGGGGGCGTCGAGGAGGGCCTCGAACTGGTCCATTTCGGCGGGACTGAGCCCGGGCAGCTCGGTCTCGGCGAAGGTGCCGAAGACCAGATCGACCTCGCGGAAGCCGCGCCGCAGGGCGCGGAATTTCAGCCGCTTGCGGCGGATTTCCAAGGCATCCGGGTCCGGGGAGACGGTCATGGGGGGCATATAGCCCCTGCCGGGCCGCCATGCCAGTGGATGAACCGCCGCGGCGTTCACGCCTGCGTTGAGCCCTGGCGCAGGCCTCCTATATCGTCGCCCCTCATGCGACCTGCGATTCTGTTTCCCCTGTTTGCCGAGACGCGCAGCCTGCCGGGCGTCGGCCCCAAGCTGGAAAAGCTGATCGCGCGCGTGGCCGGTCCGCGGCTGCTGGACCTGATCTTCGATCTGCCCAGCGGCGTCATCGACCGCAGCTACCGCCCGACGCTGGTCGCGGCCGAGCCGGGACGGATCGCGACGCTGAGCCTCAGCGTGCTGGATCACGTGCCGCCGAAGGACCGCCGCCAGCCCTATCGCGTGCGCTGTTCCGACGACACCGCCACCATCGAGCTGGTGTTCTTCCACGCCCATGAAGACTACCTCAAACGGATGCTGCCCGCCGGGGAGACACGGATCGTTTCGGGCCGGATCGAGCATTTCAACGGACGGCCGCAAATGGCCCATCCCGACTACATCCTGACGCCCGCCGAAGCCGCCGAGATGCCGCTGATCGAACCGGTCTATGGGCTGACCGAGGGGCTGGCATCGAAATCGCTGGTCAAGGCCGTGCGCGGAGCGCTGGAAAAGGTGCCGGCCATGCCCGAGTGGCAGGACAAGGCCTTCCGCCGGGCGCGCGGCTGGGTGGGCTTCAACGAGGCGCTGGACGCCGCCCATGCGCCCGCGCGCGAAAGCGATCTTCTGCCCGAGGCGCCGGTGCGGCAACGGCTGGCCTATGACGAACTGCTCGCCAACCAGCTGGCGCTGGTGCTGATCCGCCAGGCGATGCGCGGCCAGAAGGGCCGCGCGCTGACGGGCGACGGGCATCTGCAAAAGAAGGCCGTCGCCGCCCTGCCCTTCACCCTCACCGGGCCACAGGAAACGGCGGTCGCCGAAATCGATGCCGACATGGCGGCCCCGTCGCGCATGTTGCGGCTTCTTCAGGGCGATGTCGGCGCCGGCAAGACGGTGGTGGCGATGCTGGCGCTGCTCAACGCGGTCGAGGCCGGATGCCAGGGCGCGCTGATGGCGCCGACCGAAATCCTCGCCCGCCAGCATATGGCCGCGCTCGAGGCGATGGCCAAGGCGGCCGGCGTGCGCATGGCCCTGCTGACGGGGCGTGAACGCGGCGCCGGCCGCGAGGCGACGGTGAAGGCGCTGGCCGCCGGCGAGATCGACATATTGGTCGGCACCCATGCGCTGTTCTCCGAGGATGTCGGGTTTCGGGATCTGGGTCTGGCGGTGATCGACGAGCAGCATCGCTTCGGCGTGCATCAGAGAATGCAGCTTCAGGGCAAGGGGCATGCGCCGGTCGACGTGCTGGTGATGACGGCCACGCCCATCCCGCGCACGCTGGCGCTGACGGCCTATGGCGACATGGAGGTGTCGCGGCTGACGGGGCGGCCGCCGGGGCGCAAACCCGTCGACACCCGCGTGCTCTCGGCAGAACGGCTGGGCGAAGTCGTCGAGCATCTCAAGGGCGCCATCGCCAAGGGGGCACGCGCCTATTGGGTGTGCCCGCTGGTCGAGGAATCCGAAAAGATCGACCTGGCCGCCGCCGAGGACCGCGCCGCCATGCTGCGGCAGGTGCTGGGCGACAAGGTCGGGCCTCGTGCATGGCCGCATGAAGGGGCCGGAGCGCGACGCCGCCATGGCCGCCTTCAAGGCCGGCGAGACGCAGGTGCTGGTCGCCACCACGGTGATCGAAGTCGGCGTCGACGTGCCCGAAGCCACGATCATGGTGGTCGAGCACGCCGAACGCTTCGGGCTGGCCCAGCTGCACCAGTTGCGCGGCCGCGTCGGCCGCGGCGCGGCCAAATCGACCTGCCTGCTGGTCTATCACGGCCCTCTGGGCGAGACCGCCAAGGCGCGGCTCAAGACCTTGCGCGAAACCGACGACGGCTTCGTCATCGCCGAAGAGGATCTGCGGCTGCGCGGCGCCGGCGAGTTGCTGGGCGTGCGCCAGAGCGGGCTGCCCGAATTCCGCATCGCCGATCTGGCCGTGCATGGCGAACTTGCTGGCGGCGGCACGGGACGACGCCAAGCTCATCCTGAGCAAGGATCCGAGCTTGTTGAGCGAGCGCGGCGCGGCGCTTGCGCGTGCTGCTCTATCTGTTCGAACGCGACGAGGCCGTGCGCTATCTCAGGACCGGCTAGAACTTGGCGCGCAGGCCCAGACCGATCGTGCTGCCTTCATCGACATTGATGGAATAGACACCCCACGCGCCCGAACGATGATATATGTGCATCACCATATCCCAGTGACGGCTGTCATAGGGAAGCGGGACCGCGTATTCGATGGCGATGTAATTCAGGAACCGCTTCATGCGATGTTGCCTTTGCGTGTAGCGGTTGAACAGCAGCGGCGAAGAGAGCGCGTAGGACGGGCCGGAATAGATCGCCAGGCTGGCACCTCCCAGATCACGTTGTGGAATCTGACACCCAATCCGAACGCGACGGTCGAATAGTCCGTCTTGCCGAAATTGTGAGTTGCCTGAAGGTCGGCGTCGAACGACACGCCCCAGCCCAGATTGAACAGCCGGCGATCAACAGCGAGGCCAAGCGTTGCGCCGCGCACGCGGAACTTGCCCTCGACGGTGTCGGAGAAACGGTCATATCGTGGACGGGCCGGCATAGATGTGTCGTCGACCAGCCGGTGCGGCCGTTTCCGGCCTGGGCCGGCGATCCGTGACAAATGCGAGGCAAAGACAGAACAAGAGACCGGGGACGCCAAACCCACGCAACGCCATGAAATCCGCCCCCCGTCTTCTCTTGCCAGCCGCAAAAACAATAAGATATTCCGAAATGAAAGCGGAGTTTGTTCTGCGACAAATTTTGGCCAATGCGGCCGCGCGGGCGATTTCCTTCTCGCCCCGCCGCACGGCGTTACCGCAACGTCATCGGCCGTGCAAACGCAAAAGCGCTTCCGCATCGCGGCACGGCATGGCTAACTGGGGGAGCGTCCGCCAGATAAGAGCGATGACACTCGATTTCCTTCCAGCCCTTGAACGCGCCCTCGCCCGGGCCATGCCCGGCCTGAGCCAGCTGACCCATGTCGCGCGCCTGTCCGGCGGCGCCAGCCAGGAGACCTGGGCGCTGGATGCGATTGTCGCCGGTGCGACGCTGCCTCTGATTCTCAGACGCACGCCCGGCGGCCAGGCGCGCGCAACCGGGTCGGGCACCTCGGTGCCGCTGGCGACCGAAGCCATCGTGATCGAGACCTGTCGCGAGGCCGGTGTTGCAGCGCCGCGGGTGCGCTGCGTCCTGACGCCGGAAGACGGGATCGGTGACGGCTATGTCATGGACCGCCTGCCGGGCGAGACCATCGCCCGCAAGATCCTGCGCGACAGCGCGTTCGATGCCGTGCGTCCGGATCTGGCGCGGCAATGCGGCGAAGCGCTGGCGCGCATCCACAAGGTCGACATCGAACCGCTGCGAAGCGGTGTTGCCGAGCGTCGACGGGCCGGCGCAGCTGCGGCACTACCGCGACATCTACGACGCCTATGACTACCCCATCCGGTGTTCGAGATGGCGTTCAAATGGCTGGAGCCGCGGCTCGCCGGGACGCAAGCGGCAAACCCTGGTGCATGGCGATTTCCGCCACGGCAATCTTCTGATTTCGCCGAACGGGCTGGAGGCCGTGCTCGACTGGGAGCTGACCCATATCGGCGATCCGCTCGAGGACATCGGCTGGATCTGCACCAATTCCTGGCGCTTCGGCGTGCCGCGAAAAGGTGGTCGGCGGCTTCGGCGACCTGGAGGATCTGATCGCCGGCTACGAGGCGGCCGGCGGCGACCCGATCGATCCGGAGAAGGCGCGCAGCTGGATCGTCTATGGCTCGCTCAAATGGGGCGTGATGTGCATGAGCATGTATCAGGGCTTCCGCAACGACCATTCGGTCGAACGGGCGGCGATCGGACGGCGATCGTCCGAGACGGAAATCGATCTGATCAATCTCATCATCCATGGAAAGATCTGAGACATGATGGATCAACCCTCCATGCTGGAGCTTGTCGAAGCGGTGCGCCGGTTCCTCGAAACCGGGCCATGCCCGAGCTCAAGGGCCACACCGCCTTTCATGCCAGGGTCGCCGCCAACGCGCTGGGGATCGTCGCGCGCGAACTGGAATACGGTCCGGCCGCCGCAGAGGCGGAAAAGAAGCGGCTGGTCGACCTGATCGGCAGCGACGGCACGCTCGACGAGCTCAATCGCGTGCTGTGCACGATGATCCGCGAGCGGCAAGGTCGATCTGGACACGCCCGGACTGGCCGATCATCTCGAGCGCACAACGCGCGACAAGGTCGGGATCGACCAGCCAAGCTATTCGGGGCTCAAGCAGAGCCGCTAGACGGCCGCAGGCTCGGCTTGCGGGGGCTTTCGCCGAGCGCGATGCGCGCAAGCGCGGCCAGAACCACCGCAACGGCTTCGCCCCAGGCCACGGCCGGCGACAACCACACCGGATCGGTCGGGACCGGATAGAGAAATACCAGCGCCCCGGCCAGCCCGAGCCCCTTGAGGATCGAGGGGACCAGAAGGTAGAGCGCCACCAGCACCAACACCGCCGTGAGATCGCCGCGCCGCGGCCCCCGCAGCGCATGCACAAGCACGAACAGGGCGACATCGCGCGTGACGAAACCAAGCCCGGCGCCGATCAGCGCCAGCTCACCCGGCGTGCCGCCCTGGAGCCGCGCCACCACAACAGGGCGGCGGTCAGGGCAACCGCGGCCAGGTAGCTCATCATGAAGGCCTGCAGCCTCCCCGCCGCATGCGCCAGACGTCCCGAACCGATCCGCGCGCCCAGCCAGCGGAAATGCACGCGATCCTTCGGTTCGAGGAGCACCATGATGTAGGTCAGCGTGACATAAACACTGGCCGCCAGAGCCAGCCGCAGGGCCACAGCGCCCCAGCCCGCCATATCCGGCGATTGCAAGAGCCAGCGATCGAAGCCGGCGACATAGAGGCCGATAAAGACCAGAAAACCCAGCCAGACGAACGGGCCGTTCTCCATTTTCAGTTCGAGTGCGCATTTCGCGGTAACAGCCGGTGAGGACCCAGCCGGTGAACAGCGCCAGCGACGCAAGCAGGAAGAGCGGCGCCGGAATGTCAGGCCCCACCAGACGATCTGGAACGGCGGGACACCGAGGCTCATGCCCGACGCAGCGCCGGTCGCGGTCTTCCACACCAGATGCACGGCCAGCGCGGCGAGAAGGCCCGTGAGCTGATAGATGAAGACTTCGGCGCGGCTGTGCGACTGGCGGCGGCGCACGGCGATGAGGCTGGCCAGCAGCGCGGTCGCCTGGGCGATGATCCCAATTTCCAGATAATAGACAAGGTCCGTCAGAGCGGCGAGCACACCGGACCCGGCAAGCTCTTGCGCCAGAAGGACAACCAGACAGATGCCGCCGACATACCAGTTGAAGATGGTCGCGCCGAAGAGTTTGCCCCAGGTCATTTCTCCGGCCGTGAGCGCGGACAATCTCTGGCCGTCCCAGGTGCGATCGCGAATTTCACCGACGACGCTGAGCGCCGCATTGCGCGTTCCCCACAGCACCACGACCGCCAGATAGATCCATGCGGCCAGTTCCGGCAGCGGCAGCAGGAGACTGAAATCCCGGGTGCTGGTCAGGGCGGTCGCGAAGAAGGCAAGCGCGAGCAGCACCGCCGCCGTCACCATGCGGCGCGGTGTCAGTTCGAGCCAGAGGTTGCGGCGGAATTCCGGGTTCATGCCGTCTTGCCCACCTGCGCAAAATAGCTGTCCTCGAGACCTTTGTCCGCGACGGCGAAGGTGACGACGTCGAACCCCGCCGTCACCAGATCGCGCACCAGCTTGGCCCGCGCCGACACATTGTGGGTGAAGGCAAAGCGCGCATGCTGATCGTCGGCCTCGACGACATCGATTCCGGCGCCCTTGAGGAACTCGGCCAGATCGCTGCGCGCGGTCGCCAGTTCGATCACATAGCGTGGGCGCTCGACATCCTTCACCGTGATGGCCTTGCCGCCGACGATGCGGCCGTCCTCGATGATGATCATCTCCGAGCAGTAATCTTCGAGTTCGGATAAGATGTGCGAGGAGACCACCAGCGTCATGCCCTGATCCTTGAGCGCCAGAAGCAGCGTCGACAGATCGCGCCGCGCCTGCGGGTCGAGACCGGCGGCGGGTTCGTCCAGCAGCAGCACCGACGGCTCATGGACGATGGCCTGACCAATGGCCAGGCGCTGGCGCAGGCCGCGCGACAACTCGCCAGCCGGGGTTTCCAGCCGCTCGAGCAGGCCCACCCGGCGGGCCGCCTTTTCGACCGCGGCGGTGGTCAGCGCCGGGGCGATGGCATGGGACCAGGCCGCATAGGTCAGGCAGCGGCGGACCGGCAGCGCGTCGTAGAGACCGTAGAAATCGGGCAGATAGCCGAGGCGGGCGTGGATCTCGCGCGGAGACCGGCGGGTATCGAGGCCGTCGATCGTCACCGTGCCGGCATAGGGCGGCTCGAGGGCGGCCAGGCAGCGCAGCAGCGTGGTCTTGCCCGCCCCGTTCGGCCCGACCAGGGCGGTGATGGTCCCGGTCGCGACCGTCAGGCCGACACCCTGCAGCGCCCGCTTGGACGGATACTCGTAGATCAGGTCACGCACGTCGATCATGGCACACCAAAGTCCAGGACCGGCCCGGCGCGTGTCGCGCCACCATTCGGCCCTAAGCCATTGTAACACGGCGATTATGACCTAAAGGTGTTGCCCGGGCCCGGCGCCCCTGGCGGCGATCTCCGCAAGGGAACCGAACGGGTTCGCATTTGCGATTGCACCGGGCGGCGCCCCCGCGCTAGTGAACCCGGCCCCCTTCTTTTGCCGGAGATGCCCCATGAAAACCCGCGCCGCCGTGGCCTTCGAGGCCGGCAAACCGCTTCAGATCGAAATGGTGGACCTGGATGGGCCCAAGGCCGGCGAGGTGCTGGTCGAGATCAAGGCCACCGGCGTCTGCCACACCGACGAATTCACGCGCTCGGGCGGCGACCCCGAAGGGCTGTTCCCCTCGATCCTCGGCCATGAGGGCGCCGGCGTGGTGCTGGAAGTCGGGCCGGGCGTCAAATCGCTGAAGCCGGGCGATCATGTGATCCCGCTCTACACGCCCGAATGCCGCGAGTGCAAAAGCTGCACCAGCCACAAGACCAATCTGTGCACCTCAATCCGCGCGACGCAGGGCAAGGGCGTGATGCCCGACGGAACCAGCCGCTTCTCGCTGAACGGCAAGCCGGTGTTCCATTACATGGGCTGTTCCACCTTCGCGAACCACACGGTGATGCCGGAGATCGCGCTGGCGAAGATCCGGCCCGACGCGCCCTTCGACAAGGTCTGCTACATCGGCTGCGGCGTGACGACGGGCATTGGCGCGGTGATCTTCACCGCCAAGGTCGAAGCCGGCGCCAATGTGGTGGTGTTCGGGCTGGGCGGTATCGGGCTCAACGTCATCCAGGGCGCCAAGATGGTGGGCGCCAACAAGATCATCGGCGTCGACCTGAACCCCAAGCGCGAGGCGATGGCGCGGAAGTTCGGCATGACGCATTTCGTCAATCCGAAAGAGGTGAAGGGCGACCTCGTCGCGCATCTCGTGGAGCTGACGGACGGCGGCGCCGATTATTCCTTCGAATGCATCGGCAATGTGAACGTGATGCGCCAGGCGCTGGAATGCTGCCATCGCGGCTGGGGCCAGTCGATCATCATCGGGGTTGCCGGCGCGGGCCAGGAAATCGCCACCCGTCCCTTCCAGCTGGTGACCGGGCGGGTGTGGAAGGGCACCGCCTTCGGCGGCGCGCGCGGACGCACCGACGTGCCCCGGATCGTCGACTGGTACATGGACAAGAAGATCAATATCGACGATCTGATCACCCACACCATGAAGCTCGACGACATCAACAAGGCCTTCGACCTGATGCATGCCGGCGAAAGCATCCGCAGCGTGGTGATCTACTAGATCGCGCGCGCCGGCTTGGCGAAGCGCAACAGCCAGGCGACGGGCGCGCCGCCAGACTCAAGGCGCTGCGGGGCCTCGGTTTCGGCACCGGCCGATTGGAGCGCCCGCGCAAAACCGGCGACGCCCTCATCGGTGAGCGCACAATCGACCAGCGCCTGCTGGCGCGCGAGCCAGGCGCCAATCTCCTCCTGCGCAAATCTGAGACGGCGCAGCGCATCCTTGGGATCGTAGCGGCCGGGCGTGCGCGCCAGATCGGCCAGAAACGAGACGATCTCGCGCGTGTTGGACAGCGCCGGATCAGGCGTCACGCGCTGCGCCGCCGCCTGAACCGCTGCGGCGAACTCCGCCGCCAGACGATCGGCCGGCGGACCGGAGGCCCCGGCGGACAGCGCCGCGAACAGGCGTCTGGCGCTGAGAAAGGGGGCATCGTCGGGCAGGATCCGGCGATGGCCGCGCAGGCGCGCCTCCGCCGCCGCGGCAATCGCCCCGCCGGCCAGATGCAGGACGAACAGCCCCGCACCGCCCGGCTTGAGCACGCGCACGGCTTCGGTGCAGGCCGGATCGCGCGGCGCATACTCGATTCCGAATTGCGAAGTGACGGCGTCGAAGGCGCCGTCGGCGAGGGGAAGATCGCCGAGCGCGGTGCGGCCCTGCAGGGTCAGGGTGGCGCGCCCGGTGTCGGCGAAGCGGGCGCGCAGGGGCGCGATGTCGGCCAGATCGATACCGGTGAGAGCGAACGCCTTGTCGCCTTCGCGTGCGACCGCCAGGGCAAGGCGCAGGACATGGCCGCCGCCGGTCGCCAGATCGGCAAGCGCGGCGCCGTCCGGCAGGCCGGCCAGCCAGGCGCGCCAGACCGCATCGATCTCCGGCAAGCCGTCGGCCGCGCCGCCATCGGCAAAGCTGTCCTCGCGTCCGCCCGCCCAGTAGCGGGTCCAGACTTCGCTCTCCATGCGCCCATCTCTCAAACGACGCCCGACCATCGCCCATCGCAGGGCCGCCGGACAAGGCCGCGCTGGCTAGCTGCGCAGCCCGCCATCGACCATCAGCGTCGTGCCGGTCACGAAGCCGCTGAGGTCGCTGGCCAGATAGAGCACCGAGCCCGCCACTTCGTCGGGACTGGCATGGCGCTGCAAGGGAATCATCTGGTTGAGCATGGCCGTGGCATCGATGCCGGCCATCTTGCCGATGCCGCGTTCGATCTCACTCTGAAAGTCATTGTCGATCGGGCCGGGATGCAGGGTGTTGACGCGGATGCCGCGCGCCGCCACCTCGCGCGCCAGGGTGCGCATGAGGCCGACCTGGGCATGCTTGGCGGTGGCATAGGCGATCGATCCCGGCGCCGCCTGCGCGCCGACCACCGAGGAGGTGACGATGACGCTGCCGCCATCCCTCATCTGCGGCAGGCCGTATTTGCAGACGAGAAAGGCGCCCGTCACATGCACGCTCAGCACCTGCGCGAAGACGTCTTCCGGATAGTCCGTCGCCGGTGCGACCACACCCTGGATGCCGGCATTGCTGAACAGCACGTCGATGGGCCCGAAACGTTCGACCGTCGCGGCGATCAGGGCGCGGACGGCACCCGGATCGGCGACATCGGCGGCAAAGGTGGCGACGCGATCACCCGGCAGGCCGGCAATGGCGCGGTCCAGGCTGGCTTGCGACAGGTCGCTCAGCATCACCCGGGCGCCCTCGGCGACAAAACGGCGGGCGCTGGCCAGCCCCAGCGAACCGGCGCCGCCGGTAATCAGACAGACCCTGTCATCGAGCAATCCCATTCTCTCAGCCCCTATTCGAAAAATGCCACGCTGCGAACTTCGATGCTGGCGCGCGTCTGGGCGTCCGGAAAGCTCGGGTCGTGAAAGGCCGTATGCGGCGTGCGCCAGGCGACGCTCCGGTCGCTGTCATGGAATTTGAGCAGCAGCGCTTCATCGCGCGTCATGTTCGAGAAATACCACCAGCGGTGTTCCGGGTTGTAATGGAAGATGGCGGCGGCCGGCAGCGTCTCTTCGCCCGGGACCGGCGCGAACAGCGCTTCGCCTTCGGGAATCGTGTCGACCACCATCAGCACGTTCTCGACGCCCTCGTCCGGCCGCACGCTGGCCGACTCGCAGACGGCCAGCGGCCAGTCTTGCGGCGGCGGCGAAAAGGTACGCCAGAAGCTGGAATAGATGAAACGGCGAAAGCCGGGCCCGCCGGGACGCGCCCGCTCGTAGACGGCGCGCGCATTCCTCTCCGCGCGCTGGGGCGAGGTGTCGATATGGGCCTCGCCGGCCGGCGGCTGCACGCCGCCCTTGTGCGTGTAGCCCTTCACGGGACGGCGATATTTCGACAGGTCGCCGGCGGTGCGCACCATCCAGCCCATCGGCTCGACGAAATCGGCGCCTGTCGCGGCCTTTACCGCCTCGGCGGCTTCATCGGCATAGATGCGATCGACCTCATCCTTGTCCATGAAGTCGGCGACGACGCTTTTGTGCGCGAGCAGCGCAAAGCCGTGCGTATCGAGCGTGAAGCGCTCGGCGATCGTGCGGCCGTCACGCACCGTGACCGGATAGGGTGCATAGATCCCGGTATTCATCTCCACCCCGGCGGAGACGAAGCGCCGGTTCACCTTCGGCCCGTCCGGCGTGAGATAATTGATGTGGGTGGCGACGCTGCGAACGCCGCGGTCCCGATCATCGTGGCTCATGGTTCCTGCTCCAACGGGATCGCGCCGACCCCACTCCCTTATGGGATGATGCGCCCCCGCGCGCCGTTCCGAACGCGAAATGCAACCCGCCCCGAACGGCACCGGACCGGTGGCCGCCAGCCGGTCAGCCGCCGCCGAGCCAGCGCAGGCCCAGCACAGCTTGCCAGACGGCGATGGCCGCCACGAGCAGCGTGACCAGCGCCCCTGCCAGGGCGATCGCCAGCAGCACCCCATCCTCCTCGAGATAGGCCAGGGCCATCAGACCGATGACCAGGGCCGGCACCACATTGCTGAGCGGAATCGGGGTCACCACCATGACCAGGCTCAGAACCACGATCACCAGCCCGACCAGACGCTTGGTCGCCTGCAACGGGGTCGGCCAGCGCGGATGCACCCAGGTCTCGAGATAGCGCAGCACCGGAACGGCGCGCCGCACCAGGGCCGCGAGATGCGGAGTTGGCAGGCGATGGGCGGCGATCCTGCGCGGAAAAACCGGGACCGGCCGGCCCAGGATCATCTGAAAGGCCGGCACAAGGAGCAGCAGTCCGGCCAGGATCGACAGACCCGGCGCCAGTGCGATCACGGCCAACAGCACCATGATCACGCCGAAGGCGCGCTTTCTGAGGCTGCCCATCAGCCAGCCCAGCGTGAAGTAATCCGCATGCACCTCGCCCAGGAGCCGTTGCAGTACGGCCGAGGTGGGGATCAGAGCTTCGGGTTCGTCAGGCGATGGCGACGCCAGTGCGCCCCCCTCCTGCCTATCTGCCGCGATCTGCAATCTAGCCCAAAGCCCTGCCGCGACGAAGACGGCACGGCCGTTCGGGTGCAGCCCCGATTTGCGGGACACACGACTGCCACAATCCCGGGAATCCGGAACAGGCGGGGAACCGGCAGGCCTGCACCACGTTCAGTTGAAAACCGCAAGCGCTCCCCAACCGATTTCGGCGGGCGCCCTGGCAAACAAAAACAATGGGGACAACCGATGAACGCGTTACGCCAATATATCCGCGACTGGACCCGGCAGATCAACTGGGCCGACAAGGCCGCGCTGTTCGTGGCGGGCGCGCTCGCCGTTCTTCTCGTGGCCGGCTGGATTCTTGCCCTGATCGCCTTGAGCAGCTTCGACTATCTGCGATTCGATGCCGAAATGCTGCGCTGGAGCCTGTTTATCGAGCTGGGTGTCACGCTGCCGTTCTGGGGTCTCATGCGCCTCATCGACATGACGGCGCGCGCCTTGCTGCGCGCCGAACGCAATCTTCGCGCGCAGCGGGCGACGTCGCGGGCCTATCCCATCGCCATCAAGAGCCAGTTGGGCTGGCGTTAACGCTGACGGACATCCGCAAGGCTTTGTACGGCAAAACGCCGCCCTGTCGGGCGGCGTTTCCTTTTGGAACGCCGGCACCGAGCCTTTCGCCGGGGGCCGTATCCAGGGGCCATGGCTGGCCGGGAACCGTTTGAACCCGGTTTCGTTATTGCGCGATGGATCGATTGCGCCCTGACGAGACCCCGAGCGCGCAGGCCAAGCGCCTGCGTGAACTGGCCGCGCAATGGCGGAAATGGGCGGCACAGGCCGACGACGATCATTATGTCGCCCTGATGAACAAGACGGCCGAGATGCTCGAAACCGAGGCAGACGAACTCGACGAAGCGCCTGCAGAGGCCAAAAGCGTCTCCCGCCAGCGGCGGTAGCCCTCAGGCTCCCTCGGCCCCGATGATCGCCACCGAGCACACATTCATCATCGGCGCGCCGCCGAGATTGTGGGTCAGCCCGATCTTGGGGTCCTTGAGCTGGCGGGCGCCGGCCCGGCCCTGCAGCTGCAGGTACATTTCGTAGAGCATGCGCAAACCGCTGGCGCCGATGGGGTGGCCGAAACATTTGAGGCCGCCATCGATCTGGCACGGGACCTGTCCGTCCGCGTCATAGAAGCCGTTCATCACATCCTGGACCGCTTCGCCTTCCCTGGAGATGAACAGGTCTTCCATCGTGACCAGTTCGGTGATGGAGAAGCAGTCATGCACCTCGATCATCGAGACCTCATCGCGCGGGGTCTTGATGCCGGCTTCTTCGTAGGCGCGCTTGGAGGCGATCCGGGCGGTGTGGAAATAGGAGCCATCCCAACTGTTGTGCTGGCTCTCGAGCCCGTTGGAGAGCGCCAGCTGCAAGGCCTTGACCGTGATCAGATCATGCTTGCCGAGCGCGCGGGCGATCTCGGGCGTCGTGACGATGGCGCAGGCCGCGCCGTCCGACACGCCGCAGCAATCAAACAGGCCCAGCGGCTCTGCGATCATCGGCGCATTGAGACACATCTCTTCGGTGATGGCCTTTTGCAGATGTGCCTTGGGATTTTTCGTTCCGTTCTCATGGCTCTTGACCGAGACATGGGCGATGGCGCGCTTCAGATCGTCCTTGGAGACGCCGTGCTTGGCACGATAGGCGCTGGCGAGCTGCGCGAAGTTTCCGGGCGCCGAACCATTGGCATTCCACAGGGGATTGAGGGTGCCCTGCTCGCGCTGCGGCAGGCCGCCATAGCCGGTGTCCTTCAGCTTCTCGACACCGAGCGCCAGCGCGATATCGCAGGCCCCGGCCGCGACGGCATAGACCGCGCCGCGAAAGGCTTCCGAACCGGAGGCGCAGAAATTCTCCACATGGGTGACGGGAATATTGGGCAGGCGCAGCGCCACGGAGAGCGGGGTGCCGCCCTTGCCGACATTGACCTCATCCATCGCCGTAGCAAGCCAGGCGGCCTGGATCTGGCTAGTCTCGACGCCGGCGTCCTGACAGGCCTCGAGATAGGCCTCGACCATCAGCTCCTCGGCGCCCATGTCCCAGCGCTCGCCGAATTTCGAGCAGCCCATCCCGATGATTGCGACCTTGTCCTTGATGCCCGACGCCATGGAGGACCTCCCGGTTTCAGAAAGCGGAAATAGCGATTGCGATCATCTAATCGCCGCCCGGCGGCGCTGTAAAGTTGCCGGAACGTCAGGGCCCGAAGACCCGGCTCAGGCCGCCAGAATATGGGCGGGGCGGCGCAAATCCGCGGCCAGTCCCTCGCCCATCAGGTCGATGAAGTTGTCGCAATAAAAGCGGTCGACCGCCGATTGCGGGGCCTGCACCAGGCTTTCGCCGAAACGCTTGAGCGGGTTGCGCCCGCCCTCGACATGGGGGAAGTCCGACGAGAACAGGCAGACCTCCTCGCCGGAATTGGCAATGATCCAGCCGGTATCCTCATGCGGATAGGGCGTGACCCGCACCTGGCGGCGCACGAACTCGCTGGGCTTCATCGACAGCTTCTGCAGCCGCTCCTCGCCCTTCATGAAGGCGGCGGCGCCGGCATCCATGAAGCGCATCCAGCTGGGCAGCCAGGAGGCGCCCAATTCGATGACGCCGAATTTGAGCTTCGGAAAGCGGTCCAGCACACCATCGAAGATCATGGCGGCAAGTGTGAGCTGCACCGAGTGCGGAATCATCATGAAGCTGACGGAGGTGAAGTTCTCCTCGCCGCCGTGAAAATCCTTCACGCGCGGCAAGCCGTTTTCGAAGTAATCGGGGTTGAGTTTTTCCTCGCCGCCGACGTGAAACAGGATCGGCAGGCCCGCCTCCTGCGCCAGCGCCCACAGCGGATCGAAATCAATGTGGCTGGGCGAGTGGCCCTTGGGGCAGCGCGAGGGGATCATCAATCCCTTGCAGCCGAGTTCGATGGCGCGCTCCGCAGCCGGAAGCACACGCGCGCGATCGGCCAGCGGTACGTAACCCGTAGGCAGCAGGCGGCGATCCACCGAACAGAAATCCGTCATCATCCGATTGTGCGCGTCAGCGGCGGCGTAGCACAGGTCCATGTCGCCGGATTCGTCGAGCCCGAAATTCCCCAACGCCCAGGTCGTGAACACGAGCTGGCTGGCGAAGCCGAGATAGTCGAGGGTTCGCGGGCGGTCCGCGCGCTCGAAGGCGCCGAGCGCCTCGTAGTTTCTCCGTAGAAGGATGTTGGTTTCCGCCCCGGCGCGAAATGCCGGATCGGCTTGCTGCGCGCGCGCCTTCTGCACCCAGCCGGCATCGCGGCGGTTCTGCTGGAGCTTGGGGAGCGCGTCATAGGCGGCACGGAATTTCGGATCGAACCAGGCGTCCAGACTGTCCGGCAATTCCATCAGGTGGGAATCGGCATCGTGAACGATCCGGTTTTCGACATAGGCCATGGCGCGCTCCCCGATATCTGTTTGGCGAAGTGTAGCCACACGGCCCTGCCGGTCAATTCGGGCCGGCCGTTCCCAGCACGCCAGAAAAGAAGGCCGCCGCATTGCGGCCCAGCGTCTTGGTGCGGTAGCCGCCTTCCTGGATAAACGCAGTCGGCCGGTCGAGCGCGGCGATGGCCCGCCCCAAGGCCGTGAAATCCGCCGCCTTCAACTTCCACGAGCCCGTGGGGTCGGAGGCTGCCATGTCGAAGCCGAGCGCCACCACCAGATAATGCGGATCGAAGGCCGCGATGCGGCCGGTGGCGGTCTTCACGGCCCTGAAGACATCCTCGACGCTCGCATGCTCGGCCAGCGGCAGGTTGAGATTGAAGCCCAAGCCCTCGCCCTCCCCCTTCTCGTCGGCAAAGCCGGTAAAATAGGGATAGGCAAAGGACGGGTGACCGTGGATCGACACGGTCAAGACGTCCTTGCGCTTGAAGAAGATGTCCTGCGTGCCGTTGCCATGGTGGTAGTCGACATCAAGGACGCAGACGCGGCCATAGCGCGACAGGTAGTTCGCCGCAATCGCCGCGCTGTTCAGATAGCAGAAACCGCCAAAGGCCCGGCGCTCGGCATGATGACCGGGTGGGCGCACGAGCGCATAGGAAAAGCGGCGATCCTCGAGGCAGAGCTGGGCAGCGGTGAGCGCGCAATCGGCAGCACGGCGGGCGGCCGGCCAGCAATTGGCGTTGATCGGGGTGAAGGTGTCGATACAGAAGTAGCCGGCCAGAAGCGCCAGCTCCTTGGGCGGACGCTCGCGATTGCGGATCGGGAAGACGTAAGGATAGGTGCTCTTGCCGGGCGGCATGGAGGCCGAGCAGCGGCGGATGAAATCGACCAGCGCGCGGTCATGCACCGCGGTGACGTGGCTGTCGGGGAAATGCTTGGGTTCCACCGTCTGCAGCGGCACGGAGGTATTAAGCCCGTCGAGGATCGAAGAGATTCGCACCGGGGCCTCGACATAGCCGCGCTCGCGCACATGGAAGATTTCGTGGCCGCGATTGACCACGATCGCGAGCGAACGGTGATCGGCCGGCAGGACGGGCTGCGTCTTGCCCCGGGCCGGACGCGCCAGCTTCACCGGATCATCGACAATCGATCCCAGGACCTTCTCATTGTATTCGGGCGGGCACAGGCTTCCGTATTTGCGTTCAAGAATGGCGCGGACCACGGCGCGCGCATCGGCGCGGCTGAGTGCGTCAATGACGCCGCAACCATCGAACATCAGATGGGGTGGACACAGATCCTTGTCACTGAGCGGGGTCTCATACGCCGTGCCGGCGATGGGATAGGCCCCGAAGCGGGCATAGAAGGCCAGGCGCTGCCTGTTCTGTTCGACGATCTCCGGTGACAGGCGGCACAGGCCGGGATCGGCGGGAAGCACCTCGAAGAACAGGCCGAAATTGAGACCGGCCGCGATCTCCCGCAGGCGCTGATAGAGCGCGCCCCCGACCCCGCCGCCGCCACGGCCCGGGGGCGTGGCCAAATAGTCCAGAAACAGAAAGGATGGCGTCACGAAGCGGTAAGCCAGAAGGCAGCCGCGCACGCGCTCGGACGCGTCTTCGGCGATGAGGACGATCGGCGCCATGCCGCGTTTGCCCGGGCGGGCCAGCTTTTCGGGCAGGCCCGTAATATCCTCCTGACGCGCTTCGGAAAATTGGGAGACGAGGATTTGCTCGACGTCAGCGAGCGCCTTGGCGTTCGCAGGTGCAAAACCGTCGGCAATCCTTCGAATTCGGAACATGACGGTCTCGATTCGGACAAGTGGATCACGAGACTAGCGGTGTCCTGCCTGGGGGAATAGCCCGGCGCGGGCCGATCCGCTTTGTCGGGGGCGCCGGTCCCCTGTACTCTCCTGCCGTCCGCTATTGCGCGGACACATCAAGAGGAGCCGGAATTATGCGTAACAGATTGCTGATCGCTTGCACGGCGGCTGTCATTCTTGGCGCTGCATCAGGCTATGGAACGCCCGCCGCGGCGGCCGGTGTGAAGGTGGGCGTGCTCACCTGCAACGTCGCCAGCGGATGGGGATTTGTATTTGGATCGTCGAAAGAAGTTCGCTGCACCTACGCGCCCAACAAGGGCACGCCCGAGCGCTATAGCGGCACGATCAAAAAGTTCGGAGTCGATATCGGCTACACACGCGGCGGCGTAATGGTCTGGGGCGTGGTGGCACCGAGTTCGGACATGAAGCCGGGGGCGCTCGAAGGCGATTATGCCGGCGCGACGGCCAGCGCCACGGTCGGCGTGGGCGTCGGCGCCAACGCGCTGATCGGCGGGCTCGACAAGTCGATCGCGCTGCAGCCGGTCAGCATCGAGGGGAATACCGGCCTGAACGTGGCGGCCGGGGTGGGCGCGCTTTCGCTCGACTACGTCCACTAAGCCCAGGGGTTCCCGCCGCGGCGGGGCCGCCACACTGCATAAGCCCGCCGGGAACCCGGCGGGCTTTTTTCGTGGGGGGCCGGGACCCGGGCCGCGGAACCCGATCGCCGGGAACCCGGGAACCGACCCGGGGGGCACGCGTTCTCAAGACCGGTGCGGGGGACTTCGGGCGTGCGGCCACGGTGCCGCGCCCGCAAGCAACAGGAGCAAATGTTATGCGGCATAAATTTCTAGCGGCCTGCGCGGTTTCGGTGATTCTCGGCGGCGCGGCCGGATTTGCGATGCCGGCCAATGCGGCTGGCGTCAAAGTCGGTGTTCTGACCTGCCATGTGGCCAGCGGATGGGGCTTCATCTTCGGCTCTTCCAAGGACATGCGCTGCACCTACTCGCCCAATCACGGCGTGCCCGAGCGCTATACCGGCGCCATCAACAAATTCGGCGTCGACATCGGCTACACCCAGAGCGGTGTCATCGTCTGGGGTGTGATCGCACCGACCTCCAGTCTGAAGCCCGGCGCACTGGAAGGCGGCTATGCCGGCGCGACGGCGAGCGCGACGGTCGGCGTCGGTGCCGGCGCGAATGTGCTGGTCGGCGGCTTCGACAAGTCGATCACGCTGCAGCCTGTCAGCATCGAGGGCAATACGGGCCTGAACGTCGCGGCCGGCATCGGCGCGATGTCCCTCAAATATGTCCCGACCGCGATGCCGCCGGAACACGATATGGACCACGACGGCGACGCACACTGATCGCAAGAGACAGTGAACACGGAGAAGCCCGCCGGGAACCCGGCGGGCTTTTTCGTCGCGGGCCGGCGCGACCCTAGATCGGGACGGCCTTCCAGAAATAGCGGATGAAGCCGCGCTTGGGGTCGAAATCCTTGATGCGGAAGACCATCCGCACCCGGTGCCCGAATCGATCTGGCCCTGATCGACATCGGTGATGTCGGCCATGAAGCGGCCGCCATCGGCGAAGGTGATCATGCCGTAATGGTTGGGCGGCGACATCGAATAGGTCAGGAAATCGGCCGACCACGACAGCACCGTGCCTTCGCGCTCGGCGAAGCTGCAGGGGTCCTGGCTGTCGACGGCCTTGCAGTTGGGATTGACGCAAATGCGGCTGCGCGGGAACTGGGCCGTGCCGCAGGTGCGGCATTTGCCGCCGACCAGACCCGTCAACATGTCCGATTTGCGATAGACGACGGTGAGCGCGGTCTTCTTGTCGACCTCGGCGCGCATCCCCTTCTCGAGCTCGATGAGCCCGTTGAAGCCGAGATACTTCATGTAATTGGTTTCTTCCTTGCGCCGCGCCAGGGCTGCCGTGACGCCGCCGCGCGCGAAATCCGCCAGCGCCGGTGTGGTCTCGAACAGAAGCGCATCGCAGCCATTGCCGAACTGGGCGACCAGGATCTTCTCGCCGGGCCGGGCCTGCTGCAGCGCATGCACGAGCATCAACAGCGCGCGCGCCGGCCCCGTGTCGCCCACCGTCGCCGCCAGATTGTCCCGCACCGCTTCGGAAGCGATACCGCAGGCCTTTGCGATCTTTGCATCGAACCTGGCGAAGGGGCACGGCATGATGAAGTGTGCGATGTCGGCCGGAGCAACGCCCGTCTTTTCGAGCAATGCGGTGACGGCCTGCGGCACCATCTTGGTGTAACCTTCGTCGCGGATCCAGCGCTCTTCCCAATTGTAGTCGAATTCCTCGCCCTGCCCGCGGAAATGGTCAACAAAGTCGATCGTCAGCGTATGGCTGCCGAGGAATTCGGCGATCACATTGTCGTCGCCCAGTGTCAGCGCCGCGGCGGCATCGCCGTTGGACAATTCCTGCGCCGAGGCGACGCGGGCCTTCGGCTTCTCGCCGGCCACGACGAGTGGCGCTTGCGCGCGGCCGGCAGCGGACCGCATCGAGCGCGGCGACCAGTGCCGAGGTGCCCGCGCGCTGCGATCCGGCAATGTCGACCGATGAGACCGCCTCGGGCAGGCTGAGCGCCCGCGCGACGATGCCGGCGTTCTGACGATCGGCGAACGGCAGGGTGGTGGAGGCGAAATAGACGGCGTCGACAAATGCGCGCTCGGCGATGGGGTCGGCGGCCGGCAGACAATCGCGCGCCGCTTCGACCGCCATGGTCACGGCATCCTCGTCCCAATTGGCCATGGACCGTTCGCCCCTGGCGGCCCCGACCAGCCCCGGCGCAAACCACGCATTGGCCTGGGCCACGGCTTTGCGCTGCAGGCGCAGCCGCGGAATGTACGCGCCATAGGAAGTGATGCCTGTCATCGCAATCCTGCCCTCGAGGAAAATTTCGGATCGGGGCGAGGAAATCAGCTTTGCGACGGGCTGACAATCACAGGAGGGGGCTGACGCCGCGGCAGGCGCGTTTGCGCAGCCGGCTCAGCCCTTCACAGGCAGACAGGCAAGGCCGCGCGATTTGAGCCGGCCGCAAAGGGCATTTGCGTCACCATTCGCCACGGGGCCGGCCCGCAGGCGATAGAAGCGGCCGCGGCCCGGAATTTCCACGGAAACGATCTGCGGCGTCAGCCCGCCAAGCAGGCCGCGGGCCTGCACGGTGAGACGATTCCAGCCCAGCGCGGCGTCGGCCTCGTCACGATAGGCGCCGAGTTGGACGCGCGCGGCAGTCTTGTGTGCATAGACGCCGAGGATCGCGGGGCGCAATTCCGGGATCGAATCCGCCACCCCATAGCTGACCCGGGTCACCGTCGCGCGATCGCGTGGCCGCGATGGCGGCGCGGGCGATCGGGCCTCCGGCACTGGCGGATGCAGGACAAAGGCCGCCTGCGTCATGGTCTTGCCCAGCGCGGCGAGGCGCTGCTGCGCCAGCACATAACGCGGGTCGGCGGTCAGCGCCCGCTTGTAATAGTCCTGGGCGGCGAGCGGGTTGCCCTGGGCCTCGGCGATCTGGCCGAGACCGTAATTCGAATATTGCGGCTCGGTGTTTCCGGCCGCCAGCGAGGCCTCGTAGTCCCGCCGCGCATCGGAGAGCCGGCCGAGGCGCCGATAGGCATTGGCACGATTGTTGAGCGCGGCGGGAAAGCCCGGAACCAGTTTAAGCGCCGCGCTGTAGTCGGCAATGGCCCGAACGGGATGACCCAGTTCATCGCGGGCGATGCCGCGATCGAACAGGGCACGCGCGCGGGTCTCGGCGCTCAGGGTCTTGTCGCGCAGCGCCTTGCTGAAATCGCCCAGCGCGGCGCGGTGCTTGCCGGACTGTTCGCGCGCCAGCCCGCGATTGAGGAGCACATGGGTGCGCTCGGTGTCCGTCAGATCGTGGCGGCCCAGGGCCAGCCCGGCCAGCCGCTCGGCCTTCGCCGGGTCGCCGGCCCGCAGGGCTGTCGCCACCGCATCGACCGCCTCGACGGCACTGGCCGCCGGCGCCAGCAGCGCGATGGGCCCGGGCGACGGGTCGGCCAAGGCGGCCGCGCTGAGCAGCAGGGCCGCGCTCCAGACCGCCGCGATGGAACGCTTGAAACGCATGCGCCCAGTCTGGGCCGAGTCGGCCCGGCCGCGCAGCACCTGCAGGGCCGAAGCTCTGGCACAGGCGGGGAAAGCTGGGGACGAATCCGCCGATCAGGCCAGGGCCGCGACCGCGTCCACGACACGGGCGACATCGGCTTGGGACATCGCCGGGAACATCGGCAGGGTGAGAATGTGGCCGGCCGCCTCTTCGGCCCGGGGGCACAGGCCCGGCCCATAACCGCGGGCGCGGTAGAAGCTGTGCAGATGCACCGGCGCGTAATGCACATTGGCGCCGATGCCCTGGGCGCGCAGAGCCGCAAATGCCCGGTCGCGGTCGATCTGCGGCGCGAGCCGGATCGACATAGAGGTGCCACGCATGCTCGCGGCCGGGACGCAGCGCCAGCGGAGTGGCGTGCGGGACCGCGGCAAAGGCCGCGTTATAGGCGGCGGCCACGGCGCGGCGCGCCGCCAGCCAGGCCGGCAAACGCGCGAGCTGGGCCAGACCCAGCGCAGCATTGCACATCCGGCAGGCGATAATTGTAGCCGAGTTCGACCATGTCATAGGCGAAGGTGCCGGCTGGCTTCGCGCCTTGCGTGATCGCTGTCGATGCCGTGATTGCGGAAGCGGCGCATATGAGCCGCCATATCGGCATCGTCGGTGACGCTCATGCCGCCTTCGCAGGTCGTCAGATGCTTGACCGGATGGAAGGAGAAGCAGGAGATATCGGCGAGCGTCCCGGCCTTCGCGCCGCTCATAGGTGGCGCCTGGCGCATGGCAGGCATCGGCGACGATGCGAATTCCGCGCTGCCGGGCGATGGCCCGCAGGGCCTCGTAATCCGCCGGCTGGCCGGCATAGTCCACCGCGACGATGGCCTTGGTGCGCGGCGTGATGCGCGCGGCCACGGACGCCGGATCGATCAGCAGGGTATCGGCCTCGACATCGGCAAAGACGGGCTTGGCGCCTTCATAGACGACGGCATTGGCGCTGGCGGCAAAGGTCATGGCCGGGACGATGACTTCGTCGCCACGCCCGACGCCGAGCGCGCGCATCGCGGCATGCAGGGCCGCCGTCCCGCTGTTGACGGCGACGCCTTCCCTGGCACCGCAATAGGCTGCAAAGGCCTGTTCGAACTGACCGACACGGGGGCCGGTCGTCAGCCAGTCAGAGCACAGCGCCTCGACGACGGCCTTGATGTCGGCATCGGCGATTTCCTGGCGGCCATAGGGCAAAAACGGCAACGCATCGGCCAGCGGCGCCGAGGCGCAATCCGGCTGGGCGTCGCGATCAGGCATAGGCCAGCTCGAGGAGGGTCTGCAGGCCGCGCGCGTCCAGCATTTCCGGATTGGTGTCGCTGGAATAGGAGAAGCCCTCGCTGACCGGGCGCGCACCGCTGTGCAGATAGGCCTCACGCGAGGCATTGGCGAAGCTGGCCAGGATCACATAACGATCGTCGAGTTCGACCGTGGAATGGGCGTCGTCGGCCGGGATCATGGTCTCGTGCAGCTTCTCGCCCGGCCGAATGCCGACGACATGCTGCGGCAGGCCGGGATTGATCAGGCGTGGCCAGGTCGGTCACCGTGGTCGAGGCGATCTTGGGCACGAAGATCTCGCCGCCACGTGTCATTTCCATGCTGGAGAGCACGAAATTGACGCCCTGGATCGAGCGTGATCCAGAAGCGCGTCATGCGCGCATCGGTGATCGGCAGGCTTTCGGCGCCCTCGGCCACCAGCTTCTTGAAGAAGGGGACGACCGACCCGCGCGAACCAAACGACATTGCCGTAGCGCACGACCGAAAACTTGGTGCCGTCGGCACCGGCCAGATTGTTGGCGGCGACGAAAATCTTGTCGGAGGCCAGCTTGGAGGCACCGTAGAGGTTGATCGGATTGGCGGCCTTGTCGGTCGACAGGGCGATGACCTTCTTCACATTGCGGCGCAACGCGGCATAGACGACATTTTCGGCGCCGTTGATGTTGGTGCGGATGCATTCGAAGGGATTGTATTCGGCGGTCGGGACCTGCTTCATCGCCGCGGCATGGACGATGTAATCGACGTCGCGCAGGGCCAGATCCAGGCGGTCACGATCGCGCACATCGCCGATGAAATAGCGCATGAACGGATACTGGCTTTGCGGGAAATCCTGCGCCATCTCGAACTGCTTGAGTTCGTCGCGGCGAGAAGATGATGACCCGGCGCGGCTTGTAGTTCGCGATCACCTGCTTGACGAAATGCTTGCCAAAGGAGCCGGTGCCGCCGGTGATCAGCACGGATTTGTCGTTCAGATCGAGCCAGGGCTGCGTAAAATCGCGGAACGGCGAGCCTTGCGTCTGGGCGGCAGCCGCGTCGGATGGGCGGGCCACTGCGATGGCGGGCATGCTCATGCGGTCGAATTCCTCTTCAGCCGCCGGCATTGTCACCAAACGTCCTTAACAACTGGTTCCGCCCGAACCCCGCGATTGACCATAGCCTTGGAGAATTTGCCGGGTTGTCGGATTTTGACAAATATTTCAGATAGTTACCTGATGATTCGACGCCCCGCCCCCATGGACGGACCAGCCCTGAACGGTTATGTAGGCGGAATGAGCGTTTAACCTTGGACACACGCAGCAGATCTCCCATGACGTCGCACAAACCCGTTCGCAAAGCCGTCCTGCCGGTTGCCGGCATGGGCACCCGCTTCCTGCCTGCCACCAAGGCAGTCCCGAAAGAGATGCTGCCGGTGGTCGACAAACCGGTGGTGCAATACGCGGTCGAAGAGGCGATGGAAGCCGGGATCGAACAGTTCATCTTCGTGACCGGCCGCGGCAAGCACATCATCGAAGATCATTTCGACCACGCCTATGAGCTGGAGGCGCTGCTGCAGCGAACGCGGCAAGACCGAGACTCTCAACAGCCTGCTCGAAGACCTGCCCACAGACCGGTTCGGTCAGCTTCACGCGCCAGCAGCGGCCGCTGGGGCTGGGCCATGCGGTGTGGTGCGCGCGCCATCTGGTGGGCGACGAACCTTTTGCCGTCCTGCTGCCGGACGATCTTCTGGTCGGCAAGCCGGGCGCGCTGGCGCAGATGATCGAAGCCTACAATCAGGTCGGCGGCGGTGTCATCGTCGCGGCCGAGGAAAAGCCGCTGGAAGAGGTCAGCCGCTATGGCGTGATCGCGCCCGGCGCCAGCAAAGGCAACGCGACCGAAGTCCGGGGCGTGATCGAAAAGCCGGCTGCGGAGGATGCGCCCTCGCGGCTGTGCGTGATCGGCCGCTATATACTGCAGCCCCAGGTGTTCCAGGAACTGGACCGGCAGGAGAAGGGCGCCGGCGGCGAAATCCAGCTCACCGATTCCATGGCCAAACTGATCGGCCGCATGCCCTTCCACGCCGTGACCACCAACTGCGCGCGTTATGATTGCGGCGACAAGGTCGGCTTCCTGCAAGCCAACCTCGCCCTTGGTCTGGCCCGGCCGGATATCGCACCAATGCTGAAGGCCCTGATCGAGCAGCACATCAAGGGCTGAAGCCCGGACAGCCGACCGCCAAATCACGTTCCGCCGTCCACCCGCGTTCACAGCGTGGCGGTCTTCCACGTCTCTTGTTCATGCACTGCTCCGCCGGTCCTGACGGGTGGTGCGCGATGGAACGTGAAGGAGACTGCAGATGGCAATTCCCACTCCCGTGAACGGTCAGATCACGGATGCGGTCACACAGGCGAACGTCAAGGTTGTCGCCGATGGACCGGCCATGGCGATGGGGGCGATATACCAATCGCTGGCCCATTCCACTGGCATCCTCTACGAAAACGCCACGAGCTCGCAGCAGCAGCTGGCAATCGCCGGCCAGGCCGCGACGAACCAGGGCGTCATCCAGGTTTACAGCGTGGACACCATGGCCGGCGCGGTCGCGGCGTCCAAAGTGGCGCAAAGCGATGTGCCCGACAATCTTCTGTCGCTCCTCTCGGCGCTGCGCGCGGGCACGGCCCAGTTTCCCACCTGATAGCCTGCCCGGACACGCGCCACCGCGATGTCCCAACGCGGTGCAGGATGCCGGCCCTGACGGGCGCCTTCTCCGGGCGCCCGCTTTTTTGCGCGCGCATGGCCGCCGAAAAGCATTCTCCCCGCTCACAATATGGCGCACCAGCACGTCATCATCAGGACAGCAGCTTGACGACGAAGCGACGACCCGCCGCCACGCCCCAAACCCGAAGGAGACTCCCGAATGGCACTTCCCACACCGGTCAACGGCCAGATCACCGATGCCGTCACACAAGCCAATGTAAAGGTTCTCGGCGACGGGCCCGCAATGGCCATGGGCGCGATCTATCGAGTCGCTCGCCCATTCCACAGGCATCCTCTACGAGAACGCCACAAGCTCGCAGCAGCAGCTCGGCCAGTGCCGGCCAGGCCGCGACCAACCAGGGCGTGATCCAGATTGTACAGTGTCGACACCATGGCCGGCGCCGTGGCCGCCTCGAAGATCAGCCAGAGCGACGTGCCCGACAATCTGCTGTCGCTGCTGTCGGCCTTGCGCGCGGGCACCGCGCAGATGCCGACCTAGTCCGCCACGTTCGGCTTCGGTGCGGGCCGCACGGGCCCACATCGAAGCCAGCGGCCCGTTCCGGCGGCGATCGAACGCCGGCAGCCGGCAGGACCGTGACGTTGCAAGGCCCGGAGGATCATGATGGCAAGTGCTGGCGCAGGCAGAAAGCGCAAGGCCGGATCGCGCGCCGACTCTCCCAGGAACAAGGCGAGGCGTCCACCGCCACGCGGCGAGCGCGCGCACAGGCCCTCTTCCAAGTCCGGCGATCCCGACGCCTCGCAAACAGCATCCGCCGGTGACACGCTGACATCGGCCCTGTTGGGCCTGGCCAATGCCGCTGGCCGGACAGCGGAAGATGGTTCGACCGCCGTCCTCACCGACACGATCGCCCAGGTGATGCTCATGATGCTCGGCAGCGGACCCTGCCGTGGCGGCCTATGAGGGCCTGCTCTCGGCGCAGACCGCCAATGGCGCCATGTTCCATCAGGCAGTCGCCAACCAGCAGCGCCTCAACTTGCTGGGCATGTGCACGACCGCCAAATGCGTGCGGTACATGTTCGACGGCGATTGCGAGTGCGACGAAATCATAGACGTCGACGACATCCTCAGCGACACCCCGGAGGAGTAGCTCATGGAACGAAACGAAGCGGACAAGCGGCAGACCGAAGACGATGTCGTGTACGACCGCGCATTGGAGCGAACGCTTCGGATGCTGCGTCCGGTTGCGGCCTCCGCGATGGCGCCCGAAACCGTGCTCGTCACGATGACCGTGGCCT
Organism: uncultured Pseudomonadota bacterium; assembly: GCA_963710925.1. Taxonomy (GTDB): domain Bacteria; phylum Pseudomonadota; class Alphaproteobacteria; order Micropepsales; family Micropepsaceae; genus Rhizomicrobium. The sequence continues at coordinate 194,921 of CAVQBY010000003.1, read as the reverse complement.
CGCTTGTGCCGGTTCTGCAGGCCACGATGTCGTTCGTCGAAGCAACCAACAGACAGCTATTTGCAGAGCCGCACAGAAGCCGGCGCGCTGGGGCTGGCGGCGATTCCCGTCCTCAGTGAATCCGTACGCCGGATCCTGGCCGCACCGGCCCGGGAAGCGGCGGTGGTGTCGAGCGCCACCGCGCGGCATTCCGCATACGAAACCCAACCGCTGGCCGTGACATGAGCAATCCCGGACTGAAGCCGCTGATCGGCACCGCTCCGACCACCGTCAACCCGCAGGTGACGGACGCCGTCACCCAAACCAACGTCAAGCTGGTCGGCGAAGGCCCCGCCGAGGCGATCGCGGTCGAAACCCAGGCGATGGCCCATTCGACCGGCCTGGCGATGGAAAACGCCGTGCAGACCCAGGGCGGCATGCAACAGGTCAACAACACCGCGACCGCCGCGATGATCACATTGATCACCCAGGCCGGCGCCTAGCGGAGACCGCGATGCGATTCCCCTCGGCCGCACGTCACAACGCAGGTTCACAAACGTCCTTTTTGGTGGGCGCCGCGGAACTGCAGGAGATGCGCCCCGAAAACAAAGAGGCCAAGCATGGCGTACCCGACGCCCGTCAACAGCCAGATCACGGACGCCGTGACCCAGCAAAGCGTGCAAACCCTGGCTTCGGCGCCCGCCATGGCGATGGGCACGATCTACCAGAGCGCCGCCCATTCGATCGGGATCCTCTATCAGAACGCGACTCAGGCGCAGCGACAGGCCTCGATCTGCGGACAGGCAGCGACCAACCAGGGTGTCATACAGCTCTACTCGGCCGGCACGATGGCCGGCGCGGCCGCGGCTGCAAAAGCCGCAAGTTCCAATACCTCGCGCGATCTCGTCATGGCGCTGATCATTCTGCAACTGCTGAAGTGACGAGACGGGACGCGGGCGTGGCAAGGTCCTAGGAGCACAAGACGATGGCGGATCAAACGCCGGTCAACAGCCAGATCACCGATGCGGTCACCCAGACCAATGTGAAGGTTCTGGGCGAGGCGCCGGCGCAGTCCATGGCCCTCGTCTATCAGACCATGGCGCATTCGATCTCGCTGGCGATGGAGAATGCCCAACAGGCTCAGGGCGGGTTGCAGCAGATCGGCAACGCCGTCACTTCGAGCGCCGTGACGATGATCATGAATGCCGCCAAGCAGTTCGAATCCGGCGAATAGGAGCGCTGACGAGGCATGGCACAGAGGCGAAGCAGCAGGCGCCAACGCCGGGCGGCCCGCACCGGCCCGGGCGCCAAGGCGAAAGCTGAGAGGCGGGCACCCGAGGACCTCGATGGGAGCGCGCCCGAGGCCGGCCCTGCGGCCGGCAAGGGGCCGGCGCCGAACAACGCGGTCAACAAGCAGATTCTCGACGCCGTCCAGGCCTTCGACCGAGTTCGCCTTCGGCCTCAACAACGAGCTGCAGACGAGCAGCGGGAGCGAGCGGCTATCGGCCGGAGTTGCAATCGCCTATGACAAGGCCGCCCAGGCCGCCGCATTGGGCGTTCAGGACGCCACGGATTACGAGCGCAACGTGCTGTCGATCTCGAGCGCCGCCCAGGGTAAGGCGCTGGCCATGATTCTCGCCGGCGACAATGTGCCCGATGCGGCCATCGCCTTCGTGCTGTCGCTGATCTCTTCGGTGGTCGCACCGATCGTCGTCTTCGAGACAGGCGAGGCGCAGACCAATATGCTCAAGAACTTCCCGCAGGGATGAACCTTCCGCCGCTGGGCGGGTGCATTCCGGGCAGGCCTTCTCAGGGCGAGATCTGCTGGCGCAGCAATGCGCGCGCGATCTGCCGGCGCTTGCGGACGACTTCCCGCGACACGTTCAGGCTTCCGGCGATCTCGCCGTCGGAGCGCTCGTCGAGATAGAGCAGAAGCGGTTCGGCGAGAAAGTCCGGGAGGGTGCCCAGCGCCCGGCGCAGGCCGTCGACCTGTTCAACGGCGGCCAGCAATTCTTCCGGCGAGCGGTCCGGCTGCACGACGACCGCCGGCGCCGCGCGCGCGTCGCCATCCATGATGTCCCTGGCGACACGCTGCCGGCGGCGGTTTCCGCGGTGACGATCCATGCAGGCATTGTGCACCAGGCGCAACAGCCAGCTGCGATGATTGCGAATCTTGTCGGGCGAGAAGTTCTGGACCGCTTTCAGCATGGCATCGCTCAGCGCATCCTCCGCATCGGCGAGATTTCCGCCGGAAAAGCGCAGCGAGTGATTGCGCAGATAGCTTCTGTGCTCCAGCCAGACCGGCCAGAACGCCGCCTCCGCATCGCCTCGTTCGTCTTTGGGTGTGGTGGACGGGGCACCAAGACCGCGCTCAAAAATCTCGAACATGTCCCGCTGCTGCTTGCGCGCGTCGTCAAGCGATCGGGCGAGAAGCTGGGCCGCAGACGCACGCTTCCTGGCTCGGCGGCGGCGCACCTTGATCCGCACGCCGCCAACCGCCGCGGCCGCCTCTTCGTTCTTCCGCGGTGGGGATTCGGCGGACGCATCGCGGTTCTGCGATGATGCGGCGGACTCCGGCCCGGTTTCGCCGAGATCATTTCGGGCGTCGCGCTCGCGTTGCCACGCTGAGCTGCGGCCGGGATGCAGCGGTACGACCTTCACATCCGTTTGCGGATAGGGATGTCCATTCCATGGGCGCCGCGCCCCTGGTCAATGCGGCGTCATCGCCGGATCGACCACGTCTGGAATTGAATGCGGACCCCGAAATCCGTCCCCTCCTGTGGAGACGCCCAACGCCAAAGACGCCTTCTTTCCGCTTTGTCGAGACGTTATCAAATAGACGAACAGGAGGATCGCATTGTGAACAGGACAATTCCGTCCGCATGCGGAAAATTCGCGTACAGTGCCGAAATATCCGGAAGATATGCATGCGGAACAGGCCGTTTCTCAGAACCTCTGCATGCGGGATATCTTATATTCGTCGCCAGGTGGTATGTGTTCCGTCGCGAATACTATCCGAAGTCTTTCTCGGAAGATCCGTGATCGGGGGTGCCCGTGGCTTGCCGGCCGGGGGCGGGCGCGCCACCGGCATGTCGCGCGTCCGCCAGTTCCAGCAGCGCGCGCAGCTGTACACGCACCTCTTCGGCCACCAACGCCTTCAGTGCGGCAACGATGTCGGCCGCGACGAGTTGTTGGCGCGTCACAGGCGGCATTCCGCGTCCACCCGTGCCCGCGACGCCTGCCGACGACGCGGCGGCCTGCGCGGCCTGGCGCGCCTGCACCGTGTGGATCGGTGCCATCGCCGCCTGGCGTTGCTCCGCCACGGCCTGAAGGATCGCGTTGCGCTGCGCGCCGAAGGAATCGAGCACATGATCGCGCTGTGTGGCGACGGCATCGTAGAGATGCTTGGGCGGGGGCGGCGCCTGCGCGGCTTGCGCGGCGTCAGGGGCCGGGGGCTCCTGTTGTGCGCCCGGCGGCGCGGCCGGCCCGGGCTCGCTCATCGCCGGCGCGCGCGCGGCGAAGGCTTGCGGCGCGTCTTCGCCGGCGGTTGTGTGCCGGCCGCTTCCGGGGCCCCGGAGGGCGGCCCGGGTGGCAGGGCCGACGCAACCTGACCGGCCAATTGGTGGATCAGCTTGGTGGTCAGTTCGGTCACGGCCGCCTCGATCTTGAGATCGCGGCTGAAGCCTTCCTTCAATGATTTTTCGAGATCTTCGGCCAGCGCGGCAATGGTCTTGCTGAACATTTCGGCCATCGCCGCACGGGACTGCGCGACGATCCCGTCGTGAAGCATCCCGGGCCCTGCCGGATCGGTCTCGCCTTGCTCGCGGCCCTTCATCGCCGGCTCCTTTCAGCCCATCGCGTGGAGGTGATGCCTACTTCCTGCCACGCCGCCGGGCGGCCGGCTCCGGCGCCGGTTCGGGCGCTTCGCTCCGGATCTTGCGCTCGTCCAGCTGCCGCTGGATTTCCACGGCAAGCTCGGCGGCGGCATCGCGCACACCCTGGGTGAATTTGCGTTCGGACCAGTCGGCAGGTTCGTGATCGAGCATCGCCTGGCTGCTGCGGACCAGGGCGCGCGCTTCGTTCCGCAAGGTCTCCAGTGACGGTACTGCAACCGGATATTGCGCCCGCACCTCGGCCTCGAGAACGCAGGCCTCGCGCTCCTCGGCAATGGCTTCCTCAACGACGTGACTGGCATCGGAACCACCAGGGACGACGATGGGGCGGATTGCGCCCTCCGCATCGCGATTGGGATCCATCGCATAACCCTCCTATGACGCGAGGACCGCCGCACCGGATGCGATGGCCCCGCCCTTCACAACTTTAGACGCGCGGATATCCGGACTGTGAACACGGGAGGTTCGGATGCAAGCGCGCCGCCCTTCGAATTCGGTTCACAGCGCAGCGCCCCATTCGTCCTTATCACGACGCAGGGACACGAACGCGATGTCTATCTATCTCGATCTGCTTGGACGGATTGCGCGGGCCTATCAGGACGCCGGCAACGGCTTCCACACCAGCGAGGCGAACAAGAAGATCGCCGATGCACTCGCGGGCTTCGAGGCGCCGCTCAATAGCTGCAGCAAGGCCCACGGCCAGACGGCCGACATGCGGCCGCGGCACGACACGGCGATCCGCGACGACCTGCGCGCACTGAACGCCCAGCTTCTGGTACTCGAGGCGGCGACCGCAAGCGCAGCACGCAGCGACGAGGTCAAGATCAAGCGCAATCGCGTCGACCAGCTTGCGCAACTCGCGCAAGCCAGGGTGCAGCAGGAGGCCGACGGCATGCTCCTGCGGGAAGTGGGGAAACTGATCGAACTGGTGCATCGCGACGCCGGCCGCCCCAGCGCGCCAGACGACCACAGGACCGGGAGCGAAGGCACGCCCGCGGGAGCCCCGGCGCCGCTGCCGATCGATCCGGCCGCCCTGCAACGCTCGCTCGAACGGCGCGCGGCACCGAAGGAGGATGCGTTGCGGCGGCGCCAACTGGCCCAGATCGGCGGTCAGGCGTCCCGGGGCATCGAAGCGCGGAACTAGACAATGCTTCGGGAGCAGACCATGACACTCACCGCTTCGCGACTGGACGATGACGGCACATCGCAGGCCTCGCGCCGGTCTTATGACGCCTTCGTCGAGGCCGCCTGGAGCTATTTCAGCCTGCCCATGGTCGACGAGCTTTCCGGGCCGTCCAATCTCGGCGATCTGTATCAATTTGCCGCCAGCTACAACCCCCGCCACCTGCCCCCCAAAAGCGCGTTGAGCGGCGCCGAACTCGACGCGGCGATGGCGATCTTCCTCGAAGCGACCGCGCCGCACCGGGTTGTCATGCAGGCCAGCCAGGGGGAATGGCCGGAGCTGACCGATCAGATCCCGGCGCTTGCGGAATATTTTATCGACAAGGGCGCGGGCGGACATCCGCCGCCCAACGCGACGGCGGAAGCGCTGACGACAAGCTATCTGCATGTCTACCCCGAGGTTCCGGCCGACGGCGACTGGCGCATCGGCATCAATGTCGAGGCGCGGGATATGGCCGCCGCCATGGTCGCACTGACGCCTCTGCTCGATCGCTTTGCCGATATCGATCACATGAAGTTCCTGGGGCCGGGCGACGCGGCCAAGGCGGATTGGCTCTTATCTATCTCAGACGCACGCGACCGGGATATGACGAACTCAAGCTTGCGATTCTCGAAGCCGTCGGCGGATTGAGGCTGCAGCCGCGGATCGGGGCGATGTGGGCGGAGATTGCGCCGGGGATCGGAGAGGCGGCCGAACCGCCCCCCGAGGCCGACGGGGAAAGCTTCACCAGCTATCGCTGCCAGATCGCCTATCTTGCCTATTGGCAATATCGCCAGCAGACGCAGACCGCGACCTTCGACGGATATCGGGATTTCCTGAGCCAGGTGATGACATTGTTCGGCATCGACACGGCGCACCCCTATGTGCAGGGGCCGCTGGGCTATGATGCGAACGGCTTCGCGCAATGGTGGCAGGCGTTCGACGTTTTGCGTCAACAGTGGTGACTGCGCCCGCGTTCAGGCGGCGGCGACGGGGGCCGTGCCGTCAAGATGCGCGCGGATGGCACGCCACGCCACCGCGGCCGAGCGATGCATGGCGGCGACCAGCGCCTGGACATCCGCCGCACCCGGCATGGCGGCAACGTCGTCGCTGCACGCCGCTTCCAGCAATTCGGCCATGTGCTGCATGCGGCGGGCGCCGAAATTTCCGGCCACACCTTTCAGGTCGTGCGCCTGTTCGCGCATCACCCCCCGATCCATCGCGGCCGCGGCGGCATTGAGCTGGCCCAGGCAGACCTCAACGGCGGCGTGATAGGAATCGGCCAGCGCGCCAACCTGCGCGGCGGGCAGAACCTGCGCCAGATCCTGCAATTGATGCGGTTCGAAATCGGGAAATTGCTGGGCCCGGCCCGCATTTCCCTGTTCGGAAGTGTCCGATTGGCTGTCCATCGCTCCGGCCCGTTGGCGGCATCCCACCTTGACCATGGCGTTCCCCGGCTTAAATCGGGGTTAAGTGGCATGCGGAGCCGGCCGCGAAAGGCCCGCCGGACTTGCCTTTGGGCCGCAAAGCCGGGCAAGGAAGGCCCGGACAGGCTCGAACAGGACCGGGATTTGACGCAAGCGGGCAAAATTTTCGCCGTGGCGCCGATGATGGAATGGACCGACCGGCATTGCCGGGTGCTCCATCGCGGGCTGACGGCGCATGCCCTGCTCTATACCGAGATGGTGACGGCCGAGGCGGTGATCCGCGGCGACCGGCAGCGGCTGCTGGGTTTCGACGCGCGCGAGCATCCCGTGGCCCTGCAACTGGGCGGCTCGGACCCGGCGCGGCTGGCCGAAGCGGCAAAGATCGGCGCCGATTTCGGCTATGACGAGATCAATCTCAATGTCGGCTGTCCTTCCGACCGCGTGCAGTCGGGGCGCTTTGGCGCCTGCCTGATGCAGGAACCGGCAACTGGTGGCGGAGTGCCTGGGGGCCATGAATGCGGCCGTGGATGTTCCGGTCACGCTCAAATGCCGCATCGGCGTCGACGAGCAGGAACCGGAAATCGCGCTGCGCGAGATGATCGCGGCGTGCAAGCGCGCGGGTGTCAGGGCCGTCATTGTCCATGCGCGCAAGGCCTGGCTGAAGGGATTGTCGCCGAAGGAAAACCGCGACGTGCCGCCGCTCGATTACGATCTTGTGGCCCGGGTGAAGGCCGAGAACCCCGAACTGACCATCGTCATGAATGGCGGGATCACGACGCTGGATGAAGCGGCGGAACATCTGCGCCACGTCGACGGTGTGATGCTGGGCCGCGCGGCCTATCAGAACCCTGCGCTTCTGGCCGAGGTGGATGCGCGCTTCTTCGGCGGCGAAGCGGTGCGCATCGAAGATGCGGTGGAAGCCTATATCGACTATGTCGCACACGAGCTTGGCAAGGGCGTGCCGCTCAACGCGATGACCAAGCATATGCTGGGCCTGTTCAACGGCCAGCCGGGGGCGCGGCTGTTCCGCCGCCATCTGAGCGAGAACGCGACCCGGCCCGGCGCCAATATCGTCACACTGCGCGACGCGCTGGCGCATCTGTATCCTTCGGGGGAAAGGGCGGCGGCCTGACATGAATTTCCTGACGACAACGTCCCAGAGCGATCTGGGCGTGTTTGCGCTGGGCCTGGTGATCGCCGGCGTGGTCGGCGGACTGATCGCCGGCATGCTGGGCGTGGGCGGCGGCATCGTCATCGTGCCGGTGCTCTATCACGTGCTGGCGGGGCTGGGCTTCGATGAATCCTTGCGCATGCATCTGGCGGTCGGCACGTCGCTGGCGACGATCATTCCGACCGCGATCTCGTCGCTGCGCGCGCACAGCAAGCGCGGCACGGTCGATTGGGCACTGCTGAAAAGCTGGATCGTGCCGATGATCGTGGGTGTCGCCATCGGTACGGCACTGGCCGCCTATGTCAGCGGGCGCACGCTGTCGCTGATCTTCGGCATCGTCGCCCTGCCCGTGGCCGCCAACATGGCCTTCGGCAAGGAGGGCTGGCATCTGGCCAGCCGCGTGCCGCCGGGCGCCGGTGGCTGGCCGATCGCCGCCGGCATCGGCTGGCTGTCCTCGATGATGGGGATCGGCGGCGGCACGCTGGGTGTGCCGGCGCTGAGCCTGTGCAATTTCCCGATCCACCGCGCTGTCAGCACGGCCGCCGCCTTCGGCGTCATCATCTCGATTCCGGCAGCCATCGGCATGGCCATCGGCGGCTGGGGCGCGCCCGGTCTGCCGCCCTATTCGCTGGGCTATGTGAACCTCTTGGGCTTCATCCTGATCGCGCCGGTCTCGGTGCTGATGGCGCCGGTGGGGGCGCATGTCGCTCACATGATGGACAAGAAGCGACTGAAGATGATGTTCGCGCTGTTCATCGCGGTCACGGCGGTGCGGATGCTGTGGGATGTGTTGGGCTAAGCCCGAACCGAAGGCGACGCAAACGTCACAAGCACCGGACAGGGCCGCAAAACCGAGTTGGGCAAGCAGACCCAACATCCCCGCCAGAGAGCGATACCCCGCCAATATCTCAACGGCTGACCGGCCGAAGCCGAAATGCGCGAGCGCCCACTCGAGCGCCAGCAGAATTGCAATGGCCACAATGACCCGTGACAATCCGAACGGATCGGCAGTGGGGCACGCCGAAGCGAAACATCACACGGCGGCACACGATCCAGCTTGCGACCAGCATGAACGGCAATTCGATCAGGACTGAATACAGTTCGCCCAGTGCCGGTTGCAGAAGGACGACGCGCAGGGTGCCGAGCACAACGCCGATTGCGAAAACTGCCATCGCATAGATACTGCCGGCCTGAAGGATGGTCCCCACGGGCCGATCAGATCTTCTGATCGTATTCGCCGACTTCGGGGTGTTTGCGACAGGCGCGCGTCGAGGTCCTTGAACATCGCGCGCATCTGCGCGTCCGACACCGGGCTTTCGACCACCACCACCAGTGACGGCTTGTTGGAGGAGGCGCGGATCAGGCCCCAGGTGCCGTCTTCCAGCGTGAAGCGCACGCCGTTCACCGTCACCAGCTTGACGATCTTCTGGCCGAGGATGGTTTCGCCCTTGTCCTTCGCGCGCTTCGTATTCCTTCGTCATCGCGGCGACGACGTCATACTTCTTCTCGTCCGGGCAGAAGGGCGCCATGGTGGGCGAGCCCCAGGTCTTGGGCAGTTCGGCGACGAGCTGGCTCATCTTCTTCGTGCCGGCGCGATCGAGCATTTCGAGGATGGCGATGGCGGCGACGATGCCGTCGTCATAGCCGCGGCCGATGGGGGCGCGGAAGAAATAGTGGCCGGACTTCTCGAAACCGGCGACGGCTTCGATCTCGTTGGTGCGGCGCTTCATGTAGGAATGGCCGGTCTTCCAGTAATCGGTGGTGGCGCCGTTGGCCTTCAGCACCGGATCGATCTCGTAGATGCCGGTGGATTTCACGTCGGCGACGAATTTGGCGTTGGGATGCGGGCCGACAGATCGCGCGCCAGCAGCACGCCCACCTTGTCGGCGAATATTTCCTCGCCCGTATCGTCGACCACGCCGCAGCGATCGACATCGCCATCGAAGCCCAGCGCGATCTCGGCGCCGTTCTCCTTCAGCGATTTTGCCATGGCATGGAGCATCGCCATGTCTTCGGTGTTGGGATTGTATTTGGGGAAGGTGAAATCGAGCGTGTCGTCCATGGGGATCACGTCGGCGCCGATGCGGCGCAGGGCTTCCGGGCCGAAGGCGCCGGCCGTGCCGTTGCCGCAGGCCGCGATCACCTTGATCGGGCGCGAAAGTTTGTGGCCCTTGGTCAGATCTTCGAGATAGGTCTCGCGCATGTCTGTCGACGCGGCGGTAGCTCCCGCCCGCGCGCGGTTTGCCTTCGCCGCCGAGCACGATGGCCTTGAGCCGCAGCATCTCGTCCGGCCCGAAGGTTAGCGGACGGTTCGCGCCCATCTTCACGCCGGTCCAGCCATTCTCGTTGTGGCTGGCCGTGACCATGGCGCAGGCCGGCACATCGAGCGCGAATTGCGCGAAGTAGCACATCGGCGTGGTGCTGAAGCCCGATATCGAGAACCTCGCAGCCGGCCTCCATCAGCCCGAGGGTCAGCGCCTGTTTGATGGAGAGCGAATAGGACCGGTAGTCATGGCCGGTGACGACCTGCGGCTTGATGCCAAGCTCGTGGAAATAGGTTCCCAGGCCCAGCCCGACCGCCTGCACGCCCAGAAGATTGAGCTCCTTCCCGAACAGCCAGCGGGCGTCGTATTCGCGAAAGCCGTTGGGCGAGACCAGGGCCAGATTTTCGTAGTCGAGGGTGTTGGGCTTGAGATCGGCGCGGGGCTTGTGTGGTCATGGGCTCTCTAAGGCTGAGGAATCTGGCGCTCTCTATAGCGCGGGATGGCACCAATTTCCCGCGCGTCGGCGCAAATTTCACCTTGCGATCCCAGAAGTCACTTCCTACATATCCAAAGTGTGATACTCATTTAATGTATATACGACAATTATAGTGTATGAATATGCCTCCTGCCTCCTCCGCTCGGGCCGCCGAACGTGCCGCCGCCCTTCGCCTGGCCGGGGCCCTTGGGCTACCCGATTTCGCCCCCGGCTGGGTGTGGCTGGCCGGCGCCGGGCCAGGCGATCCCGGGCTCATCACGATGCTGGGTCTGCACGCGATCGCGGCCGCGGACGTGGTGCTCTACGACGCCCTCGTCAACCCCGCTTTGCTCAATCTGGCGCGGCCGGATGCGGAATTGATCTTCGCGGGCAAACGGCGCGGCCAACCGAGCGCCAAGCAGAGTGAGATTTCGCGCACGCTCGTGTCGATGGCGCGCAGAGGCGCGCGCGTGCTGAGGCTCAAGGGCGGCGATCCCTTCGTGTTCGGCCGAGGCGGCGAAGAAGCCCTGGCGCTGGCGCGCGGCGGGGTTCCGTTCCGCATCGTGCCGGGAATCACCGCCGGGATCGGCGGGCTGGCCTATGCCGGGATACCGGTCACCCATCGCGACACCAACCACGCGGTCACCTTCATCACCGGACATGGCGCAAACGGCGGATTGCCCGATCTCGACTGGACGGCGCTGGCCAAGGGTTCGCCGACGCTGGTGCTCTACATGGCGCTGGCCCATGCCGGGGAAATTGCCACGAAGCTGATCGCGGCCGGCCGGGACCGGCACGAACCGGCCGCGATCGTCAGCGATGCGAGCTATGAGATGCAAAACATCACCGTGACCACGCTCAGCGAGTTGGGCGCGGCGGCGCGCGGCACCACTGCGCCGGCCATCCTTGTCATCGGCGAGAATGTGCGCCTCAGCGAAGAGCTCACCTGGTTCGGCGCGGCGGCGCGCGCGCCGGCTGAAATCCGCCAGCCCGTGCCTTTGACCAGACCCTCGTAGAAGCCCTGGGTGTAGGCGTTTTCGGGATCCTTGCGGACTTCGCTGTCGAGGAATTCGGCATCCTTGCCGACCAGGATGCGCCATTTCTCGGCGCGCACGCCATCCAGGATGATCTTCGCTGCCTCGGCCGCGGAGGTCGGGGCATTGTCGCGGAAGGCGATGGCCTGCATCTGGATGAGCTGCACGACCTGTTCGTCGTCCATTGCCGAACTGTCGACACCCATGGTCTTCATCATCTGGCGGGCACCTTCGACATCGATCTTGTCGCCGGAGAGAATCGTGCGCGAATTGGCGACGATGTCGGTACCGATATGGCCCGGCATCACGACCGAACACTTGATGTGCGGCGCGTTGACGGCCAGATCGGTCATCAACGCCTCGGTGAAACCCTTGACCGCGAACTTGGCGGCGCAATAGGCCGTGTGCGGGCGGCCCGGCCCGATCGAGGCCCAGAAGCCATTGACGCTTGCCGTGTTGACGATATGCGCCTCGTTCGCCTTTTCGAGCATCGGCAGGAAGGCGCGGATGCCGTTGAGCACGCCGTAGAAGTCGACATTGAAGGTCTTCTCCCACTGGGCGCGGTCGCCATTGACGAAGCTGCCACCACCGCCGATGCCGGCATTGTTGAACAGCAAATGGATGTGATCGGTATCGAGTTCGCCGCGCACGGTGTCGGCCCAGGCGTTCATCCGGTCTTCGAGCGAGACGTCGGCGACGAAGCTCGCGACCCTGGTTCCCTGCGGCGCCTGGGCGCTCGCCAGTTCCCTGGTCTTGGCCATGTTCTCGGCCGAGACGTCGCACATCGCCACGTTGCAGCCTTCGGCCACGAGCTGGATCACCAGCTCACGGCCCATGCCCGTCCCGCCGCCGGTGATCACCGCATATTTGCCGCTGAAATCCTTCATCCTCGCCACTCCCTGATTATTGATGGGCGGAGCTTAGCGCAGCCCTGCTCAGGGGCAGTAGACATATTCGAGCTTGAGGCCGCGCCAATCAGTCACCGGCGCCGGGCTTCTTCAGTCCCGCCTGGCGCATGCGTTCGGCAAGGCCGGCCATGATCGCGTCGCGTTCGGCGTCGCCATAGGACATCCAGCGCGCGACCTCGTCGCGCGTGCGGCCGCAGCCCGTGCACAGCCCGGTCCGGAAATCGATTTCGCAGATATTGATGCAAGGGGAGCGGATCGCCATGAGCCCTTGTACCTCCCCGTTGCCGGGGAGGTAAGAGGGCAGAAGGGCGATCAGCCCATCTTGAAGACGCAGATCTTGTTGCCGTCGGGGTCGCGGAAATAGGCGCCGTAGAAGGTCGGCATGCGTTCGCCCGGCGCGCCTTCGTCGGCGCAGCCGAGCGAGATCGCGTTGTTGTAGACTTTGTCCACCAGCTCGTTCGACGCGGCCTGCAACGCGATCATGTTGCCATTGCCGGGCGCCGGCCGGCTTCTCGTCGTAGGGCGTGCAGATGGCGAGCATGCCGCCCCGCCCGCTGCCATAAAACTGGATGCGGTCGCTGCCGAAGAGCGGCTTGCCGCCCAGATCGGCGAGAATGTTTTCGTAAAACGCCTTTGATTTTTCGAGATCGTTGGTGCCGATCGTCACATAGCCGAGCATTCATGTTCTCCGATGTTGTTTCGAGTTCTTTACGCGGGCTTTTCGCTGCGCTCGCGGAAATTCAGTTCCACCATGATGTTGTTGGGGTCGGCGATGAAGAGCTGATGCAGCGGCAGTTCGGGAAAGATGTTCTCCCGATAGGGAATGCCGAGCGATTTGAGCTTCCGTATCATCGCCTGCACGTCATGGCCATTGAAAGCGACGTGATCCAGAGAGCCCGTAGGGGCGTTGTGGACCGCGTCCGCATTCTCGCGGCAGTGCCCCTGCCCGACCCAGGATGTGGATGACGGCGGCATCGCCGCACATACATCCAGTATCCCGGGAACGGCAGATCGGGACGAAAGCCCTCCTTCAGATCGAGCACGTCACGATAGAAATCGCGCGTCTTCTCCATGTCGGCGCAATTGATCGTGTAGTGATCGAGCGTATCGAGGGGCATGTGGTATCTCCTAGCGGCCGCTCGGCAGTTTGTTGAACGGCACATCCTTGTCAACGCGCACGTCCTGCGGCAAGCCCAGCACGCGCTCGGCGATGATGTTCTTGAGAATTTCGTCCGTGCCGCCGGCGATGCGAAGGCCCGGCGCGCTCATCCAGCCCATCTGGAAGGCCCCGCCGCCCGGCGCATCTGCGCCCTTGAGCGCGCCCACCTCGCCTTCCAGTTCGGTGGCAAAGCCCGTCAAATCCTGCAGCTTGGGCGCCACCACGATCTTGGCGATGGAGGCTTCCGGGCCGGGTTGCTGCCCCTTGGACAGCGCCGTCATGGTGCGATAGGTCGTGTATTTGAGGCCGGCCGAGCGCACATACCAATCGGCAATCTTCTCGCGCACCGCGGCATTCTTGATGGCCGGACCGTCCTCGAGTTCGAGCTCGCGGGCCAGACCCATGAGCTGCGGCACGTCGAGGCCACCGCCCTGCCCGCCGCCGACAGCCAGACGCTCATGCATCAGGTCGTCAGCGCCACACGCCAGCCATCGCCGACCTCGCCCAAGCGCTGCGAATCCTTGACCTTGAGGTCGGTGAAGAACACTTCGTTGAAGCCGGACTGAGCCGGAGGCCTGCTTGATCGGGCGCACCTCGACGGCCGGATCGTGCATGTCGACGAAGAACATCGTCAGGCCCTTGTGCTTGGGCACATTGGGGTCGGTGCGGGTCAGCAGGATGCCGTAATCGGAGATCTGCGCGCCCGTCGTCCAGATCTTCTGGCCGTTGATGACCCAGCCGTCGCCGTCCTTTTCGGCGCGGGTCCTCAGACCGGCGACATCCGAACCGCCCGCCGGCTCGGAGAAGAGCTGGCACCAGATCGTTTCGCCGAACAGCGCCGGCTTCACATATTTGCCGACGGCGTCCTTCGAGCCATAGGTCATCAGCGTCGGAATGCACATGCCCAGGCCGATGGCGAAGGGACCGCCCAGACCGTCGACCGAGCGGATCTTGCCCTCTTCCTGATTGAAGATGACCTGCTGGATCGGCGTGCCGCCATAGCCGCCGACCTCTTTCGGCCAGGTGATGCGGGCATAGCCGGCCTCAGCCTTCTTCGCCTGCCAGGCGCGGCAGGCGGCGAGAAAGGTCTTGTCGCTGCGTTCGGCCAACTCACCGCCATCGGCGGCGGGACCTTTGGGTGCATTGGCTTCCAGCCAGGCGCGCACTTCGGCGCGGAACTTGGCTTCTTCGGGTGTGTCTTCGAAATCCATCGGGCTGTCCTCAGTTCGGAATGGGGGTCTGCGTCACGCGGCGTTCGAGCGTTCGAGCGCGGTGACGAGCTTGTCTTTCCAGCTGCGCTGCGCACCGAGCGAAAGGGCCAGCTCACGCGAGCGTTTGTAGAAGAGGTGGCAATCGAACTCCCAGGTGAAGCCGACGCCGCCATGGGTCTGAATGTTCTCCTTGGCCGCATAGTCGAAGGCCTGCGTCGCGGAAACGCGCGCTGCGGCCGCCGCGACCGGCAGTTCCGGCGCGTCCGTGGACAACGCCCAGGCGCCGTAATAGGCGTTGGAGCGCGCCAGCTCGTTGTTCACATACATGTCGGCGAGCTTGTGCTTGATCGCCTGATAGGAAGCGATGGGCCGGCCGAAGGCGTAGCGGTCCATGGCATAGGCCTTGGCCATGGCCAGACAGGAATCGGCGGCGCCGACCTGCTCGAACGCCGTCATGATGGCGGCGCGATCGAGCACGCGGGAGGTGATCGCCCAGCCCTCTCCGGCTTTGCCCAGGGCCTCGGCCGGCGCGTCCTGGAAGGTCGATCTGGGCATGCTTGCGCGAGGGGTCGATCGAATCCTGCGGCGTGCGCGTGACGCCGGCGGCCCTGAGATCGACCAGCGCCAGACCCAGCCCGCGCTCGCCGGGCTCATCGGAGGTGCGGGCCAGTACCACGGCATAGTCCGCATCCATGCCGTCGATGACGGCGCAGCTTGGTGCCGTTGAGCTTGCCGCCGCGGAAGGTGACGCGAATCGATTTCGGCGTCACCGCGCCGGGGCCTTCGGTGCGGGCGAAGGTGCCGATCAGACCGCCTTCGGCCAGCTTCGGCAAGGAGATGGGTTCTTCTGCTCCTCACTGCCGGCCGCCAGGAGACGCTTCGGCAAAGAGATAGACCGTGGACGAAAACGGCACCGGCGCCAGCACGCGGCCGAGTTCCTCGGCCACCACGCAGAGCTCCAGATAGCCCAGTCCGAGACCGCCATAGGCTTCGGGGATGGCCGTGCCCAGCCAGCCCATCTCGGCGATGCCCTTCCACAGGGCGCTGTCATGGCCCTGGGAGCCCTCCAGGACCGCCCGGACCGCCTTGGGCGGGCATTTTTCGCCCAGGAACCGGCTGGCCTGATCGCGCAGCATCTTCTGGTCGTCTGAAAAGTCGAAGTTCATGCGCTTCCACCCCGTTCTGATTGTCTGTCAGGCCCCACGATAAAGCCGGGCGGAAGAAGCGCAATGGGCCGAATTGTGACACCCATCTTAACTGCGGTTTAACGGGCGTAAGCCTAGCCTAGACGTTCCGCAGCGTAAGGGATTCGCGCCAGACCATGGCCAAGGCACAATTTCACAAGAACCAGCGCGTCTATGTGCGGCCGGTGGGCACCTGGGCGCTGGTGGAAAAGGTGATCCCGCACTGGACCAAGGGCCTCGATGAGCCCCTGCGGGTCTATTACGACGTCGGACTGGGACGCGAATTCGCCGCCGACGAACTGCAGGCCGAAGAGCCCTCACCAGGAACCGACGCGACCAGCCGGAAGCGAGCATGGCGCATCGTCCGCGCCCGCAACAAATGGCAGCCCGCCGAAGATTGCGCCCGCCACCCGGTGCCCGGCACCTATCCCGTCGTCATCACCGGCGACGCCGAATGGGGCGGCTGGCGCGTGCCCGGCGCCGAATACGATCTCGACCCGCAGAAGCGTCGAGCGCCAGGCGCGGCTGATCGCCGTGGCACCGCGGCTGGCCGAACTGGCCCTGGGCCTCGTCGAATGGGCGCGCAAATCCGGCGAGGAGATGCCGACGGAGCTGGCCGATCTGGCCCACGCCGCCCAGGACATCGTCGCCCATGTGAAGCGCGAGGCGGTTTAGCGCTCAGCACGACGCTCAGGGCCAGATCCCGAGGATCAGCCCAATCAGCGTGAACTGCAGGGTGTGATAGCCGCCGTTGATGGCGAACAGCGTCAGGCTCCTGCGTTCGAACAGATAGTTGATGCCGAAGCTGGTCGCGACCCAGCAAAGCCCCGGCGGCAAATCCCGCACCCACGCCGAGCGACAGGCCGGGCCGCGGTCCCAGGAACACCGCGAACACGAAGGACGCAACAAGCGACGAGCGCGAACGCGCCGCCAAAGATCACGGCCATGTTCCCGGACCGGGCGGCTTCGTCGCTCAATCCGATCTCGCCTTGCCAGACCTTTCCGAACAAGAGCGGCGAATACCACAGACCGCCGAGTATGAAGGCGGCAGCGGCGCTGGCGACGACTCGCAAGCCAATTGATATCCATCCCTACCTCCCAGTGCCGAACGGCATGCCGGCACAGACTAGCACCTCACCGCGGCCTGCCCAGCCGGCACACGGGGATGTGAGGGCGGCTTTGTTTCGCGCCGCCCCGCATTTCCGCACAATTCTGAGCCGCATCGCCGGCGGATCCGGCTTGCGCTTCCGCCGGCGCCCGGAAGCGGGTAAGACCCGAGAGCCTTCCCAGCCCCCGAGGATTTCATGCGCACCGAAGACCCGCGCGCCATCCGCCTTCAGGACTATCGCGCCCCCGATTTCCGCATTCCGGAAATCCATCTCGATTTTCGCGCTTGATCCGCAGGCCACGCGCGTCACGGCAAAAAGCCAGGTCGAGCGGGCCGGTGCCGCCGATGCGCCCCTGGTGCTGAATGGCGAGCACATGAAGCTGCTCTCGGTGGCGATCGACGGCAAGACGCTGGCGGCCGATGAGGTTGCGGTCGATGCGGAGACGCTGACGATCGCCAAGGTGCCGGACCGCTTCACCCTGGAAATCGTCACCGAGATCGCGCCGGCGCAGAACACGGCGCTGGAAGGGCTGTATCTGGCCAAGGGCATCTTCTGCACCCAATGCGAGGCCGAAGGCTTTCGCCGCATCACCTATTTCCTCGACCGGCCCGACAATCTCAGCGTCTACACCACGCGCATCGAAGCGCCGAAGGAAGGCGCTGCCGGTGCTGCTGTCCAACGGCAACCGCGATCGAGGCCGGCGAATTGCCGCGACGGACGGCATTTTGCGGTCTGGCACGATCCCTTTCCCAAGCCCTCCTATCTGTTCGCGCTGGTGGCGGGCGATCTGGGCGTGCATCCAGGACCGCTTCGTCACCATGAGCGGACGGCGACGTCGACCTGCGCATCTATGTCGAGCACGGCAACGAGCCGCGCGCGCCTACGCCATGGATTCGCTCAAGCGGGCGATGAAATGGGACGAAGAGAGCTTACGGCCGCGAATACGATCTGGACATCTTCATGATCGTGGCGGTCTCGCGCCTTCAACATGGGGGCGATGGAGAACAAGGGCCTCAACATCTTCAACGACAAGCTGCTCCTGGCCAGCCCCGAAACCGCGACCGATGCCGATTACGAGCGCATCGAAAGCGTGGTCGCGCACGAGTATTTCCACAACTGGACCGGCAACCGCATCACCTGCCGCGACTGGTTCCAACTGTCGCTCAAGGAAGGCCTGACCGTGTTCCGCGACCAGAGCTTCTCCGGCCGACATGCGCTGGCACGGCGTCAAGCGCATCGAGGATGTGCAGATGCTGCGCATGCGCCAGTTCCAGGAGGATGCCGGCCCGCTGGCCCATCCGGTTCAGCCGCAGAGCTATATCACGATCGACAATTTCTACACCGCCACGGTCTATGAAAAGGGCGCCGAGGTGATCGGCATGCTGCAGACGCTGGTGGGGCCCGAAGGCTATCGCAAGGCGACCGATCTGTATTTCGAGCGCCATGACGGCGAAGCCGCCACGGTCGAGGATTGGGTCAAATGCTTCGAGGATGCCTGCGGCCGCGACCTCAGCCAGTTCCGGCTGTGGTATCGCCAGTCGGGCACGCCCGTGGTCGAAGCCAAGGGCGAATACGACCCGAGCGACAGGACGCTATACGCTGACGCTGACGCAGAGCCTGGCCGCCGACGCCGGGCCAGCCCGACAAGAAGCCGATGCATGATTCCCGTGGCGCTGGGGCTGGTCGGGCAAGAGCGGCGCGCGCGCTGCCGCTGACGCTGGAGGGCGAGAACGCGCACCGGCCCGCAGAACGCGTGCTGGAACTGACGCAGGCCGAACAGCGCTTCGTCTTTGTCGATGTCGCCGAAGCGCCGCTCCTGTCGCTGGGCCGGCCTTCTCCGCGCCCGTCCATTTCAAGACCGCCGACCAGCCGCAGCCGACCGCGCCGCGCCTGATGGCGCACGATCCGCGACGCCTTCAACCGCTGGGAAGTCCGGCCAGGCGCTGGCCGACCGAGATCCTGCTGGACATGGCGGCACGGCCAAGACGGCTGCACCCAAGGCCGATATCGATCTATCTCGACGCCATCGGCGACGGTGCTGGAGCGTGCCGAAGCCGACATGGCCTTTGCCGCGCAGATGCTGATGCCGCCGGGCGAAGGCGAGCTGGCCCTGGCGCATGACAGCCCGGCCGATCCCGATGCCATCCATCGCCGCGCGCATCGGCGCTGATCCGGGCCGATGGCCGCGGCCCATGGGCCCGCGCTTTCAGCGCGCTGTACGACAAGCTTGGCGCCATGGCCGAATTCTCGCCCGATGCCGCCTCGGCCGGGCGGCGCGCGCTGCGCAATGCCTGCCTGCGCTATCTGACCGCGGCCGATGACGAAGCCGCCGCGCGCCTGGCCGACACGCCATTATCGCGGCGCCACGCAACATGACCGACATGATGGCCGGCGCTGGCCGCGCTGACGCGCATGGATTCGCCGCTGCCGCGATGCCGCGTTCGCCGATTTCCACGACCGCTTCCGCGACAACCCGCTGGTGCTGGACAAGTGGATGAGCCTGCAGGCGCTGCTCGCCGCTGCCCGATACGGTCGCAGGCCGTGCGCGGCGCTGATGCAGCATGCCGCCTTCGACATCCAGCAATCCCAACCGCGTGCGCGCGCTGATCGGCGCCTTTACCGGCAACCATCTGCGCTTCCATGGCGCCGATGGCGCCGGCTATGCGCTGGTGGGCGAGATCGTGCGACCGCTCGATCCCTCAATCCGCAGATGGCGGCGCGGCTGGCCGGCGCCTTCGAAAACTGGCGGCGCTATGACAGCCATCGCCAGACCCTGATGCGGTCCGAGCTGCAGGCCATTGCCAGATTGGAAGGCCTTTCGGCCAACCTCTACGAGGTGGCCAGCAAAATGCTGGGCTAGAGGCCGCCCGCCGGACTCTTTTTGTTCGCCGCATATTCGACACCGACTCTGGCGATTCGTATCATCGAGGGTGAACGAATTACTTCTGGGGCGGGGGCATCGGGCAGTCATGGCACTCGGCGGAGCAGCCCTCGGGCCCGCAGGCCTCTTTTCCCGTACGCTTTCGAGGACCGGGGCCGCCGCCACGCGCAACATCCGCATGACCGTGGTGGTGTCGCTGGTCCTGATCTGCGGCAGCTTCGCCAGCGCCGCGGCGATTCAACTTCGGCTCGACCGCGGCCGGGCGCTCGATCTGGCCGGACAGTTCGAAACGCGCCGGGCCCAGGATATCGCGGCCGACCTTTCCACCACCCTCGACCACTACGCCGCGCTGGGCAGCGCCTTCGTCAATGCCACCGGTTCGGCCGAGGCATCGGCGGCCCTGTCCGATGCCGGCGGCAAGGCCTTGCGCAACATCGTGCTGCTCGACCAAGACGGCATCCTGCTGTCGCAGATGAAGGGCGCCCCCGATGGTCTGCTGCCGCTGAGCGCCGGCGTGCTCGCCGCCGCGCGCAGCGGTCGCACGGTCACGGCGACGCCAGACGGCCGCAGCATGGCGATCCTGTTTCCGGCGGACGACAAAATCGTCGCCGTCCAGATCGACCCCGACATCCTGATGCGGCCTGACAGCATGGATGAAGCACTGCTGGCGACGCGCAGCGGACGAATCCTCGACATGGGATCACGCTGGCGGCAGCCGCCGCCAATGGCGGCGCTGGCCATGGGCACCGGCGACACGGTCGCGCCGCGTGCTTGAAGACGGCAAGACGCGGCGGCTTGTGGCGCTGACGCCGGTCCCCGGCTGGCCCGTGGTCGCCGGGGCATCGATCCGCGTGGGCGAGGCGTTGTCGTCCTGGTATGCCTCCTTGCCTCTGTTCCTGTTCTTCATCCTCGGGCCGGCACTGGCGGGCGCGGCTCTGGCGGTCGTCTTCGTGCGCGAGTTCGAACGGCGCGCGCGCGCCGCCGACGCTGTGCGCACATTGCGCGCAACCCCGCGCGACGACGCCAGGCTGCTGATCCGGCTGGCCGACGCCGAACGGCGCGCCAGCGAAGCCGACCGCTCGAAATCCGAATTCGTGGCCCATATGAGTCACGAGCTGCGCACCCCGCTCAATGCGATCATCGGTTTTTCGGAGGTGATCGCGCAGGGCTATTTCGGCGATCCCGGCCATCCCAAATATGTCGAATATGCTAGCGACATCGGCGCGGCCGGCCGCCACCTGCATGCCAAGATCAGTGACATCCTGGACTTCGCCAATCTCGAAGCCGACCGCCACCCGGTCGACGCCGCATCCATCGACGTGGCGTCCATCGCGCGCACGGTCATCGACGAATTGGCGGGGCGGGCCTTTTCGCATCGCATCCGGCTGACCGTGTCGCTGGCCGATCAGGCGCCGGCGATCGGCGACAGCATCGGCGTCAAACGCATCCTGACCAATCTGCTCGCCAATGCGCTGCAATACACCCCCGAAGGCGGCGCGGTGCGGATCGCGGTGAAGGCCGAAGACGGCGCCATTGTCGCCGCCGTCAGCGACAACGGCCTGGGCTTTGCCCCCGAGGAGCAACGCGCCGCCGGGCGCGCCTTCCTGCGCTTCGACCGTCCGGGCGCGGTGACCGGTGTGGGCATGGGGCTGGCCGTCGCGATGGGGCTGGCGCGGCGGATGGGCGGCGTCCTCAGGCTGAGCGGGGCGCCCGGCCAGGGCACGACCGCAGAATTGCGCCTGCCCAAGGCATGAAGCCGACCCGGTTAACGGGATATTTACCGTAGTTAACGAGGCTGGCTGCAGGGGACCGCCGGATGCCGCGCATGCCGAGTTCAGCCGGATCGACACGCCAGCCGGCCCGCATCGCGCGGGCCTGGAGCCTGGCGGCCGTGCTCGTGCTGTCGGCCAGCTCGCTGGCCCATGCGCAGCGGGCGGAAGACTTCTCCATCGAACGCAGCAGCCCCGATGCCGTGATCCACTTTCGCGGCCTGCATCTCAAGGATGCGCGCACCGATCCGACAAAAGACGAAATTCTCCTGACCTTCGCCGAGCCGGCCGATCCGGCGCTGTTCGAGCAGCTTCAAACCGCCCTGCCCGGCTGGGTTGGCACGACCTATTCGGGCACCAACTCGGCCGTGATCCGCGCCGCGCGCCCAGTGACCTTCATGACTGCCGGCGGCGGAAACGGATTTTCGCTACGCATCGTGCCGCGCGGGCCCAGCGCCTCGAACGATCTGCGGTTGCGCGGACAGCTTGACGGCAATGGCGGCGGCGTCACGCTCGCCGGGATGCAGCCGGCCGAGCCGCGCACACCCTTCGGCCTGCGCGGCTCCAGCTATGGCAGCCATCACGCCAATGCCATGGCCGAGACCTTGCGCGAACGGCCGCTGGCGATGGCACAGTCCATCGACACCGACCTGCCCGCGACGAAACATGACGGCTCGCTGGCGCTCTCCGGGCACTGGCGCAATCCGCAGCACGGCACCATCGTCGAATCCGAACTGGCGGGCGGGGTGCCCGTCGGCGGCGGATTGACACTGATCGGCAGCGTCCAGGACACCTATGCCGACGCCAAGGCGGTGCGGCACCTGAACGGCGCGGCGACCGCACTGAACGAACACGCGATCTCCGCCTCCGCCGGCATCGCCTACAATTTCCAGGGGCTGCTCGCCGAACAGGGGCAGGCAAGCGGCGAAGCGCTCTGGGGAAAGAGCGGCTGGGGCGGCCGGCTGGCCTATGCCGAGCACATGGGGGCGGGCGACTGGGGCGCCAGTGTCGAATATCGCGCGCCCTATGAGGGCAGCCTGGAAGCAGTCGCCGAACACGGCTATCGCAGCCGCACGCAGCTCGGCATCGCACACCGCATCGCCGACGGGCTGTGGGGCCAGGCGGTGCTGCGTGCGACGCGCTACGGCGTCGACGGCGACGACAGTGTCGCGCGGACGGCCGGCGCGGATCTGAGCCTGCGCTATCTCACCGACCTCGGTGGTTTCTGGGCCGGACTGACCTACGAATTCACAGGCGAGTATGTGATCGACAGTCACAAATACACCGGTGCGTCATCGACGCCGTTTACGCCGCTCGGCATCCGCACCTTCGAAACCCATGCTCTCAGCGCCTCGCTCAGCACCGAACTGCTCCGCCGGCTGTGGGTCGACGGCTATGGCGGCTATGCCATCGACCGCTATGGCCCGGACGGCTATTTCGCCGGCGGCAATCTGCGCTACGCCTTCGCGCCGGGCTGGGCGCTGGCGATCGGCGGTGGCTATAGCCAGGTCTCCACCCGCCAGGGCGAGCGCGGACCAGAGACCACGGCCGGCATCAAGCTGATCTTCGACTGGGACAAGGAAACCCCGGCGCAGCGGCCGGTCAGCCGCGCCTATTTCAGCAGCCTATAGATACCAATCATATTCGGCCGCAGAGATGATGCGGCCGAAGCGTTGCGCCTCGATGCGCTTGGTCTCGCGATAGAGCGAAACCGTCTGCTCCCCCAGATAGGCATTGAGCGTGTCGCCGCCGAGGCGCGCCAGCGCATCGCTCAAGGTGAGCGGCAGCGCGCTGTCCGACTCGCGCGAAACATTGCCGGTGGCCGGCGGGCCGGGGTCGCGCTTGCTGACCAGGCCGTGATGGATTCCGGCCAGCACGGCGGCGAGCGCCAGATAGGGATTGACGTCGGCGCCGGCGACGCGATGTTCGACGCGGCGCCCCTCGCCCGGACCCACAGGCACGCGCAGCCCCGCCGAACGATTGTTGATCCCCCAGTGGCGGTTGACCGGCGCGAACATGTCCGGCTGGAACCGGCGATAGGAATTGCGGTTGGGCGCGAACAGCGCCATCGATTCCGGCATCACTGCCTGCAGCCCGCCGATCGCATGCCGCAACCGCTCGGAGCCCTGGGCGCTGCCGTCGTCGAAGACGTTGCGGCCAGCCTCGTCGAGCAGGCTGACATGGATGTGCAGTCCGCTGCCGATGGCATCGGGATAGGGCTTGGCCATGAAGCTGGCATCGAGCCCCTGTGCCCGCGCCGCCGCCTTGACCACCTGTTTGAGGATGGTGGCGTGATCGGCCGCATCGCAGGCATTGGACTGATGCCGCAGATTGGCCTCAAACTGGCCGGGCGCATATTCCTTGCTGGTGGTGGTGAGCGGCAGGCGCTGAAGGGCGGCGGCATCGGCCAGCGCGCCGAGAAACGCCCGGTAGCGATCCAGCTCCTCGATGCCGTAGACCGAGGCCGTGGTTTCGCGCACCCCGGTTCGCGGATTGCATGGCGGACGCGGGCGGCCATTCGCATCGCGCGCCGGATCGACGAGATAGAACTCCAGTTCGAGGGCGGCGACCGGGGTCAGCCGGAATTCGGCGAAGCGCGCCAGCACCCGTTCGAGCGCCGCACGCGGTTCGGCCGGATCCGGCGCGCCGGCCTCGTCGCGCAGGGTCATGAGCATCTGCGCGCGGGCCGGGCCTTCCCCCCAGACCGGCGTGACCGTTCCCGGAATCGGCCAGGCCGTGCCGTCCGGATCGCCATCGCCATAGCCGCGGCCGAAGGGGTTGGTCATCTCGCCATGGGCGTCCATCAGATAGATGGAGTGCGGAATCTGCATGCCGCTCTGGAACAGCTTGGCGGCCTCCGCGACGCGCAACCGTTTGCCGCGCAGGACGCCGCAAATATCGGCCAGCACCGCATCGACATATTCGAGCTCGGGCATGGCCCGATGCAACTCGTCGAACTCGGCCTGTGCGGCGGTCACAAAGGCCGGACGCGAAAACCCGGGCATTGGCGTCGGCTTGTTCATTGGAAACGTCCCGTACCTGCACAAATAGCGAGCAGCGATCCTATCGCCGGGGTAAAAGTCGCGAAAGCCTAGCCTATCGCATGCCGATTGCGAATTTTCACGCCCAACCGTACCGTCGCCTCGCAAAAGCCTGGGTGGGGATGGGGATGGCGACTCTGCGATGGGTGGGTGCGGCGGCTCTGGCGGCGGCGGCCGCCGCCTTGTCTATCCTGGTTCCGGCGGAGCGCGCACAGGCGGGCGCCGGCCCCGCGACCCTGTTCCAGTGGGAGGATTACATGGATCCGCCCTTCCTGGCGCAATACGAAAAGCGTTTCCACGAAAGGCCCAATGTCGCCATCTATGCCGACGAGGACGAGGCGCTGGCCAAGATGCGCGCCGGCTACAAGCCCGATGTAATGGGTCCGTGCTATTACGAATTCCCGCGCTGGCGGCAGGCCGGCATCTTGCAGCCCATCGATACGAGCAAGCTGACCAACTGGCACAAGATCGCGCCCAGCCTGCGCGCCCTTCCCGGTATTTCCGCCGGGCCGGGCAAGGTGTGGTTCGTGCCACATTACTGGGGCAATACCTCCATCACCTTCCGCACCGATCTGGCCCCGGAATACGTCAAGCATCCGAGCTGGAACATTCTGTTCGATCCCAAATACAAGGGCCGCGTCGCGGTGCTGGACGGCGTCGACGACACCGTGCCCTTCATCGCGCACATGATCGGGGTCGACGCCTATCACATGACGCCGGATCAGTGGCAGAAGGTGCAGGCCAAGCTGCGGGACCTGATCAAGCAAGTGCGCTTCGTCTCCAGCGATGACACCCAGCTGTCCCAGGCGCTGGCATCGGGCGAGATCGTCGCCGCAATGACCTGGCGGGTGACCTATGCGACGCTGCACAAGGAAGGCAAGCCGGTCGCCTATATGAACCCGCCGGGCGGAATGTTCACCTATGTGTGCGGACTCGTCATGCACAAGAACCCGTCGGACGAGGCGAAAGCGCTGGCGCTGATCGATTCTTCGCTGAGCGACGCGGCGGCGACATACACCATCGAACATATCGGCGATGGGCCCGCCAACACGGCGACGCTCAAATCCGTGCCCAATCCGGTGTTCGACAATCTGGGGCTGACGCGCGACGTCGACACCTTCCTCAAGAGCGGCATCTTCCAGAAGCCGCTGCCTGACAAGGCCAAGATCGTCAACGCCTGGACGGAGATCAAGGCCGGGCTCTAGCCGGGCTCGTCATCCAAGGGGTGCGGATCGGGTGGCCGCAGAAAGGGCAGTTCGGCAACGCGCGCCGTGACGGTGCGAAATTCGGGATCGGCGCGGGTCGGCGACAGTGTCAGCGACAGAACCGTGCCGGGCGCGGCGGCGCCGGCCGCAACGCTGGCAAGCGCAATGGTGCGTTGCACGGCCGGCGAATAGACCGACGACAAGGTGTGACCGACCGCGGCCTGATTGTGCAGCAGCGGGGTGTGCGGCGCGGGCCGGAAGGCATCGATGTCGAGCCCGACCAGCCGGTGGGTTTCGCCATCGCGGGCAGCGAGGTAACCGGCGTGGCCGTTGAAGGCGAGATGGGCCTCGTCGATCAGGCTCTCGAGGCCAAGCGCGCGTGGCGTGGGCGTGGCGGCGTCGCCCTTCTGCGCCGGATCGTAATCGCGGCCCGGCCGGGCGATGCCGGCCTCGAGATCGAGCACATCGGCGGCGGCCAGGCCCAGCGGCTCGATGCCGAACGGCTCGCCCGCGCGCATCAGCCGATCCCACAGGATGATGCCGTCATCGGCCGCGCACCACAGCTCGAATCCCGACTGCTCGCCCCATCGCGACAGCGTGACGTCGAGCCCGCGCCAGAACTGCTTGCGGAATGTCAGCGGTTCGAGATCGTGCGGAAGCCCGGCGCGCGCCAGCGTCGCCGCCGCATAGGGACCGACCAGCGCCAGACCGCCCTGTTCGTCGGTGACATCGTGCACGGTCACGTCGAACCGCGCCGCGGCGGCCGCAATCCATTCGGCATCGCGGGCCGCGGTGACCAGCTGAAAGCGCTCGCGGCCGAACCGCGCGATCACACCGGCGCCGCGCACACCGCCGCCGTCGGCCAGCCACAGGGCCTTGACGGACTTGCCGGGGGCGAGCCGCGTGACGTCTGCCGTCACGAGCCGCGAGAGAAACTCCCCGGCGCGCGCGCCCTCGAAGAGGACGCGCCAGCGCCAGGAGATATCGACAAGACCGGCGCGGAAGCGCGCGGCCAGCGCCTCGTCATCGCGGCCGGCATAGCTGCCTGCCAGGGTGAAGCCATTGCGCGCCACCCAGTCGTTGGCCTCATTGGCCTCGGCGGCGCGGGCGTGGAAGGGGGTGGCGCGCACGCGGGCGGGATTGGCGCTCATTGCCGCGTCTCCCGCAGAACCTGTTGCGCGGCGATGCGCCCGGCGCGGCCGGAAATCGACGGCACCGGTTCGGCCGCTGCGCCGCAGAGCAACAACCCCTTGAGCGGCGTGCGGATGCGCGTCTGCCAGTCGGCGAGAATATGCATGACGCTGCTGCTAGCATCTTCATGGCCGTATTGCGTGTGAAATTCCTCGGGCGTCAGAACCTGCGCCTGCGTGACATGACGCGCGAGATCGGGGGCGTGCCGCGCCAGCGCGGCCTGCACACGCGCCAGCAGTTGCGGCGCCAGCGCCGCCCACCCGGCGGACGGCGCCATCGGCACGGGGCGGATCAGCGCGCTGAGCACATGCTGGCCCAGCGGCGCCAGCGACGGATCGGCCACCGTCGGCAGGGTGAACTCGATCGGAGGATCATCGGGTAGCCGGCCCAGCTGTGCCGCCGCATGCGCGGCCGCACAAGTTTCCAGACTGTCGGCGAGAACGAAGCGCGCGCCTGCCGGCGTGGCGATGCCGCCAAACGCCGGCAAGCGGTCGAGCGCCATCACGACCTGCGCGGTGCCGATGCGCGGGCGGGCCCGTTCGCAGGCCGCGGCTGCTGCAAAGCCCGCCTCGGCGGCCGGCAGCAAATCGCACAGCGTGTGCCGCCGCGACAGGCCGGACAGGACATGCGAGCCGGCGATGATCTCACCGGAGGTCAGCGCAACGCCGGTGACGGCGCCGACATCGGCAAGGATGGCGGCGACCCGCGCGCCGGTGCGGATGTCGGCGCCGGCCAGTCTGGCCGCTTCGGCCAGCGCGGCGGCGAGCGCGCCCGGCCCACCCACCGGCATGGCGACGGCGCCCTGCAAGCCGCACATCTCCTGTGACTGACGCCACAGCAGCGTCAGCGCCGAGCCCGGTTCGAGCGGCGACAAGCCGCCGGACAGCGCGTCGGCTCCAAGCGTCGCCTTGAGCGCCTCGGATTCGAAGCGGGCGTCGAGCCAGGCCGCAGCCCCCATATTGCGCAGGGCGTCCAGCGCCCCGCCTGCCCTGGCACGTGCGACGGCGCCCTCGCTCTGCCACCAAAGCGGGCGCAGCCGCCGGGCCAATCGCTCGAATTCCCGGCGCAGGCGCGGCCAGGCTTCGGCATCGCGCCCCGACTGCAAGGCAAGCGCGCGGGCGGTGGCATGGATGTCGCGCGTGAGCACGACATGACGGCCCTCGGGCCGGAGGCCGACCAGCGCCATGTCCCGTATGGCGAAACGCAGACCGCGTCTGGCGAGCTTGAGCGTCTTCACCAGTTCGGGATCGAGCGCATAGAGCGTGTGCGCACCGGACGGCGCCTGAAAGCCTTCGCCGAGCGGCGCGGTGGCGCACAACCCGCCGGGCGCATTGCGCGCTTCCAGCACCGTGACCTTGCGGCCTGCCCGCGCCAGCAGGGCCGCGGCCGCAAGCCCGCCGATGCCGGCGCCGATGACGATCACCTCGGAAGTCCGGGCGGCGCTCATGGCAAACGCCCCGCCCGCATGTCGAACAGAAGCGCATGGGCGGCATACACGCCCGAGGCGCAGCTGGCGCCGGCGCCGGCGGCCGTCGAACCGCCAGCCAGATAAAGCCTGGCGATGGGCGCGCGCTGCGCGGGCCGGCGCGCCAGCATCTGGTCGGGCGCGATCTCGCCGCCCCACAAATCGCCACCCGTGGCGCCCAGCGCCTCTTCGATGTCGGGCGGCGCCAGGACCTGGGCCGCAAGCACGCGCTGCGACAGGCCCGGCAGCACGGCCTCGATGGCGTCGAGCGCCCGGCTGCGCAGCAGCTCGCGCTTCTCATGCGTCCAGGCGCCGTCGAACAGGCGATGGGGCACGGCGGCCAGACTCGCCGTCAGCACGGCCCGGCCCGTGGGCGCGAGCTGAGGATCGTCAGCCGAGACCAGCCGCAGCGTCATCGGCAGCTTCTCGGCCAGGAGCCCCGCCCGGCAGGCCGCGTCGGCTTCGGCGGGAAGGTCGAGGCCGGGCATGACATGAAGCGGGCAGCGCCGCGCGAAGGGCGGCAGCGCCGGCGGCGCGTCGAGCGCAAACAGAACCCGGGCGCTGCCGGCCCCCATGCGGTAGTGCCCGGCGCGCGCCACCAGATCGGCCGGCAGATCGGTCCAGGCCGAAAAGGACAGAACGGTCTGCTTGAGATCCAGCGTCGAAACGACGGCGCGGGTGGCAATCTCACTGCCGTCGGCGAGCGTCACGCCGCACAGACCCCGCTTGCCGCGATGAAGCGCCGTCACTTCGAGCCCGCAACGAATCTCGGCACCCGCCTCCACCGCCCGCGCCGAGAGCGCGGCGCCCAGGCGGCCAAGCCCGCCGGCCACGCTGCCACCATCGCCCGCCGCCAGCAGATGGAGCGCGCTGCCCGCCAGAAAGGGATCGGCGCTGCGGCCATCGAGAATGCTGGCCGCCAGATGTCCGGCGAGATGCGGGTTGGCCGTGCAATCGGCCGCCAATCCGGCGAGGCTTCGCAGCGCCCAGTCCTCGCCCGGCCACGCCTGGGCGGGCCGGCGCGGGGCGAGGCGAAGGCGGGGCGCCACCGTGGCGGCCGCCCGGGCCGCGCGCGCCAGGACGGCCTCGCGCGTGCGCCGCCCCTCCTCCAGCAGCGCCGCAGCGGCTTGGGATTCGCCGCGGCCGATCGTCGTGTAACCTTCGGGCCAGAGCGCGACCGTAGCCGGCGCGGGCGCGATCATGGTGCCATGACGGGCCAGACCCAGGGCGTGAAAGAGCGCAGGCGGAATGGGCGCAGGACTGTCGCAGAAGGGCGAGGCGCGGAAGCCGGGATGAAACTCGCGCGTGACGAAGCGCCCGCCAGGCGCGGCGGCCCGCTCGACGACGACGACGCTCAGCCCGGCATCCGCAAGCACGATGGCCGCGGCCAAACCTTCGCCGCCCGCGCCGATGATCGCCGCGTCGTAGCGCACCACCCCTGCCCCTTTGCCCCCGCTGGCTTCGCCCGCCCCGCGCATGGCGCGGTTCACGGGCCCTCATGCTTCTGTGCCGGAAGGATACAGGCAGCGCCAAGGAAGCGGAAACGGCTCCATGCGCCATTTCCGCCCTTGGTTAATTCCTGTTCGTGGAGGGACGGCTCAGAGGACGCCGCGTTTGTGTTCGCCGATCACGAGGCGGCCGGGATTGAACGCTTCCTTGAAGACGCCCAAAGCCTTTCTGGGCTCCGCATCGCCACACATGAACACATCGAAGGCGGCATAGCCCTTCTCGGGCCAGGTATGCACGCTGATGTGGCTCTCCGCGAGCACGGCAACGCCAGAGATGCCGCCACCTTCGGAGAAGGTGTGCAAATGGATATGCAGCAGCGTGGCGCCGGCCGCATTGACCGCATCGATCAGCGCCTTTTCGATCCGGTCGCGGTCGTCGAGACCCTCGGCTTCCCACAGATCGATGATCAGGTGGCTGCCCGCATAGGTCAGCCCGTTGCGCGTGATGAAGTGGTCTTTTTGTTCGTCGATGATGGGCGTAACGGTCTTCGCGGAAGTGCGGACGCGGGGCGCCTTTGCTTCTTTGGTCGCCGATACCAGTTGCAGTCGAGCCATTTCGGGCACCTACCCTTCTCTAAGGTTGACACCTGCGCCTTGGCCTTACGGACTTCCGGTCGCGCTTCAAGAAGAAAACGGCGTCGCGGAAGGGACGCTTCCGTGACGCCGTCTTTACCCCGTCGCCGGGATATGGGGGAAATATAGGCACGCGGCCCCCTCGCGCAAGAAGTATTGTCCCCTTCAGGTGAATTTTTTCTGACCTGTGCCGCTGTCACAATCCGGCGGGCTGGCCGGGCCGGCCGCCCGTCCGCGGTGGACAGCCGCGCCACGCCGCCCTAAAACCCCGCGCTTCCGACAATTTGCCGCGCCGACGCAGAAAGGTTCCATCCATGCCCGCCAGCTACAAAGAACGCCTGCACAAGGGCTACGCCCAGGTGCTGGAGATTTCCGGCAAGCCGCTGGCAGACGAGAAGAGCCGCTATCAGAAGATCAGGATCTTCGACACGCCCTCCAATGGCCGCGTCATGACGCTGGACAACATCCTTCAGATCTCCACCCGCGACGAATCCGCCTATGCCGAAATGCTGACACATTTGCCCATGTTCGAGCACGGCAAGGTCGAGCGCGTCATGATCGTGGGGGGCGGCGACCTGTCCATCGCCGATGAGGCGCTGAAGCACAGCCGCGTCAAGGAAGTCGTTCTGGTCGACATCGACGGGCGGGTCGTCGAGCTGTGCAAGGAATATTTCGGCGAGATCAACGCCAAGGCCTTCAAGGATAAGCGCCTCAAGATCGAGATCGCCGACGCCTTCGAATATCTCGGGCGCAAGGAGAGCAAGGCCCGCTTCGACCTGATTGTCGCCGACCGGCCCGATCCGGTCGGCCCGGGCAAGGCGTTGTTCGGCGAGACCTTCTACGACCGCATCAAGACGGCGCTGAAGCCGGGCGGCTTCGCCACCTTCCAGACCGGTGTGCCCTTCTACCAGCCCGAGGAAATCACCGAGGCGCTCGACCGAACTGAAGCAGTTCTTCGCGCAGTCCGGCCTCTACCTCACCGTGGTGCCGACCTATACCGGGGGCTTCATGGCACTGACCTGGGCCGGCAAGGGCCGGAGGCTGGGCACGCCTGCCGGTGTCGTGCGCGCCAAATCCGCCTTCAAGCGCAGCAAGATCAAGACCGATTATTACAATGCCGACATCCATGGCGCCGCCTTTGCGCTGCCCGAATGGATCAAGCGGCTGATGCCATGACGGCGCCGAATGTCGCCCCGCTGGGCCCGCGGACCCTGACCGGACGCTTCGTGGCGCTGGAGCCGATCACCGAGCATCACCACGCCGCGCTGAAGGCCGCAGGCAGCGATCCCGACCTCTTCCGCTTCGTGCCGCCCGCCGGGGATGCCTCCGACTTCGCAACCTGGATCGGACATGTGCGACGCGCGACGGAGAAGGGCACGCGGCTTGCCTATGCCATCCGCCGGCTCGCCGATGGCGCCATCGTCGGCTCCAGTTCCTATCTCGACATCCTGGAAGCGGATGCGCGCGTCGAGATCGGTTCGACCTGGTACACGGCCGAGGTGCAAGGCAGCGCCGTCAATCCGGAGGCCAAGCTGCTGCTGCTCGAGAACGCCTTCAACGCCGGTTACAACTGCGTCTTCCTCAAGACCGATTTCGAAGAATGCGCGCTCGCGGGCGGCAATATCGAAACTCGGCGCCAAAGAGGATGGGATCCTGCGCGGGCATTTGTGGAACGCGCGCGGCTATTTCCGTGACACCGTGTACTTCTCGATCCTCGCAGCCGAATGGCCGAGCGTGAAACAGAGGCTGGAAGCCCGCCTCGCCGGGTTCGCCTGAGATTGCGCGCCTGGCGGCAGCCACCGTAGAATTTCATCACGGGCGGCGAGGGCCAGACATGAGCGTGGCGGGGATCAGCGACGGCAGAGGTGCGGGCGGGCGCCTGATTCGCCGCCTGCGCCGCTCCGACACCGCGCGCGGCTACGCACTGCTGTCGCCGACCATGGTCATCATGGTGGGGGCCATGGCCGCGCCGCTGCTGCTCCTGGCGCTCTACAGCTTCTGGACCCAGGACGGCTTCACACTCGACACCCATCTCACCGCCGCGCGCTATGGCGAGCTGCTGGGACGGGACGCCTATCGCGCGCTGTTTTACCGCTCGATCGAGATTTCCGGCATCGTCACGCTGACGACCGTGGTCCTGGCCTATCCCATGGCCTATTTCGTCGCCTTCCGGGCCGGGCGCCACAAATTCGTCTGGCTGATCGCGCTGACCATTCCGTTCTGGACCAGCTATCTCTTACGCGTCTTCGCCTGGAAGATCATCCTGGGGTACAATGGCGTCATCAATTCGGGGCTGATGGCGGCGGGGATCATCCATCAGCCGCTCGAATTCCTGCTCTACAACACGACGGCCGTGGTCGTGACACTGGCCCATGCCTGGGCCGCCTTCGCGATCCTGCCGATCTATGTCAGCCTCGAGAAGATCGACCGCTCGCTGCTGGAGGCCGCCGCCGATCTGGGCGACGGGCCGATCCGCCGCTTCCTGCGGATCACGCTGCCGTTGTCGCTGCCGGGTGTGCTGGGCGCGGCCGTGCTGATCTTCGTGCCGACGACCGGCGACTATGTGACCCCGGCAATGGTCGGGGGCAGCGGCGGCATGATGATCGCCAATGTCATCGCCGTGCAGTTTCTCAAGATCGGCAACTGGCCGCTGGGCGCCGCCCTGGCGCTGTCGAGCATGGCGGCGGTCGCGGTCATCACCCTTCTCGGCGTGCAGGCGATCCGCCTGGCCGTGGCGCGGGTGAAATGATGGCCAGACACGGGACATTTGGGCATGGTGGCGGGCTGTTCGCCTATGCGCTGGCCTATCTCGCCTTTCTCTATGTCCCGGTGCTGTTCCTGCCGCTGTTCTCGTTCAACGATTCGCGCTTCATCGCCTTTCCGCTCTCCGGTTTCACCACCCAGTGGTATGCGCAGATGCTGGCCGATACGGCCATGCACGCGCGCATTGTGGAACAGTCTGAAGGTCGGCCTGTCGGCGGCGCTGATTTCGACCGTGCTGGGGCTTCTGGCGGCGCGGGCCGTGACGCGCTACCGCCTGCGCCGGCCGCGGCGCGGTGCTGGGCTTCGCCAGCCTGCCGCTGTTCATCCCCGA
Source organism: uncultured Pseudomonadota bacterium (assembly GCA_963710925.1). Lineage (GTDB taxonomy): Bacteria > Pseudomonadota > Alphaproteobacteria > Micropepsales > Micropepsaceae > Rhizomicrobium. The sequence goes on along the minus strand of CAVQBY010000003.1, from coordinate 161,218 downwards.
CATCGTGCTGGGCATTTCGCTGCTGCTGCTGATGAATTTCATCGCCCTGCCGCTGTCGCTGTTCAGCGTGCTGGCCGGCCATGTGCTGATCTGCGTGCCCTTCGCCATCACCGTGCTGGTGTCACGGCTGGAAGGCTTCGACCGCAGCCTGGAGGAAGCCTCGCTCGATCTGGGCGAGACAGGCTGGATGACCTTCTGGCGCGTGACCTTCCCGCTGGTGCTGCCGGGCATCGTCTCCAGCCTGTTGTTGACGTTCCTGGTCTCGTTCGACGAGTTCCTGATCGCCTATTTCCTGGCCGGCACCGATGCGACGCTGCCGATCTATATCTGGGGCCAGCTGCGATTCCCCTACAAACTGCCCATGGTGCTGGCGCTGGGCGCGCTGATCCTGATGGCCACGACGGCGCTGGTGGTGCTGGCCGAATGGTTGCGCGGGCGCGGGCTGGCGCATGAGAAACGGCGGGTCGGCGCATGACGGAGGACAAGGCCCTGGACGACGGTTTCATCCGCATCGCAGCGGTGACCAAGCGCTTTGCCGATGTGACGGCGGTGGAGGCCGCCGATCTTTCCATCCGCCACGGCGAGTTCTTCTCGCTGCTCGGTCCCTCGGGCTGCGGCAAGACCACATTGCTGCGCATGATCGCCGGCTTCGAATTCCCGAGCGAAGGCGAGATCTTCATCGACGGCCAGGCGATGGCCGAGGTGCCGCCGCACCGGCGGCCGACCAATATGGTGTTCCAGTCCTATGCGATCTTTCCGCACCTCGATGTGTTCGACAACATCGCCTATGGGCTGCGCAAGGCACGGCTGGCCAAGGCCGAACTGACGCGGCGCGTCGACGAGGCGCTGGTGATGACGCGGCTGGAGGGGCTGGGCCGCCGCAAGGCCGACGCATTGTCGGGCGGCCAGCGCCAGCGCGTGGCGCTGGCGCGCGCGCTGGTGCGCCGGCCCAAGGTGCTGCTGCTGGACGAGCCGCTGGGGGCGCTGGACAAGCGCTTGCGCGAGGCCATGCAGATCGAGCTGCGGCAATTGCAGAAATCCGTCGGCATCACCTTCGTATTCGTGACCCATGACCAGGAAGAAGCGCTGTCGATGTCCGACCGCATCGCCGTGATGTCGGGCGGCCGGGTGCTGCAGGTCGCCGAACCGCGCATGCTGTACGAGCATCCCAATTGCCGGGAGGTCGCCGATTTCATCGGCACGATGAATGTGTTCGCGGCCACGGTGCGCCAAGCCGACGCCCACGCCGTCGCCATCGACGCCGGGCCGCTGGGCACACTCCAGGTACCGGCCGGGCGCGCGCCGGATTTTGCCCGGCCCGGCGCGGCGCTTCTGGTGGCGCTGCGGCCGGAGAAGATCAGGCTGTCGGCCACCGCGCCGGCCGACGGCAAGGCGATAGCCGGCACGGTCGGGACTTGCGCCTATCTGGGCGAACGCAGCCATTTCCGCGTCCATGTGGCCGGCCATGACGCACCGGTTTCGGTGGCGGCGCAGAACGCCGCGCAGATGCCGGCCGAAGGCGCACGCGTCCATCTGAGCTGGGACGAGGATGCGCCGCTGCTGCTGGCGGGATGACGGCGGCTCAGGCCACGCCCATCAGCTTGTCATAGAGGGCGCGCACCTGGCCTTGCGCGGCGAAGAGCGCGGCCTCCAGCGTGTCGAAATCGCCGGCACCGCCGGCCCGCGCCAAAAGCATCTTCAGGCCCGGCGTCGCGGTGTCCGGATCGAGCGGCGCGTCGAGCGCGATGCGCAGCACCTGGAGCAGGTCGTTCTCGAGCTGAGCCGCCTCGATCAGCGCATGGGCGTCGTCGCCGCCGATGATCCCGGCCCGCTCCAGCTTCTGCAGCGCCGCGACCGTGCCGGTGTCCAACACCGCGGGCGCGGCCGGCGCGGCATCCAGCTGCAGCGTCTGCGCCAGGAATTCGAGATCGATCAGCCCGCCCGGCGCATATTTCAGATCCCAGCGGTTCTTGCCGGGGAACTGGGCGGCGAGCTTCGCGCGCATGTCGCGCGCATCGGCGAACAATTTCGGCTTGTCGGTCGTCGCCGTCAGGCGTGCGGTGGATCGACGGCGGCGACCTTGTCGCCCAGCTCCGGCGCGCCGGCGATGACGCGGGCGCGGGTGAGCGCCAGACGCTCCCAGGTCCAGGCCTGCTCGGCGTGATAGCGGGAAAAGGATTCCAGACTGACCGCGACCGGGCCCTTGTTGCCGGTGGGGCGCAGGCGCATGTCGACCTCATAGAGTCCGCCTTCGGCGGTCTGCGCGGTCAGCGCGGCGATGAAGCGCTGGGCCAGGCGGGCGTAATAGGCGCTGACGGCAAGCGGGCGCGGCCCGTCGGAACTCTCGACCTCAGCTGGCGCGTCATAGACGAAGATCAGGTCGAGATCGGAATTGGCCGTCATCTCGCGGCCGCCGAGCTTGCCCATGGCGACGATGACAAACGCCCCGCCGGGCACGCGGCCGGCGGTGGCCGCCAGTTCGTCCTCGGCCGCCTCGAGCAGGCCGGCGATCACCGCTTCGGCGACATTGGCGAGCGCGGGTCCGGCTTCGTCGGCTTCGGCGTGATCTTCGATGATCTGCACGCCGACGCGGAAGATCTGCTCGCGGGCGAAGCGGCGAGCGGCATCGAGCTTGAGCTCATAGCTGGGCGCGGTTTCAAACTGGCGGGCGAGATCGTCATCAAGACGGGCGCGCGTCGGCAGTTCGCCCAGATAGCCCGGATCGAGCAGCGCATCGAGCACGGCGGGCGCGCGGCCGAGATAGACCGCCAGACGCGGCGCCGATCCGGCCACGGAGGCGATCAGATGCAGCAGATGCGGATTGGCCAGGAACAGCGAGAAGGGCTGCACCCCCGCCGGCAGGCGGGAGACGAAGCGGTCGAACTGGGTGAAGGCAGCATCGGGGTCGGCGGTGCCGGCCAGCGCCTTCAACAGCGCCGGAATCAGCGCGGTGAGGATTTCGCGGGCGCGCGGACTGCGCGTGGCGCGGATGCGGCCGTGATGCCAGCCGCGAATGACGCGGGCGACGCGCGGCGCATCGCTGAAGCCCATGCCGCGCAGCGTCTCGAGGGTTTCGGGATCGTCGTCGACGCCGGTGAAGACCAGGCTGCCGCGCGGTGCCGGCGAGCGGCGCGGCGCGCTCGAACAGATGCGCGTAATGGCCCTGCACGGTTTCGAGATGGCCGCGCAGGGCGGCGGAGAACGCCTCGACGCCGTCAAAGCCCATGAAGCAGGCGATATGCGCCAGCTCCTGCGGCGATTTGGGCACGGCATGGGTCTGCTGATCCTCGATCATCTGCAGGCGGTGTTCGAGCGTGCGCAGGAAGCGATAGGCGCGCGGTGAGATCGGCCGTGGCCTCGGCGGAGACAAGGCCGCGGCGTTGCAGCGCGGCGATGGCCTCGAGCGTGGCGCGCGGGCGCAATTCGGGATTGCGGCCGCCGAGAATGAGCTGCTGGGTCTGGGCGAAGAACTCGATCTCGCGGATGCCGCCGCGGCCGAGCTTGATGTTGTGGCCGGCGATGGCGATGGCGCCATGGCCGCCATGGGCATGGATCTGGCGCTTGATCGAATGGATGTCCTCGATCGCGGCGTAATCGAGATTGCGCCGCCAGATGAACGGTTCGATGGCCTTGAGAAAATCGGCGCCGGTGCGCGGATCGCCGGCGCAGGGCCGCGCCTTGATCATGGCGGCACGTTCCCAGTTCTGTCCCATGCCCTCGTAATAGGCTTCGGCCGCGCCCAGCGAGATCGCGACCTGGGTGGCGCCGGCATCGGGCCGGAGCCGCAGATCGGTGCGGAAGACATAGCCCTCGACCGTGGTCTCGCTGAGAAGCTTGACCAGTCCCTTGACCAGTTCGACGGCGGCCGCGCGCATGTCGGCCTTGGCGCGGAAGGGGAAGCTCTGCGAATCGTAGAAGACGATGAGATCGATGTCGCTGGAGTAGTTCAGCTCATAGGCGCCGTATTTGCCCATGGCCAGAACGGTGAGCCCGGTGGTGGCTTCGAGCACGGCCGGATCGGTTTCGGACAGGCCGGCCCGCGCCGCCGCCTGGCGCAGCAGGAAACGCAAGCGCGCCCGAGACGCAGGCATCGGCGAAATCGCGTGAGCGCGCGGGTGACGGCCGCCAGATCCCACAGACCGGCGATGTCGGCCAGCGCGATGGCAAGCGCAGCGCGGGCCTTGGCCCGGCGCAGCTGCGCCATCGCCGCCTTCTGGTCGTCGGCGCCGGCGACGGCGCGGGCAAAGGCCATGATGTCATCGAGGACAGCACGCGGCCCCTGCTCCACCAGCTCGCGCAGGAATGCCTGCTCGCGCAATGCCAGCCGCGCCAGGAAGGGGCTGTTGCCGAAGGCGGCATCAAAAACGGCACCGGCGGCCGGCGGCGCGACAAAGCCGGCCTCGCCCTGGGCCAGCGCCTCGCGCGTGCGTGCGGCGCGCGCCGGATCGAAGGCGACAGGCAAGACGGCATGTGCGGCGAAAGCATCGGACGACATCGCACCTGTTTAGCGCCCCGGTGTGGGCAGGTCGATGCTGCGGGTGGCACTCAGCGCTGCGGCGGCGGGCGCGGCGGGTAGCGCTTGGCGCCGCGGGCGAAGACCAGGGTCGCTTTCAGGCCCGGGCTGTTGTCCGTCAGTTCGAAGCGCGCCTCATGCAGCCGGGCGACGGCGGCCACGAGACTGAGGCCGAGGCCGGTGCCGGGCGAATTGCGGCTCGTCTCCAGCCGCACGAAGCGATCGACCACCCGCTCCCGGTCGGCGTCGGGGATGCCCGGCCCCTGTCGGCGACGGTCAGCGCCACGCCGTCCACCCGCTCGGTCACGGCCACGAAGACGCGGCCGCCTGCGGGCGTGTATTTGATGGCGTTGTCGACGAGATTGGCCAGCGCCTGGGACACCAGCGATGCGATTGGCCTCGATTCGCACGGCCGCACCGGGCTCTGACCTTCAGCTCGACACCCTTCTCCTCGGCCACCGGCTCGTAGAGTTCGGCGACGCCTTCGACGACGCTGGGCAGATCGACCAGTGTCATCGCCTCGCGCACGACGCCGGCTTCGGCCTCGGCGATCAGCAGCAGCGCGTTGAAGGTGGCGATGAGCGTGATCGGTTTCGGCGACGGCCGCCTCGATCTCTATACCGGCCTCGCTCTCCGGATCGACGCCGCATGGAGACCGCTTCGATGCGGTTGCGCAGCCGGTTGAGCGGCGAGCGCAGATCATGCGCCACGCGAATCGGTGACCTCGCGCAAGCCCCGCATCAGTTGCTCGATGCGGTCGAGCATGGAATTCAGATTGGCGGCCAGATGTCGAACTCGTCGTGGGCGCGGGTCAGCGGCACGCGGCGCGACAGGTCGTCCGGCCATGATCTCCTTGCTGGTGCGAGTTGATCAGATCCAGGCGCGCCAGCATATTGCGGCTCATCAGCAAGCCGCCGGCCAGCGCCAGCAACAGCAGCAGCGCCACCGACCACGGCAAGGTGGTGGTGAACAGCGCGTTCGGTTTCGTAGCGCTCGTGAACGTCGCGGGCGACAAGCAGATGGAAACCGCCGGTCAGCGCGAAGACGCGGCCGCGGGCGCGGCGGCGCTCATGGCTGTCGCCCACGCGGCGCTCATATTCGAACTCGACGAAGTCGCCGGCCCGCGATCGATCTGCGGCCAGGAATCGAGATTGCCGGCCATCGGCCGCTTGCTGCGCATCGGTCAGCAGATACAGCGTCTGGCCGCCGCGGACCGAGCGATGGAGCATGACGTCGGTCAGGCCGGCCAGGCCGAGACGCTGATAATGCTCGCACAGGCCGGTGATCTCCGCCTCGATCACCTGATCGGTCTCGGCGTCGAGCGCGCGCTTGGTGTTCCAGTAGGTGAACGCCGAAGATGCGCCGCCGACGACAAGGCGAAAACCGTCACATAGACCAGGACGATCCGGAACGCGAGGGTGCGAAGGAGAGCTAGGCGCTGCGCACGGATCATGTAGCCGGCGCCGCGGACGGTGTGCAGCAGCGGCATGTCGAACCCCTTGTCGATCTTGGCGCGGAGACGGGAGATATGCACATCGATCACGTTGGTCTGCGGATCGAAATGATACTCCCAGACGCTCTCCAGCAACATGGTGCGGGTCACGACCTGGCCGGCATGGCGCATGAGATATTCCAGCAGGCGGAATTCGCGCGGCTGCAGGTCGATCGCGGTGTTGCCGCGCTTGGCGGTGCGGGTGAGCAGATCCAGCTCCAGGTCGCCGACCTGAAGCTGCGTCTTGACCGAGTCGGGATGGCGCCGGCGCATCAGCGCGTCGATGCGCGCCAGCAGCTCGACGAAGGCATAGGGCTTGGTGAGATAATCGTCGCCGCCGGCCTTCAGACCCTTGACCCGGTCATCGACCTCGGACAGCGCGACGAGGAACAGCACCGGGCGTGGCGTTGGAATGTTCGCGCAGCTCCTCGACCATCTGCAGGCCATCCATCTTGGGCAGCATGCGGTCGATCGACCGCGACGTCATAGGGGCGCGACAGCGCCAGCGTGAGACCGGTTTCACCATCCGCGCATCGTCCACGACATGACCGGCCTCCTTGAGTCCGTTCACGAGATAACGCTGCGCTTCGAGATCGTCCTCGACGACGAGAATTCGCATGGTCCAATTCCCTCATCGCTTTCAGATTCGAAAGCAGCTCCGCGTACCCCGCGGTGGGTCCGCGCCGGCGGCGGCAGCGGGGGGATGGGGGCCACCGCCGCCGGCACGGGCCGAACGGCGCGCTTCCTTTCGGAAAACGCACCGCCCGGTGTTCCGTCAGACGTTGTTGATCTTGAGCGCCACGAAGCGTTCCCCGTTCTGTGTCGCGACCAGTGCGAGCACGCTGTTGCGGCCATTGGACTTGGCCTGGCGCACATGCGGCCTGGATATCGCCCGGGTCGATGCACCGCCTGATTGCCGACCGAGACCACGACATCGCCGGCGCGGATACCCTTGTCGGCGGCATCGCTGTCCGGCTTCACCTTGGTGATGAGCACGCCGTGGATGTCGGGATCGACATTGTACATGCGGCGCAGATCCGGCGTCATCGCCGACAGACCCAGCCCCATCGCTTCGGCCGTGGACGAGCCGCCATGCGGGCCCGGGCGATCATTCGCCGCCAGCTTCTGGCCCTTGCGCACGGCGATATCGGCGACCAGCGTCAGCTTCTTGCCGTTGCGCATGACGGTGAAGCCGGGCCTTGGCGCCGGCCGGCAGCGCGCCGACGCGGCGCGTCAGGTCGCGGCTGTCATTGACCGATGTGCCGTTGACGGCCAGCACGACGTCGCCCTGATGGAAGCCGGCCTTGGCTGCCGGACTGCCGGCCACAACCTTGGCGACGATGGCGCCCTGCATATCGGCATTGCCGAGGCTGGCGGCCATTTCCGGCGTGAAGTTCTGGATCTCGACGCCGAGCCAGCCGCGGGTGACCTTGCCGTGTTCCTTGAGCTGAGCGACGACGTCATGGATGGTCGAGGCGGGAATCGCAAAGCCGATGCCGACGCTGCCGCCCGACGGCGAATAGATCATCGTGTTCATGCCGATGACCTTGCCCTTGATGTCGAAGGTGGGGCCGCCGGAATTGCCGCGATTGATGGGCGCGTCGATCTGGATATAGTCCGTATACGGTCCATTTCCGATGGTGCGGCCCGAGGCTCGAAACGATGCCGGCCGTGACGGTGTTGGACAGCCCGAACGGATTGCCGACCGCGACCACCCAATCGCCGACGCGCACATTGCGGTCATTGGCGAACTGTACGGCGGGCAGCGGCTTCTTGGCGTCGATCTTGAGCAGCGCAATGTCGGTGGCCGGATCGGTGCCGATCAGCTTGGCGGTGAAGGTACGGCCGTCCTTGAGCTTGACCGTGATCTTGCGGCCGTCCTCGACGACATGATTGTTGGTGACGATATAGCCGGCCTTGTCGATGATGAAGCCGGAGCCCATCGCCATGGCCTTGCGCGGCACCGCTGGCGCTGCTGCGGACCGAAGTGCTGGAAGAAGTCGCGGAACGGCGCAGGGATGTCCTGATCGGTGAGCTGCGCCGGCTTGGACTTCTCCTCGACGGTGACGGTGACGACGGAGGGTGCGACGCGCTCGACAAGATCGGCGAAACTGAAGGGGGCGCCGCCCTCGAGCATGCGCGGGGTGTGGACGCCGGCCGGCGCGTTGTCGGCGACCTGAACGCGATGGCTGTCGGCGGACGCATGATCGGCCACCGGACGGGGCAGCCAGGCGAAGGCGCCCAGGCCGACGACGATGATGGCCGCCGCGGCGCCGGCGGCCAGCAAACGGCTGCGCGGCTGGTGCGGCGGTTGCGTCTGGGGCTGCTGCTGGTGTTCACTCATCTTGTGCACTCCTCTACGTCGCGGCGGTCGCCCCGCGTCGACCGCAACTGGGATGGGTCGGTTCTACGCCTCGCATGTTGCCCAAACATGTACGAAACATTAAAGCTACATTACATAGCTCGGCTCTGGTGCGAAACCGGATCACAAAAATTTCATAAATAAATCAAAGCGATGCGCCCTGCGCGCGGCGGCGCGCCCGGATCACGACCATCCCGGCGACCCCCGCGGCGATCAGCAACACGATCAGCGGGCCGAACCACAGGACATAGGTCTGGGCCATCAAAGGCGGCTTCATCAGGATGAAATCGCCATATCTGGACACCAGATAGGTCTTGATCTGCGCATTGGAAGCCCCTGCGGCAATCCGCTTGCGGATCAGCCGGCGCAGGTCCTTGGCCAGCTGGGCATTGGATTCGTCGAGGCTCTCACCCTGGCAGACCAGGCAGCGCAGCTGCTTCTGCAGGGCCACGGCGCGCGCTTCGAGCGCCGGATCGGCCAGATGCTCGGGTCCGTTGCGGGCCTCGATGGCGGCGGGCAGATGCGGATCGGCCAGCGCGGGGCGCGCGGTCCCGAGCGCCAGCAGCGCCAACCCGGTCAGTACCAGCGCGGCGATCCGGCCCCTCATTCGGCCGCCACCGTGGCGGCATCGGGCGCGGACGCCTTGCGCCGCAGCCGGCTCCACAGACTGGCCAGCCCGCCCAGCGCCATGAAGCCGCCGCCGAACCAGATAAAGGGCGCCAGTGGATTGGTGTAGGCGCGGATGGTCCAGCGCCCGTCCGCGCGCTCGTCACCCAGGGCGAGATAGAGATCCTCGAAGCCGGTGGTGCGGATCGCGGTGTCGGAGGTGGCCTGTCCCTGGGCGGGGAACATGCGCTTCTCCGGGCCCATGGTGGTGACATGGCGGCCGTCCGCGGCGACATCGACGATGGCGCGGGCCGCGGTGTAATTGGGCCCCGCAATCTGTTCAACACGCTTCAGGGTGAGGGTGTAGCCGCCGACCTCCATGGACTGTCCGGGGCCAAGCACTTGCAGCCCCTCGCTGCGCCACACCGTAGTGCCGGTGATGCCCAGAAGCGTGATGCCCAGGCCGATATGGGCCAGCACGCTGGCCCAGCGCGTCAGCGGTAGAGCGCGGAGGTTCCCCCGGCGCAGCAGATCGACCAGGCTGGCGGCGATCACCCAGAAGGCCAGCGCGAAGGCGCCGGCGGCGGCCAGCGAACGCGGCGTGGCGATGGCCAGCACCGCAATCGCGGCCAGCGCGGCCACGCCGAGCGCCGGCGCCAGCGTTCGCGCGGCCTCTTTCAGATTGCCGTGCCGCCAGCCCAGACGCGGCCCGAACGGCACCAGCACCATCAGGGCGACGAAGATCGGCGCGAAGGTGAGCGCGAAATAGGGCGGGCCGACCGAAATCTTGGTGCCGGAGATGGCATCGAGCAGCAGCGGATAGAGCGTGCCGAGAAAGACGGTGGCGCAGGCCGCGACCAGGAAGACATTGTTGAGCAGCAAGCGTGGTGTCCTTGCTCACCGGCTCGAAGGCCGCCCCGCCGCCGAGCCGCGGCGCGCGCCAGGCGAACAGCGCCAGCGCCCCGCCGATGGCCAGCACCAGCATGCCCAGAATATAGGTGCCGCGTTCGGGATCATTGGCGAAGGCATGGACCGAAGACAGCACGCCCGAGCGCACCAGGAAGGTGCCGATCAGGCTCAACGAAAAGCCGCCGATGGCGAGCAGCAGCGTCCAGGTGCGGAAGGCGCCGGTGCGTTCGGTGGCCAGCGCCGAATGCAGCAGCGCGGTGCCCAGAAGCCAGGGCATCAGCGCCGCATTCTCGACCGGATCCCAGAACCAGAAGCCGCCCCAGCCCAATTCGTAATAGGCCCACCACGAGCCCAGCGTGATGCCCAGCGTCAAGGCGATCCACGCCACCAGCATGAAGGGTCGCGCCGCGCGCGCCCAGCCGGCATCGGCCTGCAGGGTGATCAGCGCGGCGGCGGCATAGGAGAACGCCGCCGAGAGCCCGACATAGCCGATGTAGAGCATGGGCGGATGGAAGGCCAAGCCGGGATCCTGCAGCAGCGGATTGAGGCCATTGCCCTGAAACGGCGGCGGATCGAGGCGCAGAAACGGATTGGAGGTGAAGAGGATGAAGAGCACGAAGGCCAGGGCCAGGAGCCCCTGGACGCCCAGCGCCGCACTGGTCAGGCGTTCGCCGCCGCGCTTCGCAAACGCCATGGCCGCGGTGAAGATCGCCAGCACGAAAATCCACAGGAGCATGGAGCCTTCGTGATCGCCCCACACGCCGGTGATCTTGTAGAGCAGCGGTTTGGCGGTGTTGGAATTCTGCGCGACGTTGAGGATCGAGAAGTCGCTCGTCACGCGAGGCATAGGTCAGGCAGGCGAAGGCTAGCGCCACGAAGACGAAGAAGCCGATGGCCGCGCCGGAGGCGACGGCGCGCGCGCGCGCAGCCTCGGGCCGGGCGCCGACCAGACCCGCGCCGGCCTGGATCAGCGACAGAACGAGGGCGAGCGAAAGGGCGAGTTGTCCGAGTTCGCCGGTCATGAACCCGCTTTCGCGGCGGCGTTTTCGCCTTCCTTCCAGCGGCCGGAGCGCTTGAGCGCATCGACCACCTCGGGCGGCATGTATTTGGCGTCGTGCTTGGCCAGAACTTCGGAGGCATCGAAGGTGCCGGCCGCGTTGAGCTTGCCCACGGCGACGACGCCCTGCCCCTCACGGAACAGGTCGGGCAGCACGCCGTTGAAATCGACCGGTACCTCGGCCTTGCCGTCGGTGACCTTGAAATGGACCTGCGCGCCCTGCCCGCGGCTGACGCTGCCCGGACTCGACCAGCCCGCCGATGCGGAAGGCCACGCCCGGCGCCACATGCTGGGTCCGCACGTCGCTGGGGCTGTAGAAATACAGGACATTGCTGCCCAGCGCGCCCAGCACCAGCCAGGTGCCGCCGGCGGCGGCCAGCACCACGGCGGTCGCGAAGGCCAGGCGGCGGCGTTTCTTGGGATTCATACGAAACAGACTCTCCTTGCGGCGCGGCGGCAATATAGGCAGGGGCACCGGCCCCTCCAAGGCGGGCCGGGGTCGCAGCCGCCCAAAATCGGCAAGCCGCCCCGCTTACGCCTGAATTCGGGGTAATCTTGCCAGCCGGGCGTCGCAATAGGGGATATCCGAATGAAGCCGTTTCGATCGTTTGCGCCGTTGTGCGCCGCGCTGGCGCTGATGCTGGCCGGCTGCCTGCCGGTGACCACCAAGTCGCCGGTCGGCACCACCGTGGGCCTTGGCGCCGATCCGGCGCTGATCGGCACCTGGATGCCGGTGCCCGACAAGGACACCGACGACGGCGCGCCCGGCTATTTCCACTTCTTCCGGAACGAGGATGGGACCCTGGCGGCGCTGCTGGTCTCGACCGGCAACGCGAAGAAGACCGGCGAGTGGAGCCTGTATCGCATCACCACGGCCAGGATCGGCGGACGCGACTACATGAATGTGCGCGCCGTCAGCGACAATGGCAAAACCACCACGGACAGCGATCTGGGAAATATCCCGATCAACTATCGCCTCGACGACGACGGAACCCTGAGCCTCTATCTCATCGATGAGGATGCGGCAAAGGCGGCGATCGCCTCCGGCGCCATCGAAGGCGAGGCGGGCAAGGACAAGAGCGGCGATGCCGTGCTGACGGCCTCCCCGGAGAAGCTCGATGCCTTCCTTGCCAGCGAGGCGGGCCAGGCATTGTTCCGCAGAAAGTTGGCGGTGCTGCGGCGCGCGCCGTAGCGAGCGCCCACCGCTTCAGCTTGGCACGGCAGAGTTTCCTTTGTTTAATGCGTCCTCGAAACTTCCCATCCGAAGTGTGACGATCCGGTGGTGAGCAACGCGAGTTTCCCCTTCGGCGGTGGCGAAACCGGGCGCCTGCTGCGCAATCTTGACTGGTCGACATCGCCGCTGGGCCTGGTGTCGGAATGGTCGGAGGTCCTGCGCGGCGCGGTGTCGATGATGCTGCCGGCCGCGGCGCAGATCGTGCTGTTCTGGGGACCCGAATTCGTCGCGCTCTACAATGACGCCTATGCCCCGACGATCGGCAACAAGCATCCCCTCGCCCTCGGCCGCCCGGCGCGCGAACACTGGGCCGAACTGTGGGACGACCTGGAGCCTCTGCTGCTGCGCGCGCAACGCGGGGAAACCGTCGTCGCCAAGGACCGCCCGTTCCAGATCAACCGCAGCGGCTATCTGGAAACCGTCTACTTCGATATCTCCTACTCGCCGGCGTTCAATGCCGACAAGGAGGTGGAAGGCGTCGTCTGCATCGTCTCCGAAACCACCGAGCGCGTGCACACGCACAGGGCGCTGGAGGAAAGCGAGGCGCGCTGGCGCGAGCTGGCCGACAATATCAGCCAGTTCGTGTGGACCGCCGACGCCAGCGGCGCCATCTACTGGTTCAACCGGCGCTGGCACGAATATACCGGCACGACGCTCGATGAGGTGCGCGGATGGGGCTGGAAGCGCATGCACCATCCCGATCACATCGACCGCGTCATCAAGCGCATCAGCCACTGCTTTGCCAATGGCGAGCCGTGGGAAGACACATTTCCGCTGCGCGCAAAGGACGGCACCTATCGCTGGTTCCTGTCGCGGGCGCTGCCGATCCGCGACGACACGGGCAAGGTCATCCGCTGGTTCGGCTCCAACACCGACGTCACCGCGCAGATCGACTTCGAACGGCTGGAAAAATCCGAGGCGCAGCTGCGCTCGATCTTCGAGACCAGCTACCAGTTCATGGGCCTGACGACACCCGACGGCATCTTGATCGACGCCAATCCGACCGCGCTCGCCGCCATCGAGGCGCGGATCGAGGACGTGATGGGACATCCGGTCTGGGAAACGCCCTGGTTCACGGGCACGCCCGGCCTCTCCGACAATGTGCGCGCAGCCGTGCCGCGCGTGGCCGCCGGCGAGACCGTGCGCGCCGAAATGGCCGTCGACCTTCCGATCGGCCGGCGCGCCTTCGACTTCGCGATGCGTCCGGTGCGCAGCGCGAACCGCGAGATCATGAACATCTTCATCGAAGCCATCGACATCACGGAGCGCCGCGCCACCGAAGAGCAGCTGCGCCAGGCGCAGAAGATGGAAGCGGTGGGCCAGCTGACCGGCGGCATCGCCCACGACTTCAACAACCTGCTGACCGGAATCATCGCGGCCTTCTCGCTGATCCGGCGGCGGATCGATGCCGGACGGATCAGCGAGGTGGGCCGGCTGATCGATGCCGGCACCGCCTCCGCCCAGCGCGCGGCGGGCCTCACCCAGCGCCTGCTCGCATTTTCGCGCGGCCAGACGCTCGACCTCAAAGCCGTCGACGTGCGCGAGCTGGTCGGGCTGATGCAGGAACTGGTGCAGCGCACGCTCGGAGAGCGCATTGCGCTCGAGATCCGATGCGGCGACGCATTATGGCCGGCCCATGGCGACGCCAACCAGATCGAGAGCGCGCTCCTCAACTTCGCGATCAATGCGCGCGATGCCATGCATGACGGCGGCACCCTGACGATCGAGGCCGAAAACCTGCATTCCCCCGGTGGCGGTCCGGCGGAACTGGAGCCGGGCGACTATGTCGTCCTGCGCGTGCGCGACACCGGCGAAGGCATGCCGCCGGAGGTGCTGGAAAAGGCGCTCGATCCGTTCTTCACGACCAAGCCGGTCGGCCAGGGCACGGGGCTGGGCCTGTCGATGGCCTATGGCTATGCCAAGCAGTCCCATGGCGGGCTCGACATCGAGAGCCAGCCCGGCAAGGGCACGACCATCAGCCTCTTCATGCCGCGCGAACGCGGCGGCGCACCGCCGGGGCCGACGGCAGCACCGGCTTCGACCTGATGACCGAGGACGCAGCGAAGGCGGCGGCCTGTTCACGGACACGCTGACAATGCTCAAAGCGATCGGGTGAAGCGGTGCCGAACCGGCGCGCGCCGGACCCTGGCCTAGCTGCCCTGCAGCGGCACGGACGTCGTCGCCGAGTAGTTGATTTCGAAGGTCCTGATCATCGGCACGGTGTACTGCTTGGTGAAGCTCGCCACGATCTGCCCGGTCTTCAGCGTACCCGATTGGCTGACCGTATAGGTCACGCTGGCGGCAGGTGCATCGGCCGAAGCCAGATAGCTGTTGACGGCAGATGCGATCTCGCTCTGGGTCACAGAGGCGTTGATCACCGCCAGACGCGAACTCTTCTCGACGGCCCAGTGCAACGTGGCGTCCGTGAACATGATAATGCCCAGATAGGCGATCGCGAAGAGGAACATCAGGAAGGCCGAGCAGACGATCGCGAACTCCACCGCGGCGGCGCCGCCGGCGTCACGCGCAAACGCTTTCGTGCCAAACCGCCGCATGCTCATCGAATTCTCGCCGTTTCGGTCAGTGTCTTGTTAAAGGCGTACACCGTGCCGCCCAACGTGCCGGTGGCCGTGACGGCAACGTATTTCTCCGGGGCGTCGCCGTTCGCGCAGGTCTGCGTACACACCGTCGTCGCGCCATCGCAGGTGCAATACTCGGACGCAGAGATGGTCGCATCATTGGGCTTTTGCTGCCAGGCCTGCAGCGCGACGTTCTGCGCCGTCGTCATATCCGCGCCGCCATTCAGGACATACTGGACGCCCGCCCGGGCACCGGTCTGCATGTTCGCGGAACCAACGACGACGCTGCTTATCTGACTGATGCCCAGAACCATCGTCGCCAGCGCCGGTACGACCAGCGCGAATTCGACAGCCGCCGCACCGTCTGCCGTCGCGAGCAGATTCCGGAGAGTTCGGGTTGCGCCGCGAACCAACGAATTTGCAAGAACGCGATATCCGCTCATCGAAAGCCCCCTATACCGATTGCGCCAGACGCCCGTAACATTGCTGATCACTCCACCAGCGTCACTGCGCCAGGAACCTGGATATTGCGCATACCGGTTCCAGAACAGTCCGAATGGAATGTCGACGACCCCGTGTAGTAAACCGTGCCGGCAACGACCTGCAGGCAGCCATTCACGCCTCCGAAATTGCCAAGAAACCGAACCTCCTGGCTCGGGAAATAGATCGCGCCCGTCATTTGGGAATAGGAATTGCCGTTGATCGTATTTGTGGCGTTACCTTGCGTGCGATCGCCGTAAAACAGCAGACCGGCATAATCGCCGGAGGTCGGCGCAGTCAGATCCATCGTGGCATTGCCGTTGAAGGAAAGCGTTGCGCCGTTGATCAGATAGAAGGTCACGCCCGTTCCGGTCACGTCGGCGTTTGCATTGATCTTGAGCGTCCCGCCATCGATCACATAGACGCCCGGCGCAAAATCCGCAGTTCCGTTCAGGCTCAACCCGCCACAATACTTTCCGGGAGTATAGGCCGTTCCAGAGGGCGAGCTGCAATCTTTCGGGATCGGCGGCGCCGGCACCGATGCGTAGGGGTCATCCGATTGGGGCGCACTCGTCACAACGCTGCTGCAGCTCGTCAGATTCAGGGTCGCGTTGACGGACTTCGCCGCCGGCCGTGCGCACGCACGGCGTGGTAACGCTTGCCGCGCCGCCCAGACTGAACGAATTGCTGGCCAGCGAATTGGAGACGACATTGCAATCGGTGAAGTTTGCCGCAGCGTTGCCCCAGAATGTCATGGCGCCCGGCGCGTTCTTGTCCAGCGCCAGCATGCAGGCATTGGTGGCATAGGTGAAGGTCGCCACAGCCCGGCGATTCTCCGTCACCTTCGACTGGGAAAACAGCGCCGTGAAGAAGCGCGGTTCGTCCTCGGTGAGCAGTACTTCGACCGACTGCGCGTCCTGATGGGTGCCGGACACCGGCGGCGTGTTGACCGTGATGGCGCCGCTTGCGCTGTTCCAGCCATTCGCGCTGGCCGCAGCGGTGGCCACGCTCGTCACCTCTGCCGCGGTTGCGCCGGCCCGCAGCGCGACGGTTGCGTTGAAGGCCGCGATATCGGCCGCCGACTGCACCACGCCCTGGCGGTAGTACCAGTAGCCTATATCGCCGCCCAGCCCGCAGAATCCGATGAGAATCGGCAGCGCGATCCCGGCAATGATGGCGACATTGCCCGACCGCGAACGGTGGAAACGGCGGACCAGTGCCTCGAATTTCGAAAGCGCGAACATTTTGACTGCCTTATCTGGTGGCAGCAGTCTCGCTCACCCGCTTTAACGGACACCGAATTTCGAACCTAAAACATCGCTGAAATTTTATCGACTTGCCCAAGGAAGCCGGATTGGCGGCGCCGATTGCACATCCCGTTTCGGGAATCGGCCGAATGGCCCCGATTCCGGCCTATCGGACGCGTGCGGGATTGCCGGGCCCGCGGGGCGGGCGATCGGCACGAGGCGGCGGCCGTCAATGCGCGGGGTGGTGCAGGATCGCGTCGTAGAGGCCGGTGTCGTATTCGCGGCCGGGTCCGGTCAGGGTGATGGCCCGCGGCCAGTCGGCCCGGGCCACGCCCTTGCGTTCCAGCGCGTGCCAGACCTTTTCGTTGAACAGGCCTGTGGCATCCTTGCCGGCGACCGTGGCTTCGCCGAGGTGGAAGTGGTCGCCATGGGCCTGCGGGAAGGTCGTGACCGTGACCTCGCCGTCGCCGGGGCCTTCCTGGAAGGCGCCGGGGATGCGCGCGATGGCCTGCAGCAATGTCAGGGTTCGCAGCTGCAGCGGATTGAGCTTGAGCGGATTGTTCTTCGGCGGCATCTCGGGGTCCCGGTTCAGGCGAGCCAGCGTGCCTCGTCCGCGCCGGGTTGCGGCGGCGGGCGGCGCCATGCGGGCTGCGTCTCGGACATCCGCATGACGGGCCCGAGGAAATCGAGCCGGCCGCGCTTCGTTTCGCATGACTGCATCAGCCCGTCGAGTCCGGCGGCCGGATCCCACTGGGCGGGCACCGCGTCGTCGGTGGCCTCGCCCAGCTGCTGCAGCCACATGGCGGTGGCGGCGAGCGAGACCTCGACGCGCCAGCTGCCGCCTTCGCGCATGCGCCGCAGAAGCGCCGCGGCGGCGCCGGCGGCGGCGAGATAGCCGGTGATGTAGTCGCAGGCCGCCGCCGGGATCAGCGCCGGCCTCGCCTCGCCGCGCCCGGGAGCCCGGCGGGCATTGAAGGCGCCCTGCGCCACGGCGATCCCGGTCGCGGTCTGGCCCAGCTGCTCCCAGCCGGGACGGGCCGCCCACGGTCCGCGATGGCCGTAGCAATCCAGCGCGACATGGACGATGCCCGGCGCCTGCAGGGCCAGCGCCTCGGGCGTGACGCCGAGTTTCGCCAGCGCGCCGGGCCGGTAGGAATCGACAAAGACATGGGCGTCGCGCACCAGACGGCGGAGCGTTTCGGCATCGCCCGGCCTGGCCAGATCGAGATAGCAGGCGCGCTTGCCGTGGCCGGTGTCGAGATCGAAGACATCGATGGTGGGGATGCGTTCGGCGCGCACCGACAACACCTCGGCGCCGTGGCTCGCCAGTGTGCGGCCCGCCGTTGGCCCGGCCAGCACGCGGGTCAGATCCAGCACGCGAATGCCGCCGAGCGGATCGGCATCACTGCCCAGCTCGAGCCGCGGCGCCTCGCCGATGCGCGTCAGCACGATGGGCGGGGTGTCGGCCAATGCCGCGCCCTGCGGCGTGTCGCGCCATTCGGCGGCATCGCGGGCCACAGCGCCGCACATCCCCAGATGCGCCAGCGCCGCTTCAAGCGCGGCGGCATCCCAGCGCGACACCGCCTGCGCGATGCTCTCGCGATCGTTGCGCGCATCGAGCAGCTTGAGCGTGCCCGCCGCCAGATGCGGAAAGCCGCCATGCAGATGGATCCAGCGTCCGCAGCCGGCGCGGTAAAAGCCGATGGTGGGATTGCTTTCGCCGGGCCGCGGCACCGCTTTGCCGTCGAGGCGCAGCAGCGCGAAGGAAACCAGCGAGGCGGCGGCGGCGTCGAGGTCGATCGCCAGCGTCTGCGCCGCACCGCCGCGCAAGCGCCGGATCTCGGCGGAGGCGGCCGCCGTCAGCCCCAATGCGGCGGCGGCCGCCGCCGCGACGCGAAACGGCGTCGGCACGATGGGATCGGCACCGGAAAAGGCAGGCGCGCGCAACGGGGCAATGCCTGCAATCCGGTTCAGGGTGGCGAATGCGGCAGCGGCGGTCATGCATTTCTCCCCCAGCCCGGTATAGTCCCGACAGCAAGCGGGCCGCAATGCTTCGCGCGGCCCGCGCCACATTCCGGGAGGACATCGTGCCAGGACCATTGGAAGGCATTCGGGTCGTCGATTTCGGCCGCTATATCGCCGGACCCTATTGCGCCGCGCTGCTGGGCGATTTCGGCGCCGAGGTGATCCGCGTCGAAAAGAAGGACGGACGCGAGGACCGCACGCTGGTTCCGCTCGGCGAAAACGCGGACGGCAGCCCGCGCGAGGGCGCCATGTTCCTGCAGATGAACCGCAACAAGAAATCGCTGACACTCAATCCCGGCACCGACAAGGGCCGCGAAGTCATCGCCCGGCTGGTCGAGAGCGCAGACGTCGTTATCGCCAATCTTCCCGGCGAAACGCTCAAGACCATGGGGCTGGACTGGGAGGCCGTGTCGAAGGTCAATCCGCGCGCCATCCTGGCGGTGGTCTCGGCCTTCGGACTGGACGGGCCCTATGCGACCCGCGTCGGTTTCGACGGCGTGGCCCAGGCCATGAGCGGGGCGACCTATTTCGCCGGCACCGAAGAGCAGCCGGTGCGCGCCGCCGCGCCTTACGTCGATTTCGGCACCGCCTCGCTGATGGCGATGGGCGTGATGGCGGCGCTCAGATCGCGCGACCAGACCGGCCAGGGCCAGCTGGTCGAAGGCGCGCTGCTGCGCACGGTGATGACCTATTTCAGCCCGACGCTGCTGGAGGAAGCCGCCCTGCATCTGGACCGCAAGCCGACGCTCAACCGCAGCCAGACCGCCGGCCCCAGCGACGTTTACAAAGCCAGGGACGGGTGGATTACCGTCGCCGTCAATGGCGATCCGCTGTTCCGCCGCGTCGCCCGGCTGATCGGCGCGCCGGAATGGATCGAGGATCCGCGCTTTGCCTCCGACAAGACGCGCGGCGACCATGGCGCGGTCATCAGCGAGGCCGTCGGCGCCTGGGTGGCGCAGCGCACCAGCGAAGAGGCCATCGCCGCCTTCGAGGGCGCGCGGGTGCCGGCCGGCCCCGTCTATACGCCGCGCCAGGCGCTGGACGATCCGCATGTCGTGGCCAGCGACATCTTCACAGAGGTCGATTTCCCCGGCATCGGCAAGGCGAAGATTGCCGCGACGCCGGTAAAGCTGCACGGCACACCGGGCACGGTGCGCACGCGCCCGCCCATGCTGGGCGAACACAGCGATGCGGTGCTGGCGTCGCTGGGCTATTCGGACGGCGAGATCGCCGCGTTGAAGCGTGACGGTGTGGTGTAGGCGTCAAGCCGCGGCGGAGGCCATGGCGGCCCGGCCGCGGCGGCGCAGCAGCGCGCCGTCCTCCTCGCCGAACAGCAACGTCACCAGGGACGCGGACAGTTCGAAATAGGCTTCGGCGTGATTGCGCAGATCGCCTTCGGCGGCGCGCAGCTCGCGCAGGATGTCGTCATTGTAGAGGCCCAGCGTCTTCCTCAGTTCGTCCAGCGCATCCTTGATCGCCACACCGAACGAGGCGGCGCCGGCGAAGGGCGAGCAGCCGATGACCAGCCGCGCATAGTTGAGCGCCCTGGCCTGGCGGTCGGGATCGGGAAGGTGACTGAGATCGGGGACTCTCGGCCCGCCGCTGAAGCTGGCGCGGTGGGTGGGCAGCGCCGCCAGGATTTCGCGCGGGGCGCGTTCGATGAAGCCTTCCATGATCTCGGCAACGGCGGCGCGCGACTTCATCAGGCGCTGGCCCCATTTGCCGTCGCGGCGGATCTCCACTTCCTTGACGATGCCCATCGACAGTTCGGCGAAACCGGCCACGGCGCCGACCAGCGCATCGGCGTCGAAATAGGAATGGCGCGCCCCGCGAATGACGGCCAGATGGGCGTCGATCTCGGCGAAGATGACCTCCCCGACAAGGCCCATATCGGTGTTGGAAATCAGCGTGTCGCCGGACTGGCGCGACACGAACAGCGGCAGCTTGAGCCCTTCCCAGGGCCGCTCCAGCCTTTGCATCACGATGACGGCGAGATAGGGCCCCGAAATCGACGGCCTTCTCGACGATGCGGTTGTAGATCTCGCGCAGCTCCCACAGCAGCTCATCGGGCAGGGCCACGACCGGCGGCTCCAGCAGCGCCTGCACTTCCAGCACTTCGGGTCCGACCGCGAGCAGATTGGCGATGTCGCGGGCATCCTCGACCAGGGCGGCCCCGCCCAGCGCCTTGCGCGCGGATTTGACACCGGCCTCGGTTTCGAGCGCGGAGAGGATCGCCTCGGAGGCGATCGGCCAGAACTCGGCGGCGCAGCTCATCGCCACTTCGCGGTGCAGGCCGAGCACGGCCTCCTTGACCCCGGCGATGTAGCGATCCATCGCCTGCGGCACGAGATCATCGCTCAGCCAGTCCCAGACCGGCGTGATGACTTCGCGGGCGATGCAGCCCTTCTGCTTTTCCGTGCGGGGACGGGTGATCAGCAAATCCTCGAAGGGCCGGCAGAACAGACGTTGCGGGGTGAGGGTGCGCGCGGGCTCGGCCTGGCGCAGCAGGGGCCGCAGGCCGTCCAGAATCAGATCGTGGGGCAGGCCCTGGCCTTCGGTGAGGCGATCGACCTCGACAGCCTTGGCCAGCCGCGCGGCCGTGGCCGACGGCAGTCCCCCCAAGAACTGCTGAAGCAGCTGCACCTTCTCCGGTGCGATCATCGCCATATTCCCTTCGGCCCCACCGCGGGACCTCCGTAACTCTCCCAATTAACCGCAACTGGGTTAACGCCGCCTTGCCGGGGCGCCGGAAAAGCGCCGGAACGGGCGGAAAACGGCCCGTTTATGGAACTTCACAATTTCATGGAAAGCTTGCCGGGACGAATCGACGAGGCGGATGTGCGACCAGGCGACTTCAAGCGATGGCGGAAAAGCCAGAATCTGTCCCAGCAGCAGGCGGCCGACGCGCTGGGGCTGAAGCGGCGCGTGGTGCAGTATTACGAGAAGGGCGAGCGCGACGGCGAGCCGGTCGAGATCCCCAAATCGGTGCGGCTGGCCTGCTATGCCATCACGCTGGGCATCTATGACTATCAGGGTCCGCGCGACTGACGCGGGCGGCCGCGCTCAAGGACGGCGGCGAGCTGGTCGAGCGACTGGCGCGAGCCCGCCTCATTGTCCGCCGGGTCGATGCCGGGCGGGATGTTCTGGCACACCATCGTCACCAGGCTGCCCTCGATCGCCGGCGCAATGGTCGTGACGACCGTCATCTCGCCGGCAAAGGACGGATCGGCGGATTCGAACCGCACAACCCATTCGATGCGCGCATCCGGCACGAGCCGCGCAAAGCGGCCCTCGAAACGATCCGAGCGCTCGGTCGTCTTGCCGCGCGGGGGCCCTTCGCCGTCCGGATAGTGGAGCGACATGGAGAAGGCGCCGCCCTCTCGCGGCTCGAAGGCATGCATGACGCCGGTCATCGACCCGGGCGGCAGCCACTGGACCAAGGCGCCCGGATCGGTACAGGCGCGATAAACGGCGGACGGCGGCGCCGCAATCGCGCGCGAGACGCTGGTGCGTGCGCCGGTCAATTCTTGCCGTGGACCACCTGCCACGGAATGCCGAAGCGGTCGGTAACCTGGCCGAAGCGATGGGCGAAGAAGGTTTCCGTCATAGCCATCGTGACATTGCCGCCATCCGACAGCGCCGCAAAGATCCGTTCGGCGTCCGCTGTGCTATCGACGCCGAGCGTGACATTCATGCCTTGCGACGTCCGGAAATATTCCGGCGGCGCATCCGAGGCGAGTATCTCGCTGGTGCCGACCTTGAGATTGGCATGCATGACCTTGTTCGCCATCGCGGCGTTGGACGGGCCGCCAGGCATGTCGGACCAGCGCATCAGCGCCTGAACCGTACCGCCGAAGGTCTTGGCGTAGAAGGTGAAGGCGTCCTCGCACTGGCCTTCAAACGTCAGATATGCGCTTACGTTCATGACAGTCTCCCTGGGGTTGGGCTTCGGGTCTCAACCTGCCGCCGCTTCGAGCGCCACCATGTCGGACCAGAGGAATGGGGTGATATCGGGCATGACGACTCTCCTACGGCTGATGTTCAACGCTGCGGGAACGGGTCGCGCCAGGCCTCGAACTGGCTGAGGCGATCGTGCCAGCGGCGGATGGCGGGAAATTCTTCCAGCGGCATCGGCGCCTTGTCGGCATAGGGTAGCGCCACCGCGGTGGAGAAATCGGCGATGGTGGGCGCATCGCCCACGAGCCAGTCGCGTTTGGCGAGATGGTTGTCGAGCACCGGCGCCGCGGCGCGGAATTCGGCCTGCGAGGTTTCCACCTGGGCGGCATCGGCGGGACCGAGATTGAAGCGCGGCCGGATCACATATTCGAAATAGAGCGCGCCGCAGGGCGGCGTGAAATGCCGCGCATTCCAGCTCAGCCAGCGCTGGACTTCGACCTGACCGCGCGCATCCTTCGGCCACAGATCCGAGTTCATGCGCATGGCCAGCGCCATGATGATGGCATCGGCTTCCCAGAGCGTGTGGTCGCCGTCGACCAGCGTCGGCACCTTGCCGTTGGGATTGAGGGCGAGATAGTCCGGTGTCTTGTGCTCACCCTTGCCGAGCTGGAGATAGACGTAATCGAGCGGCGCGTTCAGATATTTGGCGACGGCGCAGGCTTTGCGCGGCATCAGCACATCGGAATAGTAGAGCTTCATCGGATCGTTCCCTCCTATTCTGCCGCCGCGCGCGCGGGTTCGTATTCGTCGTGACGCTTGAGCCAGTCGCCCATATTGCCCCTGCCCGTCTCGTCGCGGCCCTTCGGCGTCAGATCGAGCAAGCCATAGGCGCCCATATGCCGTTCGTCACCGCGCCCGTAGCAGGAGTAGGTGTGATAGATCGTGCCGTCATCGTCCTTGATGAAGACGGAGGTGCCGTGCATGTCCTCCATCGAGGTGTTGTCGATCATCGCATAATTGTAGGGCACGCGGCCGGTGGCGAGCTGTTCGGCGGTGAAGGAGACGCCGAAATCGAAATTGAAGTCGCTGCCCCGCGAGGAGATGAAGGGGAACCGCCAGCCCATGCGCCTGGCATAGGCCGTGAGCTTGGCCAATGGCGCGCGCGCCACGGCGATGAAGCGGACATCGCGGTGCTTCAGATGCAGATTGGCGCCATCGATATGGTCGCAAATGAAGGAACACGCCGGGCAGCCCTGCTCCCAATCGGGCGAGAACATGAAATGGTAGACGATGAGCTGGCGCTTGTTCTCGAACAGCTGGCCGAAGGCGCGCGGGCCCTGCGGCGTGTCGAAGGTGTAGTATTTGTCGACGCGGACCCAGGGCAGCGCCCGGCGCTCGGCGGCGATGGCGTCCTGCAGTCTGGTCAGTTCCTTCTCGCGGGCGAGCAGCTTGCGGCGGGCGGCGAGCCATTCCTCGCGCGAGGCCGTTGCGTGGCGGGACATGATCTTCTCCGTGGTTTCAGACATTGGGATTGCACCGCCGCGAACCGCGCCGCCATGGCCGCCCCATATGGGCCGGCGGCGAACAGGACGGGGCGGCGGGCGCTGCGGGATCGCTCATCTCGAGAACACCGGCGGGTTCGCTGAGACGCCGGATTATTGCGGCGGCGGGCCGTCCGCCAGGATCCGGACGGCGCATTCGCCGCCGCCCGAAACGGTCAGGAATTCGCGCACGAACTGCATCATCTGCTCCTGGCTGTCGGCCTTGAGGATGCCGAAGCCGACGCCCAGCGCTTCGCTGGCCGGCGCGCCTTCGCGAACGGCGAAATCGCCGTTTTCCAGGCTCATGCGGAAGCCCGGCTCGCCATCCTTGAAGCCGCCACCGAGGATCAGATGGCCCGCTTCGGCCTGGCGGCGGACGAAGGCGTCCAGCTCGGCCATGCGGTCGGGCCCGGCGTCCGGCCCCGGCTTGAAGAAGGAGATGAACTGCATCGCGTGCCTCCGGTCCTGCGCGTCTTGACGGATTGCGTTGATATCAACATGATGGCGCCGTGTCAAAAACGATTTCGTGATCCGGTCATGCAAAAACCGAATACCCTCTCTCAGGAAACGACATTGCAGGTGCGCGACCGCTGCCTGTGCCTGGCCGCGCAACGCGCCGCGCGGGCACTGGCGCGGCGTTTCGATCAGGCCTTTGCGCCGCTCGATCTCACCAATGGACAGTTCTCGCTGCTGATGTCGCTCAACCGCGCCGACGCCGCCCCTGATGCGGCAAGTGGCCGAGCTGCTGGCCATGGACCGCACGACCTTGACCGCGGCGCTGAAACCGCTGGAGCGGCGAAAGCTCGTGCGCGTCGTCCCCGACAAGGCGGACCGGCGCGGACGGCGCCTGATCCTGACCGCCGCGGGCAAGGCGCTTCTGGCGCGCGCGGTTCCGATCTGGCGGCGCACCCATGACGAACTTGACGCATCGCTCACCAATCCCGAGGCGCTGCGCGACGAATTGTGGGCGCTCACGTAAGCGTGTGACACACATCGCGCGCAGTTTCGGATATCTTTCTTCAATCACGGGCAGGACGGAGGGACCGCATGGCTCGAAGCGCAACATCGAAGACCAAACCGAGCACAAAGAAAGCGCCGGCCAGACGCGCCGCCGCCAAACCGCGCGCAGCCCTGCTGGTCGCCACGCGCAAGGGCGCATGGATCTTCAAGGGCGATGCCGCGCGCAGGAAATGGGAGACGGACGGGCCGCATTTCCTGGGCCACATCATCAATCATCTGGTGCTCGACCCGCGCGACGGCCGCACGCTGCTGGCCGCGGCCTCGACCGGGCATCTGGGCCCGACCCTGTTCCGCTCCACCGATTTCGGAAAGCACTGGACGGAAGCCAAGAAGCCGCCGGCCTTCCCGAAGGATGCGAACGGCAAGGGCCGCAGCGTGAAGCACACCTTCTGGCTGACGCCGGGCCACGCCAGCGAGCCGGGCGTGTGGTATGCCGGCACCAGCCCGCAAGGCCTGTTCCGCAGCGAAGACGGCGGCGACAGCTGGGCGCCGGTCTCCTCGGTCAACGACGATCCCGTCTTCCAGGCGGTGTGGGGCGACGATCAGGGCGGCACGCCGGACGGGCCGACGATGCATTCGATCAATGTCGATCCGCGCGATGCGAAGCATCTGTATTTCGGCATGTCGAGCGGCGGCGTGCATGAATCGACCGACGGCGGCAAGACCTGGACGACGCTGGTCGACGGCATGGAGGTGGTCGAAGGCTTCGACGCCAGCGAACATCGCCTTCCACGATCCGCATTGCGTGCGGCTGGCGCCATCCAATCCCGACCGGCTCTATCAGCAGAACCATTGCGGCATCTATCGCCTCGACCGGCCGGGCACGACCTGGGAGCGCATCGGCAAGGCGATGCCGAAAAAAGCCGGCGATATCGGCTTTCCGATGGTGGTGCATCCGCGCGACGACAAGACGGCCTGGGTGTTTCCGATGGACGGCACCATGGTGTGGCCGCGCACCAGCCCGGACGGCAAGCCCGCCGTCTTCATGACCGAAGAACGCCGGCAAGACGCTGGCAGCGGCAGAATGCGGGCATGCCGGAAACCCAAGGCTGGTGGACGGTGAAGCGCCAGGCGATGACGGCCGACGGCGCCGATCCCGTGGGGCTTTATTTCGGCACCACCAGCGGCGAGATGTGGATGAGCCGCGACGAAGGCGAGACGCTGGACGCAACATGGCGCGGCACCTGCCGGAGATCTATGCGGTGGAGGCGGCGGAGCTGGCGTGAAGGTTCTGATCCCTTCGCCCTTGCGCTCCTATACCGGGGCCAGCCAGGTCGAGGCGCGACGGCGCGAGCCTCGCCGCGCTGCTCGCCGATCTCGATGCGCGCTATCCCGGCATCCGCTTTCGCATGGTCGACGAGCAGGACCGCATCCGCCGGCACATGCGCGTCTTCGTCAACAACACGCAGACCTTCGACCTCGCCCATCCGCTCGGCCCGGACGACGATGTCGCCATCGTCCAGGCCCTGAGCGGGGGGTGAGCGCCCCTACCCCACATAGGCGAAGGCGTAGCCGCGTTCCTGGGCGCGGTTGACGGCGACGATGCCGGCCGGGACCATATGCGCATTGGCGATGAGGTTGGCGGCCAGCTCCTTCTCGATCTCGTCGGCCTTGCCCTTGGTCTTCTTGGCCATCGCGCCGGCGAGGAAATGGGTGGCCGCGCCGCAGATCGCAAAATGCACCTTCTTGTCGACCAGCATCGGGATCGACACCGCGTCGGGCCCGGTCTCACCGGGCGGCACGCTCATCAGCACGTTGCGCAGCGCGATCTTCTTGGTCTTGGGGTCGTCGAACTTGAGCATCTTGCCCCACACCGCGCCGTATTTCTTCCACATCGCATCGTTGTAGCCGAAGGGCGTCGCGAAATGGCGCAGGACAATGATGTTGGCCAGATCGGAGGCCTCCAGCTTGTAGCCTTCCTTGTTGGCCACCAGGTAATTGTTGGCGAAGGTCAGCGCCCCGCCCGCGCCCTTGGGGCTGATGGCGTCGAACACCATGCGGTGGCGGCCGGGCAGATCCATCCAGTTGTCCTGCGGCTCGTGGCTGGGCTGCCACTGGGTGTGTGGCGGCGCATCGGCGCGGGCGGCGGTGGCGGCGCCAAGCGCGACGGCGCCGACCCCCAAGCCGGTGACGAAGGCACGGCGGGCGACGGGATTGGAATTGTCGGTCATGAAAGGCCCCCTTGGGTTTGCGCATCGCGGCGCGATATCGGCAATGGGGCGAGCCTATACCAATCCGGCGCGGGGCGCGCGCGGGGGCAGATCAGCCGATCGCCGGCAGCGTCAGCCGGGCTTCGAGGCCGCCCAGATCGCTGCGGGCCAGTTCGAGGCTGCCGCCATAGAGCTTGGCGATGTCGCGGACGATGGCCAGACCCAGCCCCGTGCCGGGCACCGATTTCATCGAGCCGTTCGCCGCGCTCGCCGACCTTCTTGCGCTCGTCCTCGGTCAGGCCGGGGCCGTCATCGCCGACCGTCAACAGCAGCATGCCGCCCTGGCGCGGACGGGCCGCGACCTGGACGCGGGTCTTCGCCCATTTGCAGGCATTGTCGATGAGATTGCCGGCCATCTCTTCGAGGTCCTGCTTCTCGCCGCGAAAGGCCAGATCGAGCGGACAATCGACATTGATGGTGACCGGCCGCTCGGCATGGATGCGCCGGAGCACGCGCGCCAGATCGCCCAGCACCGGCTGCACCGGGCTGCGCGTGCCCAGCACCTCGAGCGCGCCGGCGGCGCGGGCGCGGGCCAGATAATGATCGACCTGGCGGCGCATGGTCTCGACCTGGCGCAGCACATTGTCGGCCAGCGGGCCGGGCCGGGCCTGGGCCTCGCTGGTCAACACGCTGAGCGGGGTCTTGAGCGAATGGGCCAGATTGGAGACATGGGTGCGGGCGCGGCCGACCACTTCCTCGCTGTGGCCGAGCAGGCTGTTGAGCTCGGTGGCCAGCGGTGCGATCTCGGCGGGAAAGTCGCCGACCAGACGGCGCGCCTTGCCGTCGCGGATGCGGGCCAGCGCCGCCGACAGACGCGCGCAGCGGCTGCAGACCGACGCGCACCTGCAGCAGGATCGCGCCGATCAGCCCGGCGCCCAGCAGCGCGAAGGACCAGATCAGCATGTGATTGAAATCGTCGATCTCGTCCTGCGATCTCGCTCATGTCGCCGGCGACGAGAAAGCTGTAGCGGCGGCTGTCGCCGGGCTGCGCCGTCGCCGTGATGGGAAATTCGACCTGGCGGGCGACGAAGCGCACGCGCTGGTTCTCCGGGCCGATGCCGTGGCCCCAGGTCAGACCGTCGGCCGTGGTGGTGTCGGTGCGCGAAATGGTCTTGTCCCACAGCGAGCGCGAGATCTGCGCCTTGGCCGAGGGCGCGAGCGGGCACAACCTGCCAGTACCAGCCCGAATAGATGCGCTCGAAACGCGGATCGTTGAAACGGCCCTGCAGCGACACCCCGCCCGACGGATCGGGCTCGGCGGCGGCGATCATGCCGCCCAGATCGGATCTGAGGCGGGCGTCGAAATTGTTCTCGACCGAGGCGCGGAAGATTCCCGACAGCACGAAGCCGCCGCCCACCAGCCCCAGCAGCGTCCACACCGCGGCCGCGGCGATCAGCCGGGAGGACAGCGAGTTGAGATGCGGGCGGGGCAGTTTCATGGCTGAAACATAGCTCCGACCTCCCCGCAAGGGGGGAGGTGGGACACGGCATGTCTCATGCCTTGGTCTCTTCGGGGCGTATCGAGGGTGTAGCCGAGGCCGCGCACGGTCTGGATCAGATCGGCGTCGAGCTTCTTGCGCAGGCGGCCGACGAAGACCTCGATGGTGTTGGAGTCGCGGTCGAAATCCTGGTCGTAGAGATGCTCGACCAGTTCGGTGCGGCTGACGACGCGGCCCTTGTGATGGGCAAGATAGGCAAGCAGGCGATATTCCAGGCCCGTGAGCTTGACCGGATTGCCGTCCAGCGTGACGCGGCTGGCGCGCGTGTCGATGCGCAAGGGACCGACCTCGATCTCGGCGGTGGCGTGGCCGGCGGCGCGGCGCAACAGCGCGCGCAGCCGCGCCAGCAGCTCCTCGGTGTAGAACGGCTTGGCCAGATAATCGTCGGCGCCGGCATCGAAGCCGGCGACCTTGTCGGACCAGCGGTCGCGCGCGGTCAGGATCAGCACCGGCATGGTGTGGCCGTCCTTGCGCCATTTCTCGAGCACGCGTGACGCCGTCCAGCTTGGGCAGGCCCAGATCGAGCACCACCGCGTCATAGGGTTCGGTGTCGCCGAGGAAATGTCCCTCCTCGCCATCGGCGGCGCTGTCGACGACATAGCCGGCATCGTCCAGCGCCTTCTTCAACAGGCGCTGCAGATCGGTATCGTCCTCGACCAGGAGTATGCGCATCGGCCCGTCCCGCCCCCCTAGTATCGCCGGCCGCCGCGACCGTCCCGGCGGCGATCATGCCCGGAGCGGGCGCCGCCGTCACGCCCATGGGCGCGCGGGCGGGCGCGGTGGCGCGGGACCGGGCGGGCCTTGTTGCTGGGCGCATAGCGCCGCTGGTCGTAGCGCGGCCCGCCGCGGAACTCGTCGCGCCGGCCGGGGCGGTAGCCGCGGCTGCGGTCGCCATGGCGATTGTCGCGCGGCGCATAGCGGCGGCCCTCGCCGCGCTGCTGCTCCCAGGCCGGGGCGCGGGCATCCCGGGCCCGGCCGAGCACGCGGCCGGTGGCCGCATCGGTGTCGAGCCATTCGATGCGCCCGCCGGGCGTCATCCATTTGAGACGGTAATGCATGCGCCCGTCGGCGCCGCGGAACGGACCTTCGGCATCGTAGAAGGTGCCGGGGCGCGAACGGCGGATCTGTGGCAGGATCTGGTCCAGCGCCTGGACGCGGCCGGCCCGCGCATGGTCGCGCGCAGGCTGCGCCGCCGCGGGCACGGCACCGGCGCCCAGCAAAAGCAACACAGCAAAGACACCTGACCAGCGCATCCGTCTACCTATCGCCCGGGCGATGAACCCGCGATGAACATGGTCCTCAGACCCGGTTCAGCGCCGCCGCGCCAATATCGGCGCGACGACAAGGGAAAGCGGACCATCCCCGGTTAGCACAACGTGCCAGGAACGAAAATGTGGCACCGCTGCGCGGCTCGGGAACACGGTGAACGGCCCGCTTTCCGGCGAAAAGACCTTGGCAGGTGTTGTGCGGTTTCGCCCCTCCCCGCCCAATGCCAGGCCCAAGCGAGAGCCCGCACGAGAGCCATCTCGTGCGGGCTTCTCAATTCCGGCGCGGCGCGCGGGGCGCCATTCGCAGGCGCGGTCCCCTTATGACACACTTCGGCCAAGGAGATTCGCGCCATGGCCCTGCGGCTTGTCGAAGTGATCGCACCATCCGGCTTTCTGGACACCATCGTGGCGGTGGCCGACAATCCCAGCGTCATCGAAACCACCGTGATGTCGGCCGCCGACGAGGCCATCGCGGTGGTCCATCTGATCACCCGGGCGCAAGGCCGCCAGCGGCTGCTCGACGAATTGCAGCGCGCGCTGGGTTCGGCCGAAGACTGGCGCGTCTCGCTTCTGCCGGTCGACATCTCGCTGCCGGAAAAGCCGCTGCCCGAGGAAGAGCAGAACTCGCTGGAACGCGAACGCGTCGGCGCCACGCGCGAGGAACTGGTCAATTCGGTGTCGCGCGCGGCGGCCCTGACGCCGGACTTCGTGCTGATGACGGCGCTGGCCGCGATCGTCGCCGCCGCCGGCCTGATCGGCGACAACACCGCCGTCGTCATCGGTGCCATGGTGATCGCCCCGCTGCTGTCGCCCAATATCGCGCTGGCGCTGGGCGCGGCGATGGGCAGCCTGCATCTGGTGCTGCGCGGCGCCGAGGCACTGGCCGTCGGCATCGTCATGGCCGTGGCGCTGGGCTATGGCCTGGCCTTCGCGCTGGGCGCGAGCAATCCGACGCATGAACTGATCTTGCGCACATCGGTGGGGCCGGAAAGCGCGCTGCTGGCGCTGGCCTCCGGAGCGGCGGCGGCGCTGTCGATCACTTCGGGCACGGCGACGGCGCTGGTGGGGGTGATGGTGGCCGTCGCGCTGCTGCCGCCGGCGGTGACGCTGGGCGTGGAAGCCGAATTGCGCAACTGGGGCGCGGCGGCGGGCGCCGGCGGGCTGTTGCTGGTCAACATTGCCGCCGTCAATCTGGCGGCGCAGGCGGTGTTCTTCTATCGCGGCATAAGGCCCAAGACCTGGCTGGAACAGCGCGCAGCCAATCAGAGTTCGATCCTGTCGGCGGCGATCTGGTTCGCGCTGCTGGCCGGCGCGCTGGCGCTGGCCTTCTGGCTGACGCCGCCCTCCGCGCTTATGCCTGCGCCCTGAAGGTCACGATCTCGTCCAGCGGGGCGCGCTCGGTTTGGAGGCTGTTGACGGGGTGGCTGTCATCGGCGGTGCCGACGGCCATGCCGCAAAAGATCATCTCGTTGTCGGGGATCGACAGGTAGTCGCGGATGGTGGGATGAAACAGCGCCCAGGCTTCCTGGGGGCAGGTGTGAAGCCCCTTCTCGCGCGCCAGCAGCATGATGTTTTCGAGGAACATGCCGAGGTCCGCCCATTGGCCTTCCTGCATCTGCCGGTCCATGGTGACAATCAGCCCGCAGGGCGCGCCGAAGAAATCCCAGTTGCCGGAAAAGAATTTGAGACGGGCGAGCTTGTCCTCGCGCGGGATGTTCATGGTGGCATACATCATCTCGCCGACGCGGAAACGGCGCGTCTTGTAGGGCTCGGTGAGCGCCGGCGGATAGATGTGATATTCGGGCGTCTCGCCCATCGGCTTTTCCTTGCGCTGCTCGGCGACGCGGCGCACCAGCTCGTCGCGCGCCCCGTCCAGCAGCGCATAGACGCGCCAGGGCTGCAGATTGCCGCCGGACGGCGCGCGCAGCGCCAGCGTGAGAATATCCTCGAGCGTCTGGCGCGACACCGGATCGGGCTTGAAGGCGCGGATGGTCTTGCGCGTGGCGATGGCGTCGCTGACGGTCTTGGCGGGCGTGTTCATGCGGCACTCCAATGGCGGTTCACCGGCCATGAAGGCAGCCGGCGCGCGGCGCGTCAATGTGGGCCCGGGCGTTTCGGCGCGCGGTCGCCGAACCACCAGACGATGGCGGTGACGGCGGCGAAGACCAGGGAGTTGGCGACATAGGCGCGGTCGATATCACCGGGCGTCAGCGCGAAGAAGGCCGCGCAGAGGAAGGCCGCCAGCCCGAAGGTGAGCGCCGGGCGCACCAGCGCGCGCACCGCATTGACCCATTCATAGGTCGTGCCGATGGAGCCTTCCGCCTGGAGGCTGGCGGTGAGGCCGGCCTGCGCGCCGCGCGCGGCGACCAGCTTCAGTTCGTCTTCCGTCTCGACGGCATGGGCCTGCATCTGCAGCTTGAGCAGTTCGTTTTCATGCGCCCATTCGGCGGATTTGAGCTTGAGCTGCTGTTCGGCCTCGAAATAGCCGACGACCTTTGTGGCGATATTGCCGATCAGGCCGAAGACGCCGCCCGACAGGGCCGAGGTGCCGGCGTCGACTAAAGTCCCAAGGATGTCCATTTGGCGATGCTCCTCTTGCCGTAGAACCAGTGCGCGGGCCGCGCCCGCGTATCGAGATGCAGAAAGCTGTTGGCGTAGCCGAAGCCGGTGAAGCCGGCGGCGCGCGCCTGCGCATGCAGGGCCATCGGGTCATGGGCGGCGAGCGCCACGTCGAAGGCGAGCGATTTGTGCTGGCTGAGCGGCGCGCCGCCGACCCGCGCATTGTGCAGCGCGCAGCGATGGCCCGAATCGATGAGGAGCGGCGCGGCCATGGCGGTGCGCAGCCGCTGGACGGCATCGAGCGCGCGCGGCACGACGCAGAGTTCGCCGCAGCACGGGCAGGCCAGTTCGCGGGCGCTGAAATTCGGCCAGCGCGAAGCATCCCAGGGCGCGCTGCGCCACGGGCCGATGTAATTTGTCATGGTTGCCCTCCGATCAGGCCGGGGCGATTGTCGTGATCGTGCCGCTGGCGCCGCGATATTTGAGCGCCCCGCCCTCGACATAGAGCTGGCCCATACCGGCGGGTGAGGCCGTGGGGGCGGTGCCGTTGGCGATGCCGATGCATCCGGCCGCGCTGGTGCCCATTGCCGTGCCGCCCAGCATCAGATTGCCGGCATCATCGATGCGCATCCGTTCGACATCGACATTGCTGGCGGCGGTATAGAACGCCATGAAACTGGCGCGCGCATTGTTGAGCACATAGTCGCCGGCCCGGCCCGAGACGATTTTTCCGCCCTGCCGTTGCAGTTCGTGCTGGAAGACGATCCCGGCCGTTTCCGAGGTGCTGCCGTTCGGGGCGCTGTTCAGGATCGTGATCGCCGACAATCCTCCGGACGAGGCCTGCCGCACATGCACCACCGAGTCCGGCGCGGGAGTGCCGATGCCGACCGCGCCGGTGCTTGTCACCCGGAGCTGTTCGCTGCCGGCGAGCGACAGGGCAATGGTGTCCGCGGCCGGAAAATACAGGCCCGTATTGGCATCGCCATTGGCCGCCAGCGCGGGCGCGGCGGCCGAACCGGCGAGAATCTGCGCCTGCCCGCCGGCGCCGGCGATCCTGAGACCTTCGAGCCATGTGGTCCCGTCCGGCGAGACCTTGAGGTGGAAATCGTCGTCGCCGGTGAGGCCGAATTCGGCGCGGCCGGACCAGCCCGTCTGGAACAGGAAGGAGGCCGTGTCGGCGCTCGCATGTTTGTTGAGCTTGGCCTGCACGCCATTGCCGGCATGGTTGAAGAGCACGGCGTCCGACGAAACGGCGAGCCTGTTGGTGGCGTCGGCCGCGGTGTTGATGCCGACAAGCGCGATGTTCTGCCAGTCGAGCACGCTGGCCCAGTCCGTCCAGCCGCCGCCGCTATGAACCAGCATGACCAGCTCGTCGGCGACGAAGGCCGAAAGGCCGTCAAAGGGCGCATAGAAGCGCCAGCCGCCATCGATGGCGGTGGCGATCCTGCCGTCCTGCCCGGCCCACACGCCGGTGGCGGCGGCGGCGACGAGATAGGTGTCGCCATCGGCGGGCGTGGCTGGCGGGGCGGTGAGATCGCGGTCGAGGATGCGGCAACACAACAGCGCATCGAACTGCAGCAGGGCCTCGTTGTGGGTGACGTGTTTTTGCGCCTGCGCGGCCGCAAGCAGCGGCGCGCCGGTGCGCGGCGTGGTGTCGGTCATGGGGGAATCCTTATGCGAAGTAGATGGCCGCCGTCCTGCCGGGGCCGCGGCCGAATGTTGAGGACAGCTGGTAGACGGTGAAGCGGAAGGGGCTTGGCAGGCCGCCGGGGAAATCGCTGGCGATGCCGGCAGCGGTGTAGGTATAGGCGGGCGTGGACAGCGATGAGACGGTGCGGATCACCGCGCCCGTGCCATCGAGGATCTCGATGTCATAGGCCTCGGCGGTTTCGCTGAGCGGGATCTCGCTTTGATCCCAGCTGTCCGCTGACGGGGCGCGGTCGCGGCGGATCCAGCTGAGGAGCAGATCGCCGGTGTCCGTGTAGACGGCCGCAAGTGCGGTGGGCGCGTAGGGGCGCAAGCCCACGCCGGAGAATTGCAGCGCGGCCGATTGGTAGCTCGGGTCCGAGATCGGCTTGCCTTGCGGGCCCCACAGCCAGTTGAAGGGCAGGTTGTAATTGGCGGCGGTGAGGCCCAATTGCTTCGGCGTGCCGTCCAGCACCACCACCCGCGCCCCGGCGGCGAGCGGATCGCGCATCGCCGATTCCGTGCCCGCCTGCCCGCGCAGCAAGCCCGCAAGCGCATATTCGCCGGGCGCGGTGAGGGTTGCGGTTTCGAATTGCAGCACCTCCCAGTCGCCATCGGCATTTTCGAGCGCCAGCGCATTGGCGCCGCCGAAGACGGAGAGGCCGTCGCGCGAGGCGAGCGCGCCGGAATAGAGTTTGACCGTGAGCGTGTTCACCCGGTCCCAGCGCGCGATGGGGCCGGAATAGAGGTCGGCCGTGGTTTCGCCCATCGTCGCGGGCGCGGTCAGCGTGGTATCGAGCGCGTAGTTCGCGGTGGTGGCGCTGCTTGCGCAGTTGCACCGCGCCCGGCCAGGGATCGGCGATAGGCGGCCGCCGTGCGGCGTCGCAATCGATCTCGTCGCCGGTGAGCAGCGGCAGATCGGCGAAGACCACCAGGGCGCGGCCCGGGACGCGCAATGCCTGGATGATGCCGGGCGCGCGGGCCGGGCCGATCAGCGGTTCATAGAGCGAGGGATCGGTGGCGGCGGCCCGCATCCGCCGCGCGCCGGCATCGTCGATTTCGCGTCAGGCGCAGGCGATGGCTGCGGCCCGCCGGCATGGAGCACGACCTCGTCGGCGGCATCGAGCGCGAGGAAGCGATGGCGGCAGCGAAAACTCGCGCGCGTCTCGCGCATCATCCACGCCTCCATCAGCAGGCGCGCGGCGATGGCGCTGGCCTGGCCCTGATCGAGCACCAGCGGCAGCGCCGATTGCGCGATGCCGGCCGCCCCGCCGGTGAGACGGCGCGACTGGACGGCGGCCTGACGGTAATCGGCCTCGGCCTCGATATAGCTCGAGCCGCGCGGCCGACGGCAGATCGGTTTCCTGGGCGCGCGTCAGCGAAAAGCCGAAGCCGGGATCGCCCGACGGCAGCACCAGATCCGCTCCGTGAAGGATGTGGTCTGCGGGCGGCCGCGCGGCGACGAATTTGATCGCCCCTTCGCTTTCCACCGCATCGAAATGATAGGCGGCGCCAGCGGGGCGATGGCATCGCGCGGGCTCATCGTGCCGGTGACGGCAAAGCCGGTGACCAGGCCGGAGAGGTTCGACACGTCGATGGCGGAGAAATCCGCGGCGGCGCACAGATCGGTCACGAGATCGGACAGTTGCACCGCGCCCAGCCGCCCGTTCAGCCAATGGCCGAGGCGCCAGTTGCCGGCATCGCCCCAGACATCGGCGCGCGCCGGAAAGAAGGGAAAGGGCCGCGCATCCCAGCACCACAGATAGAGATTGGCCGTGTCCACCATCGGGCGCGGCATAGACGGGCGACACCGGATTGTTGGCGGCGATCGGTCCAGAATTCGAGATGGGCTTCGAGAAAGCGGCGCTGGATCGAGATCGTCGCGCGCGCCGTTGGAATAATAGGGCAGCGCGCTTTCGCTCGATTTGGGATCGACGAAGACATTGGGCTGGTTGGCGCCCTTGTCGACGGCGGGGCAGCCAAGCTCGGTGAACCAGATGGGCTTGCGCTTGCGGCACCCAGGCGGTGGGGCTGGCGCTTTCGGTGCCGCCGGGGCGGTCGTAATGGGGATTGGCCCACCAGTTCCACGAATATCCTTGGCGCGCAACACCCAGGGCTTGCCGAGCCCGTCGGTGATGGCGGTGCGGGTTTGCGCGTCGCGATCGGCGGGCGCTGGCGTAATACCAGTCGTAATCCTCGCCGCCGCGAATATTGGCCGCGAGATAGGCCGGATCGTGGATCGATGTGGGGCCGTTGGCGGCATCGTAATCCAGATGGGCGCTGCCGTCGCGCCAGTCGGCCAGCGGCAGATAATTGTCGATGCCGACGAAATCGATATTGGCGTCCGCCCAGAGCGGGTCGAGGTGGAACAGAATCGCGCCGCGGCGCATCGCCGGTCTGGTGATTGTCGTATTCCGACCAGTCGGCGGCGTAGCCGATCTTTGTGGCGGGGCCGAGAATGGCGCGCACATCGGCGGCCAGCGCCTTGCAGCGCGGCGACGGCCGGATAGGTGGTGGCGCTGTCGCGCACATGGGTCAGCCCGACCAGTTCGGAGCCGATCAGGAAGGCATCCACGCCGCCGGCCGCCGCGCAGAGATGGGCGTAATGCAGCACCATGCGGCGCCAGCTCCATTCGCTCGCGCCGGTGTAGCTGACGCGCGGTGCCGCTGACGGTGAAATCGGACGGCGGCGGCGCTGCCGAAGAAGGCATTCGACTTGCGTCGCGGCCGTGGCTGTCTGGTCCGGCGAGCCCGCCTGCCCCGGCGCGGGATCGCAGGTGATGCGCCCGCGCCAGGGAAAGGCCGGTTGCGGTCGCGGCGCCGGTCCATAGGGATCGGGCAGCGCGTTGTCCGGACGCGATATCCATGAAGAGGAAGGGATTGAACAGCACGCGCAGCCCGCGGCGCTTTCAGATCCTGGATCGCGGCGACGACGCTGGCATCGGAGGGCGTGCCGCCATAGGCCGGGCGGCCATCGATCTGGCTGACGAGATGGGCGGCCGGCGCGGGTGACGCCGTCACCGGCCCAGCTTTCGGGATAGGTGGTCTTCGTGCGCGATCTCGACGCCGGGGCTGATCTCGCAATTGGCGCAGCGCAGATCATTGCCGAACCAGCCCACCACCAGCGAGACGGCGCCGAGCTTGGGGGCCAGCGCCTGCAGATCGTCGAGCGAGGCGGTGCAGATCGGCTGCCGCTGCCGGCATTGTGCGCGTTTTCGGGGACCGTGCCGCCCTGCACCGTCATCGGCGGTGACGACATCGGTGGCGTAGACAAATTCGCCCGGCCCCGGGGATGAGCGCGACGCCCGCCAGCCGGTTTTCCAGCGCGTCGGGATTGTCCGCGCTGATGGCGCGGATCACCTCGAACTGCAATTGCGGAATGCGGTTGCCGAATTTGGCGAGCGGCAGATCCTCGAAGACGATGTAGGCCAGGCCGCGCCAGGCCGGCGCATTGCCCGCGCCCTCGATCTCCTCGATCAGGGGATCGGGGCTCTGGGTCTTCGTCGCCGGGATAAAGCCGGGTGGTGTAGCCTGCGACAGGTCGATCAGATTGCCATCGGCCCAGACGCGGCCGAGGCCGGTGATGACGCCTTCGCACAGCCCCACCGCGAAGGACATCGAATAGCTGTAATCGGTTTGCGTGACCGTGACGCGACGGGCCGCCCTTGCCGCCGCCCGTGGTGGTGGTGCGCGGCGGTTTCCTTGAAGCGGCTGGCCCAGATGAGCTGGCCGGCGACGCGCACCCGGCCATAGAGACGCGGGATCGGCGCGCCCTCGCTGGAGGCCTGGATGTTGATGTCGGTCAGGCGCGGGCCCGTGCGGCGTCACATGGCTGCCGGGCGCGATCAGGGAATCGATTTCGCTGCCGATGAAGGCGCCGATGGCGCCGCCGATCTCGGCGCCGGTGATGGTGGCGCCGAACACGGAGAAGCCCGCGCCGAACAGCGACGGGCCGATCGCCTGACCGGCGATGCCGAGAACAAGAGATGCCATGGGGGCCTCGATGTGCTATAGGAGATCTGTTGGAAAACAGGGGAGCGTGCCCATGTCCGACAAACCACGACGCAGTGGCGATCCGGCGCCTGAACAGGACCCGGATCCGAAGGCCCCCGGCGTGCCGACTCCGACAAGAACGACCACCGAGCCCCTGATCGATCCCGGAGAGGCGGACCCCCGTGGCGGCAGGGAGACCCTCGGGGACCCTGTCGGCGTGGCCGACTGGACGGAAGACACGCAGGACGTGGCAGAGACCAATAGCGGCGAGGCTACAACAGCGTAGCCAGCCACGGACCAGGATGAGTCAGCAACAGCGTGACGATATAGCCGACGATCGCAGCCGGTATGCTGGCGGTTGCCCAGCCCAGCGCCCGCTTCATCTCTGTCCTGATGCCGTCCAGAATCTCGTAGTTCTGGTCAATACGCTTCTCACAGTCTTCGGCGAGTTGCCAGCTTGGTTTCCGCGATCGGGGAGACCGCGGCTTTCCGCATGTCCTTGAGCTTTTTGCCTGGTGAATGGAATTCGCCAGGGCGCGTTGCCTTGATCGCGGCCATCACCGCAATGCCGAGCGGAATGACTGCGCAAAACAGCGCGACACCCAACGGGATATTCGGCTCCTTGTCGCCGAATGCGCTCGCGCCAAACCCGATCAAGCTGATCATTCCAGCGACGGTCGCGCCCAGCAGGGCCATCGAGCGTTGGTCTGCCGAGATCACGAGATCGAGCTGCGCCTGCACACGCATTTCGCCCTGACGCAAGGCTTCACCCGCGAAGTCTGCAGAATAGGCTTCCTTAGAATTTTCCGACATCGTCAGATCTCCGGAAAGACCACACAGCAGATGACTTTATTGCTGCCAGGATATCGAGTTCATCATGACAATTCGAGAGTTTTACAGCCGAAAGCGAAAGCGAGCTTGCGTCGCCAGACCCGCGCGAATGGTTCTTCTGAAACGCGCTTGTTCTGCCGGGCGTGGATCAGGGTCAAATCAGCTTTCTGTTTTGCAACGATCCCGCAATGCTTGGCGGGGCCGCGACGCACCATGCGGAACAGCGCGACATCGCCGGGGGCGATGGTGGCCGGGTCGATCTCGGTCAGGTGACGCGCGAGCGCGGCATGGAGGGTTTCGGCGCCGGTGGCCTCGGCCCAGTCGGGCGAATAGGGCGGCGGGGTTTCGGGCTCGGCGCCGGTAAGTTCGCGCACGACGCCGCGCAACAGGCCCAGGCAATCGCAGCCCGCGCCCCTGACGCTGGCCTGATGCACATAGGGCGTGCCGATCCAGGAGCGGGCGATGCGCACAATCTCCACTGTGACATCCCCCGCGGATGCGGGGGACCCAGACGACATCTGGCGGACCTTCGAAAGCACGTGCGCGGCCTCCCCTGGGTGGCCCGCAGTCGCGCGCCATGACAATTGTGGTGTTGGGAGATTCAATTGCCATAGCGGCTGCCTCCATCCAGCGGTTGGGATTGCGTCGGATAGCTCGTGACCGCGTCATTGCCGGGCATGTAGGGAAAGCCGCGGAAATTGGCGGCATTGGCGAATTTGGCCTTGCAGGTGGAAAACTGCTTGTCGCAGCCGGCCGTGAGGGTGAAGGCGTCGCCGGGCGCGATCGCCTCGCTCATCTCAAGCCACAATTCGAGCGTGACGGTGGACGCGGCGACGCCGTGGCGCTTGATCTCCATGGCGCGGCCGGCATTGGCCCCGCTTGTCCAGCTGAGCTTGCCGCCCGCGAACCAGCCATCGGCAAACCCGCCGAGGCCCGCGGCGGTGAAGCGGCGCGCATCGGTGACGGCGGCGACCGCGCCGGCGGCGCTATAGGCCGGATCGGAAAGATCGACGGTGCAACGCGCATCGCCCAGCACCGCATCGCAGCCATAGGAATAGGCGCGGCCGACGGGCTGGTTCAGCACATGGGCGAGGCCGCGCATCTCGGCCTGGAAGGCGGTGCGCCCGCGCGTCACCTGGCCGAGATGGCCCTTGCGCATGAGCACGCGCTGGGAGGTGTCGGCCCAGTTGACGCGCCAGATCTCGATGGCGGCATCGTCATAAAGACCGGCCGCGAGATCGGCCTCGTTGAGGCTGGCGGAGGACAGCGCGCCCAGCACGGTGAGATTGTCGACCGCGAGATTGAGCTGGGATTGCACTTCGCTGGCGGTGAAGCCGGTGACGGCATCATAGGTCACGCCCTCGAAGGCGAGCGGGCGGTCGTGATCGGTGAAGCCCTGGATGAGGCCGTCGCCGCGGGTGATTGTCCAGCACCAGGCGAGAGTGGTGGCGCCCGAAGAGAGATGGGCTTGCAGGGCGGGGGAGATATTCTTCATTCCGCGTCCCCTTCGCGGTCATCCCCCGCATCTGCGGGGGATCCAGGTGACGCTTGACGAACTCTCGAAGGACCGCGCACGGCATCACCTGGGTGGCCCGCATTTGCGGGCCATGACAATTGGGGTTTGCGGTCAGCACTCACACCAGCACCTCCACGATCGGGATCGACGGGATCTCGCCGGCGTTGAAGCTGGCGAGGTTGATGGCGAGTTGATCGGTGTCGAAGCGCACCGGCGTGTCGAATTCGAAACCGGCGGTGAGCACGGCGCCGGCGGCGGGCGCAGATGCGAAACTGACGAGGCCGGTGGTGGTGTCGGTGGTGACGGCGGTTTCCACGCCATCGACGGCCACGCGCACCGTGCCCGCGACCGGCTTCTTGATGTGCGCTGCCAGCTCGCCGGGCCGGAGGTGTAGGTTTTCGCGAGCTGGAACTGCGTGGTGGCGCCGTCGCCGCTGCCGAGCGGCTGGTCGAGCGGCGTGACCGCCGTGCCCGGCGCGCAGGATTTGAAATCGCTGAAATCCTTGAAGCGGAAGCCATAAAGCCGGCCGGTGCGCGCTTCGAAGAAGGCGATTGTCGCGTGCAGATCGTCCAGCGTCTTGACGCCATAGCCGACATCGTAATGGCGGCGGGAATTCGCCCAGACCGCATTCCGCTCCTCATAGCCGGAGCCGAGCGTGACGATCTCCGTCTTGCGCGCCGGCCCGCCCGAGGAATGGAAGGCGATGGCTGTGGGGAACTGAATTTCGTGGAAGGCCATCACATATTCCTTTGCCCGCGGGCCAGGGCTCGCGTCATCATCGCGGCGATCTGGGTTTCGGATTTGAGGAAGCTCTGCGCGTCGCGCGTCTGCACGTTCATCACGATCTGCGGGCGCGGGGCGCGGTGTTGGCATTGGGTGCGATGGCTGCCATTCGCGCCCGGCACGAACAGCTCCGGGCCGTTCTCGCCGACGAGATAGGCCGCGCCCGCACTGACCGGCCCGCCCGCGGCGCGCGCGCCCGAGACCGGCAGGATCGAGCCGACGATCGAGGAGATCAGCCCTTCGATGGGCTTGGCGATGAACTCCTTGATCGCGATGCGGTCGAAATCGGCCAGGATGGCGTTGACCATCTGGTCGATGGAGGTTTTGCCGGAGAGCGCGGCGCGCGCGATCGTGTTGGCCACCGAATTGAAGCTGCGCGTGATCGAGCGCTCGATGGCAAGGCCCGTGTCGTTCACCGGGCCGCTGGCGAAGGCCTGCAAGGTCTTTGCGGCGGCGGCGAGGCTGGCATTCATCGGCGACAAATCGAGATTGAGCGAGACGGTCTGGTCAGCCATCGGGATAGGCCTCCATCAGAGATTCGAACTCGCTGCGGGCGAGCGGGGCGGGGCGCGCGCCGCGCCGGTTCTGGAAACCGGTAACAGCGGCGCGCCATTCGGGCAGGCTCATGCGCCAGAACTGATCGGGCGGAATGCGCATCACGCCGAGCGCGAATTCGAGCCAGGCGTTCCAGGATTGGCTTTGGCGAAAGGGGCAGGTTGATCGCCCTCCCCGCCCGCAAGGCCCGCCGCATCGAAGGCGCCCGCCACGCCTTTGACCAGCGCGCCCAGATCGCACGGCAGCCGCATCACATCGGCGGGCGAGACATCATGGCCGCCGCCGCGCATCAGCGCCGCCGCGACGATGGCCAGATCGGAGGCACGCAATTGCTTGAGCCGCGCGGAGACTTCGGAAAGATCGGCAAGGCCGAGGCCGGATTCGATTTCGGCCAAGGCGCCGAGGGTGAGCAGCAGGCGGTACGACTTGCCGCCGGCGACGAGCGCGGCTTCGCCGCGGAGTGTGTTGGTCATGATCAGATCGCCGCGAAGGTGAGCGCGCCGGCGCTGGCGAGCGTGAGCGACGAGTTTCAACTCGCCGTCATAGGGGCCTTCGTAATGCAGCGCGGTGAGTTTGAACGGGCCGGTGACGGTGCCGAAGCTGGGGATCACGATCTGCCAGTTGGGGATGCTTTGATTGAAGAAGGCGGCGCGGATGGTTGCGTCGCTGGCCGCATCCTTGAACACGCCGGAGCCGGAAATCTGCGCCGAGGCGACGCCGGCATTGGCGAGCAGCTCGCGCCACATGCTGGCGGAATCGGCATTGGTGACGTCGATCGTCTGGGCGTTGAAGGCCAGCGTGGTCGAGCGCAGGCCGGCGGCGGAGGCAAACGTTTCGGGGCTGCCGCCGTCGCCGATTTTCAAAAGCAGATCCTTGCCGCGTTGGGCTGTCATGATTTTCTCCTGTTATCCAATTTGTCATCCCCGGCGAGCGCAGCCGCGAAGCGGCTGGGCGAGGTCAAGGCGAACCATTTCGCCGCCACGGCCGCAGCTTCAACGCGTCCACGCAATTGGGTGCGCAACGTTCGAACTTGTGTGCCTTGCTGATGCATGGGTCCCCTTGACCTCACACCCGCATCTTCGATGCGAATGTTCGCCGGGGAT
Organism: uncultured Pseudomonadota bacterium; assembly: GCA_963710925.1. Taxonomy (GTDB): domain Bacteria; phylum Pseudomonadota; class Alphaproteobacteria; order Micropepsales; family Micropepsaceae; genus Rhizomicrobium. The sequence continues at coordinate 118,253 of CAVQBY010000003.1, read as the reverse complement.
GACAGGGTGTGGTTCTTCCTGCGCCGTCAGGTGGTGCGCGCGCAGGCGTACCAGTCGCGGGCGCGCGTCGGTTCGCAATAATAGAAGTCGAATTCGTTCGGATCCTGCCCGTGGGCAAGCCATACGCCGTAGATGGAATCGTCGAGGCCCAGGGCGCTGGCTTCGTACATCTCGAAATAGAGGGCCGTCAGCTTGCCGGTTTTCGCGTCCCGCTCCGGTGTCAGCCCGTCACCCTTCACGGCGGCCAGAATCTTCGCCGCCTTGCTGTAGTCGGCGGCATAGGCCGGATCGCGATAGGCATCCGGCCTGGAGCCCTCGCAGGTCGAGAACTTCACATCCTTGCGCGGACCGGCATCGCACAGCGCCGGATGGGCCTCGACAATATGCTGCAGCGCCACGAGTTCGGAGACATGCGCCTCCATGACATCGCGCGCCTGCGACACCGTTTCCGGGTAGTGGCTGAAAAAGCAGCCACCACAGGCCGAACAGGAACACCGGCGCGGCGAAGCAAGCGCCCGACGCGAAGCCGATGACCCATAACAGGCCGCGCCACGGCTGGCGCGCGCGCAAACTGAGCACCCCCGCGAGAACGGCAATTGCGCCGGCCGAAGCGACGAGCAGCAGAGCAAGCCTCATGATCGCGTCCCCTCCTGGCCTGACAGGCTAGCATAGATGCGCTCACGACGGTTCCGTCACCGCGCGAAATCTGAGGCTTGCGCGCCAGGTGTCGCCGTCGGGCTGGCGGGCGTAATCGGCGGACTGAAAGCGGATATCGATCAGCGCGAAGCCGGTGAGCGCGAGCGCCGCGCCATCCAGCGCATCGCGGATCGCCTCGGCGGTCTGTTTGCATTCGCGGTGGCCGCCGGCGCGCGACCAGATGTGGATGGCGAGGATATGCTCGCTGCCCGGTTCGGTGGCGGTGGAAGCGTCGTTTTCCTGGCCGTCGCCGAGCACGGCATAGGGGAAACCGGCCTCGCGCGGCACCGCATCGTAGAGGCGGGGCGGGGTGCCGAGGACGGCCTGCACCTCGGCACTGGCGCTCAGTTCGGCGAACACCGCCTGCTGCAGCGCCCAATTGGCATCGCTCATGGCAGTTCCTCACATAGAAGAGTCATCAAGGGGCTTTGCGGGCCGGGATCGAGCAGCGCGCGCACCGCGAAGAGGCGCGCGCCGATCTCCACCCGCTGGCCGGCGGCGATCGCGGCGTTGCGGCGCAGCGTGAGCTTGTGGCGCACGCGGGATTCGCGCTTGTCGGCGCGGGTGCTGTCCGCACCGGTGACGGGTCCAGCCGCGCCCAGACGATGGCAACCACGTCCCAGCTTTCCGTGTAACCGCCGCCGCCATCGGGCGTGAGCGTTTGTGCGCGGATGGTGGCGCGCTGGTTCAAGGTTCCAAGCATGATCAGACCGCGAGCAGGCGGTAGGGTTCGAGCAGCGCCAGCGCCGCTTGCGGTGTCGGCGCGTCGTCGCCGCGATGGCTGTAGAGATCGGCCACGATCATGAGGATGGCGCGGCGGATGGGCTCGGGCACGTCGCTGCCCGCATCGCCATAGCCGCAGGTGAAGGCGATGGCGAGCGCGTTGAAGGTGCGCAGGTTGGTCGGCGGGAGCACCGTGTCCTTCCAGGCGATACGCGCGGGCGCGGCAGCGACATCGACGCGATAGAGCGCGGGGTTGAGGACATTGGCAGTGTCATTGGTATCGTAGGTCGTGATCGCCGTGACGTCCTGCAGCGGCGGCAGCGGGATCGCGAAGGGGTGCGCCGGCCAGCTATCGCGCCACTGGACCCAGCTTTGCGTGACGAGCGCGCGGCGGGTGGTCCATTCGGCGCGGATGCGCGCGGCGGCGATCAGCGCGGTGATCAGCGCATCGTCGTCGGTGGTGTCGACCTTCAGATGCGCCTTGCGCCTCGGCCAGCGTGACCGGCTCGATGGCGGGCGGGTGTGACGAGTTGCAGGGACATGGGCTGACTTTCGAAGAGAAACCACAATTGTCATTCCCGGCCGAGCGAACCGTCGGGTTCGCGAGGGGAAGGGAACCCAGGTGGCCGGGCAACACGACAGTGTCGATACCTGGGGTCCCCTTCCCTCACATCGCGCGCGATACGCGCGATGCTCGCCGGGGATGACAGGCGGTGTTACGACACGCCGAACTTCATCAGCTTGATGGCTTCGAAGTTCTGGACGCCGCCGCCGACGCGCTTGGTGGTGTAGAACAGCACATAGGGCTTGGCGCTGTAGGGATCGCGCAGCACGCGGATGCCGACGCGGTCGACGATCAGATAGCCGCGGGCGAAATCGCCGAAGGCAATCGAGAAGCTGTTCGAGGCGATGTCGGGCATGTCCTCGGCTTCGGCGACCGGATAGCCGAACAGCGTGGCCGGCTGGCCGGCGCTGGCGCCGGGCTGCCAGATGTAATTGCCGGCGCTGTCCTTGAACTTGCGGATGGCGCTTTCGGTCTTGCGGTTCATCACCCAGGTGCCGCCCGCGCGATAGGCCTGGCGCGGGGCATAGGCCAGATCGAGCAGCGCATCGGCGGGATCGGACGCCGGGAAGGCGCCATCGACGCCGGTGGCGATGTAGCCGAGATTGCCCCAGCTCCAAGCGCTGTCGGCGACATTGGTGTAGCTGAGAAAGCCCTTGGGCTGGCTGACGCCGTCGCCCGAGACGAAGGCGGTGCCTTCCTGTTCGGCGAAGATGATCTGCACCTCTTCGGCCAGCCATTGCTCGATATTGACCTGCGCGTCGTCGAGCAGGGTCTGCGTCGCGGCCGGCATGGCGTAAAGCTCCATGGCCGGAAAATCGATGGCCGAGAGCGTGGGCGTGGCGGTTTGCGCGCGGGCATCGGTTTCGGCGACCCATCCGCTCGCGGCTTCGGCCGTGGTGATGGGCTTGCGATAGGTGTTGCGACCCGATCTGGCGCACGCTGGCGAGGCCGCGGATGGGCGAGGCCTTGGCCAGGATGCGGTCGATGGTCTGCTCGATCTCCAGCGGCACGACATAGCCGCCGTCCGCGTCGGAGCCGGCCGACAGCGCCTTCAGCTCCAGCGCCGCGACGCCGGCCGCATCGCCCTTGCGGACATAACGGTCGAAGGCGGCCTTGCGCTCGCGGCTGGCGCGATCGGGCGCGGGGCGCAGCTCGCCGCCGAGACTGGGGCGGGAGGCCGCCAGCGTCAGCTCGTCCAGCGCCTTCTTCTGCTCGTCCAGCGCGCGATTGATGCGCTCGACCTTGTCTTCGGTGACGGCGTCGGACCCGCGCTTTTCGAGCTGGGCCAGGCGTTCGTCATTGGCCTGCTTGAAGTCCTCGAAGACGGAGAGGAATTCGTCGAAGGCCGATTTGATCTCGGGGTCGGGGAAAGCGGTTTTGGTTTCGAGGTCCATGGGGGGCTCCTGAGGAAAAATGATTGTCATTCCCGGCGAGCGGGGCGCGCAGGCGCGCCCTGTGAGGGACGGGAATCCATCGGCCGCAGCCCGGCCGCGGATCCCCTTCCCTCGCCCTCGCATCTTCGATGTGAAGGCTCGCCGGGGATGACAGGCGTGGTGGATGGGGCGCGAAGCTGCGCCGTGGCACGATGCAAGGTATCGGCAAGACGTTCGGCCTTGCCGCCGATGGCCGTGACATGCGAGTTGGCGAGCAGCGGGAAGGTCACGACCGAAATCTCCCAAAGCTCCAGTTCAAGTAGGATGCGGTGGCCCGTGACCGGATCGCGCCTGGCCCGGCGCGTGCGAAAGCCGATGCTGAGACCGCCCAGTGCGCCGTCGCGCAGCAGCGCCATGACCTCGCGGCCGCGCTGCACATCGGTGGTGAGACGCCCGCGCACGAAGAGGCCGCGCGAATCCTCGCGGATCTCCTCCCACACGCCGATGGGTTCATGGGCGAAGTGCTGATAGAGCAGGCGCACGCGGGCCGGCGGGCGCGCGCGCAAGCTGCGGGCGAAGGCGCCGGGCGCCACGACATCGCCGGCGCCATCGGCGATGCCGAACAGCGAGGCATAGCCTTCGAATTCGTCGGCCGCGAGCGCGGTGAGGCGCGCCCGCGCAGCGGCATGTGCGAGGCGGCGCCTCACATGGGTGATGGTGGTCATGGGTGAAAGGCTTTCGCTAAAGCTCAACTGTCATCCCCGGCGAGCGTCGGCCGCGATGCGGGCGGCGCGAGGTCAAGGGGACCCAGGTATCGACAACATATCGGTGGAAGAGGAGACGCGGCAGCGCCTTTCCGTCGGACGATAGCTATGCAGAAGCACCTGGGTCCCCTTGACCTCACATCCGCATCTTCGATGCGAATGCTCGCCGGGGATGACAATTCAGTTTTATTCTTTGATCCCTGTGCGCAGATCTGCGCGGTCCAGCTTGGCTTCGATGCGGGCGAGCGTGGCGTTCATCTCGCGCACCTGTTCTTCGAGCACGGCGACGCGGCCGATGGCGGCGCGATCGGCGGCGACGGTGGTTTCGAGCACGGTGATGCGCTGCGACGCCGCGCCCGCCCAGAACAATGCCGCGGCGATCTGCAACAAAAAGGCCGCCACAAGGGCGGCCGGAAAGCGCTTGTCCAGCAGAGGCTGGAGATGATCGGTGAGGGTCATGTCAGTTTCCGAAATCAGCCGCGGGTGCAGATGACCCGCGCATCGCTGAACCGTCCCTCGGCCTCGGTCACCAGGAACCCGAATTTGGTCGGCGCGGCGCGAAGCTGCGTACGCAGGGTTTGGCCGCCGACATCGGCCGTGACTGCAGCCCGCCCGCGTTCCAGGACACGGTCACCACGACCGGCGCGCGATATTCCGCCTTCAATCGGAATTTGGGCGCGCCGAATCTTAACCCATCCGTATCCAATTCGCCCACCACGTCCGCTTCGTCCACTTTGCCGAGCACGACGTACTGCCAGTGAGGCGGATAGTAGGCCGGAAGCGTGTCCACGGCTGCGAAGGTCTTGTTGTTGCCGATCGTCACCGCCAGATTTGAATTTCCGGCGATGGAATGCGGCGCCGTTTTGACGGAATCGAAATGCATGGCAACCGAGACCGAACCGTTGGCACACGGCAGGGATTTGCGCATCCGCGCATCCTTGCCCTGCCCTGCGTCCAGGCTGAATCTGCAGGCAGATAGGCGCGCTGAACACCGGGCGTCTCAGCCTTGCCCGACTTGTCCGGCGGCGGGTGAAACACGACCTGAAGCACCGTGGCGCCCGGGACGGACCTGCCGTCCTGTTTTGCCGCAATGAATTTCCAACCCAAAACGGCGGCGATCGCGGCAGCATCGAGATCGGCGAACCCGCTCGATTTGAGCGAACTCGCCTTCGACGACCGGCTCCGGCGAGGCTATCGATCTCCGCCGGGCTGGCTTGTCCAGTTCGAGCGATCAGTAGAACCTTCCGTTCCTGGACGGCCCGCGGTGCCGAACTCGAATCGTGGGATAGCCATCGTCGGAATTCGTCCGCTGCGCCCCATATACCGAATCTCGCCCCGCTTCTTGATCCCTTCCAACATCGACTTTCCGATCGGACTTGAAGTTCTGAATATCCGCAAGTGACTGCCGACCTGGCCATAGAGGGTTCGAGCAGCATGTTCTGCACGAACCCGCAATGCGACAAAGATCGCCCGGGTCGTTATAATCTTGCTCGCCCCCGCTTGGGCACTCTGGTTTGAATATCCGCAAATGATGAGAAATGCTGCGGCGGAAGACAGAAGCGCAACGCGTCCAAATTTGAGTTTCATCTGAAATCCTCCCAATATAAGCCGGATAATCCGGCGCTTTCATTCTACCCATTCGAAAAATTATTCAATTTTACCTGTAATTGCTTGAATGGAAATCGCTTCTCGAAGCCTCCAAGTGCAGTATTACATCAAGCCAGTACATCCCCGCCTTCGCGGGGACTGTACCCCGCCGCGGCGCGCTTCTCGTTGAGGGTGAGGAATTGGGCCGCGTTCAGGCGGTCCCAGACGCTTTCGCGTTCCAGGGCCAGGGCCTCGGCGGCGTCGGCGTCGTAGCCGATGCGCAAATTCTCGCCGAAGCGCGGGGCGAGCCAGCGCGTCAGGCTCTGGGCGGTGCGGGCGACCAGCGGCAGGATCGTTTGCCGCCACAGCGCCAGGTTGGCCTCGCGATAATTGGAATAGGTGTTGTCGCCCGGGAATGCCGAGCAGCATGGGCGGCACGCCGAAGGCCAGCGCGATCTCGCGCGCGGCGGCATTGCGCAGGCCGGTGAAATCCATGTCGGCGGGGGTGTAGCTCATCGCGCGCCAATCGAGCCCGCCTTCCAGCACCATGGGCCGGCCGGCATTGGTCGCGCCCTGATAGGCGTCTTCGAGTTCGCGTTTCAGCCGGGTGAACTGTTCCTCGGACAGGCCGGGCGCGCCGTCGGGGCCTCGTAGATCAGCGCGCCGGAGGGGCGGGCCGCATTGTCGAGCAGCGCCTTGGTCCAGCCGCCGCCGGCATTGTGGATGTCGACGGCACGCGCCGCCGCCTCGATCGGCGACAGGCCGTAATGATCGTCGAGCGGGTGGAACAGGGTGGCGTGCAGCACCGGCATGAAGCCGGAGGCGTCGGGGGCGATGCGGGTGGTGCGGCCATCCACGGTGTAGTCATAACCGGCCGGCCAGCCGCGCGGCCCCGGCACCACCTTCATGCGGTCGGGGCGCAGCGTGTAGAGCTCGCGCGGGGTGCCGTCGAGCGTCAGCGCTTCCAGATAGGCGTTGCCGGCGCATTGCAGATGCGCATACCAGCGCTCGAACAGGGCGCTGCCCGGTTCCTGGCCATTGGGCGCGGTCAGCAGGGTGAGCAGCGGATGGGTTTCGAGCTCCGTGCCGCGCCGTCATAGAGCAGCCAGGGAACGGACGCCGCGCCCTCGGCGATCAGGCGCACGCAGCGATAGACGATGGCGTTCTGCATCACGCCCTCGCGGGCGAGGCAGGCGTAATCGCGCGGGCCCCATTGGGGCCGCCCCGCGAGCGTCAGGGCGATGAGGGGGGCGCTCATCGCTTTGGTCTCGGGCGCGCGGGAGGATGGGCGGACGCGTCGGCGCGCGCTCTGCGCGGGCTCGCGGGGCGGAAGGGGTTCTTGAACATGAGAGGCTCTTTCTAAACGTGTCATGGCCCGCATATGCGGGCCACCCAGGTGATGCAGAGCGTGTGCTTTCGTGGGTTTGCGAAGGCGTCAACTGGGTCCCCCGCATATGCGGGGGATGACAGTTGAGTTTGAATTTAGAGTTTTCGCACCTTCGGATCGCCGCGCCGCGTCGGCGGGAACAGGTCGGCCAGCGCCCAGACCAGGGCATCGAGGCGGTCGGGCGAGCCGCCCGTGCCGTCATACTGGCAGAGCTGGTCCTCGAGATCGGGGAAGCGGCCGGCGTGATGGACCAGGCCGCGCTCATAGAGCATGGCGGCCGGTTCGGCGCGCACGCGCTTGGAGCGCGTGGCATGGACCAGCCGGATGGGCACGAACTCCATCTCCTGTGTCAGCACCGCCTTGACCATGTCGCCGCCCTGATTGGCCTCGGCGATGACGGCGTCGGCGGAAAATTCCGCATAGGTTTCGACGACGCGCGCCGCCCAGCCCGCCGGAGTGAGGCCGGAATCCGAGCGGTCGGCGAGAATATAGGCGCGCGCGCCCGCACGGCCGGCGACGACAATCCCGCATTCATCGCCATGGGCGCTGGCCGGCGGGTCGACGGCAACGACGATGCGCTCCAGCGCCGGGGCTTCGGCGATGCGCGCCGCCTCGATCCAGTCGCGCTTCCACAGCGCGGCGTCATTGTCGTCGAGAAGTTCGGCCTCGAGCTCCTGGCGGCCCAGCCGCGTGCCGCCGAAGCGGGCGACCATGGCCACGTAATAGCCGCCGCCGAGATTGATGGCATTGGCGGCGGTGGTGCTTTTCGTCATCGTGACGTCGGGCGCGGTCAGCAGCGCCTTCAGCGCGGCGATGTTCCGCGGCGTCGTCGTGATCAGCATGCGCGGATTGTCGCCGAGCCTCAGCGCCATCTGCGCCATGTCGAGGGCGGCCTGCGGATCCTTCCATTTGCAGAATTCGTCGCACCAGGCGGCATCGAACTGGTAGCCGCGGATGGAATCGGGCTCTTCGGCGCTGAGCACATGGGCGATGGCGCCGAGGCCCGGCCACAACACGCGCGCGTTCGACGGTTCGTACTGCGCGCTCTGGGCGGCGGCCAGCAAACCGGAGCTGCCTTCGATCATGACGCTGCGCGTGTCCTGGTGGGTGGCGCCGATAAGGGCGATGCGGCGCATGCGCCTGTCGCGCACGCCGGCCGCGATCCATTCGGCGCCGGCGCGCGTCTTGCCCGCGCCCCGCCCGCCCAGAAACAGCCAGATGCGCCAGTCGCCGTCCGGCGCACACTGCTCGGGGCGCGCCCAGGCCGGCCAGGATTCCTCGAAGCGGTCGAGCTCACGGCGCGGCGTCCGCTTCAGGATTTTCCGCGCTTTCTGCGGCCCCAGCGCCCGCAAAGAGTTGGCGGTGGAGAGTCTCGCGCAGTTCGTCATCGCTCATCGCCACCTTCTGTTCGCGCGTCAGGCGCTGGGCGTGCATGTGGGCAAAGCCCGCGAAATTGCGCCCGAGCTGGGCCAGCGTGCGGGCATGCTGGGCCTGTTCGGGCACGGTGTGGGCCTTGGTCTGTTCGATCGTCTCGAGCTGCTTGCTGGTTTCGAGAAGGAAGCGCTTGATCATGGCATCCATCCATTCTTCGGGGGTGTCGGCCAATGCCGCCGCGGCGGCACGGCGTGCGTTGTCGCGCCACGCGCGGGCGCGCGCCGCGACCTCGGGGTCGTTGGTCAGGGGCATGGTCGGCTCTGTTTTTTGCGGGATTGGGCGCAAACCTTTGCACCGCCGGAATTTTCCGGCGGTGTCGGCGGCGCGCAACTGTGTGGATATAGCCTAGGTGGTGTTTGCAGCGTGACGCTTCAAGGGGTCGAATGCATTTTTTTGAAAAAAATTTCGGGGCGGGTGCGAGGCCGGTTTGCAGCGGCGCGCATCTGCCGCTTTCTCATGGGCACGCGGAGGCGCGGAGGATTGCGGCGACTTTCGCCGGTGTCCGTGGCTCGCAACTGTGTGGATTTAGCCCAGATGGGGTTGGCAGCGTGACGGTTCAAGGGGGCGCCGCAATTCAATACCCGCTCAGATCGCCTTCTCGAAGATAATCTGCCCATCGGCCTTGCGGCCAACCTCTTGCCAGCCGTTCCGCCGATAGAATTTTTCCGCGCGGGTCCGCGCTTCCGTGTCGAGGCGGGCGGCAGAATGGCCTGCGTCCCTCAAGGTTTCGCATGCAAGCGGCAGGAGCGCCTGGCCGATACCGCGCCCTTCAAATGCGGGCTCCACAAACAGCGCGAAAATTGTGCCGTCGCGGGGATCGGCCGCCGAGAAGCCCTGCACGATGCCGCGTTCTTCCCACAGCCAGAAGGCGGCATGATCGATGAACCACGCGCACATCTCGGCCGTCACCAGGGCTGGATCGTCCAGCTTGTTCTCATTCACCGCCGCGCGGATTTCAAAGATGCGCGGCAAATCGGTGCGTGTGGCCTTTCTGATCATTTCGCGGCCCCTGCCCTGCCAAGGTCGATCTCACGGCGACGACGACGCATTGGCCGTATGGCGCGCAGCTTCGCCTACGCCGCGGTCCATTCCCACAGGCCGGCGGCGGCGATGGCGCTGAGCCAGCCGGCGAGCTGGAGGCCGAGCAGGCGCAGGGTGCGGGTGCGCGCGCTCCAGTCGGCGGTGACGGCGAAGAGCGCGATCAGCGGAATCTGCAACGCGACCAGGATCTGGAAGAGACGGGCCCCGGCGCCCTCGCCCGCCGGGATCGCGCCGTCATATTGAATCACCCCCTGCAGCACCAGCGTCAGCGCCATCAGCGCGAGCAGGAGCGGGGCGACGCAGCACACCCCGTTGAGGGTCTGGCGGCCGCCGCCGGATGGCGCATTGCGGGTCATGGTCATGGTCGGGCTCCTCCAACATCTGTTCTTGTCGGAGGAATGCTAAATCGGCTTGGCCGGACGGGCCAGAGATTCCTTACAGAAATTGTGGCCTTTAAGCCTGCGCGGGCGCGCGCCGGCGCGGCGGGTCTTCGGCCCAGGCCTGCAGCTGCGCCTCCTGCGCCAGGGCGAAGGCCCGGGCCGCCAGAATGCGCCGGACCGCCTTGTCCGGCTCGGCTCTCGCAAGCGCAATCATCGCATAACAGGCCGACCGCTTTTGTGCGGGTGTCGGCATGATGTGCCTCCCAGTCGAGGCGGAAGCGCCGGCCCCTTGCCTGTGGGCTCGTGGCGCTCTCCATCGGCCTCACCTCTCCCAGACCGGCCGATGGGCAATGGTTACACATTTGTCATGTTCAAGTCGAACGCAAAACGCCACGGGCCCCGGGACCGGTTTTGTGTTCGATTTTGTACAACAGACCCGCCCCTAGACCTGACCGGGGCCTACTTTACATGGCCGGTGAAGGTTCTCAGCGCCGGATTGGTGTGGTCGGGGCCGGCCAGCGCGGCGGCGACCCCGGGGCGCGCCGTCATGCGATCGCGCCAGGCGGCCAGGCGGGGGCAGCGCGTTTCGATCTCAAGCTCCGGGAACATGCGCGCGACCATCATGCCGCAATGGGCATAGAAGTTGATGTCGGCCAGGGTGAACATGTCGCCGGCGAGCCAGGCGGTCTTGCCGAGCTGGTCTTCGACCTTGTCGACCGCGACCTCGATCTTGCGGGTGGCATTGGCCAGATCGGCCTGCGAAAAACCCGAGCGCGCCGTCTTCCATTTCTCGCGCTGTTCGTGGAGCGGGATGCGCGCGACCAGCTTCTCGAACTCACCCGAATCGATGCCGCGGGCGATGACGCCGACCATGCGGTGCCAGCCATGCATGGAGACGTAGTTCATCACATGCTCGTCGATGAACTTGTTCCAGTAGCGCATCCGCGCATTGCCCGCCGGCTCGTTGGGCCGGAGCGGCGGGGCATCGGGAAACGCATCTTCGAGATATTCGTTGATGACGGTGGTGTGGGTGACGATGACCCCGTCGTGATCCAGCACCGGCACCTGACCTTCGGGATTGATGGCCACGAACCAGGGCTCGTGCTGTTCGAATTTGTGCAGGTCGACATAACGGCTTTCGAAGTCCAGCTGCTTCTCGTGCAGCGGAATGAGCGACTTCAGCGAATTGGCGACCGGTTCGGCGTGGTAGAGCGTGAGCATGGCGGATCCTGTCGGTGCGGCGGGAGGACTCTAGGACGGCGCGCGGCCGCGGCCCGGCAAGGAGGGAACCGGCTTCGGCCTCTGCGCGAAACCGGCCGGCCGAGATTGCGACAAGTTTGGGACCATGGCCGCCGCCATGCGCGCCGGCTGTGGGAATTTACCCGTCATTAAGGGCTAAGGCCTTGAAAGGGCCGCAAAGTTCGCCGAGCAAGGCGGGGAGCATGGGCAGGATATCGGCTTGGAGCCTTTCGATCTCGTGATGGAATTTCTGGCGCGCATCGGCCGCGGCATCGCCGACGGCGCGGCGCGCGCCTGGCACTGGCTGGCGCATCGCCGCGGGCCCCTGGCCTGGACCGGGCTGGGGATCGTGGGGCTGGGCCTGGCGGCGATCGTCGTGGTGTCGCTGCTGCCGCAGATCCTGGGCCTGTTCGCCCCCACCATCGACCTCAACCAGGATCTGTACGCCGCCAACCGGCCGATCGCGCTCACCTTCATCGACGCCAAGGGCGATGTGGTCGGCCATCGCGGCGCCATTGTCGGGGCGCGGCTGACGCTGAAGCAGATGCCGGCCTATCTGCCGGCCGCCTTCATCGCCATGGAAGACCGCAGCTTCTGGTCCAATTCCGGCATCGATGTGAAGGGGCTGCTGCGCGCGGCCTGGCTCAATCTGCGCGCCGGCCATGTGGTGGCGGGCGGATCGACCATCACCCAGCAGGTCGCCAAGATCATCTTCACGACCCAGGAGCGCACCTTCGAACGCAAGCTCGCCGAGTTGTGGGACGCGGCCGCGCTCAACAAATCGCTGTCCAAGCAGCAGATCCTCGAACTTTATCTCAACCGCATCTATCTGGGCTCGGGCGCCTATGGCGTGGACGGCGCGGCCCATGTCTATTTCGGCAAATCGGCCGGGCAGCTGACGCTGGCGCAGGCCGCGATGCTGGCGACGCTGACGCGCGCGCCCTCGGCCTTCTCGCCGCGCCGCGATCTGCAAGCCGCCCAGCGCCGCACCCGCACCGTGCTGAGGGCCATGGTCGAGACCGGCGCCATCACCCAGGCGCAGGCCGACGAAGCCAATGCCCATCCGGCCAAGACCGTCGACCGTTCGACGATGGAGGCGCGCAATTATTATTTCGACACCGCCGCCGACGAGGCCAAACAGCTCATCACCGTGAACGGACAGACGCCCGCCACCGATCTGATCGTGCACACCACCTTCGAACCCAAGATCCAGGACGCAGCCCGCAAGGCCGTGGACAGCGTGCTGGGCAAACAGGGCAAGAAACGCAACGCCCACGAGGCCGCGGTGGTGGTGGCCAAGCCGGACGGCGCGGTGGTGGCGCTGATCGGCGGGCGCGACTATGACGACAGCGTCTTCAACCGCGCCACCCAGGCCCATCGCCAGCCCGGCTCGTCGTTCAAGCCCTTCGTCTATCTGGCGGCGCTGGAACAGGGCATCAGCCCGTGGGACCTGCGGACCGACCAGCCCGTCGACATCAATGGCTGGACCCCGACCAATTATGGCGGCGAGCATTTCGGCACCATCACCGTGGCCGATGCGCTGGCCCATTCGGTCAACACCATCACCGCCGAACTGGCGCAGGAGGTGGGCGTGACCAATGTGGTGCGCGCGGCGCAACGCTGCGGCATCACCTCGCCGCTGGAAGCCAATGCCTCGATCGCGCTGGGCACCTCGGAAGTCACGCCGCTGGAACTGACGGGCGCCTATGCGGTGTTCGCCAATGGCGGGATGAAGGCGACGCCCTATTTCGTGACCGAAGTCGACGACGCCAGCGGCAACAGCCTGTATCGCCGCGTGCCGCCCCGGCCGCAGCGCGTGATCGCCGCCCATGTCGATCGCGACCTGACGGCGATGCTTTACGAGGTGACGACCGACGGCACCGGCCGGCGCGCCGCCCTCAAGGGCCGCGAGACCGCCGGCAAGACCGGCACCACCCAGGATTATCACGATGCCTGGTTCATGGGCTTCACCACCGACTATGTCGCCGGGGTGTGGGTCGGCAATGACGATTCCTCCCCGATGAAGCGCGTCACCGGCGGACGCCTGCCGGCCGAAATCTGGCATGCGACCATGACCGCGGCCGAAAAGGACCTGCCGGCCAAGCCGCTCGACAAGTCGCCGCCGCAACAGCCCAATTACGAGAGCGGACCGGTGTTCCTGACGGCCGGCGCGCAGGGACCGCAAAGCTATCGCGACGAGGGCGTGCAGGAGCGCGAACCGGCCAACACGCCCGAGCGCCGCGATTTCTGGGACTGGCTGTTCGGCCGCGACGAACCGGCCCGCCGCCAGACGCCGCGGCGCGCCGAGCCGCCACGCCGCGACGCCCCGCCGCAAGGCGACCAGCCGTATGGAGAGCCGGCGCAGCGCAGCTATCCCGCCGATCCGTCCGGCCGGGACTATCCGCCGCCGCGCCGCGAGGTGCCGCATCACAACTGGCGCAACGATCCGCGCTGGCAGCAGGTCCCCCCGCCCGACGCGCCGCCGCCCGACGCGCCATATGACGCGCCGCCATCCGGCGACGGCTATCACACCTATCCGGACGATCCGGGAAACTAGCCGGGCTGTACCGGCGCGGCGCGGCGCCAGGCCAACCAGTTGAAACTGGCGCGGCGCCGGCCGCTCTGCGTGCCCGCCGCCGGGGCGGCGAAACGGTCGGCCACGAGACTGCCGATCACCGCGGCGGCGAGAAAGGTCAGCGCATGACCTTCCAGCGTGCCCGCCAGCACGATGCCCGGGCCCGGGCAGATGCCGCTCAGACCCCAGCCGGCGCCGAACAGCGCCGCACCGCCGGCCAGGCGCGGGGTCAGGGTGACACGGTCGGGCAGTTGGATCGGCATGCCCAGCAGCGCCTTGCGGCCGCGGCGCGCCAGCGCAAAGGCCGGCGCCGCCACCGCGATGGCGCCGATCATGACAAAGGCCAGCGCCGGATTCCACGCGCCCGCAATGTCGAGAAAGGCGGTGACGCGCGCCGGATCGACCATGTGCGACAGCACCAGGCCCAATCCGAAGACCAGACCCAACACCCCGGCACCGAGCGTCATCGCAGACGTCTGAAGCTGTTTGCGCATCGTCTAGAATCCCACATGGCGAACGGCGAAGACGGTGACCGCGCCGACGCCCATGAACACGACGGTCGCAACCAGCGACCGCAAGGACAGATTGGACAGCCCGCACACGCCATGGCCGCTGGTGCAGCCATTGGACAGCCGCGCGCCGAAGCCGACGAGCAATCCGGCCACGACCAGCCCGCCAAAGCCGTTCTGAAATTCGGGCGTGACGCGGGCGATGCCGAACAGGGGCGCGAGCAGGGAGGACAGCGCCAGCCCACCGAGAAAGGCCCAGCGCCACAGCCCGGGCCGCAGCCGCACCGCCTCGCCCAGAATGCCGCTGATGCCGGCGATCCGCCCGCCCATGAGCAGCAGGCCGGCCGAGGCCAGGCCGATGAGAATGCCGCCCAGGGTTGCGGTTTCGATGGTGGCCAGGTCGGGAAGGGTCATGTCGGGGGCCGTGCCAGAGTTCATTCTACATAACTCATATGGCATGTATCCGTATTTACGCAATAGCACAGTGAATAATATTTCTTCACATTTATTTTTGTGTTCTTTATGCAGCCCCGGCGCCGCGCGCGGGCGCCCGGTGCGCCCCGGTTGAAGGACGGCCCGCGCCTTCCCATCATGCGGCGATGTGTGGACGCGCCCGCCTGATCACCGACTATTCGGACATCCGCATCGAGCTGAACTTCGATGACGAAGGCCGCGTGCCCAATTACGCGCCGCGCTGGAACATCGCGCCCAGCCAGGACCTGCTGGTGGCGGTGCGCGACGCGGGCGGCAAGCGGCGGCCGGTGCTGATGCGCTGGGGCCTGATCCCCGGCTGGGCCAAGGACACCAAGATCGCCTTTTCGACCTTCAATGCGCGGGCCGAAAGCGTGACCACCAAGCCGGCCTTTCGCGGCGCCTGGAAGGCGGGGCGGCGCTGCCTGGTCGTCACCGACGGCTTTTACGAATGGCGCAAATCCGACAAGCAGCCTTTCGCGGTGGCCATGGCCGACGGCAAGCCGATGGTGATGGCCGGGCTTTATGAAGACTGGGTGAGCCCGGGCGGCGAAACCATCCGCAGCGTGACGATCATCACGACCGACGCCAATGCCGCGCTCGCCCCCGTGCATCACGCGCATGCCCGTGGTGCTGGACAAGGCGGACTGGGGCAAATGGCTGGGCGAAGAGCCGGCCAGCGACGAGGCGCTGAAGGCGCTGCTGGTGCCCTGCCCGCCCGCGGCGCTCAAGCTGTGGCCCGTCGACCGGCGCGTCGGCAATGTGAAAAACGAGGGGCCCGACCTGCTTGACCCGATCGAAGAGTCCAGGCCCGAGCCGCCGAAGCAGGCGAGCCTGTTCTGAGGTGGCTTCACATATGACCGAAACCCATTGTGTCATCCGCCGCAAATGCGGCCGACCCAGGCGACCGCGCACCGGCGCTGCCGGACGGGCGCTGTCGCGTGCCCGTCATGTGATAAAGCCGCGTCCCCTGGGTGGCCCGCATTCGCGGGCCATGACATGCGGGGGAGCTTGCTGTCAGCCCCCGCCGGCAAATGCTACACAGCCAGCGTGAACACCACTCGGGGACGATGATGATGCGTTGGGGCGCGACGGCGCTGGTTGGCACGATGGCAGCTGTGCTGCTGCTGTCCGGCTGCGACAACAACAAACCCGCCGATGCGGCGAAGACGGACAAGCCCGCGCTCACCCACATCACCTTTGTCACCGACTGGAAGGCGCAGGCCGAGCATGGCGGCTTCTATGAGGCGCTGGCCGAAGGGCTCTACAAGAAGCACGGGCTCGACGTCACCATCCGCGAGGGCGGGCCGAGCGTGAACGTGCCGCAATTGCTGGCCGGCGGCGCGGCCGATTTCGGCATCGGCTCGAACGGCTTCATTCCGCTCAACATGGTGCGCGAAGGCGTGCCCGTGCGCGCGGTGATGGCGGTGTTCCAGAAGGACCCGCAGGTGCTGATCACCCATCCGCGCGGCGACGTCAAAAGCCTGGCCGACATGAAGGGCAAGCCGATCATGATCTCGGACGCCTCGACGGCGGCGTTCTGGCCCTGGCTCAAGGCGAAGTTCGGTTTCACCGATTCGCAGATCCGCAAATACACCTTCAACCTCGCCCCGTTCCTGACCGATCCCAAGGCGATCCAGGAAGGCTATCTGACGAGCGAGCCCTACACCATTGCGCAACAGGCCGGGTTCAAGCCGCAGGTCTTCCTGCTCGCCGATGCCGGCTATCCCGGCTATGCCAATATGGTGCTGGTGCCGCAGAAATGGATCGACGAGAAGCCGCAAGCCGTGCAGGCCTTTGTCGATGCCACGATCGAAGGCTGGCGCGATTATCTCTATGGCGATCCGGCGCCGGCCAATGCGCGCATCAAGGCCGACAATCCCGACATGACCGACGACGTCATCGCGCAATCGATCGCCAAGATGAAGCGCTATGGCATCGTGGTCACGCGCGAGCGGCATCGGCGCGATGACCGATGCGCGCTGGAAGACTTTCTTCGACACCATGCGCGACGAAGGCCTCTATCCGGCGGATCTGGATTACCGCAAGGCCTACACCACCCAATTCCTCGGCAAGGCCGCGGCAAAGGGGCCGTAGGCGCGGGCCGCCGTTTTGCGGGCGGACGGATCGCCCCCCACCCGCCCGGTCCCGCTGACGCGGGGCCCGCGCGACCTCCCCACAAAGGGGGAGGTATAGTACAAGCGACTTCTCCTCGCAAGATTTCGCTCCCATGACCGCCCTTGTTTGCCTTTATCGCGTGGCCAAGCGCTTCGACACCGGGCTGGAGGCCATCCGCCGGCTCGACCTGGAGGTGCGCGCGGGCGAATTCGTCTCGCTGGTGGGACCGAGCGGCTGCGGCAAGTCCACGGCCTTGCGCGTGATCGCCGGATTGCTGGCGCCAAGCGAGGGATCGGTGTCCTTTCCCGGCGGGCGGCCGGAGATCGGCTTCGTGTTCCAGGAACCGACGCTCATGCCCTGGGCCGATACGCTCGGGAACGTTCGCCTGCCATTGGAGCTGAAGGGCGTCTCACGCGGGGACGCGGAGACGCGGGCGACGCGGGCGCTTCAGCGCGTCGGGCTTGAGGGTTTCGAAAAAGCCTACCCGCGCGAACTGTCCGGCGGCATGAAGATGCGCGTGTCGATCGCGCGCGCCATCGCACACGAACCCAAGCTGCTGTTGATGGACGAGCCCTTTGCGGCGCTGGACGAGCTGACGCGGCAGGCGCTCAATGACGATCTGCTCAAGCTCGCATCCGAGGACGGGCTGACCGTGCTGTTCGTGACCCATTCGGTGTTCGAGAGCACCTATCTGTCGCGCCGCGTGGTGGTGATGACGCCGCGGCCGGGACGCGTCTACGAGGACATCGCGCTGTCGCCGCCGGCCGGGCGCGACGAGCAGTATCGCATGACGCCGCAATTCGCGGCCGACGCGGCGCGGGTGTCCAAAGCGCTCAAGGACGCCATGGCGGAGGCGGCGGAATGAGCCGGACGCTGCGCATTCTCATTCCCATCGCCGTCGGCATTCTGGTGCTGGCGCTGTGGGAGACCGTCGTGCGCGCCTATGACGTGCCGGTCTTCGTGCTGCCGGCGCCCAGCGCCATCTGGATTGCCTTCGTCGCGAATTTCGGCTCGCTGATGGCCTCGCTGTGGACGACGCTGTCGATCACGCTCACCGCCTTCGTGCTGGCCGTGATCGGCGGGGTGGGGCTGGCGGTGCTGTTCAGCCAGAGCCGGTTGGTCGAGACCGCGCTTTATCCCTACGCCGTCGTGCTGCAGGTGACGCCGGTGGTGGCGATCGCCCCGCTCATCCTCATCTGGGTCGGATTCGACCGCATCAACCTGGCGCTTCTGATCCTGGCCTGGATCGTCGCCTTCTTCCCGATCCTCTCCAACACGACGCTGGGGCTCAAATCGGCCGACCACAATCTGATCGACCTGTTCCGGCTCTATGGCGCCAGCCGCTGGCAGATCCTGACGCGGCTGCAATTTCCAACCGCCCTGCCCTATCTTCTGGGCGCGATGAAGGTGTCAGGCGGGCTGGCGCTGATCGGCGCGGTGGTGGCCGAATTCGTTGCGGGATCGGGCACGGCGACGGGGCTGGCCTGGCGCATCGTCGAAGCGGGCAATCGACCTCCAGATCGCCAAGATGTTCGCGGCGCTGGGGCTGCTGTCGGCGCTGGGCATCGCCATCTTCTTCGCGCTGACCTGGCTGGAATGGCTGCTGCTGCACAAATGGCACGAAAGCGCGCTGAAGAAAGCGGGCTAGCCGGCCGCGGATTGGAAGGACCGGGGCGGACAATCTGTTTGTGCCGCAAGCAGATTTGCCAATACTCTGCCCGGGGGCAATGGTTCGCCATGGCGGTGGGGGCAGATGTATAAGACGATTTTGCTGGCGTATGACGGGTCGGTCGAGGGGGCTTTGGCGCTCAAGGAGGGCGCGCTGCTCGCGAAAACCTGCGGCGCCCAGGTGACCCTTGTTTCGGTTGTCTCCGACAGCGCGGCAGCCATCGGGCTGGCGGAAGGCGTTGGCGATGCGGTCGGCGAAGATATCAATGCCCACAAGAGCCTGCTCAAACAGGCCATCGCCTGGCTGCGAGAACATGGAATTCGACCCCGAGACGCGGCTGGTGGTGGGCGAGCCGGCACCCCGGATCGGGGAGGTCGCAAAGGCCGTCGGCGCCGATCTGGTCGTTGTCGGGCATCGTCACAAGAGTGCGTTTTCGCGCTGGTGGTCCGGCTCGACGCAATCGACCCTCAGCGAGTATGTCCGCTGCAGTATTCTGGTCGCCTGCAATCCCACCGAAGACGACGCCTTCGACGGCACGCAAGCCGGACCCGCGCCGGCGTGACCGGCACGCCCCTGGCGGGCGGTCAGTCCGGTGCGGTGCGCGGATCGACGCCCGTCGCCAGCCGGCCGCGTTCCAGCCAGCGCGCCAGCCCCGGCGGGAGGCCGTCGCGGACCTGGGCCTCGTATTCGGCGATCTCCGCCGCGCGCAACACATCGCGCCAGCGCGCATTCTCGCCACTGAACAGGAAGCGTTCGTGGCCGCCGGTGAAGGCGCGGCCGGCATGAGGCAGGATGGCCGGGCCGTTCGTCTTCATCGCCGCGAAGGTCGCCGCCTCGACCAGTGACGGCCAGACGCCTTCGGCGATCGGGATATCGAGGAAGGCCGAGATGCGCCGCATCTCGCCATCGAGATCGGCCTTCAGATCGGCGTAGTGCACGTTCAGAACATTGGGCGCATGACGCGCGGCCCAGAAGCTCTTCTCGATATCGAAAAAGCGCGCGGCCGGAAAATCGTCGCGCAACGCGGTCGCGTTGTCCCTGGCGATCCATTCGGCGAAGAAGGCATGGATGTCCTGCGGCAGACGCGGATGGGGGCGGGCCAGCGTGTCATCGGCCAGGCCGGCCGCATCGACCATCTCGAGAAACCCCCGGGTGTAACTCGTGGCGTGATTGTACCAGGACATGAACACGTCGCGCCCGTCGCGGCCGACATGGATGTAGCGCACCGCGTCATAGACCGGCAGGGCGTCGAAGGGCAGATGGCTCTTGATATAGCGACGATGGCGCTGCGCTTCGAGCCGCGCCACAATCTCATCGAGCGGCCGCACCCGCATGTCGAGCCACGGCGAATCGTCGCCCAGGACACGGGGGGCGGGAGACTGAAAAATCAGAAGGCTGACGATCTGCTGCATCCAGGTGGTGCCGGTCTTGGCCGGGGTGGCAATCACGACATCGCCCGGGCGCGGCCTGTAGGCGCTCCAGCGCCGGCTGTCGGTGGTCCAGGTGCGAACCTCCTTCGTGGCAGGCGAAATGCACTTCATGATGGGCCCCAGGGCGTAACATTCGTCGGCACCATAACGGGAATTTCGCAGAAGTCGCCTGTGGTGACGGCTTGGCGAGTCCGGTTTCCGGGTTAGACCGCCCGGGCCGAATCCAGCACAGAGTTCGCAGCCTATATGGATGGGATCATTGCCGGGGGGCCGGGCTGACAGCATCGTGGACCGGCGTCCAAGCGCAGTGGCAGGCCCTGGTCGCGCAGAAGACGGCTGCGAGGTAACGGAGCCCGGCGCCGTTTCCGCTACACTGACGGGCATCGATTCGCTTTCCGGGGGATATCCGATGTCGCTTAACGACCTTTCCGATCTCGGCCAGTTCATCAGCAGCCTGGCGGTGCTGGGATCGCTGATCTATGTGGCGATCCAGATCCGCCAAACCGAGCGCAACCAGCGCGCCCTGATCCTGCAGGGCCGCGCCGCACGAATCGCCCAGACCACGATGGTAACCGCTGATCCGCAACTCGCCACGGTTTTTGCAAAGGGCTTGAGCGGCGCGGAAGATTTGTCGGAAAGCGAATTCGTGCAGTTCCAGCAGATATTCCGCGCAACATCGGTGAGCGGAGAGGAACTCGTTTCTCCAGCGCAAACAGAAGCTGATGGACGACGATGCGTTTGACGGCCAGGTCAAGTCCATGCGCTACGCCTTCAGCCGGCCGGGCCTGCGCGCGATGTGGCGACTCTCGCGCCCAGCTTATGGCGAGGACTTCGCGGCCTTCATCGACGAATTGCTGAAAGACGTCCCGGTCGATGCGGTGCCCCCCGCCGATCAGTTCGCGCGCTGGAAGGCATTCGTGGCTGAGGAAAAGGCCGGCTAGAACTCGTCCGTCTTCGCTGGCGGGGAAACCAACTTCGTCAATTGAGCGCGGCGGGCGCCGCCGCAATCGCGGAATCGTCCCGCCCCGTCTTTACCGGCGCGGATTCCTTCACCAGCAGCATCGCGGTCAGGCCGATCAGCGCCGCGCCGGTCCAGTACCAGGCCGGCGCCAGCGGGTTCTTCGTGACATCGATCAGCAAGGTGATCACGAACTGGGTGGAGCCGCCGAAGATGGAAATCGCGAAGGCGTAGATCGTCGCCACCGCGCCGGAGCGGATCGAGGCCGGCAATTGCTCGGTGATGGTGACGATCACCGGTACCGAGGAGAGCGCGGCGAAGATCACCATGATGGTTTCCGCGCCATAGAGCGCATAGACATTGCGGAAATGCTCGATCACCCAGAAGCAGGGGAAAATCGAAAGGATCAGCAGCACGCCGGGAATGATCATCACCGGCTTGCGGCCATAGCGATCCGAGAGCCAGCCGCTGAGGATCTCAAAAACGACCGAGAAGCCGCCATTGATGATGGTGACGCCGAACGCCACGGCGGCAGAGAGTTTCAACGTCGTCAGGGCATAGGTCGTCATGTAGCCGATGGTGTAGGCGCCGATGGTGCCGGCGGTCAGCATCATCAGGCCGAAGACGATGATGGCCAGATAGGGCCGCACCCGCCGGCGCATGGTCAGCGTGCCGCGCGTGGCATCGGGCGCCAGCGCCGCATCGTCCACCGCATGCAGCGTTTCGGGCAGCGAGCGGCGCAGCATCAGGCCGAAGGGCACGATGCAGGCCCCCAGGAGCAGCGCCAGGCGCCAGCCCCATTCCTGCAATTGCGTGTCGCTGAGCGTATTGGCCAAGGCGACGCCGACAAAACCGGCAATCAGGGAGGCGCTGTCCTGCGTCGCATATTGCATGGAGAGATAAAGCCCGCGGCGATGCGGCGGCGCGGCCTCGGCCATGAAGGCGGTGGTGGGGCCCACCTCGCCGCCCAGCGCAAAGCCCTGGATCAGCCGGAACATCAGGACCAGTGCCGGGGCGGCATAGCCGATCATCGTGTAGGAGGGCGTCAGCGCCAGTCCGGTGATGGCAAAGCCCATCATCGAGAAGGTGATGAGCATGGCCGGCTTGCGGCCGATGCGGTCGCCCAGGCGGCCCAAGACGATGGCGCCGATCGGCCGGGTGATGAAGCCGGCGCCGAAGGTGGCCAGCGTCGCCAGCAGCGCGGTGCTGGGATTGTCCTGCGGGAAGAAGGTGCGCGCGATATAGACCGAGAAATAGGAGAAGGTCAGGAAGTCGTAGAACTCCAGACCGTTGCCGACGAAGACGGCCATGACATGGCGCAGCGGGACGGCGGTGCGGAAGGGCCGCGGCGCCGCGCCGCCGCTCATCTGGGCAGCTCTGTGCGGCCGGTCCTGACCGGCGCGGTTTCGCCGATCAGGACGATGGCGATGAAGCTGACGATCAGCGCCACCGTCATGTAATAGGCAGGCGCCATGGGATCGCCCAGCCGGTCGGTGAGCCAGGCGACATTGAACTGCGCGCTGCCGCCGAAGATGGCGATGGAGACCGCATAGATCGTCGACATGGCGCCGGCGCGCACCCGCGCGGGCAGCACTCGGGGATGGTCATGATGCCGACGCCGGCACCGCAGGCGAAGACCAGGGTCAGGATCGCCGCCAGCGCGATCAGCACCGGACCCGAGCGGAAATGGTTGAGCAGCAGGAAGGCCGGGATCGTGATCACGATCAGGATGGCGAAAGCCGTCAGCATCACCGGCTTGCGCCCGACACGATCGGAGATGTGGCCGCCGAGCGGGCGCGGCGATGGCGCCGCAGAAGCCCAGCGCCAGCACCGTGCCGAAGGCCCATTTGGCGCGATATGCCAGCGTGACCTGCGCATAGGTACCCATATAGAGGATGACATAGGTGGCGATGGTGGCCCCGGCCAGCAGCATCAGCCCCAGCACCGCAGTGCGCCAGATGATCGCGATAGCGCACCGCTTCGAGCATCGGGCCTTGCGGCACAGTGCATGGTCTCGGGCAGCGAACGGCGCACCATCAAGCCGAAGGGAATGATCAGCGCGCCGAACAGAAACGCCGCGCGCCAGCCCCAGCTGGCCAGCGCCACCGGATCGAGCACCCAGGCCAGCCCCGTGCCGACCAGACCGGCGACGAAGGTGGCGGCATATTGCGAGGCCGATTGCAGGGAGCCGTAGAAGCCGCGCATGGACGGCGGCGGCGCCTCGATCAGGAAGGCGGTGGTGGGACCGACTTCGCCGCCCAGCGCAAAGCCCTGCAGCAGACGGAAGAACAGCACCAGCAGCGGCGCGGCCATGCCGATGGCGGCATAGGAGGGCGTGACGACGAGGCCGAGGATGGCCACGCCCATCAGCGAGAAGGACAGGAACATGGCCGGCTTGCGCCCCACCCGTCGCCGATCAGGCCGATCACGACCGCGCCCACCGGCCGGGTGATGAAGCCGGCGCCGAAGGTGGCCAGCGACAGGAGCAGGCTGGAGGTCGGGTTGGCGGAGGGAAAGAAGGTCTGGCCGATGAAGATGGCGAAATAGGCGTAGGTGAGGAAGTCGTAGAATTCGAGCGCATTGCCGACGATGACGGCCGAGACATGCCGCTTGAGCGGGCGGCCGGTTTCGGGGTGCGCGAGCGCCGCCGCGGGACCGCTCACGCCGGCGCCGATCCGAGGAAGCCGCGCATCACCTTTTCCGCACGCTCCGGTGCGTCGCGGTGGACGCCGTGGCCGGCCTCCTCGAACAGCTCCAGCTGCGCATGACGGGATGAGATCGGCGATCTCTTCGCTGCAGGGAACCGGCGTGATCGGATCATAGCCGCCGGCCAGGATCAGCGTGGGGCAGACGATATTTGAAAGCCCGCCGCGCATGTTCATGGTTCGCATCTCGCCGAGGATGAAGTGGCGCGAGACCTCGGGGCGCAACAGGGCGCGCTTGCGCGCGGCGATCTCGGCCGGATTGGGTTTGGGATTGTAGAACGGCATGCAGATGCGGATGTAATCGTCCATCACCTGCGCGTCCGGATCGGTCCAGAATTTCTCGGCCACCGCGCGCGCTTCGGCGCCGCCGCGCGCTTCCATCAGCTTGTAGGTGACATCGAGCTGCAAACGCGCGGCGGTGGAGGACAGGATGAGTTTGGCCGGATGATCGGGGAATTGCGCGGCATAGGACATCGCCACCATGCCGCCGAAGGAATTGCCGTAGACATGCGGCTTTTCGATGCCCAGCGCATCGCACAGCGCCTTGACGTCCTTTCCCCATTGTTCGAGGGTCCAGCTCTCGGGCGCGCCGGTCGAGCGGCCATTGCCGCGATGATCGATATAGATCACCTGATGGGTGTCGGCGAAGCGATCGAAATAAGGGCGCATGCCGGAATGATCGAAACCCGGCCCGCCATGCATGACGATCAGCGTCGGGCGGGCCACCATGGCCGCCTCGCCGATCGCGAGCTGGCTGCCGACGCTATCGAAAAACAAGCGCGCGCCGTCGACCTCGATGAACATGAATGGCGTACCCCGGCCCGATCCGCAGGAGCCAAGGTTAGCGGTTTGACACCGGTGTGCAATCCCCGCGCCGGATTAAACCGGGCTCATGGCGCCGCAATGGCCACGCGGCGGCGGCTGCCCAGCCAGTAGAGCAGCGCCCCGGCGAGTGTCGCCACCAATGTCGACAGGACGATCTTCAACAAGGAGTCCAGCGGATGAGCATCGGCGCTGTTGGGCACCAGCGTGCAGGCGATGGCGACCAGGGTCGAAATCAGCCCGACATAGCCGATAACGCGGCGCAGACCGATACCGCCGGGGGGCACCCACGCACCTTCCGTCGTCGTGCGCAGGCGCTTCAGATAGACGGCGAACATGAAGAGATAGGGGATGACGGCGGTGAGCACGGCCATCGCCACCAGAAAATCGTAGGCCGCCGCCGCACCGGCGCCGGCCTGGCTGAGCAGCACCAGCAGAACCGTCAACACCCCGAGCAGGATGATGGCCGGGCCGGGCGCGCCGGTTTTGGGATGGCGGCGGGCAAACATCGCCGGCAGCGTGCCATCGGCGCCGGCCGCCACCGTCAGCCTTGTGCCAACGCCGAACCAGGCGGTGAAGCCGCCCAGCATCGCCAGCGCCAGAAGGAAAATGGCGCCCGCGGCCAGTCCGCCGAAGCCGGCATGCTCGAAGGCGGCCCGCAGCGCATCGGCAAGCCCGGTGAGGCGGGTGAGCGCCGCGGTGGGCAGCATGACGAGCAGCGCGACCGTGCCGATGCCATAGATCACGGTCTGCGAAATGGCGACCGCCGCCAGCACGCGCACGATGGTGCGCACCCCGCCTGTGATCTCATCCTGCAGGAAGGCGATGCTTTCCAGCCCGGCAAAGGCAAAGACCATCGTGCCCCACAGGATCGCGGTGTTGAAATCGAGCGCCGGCAGCCAGTCGGCATGCGCGAAATTGCCGGCCGTCTGCCCGCGCACCGCCAGAAGAACGGCCAGCGCGATGAGGGCCGCGAAGATCAGCCAGTTTCCCGCAGCGCCGAAATTGGTCAGCCATTTGCTGCCGCGCAAACCGGCGAACTGAAAGGCGGTGACAAAAGCGGCGAGCGTGAGGGAGAGCGAGAGATAGAGCGTGGCATCCTTGCTGGCGATGCCAAGCGCGGTGAGGATCAGTCCGCTGATGAAATAGACGATGCCGGCGAAATAGGGCAGCAGCGCGATCCAGTAGAACCAGCTGCAGACAAAGCCGGCGAGCGGGCCATAGGTGTCGCCGACCCAGGTGTAGAGACCGCCCTCGCCCTTGAATTGCGACGTCAGCTCGGCCGTCGCCACCGCCAGCGGCACGGCAAAGCTGAGAAAGGCGAGCCCCCACAAGGGCAGCGAGGCCGGACCGACTGCGGCCGCGACCGGCAGCCAGCGCAAGCCGATCGTCATCACGATCGTAAACAGCACGGTTTCGAGAAACCGCAGATGCGGCAGCTTGAGGCCGGAGGCTGCAGGAGTCACATCGGCCATGAGATACCCGCTGTGTGAGCGGCACGGCCTGTCGCGGCGCGCCGGTGCGAGGCTGTGCGATGCGGATACAAGATCCGCTGCGCCTTCGCGCAGCCGGACATTCGAGGCGACGCCCCCGATCCCACTCTCGTCCCACGCCCCTGGTGTGGTCAGCGTAGCAGGTTCCGGGGGCCGCACAATCGTCCCGGCCGGACAGAAAATCCCGAAATGGCGCGGCGTTTCCGGGCCATGCCGCGGTCGCAGCCGGCGCCGTTTAAGAATGTGTTGACCGGGCATGGCTAGGCTGGCCGAAGGGAAGGAGCCTGCGATGACGGGCGCAAACACACGGCCGAGGCCGACCCGCCTGGACGTGCCGGCGGCCGATGGCGAGCTGCCCGCGCGCGCGCTGCTGGACGCGCAAGGCAGGATCCTCGAGCTCATGGCCGATGGCGCGAGCCTGCGCGACACGCTGAGCCATATCGCATTGCTGGTGGAGGAACTGGCGCCGCCGGCCTTGTGCTCGATCCTGCTGCTGCAGCCGGACGGCAAACATCTCAAGCCCGCCGCAGCCCCCAGCCTGCCGGCGGAGTATTCCGCCGCCATCGACGGTGTCGAGATCGGCCCCCAGGCCGGCTCCTGCGGCACGGCATCCTGGCGCAAGGAAGCGGTGATCGTGACCGACATCGCCACCGATCCGCTGTGGGAAGGCCCGCGCGAGTTCACCCTGTCCTTCGGCCTGCGCGCCTGCTGGTCCCTGCCGATCCTGCAGAGCGACGGCACGGTGCTGGGCACCATCGCCATGTATTACCGCGAGCCGCGCGCGCCGACGGCCCGCGACTGGGGATTGCTGGCCCCCTGCGCGCGGATGGTGCGGCTGGCGCTGGCCGAACATCGCCGCGAAGACGAATTGCGCGCCAGCGAGGCGCGCTGGCGCCTGGCCGCGGACGCCAGCGGGCTGGGCACCTATGACATCGATTTCACGACCGGCGCGGACGCCTGGTCGCCGCAATTCAAGGCCATCCTCGGTCTGCCCGAAACGACCACGCCGAGCCCGACCCTGTTTGCCGAGATCGTCCATCCCGAGGACCGCGCGCTGTTCGAGAACAGTTTCCGGCCCATGCCGGCCCCGGACGCCAATGTTCTGCAGAACGAAGAGCTGCGCATCATCCGCGCCGATACGAGCGAAGAGCGCATCGTGGTGCTCAGAGGCCGTGTGCTGTTCGATGCCGAAGGCAATCCGCTGCGTGGCCTGGGCACACTGACCGACATCACCGAACAGCGCCACCACGAACACGAACTGGCCGAGGCCAAGGCCCATGCCGAGGCGGCCAATCGCGCCAAGAGCCGCTTTCTGGCCAGCATGAGTCACGAATTGCGCACGCCGCTGAACGCCATCATCGGATTTTCCGACGTGATCCGGCAGCGCATCTTCGGGCCCATCGCGCCCAGCCGCTATGAAGACTATGTCGCCGATATCCACCACAGCGGCGAACATCTGCTGAGCCTGATCAACGACATCCTCGACATGGCCAAGATCGAGTCCGGCAAATTCGAACTGCATCCCGCCCCGCTCGACCCCGCGGAGATCGCGCGCCAGGCGCTGCTGTTCGTGGCGCCGCAGGCCGAGGCCGGGACTCTGACGCTGACAACCGACATCCTGCCCGAGCTGGTGCTGATGGCCGACGAACGGGCGACGCGGCAGATCCTGACCAATCTGTTGTCCAACGCCGTCAAGTTCACGCAAGCGGGCGGGCAGGTGCACGTCTTCGCCGATCTCATGGATGAGGGCGGACTGGCGCTGGGCGTGGAGGACAATGGCGTGGGCATGAGCCAGGACGAACTGGCCACCGCGCTCGAACCCTTCGGCCAGGTGGGACAGATGCACACCGTTGACGGGCTGGGCACGGGATTGGGCCTGCCGATCGTCAAATCCCTGATCGAAGCCCATGGCGCGCGCTTCTGCATCAGAAGCACGCCCGGCCAGGGCACGCGGGTGTGGGGCGAGTTTCCCGCCACCGCCGTCTCGCTGCGCAGCGGCGCGGCCTAGACGTCAGGACGCGGGCGCGAGCGGCGCGAGCTTGGCGGTCGAGCTGCCCTTGGCCAGCACCTCACCGGCTTCGTTGAGCAGGCGGCCTTCGAGGAAGGCGGTCTTGTGGCCCATCTGCTCGATCCAGCCTTCGGCGATGACGAGCCCGGGCGATGCCGGCTTGAGGAAGCTGATCTTGATCTCCAGGCTGAGCGGCGTCCTGGTGCGGTTCGTGGCGCTGAGGACCGCATGGGCCATGGCCGCATCGATCCAGCCGGTGACGAAGCCGCCCTGCACCACCCCGCCGGAATGGCACATCGCCATGGTGGCACGATAATGAAGGACGGCTCTGGCGGGATCGCCGCTGGACACATCCCGGACGAAGCCGAGGGATTCGAACAGGGACGCGGGTTTGGCGTGGGTGTTCATGTCAGGTCCGATAAATGGCGTTCGGAGCCTGTTTAGCCGCTCGCTTTGCGCTGCGCCACAAGTTCGGTTTTCTCGGCTGCCGTGAGGTCAAGATGAGTGGCAATGGCGAATTGTTTCTGCGCGCCGGCATGGTCGCCGCTCCACAACAGCGCCTCGCCCCATTTGAGATGCAGCCGGCCCCATTTGGGGGCGTATTGGGCCGCTTCTTCGAACTTGGCCAGCGCCAGGTCGGATCGGTTCCTGGCGATCAGCGCCTCGCCCCAGCCTTCCAGCGGATCGGCGAAGTGCGGGCCCTTCTCGTGCGCGCTTTCGAACTTGGCGATGGCGGCGTCGAACCGGCCTCCATGCAGCAGCATCGTGCCCCACTCGGCATAGGCGAAGGGAATGGACGGGGCGGCCTTGACGGCGCGCGCGTACCAATGCGCCGCGCCGCTCCAGTTCTTTTGGAGCGTGGCGATCTCGCCGCGCACGCGCAGGCACGCGTAGCAATCGGTGGGCGTCTTTTCGATCAGGGCATGGGCGGCGGCGAACTGGCCGGTATGGGCGAGCGCTTCGGCCACGAAGGGCCAATACCGACGCGCAGTTGTCTCGGTCTTGAAGCGCGCGGTGACCAGCGGAGGCGGCGGAAGGTTCTCCAAACGGGATTTATAGCCGGCGCGGTCACTCAGAATGGCTTGCCAGTCGCCCAGCGCGGCCCGTATCCCTGTCGTGTAGAAACCAAGGAAGAATGTCGAAAGCGAATTCGGTTGCGCCGGCAAGGACGCCAGCGCACGGCGCGCTGAACCCGTCTCGTGCAGGCGTGCCAGTACGCGCGCCCGGCCGATGCGCGCAATGATGACATCGCCGGAATAGTCCGGCAAACCGATGGTCTTCTCGAAGCCGCGAAGCGCGCCGGCAAAGTCGCCCAACGCTTCGGAATTTTCAGCGGATATCCGCGCCAGTGAGCTGTCGCGGGTGGGGCGGCTCATCCCCACATCGCTTTGCGTCAGCAGGGCCTCGGCCTTGCGGCCATCGCGCAAGCCCGCCTCGGCATGCCCGATCGCCCGCTCCTCAAAGGCCGCATTCAAATAGCCCGGCGCAAATCCCGGCGCCAGGCGGATGTCCTGGCGCGAGATCGCCGGCGCGCGCATCGGATCGGTGATTTCGGCGTTGGTGGCCAGCGCGGCATAGGACCAGATACGGTCGGCAAGCGCGCCATGATCGCGAAGCTGCCGCATGCGTTGCAGAAAGCGGGCGCGGGCACTGGGGTCTTGTAAAGAATTCCTGCCGAGATAGCTGGCGAACCGATAGGGTTGGGTGACGTCGTAAACCTTCTCGGCCGCCTGTTTGACGAGGGCTTCGACGTCGCCGGGATCGCCCTTGACGATCTGTCCCTCGCCGCCGCCGACGCGCGCGGTGATCGCAAGCTGATTGCCAGCGTGGAAGACCTCGCCGGTGACATGCGTCTGATCGCCGAACCACAACACCAGCATGCGATAGAACTCGCCGACCGAGACGCCGGTGTCGGGAATCTGCACCTTGATATCGCCGCCCCAATTGTTGGCGTAGGAATTGGCGGGGCGCGCGGAACTGGTCAGCTTCTGCATCCCGGTCAGCTGGTCCTGCACCTGCGCGGCGATGACGTGGCCGGTCAGGCCGCGGGCGGCGAGATCGGGCGGCACGGAGAAGGCATCGATGACGAGGCTGTTGTCATGGGCCGCCGACCACACCGCGACGCCGAGCCCCATCAGGATCGCCAGCGCAATGCCGGCAAGGGCAGATTCGAAAGTGAGTTTCAGCACATCGCTGATGTGGCGGACACGCACGGACCAGTGGCGAACGCGGTCGTCGCGCTCGAGATCGTCGATCTGCAGATCGGCGATGGCGATCTGGCGGTCAAGCAACGCATCGACTTTCGGGCTGCCGGTACCGGCCAGGGCCGCGGCCAGGAGCCCATCGGAGAGGCGCGGCTCCTGTGCGCCGGATTGCGAGCCGCTGTCTTCAGCCATGCCGCACCTTTGCGAGTTGTTTCTTTTCGGTGGGCATGAGGAAGAGCCCCGCGGCGATGGCGAACTGTTTTTGCGCGCCGGCCTTGTCGCCCGACCACAGAAGCGCCTCGCCCCATTTCAGGTGCAGCCGGCCCCATTTCGGGGCGTCTCTGCCCGCTTCCTCGAACTTCGCCAGCGCCAGGTCGGAGCGGTTCCTGGCGATCAGCGCCTCGCCCCACATCTCCAGCGGGTCGGCGAAGTGCGGGCCTTTCCCGTGTGCGCTTTCGAATTTGGCGATGGCGCCATCGAGATCGCCCTTCTGCATCAGCATCGCGCCCCAATCGGTATCGGCGGTCGGGATGGACGGCGTACGCTTCGACACGATCGCAAACCAATGCGCGGCGGCACTCCAATCATGCTTGACCACGGCGATACGTCCGCGCATGCGCACGCACAGATCGCAATCGCGCGGTGTCTTGGCGATCAGCGCTTCGGCACCGGTGATATCGCCGGTTTCCGCCCTCGCCAACGCGGCGTACGGCCGAAATTGGAGCGAAATGTTCGCATCCAAGCCGGGCTTGATCACGGGGTGCGCTTGTGCGGCCGCGGCAAATTTCTGTTCCGCAGAGCGGGTGACTGTGGCAACGGCTGCCCAGTTTCCTGCCACAGCTTCGGATTCGACGCGGAATGGATAGTAAAAGACTGCGTTGGTGAGCTTGGCGGGTACAGGCAGATTTGCCCAAGCGGCCTGGGCTCCCCGGTTGTCGTGGGAAAGCGAGAGCAAATCCGCGATCTGCGCCCTGCTATATTCCACGTTGCCGCCATAATCGGGAAGGTCGGCTACGACGGCATCTTGCTTCAACGCCTCCTTGAAATCTCCGGTTAGATAGCTCCCAGACCCTCGGTTCATAGGCAGCAAAGCCGCGCGCGCGCGTTCGTTGAGCTGTCCGCTGTCGTTCTCGATCAGCGATGCCGCCTTGCGAAATTCGGCAAGCGCGATTTCAAGATGACCAAGCGTAATTTCTTCATACCCGATGTTATTGTGAGCAAGGATGAAATCGGGATCGATGGCCAGCGCCTTGCGGTTCTCGCCCGGCGCCGCAGATGGCTTGGTGTATTCGTATTCCGACGAGATACCCATGTGGGACCACAGCTTGTCCTCGCGATCACCATTCGCCGCCAATGCCTTGTAAATCGCCATCGCTTTGGTGTGCCGATTGGTCCCGGCGAGGTAGACCGCATAGCGGTAGGGCTGGGTGTGGTGGTAGATCGCTTCGGCCGTCTTCTGCAGCAGCGCACCGAAATCGCCTTCGCGTCCCGTAACGGTGCCGCCGCCTTCGCCATTGCTGCGCGCGGTGATCGCGATGCCTTTCGGTGTGCGATAAACCTCGCCGGTGATATGCGTCTGATGACCCAGCCAGCCGGCCAGGGTGCGATAGACATCGCCGACGGAGATGCCGGTGTTGGGGATCATCACCTTGATGCCGTCGCCCCAGCTGCTGGCGTAGGATTTCGCCGGGCGGCCGGAATTGGTGGCAACCTGCATGGCGGAGAGCTTGTCCTGCAGCTGCGCGGCGATGGCCTGGCCGGTCAGGCCCGACTGCGCCATCTCGGGCGGGACGCTGAACGCTTCGATCACCAGGCTGTCGTCGTGCGCGGCGGTCCAGACGACGCTCGCCACCGCCGCAACAAAGCCGATGAGAATCACGGCCAGCGCGAGCTCGAACGCCATGCGCAGCACATCGCTGATATGACGCACCACCACCGACCAGTGACGCAGGCTGTCTTCGCGCCGCAAATCCTCGATCTGCAGATCGGCGAGTTCGACCTGTTTGCGCAGATAGGCGGCAGCATCGCCGGAAATGGCCGGGTCCCGGCCCGCCGCGCCCAGGGCGATGGCGGCCGCGGCGGCGTCCGGCGGCAGCCCATCGAACCCCCCGTGAGATTTGTCCTCAGCCATGGGTGGACCTCATGCGGGCGAGTTGAGAGTTTTCGGCTTGTGTCAGCCAGAGCCCGGCGGCGATGGCGAACTGTTTCTTCGCGCCCGCCTTGTCGCCGGACCAGAGCAGCGCCTCGCCCCATTTCAGATGCAGCCGGCCCCAATTGGGCGCGTATTCGTTCGCTTCCTCGAATTTGGCACGCGCGAGATCGGAACGGTTTTTGAGCATCAGCGCCTCGCCCCACATCTCCGAGCGCATCGGCGAAGTGCGGGCTTTTCCTGTTCGCGACCTTGAACCGGGTGATGGCGCCATCGAGATCGCCTTTGGCCAACAGCATCCGGCCCCAATAGAAATCGGCAAAGGGGATCGATTGCGAGCGCGCCGAGACCAGCGCAAACCAGTGCGCGGCGGCTTTCCAGTCATGCTTGATGGCTGCGATGCGCCCACGGGTGAGCACGCAGATATCGCAATCGAGGGGGCTCTTGCGCAATCAGCGCCGCGGCGCCCGCGATATCGCCGGCCTTCGCCATGTCGAGGGCAAGACTGGATTGTCTGGGAGGGTCGAGGCGGCCATCCCTTCCGTGCGCGGCGTCTGCGCGCCGCGATGGTGCGCCGCTCCAGGGCGCGTGCCGCGGACCAGTCGCCGGTCATCTGCGCGATCTTGTGGCTTACAAGAAGCCATTCGAAATTGGGCGTTCCGTCGCCTTCCTTGGCGGGGATGAGCGGCCAACAGATTGCGGGCCGCGGCAATGTCGTGCGCACCGGCGAGGGCGAGCGCATGATAGGCCACCGCGGCCCTTTTCGGGAGAACCGCCGCGATGTGTGCGAAAGCGGCGTCGGACGCCAGGAAATCGCCCTCTTCCTGCGTCCAGCGGCCCCGCAGGAAAAACGGCATCGTGGCAACGAAGCCGGGATCCATGCCCGAGACGGCTTCGCCCTTCCAAAGATCCATGTCGGCCTTGAAGTGGTCCACCGCCATCTGCGTGTGGCCAAGAAAGGCTTCCTGGCTCGCCAGCCACGCCATCGCGGTGGGGTTTTTCGGATCGAGGCGCAGCGCCACGTTCAGCTTTTGCGTGACGCCCACGGTATCGCCCCTGCTCGAAAGGAGGTTCACCCATGTACTATAGGCGAGCGAACGCTCCCGGGGGCTGCCGTGAAGCGTCAGGGGACGGATTACGGCTTCGGCTTCGTCGTAGCGCTTCTGGTTGGTCAGGTATTTGGCGTAGCGAAGCGGCTGGGCGGCGGCATAGATCTGCTCGGCGGATCGGGTCACCAGCTTGCCGAGATCGTCGCCTTCGAGCGTGGTGCCGGGCTCCGCGCCATAGCGGATGGTGAGGGCATAGCCGCTCTTGGTATGGACGAGATCGCCGGTGACATGCGTTTCATCGCCGAGCCATTCGCGCAGATACTGGTTGAGCTCGCCGATGGAGATTCCGGTCTCGGGGATTTCGACGCGCACGGCCGTCTCGGTGCCGCGATAGCCTTCCGCACCCTGCGTGTAGGAGTATGTGCCGGCCTGCATGGTGCCGAATTTGTCGAGCACCCGGCCCGCCAGCGCCTCGCCCGTCATGCCGGTTTGGGCGATGGTCGGCGGAACGGAGAAGGCATCGACCACCAGATCGCGGTCGTTCGCCGCATTCCAGAGCATAGTGCCGATGCCGGCAAGAACGAGAAAGACGACGATGCCGATGGAAAGCTGCAAGGCCACGCGCGCGTAGTCGCTGAACTGCCGCAGGCGCAGATGCGACAGCTCGAAGCGATCCTGGTCACGGACAAACTCGATCTGCAGTTCGGCGAGCAGTCTTTGGGTGCGCAGATAATCTCGTGCTTCCTCCCCGTACCGGCGGCGCCCAGCGCCACATGGAGCGCGGCCGAATCCGGCCGCGGGCCACCTTCGGACGGCTTGGAAATACTGTCGTCCGGATTCTCAGCCATGGCGGACTTTCGCGAGTTGGGATTTTTCGGATGGTGTCAGCCAGAGCTTGGCGGCGATGGCGAATTGCTTCTCGGCGCCGGCCTTGTCGCCGGACCACAGAAGCGCCTCGCCCCATTTCAGGTGCAGCCGGCCCCATTTGGGCGCGTATTTGGCCGCTTCCTCGAACTTGGCCAGCGCCAGGTCGGAGCGGTTCTTCGCGATCAGCGCCTCGCCCCACATCTCAAGCGGATCGGCGAAATGCGGGCCCTTCCGGTGGGCGATCTTGAACTGGGAGATGGCCGCATCGAGCTTGCCGTGGCGCA
Source organism: uncultured Pseudomonadota bacterium (assembly GCA_963710925.1). Lineage (GTDB taxonomy): Bacteria > Pseudomonadota > Alphaproteobacteria > Micropepsales > Micropepsaceae > Rhizomicrobium. The sequence goes on along the minus strand of CAVQBY010000003.1, from coordinate 83,753 downwards.
GCAGGATTTCACCCCAATCGGTTTCGGCAAAGGGGATATGTGGCGAGCGCGCAGCGACGATGGCGAAGTCCCTGGCCGCCTGTCCATATGCCCGGCCATCGCGGCGATCTGCCCGCGCCGGCGCATGCATTCGTCGCAGTCCTTCGGTGTCCTGGCGATCAGCTCTTCGGCGGCAGCAATATCGCCCGTCCGCGCCTCGACATAGGCCTCGAGCGGCCAGACAAGGCGCGGCGGCAAGGGCGTTCTGTAGGCTGCGCTTGGCCGCGGCGATGGCCTTTCGGCCCATTGCATGACCGCAGCCCAATTCTGTTCAAATTGCGCAACGCGCATATGAGCCCGGGCTGTATCGAGGTTCGGTTTGCCGTCCTGATTCAGATGCGGCAGCGTTGCCGCGCCGCGACGGGCGGTGAGCAGATCATGATCCCACGCTTGGGCCCGCACCATGACGGCGGGCCGGCCATAGCCAAGCCGCGCAAGCTGCCTGGCCGCGGCAATCTCCCCGGAAAAATCCCCTTCATCGAAGTCCCTATGCATTGTGAAGATCGGGCGGGGCGATGCGCAGATGGATCGGATCAATATACTTCCGGTCGGCCCCCGACAACGTGCCGAGCATGGCCACGGCATTGTCACGCGCGCCTTCCTCGTATCCGAGAAGGTCTTGCGCGATCGCGAGCCAGCCATGGGCCGACGGATAGTGCGGATCGAGCCGCACCGCTTCGTGAAGCTTGCCGACGGCAGCGGAAAGATTGCCCTGATTCAGAAACAGCAGACCCCAGGCCACATAGCCACGGGCACGATCGGGTGAAAGCCCCTTGCGCGCGAGCGGCGGGATGAAGGCCTCGGCATCATCGAAACGTTTGCTGTCGACGAGATATTCGGCATAGCGATAGGGCTGGGCCGAGGCGAACATGTGATCGCCGGCTTTCTTCGTCAGTTTGTCGAGGTCGTCCGCGCCGCCGATGAAGGTTTTGCCGGGCTTGTTGCCGTAGCGCACCGTCAGCGCCAGGCCCTTGGCCGTGCGCACCAGTTCGCCGGACACATGAACGTCATCGCCCAGCCAAGCCCGCAGTAGCGGTTGACCTCGCCGAGCGAGACGCCGGTTTCCGGAATTTCGAGATGAACCTCGTCGGCGGCGTGGCGGAAGGCGACCGGGGCACCGAGCGTGCCGTTGCTGTCGTCTTCGATCTCGCCATAGCGGTCGAGCACCCGGTTGGCCAGCGCCGTCCGGTCAGCCCCGTCTGCGCGATATCGGGCGGCACCGTGAAGGCATCGACGATGAGATCGTGGTCGTGTGCGGCGTTCCAGACCAGCGACGCCGCGCCGGCGAGCACGCCGCCGATCAAGAGCGCGACCAGCACCTGCAACAGCCCGCGCATGCGGTCTGAGAATTGCTGCCAGCGCAGATGCGATATCTCGAAGCGATCGACATCGCGCAGGTTCTCGATCTGCAGATCGGTGAGCGCGCTTTGCTTGCGCAGATAGTCGCGCGCTTCCTCGCCGGCGCCGGCTGCGCCCATCGCGGCATGGAGTGCGGCCGGGTCCGCCGAGGCGCCGTCCGGCGAACGGCCGATACGGTCGTCCGTAGTCTCAGCCATGGCGCACCTTCGCCAGTTGGGATTTTTCGGATGGCGGAGATGGAGTTTCGCGGCGATGGCGAACTGCTTTTGTGCGCCGGCCTTGTCGCCGGACCACAGAAGCGCCTCGCCCCATTTCAGGTGCAGCCGGCCCCATTTGGGGGCGTATTGGGCCGCTTCTTCGAATTTGGCCAGCGCCAGGTCGGAGCGGTTCCTGGCGATCAACGCCTCGCCCCAGCCTTCCAGCGGATCGGCATAGTGCGGGCTCTGCGCATGGGCGCAGCGCGAACTTCGCGATGGCGCCGTCGGCATCGCCGCGCCACAGGAAGGTCCGGCCCCATTCCTCGTTGTTGGCGGGGATGGAGGGCGAACGCGCCGCGACCATTCGATACCAGCGATCGGCATCGGCCCAACGGCCGGCAAGACCGGAAATGCGGCCGCGCGCGCGCAGGCACAGATCGCAATCGGTGGGCGTGGCGGCGATCATCGCCTCCGCCTTCCCGGTATGGCCGGTCCACGCCAGCGCAAGAGCCCGGAACGGTGTGATCGCGCGCAAGATCACCTGATCGCCCAGCGCTCCGAGCTTCTTCAGCTTGACCTCGACCTTGTCGGCCTCCCGCTGGGCCGCAGCCCAATTCCCGAGAACGAATTCCCCGGTGGCCAGACTTGCGGAACGATTGAGAACGGCGTTGGCATTCAGCGGCGGCGGAAGCGCGGCGAGCGTGTGTCGCATGCCGGCGGCATCGTGCAACAGGGCATGAGTCAGGATGTCGCTGTTGCGGATATTTTCCAGCTGGTTGCCGAAATCCGGCAGACGTTCGGCCTCCGCGGTCAGCGCCAGCTCGCGGCTGGTAATCGCCCAGGCTGTCGGCGATGAAGGCGTCATTGGCCAGACGCTGGATGGCGGCGGCGCGCGAGTCGATGCTGGGATTCGGGATTGCTGCGCAACACCCGGGCCAGCTTGCGCGCATAGTCCAGCGCCGCTTCCTCGTGCTGCAGTTGGCCCTCGAGATTCGACAGATTGATATAGGCCATCGGAAAATCGGGGCGGATCCGCAGCGCGGCCGCAGGCTTCGGAACCCGCCGCGCTGATCGCCGCGCAGCTGATAGAGCGTCGTCACCCCGACACTGGCCCAGGCGCGATCGGCCGGCGAGCCCGTCGCGATCAGCTGACGATACAGCGCCTCGGATTCCTTGCCGTGCGGCCGGTATTGGTCAGATAGACGGCATAGCGATAGGGCTGGGTTTTGCGATAGATCGCTTCGGCGGTCTTTTGCAGCAGCGCATCGAGATCGGCCTCGGGATCGTGGAAGGTCTGCCCGCCCTCGCTGCCGACGCGCGCGGTGACGGCAAGTTTGCCGGCGGCATCGCGATAGATTTCGCCGCTGATCTGGGTCTGGTTTCCCAGCCATTCGTGCAGATAGGCATTGATCTGGCCGATGGAGACGCCGGTTTCCGGAATCTGCACCTTGATGTCGCCGCCCCAATTGTTGGCATAGCTGGAGGCCGCGCGGTTGGAGACGGTCTGCGCCTGCAACTGGGAGAGCTTGTCGAGCAGGCGCGCGGCCACCACATGGCCGGTGAGGCCGCGATCGCGCATCTCCGACGGCACGGAGAAGGACTGGATCACCAGACCCTCGTCATGCGCGGCGTTCCACACCGCCGCCGCGATCGCGATGACGATGGCCAGCACCAGCAGCGCGACCAGCCCTTCGAAGGCGGCCTTCATCACCGCACTGAAGTGATGGACCCGGTGGAAGACGTGACCGTCCTCCAGCTCGGCGATCTGCAGGCGCGCCAGCCGGGTGGCCTCTTGCAGATAGGCCTCGGCACTGCGCGCGGACGCCGGGTCCGCGCCGGCCTGGCCGAGCGCCATCGCCGCCGCCGGATCGGTGGAATCCTGTGGCCTTGCCGTGTCGCCGTCCCGCATGCCGCCCGCGCCCTCGATACCCCGCGCGGAAAAGTGCCCTTGCCGCGGCGCAGGACGCAACCACCGATTTGGACGGGCAGGCTTGCGCCTTCTGGTTTATTGTACTGTAAATTTATGTTCTATATCTATAATTACACTTTTTTGATGTTATCTATTGAATTCCCCACACGGAATTGCGATTTATCGGGGATGGCAAAGGGACCGCAGATCCTGACCGCGAACCGGCTCAACGACGGGGCCGTCGCCTATTGGCGGCGCCGGGGCCTGGGTCGCGGCGATGGCGCAGGCCGAGATTTTCGAGGACGAGGCGGCGGCCAAGGCGGCGCTGGCCGCGGCCGGGGCAATCGGTGGCCGCGCGGCAGGTCGTCAATCCCTATCTGTTCGAGGTCACGCGTCGAGGGCGCGGTGGCGGTGCCGCGCAAGGAACGCGAGCGCGTGCGCGCGGCCGGGCCCAGCGTGCGCCGCGATCTCGGCAAGCAGGCGGACGGGCTTTACACCCCGCCGCCCGTGCGCAGCCAGATCACGCCGCGCCGCGCACACGCCCGGCGAAGAGGACCCCTTCGATGTATCGCTATGACGAATTCGACGCCCGCTTCGTGGCCGAACGCGTGGAACAGTTCGCCGGCCAGGTGCAGCGCCGCCTCGACGGCGAACTCAGCGAAGACGAGTTCAAGCCGCTTGCGGCTGATGAACGGGCTCTATCTGCAACTGCACGCCTACATGCTGCGCGTGGCGGTGCCCTATGGCACACTGGCGTCGCGGCAGATTGCGCAAGCTCGCCCATATCGCGCGCACATACGACAAGGGCTATGGCCATTTCACGACGCGCCAGAACATCCAGTACAACTGGCCGCGGCTGGTGGATGTGCCCGCGATCCTGCGCGAGCTGGCCGAGGTGGAGATGCACGCGATCCAGACCTCCGGCAATTGCATCCGCAATGTCACGGCCGACCATTTCGCCGGCGCGGTGGCGGGGGAGATCGAGGACCCGCGCATCCTGGCCGAAATCATCCGCCAATGGTCGAGCCTGCATCCCGAATTCACCTTCCTGCCGCGCAAGTTCAAGATCGCGGTGTCGGGCACGGCGGCGGACCGCGCGGCGGTGAAGTATCACGATATCGGCATCGAGATCGTGAACAACGACAAGGGCGCGACCGGCTATCGCGTGCTGGTGGGCGGCGGCATGGGGCGCACGCCTTATGTGGCCAGGTGCATGCGACTTCGTTGCCAAGGAAGACATCCTCGCCTATCTCGAGGCGATCCTGCGCGTCTACAACCAGTCGGGCCGCCGGGACAATATCTACAAGGCGCGCATCAAGATCCTGGTCAACGCGCTGGGGATCGCGGAGATGCGCGCGCAGGTGGCGCGCGAATTCGAGGAGATCAAGCGCGAGGGTTACCTCAAATTGCCGCCCGACGAGATGGCGCGCATCGCGGCCTATTTCGCCCCGCCGGAGTTCGAGGCTGTGAGCGAGAGCGGGTTCGAGGCGGCCCGCGCCGCCGACACGGCATTCGACGCCTGGTGCCGCCACAACCTGATGCCGCATCGCGCGCCCGGCTACGCCATCGCCACGATTTCGCTCAAGCCCATCGGCGGGGTGCCGGGCGATGCCACCGCCGAGCAGATGGACGGGCTCGCCGATCTGATGGACGCATTCGGCCTCGGCGAATTGCGCGTCAGCCATGAGCAGAACCTGATCCTGCCGCATGTGAAGAAAGCCGATCTGCCGGCGATCTTTGCGCGGCTTTCCGAGCTGGAGCTGGCCACGCCCAATGCCGGGCTGATCACAGACATCATCGCCTGCCCGGGCCTGGACTATTGCGATCTGGCCAATGCGCGTTCGATTCCGGTGGCGCAGAAGCATTTCCGAACGGTTCGCCGACATGGCGCGGCAGAGCGATCTGGGCGAACTCAAGATCAAGATCTCCGGCTGCATCAATGCCTGCGGCCATCATCATGCCGGCCATATCGGCATTCTGGGCGTCGACAAGAAGGGCACCGAATTCTACCAGCTGGTGCTGGGCGGCTCGGGCGCCGAAGACGCCTCCATCGGCGACATCATGGGGCCGGGCTTCGGCGAACATGAGATCACCGATGCCGTCGAACGCGTGGTCGAGGAATATGTAAAGCTGCGCAGCCCCGGCGAACGCTTCCTCGACACCTATCGCCGCGTCGGCATGGAGCCGTTCAAACACGTGGCCTATCTGGAGCAGCTTCATGCCGCTTATTAGAAACGGGGCCTGGGCCGAGGACGATTTCCAGGCGGTGGCCGACGATGCGCCGCTGCCGGAGGGGCCGGTGCTGGTCTCTCGCGCGCGCTTCGCCGCCGAACGCGACAGCCTGCTGGCGCGCAATGCCAGGCTCGGCGTGAAGCTGAGCTCGGCGGACTCGCCAGAGACGCTGGGCGCGGATGTCGCCCGGCTGTCGCTGATCGCCATCGACTTTCCCGTGTTCAAGGACGGGCGCGGCTTTTCCTGGGCACGGATACTGCGCACGCGCATGGGATACAGCGGCGAATTGCGCGCCACCGGCGGCTTCCTTGTCGACCAGCTTGCGCATCTGACCCGCACCGGCTTCGACAGTTTCGACGGCGACGCGCGCATCACGCCCGAGGCGCTGGCCCGCGCGGTGTCGGAAATGACCGATGTCTATCAGCCGGCCGCGGACGGAAAGACGACGATCGCGGTGCGGCGCGCCGGCTAATCGGCACGCCGCCGTCACATTCCCGCCGCAAATGCATCAGGTTGTCCGCGGTTTCCGGCCCATTCGACAATTTGCGACAATGATTTCCTGCACCGGAATGCGCAGCCGCGTAGGCTTCCTGGTGTCACCCCCAGGAGTTTTCTGATGAAGACGAGTTACATCCTTCCGATCGTCGCGACGCTCGCGCTCGGCACGGCGGCCTTTGCCGCCGACCAGACGGCGCCGGCGCGCGGCCATCACTGGCGCATGGACAAGCAGGACATGGCGCAGCGGTTCAAGAACCATTGCAAGAACCGCTATGCCCGCACCGTCGGCACCATGGCCTATCTCGAAACGCGTCTGGACCTGACGGCGCAGCAGAAGCCGGCCTTCGAACGGTGGAAGGGCATTGTGCTGTCCTCGGCGAAGTCGGCCTCCGACGCCTGCCTGGCGATGACGCCGCCGGCGCAGAAGCCGGGCCTCGTCGAACAGGCGAAGCACCGCCAGAAGCGCCTCGAGATGCGGCTCAGCGGGCTCAAGGCGCAAATGCCGGCACTGGAATCGCTGACGGCCGCGCTGGACCAAAAGCAGGACCGCATCCTGGAACGCGCGGTGCACAAGATGATGCGCCGCGGCCCTGGGCGCCACGGCTTCGGTCATGGGCACCATCGCGGCGGCCATCATGGCCATCACGGCATGCAGGGCGCCGCGCAGCCCGCTCAGAACAAGTAAGCACCTGACGATGCCCGGGCGGCGGACGATTTCCGCCGTCCGGGCATGACGCCATCTCTCCGCTGGCCGGTGCGCCGATGCGCGCGCCGGTCTTTTCTTGCGGCAAGCGCCGCGCCGTCACAATTCGGCGGCGCGGCCCGGCCCTTGACCCCCCGGCCCCCCGGCCCTAAGACGCGGCCCCATTGACCCGTTCCCGCGAAGGAGCAGCGCGCATGAACGTGCAGCCCGCCGGCGCCGAGATGATCCCCAGCTATGCCAGCGTCAAGGACATCATCGCCAGGACCAAACCGGTCGAGCCGGTCTATGTGCTGCATCCGGACAAGTTCCGCGCCGCCGCGGCGCGCTTTCTCGTCTCCTTCCCGGGCGATGCGCTCTATGCGGTGAAGGCCAATCCGGCGCCGCAGGTGCTGGACCAGGTGTGGGCGGCGGGCATCCGCCATTTCGACACCGCAAGCTTGCGCGAAGTCGAACTGATCAAGACGCGCTTTCCCGAGGCGCATTGCCATTTCATGGCGCCGGTGCGCCTGCCCGGCGCGGCCAGGGCCGCGTTCCGGCAATATGGCGTCACCGACTATGTCGTCGATTGCGATTTCGAACTCGACAAGCTGCTGGCCGAGACCGGCGATCCCAAATCCCTGCGCATCTTCGTGCGCATCGCCACGCCTCTGGGCGGGGCGGTGCTGGAGCTTTCCAGCAAGTTCGGCACACCGCCGGACGTGGCCGCCAAGCTGTTGAAGCGTGTGGCCGAGGCCGGCGCCAAACCGGCGCTGACCTTTCATGTCGGCTCGCAATGCCTGTCGCCCTTTTCCTATGCCCAGGCCATCGAGATGGCGCGGCGCACCGCGGCGCTGGCCGGCGTGGAGATTCAGGCGCTGGATATCGGCGGCGGCTTTCCCGGGCTTTATCACGGCAATGACGTGCCGCCCTATCACTGGTATTTCGACACCATCAAGGAAGCGCTCGAGACCCTGCCCCGGCAGGTGCCGCTTCTGTGCGAGCCGGGCCGGGCGCTGATCGCCGAAGGCCTGTCGCTGATCACGCAAGTCGTGCTGCGCAAGGACGACGACAAGCTTTATATCAATGACGGGGTCTATGGCAGTTTCGACGAGCTGACCCTGCCGGGCTGGACCGCCGATTATCACATCCGCGCCTTCACCGTGGACGCCATGGGCCGGGTGCGCCAGCGCGAGGCCGACGGCGCGCCGTTCCGCGTCTTCGGACCGACCTGCGACACGCTGGACGTGCTGCCGCGCCCGCTGATGCTGCCCGAAACCATCAAGGCCGGCGATTTCATCGTCTTCGACAATATCGGCGCCTATTCGGTGGCCGTGCGCACGACCTTCAACGGCTTTTATCCCGACAAATGGGCGATCGTGGGCAACTAGCCCGCCCGGCGGCCGAAAGATGCCGTCGTCGTTACCGCAAGCTTAATATTTTCGGCGTTTGATAGCGGACGGGGGAACCTGTCATGCCCGACGCCACGGACCGCCTGAAACACCTGCTTGATCTGGCCAGCCGCAACACGCCCCAGGAGCGGGCGCGGCTGGTGGCCGAACTGTGCGAGCTGTTGCTGGCCTGGCCCGAGGACTATCCGCTGACCATGCGCAGCCATTTCGACCGGCTGCTGGAAAAGGCCGCCCAGGACGTCGACCGCGCGACCCGCGCCGAGATCGCCCAGCGCTTCGCCGCCCTGCCCGATGCGCCGGTCGGCCTGCTCAACGAATTGTTCTTCGATGCGCCCGAAGCGGTGCGCCCGGCGATCCTCAGGCGCAACGCGCTGGCCCATGAGGCCGGCGCGGCGACGGCGCAGGTTCCGCCGGACGGCGAACGCGCGCTGATCGCCGCGGCGCGGGCCCGGGCGCGCGAGGATCTGGCCACGCAGTTCGCGCATATCCTCGGCGTCGAGAACCGGCTGGCCCGGCGCATCCTGCACGAACCCGGCGGCGAACCGCTGGCGGCGGCCTGCAAGGGCGCCCATCTCAAGCGGACGACCTTCTCGACGCTGGCGGTGCTGTTCGCGCCGGAAAGCGCCGAAAAGGAACGCCGCCTCGGCGCCTATGACGCGGTTCCACAGGACGGCGCCGAAAGCCTGGTGCAGTTCTGGCGGGCCCATCCGCATCTCGGACAAGGGCTGGAGGAGAGCGACAGCGAGGCGGCCTAGCCCTCGCCGTGGCTCTCGGCGCGTTCGCGGGTCTTGGCGAATTTGAGCTTGCCGAATTTCTCGCCGGCATAGCCCACTTCCCATTGGCTCTTGGCCAGGAAGACCAGCGCGCCGTCGCGGTCGGTCGCCGCCTGGGCGCGGTAAACGCTCAGGAACTTGTCGATCTCGGCCTGCGGGCCTGAGATCCAGCGCGCGGTATCGTACGGGCTCTGTTCGAGATCGGCATCGAGGCCGTATTCGGCCCTGAGCCGCGCGCGCAGCACGTCGAGCTGCAGGCTGCCCACCACGCCGACCACCCATTGGCTGCCGATCATCGGCTTGAACACCTGCGTGACGCCCTCTTCGGCCAGGCTTTCGAGGGCCCGCGTCAGATGCTTCTGCTTCATCGGATCGGCCAGGCGCACCCGGCGCAGCATTTCCGGGGCGAAGTTCGGAATGCCGACAAAGACGACCTTGCCCGATTCCGACAGCGTATCGCCGACGCGCAGCACCCCGTGATTGGGAATGCCGATGATGTCGCCGGGCCAGGCTTCGTCCACCGTCTCGCGCTCCTGGGCGAAGAACAGGATCGGGATTGTGGATGCCGATGGGTTTGCCGGTGCCGGACTGCTTGAGCTTCATGCCGCGCCGGAACTTGCCCGAAACAAGGCGCAGGAAGGCGATGCGGTCGCGATGGTTGGGATCCATGTTCGCCTGGACCTTGAAGACGAAGCCGGTGACTTCGCTTTCGCCGGGCTCGACGGTGCGCGTTTTGGCGTCCTGGGCGCGCGGCGGCGGGGCATAGTCCGCCAGCGCGGTGATCAGCTCGGTGACGCCGAAATTCTTCAGGGCCGAGCCGAAATAGACCGGCGTCTGATGGCCTTGCGCGTAGGTCGACCGGTCGAAGCTGCCGCTGGCGCCGCGCACCAGTTCGACCTCCTCTTCGAGATGGGCCTTCTCCTCGTCGCTGAGGACGGTGGAAAGCGCATTGTGACCGACGCGGCCCGGATGCGCGCCGCGCATGGCGAAGGGCACGAACTCGTCAGAGGCCAGGTCGTAGACCCCGCGGAAATTGAGCCCCATGCCGCAGGGCCAGTTCATCGGCACGCATTCCAGCTGCAGCTGGTCGGCGATCTCGTCGAGCAGTTCGATGGGATCGCGCGCCTCGCGGTCCATCTTGTTGACGAAGGTGACGATGGGGATATCGCGCAAGCGGCAGACCTCGAACAGCTTGCGGGTCTGCGCCTCGATGCCCTTGGCGGCGTCGATCACCATCACCGCGCTGTCGGCGGCGGTCAGCGTGCGATAGGTGTCTTCCGAAAAGTCCTCATGGCCCGGCGTGTCGAGCAGATTGAAGATGGCCCCGCCATATTCGAAGGTCATCACCGCCGAGGTGACGGAGATGCCGCGCTCCTGCTCGATCTTCATCCAGTCCGAACGCGCGCGCCGCGCCTCGCCGCGGGCCTTGACCTGACCGGCCGCGCGAATGGCGCCGCCCAGGAGCAGGAGATGCTCGGTCAGCGTGGTCTTGCCGGCGTCCGGATGCGAGATGATCGCAAAGGTGCGCCTTCTTGCCGCTTGCGCGGCGGGAGAATTGGGCGCGGCTTCGGCCGCCGGCGTTCCGGGCGCGAGGGGAGAGGCGTCTGTCATGGCGCGCGGGCGTAGCAGGGGCGCGGGGCCCGCGCAAGCCGAGCCGGCCGCCCGCCCAGGACGATGCCGGACCGCTCATTCGTCGCCGACGGCGTCCGGATCGCAATCGGAAACGGCGATGCGGCACCGTCGGTTATTGCAGCCGTTCAGCGCGTGGGTTTCGGCGCTGTCCAGGCTGTTGCCATAGCCATAGCCGTAGCGCTGGCGGCTTTTCGCATAGGCCCCGCAGACCTTGTACCAGACCGCGACCTTGCAACTGCGGTTGCCCTGCCGCCGGCAAGTGTGCAGCGCGCGGCGCTCGGCCTGGGCGCGGGTGGCGCCGTGACCGATGCCATAACCGACCTCGGACGCGCTGCTGCCGGGCGCAGCGTCGACGGCAATCGCGCCGACGGCGAAGGCCGGGGACGCACCGAACAGGGATGCGGCCCCCAGAATGACGGCCGCGGCCAGCATGGATGTCGCCCGCCGCAGCGGGCGGGTCTGAATTTCGTGCATTCGAGTATCCCCTCGGCGCCGGTGAGAAAACCGGGCTCGCCCCGGTCAATGGACCGGAAGTGCCGGCGAGACTGGTGGCAAATGACTGCCAGGTAAAGCGAAATCACCCTCGTGACGGCCTTTGGGACCCCGGCGAAGGCGGCGGCGACGCCCGCCGGCCCACCGCGGATCACCACCTCCGTGCATGGCAGCCCGCGCAGGGGGCCGCCCACCGGATCGATCCCACGGGCTGATCCGCCGCAGGCCGGCCGGCGTAAGCCCTTGTGGTTGACGACGGGACCGAGCCCCCTTCGCCCCGCGGCGGCCAGAACCTCAAAAGGATCAAGACCCATGACGCGACTTGCAATCCTGGCCGCCAGTGCGGCCCTTCTGATGGCCGGCAGCAGCGCAGCCCTGGCCGGCGGCCAATACAGCCATGCCAGCGCCCAGCACAGCGCCATGCAGCAGGGCGACATCGTCGACGGCGCGGCCGCCTCGGCCGACCACACCACGCTGGTGGCCGCGGTGAAGGCCGCCGGCCTGGTCGACACCCTCAAGAGCGCGGGCCCCTTCACCGTGTTCGCCCCCACCAATGAGGCCTTCGACATCCTGCCGGACGGCACGGTGGCGACTCTGCTGAAGCCGGAAAACAAGGACCAGCTCGCCAAGATCCTGACCTATCACGTGGTGCCGGGCGCGCTGGATTCCGCCGCCGTGGCCGCCGCCATCAAGGCCGGCAATGGCCGCGCCACCCTGACCACCGTGCAGGGCGAGACCCTGACGGCGACCACCGATGCCGACGGCAATGTGCTGATCGCCGACGCCAGCGGCGCCATGGCGATGGTGACGGCCGCCGATCTGCGCCAGTCCAACGGCGTCATCCATGTCGTCGATACGGTGCTGATGCCGAGCTGACCGGCAGACCCTGCGACACCGTGACGGCTCCGTCCCCCGGCCGTCGCGGTGTTGCCGCGGTCCGGCCGCGCTGGTGCCGCAATCGGGTAGTAAGACCTTTACCGTAAGCTTGGATACGAATTGAGTCCGTCTACGGACGGTGAGACAGTTCAGGGGCCGAAGAATTCGGGATTGGGACCATGGCGAGTTTGTTGAACCGTTCGCACAGCGCAGCCGCCGCCTCCCCCGTGCATGCCGCCCCCGATTCCTGGCACGATCTCAAACGCGACTGGTGCCGCTGGAGCCGCGCCGAGCGCATCGCCGCCGAATGCGCCCTGGGCCTGATCGTGATCTGCGGCGCGGTCGCGCTGGCCGCGACGACGCTGGTCTGAGACCGGCAAGACCTGGCGCCCCCCCGCGGCTCCGGCAATCTTTAAGAGACTGATCACCAAATTTAAGTCGCAGATGCGGGCGAAAATCCACGCTTGCACAATATCTGCACGCGCATGCTCGCGATCGGGACGTTGGGGACGGGACCCGAGTGAAGCGAGGATGATGGTGTCATGCATGAGAGATCATCAGTGTTCGGGGCGGCCGTGATGGCCGCAGCCATGGTTATGTCGCTGACCTATGCCATGGGCGACGGCAATCAGGCGCTGACCCTGCTGGAGGTCCTGGCCGGCCATGCCGGCGACGCGGTGCTGTCGGTGCTGGACTCGGCCCGGCAGGCCGCGTCGATGCTGTTCTAGGACCGGCAGGCCCACGGATCGCCGGACCTGGCGCCGCGGCGCCGCGCGCGGAGGGTCGGCGGCCACGCGGTGGGCGCCGAAACCTGATAGGCTGCGCGCGCGACAGACCGGACGGGAGTACGCCATGCGCGCGACATGCGGCCATCTTGCGATCGCCGTCCTTCTGGCCGGGACCGCATCGGCCGCGGCCATGCCGGCCGATTGCAGCCGCGGGCCGGTCCCCGCCGGGCCGGCGAAAGGCCAGATTGAAGGTGCCGCCTTCGCCCCGGTGCGCGCCGAGTTCAGGACCTCGGCCAAGGTCACCCAGGACGGCGTGACCATGCAGGACTACGCCCTCAGCTTCCACAAACCTGAAGGCGACTTCGACGAAGCGGCCGCCGAGGTGATCGTCGCGGTGCGCGCGGGAATCCAGGTCGACGGGCGAAGCTTCCGCGCCATCCCCGGCGAGATCGGGGCACAGCCGATGGCGATGGAAGGCTGGCCGGAAGTGCAGCACTGGGAATTCACCGATGACGCCACAGGCGCGCAGGTGAAGTCGATGTTCCACAAGGACGGCTCGCTGCAGGTGCATTTCGCCAAGCGCGCAGGCGGCAAGATCGGCGGCACGATCTATATGTGCGTGCCCGGCGACAAGCCCTCCTGGATCGGCGGCAGCTTCAGCGCCGAGATCAAGACCTAGCGCGGCGGCCTAGCCGCGGGAATCGCGCCATTGCGCCATGACGGCGCCATGGGTGCTGACGAAATAGGGCACCAGATAGGTCAGCACCAGCTTGAGGCCGTCGATAGGAGCCCCGCTGACGAGCGCGTCGCCCTGGTTGATGAGATTGAGGATCGTGCCGATCACCAGCGCAACCAGCAGCGCGCGCACCAACACGTCGCGCCGCATCGCCAGCCCCCAGATGCGTTTCATGCGCGCCTCCCCCTTGCCCCGAATTTCGGTCACACGATCGGTTCGTCGACGAAGCTGCGGCGCTGGCGGTCCTCGATCTCGACGATCCACAGATCGGGATCGAACTTGATCTGCTTGTCGAACCAGGCCGAGGCCGCGGCCTCGTCGGTGGTCTCGCCCAGGGGCTTGAGCCACACCAGCTCGCCTTCGGCGCCGCGGCGCGCCTGCGACAGCACCGTGCAGCTGCCGTCGAGCGGGGCCAGCTTGAGGATGATGGCCCCGCCCTCCTCCGCGCCCTTGCGCACGACATAGGCCGACGCCCCCGCCACTTCGGCGCGGCGGATCAGGGCCCGGACGAAAATGCCGGCCTTGAGGCGGGGGGCGGTCATGCGCTGCAAAGAACTCCAAGCAGGCCCGGGCCGGGCACGGATGGGATAGACTGGCGGCGGGACCGCGAAGGGGGAGTGTAGCATGCACGAGGATAGGACGGGGCGGGCGCATCTGTGCGCCGCGCTGGCGATGGTGGTTTGGGCCGCAACATCGCCCCCGGCCATGGCCGGCACGATCATCCGCACCGAACCGGCGCCGCGCACGATCACGATGACCGGCGAAGGCGAGGTTTCGGCGGCGCCCGACGAGGCCGTCGTCTCGGGCGGCGCCGTCACCCAGGCCAAGAGCGCCAGCGACGCGGTGGCGCAGAACAGCGAGATCATGAACCGCGTGTTCGCGGGGCTGACAAAACTGGGCATCGCCCGCAAGGCGATCGCGACCTATGGCTTTTCGGTCGAGCCGCAATATCCGCCGGCCAACGAGAAGAACCCGCAGCCGCATGTGATCATCGGCTATGAAGTGACCAACGGGATCAATGTCACGCTCGACGACGTGACGCGCGCCGGCGCCGTGCTCGACGCGCTGATCGAGGCCGGCGCCAACCAGTCGGCCGGTGTCGCCTTCCGCATCAAGAATCCCAAGCCGCTGCTCGACGAAGCGAGGGCCAAGGCGGGGCGCGACGCGCTCGAGCGCGCGCGCATCTATGCCAAGGCCGTGGGCGCCGTGCTGGGGCCGGTGCGCTCGATCCAGGAGGGCTATGGGCGCATTGCAAACGGCGTGGAATTGGTGGTCGTCACCGCGCAACGCCGCGGCGTGCCGATCGAAGCCGGCGCCCAGAGCGTTTCGGCCACGGTCACGGTGGTGTGGGGCATCAAGTAGCCCCGCGTGAGCGGGTCTGAAGGAATTTCGCCAGACGCGGGTCGTCGCACATGGTGACGTTGATGCGCATCCAGGGCGAGGGCTCGAGATTGGGACGGAAGGAGCGGCCGGGGCCGAGGATGATGCCCTGCGCGCGCGCCGGCGCGATGAGCTCGGCCGAATCCTCGACATCGGGAAACCGCGCCCAGAAGAAATTGCCACCGACAGGCATGGCGAAGATTTCCATGCCGTGATCGGTCAGGAGCCGGCGGGCCGCGGCGCGGGCATCGGCGAGCTTGACGTTCAGACGCTCGATGAACTTGCGATAATGCCCTTCGACCAGCAGCCGGTAGATGAACTTTTCGACGAATTCGGAGGTGGAGATGCAGGACAGCACCTTCACATTGGTCAGCTCTTCGGCGAGCGCCTCCGCCGCCGCGATCATGCCGGCGCGCATGCTGCCCGACAATGTCTTGGAAAAGCTCTTGACGTAGATGACGCGGTCCAGCTGATCCAGCGTCGCCAGCCGCGGGCCGGAGGCCAGCGACAGGTCGCCATAGGTGTCGTCCTCGACGATGCGGAAATCGAATTCCGCCGCCGCCTGCAGGATGCGATAGAGCCCTTGCGGCGGGATATCGGTGCCGGTCGGATTTTGCAGCGCCGACTGCACGAAGAAGAGTTTGGGCCGGTGGCGCGCGGCGGCCGCGCGCAGGGCCGCGATGTCTGGCCCGTCGGCGCGGCGCGGCACGCCCACCAGATTGATGCCGCACAGCCTGAGATAGCCGAACAGATTGTAATAGCCCGGATCCTCGACCAGCACAGTGTCGCCGGGCTGCAGGAATTTGCGGATCAGCAGTTCGAAGGCATGGCTCGAGCCGTTGGTCAGAACGATCTGCTCCGGGCTTGCTTCGATGCCGATCTCGCGCAGGCCCGTCTGCAACTGGTCGCGCAGCGGCAGGTAGCCCTTCGGCAATCCGTATTTGAACAGATGCGAGGCGGCGCCCCGGCCAAGGCTGCGCGCGATGCTCTGCATGACGGAAACATCGATCCAGTCATCCGGCAGCCAGGGCCCGCCCAGCTTGAGCAGCCGCGCATCGGATTCGAGCACGTCGCGGATCAGCAGGGCGACGCCGGACGCGGCCTGGCGCTGCGTTGCGGGATCGGACCGGGCCGGGCTCACCCGCCGCGGCGGGCCGACAAAAAAGCCCGCGCCGCGCCGCGAGACGACATAGCCGCCCGCGACCAGACGCTCATAGGCTTCGACCACGGTGTAGCGGCTGGCGCCGCTGTCGCGGGCGCAGGCCCGGATCGAAGGCAGGCGGCTGCCACCGGGGCGCGCGCCGCTCTCGATCTCGCCGCGCATCACGGCGACAAGCTGTTCGATGGTGGGGCGCGGCGGGGCGGCAGGGGCGCGGTTGAGCATGGCGGGCCTCCGAACGGACAACTGTACCGACGAGGAATCGGTACAGTGATGGCGGCGATGGCCGGGACTGTCAGGGCGCAGCCTAGCCCATTGCCCTAGCGTCCTCCAGCGATCACCGGGAGGACACGCCAATGATCTCACGCGGCCTTATCATGCTGTACAGCCTGGCCTGCTACACGGCCGGGCTCGTCGCCCTGGTCTATGCCATCGGCTTCGTCGGCGATTTCGTCGTGCCCAAGACCATCGACAGCGGAGTGCCGGCCGACCTCAACACGGCCCTGGTCTACAATTTGCCGCTCCTGACGCTGTTCGCGTTGCAGCACAGCATCATGGCGCGGCCGGGCTTCAAGCGGATGTGGACGAAGATCGTGCCCAAGGCGGCGGAACGGGCCACCTATGTGCTGGCCACGGCCGCGGTGCTGGGGCTGATCTACTGGCAGTGGAAGCCGCTGCCGGCGAGCGTGTGGCAGGTCGAGAGCGCCAATGCGGCGGCGGTGCTGACCGGGATCTATTTCCTCGGCTGGGGCATCGTCTTTCTCAGCACCTTCCTCATCAATCATTTCGAACTGATGGGGCTGCAGCAAAGCTTCGCCAATCTGCGCGGCAAGACGCCCGCCGATCCCAGCTTCAAGACGCCCTTTCTCTACAAGCTGGTACGCCATCCCATCTATACCGGGCTGTTGCTGGCCTTCTGGTCGACCCCGCACATGACGCAAGGCCATCTGCTGTTTGCCGCCGTCACGACCGGCTACATCCTTGTCGGCCTGATGCTGGAGGAACGCGATCTGGTGGCCTTCTTCGGCGATACCTATCGCGACTACCGCACGCGCGTGCCGGCGCTGGTGCCGTTCCTGCGTCTGCCGCGCCGCAGCGGATAGGCGCGGTCGCCCGCGCGGCGCGCCGAGGTCAGTCGAGCCGGATCAGGTGGAAGTCGTCGGCCAGGGTGACGGCGTGGGTCGGCTCGACGCCGAACCATTCCTCGCCCTCCGGCCGCCAGTCGGTGTGCACCAGCACCTGGTAGACGCCGCCCTTGCCCAGGCCGGCGAAGGGCAGCATCACCTCCTCGATCCGCGTCGGTTCGCGGTCCTCGCGGAAGACATCGCGGCGGCCGACACCGATCGCGCCCTGGGCCACGGCGCTGTAGCGCACCATGCGCTGGCGGCGGTGGCGGGCCGCGGTCAGGGCCAGCCAGTCCTGGCCGGAGACATTGGGGCCGAAAATCAGCTTGAGCACCGTGCCGGCGATGCGGCACCGCACGGACTTGCCCGGGACGACATCGAACAGCCCGCAGCCGCGCAGCAGTTCGCTGGCCGCGGTGGGATCGAACGCCTCGCGGCAGGGAAGCGCGCCGTCCTTCGAAAGGGTGAGCCAGTATTCGACCATCTTGCGATTGGCCGCGCTGACCTTCAGCTCGCCCAGTTTGTTGCGCACAAACTCCGGCTCCAAGGCGCAATACTCCGGAAAGTCCCGGTTTCGCTCCAGCATCTCTTGGACCTACGCCATTTTGCACGCAAATGGGAGTCCCGCTTTCTCCCATCCGGCAGTGTCCCGCCGAGTCAGGCGGCGCCGCGCAGCGACATGCGGGGCAGCGGACAGACCGGCGCCACACGCTCGCCGTCCTCGCCCAGCGCGGCATAGGGCAGGTGCACGCGCACCGTGGTGCCCTCGCCCAGGGTCGATTCAATGCGGGCCTCGCCGCCATGCATGGCGGCCAGCGCCTTGACCAGGGCCAGACCGAGGCCGGTGCCCTCCTGGGTGCGCACATGGGCGCCCTCGGCCTGCTCGAAGGGCTGGCCGAGACGCTCGAGATCGGCCTTGGAAATGCCGACGCCGGTATCGGAGACGGCAATCTCGATGCCCTGTTCGTCGCGCCGGGCACACAGCCGCACGCTGCCGCCGCGCGGGGTGAACTTGACACCATTGGTCAGCAGATTGACCAGCACCTGCTTGACCGCGCGCTTGTCGGCGAGAATCCGCCGGCAGGGCGCGGCCACCTCCATCACCAGCCCCACGGCCTTGCGGTCGGCCTGAATCTTGACGAAGGCCAGGGCCTGGCCGGCGACATCTTCCAGGTCGAAGGCTTCCTCGCTGAGTTCGAACTTGCCGGCCTCGATCTTCGACATGTCGAGAATGCCGTTGATGAGCTCCAGCAGATGACCGCCGGATTCGTTGATCAGCCGCGCATATTCGAGATAGCGCGGGCTGCCGACGGGGCCGAACATTTCATGCGTCATGACTTCGGAGAAGCCGAGAATGGCGTTGAGCGGCGTGCGCAGCTCGTGACTCATATTGGCCAGGAAGTGCGACTTCGCCTTGCTGGCCTGTTCGGCCTGGTCGCGCGCGTCGATCAGTTCGCGCTCATGCGCCTTGCGATCGGAGATGTCGCGCGTCACGGCCACGATGTCGGCGGCCTTCCCGGCCACGGGCTGGGCCGGGCGGCAACGCATCTCGGTCCACACATAGGAGCCGTCGGCGCGCTTGAGCCGCACTTCGGCGGTGGCGGCGCGGCCGAAATAGCTGGCTTCGACGAAGGCGGCCTGCATGGTCCGCAATTCGTCGGGATGAACAAGGGCCGCCGGCGCCTTTCCGAGCAGCCCCTCGGGCGGACGGCCCAAGAGGTTGCGCGCGGCCGGACTGGCGAAGCGGATGCGGCCATCGGCGCTGTGGCGCGTGATCAGATCCATCGCGTTGTCGGCGAGAAAGCGGTACATGGCCGCCCCTTCGGCCGCGGCCGTATCGGCGGCGCGCTGGCGATCCTGGGCGGCGGCGGCGATGAAGGCCGACTGGATGACGGCGGCCAGGGCGGAGGCGGCGTAGAGCGGCCACATCGGATGGGGGATGCGCGAGACCGGCAGATCCCCGAAAAACTGGATCGCGACCACGGCGAGCAGCGCCAGCGCGGCCGCGGCGGCGGCGCGCATCACCGCCGAACGGCCGCCGGCCAGCGCCGCCTCGGCCGGAAGCAGCGCAAACCAGATGATGAGCGGAGAGCGCAGGCCGCCCGTCAGCACGGCGAGATAGCCCACCAGGGCGGCGAAGATCGCCAGCGACACCGTCTCCAAGACGGCCAGAGGCAGACGGGTGAGCGCCAGAACGGCCAGCAGCGCCGGGGCCAGAAGGCCGATCAACGCCAGCGATTCGGCGGCATCGGGCCGGCCGACCATGGCCACGAAGGCCACGGCCAGAACCGCGCCGGCCAGCGCCTTGATGGCCTGCATCGCCATGAAGGCGCGGCGGGCGGCGCTGGCGCCGCGACCCGACAGAACCGCCATGGGTTCGCGCACCACTTTCACTGCGTCCTCGCCGTCGCGGGATTGGCGTCTCGTCTCTATGGATGGCACGATTCGCATGGCCGCATCTTCACGCCAGCAAGCTTAACGAAGTTTGAATCGGGGCCCCGAGCGTTGAGATATTCACAAGATTCGGGGAACCGACGTTCACCCTTTCTTAAGGATGATGGCCGGAAAGCGGTCGGTGCGGAATTGAAGCAAGGTTTAGGAAAGCCAGTCTCGCCATACTGCGCCCCAACACTGTGGGGTGTCCGGTGCATATTGCACAGCTGCCAATTGAGACGTCCGGTTCGATGCCGGCGGAATTCGGCGTGGAGCCGATCCCGCTTCTGGAGGCGCTCGACTGTTTGCGCGTTGCCGTGACGCTTTACGATTCGCGCGAGCGGCTGATCTATCTCAACCAGCATTTCGGTTATGTCTTCCGCTCGATGCCGCCGGCGCAGGCGCTGATCGGGCGCAGCTTCGAAGAGCTTGTGCATCTGGAACTGGCCGGCGGCGAAATCGACCCGGCCGCCTATCCCGACGGCCCGGAGGCCTTCGTCGCCGCGCGCCGCGCCCAGCTCACCGAAAGCGACTACGCCCCGCGCGACATTCGATTGGCCGACGGCCGCATCATAGAAGTGAAGACGCGGCGCACCTCCGACGGCGGCTGGATCGCGCTGTGGAGCGATGCGACGCGCGCGCGCCACGATTTCGGGCGGCTGGAAAACGCGATCGAGATGTCGGCCGACGCCTTCGCGGTGTGGGACCGCGACGACCGGCTGGTGATGTGCAATCCCGGCTTCGCCGTGCTGCACGGACAGAGCGGGGACGCCGATCTGGCCGGCCTGAGCTTCGCCGACCTGCTCGACACCGTGGTGCGGCGCAAGCTCGTCAGGTTCGACGGGACGGCCGAGACCTGGATCGAGAAGCGGCTGCAGACCCATCGTGCGCGCGCCGGCGCGCTGACCGTCATCATGGCCAATGGCGAGGCCTATCTGGTGCGCGAACGCGCCACGCCCGACGGCGGCCGCGCCACGGTCTACACCAACGTCACCGACCGCCAGCGCGCCGAGGCCGCCTTTGCCGAACAGTCCCAGGCGCTGAGCGCCACGCAGCGCGCGCTCGACGAACAGGCCAATTATCTTGCCGACCTGACCAAGCGCCTGGACACCGCCGAACAGGGCGCCAGCACCGCCAAGACCACCTTCCTGCGCACCATGAGCCACGAGCTGAAGACGCCGCTCAACGCCATCATCGGATTTTCCGATCTGCTGAAATCGGCCCCCGATCATTTCTCCGGCGCGCAGGTGGGCGAATATGCCGAACTGATCCACCGCGCCGGCGGCAATCTGCTGACCATGCTCAACCAGATCCTCGATCTGACCAAGATCGCGGCCGGCCGCTTCGCCCTCAACCGGACAGCGGTGACCGTGCGCGGTCTGCTGGACGGGGCCCACGACGCCATCGGCGAGAAGGCGGAGGAAAAATCGATCCAGTTGTCCATCGCCGAATGCCCGCCCGAGCTGACGGTCGACGGCGACGAAGTCGCGCTGGCGACCATGGTCAACCAGCTGGCGCAGAACGCCGTCACCTTCACGCAAAACGGCGGAACGGTGCACCTGTCGGCCGAAGCGGCGGACGGGCGCGTGCGCATCCGCCTCGAAGACAATGGTCCGGGCGTCCCCGCCGAGGACCTGGCGCGCATCCGCCAGCCCTTCGAGCATGGCGGCAGCGGCAACACCAGCCATGCCGGCGGCGGCGGCCTGGGCCTGCCCCTGGTGCAGGCACTGTGCGAGCAGCATGGCGGCACGCTGCACCTGGAAAGCGCGCAGGGCGAAGGCTTCACCGCCACGCTGGACCTTCCGGCCGCCTGATTTTCTCCCTTCCCGTTCCCCGAGATCGCGCGCGAGGCTGTGCCGGAACGGAACGGCGCGCCATTCGATACAACTTTAATTTGAGACGATTCAAATTTGTCTTTGTCTTGAATCGAAACAGCGCAAATTTCGCGACACCAGATTTGCCCTGATTGCGGGCATTTTCCGGATTAACCCCGACGTATCGAATTTTACGAATTGGTTTCAGCGCACGGCAAACCCCGGGCCCTAATCTTGCTCGTGTCAGGGCAAAAGAGGGTCGCCATGATCGTACGCGCCATATTCTGGATTGCCATCGTCGCCGTGCTGATGCCGCACGAACCCGATCTCGGGCTCGGCCGGCCGGGCGCGGCCGCAACCGCGATGCTGCCGGACGGTGTCGCGCAATGGGCGCAAGGCGCCGTCGCCGCGCCGCAGACCGCCTGCAGCGAACACGCCGAAAGCTGCGCGGCCGCCCTCAGCTTCGTCGACACCTTGCAGGCCGCGGCGGTCCAGAGCCTGTCGCGGGTCAAGGCCGAGATCGAGGCAAGCCAGCGCCAGCGGGCGCAGCGGCAACTGGCCTACAACGACTAGGATTTGACAGCGGCCCGGCGCTTTCGCCCAATCGGGGCGAACGCCGGAGATGCCGCCATGCCTGACAGCCCCGCCTTCGATCCCGCCGCGCACCGGGTGATGCCGCCGCGCGCCTTCGGCGCACTCAAGACCGGCGAGATCTTCCGCAATCCCTCGCGCACCATCACCGAGGCCAATTTCGCCGCCTTCCAGAGCGTGAGCTGCGACAACCATCCGATCCATTACGACGACGAATACTGCAAGGCGCTGGGCCACAAGGCCCCGCTCGCGCACGGCCTGCAGGTGCTGGCCTTCACGGCGGCCGGCGCGGGGCTGTTTCCCCATGTCATCGGCGAAAAGCTGATCGGCTTCATCGAAGTCAGCGCCAAATTCCTCAAGGCCGTCTATCCCGGCGACACGCTGTATCCGGCGCTGGAGATCACCGAGCTGACGGCGCAGCGCACCACCGGAATCGTCGCCATGCGCGCCACCGTGCACAACCAGCACGGCGAACTGGTGCTGGACGGCGTGCACAAATATCTGATGCGGATGGACTGAGCTGTTCACCCCTCCTCCGCGCTCCAGGCGCGCATGCGCCCGCGCGGGGCGGCGGTGATGCGCAGGCCGTAATGCGTGGCCAGGCGGTCGAGCGCGATGTCGAGCACGACCTTGGCCGAGCGCCGCGGCCAGGCCCGCGCCTGCTCGATCTCCTCGAGCCTGGACAGGAAGCAGCAGACATCGAACAGCACATCGGCCAGTCCCGGCCCGACCGCCGCCATGGCGGCGCGAAAGCGCGATTTGGCATCCAGCACGGCCTGGCTCAGCGTCGCCTGGCTGTGGCCGCCGCGGCGGCCGGGCGCGATCGGCGCGGTGAAATCGACGCCCAGCCGCGGCGTCAGCTGGGCAATCGTGTAGTCGCGCCGCAAGCGCTCGCCGGCTTCGAACTGCGCCTGGTCGATGCGCCGGCGGCGCCGCAGCCAGCCGAGCGGCGACTCGCCCTCATTGACGGTGACCCGGCGCGCGCCGTCGGCGGTTTCGATCCGCTTCTCGCGGCGCGCCTGATGCTGGGCGGCGAAGGGCGCGATCTTCGCCTGGGCGCGCAGATACCAGCCCTCGCCCGCCGCGCTGAGACGCCAGCGCTCCGGCACCGTGCCGCTGGGCCGCAACCAGTCCTGGGCCAGAAAGGCGCGCATGACCTCGGCCTCGACCGTGTAACTGCGCTTGCGCGACCGCTCGGAGACGAAGAGCGCGAAATCGCGCCCCTCGCTGCAGGCGACGATATAGGCGCCGGGCGCCACCAGCTTGCGAAAGACGCGCCGTGCCTCGCGCGCCAGCTGCGCCTCGCACAGGCGCGACGTCATTGCTGCACCTTTGCGGCGATGATGGTGGAGCCGGGCTCGCGCAGCAGCGCCTCGAGCCAGGCGACCAGCCGGTCGCGCTCGGGATCCTCGCGCAGCTCCTCGACGCGGCGGCAGGCATGGCGCGCCGTGGTGCGGTCGCGGCCAAAGCCGCGCGCGATCTGGCCGTGACTCATGTGGAACACGACATGGGCCAGATACATGCTGACCTGCCGGGCTTCGGCCGCGCGGCGGCTCTTGCGCGTGGTGGCCATCAGCGTGTCCAGCGGCACGCCATAGGCATGGGCCACGACGAGCTGGGCGACGCCCAGGCCCGGCGATGGCGACGGAATTGTGCTGACCAGCCCCATCTGGGGCGCGGCAATCGAATGGTGTGCAGTCATTGTCGTCCCTTTCCCCGTGTTGTGCCGGTCCCTGGCAGCGAACCAGCTTGTAGGATCATTATCCTTCAAAACCATCGGAGGGGGATAAGAAATCAACTCATGATTGTATCTCTGGGGAAAATTCTCTAGCCAAGGCAGATGGTTGGGCGCGGAAAAAATTTTCCGGAAGGGTCTACGTGGCGGGGATAAGTGGGAATTTATGGTTATCAAGACCCTAATCCGGACGCCCGACACCGCGTTCCGGGTTGTAGGATTTTATGCTTCATAGCCTTTGCCGATGGCCCGGGCCGGGGCCGCGCGGCGCGGCGCCTCGGGGGCATCGGGGCGGATCGGGCGCAGCGGCGGGGCCGCGCACTGTCCGCCCTCGCCCGCATCGCCCTCACGGCCGGCGGCGACGGCGCGGCCACGTGCACGCCGCGCCGAATATGCACGACAGCCAGCGGCAAGACCTGCCAAACTTGAAGCACGCAAGCCGCCGGGCTAGAGCAGCCGAGGCGCTCGCGCCCGCCCGATTCGAGGATTTCCATGACTTGTGCCGCGATCATGACCGCCAAGCCGCTGACCGTGCGCGAAAGCGACAGCGTGGCCATGGCGACCGAGACGCTGATGCAGCATCAGTATATCAATCTGCCGGTGGTCGACGCCGCCGGCCGCTTCTTGGGCATGTTCGGCATTTATGATCTGCTGGGACTGCTGGTGCCGCGCGTGGCGCTGGCCGGCGACCTGTTGCCCAATCTGCGCTTTGTCGGCGACGACCCCAAGGCGTTGCGCGACAAGTTTCATGCGGTGAAGACCCAGACGGTCGGCGAATGGTGCGACCGCACGGCGGTGACGCTGCATCCCGACACGCCGGAAATCGAAGCACTGCGCCTGTTCTGCCGCCGCCACACGACACTGGCCGTGGTCGAGCGCGAAACCCAGAAACTGGTCGGCATCGTCTCCTACTGGGATGCGATCAACGCCATCACACGCGAAGGCTGAGGCAGGGTCATGGGGGAAGCAGCCGGCGGCAATCCGCACATCTTCGTCATCGCGACGACCATCCTGGTGACGACCTATGCGCTGATCGTGACCGAGCGCATCAATCGCGCGGTGATCGCGCTGCTCGGCGCGGGCATGGTCGTCATTCTGGGTGTGCTGGACCAGGAACAGGCCATCGCCGCCATCGACTTCAACACGCTGGGCCTTCTGGCCGGCATGATGATGATCGTCGGCGTGGCCAAGAAGAGCGGCCTGTTCGGCTATGTCGCGATCTGGGCGGCGCAGGCGGTGCGCGCCTCGCCGGCGGGCATCCTGATGGCGCTGGTGCTGGTAACCGCGGTGTTTTCGGCCTTTCTCGACAATGTGACGACGGTGCTGCTGCTGGTGCCGGTGACCTTCATCATCTGCGGCGAATTGAAGGTGCCGGTCTATCCCTTCCTCGTCGCCGAGATCTTCGCCGGCAATATCGGCGGCACGGCGACACTGATCGGCGATCCGCCCAACATCCTGATCGGCTCGGCCGCGCATATCAGCTTCAACCAGTTCGTCGTCAATCTGGCGCCGGTCGTGATCGTGATTCTGGCGCTGCAGATGGTGGCCAACCATCTGATCTGGGGTCTTCGCATGAAGGCCACGCCCGAGCAGAAGGCGCATATGATGAGCCTGAAGCCGGCGGAGATGATCCTCGACCGCTGGCTGTTGTGGTGCTCGATCATCGTCATCGGCATCGTCGTCATCACCTTCGTCTTCGCCCACCCGCTGCATCTGGAAGCGGCGACGATCGCCCTGACGGGCGCGGCGGCGATGATGCTGCTGGAGACGATTCCCCATCACCGCCACAAGCATTCCGAGCTGGTGACGCAGGCCTTTCACGAGATCGAATGGATCACGCTGTTTTTCTTCGTGGGCCTGTTCATCGTGGTGGGCGGTGTGGAGAAGGCCGGCCTGCTGGATCTTCTGGCGCAGAAAATGCTCACCATTACCGGCGGCGATCCCAAGATCACGGCGCTGGGCATCATGTGGTCGTCGGCGGTCATTTCGGCCATCGTCGACAACATCCCCTTCGTCGCCACCATGATCCCGTTGCTCAAATCGCTGACGCCGTCGATGGGCGGCACCGAGGCGATGATGCCGCTGTGGTGGGCGCTGTCGCTGGGCGCCTGCCTGGGCGGCAACGGCACGCTGGTGGGCGCAAGCTGCAATCTGATGGTGGC
This sequence comes from uncultured Pseudomonadota bacterium, assembly GCA_963710925.1. Taxonomy (GTDB): domain Bacteria; phylum Pseudomonadota; class Alphaproteobacteria; order Micropepsales; family Micropepsaceae; genus Rhizomicrobium. The sequence continues at coordinate 57,793 of CAVQBY010000003.1, read as the reverse complement.
CGGCATCGCCGAGAAGAACGGCGTGCGATTCAGCTTCATCAAGTTCACGCTGATCGCCATGCCGATGATGCTGGCCTCGATCGGCGTGGCGCAGGTCTATCTGCTGTGGCGCTATTTCTGAACCATGGCGGCGGCGCGCTGTGCTAGCCTTGCGGCCATGAGCAGAACAGCCCCCCTCCTTGCCCTGACCCTGGCCGCCGCCCTTGGCGGCTGCGCGCTGTTCCCGAGCGCCCATGACCGGGCGATGCGCAAGACCCAGCCCTACAAGATCGGCTATTCCGACGGCTGCGCCGCCGCCAACGCCGCCGGCAGTTCCTATCGCTACGGGCCGGTGCGCAACGAAGACGCCTTCCGCAGCAACGAGGTCTACCGGGCCGGCTGGAACACCGGCTATTCGGCCTGCCGCCGCACCATCACCATGCCCGGCAGCAATCCGGGCAGCCCGATTCCCGAACCCAGCCCGGGGCACTGATCGCGGGCGCCGCCCTGCGCCAGACTGCGCCGGGCCCTCGAAGGAACACTCCCATGATCCGGTTGCTGATCGGACTGCCGCTGCTGCTCATCGCGCTGGTGCTGGGCGGGCTCTATACGGCCTATGGCGAGGTCGATCCCTGCCGGGCGCTGGCGGTCGAGCGGGCACGGCGCGTCGATGTCCCCCTGCCGCTGGCGCAAAGCGGTGTCGAAGCCTGGAGCCGGCTGGAAACCAGCCAGATGTCGACCGGGGACTGCGCCCGCGATCTGCTGGATTCCTGGGGCGAAAGACTGTCGACCCACTGGCACAGCTGAGCAACAAAATACCCATATCGCAGCCCTGATTGGATATTTCCATTAAGGGCGCATTAGGTCTTTGCATCAAAACTCGCATTTCGGCCTGTGGATAACTTGCCGCAGGCGCACAATGTGCATATCATCCGTGTACGGCGTGGATGAAGCGCATCGGAGTCGAGTCAATGATGGGTCACCTGGTGTTCGGCCGCTACGGCCACGACAGCTCCGCCCTTCCCCCGGGCGCAGGCTGGCTGCGCCGCCTGTGGACCAGCCTGTTTGCCCGCGGGCCCGTCGCCGCCCGCTGAACCGCGCTATTCGAGCACCAGCATCGAGATGTCGCGGGTGGGGGCGAAATTCTCGCGCACGGCCTCGAACGTGGTCGGACCGGTCTTTTTCAGATCACCATCCCAACAGAGCGACAGCACATTGGACGGCTTGAGCTTGTCGAGCGTCAGATGGAAACGGCCGATGGGCCCTTCCCAGTTGTTCGCGGTGACCAGCACATATTCGGTTTCATAGGCCACCAGCATGCCCGGCCCCATTTGCGAACCGGGATAGGTGGTGCCTTGCGCCAACCGCTTGCGCGCAAGGGCGCGCGTGCCCGCATCCATGCAATAGGGCCCGACATACTGGCTTGGCGCATCCTCCGCGGCAGGCGCGAGTGCGGTTTCCGTGAAGAAGGATCGGCCCGTGACCGGTTGATAGCTGTGCGTGATGGTGACGGGCTTTCCGGCCGGAAAATGTTGCCGCCAGTAAAACTTCGTAGCCACCGTCCAGTTCGGGCGGATGTAATCGTAGCGCGGGTCCCAGACGATGAGACCTTCGGCCTTGAGTGTGTTGCGCGCCGCTTTCGGCAAGGCGTCAAGCGCCTTCACGCCGGCATCGGTGCTGAGATTGACCGGCAGGCCGGCGGCCTTCACCTCAGCGGTGACATCGCGCCCCTTCAAGAGCGCGCGCTGCTCGACGGAGACCGCGATCGGCTTGCCGTCGGACGCCGCTTCGAAGCCGACGAAATTGACCGGGTCGCCGGTCATGGCGCCGCGCGGGGCCTCCCACAGATTTTCGTTGTCGATATCGGGCAGCGGAAAGGCGACCGTCTCGTCGAGATCGCCGGCGCTCTCATTGACGAAGACATAGCGTACCTCGACACGGGTCGGGCTGATCGTCAGATCCTCGGAGCGCATGGCGATGTCGGCGCTTTTCGTCAGCACCAGGCCGCCGGCACCGAGGGTCACCGAACTGTCGTTTGCGAATGCTGGCGCGAACGCGGACCCCGATAAAAGGCAGAGCGCGGCGATGAGCGGAAGGCGCATGCTATTTCACCTCGAGCGTGCCGCTGCGCAAGGCCGTCACGATCGACCAGATCTGCTCCGGCTTGAGCACGGTCTTGAAGGCAGGCATCGCCGATCCGACGGGGGCCCCGCCTTCGGCGATGGTCCAGTAGAGGAAATCGTCACGGGCTATGGGCATCGACAGGGTCGAAGCCAGATCGGCGGGCGGCGGGGTCAGCGACGCGGCCATGGCGCCGTCGCCGCGCCCCTGCGCCCCGTGGCAGGAGGCACAGTTCTGCGCATAGAGGCTGCGGCCCTCAGCAAGCACCGATGCAGCGGACAGACGCGGATTGCTCTTGCCGGCATAGGCCGGGGGCAAGCCTTCATGCATGTAGAACGCGTGGCGCTGGCTGCCCATCATGCCGCGGCCATGCATGCCCCACATGCCGTGGCCGGTCCCCATCTGGGCGGCGGCGCCGACGGCCACCAGCACCAAAATCCCGACGAGGAGCACAATGCGGTTGCGCATCGGTTCCGTCCTTCACTTGTGCGGCGGACAGCCTAACAGGCGCGGGAGCGGCGAAATTGCGCAAGGTCAACGGGCGGCGGGGCTCAGCGGCGGGTCTCGCTGTGGACGCGGCGCTCGCCCTCCCAGATTTCGTAGCCCTTGCCGATGCCGTGGCTGTGGATGCGGCGCGCCTTGGCGATCACCTCGTCGTCACAGGCGCACTCCATCTCGTCCGTGCCGAAGACGCGGTCGCCATGGTTCAGAAAGCGGATGGTATAGCGGGCCATGCGCAAAGACTTGGGCGCAATCGGGGCGCGATACCTTGATCTGCGGCAAAATCTTCCGGCCCGTCGCGAAAATTCCGCTACCGGCCTTCGCACCTGCGAAGGCCGGCGCGGCGGGCCCGGCGTCAGCTGTATTTTTCTTCCTGCCACCAGGGGAAGTAGCGCGGCATGTCGGCCGAGACCTTGTCCGGGAAGTTGGGGGCGCGCTTTTCGAGAAAGCTCATGACGCCTTCCTTCACATCGGCCGAGGCGCCGCGCGAATAGATGCCACGGCTGTCGATCTTGTGCGCCTCCATGGGATGGCCGGTCGCCGCCAGCCGCCACATCATCTGGCGGATCAGCGCCACCGACACCGCCGAGGTGTTGTCGCGGATTTCGGCGGCCAGCGCATAGGCGCGCGGCAGCAGCTCGGCCGGCGGCAGCACCTCGCTGACCAGACCGCCCTTGAGGGCTTCGGCGGCGGGGAAGACGCGGCCCGAATAGCACCACTCCAGCGCCTGGGCGATGCCGACGATGCGCGGCAGGAACCAACTCGAGGCGGCTTCCGGCACGATGCCGCGGCGCGAAAACACGAAGCCGAACCGCGCGGTGTCGCTGGCCAGGCGGATATCCATCGCCAGCTGCATGGTGGCGCCGATGCCGACGGCCGGGCCGTTGACGGCGGCGATCACCGGCTTGAGGCATTCGAAGATCGCCAGCGTCACCCGCCCGCCGCCGTCGCGCACGCGTTCGTCGCTGAAGTCCACCGTGTCGGCGGAGCCGGCATTGCGCTCGGGCCGGTCGGTGCGCTTGGTGGCGTCGAAGGTGTCGGCGCCGGACGACAGATCGGCGCCGGCGCAGAAGGCGCGGCCATCGCCGGTCACCACCACCGCGCGCACCTCATCGTCGCCGTTCACCCTGGTGAAGACGTCGATCATCTCGTTCATCATGGTGCCGGTGAAGGCGTTGAGCTTTTCGGGGCGGGACAGGGTGAGGGTCAGGATCTGGTCGGCGACCGCGACCTTGATCTCTTTGTAGGGGCCATAGGCCATGGAACACACTCCAGAAGTTGCATTGCGCCAGCACTCTAACCAAAGCCGGGCACATTCCTAGGCGGGCGCCCCGCGCCAGGCCCGCCGGACCGCCGATCGCCAGCCTTTTCTTAAGACTTTCCACCGCAAACTTTGACGTTATGACCAAGGACGCAACCCTGCCTCCGGGCCGCATTGCGGAGCTGGCCGAGCAGCTCGCCGCTGTGGGGTACTGGTGGTATCAGGAAGACGAAGCGCGCTTCGTCTGGTCCGACCAGATGTACCGGATCTATGGGCGCGACCCGGCGCTGGGACCGCCCGACATTTCCGGCGTGGTGGCGCTGTGCCATCCCGACGACCAACCCATGCTGCTGCGCCATCATGCGCTATACAACGGCAAGGACGCGCCCGATATCACGATGCGCATCATCCGCGCCGACGGCGAGGTGCGCCACGTCCTGGCCCGCAGCAGCATCGAATACGACAAGTCCGGCACGCTGATCGCGCGCTATGGCACGCTGATCGACGTCACCGACATCAAGCGCGCCGAGTCGGCCGCGCGCGAGAGCGAACAGCGCTACCGTTTCCTGGCCGATCATGTGCCCGACATGATCACGCGCACCGGCCTGAGCGGGGAAATCCTCTACGTCTCGCCCTCCAGCAAGCGGGTGTTCGGCTACACGCCCGAAGAGATGGCGACCATCAGCGCCCGCAACATGGTCCATCCCGACGACTTCGCGCGCATCATCAGCCGCATTGAGCATCTGGTCGAGACGCGCACCAGCCAGCTGCCGGAGCCGCTTGTCTATCGCGCCCGGCACAAGAACGGCCACTGGATCTGGATCGAGGCCAACCCGACGCTGATCCTCGACGTCCAGGGCGAGCCCGTCGAATTCATCGACATTGTGCGCGACGTTTCGCAGACCAAAAATTTCGAGGCCGAGCTGCAGGAGGCGCGCAAGCGCGCCGAAGACGCCGCCGCCGCCAAGGCGGCGTTCCTGGCCAATATGAGCCACGAGCTGCGCACGCCGCTGACAAGCATTATCGGCTTTTCCCAATTGATGGGCGCGCGCGGCGATCTTCCCGCCGAAGCGCGCCAATATGCGCGCCGCATCACCGACGCCAGCGAAGCGCTTCTGGCGCTCATCAACGACGTGCTCGATTTTTCGAAGCTCGACGCCGGCCACGTCGAACTGGAATCGGTGGCCATGTCGGTCGCCAAGCTGGTCGAGGATGCGACCGGGCTCGTCAGCCTGCAGGCCCAGGCCAAGGGACTGGACCTGGTGAGCGAACTCGACCCGGCCACACCGGCCGCGGTGCGGGGTGATCTGGCGCGGCTGCGCCAGGTCGTGATCAATTTCCTGTCCAATGCCGTCAAGTTCACCGAGCGCGGCCGCATCGCGGTCAAAACCGAATATCGCGGCGGCCGGCTGAAGCTGTCGGTCACCGACACCGGCTCCGGAATCGCGCCGGAGGCGGTGCCCCATCTATTCGAACGCTTTTCGCAGGCCGAGACCACGATCAACCGCACCCATGGCGGCACCGGGCTGGGCCTGGCCATCAGCAAGAGCATCATTGACCTGATGGGCGGCACCATCGGTGTGGAGACCGAATTGGACAAGGGCTCGACCTTCTGGTTCGAGATTCCCGCGCCCGCCGCCGACACCGCCACGCCGGCACGGCCGGGCCGGACACCGGCGGCGGGACAGGGCCAGCGCATCCTGCTGGTGGACGACACTGCCGTGAACCGCGAATTGGTGCGCGCGATGCTGTCGCGGCAATGCCACGACATCACCGACGCCGCCGGCGGCGCCGAAGCCGTCGCCGCGGCGCAGGACGCCCGCTTCGACCTGATCCTGATGGATGTGCGCATGCCGCGCATCGACGGGCTGGAAGCCACCCGCCAGATCCGCGCCGGCGGCCCCAACGCCGCGACCCCGATCCTGGCCCTGACCGCCGATGTCGATCCGTCCGCCGCGGTGGCCTGCCGCGAGGCCGGCATGGACGATGTCATCACCAAGCCCATCGTTCCGTCGGATTTGACCGCCAAGATCGCGCAATGGGGCGGTTCCGGCGACAAGGTCGCCGGAACCGGGTAGTCCGGCCTTCGCGGGGCGGCCAGGGACGCCCGCAGCGGCTTGCGATTTTGCGCCGCGCAGAACCGCCCCCTATGCTGGCTGCTTGCCGTCATCCCGCAAGCGAGGCCCTCAGATGGATCTTCATCTCACCGACAAACATGTGTTCATCGCCGGAGCCAGCCGCGGCATCGGCCGGGCGATCGCCGACGCCTTCCTGGCCGAGGGTGCGCGCGTGACATTGACCGGGCGCGGGCAAGCCTCGCTCGATGCCGCGCACAAGGATCTGGGCGCGCGCTTCGGCACCGAACGCATCTTCGCCACCGCCGGCGACATGACCAGGACCGATGTGCTGGCCGGGGCGCTGGATGCCGCCGAGGCGGCACTGGGGCCGGTGCACACGCTGATCGCCAATGTCGGGCTCGATCATTCGCCGATGGGTTTCGATCTCTCCGACGAGCAATGGGACGCGGGGCTGGCCCAGAACTTCCTGGGCTCGGTGCGGCTGGCGCGCGAGGCCCTGAAGCGGGTGAGCCCGCGCGCGCCCGAAGAGCGCGACGGCTTCAACATCATCTTCATTTCCTCCATTGCCGGTTGCGAAGCGCTGGGCACGCCGCTGACCTATGGCGCCTCCAAGGCGGCGCTGAATCAGGCCGCGAAACAATTGTCGAAACTTGTGGGCCGCGACGGCATCCGCGTGAATGCGATCGCGCCGGGCAATATCATCTTCCCGGGCGGCGATTGGGAGGCGCGGGTCAACGAGCGGCCCGATCCCTGGAACCGCTGGATCAAGCGCGAAGTGGCGCTGCGCCGCTTCGGCAAGCCCGAAGAGATCGCCGATGCCGCGCTGTTCCTGGCCAGCCCCCGCGCCAGCTTCGTCACCGGCCATGTGATGGTGGTCGATGGCGGGCAGCTGAAATAGGGCGCCGCGTTCCTCCCCCGTAAACGGGGGAGGAAAAATACCGCGTGAGATTTCGTCTACGCCGCAGCCTTCGCCGGGGCGAAGCGGGTGTAGAAGGTCTCGTTCTTCTCGGCCATGTCGCGCAGCAGCTTGTTGGGCTTGTAGCGCTCGCCATATTTCTTCTCGAAGGCTTCGCAGCGCTCCACGAACTTCTTCGCGCCGATGGTGTCGATGTAGCTGACCGGCCCGCCGGTGAAGGGCGCAAAGCCCCAGCCCAGAATGCCGCCGACATCGGCGTCGCGCGGATCGGTGAGCACGCCCTCCTCGAAGCAGCGGGCGGCTTCCAGCGCCTGGACGGTGAGGAAACGCTCCTTCATCTCCGCGACGTCGGCATCGGTGTTCCAGTCGCGCCCGGCGACGAGATCGGGCCACAGCTGCACGCGCTTGCCCTTGTCGTCATAGTCGTAGAAGCCCTTGGCGTTCTTGCGGCCGAGGCGGCCCTTTTTCTCGACGATGTCCTCGAGGAAGCTCTCCATCTGGTCGGGCGCATTGGTGCCCAGATCCTTGCGGGTCTGGCGCGCCACCTTCAGCGGCGTGTCGAGGCCGACGCTGTCGAGCACTTCGAGCGCGCCCATCGGCATGCCCGCCATGCGTCCGACATTTTCGACCATGGCCGGATGGATGCCTTCGGCCACCATGGCCATGCCTTCGCGCGGATAGGTGCCGAAGCAGCGCGAGGTGTAGAAGCCGCGCGCGTCGTTGACGACGATCGGGGTCTTCCTGATCTTCTGGACATAATCGACGGCGACGGCCAGCGCCTTCGGTCCCGTCTGTTTGCCCATGATGATTTCGACCAGGCCCATGCGGTCCACCGGCGAGAAGAAATGGATGCCGATGAACTGATCGGGCCGCGCGCTGGCTTCGGCAAGACCGGTGATCGGCAGCGTGGACGTGTTGGAACCGTAGATGGCACCGGCGGGCATGACCGCCTCGGCCTGCTTCGTCACCTCGGCCTTGACGCCGCGATCCTCGAACACCGCCTCGATGACGAGATCGGCGTGCTTGAGCCCGGCATAATCGGCCGTGGCGGTGATGCGGCCGAGCACCTCGGCCTTCTTCTCCGGCGAGGACTTGCCGCGGGAGATCGCCTTGTCGAGGATCTTCGCGCAATTGTCCTTGCCGGCCTGGGCGCGCTCCTCGGTGGAATCGATCAGCACGACCTCGATCCCGGCGAGCGCCGAGACATAGGCGATGCCATAGCCCATGACGCCGGCGCCGATGACGCCGACGGTTTTGACATCGGTGCGCGGCTCCTTGGCGGGACGGCGCGCGCCCTTGCCCAGTTCCTGCATCGACAGGAACAGCGAGCGGATCATGTTGCGGCTTTCCGGCGACATGAGCAGCTTGGTGAAGTAGCGCGCTTCGATGCGAAGCCCCGCATCGATCGGCACGATCAGGCCTTCATAGACGCAGGACATGATGTAACGCTGGGCGGGATAATTGCCGTAGCTCTGCTTTCTGAGCATCGAGGTGCCCATGGTGAAGACCTGGGCGCCGCCCGGCGAATAGGGCCCGCCGCCCGGCACCTTGAAGTCCTTCTTGTCCCAGGGCTGCGCGGCATCGGGGCCGGACTTGATCCAGGCCTTGGCCTCGGCGACCAGCTGATCAGCCGGCGCCACCTTGTGCACCAGCTTGAGACCGAGCGCCTTTTGCGGATCGACACTGGAGCCCTGGAGCAACAGCGGCATGGCCTGCATGGCGCCGATCAGGCGCGGCAAACGCTGGGTGCCGCCGCCGCCCGGCAGCAGCCCGACCTTGGATTCGGGCAGGCCGAGCTGAATCTTGGGATTGTCGGCAACGATGCGCCAATGACAGGCGAGCGCGACCTCAAGGCCGCCGCCAAGGGCAAGCCCGTTGATCGCGGCGGCGACCGGCTTGCCGCAGGTTTCCAATTTGCGCAGCGCCTTGTGGAACTGCATGACGCCATCAAAGCGCTGCTTGACGGGATCGGCGGCATCGCCCTTGCCCGGCGTGCCGGCGGTGTTCGACATCTGGTCGAGGGCCGCGCCCGCGCAGAAGGCGTTTGGCTTGCCGCTCGTGATGATGACGCCCTTGATCGCCGCGTCGGAGGCCACCTTGTCGGCCACTTGTGCCAGTTCGACGATGGCGGTGTTGGTCAGCACGTTCATCGTGCGGTCCGGCACATCCCACCACAGCGTGACGATGCCGTCGGCGTCCTGATCCCATTTGAAATTCGTGAGGTTCATGGTGCGGGTCTCCGATCAGACGCGTTCGATGATGGTGGCGGTGCCCATGCCGGCGCCGACGCACAGGGTGACAAGGGCGGTGTTGAGATCGCGGCGTTCCAGCTCGTCGAGCACGGTGCCCAGGATCATCGCGCCGGTGGCGCCAAGCGGATGGCCCATGGCGATGGCCCCGCCATTCACATTGATCTTGTCATGCGGCACATCGAGCAGCTTCATGAAGCGCAGCACGACCGACGCGAAGGCCTCGTTGAGCTCGAACAGGTCGATGTCCTTGGCCGTCATGCCGGCGCGGGCCAGCACCTTTTCGGTCACCAGCGCCGGGCCGGTGAGCATGATGCAAGGCTCCGAGCCGATCGAGCCGAAGGCGCGGATGCGCGCGCGCGGCTTTAGCCCCGCCGCATCGCCGGCTTCCTTCGTGCCCAGCAGCACGGCGGCGGCGCCATCGACGATGCCCGAAGAATTGCCGGCGTGATGGACGTGGTTGATCTTTTCGACCTGCGGATAACGCTGCTGGGCCACCGCATCGAAGCCGGCGAAATCGCCCAGCTGTTCGAAGGACGCCTTGAGCGAGCCCAGCGACTGCATGGTCGCATCGGGGCGCATGTGTTCGTCGCGGTCGAGAATGGTCTGGCCGAGAATGTCCTTCACGGGAATGACGGATTTGGAGAAATACCCCTTGTCCCAGGCATTGGCCGCGCGCTTCTGGCTTTCGACGGCGAAGCTGTCGACATCGTCGCGCGAGAAGCCGTCGAGCGTGGCAATGAGATCGGCGCCGATGCCCTGGGGCGTGAAATAGGATTTGTAGGCGATGGTGGGATCGGTGGACCAGGCGCCGCCGGAGGCGCCCATGCCGACGCGGCTCATGCTCTCGACACCGCCGCCGATGGTCATGTCGGACTGGCCGGACATGATCTGGCCCGCCGCCATATTGGTGGCCTCCAGGCCGGAGGCGCAGAAGCGGTTGATCTGCACGCCGGCGACGCTGTCGTCGTAATCGGCATTGAGCACGGCGATGCGGGCGATGTCGGAGCCCTGTTCGCCGACCGGATCGACGCAGCCCAGCACCACATCGTCGACCATCGACGTGTCGAGATTGTTGCGGTCGCGGATCGCCTTCAGCGTCTGTGTCGACAGCTCCAGCGCGGTCACTTCATGCAGCGCGCCGTCCTTCTTGCCGCGGCCGCGCGGGGTGCGCACGGTGTCGTATACGAAACAGTCCGTCATGGGAATTCTCCTTCGGAAGCTCTTTAAAGGCTGCGCGCAATCAGCAGCTTCATGATTTCGTTGGTGCCGCCATAGATGCGCTGGACGCGGCTGTCGGCATACATGCGGGCGATGGGGTATTCGTTCATATAGCCGTAGCCGCCGAACAGCTGCAGGCATTCGTCGACGATCTTGCATTGCAGATCGGTGACCCACAGCTTGGCCATCGACGCCATGGTGGCATCGAGCTTGCCCCGCAGATGCAGATCGACGCAGTGCTGCACATAGACCTTGGCGACGGTGGCCTGGGTCTTGACCTCGGCCAGCTTGAACTGGGTGTTCTGGAAATCGAGGATGCGCTTGCCGAAGGCCTTGCGCTCCTTGACGTAATCGGTGGTCAGCGCCAGCGCCCGCTCGATCACGGCCAGACCCTGACAGGCGATGATGAGCCGTTCCTGCGGCAGCTGCTGCATCAGCTGGATGAAGCCGCGGCCCTCGTCATTGCCGATGAGGTTCTCGGTCGGGACCTTGACCTCGTCGAAGAACAGTTCGGCGGTGTCCTGCGCCTTCTGCCCGAGCTTGTCGAGAATGCGGCCGCGGCGGAAGCCTTCGGCCTCGTCGGTCTCGACCACGACGAGCGAAATGCCCTTGGCGCCTTCGTTGGGATCGGTCTTGGAGACGACGATGATCAGATTGGCCGTGCCGCCATTGGTGATGAAGGTCTTCGAGCCGTTGACGACATAGCCGTTGCCGTCGCGTTTGGCCGTGGTTTTCACCGCCTGCAGATCGGAGCCCGTGCCGGGCTCGGTCATGGCGATGGCGCCCACCAGTTCGCCGCTGGCCAGACGCGGCAGCCAGCGCTTTTTCTGCTCTTCGGTGCCGTAGTGCTGGATATAGGGCGCGACGATGCCGTTGTGCAGGGTGATGCCGAAGCCGTCGACGCCCTTCTTGCCGAGCTGGTCGATGATCACCGCTTCATGGGCGAAGGTGCCGCCGGCGCCGCCATATTCCTCGGGCATCGAGGCGCAGAGCAGGCCCGCCTGCCCCGCCCGGGTCCACAGATCGCGATCGACGGCGTGTTGCTCGAGATATTTGTCGAGATGCGGCACGGCCTCGCGGTCGAGGAATTTGCCCACGCCCTCTTCGAAGATGCGCAGATCCTCGGTCATGTAATCGGGGGTTTCGACTTGCAGGGGATTGATCGTCATGGGTCTCTTCCAGAATGGTCAGCCCCGGCGCGCGGCGCGCGCGGGGCGGCGTGCGGAACGCGACGACAGGCGAAGGCTAGCCTTCGGCCGGCATGACGCCGAAGCCGAACACGCGCGGCGCGGGACGCGATTCTTCCTCGCGGGTGGTGAGGCGGTGATCGATCGACTCGATGCCGAGCTTCAGTTCGGCCACCGACTCGTCGATGTCCTTCTTCTGGCGCTCGAGCTCGGTGATGCGCTGGGCGAATTTGGACCTCGCCAGCTCGAGCTGGGCGATGCCGCCATCGCCGACATCGTAGAGATCCAGGATCTCGCGAATCTCGGCAAGGCTGAAACCGACGCGGCGGCCGCGCAGGATCAGCGTCAGCCGGGCGCGATCGCGGCCGGCATAGATCCGGGCCTGGCCGCGGCGTTCCGGCGCCAGCAGCCCTTCGGATTCGTAGAAGCGCAGGGTGCGCGCGGTGACGGAAAATTCCCGCGTCAGTTCGCGGATCGTGTAGGTGCGGCTCATGGCGTGTCTTCCGGCGGGTCTTTCGCCCTTACCGGCCCTTCCCTTTGGTTCTCCCTGCCCGGAGTCCTAGATTACGCTTACGTGAACGTCAACAGATACGCACGAAAAAGGGCGAGCAAGCGCCCGCCCTTTGCCACTAATGCCGGAAAATTACGCCTTGGCGAAATTTTCCGCCGCGAAGTCCCAGTTCAACAGCTTGTCGATCACCGCCGCCACATAGTCCGGCCGCTTGTTCTGATAGTCGAGGTAATAGGCATGCTCCCAGACATCGACGGTCAGCAGGGGCACGGCGGAGGTGGTCAGCGGGGTTTCGGCATTGGCGGTCTTCAGCACCACGACCTCGCTGCCCTTGGCCGCGATCCAGGCCCAGCCGGAGCCGAACTGGGTCTTGGCCGCCTCGGCGAAATCGCTCTTGAGCTTGTCGAGCCCGCCATAGGCGTCGATCGCCGTCTTGAGCTTGCCGGAGGGGGCGCCGCCGCCGGGCTTGAGGCTGTTCCAGTAGAAGCTGTGATTCCAGACCTGGGCGGCATTGTTGAAGATGCCCGGATTGGTCCCCTGGGCCTTGCGGATCACCGCCTCCAGCGCCAGGTCGGCGAACTCGGTGCCGGCGGCCAGCTTGTTGAGATTGGTGACATAGGCCTGATGATGTTTGCCGTAGTGGAAGCTCAGCGTCTTGGCCGAGATCACCGGCTCCAGAGCATTGTCTTCAAAGGGCAGCGGGGGAAGCGTGAAGGCATCGGCCATGTCGCGAAAACTCCTGAATGTGGGCGATGTAAATGAAGCGCGCGGTCACCCGCGCGACGGATACGGGCGCGAGAGACACCGCCTCACGCCCGATAAGCGATTAGACCACGCAAGGTTCCATCAAGAAGACGGCGCGCCTGCGAGAATTCCGCGCAGAGCGCGGACAGGGATTTGAAAAGCCGCCCGGGAGGCTGTGTCAGCCGCCAATGCCGCTGGCATCGAGCCAGGCATCGGCGTGGTCGGCATGGACGGCCCAGACTTCGCCGGCACGTTCCTGCGGCCTGTAGAACACCGCATCGCCGGTCTCTTCGACGCCGCGCGTGGGATCGGACGACAGCCGGCGGAACACGCGCTCGACATCATCCTCGAATTTCTGGGGAATGGAGCGGCCGGCCGCTTCGCGCCGCGCGCGCATGGCCCGCATCACCGACCAACGCCGGAGCCCATTGCGGTACGGTCGCAAAACCATGATCAGATCGACAGCCAGACGCTGTTCCGACTGCTGTTTCATGGTGGCTGTGTCGCTGCTGCGGAGGGGCGTGGCATGGGCCGCGGAAATCGTCATATCGGGTCGGTCACCTTGTCGGTCAGGGGTTGAAGAACCGGGCGGGCCGGAAAGAGGAACGGCGGAGGCCGGAGCCCCCGCCGCGCCGCAATCGAAAAGCGCCGATTAGGCGGCCTTCAGATTGGCCGCCTTCGAGCCACGTGCATCCGGCACGATGTCGAATTCGACGCGCTGGCCTTCGCTGAGGCTGCGCAGGCCGGCCTGCTCGACCGCCGTGGCATGGACGAACACGTCCTTGCCGCCGCCGTCGGGCGCAATAAAGCCGAAGCCTTTGGTTGTGTTGAAGAACTTAACGGTTCCGATGGCCATAATTCGTTCCTTGAGTCATCGGGTTCCCTGCGCGCGACATGCACGCATGGACGCTAAGACGTCTGGTCATCTGGATGAAGGGGTCCGATCGTCTCGTCCGGGCGCGCGTTAGGCGGCAGGGATTCAAACAATACGTGCGCTCATCAGACGGTACGCCGTCGCGTAGCCCATATATACGGGCCGGGGCCCAAAAATACAAGGATCAGGAGGCCTTGGCGGCCTTTCGCGCGGTTTTGCGGGGCTTTTTGGCCGCGCCGGCCTTGGCCTTTTTCGCGGATTCCTCGGCGGCGAGGCGCTCGGCTTCGACCCGCTCCTCCTCCTCCTTGGCGAGGCGCAGGGCCCGCAATTTGGCGGTTTTGGTCTCCATCGCGGTGCGTTCTTTTTCGATCTCGGCCCGGACAGAGGCATCGCGCTGTTCGGCCGCCGCAAAATGCGACTGCGCTCGGTTGCGCGCAGCAGCGCGCGTATCGGAATTGCTGGACATAAACTTCTTTCGCTTGCGCACCGGAGCGTTCCGGCCACGCGCAGATCACACGCCGGAACATGCTTTCGATACAATGGTGCCTGAATGCAGGCAGGCGCAGAGCTTGCGCCGCAAAAAACACTCTAGCACGCAGGCCGCGAAAACGGAAACGCCTGCAAAAGCAGGCGGTTCCGGGCCGTCAGCCGAGGAGGTCTTCGCGCCTGGCCCACTCCAGGCCCCTGTCCAGCGCGCGTCCCATGCGCGCGAACAATTCGTCGATTTCCGCCGGTTTGATGATCAGTGGCGGACAGATGGCGATGCGGTCGCCCATCAGCGGGCGCACGATCAGCCCTTCCGCCTCGGCGAATTTGGCGATCGTCGCCGCGACCGCTTTGGACGCCTCGAAGCCGGCCTTGGTCTTCTTGTCGGCCACCAGTTCCAGGCCGCCGATCAGGCCGACGCCCGTCGCCTCGCCCACCAGCGGGTGCTCGGCCAGACCGCGCAAATGGGCCTGGAAATGCGGCGCCACCTTGGCGGCATGGCCGATGATGTCGCGCTGCTGATAGATCTCGATGGTCTTGAGCGCGACCGCCGCGGCGACCGGGTGGCCGCTATAGGTGAAGCCGTGGCCGAAGGTGCCGATCTTGCCGCTTTCGGCCTCGATCACATCGCAGATCTCGTCCGACAGCATCACCGCGGAGATCGGCAGATAGGCCGAGGACAAGGCCTTGGCGATGGTCATGCTGGCGGGCTGGAAACCGAAGGTCTGCGAGCCGAACCAGTTTCCGGTGCGCCCGAAGCCGGTGATGACCTCGTCGGAGATGAGCGGGATGTCGTGCCTGGCCAGCACCGCACAGATGGCGGCGAAATAGCCCTTGGGCGGCAGGATCACCCCGCCGGCGCCCTGCAGCGGCTCGGCGATCATGGCGGCGATGGTCTCGGGGCCCTCTTCCAGGATCAGCGTTTCGAGATTCTGCGCCATGCGCGCGGAGAACTGCTCCTCGCTCTCGCCCGGTTCGCCATTGCGATAATAATGCGGGCAATCGGCGAAGCGCACGAAATCGAGCGGCAGATCGAAGCTGCGATGATTGGCCGGCAGGCCGGTGAGGCTGGCCGAGGCGATGGTGACGCCGTGATAGGCCTTGGTGCGCGAGATGACCTTTTTCTTCTTCGTTCGGCCGAGCGCATTGTTCACATACCAGAACATCTTGATCTGGGTGTCGTTGGCCTCGGAGCCGGAATTGGCGAAGAACACCTTCGACACCGGGAAGGGCGCGATCTCCTTGAGCTTCTCGGCCAGCGCGATGGCCGGCTCGTGGCTGCGGCCGGCGAACAGATGGCCGAAGGCGAGCTTTCGCATCTGCTCGGCGGCGACCTCGGCCAGCTCGTTCTCGCCCCAGCCCAGCGCCGTGCACCACAGCCCCGCCATGGCCTCGATGTAATCCTTGCCCTTGTCGTCATAGACGAACACGCCCTTGCCGTGATCGAACACCACCGGGCCGGTCTCACGGTGCTTCACGAGATTGGTGTAGGGGTGCAGCACGGATTCGACGTCGCGCGTCTGCATGTTTGTCAGCGGCATGGTGGCTCCTTCGCGGAATGCGCGGGATCGCGAGGCCAATTAAGTGGCGCGCAAACAGGGGCGCGTCAACACTGGCGCTCAGGCCGGCGTGGCGGCCGCGACCGGGCCGGCAGCCGGACGGATACGCGCCGGCGCGCTCTCCGGCATCAGCATAAGGCCGATCTGGGCGATCGCGATGGCACCGGTCAGAAGCCAGGCGGGCGCCATCGCGCTGCCCGTGACGTGGATCATCCAGGTGACGACGAATTGCGTGCTGCCGCCGAAAAAGGCGATGGCGATGGAATAGACAGTCCCGAAGCTGCTGGCACGGATAGGCTTGGGCAGGCTTTCGCCCAGCGCGGCGAGGAAGACGCCGAAGGTCAGGTTGGAGACGAAACCCAGAATCGTCATGCTGACAAACAGCACCAGCGCCGAGGGCATCGCCACGACCCAGGCGAAGAGCGGATAGATCAGGACCAGATAGACAAAGTTGCTGGCGGCGTTGACCGGCCAGCGGCCATGGCGGTCGGACAACCAGCCGCCGAGCAGCACCGCGACAAAGCCCGCCACGGCATTGCCAAGTTCGGCCAGGAAGCCCGCCTGCGCCGACAAATGCAGCGTGTCCTGCGCAAAGGTGACGGCATAAAGCGAGATGTAGCTGCCGATCGTCCCCATGCCCAGTACGACAAGGCCCAGCACCATCACCCGCCAGTGTCGCCGCGCCAGCGCCATGCGCGAAATCTCGGGCACGACCACCGCATCGGCCAGCATCGCCTCCTGCTTCTCATGCAAGGTCTCGGGCAGATTGCTGCGCAGCCACAAGCCGAACGGCACTGCGATCCCGCCCAGCGCAAAGGCGATGCGCCAGCCATAGGCATCGAGCATGGAAGGTGACATCACGGCTGTCAGCAAGGCGCCGATCAGGCTGCCGGCGATGATGGCGGCGACCTGGCTTGCGCCCTGCCAGGAGACGATCAGGCCGCGCATCCGCGGAGACGCGGCCTCAAGAAGATAAGAGGTGTTCGAGCCGATCTCGCCGCCGAGCGAAAACCCCTGCATCATGCGCGCGAGCACGGCCAGGACCGGTGCGAGCAGCCCGATCGTCGCATAAGACGGGATGAGCGCCATGCCGAAGATCGAAGCGCCGATCAGAATGAAGCTGAGCAGCATTGCGGGCTTGCGGCCTACGCGGTCGGCATAGCGGCCAATGACGACGGCGCCTATGGGACGCATGGCAAAGCCCGCGCCGAATGTCGCCAGCGATGCCATCAGGCTGAGATAGGCACTTTCACCGGGGAAGAATGTGTGCCCGATCTGGATCGCGAAGAATCCGTAGGTCAGGAAGTCATAGAACTCGAGCGCATTGCCCAGCGTCACCGCCGCGACGTGCCGGCGTTTCAGCCCCCCATGTTCTGCGGCCAAGTCCCCCGAACCCGCCACACATGCCCCCCAGCTGCATTGACGCGATACGCTATCACAAGTGCATAAGATCGCCTAAGGGCGGGCTCAGCGCTGCAGGCGCGCGCCGAGGCGTGCCCACAAACTGCCGGAACGGTGGGCGCCGTGGGCCAGGAGGCGATAGACGCCGACCTTGACGACATTGTTGATCGCGAACCAGACCAGGGCATAGGCCCAGACCATCAGCGCATAGTCCCAGCCGATCGCCGGCACGAACCAGCCATAGACCGCGGCGAGCGTGCCCAGAACCTGTGTCGCTTCGGCGGCCACGATCAGACGCCAGTTGGGAAAGGGGCGCTGCCAGAACCAGCCGGGATTGCGCGTCAGATAGATCGTCAGATGGCCGGCGACCAGAAGCTTGAGGAAGATCAGCGTCTGGATCGTGGTGCGCGGAATGTGCAGGTAACGCTCGGCGATCAGGAACAATGTGAAGGAGGCCATCACGCCGAGGACGCCCAGGATCGTGCTCATGGTCAGGACACGGTGCATGTCCCACCGCACCGGTTTCGGCGCCACCGCGACGTTGTCGTAGGCGATGGTCATGATCGGCACGTCGTTGAGGATCGCCAGCAGCACGATCATGGCGGCGGTGACCGGGTAGAAATTGAACACCAGGATCGACAGCGTCATGAACAACAGCACGCGCACCGTCTCGGCGATGCGGAAGATGGCGTAGGAGGTCATGCGCTCGAAGATGCGCCGTGCTTCTTCCATGGCGCGGGCGATGACGGAGAGGCCGGGCGCCGTCAGCACCAGATCGGCGGCGGCACGGGCGACATCGGTCGCGCCCGACACCGCGATGCCGACATCGGCCTGTTTCAGGGCGGGGGCATCGTTCACGCCGTCGCCCGTCATGCCAACGATATGGCCGGCGCGCTGGAAGGTGCGCACGATGGCGAATTTGTGCTCTGGGAACACCTCGGCGAAGCCTTCGGCCTTGAGGATGGCATCCGGGTCGACGTGAGGGCCGTCCTCGCCCGGCGCTCCGAACACCTGCCGCGCCGACAGGATATTGCCGCCGAGCGCAAGCGTGCCGGCGATCTCCTTGGCGATGGCAACGTGATCGCCCGTGACCATGCGGATGTCGAGACCCAGGCCACGCATCTCCGCGATGGTCGCGGCGCTGTCGTCGCGCGGCGGATCGAACAGCGACAGCAGACCGAGATAATGCCAGGCGCCGGCGGCATCGCTGCGCGCCACGCCCAGCGTGCGATAGCCGCGGACCGCCTGCGCATTGGTGCCCTGGTGCACACGGTCCGCCAGCGCGGCATCGCCGCCGACCAGTTCGAGGATCGCCTGCGGCGCGCCCTTGGCGACCTTGTAGCGCGCATCGCCCGCGCCGATCTCCGCGACGGCGCGCTTGCGCACCGGATCGAAGGGCGTGAACTTGAGGATTCGAACATCGTCGAAACTGTTTGCATCGGCGTGTTCGAGGATGGCGCTGTCGATCGCATCTGGCCCATCGCGTTCGCAGGCCAGCGCGGCGGCCCGCAATAGCGCCGCCGCATCGCCTTCGAACAACACCGGATCACCCAAGGTGAGTTCGTTCTTGGTCAGCGTGCCCGTCTTGTCCGAGCACAGCACATCCATGCCCGCCATCTCCTCGATGGCGACGAGGTGGGTGACGATGGCCTTCATCTTCGCCAGCAGGGACGCGCCGACCGCCATGGTGACGCTGAGGACGGCGGGCAACGCCACCGGGATCGCGGCCACCGTCAGGATGAGACAGAAGAGAAGCGTTTCGACGATGCTGTCGCCGCGGAACAGCGACGCCATCAGGATCAGCGCCACCAGACCCAGCGTCATGAAGATCAGGTAATTGCCGATGCGCAGAACCGCCTGCTGAAAGTGCGACCGCGAGGTCGCGGTCTCCACCAGTTTCGCCGTCCTGCCGAAATAGGTGTTCATGCCGGTGGCCGTGACCACGGCCTGCATCTCGCCCTGGCGCACGACAGAGCCGGAATAGAGGACGTCGCCCACTTTCTTGTCGACCGGCAGGCTCTCGCCGGTCAGCGCCGACTGGTCGATGGAGACATAATCGCCGCGCGCGGCCGTGGCATCGGCCGGCACGATATTGCCGAGCTTGACGAGAACCAGGTCGCCCGGCACCAGCGCGCGCGTCGGCACATCCGTCCAGACGCCATCGCGCCGGACCCGGGCATTGGGCGCAAGCTGACGCTTCAGCGCCGGCAATCGCCTCATCGGCATTCTTCTCCTCGAAGAAGCCGACACCGGCATTGATCAGCAGCATCAGGACGATGACGCCGAAATCCTGCCAATGGCCGACAGCGGCGGAGAGGACGGCAGCCGTCTCGATCATCCAGGGGATCGGACCCCAGAAATAGGCGAAGAGCCGGGCGGCGAGGCTGGTCGTCTCCTCGGCCAGCGCATTGGGGCCGTAGCGGGCGAGACGGGCCGCGGCCTCCGCGCCGCTGAGCCCTTCGACCGAGGCGGCGGGCGCCCCATCGGATCGCGGTTCGACTGTCTCGGCCATTGGTCCTCACGCTCGCTCGCCGGAATCCGGGCACGCGGCCGACGCCGGCGCGGCGCATCGGACCCGGAAAGCCGGGGCATTTTGCAGCCAATCCGCCACCGCCACTTGATCGAACGCAACCGCGGCATGACAGATTCTTCAGGCGGCGCGATTGCTCCCCCCGCCAGCCGCTTTATGATACTGGAATAGCTAGGGGATTATCCAAACGATGCTCGGCCTCATGCAGGACTGGCCTTTGCTGGTCCACAAGATCGTTGATCACGCGGCGCTCTATCACGGCGGACGCGAAGTCGTGTCCCGCTCGGTCGAAGGACCGATCACGCGCACCAATTACCGCGAGATCGCCGCGCGGGCGCACAAGGTGGCGCAGGCGCTGGACCGGTTCGGCATCGGCGTGGGCGACCGCGTCGCCACCATGGCCTGGAACACGGCGCGCCATCTGGAGAGCTGGTACGGCATCACCGGTATCGGCGCGGTCTATCACACGCTGAATCCGCGCCTGTTCCCCGACCAGATCGCCTGGATCGTCAACCATGCCGAAGACAAGGTGCTGTTCTTCGACACCACCTTCGCCGATCTGGTGGCCGAACTCGCGCCCAAGATGCCGAGCGTCAAGCTGTTCGTGGCGCTGACCGACCGCGCCCATCTGCCGGATGCGAAGATCCCGGACCTGATCGCCTATGAGGATTTCATCGGCGCGGTGGACGGGGACTTCGCGTGGAAGGAATTCGACGAGAACACCGCCTGCGGGCTTTGCTATACGAGCGGCACGACGGGCAATCCCAAAGGCGTGCTCTACAGCCACCGCTCCAATGTGCTGCACGCGCTGGTGGCCGGCCAGACCGATGCGCTGGGCGTCAAAGGCGCGGACTCGATCCTGCCGGTGGTGCCGATGTTCCACGCCAATGCCTGGGCACTGGCGTTTCTGGCGCCCATGATCGGGGCCAATCTGGTGATGCCCGGTCCCAAGCTGGACGGCCCGTCGATCTGCGAACTGCTCGAGACCGAAAAGGTGACGATGACGGCGGCGGTGCCGACGGTGTGGCTGGCGCTGCTGGGCCACCTGGAACAGACCGGCAAGATGCTGCCCCATCTGCGGCGCGTCGTGATCGGCGGCTCGGCCGCGCCGCGCGCCATGATCGAAACCTTCGAGACCAAATATGATGTCGAGGTGGTGCATGCCTGGGGCATGACCGAGATGAGCCCGATCGGCACGCTGGGCACGCTCAAGGCCGGGATGGACGCCCTGCCCTATGACAAGCAACTCGACTACAAGGTCAAGCAGGGCCACGCGCCCTTCGGCGTCGAGATGAAGATCGTCGGCGACGACGACAAGGAGCTGCCGCGCGACGGCAAGACCTTCGGCCGGCTCAAGGTGCGCGGCCCCTCGGTGGCCAAGGGCTATTTCCGCGGCGCCGGCGCGGATGCCTTCGACGCCGAAGGCTGGTTCGACACCGGCGATGTCGCCACGCTGTCGCCCGACGGCTACATGACCATCACCGACCGGGCCAAGGACGTCATCAAGTCCGGCGGCGAATGGATCAGCTCGATCGAGATCGAGAACCTCGCCGTCGGCCATCCGGCCGTCGCCGAGGCCGCGGTGATCGGCATTGCCCATCCCAAATGGGACGAGCGGCCGCTGCTGGTGATCGTGCTCAAGCAGGGCCAGACGGCGGACAAGGCCGATATCCTGAAATATCTCTCCGACAAGATCGCCAAATGGTGGATGCCGGACGATGTCGTGTTCGTGGATTCGATCCCGCACACGGCCACGGGCAAGATCCAGAAACTGACGCTGCGACAAACCTTCGCCGATTATCGCCTGCCCACGGTTGCGTAACCGGTCCCGGGGGCCGCAAGGAGGACACGATGCGCATTCTTCCCAATCTCGCCAAGCTGGTCTTTGCGGGCTTCATCGCCGCGCTGCTGATCGGGCTGACGGCCGGATTCGGCACGAAGTTCGGCTGGTGGGGGTTCCAGTTCGGGCTGCTGAAACTGTTCCCCTGGTGCATCTATGTCGGGCTGGCGGCGCTGGCGCTGGGCATCATCTGGGGCGTGGCCGCAATCTTCGTCGATCGCCAGGCGGGCCTGCGTTTCGGCCTGACGGGCCTGATCGGGGCCGCCGTGGTGGTGTCGTTCCCGCTCTACAACATCTATGTCGCCAAGACGGTGCCGCCGATCCACGACATCAGCACGGACACCTCGACGCCGCCGCAGTTCCGAGCCGTGCTGCCGCTGCGCAAGGCGGCCGGCGCGCTGAATTCGACGGACTATTCCGGCAAGCAGCAGATCACCTGGAAAGGCAAGAAGGTGAGCGTCGCACAGGCCACGCACCAGGCCTATCCCGACATTTTCGTCAACAACGCCTTTCTGGGGACGACGCCGGAACAGCTCTACACGCGCGCGCTCAAAGCCGCCAAGGCCATGGGCTGGACCATCGTCGCGGCCGACCCCAATGCCGGCCGCATCGAAGCCAGCGACACCACCTTCTTCTTCGGCTTCACCGACGACATCGTGATCCGCGTGCGCCCGTCCGGGATGGGCGCCAAGCTCGACATCCGTTCGGAGAGCCGGGTGGGCATTTCCGATATCGGCAAGAACGCCGCGCGCATCCGCGCCTTCAAGAAAGAACTGGCCGAAACCAAGGCCTAGGTCAGGCGATACCGCGCGCCGTCTTTCGTCAGACGGTCCTCGCCCACCAGCTGGATCAGATGCGCCTCGACCGAGCGGGCGGCCGCGGGATGCAGCCGCTTGTCGACATCGGCATACATCTTCGCGACCATGGCGGGAATGGTGTCCCTGCCGTCAGCGATGCAGGCGAGGATCTGGGCCTCGCGCGCCAGGCGATGGTCGATATAGGCCTGCAGGAACGGTTTGGGATCGCGGACCGGTCCGCCATGGGTCGGCCACAGGACGTCGTCGTCCCGCGCGCGCAGCTTTCTGAGGCTCGCCATGTATGCGGCCATGTCGCCGTCCGGCGGCGTCACCACGGTCGTCGACCAGCCCATGACGTGATCGCCGCTGAACAGCGCGCGCTCCTCGCGCAGCGCGAAGCACATGTGGTTGGAGGTGTGGCCGGGCGTGTAGACGCAATCGAAGGTGAAGCCGTCGCCGGCGATCACCTCGCCGTCGCGGACGCGCACATCCGGCACGAAATCGCGGTCGCCGCCTTCCTCGACCTTGACCCCGCCCTCGGCCTTGCCCGAGCCGTGCGGGCCGAAGCCATAGGTCTTCGCGCCCGACCAGGCCTTGAGCGGGGCCGCCGCCGGGGAATGATCGGCATGGGTATGGGTGACGAGGATATGGGTGAGACGGCGGCCATCAAGCGCGCGCTTCAGCGCCTCGACATGTTCGGGAATGACGGGGCCGGGGTCGATCACGGCCGCGTCCTCGCCCGCCCCGACGATGTAGACACCGGTGCCCTTGAAGGTGAAGGGCCCAGGATTGGGCGCCAGCACGCGCGTGATCCGCGGGCTGACGCAGATCGCCTCGCCGAAGGGCACGTCGAAATTGCGGTCGAACGGAATCGCCATGGGGCGATGCTAACACGCTTTCAGGCGGGGGCGCGGCCCGCGCGGCGCCGGGCATAACGTTCGATCAGATCGGGCCGGGTGCGGTGAACCATCCGGCGCACGCTTTGCGGGGCACGCGCGGGGATCGTCTCGAAGCCGCGCGACAACCATCCATACCGGTGGCGGGCGTATTGCACGCCATGGCGGAAACGGCGCGAGCGGCTGGAGAGGATGGAGGTGCCGGTCAGCAGCAGAAGCGCGGCCACGGGGAACGGCATCGGAACCGGCAGCGGCAACAGCAACAGCCCGGCGCCCAGCACGAGCCAGCCGGTGGTCAGAAGAATGTAGTGCTGCAGTCTGGTGCGGTTCATGACGACATAATGCAGTTGCATGGCAATTCGATGCATCGAGCTTCAACCGGCATTATGGCTCGTGTGGGGCGCGGACTGCGGCGATTGCGGCGTTTCCGAGGCAGGCGCATCGGGCGATGCCGCGACGGCAGGTTTGGCCGCGGTGTCGACGCGCAGCTGAAACACATCGGGGCGGGCATAATGCCCCGTGACATCGAGATCGAACTTGCCGCGGGCGATGTCGCCCATGTCGAGATCGGCGGTGAGCAGGCCCTCCGTGCCCGGGAGCGGGCCGGCCAGCACCTCGCCGAAGGGCGAGACGATGACGCTGCCGCCCTTGATGATCTCCGCCGCCGGTTCGGCGCCGGGAAAGGCCGGATAATCCGGCGGGTAGTCGGCACGCGTCGCGTATTGGCAGGCCGACAGCACGAAGCAGCGGCCCTCATAGGCGATGTGACGCATGGTCTGCTGCCATTGCGGGCGGTCGTCGACGGTCGGTGCGCAATAAAGTTCGATGCCCTGGCCATAGAGCCAGCTGCGGTAGAGCGGCATGTAGTTTTCCCAGCAGATGGCGGCGCCCACCCGGGCGAAGCCCATGTCGAGCACGGGCATGGTGGAGCCGTCGCCGAAGCCCCAGATCAGCCGTTCCATCGCCGTGGGCATCAGCTTTCGGTGCTTGCCGCGAAATGTGCCCGTGCCGTCGACGAACACGGCCGTGCAATAGAGGGTGCCGCCATCCTTTTCGATCACGCCCACGACCAGCGCCAGCTTGTGGCTGCGCGCGATGTCGCAGATCGTTTCGAGTTCGGGGCCCGGAAGCGCGATGGCGCTGGCGTGGTAACGGCGAAACCAGTCGCGCCCCTCCTCGTTGCGCATGCCCACCCGCGCGCCGAAATCGGCGCCCTTGGGATAGCCGCCGACAAAGGCTTCGGGAAAGACGGCGAGGCCGGCACCCTCGGCCGCGGCAGCGGCGGCGAAACCGGAAAGCTTGCGCAAGGATGCCGGGGTATCGAAACAGATCGCTCCGGCCTGGACCACACTCGCGCGCATTGATTTTCTCCCCGCGATGGACCGGGACGGCGCCGCCGAGGCGGTTTGACCTCGGCCGCGTCCCTTCCTACGCTCCCCGCCTTACATAGCTCCGGCAGGGAACCCCCACAATGAAACTTTACAATTCCATCGGCCCCAACCCGCATGTCGTGCGGATGTTCATGGCCGAAAAAGGCATCAAGATTCCGACCGTCGATCTCGACCTGATGAAGGGCGAGAACCGCCAGGATTCGCATCTCAAGCGCAACCCGCAGGGCCAGATGCCGACGCTCGAACTGGACAACGGTCAATGCGTCGCCGAGATCCTCGCGATCTGCGAATATCTCGAGGACACCCATCCCAAGCCCGCGCTGATCGGCACCACACCCGAAGAGAAGGCCGAAGCGCGCATGTGGGTCCGCCGCATCGATCTGAACATCTGCGAGCCGATGGCCAATGGCTTCCGTTTCAGCCAGGGCCTGGAGCTGTTCAAATCGCGCATCTTCACCGCACCGGAAGCCGCCGACGGTTTGAAGGCGATGGCGCAGGACAAGATCAAATGGCTGGACGGGCAGATGGCGGATGGGCGCGAATTCGTCTGCGGCAAGCGCTTCACGCTCGCCGACGTGCTGCTCTACTGCTTCCTCGATTTCGGCGGCCCAGGTCGGCCAGCCGATCAATCCGGACTTCAAGAACGTCTCGGCATGGTTCGCACGCGTGAAGACACGGCCCTCCGCCGCCGCATGACACGCGCGCTCGGCGCATTGTGTACCGGTGTGCTGCTGCTGTGCGGCGGCGCGCCGGCCGCCGCCGCCGTGGTGCCGGCTCCCGGCGTCCATCCCAAAAGCGTCACGGTCGGCAGCATTCTCGACCTCAGCGGGCCGCTGGCCGCGCAGGGAATCGCGATCCGCAACGGATTGACGCTGGCGTTCGACGACGTCAATGCGAAAGGCGGCGTCAACGGACGCAAGCTGCGGCTGGATGCGCGCGACAGCGCCTATGATCCCGACACCGCGCGGGCGGCCGCGCGCGCGCTGCTGGACGAAGGCATCTTCGCGATGATCGGCTCCAACGGCACCCCGCCCGTCTCGGCAACGAAGGACATGGTGCTGCGCGCCGGGATCCTGCACCTGTTTCCCTTCATCCCCGCCCAAACCACCTATGCGTCCGCGCAACCCCTCGAATTCACCGTGGATCTGCCGGTGGTCGCGCAGGTGCAGGTGGGCGTGAAGGCCCTGCTGGACCAACGCGGCACGCTGAATGTCGGTGTGCTTTATCGCGGCGACAGCTATGGCCGCGCGGCGCTGCGGGGCGCGGCGCACGAACTCGCGCGGCGCGGCCTGACCATCGTCAAGGCGATGGAATATCCGCCCGGCGCGCACGATCTCACCCCGGAGCTGCGAGCGCTGCGCGCCGCGGGCGCCGAACTGGTGGTGCTGGGCGCCGTGCCGCAGGAAAGCTTCCGTGCGCTGGCACAGGCCCATCGCCTGCGCTGGTTTCCGGTGTTCCTGTGTCCGACGGCCTGCTACGTGCCGGAGGCGGCGACGCTGGGCGGGCGCGCGGTCGAGGGGCTTTATTCGGTCGCCACCACACCCATTCCCTATCCCGATGCGGGCGCGGCCAAGCAGCGCCGCTGGGTGCGCCGCTATGAGGCCCGCTTCCAGGCCGTCGCCTCGGTACAGGCGCTGCGCGCCTATCAGGACGGCTTGCTGTTCGCCGAGGCGCTGCGGCGCAGCGGGCCGCATCCGACCCCGCTGCGCTTCGGCCGCGTGCTCGAAGCCATGGCACCCTGGACCGAGCCCGATTTCGGCGGCGTGCCGGTGGACTACACCGCCGGCGACCATACCGGCCTGCATAGCGGCTATCTGGTCGAAATCGAGCGCGGCCGGTGGCGGCTGAAGAGCCCCGCGCTGGCCCTGCCCGGCCGCTAAACCGTGACAAATTAATCATAAAATGAGAGTAGTCGGGAGCTCTGCCCACCCCTTGTGCTTAATTGGGGCATGCACGCATTCGAACCCCCGCCGCCGCCTCCGAAGCGCCATACCGCGCTTGGCATCTGGACGTTCCTGGCCGCGATCTTCCTGGCGCCGTCCCTGCTGGTGTGGATCGTGCGCGGGACGGCGTTCGCGCTGAATTGTGCGCCGGGCACGGGACTCTGCCACGGCATTCCGCTGGGCGGCGGACTGCGCGACACGCTGAACCTGGCCTGGCTGCTGGGCACCAATCCCCTGTTGCTGGTCCTTCTTGGCATCGCGGCGGCGATCGCGGCGCTGTTCGCCCGTCAGCCGCTGCTCGCGGCCCTGAGCGCGCTGGTCTTGCCGCTTGCCGCGCTGGCGCTGCCCACCCTGGCGGTGTTCGCCACCGCGTATGACGGCTGCGCCGCCAATGAGGGCGGGGTGGGAAGCTGCACATTGTGGGGCGCGCATATGGGCATGAGCTTCCACACCGCCGCGATGGCGCCCTGGCTGCTCTACGACATCGTGCCCTACAGCTTCGCCGCGGCCATCATGCTGGGGTTGATCGGTCTGGTGTTCTGCCGCGAGCGGCAGCACTGACGCCGCCGCCCGCCTTGCGCCGGGCTCACACGTAGGGTTGGCCGTCGCTGGCCCGCACCACACCCTTGACGGTGCGGAAGATGACCCAGACATACAGCGCGATCACCAGCGGAATGCCGATGACGATGAAGCACAACGGCACCGCGATCAGCATGCCCACCAGGAAGATCCAGAACACCTCGATGGCATTGCTGAAGTGGCTCTCATAGGCCGTGCCGCGCGCCTCGTCGCGTTTCACATAGGCGAGAATCACGCCGACGATCGCGGTCAGGCCGTTGATGAGCGCGGCGAGGTACAGCAGGTAAACGATAATGGCCATGGTGCGGGCGCTGTCTTCGCGCGACGCCACCGGCTGATGGGATGTCTCGGTCATCGTTTCTCCCTCCCCGGGCCCGTCTCGCCCAGGGATGGGGGGCCCGCCAGTCCCATTATCTGGGGGCCGCCGGCGCCGATTTCAACCGCCAAGCGCCCGCCCCCGGGCCTATTCCCCCCGGGGGTGGCGGTACGACCGAGGTTTTCCGGGGATGTTGCGGTGCCGCAAGGCGGAATCCGCACTCCCGGCCGGGGCGGACGCCGGGCCGGCCGCGCCGCGCGGGGCGACCGGATCAGGGCCGATAATGCAGCGCCTTGACCATCTGGTTGGGCGTGATGTCGCTGACCAGGCAGTGATACTCATTGCCGATCACCCGGTCGGTCACCACCATGATGTTGGCGTTGCGCTTCTCCAGATCCTCAAGCTTGGCCCAGCAGATATGCGGATTGGGGATGGTGGTGCGCAGGCTGTTGATGGCGGTCTTGCCGTCCGGGCTGCAATTGACCGAAAGGTTCTGCACCTCGGTATTGACGCCGACCTTGGGATCGCTGCCGGCACCGATGCCCGCGGCATCGCAAGTCCCGCCATTGACGCCGCGCACGACCAGGGCCCGCGGATTGGTGACCCGCTCCCCGGCAAATGCACAGACGATGGAACCGGCCACGAAAATATTCGCCAGAACGATTGCGCGGCGCATCGCGATCTCCCTTGCTTGTGTTCCGGGCCCGATGCCCGTCATGGAAACGACGCCTGCCCGGCCGGATCTGTGAACCGCAGGACCGCGCGGGAGCCATTCCCGGGCGGCGGCGTTATCTCCGCACCGGGGGCCGCCAGGCCCCATACGGAGGGATATTCCATGCAAATTTTGAAGCTCGCCGGCGGCCTTGCGGCCGCATTCGCCGTGACCATCGCCCTGGCTGTGCCCCAGCCCGCCCGCGCCATGGTCTACAATTCCGACCAGACCGCGCTGCTCGCCGAGGCCGTGAACACGGTCGACCATATGCGCTCGGACCAGACCTTCGGCCCGTCCCGCGACCTGTTGCGCCAGGCCAAGGCCGTGCTGATCGTGCCCAAGCTGGTCAAGGCCGGCTTCATGTTCGGCGGCGAAGGCGGTGACGGCGTGCTGCTGGAACGGCACGGCCGCAGCTGGAGCCAGCCGGCCTTCTATTCGCTGGGCTCGGCCTCGTTCGGCTTCCAGATCGGCCTGGAGCGCGCCCAGATGATCATGTTCATCATGAGCAACAAGGCGTTGCGCGCGGTCGAACGCAGCAAGTTCAAGTTCGGCGGCGGCGCGGGCCTGACGGTCGCCACCGTCGGCGCCAATGCGGAAGGGGCAACCAGCGGCAACCTCACCGGCGACATCATCGTCTGGGCCTCCAGCCAGGGCCTTTACGGCGGGCTGACGCTCAACGGCTCGGTGCTGGCGGCCAAGGATGACTGGAACATGGCGTTCTATGCCCGCCGCGTCGGCGTGCGCGAAATTCTCAGCAACAGGGTCAGCAATCCCGATACCGCAGCGCTGCGC
Source organism: uncultured Pseudomonadota bacterium (assembly GCA_963710925.1). GTDB lineage: Bacteria > Pseudomonadota > Alphaproteobacteria > Micropepsales > Micropepsaceae > Rhizomicrobium. The sequence goes on along the minus strand of CAVQBY010000003.1, from coordinate 28,909 downwards.
CGGGCGCTCGCCCGCACGCATTGAGGCGGGGCAGGCTCAGAAGCGGAAGCTGCCGACCAGACTGAGATGGGTGACGCCGTCGGCGGCGAAGATGGGCAGGGCCACGACCTCGAAGCGCATCACCTCGGTGGAGCCTGCCATGACGCGGGTGCCGAGCAGGCCGGGCTCGCGCGTCTGATCGGCGCGGCTGGCGACCTCAAGCAGCATGACGTAGCCGGCGGGATCGGCGCGGTACAGTTCGCTGACCTGCATGCCGGTGATGTCGCGGCCGAAGCGTTCGGCCAGAACCGACCCGGCCAGGCGGATGCGCGCATCGCGCCAGTCCGGCGCCGGTTCGGAGATGACGATGCTGGGCAACAGCTTGCCGAGAGCGCGCGAGGGGATATCGCGCCCCATGCGCATGCCGCCCGATGCCTCGCAGCCGCGCCAGGCCGCGATCAAGGTCACCGAGCTGGGATGTTCCGGCGCGCTGAGCACGACTTTCGGATACTGGAAATCGGCAGACGGTGTGTGCACCGGCTGGCCGAGGATGACCGAATCGTTCATGCCGTGACCGCCCTGGGCTCCCATTCGCGGGCCAGTGTGCCATGGCGAGCCTTTATGGCCTGTTAAGGCCGGGCGGGACGATTAACGATCCAGCGGCTGCACCGGCCGCACCCAGGCATCGGCCTGGGCCTGGGCCTGGGCCCGCTGGGCATCGGTCAAGGTGGAATCCAGCCGGTCGCGGAGATCGGAGGCGATATCGGGCAGGCCCAGCGCCAGGCGCGTGCCGTTGTCGTGATAGATCAGGGCCCATTTGTCGGCCTCGACCGGATCGGCGGCGACGCCCACGCCATCGAGGTAAAGCGCCACCGCCTTGGCCTGTGCCAGATTGAAGCCGGCATTGGCGGCGCGCAGAATCCATTCGGCCCCTTCATGGCGCTGCTGCGCGGCCTTGGTCGCGTCGCCATTGGCCGCCGCCAGATCGAGCAGACACAGACCAAGATTGTACTTGGTGATCGGATAGCCCCAGGGGCTGTTGACGATGCGCCGGAAGATCGGCTCCGCCTTGTCGCAACGTCCGGCGAGCCGCAACTCTTCGCCATAGCCTTCGGAATTGTGATCGCTGCGGCGCTCGGGCGGAAGCTGTTTGGCGCCCTCCGGCACGATACTGCCGCCACCGCGCGCGCCCGCCGCGCCGCCGCGCATACCGCCGCGCCCCATCTGCGCCTGCGCCGGCAGCACCAGTCCCACAACCGCGATCGCGGCAAGCGCCAACATTGCAATCCGTTTCATGAGTCCGCTGCCCCTTCTGCGCCGTCGCGGCCTGCCTAGCACATCCGGCGCCGGCACGAAGCCCATGCCGCCCGATATTCCCGTCATGGTCCATCACAATGGACAGGCGCCCGGCCCCGCGCGGGCCAAGGCGGGTGCGAAAGCCTGCAAATCGCCGGGCGTGAGCAAGGGCGAGGCGCGGCCGGGGCCGCCCTGTCTCAGTCTTCGTCGAGGAAGGTCCAGCTCTGCGCGCCGTCGAAGCGGCGGATGCGGGCGGCGGCCAGGATTTCCGGCGCCATCAGCCGCGCATTGACGCCCATGCGGTCGAGCGCCGGGTCCATCGGCGACCAGTGGGTGGTGCAGCCGCAGATCTTGCAGCGATGCAGACTCAACGTTCTGTCGCCGTGGACATAGGTGTCCGTGGCGCCGTGCACGGCGACGTCGCGCGGGCTGTAATAGGCGCAGACCCATCCCAGCCGGCGGCAGATGGAACAATTGCAGGAGGTGACCGCTTCGGGCGCGAAGGGGACCTCGAGGCGCACCGCGCCACAATGGCAGCTGGCTTCGATCATGCGTGGCTTCCTTTCTTCTCGGCGGAATTGCGGTTCGCGGCCTCCAGACGCTCCTTCTTCCAGGCGGCGCGGAGCCTGGCGCGCGAGGTGCGGTAGCGCGTATCGAGGAAATCGGCCTGGACGATGCGATCGCTGCGGAAATGGCGGAAGCCCTCGCGCAATTCGCACCAGCCGACGATCAGACGCACGGAATCGAAATAGGCCACGGCAATCGGCCAGACGACCCGCTCGGTCTTTGCCCCCAGCTCGTCGCGATAGAGCAGCCGGAGCTTGCCCTGGGTGCGGATGGCCGTGCGCAACCGGCCCATATCGATGGCATCGGCCTGGGCCGCCCGGGTCTGCGGCGTCACCGAGGCCGGATCCACCAGCAGCGGGCGCAGATGCTCGGGCACCACCGCGCCGATCTTGGCGACGAGATCGCCCGCCGCGCGCGTCAGCACGGGATCGCCGCGGCCCATCACCCATTGCGCGCCCAGCATGGCGGCCTCGACTTCGTCGGCGGTGAGCATCAGAGGCGGCATGTCGAAACCGCCATCGAGCACATAGCCGATGCCCGCCTCGCCGCGGATCGGCACGCGGTCGGCCATCAACTGCGCGATGTCGCGATAGATGGTGCGCACCGAGGTTTCCATTTCCTCGGCGATCTCGACGGCCGTCACCGGCCGCTTGCGGCGGCGCAGGATCTGGATGATGCGGAACAGGCGGTCGGCGCGTCTCATGGCGGCACTTTCATGAGAAATCTCTACGGCCATGCTGCTGACAGCATGTTGTCAGCAGGGTGGCAGTATATCCGGACTCCGAAAAGAGGAGATGCCCCCATGATCACGCTTTACGCCGCCGGCCCCGGCTTCGACCTGCCCGAATACAGCCCCTATGGCATGAAGACCGAGGTGCAATTGCAGCTGGCCGGGCTGGCCTATCGCAAGGAAAAGGTCACGACACCATCCGACGGGCCCAAGGGGCAGCTGCCCTGGATCGACGACCAGGGCGAACTGGTCGGCGATTTCGACCTTCATCCGCGCCCATATCGAAGCGCGCCATGGCGTCGATCTCGATGCCGGATTGAACCCGGCCGAGAGAGCACAGGCCTGGGCGATCGAGCGCATGCTGGAGAATCATCTGGGCTGGGTCAGCGGCTGGACGCGGTTCTGCATCCCCGACAATTTCGAGAAGGGCCCGGCGCACTGGTTCGACGCCCTGCCCGAGCCGCAGCGCCGGCAGATGCAGCGCGACCTGCTCAACCGCGTCAGCGCCAATCTCTGGGCCGTCGGCATTGCCCGCCATGCGCCGGACGAGATCGTGGGGCTGGGCGAACGCTCGATCGAGGCGCTGGCCGCGCTGCTGGGCGACAAGCTCTATCTCTTCGGCGACACGCCCTGCGGCGCCGATGCGACGGCGTTCGGCATGCTGGCAAGCCTCATGACGCCGTTCTTCGAAAGCCCGTTGCGCGAAACGGCCGAAGCGCACGGCAATCTGGTCGCCTATGTCGACCGCATGATGAGGGCGCATTACCCCCGCTTTCCGTGGCACGTGCGCGTGGAGGCAGCATGAGCGGCGAACTGACCACCATCGCCCGCTTTCACGCGCGCGAAGACAGCGCCGAGGCCATGGCCGAGTTGCTGCGCGCACAGCCGCCGCTGGTCCGCGCCGAACCGGGCTGCCTTGGCATCGACATGTACCGCGCGACCCGCGATGCGCGGCTGTTCTTCATCCACTCGCGCTGGGCGGACGCGGCAGCCTTCGAGGTCCATGCGGATCTGGCGCACACCTCGGAATTCCTGGAACAAATGGAGGCGTTGAGCGATCAGCCGCGGGAAGTCACACGGTTGCAGCCCCTCTGACGTGACTTGCTGCTGCACAAACCGGGCACAGGCCCTATATTCCCCCCATGGCCCATAACAACGGACAGGTGCCCAGGCCCGCGCGGGGCAAGGCTGGTGCGAAAGCCCGCAAGGCACCGGGCTTCAGCGAGGGCGCGGCGCGCTTCGAGGCGGCGGCCGCGGCGGTGCCGATTCCCGCCGCCGGAACGGCCTATGACCCCGCCCCGCCGGCACCGGCGCCGGGGGCCGATCGCCGATTTCGTGCCGCACCGCCCGGCGCGGCCGGAAAAATCCGAAGGCGGCAAGCGCTTCAAGCTGGTGAGCGAATATGAGCCGGCGGGCGACCAGCCCACGGCCATCAAGGAGCTGGTGGAACAGGCGCGCGCGAACGAGCGCGACCAGGTGCTGCTGGGCGTCACCGGTTCGGGCAAGACCTTCACCATGGCCAAGGTGATCGAGACGCTGCAGCGCCCGGCGCTGATCCTGGCGCCGAACAAGACGCTGGCCGCCCAGCTCTACAGCGAGTTCAAGCAGTTCTTCCCGGAGAATGCGGTCGAGTATTTCGTCTCCTATTACGACTATTACCAGCCGGAAGCCTATATCCCGCGCACCGACACCTATATCGAGAAGGACAGCTCCATCAATGAGGAGATCGACCGCATGCGCCATTCGGCGACGCGGGCGATCCTGGAGCGCGACGACGTGATCATCGTCGCCAGCGTGTCGTGCATCTACGGCATCGGCTCGGTCGAGACCTATTCGGGCACGGCGCTGACCATCAAGCGCGGCGCGCGCTATGACCGCATGGACCTGATGCGCCAGCTTTCGGCGCTGCAATACCGGCGCAATGACGACAATTTCGTGCGCGGCGCCTTCCGCGTGCGCGGCGACACCATCGACATCTTCCCGGCGCATTACGAAGACCGGGCCTGGCGCATCGAACTGTTCGGCGACGAGGTCGATTCCATCACCGAGTTCGATCCGCTGACGGGCAAGAAGGCCGGCGTGCTGGACGCCGATCAAGGTCTATGCCAATTCGCATTACGTGACGCCGCGCCCGACGCTGCAGCAGGCGATCAAGGGCATCAAGGCCGAGCTGGTGCAGCGGCTGGAACAGTTCCGCGCCGAGGGCAAATTGCTGGAGGCCCAGCGCCTCGAACAGCGCACGACCTTCGACCTGGAGATGATCGAGGCGACGGGCATCGCTGCGCCGGCATCGAGAACTATTCGCGCTGGCTGACGGGGCGCAAGCCCGGCGAGCCGCCGCCGACCATGTTCGAATATCTGCCGGACGAGGCGCTGGTCTTCGCCGACGAAAGCCATGTGACCGTGCCGCAGATCGGCGCCATGTATCGCGGCGACTACCGGCGCAAGTTCACGCTCAGCGAATATGGCTTCCGCCTGCCCAGCTGCATCGACAACCGGCCGCTGAAATTCGAGGAATGGGACGCGATGCGGCCGCAGACCGTGTATGTCTCGGCGACGCCCGGCCCCTGGGAGATGGAGCGCACGGGCGGGCGTGTTCTCCGAACAGGTGATCCGCCCCACCGGGCTGATCGATCCGCCGGTCGAAATCCGCCCCGTCGAAACGCAGGTCGACGATCTGATCGCCGAATGCCGCGAGGTGGCGCAGCAGGGCTATCGCACGCTGGTCACGACGCTGACCAAGAAGATGGCCGAGGACCTGACCGAATACATGCATGAGCAGGGCATCCGCGTGCGCTACATGCATTCGGACGTCGAGACGCTGGAGCGCATCGAGATCATCCGCGATCTGCGCCTGGGCGCCTTCGACGTGCTGATCGGCATCAACCTGCTGCGCGAGGGGCTGGACATTCCCGAATGCGCGCTGGTGGCGATTCTCGACGCCGACAAGGAAGGCTTCCTCGGAGCGAGACCTCACTGATCCAGACCATCGGCCGCGCCGCGCGCAATGTGGACGGCAAGGTGGTGCTCTATGCCGACCGCATCACCGGCTCGATGGAGCGGGCGATGGCCGAAACCAGCCGCCGCCGCGAAAAGCAGAAGGCCTACAACGAAGCCCACGGCATCACGCCGGCCAGCATCAAGAAGCACATCGCCGACATCATGGGCTCGATGTATGAGCGCGACCATGTGACGGTCGATGCCGGGCGCATGGCCGAAGAGGGCAAGGAATTCATCGGCCACAATCATGCGCGCCCATATCGCCGACCTCGAAAAGCAGATGCGCGAGGCCGCCGGCGATCTCGAATTCGAAACCGCCGGGCGGCTGCGCGACGAGATCAAGCGGCTGCAGGCCGTGGAACTGGCCATCGCCGACGATCCCTTTGCACGGCAGGGCGGTGGACGAGGCCGGCGAGGCGGCGGTGCGCGGCGACAAGAAGCGGCGCTCAAGCGGCCGCAGCCGCATGAAGCGCGCCGGCCGGCCGAACGTGCCGAAGACGTTTGGGAGCGGAGCGGAAGTAGACTAGAAGGTGCCAAGCCCTCCCGCAATCGCAATCGCTGCTTCTTTGCCCTCGGACGAGTGCGAAGCAGAGATGCAGTTTTCATAAAGTGGCTAGCGACGGTGCATGAGCTCCGATTATTTTACGTACTTCCACGAAGTCATCAGCAGGCTTGTCAGTATGCGCTGAAGCTTTTGTTCAGCCGTGGCCGGACGAACTGCCATCACAGGCCACACAATCATGCAGATCATCGACCTACCTGACCGCAGAGGCTCAGTTCAGACATCCTGCAGAATCCAATATTCTGAATGACCACTTCACTTGACTGTCTTTGGCAGTCGGATGAGTCTCGGAAGCTACGCGACCCGGCGCGATTAGGATCTCCGCTGAGATTGCTTCTCGTGGCCAGAGAATTAGAGGCCTGATCGATTGGCTGCTTCAGTGGCGGAAACGTTCACCTGAAATAATTGTGCCGTTCAGGCTATGCCTAAGGCTTTCATGAGAGTGCCGATGTAACCAGATCGTGTGTATGTAGGATCTGTTAAATCGTGCGAACTCGATCTCGAGCGATGAGCTCTGTGTAGTTGACTTGAATGGAGCTAGGATTTTGACGGCTACATCGCGTTCTCGGTCAGCGCTTCCAGTAGAGCCTGGTGGGCCGAATTCAGATTCTGCAGATACCCGAAACGCAATCGCCACCGGGAGCTTATCCGCACGGTGCCTAGCCCATAGTCTCGAATCGGAATCGTCATTCCCTCGGACTTTGTTGACCTTGTAGAACTTGTCACTGATCGACATATGTCCAGAATAGTCTTCAAAGTCCAACAGGAATTAGGATCGTTTAGGTAGCGCTCAAGAACTGCAGATTCGAACCCGGAATTCCGGCGCGGTCCACGGTCGCAAGCACTCGAATAGGGCCGGTCGTCCAGCTTCCCAGCCAGGTCCGGTGAAGCGCGCCCTCGTTGGGTAACAACCGATATCATTTAGGCTCTCGTCCTGGAGCTCCTGTGCCTCGCGGGGGCACGACCGGAATGCGCCTCATGTGAATGCCGATGTCACACGGTTGAACGTGCGTCTATCTCGGCCGCCCAACCGTCCCGCGGACGGACCGAGCTGTCATTCGGATGCCCGAGCTAGCGGCCGAACCGCGATCAATCCGTTGAAATGACCGCCCGGAATCGTTCGTGCGAAGACGCCAGCAATGATATCGATCACACTTCCCGCTTCATGCCGGTCCATCACGATGAACGCGACATATGACCTCTCTTGCTCTAAGTCGAATATTTGAACGCGACCGCCCTCGCGCGTCGCCTAGCTACGCCTCAAAAACACCCCTCCAGCACCTTCGCCGCCGCATCGCTCACGCCGATGATCTTGTCGGTGGCCTGTTTGTAGAGGCGGTCGGCCAGTTCGCCCTTGCCGCCGCCCTTGCCGATGTGGGGGCGGAGTTGTTCGCGGCCCATCGGGCGCTTGGCGGTGGCGGTGCGGCGGACCTCTGATGCTCACGCGCGGGGTGTAGCGGGTGACGCCCTTCGGTTTCGCGACGCCGGAATGATCCACCGCCGTCACGACGCCCCGGGCGATCAACCCGTCGCCGCCCTGGTTCTCGCTGGCGAAGATGTAGACGGTGTCGCCTACGGCGATGGCCTTGCCGCCATACATCGTCTTCTGCGCGGCGAACGCGAAGGTGCGGGCGGCGGTGTCGGGCACCGCCGTCTTGATGACATAGGCCACGGGCCTTGCCTCCCGCGCGCGGCGCGTCAGTGTTTCGTCGTCCAGGCCCAACTGGAGATGCGCCAGCCCTTCTCCATCTGCTTGAGCGTGACGGCGAAGAAGCCGTCTTCGCTGCCGGCCTTGCCCTTCTGGGTGAAGCTCAGATGGGCGGGGAAGATGGCATAGGCCATGCCCTTGGCGGCCGCGAACTGGGTGGGCGCCGAGATGGCGACATGGGCGTTGGTGATGCCTTCGGCCGCCCAGCCCGTCTTCAGATCGGCGCTCCAGCCGGCGAAGGCGTTGCCGCGCCATTCGAAGGGCGGGACCTCGTCGACGATGACGGCATCCGGCGCATAGGGCGCGGCGGCGGCGGTCATGTCGCCCGTGTTGAAGGCATCGATGAAGGCGTGGAACGGCGCCAGCACCACCGTCTGCGCGGGCGCGGCGGGCGGTGCGGCCAAGGCGGGCGTGACCAATGCGAACGCAAGCACAAGTCCGGCGGCAGAACGTGTGAACATGGAAGCTTCCCCTTCTCGATGCGCGGCCAGCCTAGCAGAGACGCCGCGGGGGCGCAGCGGGCTCCCCCGGCCCTGCCCCGGGGCCGGGCCGGACAAGGGCCGCCCCCCGGGGGGCGCGGGCCGGCCACGGTGCGGTGCCGCACCCTTCATGATGAACCGATGCGTGCCATTTGCCCTATCGGTCATTGCCGATTGCGCGCGGGGCGCTTGTAACTCATCCTCCTTGGGGGGCGGGACTGATTCGGCCCGGCACAAGCAGCACACCAGGACCAGCAGGACTTACGCACAGATGTTGACCGACCGGGACATGCAGATCGCCGCCAGCCGCATGCTGTGCGAGACGCTGGAGGCACAGGGCGATGTGCGCACCCATGTGCGCGAAATCGACCACTGGGCCTATTTCCCCTGCGCCGACACCCGCAGCAATTTCATCGAGGCCTGCGTGCGCGCCGGCTTCACCCTGCGCGGCACCTCCGAGCCCATGGGCCCGTGGGAGATGTATGGCGCGCAGGTGTGGCACCGCGACGTGCCCTCCGACGAGGCCATGGAGCAGGTGACCCTGTTCCTCTACGACCTGGCCTTCGAGGCCGGCGGCGATTACGACGGCTGGGAAACCCGCATCGTCGCCTGAACCCGATTGCGTTCAGGCGTCATGCCCCGCAGAGGCGGGCGCGGCCGCGCGCCCGCCCGGCAGGTGCCGGCTAGTTCCCCGGCCGAACCTCGCGGATGACGCCGTTGGAATTGCGGATGAGCATGTAGTCGTTGCCGACGCGCACCCAATGCGAGCCGCGCGGCGGGCGCTGCAGATTGTTGCGCCTCCAGTTCGTCACGCGATATTTGGGCTGGCGGTATTCGCCGTAGAGCCTGTCGCCGCGCGACCAGCCCGGACGGTTGGCGATCCCGTTCGGATAGCGGTTCCGCCAGGCATTGGCATTGCCGCGGAAGCCGGACGCCTCGGGACGGACGCGGTTGTCGTGTTCGCCCACATGGTTGTCGCGGTTGTCGTGTTCGCCGGCCTTCTTGCCGCGGTTGGTGCCGCGATTGTCGTGCTTGCCCACATGGTTGTTGCGGTTGTCGTGGTCGCCGGCCTTCTTGCCGCGATTTCCCTTCCCGGCGCGATTGCCGTGATGGCCGCTATTGCCGTGATGGCTGTCGGCGACCTGCATCAAGGCGTGCGCCGGCCGCGCCGGCTGCGGCTGCGCCGGGCTTGCCGGTGCGGCCGCAAAGGCCGGGACCGCCAGCATCAGGGACATGGCCGTACCGGCCATCCAGAAAACGTGCTTCATGTCGTCACTCCAAAATGCGCGAGTTGCCCCTCACACAGTTCGCAGAGGACGGCAGCATGCCGCTTCGCAGCGGGAGGCGATACAAGGGAGAACTACCTAGGCGCCGATGGAGCAACGCGCCATGGTGCCGATGGACCATGGCGCGCCACGCCATTGCCGGCGATCACGGCGGCGCGGCGCCCCGCAGCGCCGCCCGGGACGCGGGGCTCACTTTCCCAAATTCGGGCAATAGGGCAGCAGCGGCCAGGCGGACGGCGATTTGTCGACGGCGATGGCCGTGCGATAGGCGTGGGCCTCGACCTTCTTCAGCACGCCCAGCCAGAGCGCCCAGTTGTCGGCGCTCTGGGCGGCGCCCATGGCCGAGGCCGAAGCCGAGGCGCCCTGCTGGACGCCCTGCATCTTGGCGGCCAGCGCCTGGGCCTCCTGCATATGGCCCTGCGCCACCAGCGCCTGCATCTTCCTGGCCATGGCTTCCATCCTGGCGGCCGAGGCCTGGGCGCCGGCCGCGCCGGCCTGCTGCGGCGCCTGCAGCTTTGCCCAGGTTTTGTTCACCAGCCAGCGGTCGTAACGCGTCTTGCCGTGGTCGGGGAAATAGGCGGTTTCGAGCCAGCCATATCGCTTGAACAGCGCGGCATAGTCGGCGCGGCTGTGGCGGCCCATATTGACCTCGTTCATGAAGCCGGAGAACACCGACTGCTTGTCGGGCGAGAGATCGACCTGCTTCGGCGCGGTGCGCCAGGCGACGACGACGCCCGCCGTCTCGGGCCCGTCGACCATGGAATGCGGGGTGTGGCCATAGACGCCGGCGACCTCCTGGCAGATCTGCTTGTAGCTCTTCAGATCGGCGCCGACGCTTCCATCGCTTTTCGGCAGCGCCGACAGCGCGCGCGGCACGGGCCGGAGCGCGCCGGCATCGGTCAGCTTGAGCCCATGGCCGCCATAGAAGCCGCGCACCTTCGACGCCGCATCCTTGGAGAAATAGAGCGCCGAAAAGCCGGTGTCGCGGATGTGCTGCGCGCCGGGATAGACCGGCGCCACCAGCGCGCCCGCCCAGGCCGGCGCGGCAAGAGCCAGCGCCAGAGCGGCGCCGGCGGCGATCGATTTGCAAGCCATCGCGGCGCCTCCCGGCCTAGCCTTGCGGCTTGAACATGATGGTGATCGAGGTCTTGACCGGCCCGGTGTTGAAGAAGGCCGCGCCGAACACCGGATGCATCTTGTCGACCGGCCGCAACGCGATGCTGGGCGAGCGCATCGCCCTGGCGATCGACCAGCCGGGCGGGGCGAAGTTCTTCATCTGCGGATGGTAGGTCCAGCTCTTGGGCAGATGCGTCTTGTACCAGGCGGCGACGGTGGCCAGCGGCGCGGCGGTGACCAGCACGACGCGCGGATACATGCGATGCGCGGCCGGCTCGCCCTTGGTCGTGTCCGTCATCTCGCCCAGGCAGACGCTGCCGGGATAGGCCGGAACGCCGACGGCGGCGGCATCGGGACAGGGCTGCTGTTTCTTGTGCGTGTAGGCATAGAACTGCTTGCCATCCTTGCTGAGGGGCGGGGTGGGCGCGATCGGCTTGGCGAATGCGGCGGTGGACAATGCAAGCGCGGCGCCGGCACACAGCGCCGCCGTCAGAACCTTTCTCATCATGGTCTCCCTGATGCGTGGCACCAGGCACGGCGAGGCCTCGCACGCGAACGGATGCAACGCGAAACATGTTCAAGATCTGTGCTGTGACGGAGACGGCGGACCAGGAGCGCCGGCCGCGCGCGGCACGCGCGGCGAACGCCATGCGGAGAATGGAAGACATCGTCCATGGTCCAGCCCCTCGGGACGCATGAGACGAAAGGATGGCGGCCATGTCCATCAATGCCGGCCGGAAGGCGGCAAAGACTACGAGATTGTAAAGCTGGCGCCATGCTTCGGTCATGACCGGGCCGGGGCCGCGCCCGGCGGTCTGGCGACTGGCCGGACAAGACAAAGGCGGGATCGCCGCCGCGCGCGGGCGATGGATTGCCGCCGCGCGGGGCGGGCCCGCCTGTCGCCTGTCCGGGACCACGGCCGGCGGGCGATGCGCGCGCACTCAAGCCGCGCGCCGCTCCGCACCTTCATCCCGCCCCGGGCTTCGTGACCCATCGGAGGCGCGGGGCGCGCGACGCCCGCCGCCATCCTCCGTCGGGGCACCCGTAGCGCGCGCGAATCCCCGCGCCCTTGCCCTGTATGTGTCCGCGTTGCGTTCGACCTGTCCTGCCGGGGCCTTCTCCCTTGCGAGCCTCGGATGGCATATGGATAGGACTAAAAGCCGTTTCAAGGGGTAAGGGAGACTTTTTTCCGAAAATTTCGCGGGGCCGCTGCCGGGCGGGGACAAGGGGGAGACGGCGGGGGCCAGGACGGACCTCCCGACGGCTCTCTCACGCCCCGGACCGCAGCGATGTTATCTTGCCGGCAGGATGGAGGCACCCATGGCCCTGCGCCCGATCAAATATCTGAAGCCGCTGAGCTTCGAAGCATGGGAGCGCAAGGCGCTTCAGGACATCAAGACCCGCGCGGAATACACCCGCCTCGGCCCCGAGTTCGCGCTTGCGCGCAAGAAGATCAAGGCGCGGCGCGCGGCGATCCGGGCGCGACAGTCGAAGTGGAGCTAGGCCGTGCTGGCTGTGCCGGCGCGAGAGTTAGACCTTCTGATATCTGATCAACGATGGGGTTGAGTATTGTGTCCCCGGAATTCAGTTGAAGATTGTGATGGCGTGAGGGTCGGAACTTGCAGTCGCGACGGGGCCGCTTCAGCGTGGAGGGCTAAGTATTGTGTCCCTGGAATTCCTGGAATTCAGCGTCAGCCAGCCATTTCCACTCTGACCCCAAACTCTGCCAAACTCTGCACACTCTAACCCCAATCCTTCAGGGGACCTGTTCACAAGCCTAGCTGCTCGGCAGACTTGGGCCCACCGAATAAAACCCTTTCGACGTACTCATCGCGGATCGTCCGCTCTTTTCGATTGTTCACTGCTTCGCGTGCTGCCAAGAGATACTCCAGCGGTAGATCATCGGACACGGCGTCAAGCTTTCCGCGCAAAGCGTGCGCCAATCGAGTCATCTGAATGACGCGCAACCACATTCAACAACGTGAAGATATTTGCCTTTCGCCACAGAGAGATTTCTCCGGCAACCTCATCTTCGCAATGAAGTCAGCCGCCTTGCACAGCACGGCAAAACATGGTCACGCTCAGGGAATGACTGATCATATTCATCTAGGAGTGTACGCGACATCTCATTTCAGTTGATTTTCCCCCGAATGAGTGTGCTCATGACATTCAGTGTGAATTGCAGCTGCACCTTTCTCGATATCTCATAAGGCGTAAAAACCCTCTCGTTGAGGACAAGCTCCCTAAAGCGGTTTTCGACTTTCTTATCGGCCAGATTCAAGAAATCTGGTGAGACATTTGGGTCGATACTAAGATCATCCAAGCTTTCACCGAGGGTCGAATTTCCGATATTGAGCTCGCCACACAGCAGCTTCGCAACAAGCATATACTCTGTAGCCCCATATTCCGTTGCCTGCTTTTCAATCCCCGACAACGCGTAGTTAGTCCCGTAGAGCCGTGCGAACACATCAATTATCCGACGATCGGATTGCTCCATATCAAGATCAATTATCGGCACCTCATACTTCAGAAATTCCGACTTCTCAGTATCCAAATCGAAAAGTACCGACCATCCACATCGAACACATCGTCAACGAATTCACGGATAGAATTCATCCGCTGCTGACCATCGACAATGCAGGACTTCGCCTCCATCTTCTCGACGTCGATCCCGCCCTTCGCGATGAATATCTGCGGAAACGGGTACCCCAGGAGGATTGTCTCTATAAATTCACGCTTGTGTGTAATTCGCCAAACGAATCCCGTTGGAAGAAGGGGCTCAAAATCAACCTTCCGTTTCGCAAATCGCTTACGAGATCAACGATCTGCCTAGAACGGACATTGTACCTGATCATGCAGCCCCCGAATTGCCTGAATTGCACTGCACTGCTTGGAGACAAAGAAACCTTCTGAAAGATAGATCGCCCCAGTGATCCGCACGGCAACGGCGCTAAATTTCGCGGAGATTTCGTTGAAGGTTCTGAACCATTCCAGCTTCTCGCGACACCGCGGCATAAGGTCGGGACGGATCATCCCCTTTGTCGCCACGTAGTCCTTGAACATTTCTGGCGCTCCGCCCTCCTTCACAGGAGAGTGCGCTAGGACTCTGTAACCCTAAAGTTACTCTTTGCAGAACCGCCACATCTCGCAATTGCAATGAACGATCTAATCGTTGCAGTATCGATGTCACTCACGCATCCTTTTGGTGAACCCTTGTGCACGCGCAATAGAAACGATCTGCAACATGATTTCACAATGGCGGAAAGAAGGATTGGGCAGCCATGCACGCAGCAATCAATGTTGATGCTCCATATCTAATATTCGATCACGGATCATTCGCAAAACAGCGCCGGTGAAGGCACGGCGACCTTTTCGCTGATCACCGCTTCGCCGCCAATATCAAATCCGATTTAATTACGAATCTGTCGCGCTTCACTCATATATGGACCGGTTTCTTAAACACTATAGCCTACGTGGAAGCGCAAACCCCTTCCGAGTCAACGAATTTCGCCGCACTGAATGTCTAACCCCTACTCCCCGAACCCCTCGCCCGGCTCGAGCGGGGCCATGCGGATGAGGCGGCTGTCTTCGACGGCGGCCTGGCGGTGTTTGACGTGTTCGCGGTACTCCGGGTCCGTCACCATCGCCAGGAAGGCGCCGGCGTTGGGGTATTCGGCGATGAAGGCCAGATCCCAGTGTTCGGCCTCCGGGCCCGTCAGCACCGCTTCGCGGCTTGCCGGCCCAGACCTGCTTGCCGCCGAGCCTTGCGAAGACCGGCGCGCTGGTGCGGCCATATTTGCGATAGGCGTCCAGCCCGCTCAGCCCCTTGCCGTGATCGGGATGGCCTTCCGGGTAATCCGCCAGCTTCTTCAGCCGGATCAGATTCAGCATGTGGATGGGCGTGTCGCGCGGCAGCGCCTTGAAGGCGTTGAACTGCTCGCGGGTGGGATCGATGGAATTCGTCATGGGGCCTCGCCTGTGTGTCTCGCGCGGCGATTGTCGGAGCGCGGGACGCGGGAGGCAAGGGCGCTGCTGGAGAAGCGGACCAACCCCTTGGCCTGTCATGGCTTGCATCGAAGACGCTGCCGCCATCGACCGGGCCACTGAGGTGAAAACGCACAGGCCCTTCGAGAAGGTTGCGGCACATCAGCCCGGCAACGGATGCGAGGGCATCAGCTGGGTCCCCCGCATATGCGGGGGATGACAGCCGGTTTGTGATGGGCGTTCGTGGCCAGCGCGGGGGGACCGGCCGAGACGGACGAGACCCGCTATTGCTGCAGGATGTTGGTGATTTCGCGCAATTGGGTGCGGGCGCGCAGGAGGTAGAAGCCTTCGCCGCACAGATTGCAGGGCACGAAATTGCTGTCGGGCGCGCCGTTGAGCACGACATTGGGCCTGAGCGCGATGGCGGCGCGGAAGCTCGACATCATGTTGGCCCAGGGCACGGTGAGATCGCGCTGCTTGATGACGCCGGCGAAATCCTTCTCCATGCCCCTTGAGCACGATGTAGTAGCCGTACATCTGGCCCTTGGTGGTGTAGAAGATGTCGTCGGTGTCGTTCTGGAAGGGGAAGCCGGAGGTCTTGCGGATGTGCTGGTCGATCACCGAGGACGACGAGCCGATATCGGCGGCCATGCGGTCGAGCGTGAATTTGAGATTGTCGGCGCGGGTGTCGAACACCGCATTGCCGCCGGCCAGACGCTCATTGTAGGTCTTCAGCGCCTTCATGGCCTTGCGGTATTGCGATTCCGAGGTCGCGGTCGGCCAGAACGAGACGGAGGGCGACCACACCCAGACATCGGGCGGATATTGCAGCAGGCCGGCGGCGTTCTGCAGATCCTTGTCGGCTTCCGAGGAGCCGCGGGCGCGGCCGATCTGATCGGTGAGCTCGAAGGCGAAGCGGCCCATCGCCTGCATCACGCCCTTCTGATAGTTGGGCATGTTGTCGAGCAGGCTGGTGGGCCAGAACCAGGGATCGTTGGCGGCCCAGTCGCGCTGGTTCACCTCCAGATCGATCAGGGCGACGGCGTTGGCGACGGCCTGGCTCTGGCCGGCGCGCACCGTGCCCGAGGGCGCGGCGAAGGCCGGATCGTCGTCGATATGGCTGTAGAACCAGGCGGTCAGCGGGAAGACCACGACCAGCACCAGCATGACGATGAGCGCGGCGCGGGCGATCAGGCCCCAGCGGTGATCAGGACGGGGGGCATCGGGATTGGGCTCGCTGGGGCGCGGGGCCGCGCTGCGCCGCCGCGCGCCGAAGCCGGCCAGTCTGGCCTGAAAATCCCGCCATTGGCGGCGGATCGTCTGCCCGAAATCCATGGCTCGCCCCTTGCCGTGTGCCGCCTATAGATGGGGCCGGGGGCGGCCGAGTTCAACCGCCGGTCGGGACAAGAGTAGCCCAGTGAAGCCGACCATGCGCTTGACCTCGGCCATCACCGGGGCGGCGATGCGCGCGGGCCTTGTCGGCGCCGGTCTCGAGCATGCGGTCGAGCTCGGCCGGATCGGCCAGCAGCCGGCGCATCTCGGCGGCGACGGGGGTGAGCTTGTCCACGGCCAGCTCGGCCAGCTCGGATTTGAACTGCGAGAACTGGTGGCCGGCGAAGCGGTCGATCACGCGTCTCGGCCTGCTCGTCGGCGAGCGCGGCATAGATGTTGATCAGGTTCTCGGCTTCCGGGCGGTCCTTCGAGCCCCTTGGCGTCGGACGGCAGAGGCTCGGGATCGGTGCGGGCCTTGCGGATCTTGGTCGGCGATGGTGTCGGCATCGTCGGTGAGGTTGATGCGCGACATGTCGCTTTCGTCGGTCTTCGACATCTTCTTGGTGCCGTCGCGCAGGCACATGACGCGCGTGGCCGGGCCCATGATGACGGGCTCGGGCAGCGGGAAGAAATCGGGCGCGGCGAAATCCTTGTTGAACTTCTGGGCGATGTCGCGCGCCAGTTCGAGATGCTGCTTCTGGTCCTCGCCCACCGGCACATGGGTGGCCTTGTAGACCAGGATGTCGGCGGCCATCAGCACCGGATAGGTGTAAAGCCCGACGCTGGCGCGCTCCTTGTGCTTGCCCGTCTTCTCCTTGAACTGGGTCATGCGGTCCATCCAGCCCAGACGCGCGACGCAGGAAAAGATCCAGGCCAGCTCGGCATGCTCGGGCACGCGGGCACTGGTTGAAGACCGGGCTCCTGGCCGGATCGATGCCGGCAGCGATATAGGCGGCGGCGACCTCGCGGGTGGCGGCGGCCAGCGTCGTCGGCGCTTGCCATAGGCCGAATCCTGCGGTGATGGCGTGCAGATCGACGACGCAGTACAGGCACGACATCCGGTCCTGCATCTTCACCCAGTTCTTCAGCGCGCCCAGATAATTGCCCAGATGCAGCGTGTTGGTCGGCTGCATGCCGGAGAGCACGAGTTCGGGGTGGGATGCGGTCGTCATGGTGGCTGGCCCTGAAAAGAGGGGCCTTATGCCCTCGCCCGGCCCGGTTCTTCAAGCCGCCGCGGCACCTTGGGCGCTGCTCTGCAGGGCCTGGAGCAGGCGCTGGCGAACCCGCGCCAGCCGGTCGGGATGGGTGATCTTGTGACCGAAGCCGTCGCGCACATAGAAGACGTCGATGGCGCGCTCGCCATAGGTCGCCACCATCGAGGCGGAAATCTGCAGGCCGGATTCGAAGATGGCGTGGGTGACGTCATAGAGCAGGCCCGGCCGGTCCAGCCCCTCGACTTCGACCACGCGTGGCGATGGCCGAGGCGTCATTGTCGAAATTGACGCGGGGCCGCACATGGAAGGCCGAGGCCCGCTGCTTGAGCTTCTTCTTGGCCAGCGCCTTCTTGGGCAGCATCTGGCCGGCCAGCGTCTTGGCGATGGTCTGGCGCAGGCGCTCGGTGCGGGCGCCGTCGCCGAAGGGCCCGCCGTCCTGGTCCTGCACCGAGAAGACATCGAGGGCGAAGCCGTCGGTGGTGGTGAAGGCCTTGGCATCGACGATCGAGCCGCCCGAGACGGCGATGGCGCCGGCCAGCCTGGAGAACAGGCCGGCATGGTCGGGGGTGTAGACCACGATATCGCTGATGGCGCGGAAGGCATTGCTCTCGACCGACAGCGCCAGCAACTCGGTCCTGGCGTCGGCGGCGGCCATCAGCCGGGCGTGGCGCTCCTGCGCCTCGCGGTCGAAGGCCAGCCAATAGGCATCGTAATGGCGGGCCAGGGCGCGCGTGCGCACCTCGTCCGGCAGATCGGCGCAGGCGTTCGGCTCGAGCGCGGCCTTGGCGCTGCCGATGCGCGCGGCGCGGGCCGGCGTGGTGTCGCCGCCGCTCATGGTGGCTTCGGCTTCGTGATAGAGCTCGCGCAGCAACTGGCCCTTCCAGCCGTTCCAGACGCCGGGACCGACGGCGCGGATGTCGGCGACCGTCAGCACGAGCAGCAGGCGCAGCATTTCCGGCGTCTGCACCGCCTCGACGAAATCGCGCACGGTCTTGGGATCGGAGATGTCGCGGCGCTGGGCGATGTCGCTCATCAGCAGATGGTTCTTGACCAGCCAGGCCACGTCTTCGGTCTCGGCCTCGCTCAGGCCCAGGCGCGGGCACAGGCTGTTGGCGATCTCGGCGCCGACATCGGAATGATCGCCGGGCAGGCCCTTGGCGATATCGTGCAGCAGCATGGCGCAATAGAGCGTCTCGCGCGACTTGATGCGCTTGATCATCTCGGTGGAGAGCGGGATGCTCGTGCTTGTGCTCGCCGCGCTCGATGGCGGCCACATTGCCGACGGCGCGGATCAGATGCTCGTCCACCGTATAGTGGTGGTACATGTTGAACTGCATCAGGGCGACGACGCGGCCGAATTCCGGAATGAAGGCGCCCAGCACGCCGGCCTCGTTGAGACGGCGCAGCGCCATCTCCGGATCTGCGGCGCGAGGTCAGGATGTCGAGGAACAGCCGGTTGGCGTCCGGATTGGCGCAGCACCGCATCGGTGATCAGGTCGAGCGAGCGGGTAATGTTGCGCAAGGCATGGGGATGAACGTCGACCGCCTTGGCGTCGGCGACGTGGAAGATGCGGATCAGATTGACCGGATCGTTGCGGAAGACATTCGAGCCGGGCATTGAGGCGGCCGTTCTCGACATAGAAATCCTCGTTCCCGGTGCGCGGCTTGCAGGAAGCCCGGCAGCAGGCTGGCCAGCGACGGCTTGTGCTTCTTGTTCTGCTCCTCCAGCGCGGCGCAGAAGATGCGCGTCAGGTCGCCGACATCCTTGGCCACCAGGAAGTAGGCGCGCATGAACTGTTCGACCGCGCTGCGCGGCATCATCGCTCGACGATAACCCATGCGCCGCGGCCAGATCGGGCTGCACATCGAAGCTACAGGCGCTCCTCGGCGCGGCCGACGGGTAATGCAGATGGCCGCGCACGTTCCACAGAAAGGCTTCGGCCTTCTGGAACATCTGGTATTCGTCGAAGGTGAAGACGTCGTGCTTGACCAGATCGGCCGGCGTCCTCGACGTGATAGAGATATTTGCCGATCCAGTAGAGCGTCTGCAGATCGCGCAGGCCGCCCTTGCCTTCCTTGATGTTGGGCTCGACCAGATAGCGGCTTTCGCCCTGGCGGGCATGGCGCTGCGTCGCGCTCGGCCAGCTTGGCCTCGACGAAATCCTGGCCGCTGCCGGTGGCGACCTCGCCCCAGAAGCGCGTGCGCAGTTCGTCGTAGAGGTCCTCGTCGCCCCACAGAAAGCGCGCTTCCAGCAGCGCGGTGCGGATGGTGATGTCCTGTTTGGACAGGCGCACGCATTCGCCCAGGCTAGCGGGTGGCGTGGCCGACCTTCAGGCCCAGATCCCACAGCATGTAGAGAATGAATTCGATGACGCTTTCGCCCCAGGCGGTCTGCTTGAAGGGGCGCACGAACAGCAGATCGACGTCGGAGCCCGGCGCCAGCACGCCGCGGCCATAGCCGCCGGTGGCGACGACGGCCAGCTTCTCGGCCATGGTCGGGTTCTGGGCGTAGTAGAAATGCTTGATCGCGAAATCGTAGATGACCTGGATGGTGATGTCCTGCAGGTCCGACAGCGCCCGGGCGGCGACAAGGCCGGTGATGGTGCCGGACTCGGCGCGTTCGCGCACACCCTCGCGCGCGGCCTGGAACTGATCCTTGATCAGCGCCAGCGCGGATTTGCGCAGCTTGCCCTGATCGGATTCGGCGCGCGCCAGCGCGGTCAGGTCGCGCCTGAGCGCATCCCCGTCCAACAGTTCTATCCGGCCGGGTGGTTCGTAGCCCAAATCGGTCCTCAAAATCCGCCAGTCCTCGCCATACAATGACGTCGGGCCCGCCAACGCAAGGCGGCGCGACGGCGGCGATCGCCTAGCCTTCCGAGAACCAGCGCTGCACAAGCCCGGCCAGAGCAGCGCCAGCGAAGGGCAATGCCCAGAAGGCCCACAACTGGATCAGCGCCGTATCGCCGGCATAGAGCGCGGCGGCGGTGGAGCGTGCCGGATTGGCACCGCCGCCATCGACCGGCAGGGCGACGAAATAGATGGCCGCGAAGGCCAGCCCCATCAGGAGCGGCGCGAGTTCCGCCGACAGCCGCGGGGTGGCGGCCAGCCAGGCAAAGACGAACAGGAATGTGGTCGCCGCCTCACACAGCAGCACGGCCAGGACGGAAAAGCCGCCCGGCGAATGGGCGCCATAGCCATTGGCGGCAAATCCGGCCACGGGATCAAAGCCCGCCACGCCATGGGCGATCCCGAAGACCAGCGTGGCGCCGACAATGGCGCCGGTCAGCTGGGCCGCCATATAGGGCAGCAATTCGCGGGCCGGAAAGCGCCCCGCCGCGACCAGGCCCAGCGTCAGCGCCGGATTGAAATGTCCGCCGGAGCGATGCGCGAAGGCGTAGCCCGCGACCGTGAGCGCCGCGCCGAATGCCAAGGCGACGCCCAGCACGTCGAGTTCGCCGCCAAGCACCGCCGCGCCGCAACCGATGAAGACGAGAAACAGCGTGCCCAGAAGCTCGGCCGACAATTTGCGCGACATGGTCATGGCGTTCCCCTCTCCCGCGCGGCCGCCGCGCCATATCCGTTCCCGCTCAAGAGCGGGGCAATCATCATGACCGCCGACGACCGGCGGCATCAAGATAGACGGCGCGACACCGCGATACCGGCTGCGCGCCGCGCCATCGGAAAAAGGCGGGCAGCGCCACTACAGAGCCCGGTCCGGTCATCCCGACCCGCCAAACGTGCTAGGATCACTCTACGCCGTTCGGCCGCGTAGGGGAAAAACCATGGCGCAAATTACCGGGATTGGCGGAATATTTTTCAAGGCGAAGGACCCGCAGGCGCTGTCGGACTGGTATCGCGACATGCTCGGCCTGGCGGTCGAGGCCTGGGGCGGAGCGATGCTGACGCCGCGCGCCGACGGTCCGCCGGTCACGCTGTGGAGCCCGTTCCCGGCGGATACGACCTATATGGCGCCGTCGACACGCGAGTTCATGGTCAACTTCGCCGTCGACGATCTGGACGGGTTTGTCGCGCAGCTGGAAAGCAAGGGTGTCGCGGTGCTGGCGCGCGACGACAGCGATCCCAATGGCCGCTTCGCCTGGATCCTCGATCCCGAGGGCACAAAGATCGAATTGTGGCAGGCCACCGCGGCGGGCTGAAATCGGCAACGATCGGGGCCACAAAAAAACGGCGCGGGTTTGTGCCCGCGCCGTTTTCACAGATGCTCTCGAAGATCAGACGACCTTGAGATTGACCGCCTTGGGGCCGCGCTGATCGGCTTCGACATCGAAGCTCACGCGCTGGCCTTCGGAAAGGCTGTGAAGGCCGGCGGCCTGCACCGCCGTCACATGGACGAACACGTCCTTGCCGCCATCTTCCGGCGCGATGAATCCGAAACCCTTTGGAGGTGTTGAAAAATTTGACCTGACCGGTCGTAGACATGAAGACTTTCTCCTGAAAGCAAAGTGTTCCACCACGGACACCATGCCCGGGACGGAGTCAAAGCCGCGTCTGTCTTTCAGGAAAAGCGTCGTCGTCGCTCCACACTGTCCGCCCCGACCCCTGCTTCGCGCTGGCCGGTCATCGGTATGGACGCGCTTAAAACTTTCTCTAGGCTCGCGCGGCCCTAACCTCAAAAATCTAGCGCAAAACGCGATTTCTCGCAACGCGCGGCGCCAAAACCGGCCGATTCCGGCCTGCATCGCGACAGGCCCGGGCTGGCGGGCGGCCCGGGCCCGCGGCGCAAACCGGCCACAGTGTGAGGCAGATCAACGGGCGGACCGGGCAAGCGGCGCAATCTTCCACGCGCTTGCCATGGCCGGCCCGAAGGGCTGCCGCACGCACCGCTGGAGGTTGTCATGAAGGTTCGTCACGCCCTTGTTCTCGCCGGCCTTGCCGGCGCCGTCGCGACGCCCGCACAGGCCGCGCACATGGCCATGGACCGGCCGGTCACGATGAACGGGATCACCGCCGTGTGCACCGGGATCGGCGAGGATGCCCGAAACGATCCGCGCTGGAAGGCCTATCCCGTGCGCATCGAGTTCTCGAATGACGGCGCCCAATATCTGGCGGGCGCGCATGTGGTGCTCAAAGCCGCGGGCGGCGACACGCTGGCCGATCTGGAATGCTCCGGTTCGTGGGTTCTGTTCCAGCTTCCGACCGGCAACTACACCGTGTCGGGCACGCTGCTCGCCCACCCTGATCTGCCGGCGCGCAACGCCAGATTCTCGCCGCCCGTCAGCGGACAGAAGCGGGTGGTTCTCGAATTCAAGGGCGTCAATCCGAACGAGTAATGCCGCCACGGCACCACCGGCGCGGGAACCCGCATTCCCGGCAGACGTTAGGTCTGCATGCCGCGCGCCATCGCGGCATCGTTGGGGGAACGCCAATGACACGCCTGCATCTGCTGGCGCCGCTGGTGGCGATTGCCATCGCCGCGCCCGCCGCCGCCGCACCGCTGCCCATGAGCCGGCCGATCGTCGTCGATGGGACCACCGTCGTGTGCACCGGGCTTGACCAGCGCAGCCGCAACGATCCTCGCTGGAAGTCCTTTCCGGTGCTGGTGTCGTTCGCCAATGACGATGGCCAATATCTTTCCAACGTCAAGGTTCGGCTGCGCACATCCGGCGGGCACACGCTTGCCGCGATCGACTGCCTGGGCCCCTGGGTGCTGTTCCGCGTGCCGCCCGGACATTATCGCGTCCATGCGACACTGCTCGGCGCCACACATCACCCCAGCAGCAGCAAAGCGTTTTCGATCGCCGGCCAGACGGGGCAACAGGAGGTGACGGTGACCTTCAAAAGCGCCAAGGCGAATCACTGAACCACGGAAACCGCATCGCGGACGCGCAAGACCGGCTTGCCCCTCCGCCCCGCTTGCTCCTAAAAAGGGACCGGGGAGCGACCACATGAACATCACGATTTATCACAATCCGAAATGCTCCAACTCGCGCGGCGCGTTGGCACTGATCCAGGAGGCCGGGCACAGCCCGACCGTGATCGAATATCTCAAGACGCCGCCGAGCCGCGCCGAACTGGCCGCGCTTGTGGCGAAGATGGGAATCGGCGCGCGCGATCTGGTCCGCGCCAAGGAAGCGGCTTATGGCGAGCTGGCACTGGACGGTGCCGACGATGCCACACTGCTCGATGCGATGGCGGCGCATCCGGTGCTGATCAACCGGCCTATCGTCGTGACCGATACGGCCGCAAGGCTGTGTCGCCCACCGGAACTTGTGCGGGAACTCCTGCGCTAAGAACGACAGTTCCGCGGAACCCGACTTCCTTCTCTGTGCATTCGCGCGCCCGCCGGAACGGGCCGGTGCGGCTCTGCGTTCTTCGCCGTGACGTGCGGTGCCATGCGCACGCGCCACGCGATTTCACGCGACGCAGCGCGAAGCTGCGCCCAAACGAATGGAGGCTTGAAATGATGCCAACCCATGCTGGCCGACTTCTTCTGACCACGGCCCTTGCCCTCGGCCTGGCGGGTGCGGCACAGGCCGCGCCACGGCAGATCCCGCCGGATCAATCCCGAACCGTCCAGGGCGTACAGGTTGCCTGCGCCGGCGTCGGCAACAGCAGCCAGGACAATCCGCGCTGGGATGCCTATCCGATCAAGCTCAGCTTCGTCGGCGATCACGGACAATATCTCGGCGACGAACGCGTGCTGGTGCGCGATCACACCGGCCGCACGCTGCAGGTGGAATGCCATGCGCCGTGGGTGTTGATGGGATTGCGGCCGGGGCACTACAGCGCCACCGCGATGATCCCCGACGGCAGCACGAAGCACATCGACTTCACCGTGCCGGAACGCGGTCAGCGCCGCATCATGCTGCGCTACGAGACACAGACCGGCGACACGGTCGAGCCGACCAATACCGGCTATCGCCCGCAAGGCGAATCCGGCGAGGGCACGCATGTCTATCAATGGCAGAACAACGATCACAACCAGGACAACCGGTCCGGCTATAGCCGCGCACCCTATCGGCCGGACCAGAATGTGCCGGATAACGACAACGCGCCGCAATAGAGCGCGCGGCACTCCGCGCCGTCTGCCCGGTCCCTCTTGGGGCCGGGCTTTTTTTTTCGCGCGGACGGAGATGCGGCACGGCGTCCGTGACATCCGGCGCAAAACGCAATTCCCTTTCGCCACTGGAACTGCATGGAACACGGTCAGCGCCAAAGCGCGAGAGTCCGTGCGCGTTCCGCCGCGCCAGGCCCCGCGGGCCTGCACCGCCGGAATCTTTCCCGCGAAAAGCCCCCATTGCGACACAATTGCCGCGAACCCATTGGCGCGACGATCATTTCCAATTGGCAATGACCTCGGACGGGGTCGCATGCCAAGGAGAAGAACAATGACGCTCAAGCTTTCGAATGCGTTGAAGACCGCAGCGCTGGCCGGTACGCTTGGCCTGGTCGGACTGGCCGGGTCTGTTTCGACGGCTTCGGCCCATTACACGACGACGCGCTGCTATGGCGACCAGTGTCGTGTCGTGCGTTGCGACAATGACGGCGACGAGTGCTATCGCATCCGCACCTATTATCGCGGCGACGAGTACTACCGGCCGCCTGGCCGCCGCTGGGTCTGCGACTGGGACGGTGATTGCCACTGGGCCTATCGCCACTACTACCGCCCGCATTTCGGTGTGAGCTTCGGTTGGCACGGCTAAGCAGGCTGCCGTGTCTGGAACGGGCGGCGTAATCGGATTCGCCGCCCGTTCGCTTGCCGGCGCCACGACCCGGCGCCATCCCCCTTCCCACCTGTCATCTCATCGTGTCCGGCGTTGCGGGCATGACACCGGCCGGGCCCCTGGGCTAAAACACCGGCCATGATCGCACCGGCCCCCAAAACCGCACTCGTCACCGGCGCCGCCAAGCGGCTGGGCCGGGCAATTGCGCTGGATCTGGCCGCGGCCGGCTGGGATATCGCCATCCACTACAACACCTCCGAGGCGGACGCCCTCACGGTGGCCGAGGCGGTGCGCGCGGCCGGGCGCCGGACCGCCCTGCTCAAGGCCGATCTGGCCGTGGAGGCCGAAACCGCCGCGCTGGTGGATCGGGCCCGCGCCGAACTGGGCCCCCTGACGGCGCTGATCAACAGCGCCTCGCTGTTCGAGAACGACGACTGGCAGAGCGCCACGCGGGCCTCCTGGGACGCCCATATGGCCGCCAATCTGCGCGCGCCCTTCGTGCTCTGCCAGGCCTTCGCCCGGCGCCTGCCCACGGAGATGGGCGGCGCGATCGTCAATCTCATCGATCAGCGGGTGCTCAAGCCGACACCGCAATTCCTGACCTACAGCCTGAGCAAGGCGGGGCTGCACTGGCTGACCACGACGCTGGCCCAGGCGCTGGCGCCGCGCATCCGTGTCAATGCCGTGGGGCCCGGCCCCACCATGCGCAATGAGCGGCAGAGCGAAGCCGATTTCGCCCGCCAGCGCGACGCCACGATCCTGGGCTGCGGCGCTGCGCCCGAAGACGTCTGCCGGGCCGTGCGCTATCTTCTCGAAGCCTCGGCCGTGACCGGCCAGATGATTGCCGTGGATGGCGGCCAGCACCTGATCTGGCAAACGCCCGACGTCAGCGGAAGGGAATGACATGAGCAAGGCGCCCAACATTCAGCCGCTGCGCATCGCAGATTCCGCCCTGGCGATCCGCCATGTCTTCATCCGCAATCTGGAGGTTCATGCCCAGATCGGCATCTACACCCATGAATACGGCAAGCTGCAGCCGGTGCGCATCAATGTCGATCTGGCGGTCGAAGACGCGGTGAAGATCGAGGACAAGCTCGACCAGGTGGTCGATTATGCCGAGATCACCCAGCGCATCCGCGACCTCGTCGCCGCCGGCCACATCAATCTGGCCGAGACCCTGGCCGAGCGCATCGCCGCGGCCTGCTTCGTCGATCCCCGGGTGAAGACGGCCCGGGTGCGGGTGGAAAAGCTCCATGCCCTGCCCGGCGCCGAATCCGCGGGCGTCGAGATCGAGCGCGTGCGGGACTAGGAACTCCGCCCGGAAACATTGCCGAGACGGCGATAAAGTCATTCATTTCAATTATTTGAGTTTTTGCAACATTTACGTGCATTTAACTTGGTGCGCCCATAGTGCTGGCCAACGAAGGCAAATGCACCAATGCGTGATGCGGCGTCATTTCCTCAAAGTCCGGCCGAACCGCTCTTCGCCAGCGCGGCAGAGCGGGCCGATCGCATCCTCTATGCCAAACTGCGCATTCTCTATCAGGGCGTGTTTGCGGTTCCCACCAATCTGGTCGTCGCGACGGCCGCGGTCATCCTGCTGCGCCACTCCTATCCCCTTATGCTCCTTGGCGTCTGGTATGGCGCCACGGCCGCCGTTGCGGGACTGCGCCTCGCGCTGCACCAACGCTTTCGCAAGGCCATCGAAGGCGGCGAGCGCGGCAAGCGGTGGAGCGTGTATTTCTGCGGCGGGGCGCTGGCCTCCGGCCTGCTCTGGGGCCTGCTCTGTCTCGGCTTGCCGATCTACGGGACCCCGGGCGACTATGTGCTGCTGACACTCATCGCCGCGGGGATGACCGCCGGAGCCTTGACGACCCTTGCGCCCTATCTTCCCGCCTATCTCTGCTACGCCTGCGCCTTTGCCCTGCCGATGGCGGGCGCATCGATCCTGTATCCGGATCCGCAGATCGCAACCAATGGCTGGCTCGCGCTTGTCTACACGGTGATGATCTGCGCGGCCGCGGCGAAGCTGAACGGGGACGTGTCGCGCACGATCGAATTGCAGGTCGACAACGCAGCGCTGAACCTATCCCTGAACCGCGCGCGCATCGAACGCGACATCGCACGCACGGACAAATGGTCGATGATCTCCCAGTTGAGTCACGAAATGCGTACCCCGCTCAATGCGATCCTGGGCTTTTCGGAGACGATGATGGCCCAGCTCTTCGGGCCGCTGGGACATGGCCAATATGTGGAATATGCCGGGCACGTCCATTCCAGCGGCAAGCATCTGCTCAATCTGATCACCGAGCTTCTCCGGCTTTCCCAGGGCGAGACCCGAACGCTGACCCTGACCGAATCCGAATTCGACGTCGCCGGCGCTGTGTCGGCCTGTCTCAAGGATCTGATGTCCGCAGCAAACCGTGCGGGTGTCACACTGACAAAGTCGGTGTCGCCCGATCTGCCCCTGTTGCGGGCGGATGCGGCCAAGTTCCGGCAGATTCTCCTCAACCTTGCGCGCAACGCGATCAAGTTCACACCGGCCGCGGGGCGCGTGGATGTCGATGTGTGGCCAAACGACGAGGGCGGGATCGACCTCGTCGTCCGCGACAACGGGATCGGAATGTCCTCGCAGGAGATCGCCCTGGCGGTGGAACCGTTCGGCCGTATTGCCAGCCCCCTCCACCACAAGACCGACGGAATGGGGCTCGGCCTGCCGATCTGCAAACGTCTCGCCGAACTGCACGCCGCCGTGCTGCGCATCGAAAGCGAGCCGGGCAAGGGAACGGCCTGCACGGTCTCCTTCCCGCCTTCGCGCGCGATCGCCGGCCCGGCCGCGGACCGGCGCGAGGCCCGCACATCGAAGCGGACCGGCGCCGCGGCCTAGGCCGATCACGGTCCGGCCTCGCGAAGGCCGGCCATTTCCACTATATCAGCCGCAATGACGACCGATCCGACCTCGTCGAATGTGCCGCTGAAAGGTCCCGCGCGCATTCAGGCCTATCTGAAGACCCTGCCGGACGCGCCGGGCGTCTACCGCATGCTCGATGCCAAGGGCGATGTGCTCTATGTCGGCAAGGCCAAGAGCCTGAAGAAGCGCGTTTCCAGCTACGCCAAATCCGGCGGACACAATGACCGCATCACGCGCATGATCGCCGAGACGGCGGAGATGCTGTTCGTGACCACGGCCTCGGAAAGCGAGGCGCTGCTTCTCGAACTCAATCTCATCAAGCGGCTCAAGCCGCGCTTCAACGTCTCGTTCCGCGACGACAAATCTTTCCCAATATCCTGCTGCGGGAGGATCATCCCTATCCGCAGATCGTCAAACATCGCGGCGCCAAGACGGCCAAGGGCGTCTATTTCGGGCCCTTCGCGAGCGCCGGCGCCGTCAACCGCACGCTCAACACGCTGCAGCGCGCCTTCCTGCTGCGCTCCTGTTCGGATTCGGTGTTCGAATCGCGCACCCGTCCCTGCCTGCTGTTCCAGATCAAGCGCTGCAGCGGCCCGTGCGTCGGGCGCATCGACGAGGCCGGCTATCGCGAACTGGTGCACGAAACCGAAAGCTTCCTGACCGGCAAGAGCCGCAAATGTTCAGGCGCAGCTGGCCAAGGACATGAACGCGGCCGCCGAGGCGCTGGATTTCGAACGCGCCGCGCGGCTGCGCGACCGCATCAAGGCCATGAGCCAGATCCATGCCAGCCAGGGCATCAACCCGACAAGCTTCAGCGACGCCGATGTGTTCGCCCTGTTCGCCTCAGGGCGGGGATTACTGCATTCAGGTGTTCTTCTTCCGCGGCGGACAGAACTGGGGCAACCGGCCCGATTTCCCGAGGGCCGCAGCCGAGACGACGAATTCCGAAGTGCTCGAAAGCTTCATCGGCCAGTTCTATGACGAGCGGCCCGCCCCGCCGCTGGTGTTGCTCAGCGAAGCGGTGGCCGAACACGACCTGCTCCAGGACGCCCTGTCGCTGCGCATGGAGAAGAAGGTCGAACTAGCACGTAACTGAAAAGTCGAGTAGGTTCGGCAGGA
>CAVQBY010000002.1:0-32170 GCA_963710925.1 uncultured Pseudomonadota bacterium | reverse complement strand
TTGTGACGGGGATCGTCCCAGAGATTTTCCCATTGCCGCGGATCGTTCCGGAGGTCGTAGAGTTCGCCTTCCGTCCCGTCATAGCGGATCTTGCAGCCGAGCGCGGCGAATTGCGGCCAGTCCTCCTCGAGGCCGTTGGGCTGGCCCTGGGTCGACGGTTCGTAGCGGGTCAGCATGAAGCCGTCGCGATAGATCGAGCGCAAATGAAAGCCATAGCCGGGAAACTGGCTGTCCCATTCGCACAGC
The DNA here is from genome assembly GCA_963710925.1 of uncultured Pseudomonadota bacterium. Classification (GTDB taxonomy): domain Bacteria; phylum Pseudomonadota; class Alphaproteobacteria; order Micropepsales; family Micropepsaceae; genus Rhizomicrobium. Next base: position 31,924 of record CAVQBY010000002.1, on the reverse strand, counting down.
GCGCGCTCGCGGCTGCCATCTTCTGCGACAGGCAGCACCTTGCCCTGCATCCACGCCGCCGGTTCCACACCGGCGATGGCGCAGAAGGTGGGCGCCAGATCCACCTGCTCGACCGGCTGCTCGACCCGGGCGGGCGACACGTTGGCATTGGGCGCCGGCCGCCAGATGAAGGGCAGCCGCATCAGCGCATCGACATGCCAGGGGCCCTTGTAGACGAAGCCGAAATCGCCCTGCATCTCACCATGGTCGGTGGTGAAGATCGACGTCGGTGTCGTCCTCCCAGCCGCGCGCCTTGATCGCCGCCAGAACGCGGCCGATGGCTTCGTCGATCAATTCGTTCTCGACATGGGTCTTGGCGTTGATCTCGCGGATGTTGTCGTCGGAGAGCTGCTGCGGCGTGAAGTTCATCGGCCCGCCTTCGATATTGGCAAAGCGTGCCGTCGTAGAAGGCGAGCCAGTGGGCCGGCTTCTTCGCAAGGATCTCGCGGATCTTTTCCTTCGAGCCGGGATGACCTTCGGGCAGCGGCAGGTCGCGCCAATCGCAGCGATAATTTTCGGACGCCGGCGGATCCCAGGGATGATGCGGATCGGGAAAGCTGAGCCACAGGAACCAGTCGTCTTCGCCCTCGAGTCCCTTGAGCCAGTCGACAGCCAGACCGGCCAGCCAGTCGGTGTGATAGATCTCGCGCGGCATCGGATTGTTGGCGGTTTCGGGCGCGCCCGTATCGCCGCCCGGCGCGGCGTTCAGAAGCGGCGCGGAGGCTTTGAACCATTCCGGATACGTCTTCTGCACCCAGCGGCCGTAATGGCCCACGGGCCGGCCGCGCATGCTGACGATGTGCGTGGCGTGGATCGCGTAGTCGAAGCCGCGCCACGGACCCGTATCGCCTTGCGCCTGACGGCGATTTTCGCGCCACTTGCCCGGTCATGTCGAAATTGGGCTCGAAATGGGCCTTGCCGATCAGCGCCGTCCTGTAGCCGGCCTTGTCCTTCAGATATTGCGCGACCGAGGGCGCGTCTTCGGGCAGCGGCACGCCATTGGCGAAGACGCCATGGGTGCGCACATACTGACCCGTCAGCATGGTCGAGCGCGCCGGCATGCAGACCGTGTTCTGATTGTAGGCGCGCGTGTAATTCACGCCGTCGCGCGCCAGCCCGTCGAGGACCGGCGTGCGGCAGAAGCGGTTGCCGTTGCAGCCCAACGAATCGAAGCGCTGCTGATCGGTCGTGACGAACAGAATTTTCCGGCCCAACGCCTTTATCCCTTCAGCGGCACAAGGCAGCCGGTTTGCAAGAGCAGCGGATCAAGACGTGCCTTCACAGCGGCATCGAGTTTGGCATAGGCCGCGCGCAGTTCCGCCAGGCATTTCACCTGATATTTGAACGCGCCCTGACCGTAGGGCCGGCCCGACAGGGTGACCGAAAACGTCTCCTTTCCTTCCGTCACGGCCTGCGCATTGGCCGCGAGGAAGGGGAAATAGATCTCGCCCGCCAATTTCAAGAGCGCCGTGATCGCGTCCGGCGGCGGCGCATCGGCCGCGCGCCATTCGCCCTCCACGCCGGAGGCATCGTCGAGATTGGCCAGCCAGCGATAGGTGAAGGGATAATCCGCGCGCATCATCTCCTGCGGCGTGGGATCGGTCGCCAGTTGCGAAAGCTGGCCCAGCCAGCCGAAGTCGGCCAGCGAGGGCCGCGTGCCGAACAGATACTTCTCCTCGGTCACGTAGGCCTCGAAGATTGCCAGAATGCGGCGCGCTGTATCCTCGATCAGCGGCGCGTTTTGGGGCGTGCAGCCGACCAGCGCCATGCGCCCGACCTGCCGGTCGCGAAAAGCGGCGGCGGCATCCAGGATCGTCTGCCGCCCTGCCCCCTTGAGACGATCGAAGGCCAGCCATTCGGCGAGCTGCTTCTGGTCGCGCTCGCGGTACCAGCGGTAATGGAACATGGCCTTGGTGCCCCATTCATCGGCAAAGTCCTCGAGGAGGAAGGCGAGGAAGGCCTGGGCGGGGTCGTCCGGCACAACCGAACGGCCAGTGTGCCGCGCCTCGAGATCGAAGATGAGCGGCGTGGAATCGTTCTTCCAGCTGCCGTCGGGATACTGGACGATGGGTATGACGGGCGCCTTGACGTTGCGAAAGACGCCCTGGTCGCCCACCTCCATTTGCCGCCAGATGTGCGGAATGCGACGATAGCGCATGACCGCGCGCACTTTCATGGAATAGGGCGACCCGAGGCCGCCATAGATCGTGTAGCCGCTCATGACGCCGTCCCCGCCTCGCAACACAACAGCGCCGTGCGCTCCAGCCCGGCATCGCGGTGATAGGTGCCGGCGAAATAATCGGGACGCGAGACCATCTCCAGGAATTTCTGGCGCGAGGGATAGCGCACGCAGATCGACCTCGTCCCATTGCTGCTCGTCGCCGCCGATGAAGGCGAGCTTCTGGGGCCCGGCCCAGACGATCGAGGCCCCGATCTCGCCCAGACACCGCATCGCCACGGCGCCATAACGCTGATAGGCCGCGCGGCCGCTGAGCCCTTCCCTTGCCTCGGGGCACTCGGCCGCATAGGCGGCCCTGGCGCGATATTTGAGCAGATTGACCATGACGATCGGGCCCTCCGGCCCGCGCTCGACCATGGCGCGCATCTGTTCCGGGGTGGGATTGACCGACGACATGAATGCTCTCCCTTGCGGCGCGCGGTTTGACGGCTTCGCGATCCGGCGATATTCTGAACCGCATATTCAGATTTGAAGCAAGCCCGGTTTTCCTCATGGCCAAAGCCAAGCCCCTGTCCGAAGCCGCCGAGCGCTGGGCCCTGCCCGCCCAGCAGGATCGCAGCCGCGCCATGCGCGCCCGCATCCTGGCCGCGGCCGAGCAGGTCTTCGCGAAGAAAGGCTATGAAGGCACGCGCATTGCCGACATCGCCGAGGCCGCGGGCTGTTCGGTGGGCGCGGTCTATTTCCGCTTCAAGGACAAGGACGCGCTGTTCTTCGCCATCGCCAAATCCTTCGTGGCCGAGACGCGCACGCGGCTGGGCCGGCTTGCTGGACGGCGATCGCGCCCGCGACACCCGCCAGATCGCTGCGCGAATTCGTGGCGCGGCACGGCGGCGCAATTTCCGCGCCCACAAGGGCATGTTCCGCGCCATTGTCGAGCGCGGCTTCGATCATCCCCTGGCCATGACGGCAATCGTGGGCCTGCGCGAGGAGATGGCCGCAGCACTCGAAGCCAATCTTGCCGACGCGGCTGAAATCCAGGCGGACCCCGGCGCTGAAACTGGCCGTCGGCGTGCTGACGCAAATGGTCTACGGCTTTTTGATCACCGGCCTGCTCAACGCCCGGGCCCCCACGAAAATCGACGATCCGCGCGTCGTGGAAGAAGCCGCCGACCGCCATGATCGCCTATCTGGACGCGAAAGGTTTTCTGGCATGACGCATTCGATCGATCTGTTCTGGTCCTTCCGCAGCCCCTACTCCTATCTGGCGACGCCGCGTCTGGTGCAGATGGCGCGGGACTACGATCTGCAGATCAAGGCGCGCCCCGTCTATCCGCTGGCTGTGCGCAAGGCCGAATTCTTCGATCAGGTGAACCCGCAATGGATCCCCTATCTGCTGCGCGACACCTTCCGCATCGCGCAGATGCAGGGCCTGGACTATCGCTGGCCGCGGCCCGATCCCGTCAAGGTCAACCCGGACACCCGCCATGCGACACCCAACCAGCCCCATATTCACCGCCTGACGCGGCTCGGTTGCGCGGCCGAGGAAGCCGGGCACGGGCTCGCCTTCCTCGACGAGGTCAGCCGCGTGATCTGGGGCGGCACCGAGAACTGGCATGAGGGCGATCATCTGGCCAGGGCGAGCGCGCGCGCCGGGCTGGACCTTGCCGAGCTCGATGCCCGGATCGAAACCGATCCCGACACCTACGAAGCCATCATCCAGGCCAATCAGGACGCGCACCAGGCCGCCGGACATTGGGGCGTGCCGACCATGGTATTCGCGGACGAACCCTTCTTCGGCCAGGACCGGCTGGATGTGCTGCTGTGGCGGCTGAAGCTGAACGGCCTCAAGGAACGGACGACACTAGGATGCGAAAGGTCGCGCTGTTCGGCGCGCTCACCATCGTCGTGCTGGTGGTGGCCGGGGCCGCACTGATGCATGTGCCGGCGGTCGAGATGTGGCTGTTCCGCCAGGCCGTCGATCACCGGATCGACCGGCCCAGCGCCGCCCTTGCGGCGCCGGGCGAGCTGTCGGTGCTGTTGTGCGGCACCGGCGCGCCGCTGCCGGATGACGGCCGCGCCGGGCCCTGCGCGCTGGTGGCGGCGGGGACCCGGCTCTATGTCGTCGATGCCGGCATCGGCAGCGTGCGCAACCTGATGCTATGGCGCGTGCCGTTCGAGAACGTCGCCGGTATGCTGCTGACCCATTTCCACTCCGATCACATTCCCGAACTGGGCGAAATCCGCCTGCAGACATGGGTAGCCGGACGGACGCATCACCTGCCGGTCTACGGGCCGCCGGGCGTGGGCGACGTCGTGGCCGGCTTCGAACAGGCCTATGCCCTCGACACGAAGTATCGCACCGAACATCACGGCGCCGATTTCCTGCCACCCGCGGCGGCGCCGATGGATGCGAGGCCGGTTGTCATCGCGGCGGATGCGACCACCGCGGTGGTGCTGAATGAGGGCGGCCTCAGGATCACGGCCATCCGCGTCGATCACGGCCCCGTCAAACCGGCCTATGGCTACCGCTTCGACTACAAGGGCCGCAGCGTCGTCATCAGCGGCGACACCGCGCCGGACGAGGATCTGGCGCGGGCCGCGAAGGGCGCGGACATCCTCGTCCATGAGGGGCTCCAGCCGCAGATGGTGGCCGCGCTCGGCGATGCCCTGACGAAAGCCGGCAGACCGCGCGCCGCCAAGATCATGCACGACATCCCCGGCTATCATACGAGCCCGGTCGATGCCGCGCGCATCGCCAATGAAGCCGGCGTGCAGCGGCTTGTCTTCACCCACCTCTTGCCGCCGCTGCCCAACGCGGCCGCACGGCGCATGTTCCTGACGGGTGTTGCCGCCGTGCGCCCGAACGGCGTCGAGGTCGGCCATGACGGGCTTCTGATCCGCCTGCCGGCGAACGGCAAGCGCATCGAGGAGACCACGCTGGAGGACTAGGCCTATTTCCTCCGTATACGGAAGAATTCCTTCAGCACGCCCGCGGCGGCTCCGGCATGTCCGAGATCGCGGCTGACCGCCGGACGATGGTGGCAGGTGGGCTGGGCGAAGAACAGCGGCCCGTGCAACACCGCCCCGCCCTTGGGATCCTCGGCCGCGAACACCAGTCGCGCCACCCGGGCCAGACTGATCGCCCCCGCACACATCGCGCAAGGCTCCAGCGTGACATAGAGCGTGGCCCCCACCAGCCGCTCATTGCCCAAAATACCGGCGCCGTCGCGCAGGACGAGCATCTCGGCATGGGCCGTGGGATCCTTGCGTTCCACGATCCGGTTACCGGCGCGCGCCAGCACGGCCCCATCCGCTCCGGCCAGCACCGCGCCCACCGGCACCTCGCCCCGGCCCGCAGCCGCTTCGGCCTCGGCCAGGGCCATCGCCATATAGTCCGTGTCGTCCATCGCTGCCTTGCCACAGCCTCGCCCGCACAGTACGCGATAGCCTGACACAGCCAGATGGGCAATTCATGGCCGAGGACGACGCGAAATCCGGCGAACGCATCGCCAAGGTGATGGCCCGGGCCGGCGTCTGCTCGCGCCGCGACGCCGAGAAGCTGATCGCCGAGGGCCGCGTCGGCCTCAATGGCGAGAAGGTCACCACCCCGGCCACCAAGGTGGTCGGAACCGGCCGTGATCACCCTGGACGGCAAGCCCATCGCCGAGCCCGAACAGACGCCGGCTGTGGCGCTACCACAAGCCGGCCGGGCTGGTGACCACCCACAAGGACCCGCAGGGCCGGCCCACCGTGTTCCAGAACCTGCCCAAGACCCTGCCGCGCGTCGTCTCGATCGGGCGGCTGGACGTCAATTCCGAAGGCCTGCTGCTGCTGACCAATGACGGCGAGATCGCCCGCCGGCTGGAACACCCGAGCGCCGGGCTGGTGCGCAAATACCGGGTGCGCCTGTTCGGCAAGATCACCCAGGCCGATCTCGAAAAGCTGGCCGAGGGCGTGACCGTCGACGGCGTCAAATACGGCCCCGTCATCGCCGATCTCGAACGCGCACGCGGCAACTATGCCTGGGCACAGGTCAGCCTGAAGGAAGGCAAGAACCGCGAGGTCAAGCGGCTGATGGAACATCTGGGCTGCAAGGTGGCCCGCCTGATCCGAATCCAATACGGCCCCTTCCATCTGGGCCATCTGGCGGAAGGCGCAGACGGAGGAAATTCCCGCCAAGCTGTGGCGCCAGAATCTGGGTCTCGGCCGCAAGAAGCGCGGCAAGGACTGAGACGCCCTTGCGCTTCGGCAACATAATTGTTCCTCATTTTTTTCGTTTTTCCATCGCACCTCCAGACAAAGCTCCGCCGTCGCCCGCCGCGAAGAGATTCCGCGGCTGCGGACAGCGGATATGGGCGCGGGAAATCCCATTTCCAGAGTTGACAACGACAAAGTTTTTTTCGGGGGCTTGCGGTTTGGCCGGCCAGGCGATGCGTGCGGGCCTGAAACGGCCGCGCCCTCTCCCGGTCAGGGAAGAGGGCGGGCGTTGGCGTCAGTCGCGATCAACGCGGATAGTGGTGACGGGTCCAGTCGCGATGATTGCGGTAGGCGCGGCGATCATAACGGCGGTCGTAGTGATGCCGGCCATAGCCACGGGCATAATAGCCGCGGGCATAATAGCCACGTGCCGGGTAACCGCCGACATAGTAGCCATAATCAGTCGTAGTCGCGGCCACTGTAGTAGAGGCGGTAGCGATCGTAGTCGCCCCGGCTGCGGTAGTAGTAGCCGTTCGGCGCGTAGTAATAGCCACGCGCATGGTAACGGTCGCGGTCGTACTGGCTGCTGGCGATGATCGCCAGGGCCGCAATCCCGAGACCGACCGCAATGGCGGGGCCGGCATTGTGGTGGTAGCCATAGCCACCGTGGCCGCGATAGCCATCGGCCATGGCGGCCGTGCTGCCGAGGAGCGTGATGGCGATTGTGGCCGCAATGAGACGTTTCATGACGATGTGCCTTTCCTGGTGCGGCGCCAAATGGCGGCCGCGTCGTGTTACTGGACGCACAATCGCGCATGGCACATGAACCGGGTCTGAATGAAAGCGGTGCCGTTCTTTTGGGCGCGCAAGGCCGAGCGCGGCGCTGTTTCAGGCCTTTTGCGCCATTCCCGATTGTTTTGCGGCTCTGTGAAACGCGCGCACGGCCACCGAGATCCTTGGCATGTGCTGCCGGCGTGATCGGTTTTGGTTTTCGGAATCGACGCCGGCCGGCCGCACGCTGCGAATCGCCTCGGCGACATTCTTCGGCCCCAACCCGCCGGCGAGAATGACAGGCGTCTCCACCGCCTCGACGATCCGTGCACTGATCGACCAGTCATGGGTGAGGCCCAGCGCCCCGATCTGGTTGTCGCCCGGACGGTGGCTGTCGAGCAGAAGAAAATCGGCGATGCCGTCATAGCTTTGCGCCAGCGCGATGCTGGTGTCATCGACGACGGGGATGGAGCGCATGATGGCGATGCCCGGCAATGCCTGCTTGAGGTCGCCTGTCGCCTCGCGCGAGAGCTTCTCGGGCGCCGCCCCGAAATGCAGGATGGACGGCGCCAGGGCCTTGGCCATGCGTTCGATCAGCGCCACCTCGGCGCCCAGGAACAGGGCGCAGAATTTCGAACCCGGACGGATCGCGGCGCCGACCGCGGTGGCCTGCGACAGCCCGATCTCGCGCGGGAAATCGCCCCACCCCACCAGCACCCCGACATGATCGACGCCCATGGCGGAAATCGCGTCGGCGGCCTGCGGCGTCTGCACTTCATAAATTTGGGTCAGCATCCTCGCCCTACCCGGCCGTCAGCGACGACCAGCCGCCCCACAGGATCTGGATGCCGATGCACAGCATGATGAACGCCGAGAGCCGCACGACCACGGCCGTGCCGGCGGTGCCGAGCCGCGTCACCGTGCCCTGCGCGAAGCGGTAGGCGAGATAGACCGTGATCGCGATCGCGATCAGTCCGGCGATGCGCCGCCCCGCCCAGCATCGCCAGATGGGCGAGATCGACGGCCTTCGGCCGCTGGCTGCCCAGGGTGATCGCCACCGAGATCGACCCGGGCCCGACCGTCAGCGGCATCGTCAGCGGATAAAAGGCATCGATGGTCTGCGGCTTCGGCGCTCGGCCGCCTCGGTCTCCGCCCGGCTGGGCCGGGGCTCGGCATTGAGCAGCTTCCAGCCGAAGGCCGTGACCACAAGCCCGCCGGCGATGCGCACCACCGGCAGCGAGATGCCGAAGAATTCGAGCACGTGCGAGCCGATAAACAGCGAGCCGAGCAAAAGAAAGAAGCTGTTGAACGCCACGCCGCGGGCCAGATGGGCGCGCTGGGCATCGGTCGAGAACTGGGTCAGCCCCAGGAACAACGGCGCGCAACCGATCGGGTTCACGATCGGAAACAACGTGACATAGATCAGCAGGAAGGTGTTGACGACTTCGTTGGTCATGCGCGCTGCAATCGGCGGGATTCGACCGTCAGCCTAGCGGGACGGGGGCGCTGGCGCGAGAGGCGGTTTGGCTCTAGCCTGCCCGCCCGGCAAAGGGAGGCGGCTCAGGGCCGGCGATCCCAAGACAATAAAGGACCAGCGCAAGCATGGCCACGCGACCCGCCACCAGAACCGTGCGCGACTGGCATGTGGACAGCCGGCACTGGGACCGTATCGCCCCGCGCGCCGGCGACGTGGTGATCGCCACCGCGCCCAAATGCGGCACCACCTGGACACAGCGCATTGTCAGCCTTCTGATCTTCCAAACGACCGATCCGGTGTCGCTGCACGAAGTCGCGCCCTGGGTGGATTGCCGTTTCCAGATTCCGATCGATGTGATGGTGCCGATGCTGGAAAAGCAGCCACACCGCCGCTTCATGAAATCGCATCTGCCGTTCGATGCGATCCCGCTGCACGATGCGGTGCGCTACATCCATGTGGCGCGCGACGGGCGCGACGCCTGCATGTCGCTGCACAATCACTATAACGGGTTTTCCGATACCGCACTGAGCCGGTTCGACGCGATCGGGCTGAACGACGAAACCATCCGCGCGCCGTTTCCGCGCGCGGACGCCGATGTCACGGCATTCTGGCGCAAATGGCTGGAATCGGGGCCGGGCATGCTGGGCTGCGACGGCTTCTTCGCGCTGGAGAAGAGCTATTGGTCCGAGCGCAAGCGCGAGAATGTCCTGCTCGTGCATTACAACGATCTGACAGGCCGATCTTGCCGGCGAGATGAGACGCATCGCGGCATTCCTGAACATCGAGGTGGCGGCGGACAACTGGCCGGCGCTGGTGGAGGCGGCGACCTTTGGCGGCATGAAGGCGCAGGCCAAGGCGCTGCTGCCCGGGGTGGAAAAGGGCTTCAAGGGCGGCACCGACACCTATCTGTATCGCGGCACCAATGAGCGCTGGCGCGAGCGTGCTGAACCAGGACGATCTGGCGAAATACGAAGCGCGCAGCGCCGCCGAACTTTCGCCGGGGCTGAAGGACTGGCTGGCGAACGGGCGGCTGAAGGCCGGCGATCCCAGGGCGATGAACGATTAGCAGCGGGCCGTTCGCCGCACCAAACACTTGTGTCATCCCCCGCAGATGCGGGGGGCCCAGGTCACGCCGCGCAGCGATCTACGCTTTCGTTTTGAGATTGCGAACCGTCTGACAGTCGAGGACATGTCACCTGGGTGGCCCGCATTTGCGGGCCATGACACGTGGAAGCACGTTTGCAGCATGTGCGGGTGTTCAGCGTCCTTCAAGGCTCTCGCGCAGGATTTCCAGTTCCAGCCAGCGCTCTTCATGGGCGGCGAGCTTGGCCTGCGCGGCGGCGAGCGCGTCCGAGGTTTCGGCAAAGCGCTTGGGATCGCGGCTGTAGAGCTGCGGGTCGGCAAGGCTCTTCTGCAGCTTCGCGATCTCGGTTTCGAGCGCCGCCATGTCCTTTGGCAGCGTTTCGAGCGCGTGCTTGTCCTTGAAGCTGAGCTTGGCGGACGCGGTTTTCGGCTTCGGCGCAGAGGGCTTTTCCGATCTGGGCCTGGGCGCCGCTTCGGCGGCAAAGCCGCGGCCGCGCTGGGCCAGCATGTCGGAATAGCCGCCGGCATATTCGACGAACACGCCCTCGCCTTCGGCCACCAGCACCGAGGTCGCCACGCGGTCGAGGAAATCGCGGTCGTGGCTGACGACCAGCACGGTGCCCGGATAGGCGGCGATCATCTCTTCCAGCAGGTCGAGCGTTTCCAGATCCAGATCGTTGGTCGGTTCGTCCAGCACCAGGAAGTTGGAGGGCGTGGCCAGCGCCTTGGCCAGCAACAGGCGCGCGCGCTCGCCGCCGGAGAGCACGCGCGCGGGCTGGCGCGCCTGTTCGGGCTGGAACAGGAAGTCCTTCATATAGGAGACGACGTGGCGGCGCTGGCCGCCGACCTGCGACGATATCGCCATGGCCGCCGGTCAGGACGTCGGCCACGCGTGGCTTCGGGATCGAGGCCGGCGCGGCTCTGATCGAGCGTCGCCATGGCCAGATTGGCGCCGAGCTTGAGGTCGCCGCCGTCGGACTCCAGCGCGCCGGTCAGGAGCTTGACCAGCGTGGTCTTGCCCGCGCCATTGGGGCCGACAATGCCGACGCGATCCTTGCGCAGGATGCGGATCGAGAAATCGGCGACGATCACCGCATCGCCGTAGGATTTGGCCAGGTGCCTGGCTTCGACCACGCAGGTGCCGGAGCGGGCGGCCTCGGCGGCGTCGAGCTTGACGGTGCCGGTGGCGCCGAGCGCCTCGCGGCGCTGCTGTGCGCAGCGCGCGCCAGCTCGGCCAGCCGGCGCGACATTGCGCTTGCGCCGCGCGGTGACGCCGTAGCGCAGCCAATGTTCCTCGGCCGCGATCTTGCGGTCGAGCTTGTGACGCTCGCGCTCTTCCTGTTCGAGCACGGTGTCGCGCCATTCCTCGAAGGCGGAGAAGCCCTGTTCCAGCCGCCGGGTGGCGCCGCGATCGAGCCAGACGGTGGCGCGGGACAGAGTTCTGCAGGAAGCGCCGGTCATGGCAGATCAGCACCAGCGCCGAGCGCGAGGCTTTCAACTCGGCTTCCAGCCATTCGATGGCCGGCAGATCGAGATGGTTGGTGGGCTCGTCGAGCAAGAGGATGTCGGGGCGGGCGGCGAGCGCGCGCGCCAGCGCGGCGCGGCGCCCCTCCCCGCCGGAGAGATGGGCGGGATCTTCGGCGCCCGTCAGGCCGAGCTTGCCGAGAAGGGCAAAGGCGCGCGATTCGTCATCGCCGGGGGCCAGGCCCGCCTCGACATAGGCGCGCACGGACGCAAAGCCCGCCAGGGACGGCTCCTGCGGCAGATAGCGGATGGTGGCGCCCGGCTGGGCGAAGCGCGTGCCGGCATCGGGTTCGACAAGCCCGGCCGCGATCTTCAGCAGGGTCGACTTGCCCGAGCCGTTGCGGCCGACCAGCGCCAGCCGCTCGCCCGCCGACACCGACAACTCGGCGCCGATCGAGCAGCGCGGTGCTGCCATAGGCCAGATGAATGTCGGTGAGCAGCAGGAGCGGCGCGGCCACGGGGCGACCTCAGCGGCAGAGCTCTAGCGCTGGCGCGCCTTGCGGGCGGCGTAACGCGCGTCGCGCGCGGCCTTCTGGTCCGCCAACAGCGTGGCCAGCTTGTCCATTTCGGCGCGCTTGGCGGCGGCCTTCTCTTCTTCCTCGCGCAGCAGCGCTTCGGCGGCGGCCAGTTCGGCGGCGCGCTTCTCGGCGGCGCGGGCTTCGGCGGCGGCGCGCTTCTCGGCCTCGCGCGCGGCCTGGCGCTCGGCGCGGGCGGCGGCGATCTCCGCGCGCTCGGCGCGGCGGCGGGCCACCTCCGGATCGTTTTCCGGCAGCCGCGCCCGGGCGCGGGCCAGCATGGCCTCCTTGGCCTTGGCGGCGGTGGACAGGCGGTCGTCGAACTTCGTTTCCTTCGGACCCTTCAAGCGATACTCCCTGGGGTGAGCGGTGAGCGGCGCCAGTTGCGGCGCCGGCAGCAATCCGGCCACCGCGCCTGGGGCGCAGCGGACGGGCCGCCCTTAGAGGCCAGATCGGGCGCAAAGTCCACCTCGGCCCGGCCGCGCGCGGCCATGATGACAGTGCCTGCACGAGGTGTCCTCGCGTGATTCCATCGCGAATCGCGCCAGGCCATTGCGTATGCTGGAAAACTTCCGTGGCCGCGATTTCGCGCCCGGAGCCGTTTGCGGGCGGCCCTCCCCCGCAGGCCGGACAAAAGAAACCCGGCGCCGGACCTGTTTGGGATCCGGCGCCGGGGCGCGGCCACGAGGGGGATAGCCGCGGGGGGAGTTAGTCGGCGTCGCCGTCGTGGTCGCCGTGGTCGCCATGGTCGCCGGCGAAGACGCCGTAATCGGCCTGGATGACCTCGCCATTGCTGCGCTGGATCAGCAGCGCGTCATCGCCGACCCGGATCCATTCCAGACCCGCCGGCGGGGTGACCAGCGCATAGTCCGAATAATCGGTGAGGACGAGATTGTCGTCGTCGCGGATCAGGACCGGCACCTGCTGGCCGACGGTGTAGCGCGAATAGGTGTAACCCGACGGCGCTTCGAACGGCCCGGCATCGTAATGCTTGGTCGAGGTCACCGTGCGGCGATAGCGGGTGTAGCCATCGGCGCCGGTGCGCGTCTGCGTGGTGGTGCTGGTCGTGCCTTCCGGCGTCGACACGGTGGTGGTGGTCTTGTTGGTCTCGGTCTGCGCCATCGCGGCCGTGGTTCCCACACACAGCGCCAGCGCCGCCGCTGAAATCATCAAGCGTTTCATGCCGCCGAACTCCTTTTGTCATGCCCTTCGCGCTCCGCGGGGAGACAATGGCGGCCCAGGGGGCTTCGTTCCGCGTCCTGGCGCCGCAGCACCGCCGGCGCGCCCGCGAAACCTCCACAACCAGTTGATCTATCTATATTTTCTCAATCTTGGCATTCTCGCGGCAAAGGGCGTGGCGCGCGGGGGCCGTGCGCGCGCAAAGAGGTTCCGCCGGTTCCGATGCGCGGCGGTTGCGCCCGATTGTTCCGTGAACGGAGCATGGGCGCGGGGGCCGCGCGCGATCAGCGCCGCGCAATCGCCGCGGAATTGTTTTCGCGTTCTGGACGGTTTCCCGCGGAGGGGGGACTCACCTGCCCGCACCGAGAAGCGCCGCGCGCCGCGCCAGACTTTCCGGCGGCCATTCGGCGGCCATGTCGTAATAGACCTCGCACACCTTGGCGGGGCGGCCGGTGGTGGCGCCGGGCGCCGGCGCCGACAGATCGACCCAGGCGAGCTTGGAGCGGGTGAAGATGTGCACGTCCGGCGGAAGCCGCGACGGCGCGTCCAGCGTCGTCAGCCGCAGGAACGCCAGCACCTTGCGCCGCCCGTAATCGCTCCACAGCGCGGTGAGGCATTTGGGGCAGCGGTAAATATCGTGCGGCCGGCCGCTGTCGGTCGTCATTTCGACGGGTTCGGGATTGCCGGTGAGAAGTTCGATGCGGTCGCGCTCGATCATGCCGTTGACGGCGAAGGCCGCGCCCGACTGCTTCTGGCAATCGCGGCAGTGGCAGCAATGGACGAACATCGGCGGCGAGGTCAGCCGGTAGGTCACCGCCCCGCAGAAGCAGCTGCCCGAAAAACGTTCCTGTTCGGCCATAGGCACACCTTTCCCGTTCGCGCCGCAGGCGTCTTCCGCCCCCGGCCCAGCCGGTGCACATTAGAACAAATCACGAACATAATGTCAAGCGGCGGGCCCCCGCCCGGCCGGCTGGCGCATATCGAGCTCCGCCGCCCTGGCGGCGCGGCGCCAGGCCGGGCGGCGCAGCCAGAACACCACCGCCCCCACAGGAACGGCAATCTGGAGCATGAGCGGGCCGTAGAACTGCTTCGTGAAACCGGCGCTGAACAGGATGAAGGTAACGGGCGCAAAGCTGACCGCGCCCGTGGTCCAGTTCAATGTCCATTTGCCGAAGCCGAACAGGATGAAGACGATCCAGAGCCACTTGCGCCGCGGGATGGGTGTGCGCCAACAGGCGATGACGCTCACCAGCGTGAGGAGCGCGAACGCGATCGCCAGCCCGAAGAACAGCAGATGGATGGGGCCCTTGCCCTGGAAGGTGAAGGCGTTGATCTGTTCAAGCGGGGCGGGCAGCGTTTTGACCGTCATGCCCGTGATCACGAGCCCGCCCATGTCCTTGCGCAGCTGCACATAGGCCAGCCGCCAGCCTTCGGGAAACGCATATTCATAGGTCAGGTTGTAGGTCGTCACGCCGTTCATGGTGAAGGTGTTCGACCCCACCAGGGTCACGCTTTTGGCCTTGCTGGCCGGCAGAAAGGCGGCGACCTTTCGCAGGTTCGTATCCAGGCTGGCAGAGGCCCTTAGCGAGGCATCCATATGCGCTTCGATGTCGGCGAAGCGGTGCGCGTGCAGGTCTTCGATGTATCCGCGCGCAGCCTTGTCTCCGTCCGCCGGGACCAAGGACTTCATCAGGGACTGCAGATTGCACGCCGTCAGCAGCCCGCACAGCAACACGATCCCGAGAACGGAATGCCCCTTCCGCATGACGGCCCCCTTGCACGCGTAACGCAATTCCCCGGAGGACATTCTAGCGCCACGCGAGGGGGCTGGCCAGTTTGCCGGGCGGGCGCCCGGCCGGCCGGCCTAGAGCCCCTCGGTGATGAAGCAGCGGTAGTCGGCGCCGAGGTGGCGGTGGGCGCGCGCGGCGCTATAGGCCGGGCTGTCGTACCAGGCCTTGGCCGCCTCGACGCTGGGGAACTCGATCAGCACGCAACCATCGATGGGCGGGCCTTCGAGCGTCTCGTGCGCGCCATAGAAGGACAGCACTTTGGCGCCGGGATGCTGGCCCAGCGTGGGGCCGGCCTTCTCGCCATAGGTTTTCATCTCTTCCGGATTGCGCACGCGCTCGCGCGTGAAGACGACATAGACGGACATGGATGTTCCTTCTGTGAGTAAGTCTCGAAATTGCGAATAGCCTCCAACACAGGGCGAGAGGGTGCAATCTATCGGCGACAATCAGGGATTGTGCTGCCTAAGGTCTTGACCTAGCCTCTGGCCTCTATCTGTGGTTGAGGGGCAATCTCATGAAACACACTCTGCTTATTCTCAGCGTGATCCTCGTGTCTTCCTCACTCGGAGGGTGCGCCACAATCATCGAAGGTCGTTCTGAGACCATCGCCGTTTCCAGTTCGCCTTCCGGCGCACGCTGCGACCTTGAGCGCAATCGCAGGCGCATCGCGGTCGTCGAACGGACACCGGAGTCTTGTGACCGTCAAGAAGACCAAAGACGACATCCTCCTGACGTGCCAGCTCGCCGGCTATCAGCCAGCTTCGCAGTATCTTCACTCCGGAATCGCCACCGGCACGTTCGGCAACATCATCGCCGGTGGATTGGTTGGATGGGGCGTTAATTCAGCAACGGGCGCGGACAACGAGTATCCCGAGAGCGTGAACATCACCTTCACGCGGTGAGGCTTCCGGATCTTCTGTTACCAAGTCTCCATGCTCAGTGATCTGCGCTTGTTTTCGGTGTGCAAAATCTTCTGCGAGGTGTGGAAATGAGCGTCAGGGCGCGTTTCAGCAGCTTCCTCAACAACATCACTCTAACCGACGATCAAAAGACAGCCGGAGTAGAACGACGTCAAAAAGTCGTCCAGGCTCTCAACGAAAACTACTGGAACTCGGCGAACAAAACAGACAATTCGAAGTACATCGGCTCCTGGGGAAAAGCCACGCGAATTCGTCCTCCGCGGGACGTCGATGTGCTCTTTGAACTTCCAAAGGTCGTATATGACCGGTTCGAACAACGCACCGGAAATAAGCAGTCCCAGCTGCTCCAGGAAGTAAAGAACGTACTCTCCAATTCCTTCTCAAGCACAAAAATTAAGGGCGACGGCCCTGTCGTCGTCGTAGACTTCTCAGCTTACAACGTCGAGGTTGTACCCTGCTTCAAGCTAAATACCGGTTCATATTGGGTGTGCATGACCAATGACGGGGGTCGATATGCGACCGCCGACTACGACAGCGAAATGTCCAAAATATCGGAGCACAACAAGGGGACCTTAAACAACACGAGGGACCTAATCCGGATGGCCAAGCGTTGGCAAGGTCACTGTAATGTCCCGATAAAATCGTTTCATCTTGAACTGGTGGCGATGGATTTTCTTGACCAATGGCAGCACAAAGGCAATTCGAAGGAATATTACGACTGGATGATACGGGACTACCTCACATATCTGGTCAATCGAAAGAACACCTATGTCTACGCGCCGGGCACTTATGAGGCGATGCCCCTAGGAGACGGTTGGGCATCGCGAGCCGAAACAGCGCGAGACCGTGCACGAAAGGCATGCGACGCCGAAGAATCTAATGCGTCGGCAGCCGGCGACGAATGGCAGAAGATATTTGGAACCGATATTCCCAAGAACGCATGACGGACATACGCACCTCCAATTTAATCGCCGAATGTAAGCGCCAAGAGGAGTCCTGCCTCTCACCGCAGGCGCGTTGTACATTTGGCAGAAACGGGCGAGGTTGTGGCGCGGGATATTTGTCATCGCTCCGATCATATTGGGCGGCCTAGCGTCATCGCAGCTACTCGCCGAAAATTCTGCTGAGTGGGCGCGCAGCGGCGGTGCGCTGCTGTCGCTCCTTGCGGGATTTTTCCCGCCATCTACGTAGCGCTGGGAATGGATATGCGGGTGCTAGAGATCGGCAACGCAGCCGCCGAGTTCACAAATTTGCGTGATAGGTTCCGCCAAGCTGCGCTCGTCAACTCGCACTCATCAACCGACGAATTTTCAGCCATGTTCGAGCAACTGATGGATCGCATGGACGCTGCGCGAACCTCGTCGCCCCCAGTTCCCGAGTGGTGCTTCAAGGCCGCGAAGAAGAAAATAGATAAAGGGCATTACGAATTCACAGTCGACGGCCCCAAAGGCACCTAGATGTGCTGGCGGCCCCACCGCTCTCCACATTGCTTGCAGCGGTAGCCGGAGGGTTGGGCTGGCAGGCTGGCGGCGCCGAAGAACACCGAGGCGAGGCTGGTCAGCGATTCACTCCATGTGTGCCATGAGCGCACCTCGCGAGAGCCGCACTTCGGACATTTGAAGCTGTCCGGTTCGTCACCGAATTCTTCGGCCATCATGTCGTGATAGTCGCCTTCGCGGCAGGCGCGCCAGATTGCGCGGGCGGCTTCGGCTTCGTGCTCCGGCACCTGCACCTTCACGCCGCGCAGCGCCGTGGCGATCGGCCAGATGTTCCAGATGTGATGTTCATGGGTGACGGTGGCGGCAAGGCCCTCGGCCTTCAGCCGCCCGGCAAAGAGATGCGCCTCCCATGGCTCGGTGAATGTCGCGATGGTGGTGAGCATGTGCCTCCCCCAAAAACACACGCTGCAGAGCTACTCGCGCGCCGACGGCGCCACCCCTCCCAGCAAAATCTAACGCTTAGCTTCGCCAGGCCGATTTGCGACCCTCCCCGTCAAGGGGAGGGGGAAGTTAAACGTGCTGGCCGCCGTTGATGTGGATCTCGGTGCCGGTGACGTAGCTGGATTGCTCCGTGCACAGATAATAGATGGTCTTGGCGACTTCCTCGGGCAGGCCCAGACGGCGCAGGGGGATGGTCTCCACGATCTTGTCGGTGCCCGGCGACAGGATGGCGGTGTCGATCTCGCCCGGGGCGATGGCGTTGACGCGCACGCCCAGCGGGCCGAAATCCGCCGCCATCTCGCGCGTCAGCGCGTTGAGCGCGGCCTTGGAGGTGGCGTAGGCGGCGCCGGCAAAGGGGTGGACGCGGGAGCCGGCGATGGAGGTGACGTTGACGATGGCGCCCTTGGCGGCCGCCAGCTCGTGCATCAGGCCGCTGCGCCAGCCAGATGGTCGAGAACAGATTGACCTCATAGACCTGGCGCCAGACCTCCATCGGCGTGGCCAGCACGCCCATGCGCGCCCCGCCCTCGCCCTTGGGCGAGATGCCGGCATTGTTGACCAGGCGCGTGGAGCTTGCCGCCGGTCAGCCGCTCGCGCATTTCGGCCACCGCCCGCAGCGTGTCGTCCGGATCGGCCAGATCGACCTGGATATGGTCCTCCGGCCCCGCCGCCCAGGGGCAATCCTCCGGGAAGGCATGGCGCGAACAGGTGATGACCCGCCAGCCGGCGCTGGAAAAGCGCTTGACCGTGGCATGGCCGATGCCGCGGCTGGCGCCGGTGAGGATCAGCGTGCGCTTCTCCTCATTGCTCGCATGGCTGGCGGCTTGTGCTTTGGGGTCCGTCATGGTGGAAACAGTCTAGGGCGGAATGGCGCAAATGTAATGCGCCCTTTACCGCCTCCATCGCAAGGTTTCGCACATGCCGCATACACAGGACATCACAGCCCTGGCCGCCGTTCTGGGCGCGGCGGTGCTGTGCGGGCTGTTCATGAACCGGCTCAGGCTGCCGGCGGTGGCCGGCTTCATCCTGGCCGGGGTGGTGCTGGGGCCCACCGGGATCGGGCTGATCGCGCCCTCCTCCTCGATCGAGACGCTGGCCGAGCTGGGCGTGCTGATGCTGCTGTTCATCATCGGCATGGAGCTGCGGCTGGCCAATTTCCGCGCCCAGCTGCCGCTGGCGCTGGGCATCGCGGTGGCCGAACATCGGCGTCACCACCGCGCTGGCGACGCTGGCCGCGCATGGGACGGCAGCGAGACCCGGAGCGCCATCGTCATCGGCTTCATGCTGGCGATCTCGTCCACCGCCGTGGCCATGAAGATGGTCGAGGACGCCGAGGAAAAATCCGGCGAGGCCGGACGGCTGACCACCGCGGTGCTGATCGCCCAGGACCTGGCCGTGGTGCCGCTGCTCTTGATCGTCACCGCCATGGGCGCGGGCGGCGAACACACCGCGCTGTTCGTGCTGTTCCGGGTGCTGCTGGCGCTGGTGCTGCTGGCCGGCTTCATCGCCGTGCTGACGCGGGTGCAGAGCTTCCGCTTTCCCTTCAGCGAATTCTTCCTGAAGGATTTCGGACATCGCCACGCTGTGCGTGTTGGGCCTGTGCTTCATCGCGGCGGCGGCCTCGGGGCTTCTGGGCCTGTCGCCGGCCCTGGGCGCCTTTCTGTGCGGGCTGGCGGTGGGCCATTCGACGCTGCGGCCGGCGGCCGTGCGCGCGGCCCCGCCGGTGCAGTCGATCCTGCTGTTCACCTTCTTCCTGTCGGTCGGGCTGCTGATCGACCTCAATTATGTGTGGCGGCATCTGGGGCTGCTGATCGTCGTGCTGCTGGCGGTGGCGGCGGGCAAGACGCTGATCAATCTGGCGATCCTGCGCGCCTTCCGCACCCAGGGCGATGTCGCCTTCCGCGCCGCGCTGTTCCTGGCGCCGATCGGGGAGTTCTCCTTCATCCTGGCCGGGGCCGGGGTCAGCGCCGGGGCGCTGACCCCGGAAGGCTACAAGCTGGCGCTGAGCGTGATCGCGCTGTCGCTGCTGGTCTCGCCCATCTGGTTCGTCGGCGCGCGCCGCGCCCATGCGCTGGCCAGCCAGGGCATCACCGGCGCCAATGCGCTGTTCCAGGCCACCTATCGCGAGGAAATCGCGATCCTCGATCGCTGGCGCCTCCAGAGCCTCGAAGCCGCGCGCCGCGCCCGCGCCGCCTGGCGCGCCCGCCGCGAAGCGAAGAAGCAGGCGGCGGGGGCTTATGATTTCCCGTGGAAAGACGGCAAGCCGCCGCCGAAGGAGATCACGTCTGCGCCAGAGGCTCCGGCATCTCCACCCCGGCCGGATCCTGGTGAATGATCACTTCGGCGTTGGGATAGGCGGCCATCAGATCGGCCTCCACCGCGTCGGAGACTTCATGGGCGCGGGTCAGGCTCATGGCCGGGTCGAGCTCGATGTGCAGCTGCAGGAAGGTGGCGATGCCGGCGGCGCGCGTCCGCAGATCGTGCATGTCGCGCACTTCGGGATGGGCCATGACGATGGACTTGATGGCCGCGCGTTCGTCCTCGGGCAGTTCGCGGTCCATGAGCTGGTTGTAGCTCTGCCTGAACACATGCCAGGCGCTCCAGGCCAGGATCGCCGCCACGACGAGGCCGACCACCGGATCGGCGATGAGCAAATTGAACTGCGTCGACAGGACAATGCCCACAATCACGCCCAGATTGGTCAAGAGATCGCTGAGGTAATGCATGCGATCGGCGCTGATGGCGATCGACTTGGTGCGGCGCACGGTGATCTGCTGGGCGATGACCAGAAGCGCGGTGATGCCGATCGACACCACCATGACGCCGATCGCGACCATGCCGTGTTCGATCGGATGCGGCTGGATCAGCCGGCCCACCGATTCGATCGTGAGAAACACCACCGAGCCGGCGATGAAGGCGGCCTGCATCAGCCCGGCCAGCGGCTCGGCCTTGCCATGGCCGAAACGGTGCTCGGGATCGGCCGGCGTCAGCGCGTGGCGGATGGCAATGAGATTGACGCTGGAGGCGAAGACGTCGAGCGCGGAATCGGCCAGCGAGGCCAGCATCGCGATCGAATTGGTCATCAGATAGGCGACCAGCTTGACCACGATCAGAAAGGCGGCGACGCCGACCGCCGCCCAGGCCGGTGCGTCTGCATCAACCCGCCATGTGCGGCCGCCGTGCCGTTCAGCCGGCGGCGGAATGGGCATGGCTCACGGGAACAGCCTTTCGGTGCGCCAGGGCGCCTCGCGCGCGGCGCGGCGATAGACCAGCCGGTCGTGCAGGCGGAAGGGCCGGTCGCGCCAGAACTCGATCTCCAGCGGGGTCACCCGGAAGCCCGACCAGTGCGGCGGCCGCGGCACCTTGGAGAGCGCATATTTGGCGGCGTATCTGGCGATCTCGCGCTCGAACACGAAGCGGCCCTCCATCGGCCGCGACTGCGCGCTCGCCCAGGCGCCGATCTGGCTGTCCTTGGCGCGGCTGGCGAAATAGGCATCGGCCTCCGCATCGCTCACCAGCGCCGACCGGCCCGCGCACCCGCACCTGCTTGCGCTGGGTCTTCCAGTGGAAGCACAGCGCGGCATGGGGATTGGCCTGAAGCTCGCCGCCCTTGGCGCTTTCCAGATTGGTGTAGAAGACAAAGCCGTCGCGGTCGGCCTGCTTCAGCAGCACCATGCGCAGGTTGGGATGGCCCGCCGCGTCCACGCTGGCGATGGACATCGCATTGGCTTCGTTGGGCTCGGTCTTCGCCGCCTCGTCCATCCAGGCGTGGAACAGGTCCATCGGATCGTCCTTGGCCGCGATGCCGCCGTCGTCTAGGGGTCCGCCGATTTCGCTCATGGAGCGGGAATAGCATCTTGGCGGCGGACGGGCCAGAATTTGCGGGCGGCGAAACCGGTTGCTAGCGTCCCGGCTGGCCGGAAGCAGGCTTCGGGGGAACGGCGGTGACACGCGCGACAGCGATCATTCTGCTCTGCGGCGGGCTGTGCGTCGGCCGCGGCACAGGCCGCAGCCATGCCGCCGGAGCCGCCCTCAAAGGTCTATGTGCCGGGCAATCAAAAGCGCTTCCAGGCGGGCGTCGCCGCCTTCGACGCCAACGACTATGCACAAGCCTATGCGATCTTCTCGCAACTCGCGGAGCATGGACGACATCGCCGCGCTGCGCAATGTCGCGCTGATGCAACGCAAGGGGCTGGGCACGGCCAAGGATCCGCAGGCCGCGATCCGCACCTACACCAAGCGCGGCCGATGCGGGCCTGCCGACAGCAGCGGCCGATCTCGGCCAGATGCTGCTCGACGGCGAAGCCGGACCGCCCGATCCCAAGGCCGCCCTGCACTGGCTCACCATCGCCGCGGCCGCCAGCCATCCGGTGGCGCAATACCTGCTCGGCCAGATGTACGAAAACGGCAATGGCGTGACGCAGGACTACGCCAAGGCCCAGCAACTTTACGCCGCCGCCGCCGCGCATGGCTCACGGCGCGCCGCCGCACGGCTGGCCTATCTCAAGGGCTGGCCGGCGCCCAATTACACCAAGCCCGAGCAGACCGTTCCGACGGAAGAGGCGCCAGCGCCCCCGGCGCGTCGGCAGACGTTGCCGTGCGTATCCCCCTTGCAGCTTACGCCGGCCTCGCCGCCGCGGGGCGCGGGTCCGACCACGGCACTGTTTGCGAGCACCTTCATGTCGCCGATAATCGACTCGAAAGAAGGATCATTGACCTGGTCGATGATAAGCTTTCGGGCCGCGGCGACATCCAGAATGTCCACATCCTTTCCGTGAAAGGTGAAGCTGAAATCTCCGGTTTTCATCGCAATCGTCTCCTATTCGGTCAGGGGCTGGTTGAAACGGTTTTCGCTGCCCAGAAGCATTGGCGTCTGTGGAAAGTGCGTCGCGATTTTCCGGGCAGTCGACGCCAGGATGTCGTTCATCGCGCCGTGTGGAGCCTTCGCAAGCTCCCGCAGTGCATAGAAGGAGAAGACGCCGTGGCGCTGTCCGTCCGGCATTCGCGCATCCCAGGCCGATTGTTCGGCCTTGGCCGCCGCGACGATCAAGCGCGGAACGCGCAATGTGCTGGACGCCAGCGTCCCCAGAGCACGGACCTCAAGTCTGTCATCCTGAAACTCGCGCGCCCGCACATCGTCCGGAACCCGCAGGTAGCGCGGCAGGGGCGTATCGGCCGGCGCTTCTACGCCAAGCAGCAGCTCGCGCAGCATGCCGCCGGAGTGACAGGAGTTGAAGATGAAGGTGAGCCGTGCGTCCGGCGGAAAGCCGGAGCGATCGACCAGCTGCGCGAGATCCTCGTCGAAGATCATGAAGTCTTCGAAATCGTCGGCTGCACCCGGATAGGCGACAAGCGTCTCGTCCAGCCTGTGCTCAACGATGCCGGTATCCGGATCGCGCCGCCGCAGACGTGAACCGTGACCAGCAAAGACAAAGAATTGCCGATCCCCGTCGCGGGCATCGTCCAGCAGCCAACCGATCCGCGCCAGGATGGCCTCGCGCGTAGCCCTGCTGTCCGCCAGAAGCCGCAAATTGTCGGCGCCGAGTGCAAATGATCCGGCGAGGTAGTCCCGCCACCCATCCATGTCATTGAGGCAGCCGGGCAAGGACTGGTTCAGACGACCGTAGTCTGAAATCCCAACCACGAGCGCACGATCCATGCCCCTCCCTCCAACTTCGAAGACGCGGGGCGGAAATGCGGCACGCCCCACTTTCCGGGCGAAGTGTTTACATGAATTAATGCAAAAATGTTAGAGATTTTTACTGTATCATGTCGTTTTCAATTGAGACGATTACTTGATAGCGGCCCGTTCTCGTCTGAAGCGACATTTGCGTAGAGCTTGGCATGACGGCGCCGCCCTACTCCCGCGCCTTGGCGCGGCGGGCGGCGCGGTTGGGTTTGGTCTTGCCGGCCTTGGGCCCGGCCTTTGACGCGCCCTTGTGGCCGGTCTTGCCGCCGGGCTTCTTCTTGGGCCGGGGGCCCGCCGGTTTTGCGGCGCGGTCGGCGCCATCGGGCAGCGCGGAGTTGTAACGCGGCTTCCAGTTGGGAATGCCTTCGCGCGCCGGCTTCTTGCGCGCCGCCCAATCATCGAGCGTGGCGGTGTCGCCGTCGCTGCGATGCGCGGCGCCGCCGGCAGGGCGGGCATCATATTTCGGCTTCCAGGCGGGCTTGGCGTGTTTGGCGCGCGCCGCGGTGCGCGAAGGCGCGTCGGCCGGCGGCGCCTCGCCGCGCAGCTTTTCGATGCGCACGCCGGACTTCTTGGACTGGCCGGCGACATGGGCGGCAAAATCCTCGGCCTTGTCCGCGACGACCTCGAACCTTGTGTCGCGATCGAAGACGCGGATCTGTCCGATGTCCTGCTTGGTGATGCCGCCCTGCTTGCAGATTTCCGGCAAGCAGCCATTTGGGATCGGCATTGCGTTCGCGCCCGACATTGAGACGGAACCAGACCGTGTCCTCGCCGCCGGCCGCCTGTGGCGCACGCTCAAAGCGTTCGCGGCGCTCGGGCCGCTCGGCGCGTCCGGGGCGCTCGGCACGTTCGGGGCGCGGCGCATATTGTTCCGCGGGTGGCGTGCGGGCCTCGCGGATGCGGCTGTCGCGCGTCTTCTTGCGGGACTCGAAATCCTTGCGCGGCGCGGCACGGTCGCGCGGCGGCGGCGCCTCGCCCCGGATCGGCGAGTTCTTCGGGCGCCGGCAGATGGGCGCGATGCAGCCGCACCAATGCCGTGGCGATCTGCTCGGCGGCTGCGCCTCCAATAGAAGGCGTGCCAGTTCGAGATCGTCTTCGCTGGCCGGTTCGGTCAGCACCGGGTTCTGCAGCAGGCGTTCCTGGTCGAGCGCCTTGATGGCATAGGCCGAAGGCGCGGCGGCCCAGACCGGATTGATGCGCGGCCTGCGCCAGCAACATTTCGGCGCGGCGGCGCTTTTGCGGCGTGATCAAGAGCACCGAGATGCCCTTTCGCCCGGCGCGGCCGGTGCGCCCGCTCCTGTGCTGCAGCACTTCGGCATCGTTCGGGCAGTTCGGCATGGATGACGAGGTCGAGGCTCGGCAGATCGATGCCGCGCGCCGCGACATCGGTGGCGACACAGATGCGCGCACGCCCGTCGCGCAGCGCCTGCAGCGCCTGATTGCGTTCGCCCTGCCCGAGCTCGCCCGACAAGGCGACGACCGAAAAGCCGCGCTCCTGCAGAATGGCTTGCAGATGGCGCACGGCCTGGCGGGTGTTGCAGAACACCAGCGCGCCCGGGCTTCGTAATAGCGCAGCAGATTGACGACGGCGTGCTCGCCGTCGCGCGGGCGGCGATGCGCACGGCACGGTATTCGATATCGGCATGGGCCCGCGCAGGCCTCGCTGGCGGCGATGCGCAGCGCGTCGCGTTGATAATGCTTGGCCAGTGTGACGATGGGCTTGGGCAGCGTGGCCGAGAACAGCAGCGTGCGGCGTTCGGCCGGCGTCGTCTCGAGGATGAATTCCAGGTCTTCGCGAAAGCCCATGTCGAGCATCTCGTCGGCCTCGTCGAGCACCAGCGCCTTGAGGCTGGAGACATCGAGCGCGCCGCGTTCGAGATGGTCGCGCAACCGGCCCGGCGTGCCGACGACGATATGGGCGCCGCGCTGCAGCGCACGGCGCTCGGATTTGCGGATCCATGCCGCCGACACAGGAAATGATCTGGGCGCCGGCAAACTGATAGAGCCAGGCCAGCTCGCGCTGCACCTGGAGCGCAAGTTCGCGCGTCGGCGCCACGATCAGCGCCTGGGGGGCGGCGGCCGGGCCGATCGCGCCGGCCGCGTCCAGGAGGGTTTCCCCCAGCGCCAGACCGAATGCGGCGGTCTTGCCCGAACCCGTCTGGGCGGAAACCAGAAGGTCGCGGCCTCTGGCCTGGGGCGCCAGCACCGCGCTCTGCACGGCGGTGGGTTCGGAATAGTTGCGCTCCGCCAGCGCGCGAGCGAGCGGAGGGGACGTCTCTGGGAATGCCACGGGTAAACAAGCCTTGTCGCGTGAGGGCGCCCGCAAGGGGCGGGCCGTCGGGCCTTTGCCCGGCGGCTCTTTACGCCATTTGTGACGTGCGGGGGAAGTGCGGGGAAATAACAGCAAAACTATGTCCGAGCGCGGGAAAACCCGCTCGCCGGGCCGGAACCGGCCGCGTCAACGCGGCGCAGCGCCCGATTTCGGGGCTGGACGAGGCCAGTTGGCCCGCTAGGCTGCGGCCCGGGATTCATTCTTTCGGGGGATCGGCTTCATGTTCCGACCAAATTCGCGCGCCTTCGGTGTGGCCACCGGGTGCGCCCTGTTCGCCAGCGCCGTCTTTGCAGTGTCCACATCGGCGGCGCCATCCTCGCCGTCCGCCGCCGCGGCGCCGGCGCTGGAGCGCGATTTCGACGCCGCCATCAGTCCGGCCGACCAGAGCGACTGGATGAAGATCATGGCCTCCGAGCCCAACCATGTCGGCTCGCCGCATGACAAGGCCAATGCCGAATGGGAACTGGCCCAGTTCAAGAAGTTCGGCTGGGACGCCCATATCGAGACCTTCGAGGTGCTCTACCCCACCCCGATCAGCGAGACGGTGGAGATGCTGGGCGCCCATCCCTTCAAGGCGACGCTGCAGGAAAAGCCGATCCCCGGCGACACCTCGGCCACAGCCAAGGACAAGGCCCTGCCCGCCTATCTGGCCTATCAGGGCGACGGCGATGTCACCGCGCCCGCTGGTCTATGTCAATTACGGCATGCCCGACGACTACAAGGCGCTTGCAGCGCATGGGCATCTCGGTCAAGGGCAAGATCGTGATCGCGCGCTACGGCAATGGCTGGCGCGGGCTCAAGCCGCTGCTGGCGCAGACCGCATGGCGCCATCGGCTGCCTGATCTATTCCGACCCGGCCGATGACGGCTATGGCGTCGACGCGGCCTATCCCAAGGGGCCGATGCGCCCGCCGCAAGGCATTCAGCGCGGCTCGGTCGAGGACATGTCGATCTTCAATGGCGATCCGCTGACGCCCGATGTCGGCGCCACCAAGGACGCCAAACGGCTGACGCGCGAGCAATCGCCGGTGATTCTGAAAATTCCGGCGCTGCCGATCTCCTATGCCGATGCGCAGGTGATGCTGAAGACGATGACCGGCGATGTGGTGCCGGAAAGCTGGCGCGGCGCGCTGCCCATCACCTATCGCGTCGGACCGTCCAGCGAGAAGGTGCATCTGGCCGTCAAGTCCGACTGGAGCCTGAAGCCGGTCTATGACGTGATCGCCAAGATCCAGGGTTCGACCTATCCCGATCAGTGGATCATTCGCGGCAATCATCATGACGGCTGGGTGGAAGGCGCGACCGATCCGCTGTCCGGACAGGTGGCGCTGCTCGACGAGGCCAAGGCCTTCGGCGAGTTGCTGAAGAACGGCTGGCGGCCCAAGCGCACCATCATCTATGCCAGCTGGGACGGCGAGGAGCCGGGGCTGCTGGGCTCGACCGAATGGGCCGAGACCCATGCCGCCGAACTCAAGAAACACGCCGTGCTCTACATCAACACCGACAGCAATGCGCGCGGGCTGCTCTATGTCGGCGGCAATCACGACCTGGAGCATTTCGTCAATGGCGTGGCCGAGGACGTGACCGATCCCGAAACCAAGGTGTCGGTGGCGCAGCGCCGCCGCGCCAGACTGCGCGTCGATGCGATGGCCCCGCATGCCAAGCCCGAAGACAAGGAAGAGGCCAAGATCGCGGCCGATCCCAAGGCCGACATGCCGATCGAGGCGCTGGGCTCGGGCTCCGACTATTCGGTGTTCCTGGAACATCTGGGCGTGTCGACCATCGCGCTGGGCTATGGCGGCGAAGGCAATTCGGGCGGCGTCTATCACTCGCGCTACGACACCTTTGAGCACCACAGCAAATTCGTCGATCCGGGCTTCGTCTATGGCGCGGTGCTGGCCAAGACCACGGGCCGCCTGGTGATGCGCGCGGCCGACAGCGATCTGCCGCTGCAGCATCCCGGCGATTTCGCGAAAGCGGTGTCAGGCTATCTCAAGGAAATCCAGAAACTGGAGAAGGACAAGCGCAAGGCCGCCGAGATCCAGAACCAGGCGCTCAAGGACAAGGTGTTCGCGCTGGCCGCCGATCCGACCAAGACCCATGGCTCGCCGACCGCACTCAAGCCGGTGCCGCCGATCGACCTGAAGCCGCTGGAACAGGCCGTGGGCAAGCTGAACGAGGCGGCCAAGGCCTATGACGCGGCCTTCGCCAAACATGCGGCCGGTCTCAGCGCCGACAAGCGCGCCAAGCTGATGGGCCTGATGCAGACGCTGGACCAGACACTGGCGCCGAAGATCGGCCTGCCGGGCCGCGACTGGTATCGCAATCTCGTCTACGCGCCGGGCCGGTTCACGGGCTATGGCGTCAAGACCCTGCCGGGCGTGCGCGAGGGCATCGAGGAACAGCATTGGAGCGATGCCAACCAGTACGCCAAGCTGACCGCAGATGCGCTCAATGCCTATAGCGGCCGGCTGGATCAGGCGACCGCGGTGCTGAACGGAAAATAGGCGGGGACGGCAAAGGCTGTCATACTGCGCCCGATCGATATTCCAGACGGGGCAGCCGCATGACCGCCGAGCACATCACCTATTCGGTCGATGGCGAGGGCATCGCCATTCTCGCCATCGACCGGCCGCAGAAGCGCAACGCCATGACATGGGCGATGCTCGAAGCCTTCAATGCGCGCATCGCCGAAGCGGCCGCGGACGAGGCGGTGCGCGTGCTGATCGTGACCGGCGCGGACGGGGTGTTCTGCGCCGGCACCGATCTGGCCGATCTGGCCAACACCCCGGCCGAGGCGCGCGGCGGGCGCCGCAGCGAAGCCTGGCCGCTGCTGCGCTGCATGAAGCCGGTGATCGGCGCCATCGACGGCTATGCCGTGGGCATGGGCGCCGAACTGACCAGCCAGTGCGATGTGCGCATCGTCACGACCCGCGCACGCTTCGCCTGGAATTTCGCCCATCGCGGGCTGGTGCCCGATACCGGCGCGGGCAGCTGGCTGCTGCCGCGGCTGATCGGCCCGCAACAGGCGCTGCGGCTGCTTTACAGCGGCGGGTTTCTGGAGGCCGACGCGGCGTTGAGCATCGGCTATGCCGCAGACGTCGTACCCCCGGAGGCGCTGATGGACGCCGCGATGCGCGAAGCGCGGCGCTATCTGGCCTCCTCGCCCTTCTCGCTGACACGCATCAAGGAGCTGGTGTGGCAGGGCCTCGAACGCGACACGCGCGAACATCTCGCTGCCCATCGCGAAAAGCTGGCCGAATGTTTCGCCTCGGCCGATCACAAGGAGGGCGTCGCCGCCTTCCTCGAGCGCCGCCCGGCGAACTTCACGGGGCGCTGAGATGCAGGAGCGCTTCATCCAGCTTGCCGATATCAAGCTGCGCGCCATGGTCGAAGGCACGGGCCCGCTGGTGGTGATGGTGCATGGCTTTCCGGAGAGCTGGTATTCCTGGCGCCACCAGATCGGCCCCATTGCCGAAGCCGGTTTCACCGCCTGCGCCATCGATGTGCGCGGCTATGGCGGATCGGACAAGCCGCACGCCGTCCCCGACTATGCGATGGAAAAAATGATCGGCGATGTCGCCGGCGTGATCGAGGCGCTGGGCGGGGGCGCGCGCGCCATCCTGATCGGCCATGACTGGGGCGCGCCCATCGTCTGGAACAGCGCGCTGGTGCGGCCCGACCGGGTGCGCGCGGTGGCCGGATTGTCGGTGCCCTATACCGGCGTGCCGACGCGGCCCTTCACCGAAGTCTTCGACGAGATCTTCACCAAGCGGAATCGTTTCTTCTACCAGGCCTATTTCCAGACGGAAGGCGTGGCCGAGGCCGAAGCGGAAAAGGATGTCCGCGGCTTCCTGCGCAAGTTCATCTATGCGATTTCGGGCGACGCGCCGGATGGCACCTGGCCCAACAACAAGGGCTCCGATGCGACCTTGCTCGAAGGGCTGGTCGATCCCGATCCGTTTCCGGCGTGGCTGACCGCCGACGACCTCGACTATTACGTGGGCGAATTCGAACGCTCGGGCCTGCGCGGCCCCATCAACCGCTACCGCAATCACGAGCGCGATTTCGCCTATCTGCAACAATTCCAGGGCCGGAAGATCGAACAGCCCGCATTGTTCATCGGCGGGGCGCGCGATCTGGTGCTGACCATGACCGGCAAGGCCGATCTGGTCGCCATCATGCGCGGCGAGATGACCGATCTGCGCGGCGCCGACATTCTGGAGGGCTGCGGACACTGGACACAGCAGGAGCGGCCCGCAGAGGTGAATGCGCGGCTGCTGGCCTGGCTCACATCGCTTTGATCACATTTCGGGGGACCACATGAAAACCATTTCGACGATCGGCGCCGTGGCGCTGCTTTGCGCATCCGCCTTCGCGCCGGCACAGGCGCAAGCGCCCGCGGCGCGCGGCGGCTTCACGATGGAGCAGGTCCTGTCTTACCCCTTCGTGCCGGAACTGGAAGCGGCCACCAAGGGCGAGACCATTGCCTTTGTGCGCATCGTCCATGGCGTGCGCAACATCTGGGTCGCGGAGGGCCCCGCGTTCAAACCGCACCAGGTCACGCATTACACCGCCGATGACGGTCAGGAACTGACACAGCTGACCTTCTCGCCCGACGGCAAACATCTGGTCTATGTGCGCGGCGGCGATCACGACGCCAATTGGGACGCCGAAGCTGCCGCCCGATCCCGATTCCGCAAGCACCGAACCCAAGGTCACGATCTGGGCGGCGTCGCTGTCGGGCGGCGCGCCGGTGAAGATTGCCGAGGGCGACAAGCCCGCGCTCTCGGCGCGCGGCCAGCTCGCCTATGTCAACGATAAGGGCCAGGTGTGGACCGCCGCGCTGACCGGCAAGGGCAAACCCCGCCGGCTGTTCTTCGATCGCGGCGAGGCCGACGAGCTGCAATGGTCGCCGGATGGCGGCAAGCTCGCCTTCGATTCCGCGCGCGACGGCAATGATCACAGCTTCATCGGCATCTATGACATCAAGGCGAAGACGCTCACCTATCTGACGCCGACCACCGACCGCTCGGGCATGCCGCGCTGGTCGCCGGACGGCAAGCGCATCGCCTTTGTGCGCATGAACGGACGCGGCGGCGCCCCCAAACCCATTCTGAAAGAGACGCCCAATCCCTGGTCGATCTGGGTCGGCGATGCGAAGACCGGCAAGGCCAAGCGCATCTGGCAGAGCCCGGACACGCTGCTCGGTTCCTTCCCGCGCACGGCCGGCAACGCCAATCTGCATTGGGCGGCGGGCGACCGGCTCGTGTTCCTGGCCGATCTCGACAACTGGCCGCATCTGTATGCGGTGCCGGCGGCGGGCGGCGCGGCGAAGCTGCTGACGCCGGGCAAATACATGGTCGAGCATGTGGCCGAGAGCCGCGACGGCAAATTCATGATCTATGACGCCAACACCGGCGCCACCAAGGACGATGACGACCGCCGCCACATCTTCCGCGTGGCCGTCAATGGCGGCCCCGTTGTGCCGCTGACCGCCGGCACCGGGCTGGAATGGTCGCCGGTGGTGGCGGGCGCGAACACGGTCGCCTTCATCGATGCCGGCGCCAAGGCACCGCCTTCGGTGTCGATCATCGGGCTGGACGGCAAGGCCCGGCGCGATCTCGGCGCAGGCCAGGTGCCGCAAGACTTCCCGCAGGCCGCGCTGGTGGTGCCAAAAGCCGTCAGCTTCAAATCGGCCGATGGCTGGACCATTCACGGCCAGGTCTTCGACAATGGCGACGGCGAAACCAAACCCGGCATCATCTTCGTGCATGGCGGCCCGCCGCGGCAGATGCTGCTCGGCTGGCACTACATGGATTACTACTCCAATGCCTATGCGGTGAATCAGTATCTCGCCAATCACGGTTTCACCGTGCTGTCGGTGAATTACCGGCTGGGCATCGGCTACGGCCACGCCTTCCACCATCCCGAACATGCCGGACCCGCAGGCGCGGCCGAATATCAGGACGTGGTGGCGGGCGCGAAGTTTCTGCAAGGGCTCAAGGGTGTGGATGCCAAGCGCATCGGCATCTGGGGCGGCTCCTACGGCGGCTATCTGACGGCGATGGGGCTGGCGCGCAATTCCGACATCTTCAAGGCCGGCGTCGACATGCACGGCGTGCATGACTGGTCGCGCTTCATGGACGACCTGGTACGGCAAGCGCGACACGCGCTACGAGAAGGGCGATCATGAAGGCGGCGATGAAGTCGCCTTCGACTCCTCGCCCATCGCCAGCATGAAGAGCTGGAAATCGCCGGTGCTGCTGATCCAGGGCGACGACGACCGC
>CAVQBY010000001.1:0-347790 GCA_963710925.1 uncultured Pseudomonadota bacterium | reverse complement strand
GCGTGCAGAAGCACATAGCCCGGCAGAAACTTGCGTTCGGCATTGACCTTCTGGCCGCGGCGCACTTCGATGACCTCTTCGGTCGGAACGAGCACGTCCTCGACCAGGTCCTCGAGGCCCTGAATCTGGGCCTGGCGCTTGATCTCCTCGGCCACCTTCTTCTTAAATTCGAGTAGGTGTGGACGATGTACCACTTCGCGTCCGACTGGGTTGCGGTGCCTGCTTCGCTCATGGACGGCCTTCGTAGGTTACGTTTGTCCGGGACTTCAGCCCGCCGCGCCGATCAGAAGACGTTCGCCCATGGCCAACGTCCAATCGACACCGAAGAAAAACACCATCGTCATGCCAGCCATGATGAAAACCATCACGGTCGTAAGCCAGGTTTCGCGGAAGGTCGGCCACGTTACCTTCGAGACTTCGCGGCGCACTTCCTGGACAACCGACTTGGTCCGGTGCGCTTGACGGCCGGGGCGGGTACATCCTTGGCCCGCCCTCTGCCGCCTTCTTCTTTTTCTGATCGGCCACGATGGTGATCCGTTTCCAATTTCGAGCGTGACCCAGCCGTCACTTGGGCAGGAGTGGCAGGGTTCGAACCCCCGACCTACGGTTTTGGAGACCGCCGCTCTACCAGCTGAGCTACACTCCTAAAGACAAAGGTCAGCGCGCCGGGGACGGCCCCCGCCCACCAGCGCACCAGCTCTTTGTCGAGGGGCAGCGGTTTACCAGCCCGTTAAGGCCTTCGCAAGCGGCAAAGACAGGATTTTTTCAGCCCTGGCAGGCGGTTTCGGAGGGCGCCCGACCGCATCGCACGGACCTGGTCCCGCATCGGAGCGGGGGAACTCGCAGAAACTCGGCTTGAAATCGGACACAGTGGGACCAATAAGCGGCTTTTCACCAACTATCAGGAGGTGAAAATGTCCAAAAGTGTAATTTTATTGCTCCTTGCCAGCCTCCCCGCCCTAACGGGATGCGCGGAATTTGACAACTCGGCCCAGGCGGCCCAGGCCAGGCAGGCCAACGCGGCCATGATGGACTTTCTGGACGACGCCCAGTGCTATCGCGAGGCCCATAAGACCACGAAACCGCACGAGAATTACGATCGCTGCCGTGCCGCGCTCCGTGCCCGCCGGGCTCGACAAGCCAGGCTGTCGGGCTTCGACTAGGACGGGTCTATCTGGGCAGAATATGGGGGCCATGCTAGGCAACGCCCATGCCGCCCACCCCGCCCGATCCGTTGGCCGCCGCGCTGTGCGACTCGCCGGCCCTGTTCCCCCATGGCTTCGATCCGCGCAGTGGCGCGGTGACGCTGGTCCGGCTCGGCGAGGCCGATCTTGCCCGGGCCAGCTTCCTCGATGACCGCCTGACCGCACCCGGCCGCGCCCTGCCCTGGGACCAGGTGGCCGCCGCAGTGCAGGACCTGCCGGAACGCTGCCACTACATCTTCCATATCGGCCATGTCGGCT
The DNA here is from genome assembly GCA_963710925.1 of uncultured Pseudomonadota bacterium. Classification (GTDB taxonomy): domain Bacteria; phylum Pseudomonadota; class Alphaproteobacteria; order Micropepsales; family Micropepsaceae; genus Rhizomicrobium. The sequence continues at coordinate 346,327 of CAVQBY010000001.1, read as the reverse complement.
CGACGCTGCTGTCGCGGCTTCTGGGTGGGCACCCGCGCGTCCTTTCCCTGCGGGAACCCCAGATCCTGCGGGTTCTGGCCCAGATGCAGGAGGCGCTGGGGCCCGAGCCGGTCGCCGCGCGGCTGCCGACCCTTGTCAAACTGCTGTCGCGGCGCTTTGCCCCCGAACAGACCGTCGTGATCAAGGCCACGAGCTATGTTTCGGAACTGGCCGCCACGCTGCTCGCCCGCCCTTATGGGCCGCGCGCCCTGTTCGTGACCGTGCGGCCCGAAAACTTCCTGGCCACCATTCTCGGGGCCGAGAACTCTCCGGCCGAGGCCCGGATGCTGGCCCCCTCCCGGTCGGGGCGGCTCCAGCGGCGGCTGGGCGATGGGCCATGGGAGGTGGCGTCTCTTTCGATCGGCGAGATTGTCGCCATGGGCTGGGCCTGCGAGATGACGGCGCTGACCGCCGCCGCCGAGAGCGCCGGGGAGCGCGTTCGATGGCTCGATTTCGACGGCGTCCTGGCCGCGCCGCACGAGGCCCTGGAGCGGAGCTTCGCCCATCTCGGGGTCGAGGCGCGCGCGTCCGAGATCGCGGCGATCCTCGCCGGGCCGGACATGCGCCGCTATTCCAAGGCACCCGAACACCCTTACGACGCGGACCTGCGCGCCCGCGTGCTGGCGCAGGCCCATGCGATCGCCGGCGACGAGATCGCCCGCGGCCTGGCCTGGCTCGAGCGTGCGGCGGCGGCATTCCCGGCGATCCGCGCGGCGCTGGACGTCACCCGGCCATAGCCCCGAACAAAGAAAAAGGCGCCCCGCAAGGAGCGCCCTTTCCGTATGCGCGTGACCGGATCGCTTACTTGATGATTTCGGCGACGACGCCGGCGCCGACGGTGCGCCCGCCTTCGCGGATAGCGAAGCGCAGCTTCTCTTCCATCGCGATCGGCACGATCAGCTCGACCTCGATCGTCACATTGTCGCCCGGCATCACCATCTCGGTGCCTTCCGGCAGCTTGACGATGCCCGTCACGTCCGTCGTGCGGAAGTAGAACTGCGGACGGTAGTTGCCGAAGAACGGGGTGTGACGCCCGCCCTCTTCCTTGGTCAGGATGTAGGCTTCGGCCTTGAAGTTGGTGTGCGGCGTCACCGAGCCCGGCTTGGCCAGAACCTGGCCGCGCTCCACGCCCTCGCGGTCCACGCCGCGCAGCAGGCAACCCACATTGTCGCCCGCCTGGCCCTGATCGAGCAGCTTGCGGAACATTTCCACGCCCGTGACCGTCGTCGTCGAGGTGTCCTTGATGCCGATGATCTCGACCGTCTCGCCCACCTTCACAACGCCGCGCTCGATGCGGCCCGGTCACCACCGTGCCGCGGCCCGAGATCGAGAACACGTCCTCGATCGGCATCAGGAAGGGCTGGTCGATCGGACGCTCCGGCTGCGGGATGTAGTCGTCGACCGCTTCCATCAGCTTGAGGATCGCGTCGTGGCCGAGCTCCTTGTTGCTGTCTTCCAGCGCCGCCAGCGCCGAGCCGCGGATGATCGGGATGTCGTCGCCCGGGAACTCGTAGGACGACAGCAGCTCGCGCACTTCCATCTCCACCAGGTCCAGAAGCTCTTCGTCGTCGACCATGTCGCACTTGTTCATGAACACGACCAGCGCCGGCACGCCGACCTGGCGCGCCAGGAGGATGTGCTCGCGGGTCTGCGGCATCGGGCCGTCGGCCGCCGACACCACCAGGATCGCGCCGTCCATCTGGGCGGCGCCCGTGATCATGTTCTTCACATAGTCGGCGTGACCGGGGCAGTCGACATGGGCGTAGTGCCGCTTGGCCGTCTCGTATTCGACATGCGCCGTCGAGATCGTGATGCCGCGCGCCTTTTCTTCCGGCGCCTTGTCGATCTGGTCATAGGCCGAGAACGTCGCTCCGCCCGTCTCGGCAAGCACCTTCGTGATCGCCGCCGTCAGCGTCGTCTTGCCGTGGTCAACGTGACCGATCGTTCCGATGTTGCAGTGCGGCTTGTTCCGCTCGAATTTGGCCTTCGCCATGGTCCACGTCCTTCCAGTGCTGCTGCAATCACAAATCCGAAAACCAACGCCGATACCGAAAGCCTACCGATCTGGCAGGGGCTGGAGCGGGTGAAGGGAATCGAACCCTCGTCATCAGCTTGGAAGGCTGTTGCTCTACCATTGAGCTACACCCGCAATCCGATCCAGCACTTCACCTGTCATCTCGCCGGTGGCCGCCGAGCAACAACCGCGCGCCGTACGTGAAGGCTGGTGGAGGGGGTTGGATTCGAACCAACGTAGGCGTAGCCAACGGATTTACAGTCCGTCCCCTTTAGCCACTCGGGCACCCCTCCACATCACAGGCGCCTTCATACAGAAGCTTGGCTGTGGCGGGCGGATATCGGCCAAATGGCCCGGCCTGTCAACCGATCAGGCCCGGAGTTTTTTCAGGAATTCGGCCTCAGCCGTTGGTCGCGACGGCCCGCAACGGGGGCATCGCCTCTCTGGGCGCCGCCGGTGCACAATGCTCGGCAAAGCAGGCCAGGATGTGCGGCCAGCCATCGGGCGCGCCCATGCTGGCGCAGTAGGCCTCCCAGCCGCGACCATGTCGCGCGATATGGCGATGCTCCAGTTCGATGCGCGTGCCGCCGCGGTCGTCGGCCACGAAGCGAATCTCAACCTCGCTGGCCTTGGCCGGATCGGGCTGCGGCTTGCGGTCCGGGGCGATGTGCCAGCGCAGCAGCATCCAGTCGGACGGCACCCAGCGCAGCACACGCGCGAAATCGCAGCGGAAACCTTCCGGCCCCCGTTCCCACAGGCAGCCGCCCTTGCGGCCCTCGAAGAAGAGGTTCTCGACGGCATCGCCCGACCAGGTGTAGTCGTGCGGCCACCATTGGAACAGGTCGTGGCGGAACTTCTCGAATGCCGTCGCCCGGTCTACCGGTACGTAGACGCTGCAGCGAACGACATCTTCCGTAACAAACGTGCCAGGCTTTGCATGTATCGTCATCGGGGTCCCCCGTTTCTGCGGTATGAACTCCGAGAGGCGGCGCATTGTTCCCGGGACCGCCGCAAAGATGGCACGATCCGGTCAGATTCCCGGGACGGTACAGACCGGTAAAATGCCGGATTTCCGGGATATCGGGCGATCCGGGCTACATGATCGTGGCGACGGTGTCCGACCCGCCATAGTTCTCGATGAACACCAGAACCCGGTAGCCCTTCGAGAAGCGCAGATCGCCCCGGGCATCGCGCATCAGTTCGCCGCGGTTGCTGATCGTGCGCGTCTTGCGGTCATAGGCGAATCGCGGGACGGGCCCTTTGTACTGCGTGCGAATCAGTTGGAAGAGAATTGCCGCATCCTTCGGCGCCAGGTGAATGCAGCCGCCGCTGGCGCGCTTTCCGAGCAGTGCGATGTCGTCGCCATGGGCGGCATGAATCGCCAGACCCGACCGGTTGCCGTCATGGACCCAGTCGAAGAACATCGCATAGGGCATCGGCGTGCCCCACTGGATGGAGCGGTAATGCTTGTACATCCGGTGCGGATCCAGCTCGTAATAGCCGGCCGGGGTGTAGCTCGGCAGTTTCCAGCCGGCCTTGTTGTATTCGACCTTTTCGCGCCCCGTCGAAACCGGCCAGTCATAGCGCAGCGTCAGATCGCCGGAGGACCGCTTGGCGAAGACATACATGCGCTGCGCCACCGGCCCGGAGGCCGCCTTGCTGACATAGAGGAACAGATCGAAATTGGCGTAGAGCGCATCGGTCAGATTGTCCTTGAGGCGCTGCTCGACGCGGGCGATCTCGGCAGGGCTGGTCGCCGGCGCCGCAGGCGGCTCGGCCACAGCCGGCGCCTTCGGCGCGATCGCGATCGTCACCTTCGTCTTCGGGGCGGACGGCTTCGGCACCGGCGGGACCGGCGGCGGGGCAATCGCAATCGTGACCTTGGACCGCGACGGTTCGATGATCTGCGGCCGCAGCGCCGGAGCCGCGGAGGGCGACGGCACGGGTGGGACGGCCCTGGCGACCCGACCAGATGCCGTTCCGGCCGCCGGTGCGGGCTTTGCGGCGATTGCAGCGGGCGGCGCGGCCGGCCGCGGCGCGGCCGCCGGTTTTGGCCTGGCGGGTGTCCTGGCGGGCGGGGCCTTTGCGACGCGCGGCGGCGCCTTCGCAGCGCGCGGCGGCGGGCTCATGGCGGCCGCGACAAAATCAATCGCCCGGCTGCCGGCATCGGCCAGATGCACCCAGCCGGGGCGCAGCACATGATCGTTGACCGCCACCGCCGCGGTGCCGCCGGCCTCTGCCGTCAGGGCGGCGGCGTGGCGCACGGCCTTGTCCAGTGCCGGGTTGCGGTCGAGCACGATGGCGCCGGCAAAGGCCGAGGCCGCCGCCAGATAGATCACGCAGAGCTGCTTCAGGACCGCCATGCCGGGGGAATCCGCCGTTTCGCCGCCAGCCTAACCGCTCAGAGCCGGCTTGTCCCGTTTCGAGACGGCCTCCAGTTAACCGCGGGGCCGGATTTGCCCCGGTCCCGGCGCTCAGGACGGAGCGGGGCCGGACGGCGCCGGCCCGGGATCGTCGGAGATGACGACCAGCACCCTGAAGCCGCGGGCCAGGACCGGACGCCCCTGCCCGTCCCGCGTCATCCGCCCCACCACATTGGTGGTGCCGCGATTCTCGTCGAAGGCGAGTACCGGCACCTTTCCGCGCAGCTGTGTGGTGATCCGGTCGAACAGCGCCGTCGCCATCTGCGGCGGCAGACGCACGCATCCGCCGGACGCGCGATGGCCCAGCTTGTCGATCAGCCGGCCGGTGGCCGCGTGCAGCGCCACGCCGGACATGCGGGTGCGATAGGAATAGTTCAGGAACATCGCGTGGGGCATCGGCGCGCCGTGCCACTTCGCCGAATGGGCCAGGCGAAAGGCGCGGTCCGGGTCGAGCTCGAACAGGCCCGTCGGCGTGGTCGTGAAATATTGCTCCTGACGCTCGCGGCCCGTCGAGACGGCAAAGCGCCGTTCGAAGACGAAGTGCCCCTGCGCCGTGCGCCGGAACATGTAGAGATGCTGCGCCCAGGGCCCGGTCGCGGCCTTGCTGACATAGAGATAGAGATCGAAATAGCCCGCCAGATCGGACGGGACGCGTGCCTCGAGACGGGCGGCAATGCGCGCGGCATCCGCATCGCCCGGCGCGATGGCCGGTGCGGCGGCCACCGGCCCGGCCCCGGCCCGCCCGGCGACCGTCGCCAGAAGCAACGCTGCCAAGGCAAATCCGCCGATGTGCCGCATCCCCCGCATGGGCCCGCAGTCTAACGGCGATGCCGCGGGGGACAACCCGCGGGCGCCTCTCACACCGGATTGACCACCCGCGCCAGATCGGTCTTCAGCGTCCGGCTGGCGCGCCAGTAGCAATAACCGCCGATGGCACTGCTGATCATGGTGACGAACAGCGCATAGCGCAGCGAATCAACGCCAAGCATCGGGTGCAGCAAGGTGGACACCAAGCCAACGGTTTGCGGTCCCAGGCCGAGACCGATGATGTTGAGGATGAAGAGGAACAGGGCGGCCGCGGTGGCCCGCATGCGCAGCGGCACCAGCCCCTGCACCATGGTCACGCAGGGCCCCAGGAACACCGCCCCCATCGAGGACGGGATGATCGCCGCCAGAAGGGCGACCGTGGTGTTGTCCGCCAGATAGAAGATGGGCGAGAAGGGAAAGGCCACGAACACCGCGCCCAGCGGCACATACATGTTCCAGCGCACATCGCGCTTGCCCATGCGATCGGCGATGACGCCGGACAGGAAGGTTCCGAACCAGCCGCCGACGCCGGCAATCGCGGCGAAGATGAAGCCCACCTCGGACAGGGACAGGTGATGGGAGCGCACCAGAAAGGCCGGGACGAAGGCCGTGGCGCCGTAGCCGCCGAACGACGTCATGGCCGCACCGAAGGCAATCCAGCGGAAGGACCGTTGCTTCCACAAATAGCGCGCGACATCGCCCAATGACGGCCGCACGCCATCATCTGCCAGCAGTTCGGAATGACCACGCACCGGCTCGCGCACCGTGAAGACCACGACAAAGCACAGAACGAGCCCGGGGATGCCCGCCGCCAGGAAGGCCTCGCGCCAGCCAAAGGTCTGCGCGATCCAGCCGCCGCCGAAAAAGGCGATCAGCAGGCCGATGTTGAGACCGGCCGAATAGAAGCTCTGCGCGGCCGCCCGCTTCTGGGGTGGGTAGAGATCGGAAATCACGGCCATGGCCGAGGGGCCGGTACCGGCCTCGCCCACGCCGGTGAAGATCCGCGCAATCAGCAACTGCCAGAATTGCGCCGCCAGCCCGCAGATCACGGTCATGATGGAAAACAGCCCCATCGAGACAGCGATGATGTTGCGACGGCTGTGACGATCGGCGAGACGGGCGATGGGGATGCCGAGCGTGGCGTAGAACAATGCGAAGGTCGGCCCGGCCAGCAAGCCGAGCAACGCATCGGAGACACCGAATTCGGTCTTGATCGGCTCCAGCAGGATATTGAGAATCTGCCGGTCCAGATAATTGACCACATACATCGCGGTCAGAATGGCGAGAATATAATTGCGATAGGCCGGGGTATAGCCCGCAGGGCCGCCTCCGCCCGAAACCGCGGCGGCCGACTGATTTGCGATCGTCATTCAGGCCTCTTCGGGCGTTTCTTCTGGCCCGACCCTAGCAGAAACGCCCCATCGGCAAAGCGAATTCGCCCGCCTATAGTGGCGGCACAGGAGGCCGACATGTCCGCATACAAGCCGCGCACGATGCTCGAGACCCATGAGGTCACGAACCAGCCGCCGCCCTTCGAGAATGTCAATCTGTTCACCTCGGATCTGGCGCTTCAGCACGCGCTTGGCCATGCCGGCGGCGCGGCACACGCCGGCCGGCTCGCGGAATTCGGCGCGCGCACCGGCTCGGCCGAGGTCGCGGACTGGGCCATGCAGGCCAATCGCAATCCGCCGCAACTCAAAAGCTTCGATCGCTACGGCCAGCGCATCGACGAGGTCGAATTCCATCCGGCCTATCACGAGTTGATGAAGCTGGGCCTCGAAGCCGGAATCGCGTCGGCGGCCTGGAGCGGCGTGGAGGCCGGCCATGTTCTGCACAGTGCCATCGAATTCTTGATGGCGCAGGCCGAACCGGGCGTCTGCTGCCCCATGACCATGACCTATGCCGCGTTGCCGGCCCTGCGTCATCAGCCCGATATCGCGAAAATCTGGGCGCCGCGCATCTGCGCCGGGAAATACGATCCGGCCTCGCGGCCCGCCTCGGAAAAAGCCGGCGTCACCATCGGCATGGCGATGACGGAAAAACAGGGCGGATCGGATGTGCGCGCCAACACCACGCGCGCGGCGAAAAATGCCGACGGCAGCTACACGCTGACGGGCCACAAATGGTTCTGTTCGGCGCCGATGTGCGACGCCTTCCTGACGCTGGCCTATGCCGAAGGCGGGCTGAGCTGTTTTCTGGTGCCGCGCTGGACGCCGGATGGCGAGCGCAATGCGATGCAGATCCTGCGCCTCAAGGACAAGCTGGGCGACCGGGCCAATGCCTCCTCGGAGATCGAATATCATGGCGCCTTTGCGCAGCGCATCGGCGAGGAAGGCCGCGGCGTGCGCACGATCATCGAGATGGTGCAGCACACGCGCCTGGACTGCATCATCGCTCCGGCCGCCTATATGCGCCAGGCGCTGGCCAATGCGATGTGGCACACATCCCATCGCCGCGCCTTCCAGAAGACGCTGATCGACCAGCCGCTGATGCGCCAGGTTCTCGCCGACATGGCGGTCGAATCCGAGGCGGCGACGGCACTCACCTTCCGCATCGCCCAATGTTTCGACAGCGCGGCGACAAGCCCGGCCGCAGCGGCGCTGATGCGCATCGCCACGCCGGTCGGCAAGTACTGGCTCAACAAGCGGGTCGTGAACTTCGTCTATGAAGCGATGGAAGCCCATGGCGGCGCCGGCTATGTCGAGGAAAGCGTGATGCCGCGGCTGTTCCGGCAATCCCCGCTCAACTCGATCTGGGAAGGCTCGGGCAACGTCATCTGCCTGGATGTGATCCGCGCCATGATGCGCGAGCCCGACAGCGTCGCCGCATTCATCGACGAGCTCGAGGCCGCGCATGGCGAAAGCCATGTCCTGGATCACGCCATCGACGCGATGAAGAACCGGCTGGTGCAGCCGCCGCCCGAACACGACGCCCGCCACCTGGTCGAGAAGATGGCCGTGCTGCTGCAGGCCTCCGTTCTGTTGCGCCAGGGACCGGCGGCGGTGGCCGACGCCTTCATTGCCACGCGCCTGTCGGATTATCCCGGCTTCGTCTATGGCGGCAGCGGCGCGCAGATGGATGTCGAGACGATCCTCAATCGCGCCATGCCGGCGGTCTAGTCCTTGCGCAGGCCGAAGCGTTCGCCCTTGCGGCCCCGCACGGCGAGGTCGACCGTCGTCAGGCGGCGCTGGCCTTCGACGCGCATCTCGTCGGCCAGCACATGCATCATGGCGACGTAATCGCCGAAGCTGTCGTCGACGGCGCGGCTGAAGCCCTGCGCATCCTGGGCCTTGTTCATCTGCACCTTGGCGAAGCGCAGCGCGCCCGGCGAATTCTCGGCGACGCGGCGGGCATAGCCATAGGTCTCGCGCGCCAGTTCGGCCGGCGGCAAGACCCGGTTGACGAAGCCGTATTGCGCGGCTTCGTCCGCCGAAATGAAGCGGCTTTCGAACACCAGCTCCTTGGCGCGGCGGATGCCGATATCCCAGGGGATCGACATATATTCCACGAAGCCGGCGAGAAACTGCGCATCGGCCGCAGCGAAGACGACATCGCAAGCCGCCGCCAGCATCCAGCCGGCATAGATGCAGTAACCTTCGACCATGGCGATGGTGGGTTTTTCGAAATTGCGCCAGGCCAGCAGCAGGTCGAGATTGTATTTGCGGAACTGGTCGTAGGTTTCGACGCCCGGGGCGGCGCCGAGGGCTTGACGATAGTCGAGCGCCTCGGGGGTGCCCAGATCGTGGCCGGTGGAAAAGTTGCCGCCGCTGCCGCGGATCAGGACGACGCGGACGTCCTTGTCCGCCTTGGCCAGGGCAAAGGCCGCGTCGATCTCGTCGAGCATGCGGTAGCCCTGCGCATTCTTGTATTGCGGCTTGTTCAGCGTGATGACGCCGAGCGCGCCGTCCCGCGTATAGGTGATGTCCTGGAGTTCCACGGCCCCCTCCCCGATTGCGATTGCCGGCAGTCTAGCGGCAATCGGCGGGGGTGGCGAAGACGGTCAGGGACGCAGGGATGGCGGCAGCACGATCAGCTCGGCCAGTTTGCCACTGCGGGCCGCGCGATCGGCGACCAGGTCGGCGCGAACCAGATCCAGGCGGCTGCCGACCGCGCGGCGCCAGACGCCGATGAAGTCTGTGGATGCTGCCTGAGCCGACGCCACCTGCCGGCGAAGGCCGGCGACCGCGCCGGCCGGGTAAAGCTGTTCCTGCTGGGATGACAGCGTATCGCGCAGATGATCGAGGCGGCCGTTGAGGCCGAGATCGGGTCCCTGCGGCATCAGCAATGCCACAATGGCGAACCAGAACAATCCTCTGAGAATGAACATAACCCTCGTCTCGCCCGCCGGCCCAACCGGACCCTGCAGCTACCGAACGACCCGGGCCTAGTTTTCGTTCCCGGCCAGGCGTTCCAGCGCCTCCGCCACCGCGAGCACCCGCGGATCTGCGGTCTCACCCTCGGTCACAGCCGCACGCATCGTCGCGACTTTCATCTGCAGCCGCATCCGGTATTTCAATGATGCCTCTTGCACGCGCCGCGCGACAAGGGCGGTGTCGGCAACGGTGTCTCCGTCGCGCCCGGATGCCGGCCTAGAGCTGTCCATCGGACCTGTCCCGTTTTGAGACGGCCCGCGAATTGCGCATCGGCCGCCCGGAATTGCCGGCGCCTTGTCGTTCGCCATGGCGTCCGGCTGATGACGGGAAAATGGTCTTTGTGCGGCAGGAAAGATAGTTCGGTATTGTCCGTAGGGGGTTTCCCGGCCTGACGATGAACGCGCGCCATTTGCTGTCGGCACCACCCCTCAGGCGCGCCGTTTGTTGTGGCGTCTGCTGCAAGGCGCGCGGATTGTTGCCTTAACCGGCGGCTAACCAAACTTCCCGCTTTTCGCGAACCCTTTGGGCGGCAGCCGTCCGGCCTGGGCGCGCGCGCCCCTCCAGTCCTTGAGTTCGCTCGCCGACCAGTTGCGGTTGTTCTGATCCTTGAGGCCCTGCTTGAGCGTGAAGATCCGGGCATCGAGAAGCCCGCCATCCTTGTAGCGCTGCAGGATGACGCCGCGCCCGCGCGCCATCTCCGGCACCTCCTTGGCGGGAAAGACCAGCAGCTTGTGGTTTTCGCCGATGACCGCAACGCTGTCACCTTCGGCGAGGGTGCACACCACGGCCTCCTGGCCCGTCGGCACATTCATGACCTGTTTGCCGGAGCGCTTCATCGCCACGGCGTCATCCTCGGCGGTCACAAAGCCGTGGCCGGAGGTCGAGGCCAGCAGCAGTTTGCGCCCGGGACTGTGCACGAACACCGACGACCAGATCGGCCTCCGGCGGCAGATCGATGAAGCTGCGAATGGCCTCGCCATTGCCGCGCCCGCCGGGCAGCTTGGCGCAATCCAGGGTGAAGAAGCGCCCATCGGTCGCGAACAGCAGCAGCTTGTCGGTGGTCTCGGCATGGATCCAGAAGCGGGCCCGATCGCCCTCGCGATATTTGACGGCGTCGGACTGTTCCTGATGGCCCTTGAGGGAGCGCAGCCAGCCCTTCTCCGAACAGACCACGGTGATCGGCTCGCGCTCGACGGCGGTCTCCAGCGCCACGACCTCTTCGGCGATGGCCTGGATATTGGCGATCTCGGCGGCCTTGGCGAATTCGGTGCGGCGCTTGCCCAGCGCCGTCTTCTGCCCGAACTTCGCGTTGATCTCGCGGGTTTCCTCGATCAGCCGGTCGGACTTCATCTTGTCGGAGGCCAGAAGCTTCTTGAGCGCCTTCTGCTCGGTCTTTAGGTCCGAGTGCTCGCGGCGGATCTCCATCTCCTCCAGCTTGCGCAGGCTCCTCAGCCTCATATTGAGGATCGCATCGGCCTGGGTGTCGGTGAGCTTGAAGGCCTTGATCAGCTTGGGCTTGGGCTCGTCCTCGTTGCGGATGATGCGGATGACCTTGTCGAGGTCCAGATAAACGACGAGATAGCCTTCCAGGATATCGAGCCGGGCGGCGATCTTCTCCAGCCGATGGGTCGAGCGGCGCTCGAGCACGGTGCGGCGATGATTGACGAAGGCCGTCAGCGCATCCTTCAGGCTCATGACGCGCGGGATCAGCCCGTTGTCCAGAACATTCATATTGAGGCTGATGCGCGTTTCCAGATCGGTCTGGCGGAACAGCTGCTCCATCAGCACTTCGGGCTCGACCGTGCGAGTCCGCGGCACCAGCACGATGCGGATGTCCTCGGTGAACTCGTCGCGGATGTCATCGAGCTGCGGCAGCTTCTTGCCCATGATGAGCTCGGCGATCTTTTCGATCAGCTTGGCCTTCTGGACCTGATAGGGGATCTCGTCGATGACGATGTGCCAGGCGCCGCGCTCGGCCTCTTCGCGATGCCAGCGGGCGCGCACGCGGAACGACCCGCGCCCGGTGCGATAGGCCTCGGCGATCGACTTCGGCATCGTCGACGATGATTCCGCCGGTCGGGAAGTCCGGCCCCTTGACGAATTTGAGAAGCGTCTTTTCCTGGGTGTTCGGATTCTTGATCAGCGCTTCGAGCGCCCCGCAGAGTTCGCCCAGATTGTGCGGCGGGATCGAGGTCGCCATACCCACGGCGATGCCGTTGGAGCCATTCGCCAGCAGATTGGGAAAGGCCGCCGGCAGCACCACCGGCTCGCGATCCTCGCCGTCATAGGTGGCGCGGAAATCGACCGCGTCCTCGTCCAGCCCCTCGAGCAGGGCCTGGGCGATCGCCGTCAGCCGGCTTTCGGTGTAGCGCATGGCCGCCGGGTTATCGCCGTCGACATTGCCGAAATTGCCCTGGCCCTCGACCAGCGGATAACGCACCGCGAAATCCTGCGCGAGGCGGACCAGCGCGTCATAGACGGCCTGGTCGCCATGGGGATGGAACTTGCCGATAACATCGCCGACGACACGGGCGCATTTCTTGAAGCCGGATTCCGGCTTCAGCCCCAATTCGCGCATCGCATGCAGAAGACGCCGGTGGACCGGCTTCAACCCGTCGCGGGCGTCGGGCAGCGCGCGCTGGGTGATGGTCGACAGCGCATAGGCGAGGTAGCGCTCGCTCAGCGCCTGGGCCAGCGGTTCGGGGCGGATTTCGTCTTCGATGTCAGCCATATCTCACCTGTTCGGGGTCTTGGACGACCCTCTGCTTGAACTCTGTTCTAGTCCAATTCGGGACCGGCCAATTCCTCGAGCCTGATACGCGGCGCCGGCAGCTTCCTGCCATGGGGCACAAGGACCCGCTCGGCCAGGAAATGCCCGGTCAGCCGCAGCCCCGCCGCGATATCCTCCGGCATCACCGCATTCTGCGAGCCCAGCAGGAACGGCGGCAGCGCAAACAAACGCTCGCGCCAGGGCGCGGCCGCGGCGCGCGACACGGCCCGCCCGCTGCGCGGCGACACGAAGCTCAGATCGTCGGTCGCGCCGGTGGCGGCACACTGGCTGAAGTCGAGGCCGAAGCCCAGCTCCTCCAGCAGGCCCACCTCCCAGCGCACAAAGAGCGGTCCCCAGTCGGCGAACTCGCCCTCGGCCATCGCATCGAGCAGCAGCACGGCCGCCTCGTAGACGAAGGCATGCGGCTCCCGCTCGGGCAGCGCCGCCTGGGTTACCGAGGTGAAGGCATTGAGCCCCATCAGCCCCGCGCGGGTTTCCATCAGCCGGCCGGAGCGCGCCCGCGCCGGCTCGACCGTGAAGCTGCCCAGATGCTCGGCCAGCCTTGCCCGCCACACAAGATGCAGGGAATTGCCCGGCTGCAGCACGGCCCTGGATTTGCGCGAGGCCCCGCCGCGCACGAGGCCGGCGTGACGGCCATGCGCGCGCGTCAGCGCATCGACAATGGCCGAGGTCTCGCCATGGGCGCGCACCGACAGCACGATGGCATCGTCGGACCATTCCACGCCTATTTGTCCTCCGGATACTCCAGCCCGATTTCGCGATAATGCTCGCGGCTGTCGGCCCAGCCCTCGCGCACCTTGACGAAGAGGAAGAGGTGGATGCGGCGGCCGAACAGGTCTTCCATCTCGCGCGCGCGCGGACTCGCCGATGGCCTTGATCGCCTTGCCGCCCTTGCCCAGCACGATGGCCTTCTGGCCCTCGCGCTGCACATAGATGATCTGGTCGATCCTGGCCGAGCCGTCCTTCTTCTCTTCCCACTTCTCGGTTTCGACGGTGGTGGCGTAGGGCAATTCGTCATGCAGGCGCAGATAGAGCTTCTCGCGCGTGATTTCGGCGGCCAGCAGGCGCGAGGGAATATCTGCGGCCTGGTCCGGCGGATAGAGGAACGGGCCTTCGGGCATATGGGCGGCGCACCAGTCGGCGACATCGCCAATGGCCTCGCCCTTCAGCGCGGAGATCATGAACACCTGCTCGAACAGACCCTCCCGGTTGAGCGTGCCGACCAGCGGCAGCAGCTCGGCGCGTTTCATGGCGTCGATCTTGTTGAGCACCAGCGCGGCCTTGCGCCGGGTCTTCTTCAGCTCGTCGAGGATGGCATAGGTGTCGCGGGCGGCCGGACCTTCGGGATGGGCGGCCAGATCGGCCGCATCGACGATCAGCAGCACGACATCGGCATCGCCGGCGCCGGACCAGGCGGCATTGACCATGGCGCGGTCGAGCCGGCGGCGCGGCTGGAAGATGCCGGGCGTATCGACCAGCACGAGCTGCGCATTGCCGCGCATCGCGACGCCGCGCACCGGGCTGCGCGTCGTCTGCACCTTGTGGCTGACGATCGAGACCTTGGTGCCGACCAGCGCATTGACCAGCGTCGACTTGCCCGCATTGGGCGCGCCGATGACGGCGACAAAGCCGGCGCGTGTCTGGCTCGAAGCGGTCTTCGGATCGGTCTCAGTGTTCATTCGTCCAACAATCCCAAACGCTCGAGCATGGCGCGCGCCGCGGCCTGTTCGGCCTCGCGCTTTGAGCCGCCCTCGCCGATTTCCGGGGCGTGGTCTTCGACGCTGACCTCCACCGCGAAATGCGGCGCGTGGTCGGGCCCTTCGCGGCGCACGACGCGATAGGCGGGCGCCGCGCGCTTGCCTTTGCGCCCTTGCGCCCATTCCTGCAAGGCCGGTCTTGGCATCGCGCATATCGCGGCCCAGATCGGCATAGGCGTCCTGCCAGTAGCGTTCGATGAAGCCGCGCGCCGCTTCCAGTCCGCCGTCCAGATAGAGCGCGGCGATCACCGCCTCGACCGCGCCGCCGACAATGGCCGCCTTGAGCCGCCCGCCGCTGCCGGCCTCGCCGGCGGCCAGGATCAGGTGCTCGGGAAGGCCCGCCGCCTCGCCCGCGGCCACGCAGGCCTCGCGCCGCGCCAGCGCATTGAACTTGAGCGCCAGCGCGCCTTCGGCATCGTCGGGATAAAGACGCGTGCAGCTGTTCGGCGAGGATCAGGCCCAGCACGCGATCGCCGAGAAATTCCAGCCGCTCGTTGGAATCGAACCGCATCGGCGCTCGAATGGGTGAGCGCGCGGGCGAGCAGTGCCTTGTCGGCGAAGACGTGGCCCAGCCGCCGTTCGCAGCGCTGCCGACGGCGGCCTAGTCGATGACCGTGAAGAGCCGCGCGTAGCGGATCGTCCACGGCCAGTCCCAGAATTGCCAGAAATGCGCCTTGCCATTCGTCGAGAAGAAGATGAATTCGGCCTTGCCGACCAGGTTTTCGGCCGGAACGTAGCCCACTCCGGCGCGGCTGTCGTCCGAATTGTCGCGATTGTCGCCCATCATGAAATAATGGCCGGCCGGCACGACATAGACCTCGGTGTTGTCGGCCGGGCCGTTGGGATCGCGGTCGAGGATATCGTGCGTCTTGCCGCCGGGCAGGGTTTCCGCATAGCGCGGCACGTGGTGCTGATAGCCGTCGATGGTCTCGACATAGTCGGAAATGCGCTTTTGCGGCACGATCTTGTCGTTGATGTAGAGCCGGTCGTTGATCATCTGGATGCGGTCGCCCGGCAGGCCGATCACCCGCTTGATGTAGTCGATCGACGGATCGCTCGGCAGCTTGAAGACGACCACGTCGCCGCGCTTCGGCGGCGATCCGAAGATGCGGCCCTGCCAGGCGTCGCCCAGCGGGCCCAGGCCCCAAGGGAAGGAATAGCGGCTGTAGCCATAGGCGTATTTCTCGACGAACAGATAGTCGCCGATCAGCAGCGTGTTCTCCATCGAGCCCGAGGGGATGTTGAAGGGCTGGAACAGGAAGGTGCGGATCACCAGCGCGATCAGCAGCGCATAGACGATGGTCTTGACCGTCTCGGTCCAGGATTCCTCCGGCGCGGCCGTCTCGCTCTCCGCCTGTTTGGCAGCGGCGGATTTGGCGGCCGGCGGGATGGGCTGGGTCGGGGGCGTGGCGGGCGCAGATTCGGTGGCCGGCGGCTCGGACGCCGCATCGGCCCCCGGCGCGACCTCGGTCTCGCTTGCCGTCTCGGGGGCGCCGGGCGCCTGGGTCTGGTCGGACGTGTCCGGCGTCTTGTCCGGCGTCACGTCATTTTCGGGCGACGCGTGCGCTGTCTCGTCCGGATCGGTCTTGTCGTTCATATCGGGCATGGGTCTCGCTTCCGGTCAGAAGGAACCGGATGGAGACAGGAGGGTCAAGCCGCGCTGCGTCGTTAATCATGGTTTCGTGGCCTGCTGCGGCGATTGGGCCACAGCCGAGATGATGACGATGGCCTGGGCCAGCGGGAAATCGTCGGTGATGGTCAGGTCGATGACGGCCGTCATGGCCGGCCGGCGTGATCTCGCGCAGCCGCTGCAGCGCCCCGCCCGTCAGTCGCATAGTGGGCTTGCCGCCGGGCAGATTGACGACCCCCATGTCGCGCCAGAACACGCCCTTGCTGAGGCCGGTTCCCAGCGCCTTGGAGCAGGCTTCCTTGGCCGCGAAACGCTTGGCGTAACTGGCCGCGCGCTGCGCACGGCGGTCGGACTTGGCGCGCTCGATATCGGTGAAGATGCGCAGCAGGAAGCGGTCGCCGAAGCGTTCGATGCTGCGTTCGACGCGGCGGATATCGATCAGGTCGGAGCCCAGGCCGATGATCATCACGCCGTGTCCCTGCCGTCGGCGCGGGCGCGCGCCTCGTCCATCAGGGCCCGCATGCGCCGGATTGCCGCATCGAGGCCTGAGAAGATCGCCTCGCCGATCAGGAAGTGGCCGATATTGAGTTCGCGGATTTCGGGAATGGCCGCGATGGGGCCGACATTGTCGAAGGTCGAGGCCGTGGCCGGCATGGATTTCCAGGCCCAGCGACGTGCCGTAGGCGCGCCGCCTCGCGGATGGCCTCGAGATGCCGGGCGCGCGCCGCGCCCTCGCTGTCGCAATAGGCGCCGGTGTGCAATTCGACCACCGGCGCGCCGAGGGATTTGCGCGGCGTCGAGCTGCGCCTTGCTGGCTTCGACGAACAGCGAGACGCGGATCTTGGCATCGTTCAGCGCACGGACGAATGGCGCCAGCTTGTTGTGCTGGCCCACCGCGTCGATGCCGCCCTCGGTGGTGCGCTCCTCGCGCTTCTCCGGCACGATGCAGGCGGCGTGGGGCTTGTGCGCCAGCGCGATGGCCAGCATCTCGTCGGTCGCGGCCATTTCGAGATTGAGCGGCAGGTCGATGTCGCGCAGCCAGCCGGTCGATGTCGGCATCGGAGATGTGGCGGCGATCTTCGCGCAGATGCGCGGTGATGCCGTCGGCGCCGGCCGCTGGCCGCCAGTTTCGCCGCGCGCACCGGATCGGGATGGCCGCCGCCGCGCGCATTCCGGATGGTCGCGACGTGATCGATGTTCACGCCGAGACGCAGACGGTTCATGCCAGCCCCCGGCTCCCCGGGCTTGACGGCCGGGGTGTCCTTCAGGTGCTTGGGCAGCTTGTCGGCCGGCCAGGCGGGGAATTTGAACGAGGCCAGCGAAATGAACTTCACGCCCAGCTTGGCCTTGCCGCCGGAGCGGTCGATCAGGCAGCAGGCCGCCACCGGATTGCCGCCGGCCGCGCGGATGGCATCGAGGCATTCGCGGCTCGACAGGCCCGTGGTGACAATGTCCTCCACCATCAGCACCTTCTGGCCCTTTTCGAGCTCGAAGCCGCGGCGCAGCTGGAACTTGCCGTCCACGCGCTCGACATACATGGCCGGCAGGCCGAGCTGGCGGCCCATCTCATAGCCCGGCACGATGCCGCCGACCGCCGGCGAGACGATGGCGGTGAAATCCTTCCTGCACCTCTTCGCGCACCTTTTTGGCCAGCGCCTTGCACAGCTTGGCCGTGCGCTTGGCGTCCTGGAACACCAGCGCCTTTTGCAGAAACACGTCCGAGTGCAGCCCGCTGGAGAGGATGAAATGGCCTTCCAGCAGCGCCCCGGCCTTCTTGAATTCCTTGAGAACCTTTTCCGGTGTCACGTTTCTTCGCCCTGTCCCTCGTCTTCGGGCTCCTGCGGCCCCCGCACGCGATCGACCGATTCGACCGCCGCGGTGACGCGTAGCGCACCCAGGATGTTCTGCAAATGCGCCACGTCGCGCACTTCGATGTCGACCGTGAATTCGAAGAACAGCGGATTGCGGCTGGTGACCTTCAGATTGAAGATGTTGCCGCCATTGTTGCTGATCGCCGTCATGACGGCCGCCAGCGAGCCCGGCGCGTTCTTCACCCGCACCAGGACGCGCGCGACCGAGGTGCCAAGCTCGGCCGCCTGCTTGCCCCAGGTCACGTCCAGCCAGTCGGCCATGGCGGCCTGGGCCTTTTCCAGCTCGCCGCAATCGATGGTGTGGATCACCACGCCCCTGCCCCGGCACCATGATGCCGACGATGCGGTCGCCCGGCAGCGGATGGCAGCATTGGCCCAGCTTGTAGGAAATCCCCTCGGTCAGCCCGCGGATGGAGATGACCTTGCGTTCGGTCGGGAGCTGCGAATAGCTCGTCAGCTTCTGCCGGTCGGGATCGCGCTTGATCTCCGGGAAGACCGCCTCGATGCACCTCCTGCGCCCGCAGCGCGCCGCGTCCGACATCGGCGAAGACATCCTCGGCCTTGGCCAGCCGCAGCTTCTTGGCCACCTCCTCGATCGCCTTGTCGGTGAACTCGTAATCGAGATCGGCGAAGGCCTTTTCGACGATCTTGCGGCCGAAGCCGACATGCTCGTCGCGCTGGGCATGGCGCAGGAAGCGGCGGATTTCCGCGCGCGCACGGCCGGTGACGACGAACTGCTCCCACAGCGGCGACGGGCGTCTGGTCCTTGGTGCGGATGATCTCGACCTGATCGCCATTGCGCAGCGGGGTGTGCAGCGGCACATGCACGCCATTGACCTTGGCGCCGACCGTGGTGTTGCCCAGATCGGTGTGCACGGCATAGGCGAAATCGATCGGCGTCGCGCCGCGCGGCAACGCGATGAGATCGCCCTTGGGCGTGAAGCAGAAGACCTGGTCCTGATAGAGGCTGAGCTTGGAGTGATCGAGGAACTCCTCGGCGGAGTCGCCGCGCTCGAGCAGGTCCACCATGTCGCGCAGCCACTCCAGCGCGCTGTCCGACGGCTCGGCATTGGCCACATGCTCGCGGTAGCGCCAATGGGCGGCGACGCCGCGCTCGGCGATCTCGTGCATCTCCTCGGTGCGGATCTGCACCTCGACGCGCTGGTTCTCCGGCCCCATCACCGTGGTGTGGATCGAACGATAGCCATTGGTCTTGGGGTTGGAGATGAAGTCCTTGAAGCGGTCCGGGATCATGCGCCAGTTGCGATGCAGAACGCCCAGCGCGCGATAGCAGTCGTCGGGCCGCTGGACGATCACGCGGAAGCCCAGAATGTCCGAGAGCTGCTCGAAATTGAGCTGCTTCTCCTTGAGCTTGCGCCAGATCGACCAGGGCCGCTTGGCGCGGCCATAGACCCAGGCGTCGATCCCGTTTTCGGCCAGCTTGCGCTTGATCTGGTCGGCGATGCGGCCGATGCGGTCGCCGCTGGTGTCCTCCAGCCGCGCCAGCCGCGTGACGATGGAATTGCGCGCCTCGGGATTGAGTTCGGCGAAGGCCAGGTCTTCCAGCTCTTCGCGCATGTTCTGCATGCCGATGCGCCCGGCCAGCGGGGCATAGATGTCGACCGTTTCCTGGGCGATGCGCCGGCGCTTTTCCGGGCTGGCGATATAGTCGAGCGTGCGCATGTTGTGCAGCCGGTCGGCCAGCTTGACCAGAAGCACGCGGATATCGTTCGACATCGCCAGCATCAGCTTGCGGAAATTCTCCGCCTGCTTGGTGCGCTCGCTGACCAGTTCGAGCTGGCTGAGCTTGGTGACGCCGTCGACAAGGCCGGCGATCTCTTCGCCGAAATCCTTGCTTGATGTCCTCATAGGTGACGTGCGTGTCCTCGATGGTGTCGTGCAGCAGCGCGGTGGCGATGGTCGGCACGTCGAGCTTGAGCTCGGTCAGGATGGCGGCCACTTCCAGCGGATGGGCGAAATAGGGATCGCCCGAGGCGCGGAACTGCTTGCCATGGGCATGCATGGCATAGACATAGGCCTTGTTGAGCAGGGCCTCGTCGGCCTCCGGCTCATAGGCCTTGACCCGGTCGACAAGCTCGGTCTGGCGCATCAGCTTGCGCCGGCCGCGGGGACGCGCGGGCGCGGCCGGCGGGGCGGCAGATGCCGTCGCCGGGCCCGGGTCCTGGGCTGGCTGGGTCGGTGCGCTCATGTTCCGGGAATCATATAGGAATTTCCGAGGGTTTTTACCCCCTGCTTTTCGCCGGCCCGCCTCCAAGGTCCGGGCGGGGCCGCGAGTCCGGTGGCCACAATTGAAAAGGCGAAGGAGCCCGGCTCCCCCGCCTTTCGAATTCTCGGCCGTTCGGACCGTTTTGCCACCTCTAGGGGGCGACCGCTCTGGCCGCTCGCTTCGGCTCGCCGCGTTCGTCGCTCAAAACGGTCCACCGGACCGTTTTGCCGCCTTAGAGGCGACCGCTCCTCACTCCTCGTAGTCGACTTCCGGCTCGGGCTGCGGCTCGGCGCGGCGCTGGGCCTCGGTGGTCAGCGCGCGCAGCAGCTCTTCCTCGGTCACCTGGCGATAGGAGGCGTCCTCGCGCTGATCCTCCTCGGTGGGAACCTCCTCGGGCTCGTCCACTTCGGCGTGCTTCTGCAGCGACTTGATATATTCCTCGCGGACCTCGTCCGGCTTCAGCTGCTTGCCGGCGATCTCGCGCAGGGCCACGACCGGGTTCTTGTCGCGGTCGCGATCCAGCATCGGTTCGGCGCCGCCGGAGAGCTGACGCGCCCGGAAGCCCGAATACAGCACCAGGTCGAATCGGTTGGGAACCTTGTCGACGCAATCTTCAACGGTAACGCGAGCCATTCAAAACCCTTTGATATCCGTGGGTTGGCGGGGCGCCCGCGGGGCGCACCACAGCACCGGAGCGGCACCGCCCTCCGGAAGACCGCGGACCATATAAGAAGTGCCGGCGGGCGGCAAGACCGCCAAACCGGCCGTTTTGGGCTAGGCTCGGCACATGGCAGCGACCGAATCTTCCGCCCGCGCCCGCCCCCTCGGCGCCCTTCTCGTGGTCACGGCCATCGTCACGGTGGCCTATTGGCTCAATTATTTCACCGGCGGCGATGTGAAGACCATCGAGGCACGCTGGTACACCGCCTTCGAGGACGCCTTTCCGGTCGCCGATGGCTGGCTGGCGGCGACCAGCTTGCTCGCCGGCATCGGATTGTGGCGGGGCATGCGCTGGGCCGGCGCCATGACATTGCTGGCCGGCAGCGCCCTGCTCTATCTCGCGGCCATGGACATCACCTTCAATGTCGAGAACGGGCTTTATGGCCTGCTGTCCAACTCGGCACAGATGCAGTTCGAATTGCTGATCAATCTGTGGTCGCTGGCGCTCGGGATCTGGGCAGTGGCGTCCGGCTGGCGCCTGACGCAGGCCCAAAGTTCCCGGAACCCTCCGGCAAATTGATCCGTGTGGTAAACCATTCGTTAAGCAGCTTTTTTCTTCCCACAACAGCGTTCGGAACGAACCGCCGCGGCCTTGCTTATTGCTGCATCTGATCAAGGAGGCACGCATGGGCCGCGACGGACGAAACCTGACGACACATGTGATCGGACCGGACGGCGGGCCGCTCACATTGGGCGATCTGCCCCCACCCGACCTCAAGCGTTGGGTCAGCCGGCGCAAGGCGGAGGTCGTCCTCGCAGTCGAAGGCGGATTGCTGACGATGGACGAGGCCTGCCGGCGCTACCGCTTGACGGTCGAAGAGTTCCTCAGTTGGGAACGCCGCCTCGACCGGCACGGACTGAACGGGTTGAAGATCAGCCGCGCACAAGAGTTCCGCGACGCGCAACGGCATTGAGTTTCAGAATCCGGCGCAGGCGCGGCCTTCGACAAGCAGCACGCTTTGCTGGCGGAAGCGCGCCTTGTAGGCCTCGCGAATGGCGGCGAGCTTGTCCCCATCCTCCGCGCCGCCCGGAAGCACAATGAAAAGCCGCTTGGCGCGTTCGCCCTGGGTACGACCGTCGCTGCCGCGCCAGGCCCCCGCCGCATCGCTGAGCGTGAAGCCATCGGCAAAGCGCGGCACGATTTCGCGGCTCACAAAATCTTGCCACTGCGCGTCGCCCACCACCTCTGTTGACCCGGCATTGCGGCCGAAATAGAGCGTGGCGGTGGTGACGGGCCGAAGGCCGGCCGCGCAACCTTGCGCCGCAGGCATTGCGCATCCGCCGAGCGCGAGAAGTGGAACAAGCGCGGCGAGCGCGAAACAGGGCCCACCCACACGGCGATGGCGCGCGCCGTCATCTTCCATCGGCCGTCATCCGAAAAAAGTTCAACGCCAATCCCCTACCACAATTCCGGTAATCAGATCCCGGCATCCGGCGCTTGCCCGCATCCCACCCGTCAGCGATGCCGGAGCTCCCCTACGGCCCCATCGGGCCCAGCGGCACGACCGCGGCGCGCGCGCTTTCATCAAGCAATTCAATCAGTTCGGAGACGGTCTTGCCGGATTGTGGATGGCGCCAATCCGGTGCGACATCGGCGAGCGGCAACAATACGAAAGCACGGCCATCGGCGCGCGGATGCGGCAGCGTCGGCGGGCCCTGTTCGACGCGGCCGGCATAGTCGATGATATCGAGATCCAGCGTGCGCGGCGCATTGCGCGCGCTGCGCACCCGGCCGAAGGCGTCTTCCGTGGCCGCGAGTTGCGCCATCAGCGCGGCCGGGTCGAGATCCGTGCGAACCGCCGCGACGGCATTGACGAAATCCGGATCGGACGGGTCGGGCCAGGCCGGCGTTTGAAAGAGCCGCGAAACCGCAAGCGGGGTTACACCGTTATGTGACAGCGAACTCAGGCTCGCGCGCAATGTTTGCACTGGAGTTCCAGCGCGCGAGGGCAGGTTCGAACCCAGTGCGATCAAAATCACAGATTGGTCCCACTTGTCATTTGCGTCCCCCGACCGATGGCCTAGAAAGGCCAAACCGGGCCGGGGCGTTATCGGTTTGGGGCGTTATATTGGTTGGAGGATTGGAATGCTGTTCTACCCGCAAGAAAAGCTCGCCTTGTTCATCGATGGCGCAAACCTCTATGGCGCCGCCAAGGGATTGGCTTTCGACATCGATTACAAGCGCCTCCTCGAACTGTTCGCACGCAAGGGCATTCTGGTCCGCGCCTTCTATTATACCGCAGTGGCCGAGGATCAGGAGTTTTCTCCGCTGCGCCCGCTGGTCGACTGGCTGGATTACAACGGATTTTCCGTCGTGACCAAGCCGCTCAAGGAATTCACCGACAGCCAGGGCCGCCGCCGCGTCAAGGGCAATATGGACATCGAACTGGCCATCGACGTGATGGAAATGGCGGATATGGTCGACCACATCGTCATCTTCTCCGGCGACGGCGATTTCCGCCGCCTGGTCGAGGCCGCCCAGCGCAAGGGCCGGCGCGTATCCGTGGTGTCCACGATCCGCACCCAGCCGCCCATGATCGCCGACGAATTGCGCCGCCAGGCCGACAATTTCATCGAGCTGGAGGAGCTCAAATCCTCGATCGTGCGCGAAGGCGGGGGCCGCGCAGCCTCCCATAACGGCCACGAGCAGGCGCACTACGCCGAGACCGCCTAGCGGTGCCATAGGCAAGCCCGCCTGAAATGGGCTATCCCCTCCCGGTGACGGGAGAGGAGCCATGAGCGATTCAAGGAGCGAGCCGCCGCGAAATTGCGGGCTGTGCCCGCGGCTGGCCCAGTTCCGCCGCGAGAACCGGCGCGCCTTTCCGGACTATTTCAACGCCCCGGTGCCGACCTTCGGCGCGGCCGATGCGCGCCTGCTGATCGTCGGCCTCGCCCCCGGCTTGCACGGCGCCAACCAGACCGGCCGGCCCTTCACCGGCGACTGGGCGGGCGACCTGCTCTACGCCACCTTGCTGAAGCACGGCCTGGCCAAGGGCAGCTACGGCAAGCGCGCCGATGACGGGCTGGAGCTGGTCGATTGCGCCATCACCAATGCGGTGCGCTGCGTGCCGCCGCAGAACAAGCCGCTGCCGGCCGAGATCAATATCTGCCGCACCTTTCTCAACGGACAGATCGCCGCCATGACCGATCTGCGCGCGATCCTGGTGCTTGGAAAAATCGCCCATGACAGCGTCTGCTCGGCGCTCAGCCTGAAGAAGAAGGACCATCCCTTCGTCCATGGCGCGCGCTACGAAACCGGACAGCTGTCGCTGGTGTCGAGCTATCACTGCTCGCGCTACAACACCAATACGCGCGTGCTGACGGCGGAGATGTTCGATGCCGTGGTCAAGCAGGCGAAAATCGCCGCGATGCCGGAGCTATGACAGACCCGCGCAAACAGGCGGTCCGCGATGGCTATGACGCCATCGGTGAGCGCTACCAGGACTGGGCCAGGGACTCGGCCCCCAGGCGGCGCTATCTCGACCGCCTGCTCGCGATGCTGCCGCCGGGTGCCGAGGTCCTGGAACTGGGCTGCGGGGCGGGCCTGCCGGCGACGCTTGCGCTGAACGAACGGACGGCCGTCACCGGTGTCGATATCTCGCCGGCGCAAATCGCCCGCGCCAAGGCAAATGTCCCCAAGGCACAGTTCCTGTGCGCCGATATGGTCTCACTCGATTTGCCGGCAGAACGTTTCGATGCGGTCACGGCGTTCTGCGCGATCACCCATGTCCCGCGCGAAGAACATGCAGGGCTGCTGGTGCGGATGGCGGGCTGGCTCAAGCCCGGCGGATTGCTTGTGATCACGATGGGCGCCACCGACCTGTCCGATTGGGCCGAAAGCGACTGGCTGGGCGCGCCGAATTTCTTTAGCCACTACGATGCGTCGACCAATCTCTCGCTGGTGCGGGAGGCCGGTTTCGAAATCCTGGAGCAGGAGATCGCAGCACAGGATCTCAAAGGCGAGGAACATATCTCGTTCCTCTGGGTCGTGGCGCGCAAGCGCTAGCTATAGCGCTCCTCCTTCCACGGATCGCCTTCGTTGTGGTAGCCGCGGACTTCCCAGAAGCCGGGGCGGTCGACGGCGGAGAATTCGATTCTGGTGACCCATTTGGGGCTCTTCCAGAAGTACCAGTCGGGAATGACGACGCGCACCGGGGCGCCATGCTCGCGGGTGAGCGGGGCGCCTTCCCATTCATGCGCCAGCAGCGCATTGGTCTCCGCGAACACATCCAGCCGCACATTGGTGGTGTAGCCGTCATAGGCCTGGAACAGGACGTAGGCCGCATCGGCCTTGGGCCGCACCATGTCGATGATGGTCTTGGTCGAGACACCCTTCCAGTGATTGTCGTAGCGGCTCCAGGCGGTGACGCAGTGGATGTCGCTGACCATTCCTCCTGCGGCAGCGCCTTGAACTCGTCGAGCGTGAAGACCTGCGGCTTCTCGACAAGGCCGCCGACGCGCAGGCGCCATTTCTCGCGGTTCACATCGGG
The DNA here is from genome assembly GCA_963710925.1 of uncultured Pseudomonadota bacterium. GTDB lineage: Bacteria > Pseudomonadota > Alphaproteobacteria > Micropepsales > Micropepsaceae > Rhizomicrobium. Next base: position 321,185 of record CAVQBY010000001.1, on the reverse strand, counting down.
CTGGGCGCCGAGATCGAGCACCGGCCAGTTGGTGACGAGGCGCTGTCCCGGCGGCAGGCGGTTGACGCGCCCCGCATCCGGGCGCCCGGTGAGCAGCCGGCCCTCCTCCGCCCATTTCTCCTTGGAACGCAGCAGCTTTTCGCGGGCGATGGCTTCCGGATCGGGGATGTTGTCGTCGTCGCTCATGGTCAGCCCTTTTCCCTGAGCAGCCGCGCCTTGTCTCTCGCCCAATCGCGCTGCTTTTCGGTCTCGCGCTTGTCGTGCAGCTTTTTGCCCTTGGCGATGCCCAGCTCGATCTTGGCGATGCCCTTGGGTGTGAAATAGACGCGCAAGGGCACCAGCGTCATGCCCTCGCGCTGAGTGGCGGCGGCGAGGCGCGCAATCTCGCGCTTGTGCACGAGCAGTTTTCGCGGCCGCTTGGGCTCGTGATTGAAGCGGTTGGCCTGGCCGTATTCGGGGATATAGGCGTTGACCAGGCTGACCTCGCCATCCTTCACCTGGGCATAGGATTTCGGCGATGGTCGCCTTGCCCGCGCGCAGCGCCTTGACCTCGGAGCCGTGCAGCATCATGCCGGCCTCGAGCGTCTCGTCGATGGCAAAGGAATAGCGCGCCTTGCGGTTCTCGGCGACGACCTTGCGGCCGTCGTCCTTCTTCTTGGCCATTACAGAAGCCCTGCGGCCGTCATGGCCTCGCGCACGCGCCGCTGCGCGGCCTCGCTGGCGGAGACGATGGGAAGCCGCACCTCGGCGCTGCACAGCCCCAGCAGCGAAGCGCCGAACTTGGCCGGCGCCGGACTGGGCTCGCAGAACATGGCATCGTGCAGCGGCGATCAGCTTGTCCTGCAGCTTGCGCGCCGTCGCGTAGTCGCCGGCCATGCAGGCCTCCTGGAACTGGCTGCAGAGCCTGGGCGCGACATTGGCCGTGACCGAGATGCAGCCATGGCCGCCATGGGCCATATAGCCGAGCGTGGTGGCGTCCTCGCCCGAGATCAGCCGCCAGTCCGGCCCGCACGACCTGCCGCTCGCGGCTGGGCCGCGCCATGTTGGAGGTCGCATCCTTGACGCCGATGATGTTGGCGATCTTCGACAGCCGCGCGATCGTTTCGACCGAGATCTCGACGATCGAACGGCCGGGGATGTTGTAGAGCAGGATCGGAATGTCGACGGCCTCGGCAATGGCCGCGAAGTGGCGGTAGATCCCTTCCTGCGAGGGCTTGTTGTAATAGGGCGTGACCGAGAGCACGGCGTCGGCGCCGACGGATTTGGCGTGGCTCGTCAGTTCGATGGCTTCAGCGGTCGAGTTCGATCCGGCGCCGGCGATCACCGGAACCCGGCCGGCCGCCTCCTCGACGCAGAGTTCCACGACGCGCTTGTGCTCGTCATGGTTCAATGTCGCAGATTCTCCCGTCGTGCCGACCGGCACCAGACCATGGCTGCCTTCGGCGATCTGCCAAGCGACGAATTTGCGGAACCCCGCCTCGTCCACGGCGCCATCCTTCATCGGGGTGATGAGGGCGGGAATCGAACCTTTGATGCGTTCGCGCAGATCGCGCATGAGAATCTTCCAATATATGAACCGGGCGGCCGCAAAATAGCGCCCGGTTCGATGGCGCGGCAAGCGGCCATCCGCGTTCTCTCTATGGCCACAGCCGGGCCGCCGGGCTAAGATCGCATGTCCTAGCGCCGATGGGCCGGACAAAACACAGGTTCCGAATTCATGATTGCCAGCCGGGCCGCCTTGCTCGCTGCAGCCGCGCTTATTGCAGGCGCAGCCGGGTCCCACGCACAAACGCCGTCGGCCCAGCCGGCGCCGCGTCCCCTGCCGCCCGGGCTCAGCCAATCGGGCGGCACCGTGATGATGCAGCCGGTGGCCGATCACAGCACCGACGACACCGATGGCCAGAGTGTGCCGCTGGCGACGCCGGATCGGCGCCCCAGCCTGGTCCACGCGCTGAGCGCGACCGATCACGACCTGTACGAAAAGGCCTTCGATGCCGGCGACCGGGGCGACTGGATCGCCGCGCGGGGGCTGGCCGACCAGGGACGCGATCCCGTCGCCCGGCGCATCATCATCTGGCGCTACCTGCTCGACAAGAATGGCGGCGCCAGCTTCGACGAGATCAGCCGCTTCCTGCGCGACAATCCCGAATGGCCGCTGCGCGCGGTTCTGCAGGCCCGCGCCGAGCATGCCATGCCGGCGACCCTGCCGCCCTCGACGGTGATCGCCTGGTTCGGTGACCGCACCCCGGCCACCGGCATCGGCAAGATCCGGCTCGGCGAGGCCCTGCTCGCAACCGGCAAGCGCGAAGACGGCCGCGAACTGATCCGCAAGGCATGGATCGAGGACAGCTTCGAGCCCGACGAGGAGCTGGCGGTGATCCAGCGCCACGGCGCGATCCTGACACCCGATGTCGATCGCCAGCGGCTGGACCACCTGATCTGGCGCAACGACCTGGCGGCGGCGCGCCGTGAACTCAGCCGCGTGAGCGGGCAAGCCCAGCGCGTCGCGCAGGTGCGCATGGCCCTCAAGACCAATCCGCGCGCCGGCGAACGCATGGCGCAGAGCCTGCCCGGTTCGCTGCGCAACGATCCCGGCCTCTTGTTCGACCGCGCGCGCAGCCTGCGCCGCAGCGGCGACCGGGACGCGGTGCCCGCGCTTCTGGTCAAGGCGCCGACGGCGCAGATGGCGCGGATCGATCCCAGTGCCTGGTGGAGCGAACTCGCCCTCGCCGCGCGCGATGCGATGAAGGCCGGAGCTATCGCACGGCCTATGAGCTGGTCTCCGGCACCGGGCTCAAGGACGGCACCGAATTCGCCGAGGCCGAATTCATGGCCGGCTGGCTGGCGCTGCGCTATCTGCACGATCCGGGCAAGGCGCTGAAGCATTTCCGCCGCCTCGCCAACGGCGTCACCCGCCCGATCAGCCTGGGGCGGGCCCATTACTGGGCCGGCCGCGCCTATGAAGCCAAGAATGCGCTGGCGCAGGCCGCGCGCGAATATCGAAGCGCGGCGCGGAACCCCGAGACCTTTTACGGTCAGCTGGCGCTGGCGCGGCTTGAGCCGGCGCCGCGTCTGCATCTGACCGAAACCCCGGCTGCGGTCAGCCGGGCCCGTCCGGATTATGAGCGCGATGCCCTGACCCGCGCGATCCGGGTGCTGGCCGATCTCGGCGAGGAACGCTCTATCCTGCGCTGTTCGCCGTTCACGCCGTCGAGGTTCATCCCGATGCCGGACATATTGCGCTGCTGGCGAGCGACCTGGTGCGCCTGGGCTTCCGGGACGTCGCCGTGCGGGTCGCCAAGAGCGCCAGCTATGAGGGGGTGGATCTTCTGCCCTATTCGCATCCGGTCATTGCCCTGCCGAGCTATCGCGGTCCCGGCGCGCCCCCCGAGCACGCGCTGGTGCTGGGCCTGATCCGCCAGGAGACGGAATTCAACGCCGATGCCGTCAGCCGCGTCGGCGCGCGCGGCATCATGCAGCTGATGCCGTCGACGGCGCGGCGCATGGCAAGGCTGGCGGGCCTGCCCTACCGTCACGGCGATCTGACGACGGACACCCATTACAATATCCAGCTCGGCATGACCGAGCTGTCGACCGATCTCAACGACTGGAACGGCTCCTATATCCTGGCGGCGGCGGCCTACAATGCGGGCGGCGGCAATGTGCGCAAATGGATCGCGACCTATGGCGATCCGCGCAGCCCCTCCGTCGATCCGATCGACTGGATCGAACAGATCCCCTATTCGGAGACGCGAAACTATGTGCAGCGCGTGATCGAGAACACCCAGGTCTATCGCAATCGCCTGGCCGGGCATCCCGAGCCCCTGCGCATCCTGGCCGACCTTTACCGGCCCAATCCGCCGCCCAGCACCCCGGCGCTGCCGCAGCTGACCGATGCGCCCCCCGCGCCGCAAGCGCGGCCGGACCATGCCGGTCTCGACAAGAAGACGGCGTCACCGATGGAAACGGCAGAGCTGGAGAGCGCAGCGCCGCGCCCGAACGCGCGGCCCGCCGATGGGCCCGTCGCGCCGAGCCCGCGGCCGTCCGCCGTCGTCACGCCAAAGAAAAGGCCCGTGCGCTAGGCGCAACGGGCTGCAGGATTTCGCTCAGCGCAGGATCGAGAGCCATTCGCGCGCCAGGCGCTGCGCCTCGGCAATCTGGCCCGTACTCATCTCGGCGGAGATCTGGGCCCGCCAGCTTTTCGCCAGCTCGCTGCCCTTCATGGCCGCCAGATTGAACCATTTGTGTGCCGCTATGTAATCGACCGTCACGCCCTGGCCCGTCGAATATGCCAAGCCGAGATTGTACAGCGCATCCGCACGCCCCTTGCGGGCGTCCACTTCGAATTGCGTGAGCGCGTCAATGTCTACGCACGCCATCGCCCTTCCCCTTCACAATCGGACCGCTTCTGGTCCTATGCCACCCGACGCGCCGGAACTTCTTCCGTACGCAGGGGCGATGGTGGGGTGAACATACTAAAGCCTAGTTAATGTTGACGTTTATCAACCATTAACGATTGGCGACACTGCTCCGTATACGGATTATGATGGGCGCCTGCGGGCGGATTGGCCGGCGGACGAACCGCCATCCGTGATGCCACATACAGGAAGAGGGGGAGGTGCCGGATCGGGGGCCGATGGGGCGCCGAGTCCGGGACGGCCATGTGCCTGATCTGGCCGCGGGGAAATTGCGACAGCCCCAGGGGTGCGCGCGAACGGCTTTGGCCGTCTTCTTCTTATTGGGCTTGGCCGCGGCCGCCCGAGGAGGAGGTTAGCCCTCGCCTCGGGAGACCGCGGCCAATTGCCTTGAGCATCAGCTCTCCCTATGCAGCGGGAGCAGCGGCCTTTTTGGCCCGGCGCTTGGTAGCCTTGCGCTTGGTGGCCTTGCGCTTCGTCTTCTTCGCGGCTTTCCGCTTCGTGGCCTTGCGCTTTGTGGCCTTCGCTTGGTCTTCTTCGCGGCCTTGCGCTTGGTGGTCTTCTTCGCAGCTTTCCGCTTCACGGCCTTGCGCTTCGTGCGTCTTCTTCGCGGCTTTCCGCTTCACGGCTTTGCGCTTGGTCGTCTTCCTTGGCGGCTTTCCGCTTGGTGGCCTTCCGCTTCGTGGTCTTGCGGGCGGCCCCCTTCGCTGCAGCGCGGCGAACGACGCGTTTCTTCGTCGTGCGCTTGGCCGCTTTCCGCTTCGCGGGCTTCTTCCTTGCAGTCATTGGCATGTAAACGACTCCTCATAAGTTTTGGGGTCGTGCAACTTGCCTCCCCCAAAACACTAAGAATATGAGTGTGTTGCGTTAATGAAGCAATACTGCCGTCAAGTCGGCCATCCGGGCTGGCCCGGGCCGATTTTCACAGAAATGCCCTTATTTTTATTGTCTTTTACGCGCTGATCCGTATACGGATGAAGAAGCCTGCCGCATCCGGCCCGCGGACGTCAACGGCTTGCAAATGTGCGAATCACCCCTCGTCGGGCAGTTCGAGTCGGGCCTTCAGGATGGCGTTGACGGCCTGCGGATTGGCCTTGCCGCCGGTCTCTTTCATCACCTGACCGACGAACCAGCCGACCATTTTCGGCTTCTCCTTCGCCGGCCGCGACCTTGTCGGGATTGGCGGCGATGACACGTTCGACCGCCGCCTCGATGGCGCCGGTATCGGTCACCTGGCGCAATCCGCGCGCCTCGACAACGGCCATGCGCGGGTCGCCGCCTTCGCTCCAGACGATGTCGAGAACATCCTTGGCGATCTTCCCGGATATGGTCTGGTCGGCGATCATCTCGACGATCTGGCATTGTTCGCAGCCGCGCTGACCGGGCACTGCGAGATCGCCAGACCTTCCTTGTTCAGGCGGCCGAGAATTTCGTTGTTGAGCCAGTTCGCCGCCAGCTTCGCATCGACGCCGCGCGCCAGTTCTTCGTAATAGTCGGCCAGTTCGCGCTCGGTCACGAGCACGCCCGCATCATAGGCCGTGCAGGCCGTAGTCCTTGATAAATCTGGACTTTTTCTCGTCCGGCAATTCCGGAAGCGAGGCTTCGATCGCGCGGACCCAGTCCTCGTCCAGCTCCAGCGGCAGCAGATCGGGATCGGGGAAATAGCGATAATCGTGCGCTTCTTCCTTGGAGCGCATCGAACGCGTTTCACCCGCCCGGGAGTCGAACAACCGCGTTTCCTGGTGGATCGTGCCGCCGGTTTCGAGATTTCGATCTGGCGCCGCGCCTCGTATTCGATCGCCTGGGCGATGAAGCGCATGGAGTTGACGTTCTTGATCTCGCAGCGCGTGCCCAGCGAATCGCCGGTCGCCGGAACGGTCATAGCCGCCCTCCGGCACACCGAGACATTGACGTCGGCGCGCATGGAGCCTTCCTCCATATTGCCGTCGCAGGTGCCCAGATAGCGCACGATGGCCCGCAGCTTCTTCAGATAGGCCACCGCCTCGTCGGCGCAGCGCATATCGCGGCCGGCTGACGATCTCCATCAGCGCCACGCCGGCAGCGATTGAGGTCGACATAGGAATTGTCGGCATGCTGGTCATGCAGGCTCTTGCCGGCATCCTGCTCCAGATGCAGCCGCTCGATGCCCACCGTGGCGCTCTCGCCGTCCGGCAGGTCGATCAGCACCTCGCCCTCGCCGACGATCGGCTGCTTGTACTGCGAGATCTGATAGCCTGTCGGCAGATCGGGATAGAAATAGTTCTTCCGGTCGAAGACGGAGACCAGGTTGATCTGGGCCTTGAGGCCGAGGCCGGTGCGCACCGCCTGCTCCACGCAGCGGCGGTTGATGACCGGCAGCATGCCGGGCATACCGGCATCGACGAAGCTGACCTGGCTGTTGGGCGGGGCGCCGAATTCGGTCGCCGCGCCGGAAAACAGCTTGGCGTTCGGAGGTCACCTGGGCATGGACCTCCATGCCGATCACGATCTCCCAATCGCCGGTTTCACCGCGGATGAGTCTTGGAAGATTTGGCCGGCGCGTTCATGCGGCCCACCATGTCTTGGGTTTGGCAGTGAAATTGGCGGCCGTCTCCACGGCGCGGCCGACGCGCAGCACCGTGGCTTCGTCGAAGGCCTTGCCGATCACCTGAAGGCCCAGCGGCAAGCCGTTCGCCGGTCAGCCCCGCCGGAACGGAGATGCCGGCAGGCCGGCCATGTTCACCGTCACGGTGAAGACGTCGTTCAGATACATCGCCACCGGATCGGCGGTCTTCTCGCCGAGCGCGAAGGCCGGGCCGGGCGTCGCCGGCGTCAGCAGCGCATCGCATTTCTCGAAGGCCTGGGCGAAATCGCGCGCGATCAGGGTGCGCACCTTCTGGGCACGGGCGTAATAGGCATCGTAATAGCCGGCCGACAGCACATAGGTGCCGATCAGGATGCGGCGGCGCACCTCGGGGCCGAAGCCTTCGCCGCGCGTCTTCTCATAAAGGTCGGTGATGTCCTTCGCATCTGCAGCACGATGGCCGAAGCGCACGCCGTCATAGCGCGCCAGGTTCGAGGAGGCCTCTGCCGGGGCGACGATGTAATAGGCCGGCAGCGCGTATTTGGTGTAGGGCAGGCTGACCTCGACGATCTCGGCGCCCTGCGCGCGCAGCCATTCCGCGCCCTGCTGCCACAGCGCATCGATTTCCGGCGGCGCGCCGTCGACGCGGTATTCCTTGGGAATGCCGATGCGCATGCCTTTGACGCCCGCCTCCAGCCCGGCTTCGTAATCGGGCACCGGCATGTCGACGCTGGTGGAATCCATCGGATCGACGCTGGCCATCGCCCTCAGCAGAATCGCGGCATCGCGCACGGTCTTGGTCATCGGCCCGGCCTGGTCGAGTGACGAGGCGAAGGCGACGATGCCCCAGCGCGAGCAGCGGCCATAGGTCGGCTTCATGCCGACCGTCCCGGTGACGGCCGCGGGCTGGCGGATCGAGCCGCCGGTATCGGTGCCGGTCGCGGCCAGACAGAGATCGGCGGCGACGGCCGTGGCCGAGCCGCCGGACGATCCGCCCGGCACCAGCGTCGCGTTCGAGCCCTCGGCGCGCCAGGGATTGGTGACGGGGCCGAAATAGCTGGTCTCGTTGGACGAGCCCATCGCGAACTCGTCCATATTGGTCTTGCCGAGCATCACCGCGCCGGCGTCCCACAAATTCTGGGTCACCGTGGATTCATAGGGCGGCACGAAATTGTCGAGGATGCGGCTGCCGGCCGTGGTGCGCACGTCCTTGGTGCAGAACAGATCCTTGATCGCGAGCGGCAGGCCCTCGAGCGCGCCGCGCCTCGCCGCTGCGCGATGCGCGCATCGCTGGCATCGGCCATATCGAGCGCGCGTTCGGGCGTCTCGGTGACGAAGGCGTTGAGCGGGCGCGCCGCCTCCATCGCCTTGATCATGGCTTCGGTCAGCTCCCGGGCGGAGATGCGCTTGTCCTTCACGGCGTCGCGTGCGTCGGCCAGCGTCAGATGCGAAAGCGAGGTGGGCAATGTCATGACCTATTCCACCACCTTCGGCACGACATAGAAGCTGTCTTCGCTGCCAGGTGCATTCTGCGTCACCGCCGCGGCATCGCCGCCGGCCGTGACGACATCGTCCCGCATCTTCAGCCGCTGGGCCACCACCGAGGTCAGCGGCGCGACGTTTTCGACATCCACTTCCCCGAGCTGCTCGACCCAGCCCAGGATGCGTTGAGCTCGTTGACCATGGGCTCGACCCGCTCTTCTTCCAGCGCGATGCGGGCGAGCTTGGCGATGCGCCGGACGGTCTCCTTGTCGACGGACATGGGCCTTCTCAATATGATAAGAGTTCGCGCCTTGCTACCAACAGGGGGGCAGGCTGGCAAGCGACGACGGCGCCGCGCCCGCCGCCAGGCGTCCGGGAGGGTTGGATGGACCTCGGAATCACCGCAATCGACCACGTCCAGATCGCCGTGCCGCGCGCACGTGGAGGCCGAAGCGCTGGCCTTTTACCGCGAGGTGCTGGGCCTGCGCGAAATCCCCAAGCCTGCCGAATTGCGGGCCCGCGGCGGGGCCTGGTTCCAGACCGGCAATCTTCAGATGCATGTCGGCGTCGATCCCGACCCCGATGCGCCGCCGCCGCGCTCCAAGCGCCATGTCTGTTTTTTGGTGGCGGACCTCGCCGCCGCCAAATCCGCCGCCCTCGCCAAGGGCGCGACCATCGAAGAAGAAAGCGTGGCCGAGGGGCTCGCCCGCTTTTTCATCCGCGATCCCGCCGGCAACCGCATCGAAATCGGACAGCGGGGCTGACCCCCCTCAGGTGGGTGCGGGCAGGATCATCCCGCCATAGAGATAGAGGGCGGCGCGACGCGGCGCGCCAGGTTCGAGCCGGGCCAGGCTGCGCGGCGACAGGGACATCCGTTTGGGCGGCGCGAATGTCGTGCCCGGAACCGGCACGATGGCCTCGGCGAAGGCCCGCCCCTCTTCGTGGACCAGACGTGCCGCGGCATAGGTGACCGTGCTGTCCTGGGTCGGCAGCGGAATGACGACGATGGCCTCGTCGGACATGATGGCGATGCCGGCCCTGCGGGCGAAGGATAGCATGCGTCGCGCGGCGCGGACGATGTGCTAAGGATGGACCATGCTGTATGCCGACCCCGCCGCGTTCAAATCCGCACTTCAGACCGGCACGCGACTGGTCGGACTCGACCTGGGCGAAAAGACCATCGGGGTCGCGGTGTCCGACACGCTGTGGACGGTGGCCACGCCGCGCGTCACGCTCAAGCGCGGCAAATTCGCGGCCAATGCGGCCGAACTGGACGCCATTGTGACGGCGGAGAATGGCGGAGGGCTCGTCATCGGCCTGCCGCTCAACATGGATGGCAGCGCCGGCCCCGCCGCCCAATCGGCCCGCGCCTTTGCCCGCAACTTCGCCGCGCGCGCACCGCTGCCGCTGCTGATGTGGGACGAGCGCCTCTCCACCGCGGCGGTCACGCGCACGCTGATCGATGCCGATTCCTCGCGCAAGCGCCGCGCCGAAGTCGTCGACAAGGTCGCGGCCGCTTACATCCTCCAGGGCGCGCTCGACGCGCTGCGGCGCGTGTGATGGGCGTGATCCGGCAGGTGGCAGAGTTATGAGTGCTGTGTTCGGCGCGCTTCTGCCCGTCTTTCTCATTATCGCGCTGGCGGCCGTGCTGCATCGCGCCAGCTTCCTGCCGCAGACCGCGTGGGACGGCATGGAGCGGGCGACCTATTTCATCTTTTTTCCGCTGTTCCTGTTCCACACGCTGGCGACGGCCGACTTTACCGGCTTCGCCGTCTGGCCGCTGGCCTTTGCCCTGCTCAGCGCACTGGCGATGATGGCCGTCGTGCTGCCGCTTCTGCGCGTGCCGCTGCGCCTGGACGGGCCGCAATATTCCAGCGTCTATCAGGGCGCCATCCGCTGGAACAGCTTCGTCGCCATCGCCACGCTTGCAGGCGCTCTACGGCGCCACCGGCACGACGCTCGCCGCCGTCGCCTTCGCCGTCATCATTCCGGTCGTCAACACGCTGTCGGTCACGGTGCTGACGCGCCATGCCGGACCGGGCGCGACGGCGTCGCATGGTGCTCAGGACCGTGGCCACCAATCCGCTGGTTCTGGCCTGCGCCGCCGGCATTGCCTGGCAGATGCCATCGGCCCGCCGATCCCCGGCCCGATCAATTCGGCCCTGGTGGTGCTCGGCGAAGCCTCGATCGCGCTGGGCCTGTTCACGGTCGGCGCCGGACTCGATTTCGGCGGGATGAAAGCGCAGCCCCGGCCTGCTGGCCACGGTCTCCGCGCTGAAGCTGCTGGCCATGCCGCTGATGATGACCGGATTCTGCCTCCTATATAATGTGACCGGCCCGGCCCGCGGCGTCGCGGTGGTGGCCGGCGCGGTGCCGACGGCCACCAATGCCTATATTCTGGCCCGCCAGCTGGGGGGCGATGCGCCGCTGATGGCCAATGTGATAACCTTCACGACGCTGGCTGGCCTTCGCCACCATGCCGATAATGGTCTATCTGTTCGCCTGACGGCTTGCCCAATCCGTCCCCCTTCCCTATAAGCCGGTCTTCAAATGCGCGGCGCTGCTGACAGCCCAATCCTGACAACCAGCCACTTGCTTGGCACCGAAACGCTTTCGGTGGACGAGATCACTGCGCTTCTCGATCTGGCCGAGACCTATGTCACGCTCAACCGCTCGGCGCAGAAGAAGACGTCCGTGCTCAAGGGGCTGACGCTGATCAACCTGTTCTTCGAAGCCTCGACGCGCACGCAAAGCTCCTTCGAGCTGGCGGGCAAGCGGCTCGGCGCCGACGTGCTCAACATGAGCGTGAAGACCTCCTCGGTCTCCAAGGGCGAGACGCTGCTCGACACCGCGACCACGCTGAACGCGATGCGGCCCGACATTCTGGTGGTGCGCCATCAGGACTCGGGCGCCGCCGAACTGTTGTCGCGCAAGGTGGATTGCTGCGTCGTCAATGCCGGTGACGGCGCCCATGAACACCCGACCCAGGCGCTGCTCGACGCGCTGGCGATCCGCCGCCGCCGCGGCAGCTTCGAAGGGCTGGTGGTTGCGATTTGCGGCGACATCGCCCACAGCCGCGTCGCCCGCTCGAATATCCATCTTCTGTCCAAGCTGGGCGCGCGGGTGCGGCTGATCGCACCGCGCACGCTGCTGCCGGCCGACGCCGATCGCTGGGGCGTGGAAATCTTTTCCGACATGTCGAAGGGGCTGAAGGGCGCCGACATCGTCATGATGCTGCGCCTGCAGCTGGAGCGCATGGAAGGCGCCTTCGTGCCCTCGACGCGCGAATATTTCCGCTTCTTCGGCCTGGACCGCGAGAAGCTCGCCTTCGCCAAGCCCGATGCGCTGGTCATGCATCCCGGCCCGATGAACCGCGGCGTCGAGATCGACTCCGACGGTCGCCGACGATATCGAGCATCAGCCTGATCCAGGAACAGGTGGAGATGGGCGTCGCCATCCGCATGGCGGTGCTCGATGCGCTGGCGCGCGGCCTTGCCAAGGGCGGGAGGAACGCGCCATGAGCCCGCCCCTCGCCTTCACCAATGCCCGCCTGGTCGATCCGGCGAGCGGTCTGGATACGCCGGGCGCGCTTACTGGTCGAGGACGGCAAGATCGCCGATTTCGGCCCGCGCCTGTTCGCCGACGGCAAGCCGGATTGCGAGATCATCGACTGCGAGGGCCAGGTGCTGGCGCCGGGCCTGGTCGACATGCGCGTGTTCACCGGCGAGCCCGGCAGCGAACATCGCGAGACGCTGCAATCGGCCAGCGAGGCGGCCGCGGCCGGCGGCGTCACGACCATGGTCGTGATGCCCAATACCGATCCGATCATCGACGAGCCCTCGCTGGTCGATTTCATCCTGCGCCGCGCGGCGGCGACCGCCAGCGTGCGCGTGGTGCCCACCGGCGGCGCTGACCCGCCATCTCGCCGGCGAGACCATGACCGAGATCGGCCTTTTGATGGAAGCCGGCGCCGTTGCCTTTACCGATGGCGACCGGACCATCGCCAATGCGCGGGTCATGCGCCGGGCGCTGTCCTATGCCGCCACCTTCGGCGCGCTTGTCATCGGTCATGCCGAAGACCCCGAACTGTCGGCCGGCACGGCGATGACGGAGAGCGAATTCGCCATGCGCCTGGGCGTGCCGGCCGCGCCGGCCATCTGCCGAAACGATCGATCGTCGAGCGCGACATCCGCCTCGTCGAACTGACCGGCGCGCGCTATCACTTCGGCCAGATTTCCTGCCGCGCCTCGCTGGAGGCCGGATCGCCGCGCCAAGCAGCGCGGCCTGCCGATCACCTGCGGGGTCTCGGCGCATCATCTGGCGCTCAACGAACTCGATGTCGGCGCCTATCTCACCTTCCGCAAGGTGAAGCCGCCGCTGCAGAAGCGAAGCCGACCGCTCGGCCATGGTCGAAGGCGTGGCCGAAGGCATGATCGACGTCATCGTCTCCAGCCACGATCCGCAGGCCGCCGACACCAAGCGCCAGACCTTCGCGCAAGCCGCCTTCGGCGCGGTCGGGCTCGAGACCCTGCTGCCCGTGACGCTCGGGCCTTTATCATGATGGCCGCGCCACGCTCGCCCAGGCGCTGAAGACGGTGACGGCCGCGCCCGCCGCAGCTGCTGGGTCTCGACGCCGGTCGTGCTGAAGAAGGGCGCGCCCGCCGATCTGGCGCTGATCGATCCCGATGCGCCCTTTGTGCTCGACCCCGAGAAGCTCCATTCGCGCGCCCGCAACACGCCATTCGAGGGCCGCCGCTTCCAGGGCTACGCGCTGATGAGCTTGGTCGGCGGCGAGCGCGTCTTTGACCGCAGCAAGGAGGCCGGCTGATGTTCGATTTCTTTCACCCCATCAGCTGGTCGCTGACCGGACCTTATTTCGCCGGCGCCCTGCCGTTCGGCTATCTGCTGGGCTCGATTCCGTTCGGCCTGCTCTTCGCCATCTCGCCGGGCAGCGGCGATGTGCGCAAGATCGGCTCCGGCAATATCGGCGCCACCAATGTGCTGCGCACGGGCAAGAAATGGGCGGCCGCCGCGACCTTCCTGGCCGACGCCGGCAAGGGCGCGGCCGCGGTGCTGATCCTGCGGGTGATCTACGGCAAACGACATGGCCGTGTGCGGCGCGCTCGGCGCCGTGCTGGGCCACCTGTTCCCGGTGTGGCTCAAATTCAAGGGCGGCAAGGGCGTGTCGACCTTTTTCGGCGTCACCATTGCGCTGTTCTGGCCGGCCGGATTGCTCGCCGGCGCCACCTGGATCGCGGTCGCCTTCGCCTTGCGGATCTCATCGCTGTCGGCGCTGGTCGCGACCGCGCTGACGCCGGCCTACATGATCGCCTTCGGCCAGCAGTCTTATGCGACTGCTGGCGCTGATCCTGGCCCTGATCATCTGGGCGATGCACCGCGCCAATATCGCGCGGCTGCTCAAGGGCGAGGAGCCGCGCATCGGCGCCAGCGCGCCGTGAGCCGCTAGCGTTTCGCCCGCGCGCCCGGCGCCCGGATCGAGGCATAGACGAGGCCGGCCAGAAAGCTTCCGAAGCCAAGCGCCGCGATTGCCAAAAACGCGATATTGCCGTCCGTCATTTCGCACTCCACGCACATGAACCTCTTGCGGTGCCCGCGACAGATGTCGCGCGCGCCCAAGCTGTTCTCAGGAACGCGAAAGACGGCGATCGGCGCCAGTTAAGCCTTGGTTAGACTCGGGCGCGATTTGTCGCCGGGGGCGATCCAGGCCGAATAGGCCAGCACCAGCGCAAAGATCACCATCGCCCCGATCACCATGACAGATAGGCGAACTCACCAGTATCCATTGCGGTCACTCCCGGTCTTTTGCTGGCGAAACCTGCCCGGGGCGGCGCGCGGGAAGCATTGACGAAAGTCAAATGCTCGCGTCTGCTGGCCACACGGAATGCGCGAGGGGCGTATGGGAGGACAATCTCTCAGCGAAAACGAGCGCCGCGCCAGCCTGCGGCTGGCGCGCACGCCCAATGTGGGTCCGGTCACCTTCGCCGGATTGCTGGCCCGGTTCGGCTCGGCCGAAGCCGCCCTCGAGGCGGTGCCGCAGCTGGCCCGCCGCGGCGGCGCCGCCGGCCGTTTGAAGATTCCGGCGGACGGCGAGGCCGAGCGCGAACTGGAGGCGATCGCGCAGACGGCGGGGCCGCCTGCTTGTCTGCACCGAAGCGGATTACCCGCCGGGCTGGCGGCGCTCGAAGCGCCGCCGCCGGTGCTGACCGTGCTGGGCCACGCCGTCGTGCTGACGCGCGAGATGGTCGCCGTGGTCGGTGCGCGCAATGCCTCGGCACTCGGGCGCAAGCTGGCGGCCCGGCTCGCCACCGATCTCGGCGCCGCCGGATTGGCCGTCGCCTCCGGCATGGCGCGCGGCATCGATGCCGCCGCCCATGACGGCGCGCTGGCCACCGGGACGGCCGCCGTCCTCGCCGGCGGCGCGGACGTCGTCTATCCGCCGGAGAACCAGGCGCTCTATGAGCGGCTGTGCGCGGAAGGCGCCGTGGTGTCAGAAATGCCCTGGGCGCAGGCGCCGCAGGCGCGCCACTTCCCACGCCGCAACCGCATCATCTCGGGCCTGTCGCGCGGCGTCGTCGATCGTCGAGGCGGCCGAAGGCTCCGGCTCGCTGATCACCGCCAATTATGCGCTCGAACAGGGACGCGAGATCTTCGCCGTGCCCGGCTCACCGCTGGACCCGCGCGCCAAGGGCACCAACCGGCTGATCCGCGACGGCGCCACCCTGACCGAGACGGCCGGCGATATCCTCGCCGTGCTGCAACCGATCCTGGGCCAAGCCTTCGCGCGAGCCATCTGCAGGCGGACATCGGCCGCCGCCCGGCAATGCCGCGCAGATCGATGCCGAAGCCGAAGCCGTGCGCGGGCGCATCGAAGAGCTGCTCGGCCCGGCGCCGGTCGAGATCGACGAGCTGGTGCGCCAGAGCGGGGCCAGCCCCGGGGCCGTCCTGACCGTGCTGCTGGAACTGGAACTGGCCGGCCGGCTCGCGCGCCATCCGGGCGGACGGGTGTCACAGGCCTGAGACGACCGCCTCCCGCGCGGCCCGCTCGGCCTCGGCGGAGGCGGCCTCCAGCAGCCGGGCAAGCACACGCTGGTCCTGGCTGAGCGGCCAGGCCCGCAGGCTGTTCAGCATATCGCGGATGTAGCAGGCCAAATCCGGCCCCGCGATCGGCGGCAGGCCGCTGCGAGGTCCGCCCTGGGGCGGGATTTGCGGGGCGCGGGCCATTCGCGGCAGGTCCTGTTCCAATGACGAATATGCCGGATATATACAACTATAAGTAGGTATTTCTGTCAATGAATGAAATTAATTCAACGTAGGATAGCAGTTCCCGCCCGTCGGGGGCCGTTGACAGCGCTCGGGCCGCATCGCACAGTGTCCGCGCCGTTGCCCTCAACCCCCTGGAAAGTGCCCCGGCGGTCCCCATCCGTGTCCGGCAATCGCGAACGGCCCTGTGTCAAAGCCCTTATGAACGTCCTCGTTGTCGAATCGCCCGCCAAGGCCAAGACCATCAACAAGTATCTGGGCTCGGGCTACAAGGTCCTGGCCAGCTTCGGCCATATCCGCGACCTGCCCCCCAAGGACGGCTCGGTGAAGCCGGACGAGGACTTCGCCATGACCTGGGAGGTCGATGCCCGGGCCCAGAAGCGGATCAAGGACATCGCCGATGCCGTCAAATGGCGCCGACAAGCTGATCCTGGCCACCGACCCCGACCGCGAGGGCGAGGCCATCTCCTGGCATGTGCTGGAGGTGCTGCAGAAGCGCCATGCCCTCAAGGGCAAGGCCGATCGAGCGGGTCGTCTTCAACGCCATCACCAAGAATTCCATCCTCGAGGCCATCGCCCATCCGCGCGCAGATCAACGAGGAGCTGGTCGACGCCTATCTGGCGCGCCGCGCGCTCGACTATCTGGTCGGCTTCACCCTGTCGCCGGTGCTGTGGCGCAAGCTGCCGGGCGCGCGCTCGGCCGGGCCGCGTGCAATCGGTGGCGCTGCGCCTGGTCGTGCGAGCGCGAGACCGAGATCGAGGCCTTCCGGCCGCAGGAATACTGGACGGTCGACGCCGATCTGAAGGCCGCCGGCCGGCGGCTTCGGCGCCCATCTGACCCATCTCGACGGCAAGAAGCTCGACAAGCTTTCGCTCGACAGACCGAGGCCGACGCCAAGCGCGCCGTCGCCGCGATCAATGCGGCGCAGCTTCACGGTCGGCAGCGTCGAATCCAAGCCGGTCAAGCGCCACCCCGCCCCGCCCTTCATCACCTCGACGCTGCAGCAGGAAGCCTCGCGCAAGCTCGGCTTCGCCGCCAAGCGCACCATGCAGATCGCCCAGCAACTCTATGAAGGCGTCGATGTCGGCGGCGAGACCGTCGGCCTCATCACCTATATGCGAACCGACGGCGTGCAGATGGCCGGCGAAGCCATCGCCGAGGCGCGCGAGATGATCGGCGGCAAATATGGCGACCGCTACCTGCCCGAAATCCCCGCGCGTCTATACCAGCAAGGCCAAGAACGCGCAGGAAGCCCACGAAGTCGATCCGCCCGACCAGCTTCGACGCGCATGCCCGACGAGGTCGCGCGCCATCTCGATGCCGATCAGGCCCGGCTCTATGAGCTGATCTGGAAGCGCGCCGTCGCCAGCCAGATGGAAATCGGCCGAACTGGAACGCACCACCGTCGATGCGGTCTCCGCCGACGGGCAGATCACCCTGCGCGCGACCGGCACCGTCACCCTGTTCGACGGCTTCCTGACCCTCTACCAGGAAGGCAAGGACGACGAGGACGACGAGAACGGCGCCAGGCTGCCCAAGGTGAAGGAAGGCGATGCGCTGGACGTCGAAAAGGTCATCCCGGCCCAGCATTTCACCGAACCGCCGCCGCGCTATTCCGAAGCCAGCCTGGTGCGCAAGATGGAAGAGCTCGGGCATCGGCCGTCCCTCCACC
This sequence comes from uncultured Pseudomonadota bacterium, assembly GCA_963710925.1. Lineage (GTDB taxonomy): Bacteria > Pseudomonadota > Alphaproteobacteria > Micropepsales > Micropepsaceae > Rhizomicrobium. The sequence continues at coordinate 303,771 of CAVQBY010000001.1, read as the reverse complement.
TATGCCTCGATCCTGTCGACCCTGCGCGACCGCGCCTATGTGCGCATGGACCGCAACCGCTTCATTCCCGAGGACAAGGGCCGCCTGGTCACCAGCTTCCTCGAAAGCTTCTTCGGCCACTATGTCGAATATGACTTCACCGCCGATCTGGAAGAAAAGCTCGACGAGGTCTCGGCCGGCGATCTCGGCTGGAAGCAGTTGCTGCGCGAGTTCTGGGACGGGTTCTCCGCCGCCATCGGCGAGACCAAGGATCTCAAGATCACCGACGTCATCAACTCGCTGAACGAGTCGCTGCGCACCGCACATCTTCCCGGAGAGCACGCCCGGCGAGGATCCGCGCAAATGCCCGGCCTGCGACGGACGGCGAGCTGAGCCTCAAGCTCGGCCGCTTCGGCGCCTTTGTCGGCTGCTCGAACTATCCCGAATGCCGCTACACCCGCCAGCTGGGCCAGAAGGCGGAGGATGCGGGCAACGGCGAGCCGCAGGAACTGGGCAAGGATCCCGGAAACCGGCGAGGCCATCACCCTGCGCACGGGCCGCTTCGGCCCCTTCGTGCAGCGCGGCGAAGAGAAGAAGCCGAAGCGCGCCGGGATTCCCAAGGGCGTCGACGCCAGCGATGTCGATCTCGAATATGCGCTGAAGCTTCTCACCCTGCCGCGCGAAGTCGGCACCCATCCCGAAACCGGCAAGCCGATCGTCTCCAATTTCGGCCGCTTCGGCCCCTATCTGCTGCACGACGGCAGCTATGCCTCGCTGGAGACGGCCGAAGACGTGTTCACCATCGGCCTCAACCGCGCCGTCACCGTGATCGCCGAAAAGAAGGCGCGCGGCCCAGCCGCCGCGGCCCCGAAGCGCTCAAGGAACTGGGCGAACATGACGGCAACGCGATCAAGCTGATGAAGGGCCGCTTCGGGCCCTATGTCACCGATGGCGACATCAATGCGACCGTGCCCAAGGACACCGATCCGCTGATCGCTGACGCTGGAGCAGGCGGTGGCGCTGATCGCCGAGCGCGCGGCCAAGGGCGGCGGCAAGAAGAAGAAAGCGGCGAAGAAGAAGGCGCCCGCCAAGAAGGCCGCCAAGGCCCCCGCGAAAAAGGCCGGCAAGAAAAGGCGCCGGCCAAGAAGAAGGCCGCCGCGAAGAAGAAAGCTGCCGACCAAGGCCGAAGGCCAAGGCCGCGGCGGAAGGCGGGTGAGACTTGGCGCGACGCAAACAGGCGATGACACGACCTCGCTCGACAAGGCGCGCGTGCTCGAAATCCTGTCCGCCAATCCCGGCGCCACCAAGCGCGACGTCGCCCGCCAGCTTGGGCTGAAGGGCAACGACCGCATCGCGCTCAAGCGCATCCTCAAGGAACTGGAGGACGAAGGCGCGATCGAGCGCGGCAAGAAGCGCAGCTATCGCCAAGCCGGGCGCGCTGCCGCCCGGTCACCGTTCTGGAAATCACCGGCCAGGACAATGACGGCGAGTTGCTGGCGCGCCCGCAGCGCTGGGAGCGCGAACGAGCCGCCGCCGAAGATCATCGTCGTGCCCGGCCGCGACGACAGGCGGCCCCGCGCTCGGGCGCGGGCGAACGCATTCTGGCGCGCCTGACCGAAGCCGAAGACGGCTACGAAGCGCGCATCATCAAGCGGCTGGGCGCCAGCGTGCATCGCGTGCTGGGCGTCTATCACGCCGGCCCGCGCGGCCGCGGCCGCATCGCCCCCATCGACCGCAAGAGCAAATATGAATTCGTCGTCGATGCGCGCGACGATGGCGGCGCGAAATCCAACGAACTGGTCATGGCCGAACCGCTCGTCGGGCCGCGCCTCCGGCCTGCCGCGCGCCCGCGTGATCGAGCGGCTGGGCTCGATGGACGAGCCCAAGACCGTCAGCCTGATCGCGATCCACGCCCACGGCATCCCGACCGAATTCCCGCACGAGGCGCATCGACGAAGCCGAAGCGGGCCAAACCCGTGACCGTCCGTGGGCGGACGGATCTGCGCGCCGATCCCGCTCGTCACCATCGACCCCGAAGATGCGCGCGACCACGACGATGCGGTGTGGGCCGGACCCGACGACGACAAGAACAATCCCGGGCGGCCATGTGGTGATCGTCGCCATCGCCGATGTCGCCCATTACGTGACGCCCGGCTCGGCGCTCGATAAGGAGGCCTACAAGCGCGGCAACTCGGCCTATTTCCCCGACCGCGTCGTGCCGATGCTGCCGGACACGCTGTCGGGCGATCTGTGCTCGCTGCACGAGGACGTCGACCGGCCCTGCCTGGCGGTGCGCATGGTGTTCGACGCACAGGGCAAGAAGCGGCGGCACGAATTCCTGCGCGGGCTGATGCGCTCGGCGAAATCGCTGACCTATGCCGCAGGCCCAGCGCGCCTTCGACGGCAAGCCGGATGCCGGCACCAAAGAGATTTCAAAACCGACCCTCGCCGCCGCTCTGGGCGGCCTATCAGGCCGTGGCCAAGGCGCGCGACGCCCGCGATCCGCTCAATCTCGACCTGCCGGAACGGCGCATCCAGATCGGCGAGGACGGCAAGGTCCGCTCCATCGCCTTCCGCGAGCGGCTGGAATCCATGCGCGTCATCGAAGAATTCATGATCCAGGCCAATGTCGCCGCCGCCGAGACGCTGGAAAAGCACCGCCTGCCGCCGATCTATCGCATTCACGAAGCGCCGAGCCAGGAAAAGCTCTATGCCTTCTCCGATTATCTGCGCACCATCGGCATCAAATTCGCCAAGGGCCAGGTGGTCAAACCCGGAACCTTCAACCGCATCCTGGCGCAGATGAAGGACGGCCCGCACGAAGCGGTGATGAACGATGTCGTGCTGCGCACGCAGAGCCAGGCGGTCTATGCGCCGGACAATCTCGGCCATTTCGGGCTCAACCTCGCGCGCTACGCGCACTTCACCTCGCCGATCCGGCGCTATGCCGACCTTCTGGTTCACCGCGCGCTGATCCGCGCACTGAAGCTCGGCAAGGACGGGCTCAGCGACAAGGAGGTCGCACGCCTCGGCGAGATCGCCGAGCACATTTCCATGACCGAGCGCCGCGCCATGGCAGCCGAGCGCGATTCCAACGACCGCTATGTCGCCGCCTTCATGGAGGATCGCGTCGGCGCGAGTTTCCCGGCGCGCATCACCGGCGTCACCCGCTTCGGCCTGTTCGTGCGGCTGGCGGAGACCGGCGCCGAAGGCCTGATCCCGGCCCGCTCGCTCGGCTTCGAATATTTCCGCCACGACGAGAAGAAGCACGCCATGATCGGGGACCGGACCGGCACCACCTATCGCCTCGGCGACCGGCTGACCGTGCGGCTTCTCGAAGCCGCGCCGCTGACGGGTGGCTTGCGCTTCGAAATCCTCGACGGCGATGAGGATGACGCTACGTCAAAACCGCGGCCCAAACCGGCGCCGAAGCCACAGGGCCGCATGAAAGGCAAGCCGCGCGGAAAGTCTCGCCCTGGCGCGCGTTCGCGTTCAAAATAGCGCCATGCAGAATCCCGACGCGATCAACGCGATGTTCGACAAGGACGAGGTCATCGTCCGCAAGCGGCTCCGCCCCAAGGATGCCGCCACCCTGATCCTGGTGCGGCGCGACGCGCGCGCGCCCAAGATCCTGATGGGCCAGCGCCATGGCGACATGGTCTTCATGGCCAACAAATATGTCTTTCCCGGGGGCCGCATCGATCCCGGCGATGCGCGCATCGCCGCCGGCGGCGATCTGCATCCCGAGGTGCTGAAGAAGCTCGTGCCCGATGCATCCCCCGCCCGCGCCCGCGGGCTGGCACTGGCCGCGATCCGCGAAACCTTCGAGGAGACGGGCCTGCTGATCGGCGCGCGGACAACAGAAGTTCCCCGCACCCGGTCCCCGGGCTGGGCGCGCTACTTCGCCCATGGCGTGGTGCCGGAGCTGCACCGCCTCGAAGTGATCGGCCGTGCCATCACCCCGCCCAACCGCACGCGCCGCTTCGATGCGCGCTTCTTCATGGCCGAAGCCGATTGCATCGCCCATGAACTGGAGGCGATCGACAATGAGGAATTGCTGACACCCTGCTGGGTCACCTTCGACGAGGCGCGCGCGCTCGACCTGCCCTCGATCACCCGGCGCATGATCGACGAGGTCGAGGCCCGCAGCGCCGACGGGCCCGACCCCGCGCGCCCCATCCCCTTCTTCCGCTTTCATCGCGGCAAGGCTGCCGTCGAATATCTGTGAGCGCCACGACGGACCGCGCCAAACGGCGCAGCCTCGCCGCGATCCTGACGGCCTGCTTCGCCTATGGGCTGGGCATGGGGCTGACGCTGCCGCTGCTGAGCCTGCTGCTGGAGCGCATGGGCGTCTCGGGCAGCGTCAACGGCCTCAATCTGGCGACCGCGGGCCTGGCCGCGCTTCTGGTCACCCCCTTCGTGCCGCGCTGGATCGCGCGCTTCGGGGCCGCACCGTTTCTCAGCGCCTGTCTCGTCGTCACGGCCATGGCCTTTGTCGGCCTCTATCTGGTGCCCGATCTGTGGCTGTGGTTTCCGGTGCGCTTCGTGCTGTCGAGCGCGCTCAACGGGCTCTTCGTCACCACCGAATTCTGGATCAACCGGCTGGCCGACGAAACCAATCGCGGCCGCTACATCGCGCTCTATTCCATCTGTCTGATCGCCGGCTTTGGCGCGGGGCCGCTGGTGCTGCAGGTGATCGGCACCCACGGCATTGCGCCCTTCCTCGCGGGCGCGGGGATGCTGCTGCTGGCGATATTGCCGATCGCCGCCGCGCGCCACACCGCCCCGCGCATCGAGGCCGGTGAGCACGGCTCGGTGTTCGCGGTTCTGAAGCTGGCCCCGGCCGCCTTCGGCGCGGCCGCCGTGTTCGGCGCCATCGATGCCGGCATGGGCGCGCTGCTGCCGGTCTATGCCGTGCGGTTGGGCTACAGCGAAGCCCATGCCGCCCTGATCGTGACAGCCATCGCCGTCGGCTCGATCCTGTTCCAGTACCCGATCGGCTGGCTCACCGACCACATGGACCGCCGCCGCCTGCTCGCCATCTGCGCCGCCAGCGGGGTGATCGGCGCCGGGCTGACGCCCTTCGCCGTGGGCACGCCGGTGCTGTTCTATCTGCTGCTGCTGGTCTGGGGCGGGGTCATTCTGGGGATCTATTCGGTGTCGCTGACCCTTCTGGGCCAGCGCTTCCAGGGCCCGAGCCTGGCCACCGCCAATGCCGGATTCGTCATGGCCTATTGCCTGGGCCTGCTGGTCGGGCCGGCTGCCGAGGGCGCCGGGCTGGAGATCTGGAACCCGCATGGCCTGGTCGTGGTCCTGGCCGCGATTTGCGCGGCATATCTGGCGTTTTTGCTGCTCCGCAGGCCCGTCCAGACACCGTCTTGACTTCCGCCGCCGGGCCAGTAGGTTACCGGCCCTTCGAGATATCTATTGAGAGAGCGGCGCCATGGCGAAGCCCACCACTGCGAAAATCCGGCTGAACAGCACCGAATCGGGCTTCTTCTACGTCACCAAGAAGAACACCCGGACGATGACCGAGAAGTTCACCTGCAAGAAATACGACCCGGTGCTGCGCCGCCATGTCGAGTTCAAGGAAGGCAAGATCAAGTAGGATCGCCACCTCATCGAACGAATTCGAACCCCGCCCGGCGAAAGCCCGGCGGGGTTTTCGTTTGGGACCTATTGCGGATTGACCCCGCAGCAGCCCGGCTGCATCGGGATTGAAAACCCGTCTTCGCGCATCGCTTCGACCTTTGAGACAAAGGGCACGATCAGCTCGCGCAGCTCCGGGATGACGCCCAAGGGCAGGTCGTGGCCCCAGCCTTCGATCTCGTGATGCTCGGCGCCGGGAATGCAGTCCGCCGTGTGGCGGCCGGCCTGGGGCGGGATCAACGTGTCGGCCGAGCCGTGCAGCACCAGCGCGGGAATGCGCAGGCGTTTGAGCCGCTCGGTGCGCGGCGGCGCCACCATGATCGCCGCCCACTGCCGCAACGGCCCTTCCGGGTAGAAGCTGCGGTCGTAGCTGGCGCCGATCAGCGCACCCAGCCGCGCCTCGTCAAAGGCAAAGCGGGTCGAGGCATAGGCGCGGCGTCCCTTGAGCGAATGGGCGATGACGTCCTCGCGGCTGGTGGAGGGCGGACGGGTCATGAGCGCGGCCTGCGCTTCCGGGGTCGAGCGTGGCAGCGAGGGATCGCCCGTGGTCGAGAAGATCGAGATCAGCGAACGCGCCTTGGCCGGATGGTCGAGCGCCACCAGCTGGGCGATCATCCCGCCCATGGAGGCGCCGGCGATATGGGCGCTTTGTATGCCCAGCGCATCGAGCAGCCCCGCCGCATCGGCGGCCATGTCGTCCAGCGTATAGGGCACGTCGGGTTTCGTGCCCTCGCGCAGCGCGGCCTGCGCCGCCTTCACATCGGGCAGCACGCCATCCCATTTCTGGCTGAGGCCGACATCGCGATTGTCGAAGCGGATCACGCGCATGCCCGCATCGACCAGCATCTGCGGGAATTCCCGCGGCCAGCCGGTCATCTGCGTGCCGAAGCCCATGATAAGCAGGATCGGCGCCCCGTCTTCGGGGCCCATCACCTCATATTCGAGCCGGACGCCATTGGCGGTGATCTGCGCCATCTATTTCGCCCGCGCCTCGACGCCGCGCACGAACTCGCCGATATGTTCGAGATAGACCGGCACCAGCCCGCTCTCGAAGCCATGGCCCATGCCCGGCACGATGACGATCTCGGCGCCGGGGATCGAGGCCGCCGTATCCTGCCCGCCGGAAAGCGGCACCAGCGGATCGTCGGCGCCGTGGATCACGCGCACCGGCACCGCCACATCTTTGAGGATGTCATTGCGCGGCGGCGCCGTAATGATGGCCAGCATCTGCCGGCCGATGCCGGCCGGGTCATAGGGCGTGCGATCGACCTCGCGCGTGACGATGGCACGCAACACGTCGTCAGGTTCCTGATAGGCGGGGCTGCCGATGGTGCGCCACACTTTCATGCCCGCCTCGATGCGGTCCTCACGGCTGTCGCTGGGCGGCGGCGTCATCAGCGCAACCATGGCCTCCGGCTTGGCCGGCGGCAAATCGCGACGGCCCGTCGTCGACATGATCGAGATCATGCTGCGCGTGGCGGCGGGATGCTTGGCGGCCACGATCTGGGCGATCATCCCGCCCATGGAGGCACCGACAATATGGGCGTTGGCAATGCCGAGCGCCCCGAGCAGGCTGACAGCATCCTGGGCCATGTCGTCGAGGCTATAGGGCGCCTCGACCGGCTCGCCGCTCATGGTCTTGGCCATCGCCCCGGAGATATCGGGGGCGCCGAGATGATCGAGATGGGTCGATTTGCCGATATCGCGATTGTCGAAGCGGATGACCCGGAAGCCCTGCGCCGCCAGACCCTCGCACAGGGCGTTCGGCCACATCGTCATCTGACCGGAAAAGCCCATGATCAGCAGCAGGGCCGGATCGCTCTCGCGTCCGAAGCTCTCATATTCGAAGGTCAGGCCATTGGCCTCGATCTGGGGCATGTTCTCGCGTCCTTCCGGGTCGTGCGCGTTTCCGGCCAGAGCTTAGCAGACCGGCGCGCCCGATTGACAAGACGTCAGTGCTCCCCCCACCTTCATCCCACCCATGCGCCGCGATCCCCACCGCCTTGCCGACCGCGAATTCGACCTCCTCGTCATCGGCGGGGGCATCACGGGCGCCTGCATCGCCCGCGACGCGGCGTTGCGGGGCCTCAAGGTCGCGCTGGTCGAGAAGAACGACTTCGCCCATGCCACCAGCGCCCACAATTCCAAGCTGATTCATGGGGGGCTGCGCTATCTGAGGAATTTCGAATTCGGCCTGGTGCGGGAATTGCTGCGCGAGCGGCGCATCTGGCAGCGCATCGCCCCCCATCTGGTCCGGCCCCTGCCCTTCCTGGTGCCGCTCTACAATGCCGGCTGGCGCGCGCGCATGACACTGGCCGCGGGCCTGACCCTCTATGACGGGCTGTCCTACGATCGCGGCTGGCTCGACGATCCCAGCCAGCGCCTGCCCGGCCATTCCTGGCTTCGACCGAAACGTGCCCTGGAACGCGAACCGGCACTGGCGGGCGACGGCTTTGAAGGGGCCTTTCTCTATTACGACGCGCAGATGTATTCGCCCGAGCGGCTGGCGCTGGAATGCCTGATCTCCGCCGCCGCCCATGATGCGGTGTGCGTCAACCACATTGCCGCCGAAACCCTGATCATCCGCAATGGTCGCGTCGAAGGCGCCCGGGTCGCCGATGCGTTCACGGAGGATCGCTTCGATGTGCGCGCGAAACTGACGGTTCTGGCGACGGGGCCCTGGTCCGACCTGTTCCTGGAACAGGTGCTCGGCAAACCGGCGAGCCAGAAGCTGCTGCGCTCCAAGGGCATCCACCTCATCGTCCCGGCGATGACGCGGCGCGACGCGCTGACCGTGGCGACGCCGCACGGCCATTTCTTCATCCTGCCCTGGCGCGGCCACGCCCTGCTCGGCACCACCGACACCGCCTTCACCCTGCCGCCGGATCAGGTCGGCGTCACCGAGGCCGACATCGCCGGCTTCCTCGACTTCATCAATGCGCATCTGCCGTCGGCCCATCTGACGCGCGGCGAGGTCGAATTCTTCTATGCCGGCCTGAGACCGCTGGTGGATGACGGCTCGGGCGACACCTATGACGCGAGCCGCCGCGCCGAACTGGTCGATCATGGCAAGACCGACAATCTGGACGGCCTGTTCTCCGCCGTCGGCGGCAAGTGGACGACCTCGCGCGAGCTGGCCGAGACCGTCACCGACACCATCGCCGCCCGGCTCGGCGGCACGCATCTGCCCTGCACCACCGCGCATATGCGCCTGCCCGGCGGCTGGATCGACAATTTCACCGGCTTCGTCGTGCGCAACCAGGCCGCATACAAGGACATCGCCATCGATCATCTGGCCCGGCTCTACGGCAATCGTCTGAGCCATCTGCTCGATCTGGCATCCACCCGGCCCGACCTGGCGCAGCCGCTTTCGGCCTCCGGTGACATCGGCGCACAGGTGCTCCATGCCGTGCGCGAGGAAATGGCCATGACGCTGGAAGACGTCGTGATGCGCCGCACCGGCATCGGCCAGCTTGGCGATCCCGGCGCCGAAGCGCTGTCCCGGGCTGCCGACATCATGGCCAGCCAACTGGGCTGGGATGCGGCCCGCCGCAACCGCGAAATCGAAAGTCTCGCGCCGCACTTCCACACCCAGGCCGAAACGCCGTGAGCGCCTTCGTTGTCGTCAATCCGCGCTCGGGCGGCGGCCGGACCGGCCGCGAATGGCCGGCCATCGCGCGCGGTCTCGAAGCCGCCTATCCCGGCATGCGCTCGGCGCTGACGACGCGGCGCGGCGAAGCCAGTGCGCTGGTCCGCGCCGCGCTCCACCAGGGCTTCGAGGACATCATCGCCGTCGGCGGCGACGGTACCATCAACGAAAGCGTCAACGGCTTGTTCGACCTCAACGGCGCGATCAATCCCGATGCGGTCTTCGGCTTCGTCACCAGCGGCACGGGCGGCGATTTCCGCAAGACCTTCGGGATCGGCGCCGGCCATGCCGCCGCCATCGCCAGATTGAAGGAATCCAAACCCAGGCCGGTCGATATCGGCCGCGTCACCTGCGTCACCACCGACGGCGGTACCGCGGTGCGCTATTTCATCAACATCGCCTCGGTGGGCCTCTCGGGCGTCATCGTCGATGCCGTCAACCGCGCACGCATCGCCAAACTGTTCGGCGGACAGTTCACCTTCGCCTTCCATTCGGCGCTGGCCATGCTCACCTATCGCGACCGCATGGTGCGCCTGCGCGTCGACGGCAGCCATGACGAGGTGGCGAGCATCTCCACGCTCGCCATCGCCAACGGCCAGTATTTCGGCGGCGGCATGCGCGTGGCGCCGCACGCCGTCGCCGATGACGGACTGTTCGATGTCATCGTCATGGGCGGGGTGCCCAAGCGCCAGGCGCTGGCGGAGATGAAGCAGCTCTACACCGGCGAACACCTGAACAATCCCTCGGTGCGGGCACTGCGCGGCCACACCATCATCGCCGCGCCTGTCGCCGAAACCAGGGGCCGGCCCGTGCTGATCGAGGTGGACGGCGAGAGCGCCGGCCAGCTTCCCGCCACCTTCGAGATCCTGCCCGGCGCGCTCAATCTGCGGTGTTGAGCGGGCGTTAACCGCGCCGCCCGCCGGGCGGGGTGTTTGGCGCCGGGAGGCGTTACATTGCCGAATCGAAAAGGGGGCCCTTCGAGGCAATGAGCATCGACCACAGCAAACTGCGCTGGAACGGCTGGGGCCTTGTCGCGCACAACGACCCGGCCGAGGGCCGCGAGGAGGTCTGGAACTGGCTCGCGGCCGAGCTGGGCATGCCCTCGCTGCTGGCGACGCCGGCCCGCCCGCTCGAGGAGCTCGCGCTTCCCGCGCCGCGCCTCGAGCGCGACGAGCGCGCGGCCCTGGTCACGATCCTGGGCGAAGAGCGTGTGCGCGACGACGATTTCGCGCGCGCATTCCATGCCCGCGGCCGCTCCTATCACGACCTTCTGCGGCTGCGCGCCGGTGACCTGTCGACCGCGCCCGATGCGGTCGTCTGTCCGCGCGGCACCGAAGAGATTCAGGCGATCCTGGTGCTGGCCGATGCGCGCGGCATCGCCGTGGTGCCTTATGGCGGCGGCACCAGCGTGGTCGGCGGCGTCACCGCCGATGCCGGCGCGCACAAGGCCGTGCTCACCCTCGACCTGTCGGGCATGGACCGCGTACTCGACATCGACCTCGTTTCTGGCACGGCCACGGCCGAAGCCGGCATTTCCGGGCCCGCGCTGGAAAAGGCATTGACCGCCAAAGGCATGACGCTGGGCCACTATCCGCAGAGCTTCGAATATTCAACGCTGGGCGGCTGGATCTCCCATCGCGGCGCCGGTCAGCAATCCAGCCGCTATGGCCGCGCCGAAGACTGGCTCGTCGCCGCCAAACTGATCACGCCGCGCGGCGTCGTGACGACGGAGGACTTTCCGGCCTCCGCCGCCGGGCCGCGCCTCACCGATCTGGTGCTCGGCGCCGAGGGTGCTTTCGGGATCATCAGCGAAGCCACGGTGCGGGTGCGGGCCGCCGCGCCGACGCGCGCCTTTGGCGGCTTCCTGTTTCGCGATTTCCAGAGTGGCGCCACGGCCATTCGCGAGGCGGTGCAGGCCGAAATTCCGGTCTCCATGCTGCGCCTGTCGGACGATGCCGAAACCGGATTCTACCGCGCCTATGGCCGGGTCGGAAAACGCGCCGGCCCTGGGAGCTGGATCGAGCAGCGCTATCTGGGCCTGCGCGGGTTCGATCAGGCCGCCTGCGCGATGATTGCGATGTTCGAAGGCGATCGCGCCACCGTGTCCGCGGCGAAGACAGGTTTTGCCCGCATTGCCAAAGGTCTGGGCGCGCTGGACATCGGCAGCGGCACAGGCCGACGGTGGCAGCAGGGCCGCTTCCATGGACCCTATCTGCGCGACCCGATGATGGATCGCGGTGTCGGCGTCGACACGCTGGAGACCGCGACGAGCTGGTCCAAACTCGATCATCTCTATGCGACGACGCGCGCCGCGCTGGAAAAGGCCATCATCGAGACCGCCCCGCGCCCCGGCGCGCATGGCATCGTCATGTGCCACATCAGCCATTCCTACCCGGACGGGGCGAGCCTGTATTTCACCTATATCTTTCCGCGTGCGCTGGACGGCGAAATCGCCCAGTGGCAGGCCATCAAGACTGCGGCCAGCGACGCCATCGTCGCCAATGGCGGCACGATCAGCCATCACCATGGCGTCGGCGAAGATCACCTGCGCTGGATGACCGCCGAAAAGGGCGCGCTCGGCCTGGAGGTCCTGCGCGCCATCAAGACGACGCTCGATCCGAACGACATCCTCAATCCGGGCAAGCTGATCCCGTCGTGAGGGCGCGGCCGACCTAGCTGCCGACGGCCTTCTGCAGCGCCTCCGCGGCGGCCGCCAGGGCGCGTTGCGCCTGCGGCAACACCGCCTGCATGTAGATGAAGTCGTGCACCATGTCGGGATAGTCGGCGACCGTGACCTCGACCCCCGCCTCGCGCAGCTTCTCGGCATAGGCCAGGCCCTCGTCATGCAGCGGATCAAATCCCGCCAGCATCACATAGGCCGGCGGCAGACCGCTGACATCCTCGGCCTTGAGCGGCGAGACTCGCGGATCGGCCCGGTCGGCATCGTCCGGCAGATAGTGCTCGTAGAACCACAGCAGCGAGTTGCGTTCGAGGAGATAGCCCTCGGCGAATTCGTTGAACGAGACGGTCTCCTCGCCGATCTGCGTCACCGGGAAGAACAGCATCTGATAGGCGAGCCTGGGGCCGCCCTTGGTCTTGGCATGTTGCGCCACGACGGCCGCCAGTCCGCCGCCGGCGGAATCGCCCCCCACGGCCAGACGATTGGCGTCGATGCCCAACGACGAGGCATTGGCCTCGACCCAGGCCAGCGCCGCGATCGCGTCCTCGACGGCGGCGGGGAATTTGTGTTCGGGCGAGAGCCGGTAATGCACGGCCACGACACGCACGCCGGCTTCATTGGCGAGGATGCGGCAGAGCCCGTCATGGGTGTCGAGATCGCCGATCACCCAGCCGCCGCCGTGAAAGAAGATCAGCCCCGGCAGGGAGGCGCCGCCACCGGCCACCGGTGAGAAGACTCGCAGTTCGATATCGCCGCCCGGTCCCGGCATGGTCACGTTCTCGACCTTGCCGATGGGCACGTCCTTGGGGCCGATCGCGTCCATCATCGCGACAAACGTCGCCCGCGCCATGACGGGATCCATCTCCCACATCGGCGGGGCCGGTTCGGCACCCATCTGATCGAGCAGCGCCTTCAACAGCGGATCAAGCGGCATTCGTGAAAACCCTCAAAGCCTATTCTGAGGGCGGAGTTTGCACGGGCGCGCGCCGGCCGCGCAAGCCGATTTGCGCCGGCCCGCCGCAGCGCAGCATTCAGTGGAAGGTGATCGGGCGGTGGGGATCGAAGCGCTGTTCGGCGATATCGTCGAGGAGCACGGCCATCGCGAACCAGAAATAGGCGCGGTCGACATTGCCCTCGAACTGGAATTGCAGCGTCGCGCGCCGGGCAAATTCCAGCGCCGCCGGGCCGTGCTGGACGGACAGGTCTGCGGCAAGCTGACAAAGATCGGCGGCTCTCATCGACGCGCATGGCCCCGGACTGCAGCCCCATTGGACGCCGCAGAACGTAAGCGCCGGGTTAACGGGCGGCCGCGTCGGCCAGAAAACGCCGTTCGGCGGGGGTCGATGAACGCCCAAGGGCCGTGTTTCGGCGGGGAAAGCGGCCGAAACGGACGATTTCGTCACGGTGCTGAAGGGCAAAGGGATAATTCATGCTGGTTGTGCCGAGGCGCTCGGCGATCAGCGCCACGCAGCGATCCTGGTCGGCGATGTTCTCCGAATGCATGTAGGGCAGATAGAAGAACGCCCGCAGCCCGGCCGGCAGCATGAGATCGTAGCCCCGGGCAAGGGCACGCTCCGCCGCTGCGCGTGCAGACGCGTCGGTTGAAAAGGCCGCGCTCTGCCCGCGAAACATGTTGCGGGGAAACTGGTCGAGCACGAGGATCAGCGCCAGCGCGCCTTCCACGCTCTCCTCCCATGCGGCCAGCTTCCCGGCCTTCGCCATCTGCCACACCGCTTCGAAGCGCCGGGCGATCTGTGCGTCGAGCTCGGCGTCGGCGCCGAACCAGCGCTTCGGACCGACCGTGTCCCGCCAGAAGGCGATGATGTCCTGCGGCGTCGGCGTCAAGGCGCGATCTCCACCGGTCCCCTGCCGCGATCGCGCCACCTCGGACGACGCGGCAGCACACACCGCCGCGCCAGGCCGGTTTCAGCGCCTGGTAGAGGCCGGCCTGCGCGCGCTCCATGAGCTGACAGGGCGCGGTCTCCTGCACCACCTCCAGCACGACCTCGCCGATGGTGATGCGCCCGCCCGGTTCCCGTGGCCGTGGCACGTCTTCGACATAGAGATTGGCGCGCCGCGTGATCCAGGGCAGCGTCAGCTCGAGCGCGCCGCACGCCTCCTCCCAGCCATCGCGGAACAGCACCGTGACCTGCCGCCCCGGCTTGGCGCCGCGCGCATCGCCCGCAATTCCGGATTCGACGGTGACGGAGGCCTGCTCCACCTCTTCCATCGGACCGCGCAGCGCGGCGGTCCGCGCAATGGCTATCAGCCGTCCCATCAGGCGATCTCGATCACGTCGTCCGGCGGGGTCGCGGCATAGAGCAAATCGACCAGCTTCTTGCGCCGTTCGAGCGTCGCGCGCTGGTTGATATAGCCCTTGTCTGTGATCTCGTGGCCGTCGACCGAGGGCGGCTCGCTCATCAGCAGCACGCGCCGGATTTTTCCCGACGACCCGCCCGCCTGCTTGTTGTGGGCGGCAAAGCGCGCCTGGATGAACGCCCGCACCTTCGGGCTGTTGATCAGTTCGTCCGGCGTGGTGCGATGGCTGTCGGCCGAAATCTCTTTCAAGGCCGCCAGGTTCGGCCAGGCCAGCAATGCCACGAAGGGCTTGTCGTGGCCGCAGACCACGCAGTCCTGCAGCGCGGGCGAGGCTGCCGCCACGGCTTGCGCGCGCAGCGTGCCCACCGAGACCCAGGTCCCGGAATCGAGCTTGAAGTCCTCGGTCACGCGGCCGTCGAACACCAGTCCCTGCTCGGGGTGATCCTCGTCCAGGAACTTCGCGGCATCGCCCAGGCTGTAATAGTCCTCCTCGTCGAACGCCGCCTTTGTCAGGTCGGGACGCTTGAGATAGCCGGGCGTCACGGTCGGCCCCTTGACGCGCACTTCCAGCTTGGTGCCGTTGGGCACCAGCTTCAGCGTGATGCCCGGCAGCGGCAGGCCGATCAGCCCGACGCGCTCGGTGAGCCAGTGCACGACCGTGATGCCTTGCGTTTCCGTGGCGCCATACATGGTCGTCAACGGAATGCGATAACCGGTCGCGGCGATCGAGAGCTTCTGGATGCGCTCATAGATGTCCTGGCTCAGCGTCGCGCCGCCATAGCCGACATAGCGCATCCTGGAAAAGAAGTGGTCGCGCAGCGCATCGTCCTTTTCCATCGCCTCGGCCAGCCAGCCAAAGGCGATGGGCGCGGAGCCGAACACCAGCGGCGCAACCTCGCGCAGATTGCGGATGGTCTCCTCGAACATCCCCGGCAGCGGCTTGCCGGCGTCGAGATACACCGTCCCGCCGGCATTGAGATTGCCGTTGAAGCCAATATTGCCGGCCGAAATGTGATTCCACGGCATCCATTCCAGACTTTCGGGAATTTCGTCCGGATCGGGCTCCTCATCGCGCAGGGCTTCCTGCGCGGCCACGACCGCGCACATCATGCCATGGGTCTGCAGCACGCCCTTGGGCATGCCGGTCGAGCCGGAGGTGAAGAGGTATTTGGCCACCGTGCCGTGATTGATCTTGCCGACGGAGGCCGCAACGGCATCGGTCGGCGCGGTCGCAACGATCTCGTCATAGCTGGTGACATCGTTGCGGTCGGCCATCGGCATGGCGCTGACGATCTCCGCGCCCTCGCCGGCGATCGCCGCAATGGCGCGGGCATAGACCGGCCCCTGTTCGGCAAAGATCATCTTCGGCTGCGCCGTCTGGAAGACATGCTTGAGCTTGGAATGATCGCCGCTCATCAGCGAATAGGCGACCGAAACCGGCGCCACCGGAACGCGCGCCTTCATCGCGCCCAGCATCATCACGGCATGCTTGATCGAATTGCCCGACAGGATCATCAGCGGCGCATCCGGCCCCATGCCGCGGTCGAGCAAGGCCTGCGCGACCGCGTTGGCGCGCGCGTTCATCTCGCCATAGGTGATGTAGCGCCAGTCGCCGGTCTTGCCGTCGGGCAAGGGGGTGCGCTCGGCGATGAAGTTGCGCGCTGGATGGGCGGCGGCGTGCTCCTCCAGCATATGCGCGACGGAGCGCTTCATTTCACCCAGCGGATGGCGCGAGCGGACATAGATCGTGCCGTCCGGCTTCCGCGTCACGTCGATTAGAGGCGGCTTCTGGGGGAGCGGCTTGAAGGGCGGCAGGGCATCCGGTTTTGTTTGCAAATTCATGTGCTTAGTTCCTCCCGCCGCACCAGATACGAAGAACTACACTTCCCGTGCGTTGTTCTATATAAATCCCAGACAGCGGCCGGATTATCCGGCGCGAGAGCCTCGAGGATCCGCCCCATGCGCGGCAATAGCGTGTTGCTCATCATCGGCGGAGGCATCGCCGCCTACAAGAGCCTGGAGCTGATTCGCCGGCTCCGGGAGCGCGGAATCGCCGTGCGCGCGATCCTGACCGGCGCGGGCGCCGAATTCGTGACGCCGCTTTCCGTGGCGTCACTGACCGGCGAGAAGGTCTTCACCGATCTGTTCAACCTCACCGACGAAGCCGAGATGGGCCACATCCAGCTCTCGCGCGCCGCCGATCTGGTCGTGGTCGCGCCGGCCACCGCCGATCTGATGGCCAAATGCGCCAATGGGCTGGCCAACGATCTCGCCTCCACGGCCCTGCTGGCGACCGACAAGCCGGTGCTGATGGCGCCCGCCATGAATGTGCGCATGTGGACGCACCCGGCCACGCAGCGAAATCTGAAAACCCTCAAGGCCGACGGCGTCAGCTTCATCGGTCCGGACGATGGCGCCATGGCCTGCGGCGAATTCGGCCCCGGCCGCATGGCCGAACCGCTGGCGATTGCCGCCGCCATCGAGAACGCGCTGGCCGCACCCGTGCAGGGTCCGCTCAGCGGCAGGACGGCGCTGGTGACCGCGGGGCCGACCCATGAACCGCTCGATCCCGTGCGCTTCATCGCCAACCGCTCCTCCGGCAAGCAGGGCTATGCCATCGCCCGCGCCCTGGCCGCGGCCGGCGCCGCGACGACGCTGGTCTCCGGGCCGGTCGAACTGGCCGCCCCGCCGCGCGTGAAACTGCTCAAGGTCGAAAGCGCGCGCGAGATGCTGGCCGCCTGCGAGGCTTCGCTGCCCGCCGATGTCGCGGTGTGCACGGCCGCCGTCGCCGATTGGCGGCCCGAGCGCGCGGCCAACAACAAGATCAAGAAGACCGATGACGGCGCCATCCCGACGGTCGCGCTCACCGCCAATCCCGACATTCTCGCCACCATCGCCAAAGGCGACAGGCGACCGCCGCTCGTCATCGGCTTCGCGGCCGAAACCGAAAACGTCATCGCCCATGCCCAGGCCAAGCGCACCCGCAAAGGCTGCGACTGGATCGTCGCCAACGATGTCAGCCCCGCCACCGGCATCATGGGCGGCGACCGCAACACCGTGCATCTGATCACCGCGACGGGCAGCGAGGACTGGCCGGAGATGGACAAGTCCGAAGTGGGGACGCGGCTTGCCCAGCGCATCGCCGAGGCCCTGAAAGGCCAAGCCGCATGAAGTTGCCGATCCAGCGCCTCGCCCGGCGACCTGCCGCTGCCCGTCCTATGCCACAGAAGGTTCGGCCGGGCTCGATCTGCTGGCTGCGATCGATGGCGAGGTGAAACTGGCGCCCGGCGCGCGGGCCGCGGTGCCCTGCGGCATCGCCATCGCCCTGCCCCAGGGCCATGAAGCGCAAGTGCGCCCGCGCTCGGGCCTGGCGCTCAAGCACGGCGTCACCGTGCTCAACACGCCCGGCACCATCGACAGCGATTATCGCGGCGAGATCAAGGCGATCCTGATCAATCACGGCGAGGCGCCCTTCGTGATCTCGCGCGGCATGAAGATCGCCCAGCTGGTGATTGCCCGCCACGAAACAGCCCAGCTTCTGGAAACCGACGAATTGAGCGAAACCGCTCGCGGTGCGGGCGGCTTCGGCTCCACCGGCATCCATTCCACAATCGAGACGCGCTGATGTTCAAACTGTCCCGCAAGACCATGCTCGCGCTGGAGGCGGTCATCGACATCGCCTTCAACGCCCGTCCCGAACCCGTGCAGGCCAAGGAGATCACCGCGCGCCAGGGCGTGCCGCAACGCTATCTCGAACAGGTCATGCAGCAACTGGTGCGCGCCGGTGTGCTGAAAGGCGTGCGCGGCCCGCGCGGCGGCTATCGCCTGGCCAAGGAACGCCGGCGCATCTCCGTGGGCGATGTGGTGCGCGTGGCCGAAGCGGTCGAGGAGCAGCAGAATGGCGCAGACGACGGCGCGCCGCGCTCCGAACTGGGCATGCGCATCGTCACCCCGCTGATTCAGACCTTGCAGGACGACGTCATGGCCAAGCTCGATTCCATCACCATCGAAGATCTGTGCCAGCGCGCGCGCGATGCCGGCGTCGATTGCGGCAGCGGCAACCACGCCGATTTCACCATATAAGGGAGGCTTCCATGTCCGACGCGAAACCCGGCCGCGGCCGTATCTACAATTCCATCACCGAGACCATGGGCAATACGCCGCTGGTGCGCATGGCCCGGCTGCCCAAGGAAGCCGGCGTCAAGGCCGACATCCTGCTGAAGCTGGAATTCTTCAATCCGCTGGCCAGCGTCAAGGATCGCATCGGCGTGGCCATGATCGAAACGCTGGAGCGCGAGGGCAAGATCACGCCGGGCAAGTCGACGCTCGTCGAGCCCACCAGCGGCAACACCGGCATCGCGCTGGCCTTCGTCGCCGCCGCCAAGGGCTACAAGCTCGATCCTGGTCATGCCGGAATCGATGTCGATCGAGCGGCGCAAGATGCTGGCGCTGCTGGGCGCCGAACTGGTGCTGACCGAAGCGGCCAAGGGCATGAAGGGCGCCATCGCCAAGGCGCAGGAGATCGTCGATTCCACGCCGGGCGCGGTCATGCCGCAGCAATTCGAGAACCCGGCCAATCCGGAGATTCACCGCCGCACCACGGCGCTGGAGATCTGGAACGACACCGATGGCAAGGTGGACGCGGTGATCTCCGGCGTCGGCACCGGCGGCACCATCACCGGCGTCGGCGAAGTCCTCAAACAGAAGAAGCCCGGCGTGCGGATGATCGCGCTGGAGCCGGAAGACTTGCCGATCCTGTCCGGCGGTCAGCCCGGCCCGCACAAGATCCAGGGCATCGGCGCGGGCTTTGTGCCCGGCATTCTCGACCGGGACGTCATCGACGAAGTCATCACCATCTCCAACGAGACCGCCTTCGAGACGGCGCGCAAGGTCGCGCGCATGGAAGGCATTCCGGTGGGCATCTCGTCGGGCGCGGCGATTGCCGCCGCGCTGGAAGTGGGCGCGCGCCCGGACATGGCCGGCAAGACCATCGTCGCCATCATCCCCTCCTTCGCCGAGCGCTATCTGTCGACGGCGCTGTTCGAAGGCTTGTGACATCGCCGGACCTCTGCCCAGCCATGGGCAGAGGCAGCTGTCCGCAATTGATTAAAATCTGAGGGACGTTTTACAGGTTCGCTTCAGTTGCGCGCTCTAGATTGCAACCGACATCCCAACAAAGGAGATGCGGATGCAGGTTGGAGCGACGCCGGGGACGGCCTTGGCCGTGGAAGTCAACCAGGCCAAGCACGCTCAGAATACACAGCAATTGCAGGAGGGCCTGCAGCTCCTGCAGACACAGGACGCGCAGGAAGGCGCGGGTCCCGATCGCGACGGCGATGGTGACGACCAGGCTGCGGTTTCGGCGAAGGCCGCGCCGCCGCCCGGAATGGGAAAAATGGTCAATGTAATGGCCTGATTGCCCTCCGGCGTGCCCGCCCGGGCCTCCAGCCGGGCGGGCACGTCCGGGTCGGCTCGTGACGGCCCGGAAATCCGAATGTTGGGATTTCGTAATGTGCGAAGGCGCGCAATGTGCCGTATCCCTTGTCGGGACGGTTCGCCGTCCTGATCGCGCCCTTCCAAGCCGGATCCCGAACATGGCCCCCGACACACGAGCTTCCGCCCGCCTGCGCCGCTGCGCCACGACGCTGACCGTTGCCGCTGTCGTCGGCCTCCTGCCGCTCCAGGCCCAGGCCGCAGGCAACGAGACCATCACCAAGACCGGCGACATCCTGCGCTTTGCCCTGCCCGCGGCCGCCGCCGGCATCTCGATCTACAAGGACGATTATCAGGGCCTGGCGCAGTTCGCCGTCGCCTATGTCGCGACCATCGGCATCGCCGAAGGCATGAAGCAAGTCATTCACGAGCGCCGCCCCGACGGCTCGGACTACAAGTCCATGCCCTCGGCCTCGGCTGCGAGCGCCCAGGCGGCCTCGGCCTATCTGTGGCATCGCTATGGCTGGGAATATGGCGTGCCGGCCTTCGGGCTGGCGGTGCTGACCGGCTATTCCCGTGTCCAGGCCAAGAAGCATCACTGGTACGATGTCGCCGCCAGCGACGTCATCGCCTTTGGCGTCAACTACTTCGTGGTCTCGCGCTATCACAAGCCCTACAGCCCCTATGATTTCTCGATGGGGGCCTCGCCCGACGGCGTCAGCGTTCACTTTGCGATGAATTTCTGAGCCGCAGCGACGCCAGCTTCAGACCGGAATTGCGGCAAGCAGATCCGGACGGTCGGTGCAGATCGCATCGAGCCCACGGCCGATCAGCGTTGTCATTTCGTCCGGATCATCGACCGTCCAGGCCCCCACCTTGAGGCCGAGCGCCCTGGCTTCGTTGACCGCGCGCTCAGAGGCATCGCGGTGATAGGGAAACCAGCCATTGGCGCCGGCCGCCGCGAGCGCCCGGACAATCGATCCGCCATGGTTCACGGCATCATAGCCGCCAGCCCAGGGCGAGGTGCCGGTCGCCGCCCAGTGCCGCAGCGCCGCGAGTGCCGGCGCCGCGGGCGGATCGTCGGCCGCGGGCGGCGGGTCCTCGTGAAACCAGCTTTGCGGCAAGGTCGTGAACCAGCATTCGGCCTCGGGCGCCAGCTTCTTGACATGCAGCAACCCCGGCCAGTCGAAGCCGACAAACACGGCCTGGGCGAGGAATTCGTGACGCATCAGAACCTCGAGCGTGGCCGCGGCCAATGCCTTGGGATCGGCCGAGACCTCGCGGCTGGAAAAGGACGTTTTCAGTTCGACGAACAGCTTGAAGGGGCGGTTCGCCGCCTTGCACAGCCTCACAACGGACTCGAAGGTCGGGATGCGCTCGCCGTCGCAGGCCCGTGCGCCGGCATGGCTGCGCGCATAGTCGCTCGCCGGATCGGCGCGGCCGATGTCGTAACGGTGCAGTTCGGCGACCGTCAGGTCCTTGACCAGCGGCGTCGGCTTCTTCAGCCACGCCCCCTTGGCGTCGCGGCAGATCTCCGGCTTGAGGTGGTAATCGTGAAATACGACCACCGTCCCGTCGTGGCTGAGCTGCACGTCGAGCTCGGCGCCGTCGGCGCCGCGCGCCAACGCATCGCCAAAGGCCGCCAGCGAGTTTTCGGGAAGCAGGCCCGCACCGCCGCGATGGGCAATATTCCAGCAGGCCATGCGCACGAGGCTCCGGAATGGCGATCCAGCTTAGGGCCACCGGGCCACCTGCCCAAGCGCTAGCTCACCCAGTCGTGGAAAAAAATACCGGCCAGCGCCCAGTTTTCATCCCGTCTGGGCGCCCGAACCGGCATGACCAGCAATTCGAACCGGGCCGACGCCCGGCTACCCTGCGCCCGTTCGATGTCCAGACAGACCGGCTGCGAGGTCTGCGCCATCTCATGGAGAAACCGGGACTTTTCCGAAAATTCCGACGGGTCGAACAGCGCCGAGAAGCGCTCCCCCGTCACGTCTCGACCGAAGCGGCGATAAAAGGCCGTGCCGGCAATGCGCACGCGGAAATCCTGCCCGCCGTCGATCGGCTCATAGACGGCCAGGTTGCGCAACACGCTCGACAGGGCGCGCGAGGGGATGTCCCGGCCGATGACGAAGCCGCCCTCGCGCATGCGCTTGCGCCACACCGAGAGCGTCAGCACGGCGCCGGGATGGGTCGGGGTTTCGATCAGGATCGAACGTTCGCGATAGTCCCGCGCACGGCTATCGACATCACCCCAAACCAGACCCAGTGCTTGCATATCATGATCCTGACTGCCGGGCGCCCCAATGCACCGCAAACCGGCGCATCGGGGATAAATCCGCCGGCTTGCGTCGCCCTTAAGACGGGCAGCACAATTTGTCGCAAATTTGAATGAACGGCAGACGCCGCGCTACGTGTTCGGGCGATTCTTGCCGATGAAGCCGAACATGTGGCCGCCGACATTGCGCATCTGGATCTCTTCGGACCCCTCGGTGATGCGATAGCGGCGGTGGTGGCGATAGATGTGCTCGAACTGCTTGTGGCGCGAATAGCCCATGCCGCCATGGGTCTGCATCGCCTGATCGGCGGCGTTGCACACCAGCCGGTTCGCCCGGTAATTGCACATCGAGACCTTGTCGGAGAGGTAGAGCTGGATCTCCGGTCCGGTCATGCGGTCCATCTCCCAGGCGGTGTGATAGATCAGCCAGCGGATCATTTCGGCTTCGGTGTGCAGCTCGATCAGCGGCCACTGGATTGCCTGGTTGCGCGACAGCGGCTTGCCGAAGGGCTTGCGGTAGTTGGCGTAGTCGATGCTCTCATTGATGCAGTATTGCGCCGCCCCCACGCCGCTCGCCGCCTGGCGGATGCGGTTTTCATGGACGAAGTGCCGCGCCAGCACCAGGCCGTTGTCGATGGGGCCGAAGACAGCCGAATCCGGCACCCAGACATCCTTGAAGGTCACATGGGCATGGTCGGTCGGCATGTTGAAGGTCCAGTAATATTTCTCGATCTTCACGCCCTCGGCATCCATGGGCACGAGCAGGCAGGTGAGCCCGCGCGCATTTCCGTCTTCGCCGGAGGTGCGGCAGAACACCATGTCGTGGGTGGCAACATGCACACCGGTGTTCCACATCTTCTCACCATTGATGCGCCAGCCATTGCCGTCCTTGACGGCGCGGGTCTCCATCCAGGTCGCGTCTGAGCCGTGCTTGGGCTCGGTGAGGCCGAAAGCGCAGCGGATCTTGCCTTCGAGCGAGCCCTTCAGGAACACCTCCTTCTGCTCCTCGGTGCCGAAGTCGCGGAACATCAGGATCTGCGGAAAATTGCCGACGATGGAGCTCTCGTTCTGCAGATCGTTGTGCAGGCCCAACCCCTTGGCCGCCAGATGCTCGCGGATGATCGCCATGGCCAGATTGCCGATCTCCTGGCCGCCATATTCCTTGGGCAGCGCCAGCCGCAGGAATCCGGCCTTGTCGGCCCGGCGGCGCATCTCGCGCAGCAAATCTTCCCACTCCGTGCGCGGCATGCCGCCATTTTCGAAATCGGTGCGCGCCCATTCGCGGCGATGGTCGAAGAAGCGCTCATTGTCGTCCTGCGCCTGCAGCGGCTTGATCTCCTTCTCGATGAAGTCGTCCAAGCGCGCGAGAAGATCGGTGATCTCCTTGGGAATCGTGAAATCCATGGCTGTGGCCTCTAGGGTTTGAATAGCGGGATCAGGACTGTAGGACCGGGCCCGGTCGAGCGCAAAAGCCGATCAGATCCGGACGAACGCCTCTCGATCCGCCGCTACGGAAGCTTTCCGCACTGCAGCGAAGTCGGGCGATGGCACCTCCCCGCCGGGGAGGCGCCCGAATCGAAACCGTGTCGCGCGGCGCCCGCCGATGTGACCTGGCGGACACGCGCGCGCCGCGAATGGCAGGGTTGCGCGGCGATTTCGTTGACTTGGCGCAGGACCGGGCGTAGCAAGCTTTCACTCGCGCGGCATCGGGCCGGGCGGGGGTGAGCGGCAGGCGATACTTGATGACCCACATCTTCAAAACGATGTGCCGGCAGGCACCGTCCGCCCTTCGTGGCGGCGGCAAGCCCGCACCAGCTCGCGAGGAGAACGGAGCCTGAGATTACGCTCGTTCTGAACGATACCCTCCCGAGCCCGGTCAGCGCTTCGGAGGGTTTTTTTATACCCGCATTCCATGCGCGCATCCGGGCCCGGGCAATAATGAAAAGTCCGTGTGATGTCCGATATTGCCGAATTGAACCTTGCCAATGTGGAGACCAGACCGGTCACAGCCGAGGGGCTGGCGGGCTGGCTCGCGGAAGCGCGCGCGCTCTTCCGCCTCGCCTTCCCGCTGATCTTCACCCAGCTCGCCCAGATGGCGATCATGACCACCGACATCGTCATGCTGGGCCAGCTGTCGAGCACGGCGCTGGCCGCCGCGACGCTGGGCAATACCGTGTTCTTCTTCAGCTGGCTGCTCGGTTTCGGCCCGGCCTCGGCCGTCTCGCCGATGATCGCCCATGTCCTTGGCGCCAACCCCAATGAACGGGCGGCCGTGCGCCATATCGCGCGGATGGGGCTGTGGTCGGTGCTGGTGATCTCGGTGCCGCTGATCACGCTGCTGCTGTTTACCCGCCCGATCCTGATCGCGCTGGACCAGAAGCCCCAGCTGGCGACGCTGGCGGGCCAGTTCACGGCTGCCCTGTGCCTGGGGCTGCCCGCCTCGCTGGGTTATCAGGTGTTGCGCAATTTCGCGACGGCGCTGAACCGTCCGACGGCGCCGCTGATCGTCATGGTCACGGCCATCGCCTTCAATGCGCTGGCCGACTACACGCTGATCTTCGGCCATTTCGGCTTCCCCAAACTGGGCGTGGCCGGATCGGGTACGGCCAGCGCGATGTCCTTCACCTTCATGTTCGTGACCATGCTGGTCGTGATCCGCTTCACGCCGACGCTGCGGAAATACCGCATCCTGCGCCGCTTTTGGCGGCCGGTCTGGTACCAGCTGGCCGAGGTCTACCGGCTCGGCCTGCCGATCGGGGTCACCACGATCTTCGAGGCGATGCTGTTCAATGCCGCCACGCTGATCATGGGCACCTTCGGCACGGTGGCGCTGGCCGCGCACCAGATCGCGATCAATGTGCCCTCGATCACCTTCATGGTGCCGCTGGGCATTGGCATGGCGGCGACGGTGCGGGTTGGACTGGCGGCGGGGCGCGGCGACTGGCACAGCGTGCGCCGCTCGGGCTACAGCGCCATGGCGATGGGGGTCGGCTTCATGTTTCTGACCTCGATCCTGCTCTGGGTGTTCGCACCCGATATCGCCGGTCTGTACCTGGCCGACACGCCGGCCAATGCCGATGTCATCCGGCGTGCGGCCCTGTTTCTGCACGTGGCGGCGATCTTCCAGCTGGTCGACGGCCAGCAGGTCGTGATGGCGATGTCGCTGCGCGGACTGAAGGATGCGCGTGTGCCAATGTGGATCGCCGGCGGCAGCTACTGGCTGGCCGGCTTTCCGGTCTGCCTCTATCTGGCTTATGAGCTGGGTCTGAAGGGACTGGGCATCTGGTACGGGCTGGCCTTCGGTCTGCTGGTCGCGGCCACGGCCATGACGGCGCGGTTCGCGATCCTGAGCGGACGGCACTGAGTTACCATCCTGTCGGCTTCACCCCTCCCGCGCGGGGGGGCGGAGCGCGGACGCGTATGGCCGGTCCGTTACAGCCCTGTTAGCGGCCAATTCCCCCCCTGGTTGCGTAATGGGCTGGGTCCCCTATCCTTCCGAGAATGCAGGCTGGCCCTTCGGATCCGGCGGCGCCGGCCTGCGGACAGGAGCATCGGAATACGATGCAGCAGACACCGCAATTTCTGGCAGAGCTTTGGAAGCGCCGTGTCGTTCAGTTCGGCGCTTTCTATCTTGCGACTGCGTGGCTGCTGCTTCAGGTCGTTCTGGCGGTCAAGGAAACGCTCCACCTGCCGGACTGGGTCGATCAGACAACGCTGCTCTTCCTGGTCATCGGCTTTCCGCTCGTCGTGATTCTGGCCTGGGCGCGCGATACGGGAAACTCCTTCTCCGTCGATCCGGTGCAGGCTCCCGAATACTCTGGCACCGCCGCGCAGGCGGCCCCGCCCCCGATGGTCAGATCCGCGGCGACCGAGACGGCGTCAGAGCCTGGCCCATCCTCGGAGATGGAACGCACCTCCATCGCAGTCCTGCCGTTTCAGAATCCGCTGGCGAAGGAAGCCGACGCGTATTTCGCCGACGACATCACGGAAAGCATCATTTCTTCCCTGTCCCGCTGGCGCTGGTTCTTCGTCATCGCGCGCGATTCCAGCTTTACCTATCGGCGCGGCGACACCTCCCCCGCCGCCTTCGGCCGAAAGCTTGGCGTGCGCTATGTTCTGGACGGCAATGTGCGCAAGATCGCCGGCCAGGTTCGCATCACTGCCCAACTCATCGACACGCAGACGACGGCGCATATCTGGGCGGAGCGATTCGACCGGGAGCTGGTCGACGTTCTCTCGCTCGAAGACGACATCACCCAAAGGGTGGTTGACGCGATCGAACCGGAGCTTGCACGCAGTGAGGGCGTGCGCGCCGTTCGCAAGAACCTGAAGGACCTCAGCGCTTTCGATTGCTACCAACGCGGGATGTGGCACTTCAACAAGGTCACCCGCGACGGCTATGCCGAGGCGCTCACACAATTCCGTCTTGCGCTCGAACGCGACCCCGACCTGTCGCTTGGCCATACGGGTCTTGCGCGCACGCTTTACGCCGGTGTCGCCTATGGCTGGGCGGCCGACCCCGCCAGGGATATCCTCGAAGCGAAGGAAGCGGCGAGCACGGCGATCCGCCTGGATCGCTACGACGCGCTGGGGCATTTTGCGCTTTCCGGCGCTCTCCTCTATCTCGCCCAGCACTCCGACGCGCTCGACGAAGCGGAGAAAGCGATCGCACTCAACCCCAATTTCGGCTTTGGCCATTTCCGCCTCGGCCAGGTGCTGATCTATGCCGGCCGGGCGAAGGAAGCTGTCGCGCCGATCGAACGGAGCCTGCGCCACAGCCCCTACGATCCGCAACTCGGCGGCATGCGCGGCCTGCTGGCGCTGGCGCACTTTCACGCCGGCGACTACGAAGACGCCGTACGCCAAGCCCGCACCGCGATCAGCCAGAAGAATCTGCGCGCCACGCCCGTGCTCGCCGCCAGCCTCATGCGGCTGGGGCGCGCCGAGGACGCGCGCGAAGCCTACCGGCTCTACATCGAGCAGTCGCGAAATGTGCCTGCGAATTTGAACACCCTGGCCGTTCCCTATGCCGATCCCGCCGACCGCGAGGATCTGCGTGCTGCCCTTCGCGAAGCGGGCGGTGATGCAAAAGCAGGAGCCGCCAGCAACTAAGGAGGTGCGATACCAGGGGCGAACCGTCCCTGCCCGGCCTTGTCAGTGCGTACCGCGTTGCGTCTCACCGAAACGTCAAACGATGGAGATCATCGATGCCTGCATTGCAGTCCATGCTTTCGGAAGTCAATCGCGCTTTTGCGGCAGGAGAGATCAACAAGCTCGCCAAGATGCGTGCGAAATTCGCGACCGGGAAAAAATTTCCCACGACGGTCTTCATCAAGGAAGACCATCCGCTGAAGGCGCCGTGGGACGACTACCTCAAACAGATGCCTGCGAGTTTCCAGGAAACGGTGCGCGGCATCATCCATCACGCCTTGTCGACCGAACCGCCGACGCCCGTCACCTTTGCCTGGGCACCGGGATACGACTTTGAGCTGACGCTGTGGCACGCGCCGGACACGCCCAGAACCCGCGGAGGAATCACCGTGCTCGTCAAAAGCCGCTACCCGGCCGACGCCCATCCGCTCGCGGCCGGACGCAAGCGGCGCGCCTGACATCCGGGCGACCGCGAAGCGACGCCGTCTCGAGCGGGAACACCAACAAAACGAAGGGGCCGGAGATTTCTCTCCGGCCCCTTCTTTATTTCGATGTCCTGGCGGGCGATTACTCCCAGGCCAGCACCTCGATCGTGACGGCCGCATCACCCAGCGCGTGACACACCAGACCGAGCCTTGTGACCTTGCGATAGGCACCCGGCAGATCCACCTGGTACACGCGGCCCCGTTCCATCCGGTCGAATTTGCGCGAATCCAGATTCGCCCTCGATCCGTTACCGAACTCTGCACGGACCCGTGTGCAACGCGCATCGCCGTCGACGGCTCTCAAACCGATTCGCGCCACGTCGTGGCCGCTCCACTGGCCAGTGACCATTTCATAGTCCGAGAAGCGTTTGCGCGCGATGCTGACCCAGGCATTGCGTTGCGGTGGCATCACGCCCCAGTCGAAGATCTTGGCCCAGACATTGTTCCAGTCCGGGCTTCTCCGCCACTCGTCGCGATAGCGCCCGACATCGGCCATGAATGTTGATCTTGGCCACCGCCGCGCTCCGTTGACCGGCAGAGGAAATCGATCCGCTTCACGATGCGCGCGCCGCCCTGCAGATCGACGTTGACCGGGTCGTCCTCGCGCAGACGGCCGGAGAACACCTGATCCCACTTGCCGTTGCCGTACAGCACGCGGATCGAGCCGGCACTGGATGTCGCTGCGGTCGGCATTGAGACGCAGACCCTCCATGTGGCCACCAAAACGGGTCCAGGTGGCGTTGCGCTCGACCCGAAAGCCGACCTCGACACTGCCAAGACGCACATAAGCGGCCGAGGCCGGCGCGGCAAATCCGGCGACCCCTCCAGCGATTGCGGCGACGAGCGCCAGATTGCGTAGCTTGAACATAAAAATCCCTTTCAAAGATTCATACGATCCGGTCTGGACCACCGCCTCAAACCAGCGGCTAGAAAAAGCTTGCTATGGAAACACCGATTGCAGACTCGCGGAGTGCGCCCGCCTCCGAGCGCAATGGCCGACACAGGGCACAGGGTAGGCCGGGCGCGACTGGCCCGTCCTGATCTGTATCAACGGAGAGAATGTGGAAAGGTTCCCGAAAGGTCAGGCCGCGCGCGCCAGATACACGGTCTGGGTGAAGGGCCGGTCCTGGAGCGGGTTGTGGAAGGTCACCGGCGCGGCCCAGGCTTCGGCGAACGCGCCGCTCAGGCGCGCGGTGAAGGCCGGATCCGGCTTGTCGTTCGACCACAGCCCGAACACCCCGCCGGGCCTCAGATGCGCGGCCAGCGCGGCAAGGCCCTCCGGCCTGTAAAAGCTCGTGCTGCGGGCGTCGAGCAGCGCCTCCGGGGAATGATCGATATCGACCAGGATGGCGTCGTGGCGCCGTCCCGGCCGGGCCGGATCGAACCCCGCCGCGCCCTGCACCATGGCAAAGAAATCGCCCTGCACGAGGCGGCAGCGCGCGTCGCCGGTGAGCTCCGGCCCAAGCGGCAGCAGGCCGCTCTCATGCCAGGCGATGACGGGCTCGAGCATCTCGACGACCGTGAGCGCGGCGACCCGCGGCTCGGCCAGCACCGCCTGGGCCGTATAACCGAGGCCGAGGCCACCGACGACGACGTCGAGCCCGTTGCCCTCGAGCGCCGCCAGCGCGAGCTCCGCCAGCGCAATCTCGGAGGCGGTGAAGTAGCTCGACATCAGGAATTCGTCGCCCAGCTTGATCTCGAGGATGTCGACGCCGAGCTGAAGATCGTGCCGACGGCGCAAGCTCAGCGCACCGATCGGTGTCACGCGGTAATCCAGTTCTTCGAAAAGAGCGGCCATCCGGCAAACCTCTCACAGCAACACCGCCGCTTATCGGCCGCCGGGGGTCCCGGCGGCAAGGCGCATTTGGAGCGCGGGCCTCAGGCTCCTAGGATGGCCCGGAGACGCCGTGACCGCCACACCCGGGAGACCCGCTCATGATCAAGGGCCTGCATCACGCCGCCTATCGCTGCCGCGATTCGGAGCAGACGCGCCGCTTCTATGAGGATTTCCTTGGCCTGCCGCTGGCCCACACGCTGCGCATCGGCGAGACCAAGACGGGGCGCAAGACCGGGGTGCTGCACACCTTCTACCGGCTCGGCGACGGCTCCTGCATTGCCTTCTTCGAAGCGCCCGGCATGGCGTTCGACTTCAAGCCGCAACATGATTTCGATCTGCACATCGCACTGGAGGTCGATCCCGAGACGCTGACGCGCATGTTGGCCAAGGGCAAGGCGGCAGGAATCGAAACCCGCGGGCCGTCGGACCATGGGTTCATCCACTCCATCTATTTCCGCGATCCCAACGGCTATGTCGTCGAGCTGACAGCCAGGGTACCGGGCCACGACGATGCCCTGAACCCGTCCGCCAACGGCGCCCGCGCCCATCTCGACGCCTGGCAGGCCGGCAAGGTCTGATCTGATTGTTTCGGGGCGCTCGAGCTCCGCCGGTCCGGGGCATCCCTCCGACCCGAATGCCCCACCGCACCGAACCCAAAGTTTCTGCTACAGTCGCCGCACCGAAACGGGGAGATCGTGCCATGACGCATGTCGGAAGCTGCTTTTGCGGGGCCGTGACACTGGAAGCCACCGGTGAGCCGGAAGCCATGGGCTATTGCCATTGCCGGTCCTGCCGGTCGTGGTCAGGCGGGCCCGTGAATGCCTTCAGCCTATGGAAGCCGGAAGCCATACGTGTCACAGCCGGCGCCGAGCAGGTCGCGACCTTCCAGAAGACGCCGCTCAGCGAGCGCAAATATTGTGCGAAATGCGGCGGGCACCTGATGACCAACCATCCGCCTCTCGGACTGGTCGATGTCTTCGCTGCGACGATCCCGACACTCGCCTTTGCGCCGGGCGTCCATGTGAACTATGCCGAGACGGTGCTGCCCATGAAGGACGGCCTGCCGAAGCTCAAGGACTTCCCGGCCGAGTTCGGCGGCTCGGGGGAAGCCATTCCGGAGTAGCCGCGGCGTAGCAGAGGAGACGATATCGGTGATATTTCGACAGCTTTTCGACCAGGTCTCCTCGACCTACACCTATCTGCTCGCCGGCCGGTCCGGGGGCGAGGCGCTGATCATCGATCCGGTCCTGGAAAAGGTCGACCGCTACCTCCAGCTTATCGATGAGCTTGACCTCAAGCTCGTCAAGGCCGTGGACACCCATCTGCATGCCGACCACATCACGGGCCTTGGTGCGCTGCGCGACAGGACGCAGTGCATCACCGTGATGGGCGAAAAGACGAAGGCCGACGTGGTCTCGATGCGGCTCGCAGATGGCGACCAGCTGGCGATCGACGGACTGATGCTCGACGTGCTCTACACGCCCGGTCACACCGACGATTCCTATTGCTTCAAAATGCAAGACCGTGTCTTCACCGGCGACACGCTGCTGATCCGCGGCACCGGGCGCACCGATTTCCAGAATGGCGACCCGCGCGCGCAATACGAACTCGATCTTCCATCGCCTGATGAAGCTGCCGGAGACGACGTTGGTCTATCCGGCACACGACTACAAAGGCGACACCGTCTCCACAATCGGCGAGGAAAAGGCCTTCAACCCGCGCCTTCAGGTGGATTCGGTCGAGGCCTATGTCGATCTGATGAACAATCTGAACCTCGCCAATCCGAAGATGATGGACGTCGCCGTGCCGGCCAATATGAAGGTGGGCCTGCAGCAGGATGAGGTCGCGCGGCACGGCTGGGCGGTGACGGCCGAAGAAGCGATCGGCTTGATCCAGCAGCCCGATATCGTCCTGATCGATCTGCGCGAACGCGGCGAGCGCGACCGCCACGGCATCATTCCGGGCTCGCTGCATGTGCCCTACCCGACATTGCAGGAAAACATCCTGCCCGGCGGCAAGCTTTACGAGCTGGCGAAATCCGGCGGCAAGCGGCTGCTGTTCTACTGCGCCTTCGGGGAACGCTCGGCGATGGCCGTGCGGGCCGCGCAGGACGAGACGCTTGCCTCCGCCGTGCACCTTCAGGACGGTCTGGCGGCCTGGAAGGCGGCTGGCGGCGCGATCGAAGCCTGACGGGCAGCTGCGCCTCCGGCGCCGGCCCGCATTTCCGCAACCTGCCGCCCCGCGCCGTGCTAGGCTGAGCCCACTCATCTTTGGGGGACTGGGTCATGTCAAAACCATTCACGATGATCGCCGCGCTCGTGCTCCTTCTCGCCGCCGCGGCCCATGCCTACCGGCTCTATTCGGGCGCCGTCGTCATCACCATCGGGGGAAATGACCTGCCGATGTGGGTCAGCTGGCCGGCCGCCATCATCGCGCTGTTCCTCGCGATCATGGTGGTCGTCGAAGCGCGCAGATAGGGCTTTGCGCGAGGCTTTTCGATCCGGCGCCGCTTGACGCTCAGGATTTTAAACCCATACCCGGATCCGCTGCCCTCCCGCTGACTGCGGCGGGCGGTCTGGAGCCAGTCTTCTTGCCGACGGTGCCCCGCCAGGTGGGGGGTAGAGGCAAACCGCCCGAAAACTGGAACGCAAAGATCGAGATCTCGTGGATCCGGGACTATGCGCCGCCACATCCGGATTCGCCGCCCGAGCCGGGGGCCGGCCGCTTCGGAAAATCGGTGACGGCTGCGTGCGGACCGCTACACTGGCCCCAAAGCTATACAAATTGGGAGCACGTCCATGTCCGATTCCGGGCGGCTGACTTCGGTCGCCGATATTTCTCGTCTTCACGCTGCCGAGCGGCCGGGCGCGGTCGCGCTGGATTTCGACGACCGCCTCACCACCTATAGCGAATGGGACGAGCGGGCCAGCCGCGTCGCCCAGGGGCTCATCGGCCTGGGCCAGGCGCCCGGGGCGCGGGTCGGCTATCTCGGCAAGAATTGCGACCGCTATTTCGAGGTCCTGATGGGCGCCTTCAAGGCCAAGGCCGCGATCGTCGGCGTGAACTGGCGGTTGGCCCCGCCGGAGATCGCCTATGTGCTGAATGACGCCGGCTGCGAAGTGCTGTTCGTCGGCGCCGGCTATTACGAGACCATCGAAAAGATTCTGCCCGAATGCCCGCAACTGAAGACCGTCATCGCCATGGATGGCGGCCACGCTGACTGGCCCGCCTATGAAGACTGGCGCGAGGCGCAGGACGCCACCGATCCGATGCTTCCGATCGGTCCGGACGACGATGTCATCCAGCTCTACACCTCGGGCACCACCGGTCATCCAAAGGGCGTGCAGCTCACCAATGCCAATTACATGGCGCTGATCGAAGCCGCGGAGAAGATGGGCCTGGCCGCTTACGGCCCGGACGCGGCGGTGCTGGTGGCGATGCCGTTCTTCCACGTGGCCGGCGTCAATATCGGCCTGCTGGCGCTGGTCAACGGGGCGCGCGCCGTGATCCTGGGCGACATCGATGCCGACGAGATCCTGCGGCTGATCGAAACCAAGGGCATCGGCCACGCCTTCCTGGTGCCGGCCGTGATCCTGGTTCTGGTCCAGCATCCCAAAGCGCAGCAAACCGATTTCTCGACCCTCGAGATCATCAGCTATGGCGCCTCGCCCATCACGGACACCGTGCTGACGACCGCCAAGGAATTGATGGGCTGCGGCTTCATGCAGCTTTACGGCCTGACCGAGACGACGGGCGGCGGCACCTATCTGCCGCCGGAGGATCACGACCCGGCCCGCGGCAAGCTGCGCTCCTGCGGCAAGCCGGCGCCGGGCTATGACGTGCGGGTTGTCGATGGTGCCG
This sequence comes from uncultured Pseudomonadota bacterium, assembly GCA_963710925.1. Lineage (GTDB taxonomy): Bacteria > Pseudomonadota > Alphaproteobacteria > Micropepsales > Micropepsaceae > Rhizomicrobium. Next base: position 270,450 of record CAVQBY010000001.1, on the reverse strand, counting down.
GCCAGGTGCTCGGCCCCCGTGAGGTGGGCGAGATCCAGATCCGCGCGGCCGGCCTGATGAAGGGCTACTGGAACAAGCCCGACGCCACGGCCAAGGCCGTCGCCGAGGGCTGGTTCGCGACCGGCGACGCCGGCTATTTCGACGAGGACGGCTATCTCTACATTCACGACCGGGTGAAGGACATGATCGTCTCGGGCGGCGAAAACGTCTATCCGGCCGAGGTCGAGAACGCCATCGCCAGCCATCCGGCCGTGGCCGACGTGGCCGTGATCGGGGTCCCGGACCCGCGCTGGGGCGAGGCGGTCAAGGCGATTGTGGTGCTGAAACCGGGACTTGCGGCCGATTCCGCAGACATTGTGGCCCATGCCCGGACGCGCATCGCGGGCTACAAATTGCCCAAATCCGTTGATTTCATCGACGCACTGCCGCGCAACCCGACGGGCAAGATTCTGAGGCGCGAATTGAGAGATCCCTATTGGGCGGGGCGCGAGAGACGGGTAAACTGATCTGATATTGCTTCGAGGAACCCGCCTCGGCGGGGGGAGCCACAACACCATGCGCAACACCTGGATTGGCCTGACCGCCCTGTGCGTCGCCACCGGCGTCGCAGCCCCTGCCTGCGCGAACGGCGCGCCGTCGGGCGCAGACAAGATCGGCCACTACATGCCGATTGCCCCGGACGAGGAAGTCGTGCCCGTGGTGGCGCCCGGCGAGGAGATCGGGATTGCCTGCGACGCCCTCGCCGTCAGCGCGCCCGACAACGACGTGCGCGTCGTGCTGACCATTTCGGCGGCCCCCGCGGACGCGCCGGCGCCGGGCTACAAGAAGGTGCTGGCCACCAACGAGGAATTGTCGAAGGGTGCGGTGCGCGTGCGCATCCCCGAGATCGCCGATCTGTCGAACCGCACGGTCAATGTGAACGTCTATGTGGTCAATGCCAGCGGCTCGCACAATTGCGACGCCGGCCACATGCACATCGCCGAGCGCCTAAAAGAGGCCCAGGGCAAGCACTCCTAGGGCCCCCGCCGCAATCCAGATCGCAATGCGGACGTGGCGCGTGCGCGCGGCCTGCGCGGCTGCGATCTGCATCACCGTTTCGGGGTGAAGCCGCAGGCCCCCGTCGGCCAGCATCGCCGAAACCACCTCGGCATTCTTCAGAAGCTCCGGCAGGTTCTGCGCCAGCCGCCCGATCGCGCCCAACCCTTCGGCCGCATCGCTTGCAGCCGGGCCTGCGGGCCCACCTGACCCAGCATCCAGTCTTCAATCACGGGCCGCGAGGCTTCCCAGATGTCGAAATCCGGATCCAGGCTGCGCGCCACTCCCTCGACCACCACCATCGTCTTCTGCAGCAGCACGAGCTGCGGCTGCAGCTCCATGTCGAAGCGCCGGGTGGTGTCGAAGAGCTGTTGCAGCAGCCGCGCCATCGACACGTCGCGGGCCGTGCGCCCGAAGATCGGCTCGCCGATGGCCCGCAGGGCCTGCGCAAAGGTCTCGGCATTGTGGCGCGCCGGCACGAAGCCATATTCGAAATGAACATCGGCCACACGCCGGTAGTCGCGCGCGAGGAAACCGGCCAGCGTCTCGGCCATAAAGCGGCGCATGCCCCGGTCGAGCCGGCCCATGATGCCGAAATCGACGGCCACCAGCCGGCCATCGGTGTCCACGAACAGGTTTCCCTGATGCATGTCGGCGTGGAAGAAGCCCTCGCGGAGCGCCTGCCCCAGAAAGCTGCGCAGCACGGTTACCGCCACGCGTTTGGGGTCGTGCCCCGCCGCTTCCAGCGCCGCACGGTCCCGGATCGGGGTGCCCTCGATCCATTCGGTCGTCAGCACCCGGCGCTCGGTGCGCGACCAGTCGACGGCGGGCACCCGAAAATCGCCGTCCGCCGCCGTCGCTTCGGCAAGTTCGGAGGCCGCCGCCGCTTCCATCCTGAGATCGAGTTCGAGTGCCACGGACGCCGCCAGCGTGTCGACCAGCGCGGTCAGGCGCAATCGCCGCGCCTCCTTCGAGAGACGTTCGGCCATGCGCGCGGCAAAGGCGAAGGCCGACAGGTCGCGCGCGAACTGCGCCTCGACGCCGGGCCGCAAGATCTTGACGGCAACCTGGCGCGGCGGATCGTCTGTGGTCTCGGCCTGATGGACCTGCGCGATCGAGGCGGCCGCCAGCGGCTCGGCAAAGCTGGCAAAGAGCGTGTCGAGCGGCCGGCCCAGTGCCGTCTCTATGGCCGATCTGGCTTCGGCTCGTATCAAAGGGCGCAAGCCGGTCCTGCAGATCCTTGAGCGCCTCGGAGACCTCCTCGCCGACCACATCGGGCCGCGTCGCCAGCATCTGCCCCAGCTTGATATAGGCCGGCCCCAGGCTCTCGCAGCGCGCGCGCCAGGCGCAGACCGGGACTCGCCGCGCTGTCCACCGGTGTGCCGCGGGCCAGCATGCGGCGCGCGAATTTCATCGGCGCCGGCATCTGCGCCGCATATTCACCGGGCAGCAGCGCGTCATGGCGCGACAGCACGCGCGCGGCTTCGAGCAGTCGGCGGATATTGGCGAAAACCGAAATCATATGCGCCAGGCCGAATGCATCGCCGCGATGCCGCCCGTCAGGTTGCGCACCTTGACGTTGGACAGACCGGCCTGGCCGATCATCCTGGCGAACTTTGCCTGCGGCGGAAATTTTCGGATGCTTTCGGCGAGATATTGATAGGACGCTGCGTCCTTCGCCACCCACTCGCCGAGCTTGGGCAGCATGGCGAAGGAATAGCGATCATAGAGGTCGTCGAGAATCGGCATGACCACCTTGGAGAATTCCAGGCACAGGAAGCGCCCGCCCGGCCTCAGCACCCGCCGCGCCTCTGCCAGCGCCTTGTCGATATGCGTGACATTGCGGATGCCGAAGGCGATCGTGTAGGCGTCCATGCTGGCATCGGGGATGGGCAGCTTCTCGGCGTCGCCGCACACCCATTCGATGCGGCGCTCGCCCTTCGCCGCAGCCCGCACCACGCCCTCATTCAGCATGTCGGCGTTGATGTCGCACACCGTGATGTCGGCCTCGCCGCCGCGCATGCGGGCAAATTCGGCGATGCGAAAGGCGATGTCGCCCGTGCCGCCGGCCACATCCAGCACCTGCCAGCCTGGGCGCGGATTGAGCCATTCGACCATGGCGTCCTTCCACAGGCGATGGACGCCGGCGCTCATCAGGTCGTTCATGATGTCGTAATTGCGCGCGACGGAGGAGAACACCTCGCGCACCAGGCCTTCCTTCTCCGCTTCAGGCACGTCGCGGAAACCGAAGGCGGCGGTTTTGGGATCAGCTGTCATGGCGGCGGGACAATAGCCTCCCCGGCCCGGCTGGGCTACCGTCCGCGCCCGCGACTCTTGATGACCCCAATCATGCCCGAACTGCCCGAAGTCGAGACCGTCCGCATGGGCCTGAAACCGGCGCTTGAAGGCCGCAGGATCACGCGCGTCCAGACCCGGCGCGGCGATCTGCGCATCCCCTTCCCGCCCGGCTTCGTCCAGCACCTGACCGGCCGGACGGTCGCCCGGCTCCGGCGGCGGGCCAAATACATCCTGGCCGATCTCGACAATGGCGAGACGCTGGTGATCCATCTGGGCATGAGCGGGCGCATGACCGTCTATGACCACGGCAAGGCGATCGCGCTCGACGGCCTCGAAAGTGAAAGCAAGCCGGCCGAGGAAGGCCATGGCCCGCACGACCATGTGGTCATCGAGACCGACGCGCCGGCCCGGATCGTCTTCACCGATCATCGCCGTTTCGGGCTGATGACGCTGGTCGAGACCGACGATGCTCGACGACCACAAGCTGTTCAAGGCCATCGGGCCGGAGCCGCTGGACGACGGCTTCACCGCCACATCGTTCGGCACCAGCGTGAAGGGCAAGAAGACCTCCATCAAGGCCGCGCTTCTCGACCAGCGCGTCGTCGCCGGTATCGGCAACATCTATGCCTGCGAGGCGCTGTTCGCGCGCCGGCATCTCACCCAAGCGCATGGCCTCGACGATTGCGGGCGAGCGCGCGAAGCGGCTGGTCCCGGCGATCAAGAAGGTGCTGGCGGACGCCATCAAGGCCGGCGGCTCGACGCTGCGCGACTACAAGAAGTCGGACGGCAGCCTCGGCTATTTCCAGCACAGCTTCAAAGTCTATGACCGCGAGGGCGAGCCCTGCCCGAAGAAGGGCTGCAAAGGCACGATCAAGCGCATCGTGCAGGGTGGACGTTCGACCTTCTACTGTCCCTCCTGCCAGAAATAGCAGGCGCGCGTTGATGCGGATCAAGACCGGTCTGGAGCCGCAAACCTAACGTTCATGTCATCGAGGGACTTTCAGGCTGGCGTCTGAGGCGAAAGGGATTTCCGCCATGCTCCGCCGTATCCTTCTGGCCGTCACCACTCTTGGGCTTCTCACCGCACCGGCCTTCGCCCAAACCGATTTGCTGGCGCGCGCCAAGGCGCAGTTCAAACCCATCCCGACCAAACCGCCAGCCCTGCCCGGCAATGCCGCAACACCGGCCAAGGTCGCGTTGGGCAAGATGCTCTATTTCGATCCGCGGCTATCGGCCAGCCACGCCATCAGCTGCAATTCGTGCCACGATGTCGGCCGCGGCGGCGCCGACGAGCAATCCACCTCCATCGGCCATCACTGGCAGCATGGCGCGCGCAATTCGCCGACCACGTTCAACGCCGTTTTCGACACGGCCCAGTTCTGGGACGGGCGCGCCAAGGATCTCGAGGAACAGGCCGGCGGACCCATGGTCAATCCGGTGGAAATGGCCTCGCCGAAGGCGCATGTGGCCGAACAGCTGAAGGCCCTCCCCGGTTACCACACAGCGTTTGCGAAAGCCTTCCCGGGCGAGAAGGCGCCCGTGACACTGGCGAACGCACAGAAGGCGATCGCCGTGTTCGAAGCGACGCTGATCACGCCCAATGCGCCGTTCGACAAATTCCTCAAGGGCAATGCGAAGGCGCTGACGCCCGTGCAGAAGGAAGGCCTGGCGCTGTTCATGGATAAGGGCTGCTCGGCCTGCCACAACGGCATCAATATCGGCGGCGGCATGTATGCGCCGTTCGGCGTGGTCGAGAAGCCCGGCGCGGAATTCCTGCCGCCGGGCGACAAGGGCCGCTTCGCCGTGACCAAGACGCCGAGCGACGCCTATGTCTTCAAGGTTCCGACGCTGCGCAATATCGCGCTGACGCGGCCCTATTTCCACACCGGGAAATCCTGGGACCTGCGCCAGGCCGTGGCGGTGATGGGCACGAGCCAGCTCGGCGCCAAGCTCAGCGATGCGGAAATCGACAAGATCACGGCCTTTCTCCAAAGCCTGACAGGAGATCAGCCGAAGATCATTTATCCGATCCTGCCGACCAGCATCGCATCGACGCCAAAACCGGCGCCCTGAACAGGGTTGCGCCAAAGCATCTGGCTCCTGGCCCGGCATCGCGAGATAGTCGGGTCATGAGCCGGATTCGCATCACATCCACGATTGCCATCGACGAGGACGAACTCGTCGAGAGCTTCGTGCGCGCCTCCGGCCCCGGCGGGCAGAACGTCAACAAGGTCGCGACGGCCGTGGAGCTGCGCTTCGACGCGCTGCATTGCCCGTCGCTGCCCGAGCCGGTTCGCAAGCGGCTGCTGCACTTCGCCGGCCAGCGTCTGACCAAGGATGGCGTTCTGGTGCTTCAGGGCGACCGCTTCCGCTCACAGGAACGCAATCGCGAGGATGTGCGCGAACGGCTGCTCGCATTGATCCGCCGCGCGGCCGATCTGCCCAAACCGCGCCGCCCGACCAGGCCCACCCGGGCGAGCAAGGAGCGGCGGCTGGAAGGCAAGAAGATGCGCGGACGCATCAAGGAAGGACGTTCAAAGCGGATCGACGACTGATCGGCTCTAAAGGCCCAGCGCCATCGCGAGACGGGCGCGCAAAAGCCGCCAGATCAAGCTCGGCGGAAAGCTGCGATAGGCCGGCAGGTCATCCGGCAAGGTCTCGCGGTCCTGCGCATGCGCGACCTTGTTGCGCATCTCGAGTGGCGAGGCCGCATCGCCGAAGCGGACGCGGTACATGGAGGTCCACCAGCCCGGACCATGCTTGAGATAAATGGCCGAGTGGCAGCAGGTCGCCATGAAGCGCGTGGTCGGCGCGTCCTCGCGCAATTTGAAGCCCTGAACCAGCGCGGCGCCATCGAGGCATTCGAGGCGGTCATTCCTGTATGTCAGATACGGGGTCCCGCCCCAGCGGTCGCGGAAATCCTTGCGTGCACCGGCTGCCTCCATCTGACGGCCGCCGGCCTGACAATCGCTGCAATAACAGACGGCGCTGGCGATCGGCGTTCCGGCCGCCCGGAAGCGCACCTGGCCGCAATCGCAGGACGCAATCCGCTCGAGCGCCGACGCCATGAAAGCCCCTCTCGATTTGCGAATGGCTTTCCGCGACCATAAACCGGTTCCGGTTCCGGCGAACAGCTTGCCTTTCGGCGCCCGTCGCGCCACGGATGGGGCAGAAAACGGAGTTTGAGAGATGGACTTCAACAATATCCTCGTGACGGTCGAAAACGGCGTCGGGCTCATCACGCTCAACCGGCCCAAGGCGCTCAATGCGCTCAATTCGGAACTGCTGGACGAGCTGGTGACCTGCCTGGAAGCCTGGGACCTCGACGACGCCGTCCGCTGTATCGTGCTGACGGGCTCGGAGCGGGCCTTCGCGGCCGGGGCCGACATCAAGGAGATGGCGCCGCAGTCCTATATGGACATGTTCAAGTCGAACTTCTTCGCCGCGGCCGCCGACCGCATCGCGGCCATCAGGAAGCCGATCATCGCGGCGGTGGCCGGCTATGCCCTGGGCGGGGGCTGCGAGCTGGCCATGCTGTGCGATTTCATCATTGCGGCCGACACCGCCAAATTCGGCCAGCCGGAGATCAATCTGGGCGTCATGCCCGGGATCGGCGGCACCCAGCGCCTGACCCGCTTCGTCGGCAAGTCCAAGGCCATGGAAATGTGCCTGACCGGCCGGAACATGGATGCCGAGGAGGCCGAGCGGGCCGGGCTGGTCAGCCGGGTGGTGCCGGCCGGGGACCTGCTCCAGGAGGCGCTGGCGGCGGCCGGCAAGATCGCCAGCCAATCGGTGCCCATCGCCATGATGACCAAGGAGACGGTGAACCGGGCCTATGAAACCACGCTGAGCGAGGGAATCCGCTTCGAAAGGCGGGTTTTCCACGCCATGTTCGCGACCGAGGACCAGAAGGAAGGCATGGCGGCCTTCTCGGAGAAGCGCAAACCCAAGTTCCAGGACCGCTGACGCATCTGACCGGCGCCAGCCAACGGGCTATACGCCCGGCCCTTACGGATCACAGCAGGACGACCCATGCCCAATATCGCCTCGGCCAAAAAGCGCGCGCGCCAGACGGAAAAGCGCACCGCCGTCAACCATGCCCGCAAGAGCCGCATCCGCTCCATCACGCGCAAGGTTGAAGAGGCCCTGCAGAGCGGCGACAAATCCGCCGCCGCAGCCGCGCTGAAGGCCGCCGAACCCGAGATCATGCGCGGTGTCTCCAAGGGCGTTATCCACAAGAACACCGGCGCGCGGAAGGTTTCCCGCCTGACCAAGCGCGTGTCCAAACTGGACAGCTGACCAACCCTCACCAGTTCTTGGGATATTCGATTTCAGGCGGGTCCGGGCAAGTCTCGGGCCCGCCTTTTATTTGTCCGTACCCTGATCATACCGGAAGTATGACGGCACACGGACGGTCTGGGCGCAGGTGATTCGGCTAACCGCCTGATTCCCAACACCATTAGATTTTCAGTATGCGTCACATGTACTTAGTGCTGTGATACCAGGCTTCCCGAAAGCGCACGACGTGCAAGAATTAACGCTGTGACGGCGTTTTTCGCTTGCCTCCCCCGCCGCTCTCGGCCTATCGTTAGCCATCCTAAGGGCGGGGCGAGACAAGAGATGCCAAGGACAAACAATAATAAAACTATAGTATTGGCATGTACGAGTTTCCTTTCGCGCCGAACGGTGAAATCCAAAATACAGTGAAGTCTTGAAGCTTGTCTTTGCGCGGGCGCAGCTATGCGCTCCGCCGAGTTGGCGCCTATTTGAGGGAACAGCGTCCGTGGGCGCAGGCAATTTCAAATCCGAATATGCCGGCGACCTCGACTGCCACGAGGCCTGGGCGCTGCTCCAGACCGACCCCCGGGCCCAGATCGTCGATGTCCGCACGACGGCGGAATGGAACTTCGTGGGGGTGCCGGATCTGGGCGGAACGGGCCGGACATTGCTGACGGTCGAGTGGCAGAGCTACCCCTCGATGGCTGTCACGGAGGATTTTGTGGAACAGACGGCCGCGCTGCTGGCCGGCGTCGGCGCGGACCGGGACAGCCCGGTGTTGTTCCTGTGCCGGTCGGGCGGGCGCTCAGGCGCGGCGGCCACGGCCATGACCAAGGCGGGATTTGCGCGGGCCTACAACATTTCGGATGGCTTCGAGGGCGAGCCGGACATCCACCACCATCGCGGCACGCGCAAGGGCTGGAAAGCGTCGGGGCTGCCCTGGCGCCAGAGTTGATCGAAAAAACGGACCCAAGGGGAGTAACGCGGCGATGCACGGAGGCATAAAAACACACGACAACGGATGACGGTGCGCACAGACGGCGCGGACACAAGCGCAGCGCGGACACAAGACTTTCTGAAACTACGGGGCCGCCCGACACCGAAAAACGGTGCGGAGCGAAAAATGGGTAAGGATGGATATGGGACAGGTCACGAACAAGGCTTCACAACCGGATTGGCCAAAAGTGTGGGCGGCGGCGCGGGAACGACTGCGCAAGGACCTTGGAGACGCCGTTTTCGACGCCTGGATCGGACCGCTGGTCCTGGTGTCGGCCGAGCGCGGTGATCTCAACATCGGCGCGCCGAAGCCGTTCGCCCGCAACTGGGTGGCAAACCACTATATGAGCCGGATCGAACGCGCTCTGCGGGCCAGCGGCGGCGAACCGGCATCGCTGACCATCGCCCTGGCGCCGTCGGTGCCAACACCGGCGATCGGCGCCAGTGCCGAGCGCGCGACCGTGACCGATGTGCCGCCGCCGCAGCCCGGCTTTGTGCGCACACCGGGCGAAACCGCGCCCGCGCCGCGCCGCGGACTGGCCAATCGCCTTTTGCACCCGGCGCAGACCTTCGAAAGCTTCGTGCCCGGACAGGCCACCGAATTTGCCTATCGCGCCTCGCGGGCGCTGGCCGAGGGCGAAACCTCGGATATCGGCCTGCTCTACATCCATGGCGGGTTCGGCTTCGGCAAGACCCACCTGCTGAACGCCACGGCGCTCGAGGCCAAGAAGCGCGGCCGCCGCCCGCTGTTCCTCGGCGCGGAAGATTTCATGCGCCAGTTCCTGGGCGCCCTGCACCGCAAGGACACGCTGGCGTTCAAGGACGAATTGCGCGGCGCCGACCTCTTGCTGATCGACGACCTGCAGCACATCTGCCGCAGCTCGGCCACGATCTCCGAATTCCTGCACACGGTGAACGCGTTTGCCGATCAGCGCCGCCGCGTCGTGATCGCCGCCGACCGGCCGCCGACGGCGCTGGACAGCCTCGGGCGCCGATGTGCGCTCGCGCCTCTCCGGCGGGCTGGTCATTGCGCTCGACAAGCCGGACCGCGACACCCGCCTGTCGATCCTCAAGGCGCGCGCCGAAGAGTTCGCGCGGCAGCGGCCGGGCGCGATCCTGCCCCAGGATGTGCTCGAACGGATCGCCGAGATGGAGGACGCCAGCCCCGCGCGACCTGATCGGCGTCTTCACCAAGCTGGCGACCTATGCCGACCTGACCAAGAAGCCGGTCACGCTGGAGGTGGTCGAGGAGACGGTGGGCCAGCGCGGCATCCGGATCCAGAAAACCTCGATCGAGGACATCCAGCGCAAGACCGCCGAGTTCTACAAGCTCGACATGCGCGACTTCCATTCGCCCCAGCGCACCCGGCGCGTCGCCCGGCCGCGCCAGGTGGCCATGTATCTGGCGCGCGAGCTGACCATGCGCTCCCTGCCGGAGATCGGAAAGCGGTTCGGCGGGCGCGACCACACCACGGTGCTGCATGCCTGCCGGCGCGTGGCGGCGCTATGCAACGAAGACCCCCTCTTCAAGCAGGAGGTGGAGTTCCTCAAACAGGTGCTGTCCCGCCGGGGCGAGGCCTAGGCGGCCCGGGCGGATCACGGTTTGGTGGGGGCCCAAAAGGGCCGGGAAACGGAGCGCATGCGGATGGCCGTGGCGCTCCGTTTTCACGAGTTCGGGAGGGCCCGGCGGACCCCATCCGGGGGCCGTTCCGGCGGGCCGAAACGCTAGGCGCGGGAGTGCCGGCTTGATATAGTCGATTGCTTGAGTTCAGGCCCTGAGAATTCAAGCAAATCAAGGGATTTTCGGCCGCCGCGCGCCGCCCTCTTGCCGACCGGCCGCCACGCCAATCGAGAAGCGACGGGACCGAGCGCAAGCCTATGAAAATCACTGTCGAACGCGGCGCCTTTCTGAAGGCCCTGAGCCATGTGCAGAGCGTCGTCGAACGCCGCAACACCATCCCGATCCTCTCCAATGTGATGATCGATGCCGGCAAGGGCCAGCTCAAGCTGACCGCCACCGATCTGGACATCGAGGTCGTCGAATCCCTGCCTGCCGACGTGCTGCGCAATGGCTCGACCACGGCGCCCGCGCACATGCTCTACGACATCGTGCGCAAGCTGCCGGACGGCGCGCAGGTGCAGGTCGAGTTGCTGACCTCCGAGGGCGGCCGGCTGGCGGTGTCCGCCGGCACGGTGCGCTTCGAACTGGCCTGCCTGCCGAAGGAGGACTTCCCGCAGATGGCGGCGGGCGCCCTGCCCCACCGCTTCCGCCTGGCGGCCGACGACCTCAAGCGCATCATCGACAAGACCCGCTTCGCCATCTCGACCGAGGAGACCCGCTTTTACCTCAACGGCATCTATCTGCATGTCGCCAAGGACGGCAAAGCGCCGGTGCTGCGCGCCGCGGCGACCGACGGCCATCGCCTGGCGCGCTATGAGCTCGACATGCCGGACGGCGCCGCCGACATGCCCGGCGTGATCGTGCCGCGCAAGACCGTGGCCGAACTGCGCCGCCTGCTCGACGATGCCGAGGGCGCCATCGACGTGTCGCTGTCCGACACCAAGATCCAGTTCTCGACCGATGGCGTGGAACTGACCTCCAAGCTGATCGACGGCACCTTCCCCGACTACCAGCGCGTGATCCCGGCCGGCAACGACAAGGCGCTGGCGCTGGACGCCAAGGAATTCGCGCATGCGGTCGACCGCGTCTCGACCATTTCCGCCGACAAGACGCGCGCGGTGAAGCTGAACCTGGCGCCAGGACCGGCTGACGCTGACCGTGGTCAATCCCGAATTCCGGCACGGCGACCGAAGAGGTGGGCGCGACCTACAACGCCGCCCCGATCGAGATCGGCTTCAACGCGCGCTATCTGCTGGACATCACCGGCCAGATCGAGGGCAAGGAGGTGCGCTTCCTGCTGTCGGACGCCGGCTCGCCGACCATCATCGAAGACACCGATGACGCGCGCACGCTCTATGTCCTGATGCCGATGCGGGTGTGATGGGATTGACGAACCCGGCCTGACATTCTGCAGCACGCCCTGCGTCGACGGCGGAGGCGTGCGCGCCGGGCCGCGCCGGCCGCGCTGGCCGTCGCGCGCCTGATGCTGACGCATTTCCGCTCCTATGCGACGCCGAACTCGCGATGGACGGGCGGCCGGTGGTGCTGGCCGGCCCCAACGGCGCCGGCAAGACCAATGTGCTGGATGCGATCTCCCTGCTGTCGCCGGGCCGCGGCCTGCGCGGCGCCAAGCTCGGCGAACACACCCGGCGCGGCCCGGCGCGCCCGGTGGCGCGCTGTGGGCGGTGGCGGCCACGGTCGCGCGCGGCGGCGAAACCTTCGAGATCGGCACCGGGCTGACGCATCGGCGCCGGCGGCGGCGAACGCCGGCAGGTGCGCCTCAACGGCGCCGCCGCGCAAGGCTCGGCCGATCTGGGCGAGATCGTGCAGATGGCCTGGCTGACGCCGGCCATGGACCGGCTGTTCATCGAAGGCGCCAGCGGGCGGCGCAATTCCTCGACCGCCTGGTGGTCGGCTTCGACCCCGGCCATGCCCGGCGCGCGGCGCGCTATGAACAGGCCATGCGCGAACGCGCGCGGCTGCTGAAATACGGACCGCGCGATCCGCCTGGCTCGAAGCGCTGGAGCGCGAAATGGCCGAGGCCGGCGTGGCGCTCGTCCGCGCGCGCGCGCCGCGGCCATTGCCCGGCTCAACGGCGCCCTGGCCGAACGCGGCGATGCCGGCAGCTTTCCCGCGCGCCCAGCTGGCGCTCGATGGCGAGGCCGACCTCGCTGATCGCCGAGGCAGGCGACAGATGCAGCCGACCGCGTGTGCAAGCGCGCCTGGAACGCATGCGCATGCGCGACGCCGAGGCCGGACGCACGCTGTTCGGCCCGCATCGCAGCGATCTGAGCGTGCGCCACACCGCCAAGCGCACCGATGCGCGCGAATGCTCCACCGGCGAACAGAAGGCGCTGCTGATTTCGATGGTGCTGGCCCATGCTCGGGAACTGTCCCATCAGCAAGCGGCGCGCCGGCGCCGATCCTGCTGCTGGACGAGATCGCGGCCCATCTGGACGCGACGCGCCGCGCGGCCCTGTTCGAGGAGATCCTGGCGCTCGGCGCCCAGGCCTGGATGACAGGCACCGATCTGTCGCTGTTCGACGGATCGCGCCGCGCGCGCAAATTTTCTTCGTCGCGCAACGGCGAGTTCCTTCTGCAGGACTAGGACGATCCGCATGAGACCGCACGCCGACTCCGATCACGTCAGTGAGCCGAAATGTCGAACACCATACTTCGAACACGAATACGAATACGGCGCCGAAAGCATCAAGGTGCTGAAGGGCCTGGATGCCGTGCGCAAGCGCCCCGGCATGTATATCGGCGACACCGATGACGGCTCGGGCCTGCACCACATGGTCTATGAGGTCGTCGACAACGCCATCGACGAGGCGCTGGCCGGCTATGCCGACGCGGTGACGCGTGATGCTGAACGCCGACGGCTCGGTGCACCGTGCACGACAATGGCCGCGGCATTCCGACCGATATCCATTCCGGCGAAGGCGTGTCGGCGGCCGAAGTGATCATGACCCAGCTTCATGCCGGCGGAAAGTTCGACCAGAACGCCTACAAGGTCTCCGGCGGCCTGCACGGCGTGGGCGTCTCGGTGGTCAACGCGCTGTCGGAATGGCTGGAACTGCGCATCTGGCGCAACGGCAAGGAACACTTCATGCGCTTCCGCCACGGCGATGCCCGATGCGCCGCTGAAGGTGGTCGGCGATGCCGGCGGCAAGCGCGGCACGCGAGGTCACCTTCCTGCCCTCGCCCGACGACCTTCACCAAGACCGAATTCGACTTCGCCACGCTGGAGCACCGGCTGCGCGAGCTGGCCTTCCTCAATTCCGGCGTCACCATCATCCTTCACGACGATCGCGGGGTGGAGAAGAAGGAAACCAAGCTGCACTATGAAGGCGGCCTGGAAGCCTTTGTCCGCTATCTCGACCGCGCCAAGCCGGCGCTGATCCCGGCGCCGATCATGGTCTCCGCCGAACGCGACGGCGTCACGGTGGAAGCCGCGCTGGCCTGGAACGACAGCTATCACGAGAGCATGCTGTGCTTCACCAACAACATCCCGCAGCGCGACGGCGGCACCCATCTGGCCGGCTTCCGCGGCGCGCTGACCCGCGTCGTCACCAAATATGCCGAGGAGATGCCGGGATCGCCAAGAAGGAAAAGGTCTCGCTGACCGGCGACGATTGCCGCGAAGGGCTGACCTGCGTGTTGTCGGTCAAGGTGCCCGATCCGAAATTCTCCTCGCAGACCAAGGACAAGCTGGTCTCCTCCGAAGTGCGCCCCGTGGTCGAGGGCGTGGTCAACGACCAGCTCGGCCGCTGGTTCGAGGAGCATCCGGCCGAAGCCAAGCTGATCGTCGGCAAGGTGGCCGAAGCCGCCGCCGCGCGCGAAGCCGCGCGCAAGGCGCGCGAACTGACGCGGCGCAAGGGCGCGCTGGACAGCGCCTCCCTGCCCGGCAAGCTGGCCGACTGCCAGGAACGCGATCCGGCCAAATGCGAACTCTTCATCGTCGAGGGCGACTCGGCCGGCGGCAGCGCCAAACAGGCGCGCAACCGCAACAACCAGGCGGTGCTGCCGCTGCGCGGCAAGATCCTGAATGTCGAGCGCGCCCGCTTCGACAAGATGCTGGCCAGCGACACCATCGCCACCGCTGATCACCGCGCTGGGCACCGGCATCGGGCCGCGAAGAATTCAACCCCGACAAGCTGCGCTACCACAAGATCATCATCATGACCGACGCCGACGTGGACGGCGCCCATATCCGCACGCTGCTGCTGACCTTCTTCTACCGGCAGATGCCGGAGCTGATCGAGCGCGGCCACGTCTATATCGCCCAGCCGCCGCTCTACAAGGCCAGCGCGCGGCAAGTCCGAGCGCTATCTCAAGGACGAACGCGAACTGGAGGACTTCCTTGATCTCCGAGGGTTCGGCCGGCGCCAGCTTCACCCTGCACACCGGCGAGGTCGTCAGCGGCAACGACCTGGACGATATCGTCGACGAAGGCGCGCACCGCCCGGACCGCGCTGGAAGGCTTTCCGCGGCACTATCCGCGCTTCGTGCTGGAGCAGGCGGCGATCGCCGGCGCGCTCAATCCGGACGTGCTGATCGATCCGGCCAAGGGCGTGGAGGCCGCCAACTATATCGCGCGGCGGCTCGACCTGCTGTCCGACGAAACCGAGCGCGGCTGGCAGGGCGAGCCGACACCGCGACGGCGGCCTCAAATTCTGGCGCGACGTGCGCGGGGTGCGCGAGGCGGTGGCGATCGACGGCGCGCTGATCTCCAGCACCGATGCGCGCCGGCTCGACCGCATGAAGGACGATCTGCAGGCGACCTATCTGAAGGTCGGCCAGCTTCGCCGCAAGGACGACACGCGTCGAGGTGCGCTCGCCGAGCCAACTGCTCGACGCCATCTTCGCCTGGGGCCGCAAGGGCATCGCCATGCAGCGCTACAAGGGGCTGGGCGAGATGAACCCCGAACAGCTGTGGGAGACCACGCTGGACGAGAACGCGCGCACGCTGCTGCGGGTCAAGGTCGAGCATGCCGACGAGGCCGAGGACCTGTTCGCCAAGCTGATGGGCGAAATCGTCGAGCCGCGCCGCGAATTCATCCAGGACAACGCGCTGAACGCGGCGCTGGACGTGTAGGCAGCACTAAACGCTTGCCCCCACCAGCCAGCAGGCGGCCGGAAGCGCGATGCCTTTGGCGGTCTGGAATTTCGCCAGCGCCTCGCGGATTCGCGTACGCACCTCGCCTTTCACGCCCTCGTCGGCCTGGGCGAGCGCGCGCGCCAACGGGCCGATCTTGAAAGCCTGTTCGACCGCCTCGTCCACATCCGCGCCCATATGCATGTGGGTCTCGAGCTTTTCGAGGCGGGCATCGGCAAAACCGGCCTGGGTGAGAATTGCCTTCAACCGGTCACCATCGGCAAAGGCGAAGGGGCCCGGCGCGTGCGGATCCGTGGGGTCCTGGGGCGGTAACAGGTCCTGCACCGCCGCAAACGGCACGGTCGCCCACAGATTTTCGGCCGCGCTGCGCCAGCAGACGAAGCGCATCCGCCCGCCGGGCTTCAGCGCCTCGCGGATATTGGCGAAGGCGGCCACCGGATCGGCGAAGAACATCACGCCGAAGCGCGAGAACATCAGGTCGAATTCCGGCGTGAAGGCATAGTCGCTGGCATCGGCTTCGCGGAAGTCGACCGCCGCGCCGGTCTCGGCCGCGCGCCGGCGCGCCACCTCCAGCATCGGATGGGAAATGTCGATCCCGACAACGGCCCCGGACGACCCGACCGCCCGGGCAAGTTCGAGCGAGGTGGTGCCGCAGCCGCAGCCGACATCCAGCACGCGCTCACCGGGCTTCGCCGCGGCGAACCCATAGGCGGCGGACGCGATGTCCGTCATCGCCGCATCGAGGCGTGCCTGGAAAGACGCCCAACGGTCGCCGACCTGGCCGTTCCAGTATTCGATCTGCTGTTCGTTGCCGCTCATTTGTCTGCCTTCCGCTTGCGCATGGCCAGGGTCCTGAGGCGCAGCGCGTTCAGTTTGATGAAGCCCTGCGCATCCTTCTGGTCATAGGCGCCTTGGTCGTCCTCGAAGGTGACGAGGCTCTCCGAATACAGCGTGTAAGGCGACGCGCGGCCGATGACGATGACATTGCCCTTGTAGAGCTTGAGCCGCACCGTGCCGGTGACGAATTCCTGGCTCCTGTCGATGGCGGCCTGCAGCATCTCGCGCTCGGGCGAGAACCAGAAGCCGTTATAGATCAGCTCGGCATAGCGCGGCATCAGATCATCCTTCAGATGCGCGGCGCCGCGATCGAGCGTGATGCTATTCCATCGCCCGATGGGCAGAGAGCAGGATGGTGCCGCCGGGCGTCTCGTAGACGCCGCGCGACTTCATGCCGACGAAGCGGTTTTCCACCAGGTCGAGCCGGCCGATGCCATTGGCCTTGCCGAGCTCGTTGAGCTTGAGGCAGCAGCGTCGCGGGCGAGAGCTTTTCGCCATCGATGGAGACGGCATCGCCGCGCTCGAAGCCGATTTCGATCACGGCCGGTTTGTCGGGCGCATCCTCGGGCGAGATGGTGCGCTGATAGACCATTTCCTCGGCTTCCAGCGCCGGATCCTCGAGCACCTTTCCTTCCGAGGACGAGTGCAGAAGATTGGCATCGACCGAGAACGGCGCCTCGCCGCGCTTGTCGCGGGGGATCGGGATCTGATGCTGTTCGGCGAACTGGATCAGTTTGGTGCGGCTGGTCAGGTCCCATTCGCGCCAGGGGGCGATGATCTTGATGTCGGGCTTGAGCGCGTAATAGCCCAGCTCGAACCGCACCTGATCATTGCCCTTGCCGGTGGCGCCGTGACAGACGGCGTCGGCGCCGACCTTTTCGGCGATCTCGATCTGCTTCTTGGCGATCAGCGGCCGGGCGATGGAAGTGCCCAGAAGATAGACGCCCTCATAGACCGCATTGGCGCGGAACATGGGGAAGACGTAATCGCGCCACGAATTCCTCGCGCAAATCCTCGACGAAAATGTTTTCGGGCTTGATGCCGAGAAGCTCGGCCTTCTTGCGCGCCGGCGCCAGCTCCTCGCCCTGCCCCAGATCGGCCGTGAAGGTCACGACTTCGGCGCCATAGGCGGTCTGCAGCCATTTGAGGATCACGGAGGTATCCAGCCCCCCCGAATAGGCCAGAACCACTTTCTTGACGCGCTTGTCCGACACGGCAACTCTCCCGATTGAGGGCCGGGACTATAGGATAGGCACGCGCCCGATCAAGGAGACCCCTGTGAATCTCGCGCTCGACCCGGCCAAATTCCGCGATCCGGCCCTTACCGCCACCGGCGAGGCGCGCGCCCATGTGGCGCTGGAGCGGCTGGAAACCCTGTGGTTCAACACCGGCAGCCTCTGCAATATCGAATGCGGCCATTGCTATATCGAGAGCGGCCCCAGGAACGAGCGGCTGGTCTATCTGACGGTGGGCGAGGTCGGGGCCTATCTGGACGAGATTGCCGCGCTGGGGTGGGCGACGCACGAGATCGGGTTCACCGGGGGCGAGCCCTTCATGAACCGCGACATTCTGCCCATGCTCGAGGCGGCGCTGGAACGTGGGCACGCGGTGCTGGTGCTGACCAATGCCATGCAGCCGATGCGCCGCTTCGAGGCCGGCCTGGCGGCGCTGGCCGGCCGCTACCGCGAGCAGCTGACGCTGCGGGTGAGCCTGGACCATTATTCGGCCGCCATCCATGACGGCGAGCGCGGAGCCGGCAGCTTCGCGAAATCCCTCGACGGCATGGACTGGCTGGCGGCGCAGGGCCTGCGCACCACGATCGCGGCACGGCACTTCACCGACGAAAGCGAGGCGGCGTTGCGCGAAGGCTTCGCGCGGCTGATCACCGGGCATGGCTGGGCGATCGATGCGGGCGACCCGGCCCAGCTGGTGGTTTTCCCCGAAATGGATGCGAAGGCCGATGTGGCCGAAATCACTACCGGGTGCTGGGATATCCTCGGCAAGTCGCCGGCCGAGGTGATGTGCGCGACCAGCCGGATGGTGGTCAAACGCAAGGGCGCCGCGCAGCCGGTCGTGCTGTCCTGCACGCTGCTACCCTATGACGAACAGTTCGAGCTGGGCGCGACACTGAAAGAGGCGGCGCGGCCGGTGGCGCTCAACCATCCGCATTGCGCAACGTTCTGCGTGCTGGGCGGGGCAAGCTGCAGCGCGAAAAGCTGACAGCAATCCCTACAGGTGCGTCTTGAACCAGTCCGTGGCCAAGCGCGCGGCTTCGTCGTAGCAGCGCTCGCCCGGATAGACCTCGAAATGTCCGCATTCGAGCTCCGCGAGTTTCTTGGGTTCGCCCGCGCGGGCCACGAATTCGCGCATCTGCGCGATCGGGATGAGACTGTCCTGCGTGGCCGCGATCACGAGCAGCGGCTTGGGCGCGAGGAAATCGATCACGTTCGCCGGGGCGTAGGCGATCAGCCGTTCCACGCTTTCCATGGCCGTTCGGTTCAGCCAGTTCGGCGCCTTGCCCGCAGTCGCGCGCTGGAACCAATGATAGGCATCCTGCCCGGCGAGAATGCATGGTTCGCCCTCGGGCGCCACGATGGCGATTTCGCCCGGCGGGTTGCCGGCATTGCGGCTGGCGTGATCGGCGACCACCATCTCGAGGATCGCGCCGAATTCGTCACGGCCCGCCATGGCCCGCATGGCGTGGCCTGGATCCATCGCCGGCACCTGCGCCACCACCACCTTCACCCGCGGGTCGTACGCCCCCATGAAGAGCGAATGGCCGCCGGCGTAGGAACTGCCCCACATGCCGATGCGCGCCGGATCGACGCCAGGCTGCGCGGAAATCCAGTCGACCGCAGCACGCAGATCGTCATGCTGTTCCTCCGGAATGATGCGGCCGCGCGGCTCCCCGTCGCTGGCGCCCAGATACCGGTAATCGAAGGCAACGACGATGAAACCGGCGTGGCAGAAGCCTTCCGCGAAACCATCGAGCCCCATTTCCTTCACGGCGGAAAACCCGTGGCTCATCACAATCGCGGGCGTGGGCCCCTCGGCGCCTTCGGGACGATAGAGCCAGCCGCGGCATGTCAGGCCATTGCTCTTGAATTCGATATCGCTGCGCATGGGAATTCCCTTCCTGGAAAGGCTACCAGCTGCCGCCGTCGACGCGGATGACCTGGCCGGTGACGTAGCTCGATGCCTCGCTGGCGAGATAGAGCGCGGTGCCGACGATCTCGCCGGGTTCGCCGAAGCGCTGAAGGCCGATGGATTTGCGATAGGCCTCGTTCTCGCGCCACACGGTGGAGACGTCCGTCAGGAACGGGCCGGGCGCAATGCAGTTCACCCGCACCCTGGGCGCAAAGGCCTTGGCCAGCGCCACCGTCATGACATTGATGGCCGCCTTGGCGCCGCCATAGGGAATGGTGTGTTCCTGGGGAATGAAGGCGGCGATCGAGGACAGGTTGATGATGACCCCGCCCTCGCGCGCCGCCATGTGCTCGCCGACCAGCGAGGACAGGCGGAACGGCCCCTTGAAATTGACGTCGATGACCTTGTCGAACAGCGCCTCGCTGGTTTCGGACAGCGACGGGGCGAGCGGCGACATGCCGGCATTGTTCACCAGGATATCGACCTTGCCGAAATGCTTGAACGCGGCATCGCAGAGCCTGTCGTTGTCGGCCCAGGTGCCGACATGGGCGGCGACGGGCAGCGCCCGGCGGCCGAGCGCCTCCACCTCCTTCGCCACGTCCTGGCAGGCCTCGAGCTTGCGGCTGGCAATGACGACATCGGCGCCGGCCCTGGCAAAGGCCAGCACCATCTCGCGGCCCAGCCCCCGGCTGCCGCCGGTGACAAGGGCGATCTTGCCGGAGAGATCGAAGAGGTTGGTCATGGGGGCATCCCGATTGCGTTTTCCAAATTCTGTACCGGCAACGCCCTCCTCTACCAGTGCTTGATTTCTGTTTTCGCGTTTTTGGCATTTTTTTCATACCCCCCGGGGGGATGGGCAGACCGCGGTGTGTCGCCCACGGCGGTGACGCCGGGATATGGGCCCCGCGAAATCCGCCTTCAAGAATTGACAAAGGACATTCGAATTTCAGGCAGAGGGCCGTCGCGCTTGCCGCTCGCCATCACCTGGGTGGCCCGCATTCGCGGGCCATGACACCTTGTTGTGATGAGGAGAGTTACTGCGCCGTCCGCGCGAATTCGGCAGAGCGTTGGTCCGCCAGCGCGTCTTCCTGCGCCAGCCGGTCTTTCGCCTTCAGCTTGATGCTTTCGCTTTTGAGCTGGCCGCAGGCGGCCATGATGTCGCGGCCGCGGGGCGTGCGCACCGGGCTGGCGTAGCCGGCGCGGTTGACGATCTCGGCGAATTTTTCGATCTGCGCCCAGTCCGAACATTCGTAGGGCGCGCCCGGCCAGGGATTGAACGGGATCAGATTGATCTTGGCCGGAATGCCGGCCACCAGTTGCACCAGCGCGCGCGCATCGGCGAGGCTGTCGTTTACGCCCTTCAGCATCACATATTCGAAGGTGATGCGGCGCGCATTGGAGGCGCCGGGATAATCGCGGCAGGCCTGCATCAGTTCGGCGATCTTGTACTTCCTGTTGATCGGCACGATCTCGTCGCGCACCTCGTCGCGCACCGCATGCAGCGAAATGGCCAGCGCGCAGCCAATCTCCTCGCCGGCCCGCTTGATCATCGGCACGACGCCGGCGGTCGACAGGGTGACGCGGCGCTTCGATAGCGCCAGACCGTCGCCATCGGTGACGATGGCCAGCGCCGCCTTCACATTCTCGAAATTGTAGAGCGGCTCGCCCATGCCCATCATGACGATGTTGGTGACGCTGCGGCCCTCCGCCGTGCTCGGCCAGTCGTCGAGCTGGTCGCGCGCGACCATGAGCTGGCCGAGAATTTCGGCCGGCGTCAGATTGCGCACCAGCTTCTGGGTACCGGTGTGGCAGAAGCGGCAATTGAGCGTGCAGCCGACCTGGCTGGAGACGCACAAAGTGCCGCGATCGGCTTCGGGGATGTAGACGGTTTCGATATTCCTGGCCGCCCGACTTCAGGAGCCATTTGCGCGTGCCGTCGGTCGAGATCTGTTCGGAGACGATCTCGGGCCGCTCCAGCGTGAAGCGGCCGGCCAGCTCGGCACGGAAGCCGGCGGCGATGTTCGTCATGGACTCGAAATCGCGCGCGCCGTGGACATAGATCCAGTTCCAGAGCTGGCGCGCGCGCATGCGCGCGGCTTTCGGCTCCACCCCGGCCTCGACGAGCTGCGCTTTCAGGGCCTCGAAATCGAGCCCGATCAGGGAGGTCTTGCTGTCCATGGGCGCTATATAGGCGATTTGGGGACGGATTTCACACCACCCCCATCACCTCCGGACCTGACCCCGCCATGCCAACAGGCCTTACAGCCCGCAGGCGGCGTGAATCTTGTCGAGCGCGGCCGAAATGCCGGAAAGCGAATAGGTGTCGCGGGTCAGGGTTCCGCGCGAGGACGTGCCCGTCACGATCATCTGCGAGCCGCGGCGCATGGCATCGACCAGGCGGGCCTCGTCGGCCTTGGCCTCGACCCAGGCATTGCCGGTATTGTCCTCGTTCTTGGTGAAGAAGGTGAACTTGTCGGAGCCGACCTGGGTCGTGACCTTGCTGCCATCCTTGTAAGGATAGCCGGGCACGACCTCGGGCTCGGCCTTGGCCTTGCGGGCCGGCCAGTCGCTGACGAGGAAGAAGACCGGATCGCGCGTGACGTTTTTGGGTGCCGTCGATTTGGGCTTGGACAGCACATAGCAGGTCTTGGCGTCGCCCTTGCCGATCGTATAGGCCGACCAGTCCTTGAAGGCGCCCAGCAATGTGGGGCCGTCGGCCGCGGCAGCAGGCACAGGCCCGGCGGCCAGCATACCGGCGGCAAGAAGCGCGCTCGCGGCGGCGGCGCGGGCAAAGCGGGGTGCAGAGCGAATCATCGTTTTCTCAACCCTCGGATCACGTGAAGTTTCGATTTGAAGCGACGGACGGCCGGGATTTGGCAGCAAATTCAGGCCTTAATGTGGTCGCGAATGGCGCGAGCATAGAGGGGGCGCACCGGCCATGTCCATGCGCCGCCATCAAAATTTCGTGGGAGGCGCGGTTCCGCGCGGGGAACCTCAATCGGGCGGCGAGCCCTGGAGCCGCGCCTCGACCGCGTCCAGCCGGTCCTTGCCGAAGATACATTTCTTCGCCGACGAAAAAGCTCGGGCTGCCGAACACCCCGCGCGCCACGGCCGCTTCGGTATTGGCAAGCAAGCGGTCCTTGACGGGCTGGGATTGCGCCGCGGCCATGAGAGACTCGGCATCAAGCCCGGAGGCGGCCAGCGCGGCGGCGATCACGGACGGATCGTCCATCTTCTTTGGCGCCTCCCACATATGATGGAACACCGCCTCGACATAGGGCGCGAGCATGCCCGCCTCCCCGGCCGCCACGGCGCCGCGCATGATCTGCACGGTGTTGACCGGGAAATGCGGATTGAACTGGAACTGCGCAATGCCGTGCCGCGCGATGAAGCGGCGCATCTCCAGCTGCTCATATTCCAGCTTGTTCTTGATGCCGCCAAAGGCGACCATCGGCGCCTGGTTGCCGGTGAGCTTGAAGACGCCGCCGAGCAGCACCGGCACATAGGCGAAGCGCGCGCCGGTGCGCGCCTCGATCCCGGGGATCACCCTGTGGGCGAGATAGGCGTTGGGGCTGCCGAAATCGAACAGGAATTCGGGGTTCGTCATCACCATGTCTCCCGATAGGGCCGCAGATCGAGCTCGAAGGTCCAGGCGTCGCGCGACTGGTTGTGCAGCATCCAATAGGCATTGGCGATCGAGGTCCGGGTTCATCAGCGTGTCGGGCGGCAGGTCTTCCAGCGCCTGCTCGCCGGCGCGCGCCTTGATGCGCTCGCGCACAAAGGCGGTGTCGACGCCGGCATCGATGACGAGATGGGCGACATGGATGTTCTGCGGGCCCAGCTCGCGCGCCATGGATTGCGCCACCGCGCGCAGGCCGAACTTGGCGCTGGCGAAGGCGGCATAGCCCTTGCCGCCGCGCATCGAGGCCGTCGCGCCGGTGAACAGGATGGTGCCCCTGCCATGGGACAGCATGCGGCGGCGCGGCCTCGCGGCCCGTGAGAAAGCCGGCATAGCAGGCCATCTCCCAGACCTTGCGGAAGACGCGCTCGGTGGTCTCGAGAATGGGGAAAGTTCACATTGGCGCCGACATTGAAGATGCACACCTCGAGCGGGGCGGCCGCATCGGCTTCGGCGAGGAAGGCGGCGATGTCGTCTTCCTTGCGGGCATCGAGGCCCCGCGCCTCGCAGCGCCCGCCGGCGGCTTCGATTTCGGCTTTGAGGCGCGCCGAGCTTGTCGGCCGTGCGGCGGCCGGCGAAGACGAGATAGCCCTCGGCGGCGAAGCGCCTGGCGATGGCCGCGCCGATGAAGTCCCCTGCCCCGATCACCGCGACGGATGCCTTGCGCGTCATGTCGGCCTCCACGATCCCTTTCAAGACTTATAAGTCTTGAAATAAGACTGAGTCAATGACAGGCTGTCCGCCATGAAATGGAATGCCCTGTCCGAAGAAAATTGCTCGCTCGCCCGCGCCCTGTCTGCGGTCGGCGACCGCTGGACCCTGCTGATCCTGCGCGACGCCTTCATGCGCGTTCGCCGCTTCGAGGAGTTCGAGAACAGCCTGAAGATCGCGCGCCGTGTCCTGACCGAGCGCCTCGCCCATCTGGTCGCGGAAGGCATTCTGGTCAAGGTGCCCTATCAGGAGCGGCCCCGGCGCTTCGAGTACCGGCTGACCGAGAAGGGCCTTGGGCTCTACCCCGCGCTGCTGGCGCTGGTGCATTGGGGCGACGCCTATTATGCGGGCGAGAAGGGCCCGCCCGTGCTCCATCGCCATCTCAATTGCGGACATGATTTCCGGCTCGCCGCCACCTGTTCGGAATGCGGAGAGGCGCTGGATGCGCGTGAGGTTGCGGTCCGTCCCGGACCGGGCGCGGCCGCTATTCCCGCAAGCCGTAGCCGACCGAATAAAGCCGCCACACCACCAGCCCGAGCACGGCGGCCAGGCTGACGGTGATGGCCGCGCCCAGCGCCTCGGGCGCCTCGGTGAAGCCGATCATGGAATGCCTGAGACCGTTGATGAAATAGAAGAACGGATTGCCCCAGGCGATCCAGCGCAGCCATTGCGGCAGCATCTCGACCGTGTTGAAGACCCCGCCCACGAAGCTGAGCGGGGTGATGAAGAAGATGTTGAGGATGGTGAGCTGTTCGAAGCTGTTGGCCCACAGCCCGACGATCTGCCCCATCAGCCCGAACACGATCGAAACGACCAGAATCCAGAACACGAATTCGAAAATGCCGTGGATGCCGGCCGCGCCGAACAGAAAGGCGATGACGAGAATCCCAAGCGCCGTCACCAGCGAGCGGATGATGACCACCGCGATCACGCCGATGATCATCTCGGCATAGGACAGCGGCGAGACCAGCGTCTCTTCGACATAGCGCATGAAGCGGGCGAAATAGACCTGGGACGAGGACTGCAGGAACGCGGCATTGACCACGTTGAGCATGACGATGCCCGGCAGCACGAATTCGAGATAGCTGTGGCCGGCGATCGAGGAAATGCGCCCGCCCACGACGTAGCCGAAGATGAAGATGAACAGCAGCGCCGAAATCCACGGCGCCACGAAGGCCTGGATCGGCACGCGCATGAGCCGCAGCATCTCGCGGCGGATGATGGTGCCAAGACCGACCCAGTTGATGGCACATGGCGCTCATTTGCCGGCCGCCGCGATATGTTCGGGGGTGGCGCCGGTGGCCCTGAGATAGGCTTCCTCCACCCCGCCGAACTGGCCGATGAAATCTTCCTTGCTGGCGTTTCGCACGATGCGGCCGTGATCGACGATGGCGATGGTGCGGCACAGCCGCTCGATCTCTTCGAGGTAATGGGAGGTCAGAAGGATGGTCTTGCCCTCGGCATTGAGCTCCTGCAGATAGCGCCACAGATCGAGCCGAAGCTCGACATCGACGCCGGCGGTCGGCTCGTCGAGAATGAGCAGCTTGGGATCGTGCATCAGCGCCCGGGCCAGGATCACGCGCCGCTTGAGCCCGCCGGACAGGGCGCGGAACTGCTTCTTGCGGTGCGGGACGAGTTCGAATTTCTCGATCAGAAGGTCCATGCGCGATTTGCGCTGTTTGCCGTTGAGACCGAAATAGCCGCCGACGAAATCCAGGATCTGCGTCACGGTGGCGAAGGTGTCGACGTTGAACTCCTGGGGGCTGAGGCCGATCTGGCGGCGCGCCTCGCGATAATTCTTCACCGCGTCGATGCCGAACACCTTGATGGTGCCGGAGGTGGGCGTGGCAATGCCGGTGACGCAATGGATGGTGGTCGACTTGCCGGCGCCGTTGGGGCCGAGAAAGCCGAAGAATTCGCCCGGCGCAATTTCGAGCGAGACGTCTTCGACCGCGACGGTGCCGTCGCGATAGACCTTGCGCAGATGGGAAATCGAAAGGGCGGGTTCCATGAATCTCGAACGCTGAATTCTGAAGCGGGGCGACACTATACAGATCGCGCCGCGGCGCGAAACCCGCCCTTTTCGCCTAGCGGCCCCGCGCGATACGCGCCAGCGGGGCGCCCCAGCGATGGGGCGGCGGCACCTCGTCGCTGGCCCCGCCGGGCCGCACGGGGCGCCCCGGATAGCCGCCCAGGCTGAGCAGCCGGTCATACAGGACGATGGCGCCGGCCATGCCGACATTGATCGAGAAGCGTGTCGGAATTTTCACGACGAACTCGCAGGCCTCCAGCACCGGCGGCGACAGGGACATGCGCTCGGAGCCGAAGACATAGGCCGCGCGCGTGGGATGGCGGAAGCGCGGCAGGTCTATGGCGTCGTCGGTGATCTCCACCCCCACCATGCGGCAGCCCTGCGGCAGGCGCAGCTCGGCGGCGTCCTTATAGCGGTAGAGCGGCAGATGGCCCGAAGCGCGCGAGGTGTCGGCGTTCTCGACATCATGGGTGCGGACCTGGGCATTGATGGTGAAGAAGAAACTTGCGCCGAAGGCATGGGCGATCCGCTGGAGATTGCCCAGATTCATGGCCTTGGAAACGCCATCCACGCCAACTGCAAAATAACCGCGCATGCCCCTCGCCACCTGCCTCGTACCGCGCTATGTGAGCGCCGGTTTAGCCTCCGGAGTGCGAATTGGCCAACCCTATCCTCGTCGAGGTCACCCGCGGCGCGCTGGTCGAGAGCATCCATCGCGGGGCCATCGCCATCGCCAATGCCGCCGGAACGCTGGTCCAGACGCTGGGCGATGTCGAAACGCCCGTCTATCCGCGCTCCTCGCTCAAGCCGATTCAGGCGCTGCCGCTGGTCGAATCGGGCGCCGCCGAGGCCTTCAAGCTCTCGGATGACGAAATCGCGCTGGCCTGCGCCTCCCATTCCGGCGAGCCGATGCACACCACACGCGTGGCCGCCTGGCTGGAACGCATCGGCTGCGGCGACGCCGACCTGGCCTGCGGCGCCCATCCCGCCCGCTATGCGCCGGTGCGCGAGGCCATGCTGTGCGGCGGCGAGACGCCGACCCGCATCCACAACAATTGCTCGGGCAAACATGCCGGCTTTCTGACGCTGGCCAGGCATCTGGGCGCGCCGACGGCGGGATACGAACGCCACGATCACCCGGTGCAGCAGGCGGTGGCGAAGGCGCTGGCCGACCTGGCCGGAATCGACGCCGATATGCCCTGGGGCGTCGATGGCTGCGCCGCGCCGAACTTCGCGCTGCCGCTTTCGGGCTTTGCGCGGGCGCTGGCGAAACTCGCCGATCCAAGCGCACTACCCGCGCCGCGCGCGGATGCGGCCCGGCGCATCATCGCCGCGATGACGGCCCATCCCGAACTGGTCTCCGGCACGGGCCGGTCCTGCGCGGTGCTGATGCGCGCCGGCAAAGGCCGGGTGGCCGTGAAGACCGGCGCCGAGGGCGTGTTCGCCGCCATCATCCCCGAAGCCGGGCTGGGCATTGCGCTGAAAATCGACGACGGGGCGACGCGCGCCTCCGAAACCGCGATCGCGGCGCTGTTGGAAAAGCTCGGCCTGCTGCATGGCGACGCGGCGGCGACGGCACTGGCGCGTGCCGATGTCATCAACACGCGCGCGGCGATCGTCGGCGAAATGCGGCCGGCCGCGGCGCTCAACGACCTCAAGTTGGCCAAGCCCGCCTGAGCGGCTAGTCCTTCTTGTCCCTGGCGGCCTTCGCGGCCTTGTCGGCTTTTTCCATCTCCGGCGTGTAGGCCGTGACCTTGCTGATCACGCAGTGCATCGCCATGCCGATATCGTGGAAGAAAACCGTGTCGCCCGGCCCGACGCAGGACAGATAGGACCCGCCCGGCGAGCGCAGGCCGATGGTCTCCTTGAAGGTGAGGCCCGGGCAATAGCCCATCAGATCGACCTTGAACTTCTGGTGGCTGTCATTCTCGACGATCAGGCTGCGATTGTTCGGCGCACGCCAGCTGTCGATCCGGCCGACCTGCAGACAGGCCTTTCGCGAGGTCTGGTTGTCGTTCCAGTGGCTGTCATTGCCCTGCGCCAAAGCCGGGGTGATCATCAGGCCGGCCAGACCCGCGGCCAGCAAAATCCATCTCTTCATCATTCCAATTCCCTGCAGAAATGCGCCCTTCCACCCCCAGTATACGCCGGCTGGCCGGCCATGTTTCATGGATTAGGCGCAATCGAACCGCCTTGGCGGCGGGCACGGGCTTGCCTAAGGTCGTTCCCGACACATCATTCCGCCAGGGAGAACAGGTATGAAGGCACTGTTGTGCAAGGAATTCGGGCCGCCCGAAAAGCTGGTGCTGGACGAGGTGCCGGACCTCACCGCCGGCAAGGGACAGGTCGTGGTCGCCGTCAAAGCTTGCGGCGTCAACTTCCCGGACGTGCTGATCATCGAGAACAAGTACCAGTTCAAGCCGCCCCTGCCCTTCTCCCCCGGCGCGGAAGTCGCCGGCGTGGTGAAATCCGTCGGCGAAGGGGTGACCAGCCCCAAGGTCGGCGACCGCGTCATCGCCTCCTGCGGCTGGGGCGGCATGTCCGAACAGGTGCTGGCCGACGCCGCCAAATGCATTCCCATGCCGGACGACATGAGCTTCGAGACCGGCTCGGCGCTGGTGTTGACCTATGGCACCTCGCATTACGCGCTGAAGGACCGCGCCAAGATCCAGCCGGGCGAAAATCTCGTCGTGCTGGGGGCGGCCGGCGGCGTGGGGCTGGCCGCGGTCGAACTGGGCAAGGCGATGGGCGCGCGCGTGATCGCCGGCGCATCGTCCGAAGAAAAGGTTGCCCTGGCAAAGAAACATGGCGCCGATGAGGGCTTCGTCTATCCCAGCGGCATCGCTCGACCGCGCGCAGCAGAAGGCGCTGTCCGAGACCATCAAGTCGCTGACCGGCGGCAAGGGCGCGGACGTGCTCTATGACCCGGTGGGCGGCGATTATGCCGAGCCATCCGTGCGGGCCATGGCCTGGGAAGGGCGCTATCTCGTGATCGGTTTCGCGGCGGGTGAGATTCCAAAGATCCCGCTCAACCTGACGCTGCTCAAGAGCTGCGATATCCAGGGCGTGTTCTGGGGCGCGTTTACGGCGCGCAACCCCAAGCGCAACCAGGAACATCTGGCCGAGATTTCGCGCTGGGTGGCCGAGGGCAAGCTGAAGCCGCATGTCTGCGCCACCTTCCCGCTGGCAGACGGCGGCAAGGCCATCCGCATGCTGGCCGACCGCAAGGCGACCGGCAAGGTCGTGGTGACGATGGAATAGTGGCCGGGGACCCGCAGATGGCGCAGCACAATCACGCAACACAAATCTGCGCTGTCTGCGGCAAGGCCAAACCGGCGCGGCAGATGCTGCCGGCGACCGTGGTGCGCCCCGCCATCTCCGATCTGATCCTTGAGACCGTGCCAGCATGGGGACCGGAGGGCACGATCTGCGTCGCCTGCCTCAATCGCTTTCGCACCGACTATGTGCGGCGCGAGATGGAGAAAGAGCGCGGCGAACTGACGGCGCTGGAGACCGACGTCGTCGAGGCCATCCACGACAACGAAACCATCGCCGACAACATCAACCGCGAATTTGACCGCCAGCTGACGGTCGGCCAGCGCATTGCCGATCACGTCGCCGAGTTCGGCGGCAGCTGGTACTTCATCATCTTCTTCTTTTGCGTGATGGGGGTGTGGATCGTTGCCAACAGCGTCTATTTCCTGTGGCACGCCTGGGACCCCTACCCCTTCATCCTCTTCAACCTGATCCTTTCGATGCTGGCCGCGATCCAGGCGCCCATCATCATGATGAGCCAGAACCGGCAGGAGGATCGCGACCGGATGCGTGCCGAGAACGACTACAAGGTCAATCTCAAGGCCGAGATCGAAATCCGTGCTCTCTCCGAGAAGATGGACCAGCTTCTGCATAACCAGTGGGTGCGGCTGCTCGAAATCCAGCAGATTCAGATGGAGATGCTGGAGGATTTGACGGGGCGGCAGGGGAAATGACGGGCTTGCGCACGGGGCGGCCGGTCCCCATCTATCAGGCACACAGCGAGGACTAAGCGATGTCGATACTGGGATGGGTATTCTTCGGGCTGATCACGGGCTGGATTGCGTCCAAGATCGTCAACAGGCAGGGCGAAGGCTGTTTTCTCAACATCGCGCTCGGCATGGTCGGCGCGGTGGTGGGCGGGCTGCTGTTCTCGGCGCTGGGCACCACATCTTTTGGGAGTTCGACCTCAGCTCGATGTTCGTCGCCGTGCGTCGGCGCAGTGATCGTGCTGTCGTCTATCAACGCGGTGGCGGGACGGCGGGGATTTCGGTAACGGCCCACTCGAGCTAGATATGACAGAACACCTCTCCCTGTTTTACGCAAGATCCACTCTCTATGGTCGAATCGGTGACGAGAGGTGTGAATATCCTCGAATTGGACCGGATACGCGGAGAGCGGATCAAGCAGTGCCTGTGCATGCTCGGTCAGTCCCTCGTCATGTTCAGATAGGCGCGTTAACCACTCGAAGCCGACAAGTATCCACCCATTCTCTTCGAATTCATCTCGGATCAGCCCAACAGCCTCGACGACATCGTTCGCCGCGCACGCAACCACCCCGAATGCACCAGTCGCTGCGTCGATCGCCTTTGCACGTGAGGACACGGGATAAGCACTGCAGAGCCGAGCCGTTGTCCTCATCGACCGGCGCTTCAGGACGATCACCCATCCGGGAAGTCCCTACTCCGCCGCGTCCTTCGGCAGGTAGATCTCGCCGCCGTGATCCTTGAACTCCTCGGCCTTCCTGGCCATGGCGGCGCGGATTTCGGCGGTGGAGAGCGAGTCGTTCTGGCCGCGTGGCGGCGTCGCGGACTTCCTGGCTGATCTTCATCGAGCAGAATTTCGGCCCGCACATCGAACAGAAATGGGCGACCTTGGCGCCATCGGCCGGCAGGGTCTCGTCGTGATAGAGCTGCGCGGTTTCGGGATCGAGGGCGAGCGCAAACTGGTCGCGCCAGCGGAATTCGAAGCGCGCCTTGCTCATCGCATCGTCCCAGATGCGCGCGGCGGGATGACCCTTGGCCAGATCGGCGGCATGGGCGGCAATGCGATAGGCGATGACGCCCTGCTTGACGTCGTCGCGGTCGGGCAGGCCCAGATGCTCCTTCGGCGTGACGTAGCAGAGCATGGCGCAGCCGAACCAGCCGATCATCGCCGCGCCGATGCCGCACGTGATGTGGTCATAGCCCGGCGCGACATCGGTGGTGAGCGGACCGAGCGTGTAGAACGGCGCCTCGTCGCAGGCCGCGAGCTGGCGGTCCATGTTCTCCTTGATCTTGTGCATCGGCACATGGCCGGGGCCTTCGATCATCACCTGGACGTCGTGGCTTTGCGCGATCTTGTTGAGTTCGCCCAGCGTGTCGAGCTCGGCGAACTGCGCGGCATCGTTGGCGTCGGCCGTCGAGCCGGGACGCAAGCCGTCGCCGAGACTGAACGAGACGTCATAGGCCTTGAGGATTTCGCAGATGTCCTCGAAATGGGTGTAGAGGAAATTCTCCTTGTGATGGGCGAGGCACCATTTGGCGAGGATCGAGCCGCCGCGGCTGACGATGCCGGTGACGCGCTCGGCGGTGAGCGGGATGTGCGCAAGGCGCACGCCGGCATGGACGGTGAAGTAATCGACGCCCTGCTCGGCCTGCTCGATCAGCGTGTCGCGATAGATTTCCCAGGTCAGCTCCTCGGCGACGCCGCCGACCTTTTCCAGCGCCTGATAGATCGGCACCGTGCCGATCGGCACCGGCGAATTGCGGATGATCCATTCGCGGATGGTGTGGATGTGGCGGCCGGTGGAGAGGTCCATCACCGTGTCGGCGCCCCAGCGGATCGCCCAGACCAGCTTTTCCACTTCCTCGGCGACGCCGGAGGTGACGATGGAATTGCCGATATTGGCGTTGACCTTGGTCAGGAAGTTGCGGCCGATGATCATCGGCTCGGTTTCGGGATGGTTGATGTTGGCCGGGCATGAATGGCGCGGCCGCGGGCGATCTCGTCGCGCACGAATTCCGGCGTGATCTCGTCGGGGATAGCGGCGCCGAAGCTGTTGCCGTCGCGCAGGGCGCTGCGGCCCAGATTTTCGCGCGCGGCGATGAACTTCATCTCCTCGGTGATGATACCCTGGCGCGCATAATGCAGCTGGCTGACATTCTTGCCCGGCTTGGCGCGCAGCGGCTTCAGGCCCGCACGGTCGAATTGCGGGACGGAGAGCAGCTCGCCGGACTTGAGGCCGTCATCTTCGGGCTTGCGGGCGCGGCCGTCATATTCCTCGACATCGCCGCGGGCGAGGATCCAGTCGCGGCGGCGGGCGCTCAGGCCCTTTTCGATATCGATGGCGGCGGCATCGTCCGTATACGGACCGGAGGTGTCGTAGAGACGGACCGGCGCCTCGCCGCCCGACAGCGGCACCTCGCGGAAGGGCACGCCGTCGATCACCAGCTTGCGCGACCCGGGCAAGGCCCCGCGGGTGACGACATCGTTGGTGACGGCTTTGGGATTGCGGACGGTCGTGTTCATGGCCACCTCTCTTCATCGCAGGAAGGTGGCGCCCTGGCCATCCGCTCCCTACGCCGGTTCTAACCGGATCAGGTTCGAAGGGACCCGGATCACCGGATCTCAGCCTCGTTCAAGGCGCCCCTGGGAATGGCGCGAGTGTGGCCGGGCGCGCGGCCAAGTCAAGGCGGCCGTGCTAGTCTTTGCGGCGATGGGCCCGAATATCTACAATCCGGCGTGCGGGTGCGCATGATGCATGCGAAACGGCGGCCGTTCTTTCCGCAGCGCACAAGGCCATGGCGTTCTTTCCCAAACTCCACACCGACGATGAGGATTTGGAATTCCTTCGTGGCCTGATCGCCAAGGCGGAGGTCTGGATCGCGGCGGAGGACGGCACGGTGCGCGGGCTGGCCTGTCTCGACGGGGACTGGCTGGCGCAGCTCTATATCCATCCCGATCATCAGGGCCGCGGAATCGGCACCGCGCTGCTGGGTCATGTGAAACGCGAGCGCCCGGGCGGCTTCCAGCTCTGGACCTTCCAGGCCAATGCCGGCGCGCGCAGATTTCTACGAGCGCCATGGCTGCACGGCGGCGGAGTTCACCGACGGCAGCCGGAACGAGGAGCAACTGCCGGATGTAAGGTATGTGTGGCGGCTCAGCTCTCTGCGAACCGCTTGAATTCGGCGATCACCGATTTCACCGCCGCGTTCACGATCTTCTCCCCGGCTTCGACGCTGGCTTGCGACGGGTCGGAACCGATGCGGCCGTCTGGGAAGCGGCGGCGGTAGTCCTCGGCGTCGTAGATCGGGCCAACGGGGGCGATCCTGGGGCTCATCTCGACCTTTTTCTGCGCGTCGGGATAGCCGAAATAGGTGACCGAGACTTCGGACGGCGTGGCATGGCTGCCCTCGCCCACCGGGAAGAGCCGGCGGCAGACATCCATGACGCCCGACAGCTCCCACCAATTGCGCAGCATGCAGCGCAGCGGCGGCCGGTTGGAGCCCTGCTCGCCGAAGGTGATGCCGTGATAGATCTGCGAGAAGGCGGCATTGACGGTGTTGATGTTGCCGCCATGGCCGTTGAGCCAATAGATGCGCTCGAAGCCGTGGCGCGTCAGCGAGGCCGCCCAATCCTCCATCGCCGCGATCATGGTGGAGGGCCGAAGCGTGATCGTGCCCGGGAACCCCATGTGATGCTGGGCGATGCCGACATTGAAGGTTGGCCCGACGAGAATGCCGCTCTCGTCGCCCGCGCGTTTGGCGATGATCTCCGGGCACAGCGCATCGGTGCCGAGCAACCCGTTGGGGCCATGCTGCTCGGTCGAGCCGATGGGGATCAGGATCGCCTTCGATTTCGCCAGATAGGCTTCGACTTCAGGCCAGGCCGAAAGATGGAGTTGCATGACTTCGCTTTCGTTGTTCTCGGAGAGATTTGCCCGTCCGGGCGCCGCAGCGCAAGCCGCGCCGATTCAGGCGAACAGATTCGTCACAAATCGCAACGGGCCTGCCTGGCCAAGCGGTCGCGGATGCGGGCTTCGGCCTTGTAGAGCAGCGCCTTGATATCGCCGAAGCTGGTCGTGGCCATGTTGTTGTAGTCCATCATGCGGTGATCGAGGTCGTGGCCCACCGTGTCCTGGATCGCAAAGCGCACCTCCTGCAGCGCCGTGCGGCGATGCTCGTATTTGCCCGTGAGCTGGATCGAGGCGTCGTGCAGGGCGCAGTAGAGGCTCAGCGTCGGCGCGCCCTCGGGGCAGTCGCGCGTGTCGTGGCGGTTCCAGACCGCGGGGCGTACGAGCAGCGCATTGGCACGCTCGAGGATTTTCAGATCGGTCTCGTCGGCCGGCAGGGTGCGGCTGTCGAGCAGCGGCGCCATGGCCGCGATGGCCGCCTTCTCCTTCGCCGTCCAGTGGGCCTCATCGCGCTTGTCGAGCAAAGTCTGTTTGTAGGCCGCCATGCCGCGGGCGATGGTCTGCCGGTTCTTCGCCGCCATGGCCGCATAGCGGGCCTGGCACATGGCCACGCTGGGGGCCGCCTGGCCGGGCGCCGCCGTCAGCATGAGGGCCAGGCCGAGCGCCGCGCCGAACCAGCGGCGGACCGTCCCTTGCTCCAGAGGCTGCATGGCCTAATCTCCCATCCGAACCGCTATTCTAAGCCATCCGGAGGAATTTCCCATGAGCGCCAAAGAAGCGCCCGCCAATACGGGCCCGCTGGCCGGGGTCACCGTGCTCGATCTGACCGAGTTCATCTTCGGGCCCTATGCCACCCAGACGCTGGGCGATCTGGGCGCCGACGTGATCAAGGTGGAGAATCCCGGCGGCGACCGCCAGCGCACCAGCGCCAAATATGCTCACAATGAGGATATGGGCGCGACCTATCTGGCCATGAACCGCAACAAGCGCTCGGTCACCATCGATCTGAAAACCGAGGACGGCCAGGCGCGGCTGGCCGCGCTGGTGCCCAAGGCGCAGGTCTTCATCCACAATGTGCGCGCCGACGCCATGGAGCGGCTGGGCTTCGGCTATGACGCCGTGGCCAAGCTG
This sequence comes from uncultured Pseudomonadota bacterium, assembly GCA_963710925.1. Classification (GTDB taxonomy): domain Bacteria; phylum Pseudomonadota; class Alphaproteobacteria; order Micropepsales; family Micropepsaceae; genus Rhizomicrobium. The sequence goes on along the minus strand of CAVQBY010000001.1, from coordinate 235,639 downwards.
AACCCGTCGATCGTCTATGTGCATTGCGTCGGCTATGGCTCGGACGGGCCCTATGCCGGGCGGCAGGCCTTCGACGATCTGGTCCAGTCCGCCGCCGGCGCGGCCGACCTTTTGCCGCGGGTCGACGGCAATCCCGACATGCGGCTGTTGCCCAGCTTCGTCGCCGACAAGGTCTCGTCGCTGCACGCGCTCTACGCGGTGCTGGCCGCGCTGTTCCATCGCGAACGCGCCGGCGAGGGCCAGTTCGTGGAAGTGCCGATGTTCGAGAGCTTCACCCATTTCAACATGATCGAGCATCTCTACGGCAAGACCTTCGAGCCGCCGCGCGGCAAAATCGGCCACACCCCGGCGCTGGCCAATGACCGCCGCCCGCTGGTGACCAAGGACGGCCATATCGCCATCCAGCCGGTGAGCCGGGCGGCGTCGGCGAAGTTTCTCGAGCTCGGCGGCCTTCCCGATGCCTATGAGAGCGACCGTTTCGTAAAGGCCCCCAAGGGCAGCCGCGTCGGCGTCTATTACGAGATGCTGCGCGAGGCGGCACTCGCGCACACCACCGACGAGTGGATGGAGCTGGGCCAGCAGCACCGCATCCCCATCATGCGCGCCAATACGCTGGACGAGGTGCTGGAGGACCCGCATCTGAAAGCGGTGAATTTCTTCCAGTTGCGCGAGCATCCGACCGAAGGGCCGTATCGCGCGATGAAGCCGCCGATCAAATTTTCGAAAACGCCGGCCACGATCCGCCGCGATCCACCGCGCCCGGGACAGGACGGCGAGGAGATCGGCTGATCGATTGCGCCCCGCCACCTTGAAGCCGCGCGCCGCCGCCGCCAATATCGCCTGACCAGACAAGACCACGAGGAACCGCCCGATGTCCGACGACCTGATCCCCGTCCCCGAGGACTGGAAGTCCCGCGCCTTCATCGACAAGGCCAAATATGAGGCGATGTATGCGCAATCGGTGAAGGACCCGGACGGGTTCTGGAAGGAGCAGGCGGAGCGGCTGGACTGGATCAAGCCGTTCACGAACGTCCAGAACGTCTCCTGGGACCCGGACAATCTGTCGATCAAATGGTTCGAGGACGGCACGCTCAACGCCAGCGCCAATTGCATCGACCGGCATCTGCCGGGGCGCGCCGACCAGACCGCGATCCTGTGGGAGGGCGACGACCCGAACAGTTCGCGCGCCATCACCTATCGCGAACTCTATGAAGAGGTCTGCCGCCTGGCCAATGCGATGAAGGCGAACGGCGTCAAGAAGGGCGACCGCGTCACCATCTATCTGCCGATGATCCCGGCCGCGGCTTACGCCATGCTGGCCTGCGCGCGCATCGGCGCGGTGCATTCGGTGGTGTTCGCGGGCTTCTCGCCGGACAGCCTGGCCGGGCGCATCCAGGACTGCGCCTCGACCTTCGTCATCACCTCGGACGAGGGCCTGCGCGGCGGCAAGCCGGTGCCGCTCAAGAAGAACACCGACGCGGCCGTTGCCAGCTGCCCCGATGTGAAAACCGTTCTGGTGGTCAAGCACACCGGCGGCAAGGTGGAGATGAAGCCGGGCCGCGACCTGCTGGTATCACGAGGAAACCGAGAAGGTTGCGGCCGATTGCGAGCCGGAAGAGATGAACGCGGAAGACCCGCTGTTCATCCTCTACACCTCGGGCTCGACCGGGCGGCCCAAGGGCGTGCTGCACACCACCGGCGGCTATCTGCTCTACACCGCCTTCACCCACCAATATGTGTTCGATTATCACGAGGGCGACATCTACTGGTGCACCGCCGATGTCGGCTGGGTCACGGGCCACAGCTATATCGTCTATGGCCCGCTGGCGAACGGCGCGACGACACTGATGTTCGAGGGCGTGCCGAACTATCCCACCAGCTCGCGCTTCTGGGAGATCTGCGACAAGCACAAGGTCAACATCTTCTACACCGCGCCGACGGCGATCCGCGCGCTGATGCGCGAAGGCGAAGCGCCGGTGAAGAAGACCGGCCGCGCAAATCGCTGCGCCTGCTGGGCAGCGTGGGCGAGCCGATCAATCCCGAAGCCTGGCTGTGGTACTGGCGCACGGTCGGCGACGAACGCTGCCCGATCGTCGACACCTGGTGGCAGACCGAGACCGGCGGCATTCTCATCTCGCCCCTGCCCGGCGCCACCGATCTGAAGCCCGGCTCGGCCACCAAGCCGCTGTTCGGAATTGTGCCCCGAACTGGTCGACGCCGACGGCAAGGTGCTGGAGGGCGCGGCCACCGGCAATCTGGTTCTGACGCAAAGCTGGCCGGGACAGATGCGCACGGTCTATGGCGACCACCAGCGCTTCATCGACACCTATTTCAAGACCTATCGCGGCAAGTACTTCACCGGCGACGGCTGCCGCCGCGACGAGGACGGCTATTACTGGATCACCGGCCGCGTCGACGATGTGATCAATGTGTCGGGCCACCGGCTCGGCACGGCGGAAGTGGAATCGGCGCTGGTGGCCAATCACAAGGTGGCCGAGGCCGCCGTGGTCGGCTTCCCGCACGAGATCAAGGGCCAGGGCATCTATGCCTATGTGACGCTGAAGGCCGGTGAAGAGCCTTCGGACGCGCTGGCCGACGAGCTGAAGAAATGGGTGGCCGGCGCACCTGTCGCCCATCGCGCGGCCGGACGCGATCCAGTTCGCGCCGGGCCTGCCCAAGACGCGATCGGGCAAGATCATGCGCCGCATCCTGCGCAAGATCGCCGAGGGCGACACCTCCAATCTGGGCGATACCTCGACACTCGCCGACCCCGGCGTGGTCAACGATCTGGTGAAGAACGCGCGGCGCTAACGGACGCGACGCGCGGCCCAAGCCGCGCGTCCGCCCGCCTATTCGACAAGGATCAGTGCTTGGCCGGCGTCGACGGAACGTGCACGTCGACCGACAGTTTGTCGGGACCGCCAGAACCATGGCCATTGATGAAGAAGAAATAGCCCAGAACCGCGACGGCCACGACAAGCCCGCCGACCAAAAAGGCGAGCCACGGCGTGGCGCCACCCGAACCTTCGTCTGCCATGGAAATCTCCGGTTCCCGCTGCAGCAAGACAACGCCCTTTGCGCGGACCGGTTCCCCCGCTAGCATCGCGCCCAGGGAAACAGGAGGGATGTATGCTCAGCTGGAAAATCGGCGAGGTGACGGTGACGCGGGCGGTGGAGATGGAAATCCCCGTCGCCTACAGCGAGGAACAGCCCTTTCTGCGAGACGCCACACCGCAGGCGCTAAAGCAGATTCCGTGGCTGACGCCGCATTTCGTGACCCCGGACGGGGAAATGCGGCTGTCGATCCATGCGCTGCTGGTCCAGGCGCCCGGGCTCAAACTCGTGGTCGACACCTGCATCGGCAATGACCGGCCGCGATCGCTGCTCCAAGGCCAGGCGCTGCAGACAAATTTCCTCAACGACATCACGGCGGCCGGCTTCGGCCGCGATGCCGTCGACGCGGTGGTGTGCACCCATCTGCATGTCGACCATGTCGGCTGGAACACGATGCTGGAAAACGGCAAATGGGTGCCGACCTTCCCCAGGGCCCGCTATCTGATCGGCCGCAAGGAATATGAACACTGGAGCGGCTTCGATCATGACGAGACGCAACAGATCATGGACGAATTCGGTGCGCCCGATCTTCGACGCCGGCCTGGCCGAAACGGTCGAAATGGATCACCGCATCTCGCCGGAGATCCGGCTGACGCCGACCACCGGCCACACGCCCGGCCATGTGAGTGTCGTCATCGAATCCAAGGGGGAGACCGCCGTCATCACTGGCGACATGGTCCACCACCCCTGCCAGATCGCCCGTCCGGACTGGGCGCCGGATTTCGACAGCAGCAAGGAAGCCTCGCGGGCGACGCGCAAGGCGAAGTTCGCCGAATGGGCCGACAAGCCCATCCTCGTCATCGGCACCCATTTCGCCGCGCCGACGGCGGGGCACATCGTCAGGGATGGCGATAGCTACCGCCTGAAGGTCTGACGCGATCGAAAATGCACAGGGGCCCCGCCGCCGGGACAGCCGGCGGCGGCCGGCCCACCGCTATGGACAGCCCGGCCCGCCGAAATAGATGTAGGTGCCCCAGTTTCCATAGATGTTGTGCAGATCAGCGGTGTAGCAAGCCGGGTTGGTTTCCGTCTTGCCGAGATTGGCCCAGCGGCTGATGTCGGATGTGTCGATGTAGAAAATTTTGTTCTGGAACGCGGCATGGGTCCAGCCGGTATTGGCGAAGCCGCCACTGCCCATCTGGAAATTCCGGTCCGTGCCCGTGGTCTCGCCGCCAAAGGCGATCTTCCCCGCCTTGCTCGCGAGCGCGCCCGAACCGAAGAGCGAATGCGGATAATAGCCGACCGCGATATAGGGACCGGGACCGCGGTAGAACAGCCACCAATTCCCTGAATGGTCGCGCTTCCATTGCAGATTGAAGCCCCATTGGGTGCCGCCATCGGTGCTGTAGTGGTTGAACCCGCGGCCCAGATAGACATTGTTGGCGATCAGAACGAAGCCGGCGCAATCGAGATTGTAGCAGCCGGAGCCGTTGCTGTAGCCGGCGGTCGTGTAATAGATGAACAACGCGGCATTGTTGGTCCCGTATTTGCGCGGATACACCTGCCAGCCACCCTCGGCGGTCTGCTTGGCGTCACCGGTTCCGGCGACGATCCATTGCTGTGACAAAGAGAACTGATTGCGGTCCGGGACTGTGGGATTCCACAGGTTCAGCCACGAATCCGCCCCGTGATTGTCGACGAACTGCACGCCGCGCGCGTAGTAATGCTTGCTGTAGTCGGATGGCAGCTGCTCGCCGCGGCGGTCCTGCGGCTGCTGCTCCTTCTGCATTTCGTCGGTATCGCGCTCCTTGCCGAAATAGTCGTTCAGATTGTCGAACCGGGTCATCTCCTCCAGCGTGATGCGCCGCATCGGCACGGTGCCCGGCTTGCAATACTGTTCCTCACCTCGGGCATCCTTCTCGCCGGGCTTCAGTGCCAGATCGATCGCCCGGGTCGGCTGGCGCGACTTGCCGGCCCTTTCCGGCTTCGGCGCTGCGACCGGTGCCGGCGGCTCACGGACCAGGGCTTCGGGTTTGGCGCCGGGACGCCGCAAGCCGGGCTGCTGGCCGATCGGGATGCAGTCGACGATCTGTCCGCGATCGGTGAAGGAATGCTCAACCGAGACGCCGCGATACAATGCGAGGATGTGCTTCTTCATCGCCTGGAAGTCGCGAGCGCTCTTCACGCGCACCGCCGGACGGCCGGCATAGTCCGCGAATTTCGCAGCCCGCACCTGGGCGAGGAAACTGGTGAAGTCGGGCGGTCCCGGGGGCGTACCCCGCTGCGCCGCCAGAACCGGCGCACCGCTCAAAATCCATGCTGCCAAAGCCAGAAATACGATCCGGTGAAATTTCATCGAAACCTCCACACGAAAACGCAGGTTTCCTATAATCCATGTAATGTTGGATATCCAACCTAATATAATTTCCAACATCTGGAATAAAACTGCGCTCTAGACTTACGCCTTGTTTTGAAAGCGGAAATGAAACGCAGGAGCCTTTTCGGCCGGCGACTGCCGCCGCGCGCCCGGCAAGACTGGCCTCCATCCCAAAAACATATGATGATTTGCGGGGGACTTGCCGAAATGGGGGACGGCGATGGACAGCTATGTTTCGCAGATTTTCGGGATCGCCGACCCGATGCGGGTCTATGCCATCGCCGGTGCCATCGCCTTGCTGGCCCTGAGCGGATGGATCGCGCTGCGCGAACTGCGCCGCGTGCGCATCCTGGCGCCGGCCGACTTCACCCACAAATTTCCCGGCCGGCAGCCCTGGAGCAAAGCCGGGCTCGACAAGCGGATCGCCGCCCTGGAGAGCTACAAACGCAGCAAGATGCTGCACTTCCTGTGGCATCTGGGGCTGCTCACCGCCTTCGGGATGATCGTGCCCTCGCTCCTGCTCGGCGCGGCGGTCCTCCATTACAGCTGGCTGAGCGGCGGCGACGTCGCCTTCGTCGCGACCGGGCAGCCGGCCACCACCGTCGCCCAACCCACGACCGCACAGGCCTCGCTGTTTGTGGTGTCGCAATTCATTCGCAGCCCGACCGATATCCTGGAGATCTTCAATATCGACATCTCGCCGATCCAGGTCGGGCACGGCCATACGCTGATGAAGCTGGGGGTGCTGGCCTATCACCTGTTCATCGGCGCCTTCGCGCTGGTGATCTTCTATACGGCCTATGTGCTGTTCCGGGTCTCTTCCGGAATCGATCCGAAGCTCCAGCAATTGTTCGAATTCCGCAGCAAGCTCTATCCCTTCAACGGATAGGCCGGCGCCGCGTCACGCCGCGTAGGCCTCCATGGCTCTGGCCATGTCGATGTCGTTCTGGGACACGCCGCCGGCGTCATGGGTGGTCAGGGTGACCTCGACCTTGTTGTAGACATTGAACCACTCGGGATGGTGATCCATCTTGTCGGCCAAAAGGGCGACGCGGGTCATGAAGCCGAAGGCCTGGTTGAAGTCCTGGAACTTGAAGCTCCTGGCGATGGCGTCGCGGCCGGCGACTTCGTGCCAGCCGGGCAGATCGGCGAGCGCGGCCTTGCGTGCATTGACGTCGAGCTTGTCCATCTCCATCTCCTGGTGCGGTACCCGTCTCCGGAATAGCCCATGCCGCACGACCCCGCCACACCCGAACCCTCGCTGGACGACCTGGAGGGACTGGCGCGCGCGGCCTTTGACGGGTTGCCTGCGGAGTTCCGCGCGCTGACGGGAAACATCGTCTTCGCCATCCAGGATTTTCCCGAACGCGAGGTGCTGGCCGGGCTGGGCATGACAAGCGGCTACCAGTTGCTGGGCCTGTTCCATGGCGTGCCCTATGCGGTCCACGCCGCCAACATGGCCGGGCCGGAGCCAACCCGGATATTCCTCTACCGCAAGCCGATCCTTCGGTTCTGGCAGAACTCGGACGACAGTCTGCAGGACATTGTCCGCCATGTGCTGATCCACGAGATCGGTCACCATTTCGGATTTTCCGACGCCGACATGGAGAAGATCGACGCTGCGGCAGATTAGACGCAGTGCGGGCCATCAAAATCGGCGTTTGACTTTCGTCAACGCCACACCCCTGCCCCGGCTCTACCCACACGCATGAACATTGCAGGGGTTTCATGATCATGCGTATCCGTCATTTCCTTCTTGCGGCCGCGGCCGCGACCGCCCTGGCCGCCGCCACGACGCCGGCCGTCGCCGCCGCCGGAGACTGGCAGGTCCGCATTCGCGGCCTGGGCGTCATGCCCGAAGCCAGCGGCACCGTAAAAGTCGGTGGCACGGCGCTGCCGGGCAACATCCACGTCACCGACAGCATCGTCCCGGAAATCGACTTCACCTATTTCTTCGCCGAGCACTGGGCCGCCGAGCTCATCGCGGCCACAACCCAGCACTCGGTGCATCAGACCACGGCCGGCGATATTGGCAGCGTGTGGCTGCTGCCGCCGACACTGACCGTGCAGTATCACTTCAACCCGGAAGGTAGATTCCGGCCCTATGTCGGCGCGGGCATCAACTACACCTTCTTCTACAGCCCCCGCAGCCCGATCCCGAACCTGCACTACGACAACAGCTTCGGCTTTGCCTTGCAGGCGGGCGTGGACGTGCCCTTCGGCGACAGCGGCTATTTCTTCAATGCCGATGTGAAGAAGCTGTTTCTGTCGACGGACGTCACCGGCGCGGGCGGCCTGGTGCAGGCCAAGGGCGTCAATCTCGATCCGTGGATCATCGGGGTGGGCGTCGGCTACCGCTTCTAGGCCGCGGGCTCCAGCGCGTAGTCCCGCGCGACGGTGTAGAGGCTGCCGTTCGGCGTCAGCGTGCTCTCATAGAGAGCGAAGGCGCTCACGGCGAACGGCGGGCTCGTATAGAGCGCGTGGCCATTGAGATATTCGGTCAGCTTGTCGCGCCGGGGCGATTTGAGCCGCGCCAGCGTGACATGGGGCGTGAACTTGCGCGGTTCGGGCGGCAACCCGATGCGTTGCAGGGCGGTTTCGATCTTTTTCTGCAAATGCGCGAGGGCCTCGCTCGCCCGGACCCCGGCCCAGAGCTGGCGCGGATCGCGCTTGCCGAAGGTGCCGACGCCATGCAGTTCCAGCGTGAAGCCCGGCGCGCGGATGGCGGCCAGTGCATCATCGATATCGGCGGCCTGCCGGCCATCGACCTCGCCGATGAAGCGCAATGTGAGATGAAGCTGATCGCGGCGTCTGCCAGCGCGCGCCCGGCACCCCGCCTTCGAGCAGCAAGAGAGACTGCGCGACGGGTTCGGGGATCTCCAGCGCCACGAAGAGCCGCATCACGGCGCCTCCACGGCCTTGCGGGCGAAGCGCCCGATCGGCAGCCGGTTTCGGAAAGCATAGGCGGCGGCGAGGTAGAAGCCGATCCCGAACAGCGCGGCCAGCGCCAGCGCGGCGACGTCCTGCCATGTGCCGGGTGCGGCGAGCAGCCAGGGACCCAGAGAGCGTCCCAGCAGCGCCCCGCCGGCCGCCACGCCCGCCGCCAGCAAGATTGGCGGCAGCGCGCGCCAGAAGCCGGTGTCGAAGGCGAGCAGATCGCGCTTGCGCCCGATGAACACGAGCGCGGCGACATTCATCCAGGCGCCGAAGGCCGTGCCGAAGGCGATGCCGCCAATGCCGAAGCCAAGCCCCCAGACCAGCACCACCTTCATGGCGATGTTGGCGGCGATGGCGAACACCGTGATGCGCGCGGGCGTCATGGTGTCGTGGCGCGCATAAAAGGTGGAGGCCACGATGCGCACCATGGCGAAGGCCGGAAGCCCGATGCCATAGGCGCGCAGCGCCGACGGCGGCGAGCGCGGCGGCCTCCGGATTGAAGGCGCCATGGGCGAAGATCGCGCGCATGATGGTGTCCGGGATGGCGATGAAGACGGCCGAGAACGGCAGGGTCAGCAAGAGCGACAGTGCGGCGGCGCGGTTCTGCGCGGCGTTCGAGCCTTTGGTGTCGCCGACCGCGAGCTTGGCACTCATCTCCGGCAGGAGCACGGTGCCCAGCGCGATGCCGAGCACGCCAAGCGGCAAGCTGGTCGATGCGGTCGGCATAATAGAGCGCGGTCCGGCTGCCGGTTTCGAGAAAACTGGCGAGCACCGTGTCGATCAGCGGCGCCAGCATGACGCTGGCCGCACCGAAGGTGACCGCGCCGAAGGCGACGAAGGAATTCCTTGATCTCGGGCGTCCAGCGCGGCCAGCCGATGCGCAGATCCAGCCCTTCGCGCTTGGCCGCCCAGAGGATGAAGACCAGCTGCAGCATCCCGCCGGCCAGAACGCCCCAGGCCGCGGCTTCGGCGGCGTTGGGAAACCAGGCCGCGGACAGCAGCGCGGTGATCATCGCGACAGTTGAGCAGCGCCGGCCAGGCCGCGGCGGCGGCGAATTTCTCGAGCGCGTTCAGCATGGCCGAAAGCTGCACCGCCACGACCGACAGGATCAGATAGGGGAAGGTGATGCGGGCCAGATGCGCCGTCAGCGCCATCTGCCCGGCATTGTCGGCAAAGCCCGGCGCGAGAATGCGCACCAGCCACGGCATCAGGCCCAGCGCGGCAACCAGAATGACGAGCTGCGCCACCATCTGCCAGGAGAACACGGCATCGCCGAAATTGGCGGCCTCGCGCGTCTCGCCGCGCGCGCGTAAGCGCCGCATAGCGCGGCAGGAAGGCCGGGATTGATCGTGCCCTCGCCGAACAGGGCGCGGAAATAATTCGGAAACAGGAACGCGACCACGAAGGCATCCGACATGGTGCCGGCGCCCAGCGACCGCGGCCATCAGAATGTCGCGCGTGAAAGCCGGTGATGCGCGAGAGCAGCGTGAAGCCGCCGACCGACAGGAGGCGACGGAACATCAGCGCTTTGCCTCTCGCGCTTCGGCGACGAGCTTCTTCACATAGGGCAGCATGCGCGCGACGATGATCTTCACGCCGGCCGGATCGGGATGGATGCCGTCGGCCTGATTGAGCTTCGGGTTCATCGCCACGCCGTCGAGGAAGAACGGATAGAGCAGCACGCCATAGTGTCTTCGCCAGCTCGGCATAGATCGGATCGAACTGCCTGGCATAGTCCGGGCCCAGATTGCGCGGCGCCTTCATGCCGCACAGCAGGACCGGGATATGGGCGGCCTTCAGCTTCGCGCAGGATGGCGGCGAGGTTCTTCTTCGGTCTGCCGCCGGCGGCAGGCCGCGCAGCGCATCGTTGGAGCCCAGCTCGACGATCACCGCATCGGGATGATCGGCCAGCGACCAGTCCAGCCGCGCCAGTCCGCCGGCCGAGGTGTCGCCCGAGACGCCGGCATTGATGACCTTGGCATCGATCCCGGCCTTCTTCAGCTGCGCCTGCAGCACGGCGGGAAATTCGGTGCCCGGCGGCAGGCCATAGCCCTGGGTCAGGCTGGAGCCCAGCGCCGAGAATCCTGATCGGCGCGGCCATGCGCCGGCGTACACAGCAGGACCAGGCCAGCGCGGCCATGGTAAGGCTGTGCTTGAACAAGCCGGTTCTCATGCCATATCGCCATAGAGACGGGGTCTGCCCCCCGCAAGCATCGCCGCCCGATTCGCCATCATTACCCCGAGCTTGGCCGAGGGGGCGTGAAAGGAAAGCCCCCGATGCCCGTCCCCGCCATCGACCTGGACACGGTGCGGCTGACGCTGGCCAGCGCGGCCGGCCCCGTCAACATCCTGAACGGGATCTCGCTGCAGGTACCGGCCGGTCAGACGCTGGCCCTGCTCGGCCCTTCCGGATCGGGCAAGTCCTCGCTTCTGATGGTCGCCGCCGGGCTGGAGGCGCCCAGCGCCGGCCGGGTGCGCGTCGCCGGAACCGAGCTGACCGGGCCTGGGCGAGGATGGGCTGGCGCGTTTCCGCCGCGGCCATGTCGGCATCGTGTTCCAGAGCTTTCATCTGATCCCGACCATGACGGCGCTGGAAAATGTGGCCGTGCCGCTGGAGCTGGCGGGCGTGGGCGACGCCTTCGACCGGGCACGCGAAGAGCTGACGGCGGTCGGGCTGGCCGCGCGCGGCGATCATTATCCCGGGCAATTGTCGGGCGGCGAGCAGCAGCGCGTGGCGCTGGCCCGCGCCATCGCCCCCGAGCCCGGCGGTGCTGTTCGCCGACGAGCCGACCGGCAATCTCGACACCATGACGGGCGCAGACGTCGCCGATCTTCTGTTCGCGCTGCATGCGCGCAAACGCACGACGCTGTTTCTCGTCACGCATGAGGAAATGCTGGCGCGGACGTTGCGAGCGCATCGTCCGGCTCAAGGACGGCGCAATTGTGGCCGATGAAATGCCGCGCAGGGCGGAGGCCAACGCGTGAACGGCTTCGCCCTCGCCTGGCGGCTGGCGCGGCGCGAATTGCGCGGCGGGCTGACGGGTTTTCGCATCTTCTTTGCCTCGCTGGTGTTGGGCGTGATGGCGATCGCCGCCACCGGATCGCTGGCGCAGGCGATGCTGACCGGGCTGGCGCAGCAGGGCCGTGTACTCCTCGGCGGAGATGTGCAGGTCAGCCTGGTCCATCGGCCGGCCAGTGCGCAGGAGCTGAGCTTTCTCAAGTCCTATGGGCGGTTGTCGCAAACCGCGACGATGCGCGCCATGGCCTATGCGCTGAAGCAGGGCCGGGCGGAGGCGCGCACGCTGGTGGAACTGAAGGCCGTCGACGCGGCCTATCCGCTCTATGGTGCGGCGGGCGTGTCACCGCCGCGCGGGCTCAAACCCGCACTGGCTTGCGCCGGCGATATCTGCGGCGCGGTGGCCGAACAGACGCTGCTCGACCGGCTGCGGCTGAAGCGGGGCGGCGTGCTGCGGATTGGGTCGCAAGACTTTCGTATCGCCGGAGTGCTGACAAATGAGCCCGACCGCATCTCTGGCGGGTTCAGCCTGGGCCCGCATATCCTCGTGTCGCAGGCCGCCTTGAAACGCACCGGGCTCGTCACCATCGGCAGCCTGATCGGCTACCATTATCGCGTGGCGCTCGCCCCGGACAAAACCATCGCCGCGTTCAGACGCGCGGCGACGGCGCGCTTCGCCGATGCCGGCTGGCAGATGCGCGACCGCCTGGACGCCGCGCCGGGGCTGAAGCGGTTCGTCGAACAGGTGACGATGTTCCTGACGCTGGTGGGATTGACGGCCCTGGCGGTCGGCGGCGTCGGCGCGGCCCAGGCCATCGGCGCCTTTCTCGATCGCAAGCGCGGCGAGATCGCCACGCTCAAGGCGCTCGGCGCAGAGGGCGCGCTGATCTTCCGCATCTATTTCCTGCAGGTCATGGCGATTGCGGCGGTGGCAGTCGTCACGGGACTGGTGCTGGGCGCGGCCCTGCCCTTCGCCGTCGAAGGACTCTATGGCGCCAGGCTGCCGGCACCGGCGGCCTTTGCCGTCTATCCGGCGCCTTTGGCGCTGGCCGCGATGTTCGGTTTGCTTTCGGCCGCGGCCTTCGCGATTCCACCGCTGGCGCGCGCGCGCGAAATCGCACCGGCCAGCCTGTTCCGCGACATCGTCGCGCGCAGCCCGGCACACGGCCGCTGGATCTATCTCGCCGCCGCCGGCGGCTGCGCGGCGGCGGTGATCGGGCTGGCATTGCTCGTGTCGCCCTCGCCGGTGTTTGCGCTGTGGTTCCTGGGCGGGATCGCGGCCGGACTCGGTGCTGCTGAGATTGGCCGCCAGCGGCTTGCGCGCAACGCTGAAGCGCCTGCCACGCCCGCGCAGTCCCGGCCCGCGTTTGGCGCTGGCCAATCTGACGCGACCGGGCGCGGCGACCGTGGGCGTGGTCGTGGCACTGGGACTGGGGCTGACATTGCTGACCACGGTCACCCTGCTCGACCGCACGATCTCGGCGCAGGTGCAGGGCAGCCTGCCGGGCACAGCGCCGAGCTTTTTCTTCATCGACATCCAGCCGGACGAGGCCAAGGCCTTCGACAAGACCATCGCCGGCTTCCCGGAGGCGAAGGATTACAAGCGCACGCCAATGATCCGTGGACGGATTACCGCGCTGAACGGCGTGCCGGCGCGCGAGGCCAAGGTCGAACCCGGCGCACGCTGGGCGCTCAATGGCGACCGCGGCATCACCTATGCCGGCGCCATGCCCAAGGGCACGATCGTCACCGAGGGCAAATGGTGGCCGCCGGACTATACGGGCAAGACACTGATTTCCTTCGACGCCGACCTGGCCGCGGCCATGCACCTCAAACTCGGCGACAGCCTCACGCTCAATGTGCTGGGCCGGGAGATGACCGGCACCATCGCCAATCTGCGCAAGGTCGACTTCTCCAATGGGCGGCAGAATTTCATTCTGGTGCTGTCACCCGGGATCATCGATCACGCGCCCCATTCCTATCTGGCAACCGTGCGCGTGCCCGACAAGGACGAGGCCGCGGTCTACCGCGCCGTCACCAACCGCTTTGCCAATGTCTCAACGGTGCGGGTCAAGGAGGCCATCGCACAGGTCAACGCGCTTCTACAGCAATTGGCCGATGGTGTGCGCGCGGCCAGCCTGGTCACCATCCTGGCGGGGTTGCTGGTGCTGGCTGGGGCGATTGCGGCGGGACAGCGGGTGCGGCTTTACGATTCGACCGTGCTCAAGGTGCTGGGCGCGACGCGCGCGCGCATCGCGGCAATCTATGCGCTGGAATATGGGCTGATCGGCGTGCTGACCGGCGCACTGGCGCTGGGCGCGGGCACGCTGGCCGCCTCGACGATCGCCGGCCAATTGTTCGATCTTCCCTTCGTCTTCGATCTGCGCGCGGCGCTGCTGACCGTGGCCGGCGGCGGCGCGGCGACATTGCTGTTCGGATTGATCGGCGCCTGGTCCGCCCTCGCGGCCAGGCCGGCGGCGCTGTTGCGCAGCCCCTAATCCAGTGCCGCAAAGGCGGCCGGATGGCGCACCGTCCATGGTCCGCCCGCGAGCGCGCCCTCGGACAATTCCAGCGCCTGCCAGGCCGGGCCCGAATAGATGCTGTGCAGCGGAAAGGCCGCACGGCGCGTAAAGCCGAAGTGGCGGTAATAGGCCGGGTCGCCGAGCAGCGCGACCGCCGCGAAACCGGCCGCGGCACAGCGCGCCAGACCGTCGCGGATCAAGGCGCCGCCGATCCCCTGGCCCTGCCGGTCCGGGGCGACGGCCACCGGCGCCAGCCCGGCAAGCCGCAGCGTCGCCGGGGCGGTCATCAGCGGGCTGAAGGCGATGTGGCCGACGACAACACCGTCTTCCACCGCCACGCGCTCCAGCGCCATCGCGCCGTCCGCGCGCAGCGCCCGGACCAGACGGGCTTCGCCGCCGCCGCCAAAGGCCGCCACCAGAATCGTCTCGACCTCACCGGCCGATTCGACACGGAATTCGCGGATTTCCCGCATTCGGTCCCCCGCATTACGTTCTCGACGGAGTTGGCCCCGCACCCTTGATCCGGCCCCGGCCAATCCCGATATTAGGTCAAACCCGGCCGCATGGCCGGCGAAGGAGGTATTTGTTCCATGGCCAATGATTACAACCGGGTGCTGCGCAGCCAGTCCGCGACCGACGCCGGGCTCTACGACGCCGGGCTGAGGGCCCATATGCTGCGCGTCTACAATTATATGCTGATCGGCCTGGGCCTGACCGGCATGTCCGCCTGGATCGTGGCCAGCGTGCCGGCCATCCGCAGCCTGTTCTTCACCGTCGCCATGACGGCCAAGGGCCCGGCGATGGCCCTGTCGACGCTGGGCTGGGTGGCGCTGCTGGCGCCGATCGGCTTTGTGCTGTTCCTTTCCTTCCGCATCGAAAAGATGAGCGTCGGCGCGGCGCAGGCCACCTTCTGGGGCTATGCCGCCCTGATGGGCGTTTCGCTGGCGCCGATCCTGCTGCTCTATACGGGCGCCAGCGTGGCGCAGGTGTTCTTCATCACGGCAGCCACCTTCGGCGCCATGAGCCTGTACGGCTACACCACCAAGCGCGACCTGTCGGCCTGGGGCTCGTTCCTGTTCATGGGCCTGATCGGCATCATCATCGCCTCGGTCGTGAACATGTTCCTGGGCTCGACGATGATGCAGTTCGTGATCTCGGTGGCGGGCGTTCTGATCTTCACCGGTCTGACCGCCTATGACACCCAGTCGATCAAGGAGCAGTACTCGGCCAACATGGACGGCACCATGGCCGGCCGCGCCGCCATCATCGGCGCGCTGCGCCTCTATCTCGACTTCATCAACCTGTTCATCATGCTGATGCAGCTGCTCGGCAACCGCCGCTAGGCGACAGCACAGGATGGACAGCGAAGGCCCTGGCAGAAATGCCGGGGCCTTTTGCTTTGGCCGCTACTCGGCCGCCAGCGCCTTGATGAGCTTCTTTTCGAGGACGCGCAGCACCTGCGCCAGCTCATGGCCGCGCTTGAGGATCTGGCCACCCGCAGCGACCACGGAATACTGGCCCTGCTTGGCCCTGAGCTTCGGACGCTTCTCGATGGTGTAGAGCGGCATTTCGCTGGCGCGCCGGAAGACCGAGAACACCGCCCGGTCCTCCAGGAAGTCCATGGCGTAATCGCGCCATTCACCGGCGGAGACCATGCGGCCATAGACGCCGAGGATGCGGTTCAGCTCGCCGCGGTCGAAGCGCACCTGCGCCACATTGGGGCTGGAGGAATATCCGCTTGCCGATCGCATCCGCGCGGAGGAGCGGGACTCCGCGCGGGAAAACGCTATGGGTTCTTCTGCCATCACGGGGATGATGGGCCCGCAGAGGCTCCCGGGCAAGCCCGGATCGGGTGCCGGTGACGCAGCGGAAGCAGCGCCGCAGGGGCCCCGCCATCCCTCCGATCACAGATGTGTGAGCCATGAAAAGGTCACGATTGCACCATGCGCCAGCCGCTTTCCGGCGCGACAGTGCCAGCGTCGGTCGACCGCGTGGACGAAGAGACCGGGGAGAATCAAGCCCCCCAGCCCCCACTCCCGGGCTTTTTCGCCGCGGTCGACCGATAAATTCTCCGCCCAGAATCGGCTTTCGCCCCCGCGCAATTGCGCCGCCGCCGCGCCCACGGCACGGTGCGGCGCGAACATCTATTGGGAGGGGTCGATGCGCCTTGCAGACCGGGTCGCGATCGTTACCGGGGCCGCATCCGGAATCGGCGCGGCCAGCGCCCAGCTCTTCGCGGCGGAAGGCGCGCAGGTTCTCGCGATCGACCTGCCGGGCAAGGGCCTCGCCGACGCCCATGCCGGCATCGCCGCCATCGCCACCTTCGAGAAGAGCGTCGCCGAGGATGACGCCGCCGAGCTGATTGTCGCCGAGGCGCTGGCCCGCTTCGGCAAGCTCGATATCGTGATGAACAATGCCGGGATCGGCACCAATGCGCTGGCCGAGGCCATGGCGCAGACAGATTGGGACCGCACGCTTTCGGTCAATCTCACGGCGCAGTTCCGGCTGTGTCAGCGCGCCATTCCAGAACTGAAACAATCGCCCGCCGGCCGCATCATCAATGTCGCCTCGGTCATGGCCGAAGGCACCGATTACGGCCTGGCCGCCTATTGCGCATCGAAAGCGGGCGTCGCCGGCCTGACACGCACGCTGGCGCTGGAGCTGGGAAAGTTCGCCATCACCGCGAACTATCTGGAGCCCGGCGCCATCGAGACCGGCATGACCAAGCCGCTATGGGAGGCGCGGCCGGAGGTTGCCGAAATCTGGGCCAAGAAGGCGGCGCTGCGCCGGCGCGGCAAGCCCATCGACCTGGCACGCGCAGCGCTGTTCCTGGCCTCCGACGATGGCGGCTTCGTCACCGGCCACGGGCTGGTCGTCGACGGCGGACTGACGCTGCGGATCTGAGATCAGCGCTCCATCGCGCGCCAGTTGGCCGCCATCTGGCCGAACAGCCCACCAATGGCGCCGACCGCCACGGCGATGGCCGTGCCGGTCGCGATGAAGGCGGGAAAGACGTCGCCAAGCGCCGCCGACAGCGCCAGACCGATAAAGCCGCACAGCCCCCCGGCGATGGCGCCGCCCGTGGCGCCGGAGAAGTACCCGCTCGCCGCATCCATGGCGTAGAGATAGCCGGCGGTGGCCGAAATCATCATGCCGCCAAAGCCGAATACATTGACGGCAAACCAGCGGCTGTAATGGCCCAGCAGATACATGGCGATCTGCAAGACAATTCCCACCAGCGTGGCACGCAGCAACGGCCGAATTCCAATCACGCTTCTTCTCCTCCCGGACTCGCATTACGCTTGCCGCGCCGGCGCATGGCGCCAGCCATTGTGACCGGAGCACAGGCCGGCGGGAAACAGCAAAAAGTGTGACCCGCGCGGCTGAGCCAATGACCGAACCGTAACCATTGCAGCCTTGCGACCAAAGCGCGTTTTCTCTAAGTGGCAAGGGATACTGAAGGGGCCGATGCGCCGAAATTGCGGCGCCGCTGACGCCATGATCGAAATCCAGGGACTGACGAAGCACTTTGGTCCGATCGCGGCTGTCGCCGGGATCGACCTTTCGGTCGCCAAGGGCGAAGTGCTGGGCTTTCTCGGCCCCAACGGCGCCGGCAAATCCACGACCATGAAGATGGTGACCGGCTATCTGGCGCCCACCAGCGGCCAGGTGCGGATCTGCGGCCACGATGTGGAACGCCAGACGATCGCCGCCCAGCGGCTGATCGGCTATCTGCCCGAAGGGGCACCGGCCTATGGCGACATGACCGCGCGTCAATTCCTGGCCTTCATCGCCGAGGTGCGCGGTTTCAAGGGCGCCGAAGCGAAACAGCGCGCCGAGGCCGCGATCGCCAAGACCGAGCTCGATCCGGTTCTGGAACAATCCATCGAGACGCTGTCGAAGGGCTTCAAGCGCCGGGTCGGGCTGGCCCAGGCGATCCTGCACGACCCGCCGGTGCTGATCATGGACGAACCCACAGACGGCCTCGACCCCAATCAGAAACATGCCGTACGGTCGCTGATCCGCGCCATGGCGCCGCAAAAGGCGATCATCGTCTCGACCCATCTGCTCGAGGAGGTCGAGGCGATCTGCACGCGCGCCGTCATAATCGATCGCGGACGCGTGGTCGCCGACGGAACGCCGAACCAACTGCTGGCGCGCTCGCGCCACCACAATGCCGTGACGATCGCACTGGCACCGGCACAGGCCGACAGCGCGAAAGCCAAACTGAAATCGATGAACGCCGTGGTCAGCGTTGAGCAGATCGTGCGGCGCGACGGCACCGTCGCCCTGACGGCCTTTCCCAATTCCGGCGCCATGCTGATCGAGGACGTCAGTGCCTTGGCCGTGGCCGAGAAATGGGACGTGAGGGAGCTATATGCGGAAGCCGGACGGCTCGACGACGTGTTCCGCGCCGTCACGACCCACGACGCCGCCCGGGCGCGGGAAACCCACGGCAAAGAGGCCCGCGCATGAGCCCGATGATGTCGATCTTCAAGCGCGAATTCGCGGCCTATTTCGCGACGCCGCTGGCTTATGTCTTTATCGTGATCTTCCTGTTCGCGATGGGGGCCTTCACATTCTATATCGGCCATTTCTACCAGAACGGCATTGCCGACCTGACGGTGTTCTTCAATTATCATCCCTGGCTCTATCTGTTCCTGGTGCCGGCGATCTCGATGCGGCTATGGGCCGAAGAACGACGCACCGGTACGATGGAATTGCTGCTGACCCTGCCGGTGCCGCTCTGGGCGACGGTGGCTGGGAAATATCTGGCCGCCTGGGCCTTCACCGGCATCGCCCTTCTGCTGACCTTCCCGATCTGGCTGACGGTCAATTATCTGGGCAATCCGGACAATGGCGTGATCCTGGCCGGCTATTTCGGCAGTTTCCTCATGGCCGGCGGGTACCTGGCCATCGGGGCGGCGATTTCGGCGGCGACCAACAATCAGGTGATCGCCTTTGTCGTGTCCGTCGCGGTCTGCTTTCTGTTCACGATCTCCGGCGCGCCGCTGGTGCTTGATGTCTTCCGCGCCTGGGCGCCGCTGACGCTGGTCACGGCGGTGTCCTCGTTCAGCTTCCTGACGCATTTTTCCGCGATCTCGTCGGGCGTCATCGATTTGCGCGACATGATCTTCTTCTTCTCCCTGATCGCGCTGTTCCTGACCGTCAATGTCGTCCTCATCGATCTGAAGAGGGCCGGCTGAGATGCAGGCGCATACCCGCAGATCGATGTCCCGACGGCTCTATGCCATCACGGCTGTGGCCCTGGCCGCGGTCATCTTCGTCGCGCTCAACATTGCCTCCGACGCCAGCCTCACGACCGCGCGCCTCGACCTGACCGAGAACGGGCTTTACACGCTCGCCAAGGGCACGCGCGAGACGCTGGCCGGGCTGAAGGAACCGATCACACTCAAATTCTACTATTCGAAGAAGACCGCGGCCGACTACGCACAGATCCGGGCCTATGCCAGCCGCGTGCGCGACCTCCTACAGGAATATGCCGCGCTGTCGAATGGCAAGATCGTGCTCGAGGAGGTCGATCCCGAGCCCTATACCGCCGCGGAAGACCAAGCCAATGCGGCCGGTCTGAGCGGGGCGCCGACGGATTCGGGCGACATGGTCTATTTCGGCCTCGTCGGCACCAACACGATCGACGGCAAGGAGGTCATTCCCTTCTTCAACCAGGACCGCGAGCCTTATCTGGAATATGATCTGACTTCGCTCATCTATCACCTGTCGACGCCCAAGAAGCCGGTGCTCGGCATCATCTCGTCGCTGCCGATCGACACCGGCGCCGGCGGCATGATGGCGGCGATGCAGGGCCGCGCCCGTCCCTATGCCGCCTATGAGCAACTGCAGCAGAGCTACAAGACCCAGATGCTCGCCCCCGATTTCAAGACGATCCCCAAGGATGTCGACGTGCTGATGCTGGTGCAGCCCGAAAAGCTGACGCCGGATCAACGCTACGCCATCGACCAGTTCGTGCTTGGCGGCGGACGCGCGCTGGTTTTCGTCGATCCCGATTCCGACCTCGCCAAACAGGCCGGCGGATACCAGCAGCGGGCGGGCGCGACGTCGTCGTCAGATCTGCCCAAGCTCTTCAAGGCCTGGGGTATCGCCTACGATCCCGGCAAGATCGTCGCGGACCGCAAGCTGGCCCAACCGGTGCAGGTCTCCAACGACCCGCGCAACCCGGTAGCCAGTTATCCGATCTGGCTACATCTGGGGCAGGATGAGTTCGACGACAAGGACCAGATCACGGCCAGCCTGCAGAGCCTCAATCTCGCCACGGTTGGCGCATTGTCCAGGGCCAAGGGCGCCACCACGACATTCACCCCGTTGGTGACCTCCTCGGACCAAGCCTCGCTGCTCGACACCGCGCAGGTCGAGGTGACGCAGCGGCCGCAGGACCTGATGTCGGCCGTCAATCCGACGGGCAAGCACTATGTCCTCGCCGCGCGCATCTCCGGGCCGGCCCGGAGCGCGTTCCCGGATGGGCCGCCGGGCGGCGCAAAGTCCGGTCAACCGCAGATCAAGTCCGCCAAGGCCATCAATGTCGTGGTCATGGCCGACAGCGACATCTTCGACGATCGCTTCTGGGTCCGCAGACAGGATGTCTTCGGCAAGCAAGTCACCACACCCTTCGCCGACAATGGCGCCTTCATCCTCAATGCGGTCGAAAACCTGACCGGGTCCAATGCGCTGATCTCGCTGCGCACGCGGGCGACGACCAACCGGCCCTTCGTCGTGGTCCAGCAACTCCAGGCCGAGGCGCAGGCGCGCTTCCAGCAGGAAGCCGACGCGCTGCAGGCCAAGCTGAAGGACACCGAAAGTCGGCTCAAGGCACTCGAACAGGGCGGCGGCAGCGACGCCGACGCGCAGAATGGGACATCCCTGACATCGGCCCAGCAACAAGAGATCGACCGCTTCAAGCGCGACCTGGTTGAGACCCGCACCCAGCTTCGGCAGGTGCAGCACAGCCTGCGCAAGGAAGTGGACCGCCTGGGTTCGATCCTCGCCTTCTTCAATATCGCGCTGGTGCCGATTCTCGTGGCCGCGTTCGCCCTCCTGCTGGCCATCCTGCGCCGCCGTCGCCGCGCGCGCGCATTGCCCTTGTGAGACGCAGCCATGGCTGACCCAAACGCCTTCCTTCACGATCCGCGGCGCCGCAATCTCGCGGTCCTGGCGGTTGTCGCCGTTGCCATGGTGGCGCTGGCGGCGCTGGCGCTATGGCATCAGGCCTCGCTGGTGGCGCCCAAGAACACGCCGCACACCTTCTTTCCGGATCTGGCCAGTCACAACCGCCAGGTCGCGCGGATCCAGATCGATTCGAAGAAGTATGGTCCGGTCGATATCGCCTTCAAACCGTCGACCGGCTGGGTGCTGCCGTCCCAGCACGACTATCCCGCCGATTTCGCGCAAGTGCGCAAAACGGTGGTCGGCATGTCGGGACTGGAGACCGTTCGCCCGCAGACCGATCGCAAGGACTGGCTCCACTATCTCGATCTCGACGCGCCGGGCAAAGGCGGCAAGGGCACACGGATCACGCTGCTGAACGACAAGGGCCAGGTGCTGGCCAGCATGATCGCCGGCAAGACCAAGGACATTGGCGACCCCGGTGGGGCCACCGGCCTGTTCGTGCGCAAAATCGGCTCCGATCAGAGCTGGCTCGTGCGCAGCGTCTTCACGCCCGCCCCCGATCCCAAGGACTGGATGAACAAGGATGTCGTCGGCATCGACCGCGCGCGCATTCAGGAGGCCGATGTCTTCCCGCCGCAGGGGCCGTCCTATGTCATCCGCCGCGACAAGCCGAGCGATTCCGACTTCCAGATCGTCAACATGCCCAAGGGAAGAGAGACGGCCTATCCGAGCGCGCCGGACGGGGTCGCCGCCAGCCTGGTCGGCTTCACTTTCGATCAGGTCGCCCCAGCCCACACCGTCGACTTCTCCAATGCGGCCCGGCTCGTGACCAAGACCTTCGACGGGCTCACCGTGACCGCCGACATCGTCAAGAAGGGCGAGGTCTATTGGGCCCGCCTGTCCGCGGAGGCCGCCGCCGGCAAGGACGACGCCAAGGCCGAGGCCCGCAAGATCAACAAGGCCGCCGGCGGCTGGATCTTCCAGATCCCGGCCTATAAAGGCGCCCAGTTCACGACCAGCCTGGCGAATCTGCTCAAGCCGCTCGACAGCAAACCCAAAAAATCCAGCGGCAAGCCCTGACCGGCATGCCCGGACGCCTGGCCCGCGGCATCGGGCGAAGGTGACAAAGCGGCGGGCCCGCGCTACGTCCGGGTTCGAGCGAACTGGGGCGGGAGCCGATGGCCACCGAAGACGCGCCGCTGCGAAATCTCTGGTACATGGCCGGCCTCGCCGCCGGCCTGAAGCCGGGCGCGATGCGCCGCCAGTTGCTGCTGGGCGAACCGGTCATGCTGGGCCGCACGCGCCAGGGTGAGGTGTTCGCGCTGCGCGACATCTGCCCCCATCGCGGCGTGCCCCTGTCCGCCGGACAGGTCCTCGCCGAAGGCACCGTCGAGTGCCCCTATCACGGCTGGCGCTTCCGCACCGACGGGGTCTGCTCGATGATCCCCTCGCTGGTCGAGGGCCAGGACATGGACCCGGCCAAGGTGCGCGTGCGCGCCTATCCGGCGCGCGAGCAGGACGGGCTGGTCTGGGTCTATATGGCGGCCGAGGGCCAGGAGACGGCCGCGCCGACCGGCGAGCCGCCCCGGGTTCCGCTGGCGGGGGCGCGCCCGCGCTGGTCCATGAGCCAGACCTTCCACTGCCCCATCGATCACGCGGTGATCGGCCTGATGGATCCGGCCCATGCCCCTTACGTCCATGGTCGCTGGTGGTGGCGGGTGACGCCGCAGGGTGAAGGAAAAGGCCTATGGCCCTCTGCCGACAGGCTTTGTCATGAAGCGCCACCAGCCCAGTCCAAGCCGGCCTACAAGATGCTGGGCGCCGATGTGACCACCGAAATCACCTTCGAGCTGCCGTCGACGCGATTCGAGATCGTCGCGGGCACGCTGCTGGGCAAGCGCGTCGAGGTGGTGGGGCTGACGGTGTGCACACCGATCGACGCCGAGACCACGCAGGTGACCCAGATCCAGTACTGGCCGGCCTGGCTGGGCTTCATCAAGCCATTCTTCTGGGCGCTGGGCGAGACCTTCCTGGGCGACGACCGGCGGATGGTGGAACTTCAGAAGGAGGGGCTGAAGTTCAACCCCCGACTGATGCTGATCCAGGACGCCGACCAGCCGGCCATCTGGTACCACCGGCTGAAAAAAGCCTGGGCCGAATCGGTGGCCACCGGCGCGGCCTTCGTGAATCCGGTGACCGACCGGGTGCTGAAATGGCGCAGCTAGACGCGGCATAGCGTGCAATCGTCCGACCGGGCCGGGTTCGGGGTTGCCCGCTCCCCGACTCCCCGCTAAACGGTCCCCTTAACCTGCAATCCGGCCTGACACGGCGCGCCCTACCCGCGCGCCACGTTGCGCGCGAGACCAAACATGCCCAAACGCACGGATATCCACACGGTCCTCATCATCGGCGCGGGGCCGATCGTCATCGGTCAGGCCTGCGAGTTCGACTATTCCGGCGCACAGGCCTGCAAGGCGCTGCGGGCCGAGGGCTACCGGGTCGTGCTGGTCAATTCGAACCCGGCCACGATCATGACCGATCCGGGCCTGGCGGATGCGACCTATATCGAACCGATCACGCCGGAATTCGTCGAGAAGATCATCGCCGCCGAGATCGGTAACGTGCCCGAGGGCCGGGTGTTCGCGCTGCTGCCGACGATGGGCGGGCAGACCGCGCTCAACACGGCGCTGTCCTTGCGCAAACGCGGGGTGCTCGAGAAATACGGTGTCGAAATGATCGGTGCCTCGGCCGACGCCATCGACAAGGCCGAGGACCGCGAACTGTTCCGCCAGGCCATGCTCAAGATCGGCCTGGACGTGCCGGCCGGCCAGACGCTGAAGGGCTATCTGCGCCACAAGAAGGACTCCGAAGGCAACTTCCTCTACGACACCGAGAACAATCCGGTGATGGAGCTGTCGCCGGAGGCCTTCGCCCATGCGCTGCGGGCGCTGGACGAGGTTGGCCTGCCGGCCGTGATCCGGCCCTCCTTTACGATGGGCGGCACCGGCGGCGGCATCGCCTACAATCGCGAAGAATTCTTCGAGATCGTCGAGGCCGGTCTCGACGCCTCGCCCACCAATGAAGTGCTGATCGAGCAATCGGTTCTGGGCTGGAAAGAATACGAGATGGAAGTCGTGCGCGACCGCGCCGACAACGCCATCATCATCTGCTCGATCGAGAACGTCGATCCGATGGGCGTGCACACAGGCGATTCCATGACCGTCGCTCCCGCGCTGACGCTGACCGACAAGGAATACCAGCGCATGCGCTCGGCCTCGATTGCGGTGCTGCGCGAAATCGGGGTGGAGACCGGCGGCTCGAATGTGCAGTTCGCGGTCAATCCCGCGGACGGACGCATGGTCATCATCGAGATGAATCCGCGCGTCTCGCGCTCTTCGGCGCTCGCCTCCAAGGCCACGGGATTTCCCATCGCCAAGATCGCGGCCAAGCTCGCCGTCGGCTACACGCTCGACGAACTCGACAACGACATCACCAAGGTCACGCCGGCCAGCTTCGAGCCGAGCATCGATTATGTCGTCACCAAGATCCCGCGCTTCACCTTCGAGAAATTCCCCGGCGCCGAGGCGCTGTTGACCACCTCGATGAAGTCGGTGGGCGAAGCGATGGCCATCGGCCGCACCTTTGCCGAATCGTTGCAGAAGGCGCTTGCGCTCGATGGAAACCGGCCTGACCGGTCTGGACGAGATCGCCCTGGCCGACGATGCGGACGCCATTCGCGCCGCTCTCGCCCGCCCCACGCCGGACCGGCTGCGCACTGCCGCGCAGGCGATGCGCCTCGGCTTTCCGACTCGCGGAGATTCAGGAGATCACCAAATACGATCCCTGGTTCCTGGGCGAAATCGAGTCGCTTGTCGAAACCGAGAAGGCGGTCATCGCCAATGGCTTGCCGCAGGACGCCGAGGCCATGCGACGGCTCAAGGCGATGGGTTTCTCCGATGCCCGCCTCGCCCATCTCACCGGCATGACGGAGAAGGCCGTGCGCAACGCCCGCACAAGCCTCGACGTGCGCCCGGTGTTCAAGCGCATCGACACCTGCGCCGCCGAGTTCCAGGCACTGACGCCCTATATGTACTCGACCTACGAAGCGCCCGTCGGCGCCGCGCCCGTCTGCGAAAGCGCGCCGACCGACAAGAACAAGGTCATCATCCTGGGCGGCGGCCCGAACCGCATCGGCCAGGGCATCGAGTTCGACTATTGCTGCTGCCATGCCGCCTTCTCGCTCTCGGAGCGCGGCTTCGAGACCATCATGGTCAACTGCAATCCCGAGACCGTCTCAACCGATTACGACACTTCGGACCGGCTCTATTTCGAACCGCTGACGGCCGAAGACGTTCTGGAAATCGTACGCGTCGAGCAATCGAAAGGCACGCTGGCCGGCGTCATCGTGCAGTTCGGCGGACAAACGCCGCTCAAGCTCGCCAATATGCTGGTCGAGGCCGGCGTGCCGATCCTCGGCACCTCGGCGGAGTCCATCGATCTGGCAGAGGACCGCAAGCACTTCCAGCGCCTGCTCAACAAGCTCGGTCTCAAGCAGCCGAAGAACGCCACGGCGCTGACCGCCGAGGAGACCATCGAGGCTGCAGCCAAGATCGGTTATCCGGTGATGCTGCGCCCTTCTTATGTGCTGGGCGGGCGCGGCATGGTGGTGGTACCCGACGAAGCCACAATGAAGACGCATCTGCAGTCCGGCGAGCTGTTCAAGATTTCCGGCGAGCACCCGGTGCTGATCGACGCCTTCCTGCACCACGCCACCGAAATCGACGTCGATGCCATCGCCGACGGCACCGGCGATGTCTTCGTCGCCGGCATCATGGAGCATATCGAGGAAGCCGGCGTGCATTCCGGCGATTCCGCCTGTGCCCTGCCGCCCCATTCGCTGGCGCGCGAAACCATTGCCGAGATCGAGCGGCAGACCGATCGCCCTGGCGCGCGGCGCTCGATGTGCGCGGCCTGATGAATGTCCAGTATGCCGTGCAGAACGGCGACATCTATGTGCTGGAAGTGAACCCGCGCGCCAGCCGCACGGTGCCCTTCGTGGCCAAGGCCATCGGCCTGCCCGTCGCCGCCATCGCCGCGCGCGTCATGGCCGGCGAAAAACTTGCCGCGTTCGACCTGACGCCGTCGCAGCACAAGCATGTCGCGGTCAAGGAAGCGGTGATGCCGTTCGCCCGCTTTCCCGGCGTCGACACGATCCTGGGCCCGGAGATGCGCTCGACCGGCGAAGTCATGGGGCTGGACGAGAATTTCGGCCGGGCCTTCGCCAAGAGCCAGATCGGCGCCGGCCTGCGGCTGCCGCAAAGCGGCACCGCCTTCATCTCGGTCAAGGATGCCGACAAGGCCGACACGCTGAAACCTGTCCGTCGATCTGCTGGAGATGGGCTTCGAGATCATCGCCACGCGCGGCACGGCCGACTTCCTCGAAGGCCAGGGGCTGACGGTCAAGCGGGTGAACAAGGTTCTGGAAGGCCGCCCCCATATCGTCGACGCCCTCAAGAACGGCGAGGTGCAACTGGTCTTCAACACCACCGAAGGCATCCAGGCGCTGGCCGATTCGATGTCGATCCGCCGCACGGCGCTGCAGATGAAGGTGCCCTACTACACCACCATCGCGGGCGCGGCGGCGGCGACCCAAGCCATCGCGGCCCTGCGGGAAGGCTCCCTCGAGGTCGCCTCGCTTCAGAGCTACGCCTGACCCGATCGCGTGTCCGTCGTCAGGCGGGCCCGGCTCGCTAGCCCCCTGGAGCGCCGACAATTGCCGGGGACGGAATATTTGCGTCCCTTGAAGTCATCCTTCTCCGGTCCTAGAGTTTTGCCCAGTCGCTGCCGGTTGCGTAGAAAGAACCCAGGCAGAACAAGGAACTAGTTAAGAGACGGCGCCTTTTGCCTCGGCCTTCACCCTGCGGGCAGGGCCGCAAGGCGGGCTTTTGCCGATACCAGGATCAGGAATTCGATGGAACGCATACCCATGACGGCCGCGGGCTACAAAGCCCTCGAGGACGAAATCAACCACCTGAAATCGGTGGAGCGTCCCAGCGTCATCAAGATGATCTCCGAGGCCCGGGCCCATGGCGATCTGTCCGAAAACGCCGAGTATCACGCGGCCAAGGAACGCCAGGCCTTCATCGAGGGCCGGGTCATCGAACTGGAGGACATGATCGGCCGGGCCGACGTCATCGACGTCTCCAAGCTCAGCGGCGAGACCGTCAAATTCGGCGCCACGGTGACCCTGGTCGACGAGGACACCGACGAGGAGCGCAAGTTCCAGATCGTCGGCGACATGGAAGCCGATGCCAAGAAGGGCCGCATCTCGATCTCCAGCCCGATCTCGCGGGCGCTGATCGGCAAGACCGTCGGGGACTCGGTGGAGGTGGCTGCGCCAGGCGGGGCCCACTCCTATGAAATCCTGAAGGTCGCCTTCATCTAGCCTGGCCGCCGAGCACGACGCCGCGCTCTGCCCGGGGGGCCGGGCATCCGGGAGGCACGGTCCTCGCGGGGCTCCTGCCGGAATTTCGCCCAGAATCGGTTCCAGGCTCAGCCCCGGGATTTGGCTTGTGGAGACGGGCCTCTATAGTGATGGCTCAAATTCGGGACGGAAAATTCTCCATGGCGACGATCGCGCTGGTCGACGACGACAAGAACATCCTGACCTCGGTCAGCATGCTGCTGGAACAGGAGGGCTATCACGTCCGAACCTTCTCAGACGGCGCCGCCGCGCTTTCCGGCCTGTCGGCGACGCCGCCGGACCTGGCCATCCTCGACATCAAGATGCCGCGCATGGACGGGCTGGAGCTGCTGCGCCGCCTCAAGCAGACGGCCGATCTTCCGGTCATCTTCCTCACCTCCAAGGATGAAGAGATCGACGAATTGATGGGGCTGAATGCCGGCGCCGACGATTACATCCGCAAGCCCTTCTCCCAACGCCTGCTGCTGGAGCG
Source organism: uncultured Pseudomonadota bacterium (assembly GCA_963710925.1). Taxonomy (GTDB): domain Bacteria; phylum Pseudomonadota; class Alphaproteobacteria; order Micropepsales; family Micropepsaceae; genus Rhizomicrobium. Next base: position 207,633 of record CAVQBY010000001.1, on the reverse strand, counting down.
GGTGAAGGCCGTGCTGCGCCGCGCCGAGGGCCACAAGCCAGGTGCCAGTGCCGAACCCAAGAAGGAGGCCATGGTGCGCGGCAAGCTGGTGCTCGACCCCCAGCGCCACGAATGCACCTGGGACGGCAAGCCGGTGCGGCTGACCGTGACCGAATTCCTGATCCTGCAATGCCTGGCGCAGCGCCCGGGTTTCGTGAAGAGCCGCGACAACCTCATGGATGCCGCCTATGATGATCAGGTCTATGTGGACGATCGCACGATCGACAGCCACATCAAGCGACTGCGCAAGAAATTCAAGGTAGTGGACGACGATTTCGACGCCATCGAAACGCTTTACGGCGTTGGCTACCGCTATCGCGAAGCGTAAGCGGCGCCCGCGCGTGCCGCCATGAGCGCGCTCGACGAACAGGCCGGCCACCCCGAGCGCCGGTCGGCATTCCGGCGGGTGGGCCTGCCAGCGCGCTCGCGCCGCTTCTCGGCGCTGACGCGCCGCATCATCTTCTTCAACGCCATCGTGCTGATCATCCTGCTGGGCGGGGTCATCTTCGTGCAGTCGACACGCGTCGGACTGATCGACGAACGGCTTGCCGGCATCAAACAACAGGCGCTGATCGTGGCCGGCACGCTGGCCGAATACACCACCGACGATGCCTCGCGCTCGATCAAGGTCGACGAGGCCGAGCCGTTGCTGCGCCAGCTCATCGCCCCCACCTCGTTGCGCGCCCGGCTCTATGGCACCGACGGGGCGCTCGAAGTCGACACCCGCAATCTGCTCGCGCGCAACATCGTGCAAACCTACCAACTTCCGCCGGTGGACTTCTGGAGCCGCGTCGATCAGACCGTGACGCGCATCTACAACGGCGTCATGGGTGTGCGCCCCTTCGCCAAGCTCGAACCGTATTTCGAGGCCGGAAAGGACGGCCGGGTCTATTCCGAAGTCGTGGCCGCGCTCGGCGGCAGGGTCGCCACCGAGGAACGGGTCGACGAGAAGAACCGGCTCGTCCTGTCGGTCGCGGTGCCGGTGCAGCGCTTTCGCGCCGTCTATGGCGTGCTGATGGTCTCGACCGAGGGCGGCGACATTGACGGGGTATTGCGCGAAGAACGGGCAACTCTGATGGAGGTGTTCCTGGTCGGCTTCATCGTCATGCTGATCTCGTCGCTTTACCTGTCGGGCTTCATTGCCGAACCCATCCACCGGCTGGCCGACGCCGCCGACCGGGTGCGGCGCGGGCGGGCCGGGCGCGAGACCATTCCCGAGCTCAATGACCGCAACGACGAAATCGGCGAGCTGGCCGACAGTCTTTCGGCCATGACGCACGCCCTTTATGACCGCATTGACGCCATCGAGAGCTTTGCCGCCGACGTCGCCCACGAACTCGAAGAATCCGCTGACGTCGCTGAAGAGCGCTGTCGAGATGATGGCGCGGTTCCCCGACCAGGAATCCCGCGACCGGCTGATCGCCATCGTGCGCGACGACGTCAAGCGCATCGACCGGCTGATCACCGACATCTCCCAGGCCTCACGTCTGGACGCCGAATTGAGCCGCGAGCCGGCCGAACCGGTCGATATCGCGCATCTGCTGGGAACCATCGCCGAAATCTACAAGCTGACGGGCTTGCCGCGCGCGGTGCGGCTGGTCCTGGATGTCGAACCGCAGGGCCCGGCCATCGTGTCCGGCCGCAGCGAAAGACTGGGGCAGATTTTCCGCAATCTGATCGACAATGCCGTGTCGTTCAGTCCGGACGGCGGCACGGTGCAGGTGTCGGCCCGCACCGCCGGCCGCACGCTGCGCATCACGGTTGAAGACGAAGGCCCCGGCATTCCGCCGGCCAATCTGGAGACCATCTTCAACCGCTTCTACACCGAGCGCCCGGCCGAGAGCGACTTCGGCAAGAATTCGGGGCTGGGTCTGTCGATTGCCCGGCAGATCGTCGAGGGGGTCGGCGGGCGCATCTGGGCGGAGAACCGGGTCGGACCCGACGAGGAGACGGCCGGCGCCCGGTTCGTCGTCGAATTGCCGCTGGACGGGAGCGGCTGAGATGACCCCGAACATTCACGCCAGTTGCGTCGCGCTGGGCCGTTCGGGCGCCGCGTTCAACGCACCGGCCGATGCCGGCGTCCTGCTGTTGGGCCCTAGCGGGGCCGGGAAATCCGACCTGGCGCTGCGCCTGATCGCAGCGGGCGCCGAGCTGGTGGCCGACGACCGCACGCGCGCTGACGGTCCACAACGGCGCACTGTTCGCCGCTCCGGCGCCCGCCCTGGCCGGCCTGATCGAGGTTCGAAATCTCGGTATCGTCGCCCTGCCCCATCGGCCGCGGGCGCGGATCGCACTCGTGGTCGAACTGGTGCCCGGCGGGCCGGTGGAGCGCCTGCCGCCGGCCGAAATCTGGCAGCCCCCGGCAGCCCTGGAGCTCGCGGAATCGGCGCGGCCCCGGCTGCTGCGGCTGGATCCCTTCGAAGCGTCGGCGCCAGCCAAGGTGGCGGCCGCGACGGCCGCCGTCATTCACAATCTGCTGCGGGAGACCGTCGCAGCCCCGTGAGGGGGGTTCCATCCGGGCTGCGCCTTGTTATCGTGCACCGCCCTCCACACATAGTCCAAGAACATGATTGGTATCGTCATCGTCACGCATGGCCGGCTCGCGCAGGAAATCATCTCCGCGATGGAGCACATGGTCGGTCCGCAGACCCATCTGCGCGCCGTCTGTATCGGCCCGGAAGACGATATCGAACGGCGGCGGCGCGAAATCGCAGCCGCCGCGAAATCCGTGGATATGGGCGATGGCGTCGTTCTCGTCACCGACATGTATGGCGGCACGCCCTGCAATCTCGCCTTGACCCTGCTCGATCGCGGCAAGATCGAGGTGCTGGCCGGCGCCAACCTGCCCAGCCTGATCAAGCTCGTCGATGTGCGCGCCAAGCTGCCGCTCGACGCAGGCGGTGAAAGAAGCGATCGAGGCGGGACGCAAATACATGCGCGCCGGCTCCGCGGACCTGGTCGGCGGAGCCTGAGGCGATGACCGAGACCGTGCGGCGGCGGCCGTCGCGACGATCTTGAACAAGCGCGGCCTGCATGCACGCGCATCGGCCAAGCTCGTGGAAGCCGCAGCGCGCTTTCAATCTCACATCACCGTGACCAAGGACGGCCAGAGCGTGGACGCCCGCTCCATCATGGGCCTGATGATGCTGGCCGCGAGCCTCGGCAGCAGATCGAAATCACTGCGGAAGGCCCGGACGCCGAGGAGGCGATGACGGCCATCCTGGCACTGATCGAAGCCAAATTCGGCGAAGATTGATCCCCAGAAATCCTTACCCGGAGCTTGCAATGGGCTTTCACTTCATGGCCCGGCAATGCTGCGGGCCGTGTTCTGGGGGAGCAATGCATGCATTCAAACCGGAGCCTGTTGTGGGGCGCCCTGGCCGCGTGCGGTCGCCTGGCGGCGTGGTTTCTGATCCGCGTCCTCGAGCGGAAAGGCCGGTCGCGACGAACGAAGTCGCCGACCAGTTCCCGAACGATCAGTTCCCATCGACCTACAAGCCGCTGCCCTCCAAACCGACCCTGATCCGCGGCGCCACGGTGCTGACGGGCACCGACAAGGAACTCAAGAACACCGACGTGCTGATGCAGGACGGCAAGATCGTGGCTGTCGGTCAGCATGCTGGAGGCGCCCGAAAGGCGCGGTAGTTGTCGACGGCAAGGGCAAGTTCGTGACGCCCGGCATCATCGACATCCACTCCCATCTCGGCGTCTATCCCAGCCCGTCCAATGCAGGCGACGCGCGACGGCAACGAGGCCACCAAGCCCACGACGCCCGAAGTGCGCTCCGAGAACTCGGTCTGGCCGCAAGACCCCGGCTTCACCCGCGCGCTGGCCGGCGGGGTGACCAGCGCTGGAAATCCTGCCCGGCTCGGCCAATCTGATCGGCGGGCGCTCGGTGGTGCTCAAGAACGTGATGCCCTCGCGCACGACACAGGGCATGAAATTTCCTGGCGCGCCCTATGACCTGAAGATGGCCTGCGGTGAGAATCCCAAGCGCGTCTATGCCGACAAGGGCGGACCATCGACCCTGATGGGCGACGTCGCCGGTTATCGCGACGCCTTTCAGAAAGCCACGGCCTATCGCGAGAAATGGCGCAAATACTGGAAGGCCAAGAAGGACGGCAAAGGCCGAGGACACGCCGGAGCGCGATATCGGCCTGGAGACGCTCGCGCTCGTCCTGGACAAGAAAATCCCTGTGCAGATGCATTGCTACCGCGCCGACGAGATGGCGACGATGATCGACGTTGTCCAAGGAATTCGGCTTCCGCATCGCCGCCTTCCATCACGCCACCGAGGCCTACAAGATCGCCGACCTGCTGCGCGACAACCACATCTGCGCGGTGATGTGGTCCGACTGGTGGGGCTTCAAGATGGAAGCCTATGACGCGGTACCCGAAGGCATCGCGCTGGTCGACGCGGCGGGCGCCTGCGCCATGATCCATTCCGACGACGCGCTCGGCATCCAGCGCCTCAACCAGGAAGTGGCCAAGGCCATGGCGGCGGGCCGGCGTATCGGCCTGAATATCACGCGCGCCCATGCCGTCTCCTGGATGACGCCAACCCGGCCAAGCGCTAGGCATCCTCGACAAGGTCGGCACGCTGGAAAAAGGCAAGATGGCCGACGTCGTCGTCTGGAACGGCGATCCCTTCAGCGTCTACACGCTGACCGACAAGGTCTATATCGACGGGGCGCTCGTGTTTGATCGCGACAACCCGAAAATCTCGCCGCGCAGCGATTTCGAACTCGGGCAGCTGCCCGCACGCGGCCATACCGGAGGAGCCGGCCAATGAAACGCTACCTTCTCGCAGCCGCCGCCACGCTGACGCTGAGCGCCGCCGCCGCTCGCACAATCACCTGCGCCCGTCACGACGCGACCGCTCGGCCCCGCCAATCCGCCGGTGCTGATCCGCCACGGCAAGGTCTTCACGGTCGGCAGCGCCGGGACGATCGAAAACGGCGACGTGCTGATCGAGAACGGCAAGATCGCGGCCGTCGGCACGCAATCTGCCCGCTCCGGAACATGCCACGGTCATCGACGCGGAGGGCAAGCCGGTGACGCCGGGCCTGATGGCCTCCTACACCCAGCTCGGCATCGAAGAAGTCGAGATGGTCAACGAATCGAATGACAGCCAAGCCAATCAGGAGGTCGCCAGCGCCGCTTTCGACGTCGCCGACGCCATCAACCCCAATTCGACCCTGATCCCGATCGCCCGCATTGCCGGCGTCACCCGATCGCTAACCGCACCTTCGATGGGCAGTGGCGTGTTCTACGGACAGGCCGCGGTCATCGATCTGGGCAACGGCCCCGACCTGCTCGACAAGCGGCATGCCGCCATCCTGGTCACGCTGGGTCCGGTCGGCGCCGATCTGGGCCGCGGCACGCGCCCCGACAGTTGGGCCCAGTTCCGCGAGATGCTGGACGATGCGCGCGACTACTGGGCGGATCGCGCGGGCTATCACCGCCCCGGCGGCGCACGCGACCAGCGGACCACGCGCATCGATCTGGATGCGCTGGGCCCGGTGATCCGCGGCGAGGAACCGCTTGCTGATTCACGCCGAGCGCGCCTCCGACATCCGCCAGGCGGTGCAATATGCCAAGCGCCAACGGATCTGAAGATCGTGATCCTCGGCGCCCAGGAAGGCTGGATGGTGGCCAAGGATCTGGCGGCGGCCCATGTGCCGGTGATCATCGACGCCCAGCACAACCTGCCGAACAGCTTCGCCGATATCGGCGCGACGCTGAAAAACGCCGCAAGAATGGATGCCGCGGGCGTGACCGTCACCTTCATGCCCGAAAGCAACGGCGCCCCGCATTTTGCCCGCACGATCACGCAGGTGGCCGGCAATGCCGTCTCCTACGGCATGCCGTTCGAACATGCGCTGGCCGCGATCACCAAGAACCCGGCCCAAGTCTGGGGGATCTCGGACCGCTACGGCACGCTCGACGTCGGCAAAGACGCCGATGTGGTGGTGTGGGACGGCGACCCGCTGGAGGTGACCAGCGCGCCGACCGCCGTCTTCATCAAGGGCGCGCGCATGCCGATGGTCTCGCGCCAGACGCAATTGCGCGATCGCTACCGCCATCTCGACAGGAAGGGCCTGCCCTTCGCCTATCGCTGACCAGCCTGGGCACCTCCTCGGGACGCAGCGACCGCTTGCGCGGCCGCTGCGTTCGTTTTTGGGCTTATTTGCATCAAAATTTCTGCAATTGCCGTCTCGCCTTTTCACGGGGACGAAAGCCGGTCGCGCTAGAACATGCTGACGATTTGGGTGCGGGCCCGCGGCGCAGGGGCGCTGCGGGCGAACCAGGGAAGCACATCCGATGCACGTTCTGGTGTTGGCGTCGCAAAAAGGCGGATCCGGAAAGACGACGCTTTCGGGCCATCTGGCAGTCGAGGCGCAACAGGCCGGTATCGGACCGGTGGCGCTGATCGACACGGACCCGCAAGGCAGCCTGTCGCATTGGTGGAATGCGCGCGTCGCCGAGGAACCGCTGTTCGTCAAAGTCGGCCTGCTCGAACTCGGTGAAGCGCTGGACCGGTTGCGGGAGGCCGGCGTCCGCCTGGCCGTCATCGACACGCCGCCTGCCATCACCGAATCGATCAGCCACGTCATCGGCCATGCCGACCTCGTCATCCTGCCCACGCGACCGAGCCCGCACGACCTCAGGGCCGTCGGCGCCACCGTGGACATTGCCGAACGGCACGGCAAGCCGGTGCTGTTCGTCATCAATGCGGCGACGCCGCGCGCGCGCATCACCGGGGAGGCCGCGGTGGCGCTGTCCCAGCACGGTACGGTGGCCCCGGTAACAATCCATCATCGGGTCGATTTCGCCGCCTCGATGGTCGACGGGCGCACAGTCGGCGAGATTACGGCCAAATCCGCGTCGGCCAAGGAAGTCCGCGAATTGTGGATCTATGTTCAGAGTCGGCTTGCGCGCCTGACCCACGACATCGCGTTCACGCCCGATTTCGTGCCGCAGAATTTCGCCGTCAACGGCCTGTCGGCGGCCGAACTCCAGCGACAGCGCCGACACGGATATGGCGGCGGACGAACTGGGCGACATCCCCACGCCGCCCGCGCCGCCGCCATATCCGGACGCCGCAGCCTATAATGGCCCCGAACGCCGTTCCGGCTTCGACCGACGGCGCTTCGCCGGCGAACCACCGGCCGGTATCGCCAATCGCCGCGTGCAGCCCTTCGGGCGGCGCAGCACGGATCAATCGTTCTAGCCGTCAGCGGGGAGCCACAAGTGAGTTCCGCAAAATTCGCTTCGATGACCGCCAGCCTGCTTGCGCGCAAGGGCGACGCCTCGCCGTCGCTCGAAACGCTCCCCCCGCGTCCGTCGGTGTTCGACGAGACCAGGTCCGCCGTGGCGCTACCCGGGGAGATCGTCGCCCCGCGCATCCAGATGCGACCGCAGCACACCCGCCCCGCCGGCCCGGCGCGCCCGGCGCCGCCGCCGCCCACGCCGATGCCATCGCAGACCGCGCCCGCCAGACCAGACGATCACGAGGACAAGCCTCGGCGCATCATGATCACGATGAGCGCGGACGACTATGAGCGGCTGAGCATCGCCGCCATCAAGAAGGACACGTCCCGGCATGCGGTTGTCCACGCCGCGCTGGAACATTATTTCCAGCAACTTGCCGCGGAACTTCCCCGGCGTTGCGCCTGCATGGCGGAAGGCGCCTGCTGCGCCTAGACTTGCGGCGTCGGAAGCAGGAGCGCCGCATGATCGAAGTCCAGCGCGCGGGCCCGGAGGCCTTCACGGTCACGATCCGCGAGGGCAAAGCCCAGACACGTCACGACGTCACCCTCACGCCGGGCGATTGCGCCAGGCTGGGCGGACATGACCCGAGGGCGACGGTGGAAGCCGCATTCCGCTTCCTGCTCGATCGCGAGCCCAAGGAATTGATCCTGGCCCGCTTCGACCTGATGGTGATCGCGCGCTACTTTCCCGAATTCGAACGCGAGTTGCCGGCTTATCTCGCGCAGCGCTGAGCTAAAGCGGAGCTTCGCCCCGCACCGTCGTGCGAATCAGGTGCCGGCGTTCATTGACGTAGTCATGAATTCCGCAATGCTGCAGAAAGCGGTTGTCCCATACGATCAGCGTGTCCGGCTTCCAGCGTATGCGGCATTGGTATTGCAGCCGGTAGGGCAGCCTTGCGAGATAGTCCAGCAAACCGCGGCTGTCCTCGTCGCTCCAGCCCTCGAAACGCTTAAAGTAGGCTTCGGTCACGAACAGCCCCCTGCGCCCTGTCCGCGGATGGCGGCGCACGGCTGGATGTACACTTTCAAGCTGGTCTTCGGTGAAGCTGTGGCTTTCGCGCAGGCGCAAACGTTTTTCTGGATCGAGCTTGGCGTTCTTGGCCCAGATATCCCTGCCCGAATAGACGACCTTGAGCTCGTCGAGGACGGCCTTCAGGCCCGCCGACAGGTCTTCATAGACGAGATACATGTTGGCGAAGGCCGTATCGCCGCCATAGCGCGGCACGTCCAGCGCGCGCATCACCATGCAGAGCGGCGGCTGCGCGAGAAACGGGCTGTCCGTGTGGAAGCGCGTGAACGGCACAACGGATACCGGCTCGTGCGCTTCGCGGCGGACCTCCTGCATGTCCTGGTGTTCGCCATAGGTCGGGGCCTGCGGCAGTTCGATGATTTCGCCGAAGCGCCGGCTGAACGCCTTGTGCTGTTCGGGTGTGAGTGCCTGGTCGCGCAGCATGATGACGAGGAAATGCTCGAACGCCGTCCGCAGCTCTGCGAGCGACATCCTCCGAGAGCGGAGACCCGCGAGATCGACCCCGCGGATTTCCGCACCGCACGCGCCCGTCAGCGGTTCGACCTCGATGTACCGGAAATCCGGCACCGGCCGGCCCGCGACGATGGTGCGATCTTGCGCGCGATTGCCGGCAACGGCGCTCATGACCGTCCTCCGCTGCGTCTGCAAGGAGCTTACGCGCCTGGGCCGGCCGGGCAGGCGGGGGCGCCGATCACTCTTACAGAACCTCGCCCACCACCAGTCCCGACGAAATACTGATTGGGCGAACCTGCGATCGCGACCACCGGGCTGCGTGCGGCATCGCCCGTCGCCCGCGCGTAGTGGAACCGCATGCCCACGCTCCATCTGCGCGACAGATACTGGTCGAGCGACAGTGCCGCGCCGACGCTCTTGAGGCCCGCACTGGCGCCATAGACCGGCAGGCCGCTGCGGAGAGCGTCCGAGGGCGTGACATCAAAATAGCTCAGCATGTAGTTCTGGCTGGACCAGTCGGCATCGGTCTCGAGCGAGGCGATCAGGCCGCGGTCGATGAAATTCACCGGCCGTCGCATGACGCCGCGGATGTCGGCCTCCCAGCCGCTGTCATTGCCGGTGACATCGTCAGCCACGCTCAGCGTCACGCGCTCGCCCGCACGCGGATCCTTGTGCACATGCTCGTATTCGACGAAGCCGCCAGCCGTCACCGAATCCTTGATGTGGTACATGCGCGTCATGGTGCGGCTGCCGACATCGCCCCGGCCGCGGCGAAAGCCGAGCAGCGGACCAGCGTGGAAATGTCGGAATCGATCAGATTGACTCGCAGGCCGCCGCCTTCGAACCGGGCGTAGTAGTTGCCGTCATTCACCGTGCTTCGAGATAGGGGGTGGCGGCGTAATCTTGTGAACCTTCGTAGTCGGGGATCAGCCCGACGCCGACAGAAACAAACCCCTGCAACCCCTTGTCTTGCTCTCCGCTCTGATTGTTCTGGTGGCCGTCGCCGGCCCATGCCGGTGCCGTCAAAATCAGCGCGACGCCCAGCCCAAGCGCCGCACAACTCGATCCTTGCATTCGTGAACTCCCGCATCCCTCAACCGACAGAGCCGGTGTGTCTATCCAACGCGCGGATTTCGACGGAAGTTCCGGCTTTGGGCATGGAGGCTGCCCCAGGGCAACGACGATCGCCGCCGCGCCGCCAGCACCGATCCGATCGATCGGGCGCATAGCCTGCCGGGCAGGCCGCGTGCCGCGCCAGGTGCCCGGCCTTGCGAATTCAGGACCGAGGGGTTGGTGCAAATTTCACCGGCCTGGGCCCGGCCGCACGCATCTCCGGGCGCCTGCCCACCCTTGCCCACATACATAAAGACATGCATATTTCTTTATATCCTCCTTGCCGGGCCGGGAGGCCGCTGCTATACCCCGCCTCGGCCGCACCCCCGCTCCCTCGCCCGGCCATGCCGGCGTGTGAGGCCCTGCGCCCGTCCTGGGCGCGCCTGCGGGACAGAATAAAGGAATTTCTGAATGACACAATCCGAACGATTACGCCGTCAACGACATCAACCTCGCCGATTGGGGCCGCAAGGAAATCGACATCGCCGAGACCGAAATGCCGGGCCTGATGGCGACGCGCGAAGAATACGGCCCGAAGCAGCCGCTCAAGGGCGCGCGCATCGCCGGCTCGCTGCACATGACCATCCAGACCGCCGTGCTGATCGAGACGCTGAAGGCGCTGGGCGCCGACATCCGCTGGGCCTCGTGCAACATCTATTCGACCCAGGACCATGCCGCCGCCGCGATCGCCGCGGGCGGCACGCCGGTCTTCGCCATCAAGGGCGAGAGCCTGGAAGATTACTGGGAATACACCCACCGCATCTTCGAATGGGCCGATGGCGGCACGCCGAACATGATCCTGGACGATGGCGGCGACGCCACGCTTGCTGATCCATCTGGGCAAGCGCGCCGAAGAAGGCGACACCGCCTTCCTCGACAAGCCCGAGAACGAGGAAGAAGAGGCCCTGTTCGCGCGCCATCAAGCGCCGCCTGAAGCACAAGAAGGGCTTCTATACCGAGTGCGCCAAGGCCATCAAGGGCGTGACCGAAGAGACCACGACCGGCGTGCATCGCCTCTATGAGATGCACAAGAAGGGCAAGCTGCTGTGGCCGGCGATCAACGTCAACGACAGCGTCACCAAGTCGAAGTTCGACAATCTCTATGGCTGCCGCGAATCGCTGGTGGACGGCATCCGCCGCGCCACCGACGTGATGATGTCGGGCAAGGTCGGCGTGGTCGCCGGCTTCGGCGATGTCGGCAAGGGCTCGGCCGCCTCGCTGCGCCAGGCCGGCTGCCGCGTGCTGGTCACCGAGATCGATCCGATCTGCGCCCTGCAGGCGGCGATGGAAGGCTATGAGGTCGTGACCATGGAAGACGCCGCCCCGCGCGGCGACATCTTCGTCACCACCACCGGCAATGTCGACGTCATCACCGTCGATCACATGCGCGCCATGAAGGACCGCGCCATCGTCTGCAACATCGGCCACTTCGACAGCGAGATCCAGGTCGGCGCGCTGAAGAACTACAAGATGGCACAATGTCAAGCCGCAGGTCGACGAGATCGAGTTCCCCGACGGCAAGCGCATCATCCTGCTGGCCGAAGGCCGGCTGGTCAATCTGGGCTGCGCCACCGGCCATCCGAGCTTCGTGATGAGCGCCTCCTTCACCAACCAGACCCTGGCGCAGATCGAGCTGTTCACGAAGACCGGCCAAGTACCCGGTCGGCGTCTATACCCTGCCCAAGAAGCTGGACGAGAAGGTCGCCATGCTCCATCTGGAGAAGATCGGCGTGAAGCTGTCCAAGCTGAGCGAGAAGCAGGCCAACTATATCGGCGTGCCCGAGAACGGCCCGTTCAAGCCGGAGCACTACCGCTACTAAGCTGAGCCTGAGCGGCCCTTCTCGGACGGACAGGGCCGGTCATGCACAGAAAAGACGGCCCCTCCCCTTTCGGGGGGGGGCCGTTTTCGTTCGGCCCTCCGTATACCGATTGCTTAATGCCTTGATCGGATTCGGCAATCGCCAATGCCCCCGCAACACGCGACATCTGGTACCCAGCACCGAGATTTTGGTGGTTTACACTTTCTTAACCACACTCCCTAGGCGCGCCTTCACACCTCCCCCTATCATGTTGATTCCAAAGTGATTCGCCGCATCGGCGGAATTCGGGGGCGGCAGGAATGAGTCCCTTGCGGGGACAGAAACGGCGCCGAGGGGACGGGGGTAGCGCGCAGGCCGACGTCTGGCCGCCTCCTGGCCTGGCTGCGCCTTGTCGCTTGCGCCCAGCCCGGCCTTCGCCGCTGCCAGGTCCCGATGCCCGCGTGTCGCCGCTGGTGGCTTCACGCCGTGCGCCGTGGGCGCCGTCGCCCTGGCCCTCGCGGCCGGTCTGTGGGCGCTGGCCGAGCAGCGCATGGCAGCCCGCGCTTGCGCCGGCCATCTGCGCATCTCCGGCGCCCGCGCCCGCGCCGCGGCCAGCGCGCGCGATGCCCTGATCGCGGCCGGACGCGAAGCCTTGATCGTCTGGGGCCGCGACGGCGCGGCGCCCTATTCCTATGGCGGCGGCGAGCAGCTGCTGGATTCCTGCCTCGCCGGACCGGACGCGACGGCGCTCTCCGAAGCGCATGGACGCGCTGAGCGACCGCGGCGCCGCCTTCACGCTGCGCGCGCATGAGCGCGGCCGGCCGGGCCGTCACCGTGCGCGGCCGCGCCGTCGGCGGCATGGCGGCGGTGTGGCTGGAGCCCGGAACCGGAGGCCGAGGCGGCGCCGCTCGATTTCCGCGCCGTCCTCGATGCACTGCCGGTCCCGGTCTGGCTGCGCGACAAGACGCTGGCGCTGACCTGGGGCAATCGCGCCTTCCTGCTCCGCCGCCGGCGCCGAGGACGAAGCCAAGCGCCATCGCCAGCCAGACTGCGCTCGACAAATCCGAGCGCGATCTGGCCAGCGCCGCGCGCTCCGAAGGCCACACGCATGGAGGCCAAGCGCTTCGCCGTGGTCGGCGGCCATCGCCGCGCCCTGGCCTTCACCGCATGTCCCCCTCGAGCGATGACGGCATCGTCGGCACCGCAATCGACGTCACCGATGTCTCGGACGCCGAAGCCCGGCTGCAGCAGCATATCGACGCCCATGCCGACACGCTCGACAAGCTGGCCACCGCCGTGGCGATCTTCGGCAAGGCACCAGAAGCTCAGCTTCTACAATCGCGCCTTTGCGCGGCTGTGGGGACTGGACGAAGCCTGGCTCGACCGCCATCCCAGCGACGGCGAAATCCTCGACCGGCTGCGCGACGCCCGCAAACTGCCGGAGCAGCGCGACTACCAGGCCTGGAAGCGCGCGCGGCTGGCGCTCTATGAGCAGGCGCGCGGAATATCTGCCCGAGGAACTGTGGCATGTGCCCGGCGGCAAGACCCTGCGCGTGGTGGCCCAGCCGCACCCCTTCGGCGGACTGACCTTCCTCTATGAGGACGTCACCGAAAAGCTGGCGCTGGAAAGCTCCTACAACACGCTGATCAAGGTCCAGTTCGGCCACGCTGGACACGCTGCAGGAAGCCGTGGCGGTGTTCGGGCCGGACGGACGGCTGAAACTGCACAATGCCGCCTTCGCCCGCATCTGGGAGCTCGAGCCCTGCGATCCTGGAAGGCGAGCCGCATGTCCGCCGCATCGCCGACGCCTGCATCGCACGCTTCGGCGAAGAGGCGGTGTGGCAGCGGCTGATCGCAACGATCTCCGCCGGCTCCGAGCGCCGCCGCGACTGGGGCGAGCTCGAACGCAGCGACAAGACCATCCTGTCGCTGTCGCTTGCGCCGCTGCCCGACGGGGCGACGCTGGTCACCTTTGCCGACGTCACCGACCGCTTCCGCATCGAGAGCGCGCTGCGCGACCGCAACGAGGCGCTGGTGGCGGCCGACCGGCTGAAGTCGGACTTCATCCATCATGCCTCCTTCCTGTTCCGCGATCCGCTGAACGCCGTGCACGGCTTTGCCGACATGCTGGCGTCCGGCCATGCCGGCCCGCTGAACGGACAAACAGCAGGAATATGTGCGACGACATCATCAAGGCGTCGGACAAGCTCGCCGAGGTCACCAGCGACATTCTCGATCTGGCGATGATCGATTCCGGCGCCATGCGGCTGGAGCTCAGCCGCGTCGACCTTCATCAGCTGCTGAACCGCGTCGCCGAACCGCTGCGGCGACATGCCGAGGGCCTGGATATCGCATTCACACTCGAGTGCGCGCCCGATGCCGGCATTGTCATGGTGGACCAGAAGCGCATTCGGCAGGTCGTGTTCAACCTGTTGTCCAATGCCTTCAAATACACCCCGCGCGGCGGCCAGATCGTGCTCGGCGCGGCAATCGTGGGCGACGATGTGCAGATCTATGTGTCCGACACAGGCCCGGGCATCGCGCCGGAAGTGAAGGCCAATGTGTTCGAGCGCTTCTCGGCCAAGGGACAGTCGCGGCCAGCGCGCCGGCGCCGGCCTGGGGCTGGCGCTCGTCAACCGCTTCGTCGAACTGCATGACGGTTGGGTCGAGATCGAAAGCGGCGAGCAGAGCGGCACGATCGTGCGCTGCCACCTTCCCCGCCGCGTGCATGACGGCGGCAGCCCGCAGGCGAGCGCCGAGAAAATCGCCTGATCGGCGAGACATCCGCCGCTAGTGCTGGCTCTTCGGCATGCGCACGACGAGCCCGTCGAGCTCCTCGGTCACCTTGATCTGGCAGGACAGGCGGCTGGTCGGCTCCAGATCCTGCGCGAAGTCGAGCATGGTTTCTTCCATGTCTTCCTTGGGCGGCATCTTCGGCGTCCCAGGCCGGATCGACATAGACATGGCAGGTGGCGCAGGCGCAGGCGCCGCCGCAATCGGCGTCGATGCCGGGGATCAGATTCTTGACCGCCCCTTCCATCACCGACCAGCCGGCCGGGACCTCGACCTCGTGCTCCTTACCGTTGTGCTCGACATATTTGATCTTGGGCATGGTGTTTCCTCGATGGGGCTCGCCGGAGCGCTCCCCTGTCTCCTATACGATGCTTTTCATGGGGATGGCGGTGTCGGCAAGCCGCTCGGCCGGCACGCGCGTGCCCTCGGCGATCAGCTTGCGGCCGACGATGTATTCCGGGGCGGCATTGACCGCCTCGACGGCCGCGACCGCACCCTCGCGCAGGTGGAAGACCGCGAATTTGCGGCTTCGGGATCGCCGCGCAGCACCAGCTGATCGCCGGGCCATGGCAAGGCCCGCGATCTGCAGCTTGAGATCGTACTGATCCGACCAGAACCACGGCACCTCGCGATAGGGCGTCGGCCTGCCCACCATTGCGAAGCGCGGCATGCTTGGCCTGGTCGATCGCGTTCTGCACGCATTCGAGCCGGATCACATTGCCGTCGCGGCCGTGATGGCGCGTGCAATCGCCAGCCGCAAAGATGGCCGGATCGGAGGTGGTGGTGCAGAACGTGTCGACCACGATGCCGTCCTCGCAGCGCAGGCCGGCCCGCTCGCGCAAGCTCCACATTCGGAACCACGCCGATCCCGACCAGCGCGATATCGGCGGGAAATTCCTGGCCGCCAGCGCTGCACCGACGTCAAGCGCCTCCTCGCCCTCGAACGCCTCGACGCCGGTCTTGAAGAAGAAGCGCACGCCGGCATTGCGATGCTCCTTCTCATAGAAGGCGGAAAGCTGCGGCGACACCGCGCGGGCCATGACGCGATCCAGCGCCTCGAACACCGTGACCTCGAGCCCGAGCTTGGCCGCGACGGCCGCAACTTCCAGACCGATATAGCCGCCGCCGACGATCGCCAGCCTGGTGCCCGGCGTCATCGCGGGCCGCAGTGCATCGACATCGGCGATGCTGCGCAGATAATGCACTCCGGCCAGTTCGGCGCCGGGAACCGGAATCTGGCGTACGCGGGTGCCGGTCGCCAGCAGCAGCTTGTCGTAGGCGAGGCTGCGCCCGTCGGAGAGCGTGACGGTCCTGGCCGCGCGGTCGATTGCCGTCGCGGAAACCCCCAGCATCAACTCAGCAGCCGGCCTCGCTGTAGAAATTGTCGGGCTTGAGGAACAGCCGCTCGCGCTCCAGCTTGCCCAGCAGATAGGCCTTCGACAGAGGCGGCCGCTGATAGGGCGGAAACGCCTCGTCGCCCACAAGCGTGATCGTGCCGGCGAAAACCCTTCGGACTTGAGCGTCGCAACGGCCTGGGCGGCGGCCTGGCCGGCGCCGATGATGAGAACTCTTTCCGACATGCCTCTACAATCCGGGATAGCCCCAAATGCGCCCTGGTTCGGGACCGTCTGGTACCATGTCCGACCATGGCCCCGGAATCAACGGTCTGGGGCGCGTTGAGAGCGGCTCGCGGGCGGGCTAAAAGGCAACAGATGAGCATGGGTATCAAGGGATTTCGCGCGGACCCTGCCGCTGGCCGATCTGGCCGCCACAGAGGCGCTGGGCGCGCAGATTGCCGCAGGGTTGCGGGCCGGCGACAGCGTCGCACTGGAGGGCGATCTCGGGGCGGGGAAGACCACGCTGGCGCGCGCCATGCTGCGTGCGCTGGGCGTCACCGGCACCATCCCCAGTCCGACCTTCACCCTGGTGCAGCAATATGAGCGGCGGGCTTGCCGTCAGCCACTACGATCTGTACCGGATCGCCGATCCGGCAGAATGGACGAGCTGGGACTGGACGAGGCGCTGATCGACGGGTGCGCACTGATCGAATGGCCGGACCGCGCAGCGGACCGCCTGCCGCCGGACGCGCTGCATATCGAGTTGCGCAGTACCGGCCCGTCGTCGCGCGAGGCCCGGCTGCATGGGCCGGCGCGCTGGGCCGACATGATTTTCGGAGACGAATTTTCATGCCGGTTGAGCGCGACGACGCCATCCACAATTTTCTGCGGGAAGCCGGCTGGGCGGACGCCACGCTGACGCCGCTCGCCGGTCGACGCGTCCACCCGCCGCTATCTGCGCGTCAGCCGGGCGGGCAAGATCGCCATGCTGATGGACCAGCCGCTGGATGCCGAGACGCCACCCTGCCCGCCCGAGGCCAGCGAGGAGGAACGCCGCGCGCTCGGCTACAACGCCGTGGCGCGGCTGGCCGGCGCCGATTGCGCGCGTTTCGTGGCGGTCGCGGAATATCTTGCGTGCGCGGGGGATGAGCGCGCCCGAGATCTTCGCCGCCGATACCCGGCGAGGGCTTCGTACTGATGGAGGATCTGGGCGAACATCTCTATGCCGATGCGATCGCCGCCGGGCGCGACGAAGCAGAACTGTATCGCGGCGCCGTCGACGCGCTGGCGCGGCTTCACCGCCGAGACCGCCCCGATCTGCGATCGGGGACAAGCCGCTTTATGCCTATGACACGACCGCCCTGCTCGCCGAGACCGATCTGGTGACGGAGTGGTTCTTCCCTGTGGGAATTGGCCGTGCGGCAGAGCCGGACGAGATCGAGGAACATCGTGCCCTGTGGCGCGCGGCCCTCGCGCCGGTGCTGGCAAACCCGACCGTGTTCGTCCATCGCGATTACCATGCGCAGAACCTGTTGTGGCTTGCCGAACGCAGCGCATTGTCGCGGATCGGCGTGATCGACTTCCAGGATGCCGTTGCCGGCACCCGGAGCTACGATCTGGTCTCGCTCATCGAAGATGCACGCCGTGACGTGGCGCCCGGACCTCGCCGAGGCCATGACCGGGCACTATCTGACCGCGATGAAGGCCCAGGGCACGGCGGTGGACGAAACAGCACACCGGGCGGAGATGGCCGTCATCGCCGCGCAACGCAACGCCAAGATTGTGGGCATCTTCGCACGCCTGTTCAAACGCGATGGCAAGCCGCGCTATCTTGGCCATCTGCCGCGTGTCTGGGGCTATCTCAACCGGGATCTCGCCCATCCGGCGCTAGGCCCCCTGAAGACGTGGTACGATCGAAAGATTCCGATGCGTGCACGGACGGCCCCGCCGATGGAAGGAGCAACAGATTGAGCATCGCCGGACCGACGCGCGCAATGATCATGGCGGCCGGCCTGGGCACACGCATGCGGCCGTTGACCGAGGAACGTCCCAAGCCGCTTGTCGAGGTGCAGGGCAAAGCGCTGATCGACCATGTCATTGACCGCCTGGTGCAGGCGGGAGTCAGGAAGATCGTCGTCAATGTGCATTATCGCGGCGACATGATCGAAGAGCATCTGTCGAAGCGCAAGGACGTCGAGATTCATATTTCCGACGAGCGCAACGAGCTGCTCGATTCCGGAGGCGGAATCTACAAGGCGCTGCCGCATTTCGAAGGCGAACCCTTCTTTCACGTCAATTCGGACACGGTGTGGGTCGAAGGGACCGCCAGCGCACTGGAACGGCTCAAGGCACGCTGGGACCCCGAGGCCATGGATGCGCTGATGCTGCTCGCGCCCACGGTGCGCACCGTCTGCTATGACGGACGCGGGGATTTCATGATGGACGCCGAGGGGCGGCTTTCGCGCGTTCCGGAGCATCACATCTCTCCATTCGTCTGGATGAGCGTCGAAATCCTGCATCCGCGGCTGTTCGACACCGCGCCGGGCGGAAAGTTTTCGATCAACCCGCTCTGGGACGTCGCGATTTCCAAGGGCCGGCTTTATGGCCAGCGCCTGGACGGCGTGTGGATGCACATTGACCGGCCGGAGGCGATTGCCGAGTCCGAAGCCTTCCTCGCCGATCTGGCGCCGGCCTAGGCGGCGCCATGGCCGCGAACGTCTTCACGATCCCGGCCGGCACCGCGTTCGCAGAGCTTCTCGCGCGCGGGGTGATTTCCCGATTTGGCGGCGACGCCGACCCGTTGGCCCTGTCGCGCGTCACCATCTACCTGCCCACACGGCGTGCCACGCGCACCGTCGCGGAGGCCTTTGCCCGCGTGCTGGGGGGCGCGGCGCTGCTGCCCGAGATCAAGCCGCTGGGCGATGTCGACGAAGAGAATTTCGTCTTCGAGGCGACGGCCAACGATCTCGAACTGCCGCCGGCCATCGGACCGGTGCGGCAACGCCTTCTGCTGGCCACACTCGTTCAGCGCTGGGATCAAAGGATGCGCGGTGGCGGGCTGACCTTCGCGCAGGCCGCCACGCTCGGCGGCGCATTGGCCGCGTTCCTGGCCGAAGCCGAGACGCAAGGGGTCGCGCTCACCAAACTCGAAGACCTCGCGCCACTCGACCTGGCGAAGCATTGGGCGGAGGTGAAGGACTTCCTGGCGCTGCTGCGAGAGGAATGGCCGAGCCTGCTGGCCGCGGAAGGTGCGATGAACCCGGCGGCCCGGCGCAATGCCGCGCTGGCAGCGCTGACGCGCAGGCTGGAAACCGCCGCGCCAACCGGGCCCGTGATTGCCGCCGGTTCGACCGGCAGCATTCCCGCCACGGCCGATCTCCTGCGCGCGATCGCGAGTCTGCCGCAGGGGGCCGTGATCCTTCCGGGCCTCGACTTCGGTCTCGACGCCGGCAGCTGGGACAATCTGGACCCCGGCCATCCGCAGTTCGGCATGAAGCAGCTGCTCGATCGGATCGGTTGCAGCCGGGCCGAGGTGACGCCGTGGGATATGAAGGCAGCCCCCTCGCGCCGCGAGGCCCTGTTGCGCGAAGCGCTGCGGCCGGCACCGACGACTGACGCCTGGCGCAGCATTGCCGAAGAAGGCGGCGCGGACGTGCTGCCGGGCCTCGATGGGCTGACGCTGATCGAAGCCGCGGAACCGGGCGAGGAAGCGGCCACCATCGCGTTGATCCTGCGCGAGGTGCTGGAACGCAAGACCGAGACCGCCGCGCTTGTCACGCCCGATCGCAATCTGGCGCGGCGGGTCGCGGCCGAACTGGAACGTTGGGATATCACCATCGATGATTCCGCCGGCCGACCCTTGGCGCACACCGCCCCCGGTGCCTTTCTGTGCCACCTCGCCGAGGCGGCCGACGCCGGTTTCGCACCGGTGCCC
This sequence comes from uncultured Pseudomonadota bacterium, assembly GCA_963710925.1. Classification (GTDB taxonomy): domain Bacteria; phylum Pseudomonadota; class Alphaproteobacteria; order Micropepsales; family Micropepsaceae; genus Rhizomicrobium. The sequence continues at coordinate 187,860 of CAVQBY010000001.1, read as the reverse complement.
TTGCTGGCACTGCTGAAGCACCCCTTGGCTGCGGGTGGTGAAACGCCGGCGGCATTTCGCGTGCAGGTGCGGACGCTCGACCGGCTGTGCCTGCGGGGGCCGCGTCCCGATCACGGTCTGGCCAGCATCGAGGCCATGATCGGACGGGCCAAATCCGAGGCGCGCGATCCGGAGATCCGCGCCGGGATCGGCGAAACACAGCGCTGGTTCGCGGGGGTGATGGCCCTGCTCGCGCCCCTGGCTACGACACTGGCCGACCGCAAGGTCACGATCACCGACGCGCTCAACGCGCATGTCGCCGTCGCGGAGGCCCTGGCGGCGACGGCCGACGGCGACGGCGGTGACCGGCTCTGGCGGGGCGACGCCGGCGAGGCGGCCGCGTCCCTGATCGCAACTCTGGCGGAGGCTGGGGCAAACATTCCGGCAATCGAGCCGAGTTCCTATCCCGTCCTGTTCCGCGGCCTCGCCGAGGAGCGCGCGGTGCGCCCGACTTATGCCAGCCATCCCAGGCTTGCCATCCTGGGCCCGCTTGAGGCCCGTCTGCAGAACTTCGATCTGGTCGTGCTGGGCGGGCTGAACGAGGACAGCTGGCCGCGCGCTGCCGCGATCGACGCCTGGCTGTCGCGGCCGATGCGCAAGAAACTTGGCCTCGAACAGCCGGAACGTGCGATCGGTCTGGCCGCACATGACTTTGCCAGTCTGGCCGCGGCGCCACGTGTCGTCCTCACGCGCGCCCTGAAGTCGGAAGGATCGCCGAGCGTCGCCTCGCGCTGGTGGCAGCGCCTGGTCCAGCTGACGAGCGGACTCGGGGCCGCGCCGGCGCTGCAGGCCGCCGGCCGACATCTCGCGCTGGCCCGCAGGCTGGATGCCCCCGACGCGCGCATGTTGGCGCTGAAACGGCCCGAGCCGAAACCGCCGGTCGACCGGCGACCGCGCGATCTGTCCGTGACGGATATCGAGACCTGGTTGCGCGATCCCTATGCGATCTATGCCAAGCATGTCCTTCGCCTGCGTCCGCTCGATCCGCTGGACGGCGAGATCGGACCGCTGGAGCGCGGCACCGCCGTGCATGCGGCGCTCGAGCGCTTCTTGAAACAGTTTCCGGGGCCGCTACCGGTAGACGCCGCGCTGCAACTCATCACGATCGCCGACGATGTGTTCCGCGAGCTGGCGCTGCCCAGGGCGACACGGGCCATCTGGTATCCGCGCTTCGTGCGCGCGGCACACTGGTTCGTGCGCGAGGAACGCCAGCGCCGCGACGGCATCAGCGCCTCGCATGTCGAGACCAAGGGCGCACGCACATTCTCCGGACCGGCTGGCGCGTTCAGATTGCGCGCCCGTGCCGACCGGATCGACATTCTCAAGACCGGCGGCGCGGCCATCATCGACTACAAGACCGGCAATCTTGTCAGCAACAAGCAGGTTGCGGCGCTTCTTTCGCCCCAGCTGCCGCTGGAGGGGGCGATCCTGGCAGACGGCGGATTCGAGGGGATCGGCAAGCTCGCAGCGACCGAGCTTGTCTATATCCGCTTCGGCGGCGGCGCGGAGCCGGGCGAGATCCGGTCCCTGCCGGGCGATATCGCCGCACTGGTGAAGGCCGCCGAGGACAAGCTGATCGACCGGATCGCAAAATTCGATTCCGCGCGGACGCCCTATATCCCGCGCGTCAAACCTGTCCGCGTCGACATGCCGGGCGATTACGATCATCTGGCGCGGGCGCGCGAATGGTCGCTGACGGGCTGGGAAGGAGACGAGGAATGAGTGCGCGCGGCAACGATGCACTCAGCGCCGCTCATCCGCGCCGCTCGGCCTGGGTCTCCGCCCATGCCGGGTCGGGCAAGACCTACACGCTCGCCAATCGCGTGACACGGCTGTTGCTGGACGGCGCCAAACCCGAACGCATTCTGTGCCTGACCTATACGAAATCCGCCGCCGCCGAGATGCAGGGGCGGCTGTTCGACCAGCTTGGTTCCTGGGCGATGCTGGCGGACGAGGTGTTGTCCACGAAGATTGAGGAAATCGGCGGCGGCACACGCGATGCGGAGGGTTTGCGCCAGGCGCGGCGGCTCTTCGCGATGGCGCTCGAGACGCCGGGCGGCCTCAAGATCCAGACCATCCATTCCTTCTGCCAATATCTGCTGTCGCGCTTTCCGCTCGAAGCCGGTGTTCCGCCGGGCTTTCGCGTGCTCGACGACCAGACTGCGCGCGAGCTGATCGGGGAAGCGCGCGCGCGCGTGCTGGAGCGAGCGGGCGCCGGCGACGAACAGCTTAATGGGGCCGTGGCCTTTCTGGTGACGCAGACGAGCGAAGGACGGCTGCAGCAGATCCTCGACGCGGCGCTGGGCAATGACCGGCGCCAGCTCGAACGCTTCTTCGCCGGGATCGACGGCGACGGGGCGGCCTTTGCCCGCATCGTCCGCGCCGCCCATGGCGCCGGCGAGCGCGACACCCATGAGCGGATCACGAGCGAGTTCTGCGCACAGGCCAAAGCCGAGGAAGATCAGCTCAAGGCGGTGATCGCCTGGTTGATGGGGGGAACCAAAACCGATGTCGAGCGCGGCGACGCGCTGGCGCTGGCGGTGGGGCTCGACGGGGAGAGCTCCGCCTACCCCGCCTTCCGCGGCGCCCTGCTGACCAATGACGGCGAGGTGCGCAAGCGGCTGGCGACCAAGAAGCTGGCCGATGCGCGGCCGGACCTCCTGGACTATGTGCAGCGCGTCGCCGAGCGGCTGGTGGCGGCGGAGGAACGCCGCCGCGCGGCCCATGCCGCCGCCCTCGCGGAGGCGGCGCTGACGCTGGCCGATGCCGTGCGCAAGGTCTATGCGGAAGAGAAGCGGTTCCGCGGCGTGCTCGATTATGACGATCTCATCGCCGGGAGCCTGGCCCTGCTGAAGAAGCGCGAGGCCGCCGCCTGGGTGCTCTACAAGATGGATGGGGGCCTCGACCACATCCTGATCGACGAAGCCCAGGATACCAGCCCCGAGCAATGGGACATCGTGCGGGCGCTGACCGAGGAGTTCTTCGCCGGCGCGGGCGTGCGCAACCCGCAGAAGGACCCCCGCACCATCTTCGCGGTGGGCGACGAGAAGCAATCCATCTTCAGCTTCCAGGGCGCGGACCCTGTCCAGTTCGAGGTCAATCGCCGCCACTTCGCCCTCCACGCAAAAGGCGACGGCGAGGACTTCGTCGATGTGCAGCTCGACACCTCGCGGCGCTCGGCCCCCGAAGTGCTGGCCTTCGTCGACGCAGTATTCGCCGATGCGGAGGCGCGCGAGGGGCTGACCTCGGCGGAGGGCCCCATCACCCATATCGCCCACCGCGCCGGGGCCAGGGGCCGGGTGGAGCTGTGGCCGGCGCTGCAGCCGGACCCGCGCGAGGACATCGATCCGTGGCAACCCGTCGATGCGGTCGCGCCCAACAGCCCGGTGCGGCGGCTGGCCGAACGCCTGGCGGCCCGCATCCAGAGCTGGACCGACGGGCGCACGCGCCTGCCGGGGCACACCGAGCCCATAAGGCCGGGCGACATCATGGTGCTGATGCCGCGGCGCGAGCCCTTTGCCAGCGAGATCATCCGCCAGCTCAAGGAGCGGGGAATCGCGGTGGCCGGCGCCGACCGCATCCGCCTGACCCAGCAGATCGCGGTCATGGACCTGATGGCGCTGGGCCGCTTCGTGCTGCTGCCCGAGGACGAGCTCAACCTGGCGGCGCTGTTGCGCTCACCCATGCTCGGCCTCACCGAGGAGGAGCTCTACGCGCTGTGCATCGACCGCGAGGGCACGCTGTGGCGCGAACTGGAAATGCGCGAGGGCGAGAACGCCGTGTTCGGCTTCGCCCATGCCTTCCTCAAGGAGATGCGCGCCCAGGCCGACTACCGGCCGCCTTACGAATTCTATGCCACCGCACTGATGCATCACGGCATGCGCAAGCGGCTGATCGGACGGCTGGGCACCGAGGCCAATGACGCCATCGACGAATTCCTGTCGCTGGCGCTGTCTTACGAAGCGCTCAACACCCCCAGCCTGCAGGGCTTCCTGCACTGGGTGGAACAGGGCGACGCCGAGATCAAGCGCGACATGGACCGCGGCCGCAACGAGGTGCGCGTCATGACCGTGCACGGCGCCAAGGGGCTGGAGGCCGACATCGTCATCCTGCCGGACACCACCACCCTGCCCGACCCGCCGGGCAAGCGCGGCGACCTTCTGTATACGGAGGATGGCGCGATCGTGTATCCGATGGCCGACAAGGAGGCGCCCGAAAAGGTCAAGGCGGCGAAGGAGGCCGCCCGGCGCGAGACGATGAAGGAGCGCCGCCGCCTGTTGTATGTGGCGCTGACGCGGGCGCGCGAACAGCTCATCATCTGCGGCTTCGAGGGCCGCCATGGGGTCAAGGAGGGCAGCTGGTACGACCTGTGCGAACGCGCGGCGCAAAGGGTCGGCACGCCCGAGCCACATGGCGAGGAGACCGTGCTGGTGCTGGGCGACGGCACGCCCGTGCGCGGCGAGGCAAAGGCGGCACAGCCCGAGCCGGAGGTCGCCCTGCCCGGCTGGGTGCGCACCAGACCGCCACGCGAAATCCTGCATCCCCGGATCATCCGGCCCTCCGATGCGGTGGCGGCCGAGGAGCCGGCGGGGCTGTCGCCGCTGGGCGATGGCGGGGCGGCGCGCTTCCAGCGCGGGCTGCTGATCCATGCCCTGCTGGCGCGGCTGCCCGACATCGCGCCGCCGGCGCGCGCGGAAATCGCGCAGAAATATCTGACGGCCCGCCAGATCGATGCGCAGACGGCCGCGGCGCTGACGGCCGAAACCCTGGCGGTGCTGGACCACCCCGATTTCGCCCCGGCCTTCGCGCCGGCGGGGCGGGCGGAGGTGGCCATCGTCGCCGACCTGCCGGAGCTGGGCGCGGGCGCCCGCATCCATGGCCGCATCGACCGGCTGGCGGTGACCGAAGCCGCGGTGCTGGCGATCGATTTCAAGACCAACCGCCCCGCCCCGCGGCGGCCCGAGGATGTGTCGCCGGTCTACATCGCGCAGATGGCGCTCTACCGCGCGGCGCTGGCCAAGATCTTCCCCGGCAAACGAATCGGAACCGCGCTGGTGTGGACCGAGGGGCCCAGCCTGATGCGGCTTCCCGACGCGCTGCTGGACGCCGAAACGGCCCAGATCCGGGCCCGTCTGGCGGCGCAGGACGGCCCCGCGTGAGCCCGCCTTGACCCTTTGGGGGGGCGTTCCTAGATTGAATCCAAGACCCCATCATCTGCCCAAGGACCCCCCATGAGCCAGCCCATCAAGGTTTCCGACAGTTCCTTCCAGAGCGACGTTCTGGACGCGAAAAAGCCCGTCGTCGTCGATTTCTGGGCCGAATGGTGCGGGCCCTGCAAGATGATCGCCCCGGCGCTGGATGCGCTGGCCGGCGAGCTCGAGGACAAGATCACCGTCGCCAAGGTCAATATCGACGAGAACCCCGGCATCCCCACCAAATATGGCGTGCGCGGCGTGCCGACGCTGATGATCTTCCGCGACGGCCAAGTGGCCGCGACCAAGGTGGGCGCGCTGCCGCAATCCAAGATCAAGGAGTGGATCGAAAGCTCGCTGCAGGGCTGATCCGCCTTTTTTCCGACTTCTCTAGAGCGTCTTGGGGCCGCCATCGTGCGGCCCCTTGGCGTTTGTTGGGGCAACGTCACCGCCCGGAGATCCTCTCCCGTTTACGGGGGAGGAAAGCTGGTCCTCTGCGCACGCGATGGCGGCCCTGGCGCGATGGCGCCAGGCGCGCAGGCGGCGGCGCAAATCGCGGATCTCGGCGGTGTGCAGGCCGGTCTTCAGGGCATTGGCGTTTCCGGGGCGGCCACCACGATGTGGGTGCCAGACATCCTCGGGCCGCAAGAGCTTGATTTTCGTTTTCGCGTTTTGGCGATTTTTCACCTACCCCCCTCCCCCTAGCCGGCGCCGCCGGAGACGGCGGCGGGACCGCGCTCGACCCGCTCGACGATGATGCGCTGGCGGTTCTCCTCCATGGCCCCGGCGCTGGCCGCGCGCAGCTTGGCGACCATCTTGCCGGCCGCGGCGGCGGCGTGCGCGGCGCGGCAGGCCGAATTGATGAAACGCAGCCGCTCGTCCGGGCCGCAGGTCAGCCGCGCCGAGGCCATTGCCACCTCGCGCATCAGCATGCGGCAATCGGCGATGACGCCGGTCAGCTCGGCCTCGGCCGCATCCGGGGAGTTCGCGGCTTTCGCCGCGGGCGGCGCGGGCGGGCCCATGGGCTCTTTGAGCGGGATCTGGGTCCAGCCGCCCGCCGGCGGCGGCACATCCTCGACCAGGGGCATGAGCCCGCCATGGGCGGCGGTTTCCGCGCGGGTGATCTCCGCCCAGCGGGCCAGCCGGGCGGCGGCGGCCTCGTCGGTCTCGGGCACGGACGCGGGCTCGGGCGCCGCCGGCGCGCCGCGCCGCCGCCGGCACTCGACGAAGTCCGGCAGGTGCTTGTCGGGCTCGTCGATGTCGTCGAAGCCGGGAAAGCGGAAGGGATCGGAATATCCTTTGGATTCAGTTGGTTCGCGGTCCAGCAGGGGATCGGGGCGGTGCATATGTACTCCTTTTGTTCCTATCCTCAACACCCGGAAATGGGGTGTGGGGAGGGGGAGTTCAAGGGGGGGAGGGAATGCAAACCGTGATAGTGAAGCGAATCAGTTTTTTCAAACTGAAACGTCTCCGCGCATCAGGGAGCTCAACTTGATCGCCCATAATTCACTGTTCTGAATGAATTTTTCTATTCTGTACACAGAGTATGCACAGGGCGCTTCAAAATCGGTTATTCAAAGTCTGAACACACACTTAATCTCCGAGGTTCGCACGTGCGCTAGAATTTGTGACGGATTTCGTTGAGATAACACCATATATTCCGCCTGCTACCTTTGCGGTTGTTGTGGCGCAGTCTGGCCTTGCGTGCTTGATCAGACTGCGTTAAGACTGTCGCATGAGGCTGTTTACGCAAAATTCTACGCAAAATGAACCGGTCCCCGCCTCGGAGGATCCGGAGGTGGCGCTCGTAGTCAAAATGATGCGAACCGCGCTCCTTGGCCTGCCGCCTGCGAAGCGCCAAGCAGCGCTAGTCCAACTGTACCGGCAATCCGTTGAGCCTAAGGCGCCACTGCGCGGCGGCACGGCGCTCACGAATGTCGTGAGATCCTTTCAAAGATGACCGCCGGCCGGAATGGACCGCCAGTGAAGTCCTGGAAGCGCTGGATAAGCGAGGCGTGCCGACAGATAAGAAGAGCGTATACAACGCCCTCACCTACCTTAGCGGGAGCACAGCCTCGCGGCGCGTCCTCCGGAAGATCGGCTACGGCCGCTACCAACTCGACGACGGGAGTTTCATAGACGGTCCCCCTTGACGGGGTTGGCCGAAAAACAAGAACGCCGCCGACGAGCGGCGGCGCCTTGGGCCCGAGTGGTGGAACCGGTAGACACACCCTGTTTACAGCAGGGCGGATAGTTGGGAACACATCCGTGCGAGTTCGAGTCTCGCCTTGGGCACGCCAAATGTCAAGCCAGTAAGTCATTCATCTCGAAAAAACAAAAACGACGATTCGTTTCAATGAGTTAGGCCTCGACCAACATTTATTTCACGAGGCTGAGCGCCGGTACGCTCTTAAAAAATGCGCCCGCGAAGAGATCCAAGAGGACCTCTCCCGCGCATGCTGAAGCGGCCTTCACCCAAGACCTCGTACTTTCCGGCGGACGTGTCCTCGAGCACGACGAATATCCCGCCGTCGCTTCCGAGCCCCTCGAGCGCCTGCTCTTCATAGGCCGCCCGAGATATTTCTGTCAGCCATAACGTCCGGTGATTGTCCAATGTGATCGAAAGGTCCGCTTCCATGTCCGCTTCCCCTGTCCTTCATCCTTCCGTGCGCGAGCGGCGGAAACCAAGGGTTTCCGCGACAGCTCTGGCCGAATACCTCATCTTGCAGCCTGATCGGCAGGAAGCAATTCTGCACGATTGCCGCTACTCCCAGCCGTCGATCGTCACGGCCAACGCAGACGCGATGCGCGCCCTCCGTGCCTACAACGCGGATCGCATCGGGACCAGTCGGCACTGGAGCGGGTTAAGGCCGCATTAACCGACAAGTCGGAAGACGTCCAACTCACCCCAAGGGGGCGGGACGAGGCGAGGCGTTGCCGGGAAGCCATCGAACTCTTCCAGCGATGTGAGAACGCTATTGGAATGCGCTCAATGGCCCTTCGAAGCCCGGGCAAATTTGATGACCTCGACATCGAAGGCGTGACCGTATCGGTTCGCCCCGACGTGCTGAGGGATGGTCCGCGCGGACGGATCGGTGCTGGCATCATCAGAGTTGCAAAAGCACCTGACCCCGACGCGTGCAACTCGAAGAGACACGGCGCCGGCGCGGCGATCACCGGCGCGAAATGGGGCACTATCTCGTCGCGCTGCTCCAGATGCTCCTCGAAGAACAAGACCCGCCGCTTGGTTTGCCTGATCGCGCCTTGTGTTTCGTCACAGATATCCGCCTCGGAGAAATAATCGGACCCGCCACAGACCACGTCGCGCGCATCCGAGCTATCCGCGGAGCATGCCGTCAGATCGTTCGTCTATGGGACGGCATTACGCCAAGATCGTCCGTCCTGAAAAAGAAGTAACGCCAGATCGCGCGACAGGCGCCAGTCCGCGCATTCGTCGAGAAAGATTTTCACGCGACGGAGGCGACGAGCCGGTCCTTCGCCCTCTTCGGAGAAAGGCGATGACCTGTTCGCGCGTCACGGATGGGAAGCCACCCAGGAATTCGGCGATGGTGTCGCCGGCTTCAAGATAGTCGAGCAGCGTCTGCACCGGCACGCGCGTGCCGCAGAACACGGGCGCACCGCCCATGACATCAGGATCGCGGCAGACGACAGGTTCGCTCATGGGAGAAGGATACGGGCAATGCGGCGGCATGGCAAATGCGGTCGGGGAGGCGCGCGCTCCCCCTCCCCCTTCGTGGGAGAGGACGCGAAATCCTGCGCTTGGCGGAGCGCAGCGCAGCCGAGTGCCTGGATTTCGCTGGTGAGGGGGATGGAGCACGTGTCGTGCGCACACACATTTTCCGTCAGCCCCCGGTGAGGTCCGGGGGATCTGATTTTCTTTCGACGCTCAAGTGGGTCCCCCGGACGCGTTGACCGCGCGCCGGAGGATGACGATGAGCGTGAAACGGATGTGACTTCGCTCTGCATCCGCCCCCTCCACCGCTCCGCGGTCCCCCTCCCCCATGAATGGGGGAGGAAAGTCACGCCCCACGGCCACATCCCGAACGGGATGATCCTGTTCTGCGCGTCGTGGCCGATGTCGGCGGGGCCGAGATACGGGATGCCGGCGCTGTGGCACCAGTGGCGGGCGATGGCTTCGGGGGTCTGATTGAAATCGGGATCGTTGGGCAGGATGTCGCTGACGCGGCCGAGGCGCAGGCCCTTGAGCTTCGCCAGCTGCGGCGCGGCCAGGACGTGCCCGAAGGAGCGGTCGATGCGGTAGAGCTCCTCGCTCACCTCCTCGACCATCAGCACATGGCCGGTGAGATCGGGCATCCATGCCGTGCCGACGAGATGGCTGAGGATGCACAGATTGAACGCGGCCGTGGGCGCGCCGTCCGCGCCGCCGGCGATGGAAGGCTCCAGCGTCTCAGGCGCGCGCGTGGTGAGAAAGCCGAGCGCGCGGGCGATGGCCGCCTCCCCGCCCTCGCGCTCGATGTCGCGGGCGACCGGGCCATGGGCGATGTGCGCGAAGCCGTGCTTGTAGAGCGCGGCCAGAAGAAAGCCGGCATCGGAATAGCCGAGCCAGGATTTCGCGCGCGCCGCCGCCGTCAGTTGCGGCAGCACCGAGGGGCACGATGCGGCCCGTGCCATAGCCGCCGCGCGCCCACCACACCGCATCGATGCGCGGGTCGTTGGCGATCTCGAGAAAGGCCGCGGCGCGCGCCGCATCCGGGCCGGCGAAATGGCCATGGCTCGAGAAGCATTGCGGATGGATGACAAGCTCGACCTGCGGGAAATGCGCGGCGGCGAAATCGGTCAGCCGCTGCGCCAGCGCCGGCTCGATGCGATTGGCGGGCGCCACGACGCCGATCCGGAATTTGTCCTTCGCCATGGGCTCCCGCTCCGCTTGTCAGCGCCGTCCCCGCTTATAGAGGGGATCATCGCTTCGACGAAACGATGATCCTCTTTATGTCCATTTTTGGTCGCAGTCCCGGACGGAAAAGCGGTTCCCACTTTTCCTGGAATTGCTTAGGGTCCGGCCATGGAGCAAGACAAAACCGATGCGGGCCGCCGCTATTTCTTCTGCGGCATCGGCGGCAGCGGGATGCTGCCGCTGGCGCTGATCCTGAAGGGCCAGGGGGCCGAGGTCGCCGGCTCGGACCGCGCGCGCGACCAGGGCCGCACGCCGGAAAAATTCGCCTTTCTGCGAGGCCCAGGGCATCGCGGCTGTTCCCGCAGGACGGCAGCGGGGTGACGGGCGCGACAGACGCGGTGGTGGCCTCGGCCGCGGTCGAGGACACCGTGCCCGACATGGCCGCCGCCCGGGCCAGGGGCGCGCAGGTGACGCTCGCGCCGAACTGCTGGCCGAGCTGTTCAATGCGGCGCGCGACGCGCATCGGCGTCGCCGGCACCAGCGGCAAATCGACCACCACCGGCATGATCGGCTGGGTGCTGACCGGCGCCGGGGCGCGACCCCACCATCATGAACGGCGCGGTGATGAGCAATTTCGTCTCCGACGCCGTGCCGTTCGCCAGCGCGCGGGTGGGCGCGGCGATGTGTTCGTCGCCGAGGTGGACGAAAGCGACGGCTCGATCGCGCGCTACAATCCGAGCGTGGCGGTGGTCAACAATATCGCCCTCGACCACAAGACGATGGACGAATTGCGCGCGCTGTTCGCCGGCTTCGTCGGGCGCGCGGAGCACCGCCGTGCTCAATCTCGACAATGCCGAGACCGCGGCGCTGGTGGCCAGCCTGCCGGCCGACCGCACCGTCACCTACAGCCTCAAGAAGAAGAGCGCCGACCTGCTGGCCAGCGACATCGCGCCGCGCGCCGGACGGCATTTCGCTTTCGGTGCGCGACGCGCGGCGGCGAGAGCGGCCGATGTGAAGCTGCGCGTGCCGGGGCGGCACAATGTGTCCAATGCGCTGGCGGCGCTCGCCGCGGCGATGGCGGTGGGCGTTTCGCTCGGCCGAGGCGGCGGCGGCGCTGAGCGATTTCGCCGGCGTGCGGCGGCGGCTGGAAACGGTGGGCACGGCGGGCGGCGTCACCGTGATCGACGATTTCGCCCACAACCCGGACAAGATCGCCGCCACCCTGGCGACACTGCACGATTTTCCCGGCCGGCTTGCTCGTGATGTTCCAGCCGCAGGGCTATCGGCCCCTTGCGGCTGATGCAGAAACAGTTCGTCGACGGCTTCGCCAGGCATCTGGCGCCCGAAGATGTGCTGGTCATGCCCGAGCCGGTCTATTACGGCGGCACCACCGACAAGTCCGTCTCCAGCATCGACATCGTCACCGGCCTTGTCGGCCGCGGCCGGCGGGCGGAGAATTTCGAGACCCGCGACGAATGCGGGGCGCGGCTGCTGGAACTGGCCCGGCCCGGCGACCGCATCGTCGTGATGGGCGCGCGCGACGACACGCTGACGGCGTTTGCGAAGGATCTGCTGGCGCGGCTGGGAGAATAGGTCCGGGATGGGCCCCCGCCTGCGCGGGGGCACCGGATTTTCCAACCTCGCTGACGCTCGCTAAGAAAATCCCGGTGGCTGGGGCGGGAGGGTTCGAACCTCCGAATGCCGGAATCAAAATCCGGTGCCTTACCACTTGGCTACGCCCCATCGGCGGGGCCGGTCGGCGCCCGCGGGAGCCGGACCATACTGATTGCCCCGGCCGCTTTCAACGCGGGATCGGGGCGCCGATCGCAGCGCGTTCGCCGCGCCATCTGGGCGGTTGCGGAGCGCAAACCGAGCCCTTATAAGGGCGCCTCCCGCGAGAACCGGAGAGTAGCTCAGCCTGGTAGAGCACTACGTTCGGGACGTAGGGGCCGGAGGTTCGAAATCCTCTCTCTCCGACCATTTTGGCGCCTCGGCCCGGCGCAGCCCAGCCCGACACCCACCCACCGCGCCCAGGCGGCGGCCGGGCCGGCGCGCCCTAGGTAGTTTCCGGCGCTATCTTCCCGGCCCCGCAGGGCCCTATGGTCCCGGACGTCGCAGAGGATTGCGAACTCACCTGCACGGCCGATCTGCATGCGAAAACGCCGGCGCCCTTGCGCCGGGCCACGCAGCGGCACGTCGCGCCGGTTCAAGAAGGGCCTGGTCATGTGTTTGCGTAGGCTGAAGCGCGCCGGTGCCGTCTCGGTGCTGGCCTGCGCCGCGGCGGCGATGGCCGCGCCGGCCTCGGCCGCGGAAGGCTTCTATGTCGGCATGGGCGCGGGCTGGGACCTTCTCAAGGCGCCGCAGATCCGCGGCGTGGGGCCCGACGGCACCGTCAGGAACCGAAGCGCGGTCATCGTCTCCGGTGCGGTCGGCTACCGCGTCCCGCATTTCCCGCTGCGCTTCGAAGTCGAAGCCACCTGGGCCAACCACGAAGCCGAATCCTTCCTGCAGAGCGGCACGATCTATCCGGTCACCGGCCATCTTGAAGAGCGCGCGGTGCTGTTCAACGCGCTCTACGACATGAAGATCACCCCGCGGCTGCGCATGTCGCTGGGCGGCGGCGCCGGGATGGGCACCGATCGCATCACCTTCGACAACCCGTTCGGAGCGGGCGAATTTCAGACCGGCAAACGCATGGGCTTCATGTGGCAGGCCATCGGCGGGCTTGCCTACACCGTGACGCCGAGCGTCGACGTGTACGCCGAGTATCGCTACCGCGACCTCAACAACGGTTCGGACCATCCGGCCATCGCACCCTATTCGCGCCACCATCTCACCGAGAATGTGGTGATGGCCGGCTTGCGCTGGTCGCCATGGGCCGGCCCGAAGGCGGTCGCGGCCCCGCCGCCGCCCCCGCCACGGCCGATCGTACAACCGATGATGCCTCCGCCGCCCCCGCCGCCGGCCAAGAGCTTCATCGTCTTTTTCGACTTCAACAGATCCGATCTGTCCGCCGAAGCGCAGGGCGTGATTTCCGAAGCGGTGCGGACGGCGCGCTATACCGGTTCGGTCCGCGTGCTGGTGACCGGCCATACCGACACCGTCGGCTCGGCGCCCTACAACCAGGCCCTGTCCGTACGGCGCGCCGAATCCGTCAAGATCGAGATGATCCGCGACGGCATGGCCGCCGACGCCATCTCCACGGTCGGCAAGGGCTTTGACGAACCGCTGGTGGCGACCGGCCCCGGCGTGCGCGAGCCGCAGAACCGCCGCGCCGTCATCGATCTGGGCGGCTAGACGCACAGCGATCGCGACCATCGGGGGCGGGCTTTCGGCCCCCTCTCCGTTTTCCCGACCGGACCGTGCGCTTGCAATCTGGGGCTTTGGACCTAGGCTCGCGGTGCGCAGCGATTTTTCCAAAACGGATTCATGGCCGGACCCACCTCACATCTGTATTTCTCGCAGCGGCTGCGGCTGCATTATGTCACCTGGGGCCGCGCCGGGGCGCCGGCGCTGCTGCTGATTCATGGCGGGCGCGACCATTGCCGCAACTGGGACTGGGTGGCCGAGAGACTGGCCGACCGCTACCACGTCATCGCGCCGGATCTGCGCGGCCATGGCGACAGCGAATGGGCCGCCGGCTCCGGTTATAACGAGATCAATTACGTCTACGACATCGCCCAGCTGGTGCAGCAGAAGCAGATGGCGCCGGTCACCATTATCGGCCATTCGCTGGGCGGCTCGATCGCGCTCCTCTATGCGGGCACCTTTCCCGAGACCGTGAAGAAACTCGTGGCGATCGAGGGGCTGGGCCCATCGCCTGCCATGCTGAAGCGGCGGCGCGAGACGAATGTCGAGGAACATCTGCGCAGCTGGATCGAGACCCGGCGCAAGAATGCGGGCCGGACACCGCGCAAATACGCGACGCTCGAAGACGCGGTCGCGCGCATGCAAGAAGAAAACGCCCATCTCAACGCCGAACAGGCGCGCCATCTGACCGTGCATGGCGCGATCCAGAACGAGGACGGCACCTTCTCCTGGAAGTTCGACAATTTCGTGCGCCTGGGCGGCGGCCCGGCCGGCCTGCCGGTCGAGGACCAGCACCGGCTGTGGAGCCGCATCGCCTCGCCGGTGCTGCTGGTGCGCGGCACCGAATCCTGGGCCTCCGATCCGGTGGAAGACGGCCGCATAAGACACTTCCAGAAGGCGCGGCTGGTCAATATCGACGGCGCCGGGCACTGGTCGCATCACGACCGCTTCGATGTGTTCATGGAAAATGTGGAACGCTTCCTGGCGGAAGACGGGTGATCGCATGGGAAAGGGGCGGCTCGAGGCCTTCAGCGACGGCGTGCTCGCCATCGTCATCACCATCATGGTGCTGGAGCTTCACGTCCCCCATGGCCATGACCTGGCGACGCTGCAGGGTCTTCTGCCGCGCCTGCTGAACTATGTGCTGAGCTTTCTCTATATCGGCATCTACTGGAACAACCACCACCATCTGCTGCATACGGTGCATCGCGTGCGCGGCGGTATCTTGTGGGCCAATCTGCATCTGCTGTTCTGGCTGTCGCTCCTGCCCTTCGTGACACGGTGGATGGGCGAGAACTACGAGGCCGCCGTGCCGGTGGCGCTCTATGGCGCGGTGCTGCTGCTGGCGGCCATCGCCTATTCCATCCTGGTGTGGACGATCATCGCCTCGGAGGGCCGGTCCTCGCTGCTGGCGCGCGCCATCGGCCGGGACGTGAAGGGCAATCTGTCGCTGCTGCTCTACGCCGCCGGTATCGCGGCGGCCTTCGCCAGGCCCTGGGCCGCACAGGCGCTCTATCTTGCCGTGGCGTTGATCTGGCTTGTCCCGGACCGGCGCATCGAACGGGCCCTGCGCGAAGAAACCGCACCGAAACAGGACAGGCCCCCATAACCTTTCGATAACCGTGCCCTGCTAACTTGACCCGGATGCAGATGACACGTTGCACCGGACAATGACCGCGCCCCTCGCGCCGCCTCCCTTTCCGAAACACAGAGAGCGCAAACCGACGCGCAACCGCGTGCTGCTGAGCGGCAAGCTCGTCTTCGACGAAGGCACACATTCCTGCGATTGCGGCATTCGCGACCTGTCGCCGTCGGGCGCCCGGCTCGCCATCAAGGCGGGCACGATGCTGCCCAAGCGTTTCTACCTGCTCGATCTGAAGAACGGCCGCGCCTATGACAGCGAGATCGTCTGGCGCAACGCGGCGCAGGCCGGCGTCCGCTTTCACGAGGCCCTGGCGGTCGCCGAGCTGTCCGGGTCGAAGCTGCATTATCTCAAGCGGATCTATGTCGACGCCTGCCCGCGCTAGGGCGGACGAGCCGGGCCTTCGCCCGCGGCGCGCACGGGCCGGCGGACCGGCACCCTTCTAAGCGGGCCGGCATCTGCTATCGTCTGGCAAACGCCATTCGAGGACACGCCGCGCCCATGTCTGCACCCGTCGAAACCACCGATCCGCCCTCCATTCCTGCGGCGCTCAAACGCGTCGCACAGGCAAAACCCGATGCCCCGGCCGTCACCTTCGAGGGCGAGACGCTGAGCTGGCAGGCGCTGCACCGGCGCAGCAACCGCATGGCTCGGGCGCTGGCGGCGCAGGGGGTGCGCTTCGGCGATTTCGTCACCGTGGCGCTGCCCAATTCGCCCGGCTTCATCGAGGCCTGTTATGCGATCTGGAAGCTGGGCGCGACGCCGCAGCCGGTGTCCTCGCGCCTGCCGCAGGCCGAACTCGACGCCATCGTGGCCCTGGCGAAGACGCCGCTGGTGATCGGTGCCGGCGGCCTTCGCACCCGCAAGCCGGTGTTTTCGGCCGAGGCGCTGCTGGCCGCCAGCCGGGACGACAGCGATCTGCCCGATGCGGTGTCGCCGTCGTGGAAGGCGCCGACTTCGGGCGGCTCGACCGGACGGCCCAAGCTGATCGTCTCGGCGCAGCCGGCGGTCGTCGGACGGGGCCGGTGCGGCCCTGTGGCGGATCGGGCCGGACGATGTGGTGCTGATGCCGGGGCCGCTCTATCACAACGGTCCGCTGATCACCGCCTTCTATGCCCTGCAGGCCGGCGCGCATGTGGTGGTGATGCCGAAATTCGATGCCGAAGCGACGCTGGCATTGATCGAACGCCATCGCGCCAGCTGGGTCTATTTCGTGCCGACCATGATGGGCCGCATCTGGCGCCTGCCCGAAGAGGTGCGGGCGCAGATACGACGTCTCCAGCCTGCGCACGATCTGGCATCTGGCCGCGCCCTGCCCGGCCTGGCTCAAGGAAGCCTGGATCGAATGGCTGGGCGCCGATGTGGTGTGGGAGCTTTACGGCGGCACCGAAGGCATCGCTTCGACCACGATCAGCGGACGCGAATGGCTGACGCACAAGGGCTCGGTCGGCAGGCCGATCGAAGGCGGAATCATGAAGGCCTTCGACGAGGACGGAAACGCCTTGCCGCCGGGCGAAACCGGCGAGATCTTCATGAAGCGCGCGCCGGGCTATGCGACGACCTATCGCTATGTCGGCGCCGAAGCGCGGGCGCTGGGCGATGGCTGGGAATCGATCGGCGACATCGGCTGGATCGATGCCGAAGGCTATGTCTATCTCGCCGACCGGCGCAGCGACATGATCCTGGTCGGGGGCGCCAACATCTATCCGGCCGAGATCGAGGCGGCGCTGGAAGCGCATCCGCTGGTGGCCTCCAGCGCGGTGATCGGCCTGCCGGACGAAGACCTCGGCAATCGCGTGCATGCCATCGTGCAGCCGCGCGAGGGCCTCGATCTGGACGACCTGCAACGCCACCTGGCCGAACGGCTGGTGACCTACAAGCGGCCGCGCAGCTATGAGCTGGTGAACGCGAATGTGCGCGACGACGCCGGCAAGGTGCGCCGCAGCGCGCTGCGGGCCGAGCGCATCGCCAAGGCCCAAGGGCGGAATCCGGCATGAGCCTTCAACTGTTCCTGATCGACAAGATGCTGCGCTTCACGATCAAGCGCCGCTTCCGCAAGGCGCCCGACGTGATGACGCTGCGCGCGGTGATGCAGGACATGGAAAAGCAGATCCGCCCGCCCCCCGCGCCGGTGGAGATGGCGCAGGCCGATCTGGGCGGGGTACGGGCCGAAACGCTTTCGGTGCCCGGCGCCGACGACAGCAAGGCCATGCTCTATATCCATGGCGGCGGCTTCGTCGCCGGGGTGCCGGGCAATCACCGGCCCCTGACCTGGCGGCTGGCCAAGCAGACAAACATTCCGGTCTATGTCGTCGATTACCGGCTGGCGCCGGAGCATCTCTTTCCCGCCGGGCTGGAGGATTGCGTCGCCGCCTATCGCGCATTGCTGGCGAAAGGCATTGCCGCATCGAAGATCGCCATCGGCGGGGATTCGGCGGGCGGCAACCTGACACTGGCCACGGCGCTGAAGCTGAAGCAGGACGGCGTGGCCCTGCCCGGCTGCCTGGTGGCGCTGTCGCCCGTTACCGACCTGGCGGAAAGCGGGCCCTCGCATGTGGAGAATGTGACATCCGACGCGATGTTCGACGCGCGCACCTTCGACACCGTGGTCGCGGCCTATTGCCCGGGACACGATGCCGAAGGACCCGCTGGTCTCGCCCCTGCGCGGCGATGTGGCGGGGCTGCCGCCGACCCTGTTCCAGTGCTCGGGCGCCGAGATGCTGCGCGACGATTCGGTGCGCATGGCCGCGAAGATGAAGGCCGCCGGCGTCGACACCACGATCGAGGTGTGGCCGGGCGTGTTCCATGTCTGGCAGGTCACCGCCGACATGCTGCCCGAGGGGCGCGCGGCGATCGCAAAGATCGCGGCCTTCGTCAAAACGCAACTGGACGCCTGACCGAGAGAGCCATGCAGCAACTCATTCCGATTTTCGTGACCGTGTTCCTGGCGGAATTGGGCGACAAGACACAGCTGGCGACGCTTCTGTTCGCCTCGGACAGGAAGACGGCACCGCTGGGCGTATTCCTGGCGGCCTCGGCGGCATTGGTGGCCTCGACCGCCATCGCCGTGCTGCTGGGCGACGCCGCGCAGCGCTACCTGCAGCACGCGCCGCTGAAGCTGATCGCCGGAATCGGCTTCGTCGCCATCGGCGCCTGGACCATCGCCCAGCATTTCCGCGGCGCGTGACTTACGCGGCGGCGTTCTATTTGTAGACCAGCGAGATGGTCTCGGCGACGCAGGCCGGGCGGTCCTGGCCTTCGATCTCGATGGTCATCTCGTTGATCATCTGCAGCCCGCCGGAGCGCGGCTCGACGCTTAGCAGCTTCTGGCGCGCGCGCACCTTCGAGCCGACCGGCACCATATTGGTGAAGCGCAGCTTGTTGGCGCCGTAATTGATGCCGCGGCTGACGCCGGTGACGCGCAGGATCTTGGCGCCCAGCATCGGAATCAACGACAAGGTGAGATAGCCATGGGCGATGGTCTTGCCGCCGGGCATTTCGGCCTTGGCGCGCGCGACATCGACGTGGATCCACTGGTGGTCGCCGGTGGCGTCGGCAAACTTGTTGATGCGGTCCTGGTCGATCTCGACCCATTCGGAGATGCCGATCTCCTGTCCGGCCAGGCTGGCGAGGTCGTCATAGTCGACGGTTTTCATCACGTCTCTCCCTGAGGTTGGTCATCCACTTCGCCGGTCAGCGCGCGCACGCGCCGCGCCAGGCGGAACATCTCGTCGTCGTCTATCGCAAGCTGTTCGAGATGGCGCGCGGTGCGATAGAGGTAATCGCGGTTGGTGCCGAGAACCCCTTCGGCCGCCGCGATGCGCCCGGCGACGGTCTCGAAGGGCAGCACGCCTTCATAGCGCTTGTGGGCGCGGTCGACGACGAAGGCGATGGCACGCACCGTGCCGCCCTCCGTCTCGGCCTCGACCCAGGCCGGGCGATAGGCGCCGGACAGCATCTCGCGCTGCCACAACAGCGCGGTTTCGCTTTCCACATCCTCCGCCGCCACACGGTGCACCACGCCGGTGCAGGCGCCGCCCGCATCCAGCCCGAGCATGAGGCCCGGCTTGTCCGGCAGGCCGCGGCCGACCGTCTGGCGCAGGCAGAAATGCCGGTGGAAGCCCGCGACATGGGCGACGCGGCTTTCGGCGACGCGGATGATGGGGTTCCAGATCAGCGAACCATAGCCGAACACCCAGACATCGCTCTGGGGCGCGACAGCCGCCAACACCGCACGGCGCGTCGCCTCGCGCGCGGCGTCGTCCATCACGCCCATGCCGTCGCGCGCGGCCATCTCTTTGTAGACGCGCAGGCCTTCGGCGCTGAAATGCTCGCGCCTCAACATACCGTCGCCCGTCGGCAGGGAGGCGGGATCGAATTTTTCCGTGTCGTCAGACAATGCGCGATCCGCGTTTGCCCCAGTATTTGTCGCGGATCAGGCGCTTGTAGAGCTTGCCGGTGGGGTGGCGCGGCAGCTCCTTCTCGAAATCGACGGAGCGCGGGCATTTGATATGGCTGAGATGGTCGCGGCAATATTCCAGCAGCTCCTCGGCCAGTTCGGGACCGGCGGCGGCCCAGTCGGCCGGCTGCACCACCGCCTTCACCTCTTCGCCGAAATCCTCATTGGGCACGCCGATCACGGCGACATCGGCGACCTTGGGATGGGTGACGAGCAGGTTCTCGGCCTCCTGCGGATAGATGTTGACGCCGCCGGAGATGATCATGAAGGCCTTGCGGTCGGTGAGATAGAGAAAGCCTTCGTCGTCGAGCTTGCCGACATCGCCCAAAGTCGACCAGTTGGCATGTTGCGGATGGCGCGACTCGGCGGTCTTCTTCGGGTCGTTGTGATAGACGAACTGGCCCTCGCCTTCGAAATAGATCGTGCCTTCCTCGCCGACGGGCAGCTCCTCGCCCTCCTCGCCGCAGATATGGACGGGACCGAGCAGCGAGCGGCCGACCGAGCCGGGATGGGCCATCCAGTCGGCGCTGTTGATGTAGCAGAAGCCGTTGCCCTCGGTGCCGGCATAATATTCGTGCAGCACCGGGCCCCACCATTCGATCATCTGCTTCTTGACCTCGATGGGGCACGGGGCTGCGGCATGGATCGCCGATTTCATCGAGGAGACGTCGTATTTTTCGCGCACCTCGCGGGGCAGCTTCAGCATGCGCACGAACATGGTCGGCACCCACTGGCTGATATTGGCCTTGTATTTCTCGATATCGGCCAGCGCCTGTTCGGCGTCGAAATGCTCCATGACGACGACGGTGCCGCCGAGCCGCTGGATCGCCATGCAATAGCGCAGGGGCGCGGCGTGATAGAGCGGGGCCGGCGACAGATAGATCGAATTCTCGGTGGCGCCGAACAGCATGGTGACCAGTCCGAGCAGCGGACTGGGCGCATCGATGGCTTCGCCGGACAGCGCGTGGCGCACGCCCTTGGGCCGGCCCGTGGTGCCGGAGGAATAGAGCATGTCGGCGCCGGCGGTTTCGTCGGCGATGCGGGTGGCGGGCATGGCGCCCGCGGCGTCCTCATAGGAGTCGTAGCCGGGGATGGTGCCGCCCACCATCATCAGCTTGGTGTCGCCGAGCAGCGCGATCGCCTCCCCTGCGACCTTGGAAAGGCCGTGGCTGGCGATCAGCACTTTCGCGCCGCTGTCGCCGACAATGTATTCGACCTCGCCGGCCGTCAGCCGCGACGAGATGCAGGTGTAGTAGAGGCCGGCCCGCTGCGCCGCCCAGCAGATCTCCAGAAAGCGGATATTGTTTTCCATGAACAGCGCGACGCAATCGCCGACCTTGAGCCCGAGCTTGCGAAAGAGCTGGGCGCCCTGATTGGAGCGGTCCTCAAGTTGACGGTAGGTCAGGCTTTCACCGGTCGAGGCCATGATGATGGCGGCTTTGTCCGGAGTCTTGGCGGCGATCGTTGTGGGATGCACGGCATGTCCTCGGATGGTGTCGAATGGCGGTCGCGCAAATCTACGCAACCGCAACAGCGGGCGCAAAGCCCTTCGGTTGACAGCCCGCGGACCTGCCGCCACAAGAAACGCCCATCCGCAATCTCCGACATCGCACGCGCAACATTCATGCAGCAGCCCCGGCCCCCGACGATTGCGCCCGAACGCAAGTGGCTGAGCCTTGCCGATGGCGAGGCGAGCTATCTGGAATGGGATGGCGGCGGCCGCGAAAACAAGGGCGGGACGCTGCATTTCGCCCATGCCAACGGCTTCAATGCGCAGACCTATCAACGCCTGCTGCAGCCGCTGGCGGGACGGTTTCGCATTCTGGCCAGCGACGCGCGCGGACACGGCCTGTCGCGGCTGCCGGCGCCGCCGGGATTTGCCGCCGGCTGGACGGTCTATCGCGACGACCTGATCGCGCTGCTGGAACGGCTGGGTGGCGGGCCGGCGCTGCTGGCGGGCCATTCCATGGGCGCCATCGCCAGCCTGATGGTGGCGGCGGCGCGGCCCGAGCTGGTGCGCGCGCTGGTGCTGGTCGAGCCGGTCTTCGTGCCGCCACTGGCGCCGCTGCTGCGGCGCCTGCGCAACTTTCGCGGCGCGCTGGGTCCGGACCTGGCCGCGCGCGCCGCGCGCCGCCGCGACGTGTTCGACTCCACCGACGAGATGGAGCAGTCCTATCACGGCCGCGGCGTGTTCAGCCGCTGGCCCGACGCCATCCTGCACGACTATGTGGCCGGCGGCGCGGTGCTGCGCGCCGACGGGCGGGTGCAGCTGGCCTGTGCGCCGCGCATCGAATCCGAGAATTTCGCCTCGACGCCGACGGGCATCTACCGCCTGGCCCGGCGCCTCACCTGCCCGGTGACGCTGATCCATGGCCTGGGACCGGGCTCGACCTGCCGGCCCGCCGAAGCGCAGGCCTTCGTGCAGCGCAAGCCGGACACCCATGTGGTCGCGCTCAAGCATATCGGCCATTTCCTGCCGATGCAGCGCCCCCAGATCGTGCGCGAGGAAATCAAGGCGATGGCCGACCGCCTGGGAAGTCCGTCGACGCCGTAACGGCGTCTTCGCGGGCGCTAGACCGTCAGCCCTCGATCATCAGCGGCTCGAGGCGGGCGCGCAATTCGTCCGGCAGCGCAATGGCCTTGCGCGTCGTCATGTCCATGGCGACGGCGACGGCCTCGGCTGGTGGCCACCGCCTCTCCGGTTTCGACATCGAACAGCCAGTGCGCCCAGATATAGGTCTTGGCGCCGATGGCGCGCAGGCCGCTGCGCACGGCAAGGACGTCGCCCGCGCGCGGGCGGCGGCGATAGAGAAAGCGATATTCCAGTGCCGCGCCGCCGAGTGTTGCCGCCATCGCCGCGATTGCGCCCCGAGGTCTGCACCAGCAAATTCGGAATGGCGTCCGACACGCGGGCCATGAAGAAGCGCGGCAGCATCTCGCCATGGACATCGCAATCGGACGGACGCACCACACCCTCGAAGGTGGGAATGAGCTTGAGCCTTTCGGCCTCGTCCAGCGTCGGCGCGGGGTCGCGCGGCGGATGCAGCGTGAGACCACGCGGCTGGCCATGCGGCGGAATCTCGACCGCGTTGTGGACGGCCATGGCGCGTTCGCCATCATCGAAGCCGTCGAATTCGTTGCGGTTCGGCCAGCGCAGCCGCGCCACGCTGCGGAAGGTCGCCGCCACCTCACCGCTGGCTGTCTGCACCAGCTCGCTATAGGTCGTCAGCGTCATGACATCGACCTGTCCGGGCGTATGCACGGCGCCGCCGCGCAGGAAATAGGGCGTGCCGGGCCGCAGCTCGCGCAGGAAGCGCACATGCTGGTCGGTCGGCTCCAGCACCAGCCCCCTGCGGTCCAGCGCCCTGGGGCCGAGCCCGATCTTCGCGCCAAAGGCGGCCAGGGCGTCACACGGCCTTCTCCACATAGAACTGCACGTTCATGTGGCCCATCTGGTCGCATTCCCAGGTCTGGACGCTGGAACGCGCAAGTTCGATCATTTCTGAAGTCCCCTTCGGACGCCGCGGCTCTGGATTATCGCGCGGGCGAGAAGCGCCGGTCGAGGGCCGCGACCATGTCTGCGGCAGAAAAGCCCAAGGCCTCGAGCCGCCCGGAGCGGGCCAGCACCGCCAGCCCGGTCAGCGCGGCAGCCATCAGCACGACATCGGCCTGGGCCTCGCGGCTGTCGGAGGGATGGCCGGCGGCCTCCGAGAGCGCGCGCAGGGCCGCGATCATGCGGCCATTGAACAGGCGCTCGGCCTCGCCGCTGCCCGCACGGGCCGGCAGCGCCGCCGGCGCGGTGGCAAAGGTTTCGGTGTGCTGGAGCAGATCGAGCGCCGCGCCTGCCGCGGCGCCGAGGCGGCTGGGGCCGGCGCCATCGGCCGTCGCGCATGGCATGGGCCAGCGCCGCCAGATCCTCGGTCGCCAGCGCGATCAGCAAGTCGTTCTTGTCTTCGAAATAGCCATAGAGCGCGGCGGGGGCGAAGCCGGCCTCGGCCGCGACGCCGCGCAGGGAAAGATTGGCGGCGCCCTCGCGTGCGGCGACGGCACGGGCCGCTTCCAGGATGCCGGCGCGCGTCAGGCTGCGTTCGCGGGCGCGGCGCTCCGCGCGATGGGCGGCCGTGGCCTCGGCGGCGGACTCTGCGGGTTGGACGGCGGGCGTCATTGGCCAAGCATATGCAATTCGCCGCGCCCGCGCCTTCACGGCCCGGACGCGGCGAACAGATGCTTCGCGACTCGGCTGCCCTGACTTACTTCTTCGGGCAGGTCGACTGGTCGACGTCGGAGCGGCTGCAATAGGCCTTGGAGACGGCCACATAGTCGGCGACGACGCTCTTCTCGGTGTCGACGGACTTGTTGTAGCGGTCATTGGCGCTTTCGGCATCGGCCTCGAAGGCGGCGATGTTGTCGGCGGCCTTCTTGTCGCCGCTCGCCTTGGCTTCGGCAATGCCGCGCTTGTCGGCGGTGGTGGTGGCGTTGAGGCAATCGCGATAGTTGTTGAGGCTCTTCTGCCAGCTCTTCACATCGAGGAAGGCCTGATGCTTGGCGGCCGCCGCGTCGGACGGCGACTTCTGAGCGATCTCGCTTGCAGACGGCAGGGCCGGCGGGACGGGCGCCTCGCCGCAAGTGCCGACATCGGCCAGGGCGGGGGCGGCGGAAACCAGAAGGATTGCGAGGGCAAAACCGAACTTACGAGACATTAAGAACTCCCTGACTGTGGATGCGGTCCAATTTGTGCGGCGGGCATAAAAGCATATCGATTGCGGCAGCATAAAGGCGCGTGCCCCGCCGGCCCGGGCCCGGTTCAGACCTCCGCCGCATAGGGCGGGGCCGGATCATATTCCATGCCGCGCTGCACCCTCCGGGCAAAATCCGGGCTGTGCATCTGGCCCGTCAGCCACAAGGCCATGTCGATCCCGGCCGAGACCCCGGCCGCAGTCACCACGTTGTGATCGCGCACATAGCGGAGATTTTCGAGCACCTGCGCCGCCTCGCCGCGGGCCCGCAGCTGCGTGACAAATCCCCAATGTGTCGTGACCCGCTTTCCCCGCGCCGGACCGGCCGCCGTCAGCAGCATGGCCCCGGTGCAGACCGAGGTGACCCATTGGCAGGTTTCGGCCGTCTTCGCGATCCAGGCCAGCAGCGCCGCGTTGCCGACCTCGCGCCGGGTTCCCTGTCCGCCCGGGACCAGCAGCACGTCGAGCCGGGGGCAATCGGCGGTGGTGACATCGGGCAGCACGCGCAGCCCCTTGGCGCAGCGGATCGGCCTGTCCGCTTCGGCGATCAAAATGACCTTGTGGGTGCCGGCGGCGATGGCATTGGCCATAGTGAACACCTCCCAGGGGCCGACGAAATCCAGTTCCTCCGCATCGTCGAAAACAAGAATGCCGATGGTCCTTGTCATGAACTCTCTCCTCGGGGCTGGAAGCGCGCCCGGAAGGCAGCAGGGCTGACCTTCAGGTGGCGATGGAAGGCGCGGCGCATACGCTCCTCCGTGCCGAAACCGGTGCTGGCGGCCACCGCGGCCACGGCCAGTGCGGAGCCGGTGAGCAGACGCCGCGCGGCGTCAAGGCGCACGCGCTCGACGTAGCGGGCCGGCGTCTCGCCGGTCTCCTTCACAAAGGCGCGGGCAAAATTGCGCGCACTCATATGGGCGCGCGCAGCCAGCGCATCGACATCGAGTGCTTGGTCGACATGTTCGGGAATCCAGCGGAGCAGCGGCGCGAGCTTGCCTTGTGAAACTCCGCCTGCGCGAGATGGGCGCTGAATTGCGACTGGCCGCCCGGGCGCATCAGGTAAAGCACATGGCGGCGCGCGACCGCGAGCGCCATGGCATCACCGAAATCCTCGCGCACCAGGGCCAGCGCGAGATCCATGCCCGCGGTGACGCCGGCGGAGGTCCAGATATTGCCCGCGCGCACGAACAGCGCATCGCGCTCGACCTCGATCTGCGGGAAATTCTTCGCCAGGGTTTCGACAGAGCGCCAATGGGTGGTGGCGCGCTTGCCGTTCAACAGACCTGTGACCGCGAGAAAGAATGCGCCCGAACAGATCGAAACGACGCGGCGGGCGCGCTTCGCACCGGACCTCAGCGCCCCGATCATCGCCGGATCGCGCAGTGCCGTCCCGATATTGCCGCCGGAAATCATCAGCGTGTCGATGGATTTCGGAAGCGCGGCATAGGGGCCATCGGCGACCAGACCGCAGCCCGCCGGATGTTCTGATCGGGCCCGCCTTCTCCGCGAGGATCGTCAGCGCGTAGGCCGGTGCGTTCCTTGGCAGTTCGTCATTGACGCCGGCCAACATCTGCAGCGGGCCCACGACGTCGAGCACCTGCGCGCCTTCAAAGGCGAGCATGACGACGATCCGGGGTTTGGCGGGATTGTCCATGGCTGCGAGCCTAGGGCCGGGCCGGTCTGGCAGAAAGGTCAATCATCCCACTTTTTCTGCCAAACGCCGGATCGGATCAGGGCCAGCAGGGGCGGAGCCAGCGCCCCGCACAAAGTTCCGCGCACTGCTCAGGCAGCGGTGTTTGCCATCCGCCTGAGTTCAGTCCGCGCCCCCAAAGCCCGTACAATGGCCCGGCTGGACCCCGGCCCATCACGCACCGAGACGGGGGGCCGCCATTGAAAAATCTTACAAATTCGGGCTGGGAGGCGGGCGATGGAGCAGCGGATCAAGCGGATTGCGACGGAAGAGGCCTGGAGCATCCCGGAGATTCCCAGGGCGCAGCTCGATCTGCTGAATGGCCCCTGCCCGCCGGACGATCCCTCGCTGCGCATGGGGGCGATGTTCGCCGGTCTGGCCGAGCTTCAGGAACAGCTCTGCGACATCGGCGAGGGCCGCATCCA
Source organism: uncultured Pseudomonadota bacterium (assembly GCA_963710925.1). Classification (GTDB taxonomy): domain Bacteria; phylum Pseudomonadota; class Alphaproteobacteria; order Micropepsales; family Micropepsaceae; genus Rhizomicrobium. Next base: position 161,492 of record CAVQBY010000001.1, on the reverse strand, counting down.
GCGCATGGACGAGCTGGGCATCGACCGCCAGCTGCTGCTGCTGACGGCGCCGGGCGTGCAGGTGCTGGAGCGCAGCGTCGGCACCGAACTGGCGGCGCTGTCGAACGACCGGCTGGCCGAGGCCTGCCGCAAATATCCCGACCGCTTTTCGGGCCTGACCGCCTTCGCGCCGCAGGACGTGAAAGGCGCGGTGAAGGAAATCGAGCGCGGCATGACCAAGCTGGGGCTGAACGGCGCGGTGCTCAATTCGCATACGCAGGGCCATTATCTCGACGAGCCGGCGTTCGAGCCGATCCTCGAAGCGCTGGAGCATTTCGATGCCGCGCTCTACATCCATCCGACGAGTTCCGCCGGCCAAATGGGTACATCCTTACGAATACCGCGCCTTCATCGGCGCACTGGCCGGCTTCTCCCATGAGGTGTGGATGCACACACAGGGGCTGATCTTCTCCGGCGCCTTCGACAGATATCCCAAGCTACGGCTGGTGATCGGCCATGCCGGCGAGGCCATGCCGCTGCTGCTCTATCGGTTCGACTGGATGCAATCCAATGCCGACGGCCGGCCCGGCCTGCGCGGCGGCCAGCCGCCGGTAACGCTCAAGCACAAGGTCTCGCATTATTTCAAAAACAATATCTGGATCACCACCAGCGGCGTGGCCTGGGAGCCGGCGATCAAGTTCTGTCAGGATGTGCTTGGGCCGGAACGGGTGCTCTATGCGATGGACTACCCCTATCAGGTGTCGAAGGACGAGGTCGAGATCTACGACAATCTCGACATTCCCCATGCCCACAAGAAGATGCTGATGCAGACCAACGCCGAAGAGGTTTTCCGGCTGCCGAAGCTGGGATAGATCATGCGCGATCCCGATTCCAACGCTCTGACGCCGGTCCATGTGCCCGAGCGCGACATCTTTCCGCCGGCCACGATCAGCGCGGCGGCGCGCAAGGCGCTGTCGGACGGCGCGGCGATGCCGGCCCCCGCATTTCCCGAGGCCGGCGATCTCGAAGGCTGGCGCCGGGCGGTCGCGGCCAGCGATGCCATGTGGGGACCGATGGCCGATGCGATGCTGGCGGCCTGCAGATCTCCGATCGAGACCCGGACCATCGGCGGGGTGACCTGTTACGTCACCACGCCGCAAGGCACAAAGGACGGTCCGATCTATCTCTACATCCATGGCGGGGCGATGGTGTTCGGCGGCGGCGAGGTCGCCAAGGCCTTCGGCGCGACGGCGGCCGAACGGCTGGGGATCGCGACCGTCTCGGTCGATTACCGCATGCCGCCTGATCATCCCTTTCCAGCGGCGCCGGAAGATTGTGTGTCCGTCTATCGCGACCTGATCGAAACCCACGACCCGGCGCGGATCGTGATCGGCGGGGTGTCCGCCGGCGGAAACCTTGCCGCCGTGGCGACGCTGATGATCCGCGATCGCGGGCTGCCGCTGCCGGGCGCCGTGCTGCTGCTGACGCCGGAGATGGACCTGACCGAGGCCGGCGACACCTTCCGCACGAATTTGCTGCTCGACACCACGCTGAAGACGACGATCGAGGCGAGCAATCTGGTCTATGCCGCCGGCCACGATCTGACCGATCCTTACGTCTCGCCCCTGTTCGCCGATTACGGCAAGGGCTTTGCGCCGACCTTCGTGCAATCGGGCACGCGCGACCTGTTCCTGTCCAATTCGGTTCTGATTCACAGAAAGCTGCGGCGCGCCGGAATTGAGGCCGAGCTGCATGTCTGGGAGGCCATGCCGCATGGCGGCTTCGGCTTCGGCGACGCCCCCGAGAACCGCGAAATCGACGACGAACTCAAGCGCTTCATCGCGCGACACACCCGCTAGATCCAGGAGACAGACCGTGAAGGACTTCAAGGACCAGATCGCATTCATCACGGGCGGCGCCTCGGGCGCCGGCTTCGGCCAGGCGCTGGTGTTCGGCCGCGCGGGCGCGAAGATCGTGATCGCCGATGTGCGCGCCGACGCGATCGAAAAGGCGCTGGCCGATCTGAAGGCGGAAGGTATCACCGCGCACGGCATCGCGCTCGACATCACCGACCGCGCCGCCTATGCGCGCGCCGCCGACGAGGTGGAAAAGGTGTTCGGCGCCCCGCCGACGCTGCTGTTCAACACCGCCGGCGTGAACAGCTTCGGTCCGGTGGAGAACTCCACCTATGATGATTTCGACTGGCTGGTGGGCGTCAATTTCGGCGGCGTCGTCAACGGCATGGTCACCTTCGTGCCGCGCATGATCAAGGCCGGCAAGCCGGCGCATATCGTCACCGTGTCCTCGCTGGGCGGGCTGATGGGCTCGGCGCTGGCCGCGCCCTATTCGGCGGCGAAGGCGGCGACGGTGAATCTGATGGAAAGCTACCGCATGTCGCTGGAGAAATACGGCATCGGCGTGTCGGTGGTGTGCCCGGCCAATATCAAGTCGAACATCGCCGAGGCGCTGCGCCACCGCCCGGCGCGCTTCGGCACCTCCGGCTATGTCGAGAACGACGAGGCCGTGGCCTCGCTGCATTCGATCTACCAGCACGGCATGGAGCCGACGGTACTGGCCGGTCACATCAAGCGCGGGATCGAGGACAACCAGCTCTACATCATCCCCTATCCCGAGGCGAAGGAGGGTGTCGAGAAGCATTTCCAGGCGATCATCGATTCCATCCCGCCGCTGGAGACCGATCCCGAAGGCGCGAAGAAACGGACCGAGGCGCTGATGAACTGGGCGAAGGACCGCACAGGCATCTTCATGCAAGGCAAGAACAAGGGCTGATCGCAATGGAACACGTCAAGGGCAAGACGGCCTTCATCACCGGCGGCGCCAGCGGCATGGGGCTGGGCATGGCCAAGGCCTTCGCCGAGGCCGGCATGAAGGTCGTGATCGCCGATATTCGCGACAGCGCGCTGGCCGAGGCGATGAAGACCTTCGAGAACACCAATCTCGCCGTCACCCCCATCAAGCTCGACGTCACCGACCGCGACGGCTGGAAGGCCGCCGCCGACGAGGCCGAGCGCCTCTACGGCAATATCCATGTGGCGGCCCTCAATGCCGGGGTCGGCGTGCTCGGTCCGCTGCAGCAGGCGACCTACAAGGACTGGGATTTCGGCCTCGCCGTCAATCTGGGCGGCGTCGTCAACGGCGTTCAGACGCTGCTGCCGCGCATGCTGGCCCATGGCGAGGAAGGACACTTCGTCACCACCTCATCGACCGGCGGATTCTCCGCGGTCGGTGGCGCGGGCATCTATTGCACCACCAAATTCGCCGTCACCGGCCTGATGGAAACGCTGGCCACCGATCTCAGGGGCACCCATATCGGCGTGTCGGTGTTCTTCCCCGGCCCGGTGGAGACGGCGCTCAACTCGACGACGCATGAAACGCGCCCGGCGCATCTGAAGAACGAGGCACCGCCGCCGGCCATGGTGGGCGAACGCGATGCCCGACCCTCCCCCGGCTACGACATGAGCCTGTTCATGTCGAAGGAGGAAGTGGGCAAGCGCGTCCTGCGCGGCATCCAGCGCGGCGATCTGTTCATCATGAGCCATCCCGAATTCCGCGACGGCATCAAGGCCCGCAACGAGGCCTTGCTGCGCGCGATCCCGGACGAGCCGGTCAACGAACCGCGCAAGGCGCTGGTCAGCCAGTTCGGCACGCTGATGTACAACCCGATCTACGACACACAGAAAAAGGTCCCGGTCGAGGATTTCTGATCCCGCGCCGCGACGGACCGCACAGGAGAGACGACACATGCTGACCCTCTACAGCTTTGGCCCCGGCGCCAATTCGCTGAAACCGCTGCTCGCGCTGTTCGAGAAGGGGCTGGACTTCAAGCACCGCTTCCTCAACCCGGCGGTGTTCGAGCACCATGAGGACTGGTTCAAACAGATAAATCCGCGCGGCCAGGTGCCGGCGCTGGATCACGACGGCAAGATCATCACCGAATCCACGGTGATCTGCGAATATCTGGAAGACGCCTTCCCCGATGCGAAGATCAAGCTGCGCCCGTCCGATCCCTATCCGATCGCGCAGATGCGCGTGTGGACGAAATGGGTCGACGAATATTTCTGCTGGTGCGTCTCGACCATCGGCTGGGAACGGGCGATCGGCCCGATGGCGCGCGCGGTCTCCGACGAGGAATTCGAGGAGAAGATGAAGCGCATTCCGATTCCCGAGCAGGTCACCAAGTGGCGCAACGCGCGGGCCGGCTTCCCCAAGGAGGTGCTGGAAGAAGAGATGCGCAAGGTGCGCGTCTCGGTCGCCCGCCTGGAAGCGCGGCTCAGCGAAAGCCCCTGGCTCGCCGGCCCCGACTACACGCTGGCCGACATCTGCAACTTCGCCATCGCCAACGGCATGCAGTTCGGCTTCAAGGAAATCGTGAACGAGACAGACACGCCGCATCTGGTCGACTGGATCACGCGCATCAACGAACGCCCGGCCGCCAAGGAGATGTTCGCCAAGGTCAAGCGCGAGAATCTCGCCCCGCCGCCGAAGGCGGACGCCGCCAAGGCCTGAGGCCCGCACCCCGTGTGACGGCCGGACGATGAGGCGGAGCAACCCAAGGATGCAGGCATATCGGCCGGGGCACGGGCCGCTGGCTCTTTGGGACAACCCGGGCGCAATTGACAGTTCCCCTGTTCGCAAACAAGCTCGTTGCCTGCGCAATTGGCTTGGGGGGGATTCGCGCCATGTCGTCCATCGCGGAAGCCGGTGCGCCGGTCGAACAGCGCGAGCGACTGTTCTTCTTCATCATGGCACTGGCCATCGCCGCCACCGTGGTCCCGGCCTTCTGGCTGTTCCACCAGGCCGGCTTTTCCAGCTTCGGCGCACCGTGGTGGGTCCATGTCCATGCGGTGACCTTCATGGGTTGGGTGGGGTTCTACCTGATCCAGAACACGCTCATCCTGCGGGGCCATGTCGGCCAGCACCAATGGCTCGGACGCATCGGGGCCGTCTATGTGGTGTGGATGGTGGTGGTCGGCCTCGCGCTCACGCCCACGACGCTCGCCTTCCATCGCGCGCCGCCTTTCTTCACGCCGGCTTATTTCCTGGCGCTCGACTGGACCAATATCGTGGTCTTCGCCAGCCTGATCACCGCGGCCCTTCTCAACCGCCACCGCAGCGACTGGCACAAGCGGCTGATGCTGTGCGCCACGATCTGCGTGATGGCACCGGCCTGGGGCCGGCTGATCGTGCTGGCCGGACACCAGATGACCGCGCCCATCAATGCCGCCATGCTGCTGCCTTATATCGTCGTCGGAATGGTGTTCGATCTCATCACCCGCCGGCGCATCCATCCCGCCTGGTTCTGGGGCGTCGGCGCACTCGTCGCGATGGCGGTGGTGATCCCGCTTCTCGCCGCCGTGCCGGCCTTTGCCCGCTTCGCGACATCGATCGCGAGCTGAACGGCCGGCATTCGGACCGCGCCTCGGCCAAGAGCTGAGGCGGAGACGGCCGGACACGGAGGAGATGACATGACCGCGCCCGGATTCCAGTCGGCAACCGAACTGTCGCGACGCTTGCGCGCACGGGAAATCGGGTGCGTCGAGTTGCTCGATTATTTTCACGGGCGTGTCCGCGCGCACAATCCCGCCGTCAACGCCATCATCGTGGAGGATTTCGACCGCGCCCGCGAACGGGCGGTCCAGGCGGACGCAGCCCTTGCACGCGGCGAGGATGTCGGTCCGCTGCATGGCCTGCCGATGACCATCAAGGAGTCCTTCAATCTTGAGGGCCTGCCGACGACCTGGGGCTTTCCCGCGTTCAAGGACAATATCGCCAAATCCAATGCCACGGCGGTGGACCGGCTGCAGCGCGCCGGCGCGGTCATCTTCGGCAAGACCAATGTCCCGCCGGGACTGATGGACGGACAGAGCGCCAACGACATTTACGGCCGTACGAACAATCCCTGGGATCTGTCGCGCAGCCCCGGCGGCTCCTCCGGCGGATCGGCGGCGGCCCTTGCCGCCGGCATGACGGGGCTGGAGCTGGGCAGCGACATCGCCTCCTCGATCCGCAATCCCGCGCATTATTGCGGCGTGTTCGGCCACAAGCCGACCTATGGCCTGTGTCCGCCCTACGGGCAGAGCCTCGTGCCCACAATTCAGGAAACCGACATCGCCGTGATCGGGCCGATGGCGCGCAGCGCGGCGGATCTGGAACTGGCACTCTCGATCGTTGCAGGGCCGGATCGGATCGACGCCCGCGGCTACAAATTGGCACTGCCGCCTTCGCACAAGGCGTTCAAAGAGTTCCGCGTGGCGCTTGTCACCGACGACGCCTTCGCCGAAGTCGACCGCGAGCTGTCCGATCTGCTCTCGAAGTTGGGAGATTTTCTCGAAGGCGAAGGCGTTGCCGTGTCGCGCACGGCCCGCCCCGCGTTCGACAGCCGGGAACTCTATGCGCTCTACATGGTGCTCCTGCGTGCCGCGGCAGCGGGCGCGGCCGGTGACGAGGAATTCAACGCATGTCGCGAGATTGCGGGCGATGCCGACCACACCGCGCGGGACATGGCGAGACTGAATGCCTATGGCCTGACGCTGTCGCACCGCGATTGGCTGCGCCTCGACGAGGAGCGGCACCGCTACCGGATGAAGTGGGCACAGTTTCTTGAGGATCAGGACCTGCTCCTATGCCCGCCGCTTTCCACGGCCGCCTTCCCGCACAAGCCGGGCTCGCCGCAGAACCGGACCCTCACGGTCAATGGCCGCGAGGTGCCGTTCGAAAACCAGCTTTTCTGGGCGGGCTATAGCGGCGTGTGTTATTTGCCCGCGACGGTCGCCCCCATCGGGCTGACGCCCGACGGCCTGCCGGTCGGGGTGCAGATCATCGGTCCCCAATATGGCGATCTCACATGCCTCCGCTTCGCCAAATTCCTGGAAACGCGCTACCGGGCCTTTGTGCCGCCGCCGGGTTACGAGGCCTGAGGGCTCGGAGCCGGGCGCAGGCGGCCGGCGGATTGCCCAGTTGCACACAGCAAGATTGATAAAATTGCCGGAGGTTGTCTTAACCTCGTGCAATCGGGTTTGGGGCTAGGCTTGTTGCGGGGAGGAACGGTGCCCGCAGCCCGAAGCCGGCATCGGCAGGCTGCGACGCGCGGCCGCCACCCCGCCGCGGAGATTCATGCAGATGGCGCAGACGGCAGCCGAGCCCGCCGGCGAGCGGGCAGTTCGCAAAGCGAAGGGTTCCGCCCGCGCGGCACGCGCGGCGGACCAACCCAAGACGATTGCCCTGGATCTCGCGCCCCTGGCGGCCCCCTTCAGGAAGCGCGGACGGCTGGCCATACGGGTCGAGAACATGCCGCCGCTGGCGCGGCTGTCGGCGGGCCGGAACAATGGCGACAATTCCTGGTCGCTGGCCTCGGACGAGCTGGAGGATCTCACCTATCAGCCGCCGGCAACCTTCACCGAGCCGCACACGCTGGCGATCCGCATTGTCGTGCACGAGTTCGCCGGGGCCTCGACCGCCGCCGTCCTCGACTACGCGATCCCCGCGGAGGGCGCGGCACCGCCGCCGGCCCTGCACAGCCCGGACAGCGGCGAATCCGAAGCGCTGCAACGTCTGCGCGCGCAACTGGCCGATACGGAACGCCAACTGGCCGAGCGCGAGGCCGCGCTGGCCGAAGCCCAGGAAGACAGCGAGGCGCTCCGCGTCGAATTCGCGCTGGCGCGCGACAGCTGGCAGGCCGAGCTGGAGGCGCGCGAGACCGAGGCCGAGGCAGACGCCGCGCGCCGTGCCGAACAAGCTCGAAATGACGCGGCCCGCAAGGCGGAGGCAGCGCTGGCCCAGTCCGAAGCAAGATGGAAAGCAGAGGAAGCCGCACGGCTCGCCGCCGCCAGGGCGCAATGGCAAGACGAGGCCGATGGCGCACGGGCCGCGGGTGAAGGCGAGGTCCGGCGCCTGAACGACGATCTCGCGGGCCTGCGCGAGGCGTTGCGCGCGCGCGAGTCCGAGCTGGCGCAATTGCGCGCGGCCAGGACGGAGGATGCGCGCGAGGCCGCGCGCGCGCAGGCCGAGGCGCTGCGCGACGCCGAAAGGACATGGCGGGCGGAAGAGGCCGAGCGGCAGGCCGCCGCCAAGGCGCAAGCGCAGCGGGAGACCGAGGCCGCCGTGGCCGCCGCGCGCGCCGCCGGCGGCACATCGGACAGTGCGGTCAAGGACGAACTCGCCCGGTTGCGGGCGGAGCTTGCCACGATGGGCACCCGCCTTGCCGGGCGCGAGGCGGAGCTGGCGCAGCTGACGGCGGCGCGCGCGCAGGACGATGCGCACCGCGAAGGGGCCCAGCGCGCGGCGCTGGCCGAGGCCGAAGCGCGCGGCAAAGCACAAGCCGCCGACGCCCTGCGCGAATTGCAGGCGCGCTGCGAAGAGGCCGAAGCGGCGCTGGCGGAGGCCAAGGCGGGCGGCGACGCGCCCTCTGCCGAAGCGCCGTCCGCCGAAGCACTTGAGGAATTGCGGACGCGTTGCGCGCAGGCCGAAGCGGCGCTGCAGGCGCGCGACACACAGTCGGCCGCCGACAAGGCCGAGATCGACCGCCTGCGCGGCGAATGGAGCGCGCTCGAAGACGCGCTGGCCCAACGCGACGGCGAACTCGAACAATTGCGCGCGGCCGTGGCGGAGCCGAAGACACCGCCCGCCGCACAGGACACGCAGGACGCCGAGGCGATGGGCGCGGCGCTGGCCGAGGCGACGGCGCGCTATGAAGCCGCCGAGACCGCGCTGATCGAACTGCGCAAGCGCGGCACCCCGGCCAGGGTCGCCGAGTTCGCGCGGCTGCAGGATGAAGTCAACACGCTCCAGACCATGCTGACCCAGCGCGAGATCGAGCTGTCACGCCTGCGCACGGCCGCCGATCGCTGGTACGAACATGAAGCCGCCACGGCCGGCTATAGCGCGAGCCAGACCGTCCGCAAGGGACAGAACGACAATGAGGCCCCGGGCGGCCGCGGGATCCTGCGCGATATCGCGGTCGTCATGGCCGTTGCGGCGGCTGCGGTGCTGTTCTATCCGCGGATCGTGGCCAGCCTGCCCTATGCCTGGCAAGCACAGCTTCCCGCCTTCATGACCGATGGCGGATATGCAAGTGATCCTGCCCCGCCGGCCGACACGCCGCCGTCACCGCCGCCGGCGCCCGAAGCGGCAGCGCCCGACCGGTCGGCCGTCATCACCGATGGCGTCAATCTGCGCGCCGAACCCTCCGGCAAGGCCAGCATCCGGACCACGCTCAAGGCCGGGACCGAGGTCGCCATTCTCGACGTGCAAAAGCACTGGACGCATATCCGCCTGGCGGCAGCAAAGGGCGCGGAGCCGGCGCTCACGGGCTGGGTGTACAATTCCTATGTGAAAGCGACGGCGCAGCGCACCGGGGCGGCGCCGGGCGACTGATCCTCGCGCCCGCCGCGCCGAACGGGCGTCATTCCCCCGTGCTGCGGTTGGCCCGGGCCTGCCAGACCTCCTCGACACGCGAAATCGCCTGTTCCGACTGCACCGCCGGTTCGGGCTCGGGCCTCACGCCCTCGGGCAATGGGCAGCGCCGCACAAAGCCCTGACACCTCAGCACGGCGCCCTCGCCGAGACCCTGCTGCGCCATTTCAAGCGGGACGGGGCTTTGCGAATGGGTGCAATAGGGAACCTTGATCTCGTGAAAGCTGCCGGCCCCCTCCGGCGACGACGCCCGCCGCGGAATCCGCTTGCACCAGATCTCGAAATGGGGGCACCGCTTCATCGTGCAACTCCCGCTGCGTCCTCATGCGCAGGATGCCTCCGGCCCATTGCCGAACGGCTAAACCGGCCGGGCCGATTTTCTTCAATCCTGTCTTGAATGACGGCGTTTGCGCCTATGCCGGCAGCGGCGTCAGGGCGACGGCAAAGCCTTCGACCGGGACATTGGCTTCGTTGCGGGGGCTGGCGGCGATGAGGCCGGCAATGTCCAGGCCCGCGGCCTCGGCGGTGGCGCGCAGATAGGCTTCGCTGTGACGCCAGCGGCGCTTGGGCCCGCGTTCGAAGCCCGCCGCGTCGGCCTTCTCGGTGGTGAAGAGAAAAAAGCCGCCCGGCTTGAGGCGATGGCGCGCGCCGGCGAAGACGCGGGCCAGATCGCCCAGATAGACCAGTGTGTCGGCGGCGAGGATGAGATCGTAGAGTCGGCCATCCGATTCCAGATAGCTCTCCAGATCGGCGACGGCCAGATCGGCATAGACGCCGCGGCCGCGCGCCTTTTCGATCATGGCCGGCGACAGGTCGAGGCCGTCGATGCGCGCGGCGCGGTCGGCGAAGGCCATGCCGCGCCAGCCCGGTGCCGCACCCCAGATCGAGCATGTCGAGATGGTCCCGGGCGCCGATCACCAGATCGGCCAGTTCGCGCATGATGGTGGGCGCGCGATAGGCCAGATGGCCGATCATGCGCGCATCGTAATCGGCCGAGAACTGGTCGAAGAGATGCTGGACATAACGCGGATCGGACCGGGCGGCTTTGCGCATGGCCTCGGCCTCGGCGATCTTGTCGGCCAGCACGTCGGCGGGCTGGTAATCGTCGAGCTGGGCGAATTCGGCCAGCGCATTGTCCGGCTCGCCGGCTTCGAGCCAGGCGCAGCCCAGCAGATAGCGGGCCTTGACCAGCTTGGGATCGGTGCGCAGGGCGCGGCGGAATTCGGCGATGGCCAGCGGCAGCTTGCCCTCGGCCAGCAGGGTTTCGCCCAGCGCCAGCGCCGTGGCGGCAATGCCGGGATAGAGGGTCGCGGTCTCGCGCGCCATGTCGCTGGCTCCTTCTCGATCGCCCGCCAACATCATGGCGCGGGCCAGAAGCAGGCGGGTCAGAAGACCACTGCGTCCGGCCTGCATCAACGCCCGAAGGGCGGATACCGCCTCGGCGGGCCGCCCTTCGGCAATCAAATCCTCCGCCAGGCCGAGCGGATCGCCGTCATCAGGATCGCAAGCGTGCATTTGCCGTTGTTGAGGACGACGACGTCGCGTTCCTTCAGCCGCGAGCGGAACGAGACCACCTGCCCGTCGACCCACATTTCGGTGACGATGGTCTCGCCCGGGAACACGGGCGCGGAAAAGCGCACATCGAAGCCGGTGATCTTCGCCGCATCATAGTCACAAACGCTCGAGATCACCGCGCGGCAGGCCGTGCCATAGGTGCACAGCCCGTGCAGGATGGGGCGCGGGAAGCCGGCCATTTTCGCGACATTGGGGTCGCGGTGCAGCGGGTTGCGGTCGCCCGACAGCGCATAGATGAAGGCCTGGTCGGGGCGGGTGTCGCATTCATGGACGAGGTCCGGCTTGCGGTCGGGCAGTTTGTGCGGCTCGGGGGCGCCATCCTTGGGCCCGCCGAAGCCGCCATCGCCGCGGGCGAAGGTGGACGACATCAGGGTGCACAGCTTGTCGCCGGATTTGGCATCCTTCATGACGCGCTCGGTCACCAGCACCGCGCCCTTGTCCGCGCCCTTGTCGAAGACGCCGACCACGCGCTCGTCCATGGTCACCTCGGCGGCGGTCGGCAGCGGCTTGTGCAGGGTCACGCGCTGTTCGCCATGGACCACCATCAGGTAATTGATGCCGGACTTGGCCATGATGTTGCCCGCGCCCCAGCCGATCACGGTGGCCATGGTGGGGACCGCCTTGAGACCGTTCTCATAGACAAAGGGCAGCTCGGCCTCGTTCATGGGATCACGGCCGAAGCCGATCCCGAGGGCATAGAGCATGGTCTCGCGGTCGCCATAGGAGGCGGTCAGCCCCGTGGACGTGGCCTGCATGAGCTCTTCGTAATTGATGGGCATGGCGTTCTCCCGTTTCCGCGACCGGTTTCTCTGGCTAGTCTGATTACTCCCAACCGGGAGTGCCGCCAATGCCGCAATCGCCAGAGGGGATCTCCATCCGCCGTATCGGCCCCGCCGACGCTGCCGCCACGGCAGCCTATATGTCGGCCCTGCGCGGCGAGGTGGCCGCGGGCACGCTCGACACCCTGCCCTGGCGCAAGCCGCCCGACACGGACCAGCAGGGCGAATTCCTGCGCCGGCTCGCGGTCAATCCGCATGCCGTGATGATGGCCGCCTTTTCCGGGCAGACCGTGGTCGGGCTGATCGACATTGTCGGCGGGCAGAACGATTTCGACCGCCATCAGGGCACGCTCGGCATTTCGGTGGCGCCGGAGTGGCGCGGCCGGGGAATCGGCCGCGCGCTGATGGAGGCGGCCATCGCCGAAGCCCGGAGCTGGCCGGATTTCTGCCGCATCGAGCTGATCGTCGTGACCTGGAACACCGGCGCCATCGCGCTCTATGAAACGCTCGGATTCAAGATGGAGGGGCGCAAGCGCAAGGCGATCAATCTGCGCGGCCGCCCCGAAGACGAATTCGTGATGGCGCTGGTGTGGTGACCGGCGGGCCATAGCCCGCGTTCGACTGTGCTTTTGCTTCGCTCTGCTTGACGACATGCGGGCTGCGCCGGGTCTTGACGCAGGGGCAGCCCTTCGCCCTCGCCGCTTGTCCCCAGCGATGCTAGCGTTCGGTTGTCAAAACATCCGGAGCCAACGCCCATGACCTATCGCTGTTTCAACGTGGAGATTGCCGACAATATCGCCCATCTGCAGCTCAAGCGCGGCGACGAGCTGAACACGATGGTGCCGGAGTTCTGGCGCGAGCTGCCGCAGATCGTGCGCGAGATCGACGCCGGCGCCAAGGCGCGCGTCATCGTCATCTCCTCGACCGGCAAGCATTTCTGCGCCGGCATGGATCTGTCGGTGTTCACCAGCGGCAACTCGGCCGGCACTTCGGCGGCGAAGTCCACCGAGGAGCGCGGACGCACGCGCGCCAATCTTCGGCTCTCGGTGCTGGAGATCCAGGAGACCTTCAACGTGCTGGAACGCGCGCGCATGCCGATCCTGATCGCGATCCAGGGCGGCTGCGTCGGCGGCGCGGTGGATTTCGCATCTGCCTGCGACTGCCGCTATGCGACCGACGACGCCTTCTTCGTGATCCAGGAAATCAATATCGGCATGACGGCCGATGTCGGCACCTTTCCGCGGCTGTGCCATCTGATGCCCGAAGGCATGGTGCGCGAGCTGGCCTATGCCGGCCGGCGGATGCCGGCGAAGAAGGCACTGGAGATCGGCCTCGTCAACGAGGTGTTCGCGACACAGGCGGACATGCTCGACCATGTGATGGGCGTGGCGCGCGACATCGCCAGCAAATCGCCGCTGGCCGTGCACGGCTCCAAGGTCATGATCAATTATGCGCGCGACCATTCGATTGCCGACGGGCTCGACTACATCGCCACCTGGCAGGCCGGCATGTACAACCCCGAGGTCGACATGGCCGAAACCTTCGCCGCCAAGGACGAAAAGCGCGATCCAAAATTCGGCGACATGCTGCCGATCAAGAAGGGGCTGGGGGCGGTGTAGCGGCCCGCTAATAGCCGGCCGCCAGCCCGGAGGGGCGGCGGTCGTCATTGGCGCCTTCGAGCAGGCCGGTCTTCGGATTTCTCAAAATCGCTTCGTCGGCGCCCCAGGGCGAACGCTCCTTGATGCGGTGGCCCATCTTTTCGAGCGCGGCCTGCGTCTTGGCAGAGAGATAACCGGGCTCGACAAAGACCAGATCGGGCAGCCACTGGTGATGCACGCGCGGAGCGTCGACCGCCTGCTGCATGTTCATGCCGAAATCGACCGTGTTGAGAATGCTTTCCAGCACGGTGGAGATGATCGTCGAGCCGCCGGGGCTGCCGGTGACCATGAACAGCTTGCCCTTGTGCAAGACGATGGTCGGGGTCATCGAACTCAAGGGGCGCTTGCCCGGCTCGACCTGGTTGACCTTGCCCTGCACCAGGCCGAAGGCGTTGGGCACGCCGGGCTTGGAGGTGAAATCGTCCATCTCGTTGTTGAGGAAGAAGCCGGTGTCGCCGGCGATCTGTGCCATTGCCGAAGAAGAAGTTGAGCGTATAGGTCACCGCCACCGCATTGCCCTTGGCATCGACGATCGAATAGTGGGTCGTGTGCTGGCCCTCGGCCGCGCCGAGACTGCCCGAAACCTCGGAAGACGGCGTGGCCTTGCCCGGCTTGATCCGTGTGCGGATTTTCGCGGCGTGTTGCGGCGAGATCAGCCGGGCGATCGGATTCTTCACGAAGGCGGGATCGCCCAGATAGGTGTTGCGGTCGGCGAAGGCGTGACGCTCGGCCTCGACCAGATAATGGGTGACGGCTTGGCCGAGGCGTAGCCCCATCTTGCGAAGGGATAGGCTTTGACGATCTGCAGGATCTCGCACACCGTCGTGCCGCCGGAGCTGGGCGGCGGCGGCGGAGACGACCGCATAGCCGCGATAGTCGCAGCCGACCGGCGCGCTCCACGGCGCGGTGTAGTCGGCGAGATCCTTCATCGTCAGCAGCCCGCCATTGGCCTTGCTGGCGGCGACCAGCGCCTTGGCAATATGGCCCTTGTAGAAGGCGTCGCTGCCGCCTTTCGCAATCTGCTCCAGCGTGCGGGCCAGCTGCGGCTGCCTGAGGCGCTCCCCGGCCTTGTAGGGCGTGCCATCCGTGTGCAGGAAGATCGCCGCGACATTGGGCTCGGCGGCGAAATCCTTGACGCGAAGGCCCAGGATGCGCGCATCGCCCGCGTCGAGTACAAACCCGTCGCGCGCCAGCTTGATGGCGGGCGCCATTGCCTTCGCGCAGGCTGATGTGCCGTATTTCGCCAGCGCCTCGTTCGAGACCCATCACCGTGCCGGGCACGCCGACGGCCAGCCAGGAGCTGCGGCTGCGCGCCGGCACGACATTGCCGTGTGCGTCCTGGAACATGGTGGGGGTCGCGGCCAGCGGCGCCTTCTCGCGGAAATCGAGGAACAGGTTCTTGCCGTCGGCCAGATGGACCGCATGAAGCCGCCGCCGCCGATATTGCCGCAGCAGGGATGCACGACGGCCAGCGCATAGCCGACGGCCACCGCCGCATCGACCGCGTTGCCGCCCTGCTTCAGGACATCGACGCCGATCTGTGTCGCCAGGTGCTGGGCCGAGACGACCATGGCGTGTTTCGCCGTCACCGGTTTGGCGGCGGCCAGCTTCTCGCGCGTCGCGCTGCTGGCGCCGACATCGGGAAGCGCGGCCTGATTGCTGCCGGAATTGGCAGCATGGGCGGCGGTCGCCGCGAAGATCAGGGCAGCAAACAGCGTGGCGGCGCGGCGCATGGACGGACCTCAACTGGGATGAATTGCCGGACGACCGCGACGCTAACCCAGATGCGTGGGCGGCTCAATCGATGGCGAAATGGCGCGGCAGCGCGACGGCGGGACCCTCGGTCCAGACATCGGTGAGCGGCACGCCGTTCTGCTCGATCTTCATCGTGGCGTGGGCATAGCCTTCTGCGATGGCGCGATCGAAGGCGCGCCAGTCGCGCAGGCCCACATCCTCCAGCGGCGGCTCGAACAGATAATCGGCCTGTTCGCGCACGATGCGGCGCTGGGCCTCGGAGCCCACCGTGCCCGAGCGCATCAGGATCGAGACGATGGAGGGCGTGCCGCGCATGCGCTGCGACAACAGCCACCACCAGGGCCGCTCGCCATAGCGATCGTCGCTGAGCATGCAGATCGACCTCGCCGGTCACGTCGGAGGCGATGATGGGGCCGTGCGCGCCCTGCGCCATCACATCGACCGGCAGGTTGTTCATCACGCCGCCATCGACCAGCAGATGACCGTGATGGGAGACCGGCGGCAGGATGCCCGGCAGCGCCACGCTGGCGCGCAAGGCCCGCCACAACACGCCGGAGCGATGCACATGGATGCGCCCGGTGGTCAGGTCGGAGGAGACGCAGAAGAACGGCTTGGGCAGTTCCTCGATGCAGATATCGCCGAAATGCTCGCGCAGCAGATTGGAGACCTTCTTGCCGCGGACCATGGCGATCAGCGGCAAGGTGAAGTCCGACAGCGGATTGGTTTCGACGAAAGCCTCGCGCATGCGCGCGGTCAGTTCCTCGATGCCCCATTCGGAGGCGATCCCGGCGGCAATGATCGCGCCCATCGAGGTGCCGCCGAGATGATCGAAGGGCACGCGCTGCTCGATCAGCGCCTTGAGGACACCGATATGGGCAAAGCCACGCGCGCCGCCGCCCGCCAGGACGATGCCCGACGGCGCGGCCCGAGATGAAGCGCGCCAGGCGGCGAATATCGCCGGCCGCGCCCATGCGCAGATGGTGATGCGATTCGAACAGCCGGCTCTTGAGCGCGAAATGCTCCGGCAGGCCGCGGCTGCGGCCGGCGGGCTGGAGCAGAAGAAGTTCGGGCAGGCCCGCCGACGCGCGTCTTGACCGCAGGCATGTCGAGCGGGCGCAGGGGCAGCGGCTGGTCGGCGCGCGCGAGCAGAAAGACGCGGTCGGCCTGGCGCAGGCACAATTGCGTCCAGGCGCTGTCGGGCGTATCGCCGCGATAGAACACGACATCATGCGCGGCTTCGAAGCTGTTGAACCATTCGGCGGATTTGTCCGAGGAGCTGGAATCGAGCACCGCGGCGCGCGATCCCATTTCGACCAGCGCCGCGGCGATGCGCCGGGCGATGGGTTCGTCGCCGAGCCCGGCCTGCAGCGGAATCGACGGCAAAGGATTTGGGCCGCGCCCGATCGACCGGACGCTGCGTCGTCTCCTTCAGGCGGCGCACGAGCACGCGCATCAGATTGAGCATGACGCGCGGATGGCGGGCGATCAGCGCCTCGAAGGCCTCGGCGCCGACCCGCAGCAGTTCGGTGTCGCGCAGGGCGACGATCTGGGCCGAATGCGGCTCGCCCGAAATCAGGCTCATCTCGCCGACGGTCTCGCCGGCCGGGACATGGGCGACGAGGCGTCTACCGCCATTCTCCTCCTCGACGAAGACGCCGAGCGATCCGGTGACGACCAGGAACAGGGCGCGGTCGTTTTCGCCGTCGCGCTGCAGCGTGCGTGCCGCCCGGCAGGCCGAACCAGTTGGCCTCGGCCAGGAGCCGGTGCAGGGCCGCGTCGCCGATGGCCTCGAGCAGGGCGAAGCTGCGCAGCCGATCGCGCAAGGCTTCGGGATAGACGGTTTCGCGGCCGGCGCGGAAGGAAGAAAGAAAGGCCATGTTCATGTCGGTCCGCCGCCCTTGTACCTCACCAGGCCGTCCATCCGCCATCGACGCTCAAGGCGGCGCCGGTGACGAAGCTGGAGGCCGGTGCGGCCAGGAACAGCAGGGGGCCGCGGATTTCCGCCGCCTCGCCGGTCCGGCCCAGCATGGTGCGCCCGGCCAGCCGGCGGGCGAATTCGGGGTCGGCGGCACGCACCTCGCTGCGCGGAAAGGGGCCGGGAACCAGTGCATTGACGCGAATCCGCTCGGGGCCCAGCTCGGCGGCGAGATGGCGGGTGAGCTGCAGCAGCCCGGCCTTGGCCGGTCCGTAATGCATCGGGCTGGCCTGCTCGGGGCGGGCATAGATGCGGCTGTCGGGCGAAACCACGCCATACATCGAGGCGATGTTCACGATCGCGGCATCGCCGGCGGCCGCCACGGCCGCCCGCAAGGCGGGCCGGGCCGCGCGCACCGCTTCGAAGCTGGCGGTGACGCAGGAGCGATAGGTCTCTTCGAAGGCGGCCGCATCGAGCGCGTCGAACGGCGCGGGAGTCATCGCGACGGCATTGTTGACGAGAATGTCCAGACGCGGGCGCGCAGCGAAGAAGGCCTGCACGGCGGCGATGTCGCCGACGTCGAAGGCCGCGCATTCGCAGGAGCGATCGGCCGCCTTCAATTCGGCGGCGAAGGACTCGAGGCGCTCGGGCTTGCGGCCGTTGAGAATGACATGGGCGCCGGCGTCGGCCAGCGCCGTCGCCATGGCACGGCCCAGATGCCCCGCCGCGCCGGAGACAAAGGCGATGCGCCCATCGAGGCGGAACAGAGACGCGGCGTCGGGCTCGGTGCTCATGACGCCTTCGGCCATTGCGCGGGATCGAGCAGCGCATCGGGCAGCGCCGGCACGCGCCGTTCGATGCGGGCGCAGTCTTCGGCGCCGAGCGGCGGGCGCACGAACAGGCGCAGATTGGCCTCGAGCTGGTCCTCGGTTTCCATGCCGACGACGACGCCGTCGACCCAGTTCTGGCCGCGGGCATAGGCCAGGCACAGATCGGCGGCGTTCTTGCGGTCATATTCTGCGGTCAGCTCGGCGATGAGATCGACCAGCGCGCAGGCATCGACATCGGGAATCCTGGGCCAGATGGTGGGGTCGTTGGCGGCCAGGAGGCCCTGCAGAAAGACGCTGCGGGCATGGATGGTGATGTGGCTGCGCGCATGAATGCGGTCGATCACGCCGGCCTTGCGCCAGCGGCCATCGAGCAGATTGAAGGGCAGCTGGATGTGCTGCACGTCCTTGCTCTCGAGCGCGGCGAGGGCTTCGGCCGGCGACTGCACCGAAACGCCCAGCGCCAGCACCGTGCCGTCCTCGAGCCGTTCGATCAGCCGTTCCCAGATGGCGCCGCCATGCGAGGTCATGTGCCAGGCGCGATGCAGCAGCAGACAATCGAGCCGTTCGCGCTGCAGGGCGGCCAGCGACTGCTCGATGCTGGCGTCGACGGCGGCGCGCACGACCTCGCGCGGCGCATCGGCGGCCAGATCGGCCAGCGGCGACAGCTTGGTGATGGTGTGGACCTTGCGCGCCGGGCCGAGCGCTTCGCCGAGGCGGGTTTCGCTTTCGCCATAACCGCGGGCAGTGTCGAAGGTGGTGATGCCGGCATCGGCGGCGCGGTGCACCAGGCTGTGGGCGGCCCGCCGCGAGGGCAAACCCGTGCGATTGGCGGCGCCGTAAGGCAACCCCAACTGGACGGATCCGAGAACCAATTCCGCCGGGCGCGGCGCACGCATGACGGGCACCTTCCCCCTTTGCCTTGCCCTCCAAAGCTCGCAGCTTGTGGTTAAAACGCCGTTAGCAAAGATTGGTGCCTAGGGCTGGCCAAGTAATTTCCACACACTTGAAACTGTGAATACGATCTCACCGCCCACGGTGAAATCGGCCCGGGCAAAGACCAGCGAGCGGGTGCGGCGGGTGATCTGGGGCCGGACCTCGACCAGATCGCCCAGGTTCACGGCCTTCAGGAACTGGGTCTGCATGTTCATCGTCACCGACGGCGCGGTGTCGGTGGCGTCCCAGACGGCCGCGCCCAGGGTCAGATCGGCCAGGGTCATGAACATGCCGCCATGCAGAACGCCGCGCATATTGACGTGGCGGGAGTCCACCTTGAAGACGAAGCGGCGCTGCGCGCCCTGCCCGGTTTCGTAGACCGGGCCGACATAAATCTCGAAGGGGTCGACGAGCGAAGTCTCGCGGAAGCCGGGCGGGATCCCTTCTGGCGTGACGGGCGGCGTGGTCATGACGCGGCCGGGATCTTCCACAGTCCCGTGCCGATCAAAAGCGTGCGATCCGCTGCGACGATTTCGCCCGACAGGAACACCATGGTGCGGGTGCTGCGGGTGACGCGGATGCGCGCCTCGATCAGATCGCCGAGACGGCCCGGGCCGACGAAATCGCTGGTTAACGACACGGTGCTGCAGCGCGGCGCGCCGGACACCAGGCGCGAGGTCCGGCTCATCGCCACATCCATCAGGCTCATCAGCATGCCGCCATGCACGGTTCCGGCGGAATTCATGTGCTTTTCCGCGGCGATAAAGGCGAAACGCTTGAGCGTTCCGTCCTCGTCATCGGGCAGGCGGTAGAGCGGGCCGATGAAGAGGTTGAAGCCCGCCGTGGATGCAATCTCGGCGCCCTCTGGCAGGCCGGGGGGGAGTTCGGACATGTCTGACAACTGGAATTTCGGTTCCAGTCCTGATAGGCGGTTTCCCGCGGCAGCGCAACGCACGCGGCCCCGCCCCGGCGGACCGCTCACGTGCCGGCGCCGCCAACCATGAATTGGCCACACTTCGGTGGCCCGATGGCCGGAATTGCGCAATTGTTGCGGGCCAGCAAGGCCCGTCGCTTGCGCCTGAGAACAATGAGGAACTCCATGAAGAAGCAATTCGCCCGCGCCGCGCTCGCCGCCGCACTCCTGTGCAGCTCGGCGGGGGCGGCATTGATGGCCACGACGAACGCGGCCCTGGCCGAACAGCATGTCAGCCGCGCCGTCGGCGAGCCGTTGAACGAGGCCATCAAGGCGGCACAGGCCAAGGATTATGCGACCGCAGCCGCGGCCCTGCAAAAGGCCGACGCGGTCCCCGACAAGTCGGATTTCGATCAGTTCAAGATCAATGAGATCAAGGGATTCGTCGCGATCCAGCAGCAGGACTATACGACCGCGACCACGGCCTATGAGGCGATGATCGCCTCGCCCGCCTTTGCCGATGCGGAGGATGCGCAGAAGAAGCAGCTGCTTCACAACGGAATCCTGCTGAGCGCCCAGGCCAAGCATTGGCCGCAGGTGATCGCCGACGCCAAGATGATGGAACAGGCCAACGGCATGGATGCGAAATCCTATGCCGTTCTCGCCCAAGCCTATTACTTCACCAATGACTATGCGAACGCCAAGACCGCGGCGCAGAAATCCATCGATCTGGGCAAGGCCGCCGGCCAGGCGCCGGACAAATCCGCGCTCGAGATCATCATGTCCGCGCAGGCCAAGTCCAACGACCAGGCCGGCGCCAAGCAGACGCTCGAACACCTGGCGGTCAATTACGGCGATCCGAACGACTGGTCGCAGCTGATCGACAATGCGCTCGGGAGCAAGGGCATCCAGAATCTGGACGCGCTCTACATGTATCGCCTGCGCTTCTTCGCCCACGCCAAGAGCGCCAGCGGCGACTACACCGATGCCGCCGCCATTGCGCTGCATCTGGGCTATCCCGCCGAAGCCGAAAGCGTTCTCGAAAAGGGCTTCGGCAACGGGCTGAGCCGCAGCGGACGGGCGGCGACGGAGCTGTCGCAGGCCCGCAGCGGCGCCCGCGCCGACAAGGCCGCGCTACCGGGCATTGCCAGGGCCGCGGAACGCTCCAAGGCGGGCGAGCAGGACGTCAAACTGGCCGAAGACTATTGGGGTTATGGCCGGTATTCCGAGGCGGCGGAAGCGGCCCGGCGGGGCCTGTCCAAGGGCGGCGTCAAGGATCCCAGCGAAGGCCAGTTCATCCTCGGCATCTCGCTGGTCGCCGAGGGCAAATATGCCGAGGCCCGCGAAGCGCTGGCCAAGGTGGACGGCTCGGCCGCCCGCGCGGCCGCCGCCCATCTGTGGGACCTGTGGGCACAGCACAAGCTGAAAACCGCGAGCGCCCCTGCCCAGCAGGCCGCACCGGCCCAGCAGTAGCAAGCCCCACAGCCGGACAGCCAAACAGCCGGGGCGTCCCACGCGGGCGCTCCGGTTTTTTCTCGACTTCACATGTCCCCGCCAACAGCGGACCCGGGCTGGCCATGTCGGGCGGGCAATGCCATGGTCGGGCCAGCAAGACGACAAGGAGAGACGCCGGATGAGCATACTGCTCGGCTTCGCGCCCTTCATTGTGTTTGCGTTGCTGGCCAGCATCTCCGTCAGCCTTGGCTTGTGGCTCGCCTTTGCGGCAGCCTTCGTCATCACCATCCGCGACTTCGTCGAATCGCCGACCCTGCGCCTGCTCGATATCGGCGGCGTGATCATCTTCGGGCTGATGGCGCTGTTCACCGGCTTCATCGAGCCGAGCATCTCGCTGCCGGCCGTGCGCCTGCTTGTCGAGGGCGGCTTCCTGTCGCTGGCGCTGGTCTCGCTGCTCGTGCGCCGGCCGCTGACGCTGGCCTATGGCCATGAGCATGTGCCCGAGGCGGCCTGGAACACCACCGCCTTCCGGCGGGCGAACTATCTGCTGACTGCCGGCTGGGCCCTGGCCTTCGCAGTCATGGCGCTCACCGACGGCGCCGCCAGTTTCCAGGGTGCGGTGTCGCTGTCGCTCGATCTGGCCATCGGGCTGGCGGCGCTGGGGCTGGCGATCATCTTCACGGTGCGCTACCCGGCACGGCTCGCCATCCGTCACGGCCTGGTACCGGCCGAGCCGAGTCCCTTGCAAAAATCCTGATCTCCGGCGCCGCCCTTCCGCCCCCGGACGTGGCGGGCTAGGGTCATGCCCACGCCATCGCCCACCGCCGGAGAGCCGCCATGAGACAAGCCGTCATCGTTTCGACCGCCCGTACCGGGCTCGCCAAATCCGTGCGCGGCGGCTTCAACATGACCCATGGCGCGGTGATGGGCGGCCACGCCATCAAGCACGCGATCGCGCGCGCCGGAATCGAGCCCGGCGAGGTCGAGGACGTGTTCATGGGCTGCGCCCATGCCCGAAGGCGCGACCGGCATGAACGTCGCGCGCAGATCCGCGATCTGGGCCGGCTGCCCGGTGACGACGGCGGGCACCACCATCAACCGCTTCTGCTCGTCCGGCCTGCAGGCCATCGCCATGGCCGCCCAGCAGGTGATGACCGAACAGACGCCGATGGCCATCGGCTCGGGCGTGGAATCGATTTCGCTGGTGCAGATGGGCGGAATGAACACCAAGCACATCACCGAAGAACACCTGATGCAGGTCAAGCCGGCGCTGTGGATGAGCATGATCGAGACCGCCGAGATCGTGGCCGAGCGCTACGGCATCAGCCGCGAACGCCAGGACGAATACGCGCTCGAAAGCCAGCGCCGCACCGCCGCCGCGCAGCAGGCGGGCAAATTCGCCGACGAGATCGTGCCGCTGACAACGAAGATGAAGAAGGTCGACAAGGCCACCAAGGAAGGAGAGCATTGTCGACGGCGTGGTCGACCGCGACGAATGCAATCGCCCCGACACGACGCTGGAAGGGCTGCAGGCGCTCAAACCCGTGTTCCAGGGCGGCATGCAGGTCAAGGAAGGCAAATACATCACGGCCGGCAATGCCTCGCAGTTTTCCGACGGCGCCTCGGCCTGCGTGGTGATGGAGCGTCGAGACGCGCCGAAAAGAAGGGGCTGAAGCCGCTGGGCATCTTCCGCGGCTTTGCGGTCGCCGGCTGCGAACCCGACGAGATGGGCATTGGTCCGGTCTATGCGATCCCGCGCCTGCTCTCGCGCCACGGCCTGAAACCCGACGACATCGACATCTGGGAACTCAACGAGGCCTTCGCCAGCCAGGTGCTCTATTGCGCGCGACAAGATCGGCATTCCGCACGACAAGCTGAATGTCGAATGGCGGGGCCATCTCCATCGGCCATCCCTATGGCATGAGCGGGGCACGCATGACCGGCCACCTTCTCATCGAAGGCCGGCGGCGCGGCGCCAAATATGGCGTCGTCACGATGTGCATCGGCGGCGGCATGGGCGCGGCCGGCCTGTTCGAGATCCTGCCCTGACCGATATGCGCACCATGACGGTCCGGACATTCGTGCCTGGCGCTGTGCGCGCTGGTGCTGGCGGCGTGCACGACCGCCGGCCCAATCGTGCGGACGCCGCCGCCCGATCCCAAGACCCAGATGGCGGCGCTGGAGCTGCGCATCTACGAGCTGGTCGAGCGCGCCCGCGAGACCACCGATCCCAAGGCCCAGCCGCTGTCGCTCGATTCCGAGCTGACGGCCGTCGCGCGCGCACACAGCGCGGACATGGCGGCCAAGCACTACATGGCGCACAAGGCCCCGGACGGCCAGACATCGGCGACGATCATCATGGCGCGCGATGCCGACTTCCAGGGCCTGCTCGGCGAGAACATCGCGGCCCAGTACTACACCAAAGCGGGCGGCGTGGACGTCGACAGCTATGCCAAGCGCTTCGTCGAAACCTGGATGAAGAGCAAGACGCACCGCGACAATCTCGCCTTCCCCGATTACGACCGCACCGGCGTCGGCGCGGCGGTGGACGGCAATATGGTCTATGTCACGCAGCTCTTCGCCGCAGAACTTCCGCGGAAAACGCCGGCCTCTCCGGCGCCGGACCAGAGCGGCGATGCCCGCAAGGACGGGCGCACGGTCGCGATGTATCCCGATCCGCGAAGCGCCAAGGCCAGCCAGCCCCCGATACATCATGTCCGATTGCGCGGTCAGACCGGGCTCGGCACCCTGCCGGATGAGAGGCGGCAGGAACCCGGACAATGAAGACGGCAGATCGAATTCGACAGCTTTGGCGCGTTCTGGCGCCAATATCTGCGTGACCATGCGCGGCCGCAGACGCGCGCAGCCCATCTCGGTGGCACGGCCGTGGCGATCGTGGCGCTGGCCGCCCTGTTCGTCAGCGCCAATCCGTGGTTCGCGCTGGTCGCGCTGGTGGGCGCCTATGCCCCGGCCTGGTTGGCCGATTTCTTTCTCGGAGGTAATCTCCCGGCCAGCTTTCGCCATCCGCTCTGGTCCCTGAGGTCGGATGTCCGCATGGCGGGCGCCTGGGTCAGCGGGCAACTCGAATTCAGAACTCGATCAAGCCGGTGTCGCTCAGCGCTAACGGCCTATTAACGCTCTTCGCCAACTATACTGTGAACGGAAGCGCCGTAGCCCGGCCTACTGGTGGTCGGGGCGGGAACGTTTCTTTACACAATATCTCGGCACCGATACCCTGTTTTGAGGGTGTGGCGAATGGCGAATCGATATGCAGCCTGATCTCCCGTGGAACGTGGCCGGCATACCGCCTGAAGCGCGGGAAGCGGCACGTGCGGCCGCCCGGCGCGAAGGATTGTCGGTCGGAGAGTGGCTGACTCGCAAGATTCTGCGCACACTTTCGGAAGCGGCCGGCGGTCTCGAGAGCACCACCGAAAACTGGCGCAACGCCGCCGTCTCGAGTGCGGCCGCATATCGCACCGTGGCCGAAAGCGCTGCCGCCGCAACCCGCGATACCGAGGACATGCTGGCACGAGTCACCCGCAGCGAAGACGAATCCCAGTCGGCCTATCAACGGATCGAGGAGCATCTGAAGGGCGTGGCGCGCCGCCTCGACTCTGCCGAACGCAGCCAGGCCGAAAACAATCGCGCCATGAGCAAAGCCGCCTCGGAGATCAATGTCGCCGCGCGCGAACAGGCCCAGGCCTTCGATCAGCTCGACAGCCATGTCATGGCACTGGCCGACCGGCTGGGCCGTGTCGAGCAGAGGCGCCAGCACCAGCGGCCTGAAGGACGCGGTCAAGGGCCTGCATTCCGGCCTGTCGCGGCTGGCCGACCAGATCGCCGAGACCGCCAACCAGTCTGCGACCCAGATCTCCACCCTGGCGCAGAACGTGGAATCGCTCGCCGGCCGCCTGGCCCAGGCGCGCCAGGATGCCGAGACGACCGCGAAGGCGCTGAAAGATCATCTGCTGACGGTCGACGAGCGCGTCCAGGCCATCGAGAAGGACGAGGGCGCATCGCAGGCGCTGTCCGGTCTGCGCGAGACGCTCGACGGGCTGTCGGCGCGGCTGTCGGAGACCGAGGCACAATCGGGCGGCGCCATGGCGCGGCTCGAGGACAGCGTCGCCAGGCTGCAGGAGCGCGTCGAGGATTCCGGTTTCGATCATCGTCTGACGGCGATCGAACAGGCCATCGCCGATCTCAGCGGCCGCTACCAGCAGGCCGACCCGGGCATCGGCGATGCGTTGCGGGACGAGCTGCGCCAGTTGGGCGACCGCGTCGATGCCGCCGACCGCCAGCATCGCCGCGACATCGCCGAGCTGCGCACTGCCGTCGAGGATATCGAGGCCGCACGGGCCGCGCCGCCCCCCGAACCGCCGCCGCCGCAAGCCGCCACGGCGGCGCAGCCGCAATCGGTGAGCGGCTTCGATCTGCCGCCATTTCCGCAGGCCGCCGGGCCGCAGCCGCACGACGCCGCCCCGCCCTTCCAGGCGGGCCAGGCCGAATTCGCCCCGCCGCCGGCGCCCGAATCGCCCTTCGATCCCTCCGCCGGCTTCGCCGCCGAGCAGCAGTTCAGCGGCGTGCAGCCCTTCGACACCACGCTGGGCAACGACGCCAGCAACGGTTTTGCCAATGGCAACGGTTTCGCCAACGGCAATGGCTTCGCCACCGCCACCGCCAACGGCTTCGACAACCATGGCGCCAGCGGTTACGACGCCGCGCCGAACGGACCGGCGGCAAGCGCCGAATCGTTCATCGCCGCCACCCGGCGCCAGGCGCGCGCCGCCGCCACCGAGACGCAGGCCCCCGCCGGCTTCAGCTGGGGCGCCCCGGCGAAGGACCCGGAGACCACGGGCCGCAGCCGCTATGTGCTGATCGGCGGTATCGCCGTCATCCTGATCGCGGCGCTCGCCGCCGGCATGTTCTTCTTCCGCGCCGCCCAGAAGGAGGCGCCGCAGCCCCAGACCGCGCAAAACACGGCGCCGGCGGCAAGCAGCCCGCCGATCTTCGGTTCGGCCCTGCCCACAAAGCCCGAGGCCAGCCCGCCGCAATCCGGCGACGACACGCCCACGGCCTCCGACAACGCCAAGAGTACCGCGACCGCCGCGCCGGCCCCACGCCCGGCGCAGACCGCCAAGCCGGCCGCCGCACCGGAAGCCGCGCCGGCGCAAAAGACCGCCTCCGTTTCGCCGATGGACCAGTTGATGTCGGCGGCCAAGGCCGGCAACGCCTCCGCGCAAACCGTGCTGGGCCTCAAATATCTCGACGGCGACGGCGTCACCGCCAATGAAGCCGATGGCGCGCGCTGGCTGGAACGCGCCGCCAAACAGGGCCAACCCGTCGCGCGAATACCGCCTGGGCACGCTCTATGAGCGCGGCCATGGCGTGCCGGCCAATCCCAAGCAGGCCGCCGTGCTGGTACGCGGCCGCCGCCAAGCAGGGCAACCGCAAGGCGATGCACAATCTGGCCGTGGCCTATGCGCAGGGCTCCGGCGTCACCAAGAACTTCGCGGTCGCCGCGCAGTGGTTCACCCGCGCCGCCGAGCTGGGCCTGCGCGACTTCGCAGTTCAATCTGGCCGTGCTCTATGAGCGCGGCATGGGCGTGACGCAGAGCCTGACCGACGCCTTCAAGTGGTATGCGATCGCCGCCGCCCAGGGCGACAGCGAATTCGAAGGCCCGCATCACGGCGCTGGTCCACCCAGCTCAAGCCCGCCGAACGCGCCGCCGCCGAGCGCGCCGCCGACAGCTTCAAGCCCGCCGCGCTCGACCGCGCGGCCAATGTGGCGCCGACGATGGCCGATCCTGTAGATCGGCTCGTCGCTCCACCGGCCCGGCGGCGCCGTCGGCCGCACCGGCTCGGCGAACTTCCGCAGCGTCAGCTAACCCTTTATGCGTCAACAGGTTGACCGCTGTTGCGCGGGCGCGCACAGTCGCATTTATCCGTTGACTCGCTGTAGTTCAGCTTCCTTTCACCGCCCAGCCCGATCCGATGGAACTCTATCTTCCCATCGCCGAGATGTCGGTCCATTGGCTGCTCATCCTCGGTATGGGAGCGGCCGTTGGCTTCCTGTCCGGCGTTGTTCGGCGTCGGCGGCGGCTTCCTGCTGACCCCGCTGCTGATCTTCGCCGGGATCCCGCCGGGCGTCGCGGTGGCGACCACGGCGAGCCAGGTCTCGGCCTCGACCTTCTCCGGCGTGATGGCGCATTGGCGCCAGAAAACGGTCGATCTCAAGATGGGCGCGGTGATGCTGGCCGGCGGCCTGACGGGCACGGTGCTGGGCGTCTACATCTTCGGCCTGTTGCGGGCGGCGGGCCAATCCGAATTCGCCGTCTCGATCAGCTATGTGGTGCTGCTGGGATCGGTCGGCAGCCTGATGCTGGCCGAAAGCATCCGCACCATTCGCGACATCCGCAGCGGCAAGAGTTCCGGCGGGCGCAAGCCGGGCCAGCACAACTGGATTCACGGCCTGCCCTTCAAGCTGCGCTTCCGCCGCTCGCGGCTCTATATCTGCGTGTTTCCGCCGGTGCTGCTCGGCTTCATCGTCGGCGTGCTGTCGCGCGATCATGGGCGTCGGCGGCGGCTTCATCATGGTGCCGGTGATGATCTACCTGCTGCGCATGCCGACCAATGTCGTGGTCGGCACCTCGCTGTTCCAGGTGCTGTTCGTGACCGCCTCGGCCACGGTCCTGCACGCCGTCGACAACTACACCGTCGACATCATGCTGGCCCTGCTGCTGATCGTGGGCGGGGTCATCGGCGTGCAGTTCGGGGTGCGGGCCGGCGCCAAGCTGCGCGGCGAGCAGCTGCGCTTCCTGCTGGCGCTGCTGACGCTGTCGATCGCCGCGCGGCTGCTCTACAGCCTGCTGGTGACGCCGCACGACATCTACAGCATGACGATCGGCCTGACATGATGGGGCCGCTGCGCATCGTTTGCTGCCATTGCCGCGTTCGTCGCGCTGGTCCGGACCCGCGCGCGCGCCGAGGACCTGGTCTCGGGCCTGTCGCAGGACCAGATCGAAATCACCTCGAACTATACCGGCACCGATCTGGTCGTGTTCGGCGCGATCGAGTCGCACGCACGCGGCGGCCTCGCCACGCAGCCCGATGTCGTCGTCGTCGTGCGCGGCCCCGATGTCGACATGACGGTGCGGCAGAAGGACCGCGTCGCCGGGCTGTGGATCAACCGCCACGAAGTCACGCTGACGGGCATGCCCGGCTATTACTATCTCGCCAGCACCCGGCCGCTCGACAAGATCGCCAATGCGACCGTGCTGACGCGCTACCAGCTCGGCCTGGCCGAGCTGCGAGCCCGCCAGCTACACCACGCACAGCGCGCGCGAGGCACAGATCTATACCGACGCCGCCGTGCGCCAACAGGCGCGCGCGGGCCTCTACAAGCAGGTGCCGGGCAGGCGTCGAGTTTCTGTCCTATTCGCTGTTCCGTGTGCGCGTGCCGGTGCCGGCCGAGGTGCCGCGCGGCCAATACACCGCCGAAGTCTATCTGTTCCAGACGGCAATGTGGTGAGCGCGCAATCGACGCCGCTGTTTGTCGACCAGATCGGACTGGAGCGGCGGCTCTACGGCTTCGCCCATAGCTGGCCGCTGGCCTATGGCATCTCGACCGTGCTGATGGCGCTGATGCTGGGCTGGGTGTCGTCGCTGCTGTTCCGGCGGCGCTAGGCGGCCACCGCATAGACGCGCGCACGGCCCAGCATGTAGGCGAGGAAGGCGCGCGGAAACAGGCGCGTGTAGACGTCGTCGTAAAGGTCGAGACCGCCGGCATAGGCGCCGAAGGCCGGCATCACCAGCGCATCCCGTCGGAGACGAAACAGCGCCGCCGCAAGGCGCGGCCGCGGCGGCTGACCGTGTGGCAAGGATGCAGATGGCCCGCGATCTCGCCGGGCGGCGGGCGCATGCGAGGGTTCGTGGCGGAAGACCAGCCCGCCTTCGGCCAGTTCTTCCGTGCGCTGGCCGCCCGAGCCAGGACGGCGGTTCGGGATCGTGGTTGCCGGCGATCCAGATCCAGTCCTGCGCCGCGGCGATCGCGCCCAGCCGCGCGCGCTCTTCGGCATCGAAGCGGTCGTCGGCGCCGGCGATCGTGAAAGCTGTCGCCCAGCGCGATGATGCGAGCCGGCCGAAATTCGCGCTTGCAGCTTTTCGATGCGCGCCAGCATGGTGCGGCTGTCATAGGGCGGCAGGAAGATGCCGCGGCGGGCATAGGACGAGCCCTTCTCGAAATGGATGTCGGAGAGGACGAGCGTGCCGCGCGCCGGCCACCACAGGGCGCCGGAGCTGTCGAGCATCAAGCACTTCGCCATTCACGCGAATGCGCATCGTCTCACCTACGCCCGTCAACTTGCATCGCCTCCCGCGATCAGCGATTCCTCGGCTTCGTGCAGGATATCCTCATGGGCCTCGCCGGCCACCATCTCCTTCGAGATTTCGAGCAGGGCCGGAACCGCCAGCGGGCTGACCCGCTCCAGTTCCTTGACGACGATATGCGCCTCCACACGCGCGAGCATGTCGGAGAGACGGGCGATGTCCAGAAGGCCCGTCGCCGCATCGGCGTGCGTGGCGCGCAAAAGAATGTGATCGGGCTCGTGCTCGCGCAGCACGTCGTAGATCAGGTCGGAGGAAAAGGTGACCTGGCGGCCCGTCTTCTCCTGGCCGATGCCCCGCTTCTGGATCAGCCCGGCGATGATGGCGCAATTGCGGAAGGTGCGCTTGTAGAGCGCCGATTCCGCCAGCCAGGCATCGAGATCATCGCCCAGCATGTCGGCGTCGAACAGCTTGCCCATGTCGATGCCGCCCATGGGCCGAAGCCCCCACACCGCCAGCGCATATTCATTGGCGACGAAGCCGAGCGGGCGCCGGCGCAGCCTCTCGAGGCGGCGCGTCAGAAGCATGCCGAGGGTCTGATGCGCGAGGCGGCCCTCGAACGGATAGCAGACGAGATAGTGCTTCGAACCGCGCGGGAAGCACTCGACCAGCATCTGGCCCGGCTCGGGAATGTGCGAGCGCAGCTTCTGGATGCGCAGCCATTCGCCCACCGGCGCGGGAAGTTGCGTCCACTTCCCGGGGTCGGCCAGCATCTCGCGCACGCGGCCGGCCAGGAAGGTCGATAGCGGAAACTTGCCGCCCATATAGGACGGCACCTGCGCCTCGGGATCGTGGGTGCGGGTGACATAGGCGGAGGTTTCGCGGATGGCCTCGAAACGCAGCACCTCGCCGGCGAAGACGAAGGTGTCGCCCGGGGCGAGGCTTTCGAGGAAATATTCCTCGACGCGCCCGATCAGCCGCCCGCCGCCGCCGGCCGGACGGCCCTTCGATTGCAGACGGATGTCGAGCATCGGCTCCTCGACGATGACCCCGACATTGAGGCGGTAATCCTGCGCCAGGCGCGGATGGGCGATGCGCCACAGCCCTTCGGGCGTGCGGCGCAATCGCGCATAGCGATCGTAACGCTTGAGCGCGTAGCCGCCGGTGGCGACGAAATCGACCACGGCATCGAAATCGGCGCGGGCAAGTTCGCGATAGGGCGCCGCCGAGGTGACCTCGGAAAAGAGCCGGTCTTCGTGAAAGGGACCGGCCGCGGCGGTGCCGAGCACATGCTGGGCCAGCACATCGAGGCCTCCGGGCTTGAGGCGCTCGCCATCCAGCTCGCCGGCCAGCACGGCATCGCGCGCGGCTTCGCATTCCAGCACCTCGAAACGGTTGGCCGGCACGAGCAAGGCCTGGGAGGGTTCGTCGAGGCGGTGATTGGCACGGCCGATGCGCTGCACCAGGCGCGCGGCGCCCTTGGGCGCGCCAATGCAGATGACCCGGTCGACGGCGCCCCAGTCGATGCCCAGATCGAGCGTGGAGGTGCAGACCACGGCGCGCAGATTGCCGCGCGCCATGGCGGCTTCGACCTTGCGGCGCTGTTCGGGCGCGAGGCTGCCGTGATGCAGGGCGATGGGCAGATTGTCGTCATTGATCGCCCAAAGGTCCTGGAACATGTGCTCGGCCTGGGCGCGGGTGTTGACGAAGACCAGCGCCGTCCCAGAGGCGCGGATCGCCGTCATCACATCGGCAATCGAATGCTTGGCCATGTGGCCGGCCCAGGGGACATAGGATTCGGAGGCCAGCACCCGGATGTCGGGCGTCGCCCCCGCCTGCCCCATCACCAGTTCGGACCTGGCCTCGCCGCCCTGCGGCTGCGGCACCAGATAGCGTTGCAACGGCGCCGGATCGGCGACGGTGGCCGAAAGGCCGATGCGGCGATGGCCGGGCGCCAGCGCCTCCAGCCGCGCCAGGCCAAGCGCCAGCAGATCGCCGCGCTTGGAATTGTGGATGGCGTGGAGTTCGTCGAGCACGACGGCCTTCAGATGGGCGAACAGACGCGGCGCATCCTTGGAGGCCAGCATCAGCGCCACCTGTTCGGGCGTCGTCAGCAGGATATCCGGCGGGGCATAACGCTGGCGCTGGCGGCGGGCCGGCGGGGTGTCGCCGGTGCGGGTTTCGATGCGCAACAGCAGGCCCATTTCTTCCACCGGGGCGCCAAGATTGCGCGCGACATCGACCGCCAGTGCCTTCAGGGGCGAGATATAAAGCGTGTGCAGGCGGTGCGGCCGCTTTTCCGGCACGGGACCGGCGCCGAGCTCGATCAGGCTGGGCAGAAAGCCGGCCAGGGTCTTGCCGCCGCCCGTGGGCGCCACCAGCAGCACCGAGCGGCCGGCGCGAGCGTGGGCCAGCAATTGGAGCTGGTGGGCGCGCGGCGTCCAGCCGCGGCGCGCGAACCAGTCGCGGAACAGCGCGGGCAGTTCGGGCGCAAAATCGGCGGTTTCGGACGCGGCCTGCATGGGCGGCAGACTAGCAGGCTCCGGTCCAAAGCGAGAACAGCCCGCCTCCCCATGGTCCGCGGCATTTGCTAGCGTTTCGGGCGCAATGCAGAGGGGCGCGCCCGGGGGCGCGACGGAGACCACCGATGTTTCAGATGATCAAGAATGTGCTGACCCCACAGGAGATCCTGGAGATCCGGCAACTCTCGGCCCGCGTCAAATTCGTCGACGGCAAGGTGTCCAACCCGCACAGCCAGGCCAAGAACAATCTGCAGATGGACATTGCCCAGCCCGAGGCCCAGCGCGCCTCGCAGATTGCGGGCGCGGCGGTGGGCCGCTGCGAGGAATTCCAGAACATCGTCTTTCCCAAGCGCGTCGCCTCGCTGCTGCTGTGCCGCTACGACACCGAAATGAATTACGGCAGTCACGCCGATTTGCCGATGATCCCGCTGCCCAATGGCCCCCTGCGCTCGGATGTTTCGGCCACGCTCTTCATCGCCGATCCCTCGAGCTATGAGGGCGGCGAACTGACCATCCATCTGGGCACCGAGACGCTGCGCATCAAGGGCGAACCGGGTTCGATGGTGGTCTATCCGTCGACGACCCTGCACGAAGTGGCGCCCGTCACCTCGGGCCAGCGGCTGGTCTTCATCAC
This sequence comes from uncultured Pseudomonadota bacterium, assembly GCA_963710925.1. Lineage (GTDB taxonomy): Bacteria > Pseudomonadota > Alphaproteobacteria > Micropepsales > Micropepsaceae > Rhizomicrobium. The sequence goes on along the minus strand of CAVQBY010000001.1, from coordinate 128,790 downwards.
CTTCATCGAGAGCATGATCCCAGATCCCACGGCGCGCGAGCTGCTCTACACGCTCAACGAGGTCTATGCCCTCGAAGGGCTGAAGATGGAGTGGGAGAACCGTACCAGGCTGCAATTCGCCATCGCCAATCTGCACCGCATCTGGGCGAGCTGACGCGACAGAACTGCAAAACAAGAGGACACGACCATGGAGCTGATGTTCAGGCCCGACCTACTGAAGGACAAACGCATTCTGGTGACCGGCGGCGGCACCGGGCTGGGCGAAGTGATGGCCGGCGCCTATGCGCAGCTGGGCGCCAGGGTTTACATCTGCGGGCGTCGCGCCGAAGTGCTGAACGAGACCGCCAAGAAGATTTCCGGCGAGACCGGCGCGCAGGTCACCGGCATTCCCTGCGACATTCGCGTGGCCGAGGCCGTCGACGACATGATCGCGCAGATCTGGGCCGATGGCGGCGCGCTGACGGGGCTCGTCAACAACGCGGCCGGCAATTTCATCTCCCGCACCAAGGACCTGTCCCCGCGCGCCTTCAACGCCATCGCCGACATCGTCTTCCGCGGCTCGTTTTATGTGACGCTGGCCTGCGGCAAGCGCTGGATCGAGGGCGGCGACAAGGCCAGCGTGATCTCGATCCTGACGACCTGGATCTGGAATGGCGGGCCCTTCACCGTGCCCTCGGCGATGTCGAAGGCGGGCCTCAATGTGATGACGCAGTCGCTGGCCAGCGAATGGGGATCGCACGGCATCCGCCTCAACGCCATCGCGCCGGGCCCCTTTCCGACCAAGGGCGCATGGGACCGGCTCAGCCCGCAATCGGCCAATCGCGACGGCGACCGGACCAATGCCATCCCCATGGGACGCAATGGCGAGATGCACGAACTGGCCAATCTGGCCGTGTTCCTGATGGGCGACGGCTGCGATTACCTCACCGGCGAGACCATCGCGATCGACGGCGCGCTGCATCTGGCCTCGGGCGGCAATTTCTACGGTCTGGCACAGCTCGGCGATGCCGATTGGGAGCGCATCCGCGGCGAAATCAAATCCACCAACGAGAAGGACAAGGCCAAGCGGGCAGTTTAAGCGCTGATTGTCGTTCCCGGCCGAGCGCAACGAGGATTCTCCGGCGATGCCGGAGCCAGCTTCCCGTCCTGGGCCCCTTCCCTCGCGCGAGCACGTTGTGCTCGCACTCGCCGGGGATGACAGGTTTGTGTGCGCTCAGCGCCTAGCTGAATGCCTGGATGCCCGTGATGGCGCGCCCGAGGATCAGGGCGTGGACGTCGTGCGTGCCCTCATAGGTATTGACCGCTTCGAGATTCAGCACGTGGCGGATGACGTGATACTCGTCCGACACGCCATTGCCGCCATGCATGTCGCGCGCCTCGCGGGCGATGGCCAGCGCCTTGCCGCAATTGTTGCGCTTCAGAAGCGAAATGGCGGCCGGGGCCGCGGTGCCGGCATCCATCAGACGGCCCAGATGCAGCGCACCGGCCAGGCCGAGCGTGATCTCGGTCTGCATGTCGGCGAGCTTTTTCTGGATCAGCTGGTTGGCGGCGAGCGGCCGGCCGAACTGCTTGCGGTCGAGGGTGTATTGCCGCGCGGCATGGAAGCAGAATTCGGCGGCCCCCATGGCGCCCCAGGCAATGCCGAAGCGCGCGCGGTTGAGACAGCCGAAGGGCCCGGACAGACCGGCCACATTGGGCAGCAGCGCGTCTTCCCCGACCTTGCAATCGGCCAGCGCAATCTCGCCGGTGACCGAGGCGCGCAAGCTGAACTTGCCCTCGATCTTGGGCGTGGTGAATCCCTTGGCATCGCGTTCGACGATGAAGCCGCGGATCTTGCCATCGAGCTTGGCCCAGACCACGGCAAGGTCGGCGATGGGCGAATTGGTGATCCACATCTTGGCGCCGTTGAGCACATAGCCGCCGGGGACCTTTTCGGCGCGCGTCGTCATGCCGCCGGGATCGGAGCCGTGGTCGGGTTCGGTGAGGCCGAAGCAGCCGACGAATTCTCCGCTTGCCAGCTTGGGCAGATATTTCCTGCGCTGGTCCTCGCTGCCATAGGCGAAGATCGGATGCATGACGAGGCTGTTCTGCACGCTCATGGCCGAGCGATAGCCGGAATCGATGCGTTCCACCTCGCGCGCGACCAGCCCGTAGCAGGTGTAGTTCATGGCGGCGCCGCCATAGACCTCGGGCAAAGTGATGCCCAGAAACCCGACCTCGCCCATCTGTTTCATCAGCGAACGGTCAAAGGTCTCGTGGCGGAAGCCGTCGCGCACGGCCGGCATCAGGACCGCGCCGCAGAACTCCTGAGCGCTGTCGCGCACCATGCGTTCGTCTTCGCCGAGATCGGCGCCCAGAAGCAGCGGATCGGACCAGTCGAAGGGATTGTTTTCGAGTTTGGCGGGGGCGTGTTCGGATGCGCTCATGATCTCCTCGTCTCGCGGCTGCGTCGGGCAGCCGGGGCGCGATCATAGCGATGCGCGGGCGAAGCTCAATTGTTGGCTGCGCCCGCGCTCTCCGCCTAAATCCTTCCCAGAAGCAAGAGAATCAGGACGATGATGAGGATCAGTCCCAGTCCGCCGCTGGGGTAATACCCCCAGCCCGCCGAATAGGGCCAGGCCGGCAATGCGCCCAGGAGCAACAAAACCAAAATAATCAGAAGAATGGTGCCAAGCATGTGCCATGCACTCCGCATGTTGCGGAATGATAACATTCGGCCCGGCTTTGGGTTCCGGCATGTCGCACCCCGGCCCCGTTGGGCGCCCGGGCCGGCTCAGGGCTCGGCGAGGAAATCCAGCACCGCCTGCTTGTAGAGCTTGTCGCCGACGGTCGTCATGTGATCGCGCTTCGGCACGGTGACGGCCCGGCCCCTGGGGAAGGCGGCGGCCAGGCCCCCGGGCGCGCCGGTGAGCGCGTCGGCCGCGCCGCAGACGACGAGCACGGGCTGAGTGGCCGCGACAAATTCTTCGCGGGCGAAGGTCTTGCGGTCGGCACGCATGCAGGCGGCCAGCGCCGTCAGGTCCTTGCCGGACTGCGCGGCGAAGGCGCGGAAATTGCGGCCCACCTCCGTTGTGATGGTGGAGGGATCGGGGGCTTCCAGCGCGGCGACGATGGCATCGCGCGAATCCTGCGCGGTCGTGAAATAGGTTTCGCCGACGCCGCCGATGACGAGCCTGGAGACGCGCGCGCCATGGCGCATCAACAGCTGGGTGCCGAGATAACCGCCCATGGAATAGCCCATGACGACGGGCGCCGTGAGGCCGGCCGCATCCATGACCGCAACGGCATCGCGCGCCATCACGTCATGGCCATACATCGCCGGGTCTGTGGGCTTGTCGCTCTCGCCATGGCCGCGGCAGTCCATCGCCACGACGCGCAAGCCCGCGCCGGTCAGCGTGTCGTACCAGCCCGGCGCGCGCCAGTTCTGCACGCGGTCGGAGGCGAAGCCGTGAATGAGAAGGATCGGCGGGCCCTCGCCCACCGACTCATATGCGATCTGCACCCCGTCCGGTGCCGCTACGGAAGCTTTCATGGCGCCTGTTCTAACGCCCCGAACGCGGTTCGCAAAGCCGCTTTGCTGCGGCTATGATGACCCCGGATCGAAATTCCGCATCCGAGGCATGGCATGAGCCTTTGGCTGACCCTCGCCGCCATCAACGGCTTTCTCGCCGTCGCCGCCGGCGCCTTCGCGGCTCATGGGCTGCAGGGGCGGCTGGATGCGCATGCGCTGCAAATCTTCGAGACCGGCGCGCGCTATCACATGTATCACGCGCTCGCGATCGGGCTGGCGGCCCTCGCCATTCGCGGCGACGCCGCGACCCCGGCGCAGGCGGCGGCCGGATTCTTCCTGGCCGGGATCGTGCTGTTCTCCGGCTCGCTTTACGTGCTGGCGCTGACTGGTATCCGGGCCATGGCCTTCGTCACGCCGATCGGCGGAGTGGCTTTCCTGATCGGCTGGATCGCGCTCGCCTGGGCCGCAACGCGGATCGCAGCATGAGCGGCAGCGAACATGTGCTGGTGGCCGGTGCCGGCATTACGGGCCTGGGCGTCGCGCTGGCGCTGGGCGGCAGCGGCCGGCGGATCAGCGTGATCGACCGCGATCCGGCGCCGCCCGAGATGTCGCCCGAGGAAGCGTTTGCGCATTGGGAGCGGCGCGGCGCCACGCAATTGCGCCACAGCCATGCGTTCATCGGCCGGCTCAACAAATTGCTGCGCGAACGCCATCCGGCGCTGCTGGCAGAATTGCAAGCCGAAGGGGCGCGGCTGTTCGGCTATGCCGACGCGCTGGCGCCGCCATTGCTGGAAAACTATGCGCCGGCAGCGGGCGACGAGGATTTGTGCTTGCTCTTCAGCCGGCGCACGACACTGGAGCTGGTGCTGCGGCGCTATACGGCGCGGCTGCCGGGGGTCGACTTCCTCAGCGAGGCCGGTGTGCGCGGGGTGCTGACGCGCCGAGACGACGACGGCCGGCTGATCGTCGACGGCCTCAAGGTCGAGCGTGGCGGCGCGATCGAGGAGATGCGCGCCGACATCACTGTCGATGCCAGCGGCCGCAACACCAGCTTCCCGGACTGGTTGCGCGAACAGGGTTGCGAAATCCCGGAAGAAGAATCGCCCTGCGGCATCCTCTATTTCACGCGGCACTACAGATTGCGCGACGGGCAGGACGAGCCGCCCCGCGACGGCACGCCCGGCGGCGGCGATCTGGGTTATATCAAATACGGCGTGTTCCCGGCCGACAACCGGCATTTCTCGGTGACGCTGGCGACACCGGAGATCGAATCCGACCTGCGCACGGCCATCGTCAGGCCGCAGGTGTTCGAGGCGATCTGCGAGGCCCTGCCCGGCTGCGGCCGCTGGACCGACACGATGCGGGCCGAGCCGGTGAGCCCGGTCTATGCCATGGGCAATCTGGAAAATGTCTGGCGGCACTATCTGAAGGACGGCGCGCCGCAGGTTCTGGGCTTCTTTGCGCTCGGCGACGCGGCGGTGCGCACCAATCCGCTTTACGGCCGCGGCTGTTCGTCGGGCATGGTGCAGGCCCATATCCTGCGCGCGGCGCTGGATCAAACCGCCAATCCGGCCGAACGCGCGCAGATCGTGGCGCGCGAAACCGAGGCGGCGATCCGGCCCTATTTCGATTCCATGGTGAAGCTGGACCTGCAGGCCATCCGCCGCGCCGAACACGAGCGCGATCCACATTACCGCCCGCGGCTCAAGGCGCGCATGATGAAGAGCTTCGCCGAGGACGCGCTGACGCCAGCCTCACGCGGCGACCAGGCGGTGGGCCGGGCGATGAGCCGCGTGTTTCACATGGTCGGCCATCCCACCAACTGGCTGAAGGATCCCGCCATCCTGGCGCGGCTGATGTGGATGTGGGCCCTGCCCAGATCGCGCAAGCGGGCGCGCGGACTCTATCCGCCCAAATTCGGCCCCGAGCGCACCGAGATGCTGGCCCGGCTGGGCCTGCCGACCTGACCCCTGACGCGGAGACGAACATGACCGCCTTTCCAGACCCGACAATGATCCGGACCAATGGCATCGACATGGCCGTCTATGAGATGGGGCCGAAGGACGGCGTTCCGATCGTGCTGTGCCACGGCTTTCCCGAACTGGCCTATTCCTGGCGCCACCAATTGCCCGCATTGGCCGCCGCCGGCTATCGCGCCATCGCGCCGGACCAGCGCGGTTACGGCCGCACCTCGCGCCCCGAAAGAATCGAGGACTACGACATCACCCATCTGACCGGCGATCTGACCGGGATGCTGGATGCGCTCGACATCGACAAGGCCATCTTCGTCGGTCACGACTGGGGCGGGCTGGTGGTGTGGATGATGCCACTGTTGCATCCCGAGCGCGTCGCCGGCGTCATCGGCGTCAACACGCCATTCCTGCCGCGCGCGCCCATGGACCCGATTGCGGCCATGCGCGCGGTCTATGGCGACAACATGTACATCGTCTATTTCCAGAAGCCGGGCGTGGCCGACGCGCTTCTGGCCAAGGATGTCGGCAAGGTGTTCCGCTTCTTCATGCGCAAGAACGGCACCACCGCGGAGGAATATGCGAAATTGCCCGAGGAACAGCGCCGGTTCGAACTCGTCCAGGCTCTGCAAAGCGACGAAAAGGATTGGCCCGGCGAACCACTGCTCAACGACGAAGAGATGAAATATTTCGTCGACAGCTTCACCCGCACCGGCTTTACCGGCGGCATCAACTGGTATCGGAATTTCACCCGCAACTGGGAAACGATGGAGCCCTATGAGCAGAAGGTGAAGGTGCCCGGGCTGATGATCATGGCCGAGGACGATGTGGTCCTGTCGCCGGCCATGGCGCAGGGCATGGAGGCCTATGTGCCCGATCTGGAGAAGGTGCTGATCCGCAAATGCGGACACTGGACCCAGCAGGAGCATCCCGAGCAGGTCAATGTGGCCATGATCGACTGGCTGAAGCGTCACTATATCGGCCATCTGCGCTAGGCGGCCGGCCAAGGGGGGAACGCCATGACACCGGAACAGATCTTCACCATCGCCAATAACGGCATTCTGATCTTCTGGCTGCTGCTGCTCGTCGCGCCCCATTGGCGGGGCACGCAATTCGCCGTGCAGTCGGTCGCGATCCCGCTGCTGCTGGGACTGACCTATATCTGGCTGATCGCCACGGGCTTTCTGGGCGCGGTGCCGCCAGGGGCCAGCTTCTTCTCGCTGCCGGGCGTCATGGCCTTCTTCGCCTCGCCGGTTCTGGCGACGGCGGGCTGGATCCATTACCTGGTCTTCGATCTGTTCATCGGGGCCTGGCAGGTGCGTGATTCGCACCGGCGCGGGCTGGCCCACTGGATGGTGATTCCCTGTCTGCTCGATCACACTGATGTTCGGACCGGCGGGGCTGCTGTGCTATCTGGTGCTGAGGCTGGTGACGGGCAAGGGCGGGGTCCTGCTCGACGAATCCGACGCCTGAACCGGACGGGGATACAGCGGCGTCACAAATGGCCCTATACTGGCGGGCGAACCATGGCCGATGCAGCCGACCCGCCACTGAATTTTTCCTACGCCGGGCCTTCGGACCCCTGGCTGAAGCGATTTCGTCATCCGCGCCATCGAACGCATGACGGGCCAGCCCTATCTCAAATCGCTCTATGACGACTATCGCGCGCCACCCCGTGGACGGCGAGAATTTCTGGGATGCGGCCGTGCGCCGGCTCGAACTCACGATTGCCTGCAACGAGGACGGGCTGGCGCGCCTGCCCCGATCCGGGCCGCTGGTGGTGGTGGCCAACCACCCCTTCGGGGTGCTGGACGGGGTGGTCATCAGCCAGCTCGTCAGCCGGCGCAAGGCCGGATTTTCTGGTGCTGACCAATGAGGTGCTGACGCGGGCCGAGGAGATCAAGCCCTGGCTGCTGCCGATCGATTTCGCAGAGACCGAGGAAGCGCTGGCGACCAATCTGAAATCGCGCGCGGCGGCCAAACATCACCTGATGAATGGCGGCTGCCTGATCGTGTTTCCGGCCGGTGGCGTGTCGACGACGCCGACGTTGTGGCACCGCCACGCCACCGATGCGGAGTGGAAGAAGTTCACGGCACGGCTGATCGCGCAATGCCAGGCGGCCGTGGTGCCGATCTTCTTCGCCGGACAGAACAGCCGGCTGTTCCAGATGGCCAGCCATGTCTCGATGACCCTGAGGCTGTCGCTGCTGTTCAAGGAAATCCGTGACCGGATCGGCAGCGAGGTGCATGTTCGCATCGGCGAGGTTGTGCCCTTCGCCCAGATTTCCACGATGGGAGACCGGCAGGCCGTGATGAATCATCTGCAGACAGATCACGTATGCACTGGGCGAAGGCATGACGGCGCCCAAGCCCAGGCGGCGGCGGATCAAGCGCGCCGCAGGTACGCCATGACGCGTGTCGGACTGTTCATCACCTGCCTCGTCGATCTGATGCGGCCCAATGTGGGCTTCGCCGCCGTCAAGCTGCTGGAGGCGGCGGGCTGCCAGGTCGAGGTGCCGCACGCGCAGACCTGCTGCGGCCAGCCGGCCTGGAATGCCGGGGACGACAAGAATGCCGCCGCACTCGCGCGGCGTGTCGTCGATGCCTTCGAGGACTTCGATTATGTGGTCGTGCCGTCGGGCTCCTGCGCCGGGATGCTCCGCAATCATTATCCCGAAGCGCTGGCCGGCGATCCGGCCTATGCGGCCCGCGCCCGCGCCCTGGCCGCCAGGACGCATGAGCTGGTCTCGTTTCTTGTGAACGAACGCGGCATGGAACATGTGCTGGCACGCTGCGAGGCCAAGGCCTGCTATCACGATTCCTGTTCGGCGCTGCGCGAGATGGGCGTGAAGGACGAGCCGCGGCAATTGCTGAAGACGGTCGATGGGCTGGAGCTGACCGAGCTCAAGGACGGACAAGTGTGCTGCGGCTTCGGCGGGCTGTTCGCGGTCAAATATCCCGAGATTTCCGAACGCATGGCCGACGACAAGATCGCCGATGCCGTGGGCAGCGGCGCCGACACGCTGATCGGGCCCGATCTGGGCTGCCTGCTGCATCTGGCCGGGCGCATGAAGCGGCAGGGCAAGACGATGCGCGTGCGCCATGTCGCCGAAGTGCTGGCCGACATGGCCGACGGGCCGGCGCTGGGCGACAAGACATGAAACAGGACCCCCTCGCCTTTCGCGAAGCCGGGCACAAGGCGATGGCCGATCCCAATCTCAAGCTGGCATTGGGGCGGATCAAGAGCCACTTCCAGATGGGCCGCAGCTATGGCGCGGCGAACTATCCCGATTTCGAAGGGTTGCGCGACCAGGGCGCGGCGATCCGCGATCACGCCCTCACCCGGCTCGACACGCTGCTCGAACAATTCGAGGCCAGCGTCACGGCGCGCGGCGGCCATGTGCATTGGGCACGCGACGCCAGAGAGGCGCGCGAGATCGTGCTCGGCATCCTCAAGGACGCCGGGGCCAGAACCGTGACCAAGGGCAAATCCATGGTCACAGAGGAGATCGAGCTCAACCCCTATCTGATCGAGAACGGCCTGGTGCCGATCGAAACCGATCTGGGCGAATACATCATCCAGCTGCGCGACGAGCCGCCCAGCCACATCATCGCGCCGGCCTTCCATCTCAACAAGGAAGACGTGGCCGATACCTTCCGCGCGGCGCACACAACCCTCGACCCCGACCGCAACATCACCGAACGCACGGCGCTGGTGGGCGAAGCGCGCACCATGCTGCGCGCGGCGTTCGAAAGCGCCGATGCCGGAATCACCGGCGCCAATTTCCTGGCCGCCGAAGAAGGCGCCGCCGTGATCGTGACCAATGAGGGCAATGGCGATCTGACGCGGCTGCTGCCCAGGACCCATATCGTCGTCACCGGCATCGAGAAGGTCGTGCCCGACCTCAACGATGTGTCGGTGTTGCTGCGCCTTCTGACCCGATCGGCGACGGGCCAGGCCATCACCTCCTATGTCAGTGTCATGCGCGGGCCGCGCGCGACGGGCGAGACGGACGGACCGGAGGCGTTTCATGTCGTCCTCGTCGACAATGGCCGCTCGCGGCTGATCGGCACGCCGGCCGAGGAGACGCTGCGCTGCATCCGCTGTTCGGCCTGCCTCAACCATTGCCCGATCTACGCGGCCATCGGCGGCCACGCCTATGGCGCCACCTATCCCGGCCCGATCGGCGCGGCGCTCAATCCGAACCTGCTGGGATTGGCCCAGGCGCATCACCATCCCAATGCCTCGACCTTTTGCGGGCGCTGCGCCGAAGTGTGCCCGGTCAAGATTCCGCTGCCCAAGATCATGCGCTACTGGCGCGCGCGCGAATTCGCGGCCGGCATGGCGCCGCCCGGCATGCGCGCCGGGCTCGGAGTGTGGGCCTTTGCGGCCAGGCGGCCGGGGCTTTACCTGGCGGGCGCTAGGCTGGCGGCGGGCTTGCTCAAGCTGCTCGGGAAATCGCGGTGTCGTGAAGGCGCTGCCGCTGCATGGGGGGCTGGTTTGCCGTGCGCGATCTGCCGGCGCCCGAGGGCAGGACCTTTCAGGATCTGTGGGCGGACCGCAAATGAGCGCGCGCGACGACATCCTCGGCGCCATCAAGGCCCGCCGCAGCAATCACGCGCCGCGCCCGGGCGCCTATGCGCCGACGCGTCCAGATCGACGATGCCGTGCAGCGTTTCGCGACCATGGCCAAGAATGCGGCCGCCCAGCTGCGCGTTCTCGACAGCATGGCCGAAATCCCCGAAGCGGTGGCGGACATCCTGCGAGGCGCAAACCTGCCCGCCGATCTGCATATGCCCGCCGGATCGGAATGGGCTGCAGCTGGACTGGCGCCGTGCCCCGAACCTGACGCGCCACACCACGGCGCCCGGCCCGGACGACGCCGCGCTCACCCGCGCGCCCTTCGGCATCGCCGAGACCGGTACGCTCGCCTACCCCTCGGCGGCGGGCGCGCCGGCGTCTTGGCATTTCCGCCCCGGGCTCGAGATTGCCGTGCTGCGGGCCGCGGACATCGTGCCCCATATGGAAACGGTGCTGGCGCGGGTGAAGGCGCGCGGATTGCCGCCGACGCTCAACTTCGTGACCGGCCCTTCGCGCACCGGCGACATCGAACAGACGCTGGAGCTGGGGGCGCATGGCCCCAAGGCGCTGGCGATGCTGATCGTCAGGGACTGATCGCTACGGATTGAGCAGCGCGATCTGCTGCGACAGCTTCTGCATGACCCGATCCAGGCTGGCGCGCTCATCGGCGCTGAGCGTTGCGATCAGCCGCGCCTCCAGCTCGAGCGCATGGGGCACGACCTGCAGATAGATCGCCTGGCCGCGCGGGCTGAGCGCGAGACGCGTGATGCGCCCATCCTGCGGATCGGCGCTGCGCTCGACCCGGGTCTTCTCGACCAGATTGGCGACGGCGCGGCTGACCTGGACCTTGTCCATCGCCGTGCGGGTCGCAACCTCGCTGGCCGACAGGCCGGGCGTGTTGCCAAGCGCCGCCATCACCCGCCATTCGGCAATGGTGAGATCGAAGCGTTCGGAATATTGCTGGGCAATGGCATCGCTGACGCGGTTGGTCAGCACCGACAACCTGTAGGGCAGAAAGCGATCCAGATCGAGGCGCGCCGGCGCCTCTGTCGCGGCGCTACTCTGCATCGGGCTGGCTCGACGGATGGGCCGCGATGAAGGCCGGATGGGCGAGCGCGGCTTCCTCGATGCGCAGAAGCGTCGGATAGGGCGACATGTCGAGCTCGACGCGGCGGGCATTGTACATCTGCGGGATCAGGCACAAATCGGCCAGCGTCGGCGCATCGCCATGGCAAAAGATGCCGGTGGCCTTGTCGCCGGCCAGCAAGGCTTCGATGGCAGCGAAGCCCGGTGCGATCCAATGGCGCTGCCATGCGGCGCGCACCGCTTCATCGGCCTTGAATTCATCGCGCAGATGCAGGAGCACGCGCAGATTGTTGAGCGGGTGGATGTCGCAGGCCACGGCATAAGCGATCTGACGCACGCGGGCGCGGCCCAGGGAGTCATACGGCAACAGCGGCGGCTCCGGGAACATCTCGTCGAGATATTCCATGATCGCCAGCGACTGGCCGATGGCGTGGCCGTCATGCTGACAGCGTCGGCACCAGGCCCTGCGGATTCAGCGCCGTGTAAGCCTCGGCCATCTGTTCATTCTTGCGCAGATGGACATACGCATCGTCATAGCTAAGGCCCTTGAGATGGAGTGCGATGCGCACGCGATAGGCCGCCGAGGAGCGGTAATAGGTGTGAAGGATCAGCCCTTCGGTGCCGGCCATGTCAGGCCCCCTTGTAGCGCTCGACGATCATGGTCGATGGCGCCGAAGATCGACTGGCCGTCGGGATCGAACATTTCGATGCGCACACGGTCGCCGAATTTCATGAAGGAGGTGGATGGGCTTGCCGTCGGCGATGGTTTCCAGCATGCGGCGCTCGGCCAGGCAGGCCGAACCGGCGGTCTGGTTCTTGTTGGAGACCGTGCCCGGAGCCGACGATGGAGCCGGCGCCCAGGAACCGCGTCTTGGCGGCATGGGCGATGAGCTGGCCGAAAGTTGAAGGTCATGTCCTCGCCGGCATTGGGGGCGCCGAACTTTTCGCCATTGAGCGTGACCGTCAGCGGCAGGTGCACCTTGCCGTCCGACCAGGCTTCGGCCAGCTCGTCCGGCGTGACCGCGACCGGCGAGAACGCCGTCGCCGGCTTGGACTGGAAGAAACCGAAGCCCTTGGCCAGTTCGCCCGGGATGAGATTGCGCAAGGAGACGTCGTTGACCAGCATCAGCAGCTTGATGTGCTTTTCGGCATGGGAGGCATCGACGCCCATCGGCACGTCGTCGGTGACGGCGGCGACCTCGCCCTCGAAATCGATGCCCCAGTCCTCGTCGGCGGCCAGAATGGGATCGGTGGGACCGATGAAGCTGTCCGAGCCGCCCTGATACATCAAGGGATCGGTCCAGAAGGTCTTGCGGCATCTCGGCGCCGCGCGCTTTGCGCACCAGCTCGACATGGGTGACATAGGCCGAGCCATCTGCCCATTGATAGGCGCGCGGCAGCGGCGCGGCGCAGGCCGCCGGATCGAAAGGCTTGACGCCGTCGGCGGAGCCCTCGTTGAGCAGGTCATAGACCCGCATCAGCCGCGGGGCGGTGTGATGCCAGTCGTCCATCGCCGCCTGCAGCGTGTCGGCGCGATATGCGGGACGGCGACGCAGGTGTTCAGGTCGCGGCGCGACGACGACCAGCATGCCGTCGCGGCCGTGCTTGAGAGAGGCGAGTTTCATTTCGTCTTCCAGCTGTCGGCATAGGCGTGAACTTCCTGCGACGCAGGCGGCCTCGTGCATGTCCAGGCGGTCGCGCGTGTCGATCATCACCGCGACCTCGTCGGTCATGGTCTTGGCCGCCTTGGCGCCGGCCGCGAAGGCCTTGGGATGGGGACCGTGGGTGAAGCCGCAGGGATGGAAGGTGACCATGCCCGGCTTGATGTTGTCGCGGCTGAAGAATTCGCCCTGCATGATAGAAGATCACTTCGTCGTAATCGTCGTTGGAATGGAAGAACGGCACCTTGAGGGCGCCGGGATCGGATTCGATCGGGCGCGGCACGAAGGTGCAGACGACGAAGCGGCTCGACACGAAGGTCGAGTGCACCGAAGGCGGCAGATGATAGCGGTGGCTCATCACCGGGCGGATGTCGCGCCAGTTGAGCTTGAGCGCCGTCAGATTTCCTTTCCAGCCCACCGCATCCAGCGGATTGAAGGGATAGGTGATGGTGGTGATGGCCTCGCGGCGCTTGACCGCGACACGACCATTCCTGCTCGCCCTGCTGGGCCTTGAAGGACTCGTCCAGCCTGGGGGCTTCGAGTGCGGCCGGATCGATAGATCGCATGCGGCCCCAGAATGCCGCGCTCCGGCGTCTTGAAGCTGTCATTGGTGGCTTCGATCAGCAGCGCGACGGTGTGCGAAGAGGGCGCGAGCCGCCACATCGTGCCGCGCGGCAGCAAGATGTAGTCGCCCTCGCGATAGGTCATGTGGCCGAAATCGCAGAACAGATCGCCTTCGCCCTGGTGGATGAAGAGCAGTTCGTCGCCGTCGGCATTGCGCGCCAGATGCTGCATGGGCCGATGCGACGGACCAGATGCGCATCTTCACGCTGGCATTGGACAGCAGCGGCGCCGCCTTGAAGGGATCGGCGCTCTCTTCGGCGCGCGGCCAGCGCATCGAAGGCGCGCGGACGCAGCGGCCCTTCGAACGCGGTCCAGCCGGTGGGCGGATGGGCGTGATAAAGATGGGTGGCCGGGCCGAAGAAGCCGTCGCGGCCCATCTCGCGCTCATAGGTGCCCGCGGGCAGATCGCAATGGGCCTGGCGCGAGGCTTCGCCTTCGCTGCGCGGCAGCTCGATCCAGTTGCGGTTGCTCATGACGGCCTCGCATCGCCGGGGTCCTTGAGCACGCCGCGGCGGATCTGATCCAGCTCGATGCTCTCGAACAGGGCCTTGAAATTGCCCTCGCCGAAGCCCTCATTGCCCTTGCGCTGGATGATCTCGAAGAAGATCGGGCCGATCGCGTTCTGGGTGAAGATCTGCAGCAGCAGGCCCTGATCCTCGGTCGGCGCGCCGTCCATCAGGATGCGCTCCTTCTTCAGGCGATCGACATCCTCGCCATGGCCCTTGATGCGGTTGTCGAGGCGTTCGTAATAGGTGTCCGGCGTGTCCTGGAAGGCAACGCCCTTGCCGCGCAGCGTCTCGACCGTGGCGTAGATGTCGTCGGTGCCCAGCGCGATGTGCTGGATGCCCTCGCCCTTGTAGTCGTGCCAGATATTCGGCGATCTGCGACTTGTCGTCGGAGGATTCGTTGATCGGGATGCGGATCTTGCCGCAGGGGCTGGTCATGGCCCGCGACTTGAGGCCCGTCAGCTTGCCCTCGATGTCGAAGTAGCGGATCTCGCGGAAGTTGAAGAGCTTCTCGTAGAAGCCGGCCCATTTGTCCATGTTGCCGCGGAAGACGTTGTGCGTGACATGGTCGATATAGGTCAGGCCCGCGCCCTCATGGGCGAAGCCCAGGCTCGGATCGGTCGGCACGAAATCGACATCGTAGATCGAGCGGTCGCCGTAGCGGTCGACCAGATAGATGACGCTGCCGCCGATGCCCTCGATGGCCGGGATGTTGAGCTCCATCGGGCCGACATGGTTCTCGAACGGCTTGGCGCCGAGTTCGATCAGCCTTTTGTAAGCGGCGGCGGCATCCTTCACGCGGAAGCCCATGGCGCAGGCGCTGGGCCCATGCGCTTCGGCGAAGCGGGCGCCGTGGCTGCCCTTCTCGGCATTGACGATGAAATTGGTCTCGCCCTGGCGGTAGAGCGTCACATCCTTGGAGCGGTGGCGGGCGACGGCGCGAAAGCCCATCTGCTCGAAGAGCTTGTGCAGCTGGCCGACATCGGGGGCGGTGTATTCGACGAATTCGAACCCGTCGGTGCCCATCGGATTTTCCCAGAGCTCGGTCATGGCGCGTCTCCCTGTATTCTGGCCGGGATTAACGCCGATATAGTTTCATTTGCAACTATAATCCGGATGCCAAATCCAGGTGAAAATCGGAAGATTCTTGCTGAATCAGGTCCCCGCGCGGGGCACCGCCGCAATCCGGCTTTGGGTGCGCACCTTGCCCCAGTGGTCGCGGCCCTGGCGGCGGAAATGGGGCGGGCGATCCTTCAGGTAGCGCGTGGCCAGCCACAGCCGCTTCAGGTGCCGCTTGTGGCCAGAGGCGGCGTCGTCGACATAGGCCGTGCGGCCGTGCAGCACATGGTAGTTGTTGATGAACTGAATCTCGCCGGGCGCCAGATCCATATAGACATTGTAGCGCGGGTCGCGCGCCATCTCGCTGACCGTATCCAGCGCTTCCTCGACGGCGGCCGACAGGCGCGGCGCTTCGGGATGGCGCTGCGAGGCGCGGACATATTGCGGGATGAAGCGCGTGAAGAGCCGGCCGTCATGTTCGGTGAAGACGGGGAAGCTGTAATAGGGCTTGGCCCCGTCCGGCTGTTCGCCGCGGAAATCGTAAGGCAGCGCGTCGTAGAGCGCGGCGACGAGATCGGGCCGTGTGGCGACCAGCTCATTGTAGATCGCCACCACATTGGCGACGCAACTGAGGCCGCCTTCCCTGGCGGTGCGCAGACACATCAGGCCGATGAGGTCTGCGCCGTCGGTGTGGTAGTCGAGCCCGACCTGGCCGATCTCGTTGCCCCGGATGGTGGGATCGCTGAGCGGCTTGCCCTGATCGGTGACGTCGCCCATCAGATGGCCATATTTGTTCTGCGGCCAGGGGTCGCCCAGATGCAGGCCGACGCCCCAGTAGAGAAGCGTGAGATCGTCGTCGGAATATCGGCCGGCGTCGAGCGCACTGATGCGCACGAAGCCGCGGCCGTCGATCAGCTCGCGTTCGACGCCGGCGAGCTTTTCGGCAAGACCTTCCAGCGGGAAATCCTGGAGCGTGAGGTCAAGCAGATTGTCGGACACCGATTTGGCATGCGCCAATGCCGCATCCAGCTCGCGCAGATCGTCTGCCGTCAGCCGGAGGGTCCAGCTTTCGGGATCGGCCACGTCTTCCGCGTGCCAGGCGATATGGGTTTCGAGCGGCTTCGGCTCCATCATCGCCGGCCTCACTGCGCCCGCTGCGGACCGCGCACGAGCCTGCCTGCGAGCGCCCCGGTCGCCACGCCCTCGCGATAGGCGATTTCGCCCGACACGATGGTGGCGGTGTAGCCCGTCGCGCGTTGCAACAGACGCTTGCCGCCGGCCGGCAGGTCGAAGGCCATTTCCGGGGCGCAGACGCCGAGCTTGTCGAAATCGATGACGTTGATGTCGGCCTTCATCCCCGGCGCGATCATGCCGCGATCCAACAGCCCGACAGCGCGGGCGGTGTCGGCGGTCTGGCGCTTGACGAGATAAGGGATTTCGAAACGGCCATGGTCGCGGTCGCGGCCCCAATGGGTCAGCAGATAGGTCGGATAGCTGGCATCGGAAATGATGCCGACATGGGCACCGCCATCGCCGAGCCCCATCACGCAATTCTCATGGGCGATCATCTCGCCGCAGGCGTCGAGATTGAACTGGGTGTAGTTGGCAAACGGCAGGAACAGGAAGGCCCTGCCCTCGTCCTTGAGCAGCAGGTCATAGGCGACCTCCTGCGCGGGGCGGCCCTCGCGCGCGGCCATGGCGGCCACAGAGCTTTCGCGTGGCGGCTCGTAATCCGGCGGCGTACCCAGCGGGAAGACACTTTCGAAGGCCATGACGCGCTTGGCCAACGGATGGCTCTGCGCGGTTTCGGTTTCGGCCAGCAGGCGCGCGCGAAAATCCGGGTCGCGCATGATCGCGACTTTCTCGGCCAGCGGCTTGTCCCGGATCGCGGCGAAGGTGGTGTGCGCCGAGAAGGGGTTGAGCGTGCCCTGCAGGCCAAGCAGCAACCCGATGGGGCGTGGGGCGACCTGCGCGCGCACGGCCAGCCCGTCGCGGTTGGCCCCTTCGATCATGGCAAGAAGCCCGCGCCAGCCATCGGCGTCGCGCCCGGCCTGGGCCAGCGACAGCGACAGCGGCCGGCCCGAGCGTTCGACCAGGCGGCGGATCATGCCGAACTCGGTCTGCGGGTCGGGCTGGTTGAAATCGGAGATCAGCTCGAACACGCCGCTGCCAGCATCCTTCATGCCCAGCGCAATGGCCGTCAGTTCGTCCTCGGTCGCGTGCAGGCTGGGCGTGGGATCGCCGGTGGCGGTGCGGTGATTGAGGGTGCGCGAGGTGGAAAAGCCGAGCGCGCCGGCGCGCATGGCCTCGGCGGTGAGCCGGCGCATCTGCGCCATATCGTCCTCGGTCGCCGCTTCGAGATCGGCGCCGCGCTGGCCCATGACATAGACGCGCAAGGCACCATGCGGAAGCTGGGCGCAGACATCGATGTCATGCGGACGCTGCTCGAGCGCATCGAGATAGTCGCCGAAGCTTTCCCAGTTCCACTTCAGACCTTCATGCAATGCCGCACCGGGAATGTCCTCGACGCCCTCCATCAACGAGACCAGCGTGTCGCGATCGCCCGGCCGCACCGGCGCGAAGCCGACGCCGCAATTGCCCATCACGGCGGTGGTCACGCCGTGCCAGCTCGACGGGGCGAGCTGCGAGTCCCAGGTCGCCTGACCGTCATAATGGGTGTGGATGTCGACAAAACCCGGCGTGACGATCCGGCCGTGCGCATCGATCTCCTCGCGGCCCTGGCCGGTGATCTGTCCGACCGCGGCAATCCTGCCACCGCTCACCGCGATGTCGGCCTCGCGCAACGGCGCGCCGGTTCCGTCGGCCAAAGTTCCACCGCGAACGACAAGATCGAATTGTGCCATGACCGTTCCTCACCCGTTTCAATCCGACACAGATCCGCAGGGGTTGCATCCCCAACAGACCAGGCGGCGCCGGTTCCCCCGCATTCTGGCAAACAACCCCGCAGGGTGCCAGTGGCGAGATGCGCAAAGTTCCGCTCTTGCGCTGTCAGGGCTTTGTGTACGACCTTGCCCGAACGCAGACGGCACGAATGACAAGGGTTGGAATTCTGGGATCACAATCAGATCTTGCGCGGGCGCAACCGGCACGCCGTCCCGCGCCCTTGCACCGGCCCGCAGTTGGTCACGCCGGGTCGAGCGTCCGAGCCTCGCTGCTGACGCGCGTGCTGATCGCAGCGGCCGGCGGCGCACTGGGCGCCGTCGTCGCCGTGGCGGCCGGCACCGACCATATCGCGCTGACTGTGGCGTTCTACGCCCCCATGATCCTGATCGTCACCGCCCTGGCGCGCGCGCGGGCCGGATTGCTCGCCGGCGCCCTAGCCTTTGCGGCAACCTGGTATGCGGCCCCCGGCCAGCCCGTCATTCTCCTGGCGATGGCCGCCGCCGGCGCGGTGGTCCTGACCGCCACCGGGTTCCTGCGCGACATATACGACGAGACGCGGCGCGCCCATTCCCAGCTCGACGCGCTGATCGAGGGCGCCGGCAGCGTGGTCTTCGCCGTCGACCAGGCCGGCCATATCCGCGGCCGTCACGACCGGTTGCAGGAGCTGACCGGTCTGGAATGGCCAGGCTATGGCGCCGCGCCCTGGACCGGCGCCGTGCACGAGGAGGATCGCGACACGCTTCCCAGCTACCCCTTGCCGCAAGGCGAACGGGCGCATCAGGCGGAGTTGCGCCTGCTCGATCCGCGCAAAAAGGACTATCGCTGGTACCGCCTCCACGCCGTGCCGGTCGAGGACCATCGCGGACATTGGGAAGGCTGGGCGTGCAAGCTGCGCGACATCCATGAGAGCAAGCTGGCCAAACAGCAGCGCGAAGTTCTGCTGGGCGAATTGCGGCACCGGCTCAAGAACCTCGTCGCCGTGATCGAGGCCCTTGCCAAGAGTTCGCGCCGCCCGGACGAGCCGGGTGTCGAGGATTTTCTCACCCGCTTTATCGGACGGCTGCGCGCGCTGGGGGCCGCCGGCGACATCGTGCTGGCCGGCAATCGCCGCGTCATCGATGCCGGCGCGTTGATCCGTGCCACGTTGCACCCGTTCATCGATCAGGCGGACACGCGCATCACCATCGACGGACCCAGGCTCAATCTCTCCGAGGAGACGGGCGGTTCGCTGGCGCTGGCCGTGCACGAACTGGCGACCAATGCGATCAAATATGGCGCGCTGTCGCGCCCAGAAGGCCGGGTGAGCCTGACCTGGACCTGTACGCCGACGGATGAGGGCGAAAAGGTCCGCTTCGAATGGAAGGAACGCGGCGGGCCGCCGCCGCCGAACGAGGCGCCCCGCGAGGGCTATGGCACGCGCGTCATCAGCTTCGCCGCGGCCCGCGAGAAGGATGGCAATGTCACGCTCGAATTTCAGCCGGGCGGGCTTTGCTGCACCATCGCCTACACAAAAATGATGCCGCAGCCGTGACGGCTCACGCCACGACGCCGAGCGCGCCCCGCGCGAAGGCACCCGCGCCCTTGTAATCGGCCTTGCCGTTGGGCGCGCGCAGCGGCACTTCGGCCACGACGATGCGCTTGGGCGTCTTGTAGCCGGCCAGGCGCTCGCGCACATGGGCGCGCAGCGCCTCCTCGTCGAAGACCGAACCATTGGCGAGCTTGACCACGCCGGTGACCGCCTGGCCCCAGGTGTCGTCCGGCACGCCGATCACCAGCGCATCCTCGACGCTGTCATGCGTTTTCAACGCTTCTTCGACCTCTTCGGGATAGACCTTCTCGCCGGCGGTATTGATGCAATTGCTGCCGCGCCCCAGCAGCGTGATCGAGCCGTCGGCTTCAACGCGCGCGTAATCGCCGGGAATGGAATAGCGCCGGTTCCCCACGACGCGGAAGGTGCGCGCGGTTTTTTCCGGGTCCTTGTAATAGCCGGCCGGCAAGGGCCCGCCCAGCGCCACCAGACCGGCCTTGCCGCTGCCCGGCGCGATCGGCGTGTCGTTCTCGTCGATGACGATGGCGTTGTCGAGCAGCTGGAAGGCGGCGGTCTGACTCTCGCCGTCCTTGGTGACGATCGAGGCGCCCATGCCCATGGCCTCGGTGGAGGCGAAGCTGTCGGTCATGGTCAGCTGCGGCATGTGCTTGAGCAGGCCGCGCTTGACCTCGATGCTCCACATCGCCCCGGAGGACGACATGGTGAGCATCGACGACAGATCGTAGCGGCCGGGCTCTTCGTCCAGCGCGCGCAGCAGCGGCTTGGCAAACGGATCGCCGACAATCGCCACGCCCTGCACCTTGTGGCGCTCCACCGCGCTCCAGATGGCATGCGGGTCGAGGGTGTGATTGTCGACGGTGATGACGCAGCCGCCGCCCATCATGACGGTGATCGCCGAAATGAAGCCGGTGCCATGCATGATGGGACAGGCGGGCAGCCCGCGACTGCCGCCGCCGGCGGCAGCAACCATCTTGCCGTATTCGGCGAGACTGGAGGGTTTGAACCCGGTCGTGCGCTCGAGCCGGTTCATCCAGATCGTGCACAGTTCGCCCTGCGGCCACATCACACCCTTGGGCATGCCGGTGGTGCCGCCGGTATAGATGAAGAGCTGGTCCTGCGGATCGCGCCTGATCGCGAGCGGGGCGCCTTCGCCCTCGTCCGCCAGCTTTTCGTAGTTTTCCGAAAATGCCGCAAGCTCGCCGTCGCCCACTTCGACATAGGTGCGGATATTGGGAAGCTGGTCGCGGATCTGCTCGACCGTGTCGCGGAATTCCGAGGCGAAGATCAGGGTCTGGGCGTCGGAATTGTCCAGGATGTAGCGCACCTCATCCGGCTTGTAGCGGTAATTGATGTTCACATGGATGAAGCGGCCCAGAAAGCTGGCGCCGACGCCTTCGGTGTATTCGGGGCAGTTGCGCAGATAGAAGGCGATCTTGTCGCCGGGCTTCGCGCCGCGCGCGGCCAGTGCCCGGGCCAGATTGTTCATCCGGCGATAGGCGTCGTCCCATCGGATCACCCGCGCGCCATGGATGAAGGCCGGGGCGTCGGGCGCGACCACCCGGGCGACGGTGTCGATGATGTCGCCATAATTCCAAGGCATTCCGTCCCTCTCATTCTTATAATGTCTTTGGCCAGCAGTATCCCGCGAAGCGGCGGGCTTGGCGAGACCCCCGCGCAAGCGGCTTGTCCCATCGCCATCCCGGCCGGAAAACCGCCCTCCACTTTTCCTCGAATTGCTCTACCCTGCCCCGCGACACGAAATTCCAAGCGGAGCCGCCTTCCGTAGCGGCAAGACACCATGCTCAGAAAATTGCTGATCGCCAATCGCGGCGAGATCGCCATCCGCATCGCGCGCACCGCCGCCGAGATGGGGATCGAGACCGTCGCTGTCCATTCGAGCGACGACGCGGCCAGCCTGCACATCAAAAAGGCCGACAGGGCCGTGGGGCTGGCCGGCGCGGGGGCGGCCGCCTATCTCGACGTTGACGGGATCATCGCGGCGGCGACGGGTGCGGGCTGCGACGCGGTGCATCCCGGCTATGGCTTCCTGTCGGAGAATGCGGCGCTGGCCACCGCCTGCGCCAAGGCGGGGCTGATCTTCGTTGGGCCGGAGCCGGAAACGCTGGCGCTGTTCGGCGACAAGGCGCGGCGCCCGGGCGCTGGCCGCCGAATGCGACGTGCCGGTGCTGGACGGCACCAATGGCGCGACCTCGCTGGAGGAGGCCGCCGCCTTCCTGGCGGACGCACGGCCCGATCATGCTGAAGGCGGTGGCCGGCGGCGGCGGGCGCGGCATGCGGCCGGTGACGCAGACCGAGGATCTTGCGCCGCCTATGAGCGCTGGCCAGTCCGAAGCGCAGCGCCGCCTTCGGCAATCGGCGCGATCTCTATGTCGAACGGCTGATGCCGCAGGCGCGCCATATCGAAGTGCAGATCGTGGGCGACGGCACGGCGGGCGAGCCATCTGTGGGATCGCGAATGCACGCTGCAGCGCCAGCGCCAGAAGCTGATCGAGATCGCGCCCGCCGCCGGCATTCCGATGGACATTGCGCGACCCAATCTGTTCGACTGCGGCGCTGCGGCTGGCGCGTGGCGGCGCGCTACAGGGGCCTGGGCACCATCGAGTTCCTGGTCGATGCCGAGGCCGGCACGCTTCGCCTTCATCGAGGCCAATGCGCGGCTGCAGGTCGAGCACACCGTCACCGAGGAGATCACCGGGCTCGATCTGGTGCGCATCCAGCTGGAGATCGCCAGCGGGCGGACGCTGCGACGAACTGGAGCTGACGCAGGACAGGATTCCGGCGCCGCGCGGCACGGCACTGGAAGCGCGCATCAATATGGAGACCATGGCCGCCGACGGCACGGCCAAGCCGGCCGGCGGCATCCTTTCGCGCCTATGAGCCGCCTTCCGGGCTGGGCGTGCGCGTCGACGGCTTCGGCTATGCCGGCTATCAGACCAGCCCGCGCTTCGATTCCCTGCTGGCCAAGCTGATCGTGCATGCGCCGACTGACCATGTGGTCGATGCCGCGGCCAAGGCCTATCGCGCGCTGTGCGAATTCAAGATCGCCGGCGTGCCGACCAATATCGCCTTCCTGCAGACCCTGCTGCGCCACCCGGCGCTGGCGGCGGGCACGGCTGCACACCGGCTTCGTCGAGGAGCACATCGCCGAGCTGCTGCCGAAAGACGGCGACCACCAGCAGCCTGTTCTTCGACGCCGCCGCCAGCGGGCGCAAACGCGCCGGCGCCAAGATTGACGCCTCCGATCCGCTGGCCGTGCTGGATCTGGGCGCGCTCCGATTTCGAATCCGTGGCCGCCGAACGAGGCCGAGGCGCCCGACGGCACCACGCACGCTGCGCGGCGCCGCTGCAGGGCACCATCGTCTCGCTGTCGGTGGAGACCGGCGATGCCGTCCATGCCGGCCAGCCGCTTCTCGTGATGGAAGCGATGAAGATGGAGCATGTGATCGCGGCCCATACCGGCGGCATCGTGCGCGGGCTGGCGGTGGCGCCCGGCGAGACCGTGTTCGAAGGCGCGAGCGCTTGCCTTCATCGAGGAGGCCGAGGTCGGCGGCGCGGCGGCTGCGGCAGCAGGATGATGGTCGATCTCGACGCCATCCGCCCCGACCTGGCGCGAGTTCTACGCCCGCAAGCGCACACCGAAGATGCCGCGCGGCCCGAGGCCGTGGCCAAGCGGCGCAAGACGGGCCAGCGCACGGCGCGCGAGAATATCGACGACCTGTGCGATCCCGATTCCTTCACCGAATTCGCCAGCATGGTCGTGGCCGGGCAGCTTGCGCCGCAACACCATGCACGAGCTGATCGCGCGCACACCGGGCGACGGGCTGGTGATGGGGCTGGGCCGCGTCAATGGCGACAAGTTCGACGACGAGGCGGCGCGCATCGTCGCCATGTCCTACGACTACACGGTGCTGGCCGGCACGCAGGGCCTGCGCAATCATCAGAAGAAGGACCGCATGCTGCATCTGGCCGAGCAGTGGCGGCTGCCGGTGGTGTTCTTCACCGAAGGCGGCGGCGGGCGGCCCGGCGACACCGATGCCATGAGCGCGGGCGGGCTGAACGTCACCACCTTCCAGCAATATGCCAAGTTAAGCGGGCTGGTGCCGCTGGTGGGCGTGAACTCCGGCTATTGCTTTGCCGGCAATGCCGCCCTGCTGGGCTGCTGCGACGTCATCATCGCGACCAAGAATTCCTCCATCGGCATGGGCGGGCCGGCCATGATCGAAGGCGGCGGGCTGGGCGTCTTCCGGCCGCAGGAAGTGGGACCGGTGAGCGTGCAGGCGCCCAACGGCGTCATCGATGTCGTGGTCGAGGACGAAGCCGAAGCCACGGCGGTGGCCAAGAAATACCTCTCCTATTTTCAGGGCGCGCTGACGGAGTGGGATTGCGCCGACCAGCGGCTGCTGCGCCGCGTGATCCCGGAGAACCGGCTGCGCGTCTATGAAATTCGCGACGTCATCGAGACGCTTGTGCGATACCGGATCGGTGCTGGAGCTGCGCAAGGCCTTCGGCACCGGCATGGTGACGGCACTGGCCCGCATCGAAGGCCGGCCCATCGGCATCATCGCCAACAATCCCAAGCATCTGGGCGGGGCCATCGACCGCGACGGCTCGGACAAGGCCGCGCGCTTCATGCAGCTGTGCGAAGCCTTCGACATTCCGATCCTGATGCTGTGCGACACACCCGGCAACATGGTGGGGCCGGAAGCCGAGAAGACCGCACTGGTGCGGCACAATTCGCGGCTGTTCGTGATCGGCGCCAACCTCAGCGTGCCGCTGTTCACGGTGATCGTGCGCAAGGGCTATGGGCTCGGCGCGCAGGGCATGGCGGGGGCCAGTTTCCTGGCGCCGTTCTTCACCATCTCCTGGCCGACCGGCGAGTTCGGCGGCATGGGGCTGGAAGGCGCGGTCAAGCTCGGCTATCGCAACGAGCTGGCGGCCATCGCCGACCCCGCCGAGCGCAAGGCCAAATATGACGAGATGGTCGCGCGCATGTATGAGCGCGGCAAGGCGCTGTCGGCCGCGACCCTGTTCGAATTCGACGAGGTCATCGATCCCGCCGACACGCGGCGCTGGATCATGGCCGGCCTGCGCGCCGTGCCGCAGCCCGAAAAGCGGACCGGCAAGAAGCTGAGCTGGATCGATACGTGGTGAGCGTCGTCTCCGGTCAGGCGCCTGCTGCGCCGCCCCGCGCATGCGCGCGCGACATCAGCAAGCCCTGACACGGCCGGCCACAGGCCGGCCGGTCACATCACAGGTTCCCGAACACGAGGCTCAGTGCGACGACCGTTGGCCGCACACCGCCGAGTTGTTCAGACCCGTCTGATAGCCATCGGCACCGGGATCGCTGGAGCTGCCATAGACGCCGAAGACGCCCAGGTTGAGAAACTTGCCCAGATATCCGAAAGCGCCGGAGCCCGCGCCCGTGCCGCATTGCGCATCGGGATTCGGGTTCTGCGCGATGGAGTCATATCGCGCCGCCCCGGGATCGGAATTGCCCTGTCCGGCCGAATTGCCATAGCTCGGAGCACTCTGCGCGAAAGCCGCGCCAGAAAATGCGAGGGCCGCGGAAAAACAGATCGTGGTCATGATGCGCTTCATTCTCACTCTCCCTTGCAGAACAGGTTTTCGACAACCAACGGTCACGTCACATCGTATCGGCTGTGCGGTCCGGCACAAGTAAATGAAACGTCACGCCGCGAGCAGGGTTAATCGGCTGCCGTCGCGCCCTGCCGCAAAATGTCCCGGCCATGCGCCCGGGTCGGGAGAATGCAAGAGTTCCACCCCGAGGGCTACCGCTTCTGTCCCGGCGCATAGGACGCTTCGATGTGGCCTTTCAGTTCGGCATCGGTGAACCAGACCGGTTTGGTCTTCATGGCGACGAAGTCCCTGAGCTGGTCGTTGTAATGCGGCGAGTTCGGGTGGCTCTCGGTGGCGCCATAAGGATTGATGCTCCGGGCGGAGACCTTTCCCTCCTTGTCCCAGGTCACGAACATGATCAGCGTGTCACCGGCCACGCCATGCAGCGTTCCGTCGGGCTGCGGCTCGCCATAGACGGCACGGTAGATATCCGGCCCGCCATCGATGGCAAGATTGAGCTTGCCGCGCACGATGCGGTTGACCCGGCCCCACTTCGGATCGAGCCGGCCGAAATGGGTCTTCAGGGTCGTGATGGCCTGCTTGAGGGACTCCATCAGGCCGATCGGTTCGCCATCGGTTTGCTGCGCGCGCATGACCGGCTCGATCGCCAGAACGGCGAGCGCGGTGCCGCGGTCCGCGACATTGGTCATGCCGTCATAGGTCCTGAGGATCGCCTGCGCCTGTTTCACATCCGGATCATTCGAGGGCAGCAAGGCCAGGCGGTGCACATTGCGCATGAACTCGGAATCCGGCGCATAGGCGAGATCGAACTTGTAGCGGCGGAAATCTTCGGCCGTGATGGACGGATCGCCACCGAAATTGGCCAGCGCCCGCCGGGCGCGATTGGTCATGTTGGTCTGGATGCCCATCCAGTCCGGGAAATCGGCGGCTTGAGATCGTCTCCGGGGGCCGTGGCGACGAACGGGGTGTTGTTGGAATTGAAGACGAAGCCCGATTTCGGGTTCCAGATCTGCGGCACTTTCGCAAATGGCAGATAGCGGTGCCAGATCAGATCCGAGCGCGTGCCGTCGACATAAGTCTGCCAGTTGGTGCCGGCTTTGCGCACGGGAAATTCGCCATTGTAGACATAGCCGATATTGCCGGCGGCATCGGCATAGACGTAGTTGATCGAGGGCAGCGCGTTCATGGCCATGGCCGCGCGCCATTCCTGCAGGTTTTGCGCCTTGTCGAGGCGGTAATATTGCAGCGCCTGGCGGACCTCGTTCATGCCGGCATAGCGGATGGCATAGGTGCCGTGATCGGTCTTCATCACCGGGCCCTGTGCGGCGAAATAGAGCGGGCGATGCACGGTCCACACCAGCGGACCGAAGATCTTCACGCGCAGCGCCGCATCCTCGATCTTGAGATCCTGCCATTTGCCGTCGAGCCAGTACTGGTTTTCGTTCTCGGGATTGATCTTCAACCGGTAGATGTCGACGAGGTCGGGATGGTTGACCGTGTTGGCCCAGCCCAGATGTTCGTTGAAGCCATGCAGCATGAAGGGCGAGCCGGGGAAGAATTCCGCCGGCCACATGCCAGCCCTGCCCGCTTTCCAGCACCGCCTCATACCAGGCGACCGGCCCGGTATAGGGCTGGTGCGAATTGACGAGCAGGCGCGTGGCGCCATCGGGTGTGCGCGAGGGGGCCACGGCCGCGCCGTTCGAGCCGATCTCCGGCGGTGGCTTGCCGCCGGTCTGCCGCATCAGTTTCTTGAGGGTGGCATCGAACCCGTAGAAGAACGGTGTCTTGAAGACAAAGCCGGCGGCCACATCCTTGCCGGTCAGCGGCGTGAAATCGGTATCCACCTCGCCGGGATGCAGGGCGGCGTAGTAGTTGACGCCATCGGCATAGGCCTGCAGCACGGCGCGGAAGCTGGCGGGAAGGTCCTTTTTGTAGCGCGCGGCGAGCGTCGGCCAGACGCGCATCAGACGCACAAGATAGTCGCCGGGCGCGGCCTTCACGCCCTCCGTCGCGGCGAGCCGTCCGCGCACGGCCAGCGCCACCTCCTCGATGGTCTTGAAGTCGTCTTCGCTATGGGCGTAGCCGAAGCCGAAGGCGACATCGGCATCGGTCGGGCCCTTGATATGCGGCACGCCCCACGTGTCGCGCGTGATCGTGACGTGATAGTGCGCGGCCTTGTCGATGGCCGGCTGCCAGTCGGCCCCGCGCAGCCAGACGAGCCGGCCAATGGCGCCAAGCACGAGCACACCGACCACCAACAGCACGGCCAGTGTGACCGCACCGATCTTCGCATAGCGCATGTCTTCGCCCCCCAATTTCCGTCAGACGCGGCCGGGCACGGCGATCAGCGCCCCGGTGACACCGCGTGCGCCATCCGACACCAGAAAGCGAATGGTTTCGGCAATCTCCTCCGGCGTCACCCATTTGCGGAAATCGGCGTCCGGCATTTCCTTGCGGTTGGCCGCGGTGTCGATGATCGAGGGCAGCACGGCGTTGACCGTGATGCCCTTGGTCTTCTCCTCCTCGGCCAGCGCCTCGGTCAGCTTGGCGACGCCGGCCTTGGAGGCGGCATAGGCACCCATGCCCGCCCCGGCCTTGAGCGCCGCGCCGGCCCCGATATTGACGATGCGCCCCGATCTGGACTGGGTCAGATGGGGCAGCGCCGCCTTGCAGGCGCACACGGCCGTTTTCACATTGGCGAAATAGAGCGCGTCCCAGGTCTCGACCGTCCCGCCTTCCAGCGTTTCCCAGCGAAAGGCACCGGCCACATTGACCAGCGCATCCAGCCCGCCGAGCGCGGCCACGGCCTTGTCGATGGCCGCGGCCGCCGAGGCCGGATCGGTCAGGTCGGCGCCGCCGACAGCCAACGCCACGCCCGTCTTTTCCATGATATCGCCGGGGGCTTCGGCGCGGTCCACCAGCGCCACGCGGGCGCCGGCCGCGGCCAGCACCCGGCCCACCTCCCGGCCCAGCGCCCCGAAGCCACCGGTCACGATCGCCCTGGTTCCCTGTCCGTCCATCGCGGCCTCCCTCTTCGTGCAGCACGCCGGCCCGTTCCGGGCCATCTCTTGCACCGCCCTGCCCCACAGTCTCTATAATGCCGGCGGCGATAATCACAGTCCCCCGAAACGGAGAGAACCATGCTCGACAAGCTGAAATTTTATATCGACGGCAAGTGGGTCGACCCTGTCACCCCCAAGACCATCGACGTCATCAACCCCGGCACGGAAGAGCCCTTTGCGCGGGTCAGCCTGGGCTCCAAGGCCGATGTCGACAAGGCGGTCGCCGCCGCCAAGAAGGCCTTCGAGACCTTCTCGCAGACCACCAAGAAGGAGCGCATGGACGTTGCTCGCAGACGATCATGGCGGCCTATCAGAAGCGCCTCGACGATATCGCCGAAACGATCCATCTGGAGATGGGCGCGCCGCTATGGCTGGCCAAGGCCGCGCAGGCCCCGTCCGCGCTCGGCCATTTCGGCACCACGCATGAAGGCGCTGAACGATTTCCAGTTCGAGGTCCCGCGCGGCAAGAACCGGATCCGCTATGAGGCGGTCGGCGTCGTGCGGCTTGATCACGCCCTGGAACTGGCCGATCAACCAGATCGCCGCAAGGTCGCCCCGGCGCTCGCCGCCGGCTGCACCATGGTGCTGAAGCCGTCCGAAGTCGCGCCGCTCAACGCCATGATGTTCGCCGAGGTGATGGACGAGGCCGGCGTGCCGCCGGGCGTGTTCAACCTCGTCAATGGCGACGGCCCGACGGTCGGCGAGGCCATGTCGCGCCCATCCGGACATCGACATGATGTCGTTCACCGGCTCGACCCGCGCCGGCATCGCGGTGGCCAAGGCCGCCGCCGACACGGTCAAGCGCGTGGCGCAGGAACTGGGCGGCAAGTCGGCCAACATCGTGCTCGAGGATGCCGACCTGACCAAGGCGGTGGCCGGTGGCGTGCATGAGCTGTTCACCAATTCCGGCCAGTCCTGCAACGCGCCGACGCGCATGTTCGTGCCGCGCAAGAAGCAGGACGAAGCCGCCGCCATCGCCAAGGCAATCGGCCGACAACGCCAAGATCGGCGACCCGGCTCGCCGACGGCACGCCATGGGCCCGGTGGTCAGCGAGGTCCAGTACAACAAGATCCAGGGCCTGATCCAGAAGGGCATCGACGAAGGCGCCACGCTGGTGTGCGGCGGACCCGGCCGGCCCGAAGGCCTCAACCGCGGCTATTATGTGCGGCCGACGGTCTTCGCCGACGTCACCAACGACATGACGCATCGCGCGCGAGGAGATCTTCGGGCCGGTGCTGGCGATCCTGCCCTATGACAGCGAGGAAGCAGGCGATCGAGATGGCCAACGACACGGCCTATGGCCTGTCCGGCTATGTGCAGTCCGGCTCGATCGAGCATGCCCGCAAGGTCGCTGCGCCAGCTGCGCACCGGCAATGTGCATCTCAACGCGCGCCGGTCGATTTCGACCGCGCCGTTCGGCGGCTACAAGCAGTCGGGCAATGGCCGCGAATGGGGCGGCGAATTCGGCATCGACGAATTCCTCGAGACCAAGGCCGTGGTCGGCTACGAAGCCGCCTAGGTTTTTCGCGCCCGACGCGTTGCATTCCACAGGCGCCCCGTCATCATGCGGGGCGCCTGTTTTGCATCCGCCTCGATTCAGGGACATGAGCGATGACCCGCGAGACCGCAACACCGATCCTGCTCAGGCCCGAGCGCGTCTGGACCGCCGAGGGCCGCGCGCCCGAGCGGCATTGGGCGGTGCTGGTCGCGGGGGCGCAAATCCAGGCGGCGGGACCGGCCGGACAGATCGCGCCGCCGCCCGAATGCGAGATCATCGAGCTGCCCGGAGCCACGCTGCTGCCCGGGCTGATGGACCTGCATTCGCACCTCTTCCTCTACCCCTATAACCAGACGAGCCTGGGACGATCAGGTGCTGAAGGAGGCCGAGGCCTATCGCACCCTGCGCGCCGGCAAACATGCGCGCACGACGCTGCTGGCCGGCTTCACGACGCTGCGCGATCTGGGCACCGAAGGCGCCGGCTATGCCGATGTCGCGCTCAAGCGGGCCATCGACGAGGGCATCGTGCCGGGACCGCGCCTGTTCGTCGCCACCAAAGCCATCGTCGCCACCGGCTGTTACGGGCCGGCGGTCGGCAAGTTCCGGCCCGATTGCTGCGTGCCGCAGGGCGCCGAGGAGGCCAGCGGCATCGACGAGATCGTGCGCGCCGTGCGCCGGCAAGCCGCCCATGGCGCCGACTGGATCAAGCTCTATGGCGACTACCGCGTCGGGCCCGAACGGCGAGACACGGCCGACCTTTTCCGAAGAAGAGATCCGCGCCGCCACCGAAACCGCGCATGAGCTGGGCCGGCCGGTGGCCGTGCATGCGGCCACCGACGAGGCCATGCGCCGCGCCGCCGAAGCCGGCGTCGACACCATCGAGCATGGTTATGGCGGCAGCCGCGAGACCTTCCACCTGATGGCTCGCAGCGGTGTCGCGCTGCTGCCGACGCTGACGGCGCCCGAAGCCATTGCCAGCTATTTCGCCGGTTATGTGCCGGGCGAGAGCGCACCGAGCGAACAGATGCGGCGCGCGGCCCATGCCCTGCGCACGGCGCTGGAGGAAGGCGTCACCATCGGCTGCGGCAGCGATGTCGGCGTCTTCGCGCATGGCACCAATCATCGCGAACTCGACTGGATGGTGCATCTGGGCATGACACCGCTGGAGACGCTGATGGCGGCAACCGCCGTCAACGCGCGCATACTGGGCCGCGAGAACCAACTTGGGCAGATCAAACCGGGCATGGCCGCCGACCTTCTCGCCGTCGGCGGCGATCCCACGCGCGACATCGCCGATATCCGCCGCATGATGCTGGTGATGAAGAACGGCGTTGTCTATCAGCGGATCTAGAGAGGACAGATGCCGCCCAAAATCGAAAAACTCGACGTCCTGCACAAGGGCTGGAACAGCTTCAGCCTCGCCACCATCCGGCTCGAAACCGGTGAGACGATTACGCGGGCGATCGAAGACCACGGCCGCGCCGTCGCCGTGCTCGCCTTCGATCCCGACCGCCGCACCGCCCTGCTGGTGCGCCAGTTCCGGGCGCCGCTCTATATTGCCGCCCAGCTGCCCGATCTGCTGGAGGCGGTCGCCGGCCTGATCGACAACGAAACGCCGGAGGCGACCGCCCGCCGCGAGGCGATGGAAGAGACCGGCGTCCGGCTGGGTGCCGTCACGCCGGTGGGCCGCAGCTGGGCCATACCCGGCAGCTCGACCGAGCGGATCGACCTGTTCCTGGCGGAATATGGCGCCGGCGACCGGGTGGCGGCGGGCGGCGGGCTGGACCATGAACACGAACACATCACCGTGGTCGAGATGCCGCTCGCCGAACTCGCGCAGATGGCGGACCGGGGCGATCTCGAGGATCTGAAAACGCTGGCGCTGGTGCAGACGCTGCGGCTGCGGCGCCCGGAGCTGTTCGGTCATGCGGGGGCCGGCGCTCGGCCTTGATCTGGATCACTGTTCGGGCCGCGGCGGGATGGGACACTCCGCACCGGCTGGCATGGGTTCCGGAACGTGGAAAAGCTCTCCCGACCGCTTGTGGTGACGCTGCTCTTTGGGCTGGCGATGCTGGGCCTGTTCGCCTGGCTGGGCTCGGCCGTGCAGCCCGATGCGATCGAGCGGCTGGCCTATTCCGATTTCATTGCGCGCGTCGACAAGGACCAGATCCGCTCGGTGACCATCGACGGCCACACGGTGCGCGGCGAGCTCGACGGACAAGAAACGTTTCAGCTCGACGATTCCCGACGATCCGAATCTGCCGGCCAGACTGATCGCCCATCACGTGAAGGTCGATGTGGTGGCCGCCGAGTCGGGTTCCTTCGTGATGCAGCTGCTGAGCTGGCTGCCCTTTCTGCTGATCATCGCGGTGTGGTTCTTTTTTCTGCGCAGTGCCGGTCAGGGCGGCGCCGGCGGTGGCGGGCGCACGGGGCTGGGCTTTGGCAAGAGCCGCGCACGGCTGATGGTGCCCGAGCAGGGCAATCGCGTGACCTTCGACGACGTCGCCGGCATTGACGAGGCCGAGGCCGAGCTGCAGGAGATCGTCGATTTTCTCAAGAGCCCGGACAAGTTCCAGCGGCTGGGCGGCAAGATCCCCAAGGGCTGCCTGCTGGTCGGCCCGCCCGGCACCGGCAAGACCTTGCTGGCGCGCGCCATTGCCGGCGAGGCCAATGTGCCGTTCTTTTCCATATCCGGTTCGGATTTCGTGGAGATGTTCGTCGGCGTCGGCGCCAGCCGCGTGCGCGACATGTTCGAGCAGGCCAAGAAGAACGCGCCCTGCATCGTCTTCGTCGACGAGATCGATGCGGTGGGCAGGAAGCGCGGCATGGGATTTTCCGGCACCAATGACGAGCGCGAGCAGACCCTGAACCAGCTGCTGGTGGAGATGGACGGGTTCGACACGGCCGAAGGCGTGATCCTTCTGGCGGCCACCAACCGGCCTGACGTGCTCGACCCGGCGCTGCTGCGACCGGGACGCTTCGACCGGCAGATCGTACTGTCCAATCCCGACATTGTCGGCCGCGAGAAGATCCTGAAAGTGCATCTGCGCAAGGTGCCGGTGGCGCCCGATGTCGATATCGGCGTGCTGGCGCGCGGCACGCCGGGCTTTTCGGGCGCGGACCTGGCCAATCTCGCCAATGAGGCCGCCTTGCTGGCGGCGCGGCGCGAACGCAGGCTGGTCGGCATGGCCGAATTCGAGGACGCCAAGGACAAGGTGATGATGGGCAGCGAACGCCGCTCGATCGTCATGACGGAGAAGGAGCGCCGCACCACCGCGGTCCACGAATCCGGCCATGCGCTGGTGACGCTCTATTCGCCGGGCCACGATCCCCTGCACAAGGTCACGATCATTCCGCGCGGGCGGGCGCTGGGCGCGACTCTCGCCCTTCCCGAGCGCGACCGCTACGGATTTTCCAGGACCGAACTGGAAACCCGGGTCACCATCATGTTCGGCGGCCGCATCGCCGAGGAACTGACCTTCGGCCCGGAAAACGTGACGACCGGCGCGGCCGACGATCTCAAACAGGCCACGGCGCTGGCGCGGCGCATGGTCACCGATTTCGGATTCAGCGAGAAGCTGGGTGCGCAGTATTACGGCGAGGACGAACAGGCCGCCGCCTATGGCCCGGTGTTCGCCGCGCAACGGCCGATATCCGAAGACACCGCGCGGCTGATCGACGAGGAGACGCGGCGCCTCATCGTTGAGGCCGAAGCGCGGGCGCGGGCCATCCTGTCCGAACACAAGACCGATCTGAAGACGCTGGCCGATGCGCTGCTGACCTATGAAACGCTGTCCGGCGACGACGTGCTCAAGGTGCTGCGGGGCGAGGCGGTGAGCAGCGCCCGCCTGCCGGCCCGCGCCCTGTCGCTGACGCCCGATGCGGGGTCCGTGGCCGACGGCACGGCGCTGGCGGAAAGCCCCGCGGCGGCGCCCGGATAGGCACCGCTGCGCTACAGCCGGATGCCCTGGTTCCAGCCCACCGCGCCCGGCCAGCGGGCCAGAGCGGCGTGGCCCGTCCGCCAATCCGGCGACGTTCCCGCCTGATCGATGCCCAGCGCCTCGGCATAGAGCTTCTTGCGGGTCAGCGAGGCCAGGCGGATTCGCGCATCGACCAGTTCGAAGACCGCGTCCGGGCACGGCTTGGTCGAGACACGGATTCCCATGTCGCGCGCGTCCTGCGGATAGATCGCCTCGCCATGGTGGCGCCCGCTTACCATCAGCTCGTCGATGACCCCGGGCTTGTGATGCGAATCCAGAAGCGCGCGCGCGCCCTGGATGGCCTCCTTTTCGAACCGTTCGACCAGGGGGAAAAGCATCACGAGATGGTCGTGAATGGCATCGAGCGATTTGTGCGACTTGAGATATTCGTAGGCGCTGGCTGGAAAGCCGCCGTACTGCGTGTCGATCGGACCGAGCGAGGCTTCCGGACCCATAACGATTTCCTGCGTGGACAGCGCGATGACCGTGCCGCCGGACATCGCGGCATAGGGCACAAAGGCCACCTTCTCGCCCTTGTGACGCGACAGGGCCTTGGCGATCATCTCCGTGGGCATGGAGTAACCGCCCATGGTGTGGATCACCACGGCAAGCGCCTGGCCATCGGCGGCGCGGATCTTCCGCACGACATCGAACGCGTCTTCGAGCGTGACTTCCTCGGGCAGTCCAGCAGGACCCAATGTGTACTGGGAAATATCGTGGACGATCTCGACGACGCGCCAGTTCTTGCTGAGCTTTTCAAGGGCCTTGCTGCCGGCCTCGACATAGTCGTGATAGCCGAGCGAGACCGCCGCCTCGAATTTTTCCTTGCTCCGTACGGCGGCGGCCTTCTTCCTGCGCAGTCCCCACACGGCAAGTCCCGTGATCGCGACGGCCGCTACAAGCGCAAACGGCAAGACCTGATGCCAATCCACAGCAATCATGAATTGCCCTCCCCTCGAGCAGATTCGCGCGCCGCCTGTTTTTTTCTTTGATTTTACCATCAGCCCGGCGGCGGGACAATTTGCCGGGCAGACAGAATACTTGCGCGACGCACGGCACGGCCCCAACATCGGGACAAATCGGGAGATGTGCTGCGCCAAAGCGGCGCAACAGGAGAGGAACGACAGCGCGTGGAGATCGTCGGGGCCATCATTGCGGGGGGCGAGGCCGAAAGGCTGGGCGGCGCCAAGCCGTTCGCGCCGTTTGCCGGCGGCACATTGCTGGATGCGGCGATCGCCCGCTTCCGGCCCCAGGTGCGCGATCTGGTCCTCAACCTGCGCGGCGACGACGCCGAAACCGCAAGGGCCCGCCATGACCTGCCGATCCTGCTCGACCGCAGCGCGCGCCGCGGGCCGCTGGCGGGAATCGTGGCGGCGCTGCGCTGGTTTCGCGAAAAGGACGACGCTGTGTGGCTGGCCACCATTCCCGCCGACACGCCTTTTCTGCCGCCCGACCTCTGCGCGCAATTGCTGGCGGCGGCGGTGCCGGGCAGACCGGTCTATGCCCGCGATGCGGCGCGCGATCATTATCTGTGCGCGCTGTGGCCGCTGGATTGCCTGGAGCGTTTGCAAACGCAGTTCGACGCCGGCGAATGGCGCAGCCTCAAGCGGGCGCACAGCGCGTTGGACGGTGTCGCCTGCACCGTCACCGCCGAGGCGCACGCCTTCTTCAATGTGAACACGCCCGAAGACCTGGCCGAGGCCGAGCGGCTGGCCGCCGGCTAGGCCGCGGCGCCCTCCCCCGCCTTGGGCGGACGGCCGGCCAGCGGCACGCGCAGCACCAGGAAAGCCGACAGCAGCGCCGGCAGCGCCAGCGCCATGCAATAGGCCGGGCGCGACCAGCCGGCCGCAATCAGCACGCCGCCCAAATAGGGCCCGGCAATCGCGCCGAAACGGCCAATGCCGATGGCGAGCCCCGTGCCCGTATTGCGCACCTGCGGCGGATACATGGCGGCGACCAGCGCATAGAGGCTGGCGATGACACCGATCAGGAAGAACCCGATCACGGTCACGATCGCCGCCATGGTCAGCACATCGGCCTGGGCAAAGCCGAACACGGTCACAGAGACGAAGAGCAGGACCATGTAGATCGACGACAGCCGGCGCAGCCCGAACAGGCTCGCGAAATAGCCCATCAACAGGCCGCCCACGATGCCGCCCGCATTCATCAGCACGGCGCCGGAGATGCCGTATTGCAGCGACATGCCCTGATCGACCAGCACCTTCGGCGTCCAGTTGAGCAGGAAGTAGAGCGACAGCATGACCATGAAATAGGAGACGCAGATGAGCACGGTCGGCTCGAGAAAGCTGCGGTCGAAGATGCCGGTCACCGAGCGGATCGACACGGTGTCATGCGGCGGGATCTCCGGCAGGGCCTCGATGGCGCCCTTGTGCATCCTGGACAGCAGCGCGTTGATGCGCGTCAGCGCATTCTTCGGCCGCTTGATGAGCAGAAAATCGAGCGACTCCGGAAGCCGGACCATCACCAGCGGAATGATCACCGCCGAGACGATGCCGCCGAAGATGAAGACCGAGCGCCAACCGAATTGCGTGACCAGCCAGATCGAAACCATGCCGCCCAATGTGGCGCCAAGCGGATAGCCGATCGCCATGAAGGAGACGGCGAAGTCCATGCGCTTGCGCGAGGAATATTCGGCCACAATGGTGTTGATGCTGGATAGGAGCGTGCCGATACCCAGGCCGGTGAAGACGCGCAGGCCGGCAAGCTCCCACAGCCCATGGGCGAAGGCCGAGCCGATCATGCCGGCGCTGATGACGATGAGCCCGGCCAGCACCACCGGCCGCCGGCCCCATGTGTCCGCGAAGGGCGACAGGAAGAGCGAGCCCGCCGTCATGCCGGCCAGGCCGGCGCTGAACAGCATGCCCAGCTCGGTGGGCGAGAGCGCCCATTCCTTGGCGATGACGGGACCGGCAAAGGCGATGGCCAGGACATCGAAGCCGTCCAGCATGTTGATGACCATGCAGATGGTCACGGCCACGATCTGAAAGGCCGACATGCGGCCCTCATGCACGCTGGCGCGAATATCCTCGCTCATCGGATCCCCCCGGAAGGCCACGTTCTTAATTGTATGTCATGTCAACATATTCGATGCCCGGCCAAAGGCAATGCCCTGGGCCGGAGCCGGGGGAACCGCGCGCCGGGCGTGCGATCAGGCGGCGGAGGACGAGGCGGCCCGAATCTGCGCCACGGCCTTGCGCGCATTCGGCTTGAGGCCGGAATCGTCCCGCGCCACATGGGCCAGGAATTGCGCGCGCATATGCGGCGTCCAGAACTTCACGATGTGATCGGCGATGCCGGGGACGGCGCGCGCCTCGCCCTGGGCGGCGAAGAAATCGGCGATCTGATTGGCCATATGGATGAGCTTGTCGTCGGTCGACATGGTCATGGCTGCGCGATCCGCTGGCTGTGGGTGAAGATCTCGAAGGAATCGTCGCGCGCCACGGCCGCCAAGGTCAAGCCCGCCGCTTCGGCGGCGCGCACCGCATAGGCCGTGGGCGCGGAGACGGCGACAAGCATGGGACAGCCGATGGCCGCGGCCTTCTGCACGAGCTCAATCGAAATCCGGCTGGTGAGCGCCACAAAGCCGTGGGAGGCGCCCTGCCCGCTCCGCGCCAATGCGCCGGCCAGCTTGTCGAGCGCGTTGTGGCGGCCGACATCCTCGCGCACGGCGACCAGTGCCTGGGCCTCGAGCGACCAGAAACCGGCACCGTGGACGGCGCGGGTTTCGGCATTGAACGGTTGGGCGTCGCGCAAGGCGGCCATGGCGGCGAAGATCGTGGCCGGCGCGAGGCGGAAATCGCCATGGACTCGTGGCGGCGTGCGCACCGCCGCGGACAGGCTTTCGATGCCGCAGAGCCCGCACCCGGCCGGGCCGGCCATGCTGCGGCGGCGCGCCTCCAGCGCCGCGGCGCGGTCGCCGCTCAGCATCATGCGCAGTTCGATTCCGAGCGGCTGGGGGACGACCTCCAGCTCGGCAATATCGCCGGCATGGTCGACGATCGCTTCGCTGAGCGAGAAGCCGACGGCGAAATCCTCGAGATCGGACGGCGTCGCCATCATGATGGCATAGCTGGCGCGGCCATAGGTGAAGGCGATCGCGGTTTCTTCGGGAATGCTGCGCGCCCCGTTCTCCACGCGGTCGCGCGTGACCAGCAGACGCGGAACCTCGAGAGCGGACGGGGGCGGCGCCGTCATTCGGCCGCGGGGGCGAGACGGCGCGTCTTCGCCGTCAGATCGGCATATTGCTCCTGCCACGCCGTCGGCCCGTTGGAGCGCGCAACCTCGACCGCCGTCACCTTGTATTCCGGACAATTGGTGGCCCAGTCCGAATAATCGGTGGTCACGACATTGGCCTGGGTGTCGGGGTGATGGAAGGTCGTGTAGACGACGCCGGGCGCGACGCGATCGGTGATGAGGGCGCGCAGGGAGGTGTCGCCCGCGCGGCTGGCGAGCTTGACCCAGTCGCCATCCTTGATGCCGCGCTGTTCGGCATCGTGGGGATGGATCTCCAGACGGTCCTCGTCATGCCAGACGACGTTCTGCGTGCGCCGCGTCTGCGCGCCGACATTGTACTGGCTGAGGATGCGCCCGGTGGTCAGCAGAAGCGGGAAACGCGGGCCGACCTTCTCGTCGGTCGCGACATATTCGGTGAGGACGAAATTGCCCTTGCCGCGCACGAAACCGCCGACATGCATGACCGGCGTGCCTTCGGGCATGGCATCGTTGCAAGGCCATTGCAGCGAGCCGAGCCGCTCGATCTTCTCGAAACTGACACCGGCGAAGGTGGGGGTCAGGCGCGCGATCTCGTCCATCACTTCGGAAGGATGGTTGTAGGGCATGGGGTGGCCCAGAGCCTCGGCCAGCTTCAGCGTGATTTCCCAATCCGCCAGGCCCGAGCGCGACTCCATCACCTTGCGCACCAGCTGGATGCGGCGTTCGGCATTGGTGAAGGTGCCGTCCTTCTCCAGGAAGGTGGAGCCCGGCAGGAAGACATGGGCGTAGTTCGCGGTCTCGTTCAGGAACAGGTCCTGCACCACCACGCATTCCATCGCCGCCAGACCGGCCGAGACATGATGGGTGTTGGGATCGGACTGCAGGATGTCCTCACCCTGGACATAGAGCCCCTTGAAGCGGCCATCGACCGCCTCGTCGAGCATGTTGGGAATGCGCAAGCCCGGTTCGGGATCGAGGCTCACGCCCCAATCGGCTTCGAACAGCGCACGCACCCTGGCGTCGGAGATGTGGCGATAGCCGGGCAGTTCGTGGGGGAAGGAGCCCATGTCGCAGGAGCCCTGGACATTGTTCTGTCCGCGCAGGGGGCTGACGCCGACGCCCTCGCGGCCGAGATTGCCGGTTGCCATGGCCAGATTGGCGATGGCGATGACGGCGGTCGAACCCTGGCTGTGCTCGGTGACGCCGAGGCCGTAATAGATCGCCGAATTGGGGCCGGCCGCATACAGCCGCGCGGCTTCGCGCACGGTCTGCGCGGGCACGCCGGTATATTGCTCGGTGGCCTCGGGACTGCGCGCGGGATCGGAGACGAAGGCCGCCCATTCGGCAAAGGAGTCCGCTTCGCAGCGTTCGGCGACGTAATCCGACTTCACCAACCCCTCGGTGACGACGACATGCGCCATCGCGGTCAGCACGGCGACATTGGTGCCGGGCTTGAGCGGCAGGTGATGCGCGGCCGCGACATGGGGATGCTTGACCAGATCGATGCGGCGCGGATCGACGACGATCAGCTTCGCGCCCTCGCGCAGGCGCTTCAACAGGCGCGAGGCGAAGACGGGATGGCCGTCGGTCGGATTGGCGCCGATCACCATGACGACATCGGCGGCGGCGACGGAATCGAAATCCTGCGTGCCGGCCGAGGTTCCCAGCGTGGTCTTGAGGCCGTAGCCGGTGGGGGAATGGCAGACGCGGGCGCAGGTATCGACATTGTTGTTGCCGAAGCCGGCGCGCACCAGCTTCTGCACCAGATAGGTTTCCTCATTGGTGCAGCGCGAGGAGGTGATGCCGCCGATGGCGTTGCGGCCATAGGTGGCCTGGATGCGCTTGAACTCGGCCGCGGTGTGGGCGAAGGCCTCTTCCCAGCTGACCTCGCGCCAGGGATCGGTGATCCTGGCGCGGATCATCGGCTTTGTGATGCGATCGGGATGATTGGTGTAGCCCCAGGCGAAGCGGCCCTTGACGCAGGCATGGCCGCGATTGGCCTTGCCTTCGCGGTTGGGCGTCATGCGCACGACATCGGCGCCCTTGAGCTCGACATGGAAACTGCAGCCGACACCGCAATAGGCGCAGGTCGTCTCGACCGAGCGTTCCGGCGCGCCCATCTCGACGATGGACTTTTCCAGGAGGCTGCCCGTCGGGCAGGCATCGACGCAGGCGCCGCAGGAGACGCATTCGGAGTCGAGGAAGGATTGATGCTCGCTGGCGACGATGCGGCTGTCGAAGCCGCGCCCCTCGACCGTGAGTGCGAAGGTGCCTTGCGTTTCCTCGCAGGCGCGCACGCAGCGATAGCAGACGATGCATTGCGCCGGGTCATAGGCGAAATAGGGATTGGACACATCCCGGGCATCCGACAGGTGATCGGCGCCGGCGCCATAGGCCTCACGCCGCGCGCCGAGGGTCCGCGCCATCGCATGCAGTTCGCATTCGCCGGACGCACAGGCCGGGCAATCGGCCGGATGGTCGGAGAGATACAGCTCCATGACGCCGCGGCGCAGCGCCGTGAGGCGCGGGCTTTCGGTCGTCACCGCCATGCCGTCGGCGACCGGTGTCGTGCAGGAGGCCGGCGTGCCGTTGCGCCCCGCGATCTCGACCAGACACAGGCGGCAGGAGCCGAAGGCGTTCAATGTTTCGGTGGCGCAGAGTTTGGGAATGGCGGTGCCGGCAATGGCCGCCGCGCGCATGATCGACGTGCCCTCTGGCACCTCGACGGGTTTGCCATCGATCGTCACGGTGACATGGGATGTCGCCGGCGAGGCCGGCGTGCCGAAATCAGGTTTGGGATCGAGACGTCATGACGCCACCTTGTTCCCCACGAAATCCTGCGGGAAGTGATCGAGCGCGCTCAGCACCGGATAGGGGACGAAGCCGCCCAACGCACAGAGCGAGCCGGACTTCATAATATCGCACAATTCGCGCAGCTGCGCGATGTCGGCCGCACCATCGCGCCCGGCACGAATGCGGTCCAGAAGTTCCTGCCCACGCACCGAGCCGACGCGGCAGGGCGTGCATTTTCCGCAGGATTCCACGGCGCAGAACTCCATCGCAAAGCGCGCCTGCGCGGCCATGTCGACGCTGTCGTTAAAGACCACAATGCCGCCATGGCCGATGAGGCCACCCTTGGCCGTGAAGTCCTCGTAATCGAATTTCGTGTCGAACAGATCGCGCGGGAAATAGGCGCCGAGCGGGCCTCCCACCTGCACCGCGCGCACGGGCCGGCCGCTGCGCGTGCCGCCGCCGATCCCATCGACCAGTTCGCCCAGGGTGGGACCGAAGGCGGTTTCGAACAACCCGCCAAATTGAATGTCGCCGGCGAGCTGGACGGGCATGGTGCCGCGCGACTTGCCCATGCCGAAATCGGCATAGAAGGCCCCGCCCTGCTCCACGATGGTGGGCACGGCGGCGAAGGTCAGCACATTGTTGATGACGGTCGGCGCGCCGAACAGACCGACATGCACGGGCAGCGGCGGCTTGGCGCGCACCAGGCCGCGCTTGCCCTCGATGCTGTCGAGAAGCGCGGTTTCCTCGCCGCAGACATAGGAGCCCGCACCGGTGCGGACCTCCAGATCGAAGGCGAAGGGTGTGCCCAGAACCTTGTCGCCGAGCAGCGCATGGGCACGCGCTTCCTCGAGCGCACGCTGCAACGTGGCGATGGCATGCGGGTATTCGGAGCGCACATAGATGTAGCCATACTGCGCGCCGATGGCGAGGCCGGCGATCACCATGCCCTCGATCAGCAGAAAGGGATCGCCCTCCATCAGCATGCGGTCGGCGAAGGTGCCGGAATCGCCTTCATCGGCGTTGCAGACGACATATTTCGCCGCGCCGTTCGCCTCGGCGGCGCCGCGCCATTTGATGCCGGTGGGAAAGCCTGCGCCGCCGCGGCCACGCAGGCCCGATTGGGTCACCTGTTCGAGAATCCCCGCCGGCCCGATGTCGAGCGCGCGCCTGAGACCGGCAAGACCGCCGGCCTGCACATAGCTTTGCAGCGAGTCCGGATCGACGACGCCACAGCGCGCGAAGCTGAGACGCGTCTGCTGCTTGAAGAAGGCGATTTCCTCGGCCGGGCCATGCGCCAGCGGATGCGACGCGCCCTCGCGCGCGGCCTTGAGCACGGAGGCGACATCGCCCGCACCCATCGGGCCGTAGCACACCCAACCGAATTTGGTTTCGAGTTCGAGCAACGGCTCCAGCCAGATCATGCCGCGCGAGCCGGTGCGCGTCAGTTCGAGCGCGATCTGTGATTTTTC
The DNA here is from genome assembly GCA_963710925.1 of uncultured Pseudomonadota bacterium. GTDB lineage: Bacteria > Pseudomonadota > Alphaproteobacteria > Micropepsales > Micropepsaceae > Rhizomicrobium. The sequence continues at coordinate 86,680 of CAVQBY010000001.1, read as the reverse complement.
CGCCGCCTCGGTCAGCGCCGCCGCAACGGCATCGGCGCCGAGCGCCAGCGCGGCGGCATCCTTCGACAGGCGGGCCCGCATCCCACTCATTCGCCCACCTCTTCGATCACGCTCTTGGCACGCGCCGGGTCGAGGCGGGCATGCAGATCGCCATCGAGCATGGCCGACGGACCGCAGGCGCACAGGCCCAGGCAGTAGACGGGCTCGAGCGTCCAGCCGCCATCGGAAGAGGTCTCGCCCCAATCGAGATTCAGCTTCGCCTTGACGGCTTCGGCCACCTCGACCGCGCCGACGGCCTGGCAGGCTTCGGCGCGGCACAGCTTGAGCACATGGCGGCCCGCCGGCGCGGCGCGGAAGTCATGATAAAACGTCATCGTGCCGTGCACTTCGGCGCGGCTGAGATTGAAGGCATCGGCCAGAATCGCGACCGCCGGCTGCGGCACATGGCCGAAGGCGGATTGCAGCGCATGCAGCGCCGGCAGCAAGCCGCCTTTTACAGAAGCGAACCGAAATGCGATTTCCCGCGCAGTGTCTTCGTTCCACGCTGCGGGGCTTGCGGTTGTGTGTGTGGGCGCCATGGCGATGCACTGCGATGCGACTTCGCCGGAGCGTACGCCGCACGGCGCGGCACAGCAAGACGTGTGCGGATCAGCCCGTCAGGCGCGCGGCATGCCAGCGCAAATGATCGTCCATAAAGCTGGCGATAAAATAATAGCTGTGGTCGTAACCATCCTGCAGACGCAGCGTCAGTGGGATGGCGGCGCTGTCGCACGCGGCCTTGAGCAATTCCGGCTTGAGCTGTTCGTTCAGGAACGGATCGTCCGTGCCCTGATCGACCAGGATCTCGCCCACGCTTTGCCCATCGGCAATCAGCGCGGTGGCGTCATAGGCCCGCCAGCGCCCACGGTCGCCGCCGAGATAGAAGGTGAGCGCCTTCTCGCCCCACGGACAGGACAGCGGCGAAGAAATCGGTGCGAAGGCCGAGACCGATTTGTAGCGCCCGGGATTCTTCAGCGCGATCGTCAGCGCGCCATGGCCGCCCATCGAATGGCCCATGATCGCCTGGCGCGACATGTCGGCGGAAAAGTTCGCGGCGACGATCTTGGGCAATTCCTCGGCGATGTAGGAATACATGCGGTAGTGAGTCTTGTAGGGCGCTTCGCTGGCATCGACATAGAAGCCGGCGCCCAGACCAAAGTCATAGGCGCCATCCGGATCGTCGGGCACGCCGTCTCCGCGCGGCGAGGTGTCGGGCGCCACGAAGATGAGGCCGAGTTCGCTGCACAGGCGCTGGAAGCCGCCCTTTTCCGTGACATTTGTGTGACTGCAGGTGAGCCCCGACAGATACCAGACCACCGGACATTTGCCCGCCGAGGCCTGCGGCGGCAGATAAACGCTGAAGGTCATCGCCGTGCCGGTCTGGCCGCTGGCGTGACGATAGACGCCCTGGGTGCCGCCGAAGCTCTTGTTGGTGCTGACGGTTTCGAGGCTCATGACGGTTCTCCTCATGGCTGCCGTGGTCCGTCTTAGGGGCTGGTGACGGCGCCGTCACCCTTGGATTTGTCTCGCCCTGGACCGGGACTGCGACAAAATTCACCACCGAGCCGGAAGACATCGGGCGCTTTGCGCGTTGTGGGATGGAGGGCCCGTGTGACGGGCCCGGCCCGTGGCACAGGAGGGTTGAAGATGCGCCTGTCGAAAACACTATTGTTCGCCGCCGCGATCGGCTGCCTGGCAGCCAGCCCCGGGGCATGGGCGGCTGCCGCCGCGCGCACGGCCGACGCGCCGGCCCGCCTCATCCAGATCACGGCGCTGACGCAGGCCGACGGCACCCTGCCGGCGCAACCGGCCGAGGCCGGCCGCCCCGTCTATGTGGTGTTCTTCTCGCCCGGCCGCGCCGAACTTCCCGCGCAGGCCACCGAAGTGATCGGCCGCGCCGTTCGCGCCGCCTCGGCGGGCCGTCCGGTGTCGCTGGTCATCGCCGACCCCGCCGGGACGGCCGATCCGGTTGCCGATTCCAATCTGTGGCGCCTGCGCCGCGAGGCGGTCCGGCGCGCGATCCGCCGCTCGCTGGATGGCAACCAGATGGTCTCGGCGTCCTGACGGACGCCACGCCGAGCGGCCATGCGTGAACGGCCATCGCGCCCGAAGGCCGATGCCGGGAAACCACCTCAAATCCAGGACTTCGATTTGATGGTGGGCGCACAAGGACTCGAACCTTGGACCCGCTGATTAAGAGTCAGCTGCTCTACCAACTGAGCTATGCGCCCGCGCCAGGGTCCCGGATATTCGCCGGGCCAGCGGAAGGACCGCGCGTATAGCAGGGGAAATCGGGCCTGTCCACACGCTTGATCGATCCGGCCACGGGACCGATCAAGCCCCTCTGACGCCTAGAAAATTCCGCCGGCGTGGCGCGCAATCTCGACCTGGCGGTGGACATGGACGCTCATCAGCAGGCCGAAGCCGAACATCACCGTCAGCATCGCCGTGCCGCCATAGGAAATCAGCGGCATGGGGATGCCCACCACCGGGATCAGGCCCATCACCATCGCCGCGTTGATCATGATGTAGAAGAAGAAGTTCAGCGTCACGCCCATGGCCACAAGCCGGCCGAACTGGCTGCGCGAGGCCATGGCGATGCGGATGCCATAGCCGATGACCACCGCGAACAGCAGCAGCAGCGCGATAAAGCCGACAAAGCCCAGCTCCTCGCCCAGCGTCGCGCCGATGAAGTCGGTCTGCTTTTCCGGCAAGAAGTTCAGGCGGCTCTGCGTGCCCTGCACCAGCCCCTTGCCCGTCAGCCCGCCCGAGCCGAGCGCGATCTCGGCCTGGGTGATGTTCCAGCCGGCGCCGAGCGCGTCGGAGGCCGGGTTGAGGAAGGTCAGGACGCGCTGCTTCTGATAGCCGTGCAGGAACTGCCAGGCGATCGGTACCGAGGCAACAAGGCCGGCCACGGCCGGGCCGATCCACCACCAGCTGAGCCCGGCCAGAAACAGCATCGAGACGCCGACCGCCGCCAGGATCGTGGCTGTGCCGAGATTGGGCTGCATCAGCACCAGGACCGCCGGCAGCGCCGATCATGACCAGCGGGATCGGCAGCTTGAGCGGCGAGGACACCTCCTCGACGCTGAGGCCGTGGAGAAAGCGGGCCAGCGCCAGCACCAGGCTGATCTTCATCAGTTCGGAGGGCTGCAATTGCAGCGGCCCCAGCTCGATCCAGCGCTGGGCGCCAAGGCCGCCGACCTTGCCGACGATGGTCGTCGCGATCAGCAGCAGCAGGGCGAAGGCATAGGCCGGATAGGCCAGATCCATCCACACGCGGATATCCACGCAGGCCACCGCCACCAGAATGACCAGGCCGAGCAGGAAGCGAATGATCTGCGCGCTGGCCCAGGGTTCGAAATGTCCGCCCGCCACCGAATAGAGCATCGCAAAGCCGACGCAGGCGATGATCGTGATCAGCATGACGAGACCCCAATTGATCTCGAGCAGCTTCTCGGGAATGGAGAGCGTGCGGCGGGCGGCGGCGTAGGGGCGTGTGGTCATGGTCAGCGCTTCAGGACCGGATCACGGGCCGGGTCGGGGTTCAGGTTGTCGCGCAGTGCGGCCGATTTCACGGGATAGGCCGTGCGCAGGCGACCGGATCGCGCTTCTGCGTGAACAGCAGCACATCGCGCGCCACCTCCACATGGAAGGGCGCGATGGCCGCGCCGTGCTCGATCACCACCGAGCAGGCATAGCGCGGCTTGTCCACCGGCGCGAAGGCGATGAACAGCTCATGCTCGCGAAATTTCCACGGCAGATGGGTGGTCTTGGTCAGACCGCGCGCCCGGTCCTCCTTGGTGATCCGGCGCACCTGGGCGGTGCCCGTCTTGCCCGCCATCTCGAAACCCGGTTCGGTTATACGGCGCGAATAGGCGGTGCCGCCCGGGCACGTTGACGGCCATATACATGCCCTGATGCACGGCCTTGTAGGTGTCGGGCGAGAACGGCAAGGCGGGCATGGGCGGGCGCTGCTGCTCGCGCGTGCCGACATAGCGGGTGATGCGCGGCGTCACCGCCTTGCCGCTGGCGATGCGCGCGGCCTGCATGCACAGCTGCAGCGGCGTCACCAGCACATAGCCCTGGCCGATCCCGGTGATGAGGGTTTCGCCCTGCTGCCAGGGCTGGCCGAAAGTGGCGCGCTTCCAGGCCTTGGAGGGAATGAGGCCGGAGCGCTCGCCCGGCAGTTCGATGCCCGTCGGCGAGCCAAGACCCAGCGCCTGGGTATAGGCGTCGATCTTCTCGATGCCCAAGCGCTTGGCCAGCTCATAGAAGAAGATGTCGCAGGATTGCTGGACGGCGGTCGTGACCGTCATGCGGCCATGCCCGCCATGCTTCCAGCAATGGAAGTCGTGATTGCCCAGCCGGATGACGCCGGTGCAGTGGACGACGAAATCGGGCGTGGCGATCCCCGCCTCGACCCCGGCCATCGCCATGGCCGACTTGAAGGTCGAGCCCGGCGGATAGCTGCCGCCGATGGCCTTGTTCATCAGCGGCTTGTGATCGTCGGTCGTCAGCGCCTGCCATTGGTCGGTGGAAATGCCGACATTGAACAGATTGGGATCGTAGCCGGGTGTCGAGGCCATGGCGATGACATCGCCGGTCTCCACATCCATGACACAGGAGGCCGCGCTCTGGTCGCCCAGCTTCTTGACCAGCGTATCCTGCACCTGGCGGTCGATGGTCAGGTAGATATCGGCGCCGGGGATGCCGGGGTCGCGGCTGAGTTCGCGGATCACGCGGCCATAGGCATTGACCTCGACCCGGTCGGTGCCGGCGCTGCCGCGGATTTCGGCATCGAATTCCTTCTCGATGCCACGCTTGCCGATGCGAAAACCGGGCAGATCGAGCAAGGGATCGTCGTCGTGCTTCTGGTCCTCGGGCGAGACGGCGGCGACATAGCCGAGAATGTGGCTCATCTCCGCGGCGAAGGGATAGTCGCGCGTCTCGCCGACATCGGGCTGGATGCCGGGCAGATAGGGCAGATGCAGATTGATGCGCGCGAATTCGTCCCAGCTGAGATTGTCGGCCACGGTGACCGGAACGAAGGGCCGGTTCTTCTTGATCGCGCGCAACACCTTTTCGCGGTCGCGACCGCTGAGAACGATGATGCGGCCAAGTGCGTCCAGTGCCGCCTCGACGCCCTCGCTCGCCTGCTCCTTGATCAGCAGAACGCGATAATTGCGCCGGTTGGTGGCCAGCTCGACGCCGAAGCGGTCGAGAATGCGCCCGCGCAGCGGCGCCAGCAGGCGCTGGTTGACGCGGTTGTCCTCGGCCCGCGTCATGAACTCCTCGCCCTCGAGGATCTGCAACTGGTAGAGCCGGCCGGCCAGCGTCGCAAAGACCACGCCGATGCCGCCGGTCATCATCAATGTGCGCCGCGTGAAGGCGGCGTAACGCGCTTTGTCCTTGCGGTCGAAGATCGGCATCAGATGTCGCTCCGCAAGCGGACCGACAAGGCGGCGGTGAATCCAGCCCAGCACAACGGCCGCCGGAATATAGAACAGGATGCTGACCGTGATCTCGACGATCAGCGGCGCCATGGGCGGCAGGCGTGCATAATAGATGCGCGACGATGGCATAGGCGGTGCTCGCGGTGACCAGCATGGCGGTGGCGAAACCGAGAATCGCGCCGATCGCCCGACAGCCCGGCGAAGGAGTCGCGCTGACGGTCGATCAGCCATAGGCCGCCACGAAGGAGGCGCCCCACACGCCCGGCGGACCGCCGGAGAACAGATCCTCGAGCACGCCGATGGCGAAGGCGGCGGCCGGCGGCATCAGGTCGGGGCGCACCAGGCACCAGAAATAGACCGGCATCAACGCCAGCAGCGGCGGCGGCACCAGGCCGCCCAGAACCGAGACCGGCAGATTTGCGAACGCGACAGCGATGGCGCCGCACAGGAACGGCACCGTCGCCGCCATCATGCCACTGGCCGAGAACCCCAGACGCTCCATCGCCGCCCCCTACTCGATGCCGGTGGCGTCCGGCGCCTGGGCGGCGGCGGGCGTCTGGGTGACGGCGGATGCCGGCGCCATCCCATGGCGGGCGGCGGACCGCGAATCGGGCCGGCGCGGCGGCGGCGGACCGATCCGGCTTGCTCGGGACGGGCATGGCCGGTGTGTCCGAGGGCGTGCCCGACGGTGTGGCGGCCGGCGTTTCCTGCGGCTTGGCGAGCGCGCCGGCCGGCAGGTCGTCGAGCGTGGCGGCCGGCGGGGTTTCGCGCGGCAGCTTGAAGTCGACGATGCGCACATCCTCGCTGGCGGCGGGATCGGCCAGCAGCGCGACGCGGAACCCATCGGCATCCTTGACCAGGACACCGACCGGCAGATCCGGCGGCAGCAAGCCGCCATCGCCGGAGGTCACGACCTGGTCGCCGGCATGCACCTTGGCCGGGCTGGGAGATCGTTTCCAGCACCGGCGACGGCGTGTTGTCGCCGGCCATGATCGCCTGGACATTGCCGGAGACCACGCGCACGGGAATGCGGCTGTTGAGATCGGTCAGCAGGATCACCCAGGAGGTGCGCTCGCCCGCCAGGAAGACCCGCCCGATCATGCCGCGCGGATCGACCACCGCCTGGCCGGGATGAACGCCTTGCGACTTGCCGGCATCCAGGATCATGGTGTCGAGGAAGGGCCGCGTGGCCCGGCCGATCACATGGGCCGTGACCGAGGTCAGCGCCGGATCGGGCACCGCATTGAGCAGCAGACGGTAGCGCTTGACGCGCCCTTCCAGCAGCAGGGCGGCGCTCTGCCACTGACGCAGGCGGGCATTCTCCTGCTTGAGGCGCAGATTTTCCTGATAGACGACGAAGATGTCGCCGATGCCGCCGAGCCAGCGCGAGACGCCGTCGAGCGGCGCGCGCACCGCTTCCAGCGCCGGCGCCGTCCAATCGGAAAATTCGGCGCGGGCGCGATCGAACAGGGACGACTGCGCCTTGCCGAGCAGGACCAGACAACGGCCAGGACCGCAACAATGGCCAGCGGGAGCTGCGCGCGTTCCCTTGCCGCGTGCGATCTTCCAGGTCCCGTTGGCCATTACGCCACTTGCTCCAGCTCCGGCGCCTACCCTTTCCTAAAAGGCGGTCGTCAGCACATGCCGCATGTTCTTGGTGTTCTCGAGCACGCGCCCGGTTCCCAGCGCCACGCAAGACAGCGGGTCGTCGGCAATCGAAACCGGCAGGCCGGTCTCTTCGCGCAAGCACCTGGTCGAGCCCGGCAAGCAGCGAGCCGCCGCCGGTCAGCACGATGCCCTTGTCGACGATATCGGCCGCCAGTTCCGGCGGAGTGGCTTCGAGCGCGACCTTGACCGCCTCGACGATGGCGCTGGTCGGTTCGGCCAGGGCCTCGGCGATGTGGCGCTGGGTGATCGTGATCTCCTTGGGCACGCCGTTGAGCAGGTCGCGGCCCTTGATCTCGAGCGTCGTGCCGTTGCCCTCGACGGGCGGTGCGGCCGAGCCGATTTCCTTCTTGATGCGCTCGGCAGAGGCCTCGCCGATCAGAAGGTTCTGGTGGCGGCGGATATAGGCGATGATGGCTTCGTCCATCTTGTCGCCGCCGACGCGCACCGAGCGCGAATAGACGATGCCGCCCAGCGACAGCACCGCCACTTCGGTGGTGCCGCCGCCGATGTCGACGACCATCGAGCCGGTGGGTTCGCTCACCGGCAGGCCGGCGCCGATCGCGGCGGCCATCGGCTCCTCGATCAGGAAGACGCGGCGGGCACCGGCCGACAGGCGCCAATTCCTGAATGGCGCGCCGTTCGACCGCCGTCGAGCCCGATGGCACGCAGACGATGATCATGGGATTGGCGAACGAGCGACGATTATGCACCTTGCGGATGAAGTGCTTGATCATCTCCTCGGCGATTTCGAAGTCGGCGATAACCCCGTCGCGCATCGGCCGGATCGCCTCGATGTTGCCGGGGGTGCGCCCCAGCATCATCTTGGCGTCGTTGCCGACAGCGCGAACCTGTTTCTTGCCGCCCCGATTCGTCATCGTCGCGACGACCGATGGCTCGTTGAGGACGATTCCGCGCCCCTTCACGTAGACCAGCGTATTCGCCGTTCCGAGATCGATCGCCATGTCGCTCGACAGTACGCCGAGAAGACTGCCGAACATGCTTGCTCCGCCCGTTCCTTTCCAAGCGGGCGCCTGGCTCCATCCATTTCAGCGAGGCGAGTCGCCCCGGCGGGTTGCGCCGGGACGAAGCCTCATCGTGCGACGGTCAGCGCTTCAGGCACCTGCTTTTCGCGTTTCACCAAGAGCTTGTTGAGCGCATTCACATAGGCATGGGCGGCCGCCACCAATGTGTCGGTATCCGCGCCACGCCCGGTGACGGTGCGCCCATTTTCCTCGAGCCGCACGCTGACCGTCGCCTGCGCATCCGTACCCGCCGTGACGGCGTGGATCTGGAACAGCTGAGAGCGACGCATCGTGCGGATAGAGCTCGCGTATGGCCTGGAAGATCGCGTCGACGGCACCGTCGCCCTGCGCCGTGGTGGTGCGCTCGTCGCCCTCCACCATCAGCGTCAGCTCGGCTTCGGGCGTCACGCCCAGCCCCGTCGCGACCTTCAGGCCCTTGACGAAGATCGCGTCGTGGCCGCGGACGACCTCGTCATCCACCAGCGCGACGATATCCTCGTCGAAGACATGTTTTTTCTTGTCGGCCAAGTCCTTGAAGCGCCGGAACGCTTCCTGGAAGCCGTCGTCGGCGCAGGTCATAGCCGAGCGCGGCCAGCTTGTCACGGAAGGCGTGGCGCCCGGACAATTTGCCCAGCACCAGCGAAGTTCCCGTTCACCCCGACATCCTCCGGCCGCATGATCTCGTAGGTCTCGACATGCTTGAGCATGCCGTCCTGGTGGATGCCCGATTCGTGGGCGAAGGCGTTCTTGCCGACGATCGCCTTGTTGTACTGCACCGGAAAATTGGTGACGTTGGACACCAGCTTGGAGGCCCGCGACAGCATCTGGCGTCTGGATGCCGGTGGTGAAGGGCATCAGGTCCTTGCGGACCTTCAGCGCCATGACGATTTCTTCCAGCGCCGCATTGCCCGCCCGCTCGCCGATGCCGTTGACCGTGCATTCGACCTGGCGCGCGCCGGCCAGCACCCCTGCCAGCGAATTTGCCACGGCCATGCCCAGATCGTTGTGACAATGGGTGGAGAAAATCACCTTGTCGGCATCCGGCACGCTGTTGCGCAGCATGGTGATGAGCTCGAAATATTCCTGCGGCGTGGCATAGCCCACCGTATCGGGAACATTGATCGTGGTGGCGCCGGAGCGGATCGCCAGTTCGACGCAGCGGCAGAGAAAATCGCGCTCGGTGCGGGTGGCGTCCTCCGCGCTCCATTCGACATCGTCGGTGCAGATTGCGCGCCCGCGTCACCGAAGCGCCGACCGCGTCGAGCACGGCATTCGGGCCCATCTGCAGCTTGTGCTTCATATGCACGGGGCTGGTGGAAATGAAGGTGTGGATGCGCGGCCGCCTGGCGCCTCTTCAGCGCCTCGCCGGCGCGATCGATATCCTTGAAGCCGGCGCGCGACAGACCGCACACCACCGCGTTCTTGACGCGCTTCGACACTTCCTGAACGGCGTGGAAATCCCCCGGGGAGGAAATCGGGAAGCCGGCCTCGATGATGTCGACGCCCATCGCGTCGAGCATATCGGCAACTTCCAGCTTCTCTTCGAGAGTCATCGCCGCGCCCGGCGATTGCTCACCGTCGCGCAATGTCGTGTCGAATATTCTTACCTGTTCCAATGTGTCCGATTTCGTCGTCATGGCCTCGCAATCCTTCCGTTCGCCTGGCAGGCGGGTTCAATCACTCCTTTCCGTCTCATCCCCCAAACGCCCGGCCATCGCGGATCGCGCGGCCAGCCGGCGCCTAGGGGCAGCTAAGGAGGAGAAGCTCCGCCAGCGACAAACCGAGGGAAGGACGGGGCGCCAACTCCGCGCGCATGCGCAGGCCGGCGGCAAAGCCACCGGTCGTCCCGCAAATGCCCACGTTCATTGCCATCGCCGGATCCGTTCCGCCCGCCGAGTTCACGGTTCGCTAACCCTAAACGAATTGCCCTTAATCGCGCGTAAACGCGCGCCTCGACCTCGTTAACGGCATTTAGGCTGAATCGTGTGGGCCGTGCAATAGCTTGGGGGCCATCGGCCCGCCGCCCCGGGGGCCGCCGATGGGGACAAAATCGCCCCGATTATTACGAAGACGAAGGCTTGGCCCGGCCGGTCCGCCGTGATTGTCTCGCCCCGCCGGCGGGGGCCAGTTCCGGGCCCGGAGGCCGGTTCCCATCCGCGCGCCAGCCCCCAGCCAGGATGCCCCGGCATGAAGCTTTTGCCGCCCATTTCCATCGGGGTCAGCCGGTTGCTGCCGGGCAAATGGGACCTGGTGGCCACCCTGCTGGTCCTGGGCCTGATTCTGGCCTTTGCCGATGCCAGCCGCAGCCTGGGCGAGCCGCTCGCGCGGCTGAACGCGTCCCCGCTGTCCCTCGCCCCCTCGGCCCTGCCCGGCTATGCCCTGCGCACGGGCCTGAGGATGCTGATCGCGCTGTGGATTTCGCTGGCCTTCACCTTCACCTATGCGACCTGGGCGGCCAAGAGCGCGCGCGCCGGGAGCCTGCTCATCGCCCTGCTCGACATCCTGCAATCGGTGCCGATCCTGGGGTTCATCTCGGTCGCAAGCCTGTTCCTGCTGTCGCTGGCGCCGGGCCGTGTGTTCGGCGCCGAGCTGATCGCCGTGTTCGCGATCTTCACCAGCCAGGCCTGGAACATGGCCTTCAGCTTCTACCAGTCGCTGCGCACCGTGCCGCAGGAACTGACCGAGGCCGGACGGCTGTTCGGGCTCAATGGCTGGGCGCGCTTCTGGCGCATCGAAGTGCCGTTCGCGATGCCCGCGCTGGTCTGGAACATGATGATGTCGATGTCGGGGGGCTGGTTCTTCGTGGTCGCGGCCGAAGCCATCAGCGTCGGCCACACCAATGTCGCCCTGCCGGGAATCGGCTCCTATATCGCCGAGGCCATCGCCCAGCGCGACCTGAGTGCCATCGCCTGGGCCATCGGCGCCATGGCGATCGTGATCCTCATCTATGACCAGCTGCTGTTTCGCCCACTGGTGAGCTGGGCCGATGCCTTCCGCATCGACAACGAGCAGGGCGAGGACCTACCCGACGCGTGGGTGCTGACGGCGCTGCGCCGGTCGCGGCTCATGGACCGGGTGGCCGCGCCCTTTGCCGCCGCATGGCGCTGGAGCTACCGGCTGTCGCTGCCCCGGGCCTTCACCCGCGACGGGCCCGCCGCGGAACGCCGGCGCCGGGCCGGCGACATTGTCTGGGCCGCGCTCGTTGCGTCTCTGACGGGGCTTGCGATCTGGCGGGCCTCCGGCTTCGTCGCCCAGACGCTGACCCTGGCCGATGCCGGCCATGCCATCGTGCTGGGGCTGCTGACGGCGCTCAGGGTGTTCGTGCTGATCGCGCTGGCGAGCCTGATCTGGCTGCCGATCGGCATCTATGTCGGGCTCAGACCGCGGCTGACGCGGATCGTGCAGCCGCTGGCCCAGTTCCTGGCGGCCTTTCCGGCCAATCTGCTGTTCCCGGTCGCCGTGTTCGCCATCGTCACCTACCGGCTCGATCCCGACATCTGGCTGTCGCCGCTGATGATCCTGGGCACGCAGTGGTACATCCTGTTCAATGTCATTGCCGGCGCCTCTGCGCTGCCGCGCGAATTGCGGCAGGCCAGCGACAATCTGCAGATCAAGGGCTGGCTGTGGTGGCGCAAGGTGGCGCTGCCTTGCGTGTTTCCCTACTACGTGACCGGCGCGATCGCGGCCTCCGGCGGATCGTGGAACGCCTCGGTGGTCGCCGAACTGGTCGTGCTGGGGCCATCGAACGCTGACCGCACACGGTCTGGGCGCCTATATCATGGAGGCCACGGACCGGGGCGATTTCCATCGCATCGTGCTGGGCATCGCCGTGATGAGCGGCTTCGTCGTCATCATCAATCGCGTGTTCTGGCGCCCGCTTTACGCTTACGCCGAACGCAAGTTCCGCCTGACCTGAGGACATGCCATGGCCGACCAGTCGCTGCTCGAAGTGAAAGACCGTGCGCCAGGCTTTCCGCGCGACCCGGCGGCGCCGAATTGCTGGTGCTCGACGGCGTCGACCTGTCGGTGACCGAAGGCGAGATCGTCGGCCTTCTGGGCCGTTCGGGCTCGGGAAAATCGACCCTGCTGCGGCTGATTGCCGGTCTGTCGCGGCCCAGCGGCGGCACGGTGCGCTATCTGGGCGCGCCCGTCGACGGGCCAGCGCGCGGCATCGCCATGGTGTTCCAGAGCTTCGCGCTGTTCCCCTGGCTGACGGTGCTGGAGAATGTGCAACTGGGTCTGGAGGCGCTGGGCCTGCCCGCCAAGGAGATCCGCAGCCGCGCGCTGGCGGCGATCGACCTGATCGGACTGGACGGCTATGAAAGCGCCTATCCGCGCGAGTTGTCCGGCGGCATGCGCCAGCGCGTGGGCTTTGCGCGCGCGCTCGTCGTCCATCCCAATATCCTGTCTGATGGACGAGCCCTTCTCGGCGCTGGACGTGCTGACGGCGGAAAATCTGCGCACCGATTTTCTCGATCTGTGGGGCGAGGGACAATTGCCCATCAAGGGCGTCATTCTGGTCACGCACAATATCGAGGAGGCGGTGCTGATGTGCGACCGCATTCTGATATTCTCGACCAATCCTGGCCGCGTCGTCACCGACATCAAGGTGGAGCTGCCGCATCCGCGCGACCGCAACGATCCCAATTTCAGCGCGCTCGTCGAACGCATCTATGTCGAGATGACGGCCCGGCGCGGGCGCGCGCAGCGCCACGAGCGCTTCGGCGGTTTGGGCATTGGCACGATCCTGCCGCGCGTCTCCTCCAACCTTCTGTCGGGCCTCGCCGAGGCCGTGGACGCCGCGCCCTATAACGGCAAGGCCGACCTGCCGGACATCGCTTCCGATCTGCAACTGGAGATCGACGAGCTGTTCCCCGTCGCCGAAACGCTGCAGATGCTCCGGCTCGCCGAGGTCGGAGGCGGCGATATCCATTTGACCGATCTGGGCAAGCGTTTCGTCCACGCCGATACCGACGAACGCAAGCGGCTGTTCGCGCGGCTGCTGGCCCAATATGTGCCGCTCGCCGCCCACATCCGACGCGTGCTGGACGAACGCGCCAGCCATACGGCGCCCAAGAGCCGCTTTCTCGACGAGCTCGAAGACCATATGTCGCCGGATGCCGCCGAAGAGACGCTGCGCGCCGTCGTCAGCTGGGCGCGCTTCGCCGAGCTATTCGCCTATGACGACGAGCATTCGCTCTTCAGCCTGGAAAATCCGGCCTGACGACGCGCCGGGGGTTGGCCCGGCATAATCATCGTGTTACGTGCATTTCATGAAATGTGGGTAATATGATTGAACTCCGGCATCTGACAAAGCAGTTTGACGGCGCGGAGACCGCGTCCGTGCGCGATTTCGACCTCACCATCGCCGACGGCGAATTCATGGTGCTGATCGGCGAATCCGGCTGCGGCAAGACCACCACGCTCAACATGATCAACCGCCTCGTCGATCCCAGCGACGGGCAGATCCTGATCGACGGCGAGGACGCGCTGACCATCGAGCCTGTGGCGCTGCGCCGGCGCATGGGCTTCGTGTTCCAGGCCATCGGGCTGTTTCCGCATCTGACCGTCGCGGAGAATGTCGCGATCACGCCCAGGCTGTTGAACTGGGCGCCCGACGAGATCGCCGGCCGTGTCGACGAATTGCTCGACCTGATGCGGCTCGATCCCGAGCAGTATCGCGACCGCTTCCCGGCCGAATTGTCGGGCGGACAGCGCCAGCGCGTGGGCCTGGCGCGGGCGCTGGCGGCGCGGCCGAAGATCATGCTGATGGACGAGCCCTTCGGCGCACTCGATCCGCTGACGCGCGACGACCTGTCGGCCGATTACCGCGCCGTGCACGAGCAGCTGGGCCTGACCACCATTCTCGTCACCCACGACATGACCGAAGCCTTCCTGCTCGCCGACCGCGTCGCGGTGATGCGCGACGGGCGTGCTGGTCGCCGACTGGGCCGGCCGCACGAATTGCTGGCCGCGCCGGCCGACGATTTCGTCAAGACGCTGGTGGAGACGCCGCGCCGTCGCGCACGGCTGCTGGCCAAGGCGCATGGAAACGGACGCAGCGTCATGAGCGGCACCGAGAGCATGATCGCGGCGGCCTTCGCCAATCTGCCCAATTATCTGGGCCAGCACGTGCTGCTCAGCGTGTCCTCGATCGCGCTGGGGCTTCTCATCAGCCTGCCGCTGGCGATCTCGGCCTCGCGCATCGCCTGGCTGCGCGGGCCGGTGCTGGGCGTGGCCAGCGTGATCCAGACCATCCCGTCCTTGGCGCTGCTGGCGCTGTTCTATCCCCTGCTGCTGGCGATCTCGACCTTCACCGAGGACGCTTTCGGCGCCGGCTTCCGCGCGCTCGGCTTCCTGCCGGCGCTGCTGGCCCTGACGCTCTATTCCATGTTGCCGGTCCTCCGGAACACGATCACCGGCCTGATCGGCATCGATCCGGCCATCCTGATGGCCGCGCGCGGCGTCGGCATGACCCCGCGCCAGTCGATGTTCCTGGTCGAGCTGCCGCTGGCCGCGCCCGTCATCATGGCCGGCATCCGCACCGCCGCGGTGTGGGTGATCGGCACGGCGACCCTGTCGACGCCGGTGGGCCAGACCAGCCTGGGCAACTACATCTTCACCGGCCTGCAGACCGAGAACTGGGTGTTCGTGCTGTTCGGCTGTTTCGCCGCCGCGATCCTGGCGCTGGTCGATCGACCGCTTGCTGGCGCTGGCCGAAATCCGGCCTGTGCCGCTGCGCTCGCGTCCGCGGGTCATTGGCGCCGCCGCCGCGCTCGCTTCTTGTGATCGGCGCAAGCCTGGTGCCGCTGTACGGCAAGGCCGCCGCGCCCGTCGTCGTCGGCACCAAGAATTTCGAGGAACAGTACATCCTGGGCGCGCTGGTCTCAGCGACCGGCTGCACAAGGCCGGCATCCCCGACCGCGCGGCGGGACTCGCTGGGCTCCAGCGTGATCTTCCGCGCGCTGGCGAGCGGCGATATCGGCGTCTATGTCGATTACTCGGGCACGGTGTGGACCAACTACATGAAGCGCACCGACATGCCGGGCCGGCAGGCGGTCATGGACGGCGTCGCCAAGTGGTTGATGGACAAATACGGCATCCTGGATCTCGGCCCGCTCGGCTTCGAGAACACCTATGCCTTCTGCATGCGCCGCGACGAGGCCGAAAGGCTCGGCATCACCTCCATCGCCGACCTCGCCGCGCCACGCCGCCAATCTGTCGGCGGGCGCCGACTACGAATTCTTCGGCCGGCCGGAATGGGCGGCCGTGAAGCAGGCCTACAATTTCGATTTCGCCGTGCGCCGGCAATACCAGTCGAACTTCATGTATCGCGCCGTGGCCGACGGCGATGTCGATGTGATCTCCGGCTATTCAAGCGACGGGCGCATCGCGCAATACGATCTGACCGTGCTGAGCGATCCCAAGGGCGCCCTTCCGCCCTATGACGCCATCGTGCTGGTGTCTCCCAAATATGCCAATGATCCCAAGGTGATCGACGCGCTCAAACCGTTGCTGGGCAAAATCGACCTGAAGATGATGCAGCACGCCAATTATCTGGTGGACCGCGAGGACAACAAGCTGTCGGCCGCCGACGCCGCCAAATGGCTCGAGACGCAGATTTCCGAATAAGGCGCAAATCCGCGGCGGGGCGCCGTCAGCCCCGCGTCTCGTCGGCTCGCAACTGTGTGGATATAGCCCAGATGGTGTTGGCAGCGTGACGGTTCAAGGGGTCGAAGCGATTTTTTCGACTTTTTTTGCTCCCGATTTCTCACACCGGGTCGCACAGCCGCGCGACGATTGCCCGGCGCCGCGGCGCGGTGAGACCCAGCACGTCTTCCATATAGGCCTCGGGCGAGGCATAGCGCTCGGCAATGGCGGCGAAGGCGGATGCGAGAAAATCGGCGCGCACCGACAGCACCATGCGGGCCGCAGCCTCGCTGGCCGGACGGCCCTCGCGCGACATGGTCTCGCAGATGCGCGCGATCGCCTCGGAATCGACGAGATTGCTGTCATTGGTGGCCAGATAATCGGCCAGCAGATCATCGGCGCCGACACTGGCCAGACGATGGGTCAGCGCACAGACCAGGCCGGTGCGGTCCTTGCCGGCCGCGCAATGGACCAGCACGGGCCCGTCGGATTCTTCCAGCGCCGTGAAGTAGTCGCGATACAGATCGACGATCATGGGATCGAATACAAAACCACGATAGATCGCGGTCATGGCGGCATGGGCGGTTTCGGCGCTGGAGCCGGCATCCTCGAAGGCGGCCAGATGCGGCGGCAGCGCCCCGCCGGAAATGCCGGGATGGGTGACGATGCGGGCCGTCACCGGGGGCGTGGGATATTTCTCGCGCTCGGCCGGGCGGCGCAGATCGACGATGGTGGCGATCCCGAGCGCCGCGAGCCGCTCGAGATCGGCCGGGCCGGCTTCCGGGAAATGGGCCGAGCGAAACAGATGGCCGCGCCGCAGCCGCCCGCCATCGGCGGTGCGATAGCCGCCGAAATCGCGGAAATTGCGAATGGTCTGGAAGCCCGGCAGCTGCCGATCCGTCATCACCTTGCCCTTCGGTCGAAATCGCGCGGCGCGACGATGACAAATTCGACGCCGCCCCGCGCCCGCCAATTGTCGCGCAAGGGGCCCGCAAACACCGCGGCCCGGCCTCAGGATGCGGCGCTGCGGAGCTTTTTTGCCGGATCGCCGTGGCGGTATTTGTCGAGGCGGTGCTCCTGATCGAGCCAGGCCTGCGCGGCCTCGGTCTGGAACAGGGCGCGCCCCTCCTCGGCATCGGTCACCGGCGTGATGGCCGGATCGCGATAGGCGCGCTTGTCCGGATTCTTCTTGATCGGCAGGTAGCGCATGCGGATGCGCGCGAAGAGCGAGGCCCAGCGCGCCAGCTTGGAGGCCGTCTCCCACCAATAGCGCGGATAGAACAGCCAGACCGGCTCGCGCTTGAAACCCGGGCGGCGGTCGCGGCGGCTCTTGCGGCGCAAGAAACCGCTTTCCAGCGGATGGATGTTCTCGATGGCGAGGCTGCCGGTGAACCAGGAGGCAGGAAGCAACGGTTGCCGGCATTGCCGCCGCAGCCGGCCGTGCGCCGCAGCACCGTCTCGATGTGGTCCATGGTGTAGTAGCGCTGCCAGGCCATGCGATAGGCCCGCTCCCACTCCGCGCGCGACATGCGCGGATGCGGTCGTGCAGACATGATTGAGATCGTATCTGTTGAGATCCGGATCGAGCGGTGCGCCGGCCCGGAACAGCTTGAGGTGATCCTCCGAGCCGGGCAGCGGCGTCAGATAGAAGAATTCGAGCATATCGATCGGCAGTTCGCGCTTGATCAGTCGATGTCGCGCATGATCGAATCGAGGGTGTCGTTCGGGAAAGCCGAGGATGTAGCCGGCATAGGTGATGGCGCCGGCGCGCTTCCAGGCCAGCAGCATCTGGCGGTACTCGGTGATCTTGTTCTGCCGCTTCTTGGCGCCCATCAGATTGTCCGGGATTGATGTTTTCCAGCCCGATGAAGACGCGCTTGACGCCGGCGCGCGCGCATTTCTCGATGAAGTTCGGCAGCTTGTGGCACAGCGTGTCGACCTGGATGATGAAGCTGAGTTTCGAGCTTCTCGCACTTCGCGCAGATGGATCAGGCGGTCGAGGATCGGCTTCCCAATCCTTGTTGCGGGCGAAATTGTCGTCGGTGATGAAGAAGCTGTCGCAGGCCCTGGGCGGCATTGGCGCGCACGATGCTGCTCGATGTCGTCGGGCGTGCGGCGGCGCGACACGCGGCCCTGCACGTTGATGATGGTGCAGAAGGAGCACTGATAGGGACAGCCGCGGCCGGCGTCGAAGCTGGTCAGTGCCGCCCAGCGTGCGCTGCGCGCGCTCGGCCTTGAGGATCGGGATCGGCGCGCCGGCGATCGACGGCAGATTCGTTCATGTAATTGTAGAGCGGCGCGAGCGCGCCGGCATAGCGCTCCTGCAGCACCGCATCGAGGCGGCCTTCGGCCTCGCCGGCGAACAGCGACAGGCCCATCTGTCTTGGCGCGGTCGAGATCGCGGTCCTGCCCGTCCAGCATGGCAAGCATGCCGGAGACGTGGAAGCCGCCGACGCCGACCTGGATGCCGCGTGCGCGCAGCGGCCTGGCGATGTCGAGCGCGCGCGGGAACTGGTTCGACTGCACGCCGACCAGCATGACCATGCCGGCACCGGCCTCTTCGATCATGCGCGCCAGCTTGTCCGGGCGCACCTGTGTGTTGGTTTCGTCGATGGCGTGGATCTGGATGTCGACATCGTCGCCGAGCACATGGCGGTCGGCGCAGTCCCGCGCCAGCCCGTAGAGCGCGGCCAGCGAATTCGACGGGATCGGCGAGCGCGCCCACTGGATCACATAGCCGTCGTCGTCGTAGTGCGACGGCTTGACGAGAATGAGACAAAACGCCTTACGCTGTGACGGGCGCGCCATGAGCACCTCACGAACATTAAGCGGCCGTTATGTTACCGGGAATCGCGCGGGACCGGAAGGCCGGCGCCGGGATGGTCGAAAAGTCAGCGCGATTTCAAAACCTTAGGAAGTATCGCCCAACCGATGCTTTTTCGGTCCGGGCGCTCGCATTCGTTCGCCGGCCATGGTCAACAGGGGCATGGAACATGACGCCTCCCCCACATCGGCCGGCCTGATCGCCGAGCTGCGCGGCGAAGCACGCTGGCTGTCCAGCGGCTTCCTGCTGACCTTCTGCTCCTGCTTCGGGCAGACCTATTTCATCGCCATCTTCGCCGGCCATCTGAAGGGCGAGCTGGGCCTGAGCGACGGCGCCTTCGGCAGCCTCTACACCGTCGGCACGCTGGCCAGCGCCATGCTGCTGACCTATGCGGGAAAATGGCCGGACAGGTTTCCGATCCGCTGGCTGGGCTCGGCGGTACTGGCCGGGCTGGCCGCCGCATGCCTGAGCATGGCCGCGGTGTCGTCGGCGGCGATGCTGGCGGTGGTGATTTTCGGGTTGCGCTTCTTTGGCCAAGGCATGGCCACGCATACCGCCATGACGGCGATGGGCCGCTGGTACAGCCGCAAGCGCGGGCGCGCGGTCTCCATCGCCGCATTGGGGTTTGCGGTCAGCGAGGGCGTGATGCCATTGGTGGCCGTGGCCGTGATCGCCATGACCGGCTGGCGCCTGGCCTGGGTGGCGTTCGCGGCAGCGCTGTTGACGATCCCGATTCCGGTTCTGATCGTGCTGCTCAAGCGCAAGCGCATCCCCAGCGCCTTGCCGCCGCCGCATGAAAGCCGGGACGGCACGCCGCGCGCGCACTGGACCCGCGGGCAGGTGCTGAAACATTCGCTGTTTTATGCGCTGCTGCCCGGCCTGCTGGCGCCGGCCTTCATCCTGACCGGGATCTTCTTCAATCAGGTCACGATCGTCACATTGAAGGGCTGGGAGCTGTCCTGGTTTGCCGCCAGCTTTCCCCTGTTCGCCGGACTGACCGTGGTGGCCGGGCTGGGCGCGGGCTGGCTGGTCGACCGCGTGGGCGCGCGCCACCTGCTGCCCTTCTTCCTCTTGCCGATGGGCGTGGGCACGCTGTTGCTCACCTATGTGGGCTCGGCCCTCGTCCTGCCGGTCTTCATGGCGCTGGTCGGCCTGACCGCGGGCAGTGCCTCGACCATTCAGGGCGCGTTGTGGGCCGAGCTTTACGGCACCGAACACCTGGGCGCGATCCGCTCCATTGCCACCGCCGCGATGGTGTGCGCCACGGCGCTGTCGCCGGGACTGATCGGCATTCTGCTCGATGCCGGCGTGCCGCTGCAGTCGCAGATGCTGGCGATGGGGCTTTACACCTTTGCCGCGGCGGGATGGATGGCGCTGTGCATGGGCCGCCTCCACGGCCACGCCGACGCCTGAGGCGCCGGGGTGGCGGGAGGTGACGGTCAGTTCTTGTCCTGATCGACCAGCTTGTTCTTGGCGATCCAGGGCATCATGGCGCGCAGCTTGGCGCCGACCTCTTCGATCGGATGCGCCGCGGCGCGGGCGCGGGTGGCCTTGAAGGAGGGCTGGCCGGCCTTGTTCTCGAGCACCCAGTCGCGGGCGAAGCGGCCGGACTGGATGTCGTCCAGCACGCGCTTCATCTCCTCCTTGGTCTCCGGGCGTGACGATGCGCGGGCCGGTGACATACTCGCCATATTCGGCGGTGTTGGAGATCGAGTAGTTCATGTTGGCGATGCCGCCTTCATAGATCAGGTCGACGATCAGCTTCACCTCATGCAGGCATTCGAAATAGGCCATCTCCGGCGCATAGCCGGCTTCGGTGAGGGTTTCGAACCCGGCGCGGATCAGCTCGACCACGCCGCCGCACAGCACCGACTGCTCGCCGAACAGATCGGTTTCGCATTCCTCGCGGAAGGTGGTTTCGATGACGCCGGCGCGGCCGCCGCCGATGGCGCTGGCATAGGCCAGGCCCAGGTCATGGGCATTGCCGGAGGCGTCCTGATGCACGGCGATCAGGCAGGGCACGCCGCCGCCCTTCTGGAATTCGCTGCGCACGGTGTGGCCCGGGCCCTTGGGCGCGACCATCGAGGATGTCGAGATCGGGGCGCGGCTCGATCAGGCGGAAATGGACATTGAAGCCATGGGCGAACAGCAGCGCCGCGCCCTGCTTCATGTTGGGCGCCAGATCGTCCTTGTAGATGTCAGCCTGCAAGCTCGTCGGGCGTCACCATCATCATGACGTCGGCCCATTTGGCGGCTTCGGCGACGGTCATCACCTTGAAGCCGGCGGCCTCGGCCTTTTTGGCCGACGCGCCGGGACGGGCGGCGATGGCCACCTCCTTGACGCCGGTGTCGCGCATGTTCAGCGCATGGGCATGGCCCTGGCTGCCGAAGCCGATCACGGCCACTTTCTTGTCCATGATGAATTTCAGATCGGCATCCCGATCGTAATAGACGCGCATTGGAATCGCTCCTCGACAGAAACTGCTCGAAAACACCTGGCCGGAATTGGCTTCGCTTACGCCCGCTTTCCGGCCATGACAAGTTTGAAGCTCACATCGCCTCCGGGCCGCGGGAGATGGCGGCGACGCCGGTGCGCGACACGTCGACCAGACCCAGCGGGCCGCATCAGGTCGATGAAATTGTCGAGCTTGGACGGGGCGCCGGTGATCTCGAAGACGAAGCTGGTATGGGTGGTGTCGACGATGCGGGCGCGGAAGACCTCGGCAATGCGCATGGCCTCGACGCGCTTGTCGCCGGTGCCCACGCACCTTGACCAGCGCCATTTCGCGCTCGATGCCGGGCTTGGCGACGGTCCAGTTGACGACACGGTGCACCGGCACCAGGCGGCTGAGCTGGGCCTCGATCTGCTCGATCACCTGCGGGCGTGCCGGAGGTGACGATGGTGACGCGGCTGGTGCGGGCGGCATGATCGACCTCGGCCACGGTCAGGCTTTCGATATTGTAGCCGCGGCCCGAGAACAGGCCGATGACGCGGGCCAGCACCCCGGCCTCGTTGTCGACGAGCACGGCGATGGTGTGGCGTTCGATGGCGGGCGGCTTCATCGGCGCTTCATCCACACTTTCTGAAAATCCTCGTCCGCGATCTCGCGGGCCTCGCAGTCCTGCTGGGCCGCGATCTCGGCCAGCGGCGGCACCGGCATGGTGCCCAGCATCGTTCCGCCCGCCTCTTCCTCCGGGCCGGCATAGCCCTTTCGCCCGTCCGCATAGATCTCGACCTTGCGGGTCTCATAGGACTGCCCGTCGATCTCGCTATAAAGATGCGCCGGATCGGACGGGTTCTTGTGCAGCCATTTGACGTGGAGGTAGCGCATCAGACGAGCATCTTTCCTTCGTCGCTGACCTCGGCGGTCTTTTCTTCCGCATCGGACAGGATCATCTCGTTGTGCGCGGCGCCCGACGGGATCATCGGATAGCAGTTCTCCGCCGGATCGACGCGGCAGTCGAACAGCACCGGCTTTTTCACGTCGATCATTTCGGCGATCTTGCGCATCCAGCTCCCCGGGCGTTTCGGCGCGCAGGCCGACGCAGCCAAAGGCCTCCGCCAGCTTGACGAAATCGGGCAGCGCTTCGGAATAGGAATGCGAATAGCGCCCGCCATGCAGCAATTGCTGCCACTGGCGCACCATGCCCATATACTGGTTGTTGAGGATGAAGATCTTGATCGGCAGATCGTACTGCACGGCGGTCGACATCTCCTGCATCGTCATCTGCACCGAGGCCTCGCCGGCAATGTCGATGACGAGCGCATCGGGATGGGCCATCTGCACGCCGATCGCGGCCGGCAGGCCATAGCCCATGGTGCCCAGGCCGCCGGATGTCATCCAGCGGTTCGGCTCCTCGAAATGGAAGCGCTGGGCCGCCCACATCTGATGCTGGCCGACTTCGGTGGTGATGTAGACATCGCGGCCCTTCGTTAGCTCATAGAGCCGGTCGATGGCGTATTGCGGCTTGATGATCGTGTCCGACGGACGGTAGGCGAGCGAACGCCTGGCGCGCCAGGCCTCGATCTGCTTCCACCAGTCCTCGAGGGCCACGGCGTCGACCTTGCGGCGCTGGGTCTTCCAGAAATGAAGCATCTCCTTCAGCGCCTTGGCGGCATCGGCGACGATGGGCAGGTCGACGCGCACATTCTTGTTGATCTGCGAGGCGTCGATATCGAGATGGATCTTCTTCGAGTCGGGCGAGAAGTTGTCGACCGCACCGGTGACGCGGTCGTCGAAGCGCGCACCCAGGCAGATCATCAGGTCGCAATCATGCATCGCATGGTTGGCTTCAAAGGTGCCGTGCATGCCCAGCATGCCGAGCCATTGCGGATCGGAGGCGGGAAAGGCGCCCAGCCCCATCAGCGTCGAGGTGACGGGAAAGCCGGTGAGCTTCGCCAGTTCGCGCAGCAGCCGCGAGGCTTCGGGGCCGGCATTGATCGATGCCGCCGCCGGTGTAGAAGACCGGCTTCTTCGCCGCTTCCATCATCTCGACCGCCTTGACGATAGTCGCCAGCTCGGGATCGGTCTTGGGCCGGTAGGTGCGGTGGCGCACCGGCGTCCGGGCGCGATATAGGCGCCCTTGCGGAACTGCACATCCTTGGGGATGTCGACCACGACCGGACCCGGCCGGCCGGTGGTCGCGATCTGGAAGGCCTCGTGCATGACGCGCGCCAGATCGTTCGCATCCTTCACCAGCCAGTTGTGCTTGGTGCAGGGCCGGGTGATGCCGACCGTGTCGCATTCCTGAAAGGCGTCGTTGCCGATGAGATGGGTGGCCACCTGGCCCGACAGCATGACCAGCGGAATCGAATCCATCAGCGCGTCGGTCAGGCCGGTCACCGCATTGGTGGCGCCGGGGCCGGAGGTGACCAGCACGACGCCGGGCTTGCCGGTCGAGCGGGCATAGCCTTCGGCGGCATGGGCCGCGCCCTGCTCGTGGCGACACAGCACATGGACGATGTCGTCATCGGCGAACAGGGCATCGTAGATCGGCAGCACCGCGCCGCCCGGATAGCCGAAAATGTGGGTCACGCCCTGATCCTTGAGGGCGCGGATCACGATCTCCGCCCCGCTCAGTTCCTGACCGCCCGCGACCCCGCGTGCCGCGGGCGCCATCGTCATTGCCGTGCCGTCCCTGTCCATCGCCGGACATCCTTCACGTTGGCCAACCGACCAGAAAAGCAAAAGGGGCGTTCCCGCCCCTTTGCACACGCCGCCAACCGGGAAACCGAGGGGTTAGCCTCGCCCGTCCAGCGGCGTCCGAATAAGTACGAGCCTGAGCATGCGCCCCGCCGGTTTGTTACGCAGTTGCGAAAGCTATGGGCGGCTCCGGCGCCCGTCAAGCAATTTCACGCAAGGTGCGACATGATTTCCGGAATGATGTTGCTTAAAGACACATTTCCCAGCCATCTCCAGTCGTCCATGCGGTGCCGGAACCAGGTCATCTGGCGCTTGGCGTATTGGCGGGTCGCGGTCTGGGCGGCCGCCAGGGCCTGATCGCGGGTCATCCGGCCGGCGGCCAGGGCCTGGAGCGGGCGAAGCCCCAATATCTTGGCCGCCGGCAGGGCCGGATCCAGGCCCATCAGGGCCCGCGCCTCCTCCAGCGCCCCCTCTTCCAGCATGGCGGCGAAGCGGGCATCGATCGCCGCATGCAAGGCGGGCCGCGGCGGGGCCAGCACGAAACGGGCAAGCCTCAGACCCTGCAGGACGGGCTCGCCCTTGTGCGCCTGCCAATGGGAGAGCGGCTTGCCCGTCGCTTCCAGCACCTCCATGGCGCGCAAGGTGCGCTGGGTGTCGGTCGGGCGCAGCCGCGCGCCCGCATCGGAATCGCGGGCCGCCAGCGCGGCGAAAAAGGCCTCGGCGCCCAGCGCCTCGCGGCGGGCGCGGACGGCGGCGCGCACCGGCGCGGGCACCGGCGGAATATCGGCCAGGCCCTCGGTCAGGGCGGCGAAATAGAGCCCGGTGCCGCCGACGAAGATGGGCAGGCGTCCGGCGGCCCGCACCTCAGCCAACGCCGCGGCGGCATCGGCGCTGTAGCGCCCGACGGAATAGGCCTCCTGCACCGAAACATGGCCATAGAGGCGATGCGGCGCGCGCGCTTCCTCGGCGGCGGAGGGCCGCGCCGTCAGCACCGACAGCTCGCGATAGATCTGCATGGAATCGGCATTGATCAGCGTGCCGTCCAGCCGCTCGGCCAGCGCCAGGGCAGCGGCCGACTTGCCGCTCGCGGTCGGCCCTGCGATAAGCACCGCTCTTGCAGACATTCGGGGCCTCGTGTTGCGACCGCCGCACCATGATGGCTGCGCGCCGATCTGCCAAGGACGCAAGGATACGCCGTGCCCGAACTTTTTTCGCATGTGCTCAACGTGATCTCCGCGGACGCCGACGCGCTGGCCGGGCCGGTGCGCGCGGCCGTGGCCTCGCTGGGCGCGGCGGGCGAGATCGCATGGCTGTCGGCCGAGCGCGCCTTCGACATTCCGTTTCTCGGAACGCCGGAGAATATCTGCGCGGCGGCCCGCGAAACGGCCAAG
Source organism: uncultured Pseudomonadota bacterium (assembly GCA_963710925.1). Lineage (GTDB taxonomy): Bacteria > Pseudomonadota > Alphaproteobacteria > Micropepsales > Micropepsaceae > Rhizomicrobium. Next base: position 61,486 of record CAVQBY010000001.1, on the reverse strand, counting down.
GGCCTGGAAGCGGACATCAACGCGGTCGCCAGCGCCCATCGCCGCAAGCAGCTTCTGATCGCCGACATGGATTCCACCATCATCACCGCCGAATGCCTGGACGAACTGGCGGACATGGTGGGCCTGAAGGCCGAAATCTCGGCCATCACCGAACGGGCCATGCGCGGCGAGCTCGAATTCGAGCCGGCCCTGCGCGAACGCGTCAGTCATCTCAAGGGGCTGCGGCTCGATGCGCTCGAACAGGTCATGCGCGAACGCATTCGCCTGACGCCGGGTGCCAAGGCGCTGGTGCACACCATGCGCAAACAGGGCGCGCATACGTTGCTGGTCTCCGGCGGCTTCACCTTCTTCACCCAGCGCGTCGCCGCGCTGACCGGATTCGACGCGCAGCGGGCCAACTGTGCTGCTCGACGACGGCCAGCACCTGACCGGCACGGTGCGCGAACCGATCCTGGGGCGCGCGGCCAAGCTGGAGGCGCTGGAGCGCGAAGTGGCCGACCGCGGCCTCGACATGGCGCAGACGCTGGCGGTCGGCGACGGCGCCAACGATCTGGCGATGATCCAGCGGGCGGGGCTGGGCGTCGCCTATCACGCCAAGCCGCGTGGTGGCCGCAGCGGCCGGCGCGCGCATCGACCACGCCGATCTGACCGCCCTGCTCTATCTGCAGGGCTATCGCGACGACGAGATCGTGGACGCGTGATGGCGCGGGGCTTTTCCATCGGCGATGTGTTGGTGGGCGGCCGGGTGCTGACGGCGCCGATGACCGGCGTGTCCGACCTGCCCTTCCGCCGCGCGGCCTCGAGGGCGCGGCGCGGCTTATGTCGCCACCGAGATGGTGGCCTGCGACAGCTTCGCGCGGGGCCGGCCCGATGTGGTGCGCCGCGCGGCGGTGGGCGACGGGCTGCCGCTGATGGTGATCCAGCTGGTCGGCCGCGATCCGCACTGGCTGGCCAGAGGCGCGGCGCTGGCCGAACAGGCCGGCGCCGATATCGTCGACATCAACATGGGCTGCCCGGCCAAGGAAGTGACGGGCGTGGCGAGCGGATCGGCGCTGATGCGCGATCTGGATCTGGCCGACGCGCATCATCGCCGCCACGGTCGAGGCCACATCGCGGCCGGTGACGCTGAAGATGCGGCTGGGCTGGGACGATGCCAGCCGCAACGCGCCGGAGCTGGCGCGGCGGGCCGAAGCGGTGGGCGTGAAGGCGATCACCGTGCATGGCCGCACGCGCTGCCAGTTCTACAAGGGCACAGCCGACTGGCGCGCGGTGGCCGAGGTGAAGGCGGCGGTGAAGGTCCCGGTGATCGTCAATGGCGACATCGCCGATGTCGACGACGGCACGCGCGGCGCTGGACCAATCGGGCGCCGATGCGGTGATGATCGGGCGCGGCGCCTATGGCAAGCCCTGGATCGCGGCGGCCATCGACGAAGCACTGGAGACCGGCGCCGCCATGCGCGAGCCGGACGCCGAGCGAGACGCTTGCCGTGGCGCTGGCGCATTTCCAGGACAGCCTCGCCTTTTATGGCGACCACCATGGCGTCAAGATCTTCCGCAAGCATCTGGGCTGGTATATCGACCGGGCCCCGCGGCTTTCCGCCGAGGCCAGACGCGCCGCGCGCGGACGCCTGTGCCGGATGAACGAGCCGCACGAAGTGGAGCGCGGGCTGATGCAGCTGTGGGCGGCCTAATCTCCGCACCCCGTCCCACACCTGTCATCGCCGGCTTCCTGCGGGCGACCCGATCTTCTGCACTCAAGTGGGTCACCCGGACGCGCTATCCGCGCGCCAGGTGATGACGGGCAATAAAGCGATTTTTAGCCCGTGCCGCCCAGGCGCACGGCGACGAAGGTGAGATTGCCGGCGCGATTGACCAGCATCAGCGCCACCTTCTTGCCCGACTTCTCGCCGGCATCGATGCGCTTCATCACCTCGTCCGGCGTATGCACGGGCTCGTTCTGCATCTCGACGATGACGTCGCCGGCGCGGAAATTCTTGGTGCCGCCTTCGCTGTCGGGATCGACATCGGTGACGACGACGCCGTGCACATCCTTGCCCAGATGGTATTTGGCGCGCATCTCGCCATCGACCGGCGCCAGCGACAGGCCCAGCCGCGTCGGCTTGGCCTTGGCGGACGGCGCCTTGTTCGCCGGCCTTCTTCGGCAGGGCCGCTATCGTCCTCCTTGAGGCGGGCGAGCACGAGCTTCAGCGTCAGCTTCTTGCGCTCGCGCAGCACATCGACCGTCACCGTCTTGCCGACGGGAGTTTCGGCGACCACGCGCGGCAGGGTGCGCGAATCCGGCACCGGCTTGCCGTCGAAGCCGGTGACGAGATCGCCGTTCCTGAGCCCGCCCTTGGCGGCCGGCCCGCCCGGCGTGACCTCGGCCACCAGCGCGCCGGGGTCGCCGGCAGGCCCAGGCCCTCGGCGATATCGGGCGTCACGCCCTGGATGCGCACGCCGATCCAGCCGCGCCGCGCCTCGCCATATTTGCGCAGCTGGGCGACGACATCGCGCGCCATGTTGGAGGGAATCGAAAAGCCGATGCCGACCGAGCCGCCCGAGGGCGAGAAGATCGCCGAATTGATGCCGACGACATCGCCATCCATGTTGAACAGCGGCCCGCCGGAATTGCCGCGATTGATCGGCGCATCGGTCTGGATGAAATCGTCATAGGGCCCGGCATTGATGTCGCGGTTGCGGGCCGAGACGATGCCGGCGGTGACGGTGGAGCCAAGGCCGAAGGGATTGCCGATCGCGATCACCCAATCGCCGACGCGCGCATGATCGCTGTCGCCGAATTTGACGAAGGGCAGCGGCGCCTTGGGCTTGACCTTGAGCAGCGCCAGGTCGGTCTTCTCGTCGCGGCCGAGCAGCTTGGCCGGCAGCGAGGTGCCGTCGTTCAGCGTGACCGTGATCTGGTCGGCGTCCTCGATGACATGGTTGTTGGTCACGATCAGCCCGACGGATCGATGATGAAGCCCGAGCCCAGCGAGGTGACGTGGCGCGGCGCCGTCTTGTTGCGTGTCCAGGAAATCCTTGAACAGATCCTGCAGCGGCGAGCCGGGCGGCAGATCGGGCAGCGCGGCCTGCGGCCGCGCGCCCTTCAGCGTCTGCTCGGTGGCGATGTTGACCACGGTCGGCAGCAGCTTCTGCGCCAGATCGGCGAAACTGTCGGGCGCCGGCCGCGCAAAGGCGGCACCGGGCAGCGCGGTTGCAACCGGCGCCGCCACCAGCAAGGCGCCCGCCAGCGCGCGGCCCAGCGCGTGCGCGCGCGCGGCGCTTGTGAGCGCGCGAAACGAAGCCATCAAAAGATTCCGCATACCAACCCCGATCGCCCGCGCCGGATCATTCCGGGCCGGGCCACTATTCAGATACATCATGGGCCAATCGGGGCAAGGGGCGGAGCCTCACTTTCCCGCGCGGTGCGCGGGTTCGCGGCCGCCGGCCCCGAACCTCGCGCAACTATATTTCCCCGGACCTATCTACTTCTTCCCACGCCCCTCATTGCCGAAATAGCGGAAGAATTCGCTGTTGGGCGACAGCACCATGGTGGAATTGTCGCCCTGGAAGGCGTCCTGATAGGCCTGCATCGAGCGATAGAAGGCGAAGAATTCCGGATCCTGGTCGAAGGCCGAACCGAGGATGCGGGTTTTCTCGGCATCGCCCTGGCCGCGCAGGATTTCGGATTCGCGCGTGGCCTCGGCGGTCAGCACGGTGACCTCGCGGTCGGCGCGCGCCTTGATGCGCTGCTTGGTTTCCTGGCCCTCGGCGCGGAACTCATTGGCCTCGCGCTCGCGCTCCTTCTTCATGCGGCTGTAGATCGCCTCGGAGTTCTGTTGCGGCAGATCGGCCCGGCGGATGCGCACATCGACAACCTTGACGCCGAAATCGGAGGCGTCCTGGTTCACATTGCGGGTGATGTCGCGCATCAGCACGGCCCGCTTGGCCGAAAGCACCGCCGAGAAGGTCTGCGAACCCAGCACGCGGCGCACATTGGACGACAGGATCGGCGTCAGCCGCAGCGTCGCGGTGCGCTCGTCGGTCAGCGACTGGTAGAAGCGCAAGGGATCGGTGATGCGGTAGCGCGCGAAGGCGTCCACCACCATGCGCTTCTTGTCGGAGGCGATGACTTCCTCCGGCGGCGCGTCGAGATTGAGCAGGCGCTTGGAGATGTAGACGACGTCCTGGACGAAGGGCAGCTTGAAGTGCAGGCCCGGATCGGACACGACATCGACCGGCTTGCCGAACTGCAGCAGCAGCGCCTGCTGCGTCATGTTCACGGTGTAGACGCTGGACAGGCCGACAATCGCGGCCGCAACCAGCACGATGGCGGCGATCATGGGAAGAACGCGGTTCATTGGCTGCCTCCCGCCGTCGCCGGCCCTTCGGTGACGGTCACGCCCGAGGTGCCCGTGGCCTTGAGCGCCGGCAGCGGCAGATAGGGCACCACGCCCTTGCCGACGGAATTGTCGATCACGGTCTTGTCGGTACGGCCCAGGATTTTCGACATGGTGTCGAGATAGATGCGCCGCGCTTGTGACATCGGGCGACAGCTTGTAGGCGCCCAGCACCGAGAGGAAGCGCTTGGCGTCACCGGCCGCTTCGGCGATGACCTGCTGCTTGTAGGCCTGCGCGTTCTGCACGATCTGTGCGGCCTGGCCGCGCGCCTCCGGGATCACCTTGTTGGCATAGGCCTCGCCTTCGTTGCGCATGCCGCTCCTGGTCGGCGCGGGCGGCCTGCACGTCGCGATAGGCCGCGATCACCTGGGCGGGCGGATCGGCCTTCTGCATCTGCACCCGGGTGATGGTGACGCCGGCGCCATAGGAATCGAGCGTCGTCTGCATGAGTTTGCTTGACCTGCACCTGAATCGGCTCGCGGTCCTGGGTCAGGATCGGCTCGATCTGGTTCTGGCCGACCACTTCGCGCATGGCGCTTTCGGCCACCGCCTTGATCGTGGCGTTGGGATTGCCGTCGGGATTTTGCACGTTGAAGAGAAAATCCGCGGCGTTGTTGATGAGCCAGTAGACCGTGAAATTGATGTCGACGATGTTTTCGTCGCCGGTCAGCATCAGGCTTTCGTACGGAATTTCGTCGCTCGAGCCCTCATCGGTCTGGCGGTAGCCGATGTCGATCTGGTTTTCGCGCGTGACCTTGGGCGTCTGCACGGTCTCGATCGGCCAGGGCAGATGATAATTGATGCCCGGCCCGGTGCGGGCCACGAACTTGCCGAAGCGCAGCACCACGCCCTGCTCATCGGCGCCCACCGAATAGATGCCGCTACAAAAGCCAGATCACGACCACGCCCAGCGCCAGACAGCGCCAGCCCCGCCCCGGAGAAGCCCGAGCCGCGCGGCATCATTCCGCGCCAGCGCTGCTGGGCCCGGCGCAGCAATTCCTCGAGATCGGGCGGCTGATTGCCGCCGCCGCCGCCGCCGCCGCCGCCGGAGGGCGGACGGCCCCAGGGGCCCCGTCCGCCAGGTCCCCCTCCGCCGGAGCCGCCGCCACCTGTCTGGTTCGTCCAAGGCATCGCAATCTCGATATTCTGGAAATGAAGGAAAGTCTGCCAATTCGGCGCTGCCCCTGCGACGCAATGGACGCCGACGCGCTTTCTTGGTTTCGAGGGGCCAGCCGGTTATATGTGCATCGAAGCGGCGGCGCAATGAAACCGGACCCTGCAAAGGCAGGGCGTTCACAGGCGAATCTCCCTGAGCGGGTTACGGGAAAACCTGCGTCCGGCCGCGCAATCGTTCATCAACAGGCATTTTCGAGGACCCACCATGGCTCAACCGACGCGAGACGATGTGCTGGCGGCGCTGGACCGCGTCACCGATCCGGCCAGCGGGAAATCGGTGACGGCGGCGGGGATGATCCAGGGCCTGGTCGTCAAAGGCTCCAATATCGGATTTTCGATCGAGGTGCCGCCGGCCCGCGGACCCGAATCGGAGCCGCTGCGCAAGGCTTGCGAGGCGGCGGTGGCCGCGCTGCCGGGCGTGACCTCGGTCACGGCCGTGCTGACGGCGCACAATGAGTTCCCCGCCCCGCAGCCCCAGGGGCAGGGGCATGGGCACGGGCACGGGCACAGCCATGGCCCCCAGCGCGGGGGCGCCCCGCAGGCGCCGCGCATGGCCGGCATCCCCGGCGTCAAGGCCATCATCGCCGTGGCCAGCGGCAAGGGCGGGGTCGGCAAATCCACCGTGGCCGCCAATCTGGCGCTGGCCCTGGCCAAGCTGGGCCTGAAGACCGGCCTGCTCGACGCCGACATCTATGGGCCCTCCGTGCCGCGGCTGTTCGGCATCACGCACAAGCCCGAAACCGACGGCAACAAGCTGACCCCGATCGAGAAATACGGCATCCGAACGATGTCCATCGGCTTTCTGGTCGGCGAGGACACGCCGATGATCTGGCGCGGGCCGATGGTGCAGAGCGCCCTGACCCAGATGATGAACGACGTCGCCTGGGCGCCGCTCGACGTGCTGGTCGTCGACATGCCGCCGGGCACCGGCGACGCGCAACTGACGATGGCGCAGCAAGTGCCGCTCAAGGGTGCGGTCATCGTCTCGACGCCGCAGGACATCGCCCTGATCGATGCGCGCAAGGGCATCGCCATGTTCGAGAAGACGCAGGTGCCGGTTCTGGGCATCGTCGAAAACATGAGCGTGTTCGTGTGCCCCAATTGCGGACATGAAAGCCATATCTTCGGCCATGGCGGCGCACGCGCCGTCGCCGAGAAACTGGGAGCGCCGTTCCTGGGCGAAATCCCGCTGGTGCCGTCGATCCGCGAAACCTCGGACGCCGGCACGCCGATCGTGGCCCTTGAGCCCGACAGCCGCGAGGCCCAAGCTTTCATCGCCGTGGCGCAGGCCGTCTCCAAGAGTCTGGACAGCCCCGTGCGCGCGGCACCACGAATTGTGATGGAATAGATTATGGCCAGCAGCAAACCGCAAATTCGAAGCCTCTTTCCCACGCCCGTCTGCGTGCACTTCCTGCCGATCGCGCAGGAGGTCAATGCCGATCTGCGTCCGCTCGTGCTCGCCAAGCAGAGCCAGGATGGCGCGGCCAGCCTGCGCGGTCAGGGCTGGCGGTCGCCGGGCGATTTCGGCGATTGGGGCGGAGGCCATGCCCAGACGCTGTTCCGCGTGATGCGCGATCTCGCCGACAGCGTCACCGCGACGCGCGGCGGCGGGCGCGTGGCGCTGGACTGGGACGTCACGGCGTCGGCCTCGGTGCGGCAGAAGGGCGAGTATGAGGAGATGGTGGCGCGGCCGGGCGCGGTGTGGTCGGGCGTCTATTTCGTCGACGACGGCTACGCCAAATCCGACGATGAATCGCTGGGCGGCGAATGCGAGATGGCCGATCCGCGCGGCGCGCTGCCGGCCATGGTGGCGCCGCAATACGCCTTCCGCATTCCCGGCGGCGCCAGCGCCGGGCGCAGCGAAGTGATCCGGCCGGCGACCGGCATGTTTCTGCTGCATCCCTCCTGGCTGCCGCGCGGCGAAAGGCTGTTCGACGGCAGCGGCACGCGCGTCACCATCGAGTTCGACCTGACACCGCCGCGCGAGTGACGGCCCTTTCCAGACGCCCGCCGCCGCGCTACCTGCCTGCCCGGCCGGCCTTGATCGCCATGGTGACGGTGCCGCCATTGCCGGGAAGCTGTTCGGTCCAGGTATCGCCGACCTTGTGACCGCCCTCGATCGTGTTGCAGTTCGTCGCCTTGGACAAATCCTTTGGCGCGGGCTTGGTAACGGTGAAGCAGGCCGTGTGCGCATCCTTCCAGACATAGGTACCCGTCATCACCCGGCCGTCCGGCATGCGCTGTTCCCAGGTATGATCCGGATTGACGTAGATCATGATCTTCGAACCGTCGGACATGGTGTGGATGACAGTGTTGCCATAGGCCGGCGCCAGCAGGTCCTCGGCCTGGGCCGCCGCGCAGCCGGCGAACAATGCCGTCGCCGCCACAGCGACGCCATACGCGAATTTGTGCATTGCGAATTCCCCCCCTCGAACACAAGACCGGCCCTGCGCACCGCGCTATCTCGATATAGGGGCTCCCCGCCTCGAGGCAAGGCATGGCGAGATCTGCGCCCGGCGAATGGCGTGCCATTCGCGGACGGCCCTCACTGCGATCCGGTGTAGAGCGCGATGAAGTTGAGCGAATTGACGAGGGCATGAACCGGGATGATCGGCCGCAGGATGCGGTTTCCCCCGTGATTTGACGGTCAGGCGTTGAATTCAGGCGCAGCCCCGCCTTCGGCCAGTCGACCGCCAGCAGCTTGCCCGTGCCCGAGGCGGTGATGAAGGCGGTCTTCATGTTCTTGCCGCCCCAGCAGATGTTGGTGATGAGCGGATCGGCGCAGCGCGGTGTGTTTGGCCTTGCCGGTTTCGGGATGGAAGGTGGTGATGCCGCCGGCCAAGCAGCGTGGCGCAGCACACCCCGCCATCGGCCTGCACGCCCAGCGAATTGAAATAGGCCAGCCCCGGAAAGGCGCCGACGAACTGGCGCCGGCGTGAAGCCTTCGACCTTGCCGGGCTTGCCGGGTTTGGTCAGCGGCAGCTTGTAGAGCCGGCCGGTGAAGGTTTCGGCGTAGTAGACCGCATCGCCGGACGGCGACAGGCCGACGCCATTGGGCGTGACCAGTTCGCGCGCCATGCAGGTGATCTTCGAGCCGTCCGGCTGCGCATAATAGAGCGCGCCATGGGTACGGTATTCGGCGGTGGTGGAGCCGTGATCGGTGAACCAGAAGCCGCCCTTGGTATCGAAGACGATGTCGTTGGGCGCATGCAGCTTCTGGCCGTTGCACTTCGAATAGAGCCGCTCGACCTTGCCGGTGGAAATGTCGACGCGCTCGATCCAGCCGCCCTTGTGATGCGGCGGGCGTGTGGCCGGGAATGTTGAGGCCCTGGCGCTTGTGATATTCGAAATTGTCGCCGTTGTTGCAGACATAGAGCGCGCCGTCCGGACCGATGGCCGCGCCATTGGGTCCGCCGCCGCATCTTGGCGATCGGTCTGCTTCTTGCCGTCCGGCTTGACGCGGGTGACGCGCCCGGCCTCGATCTCGACCACGATGACCGAGCCATCGTCCATGGCGACGGGGCCCTCGGGGAATTTGAGGCCGGTGGCGATCTCGCGAATTTTCATGGGGGCTCGCTCCGAATGGAATTGTCGTTTGGGCGAGAGGCTAGCGGCGCGCGGCCCGCGGCGCAAGCGAAAAGCGGCTCAGCGCCGCCGCTCCAGCGTGACATAGGCGTAGGCGCAGGCCGTCGGGCGTCGACATGGGCCTCGCGGGCCCGTTCGCGCCACGCTCGCCGGATCGAATGCCGGCATGGTGGCATCGCCCTCGATATCGGCATCGATCTCGGTCAGATGGATGCGCGTCGCCTGCGGCAGAACAGCGCGGCATAGATCTCGCGCCCCGCCGATGATGGCGATCTCGTCGGGCGTCTCGGCTTCGGCGCGGGCCAGCGCGTCTCGACCGATGCACCACCACGGCGCCCTCGGCGCGAAAATCGCGATCGCGCGTGACGACGATATTGGTGCGGCCGGGCAGCGGCTTCTTCGGCAGGCTCTCCCAGGTCTTGCGGCCCATGATCATGGGCTTGCCCATGGTGATGGATTTGAAGCGGCGCATGTCCTCGGGGATGCGCCACGGGATGGCCCCATCCTTGCCGATGACACCGTTGCGGGCGCGGGCGACGACGAAAGAAATGTCGGGATCATGCGCTGCCCAGCTTTTCCAGCGCCTCGCCTGTGAGGCGGTAGAGATACCAGCCGGCGGTGTGGCGCGCGCCGAGGCCTTCGTAGAACGCGATCGAGGGCGTGTTCCAGTCGAGCACCGCCCATTCCAGCCGCGCGCAGCCTTCGGCCACGCAGCGCCTGGCCAGATTCGCCAGCAGCGCCTTGCCGATCCCCTTGCCGCGCAGCTCCGGCCGCACGATACAGGTCTTCGAGATAGATGCCGTGACGGCCGCGGAAGGTGGAAAAATTGTAGAACCACAGCGCGAAGCCGGCGGGCTCTGCCTCCCATTCGGCGATGTCGCAGAAGACGCGCGGGTTTGGGCCGAACAGCGCCGCGGCAATCTCGGCCTCGCTGGTCACGACATCGGCCGTCATCTTCTCGTACGCGGCCAGTTCGCGGATGAACGAGAAGACCAGCGCCGCCTCATCCGGGCGGGCGGGTCGGATCGAAAGGGCAGTCAGCTTCGCCTCCTGGTGCGAGTTGACCCGGCCGACCTTAGGAGCGGGCCGCAGGCAGGTAAACGGGCGCGGGAACCGGAACCTGCGGCCGGGGTTTCCTGCCAGGGCCAAAAGGAGACGACATGACCAGATCCCTTCTTGCGGCGGGCGCGGGCCTGCTGCTGCTGTCGACAGCCGCCCTTGCGGATCAGGACCATGCGCACCGGCACGCGCGGGCCCAGCAACAGGGCCCGGCCAATGCCGACCCCGCCAGCGAACGCCATGGCACGCCCGGCCCCGCCCCGGCCGAAAAGATGCCGGGCCACGGCGCACCGCCGCAAACGCAGTCTCCAGAGCGAACGCCGGCCGCGCGGCCAGACGCTGCGCGCGCCGGCGCCAGGACCGGCACGCAAGCGGATGCACGCTGGGGCACACGGCCCGGCGGCCAGGACAACCATGCCGCCCTGTCGCGCTTCCGCGCCAATGTGCGGGCACGTGAGCGCTATCACGCGCCGCGCGAATGGCACGCACCGCGGGGATACCATTATCGCCGCTTCACCTATGGCGAAACGCTGCCGAGCGCGTTCTTCGCGCCGGAATACTGGCTGCCGGACTATGTCGCGTTCGGCCTCATGGCTCCGCCGCCCGGCTATCTGTGGGTTCGCGAAGGGCCGGATGCGCTGCTCGTCGACCGTTACACCGGCGAGATCATCCGGGTCGAATACGACGTGTTCTACTGATCTGCGGACGCGTCCGGCGCTGCTCACACGGCGCCGGACCGCCGCATATCCCGGTCACATGACGATCCCGAATTTGGCCAGGCCCCAGACGAAGGCGAGATACAGCACCACCGTCAATCCGCAGCTTGCCAGCAGCGCCGGCCAGAACTCGATGCCGTGACGCAACATCACCGGAAAGGCGATGAACATGGGCAGCGACGGCAGCACATACCAGAAGGTGGCATAGGCATGGGCGGCGATGCGTTCGGAATTGTGGGTGTCGCGCCAGATCCACAGAATGCCGAGGATCGAGACCAGCGGCAGCGATACGATCAGCGCGCCGAAGGCCGGGCTGCGCTTGGCGACCTCCGACACGATCATGATGATCACACCGGAGAGCGCCGCCTTGAGGACCAGATACCACATTCCTAGACCGCCACCGCGGCCTTGATGTGCGGATGGGCCTGATAATTTTCGAGTGTGAAATCCTCGTAGCGGAAAGCGAAGATATCCTTGACCTCGGGATTGATGCGCAGCGTCGGCAGCGCATAGGGCGTGCGCGAAAGTTGCTCGCGCGCCTGATCGAGATGATTGAGATAGAGATGCGCATCGCCGAAGCTATGGATGAACTCGCCCGGTTTCAGGCCCGTCACCTGCGCCACCATCAGGGTCAACAGCGCATAGGAGGCGATGTTGAACGGCACGCCGAGGAAGATGTCGGCCGAGCGCTGGTAGAGCTGGCAGCTCAGTTTGCCGTTCGCGACATAGAACTGGAACAGGCAGTGGCAGGGCGGCAGCGCCATCTTCGGCACATCGGCCGGGTTCCAGGCCGTGACCATGAGGCGGCGGGAATCCGGATTGCGCTTGATCGTCGGCGATCAGGTTCGCGATCTGGTCGATGGTGCCGCCCTGCCCGTCGGGCCAGCTGCGCCATTGGTGGCCATAGACCGGGCCGAGCTCGCCGTGCGGCATCCGCCCATTCGTCCCAGATGGTGACGCCGCGCTCCTGCAGCCAGCGCACATTGGTGTCGCCGCGCAGGAACCACAGCAGCTCGTAGATGATGGCCTTGGTGAAGAGCTTCTTGGTGGTGAGCAGCGGAAAGCCTTGCGACAGGTCGAACCGCATCTGATGGCCGAACACCGACAGCGTGCCGGTGCCGGTGCGGTCGTGCTTTTCGGCGCCCGTCCTGAGCACGCGGTCGATGCAGTTCGAGATATTGGCGCATACGCGGTCCTGCCGATTTTGGCAGGCAGTCTAGCGCGGCCCCGGGCCAGCGGGCACCGCGACCCGATCACCTTTTTGGGGATGACGGCCTCAGAAATCCCGCACCGCGGCGAAGGGCCGGTCGTGGATCCATTGCGAGAGCAGGTATTTTTCACCCGAGACGATGGGCCGGCCCGCATGCAGGCTCATGCGGTCGGTTTTGCCGTCCTTCAGATTGGCGAAGAAGATGCCGTCGCCCATGCCGCCCTTGTTGCGGAAGCCGGCCTTCATGAATTCGGTCTCGCCGCCCGCATAGCCCTCATTGAGATAAAGCAGGAAGGTGACGACCCGGTCGCCGGCATAGGCGCCGTCCTTGCCATAGCCGGCATCGTTCTCGCGCAGCGTGTCGAAATGGGCGCGCAATTCCTGGCCGGGCGCATAATGCAGCATCTGCGGCGGCTCGAAATGCGGCACCGGCAGCGACACCAGCAGCGAGATGCGCACGCGCATCAGCACCAGGATCACCCCGCCTTCCAGGACGTCGAAGAAATGGTCGCTGTTGTTGCGGATGGCCGTGAAACTGGAGGTCTGGCGCACCCGGTCATACATCTTGGCCGGCTTGAGCTTGCCGTCGGTGCGCGCCCTCAGCCAGGCGCATTCGGCCGGCGAGGCGAACCCCTTGGCGGTCCAGATGCGCGGGGACTTGCAAACCTGCACCCGCTCTGGCGGCCGCACGAAACCCTCAAGATCGATGGTGGCGGCGAGACGGCGCCAGCCATCGGCGCTGTCCGGCGGCGGCGGCGGGACGCCACGCGTGGCACCGGCCGCGATCAGGCACAATTGCGCCCCGGCATCGCGCGACCCGCGGATCGCGGCTTCGCACAGGAGTTCCATTGCGCGTGGCCAGCTCTGCTGCGTCCAGGCGCCGGCCCCGGTGAGCGTGGCCAGCGTCGAGAAGGCTTCGGCATCGCCGGCGCGGGCCGCAGCCTCGACCAGTTTCAGCCCCTCTTCGGGGGCAAACTCCGCGCCCTTGCCGACCAGGAGCCGGCAGCCGAGCGCGAGTTGCGCGGAGACCTCGCCGCGGCCGGCGGCGGCGCGCAAGGCGTCGAGCGATTGGCTTGCGCCGTCTGCCCCGTCCGCCGGAGCCGCCACCGGCGCCAAGATGTCGTGATCCTTGAAAATTTGTGTCGCCCTTCTCCGCCTGGATAAATCAAGCGTAACATGCTGGTCATCAGGCGGGGAGTTGCGTCCAGGTGAACGGGCCCTGGAACGGCGATCCGTCGGGGCGGTTTCGCACCATTTTATGTGCGCAAATTCAAGACCTTGCGCCCCCTTACAATCTTAACCCCGGATGCCTATATTAGACGTGTTCGGGCTTGCTCGGACTATGACGATAAACGGCTGCGTAATAAGCGGACTGGACCCGGGGGCGGTACCCGGCGCCTCCACCACATGCCCATTCGGGCCCTCATCCTAGGCTAGGGTTCGGGTGGGTATCTGTGGGGGCGAAACAGGATCGACAGACGTGTAAAGGCTGACCTTTCGTCCGGTATGGTATCCGCCGTTATCGGGCTGTCTGTACAGGTGCCAACGACAATCAAATGGCCCTCGCTGCCTAACTACGGTTAGCTAAGCGCGGTTCGGGGAGCACCGGGCAACAGAAGCTCCCCACTTTCCCTCTCTCGCGCTGCGGTCCGCACCCCGAGTTCTTTCTGGGCGCGCGGGGCTGATCCTGCCCGCGCGACGGAGCACCGGGCAACAGAAGCTCCCCTACTTTCCTCCAATTCATTCCACCGCAGCGCCGGCGTGGCCGTTTGCCCCGCCGGAACCGGACAGCGTCAGTATCCGACCGTCATCAAATAACCGGCAATCGCAGCCCCGGCCACCGCCACGACCGCCGTGAAGATGATCGCAAGGCTGAGGCCATAGCCGGGTTCGGTGTCCCCGCTTTGGCGATAGCGCCAGGCAAAATGGCCGTAGCGAACCGCCGCGATGACGGCCGTCAGCACGCCGACCACCACCAGGCCCGCGCCCGCCATGAACGACAAGGCCGAGGACTGGACGGTCTTGCCCAATTGCGGCGCCATCGAATGCACCACCAGGCCAAAGCGATCGATGACGAATCCCAATGCCATCATCGCCAGCGCGGCGCGAATCCACGCCATCAAGGTGCGTTCCGCCGCAAAATAGACGAGATGCCGGCTCCGGCGTTCCGAGGCGGATTCGCCCCGGCTCGCCTCGCCGCCCTCTGCGGTGACATCGGACATTGTGAACCTCCCATTGCTGACAGGCGACGGGCGGACCTATTCCGCCGGCGCCACCAGATCGAACTGGCCGCGCCGTGCATGGAACGCAGAGGCGGCCGCGATCAGACAAACCCCACCGCCCAGCGTCACGGCATTGCCGACGCCCATATGGGTCGCCAGCGTGCCCAGGATCAACGCGCCCCACGGCATCATGCCCATGAAACTCATGGTGTAGAGCGAGACGACGCGGCCGCGGACGTGGTCGTGGGCGACGGTCTGAATGATGGTGTTGGTCGAGCCACCGAGCAGCACCAGACTGGCGCCCGCCGGCACCAGCATCGCCATCGACAGCCACATCCAGTGCGATTGCGAAAACCCGATCAGCGACAGGCCGAAGGTCGTGGCCGAAAGGATCGGTGTCAGCATCAGGTGTTTTTCCGGCACCCGCGCCAGGCCATAGGCCCCGAACAGCGCCCCCACCCCGATCGAGCCGGTGAGGAAGCCCAGGCCGGTCGCACCCTGATGCAGCACGTCGCGGGCGAAGGCCGGCATCTGCGAGACATAGGCCGCGCCGAAGGCGGCGCAGGCCGCCACCATCAACAGCGCGATGCGGATCGGGCGCGAATTCCAGGCATAGCGGAAGCCATCACGGATCTCCTGCAGCGGATGGCCGGGCTCGCGCCTCGGCCGGACGGGCACGCGGATGAAGAACAGGCTCGTCAGAACCGCGCCATAGGAGAGCGCATCGATGCTGAAGCACACGCCCTCCCCCGCCAGCGCAATGATGATGCCGGCAATGGTCGGGCCGATGACCCGGGCCAGATTGAAGGTGATCGAATTGAGGGAAATGGCGTTGCGCAAATCCTCGCGGCCGACCATGTCGATGGTGAAGGCCTGGCGGGACGGCACGTCGAAGGCGTTGACCATGCCCTTGCACAGGGCCAGGCAGACGATCATCCAGACCTGGACAACGCCGGTCAGCGTCAGCATGGCGAGGGTCGCGGCATGCAGCATGGCCAGGGATTGCGTCAGTATCAGCAGGCGGCGGCGGTCCACCCGGTCGGCCACCATGCCGCCGAAGGCGGTGGTGAAGAACACCGGCACCAGCCCGGCAAAGGAGGTCAGGCCGAGCAGAAAGGGCGAATGGCTGAGGTCGTAGACCAGCCAGCCCTGGGCCACCTGGGTGATCCAGGTGCCCATCAGCGACACCAGCTGCCCGGAGAAGAACAGCCGATAGTTGCGATGGCGAAAGACGCGCAGCAGGGCCAGTGCCGAGGGCGCGTCATTGCGGGATTGGGGTGGTTCGAATGTGCTCATTTGGGCTGACGTCTTGTCATTAGCACGGGGTTTGTGGTCCCGTCAGGGCGAACCGCAATCCCCATTGGAATATCCCCCATGCACAAACCCGATGCCCTGTTTCAGCCCTTCCGGCTGAAATCCATGACCGTGCCCAATCGCATCGCCATGGCCCCGATGACGCGGCAGAAATCGCCCGGCCAGGTTCCCGGGCCCGAGGTGGCCGCCTATTACCGCCGCCGCGCGGCCGGCGGTGTCGGCCTGATCCTGACGGAAGGCACGGCCCCAGAGCATCGTTCCGCCACCAATGACGCCAATGTTCCGGCCTTCTTCGGCGCCGAGGCGCTGGCCGGCTGGGCCGAGGTGGTCAAAGGCGTGAAGGAAGAGGGTGGCTGCATCATGCCGCAGCTCTGGCATCAGGGCGTGGTGCGCCATGCCGGCAGCGGGCCCTATCCGGAGGCGCCGGTCATGAGCCCCAGCGGCATCTCCAAGGCCGGCGGCAAGCAGATCGCCGAGCCGATGACGCAGGGCGATATCGACGCGGTCGTCGACGGTTACGCCAAAAGCGCCGGCTATGCCAAGCAGCTGGGCTTCGACGGCGTCGAAATCCACGGCGCCCATGGCTATCTGATCGACCAGTTCTTCTGGGAGGCCACCAACCGGCGCGACGGACGCCTATGGCGGCAGCGCTCGAAAAGCGCACGAGGCTGGCCTGCGACATCGTTGCGGCGGTGCGCGCCGCGGTGGGACCGGAGTTTCCCGATCCTCCTGCGCTTCTCGCAATGGAAGCAACAGGATTACACGGCGCGGCTGGCGCACAGTCCGGCCGAACTGGAGCGCTTTCTCGCACCGATGGTGAAGGCCGGTGTGGACATGTTCCACGCCTCGACGCGCCGCTTCTGGGAACCGGAATTCGCCGACGACGACCGCAATCTCAATCTTGCCGGCTGGTGCAAGAAGATTACCGGATTGCCGTCGATGACGGTGGGATCGGTCAGCCTGAACGACGATTTCCTTAACGCGTTCATGCAAAAGGGCGCCGATGCCACCCAGGCCCATCTCGACGGGCTGCTGGAAATGCTGGCGCGCGGCGATTTCGACATGGTTGCCGTGGGCCGCGCGCTGATCGTCAATCCCGACTGGCCGAACAAGATCCGCGCCGGCCGGGTGGACGAGCTGAAGGCCTACGCGCCCGAGGCGCTGGCCACGCTGGACTGAGCCGGGGATACCGCGCGTTCCGCATTGACTTGGGCCCGCTCACGCTTAGTCTCAGGCCAAACAACGGGACGCGGATGTCAAAAGACTATATCGGCTATGAAGGCCTGACCGACGCGGCGCTGCGCGGCGTGGTTCGCGAAGCGCTGCGCCATGCCGAGACACAGGGTCTGGTCGGTTCCCATCATTTCTATCTGACATTCAAGACCCATTTTCCCGGCGTCGACATTCCCGATTTTCTCAAGGAACAGTATCCCGAGGAAATGACGATCGTCCTGCAGCACCAGTTCTGGGGGCTGAAGGTCGAGGAGGATCATTTCGAAGTCACGCTCACCTTCCGCAAGCTACCGGCCGAACTGGTGATTCCGTTCGCGGCGATGACCGGCTTCGTCGATCCCGGCGTGCAGTTCGGCCTGCAGTTCAAGACCGCCGGCGACACCGCGCCGGGCGCCGAGACGCCCAAGGACGAGATCGCACCCGCCACCGCCGAAGCGCCGAGCAAGAGCGACGAGCCGCCGCCCGCCGCGCCGGGCGAAGTCGTCAGCCTGGACGCCTTCCGCAAGAAATAGCCCTCCGGGGGCCCCAAACCGCCGCGAATTGGCGATCCGCCGCGATGAAGCGGTGGACAACCGCGCGCGCGCGTTGGATACCCTCGCTTCCGAGCAAATTCCGTCCGACAAGGTATCGACATGACCAAGACCCGCACCGAAACCGACACCTTCGGCCCCGTCGAGGTGGCCAGCCGACCACTATTGGGGCGCGCAGGCGCAGCGCTCCCTCGGCAATTTCAAGATCGGCTGGGAGAAGCAGCCCGCTGCCCGTGGTGCGGGCGCTGGGCATCGTCAAGCGCGCCGCCGCCGAGACCAATATGGCCTGGGCCGCCTCGACCCCAAGCTCGGCAAAGCCATCGTCGCCGCCGCCCAGGAGGTGATCGACGGCAAGCTCGACGATCATTTCCCGCTGGTGGTGTGGCAGACCGGCTCGGGCACGCAATCCAACATGAACGCCAATGAGGTGATCTCCAACCGCGCCATCGAGATGCTGGGCGGCGAGATGGGCTCGAAAAAGCCGGTCCATCCCAACGACCACGTCAATATGAGCC
Source organism: uncultured Pseudomonadota bacterium (assembly GCA_963710925.1). Taxonomy (GTDB): domain Bacteria; phylum Pseudomonadota; class Alphaproteobacteria; order Micropepsales; family Micropepsaceae; genus Rhizomicrobium. The sequence continues at coordinate 43,528 of CAVQBY010000001.1, read as the reverse complement.
AGTCGTCCAACGACACCTATCCCACGGCCATGCACATCGCCTGCGCCGAGGAAATTCATCACCGGCTGATCCCCGCGCTGACCAAGCTGCGCAACGCGCTGAACGACAAGGCGAAAGCGTGGACGGACATCATCAAGATCGGCCGCACCCACACCCAGGATGCCACGCCGCTGACGCTGGGCCAGGAATTCTCCGGCTATGCGCAGCAGGTCGACCAATGGCATCGAGCGCATCGAGCAGACCCTGCCCAAGCTGATGGAGCTGGCGCAGGGCGGCACCGCGGTGGGCACCGGCCTCAACGCGCCGGTGGGCTTTGCCGAAAAGGTGGCCGGCCAGGATCGCCGCCATCACCGGCCTGCCCTTCACCACCGCGCCCAACAAGTTCGAGGCGCTGGCCGCCCATGACGCCATGGTGTTTTCCCACGGCGCCATCAACACGGTGGCCGCCTCGCTGTTCAAGATCGCCAACGACATCCGCTTCCTCGGCTCGGGGCCGCGCTCGGGCCTGGGCGAGCTGGCGCTGCCGGAAAACGAGCCGGGCTCCTCGATCATGCCGGGCAAGGTCAACCCGACCCAGTGCGAGGCCATGACCCTGGTCTGCGTGCAGATCTTCGGCAACAATGCCGCGCTCACCTTCGCCGGCAGCCAGGGCCATTTCGAGCTCAACGTCTTCAATCCGGTGATGGCCTACAATTTCCTGCAATCGGTGCGGCTGATGGCCGATGCCGCGGTGAGCTTCACCGACAATTGCGTGGTGGGCATCGAGCCGCGCCGCGACAACATCAAGGCCGGGCTCGAGCGCTCGCTGATGCTGGTGACGGCGCTGGCGCCCAAGATCGGCTACGACAACGCCGCCAAGATCGCCAAGACGGCGCACAAGAACGGCACGACGCTGAAGGAAGAAGCGGTCAAGGGCGGCTATGTGACGGCGGAGGAATTCGACGCCATCGTCAGGCCCGAAGAGATGATCGGGCCGAAGTGAGCAAACCGGCGCGCGAGGCGCTCGTCCCCTTCGTCATCGAACAGAACAACGCCACGGGCGCCGTCTCCTATTGGCAGGGCGGCGCGCAGCAGAGCGACGCCGATGCCGACGGCGTCAGCCTGGCCGAGTACAATCATGTAATGTACGGGCTGATGCGGCAGGCCAGGGCCCGGCGCGTGCTGATGATCGGGCTGGGCGGCGGCACGCTGGCCACCATGCTCCATCGCGTCGGCGTGGCCGTGGTGGCGGTGGAGATCGATGCGGCCATTGTCGAGCTGGCGCGAGACTACTTCTCCATGCCGGACGAGATCGAGGTTCATGTCGGCGACGGCGCGCGCTTCCTGGCGCGCGACACGCGCAAATTCGACGCCATCGTGCTCGACGCCTATAGCGGCCCGGAGATGCCGGCGCACATGCTGACACCGGCCTTCTTCGCCAGGGTGAAGGCGCATCTGGCGCCGGGCGGGATTGCGCTTCTGAACCTCATCGTCGGCGATGACGATGATCCCCTGCCGCACGAGATCGGCTCGCGGATGAAGACCGCCTGGCGCAACGTCCGCCTGCTCGACCGGCCGGAGTGGGAGGAGCGCAACGCCATCCTCATGGCCGGGCGGGTGAAGGGCTTGAAACGGCCGCATCTGCTGATGAAGCCGCGGCGGCGAGCCAAGGCGATTGCCGCGGCACTGAAGACCATGCGGTTCCGCCCGGTGCTGGACCGGAGTCTGTGAGATGCTGACAAAGCGCTCCTTCACGCTGTCCAAACATCGCACCAGCGTCGCGCTGGAGGACGAATTCTGGGCCGTGCTGGAGGACTGCGCGAAGACGGCGGGCCAAAGCCTGTCGGCCCATGTCGCGCGCATCGACCGCGAACGCGGCACGCGTCCGCTGGCGAGCGCGCTGAGGCTGGCCGCGCTTGCGGCGGTGCGCAGCCGGCCCTAGCCTGCCCCGTCACCAAAGCGGAGTTGGCCACGATGATCACATTGTTTCACACGCCCAGATCGCGCTCGGCCCGCTTCGTCTGGCTGCTCGAAGAGCTGGGCGCGCCGTATGAGCTGAAGATCGTGACGATCCGCCGGGCCGACGGCAGCGGCGCGACCGATCCGGCCAACCCGCATCCGCACGGCAAGGTGCCCGCGATCCGCGACAGCGATGACGGCAGCGTGGTGTTCGAATTGCCCGCCATCGCGCTCTATCTCACCGACAAGTTTCCCAAGAACGGAATCGGCCCGCAGGTCGGCGATCCGCAGCGCGGGGCCTATCTCACCTGGCTCTCCTACTACACCGGGGTGCTGGAGCCGGCCTTCATGTCGAAATTCCTGAAGAGCGATGTGCCGCGCGGCACAGCCGGCTGGGTGGTGGTCGAAGAGGCCATGCCCCATGTGATCGACGCGCTGAAGGCGGGACCGTATCTGCTGGGCGAACGTTTCTCCGCGGCGGACGTGCTCTACGGCCCGATACTCGGCATGTTTGCCGATGGCGGATTGCTGCAGGCGACGCCGGAGATCGAGGCTTACGTGAAACGCTGCCATGACAGGCCAGCCCACATCCGCGCACGGGAAATCGACGGTGGCTGAGATCGTCAATCTCAAACGCGCGCGCAAGCAGAAGGCGCGTGCTGAAAAGGACAAGGCGGCGGAGGCCAATCGCGCCAAGCACGGCACGCCGAAGCGGTTGCGCGACTTGAAAAAGGCCGAAAGCGACAAGGCCGCCCGGAACATCGAAGGACACAAATTGACCGACGCGCGCAATGACGAAGAGTAATCCCGGCCCGTTTTCAGACATCGTCGTTCTGGATCTGACCCGCGTGCTCGCCGGGCCCTATTGCGCGCTGCTGCTCGCCGAACTGGGCGCGCGCGTCATCAAGGTGGAACCGCCGAAGAAGGGTGACGATTCCCGCCACATCGGCCCCTTCGTCAAGACGCCGTCGGGCGGCACCAAGTCCGGCTATTTCATGAGCGTGAACCGCGGCAAGGAGAGCATCGCGCTCGACCTGAAAGCGGAGGGCGACCGCGCGATCTTCGAGACGCTGCTGGGCCGCGCCGACGTGGTGCTCGAAAACTATCGCGGCGGCACGATGGAAAAGCTCGGCTATGGCTACGAGACGCTGAAGGAGAAGTATCCCAAGCTGATCTACGCCGCCGTGTCCGGCTTCGGCCATACCGGGCCCTATTCCAAGCGGCCGGCCTACGACATGGTGGTACAGGCCATGGGCGGGATCATGTCGCTCACCGGCCATCCCGGCGGGGCGCCAACGCGCGTCGGCTCCTCCATGGGCGATCTGACCGCCGGACTGTTCACGACCATCGGCATCGCCGCGGCGCTTTACGACCGCAAGAACTCGGGGCGCGGCATGAAGGTGGATGTGGCAATGCTGGACAGCCAGGTCGCCATTCTGGAAAACGCCATCGCGCGCTATGTCGCGACGGGCGATGTGCCCGGGCCGCTGGGCTCGCGCCACCCCTCCATCGCGCCGTTCGCGGCATTCGCCACCGCCGACAAGCATATCGCGATCGCCGCCGGCAATGACGACATCTTCGCGCGCGTGGCGCGGGTGATCGGGCGCGAGGACATGATCTCCGATCCGCGCTTCGCCACCAATCCCTTGCGCGTGCAACATGTCGAGGAGCTGGCGGCAGAGATGGAGACGGCGCTGCTGCGCCGCCCGGCGAAGGAGTGGCTGGCGCTTCTGGAGGCCGAGGGGGTGCCGAGCGCGCCGCTCAACAATGTCGCCGAGGTGCTGGCCGACCCGCAGGTGATCGCCCGCAACATGATCGTGACGGCCATGGATCCGGAGATCGGGCCGTGGCGGATGCAGGGCAATCCCATCAAGCTGTCGGCCTATGACGACCCGGCAACGCGCGAACCCGCCCCGGATCTGGATGCGGACCGCGCGGCGATCTTGAAGGAGCTTGGGCTTTCCTGAGAGGCGCGCCTCGCGCGGATGTGAGGCGGTTCACGCAAACGCGATTGCCCGCCGATGCCGGCGCGGGGCTAGCCTGACAGTCATGAATTGCGTGCGGGGACTTGTCCGGCCTGTCAATGCGCTGTTCCTGCTTGTGGCGCTTGCGGCGGCCGGGCCGGCGCAGAGCGCCGGGCTTCAGAGCCATGTGGTCTTCACGCAGACGACGCCGCTCGCATCGGCGCACGAAATCCTGCGCCGCACCGTGACGCCCCTCAGGGCCGCGGGGATCGACGGGCTCTTGGGCCTGCCGCTAGATGTCTCAAAGGAAAGCTTCACACTCTACGTCCCGGCCCGGAAGCCGCCCGGTGGCTACGGGCTTATGGTGTTCGTGCCGCCCAGCAATGGCAGCCGCATGGCCTCCGGCTGGGCGAAGGTGATGGACGAAAAGGGGATGATCTTCGTCCGCGCCAACCAGTCCGGCAATGACGCCAAGGTGCGCAGCCGGCGCATCCCGCTCGCCCTCATTGCGGCCGAGAACGTCCTGCAAACATATCCGGTCAATCCGTCGCGTGTGATCGTGGCCGGCTTTTCCGGGGGATCGCGGGTGGCGTTGTTCCTGGCCCTCGCCTATCCGGACGTGTTCCGCGGCGCCTTGCTGAATTCCGGCAGCGATCCCATCGGGACCGCGGATGTCCCATTGCCCCCGCGCCCGCTCTTTCACCTCTTTCAGACGCGCAGCCGCATCGTCTACGTCGTCGGCAAGCTCGATCAGGTGCCGTACAACAGGGCGTGGGGAAGCATCCGGTCCCTGCGCGATCACTGCGTCTCGCATGCCACCATGATCACGATGTGGCACGCCGCACATGCGCCCGCGGATCCGACGACGCTCTCGCGGGCGCTGGACGACATTCTCGGAACCGGTGCCAACATGGCGGACGACCAGGCCGCTTGCCGCGCGCACCTTGATCGCGATGTCGCGGACCGGCTGCAGCGGGTGAAGGATCTGATCGCGGCCGGCGACAGGTCCGGCGCAGGCCAGATGCTCAACGAGCTCGACACGAGATATGGCGGGCTGGCCGCACCCGAAAGCGTAACACTGGGCGCCCGATTGCATTAGGCCACATCGCCGGATGCGGAACGGGCGCTGATCGCTATTTTCCTTCGACCAGTGTTTCCAGGCTGGGGCCGCGCGCCATGGACTGGCCGAAGAACATGCGCAACAGGCCGCCGCCGCCCATCTCCTCGACGCCGGCATTGCGGGTGAGATGTTTCTGAATCGCTTCGGGCACGGAGCCTTCGGGCGCGATCGGGCTGCCCTGCTCGGCCACCAGCTTCTCGTAGAGCTTGATGTCTTCTTCCGGATCGCCGCTCGGTTCGGCGACACGGTGCAGAACACAGGTCGAGGCAATCGGCGACGAGCCGGCGTCGCGCAGGCAAGCCAGGGAAATTCCGTCCAGCACTTCGGCGCGCTGGCGCGCGACATTGTTGAAGATCGAAAACAGCAGCGTGCCGTGCGCCGCATCCGCCGACATGCAGAACAGCTGATGCTGCAGCACCAGCGCGTGGCCGCGATAATCGACCCCCTCGACCCCGTTGCGGAAGGGCAGAAGGCCATTCTGCGCGGGCAGCACCAGCGAGTGATCGTGCAGGAAGCGGCCGGGCAGATCGCTGGAGGGGCGCGTCGAGCGCCAGATGCCCTCATAGGCATGGCCGCGCAACTCGGCGCCTCGCATGGCTTCCAGGAACAGGGCCTGCGGGACAAAAGAGCCGAGCGCGGCGCGCAGATCGCCGGACACCGCGGGCGCCCGCACGCCGAGCACGCCGGCCAGCCCATCGAGGTCGCGGTCCCAATCGAGCATGGTGAAGCCGGGACATTTTTCGGCGACGAAACGCGTCAGCCGTTCGAGATTGTGCTGGGAGGGGACCACCGCGCCCGACGCCCAGCGCCCGATCAGCGATTTGTCGACGCCCAGCCCGGCGGCCAGACGCGCGCGGCTCATCGAAAAGGCCTTCAGGACCAGTGCCAGCTTGGCGGAGAAGGGCTGCGGTTCCATGACCGAAAGATTGCGCCGCTGTAATCCGCCATGCAACCCGAATGCAACCCGGTTGCACGGGGATGCATCGCCGGGGGTTGCCGCTGCGCGCCGCTGCAACTGGGCGCAAGGCCGGCCCGTGGGCATAAGCCGCCCGCAACCCGGCGATGGCGCCGGCCCCCTAGCCCAACGGAGCCCTCACCATGAAGAAGATCCTTGTGATTGCCGCCCTGGCCGCCAGCGCGGCCCTGACCGCCACCACCGTCAGCGCCACCGAGCACGGTCACGCCCGTGTCCGCGGCGGGCTGAAGCCGGCCAACACGGTGCAGGCCCCACACAAGCCGCAGCAGATGCAGAAGGGTCACGCCCGCGTGCGCGGCGGCCTGAACCCCGCCAATACCGTGCAGGCCCCGCACAAGCCGCAACAGATGCAGAAGGGCCACGCCCGCGTGCGCGGCGGGCTGAACCCGGCCGATACCGTGCAGGCGCCGCAGGGTGAGCAGAAAATGCTGCTGCCGGCGGTGCAGAAGGTGCGCGAATAGTCCGGGCCCCCGCCCGACGCCCCGAAAGCCCGGCCCGCCTCGCGCGGACCGGGCTTTTGCTTTGTGGGGACAGGACGATTCGGAGGGCTTGCGGACCATGACATCCCGGCCCGCCCGTTCTAGATTGGTTCCATGATCCAAGAACTCGTGTTTTGTCCGATGAGCGGCTTCGGTGACCGTTTCCGCGACCCGCTCGACGCCGCATTCGACGATGACCATGCGGCGGTGCCCGCACCCGCGCGCGAACCGCCTTATCTGGCCGGGTTGAACCCCGAGCAGCGCGAGGCCGTGCTCGCCATTGACGGGCCGGTGCTGGTGCTGGCCGGCGCGGGCACGGGCAAGACGCGGGTGCTGACCACCCGCCTCGCCCATATCCTGGCCTCGCGCCGCGCCTGGCCGGGGCAGATCCTGGCGGTCACCTTCACCAACAAGGCCGCGCGCGAGATGAAGGAGCGCATCGGCGCGCTGATCGGCGGCGTGGTCGAAGGCATGCAATGGCTGGGGACGTTTCATTCCATCGCCGCGCGCATGCTGCGCTATCACGCCGAACTGGCCGGGCTGAAATCCAACTTCACGATCCTCGACGCCGACGATCAGGTGCGGCTGATGAAACAGCTGATCGATGCCGAAGGCATCGACGAGAAGCGCTGGCCGGCGCGCACCCTGGCCGGGATGATCGACGGCTGGAAGAACCGGGGCCTGCGGCCCGAGGATGTCGCCGACGGCGAAGGCCATGGCTATGCCAATGGCAAGGGCAAGAAGCTCTATGCCGCCTATCAGCAGCGGCTGAAGGAGCTGAACGCCGTCGATTTCGGCGATCTGCTGCTGGAGACGCTGACGCTGCTGCGCAGCCACCCGGACATCCTTGCCGACTATCGCGAGCGCTTCAAATTCATGCTGGTCGACGAATATCAGGATACCAATGTCGTCCAGTATCTGTGGCTCAAGCTGCTGGCCGGCACGCGCGGGAATGTCTGCGTGGTGGGTGACGACGACCAGTCGATCTATGGCTGGCGCGGGGCGGAAGTCGAAAACATCCTGAAGTTCGAAAAGGATTTCCCGGGCGCCAAGGTGATCCGGCTGGAGCGCAATTACCGCTCGACGCCCGCCATTCTGGGCGCGGCGTCCGGTTTGATTGCCGCCAACAAGGGCCGGCTGGGCAAGACGTTGTGGACCGAGGGCGAAACGGGCGAAAAGCTCCGCGTGCAGGGCGTGTGGGACGCGGAGGAAGAGGCGCGCAATGTGGCCGCCGATGCCGAGGATCTGCATCGCGGCGGACACAATTACTCGCAGATGGCCGTGCTGGTGCGCGCCTCCTTCCAGATGCGCGAATTTGAAGACCGGTTCCTGAGCCTGGGCATTCCCTATCGCGTGATCGGCGGCCCGCGCTTTTATGAGCGCGCCGAAATCCGCGATGCGATGGCTTACTTGCGGCTGGTGGCGCAGGGCGACGACGATCTGGCCTTCGAGCGCATCGTCAACAAGCCCAAGCGCGGCATCGGCGACCGGTCGGTGCAGGCACTGCACCAGTTCGCGCGGGCGCGGGGCATTCCGCTGCTCGCGGCGGCCGCCGAGATCGCCGAGACCGACGAGGTGCCGCCCAAGGCGCGCAAATCGCTGGGCCAGCTCGCCGCCGATTTCGCGCGCTGGAGCGACGCGGCCAGACATCTGCCGCACACCGATCTGGCCGAAATGGTGCTGGACGAATGCGGCTATACCGAGATGCTCAAGCTCGACAAATCGCCCGAGGCGCCGGGGCGGCTCGACAACCTCAAGGAGCTGGTGCGCTCGATGGAGGAGTTCGAGACGCTGGGCGGGTTCCTCGAACATGTGTCGCTGGTGATGGACGTCGTCCAGAACGAGAGCGAGGACAAGGTCAATCTGATGACCATGCATGCGGCCAAGGGGCTGGAGTTCGACACCGTGTTCCTGCCGGGCTGGGAAGAAGGGCTGTTTCCGAGCCAGCGCACCATGGACGAGAACGGGCTGGCCGGCCTCGAAGAAGAGCGGCGGCTGGCCTATGTGTGCCTGACGCGGGCCAAGCAGCGCGTGCGCCTGTCCTTTGCCGCCAACCGGCGCATCCATGGCAGCTGGCAAAGCTCCCTGCCCTCGCGCTTCATCAATGAGCTGCCGCAGGAACATCTCGACGCGGTGGTCGATGAAGGCTTTTACGGCGGCTATTCCGGCTTTCGTGACAATGCGGGGGCCGAGAGCTTCAACAGCGGTTACGAAAGCCCGGGCTGGAAACGCGCCCAGGCCAACCGCGCGGCATCCGGCGGCGTGCGCACCCGCCCGCCGACCATCGAGGCGCAGAGCTATACGGTGCAGACGAGCGACCCCAGCGCCACGCATTACGCGCGCGGCGACCGCGTGTTTCACCAGAAATTCGGTTATGGGCGGGTGGCGAGCGTCGAAGGCAACAAGCTGACGGTCGAGTTCGACCATGCCGGGCAGAAGCGGGTGATCGATACGTTTGTGAGCAGGGCGTGATGACTACTCCTCTCGACGTTAGAATCATCGCGGACCTATCTCCAACCGATTGGTGGACGGTTGGACTTACCGGCGCGGCGACCCTCCTCGGGGCGGTAATTGGCGCGGGCATCGCTTATCTCGTCGCCCGTCAATCTGCAGCCGAGAACCGCAATCAAATCGAAGCAAGACGAAGGGACAGAGAAGAAACCGCGACACTTCGAACCGAAGTGAAAATCATCGAGCTGATGAATGCCGCTGCGGGTTACCACCTTCAGATGGAGAGGTATATCGAGGAATCTAAGAAGCAGTTGGGTGAGTTTGTCGAGTTGTGGAGAGCAATGCGCTCATTCGTTGGACGTGCGAAGGAGATTTCAATTGAATCAGACGATCTAATTGCGTTCATCAGGGCTCGCGAATTCACTTACCTATCGCAAATCCTCTTTCTTGCTTCTCGATACAATGCCATGATCGACGGCGTTGAGGCTTACGGCAGCCGACGTGATCAACTTATGGAAATGATTACGCCTGTTGCGATGAAGGGACTAGTGGGATCGATTGAAGTCAACGAACAAGAGATGCGTCGTCTGCGACCATACATAGCCACAGTTCAAGACCTAGCGGAGCAAACTCGGACCAACGTTACAGAGGTATTTGAGATGGCCAAGAAGGTCACCGCCGAGTTTGGCCCGATTGTTCGGAGATACTTCAACGATCCGAAGTTTCCCGTACCCGGCATAGCGCCTGAATTTTCCGAGAGCCCACAAGAAGCCTCAAAAGCGTAACCCGTTTCTCTGGGTAACGTCCGCGCAACAGGCCGCCCCCGACCGGCTCATCGTTGACTAATTCCCATTTCGAAGCGGCCGTCGCGCTGTTCGCGGGGCTGGTGCGCGGGTTTTCGGGGTTCGGGGCGGCGCTGATCTTCACGCCGCTGGCCGCCGCCATCGTCAGTCCGCCCATGGCTGCGCCGCTGCTGCTGGTGGTCGATACATTTGTGAGCAGGGAGTGAGGCGACAATTCTCCTCGGTGTCATGGCCCGCGAATGCGGGCCACCCAGGTGAACACAGGGCGCGGCGCTGGACGGTGTGGCGCTCGGACTGCTTCTGAAAGAGCAGTAGATGTGTCACCTGGGTCCGCCGCATTTGCGGCGGATGACAAGTGTGGCGCCGCGTCACCTGGGTCCCCCGCATTCGCGGGGGATGACAATGGAGGTTGTCGGCGCCGTCACGCGAACCAGGTTTCCGTCAAGTCGCGCCATTCGACATTGTGCTGCTGGATCAGGTTGATCTTCCAGGCGCGCTTGTACTTTTTGAGACGCTTCTCGCGGCGGATCGCGAGATCGACGTCGTCGAAGGTCTCGAAATAGACCAGCGTCTTGACGCCATAGCGCTTTGTGAAGCCGGGCACCAGACCTTCAAGGCGCTCCCAGACCCGGCGCGCGAGGTCGTTGGTCACACCGATATAGAGCGTGCCGTTTCGCTTGCTGGCCAGGATATAAACGTAATAGGTGTTCGGCATCGGTGAGCCCCTCACCTGGGTCCCCCGCAGTCGCGGGGGATGACACATCGAGTTTAGCGGAAACGATCGCGCAGATGAACGCCCCGCCCCTGTGGAAAGCCTCCATTGCCCTTACCAAGTCCGAGGCCGCCGATGTTTCGGCGGCGCTTGAACTCGGCTCCACGCCGCAGGCGGTGCTGATCAGCGAGGATCCGTTCGCCGACGAAGCGGTGGTCGAGGCGCTGTATGTCGAGATGCCGGATGGCGACTTCCTGTCGAAGCTCACCGGCAAGGACATCCATGTCGCGCTGCTGCCCGACGTCGACTGGATCAAGCTTTCCCAGGAAGGCCTGCCGCCGGTCAGGGCCGGACGCTTCTTCGTCTTCGGCGCGCATGATGCCGGCGTGGTGCCCGACGGGGTGATCCCCATCCGCATCGAGGCCGGCATGGCCTTCGGCACCGGCCATCACGAGACCACGGCGTTGTGCCTTTCGGTGCTCAGCGACCTGGCCAGGAAGCGGCGCTACGCCAATGTGCTGGATCTGGGCTGCGGCACGGGGCTGCTCGCCATCGGCGCGGTCAAGCTGTGGCACCGCCCGGTGCTGGCCACCGACATCGACCCCGTCGCCATCGAGGTCACACGCGAGAACGCGGTGGCCAATGAGACGGGGCCGCTCGTCCGCGCGGTCACGGCCGACGGCATGCAGCATCCGGCGATTGCGGCGGCCGCCCCGTTCGATCTGATCCTGGCCAACATCCTGGCCGGGCCGCTGACGCGGCTGGCGCCCGACATCGGCCAGGCTGTGGCGCCGGGCGGGACCGTGGTGCTGTCGGGCCTGTTACGCTGGCAGGAGAATCTTGTTCTGAGCTTCTACCGTCCGCAGGGCCTGATCTTGCGGGACATCAGGCGGCAGGCGAGTTGGTCGGCGCTGGTGCTTGAGAGGGCGTGAGCGCGGCGCTAACGTCCGGCCATGGACAAAGCACAATTCCAGGTCTTCGATGACCAGTCCGACGCCGCGACCTGCGCGCCCTCGGCTCTCCGCCCTTGCGCGCCAATCTCGCCGCCCGCGGCCTCGACGGTTTCGTCGTGCCGCATTCGGACGAATATCAGGGCGAATATCTGCCCAAGCGGGCCGAGCGGCTGGCCTGGCTGACGGCCTTTACCGGTTCGGCCGGCGCGGCGGTGGTGCTCAAGGACAAGGCGGCGGTGTTCGTCGACGGGCGCTACACCCTGCAGGTGCGCGAACAGACCGACACCAAGCTGTTCGAGCCGCGCGACCTCGTGACCGAAGGACCGACCGGCTATATCGAAACCCAGGTGCCCAAGGGCGCCAAGCTCGGTTACGACGCCTGGCTGCACACGCAAGGCGAGATCGAGCGTTTGCGCCGCGCCGCCGAGAAGGCCGGGGTGACGCTGGTGGCGACCGACGGCAACCCGATCGACGCGGTGTGGGACGACCAGCCCGCGGCGCCGACCGCCAAGGCCAAGCCGCATGCCATGAACCTGGCCGGCGAAAGCGCGGAGAGCCAAACGCACGCGCATTGCCGAAGATGTGAAGGCCAAGGGCGGCGATGCGGCCGTGATCACGCTGGCCGATTCCATCTGCTGGCTGCTCAACATCCGCGGCGGCGACGTGCCGCACACGCCCTTCGCCCTGTCCTATGCCATCCAGTATGGCGACGGCTCGGCCGATCTGTTCATGGACGAGCGCAAGAGCTCGCCCGAGCTCGACCCAGCATCTGGGCAATGCGGTGCGGCTGCGCGCGCCGGAGGAATTCCCGCGCGCGCTGGACGACCTCAAGGGCAAGACGGTGCTGGCCGATCCCGGCAATTCAGCGCGGCAGCGATCTTCGACCGGCTGGACAAGGCGGGCGCCACCATCAAGCGCGTGGCCGATCCCTGCCAGCTGCCCAAGGCCTGCAAGAACCCGGTCGAGATCGAGGGCGCGCGCAAGGCCCATATCCGCGACGGCGCGGCGCTGACGCGCTTCCTGGCCTGGATGGCGCGCGAGGCGCCGAACGGCCATCTGACCGAGATCGAGGCCGCCGAGATGCTGGAAGGCTGCCGCCGCGAGGCCGGGGGCATGACCGACCTGTCCTTCGATTCCATTTCCGGCGCGGCGCCGCATGCGGCCCTGCCCCATTACCGCGTGACGCGTTCGAGCAACCGCACCATCAACAAGGACGAGATCTATCTGATCAATTCCGGCGGGCAATATCCCGACGGCACGACCGATGTGACGCGCACGCTGATCGCCGGCACGCCGAGCGCCGAGATGAAGGACCGCTTCACCCGCGTGCTGAAGGGCCATATCTCCCTCGCCACCGTGCGCTTTCCCGAAGGCACGACGGGCGCGCAGCTCGACACGCTGGCGCGGCGGCCGCTGTGGGATGCCGGCTGCGACTACGACCACGGCACCGGCCATGGCGTCGGCTCCTACCTCTCCGTGCATGAAGGCCCGCAGAGCATTTCCAAAAAGCCGATCACGCAGAAGCTGATGCCGGGGATGATCTGCTCCAACGAGCCGGGCTTCTACAAGACCGGCGAATACGGCATCCGCATCGAGAACCTCGTCGTCGTGGGCGAGCCCAAGGATATCGGCGGCGACCGCAAGGTGATGGCATTCGAAACCATCACCCTGGCGCCGATCGATCTCAACCTGGTCGAGGTGTCGCTGCTGACCGCTGAGGAGAACGACTGGCTCAACGCCTATCACGCCCGCGTGCGCGAGACACTGGCGCCCGCTGGTGGACGGGGAAACCAGGACGTGGCTCGATGAGGCGACGCGGGCGATATGAGGACCAGAGCAACGACGCCCGCCGGCACCGTCCATCGCCTGACGCTGGACAGCAAGGCCCTCAAGGGCAACCTGCTCGGCGATCCCACGCAGCGGATCATCGATGTCTATGTGCCGCATGGCCATGACGGCGCCGGGCTGCCGCTGCTGGTCGACATTGTCGGCTTCACCGCCGGCGGGCCGGCGCACACCAACTGGAAGAACTTCGGCGAGAACGTGCCCGAGCGGCTGGACCGGCTGATCGACGAGCGGGGCGATGAAACCCTGCGTCGTGGCCTTTCCCGATTGCTTCACCAGGCTGGGCGGCAACCAGTATGTCAATTCAGCGTGGCGATGGGCCATTGGGCCGATTTCCTGATCCAGGAGGCGGTGCCTTTTGTCGAGCGCAGCTATCGGCTGCGGCGGCGACGGACGGCGCGGGCTGTTCGGCAAAAGTTCGGGCGGCTATGGCGCGATGGTCCATGCCCTGCTCTATCCCGATTTCTGGGCGGCGCGCCGCCGTGCATTCCGGCGACATGGGCTTCGAGCTGATGTACTGCCCACGAATTCGTGCCGGTGCTGCGGGCGCTGGCCAAGATCCGGCGGCAGCATCGGCGAATGGGTCGACAAGTTCTGGGCCGCCGAAGAAGACCGAGAACAACGACATCCATATCATCATGATGCTGGCGCAGGCGGCGAGCTATGATCCCGACCCGACGCAGCCCTATGGCATCCGCCTGCCGGTGACGCTCGACACCTGCGAATTCATAGCCGAGCGCTGGCAGAACTGGCTGAACTGGGATCCGCTGGTCCTGGTCGAAAGCCGCGCCGACGGGCTGAAAAAGCTGAAGACGCTCTATATCGATTGCGGCGATGTCGACCAGTACAATCTGGTCTATGGCGCCCGGCGCATGCACCACGCCTGACGCCATTTCGGCGTGCCGCACATCTACGAGGAATTCCCCGACAATCACTCCAGCGTCGATTACCGCATGGATGTGAGCCTGCCGATCCTGGCCAAGGCGCTGAGCGACTAGGCGCCGGCGATCAGCTTGAGCCAGCCGTCTTCGTCGATGACCTCGACGCCGTGCTTCTGCGCCTCGGCCAGCTTGGAGCCGGCGCCGGGACCGGCCACCACGAGATCGGTCTTCTTCGACACCGAGCCGGAGACTTTGGCGCCCAGCGCTTCGGCGCGCGCCTTGGCCTCGGGGCGGGTCATCTTTTCCAGCGTACCGGTGAAGACGACCGTCTTGCCCGCCACCGGTGAGCCGGAGGTCTTCGGCGGCTCGGCCGGCTGGACGTCGACCTCCTTCAGGAGCCTGTCGAGCGCGCGGCGATTGTGCGCCTCGTCGAAGAAATCCTTGATCGCCTCGGCCACGACCGCGCCGATGCCGCCGATCTCCTCGAGTTCGGCGGCGGCAGTCTCGCCCTCCATCGCCGCCAGGAAGGCCTCGATGTCGAGATAGTTGCGGGCCAGCAGGCGGGCCGTGGTTTCGCCGACATGGCGGATGCCCAGTGCATTGATGAAGCGGTCGAGCCCGATCTTGCGGCGGCGGTCGATCGAAGCGACGAGGTTTTCGACCGCCTTGCCCTCGCCCTCGTCCTTCTTCTTCGCATGCCTTGGCGGGCTCGGCCTTGCCTTCCTTCGCGCGGCGTTCGGCGCTGAGAGTTGGGCGCGGTGTTCGGCCAGCGCCTTGCCGAGCTTCGCCGGATCCTTGGCGAGCTGGAAGATGTCGGCGGGCTCGCCTGATGCAGGCCCTGTTCGTGCAGCATTTCGATATAGGTGCCGCCCAGCCCTTCGATGTCGAAGGCATCGCGGCCGACGAAATGGCGCAGGCGTTCGACGGCCTGCGCCGCGCAGATGAGCCCGCCGGTGCAGCGGCGTCCACGTCTTCTCTTGCCCGTCTTCTCGTCCGTCTCGCGCACGGCATGGCTGCCGCAGACCGGGCATTTGTCCGGGAATTTGTAGGGCTTGGCGTTCTTCGGCCGCTTGTCGTCGACCACGCGCACGACCTGCGGGATCACGTCGCCGGCGCGCTGGATCACCACCGTGTCGCCGATGCGGATGTCCTTCTCGGCGATGTAGTCCTCATTGTGCAGCGTCGCGTTCTGCACCACCACGCCGCCCACCGTGACCGGCTTCAGCCGGGCCACCGGCGTCAGCTTGCCGGTGCGGCCGACCTGGATCTCGATGCCTTCGACCACCGTCTCGGCCTGTTCGGCGGGAAATTTGTGCGCGGTGGCCCAGCGCGGCGAGCGCGAGACGAAGCCCAGCCGTTCCTGCAGGCCAGGTCGTCGACCTTGTAGACCACGCCATCGATGTCATAGCCCAGCGACGCGCGCTGCTCCTCGATGTCGCGATAGAAATCGAGGATCTGCTCTGGTCGGTTTTGCAGCGCCTGGATCAGCGGATTGACGACGAAGCCCCATCTTCTTGAACTGCTGCAGCATTCCCACTGGGTCCTGGCCGGCAGATCGGAGACCTCGCCCCAGGCATAGGCGAAGAAATGCAGATTGCGCGCAGCGGTGATCTTGCGAATCGAGCTGGCGCACCGAGCCGGCCGCCGCGTTGCGCGGATTGGCGAACACCGCTTCGCCGTCCTTCTCGCGGCGGGCATTGAGGGCGGCGAAGCTCTTGTGGGTCATATAGACTTCGCCGCGCACTTCGAACACCTCTGGGCACCTTGCCTGTCGAGGCGCAGCGGGATGTCGCGGATGGTGCGCAGATTGGCCGTGATGTCCTCGCCCTCGGTGCCGTCGCCGCGGGTGGCGCCCTGCACGAAGATGCCGTTCTCGTAGCGCAGCGAGGCCGACAGCCCGTCGATCTTGGGCTCGGCGGTGACCGCGAGCTCGTCGTCCTCCTTCAGGCCGAGGAAGCGGCGCACGCGGGCGATGAATTCGGCCACGTCCTCGTCGCTGAAGACATTGTCGAGCGACAGCATCGGCACCGCATGCACGACCTTTTTGAAGCGCGCGGCCGGCGCGGCGCCGACACGGTTGGACGGGCTGTCGGGCCGGACCAGATCCGGGAAGCGGGCCTCGATGGCCGGTGTTGCGCTGGCGCAGCGCGTCATAGGCCGCATCGGACATGGTCGGCGCGTCCTCCTGATAGTAACGCCGGTCATGCTCGGCGATCTCATGCGCCAGGCGTCCGAGCTCCTTTGCGGCTTCGGCGGCGGTGAGGTCGTCCGGCGATTTTCGGGCGAGGGCCGTCATGCGCGCTTCCGCGGCTTCTTCGGCGCGCCCTGTGCCTCGGCAAGGAGACGGCGGGCGGCGGCGCGCGCCTCGTCGGTGATGGCGGCGCCCGGACAGCATGCGCGCGATCTCTTCTTCGCGCGCGTCGTCCGGCAGAGGCCTCGACGCGGGTGCGGTCGGCCTTGCGGGCGATGCGGAAATGGCGCACGGCGCGGGCCGCGACCTGCGGCGAATGGGTGACCAGCAGAACCTGGGTCGAGGCGGCAAGGCGCTGCAGCCGTTCGCCGACCGCATCGGCCACCGCGCCGCCGACGCCGCGATCGATCTCGTCGAAGATCAGAACGGCTGGCGGACTGGCCTCGGCCAGCGCCACCTTGAGCGCGAGCGAGATGCGCGCCAGTTCGCCGCCGGAGGCGATCTTCGTCAGCGAACCGAAAGGCGCGCCCTCGATGGTGGCGATTTCGAAGGCGACACGCTCGAGCCCCTGTGCGGTACCGGCATCCTCGGCCAGATCCTCGAAGGCGACGCGGAATTTGGCATGGCCGAGTTTGAGCGGCACCAGTTCGCCGGCGACGGCGGATTCGAGTTTGGCGGCAGCGGTCTTGCGCGCCTCCGTAAGCTTGTGCGCGGCATCGAGATAGGCGGCGCGGGCCGAGGCGGCGGCGGCTTCGGCGGCTTTGAGCCGCGCCCCGCCGCCATCGATGGCGTCGAGCCTGGCCGCGCAGTCGGAGAGGAGCTGGTCGAGTGCGTCCGCCGGCACGGAATATTTTCGGGCCGCGTCGCGCAGCGCGAAAAGCCGGTCCTCCTTCTTTTCCAGATCGCCGGCATCCAGTTCGATACGCGACAGGATGCTGCCCAGATCGCGGCGGGCTTCTTGTGTCAGCGCAAAGGCCTGTTCGAGCGAGTTCTCAGGGCCCTCGATGGCCTTGCGCGCCTCCTCGCTCATCCGGCCCAGGCGCTTCAATGCGGCGGCGATGCCCCCTTCCGCGCCACGGTCGCCGGTGAGCGAATTCGATGGCGGCGGAAATGTCCTCGGCGATCCGCGTGGCATTCATCAGCAGTGCGCGTTCGCCGGCCAGCTCCTCTTCCTCGCCCTGGACGGGCGCGAGCGCCGACAGTTCCTCGACGGTGTGGCGCAGATAGTCAGCATCCGCGGCGGCCGACTGGGCGGCGCGGCGCAGCGCCTCCACCTCCTTGCGCGCCGCATCCCAGGCGGAAAAGCGGGCCGCAACATCGGCCAGCAGTGCGTCATAGGCGCCGAAGGCATCGAGCAGCTTGCGATGGGTCGAGACGTCGAACAGCCCGCGGTCGTCGGACTGGCCGTGGATCTCGACCATGATCGCGCCCAGATCGCGCAGCAGTGCGACGCTGACAGGCTCGTCATTGACGAAGGCGCGGGTGCGGCCATCGGCGGAGACGACACGGCGCAGAATGATGTCGGCTTCGTTCGGAATGCCGTTCTCGCTCACCAGCGCGCGGGCCGGATCGGAGGCCGGCAGCTCGAAGATCGCCACCGAGGAGCCCTGGGCGGCCTCTCCGCGCACCGGCCGAACGAGCGCCGGCGCGATTTCCCGCCGCCAGCCCCAGCGCATCGAGCAGGATGGATTTGCCGGCGCCGGTTTCGCCCGTCAGCACATTGAGGCCGGGCGCAAAATCCAGCGTCACGTCCTCGATGAGAACGAGATCGCGGACCTTGAGCGTCGCGAGCATGGCCGTGCCTCTAGAAGACGCCGGAGAATGCCTTGCTGATCCAGGAATCCTTGTCCTCTTCGGGCTTCATGTGATGCTCCTTCAGGAGGTCGTAGGCGTCCTGATACCACGGGCTTCCCGGATAGTTGGCGCCCAGAACGGCCGCCGCCGTCTTGGCTTCGTCGTAAACGCCGAGCGCATAATAGGCTTCGGTCAGGCGCTCCAGCGCCTCGGCGATCTGCGAGGTCTTCTGATAGCGCTCGACCACGGTGCGGAAGCGATTGATCGCGCCGACATAGTCCTGGCGGCGCAGATAATAGCGGCCAACCGTCATTTCCTTGCCCGCCAGATGATCGAGCGTGAGGTCGACCTTCAGGCTGGCGTCGCGCGCATAGGAGGTGTTGGGGAAACGCTGGATCACGTCCTGCAATGCGGTCAGCGCCTTGGCGGTGTTGGACTGGTCGCGGCCGACATCGGTGATCTGGTCGTAGAGCGACATCGCCTTCAGATAGAAGGCATAGGCCACTTCCTTGCTGCCGGGATGGAGCTGGATGTAGCGCTCGGCGGTGTTGATGGCATCGTCGAAGTGATTGGCCTGATAGTAGCAAAAGGCGCTCATCAGCATGGCGCGCCGCGCCCACACCGAATAGGGGTGCTGGCGCTCGACCTCGTCGAACTGCTTGGCCGCCTCGAGCCAGGAATGGTCCTGGATCTTCTCCCAGGCGTCGGCATAGATCTTCTCGACCGGCCGGGCGACGTATTTCGCCGCCTGCGAGTTCGCAGTCGCTGAACAGCGAGCAGCCGGACAGCACCATCAGCGCCGCGGCCAGCGCCGCTCCCAGACCAATACGCAGCAGGCGGGACGTCACCGGCGCGGACGCGGCCGGATTCGATAAATCTTTCAGGGACATCTGTTCTTCCGTTTCCGGGCACGGGAGCCGGGTTCCGGGCGCCATCGTTACTGAAGTCGGCGCCGTTATGCCAGTCCGTACCGCAGCCGGTCCAGATGTCTTGCCGGTGATGGCCCGTGGCATCGGGGCCCTTGGTAGAACCGAACTCCATATGCTACTGTAGATTGTATAAGGGTCTCGAAACCATCCAGGGCGAGCAATCCATGGATCATGCACAAATCCCGCAATCCCCGGCCCGGACAGCGTCGCCGCACAGCCAGACGCCGGACGCCGGACCACAGGCGCAGGACGGCCGTCTTGCGCCGATCGGCCCCCATATCGGCCGGCGCATCCGCCGGCGGCGGACGGAGCTGGGGCTGACGCAGGAACAGCTCGGCCTGACGCTGGGCCTGTCCTATCAGCAGGTCCAGAAATACGAGACCGCCGCGAATCGGGTCAGCGCCGAACGGCTCTATGAGCTGGCACAGGCATTCGAGGTCGATGTGTCCTATTTCTTCGAAGGCCTGGCGGCGGACGGCGGAGACGGCGCCCTGCCCCATGGCGGGCATGATCGCGTGGCCATCGATCTGGTGCGCAATTTCCAGGCCCTGGACAATGACGGACTGCGGACCGCCGTCTCCGGCCTGCTGAAGGTGTTGCGCGAACAGCGCGACGGCGACGGCACGCAGGATCAGGCCGGCACCGTTTCGTAGTTCGCAGGATCGGCAAACAGCGCGCGCAGAAGCGCATTGTTGAGCGTATGACCGGAGCGCACGCCTTCGAAACGGCCCAGGATCGGTGCGCCCGCCAGAGCCAGATCGCCGATCGCGTCGAGAATCTTGTGGCGCACGAATTCATCCGGAAAGCGCATGAGATCGGCATTGACCACTTTGTCGCCCTCGATCGCCAGCGTGTTCTCGAGCGAGGCGCCGCGGCCGAGCCCGGCTTTCAGAAGCGCATCGAGCTCATGCAGGAAACCGAAGGTGCGTGCCGGCGCGATCTCGCGGCGGAACCCATCCTCGGACCACGCGAAGGCATAGCGCTGCGTGCCAATGGCCGGGGACGCAAAGACGATCTCGAAATCGAATGACCGGCCATCGGCCGGATGGAGCGCGGCGCGGGCCTCGCCCTGTTCGACCACGACCGGCTTGCGCACGCGGATGGCACAGCGGGCGCCGGGCGCCTCGGCGATGCCGGCCTCGTCAAGGAAGCGCAGATAGGACTGGGCATCGCCATCCAGTATGGGCGGCTCCGGGCCGTCGAGCGTGACCAGGAGATCGTCGATCCCCGCGCCGGCCAGCGCCGCCATCAGATGTTCGACCACGCCCACGCTGGCCTTGCCTTCGGCCAGCACCGTGCCCAGGCGCGTGTCGCCGACGCGATCATACAGCGCCGGAATTTCGGCACCGAGATCGGCCCGGCGGAAGACAATGCCGGCGCCAGGCGCGGCCGGCGACAGCGACATCTGCACATCGACACCGGCATGGAGCGCGGTGCCGGTGACCGAAACGGATCTGGCGATGGTTTTGCGGGACATGGCCGCGAACTTAGCCGATCGCCGCTGGCGCACAAACGGCAAGGGCGCCCGGATCGCTCCGGACGCCCCCTGGAGAGTGCGTTTGTATCCCGCGCGTCAGTTGGTCTGGCGGCGCAGGAAGGCCGGGATCTCGAACTGATCCTCGGCCTTGTGCTCGGGGAACAGATCCTCGGAGGGGTTGGTCTGCGCCGCGCGCTGTTCGCCCGCATTGCTGCGGGACATGACCTGGGCATTGGCGCGCTGCGATTCGGGCGCGCGGCTCCATCCGCGGCTCGGGCTTCTTCTCCTTGCGGCCGAGGAAGCCGAAACGGCGCTTGGGCTGGGCCTCCGGTTCCGGTGCGGCTTCGGCTCGGGCCGCCGGACGTGCCGGCTGCGGGGCCGGCGCCTCCTCGTCGACGGCGAGCGGGGCATCCTCGTCCTCGCCCAGAATCATCGTCTCGACCGGCGAGATCGCTGTGCGGCGGGACTGGCCCATCGGCGCATTGAGCTCTTCGGACAGGACCTCGACCTGTCGGAGGACCGGATTGGCCGCGATCTGCTGGGCATCCGGCGCGATCGAAATCGGCTTGGGATTGCGCGGCCGCAAGGGTTCGACATTGGGCGGCATCTTGGCCATCTCCGCGGCCTCGATTCCGGTGGCGACGACGGAGACGCGAATTCGGCCTTCCATATTCTCCAGAATCGTGCCGCCGAAGATGATGTTGGCGTCGGGATCGACCTCGGCGCGGATGCGGTTGGCGGCCTGGTCGACCTCGAACAGCATCATGTCGGGGCCGCCGGTGATGTTGATGAGCACGCCATTGGCGCCCTTCATCGACACATCGTCGAGCAGCGGGTTGGAGATCGCCGCTTCCGCGGCCTTGATGGCGCGGTCCTCGCCCTCGGCCTCGCCGGTGCCCATCATGGCCTTGCCCATTTCGGACATGACGGTCTTGATGTCGGCGAAGTCGAGATTGATCAGGCCCGGCATCACGATCAGGTCGGTGACGCCGCGCACGCCGGAATGCAGCACATCGTCGGCCATGGAGAAGGCCTGGGCGAAGGTCGTGCGGTCATTGGCGATGCGGAACAGGTTCTGGTTCGGAATGATGATGAGCGTATCGACATAGGCCTGCAGCTCCTCGATCCCGCGTTCGGCGATGCGCATGCGCTTGTCGCCTTCGAAGGCGAAGGGCTTGGTCACGACGCCAACGGTCAGAACGCCCATCTCGCGCACCGCGCGGGCAATGACCGGGGCAGCCCCGGTGCCGGTGCCGCCGCCCATGCCGGCGGTGATGAAGACCATGTGGGAGCCTTCGATCTGCTCGAGAATCTCTTCAAGCGATTCCTCGGCGCCGGCACGGCCGACATCGGGCACGGGCGCCCGCGCCGAGCCCTTCGGTGACCTTGGCGCCGATCTGGATGCGCCGTTCGGCCTTGGACTGGGCCAGTGCCTGAGCATCGGTGTTGGCGACGACGAAATCGACGCCTTCCAGTTTGGCGGCGATCATGTTGTTGACGGCGTTGCCGCCGGCGCCGCCGACGCCGAGCACGGTGATTCGCGGCCGCAATTCGCTGACTTCAGGCGCCCTAAACTTGATCGACATGTTCCACTCTCCTTGCCGTGTACCCGACTTCTTTCCCCACGGACGCCCAACTGATTCTCTCATTGTTGTGAGTAAGCGTATTCGCTCATCCGAACAACCCACCTGTGAGCTTTCGGAAGAAACCAGCTTTGCCGCTTGTTGCGGCTGCGCGGCGAGATCGGGATTGAGCGCCTCCGGCGGCATCGTCGCGCCCGCCATCAGCAATCCCAACGCCGTCGGCGTAATCGGGCCCGGCCGACGCCGCCGGCAGGCCCTGAAAGGTTTGCGGGCGGCCCAGCCGCACCTGCTTGTTGAGCACGCGCTGCGCCAGTTCGCGCGTGCCGGCGAGCTGGCAGGCGCCGCCCGTCAGCACCGCGCGGCGGCCCGGCGGCAACGTCGAAGCCGCTGTCGCGCAGCCGCGTCTGCACCTGGCCGAAAATCTCCTCCAGCCGGGGCTGGATGATGCGCGTCAGCATCGAGCGCGGCACCCGCACGGCATATTCGTCGCCATCCTCGCCCATCTGCGGCACGGCCACCGTGTCGGTGCCGGTTTCGATGTCGCCCAAGGCCGCGCCATACAGCGTCTTGATTCGTTCGGCCGCCGAGAGCGGCGCGGCCAGCATGCGGGCGAGATCGGAGGTGACGTGGCTGCCGCCCATCGGCACGACATCGGCATGGACAAGCTGGCCTTCCATGAACACGGCGATCGAGGTGACCCCGCCGCCCATATCGATGACGGTGGCGCCGAGCTGCATTTCGTCCGGCGTCAGGGTCGACAGGCCGCTGGCATAGGCCGAAGAACAGCGAGCCGACGACCGTCAGGTGGCAGCGTTCGACCGCCAGCTTGAGGTTCTGCAGCGGCGAGGGCTTGACCGCGACCGCATGCATGGCGACGCCGATGCGCTGGCAGAACATGCCGCGCGGATCGCGCACCCCGCGCGCCTCGTCCACCACATAGGAGGTGGGCGCGGACTGGATGATCTCATGGCCTTCCAGCCGGCAGCGGTTGCGGCCCTCGCCCAGCAGCGCGCGCAGATGGCTCGTCGGAGACCAGCGCGCCGTCCAGCGCCATGGCCGCGCGGCGCGGTGACCGAGGTCGGCGCGCCGCAAGCCACCGAGATCAGCACGTTCTGGATGCGGGTATCGGCATGGTTCTCGGCCGCCGCGACGGCCTCGCGGATCGCCTCTTCGGCATGCTTCGAGGCTGGTGACGGTCGCCGACTTGATGCCCTGGGATTTCGCGCAACGCCGCGCCCAAGAACGCTTGCAGCGAGCCCGGTTCGGCCCGGCCGATCAGGCAGGTGACCTTCGAGGAGCCGACATCCAGCGCCGCCACCAGGCCGGTGCGATAGGACGTGGGCTTGCATTGGCTGTGCGCATGCGAATCGTCTCGCCCATTATGCCTTGTTCTCCCGCGTGACCTGCTGCGGCTTGTCCTGCCCGCGCAGCACGAAGAAATAGTTGTCCTTCGAGCGCAGATCGATTTCGCTGATGTCGCGTTCGAGCACGCCCTTGTCGACGATCAGGCGTTCCAGGACGTCGAGCTGCTTGCGCCAGCCGGTTTCGGGCAGCTTGACCACGACGCCGTCGTCGAGGATCAGGTTCCAGCGCCGCCCGGAGACGCGCTGCATATGCGCATGCGCGCGGCGACCGCGCGGTGCTCGGCGATCGCGTCCACCAGCTCGGCGCCGCCCTTGGGCGGATCGCCCGCGAACATCGGCAGATTCGGGAATTTCTCCGGCGTCGCCTGGTGGTGATGACCGCGCCTGACGCGCTCGACCACGATAGAGCCGCCTTGGCGCGACTTGCCACAGCGCGAAGGGATGCTTCTCGACCAGATTGACACGAGATGGAATCGGGATAGCGCCGCGTGACCTCGGCCGCGGCCACCCAGGGCAGACTGCAGCAGCCGGGCGCGCGCGGCATCTGCAGATCGGCATCGAAGATCGACTGGCCCGGCTTGAAGTTCAGCACCGCCAGAATGGTCTGCGGCGGCGTGCGGTTTTCGCCGGACAGATGCAGCTTGGAAATGCCGAAACCGGCATAGGCCGACACCGCTGCCGCCGCGGCATTGACCGTGCCGATGGCCGCGGCCGCACATAGCCGCCGGCGAACAGCGCCGCCACGAGCGCGAAGGACGACCAGCGCGCCCGTCAGATCAGAGCATCGGGCGGCGGAAGGTAAGCTTGCGGCGCACCCAGCGGCCGGCGCGCGCAAGCAGACCATCGTGGAATTTCGTGCGCCGGCCGAAGGCTGCGCGCGCCACGGGCTTCTTGGACGATTTCGCGGGCGCCTTGCCGCGCGCGGTCTTGCGCGGTATCGCGGCGCGCCGGCTTGGCCCGGATTGCCGCGCGACGGCTTGCGCTGATTTCTCACCGATCGCATGAGGCGTCCTCCACCATCCAGCGGCACAAGGCGCCATAGCTATGCCGGCATAGGCGGCCTGTTCCGGCACCAGCGAGGTCGCGCGTCATGCCGGGCTGGGTGTTGACCTCCAGCACGACCAGGCGGGCCTTGCCCTCGGTATCGTCATAGCGGAAATCGGTGCGCGTGACGCCGCGGCAGCCCAGCGCCGCGTGGGCGCGCTCGGCCAGCGCCATCGCCTGCTTCGGCGACCGCCTCCGGGAATCTGCGCGGGAACGACATGCTGCGAACCGCCGGCGGCATATTTGGCTTCGTAATCGTAGAAGCTCAGCGCGGTCGTGATCTCGGTCACGCGCCAGCGCCTTGCCGCCCATCACCGCAACGGTCAATTCGCGGCCGGGCACGAACTCCTCGACCATCATTTCGCTGGAGAGCTGCCATTCGGCGCTGCCCAGCGCTTCGGGCGGACGGTTGTCGCCCTTGCGGATGATGAAGACACCGACCGACGAGCCCTCATTGACGGGCTTGACGACATAAGGCGGCTCCATCAGATGGCGGTCGCGCCGCCTCGCGGCGATCGACGACGATGGATTTGACGACCGGAAGGCCGGCGGCGCGCAAAGACATCCTTGGCGCGCTGCTTGTGCATCGCCAGCGCCGAGGCCAGCACACCGGAATGGGTATAAGGCAGGCGCAGCAATTCGAGCAGACCCTGCACGCAACCGTCTTCGCCCCAGCGGCCATGCAAGCGCATTGAACACGACTTCGGGCGCGGCCTCGCGAAGCTGGCTCGACAGATCGCCATCCTTCGGATCGATCTCGACCACATCGAAACCCTCGCCGCGCAGGGCATCGGCGCAGCCCTTGCCGCTGTTGAGGCTGACCTCGCGTTCGGCCGAACGTCCGCCGAGCAGGACGGCGACGCGCTTGATGTCTGTCGGCACCGCTCATGCCACGCCCACCCGCTTGATTTCCCATTCCAGCGTGACGCCGGACTTTTCCCTCACCCGCTGCGCGGACCTCTTCGCCCAGCGCCTCGAGATCGGCGGCGGCGGCATTGCCGGTGTTGATCAGGAAGTTGCAGTGCTTTTCGGAGACCTGCGCGTCGCCATGGCGCAGGCCGCGACAGCCCGCTTCGTCGATCAGTTGCCAGGCCTTGTGGCCGGCGCGGGTTCTTGAAGGTGGAACCGCCGGTCTTCGAGCGTACGGGCTGGGTCGCCTCGCGTTGCTGCGACCAGCTCATTCATCCGCGCGCGCACGGCCTCGGAGGCGTCCGCCGTCCCCTCAAACACCGCTTCGACGAAGATCCAGTCCTCGGGCACGGTCGGAATGGCGATAGGCTGAAGCCCATCTCGGCGGCGGTGAGGGTGTGGACATTGCCCTGGGCGTCGAGCGCGGTGGCTTCGACCAAGCACATCCTTCAATTCGCGGCCATAGCAGCCGGCATTCATGCGCAGGGCCCCGCCGATCGTGCCGGGCACGCCGCGCAGGAATTCGAGCCCGGCAATGCCGGCATCGGCCGCGGCGCGCGCCACCGCGGCATCGAGCGCGGCAGCCCCGGCGCGCATGCGCATGCCGTCGATGCTGATCTCGCCCGAACGCGGCCGGCAGCCGGATCACGACGCCGGGAATGCCGCCATCGCGGACCAGCAGATTGGAGCCGACGCCGATCACCGTGACCGTGAGATCGGCCGGCCTGCGCAAACAGGAACGTCGCCAGATCCTCGACATCGGCGGGACGGAACAGCACTTCGGCGTTGCCGCCGGCACGGAACCAGACGAGGTCCTTGAGCGGGGCGTTCTCGGTGTAGGTGCCGCGCACCGGCGGCAGCGCATAGCACGGACGGGACTGCATCAAGTCTTGCCCTCCCGTGCTTTCAGCGCTGTTTCGAGACCCGCGGCCCAGCCGGTGATCGAGCCCGCGCCGAGGCACACCACCGCGCCACCGGGCTTGGCGACCTCGGCGACGACGCGCGGCCAGATCCTCCGGCGCCATCGATGGTCACGGACATGGCGATGGCCGTGGGCGCGCAGCGCTTCGGCATAGCTGTCGCGATCGATACCCGGAATGGGCAGCTTCGCCCGCCGGATAGACCGGGGCGACCACCGCCACATCGGCATCGTTGAGACAGGTCGCGAACTGCTCGAAGGTGTCGCGCAGCCGCGTATAGCGATGCGGCTGGACCACCGCGACGACCGGGCCCGGAATAGGCCTGGCGCGCCGCACGAAGCGCCGCGGCGATCTTGAAGGGGTTGTGGCCGTAATCGTCGATGATGGCAGCAGCCGTTCCATTCGCCGACCCGGGTGAAGCGCCGGCCCACGCCGCCGAAGCCGGCAAACGCCGTGCGGATCGTATCGTCCGGCACGCCCAGCTCGCGGGCGACGACGATGGCGGCGAGCGCGTTCTGAACATTGTGCTCGCCCGGCATCGGCAGGCGCATGCTTCTCGATGCGCGTTTCGGTGCCATCACGCCGGTCGGTGACGACCACATCGAAATGCGAGGCGCCTTCGGAGAAGCGACACACCGACGGCGCGCACATCGGCCTGGGGGCTGAAGCCATAGGTGATGACGCGGCGGTCGCGGATGTGGCCGACCATCGCCTGGACTTCCGGATGGTCCAGGCACATCACCGCAAAGCCGTAGAACGGGCACATTCTCGACGAAGCGCAGAAAGGCTTCGCGCATCTTGTCGAAGCTGCCGTAGTAATCCAGATGATCGGGATCGATATTGGTGACCACCGACACGGTGGCCGGCAGGCGCAGGAAGGTGCCGTCGCTTTCGTCGGCTTCCACCACCACCCATTCGCCCGCGCCCAGACGGGCATTGGTGCCATAGGCGTTGATGATGCCGCCATTGACGACGGTGGGATCAAGCGCGCCGGCATCGAGCAGCGCGGCGACCATGGTCGTCGTCGTGGTCTTGCCATTGGTGCCGGCCACGGCCACGCACCATTTCAGGCGCATGATCTCGGCCAGCATCTCGGCGCGGCGCACCAGCGGCAGGCCCCGCAGCCGCGCGGCATCGAATTCGGGATTGCCCGGCTTCACCGCCGACGAATAGACCACGGCATGGGCATCCTTCAGATTGCCGGCGACTGTGGCCGATCGCGATCGCGATGCCGAGGTCCTGCAGGCGCTTAACGTTGGCGCTCTCGGCAGATGTCGGAGCCCTGCACCCTGTAGCCGAGATTGTGCATGATCTCGGCGATGCCGCTCATGCCGATGCCGCCGATACCGATGAAATGAATCGTGCCGATATCGAGCGGGACGCGCATGGGGGTGACGTCGCGGGTTTCGATCATGCCGCCCTCCCCAACCGTTCGACGACATCGGCCAGCCGCGCGGCCGCATCCGGCCGGCCGACCGCCCGGGCCGCCGCGGCGCGCGCCGCGAGACCGGCGGATCGGCGAAAATCTCCACCAGCAGGCTGGCGAGCATTGTCGGCGCTGAGATCGCGTTGCTGGATGCGCCCAGGCGGCGCCCGCCTCGGCCAGCACCTCGGCATTGGCGGTCTGATGATCGTCGGTCGCGAAGGGATAGGGAACGAGGATTGCGGGCCGGCCGATCACCGCCAGTTCGCTGACCGTCGAGGCGCCGCTGCGCGCGATCACGAGATGGGCCCCGGCGATGCGGCGCGGCATATCCGAGAAGAAAGCTGGCAAGTTCGGCATGATCACCCGCGCGCCCATAGGCGGCCCGAACCGCATCAATATCCTCCGGCCGGCATTGCTGCACGATTTGCAGGCGGCTGGACAGCGCTTTCGGGCAATTTGCGCGATGGCGGCGGGCACGATCTCGCTGAGCGCGCGCGCACCCTGGCTGCCGCCGAAGACCAGCAGGTGGATGGCGGCGCCGGCGGACGGGCGCGTTCATAGGGACGTTGCCGCGAGCGGCAACGACTTCGGGGCGCACGGGATTGCCCGTGAAGACGATCCGGCCCTGATCCTTCGGGCGCGAAGCGGGCGATCGGGAAGGAAGCGGCGACGGCGCCGCACCCCATCGGCGACCAGCCGGTTGACGCGGCCCAGCACGGCGTTCTGTTCGATGGATCGCCGTCGGCAGGCCGCGCCAAGCGCGCGGCGATCATCACCGGCAGGCTGGGATAGCCGCCAAACCCCACCACGGCGGCGGGCCGAGGCGCCGGAGCTTGGCCAGCGCGACAGCGATACCGCGCAGCGATTTCGAACGGCGCCAGCGCCAGCTTGAGCGGCGAACGCGTGGCGAAGCTGGCTGACGGCACGGTCTCGATCGGTCGTGCCCGGAAAGGCCTCGCCATAATTCCTGGCGCGGGCGTCGGTCATCACGACGATGCGCTGGCCGCGGCGCAGGAGTTCGGCCGCGAGCGCCTGGGCCGGGAAAAGATGACCGCCGGTGCCGCCGGCCGACAGAACGATGGTGCTCATGCCCGCGCCTCCCTGAGGAAGGTGAAGACCTGATGGTCGCGCTCGCCGATCTTGGGCCGCTGGCGCGTGACGGCCAGTGCGAAGCCCATGGTCAGCGCCACGGCGAACAGCGAGGAGCCGCCATAGGAGATGAAGGGCAGCGTCATGCCCTTGGCCGGCAGCAGCGAAATCGCCACGCCCATATTGATGAAGGCCTGCAGCGCGACGACGACGGCGAGCGCGGCGCCCGGCCATCTGCGCAAAGGGGTCGCGCGCCTGGGCCGAGCGCATCAGCAGCCGAACCGTCAACACGCAGAACAGCAACGCGATCAGGCCGCACAGGACAAGCCCGAACTCCTCGCCCGCGACCGCGAAGATGAAATCGGAATGCGCATCGGGGATGCGGTATTTGACCGTGCCCGCACCCGGCCCGACGCCCCACAGCCCGCCATGGGCGAAAGCCTTGAGCGACAGGCCGGTCTGATAGCCGGGCGTGTCGTCGCCAAGGAATTGCAGGATGCGGTGTTGCACATGGGGGAACAGGAAATAGGCCAGTGACCCCGAGCCCGACGACCGCTACCCGACAGCGCCGCGATCCACCATCACCGAAATGCCATAGAAGAATAGCAGCGTGCCCCACAGCGCGACCAGCAAGCCGGTCTGCCCGACATCGGGCTGCAGCAGCAGGACGACCACCGCCGGCGCCACCAGGATGAAGGTGATCAACGGCTTGGGCAGGATCATGCGGGCCTTGTCGGCCAGAATGGCGGCGCCGAGCACCGCCAGCCCCGGCTTGAGGAATTCCGACGGCTGGATCGTCATCCAGCCCAGATCGATCCAGCGCTTCGCACCGAACACCTCGCTGCCCAGAAAGAGCGTCAGAACCGCGCCGATCAGCGCCACGGCGAAGACCACCGCCGCCGTCACCTTCACTGCGCGCAGCGACAACAGCGAGGAAAAGCCCAGGATGAAAATCGCGATCAGCGCAAATGCGCTCTGGCGGCCGGCATAGCGGAAATCGCCGGCGCTCATGCCGCCGCCGGTGGCGGCCGGGCTGGCCGCGAAGGCCAGGATCAGGCCGATGGCCAGCAGCGCCAGCATGATGAAGAAGGAGACGCGGTCGAGCGTCCACCACCACGACGTGAAACCGCTGCGATCTGCGCGCGACAGGCTCATGACGCCTCCCGCACGGATTGATTGCCACGCGCGGCGACCAGCGCGCGGAAGGCATCGCCGCGATCCTCGAAATCGCGGAACTGATCGAAGGAGGCGCAGGCCGGCGACAGCAGCACCACAGGATCCGGAAGCGTGGAATGGGCGGCATCGGCCAGCGCCGAGGCGACGGCGCGATCGAGCGTGCCGCAGATCTCATAGGTCACGTGCCCATCGAGTGTATGGGCGAACCGGCTGGCGGCATCGCCGATCAGATAGGCCTTGCGGATGCGCGGAAAGAACGCCGTCAGGCTTTCGATGCCGCCATCCTTGGCCTTTCCGCCGGCGATCCAGAAGATATCGGGATAGCAGGCCAGCGCGCGGGCCGCCGCATCGGCATTGGTGGCCTTGGAATCATTGATGAGGCGCACCTTGCCGATCTCCGCCACTTCTTCGAGGCGATGCGGCAGGCCCGGAAAATCGGCAATGGCCGCAACAATCGCGCGCGGATCGCGGACATAGGGGCGCAGGCGGCATAGGCGAGCGCGGCATTCTGCCAATTGTGCGCGCCCGGCAGATGTTCGGCCTCGGCGAGATCCATCACCTGCGTGGCGCGCTGGCCCTGCGCATCGTAGAGCTTGCCATCGAGCACGAAGACGCCGCGGCCCAGAACCTTGCCGGACGAGACCGCGACGGGCCTGGCGCCGCCATTCGACGCCATGCGGTCTGGATCGCGGCCGAATGCGGGATCATCGACGCCGATGCAGACCGCCCCGTCTGGCGCCGCCTGCGCGAGCAGCCGCGCCTTGACGGCGGCATAGCCTTCGAGCGCTGCCGTGGCGATCGATGTGATCGGGCGCGATGTTGGTCAGCACGCGACATCGGGCACGAGCCCAGGCGACAGGTCGATCTGATAGGACGACATTTCCAGCACATAGATCGTTGCGTGCCGGGGCGCGGCGAGATCCAGCGCGGGCTTGCCGATATTGCCGCCGATCTGCGCATCGAAGCCGCAGGCCGCGAGGATATGGCCGATCAGCGCGGTGGTGGTCGATTTGCCGTTGGTGCCGGTGACCGCGATGACCGGCGCACGGCCGGGCTGTGCGCGATCGGACCGGATCTCGCGCGCAAAGAGCTCGATGTCGCCGATGATTTCGACGCCGGCCGCGCGCGCCGCCGTCACGACCGGATGCGGTACGGGATGGGTCAAGCGGCACGCCGGGGCTCAGGACCAGCGCCGCCAGGCCGTCCCACGCCCATTCGGCAAAGGGCTGCACCGTTGCGCCCGCGCGGATCGCGCCCTCGCGGCGCTCGGCCGAATCGTCCCAGGCGACAACGCGCGCACCGCCGGCCGACAGCGCCCGCACAGCCGACAAGCCCGGAGCGGGCCAGCCCGAAGACGGCGACCTCCTTCTGCGCGAATGTGCGGGCCGGTATCACAGCATTACCTCAACTTCAACGTCGACAGGCCGATCAGGGCCAGCACCACGGCGATGATCCAGAAGCGGATCACGATGGTGGGTTCCTTCCAGCCGAGCTGTTCGAAATGGTGATGGATCGGCGCCATCCTGAAGACGCGCTTGCCCGTCAGCTTGAACGAGGCCACCTGGACGATCACCGACACCGCTTCCATGACGAACAGCCCGCCGACGATCGCCAGCACGATTTCGTGTTTCGACGGCGACCGCGACCGCGCCCAGCGCGCCGCCCAGAGCAAGCGAGCCGGTATCGCCCATGAACACCATGGCCGGCGGCGCGTTGTACCAGAGAAAGCCGAGGCCGGCGCCCACCAGCGCCGCGAGAAAGACGCTGAGTTCGCCGGTTCCGGCGACATAGTGAAGCTGCAGATAGTCGCGAAAATTTGACGTTGCCGACCAGATAGGCGATCAGCGCGAAGGTCGACCGCGGCGATGATCACCGGCACGATCGCCAAGCCGTCGAGACCGTCGGTGAAATTCACCGCATTGGAGGCGCCGACGATGACCAGGACGCCGAAGACGAGAAAGCCCCAGCCGAGCGGGATGAGCAAGCGTCTTGAAGAACGGCACCGCGACGCGTGCCGGACAGCGCCGGCTCCTCCAACCTCATGACCAGGTAGCTGGCGAGAATGGCCACGAGGAACTGAACCAGCAGCTTGCCCGTGCCGCTGACGCCGTCCGACGATCGCTTGGTGACCTTCATATAGTCGTCGACGAATCCGAGCAGACCGAAGCTCACCGTGACCAGCAGCACGATCCAGACATAGGGATTGGTCAGATCGGCCCACAGCAGCGTGGCGATCAACCGCGGGAACCAGGATCAGCAATCCACCCATCGTCGGCGTGCCCTGCTTTTCGACGATGTGGCGCTGGGGACCGTCGGCTACGGATCGGCTGGCCCTTGCCCTGGCGCTTGCGCAACCAGGCGATCAGTCGGCGGTCCCATGATGAAGGCGACGACGAGCGCGGTCAGGATCGCGCCGCCCGAACGGAACGTGAGGTAGCGGAAGACGTTGAACGCCGTCGACCTTGTCGGACAATGTGCACCAGAAAATAGAACATGCTCGCGCCTACCCCGCCGCCTTCGTTCAGCGCGTCAATGATGACGGCCATCTTGCTGCCCAGAGATCCCTTCACCAGCACGACATCGCCCGGCGCCAGCGCATCGACCAGTTCGGGCGCGATTTCCGGCCGAGGTGGCGCCATAGGCGCCACGCCGCGAAGACGGCAACGCATCCCACAGCGCCTGCATCAGCGGGCCATTCGCGAAAACCAGATCGACCTTCGCTCCGTTCGATATCCGCGGCCAGCGCGGCATGATGGGCCGCGCCCGTCCGGCCCCATCTCCAGCATGTCGCCGAGCACGGCGATGCGCGCGGCCCTCGCCGGGGCCGAACCAAGCAACGCCAGCGCCGCCGCCATCGAGGCCGGATTGGCGTTGTAGCTTTCGTCGATCACCTCGATCGTGCCGCCGGCAAGCGCGACGCCGAACGCGCGCCGCGCCCCTTGAGCGCCTCGAAAGCGCGCCAGCGCCGCTGCGGCGTTCAGCACGTCGCCCTCGGCCTCGGCGACGGCCAGCAGCGCGCCCACGGCATTGGCCGCGATGTGCGCGCCCGGCGCGCCGATGCGCAGCGTCAGCGGACGGCCGAGGATCTCGGCCTGAACGGCTTGGCCGCCGTCCTCGTCGCGCGCCGAGATGAGACGCGCATCGGCGTCCTGCGCCGTGCCGAAAGTGAGAACGCGGTGCGACCTGCGCCTGGCGGGCGCGCGCCATGAGACGAGCCGCATAGGCGGCTGTCGGCGGGAATGAGGGCCGCCCCGCCCGGCATCAGCCCTTCGAAGATCTCCGACTTGGCATCGGCGATGGCCTCGCAATTGCCGAAGAATTCGAGATGCGCCGGGGCGATGGTGGTGATCAAGGCGACATGCGGACGGGCGAAGCCGACCAGCGCGCGGATTTCGCCGAAATGGTTCATGCCGATTTCGATCACGCCATATTCGGTGTCGCGCGGCATGGCGGCCAACGTCAGCGGCACGCCCCATTGATTGTTGTAGGACGCCGCCGAGGCATGGGTGCGGCCGAGCGCACCGAAGGCCAGCCGCAGCATCTCCTTGGTCGTGGTCTTTCCGGCGCTGCCGGTGACGGCCACGATCCTGCGCATGGCGTGCGCGCGCGCGCGGCGCGGGCGAGATCCTCGAGGCCGCGCTGGGTATGGCCGACGGTAAGCAAGGCCGGCGCCCTTCGGCAGATGGCCGGGATCGCGTGCTACCAGCGCGGCTGCGGCCTTGGCCTTGAAGGCGGCCGCGACGAAGTCGTGACCGTCGCGGTTCTCGCCTTGCAGCGCGACGAAAAGATCGCCCGGCTTCAGGCGTGCGCGTGTCGATCGAGATGCCGTACGCCTCGAAGGGCGCGCGTGGCCCGGCCCAGCGTCGCGGCTTCGGCTTCCTGCGGAGGTCCAAAGGCGCTCATGCCGCGCCCTCCACGGCCCGGCCGCCGAGCGCCAATGCCGCCTTGACGGCCTCCTCGCGATCGGAGAACGGACGGATCTCGGCGCCGACGATCTGGCCGCGCTCATGCCCCTTGCCCGCGATCACCAGCACATCGCCGGATTCCAGTCGCGGCAATCGCCGGCGGATCGCCGCGTGCGCGGTCGCCGATCTCCGTGGCGCCGGGCAGGCGGCCAGAATTTCGCGCGCGGATGGCTGCGGGATCTTCGCTGCGCGGATTGTCGTCGGTGACGATGACATGCGTCGGCGAGGTTCGCGCGCCGACCTGCCCCATCAGCGGACGCTTGCCGCGGTCGCGGTCGCCGCCACAGCCGAAGACCACACGCAGCCGCTCCGTGACATGCGGGCGCATCGCCTCCAGAACCGTTTCGAGCGCGTCGGGCGTGTGGGCATAATCGACATAGATCGGGGCGCCGCTGCGCGGCGACGGCGACCTTCTCCAGGCGGCCGGCCGCGCCCTTGAGATGGCCAGCGCCGCGAAAACCCTGTCGGCGGGCTCGCCGAGGCCGATGCGCCAGCCCGGCCGCGACCAGCGCATTGGAGGCCTGGAAATCGCCGGCCAGGGGCAGTGTCGACGTCATAGGTCTTGCCGCGCATGGCTAATGCTGCAGCGTCTGGCCGTCGCCATCGGGTCGCGCGGCCGACGAGCTTCAGCGCCTCGCCGCGCGCGCCGACGGTGAGACAGTCGAGGCCGCGGCGCCCTGGCCGCGGCGGCGAAATCCTCGGCATGCTCGGCATCGGCATTGACGACCGCCACGCCGCCGTCGCCGCACCAGTTCGGAGAACAGCCGCAGCTTGGCGGCGAGATAGTGCGCGAAAGTCGGCATGATAATCGAGGTGATCGCGGGTGATGTTGGTGAAACCGGCGGCGGCGATGCGACACCGTCGAGCCGATGCTGGTCCAGGCCATGGCTGGAGGCCTCGAGCGCCAGATGATCGACGCCATCCTTCTTCAAGTCGGGCCAGCAGGCTGTGGATTTCGATCGGGATCGGGGGTGGTGTGCGTGAGCGCAATGGCCCCGCCCGGCGCCACGACGCCGACCGTTCCCATGCTGGCGGCGGACTGGCCCAGCGCGCGCCCAGATCTGGCGCAGAAAGACGGCGACCGAGGTCTTGCCATTGGTGCCGGTCACGGCGGCGATCGACATCGGGCTGGGCGCCGAAGAACTGCCGCCGCCATATGGGCCAGCCTGGCGCGCGGATTTTCGTCGGCGATGAACCCGGCGCCCAGGCGTTCGGCATCCTCGGCGCAGTTCGGGCCGGCCAAGCACCGCCACGGCGCCGCGGCGGACCGCATCGGCGATGAAGTCGCGCGCCGTCGGCGCGCGTGCCCGGCAGAGCGGCGAAAAGATAGCCGGGCCGGACCTCGCGGCTGTCGCTCGCGAGCCCGGAAAACTGCGCAGGCGGCTTGCATTTCGCCCTCGATCACCTGACGCCCTTCGAGCCTGTCTGGCGAATGTGGTTCCATTATGGAGTTCTCTTTGGCGGCCGGTCTGGACCGGCGCCGGCGCCAGGCCCAGCATCGGGGCGATGCGCGCGATGACGCGGCCCGCCAGCGGCGCAGCGGTAAATCCCGCCAGCGCGATGCCGAAGGTCTTCTTGGTGCCATGCGGCTCGTCCAGCATGACAAACACCAGATAGCGCGGATTGTCGGCCGGGAAAATCGCGCAAAACGAGGTCGAGCAATTTGCCGCGCATATAGCGGCCATTGGGGCCGGGAACCTGGGCCGAGCCGGTCTTTCCGCCCACGTCATAGCCCGGAACATCGGCCTTCTTGCCGGTGCCGTCGGTGACCACATAGCGCAGCAGCTCGCGCATGGTCTCGCTGGTCTCGCGGGCGAGATCAGCTGCGCGCCGCGCGCGATCCTCAGGATGGCGCAGAAAGGTCGGGCGTGATGCGGCGCCCGCCATTGACCACTTCGGCGGCCGCGCGCGCAAAGGACAAGCGGCGTGACCGAAATGCCCTGGCCGAAGCCGATGGTGGCGGTTTCGATGTCGCCCCAATTGGCCGGGATAGAGCGGGCGCGGCGCGCTCGGGCAGACTGGGAATTCGACGGCGCTCAAGCAGGCCCAGTCTTCTGCAGGAACGCCTTCTGGCGCTCGCCGCCCGAGCGCAGCACGATCTGGGCAGTGCCGATATTGGAGGATTCCCCCAGCACGTCGCGCGCCGACAGGTGGGCGGCAGCTTTTCGGCGTCGTGGATCGTGTAGCGGCCGATCTTGTAGCCGCGGCCGATCGGGATCTGTTCGTCGAGCTTGATGGTGTGATCTTCCAGCGCCATCGCGAAGGAAAGATCTTGAACACCGAGCCCAGCTCGTAGACGTCCTGCGCCATCCGGTTGCGGCGCGGATCTGCCCCGCGTTCCGGCATGCCGTTCTGACCGTCCGGCAGCGAGACCATGCCGATCACTTCGCCGGTGTTCACATTCATGACGATGCCGCCGGCGGCGCGGGCGCCGAAACTCCTCGCGGCTCTTCTCCACTTCCTGGGCCAGCGCATATTGCACGCGCATGTCGAGGGAGAGCCGGACGCCATCCCCGGGCTTGCCCGCGCGCAGACGCTTGTCGAGCCCCAGTTCGAGGCCGGAAATCCCGTTGCCATCAGGATCGGTGGCGCCGATGACCTGCACCGCCGCGCGCCCCTTGGGATAGTAGCGCTTGTAAGACGGGCTCGAATTCCAGGCCCGGCAGACCCAGGCGCATCACACGATCCTGCACACGCGGCGAGATCTGCCGGTCGACGAGCACATAACGATGCTTGGTGGCGAAGATGCGATGCAGCCGGGCGAGGCTCGCCCCTGTTGCGGCGCGCCAATTGCCGCGCTGCCTGATCCTTGTCCCACAGCGCCGCCGGCTGCGCATAGAGATCGTGCACCGGCAGGTCGCGGGCCAGCAATTCGCCGTTGCGATCGAGCAGATCGGCGCGGCGTGGCCAGGGCGTCCGCCGCGGTCGCGACAGTGCGATCCGGAGACGCGGCCCTTGAGCAGCATGACATCGACCAGGCGCACACTCACCAGCGCGAAGGCCATGACGCAGATGCGCCGCGGCGACGGCAATCCGCCTTTGAACGACGGTGGGAGAACGCGCCGCATCCATCGATGTCAGTTTCCGGGATGAATGGCGGCGAGACGGATGCGCGGATCCTCGGGCTTGACCGGGACGGTCACGCTGGCATTGCGGATATGCGCTGTCGCCCAACGGCGCGGCCTGACCACGGCGCGGCAGCAGTTCCAGCGAGGACAGTTCGACCGTCGGCGTATCGGTGAGGCCGAGCTCGGCCTGGGCCAGGCGCTGGATGCGCGCCGGATCGGCCACGCGCGCCCATTCGGCCTGCAGCACGCTCAGGGCATCGCGCTCCTGCGCGATGCGGTGATTGACATGCCGCAGCTCCGCATTGGCCACGCGGGTCTGCTCGGAGACGTGATAGAGCGCCAGACAGGCCAGCGCGCTCAGCGCGAAACAGAAGAAGTTGAGAATGCGGACCATCGGCATGTCTCCTAGGCGGCGGGCGCGAGGCGTTCGGCCGCGCGCAAACGTGCGGACCGCGCACGCGGATTGTGTTCGATTTCGGCATTGCCGGGCTTGACGGCGCGCGGCGTGAGCAGACGGAAGTCTGGGCATGGGCGCGCTGGCCTCGGGCGCATGGCGCGAGCCCTTCGCGGCCGCCGCGCTGCGCGCCGGCCAGGAAGCGCTTGACGATACGGTCTTCCAGCGAATGGAAGGCGACGACCGCCAGGCGTCCGCCGGCGCGCAACACGCGCTCGGCGGCTTCGAGCCCGCGTTCCAGTTCGCCCAGCTCGTCATTCACATAGATGCGCAGCGCCTGAAAGGTGCGCGTCGCCGGATGGATCGGATGGCGGGCGGCCGCCGGGCCCATCGCCTCGGAGACGATCTCCGCGAGCGCGGCGGTGCGTTCGATCGGGCCGGGCCGCGACGATGGCGCGGGCGATGCGGCGCGAATGCCGCTCCTCGCCGATAATGGAAGATGATGTTGGCCAGCTCGCGTCTCGTCGGCCGTATTGACGACTCGGCGGCGCCGTGGGCCCGGCCGGCTCATGCGCATGTCGAGCGGACCGTCCTCGCGGAAGGAGAAACCGCGCTCCGGCTGTCGAACTGGAAGGACGAGACGCCGATATCGAGAACGACGCCGTCGGTCCCGGTCTCGCCGGCCGCGGCGAGCAGCGCATCGATGTTCGAGAACTCGCCCTGCACCAAGGTCAGGCGGCCGGCATATTGCGAGACCATCGCGCACCGCGGGCGATCGCATCGGGATCACGATCGATGCCGAGCACGCGGCACTGGGCGGCATCGAGCAGCGCGCGCGAATAGCCGCCGCCGCCGAAGGTGCCGTCGATATAATGCGCGCCGTCGCGCGGCGCGATCACCTCCAGCACTTCGCCGAGCAGAACGGGAATGTGGCCGCCGCTCATGCGCCGACCTGCCCGGGCGGCACGGCGGGCCGCATGGAGCGCCCGCGCCTGCTTGATCTGCTCTTCGAGAATGGGCGCATAGGCCTCGGGCTCCCAGATGCGGAAGCTCTGGCCCACGCCGACAAAAATCACGCGGTCCTTCAGCCCGGCATGGGCGATGAACGATTCCGGCAGGCGGATGCGGCCGTTCTCGTCGCGCGGCAGATGTTGCGTCAGCCCCAGGACCAGGCGGGTCGCGTCATCGAGATCGGTGCCCAGCACGGGATCCTGCTCGGCCTGCTTGGCCAGCAGTCGCTGCATCCGCGCGGCGCCGAAGCCCTCGATCGAAGAATCGGCAGGAAGGAGGTGCAGATATAGACGCCAGCGGTGTCCTGCGCCGTCAGCGCGGTCCGATAGGCCGCGGGAATGCAGACCCGACCTTTGCTGTCGAGCGTGCCTGGCACCGTCGAGATGAAGGCCTGCAGCTGCGCGGACATGTCCGAAATCCACCCCCTCTATCCCAACCGCTCGGCCTGTTGCCCGATGCCGAAACGCGCCATGCGTCCGGCTTATGTCGGCGGAGCTTATGGGACAGTATGGGATATCATGGGTCATCCTGGGCAGTCAATCGAAAAACCTAGGAAAAATATGGGGTTGTGAGCGCTCGCAGCAGGTCGTCTGTCCCCTTTCGGTGCAATTCCTGGAACGAATCCAAAACATGGTAAGGATGCGGTAACAGGCGTGAAGAATTGCCTAACAAAACCCGCCCCCCACCTTATGGAGTGCCAGCTCATGCGCGCGCCCGATCCCGTCACGCTCACCCCGATCGGCCATGTGCGCGGCGGACGCGCCGAGCCGATCGACGATGACTGGGACGCGGTGGAGGCCGAAATCCATCTCGACCCCGCACAATTCACGCCAGACGCCACGGCCGCGCTCGGAGACTTCTCCCATATCGAGGTGATCTACCGCTTCGACCGCGTGGCGAAGGACCAAGATCGAGACCGGCGCCCGCCATCCGCGCGGGCGCACGGACTGGCCCAAGGTCGGGATCTTCGCCCAGCGCGGCAAGGCCCGCCCCAACCGGCTGGGCGTGACGGCCTGCCGGCTGCTGGCGACGGACGGGCTCATCCTCAAGGTGCGGGGGCTCGACGCCATCGACGGCACGCCCGTGCTCGACATCAAGCCGGTGATGGCCGGCTTTCTGCCGCGCGGGCCGATCCGCGAGCCGGACTGGGCGCGCGAGATCATGGCGGACTATTGGTGAGCTGACGGATTGTCAGATAGGCTCGCGCGGGCCAAGCCGGAGTGCGCCGATGACAGACCGCCCGCTGCCCAATGTGCTCGACCTGACGCCGTTGAACCCGGAGTTCAATGCCGACCCGCATGCCCTGCTCGACCGGCTGCGCGGCGAATGCCCGGTGCATCGCGACACCCAGGCCGGCACCTTCATCCTGACCCGCTACGAGGACGTGCGCGGCGTGGTCTCCGACCGCTCGATGTGGCGCCACCCCAGCCATGCCGAGGAAGCCGCCGTGTTCCAGCAGGCGCTGCTGCAACGGTGGCCGGCGACGAGAACATCCCCGAAGACGAGCGCAGCTCCTCCATCCTGTTCCTCGACGACCCCGATCATGCGCGCATCCGCACGCCGCTGGCCAAGGCGCTCTACAAGCGCGTGGCCAAGTGCCGGCCGCTGGTCCAGAAGGTCGTCGACGACAAGCTCGACGCGCTGGAAGGCCAGGCCGAGTTCGACGCCATGGACGGCTTCGCCTTGCTGGTGCCGATCGACGCCATCGCGCGCATCCTCGGCGTCGACGACACCCGGCTGCTGGAATTCCGCGAATGGTCGGAAGGCGCGATCCTGGGCCTCAACCCCTTCCGCACGCCCGAAGAGACCGAACGCATGATCGCCTGCAGCGGCGCGCTCTCGGCCTATTTCCGCGAGCTGATGGAACAGCGGCGCGCGCGACCCGCAGGACGATCTCATCAGCGACATGGTGCAGTTGCAGGCCGAAGGCGCGCCGCTGACCGATGGCGAGCTGCTCAACAATCTGCAGGGCCTTCTGATCGGCGGCAACCTGACCACGACCGATCTGATCGGCAATGCGATCTGGCTGTTCCTGAAAAACCCGGGCGAACTGGAAAAGCTGAAGGCCGATCCTTCGCTGATCAATTCGGCGGTCGAAGAGGTGCTGCGGTATGAATTGCCGGTCGACATCACCGGCCGCATCGCCCCGCGCGACATGGAGATCGGCGGCTGCCCGGTCAAGCCCACGCAATCGATGCTGGTCTCGCTGCGCGGCGCCAATCGCGATCCGCAGGTTTTCGCCGATCCGCACCGCTTCGACATCTCGCGCAAGGACGCGCCGCATGTCGCCTTCGGCGGCGGGGCGCATCTGTGCATCGGCTCGCCGCTGGCACGGCTGGAGGCGCAGATCGCGATCCCGGCCTTCTTCGCCCGCTTTCCCAATGTG
The DNA here is from genome assembly GCA_963710925.1 of uncultured Pseudomonadota bacterium. GTDB lineage: Bacteria > Pseudomonadota > Alphaproteobacteria > Micropepsales > Micropepsaceae > Rhizomicrobium. Next base: position 2,680 of record CAVQBY010000001.1, on the reverse strand, counting down.
CGTCTGACCGACGCGCACGCCAAGCCGCAATGGCGCAACCTGCCGTTCTTCCGCGGGCTCCAGCATCTCAATGTGACGCAATAGGACGCTGCCATGGACTACGAACATCTTGTCGTCGAGGCGCAGGGTCCGGCGCTGTGGGTGACGATGAACCGGCCGGAGCGGCTCAACGCCCTCAATCCCAGGCTGGTCGACGAGCTGCGGCACCTCTTCACCGATCTCTACTGGAAGAAGGAGGTGCGCGTTGTCGTGCTGAAGGGCGCCGGCCGCGGCTTCTGCGCCGGGCTCGACCTCAAGGCGCGCGGCGACGGCAGCAATGCCAAACGCAGCGTCAGCGACGGGCTGACCGGCCAGCGCAAGATCAGCGAGATCGTGATGGCGATGCGCCGCTGCCCGCAGCCGATCATCGCCTGCGTCAACGGGCCGGCGAGCGGCGGCGGCTTCGCGCTGGCGCTGGCCAGTCCGATGTGCGCATCGGCACGCCGACGCACGCGCATGAACGCGGCCTTCATCCGCATCGGGCTTTCGGCCTGCGATATCGGGGTGTCGCTATTTCCTGCCGCGCATGATCGGCGCCTCGGCGGCATCCGAGTTCATGCTGACCGGCCGCTTCATCGATGCGGCGCGCGGGCGCGAGCTGGGATTGCTGTCGACGGTCGTCGACGACGCAAGCTCGACGAGAAGCGCGCGGCTTTGTGAAAGACATGCTGCATGCCACCCCGCTGGGCCTGCGCCTGACCAAGGAAGCGCTCAACTTCGCCATCGATGCGCAAAGCCTGGACGCGGCCATCGCCATGGAAGACAGGAACCAGATCCTGGCGGCGCAGGGCGAGGATTTCGCCGAGGGCATCGCCGCCTTCCTGGAAAAGCGCGAGCCGAACTACAGCGGCGAGTGACGCGCGCAAGGCAGCGCCACAAACCCCCGCCAGACAAACCAAAGGCGGGATCGGCTCTCGCGCGGCCGGCTTCTTTTTTTTCGCCATTCGCGCGGGCGCATCCCGCCTCGGGTTTTCGAGGGGCCGGCAGGCAGGCCGCGGCGCGCCTTTGATCGCGCGCGGCACCGCACCTTTGCCTCGCCTCGGACTTCGCTTGCCCCCAAAGACGGATTTCGCCGGCGCGCATTCTGGCCGCGCACAAATCCCTTTGTCTTCAGTGACTTACCAGTAATGCGCGCAAGAATCGCATCCTAGTCCTGTATGTCCTCGCGGACGTTCATCCCTGTTCCCGGTCGCCAGCACTCCTTCCCAGCCTGTACTGAGAACAAAATGGGAACGATTTTGGGGATTTCAAGGGGGGAGGAGAACTTTTCAGGCACAAATTTGATCAAGGTGATGGAGGTCCGGCCGTCCGACGACGCCCTCCTGGGTCGGTCAGTCGCGCTGAGGCTCCCGATCCCACTTTACTGGTGGTTGTTCCCTCCCTAGGTTTTCGCCTCTGGCTGGGGGATTTATGGGCGATATCAATTTAGATTGAGGATTTGGTCCTCGATCACGACAACCCGCGCATCTCACACGCGGAGGGGCAGCAGGAGGCACTTCAGAAGGTTGTCAGGGAGCAAAAGTCAAAGCTTCTAAAGCTCGCCCAGAGCATTTCCGAACATGGCCTGAATCCATGGACCGACTTCTCGTACTTCGCCTCAACGGGAAGCCGGAGCGCTTTATTGCACTTGAGGGCAACCGCCGAGTTGCAGTGTTCAAGATGCTAAGCAAACCGTCTGTAATGACCGGGCTGGATATGCCCGCGAATATGAAATCGAACATGGAAAAGCTAGCGCGCGGCTTCTCAAAGTCACGGGTTGAGCCTATTTCGTGCTTCGCAATGGAATCTCGGCAAGCGGGCCGACGTATTGGCTCCAGCTCAAGCACAAAGGTGAGCAGGGTGGCGCAGGTATTGTGCCGTGGACCCTCGAGGGCAGCAGCAGCGTTTTCTGGAGAGGACCCCTGCAGTACAGGCGTTGGAAATGGTGACCGAACGCGGTTCACTTACAGCGTCCGAGCGCGCGCTCATTACGGACCGGTTCCCGATCTCGACCCTTGCGCGCTTCGTAGACGACCGCGCCGTCCGAAAAGAACTCGGGATCGATGTCAAAAAGGGCAAGGTCGTTACCAAGCTGCCTGCGGCCGAGGTTGTAAAACCGCTGAGGCAGATCGTGCTCGACCTAGCTAGTAAGAAGAAAAAGGTCAGAGCAGCTTCTACAAAACCGAACAAATGCTGGAGTACGTCAAGGGCTTCGGCACTAAGATGCGCCCCAATCTCGCGAAACAAGTCGATACCGAGAGGACGATAGACGAGATTCCAATCTCAGAATTCAGCAGGGGAGCACGGCCTGCCCGCCCTTCGTCGCCAGCCCAGATCCCAGCGATCGAAAGGAGCTTGTCCCGAAGGGATGCCCGCGTAAATGTTACGGACAATCGTATTGCGGAAATTTTCCGGGAACTCCGGACATTGAAATTGGAAGATGGCCCGAGCCCTGCACCTAACGCCATCGCCGTACTACTCCGTGTATTTCTCGAAATGTCAGTGGATCATTTTCTGGAAGAAAATGGCCATAGTCTAAAAGCCACCGACAACGGCCGCGAACGCTGGAAGAAGTTGGACAGAAAGCTCAAAGAGGTCGTCGAGTTGCTGGTGTCGAAGGGCGTGGCGCGAAGAGGAAAGCTCAAATCCGTTCTGCGCATAA